>NZ_JBGAFX010000001.1:0-978345 GCF_044227025.1 Dokdonella sp. | reverse complement strand
GCTCGTTCAACTGTTCGGGCTGCGGACGAGGTCGATGTGCGGCCACCCTGGCTCCCACACGTGCTCGAACACTGCGGCCTGTCGGTGTGCCGCACATCGCTCTCCACTCAGACTCTACGACGAAGTGCAGACACAAGCGGTGCATGACGCCATGCTTCCGCCGCTCCCACAAACGCTTACGAGCCCGGCCGTGGACGCCAGTTCGC
The DNA here is from genome assembly GCF_044227025.1 of Dokdonella sp. Classification (GTDB taxonomy): domain Bacteria; phylum Pseudomonadota; class Gammaproteobacteria; order Xanthomonadales; family Rhodanobacteraceae; genus Dokdonella_A. The sequence goes on along the minus strand of NZ_JBGAFX010000001.1, from coordinate 978,139 downwards.
GTTGCGCTCCCAGAATTCGACGCTGCGGCGGTACGCAGCGCGGTCGATCGGCACGCCGGAACCGCCTTCTTCGACGCCGAGTGCGTTGCGCATCATCGTGATCGGAGCCATCGGTATTTCCTCCGGTTCCATCGTGTAAAGGCAGCCGACGACGCCCCAGTCGGCGTCGATCGACGCGCCTTCCTTTGCGAGTTGTTCGCGGCTGTAGAGGATCACGATCAGCCAAACGGCGACTGGCACCTCGACGCCTTCGAACCAGCGCACGAGCACCGGCAACTCTTCCGGGGATCGCGCTTCGTAGGCGGAGCGCAGCCGATCCCGATTCGCGTCGGTGATCGGCACGGTCAGGCAACGCGTCGAGGTCCGGTTGTGATGCACATGCAGCTTGCAGAACGGCGCGTAGCCATCGAGCACCCTGAACGGCGCCTCGTCATTGAGAAAGCGTTCGAACTGCTCCGGCGTGCAGTCCTGGATCGTGTTGCCGCGCGGCTGGCGCGGGAACAGGCGTGTGCGAGCGAAGGGCGTGAGGACGATTGGCATGATTGGGATGAGGGCTCAGGGCTCAGGGCTGAGGGCACGAGTCCCGCCGCATCAAATCGGTGCACCCGGAGGGATCACCGGCAGCGGTCGAAGCTTCACCGACTTCGGATCGGCGAGGTAGTTGCGGATCGTCTCCGCCGCGGACGCGCGGCTCGCGCCAGCCGTGTCGGTGTCGCCCTGTCTCGCCAGCCATGCCTGCCACTGCCGCAGCGACGCGCGCAGGTCGGCGTCGACCTGCGCATGCAGCCTGCCGTCGTCGAGCGCATGCAGCAGCGCATCCAGCACGACCCAGTTCGCCGCGACCTGAACCGCGACCGCTGCCGGTGCGGCGTCGGCACGCGGCGACTGCTGCCAGGTGCCGCGGAACGTCGCGTCGAGCAGGTCGGCGACACCCGGCTGCCGCGCATCGCGCGCATGCTGCCACGCGAGGCGATTGAGGCGCTCGGGCGCGAACAGGAACAGGGTCGTCTGCGCCGCCGCGGCCTCGACTGCCGCAAGCGGATCGAACACCGGACCCGCCTTCGTCGCGAAGTATTCGCGGCTGCGCGCGTAGTCGGCGCCGGGTGGCGTCACCAGGTCGAGGACGTTCGCCGGCAGCGCGAGCACGTCGACGCCGAGCGTCGCGACGACGCGCGCGAGCGCGTTGCGCTGCGTGTCCGCCGGCACCGCCGTCGTGCCGGCCGGGCGATCCATGGCTTCGGAATAGTCGTAGCGCACGCCGCCGAGCAGGCGCGTGACGGCTTCGGTCTGGTAGCGGTGCAGCAGGTAGACCGGCACGAGGCGCGCTTCGAGCTCGCCGGACTGGCGATCCGGCGGCAGTACGCCGATCGAGAAATTCGCGAGCGCCTTGCGGCGTGCCGCCAGCAGTGCGTCGAACGTCGCCAGCGTATCCGCGCCGGAGTCCCACAGCAGGCCGTCCGGCTCGGCGTCGCCGGGACCGCGAGCATCCTGGTCGCTGACGTAGCGGAAGCCGGCCTTGGCGATGTCTGCGCGCAGTTTCGCGAGCGATGCCTCTTCCGTGCCCGGCGCGAACTGGCCGTACGCATGCCCAACGACGAAGTCGTCCCATGCGCCAAGCCCCGCACCGTACGCATCGGCGAGCGACAACGCGCCATCGGTGCCGAGCTTGAGCAGCGGATGCGGATAGTCCATCACGGAGCCGTTGCCGAGTCGGCTCGCGGCGAAGTTGTGCGCGAAGCCGAGTGCATGGCCGACCTCGTGCGCGGCGAGCTGGCGCAGGCGCGCAAGCGCCATGCGCTCGGCCTCGTCCTTCAGCTCCGAGGCGTTCGCCTTGTCGTACGGCGCGAGCAGACTCTCGGCGATCAGGATGTCCTGGCGCACACGTTGCGAACCGAGCGTGACGTTGCCGCGAATGATCTCGCCGGTGCGCGGGTCGACGATCGGCTGTCCGTACGACCAGCCGCGCGTGTGCCGGTGCGCCCAGGTGACCAGGCTGTAGCGCACGTCCATCGGATCGACGCCCTCGGGCAGCAGCTCGACGCGATAGGCGTCCTTGAAGCCGGCCTTTTCGAACGCGCTCTTCCACCAGTTCGCGCCGTCGAGCAGGGCCGAGCGCACCGGCTCGGGCGTGCCGCGATCCAGGTAGAACACGATCGGCTTCTTCACGTGGCCGGCCGCATCCTTCCTGTCGAGGCGGAAGCGCGGCTGCACGCGACGATCGATGCTCGACGACAGCGGTTGCGCAAAGTCGTACCAGCCGACGCTGAGCCCGCCCGAGGCCGGATGGTACGGACGCGGCACGTAGCCCGCTGCGGGCAGGCGCACGAAGCTGAGGTGCTGGCGCACGGTCAGGCTCTGCGCATCCATCGCGACATCCTTGACGAACGCGCCCTCGCCCGCACCCTTGAAGGTCAGCATCGCCTCCAGTTCGGTATTGTCGGGAAAGCTTTTCGCATCGGCGAGCGAGACCGCGCTGCGCTTCTCGTCGATGTCGTACTTGCCCTGCTTGGCCTGTTCCAGTCGCGCGGCGATGCCGTGACGATCCGACAGCAGCAGCGGACTCGCGTCGACGACCACGACCGCATCGGCACCCTTGCGCTCGGCGACGATGTCGCCGGCCCACAGCACCGATTCGGCGAACGCCTGACGCACGCTCAGCGCCTCGTCGGGATTGCCCGACACCGCACGGAACTTCGTGTTGTCCTCGACCAGCAGCACGCGCGCACCAGCGCGGCGCCACTCGACCAGGTGCGAATCGCTGCTCTGGCCGCGATCGAGCCCGACATCGTTCGACCCGAGCGCCCACGGCAGCGAAGTGGTCATCAGGAACGGCTGCTCGAATGCGTGCACGCCGAGCAGCACGCGCCCCTTCGCCTCGTCGCGCCAGACGTCGAACAATCCCGCGGCGGACGACATGCCGCGCGTGGCCGTCGCCAGGTCCGCGACCGGCGTGTACGCCGCCTTGTCGGCAACCGCCGCACCCGCCAGGCTCGCGACGAACCATCCCAAAGCCACCGCTGCAACCCGGCCACGATGCCGCATCGTCATCCCCTGCGTGAAGGCAAGCGGCCATTCTGCCCGCAACAGCGCGCCGCGCACACCGGCCGGAAATCACGCCTATCTCTTCATCCGGACATAGAGATATAGTTACGCATCTCCGTTTCCCACTCTGAAGCCATGGCTGCCGTTTCGATCTCCTTCGAGTTCTTCCCGCCCAAGACCGACGAACAGCACGCGACGCTCGAAGCGGCGCTGCCGAAACTGAAGGCGCTAGCCCCCGAATACGTCAGCTGCACCTTCGGCGCGGGCGGCTCCACCCTGAGCTACACGCCGGAAACGATCCGCCATCTGCGCGAGGAACACGGCCTCGACGCCGCGCCGCATCTTTCGTGCATGGGCGGCACGCGCGAGGAGATCGGCGCATTGCTCGAACGCTACAAGGCGATGGGCTGCAGGCGCATCGTCGCGCTGCGCGGCGACCTGCCATCCGGCATGGCGAGCTACGGTGACTTCCGCTATGCCAGCGATCTGGTCGAGTTCATCCGGCGCGAGCACGACGGTTCGTTCCACATCGAGGTCGCCTGCTACCCGGAAGTGCATCCACAGTCGGACGATGCGCATGCGGACCTGCGCCACTTCAAGACCAAGGTCGACGCCGGCGCGAACGGCGCGATCACCCAGTACTTCTACAACGCGGATGCGTACTTCCGTTTCGTCGAAGCCGCGCGCCGTGCCGGCGTCACGATTCCGATCGTGCCGGGCATCATGCCGATCGCGAACTTCTCGCAGCTCAAGCGTTTCTCCGACCTGTGCGGCGCGGAGATCCCGCGCTGGCTGGCCAAGCGCCTGCACGCACACGGCGACGACGTCGATGCGATCCGCGAGTTCGCCGCAGATGTCGTCGCCGCCTTGTGCGACCGCCTCGTCACTGGCGGCGCACCGGGCCTGCACTTCTACACGCTCAATCGCTCCCGGCCGACGCTGGCGGTGATCGAACGCCTGGGCAAGGCCGCGTAGCAGCGGACGCCCCAGCCCTCGACAGGCATTGCGCCCTCCCCTTGAAGGGGGAGGCTTCAGGCGCCGTGATGCTTTTCAGCCCTCACCCTCTACGCATCGCGGCTGCGCCGCACCTGCATCCTCCCGTTACGCGGTCGCTGCGAGGTGCACGCCAGCCACCGCGCGACCGGACGGATCCGCCGACTTCGCGAAGGCCGGGTCCCACGCCAGCGCCGCCGGCGACGAACATGCGATCGACTTGCCACCGGGCACGGTCGCCGCGCACGCCTCGCCGGGAAAGTGACGCTCGAAGATGCGTCGATACAGATACGCCTCTTTCGTGGCGGGCGTGTTGAGCGGGAAGCGCATCGCCGCGGCAGCAAACTCGCGATCGCCGATGGCCTGTTCGGCATGTGCCTTGAGGCCGTCGATCCAGCCGTAGCCGACGCCGTCGCTGAACTGCTCCTTCTGCCGCCACAGGATCGATTCGGGCAATGCGCCGGTGAACGCCTCGCGCAGCACCGCCTTCTCGATCCGGCGACTGCCATCGGCGCGCTCGCCGACCATCTTGTGGGCCGCGTCCATCGACATCGCGACGTCGAGGAACTCCAGATCGAGGAACGGCACGCGCGGTTCCACGCCCCACGCCATCATCGCCTTGTTCGCACGCAGGCAGTCGAAGCCGTGCAGCGCGTCGAGCTTGCGCACGGTTTCCTCGTGGAACGCCTGCGCCGTCGGCGCCTTGTGGAAATACAGATAGCCCCCGAAGATCTCGTCCGCGCCTTCGCCGCTGAGCACCATCTTCACGCCCATCGCCTTGATGCGCCGCGCGAGCAGGAACATCGGCGTCGACGCGCGCACGGTGGTCACGTCGTAGCTCTCGATGTGACGAATCACCTCGGGCAATGCGTCGAGACCTTCCCAGAACGAATAGACGAAGCCGTGGTGCACGGTGCCAATCGCATCGGCGGCGACCTGCGCCGCCGCGAGATCGGGCGAGCCTTCAAGGCCGATCGCGAACGAATGCAGCCGCGGCCACCACGCCTCGCTGCGGTCGCCGTCCTCGACGCGCTGACGCGCGAAGCGCGCGGCGCAGGCCGCGACCAGCGACGAATCGAGGCCGCCGGAAAGCAGCACGCCGTACGGCACGTCGGTCATCAGCTGGCGATGCACGGCCTGTTCGAGCGCGTCGCGTAGCGCCGCGGGTTCGACCCGCACCCCGCGCGTGCGCGAGTGGTCGCGCCACGGCCTCTCGTACCAGCGGCGCAGCACGCCATCCGCGCTGTCGTAGACGTGGCCGGGCGGGAACGCGGCGACATCGGCACACAGTCCGACCAGCGCCTTCATTTCCGAAGCGACGCATACCCGACCCTGCTCGTCGTGGCCCCAGTACAACGGGCACACGCCGATCGGATCGCGTGCGATCAGGTAGCGCTGGCTGGCGGCGTCCCACAGCGCGAACGCGAAGATGCCGTTGAGCCGACCAAGCCAGAGCGACGGCGATTCGCCTTCGCGGTACAGCGCGTTGATGACTTCGCAGTCGGAGCCGCTGGTGAAATCGTAGGCGCTCGCGGCGCGCAGTTCGCGATGGTTGTAGATCTCGCCGTTGACCGCGAGCGCGAGCGCGCCGTCGCGCGAACACAAAGGTTGCGCGCCGCTTCCCGGATCGACGATGGCGAGACGCTCGTGCACGAGGATCACGCCGGTGTCGACGAACACGCCGCTCCAGTCGGGTCCGCGATGACGCTGACGCTGCGAGCGTTCCAGCGCCTGCGCACGCAAGGCGGCCAGATCGTCACCGGGTTGCAGGTCGAACATTCCGAATATCGAGCACATGCCTGGTTCTCCTTTGCGATCGTCCCTGATCGCCAGGTGTCAGAGCAGGCATCCATGCCCGCACCGTTGAAAAACAGCACGGTCCTTTCGACCGCGCGCCGGAAACGCAAAAGGCCCGCACTGGGCGGGCCTTGTCTCGTGTTGGTTTGTCAAAAACGCGCCTACACGCCGGCCCTCGATGTCGAGCTGGCGTTATTATTCAGGCCCGTGCGCAGGTCACCCCGCGCAATCGATGCGCGGTTCGGCTGGCGGGGCGGGAAGGTCGCGGTGAACATGGCCGCACTACAGCACGGCGGCGCGGTACGCGCAAGAGGGAGCAAGCGTCCTCGAAGCGAACGGAATTTCGAGATCGATCCCGGACCCCGTCGTTCCCGCGAAATGGGGAGTGCAGCGGTTTCGCTCTTTCGGGAACAAGGCCGCTGGATCCCCGCGTTCGCGGCGATGACGAGCCAAGTAAGTGATCAAACGGCTCCAGGCGTCATGCAGCTCGACGACGGGAGCCGACGGATTCGGGTAGCCTCGCGGCATGCGATATCGCGCCCTGCCCTTCTCGTTCTTGCTCCTGCTGGCAACCGGCGCCGCGTTCGCGCAGGACGACGGCCAGCGCGTGCATCGCTGCGCCGGTCGGCATGGCGAGGTCGTGTTCTCGGGGCTGCCTTGCATCGAAGCCAATCTTGCCGGCACCTCCATGGGCACGAGCGATGCCGCGCCGCCGCCGGCCGATTCCTGCCCCGCCTCGCAGGAGGAACTGCGCGATCGCCTCGGCGCGGCGATCGCGCGCCACGACGCGAACACGATCGCCGGCATGATGCACTGGCGCGGCGTGGGTGGCGCCGCCGCGAACGAACGCCTGCGCAGCCTGCGTGAGCTCGTACGCTATCCGCTGCTCGATCTCGCCTCCGGCGACGGCCTGCATGTGCGTACCGGCAGCAATACGACCGGCGGTGTGCGTGACCACTCGTTCGGTATCGAGGAGGACGCCGGCTGCTGGTGGCTCACCTGGTAGGGGTCGTCGCGGCGGCTGGTATCATCGCGCTTTCGATGCGGAACCGACGCCATGGCACAGACCTATCCCGACCACATCTGGCAGAACGGTCGCATGAAGCCGTGGGCGGAAGCGACCGTGCACGTGATGGCGCACGCGCTGCACTACGGTTCGTCGGTGTTCGAAGGCATCCGCAGCTACGAAACGCCGAAGGGTCCGGCAATCTTCCGCCTGAGCGACCACAACCGCCGCCTGTTCCATTCGGCCAAGATCTACGACATCGCGATTCCGTACACGCTCGACGAGATCAACGCCGCGTGCCGCGAAGTCATCAAGGCGAACGGGCTGACCAAGGCATACCTGCGTCCGGTCGCGTACCGCGGCCTCGGCGGCTTCGGTCTTTCCGCCGAGACGCCGACCGATGTCGCGGTCGCTGCATGGCAGATGGGGCCCTACCTCGGTGCCGGCGTGCTTGAGGCAGGCATCGATGCCTGCGTGTCGAGCTGGCAGCGCTTCGCGCCGAACACGATCCCGGCCGGCGCGAAGGCCGGCGGCAACTATCTTTCGGGACAACTGATCGCGCGCGAAGCGCGCCGACTCGGTTTCGGCGAAGGCATCGCACTCGCCTCGACCGGCCTGCTCAGCGAAGGCGCGGGCGAGAATCTGTTCCTGGTCTTTGACGGCGCCCTGCACACCACGCCGGTCAGCGCAGCACTGCTCAACGGCATCACGCGCAACACGATCATCACGCTTGCGCGCAGCGTCGGCATCGAAGTGATCGAACGCGACATCCCGCGCGAATACCTGTACTTGTGCGACGAGCTGTTCATGTGCGGCACCGCCGCCGAGATCACGCCGATCCGCTCGGTCGACGGCAAGCCGGTCGGCGCGGGCAAGCCCGGGCCGCTCACGCATCGCATCCAGGAATTGTTCTTCGGCCTGTTCAGCGGCGCGACGAAGGACCAGTGGGGCTGGCTCGAACCGGTTTGATGGCCGGACATTTCCCAGCGGTCAGATGCATGACGGCGGCGCATCGAATCCGTTCACGAAAATGCCATCACCCTGCTGGACTTCGTAGGCGCCGATGTCGGCCGCCGCTCCCGACACGCGCGCGTACGGCGCGCTGCGTTGGTCGAAGGGACTGAGCCCGGTCGCGAAGGTGTTGCCCGCATCGATGGCGGGACTGCCTCCAAACAGGGCGTGCGTCTGTGTGACACCGCCATTGTTGCGCAGCGGTTCGAGCTGCGGGCAAACGCCTCTGGTCAGCGTGTTCGGCAAGCCGATGATCGTGGTCGCGAACGCGAGATTGTCCTCGCCACTGGTCGGCGTCGAATTGAGGCTGTTCGAGGTGAACTTCGCCACGCCAATGTCGTCGGGCGTGGCCACGGGATTGGCGTAAGCGTTGTTCGAAAATATCGAGCTTTGCAGCTTCACCACCTTCAATTGGAAGTGGCTGGGGTCTGTGTAGTACGCGCCCTGGTCGGAGATGGTGAAACCCGGCGCATAGTGCCGCGAGCCGTAGCCGGTGGCGGACCCCGCCGTGTTGAAGGCGACGGTGGAATTGTAGACGTGGATGGTTCCGGCATTCGTCTGCGCGCCGCCGACACGAAGGGTGGCGAGGTTGCCGGACACGGTGCTGTTCAAGAGCACGAAAGTATCGGACGCGCTGCTGAGATTGTCCTGTGCATACAGTCCGCCGCCCCACTGTGCGGTGTTGCCGGAGATCGTGGACGCTATGGTCTGCACATCGCGGAATGCGCGCAGCCCGCCACCGGCGCCGGTCGGCGCCGAGTTGCCGCTTAGCGTGCTGTTGCCGAGAACGGCGTAGCCGTAGGTAAAAATCCCGCCGCCGCCACCATTGGCGTTGGCGCCCGAATTGCTTGCGGTATTGCCGGTGATATCGCTGTACTTGGCGAAAATGCCTGTTTTGGCATAGATGCCGCCGCCGCGCACGGGGGCGCCCACGGACACCGCGCGGCACGCGCGAACGCCGACATGGCTCAGGGAGACCTTCCCGTACGAAAAGATGCAGCCGCCCCTGGCGGTCGTTCCCAGTCCGGGATGCAGGTAGCCGTTGGCTACCGTGAGGTCGTTTACGTAAAGGGTTCCGGTTGGGGAGCTGGTGGTGACATGGTAAAGAACACGGTCGTCGCTGCTTTCGATCGTCAGCGCGTTCTTTCCCGGTCCATTCAGTGTGATGTTGGCCTGCGCGAATGTGACCGCGCCGGTCGTCAGCGAGATCGTGCTGCAGGTGAGGGTCGACATGTCGATGGTGTCGCCGCTGATAGCGTTCGCGGCCGCATAGCGCAGGCTGCCGGTGGTACCGCTGCCGGCATTGGTCTCGTCGCAGGTGTTCACCGTCCAACTGGTGGCGGCAACGGCGGCAGCCGGGGTGGCGAGGCAAAGGATCGCCGCGAGGCAGCCTGCCAGCGGCGCGCGGCGCAGCGATACGTGCGTTGATGACGGCAAATCGATCATGGCGCTCTCTCCCTTGGTTTCCCGAAATACGGGAAACAGCGCCGCAAACCCGAAGGCGGGTCAGCGCGGGGAGGCGAACTCCAACGTCGCCGTGGCGCCACCCTGCGGACGCGGCGCGAGGGAGACGCGCCAGCCGTACAGTTCGCACAGGCGCCGCACGATCGCGAGACCGAGTCCGCCGCCCTTGCCGACCGTGGTGCCGCGCACGCCGCGCTCGAACAGTTTGTCGGCGTCTTCCGGGTTGATGCCGGGACCGGTGTCCTCGATCGTCACGCGGCCATGGCCGACCGTGACGATGACCTCGCCCGCCGCGGTGTACTTGAACGCGTTGCCGATGAGGTTGCTGAGCGCGACCGCGACCACCGACGACGGCGCCACCGTCTCGAGTGGTTGTTCGATCTCGACCCGCACCGCGACCGGCTTGTTGGCGACATGCGTACGCTGCGCATCGACGACCTGCTCGACGACCTTGGCGACGTCGGTGGTCTCGCCATCGGTCGGCGCCTGACGTTCGCGCCGCGACAGCAGCAACAGCGCGTCGATCAGTTCACTTGACTGGCGCACCGCGCGCTCGATGCGCTTGAGGCGTTCGCGCGGCTTGTCGGCGAGATCGGGCGAGGCCTGCAGCAATTCGGTCGTGCTGGCAATCACGGCCAGCGGCGTACGCAATTCGTGGCTGACGTCCGCATTGAACTCGCGGTCACGCTCGACCATCTCGGTCAGGCGCGTCGAGTAGTCATCGAGTGCGGCGGCGAGCTGGCCTACCTCGTCGTTCGCGAAGTGCGACTTGAGCAATTCCGGGCGACCGCTGCGGCTCATCGCGCGCACGCGCTGCGCGAGTTCGCTGACCGGGCTCATCACGCGCGAGGACAGCCAGAAGCCGATCAGCAGCGAGAAGATCGCGAACGCAAGCACCGACGCCGCGAGCACCGTCAGCAGCTGGCGCTCGCCGAGTTTCTGTGCGCCGACGTCGAAGCGCAGGTAGGCCCAGAACTCGCCGTCCTTGTACACCGCGAGCTTGTATGGACGCAGTCGCCCTTCCTGACCGACATCGGTGATGTCGTAGACGCCGCTTTCATACTTCTGCCAGGCGAGCGGCACCGTCGCGGTGCGCCCGGCACGCACGATCTGCGCCTGGTATACCGACATCGACCACGGCGCGGCGGGATCGGGGTTGTCGCGCTTGAAGTCGACGAAATGGCGCAGCTCGCGCTCCAGCGTCGTGTTGACGAGCTGGTCTTCCAGCCGCGTGCGCATGTACACGGTCGCGAGCGCGAACAGCGCGGTCAGGCCGAGGCCGAACAGCGCGAAGGAAATGATGATGCGGGAGCGGAGCCTACGCCGGTAACGCATCCGGATCGACCATGCGGTAGCCGATGCCGTGGCGTGTCTGGATCAACGCCTTCTCGAACGGTTTGTCGATCTGCGCGCGCAGGCCGTGGATGTGCACGCGCAACGAGTCGCTGTCGGGAAGCTCCTCGCCCCACACGCGCGTCTCGAGATCCTGGCGCGTGACAACCGAAGGTGCCGCCTCCATCAATGATTGCAACAACTTCAGGCCGATCGGGTTCAGCGTGATCTGCTTGCCGGCGCGGCTGATCGTGAGGGTATCGAGGTTGTAGACGAGATCGGCGAGCTGCAGCACACGGCTCTTGCCGCCCTTGCCGCGGCGACCGAGCACATCGAGGCGGACCGCCAGCTCCTGCAGCGCGAACGGCTTGACCATGTAGTCGTCGGCACCGGAATCGAAGCCGGTGAGTTTCGCGTCGAGCGTGTCGCGCGCGGTCAGCATCAGCACCGGAGTCTGGCGCTTCGCTTCCTGGCGCAGCTTGCGGCAAACCTCGAGGCCGTCCATGCCCGGCAGGCCGAGATCGAGCACGATCACGTCGAAGTCGTTGACGACCGCGAGGTGCAGCCCGGTCACGCCATCGCCGGCGAAATCGACCACGTGGCCCTTGTCGGCGAGGAAATCGCCGATGTTCGCGGCGATGTCGCTGTTGTCTTCAATGACGAGAATTCGCATGGTGTCTACTTTACGCGGGAAATCCGCTGATGCGGAGCGCACCGGCGCGCTGGAAGTTCCACAAGATGGGGTCTTGCCGGAAAAGGCCAAGCGATTTGGCAGGACGGCTCCCGATGGGGAGTGCGGCGACGGCCGCTGAGGACGCGCCCGAAAGTCCAAGCCGGAAAACGTGGCACGAACCCGCATCGGACGCAGCGGTCAGGGACGACCCCACGGGCAAACCGCAAAAAGAAAATGGCCCAAGGAGGTGTTCATTGGGGGAACACACCTCGCTTGGGCCAAAAAGCTACTGCCCCGATTACCGTACTCTGCCAGTCACAGAACCTGACTTAGGAGTGTCGAGCAGAACTACAGTGGAATCGAATATAGGTACGTCCGGATTAAGGCTTTGTTAAACGGCCCTGATCTTGCCGTTAAGGAACCTCTGAACAACTCGGCTTGACTCGTTGCCCGAGGTTCCCCAGCGCTCAGTTTCCGTCGTTGTAGACCTTGGCCAGCGTGCCCTCGCCGATGTCCCGGCAGATGCGCGAGCCGGTCGCCAGGATGCAGCGCTCGCCCGACGCCCGCGACTTCGCGAACACGAACACCTGCGTATAGCGGATGCCGCCGTCGGCAGGCAGGGTCGCCGGATCGAAACGCCATTGCTTCAGGGCCTTCTCTGCCGCCCGCTCGAACGCCCCGTCGCCGCCCTGTGCAAAACGGATGTCGCGTACGGAACCATCGGCGGCGATGCCGAAACTCACTTCGACCCGGCTGCTTTCGGTGTGCGCAAAACTCGGGAAGGTCGGTGCGACGGTATGCATTGCAACCGGCTTGCGCTGGCGGATCGCGCCCGTCTCCACCGGCACCCGTTGCTCGACCGGGATCGAAGCCAGCTCGGTCGGTTTCTGCGCATACGTCGCGGTCGCGGGCGGCACGACTGCGGTCGGAGCCGGTGTCGCTGCGGGGGTCGGTGCGATCGCGCTGCGGGTGCTCACCACGGCTTCCGGCGCGAGCGTCGCTTTCGCGCTCGTAGCCGCGACCGCAGCCGGCACCGACGCGGCAACCTCGGCGGCCGGCAGGTTTATCGGCGCCAATCGCAAGCGCGGCAGGTGGAACGCATCCATCGGCGCCACACTTGGCAACAGGCCCGCGGCATCCAGACCGCCGAGCCATGAGACTGCAAGACGCGGCGTGGTAAGCGCATGACCGGTCGCGCGCTCGATCCGCTGCACGACCAGCAGTGCGGCGCCCAGCCCGAACGCGACCAGCAACCAGCGACCCGAAGCGCGGCGCTCGACGCCGATGCGTGGCGCCGGCATGCCGACGATGCGGCGCACGCGTTCGAGCAGCTCGCCGCCATTCGCGGCCAGCGCCAGCGAACCTGCCGTGTGGCGGAGTTCCTCCAGCGAGGCAAGCGTGCGCGCGTATTCGCGCGGCTCGCCGGACGTCAGCTGCAATACCAGTTCGTCGCAGCACAATTCGCGCTCGTCGCGCACCTCACGGGAAATCCAGTGCACGACCGGGTGATAGAACATGAGATTCTCAAGCAGCGCCTGAGCGAGATTGACCACGTGGTCGTAGCGACGCAGGTGACCCAGCTCATGCGCGAGGATCAGTTCGATCTGGTGGCGGGGGAATCCGAGCACGACCGCAGCGGGCAGCAGCACGACCGGCTTGATCCAGCCGAACAGCATCGGCGTGTCGACGCGCCCCGACACCAGCACGCGCACGCGCCGCACGAAGCCGAAGCGCCGCGTCAATCCCAGCATCATCGCATCAAGGTCCGCCTGCGCGTGCGCCCAGCGTCGCGCCACCAGACTCAACGCATGCCATTGCTGCACGGTGCGTGCGGCCATGGCCAGCACGCCGACGCCCCAAAGCAGCACGAGCCACGGCAAGGCCTGGTCGAGACGGGCGAGCAGGTCAAAGGCCTGAACCGGCGCCGCCTGCACGATGTTCGCCGCACCGAGATCGATCGCCTCGACATCCGCATCGAACTGCGGTCGCAGCGCGATCAAGGTCGCGAGCGGCCACAGGGCAAGCGCGGCGAGTGCGGCCAGGCCGGTGGCATAGCGGGCGCGGCAGTTGGCTTTCGGCAGCAGCGCGCGCGCCGCCGCGAATGCGATGCCGACCAGCACGCCCTGCCACAGGAAATGCAGCAATGTCCATCCCAGAGCATGGATCCACGGCGTCAATGCGTTCATGGCTGCGCACCCTCGATCCGGTCGAGCAGCGCACGGATCTCGTCGAGCTCCTCGCGCGTCGCCTTCGGGCGGCCACCGAGCGCCTGCAACACGAGCTGCGAAGGCGAGCCGTCGAACACACGCTGCACGATGTCGACCACGAAGCGCTTCTGCGTGCGCTCCTTGCTGACCGCCGGACGGAACACATGAGCGCGCTCGGAGTCGTCGCGCAGGACCAGCCCCTTGCCGTGCATGATCTGCAGCAGCTTGAGTGCCGTCGTGTAGCCGGCACCTTCTTCCCGATACAGCGCCTCGTGGACGTCGCGGACCGTGCATGGCCCGCGCTCCCACAGGACGTTGAGGATGCCGAGCTCCGCTTCCGTCGGCTTCGGAACACTGTCGATCTTGGTCATGCCCACTCCCGGCCTTTTCCCGACATCCGCAAGGTGTCGATTCAACCCCATTTCTTCTGTCTGTTCACCTGCTGACGCTCGAGTTCCTTGTTGTCCTCGCGGCGACGCTGGTCGCGCTCGCGCGCCGTCACGCAGGTCTTGACCGGAAGGTTGGAGCCGATCGGTCGCTCGGACTTGCAGATCAGCCGGTCGCCATCGCGCTTGCCGAGGATCGAATTGATCTCTTCCTGGTCGACCAGCAACTTCTTCTTCTCGTCGATGCTCATCTGGTCCACCGACGACTTCTGCTCGAACAACTTGCTCATCTCGTCGAGGCGCGCGTTGACGACCTGGCGCTCCTCGCCATTGGTCTCGGCGTAGCGACCGCCCGCATCCATCTGCTTGCGCACCCATTCCGACACGGTCTGGAACGAATCCTTGTCGCTCGCGTTGACCGCGGGATTCGCCTTGTCGGCGGCGCCGGCGACTTGCACCGACATGACGAGCAACAACAGCGCACCAATGAAACGGACCTTCATGAGTTACACCCCTTGAGAATCGATGGCCGGAGGCGCAATGGGCTGATGCCTTCCGGGGTCCCCTGACGGAAACCTTTGGTGATGCTAAGGCCGCCCTCCCGGCGTTGTCAACGATTCTCCTCGTACATCGGTTGTCGTTGATTCCGACGGCCCGGCGCGGCGGTCCTGCTCGGCTGCGGAGAGCGACGCCACGTCTATTTGCGCTTCCTGCGCACCGGCGTGGCCACGGCGCGAATTCGCGCTATGTACTCGATGATGGCGCCAGCGACATCCACCCCGCTCGCGCCCTCGATCCCCTCCAGCCCGGGCGAGGAATTGACCTCGAGCACGAGTGGCCCGCGCACCGAGCGCAGCAGATCGACGCCAGCGACGCCGAGGCCCATCACCCGCGCTGCACGCAGCGCGGTCTGGACCTCAAGCGCGCTAAGCGTCACCGCACTGGCGCTGCCGCCGCGATGGATGTTCGCGCGGAAGTCCCCTTCGGGCGCCTGCCGCCGCATCGCCGCAACGACCTGATCGCCGACCACGAAGCAGCGCAGGTCGGCTCCGTCGGCCTCGCGAATGAACTCCTGCACGAGGAAGTTCGCGTACAGGCTGCGGAACGCCTCGATCATGCCGAGTGCGGCGCCGCGCTTCTCGGCCAGCATCACGCCCTGCCCCTGCGCGCCTTCGTTGAGCTTGATCACGTGCGGCGGCTCGCCGAGCATGGTGAGCAGGTCGCGCGTGTCGTCCGGATTGTCGCCAAACACGGTCACCGGCAAGTCGATGCCCTCGCGCGCGAGCAGCTGCAGCGAGCGCAGCTTGTCGCGCGCGCGCAAGATCGAATCCGAGTCGTTCGGCGTGTACACGCCCATCATCTCGAACTGGCGCACGACGGCGGTGCCGTAGAACGTGATCGATGCGCCAATGCGCGGAATCACCGCGTCGAAGCCGTGCAACGCCTTGCCTTTCCAGTGCATCTCGAACTTGCCGGCGGCGATGCGCATGTAGCAGCGCAGCGGATCGAGCACGCGCACGCTGTGGCCGCGCGCGCGAGCGGCCTCCACCAGACGGCGAGTCGAGTACAGACTGGCGTTGCGCGACAGGATGGCGATCTTCATGCGGGGATCCGGGGCGTGGGGGTCCGCGGCGGCCGCGGACAACAATAGGACGAGGCCGGGTCGATCTGGAATCGACCCGCCAGCGCGGAACGGCCGAGCAACAGCGGGAACAGCATCGCGCGCCGATCGGTCAGGTTCATTTCCGTGCTGAAGCGCTGTCGCGCGATCTCCAGCTCCACGCGGATGAACCAGCGCTCGCTGCGATGCCCACCGGAATCGGTGACGCTGCGGCGGTCGAGCACCGGCGCCGTGCAGGCGACGATCGCGTTGCCGCGCCGCCGCACGCGCACCTGGAAGCGCACGTGCGCGACGCCCGCAAGGTCGAACGTCTCGATCGCCTCGACATGCAGCGAGGAGGAGCGTGCGCCGCTGTCGAGCTTGGCCTTGATCGCGCCGATGCCCAGTCCAGGCAGCGCAACCCACTCGCGCCAGCCGAGGCTGGCGGGACGGTCGACGGAAAGCGCGGCGGCAGCGGCGTCTGGTCGGGGCACTCGGGACACCTCGGGGAGGAGGACGTGACGCGCGTATGGCGCACTTGACGGCGGGTGACCCGGGCGGATGCGGTCGCTGCCGGGATGGAGCGGGTGAAGGGAATCGAACCCTCGTCAGTAGCTTGGGAAGCTACAGCTCTACCATTGAGCTACACCCGCACGGGACCGGTCCGGCGTTTTGCCCGGTGACAGCGCAAGACGCGAAGCGTAGCGGTCGCCATCGACGCGGACAAGACGGCTGCCGATCCTGAATGTCCGCCTAGCGGACTCGCAAGGGATTGCAAGGTCGATACAGCGGAAAGTCATCATTCAGCCTGACTACGCGGATACTGTGCACAGCCTGTCAAACCCGGCGGCCGATGGTCTGGGGATTCGGTCCCACCGCGACCGGGGTTGGCGTAGGCACTTGGAGATCATCGATGTACACGAAGCGTTTCTTTCCACGTGCGTGGTGCGCCGCCGCGCTGGCAACCGTGCTTGGCGCGTTTGCGGGTTCGGCGCTGGCCGACCCGCCGGATCGCGTCGCGCGCGTCGGATTCCTGCGCGGCGAGGTCAGCTTCCAGGCGGCCGGTGACGACCGCTGGGTCGAAGCCTCGTTGAACAGGCCGCTCGGCACCGGCGACAAGGTCTACACCGATCGGGATTCACGCGTCGAACTGGAAATCGGTGCTGCCGCGGTCCGCCTCGACGAGCGAAGCACGTTCAACCTGCTCAATCTCGACGACCAGATCGCGCAGATGGAACTCACCGAGGGCGTGCTCAACCTGCGGGTGCGTCGCCTCGACAACGGCCAGAGCTACGAAATCGACACGCCGACGCTGGCCTTCGTCATCGGCCAGCCCGGCCAGTACCGCATCGACATCGATCCCCAGGGCACTTCGACCATGGTGACGGTGTTCGACGGCGGCGGCGACGTGTACGGCGAAAACAACGCCAGCTACAGCGTGCGCGCCGGCAATTCGTACCGCTTCAACGACACTGCCTTGCGCGACTACGAAGTGCTCGACCTGCCCCGTGCGGACGACTTCGACCGCTGGGCCGATGCGCGCGATACGCGCCACCAGCGTTCGGTTTCGAGCCGCTACGTCGCCGACGACATGATCGGCTACGCCGACCTCGACGACAACGGTTCGTGGAGCGACGAGCGCGAATACGGCAACGTCTGGTATCCGGCCTCGGTATCGGTCGGCTGGGCACCGTACCGCGATGGCCACTGGTCGTGGATCGACCCGTGGGGCTGGACCTGGGTCGACAATGCCTCCTGGGGCTTCGCACCGTTCCACTACGGTCGCTGGGTGCAGGTACGCGATCGCTGGGGCTGGTGCCCGGGGCCGCGTCATGTACGCGCGATCTACGCACCGGCACTGGTCGCGTTCGTCGGCGGCGGCGGCTGGGGTGCCAGCGTCTCGATCGGCGGCGGCCCGGTCGGCTGGTTCCCGCTCGGTCCGCGCGACGTCTACGTGCCGTGGTACCGCGCCTCGCGTGGCTACTTCAACAACATCAACGTGCGCAACACGACCGTGATCAACAACACCTACATCACGAACGTGTACAACAACTACTCGAGCGGTCGACCGATCACCAACGCCAACTATGCCTATCGCAACAACGTCAACGCGGTGACCGCGGTTTCCCGCGAGACGTTCGTCGGCGCCCGCGCGGTCGGCGATGCACGCGTGCAGGTCAACGCGGCGCAACTGCGCAATGCGCAAGTGGCGAGTCGGCTGGCGATCGCGCCGACCCAGGCAAGTTTCGTCGCGGCGAACGCGCGCACGCGCAACGTGCCGCAGACGGCCGCGGTCGACCGCCGCGTGATCGCACGCACGGCACCGCCGCCGCAACCCATTGCGACCGCCGCGCGAGTGCAGGCGATCCAGCGCAACGACGCACAACCGCTCGCACGCAGCGAACAACGTCAGATCGCCACGCGCCCGGGAGCTGCGGGTGAAGCCCCGGCAGCGAACTCGCGCAGCCGGGTGCAGGTCGTGGGCGCGGGTGCCGAACGCCCGCAGCCGCTGCCGACGCGTCCGAATGCTGCGCCCCAGCGCGGCCCGGCGGGCGATGCCCGACAGCAGCCGATGCCCGGCCGTGCCACGGTCGCGCCGCGCGCGGACACGCGCACGCAGCCGAACGTCGCTCCCCGTGGCGACAGCCGTGTGCAGCCGTCCGGTGATCGCGGCGGCCTGCCGTCGTCGCGTTTCGCTCCGCATGGCGACCGCGGGAACGCGCAGGGCGACAGCCGTAACACGCCGGCCCAGCGCCAGGCATTGCCGCAGCAGCGCGAAACGCCACAGGTTCGCCAGCAGCCGCAACGCGAAGTCCGCGAGATGCCGCAGCGCGAGGCACCGCAGATGCGCCAGCAGACGCAGCGCGAAGTCCGCGAAATGCCGCAGCGCGAGGCACCGCAGGTGCGCCAGCAGCCGCAGCGCGAAGTCCGCGAGATGCCGCAGCGCGAGGCACCGCAGATGCGCCAGCAGCCGCAGCGCGAAGTCCGCGAGATGCCGCAGCGCGAGGCACCGCAGGTGCGCCAGCAGCCGCAGCGCGAAGTCCGCGAGATGCCGCAGCGCGAGGCACCGCAGATGCGCCAGCAGCCGCAGCGCGAAGTCCGCGAGATGCCGCAGCGCGAGGCACCGCAGATGCGTCAGGCTCCGCCGCCGCAGCAGCAGGTGCGTGAGGCCCCGCAGGTGCGCCAGCCGCCGCCGCAGCGCGCTCAGCCGCAGGAGCGCCAGCGTGACAACGGCGACAAGAGCGACAAGAGCGACGACGACCGTCGCAGGCGCTGATCGTCAGCGGGCGCCGCGCGAGGCGCGGCCTCTTCTTCCGGCCTGCGCGTGTGTCCGAGCCTGGTGCTCGCCTACAATCCGCGCATGAGGATCGTATTGAACGGCGAATCGCGTGAGGTATCCGCGACCACGTCGCTGGCCCAGTTGCTGGAGCAGAGCGGATTCGGCGCGCGCCGCGTCGCCGTCGAGATCAATCGCGACATCGTCCCTCGCAGCCGCCACGCGGAGCATCTCCTCGCTGAAGGCGACCGCGTCGAAATCGTGCAGGCGATCGGCGGCGGCTGACGCGGCACCACTTGGCCCGCGTCCGGCCAGATGCCGGATCCGGCTCGAATCCCGCCCATTCTTCCGGTCACTCGTCCACGGCAGGCTCGGATGGGCGAAAATGGCCCATTCGATCCATCGCGACAGACTCCCATGACAGCCCTCGCGCAATCCCCGTTCGATGCCACCACCGACGCCCTGGTGATCGCCGGCAAGACCTACCGCTCGCGCCTGCTCACCGGCACCGGCAAATTCAGGGACCTCGACGAGACGCGGCGCGCGACCGAAGCGGCCGGCGCGGAAATCGTCACGGTCGCGATCCGTCGCACGAACATCGGCCAGGACCCGGGCGCACCCAGCCTGCTCGATGTGCTGCCACCGGATCGCTACACGATCCTGCCGAACACGGCGGGTTGCTACACCGCCGACGAGGCGGTGCGCACCTGCCGCCTCGCGCGCGAGCTGCTCGACGGCCATACCCTGGTCAAGCTCGAAGTGCTGGGCGACCAGAAGACCCTCTACCCCGACGTGGTGCAGACGCTTGCCGCCGCCGAGACGCTCGTCGCCGATGGCTTCGAGGTCATGGTCTACACCAGCGACGACCCGATCCTCGCACGGCGCCTGGAGGAGATTGGTTGCGTGGCGGTGATGCCGTTGGCGGCGCCGATCGGCTCGGGCCTTGGCATCCAGAACCGCTGGAACCTGCTCGAGATCGTCGAGAACGCGAAGGTGCCGGTCATCGTCGATGCTGGCGTGGGCACCGCTTCCGACGCGTCGATCGCAATGGAACTCGGCTGCGATGGCGTACTCATGAACACCGCGATCGCCGGTGCGAAGGACCCCGTGCTGATGGCGCATGCGATGAAGCTCGCGGTCGAAGCGGGCCGCGCCGCGTTCCGCGCCGGCCGCATCCCGCGCAAGCGCTTTGCCTCGGCATCCAGCCCCGTCGACGGGTTGATCTGAGCCGATGCGATCATTCCCGGCAAGATTCGAACACGTGCCGTCGTCCCCGCGAATGCGCGGATCCAGCGACTTCGGGCGGTTGCAGGAAAAGACACTCGATCACCGCGTTCGCGGGAATGACGGGCAGGAGACGCGTGGTTCGGAAATTGGCTGGCTCGCGAAACCCGAACCGCGGCGATCGCATTCGACAACCAGCCCGTACCCGCCATCCCATGGATGAGTCCGCGCTCCACCAGCGCCGCATCCGCAGTTTCGTGCTGCGCCAGGGGAGATTCACGCCGGCCCAGCAACGCGCGTTCGACCAGCACTGGGCGCGCTACGGCCTCGACTACACCGCTGCCCGGCGCGATCTCCTTGCGAGCTTCGGCCGCGACGCCGCCCGCGTGCTCGAGATAGGCTTCGGCAACGGAGAACAGTTGCTGCATTCCGCGCAGGCCGAAGCCGCAAGCGACTTCATCGGCATCGAGGTGCATCGCCCCGGCGTCGGGCGGCTGATGAACGGACTCGCCGAGGCCGCGGTCGACAACGTGCGCCTGTACAACCACGATGCGGTCGAGGTGCTCGAGCACGAGATCGCGCCCGCATCGCTGGCCGAGGTGCGCATCTATTTTCCCGATCCCTGGCACAAGAAGCGCCACAACAAGCGGCGCCTGGTCCAGCCGGAGTTCCTTGCCCTGCTCGCGAGCCGCGTCATCCCCGGCGGGCGCTTGCATTTGGCGACCGACTGGGCCGACTATGCCGAGCATATCCGCGACGTGCTCGCGTCGGCGCCACATTGGCGCATCGATGCGCAGCATGCCGATCCGGCCGTACGCCCGCCCTGGCGCATCGAGACCCATTTCGAACGTCGCGGCCTGCGCCTCGGCCATGGCGTATGGGACTTCGTCCATGAACGAACCTGAGCGCAGCTGATGCGCATCGGCCGATAACAAGAAGCTGCCCCGAATGGACGCCGGCCTGACCCTCACCACCAACATGGCGCTCGTGTTCGCGCTGCTCGCGTTCACGGTCGTCATGCTGGTGCTCGAGTGGATCCGCGCCGACCTGGTCGCCCTGCTCGTCATAGTCGTCATCGGCATCACGCGCCTGCTGCCGATCGAGCAGCTGTTCGACGGCTTTGCCGGCAATGCGGTGATCTCGCTGATCGCGGTGATGATCATGGGCGCGGGCCTCGACCGCACCGGCGTGCTTAACAAGGCCGCTTCGTTCATCCTGCGCCTCGCTGGCGGCGTCGAGTCACGCGTGTCGCTGCTGATCAACGCGATGGTCGGCAGCCTCTCCGCGGTGATCCAGAGCCAGGCACTGTCTGCGCTGTTCCTGCCGGTGGTCAGCCGCATCAGCGCGCGCACCGGACTGCCGCTCAGGCGCCTGCTGTTGCCGATGGCCTGCATGATCCTGTGCGGCACCAACATGACGATGATCTCGAACTCGCCGTTGATCCTGCTCAACGACCTGATCGCGAGCGCGAACCGCAACCTGCCGCCGGGCGCGCAGACGATCCAGACCTTCAGCCTGTTCGCGATCGCGCCGGTCGGCATCCCGCTCCTGCTGGGCGGCCTCGCCTATTTCGCGCTGTTCACGCGCCGCCTGCTGCCCGGCGACGAGGAACGCCAGAAGGTCACACCGGGGCGCACCGAAACGTACTTCGCCGAGACCTACGGCATCGACGGCGAAGTGTTCGAACTGACGGTCACCACCGACAGCCCGCTGGTCGGCATGAGCGTGACCGAAGTCGAGCAACTGCGCGGCGCCCCGCTGATCCTCGCGCTCAAGACCGGCGGCGAGGCGCGCCTTGCACCGCCCGGCGACCAGATGATCTGGGTCGGCAGCGTGCTCGGCGTGCTCGGCAAGCGCGAAGCGGTCAGCGACTTCGCCAACGTGCAGCTGTGCCAGGTGCAGGCGCGCCTGCGCAATTTCGCCGACTTGTTCAATCCGGCGCGCGCGGGCATCTCCGAAGTCGTGATTCCGCCGAACTCGACCTGGATCAAGAAGACGGTCGGCGACCTGCGCGTGCGCAAGACCTACGCGATATCCGTGCTCGCGGTGAACCGCGGCGATCAGGTGTTCCGCGAGGACGTGCGCCAGGTCGCGCTGCGCGCCGGCGACACGCTGGTGCTGCACAGCTTCTGGCGCGACCTTGCGCAGACGGCCGAATCGCGCGACTTCGTCGTCGTCACCGACTACCCGAAGGAAGAGCACCGGCCAAGCAAGATCTGGCACGCGACCGCTTTCTTCGGGCTCGCGATGGGGCTTGGCCTGTTCACCGACATCCGCCTGTCGATCGCGATGCTGGTCGGCGCACTCGGCATGTTGCTCTCGGGCGTGCTGGACATGGACGAGGCGTATGGCGCGATCAACTGGAAAACGATCTTCACGCTCGCCTGCCTGATCCCGCTCGGCTGGGCGATGGATTCGACCGGCGCCGCCGCGTGGCTGGCGCAGGAAGTGCTGAAATATCTCGGCGAATGGCCGCAATGGGGCTTGCAGGCGGTGGTCGCGATCCTCAGCCTGCTGTTTGCGCAGGTCGTCTCCAATGTCGGCGCGACGGTCATGATGGTCCCGATGGCGATCAACGTCGCGCTCGTTTCCGGCGGCAATCCCGCGATCTACGCGCTCATTGTGGCGATCTCGACGTCGAACGTGTTCCTTATCCCGAGCGCGAACCCGGTGATCATGATCGTGTCCGGCCCGGGCGGATACCGCTCACGCGATTTCCTGCGCGTCGGCATCCCGCTGACCCTGCTGATGCTGGTCATCATGCTGGCAAGCGTGAACCTGGTATTCCGTCGCTGAGCGAGCCCCACACCGAGGTCGACCGATCGCGCAGGATTTGCGCATTCGCGCCCAGCTTGCGGGTGTAGCATGAACGCTCGGACCTGCACCGCATGGACGCTGCCATCCCGAGGAGGCACGCCATGAACCGCACCGTCGTCGTCCTGGTCCTTTCGCTATCCGCGTCCGGCGCGCTCGCCGCCGACGGCTGCCGCGTCTCCGGCACTGCCTACGATGCAGGCGGCCGGCCAATCGGTTCGGCGGTCGTGCGCCTGCTCGACATCGACACCGGCCAGACGCAGTTCAGCGCGGCCGACCGGCACGCGGCGTTCTCGTTCGACACCGTCGTACCATCCGACATAGGGCGCTATCGCGTCGACCTGTTGAGCGCGCCGACGGTGGTCACCGGCACGCGCATCCCTACGCGCTCGATCCTCGGCATGACGGCGAACTGTGCCTGCGGCGCGGGCCAGGTCGCACAACAGGACGTGCGCGCGCAAGTCGACTAGGGAAGCCCGGGCACATCCGTACCATTCGTGTTGGGCGCTGTTCCGCGAAGTCGAAACACCCGCGACGCATCGAATGTCCCCTCGACTCCGCGCCTGCGGCGCTGCGCTCGGAACCTGCCCCGGACCATGATCCGGGAGCGAACGTGAACCCCTTCGCGTGGAGCGCTGCTCCGCATGGCCACACCACCGCCGCACGCATCAACGCAGGCGGATCTCGCGATCGACGACGCGCACGGGCATCGGCACGAGTCCATTGCTGCACGGTCCGCCGAGGCAGGCGCCGTTGTCGACGCGGAAGGTCGCGCCGTGTGCGGCGCAGACGACACGACCGTCGCTGACGAGGAATTGCCCGGGCGCATAGTCGAGGCGCCGCCCGGCGTGTGGGCACTCGTTGTGGTAGGCGAACACCAGTTCGCCTTGGCGCAACACGATCAGCTCGAAACCGCCGGTCGCGCTGTCGACCTGCACGGCGATCGCGCCGCCATCGGCGATGTCATCGAGCCGGCACAGCGGCGCGGATTCGTTCATGCAACTTCCAGCACTTGTGGGCGCGCGCCGTCACCCCTATGGTGGAACGCTGCATCCTCGCTGCATTCTGGCACACGGAGATTCGCGTCATGTTCCACGCCGGCTTTTACAGGCTGAAGTCGCGCCATCCGCTCGCGCGGTTGGCCGCGCTCGTGCTCGCGGTCATGGCGGTGGTCGTGTTGCTCGCGATCGGGGTGTTCGCGATCGCCGTGCTCGCGCTTGGCGGCATGGTGTTCGCGCTGATGCGCGCGCTGCGTGCTCCGCGCGCAGCAACGACCGGACACGCCGCGACCGCGACGCGCGACACGCAGGGCGTCATCGAGGGCGAGTTCCGCGTCGTCGATCACGATGCCCACGGGCACGCGACCCATTCCTGAAACCCGGCGCCGGTGGCTCCATCGAATGACCCGGGGGCGGTCCTCGCGCAGGGGCCATCCTCGCTTCAGGATAGCGCCAACGCTCTGACGCCGAACCGATGAACGATCTTTCCCACAGCGGCGCACGTGAGCGCGGCGCGAGTCCGACCTTGCTCGGGCCGCGCCTGCTGGTGCCGATCGCCCTGATTTCGCTGTATTTCGTCTGGGGCTCTACCTATCTCGCGATCCGCATTGCGGTCGCCAGTTGGCCGCCGTTCCTAATGGCGGCGGTGCGCTTCCTGTGCGCGGGCGGCGCGCTGTACGCGTTCCTGCGCTGGCGCGGCATGGCCGCACCGACCCGCAAGCAATGGATCAACTCCGCGCTGACTGGCGTCATGCTGCTCGGGTTGGGCAACGGCCTGGTGTGTTTCGCCGAACAGAGCGTCGCCTCCGGTCTCGCCGCCGTCGCGGTCGCGAGCATGCCGCTGTTCGCCGCAGTGTTCGGCGGCTTGTACGGGCATTGGCCACGGCGGATGGAATGGCTCGGCCTCGGCGTCGGTTTCGCCGGCGTGATCCTGCTCAATCTCGGCGGCAGCATGGCCGGCTCGCCAATCGGCGCGCTGGCACTGGTCGTCGCGGCCGGATCGTGGGCATTCGGCTCGGTATGGAGCAAGCGCCGCGACATGCCCCCGGCGGCGATGAACACCGCGGCGCAGATGCTCACCGGCGGCGCGGTCCTGCTCGCGTTCGCCTTGCTGATCGGCGAACGCCTTCCGGTGTCACCACCGCTGGCCGCGAATCTCGCCGTCGTCTATCTCGCGATTGCGGGTTCACTGGTCGGCTTCAGCGCCTACCTGTACCTGCTCAACACCGTGCGCCCCGCGCTCGCGACGAGCTACGCCTATGTGAACCCGCCCGTCGCGGTGCTGGTCGGTGCGCTGTTCGGTGGCGAAGCGGTGCACGGCTTCGACCTGGTCGCAATGGCCGTCATCCTCGGCGGCGTCGCCCTGATTGCGCTTGCGCGCGAGCGTGGTTGAACAGAAAGCGTCTTGACTCCGCTCGCTTGCGCCCGCTGCGCTCAACGCAAACGGCCTTCCCGCGCACTGAAAAGAAAACCCGTTCGCCCTGAGCGCAGGCCCCGAGGGCGGGTCGAAGGGGCACCGACGCGAACGAGTTGAGAATGGCGCGCTCGGCGTGTCCATAATGACGCGTTGCCGGCGTGGAGGTCGCGATGAGCGGGAACGCACACGATGCGTGGGTGGCGCGGTTCGCGCTGCGATCGGCGGCATGGGCCGAACGCTGGTTTCCCGATGCGTTCGCATTCGCCGCGCTCGGCGTCGTGCTCGTCGCGCTGGCCGCGTTCGGCACCGGTGCGCGCGCGCTCGACACCGCCGGCGCGTTCGGCGACGGCTTCTGGAGCCTGATCCCGTTCACCATGCAGATGGTGTTCGTGGTCGTCGGCGGCTACGTCGTCGCAACCTCGCCGCCGGTCGCGCGCATCGTCGATCGCCTCGCGCGTGTGCCCAGCAGCGGACGCGGCGCGATCGCCGGTGTCGCGCTGGTCAGCATGTTGTCATCGTTGCTCAACTGGGGTTTCAGCCTGATCTTCGCCGGCCTGCTGGTGCGCGCGCTCGCGCGCCGCCAGGACCTGCGCCTCGACTATCGCGCAGCCGGCGCGGCTGCCTACCTCGGCCTCGGCGCGAGCTGGGCGATGGGACTCAGTTCCTCGGCGGCGCAATTGCAGGCCAATCCAGCGAGCCTGCCGCCGGCGGTACTGGCGATCACCGGCGTGATCCCCTTCAGCGAGACGATATTCCTGTGGCAGTCGATGCTGCTGACCGCAGTCCTGATCCTTGTCTCGGTGGCGATCGCTTGGTGGAGCGCGCCGCGCGGTGAAGCGGTCCGCGATGCAGTCGCTTGCGGAGTGGCGCCGGAAACCGCCGTTGCGGACCATGTCCGCACACCGCGCCGGCCCGGCGAATGGCTGGAATACAGCCCGCTGGTCAGCCTCGCGCTCGCCGCACTCGGGATCGCCTGGCTCGGCCGCGAATTCGCCGGCAAGGGATTCGCGAGCGCGATCTCGAATCTCAACACCTACAACTTCCTGTTCCTCGTCGCCGGGCTCGTGCTCCACTGGCGACCGCGCCGGTTCCTCGACGCGGTCGCGCGCGCTGTGCCGGCAACGACCGGCGTGCTGATCCAGTTTCCGCTCTACGGCGGCCTCGCCGGCATCCTCACCGGCGCGAAGGGCGGCGACGGACAGACGCTCACGCACCACCTGTCATCGATGTTCGTTGCGCTCGCCTCGAAGGACACGTTCGCACCGGTGATCGGCCTGTACTCGGCGGTACTCGGCTTCTTCGTGCCCTCCGGCGGCGGCAAGTGGATCATCGAGGCGCCGTACGTGATGCAGGCCGCGAACGACGTGCATGCGCACCTCGGTTGGGCGGTGCAGGTCTACAACGCTGCGGAAGCACTGCCGAACCTGATCAACCCGTTCTGGATGCTGCCGCTGCTCGGCATTCTGGGCCTCAAGGCACGCGACCTCGTCGGCTTCACCTTCGTGCAGTTCGTCGTGCACGTGCCGTTGGTGCTGTTCCTGCTGTGGGCGCTCGGCCTCACGCTCGAATGGCATCCGCCGGTGATGCCCTGAAAGCTCGCATCGAGGGTCAGCGCGTCAGCACCACCAGCGCGACGAGTGCGATCAGGGCGAGCCAGCCGACCAGGATGCGGCGCAGCGCGCGCTGCGCATCGGCGAGTTCGACCAGTGGATTGCTGACATCGGTCGCGTAGCCGTCGCCGGCTTCGACGTCCGCGTCAATGCCGGCCTTGGCGACCGCGCCGAGAAAACCAAGGTCGAGCGTGAAGTAGCCCTTGCCGTGCGCGGCATGATAGGTGCGCCAGGAGGCGATCACCGCGTCAAAATCGGAGACCAGTGCGAGTGTCAGCGTGACGAGGTGCGCCGGCGCCCAGTCGAGGATGCGCGCGGTGCGTTCGAGCGTGTCGCGCTGGGTCGCGTCGATTCCATTGTTGAATACCGAGTTGCGCGCCATCAACTGCACCACGCGATAACCCAGCGCACCAGCCGGACCGAGCACGACGAACCAGAACAGCACGCCGAACCAGCGCGACAGCGCCGCATCGAACGTCGCTTCGACCAGCGCGCCCGACTCGAACGCGAGTGGCGCGCCCGCGGTGTCGGCGCGCAGGGCCTGCGCGGCGGCGATGCGCCGATCGCTGTCGGGTGCCTTCAACACCGCCTCGATGTCGGCATCGAGATCGCGCGGTCCCCAGCAGTAGAACAGCACCGCGACGCCGAACGCGAATGCAGGCAGGCCGAACAGCACATGGCTCAGCACGAGCTGGATCAGAGAACACACGACGACCAGCAGCAAGGGCAGCAGGGCGGCGGCGAAGCGCGGGCGCGCCGCATCACCACTCGCGCGGGTCCATTGCGCGATCCATACCTGCAACCAGTAAAAATCCCGCCAGCGCGAGAGATCGGGCAACGCAAAGCCAACGGCGAGGACGAGCAGGATCGCGAGCAGGGTCTGGGCCATGGAACCGTCATGCGCTGCGTTGGGCGTTGCGGCGCATTCTAGCGGACGCGGCGCCCCGGGCGGCGTGCTGCATCAAAGGTGCGCGCAGGCGAGCGGGGCCGGGACCGGGGAGCATCGCGGCGAATGCGAACGTGTTCGTGCCGGAGCTGCTGCCCGCGCGACCAACGCCCGGCGCGCGCCCAGCACCTGTAGCGGCTGCGCCGCTCTTGCCCGTCGAGCCGCATGCTCCGCGTCCCGACGAACTCCCGAACGGCCGGAGTTCAGCCGCGTGGCGTTGCCCAAGCGTCGGTCGCGACGAGTGCGCCGAGTTCGACGCCGGCGTGCGAGCGAAGCCAGTGCGCGATGAGCTCGTGCGACACCGACAACTTCGGCGGCAGCACGAGGCCGCCGGAGGCGATGCCGTCGATGATCTCCGCCGCGCTGAACCAGCGGGCGTCGCTGAGTTCGCAGCCGACGCGAATCGACGCATCGACCGCCTCGGCGCAGAAGCCGAGCATGAGCGCGGACGGAAACGGCCACGGCTGCGAGGAATGGTACTCGCAGGCGCCGACGCGTACGCCGGCTTCCTCGTACACCTCGCGGCGCACCGCGTCCTCGAGCGATTCCCCCGGTTCGATGAAACCGGCGAGGGTCGACCAGCGGTTGTCGCCCCAGCTCGCCTGGCGGCCGAGCAGGCAGCGATCCTGCCAGCTGACGATGACGATCATGGCCGGGTCGACGCGCGGGAAGTGTTCGCTCGCGCACTGCGCATTGGTGCACTTGCCGCGATGACCAAGCGCGACGAGTTGGAGCGGCGCGCCACAGGCGCTGCACCAGCGCGTGCGCGCCTGCCAATGCGCGAGCGCGCGTGCGTAGGCGAACAGGCCGCTTTGGAAAGCGGACAGGCGCGTGCCGGCGCTGCGCAGGTCGATGTAGTCGGCTGCCAGTTCGCGTGCGACGCGCGCGTCGCCGTCGGCGTCGATCGGCAACGCGAACAGCGGACCCGCCGCGTCGGCACCCAGATAGATCACGCTCGATTCGCCGGCGAGGCTGCGCCGTTCGCCCACATCGAGCAGGCGCAATGTGCCGCGTTCCTTGTCGAACAGCGCGCGCCGGCCAGCGGCTCCGTCCGCACCCAGCAGCAGGAAGCGCGCGCGCGGATCCGTGTGTTGCGCGTTCGCCCACTCGGCGTCGTCGCGCAACTCGGCATTGCGCTCCAGTTCGAGGCCGGCGAAGATGTTCGAACGCAGGTCCACGCTCAGACGGTGAACGAGGAGCCGCACCCGCAGGTCGTCTTCGCGTTCGGATTGCGGATCACGAACTGCGCGCCGGTGAGCGATTCGGAATAGTCGATCTCGGCGCCCGCGAGGTATTGCAGGCTGAGCGGATCGACCAGCAGCGTCACGCCGTCGCGATCGACCGCAAGGTCATCCTCCGCGCGCGCTTCGTCGAACGTGAAGCCGTACTGGAAACCGGAACAACCGCCGCCGCTGATGTAGACACGCAGCTTGAGCTCCGGATTGCCTTCTTCCGCGATCAATTCGCGTACCTTGCCTGCCGCGGCGCCGGTGAACACCAGCGGCGCGGCGTCGGCGTCCAGGTAGGTCGGGGTGTGCGTCGCGCTCATGCTTGGCAGATCGGTGCAGCAAGGCGCGCTTTCAAGCCCTCACGCATGCGCGGCCTCGACGTCATCGGCGTCGATGTCGGCAATCGTCGGCGATGGCAACTGGCGCGGCGCATCGGCCTGGTGCTGCATCTTGCCGTTGACCTGCGCGCCCGCGGCCATCTCCAGCACCTTGTAGTGCACGTTGCCCGAGACGCGCGCGTTGCCGGCGAGTTCGAGGCGCTCGGCCGCGAAAATGTCGCCATTCACGGTGCCGTTGACGACCGCGTTCGATACGCGCACCTCGCCCACGACCCGACCTTTTTCACTCAGGGTCAGCACCGCGTCCGCGCCCTCGGCCGCGATAGAGCCTTCGACCACGCCTTCCAGATGGAGGCCGCCGGTGAAATGGACGTCACCGCGAATCGTCGTTCCGGCCGCGATCAAGGTGCTGATCGCCGCGACCGCCCGGTCGTTGCGTTTGTCACTGCGGAACATTTTCGCTCTCCTCGCCCTTGATGGCATCCTTCCAGGAAAACTCCTGCTCGACGCGACCGCCCTCGCCCTCAGCACGGACGATCACGCGATTTGCCGCAAACCCAGCGGGCAGCATGATGGTACCGCTGACCTGTTGGAAATACTTGAAACCGTACTCGATTCCGCTCGATTGGCCCTGGCTGAGCGAGGCCCAGTCGAGGGTCTCCAGCTTGCCGGCCGTGATTCCCTCGACGCCGAGGACCAGGCGCCCCTTGATCTCCTCGCCGCGCTTGAAGTTCTGGGTCAGGGTCGCGGTGAAATTCCACGCCTGCGAGCCCTTCACCGGCACGACCCGCAATGCATGCACGGCAAGACCCTCGCGCGTGCCCCCTCCGACCAGGCGTCCGTAGAACGCGAGATCGGCGCGCAGGCCGTCGACTTCCTCCTCGCGGTCGCGCAGGGTCTGCTGCACGTCGGCGAGCGCCGCCTTGGCGACTTGTTCCGAACGCGTCAGCATCGCCACGCGCGTCTTCAGCGCCTCGCCCTCCTTCACCGCCGCTGCCAGCTCGGCCGAGCGGTCGGGACCGTGCGGATGGCTGCCGAACATCGCCATCACTCCGGCGACGATCAACAGCGAACCGAGCCAGATCGCGCCAAGCAACAGGCGCGCGCGCCGCTCCTGCGCCGGATCGTGGCGGCGGATGACGAGGGATGGAAGCGGGGACATGGGCGGGCGTCGTTCGCGCCGGTGGATGCGAGGTGCAGGCTTATAGACGCGTCCGGCGCGACGGTCAAGGACAGCGCGCCCGCGTTGCCTGCACCCTGCATAATGGCGGCTTCGCAGCGAACCGGCACACCGCATGCTCTGGCTGAAGGCATTCCACATCATCTTCGTCGTGACCTGGTTCGCCGGCCTGTTCTACCTGCCGCGCCTGTTCGTCTACCACGCCGAGGCGACGGAAGCAGTCGTGCGCGAACGCCTGAAGGTGATGCAGCGACGCCTGCTCGGCATCACCCACATCGGCGGCGCGCTGGCGCTGCTGTTCGGCGCGCTCACGCTTGCCGCGTTCGCGCACGCGAGCACCGCCTATCTGCAACAGGGATGGCTGCACGCGAAACTCGCGCTCGTCGCGCTGCTGGTCGTCTACCACACCCTGCTCGCGCGCATGACACGCGAGTTCGCGCGCGACGCCAACCGCCGCTCCAGCCGCTGGCTGCGCATCTTCAACGAGATTCCGGCGCTGCTGCTGATCGCGATCGTGCTGCTGGTCGTGCTCAAGCCCGCCTGGAACTAAGTCCAACGTCGTCATCCCGGCAAGCGACGAGTCCGCCACAAGCCGTTCGTGTCGAGCGCAGCGGAATGAAGTTTCGCGAAGTCGCAAAACCGAGGTGTCCGGGCTCCTTTACGGCGCGCCTCCGGCGCTGCGCCAAGCGAACTGAATTCCGGACAGGCCTCCCGGCAGCCGGCGAGGCAGGAACGGGCCTCGCCGGGCGCGGACGCTCCGCGCGGGCACCGGCAGGCCGATCCGCGCCGGCACTGGTATAGTTTCGCGGTGTGACGCGAGGGACTGCCATGATGGCGAACGACCCTGCTGCACCCCAACCGCCGCTGCATCAGCTCTGGGTGCTGCAAATGCCGCAGCGCATCGAGCGCCTGCGTCGGCGCAGCCGTGGCCTGACCACGGCGTGGGACGTCAACGTGCTGCGCCTGGTCGCCGACGATGCACGGCATCTTTCGCATGCATGCCGCCTGCTCGGCGCGATCGCGGTTTCCGCGCAACTGGACGCCTTGCAGTCCGCCTGCGCGGCCCTGCTCGATCCGCCGCGCGCGCCGGATCGCGCGAGCCTCGCGCAACTGGCGGCGCTGGTCGGCGCCCTCGACCCGACACAGCTCCCGGGTGCGCCACGCGAGGCTGTCGCGAGCGCCGCAGCCATCCAGGACTCCGGCGCGACAGCGAAGCACGCTGCGGCACCGGCGCCCGCACCGCCGGTCGCCGAACCGCCACGACCCGCGCTGGGACCACGCGCGCCGACTTCCTCCACCTCGGCCTGCTCGCGCGAGCAACTGCTGCGGCAACTGTCGGACGCGCTGGTCCGCGACGATGCCGGCATCCACAGCGGCGGCCTGCTGCTGCTGGCGCCGGCGAGCGAAGCGGACCGGGATCGTGCCCACGCGGCCGTGCGCACCGCGGAGACCTTGCGCGTGCTGTGCTCGCAGGTCGAAGCCGAGGACCGGGTCGCGTCGGATGGCGGAGGCCGCTTCCTGGTGTTCAATCGCAATTTCGATCTGGCCGCGATCGAACGCTATGCACGGCGGCTGCGCGAGGACAGCGTGCGACGCGGCACCGTCTTCGACGTCGCGGTATGCACACTGCGCGGCGCACGCAATGCCGGCGCCATGTATGACGCCGCGCGTGCAGTCGTGCATGCCGCACAGGCGCAGGATCGGCACGGCGTCTTCCTCGTGCGCGACATCGATGCCCGCGTCGATGGCAAGCTCGTCGACGTGATCCGCTTCGCACTCGAGAATTCCGGATTCGAAGTCGTGTTCCAGCCGATCATGTCGGTGCGCGGCGACGAAGAGGAACGCTTCCAGGCGCTGCTGCGCCTGCGCGATCGCG
The DNA here is from genome assembly GCF_044227025.1 of Dokdonella sp. Classification (GTDB taxonomy): domain Bacteria; phylum Pseudomonadota; class Gammaproteobacteria; order Xanthomonadales; family Rhodanobacteraceae; genus Dokdonella_A. Next base: position 945,719 of record NZ_JBGAFX010000001.1, on the reverse strand, counting down.
ACGGGCAATTGCACGCCGCCTCCGAAATCGTGCCTGCGGCGGAACGCGCCGGGCTGATCGGTGCGATCGATCGATGGGTGATCAGGCACTGCGTCGAGCGCATGGTCGGTCGCGACGGACAAGCGCCGATGCACTTGTTCGTCAGCCAGTCGCTCGCCAGCGTGCGCGAAGCACAGATGCCGGCGTGGCTGGCCGCAGTGCTAGCGCGCCACGCGATCGAGCCCGGCCTGCTCACGCTAGAACTGCGCGCCACCGATGCGATCGAGGCACCTGCCGAGGTGCAGCGCTATGCGGGCGCGCTGCGCGAACTCGGAGTGCGCCTGTCGGTGTCGGGGTTCGACGAGGAACTCGCCGACGTGCATCCGCTGCCTTCGCTCCCGCTCGACTTCGTCAAACTGGCGCCTCGGCCGTCTGCCGATACACCGGAATCACGCGAAGCGTTCGTCGCAATGGTCGAAAGCCTGCACGCGCGGGGCACGCGCGTGATCGCACCGCGCGTCGAGGACGCACGCGGCGCCGCGGCGCTGTGCCTGACCGGCGTCGATCTCATCCAGGGCAATTTCGTGCAGGCCGCCGACAGCGACCTCGCATTCGACTTCCACGGCCACAAAGTCTGACCGCGCTCGAAACCGTTTGTGTCCGGCGCAGTACGGTAGGGCGGTACGCGCGAAGCGTGTGCCGCCGTCGATCGGCGACGATTTCGCGACGCGCGGCCGGACTCGCGCTGCGCGCTCGACCCGCCCTGCCCGGCCCTCAATCCACGCAAGCGCTTGGCGATTGCGCGAAACGATCAACTCCGCATGCGCATCATTGGGCGGTTCGCGCGCTCTTCCCGCCGGATGACAGGAGCGGCAAGCCTGAAAAGCGAACGCGCGCTGCGATCAACTCCCAACCTTGGTCTGCAGATACGCAACCTCGCCGAGACGGTCGATCAGGCCGAGCTGCGTCTCGAGCCAGTCGATGTGTTCCTCCTCGGATCCGAGGATGTCCTCGAACAGCTCGCGGCTGACATAGTCGCCGAGCGCCTCGCAATCCACGATCGCGGCCTTCAGGTCGGGCACCGCAAGCATCTCCAGCTTGAGATCGCACACAAGCGCTTCCTTCGGCGACTCGCCGATGAGCAGCTTGCCGAGTGCCTGCAGGTTCGGCAGGCCATCGAGGAACAGGATGCGCTCGATCAGGCGATCGGCGTGCTTCATCTCGTCGATCGATTCCTTGTACTCGTGTTCGGCCAGTTCCTTGTAGCCCCAGTTGCGATACATGCGCGCGTGCAGGAAATACTGGTTGATCGCGGTGAGTTCGTTGAACAGCGCCTTGTTGAGGTGCGCGATGATCTTCGGATCGCCCTTCATGCGGATTCTCCCGTGATGCGGGGTGGGCGCCAGCGTGGATTCGCGTGCGACAGGACCACCGATCGATACGCGAGCATAACGCCGCATCGCCATGCCGGGTCGAAACGAAAATCGCACGCATTTGCGCGCGGTGAAGCACTGAAGTGCGACCGATGCATGACGCACGTCGCATGTCGCGGGTCCGATGCGGTGGCAGGAGCGCAGTGCGCGACGTACCACACGGACACTCGCCGCCCAGCCATGCGACGGCGGCGGGGGCCTCAGGCGGCCCGGGCGAACACCGGCAGGTCAAGCGGACGCATGTTCGCGCGTTGCGCGTCCTGGAAGATCTGCGCGGCGAGGTCTTCGCAGCTGCCGCAGCAATCGGCGCAACCGGTGCGGCTGCGCACTTCGTCGAACGAACTCGCGCCGCTCGCGGCGGCTTCGCGGATTGCCCGGTCGGTGACGGCGTTGCAGATGCAGACGTACATTCGGCGGATATCCAAGGCTGGATGGTCGCCATTTGAATGTAAATGCGAATGATTGTCAACACCCGAACGGGCGTCGGAGTCTTCGTTCAGGTTGCGGTCGCCAGCTCGACCGTCCAGTGCTGCTCGCGCAGGGTCACGGAACAGCTGTTCTCGGCCAGCACGACCAGATGGCGCAACGCCTGCTCGTAGACGCGCCGCTTGAAGGTCACCACATGCGCAGCCGGATACCAGAAGTCGACCCAGCGCCACAGATCGAACTCGGGCTTTTCGTTGGCATCGAGGCACACCGCCGATTCATCGCCGACCAGTCGCAGCAGAAACCAGACCTGCTTCTGGCCGATGCAGACCGGATGCGAATGCCGGCGCACCAGCCGCGGCGGCAGGCGATAGCGCAACCAGCCGGGCGTGGCGCCGAGCACCTCGACATGCTGCGGGCGCAAGCCGGTTTCCTCCTCGAGCTCGCGGTACATCGCCTCGATCGGCGTCTCGTCGCTGCGCATCCCGCCCTGCGGGAACTGCCAGCCGTCACGGCCGATGCGGCGCGCCCAGAACACATGCCCGTGGGCGTTAAGCAGGATGATGCCGACATTGGGTCGGTAGCCATCGGGATCGATCATGGATGATGGCCAATCAAGTACATGCGCCCGATTCTTCCACACGCCTCGCACGCGCGGCAAGGCTGGACGAGACAGGCGGCTTGACACCGTGACGCAGCGCACTAGAATCGCACGCCCCTCGCGCATGTCCGGCGAGGCGCCTCTTGGCTATGTAGCTCAGCCGGTTAGAGCACAGCACTCATAATGCTGGGGTCGGTGGTTCGAGTCCACCCATAGCCACCAAAAAGCTGCCGGTGAAAACCCGCTCCGCGGGACGCGAGCCCCCGAGCTTCACGGCCCGTCCAGCCCGGACCCCGCTTCGTCCAGCACCCTTTGCGCGAGCCGGCCATGCCTGCGCAGCACCGTGCCGATGGCTTTGTCGGTCGCGGCGGGAACGCTCCAGAGCTCCAGCGATCGGCGCGCGCGAGACAGGCCGGTGTACAGCGTCTGGCGCACCAGCAGCGGGGATTCGGCGTCGGGCGGAAGCAGCACGGCGACGTGGTCGTACTCGGAGCCCTGGCTCTTGTGCACGGTCAGCGCGAAGGCATCCTCGTGCGGCGGCAGGGTGCCCGGATCGAACAGGCGCACGCGCGCGCTTGCACCGGAGTCCACCGACTCCGCGGACGCATCCGGCGTGGGCTCGAACGCGACCTGCAACACGGGTTGATCATTGGCGCTCTCGACCAGCACACACAGGCCGACATCGCCGTTGTACAGGCGCGCGGCATGGTCGCTGCGCGTGATGATGACGGCACGACCCGGGTACCAGGGACTCCCCGCCCATGGCGACAATGCGTCCCAGTTGCGCAAGCGCGCGGCGATCGCGGTGGCGACCTGCACGGCACCGAACGGTCCCTCGCGCAACGCGCACAGCAACTGCTGACGACGCAGCGCATCCAGACGCACGGCAAGCGAGACGTCGGTCGCAGCGACGGCGGTGGTGATGTTCGCGTCTTCCAGCACGCCTTGCAGGTTGCGCGTCCAGGCCGTCAACTGGCGGCGCAGCGAAGGCAGGTCGGCGACGAGCTTCGACACGGCCGCGCAGCGTCCGTTGGACGCGGTGTGTGCCGCCGCGCTTTCCATCGCGCTGGCGAAAGCGGCCGGATCGCCGGCGCGCACCGCTTCGTTGATGGGCACCAACGTGACATCGGCGCGGAAACAGTGCACGAGGCGCACCAGATCCTCGCGCGGATCCGCGTCCAGCGCCTGCACGATGTCCATCATGATCGAGCCGGTGCCGACCGAAGTGAGCTGGTCGGCATCCCCGACCAGCACCAGCGCGGCATCGTCGCGCAGTGCATCGAGCAGCGCGCGCAGCAGGCCGAGGTCGAGCATCGAGGCCTCGTCGACGACCACCATGTCGGCGGGCAACGGCTCGTCGGCGTGGAATGCGTAGCCGCCATTGCGGCCGCGACTGCCGAGGAGTCGATGCACGGTGCCCGATTCCGCGCCAAGCACGGCATCGAGATGCGCGATCCAAGCCTCACCCACGGGCTGTGCAGCACCGCGCAGGCGCATGGCGCCGTTGCGCAGCGATTCGCTCAAACGTTGCGCCGCCTTCCCGGTCGGCGCCGCGATCCGCAACTGTGGCAAGCGGCCGGTCTGCGCGTGATGCTCGCGCGACAGGCCGAGCAGCATGCGCAGCACGGTGGTGGTCTTGCCGGTACCGGGACCACCGGTGAGCACCATCAGGCGTCGACCGATGGCCTGACGGACGGCGGCGCGCTGGCGCTCTTCCGCATCGGACCAGCTGCCGTTGAACAACCCACGCAGTTCATCGTCCGACAACGGGCAGCGCGCGGGCACGCTCGCGCCACGCCGACGCGCGAGCTCGCGCGCCACCGCGACTTCGGCACGGTGGTTGCGCATCAGGTAGAAATGCTCGCCCTCGAGCACGAATGGACGCGGTCCTTCCTGCTCCTTGCCGACATCGGCCACCAGGGTGCTGCGCGCAAGCGTCGTGCGCAGTTTCGCAGCCAGCGCCGGGTCGCCGTTGTTCACCGTCATCGACAGCGGCAACGCGCTGTGTCCCTGCCCTTCGGCATGGCTCGCCCATGCCGCTGCGTGCGCGGTGGCTTCATCACCGCCGTGCGCGCGCACCCAGCGCCACACGGCGCGGTCGAGTTCGCGCCATTCCTCGGGCAGCGCGGTGTGCGATGGCCGTTCGCGAAAATCGAATTGCTGTCCGGCGACGTACGTGTTCATGCGACCTCCCGCAGACTGGAGCCGAGCACGTCCTGCACGCCATCGAGCAGTGCGTCGCTGAAGCGGTGGCGCCAGACACCGCAAGGCGTTCCGTCCGGCAGGTGCAGGCCAGCCGCGCGGATGAACAGATACCAGCAGTCGCCCAGGTGTTGCGTGCGCAGGTAGCGCGTGCCGAGACGTTCGCGCAGATAGCGCTCCACGGCGATCGTGTACAGCAGCGCCTGGAAGCGGTAGCCGGTGTGGTTCATTTTTTCTTCGAGCGCTTCGGGCGCATAGTCCTCCAGACACGCGCGCGCGCCGCGGGCGAGCTGGTTGCCCTTGTAGTCGAGCACATGAAAGCGCCCGCCATGGGCGAACAGGAGATCGATCTTGCCGTTCATGAGTCCCGCCAGCGCCTGCTCGCGCGCGGGCACGAGTCCATGCTCGCCGTTCGCCTCGCAGGTCTCGCGCAGCGCCCGCAGCGAGGCGCCGCCGAGCAGGTAGTTGAACTCCATTTCGGCACGCATGTCCTCTGCCGACAGATCGAACAGCGACGGGCCGTCGTCGCCGCCGAGCCGCGCTTCGAGCACGCCCTGCAGGCGCACGGCGAGCGCCTTGCCCAGCGCGTCGGTGTCGCCGTCGCGCGCGCGCACGCCAAACTCGTCCAGCGCAGCGCGCACGCGCGCTGGCTGCGCGAGCAGAGAAACACCGGCAACGCGCTTCTCGAAAATCGAATGCACGGCGTTGCCGAAATCCGTGCCAGCCACCGTCGACAGGTGATCAAGCTCGGCGTGGAAGGTGCAGGTGGGCGGGGTGGCCTCCACCTCGGCGGCGTCGAGCGCGGCCTCCGGCGACGTCGACTCCACACCCTCGTCGTCCGCGGCGGCGTCCGCTTCGGCCACGCGTGATCCGCCGCCACCGCTGAGCGTGGTGAAGCTGTGGCGCATCGGCAGCGGCCCGCGCGGCGCGGGGGGCAGTGCGCGAGCGACGCGCGCCGCACTCCCTGCCGCGGGCGCTGACCACTGCAGCTCGCCATGCGTTTCCCAGCCGACGTGATGTGCGACGGATGCGCTTGCGGCGCTCCCGGCGGACCACAGGCCCGAGAGATCGAGCGCATTCAGTGGCGCATCGTCGAGCTGCTTTTGCTCGTCCCGGACCTCCGGCGACAGCGTGAAGACATGGCAGGCGTGAATGGCACGCGTCAGCGCCACGTACAGCATGCGGTAGCGTTCTTCGAATTCCTGCTGCTGCACCAGCGCCCTGGCCGGATCTTCCACCAGATACTTGTTCCTGCCATCGTGATCGGCCAGCCACTGCGCTCCGTTCCGCGCTGGCAGCGGGCGCGTGTGCTTCCACATCAGCGGCAGGAACACGACGCCGAACTCCAGCCCCTTGCTGACGTGCAAGGTCATCAGCTTCACGCGCCCGGCTTCGGATTCCAGACGCAGTGCGCGCGCGTCGGCGGCGGTCTCGGTGCCGTCGCCGCCATCCATCTGATCGGCAAACCACGCCATCAGTCGTTCGCCGCCACCCCGTTCTTCCCAAGCCTCCTGCAGCAACTCGCCGAGGTGGCGCAGGTCCGTGAGCATGCGTTCACCTTCGACGGTCGCGAGCAGGCGCGCCGCGTGCTGCTTCAGCAGACGGATGACGACCGCGAGCGGGCCTTGTGTCGCCAGCACCGCCTGCAGCGCATGCACGCGCGCGGCTTCGGCATCCCATGCCGCCGCGTCATGGCGCAGCGCCTGCAAGTCGCCGAGGCTCCTGCCCCATACGCGCGTGACCAACGCGGCGCGCATCGTGCGCGGATCGTCCGCATGCAGCACCGCGTGCAGCAGCAGGCGCAGGTCGCGCGCGGTGTCGGTATCGAACACGCTCGTCTGCGACACCGTCACGCACGGCACGCCGCGTGTTTTCAGCATCGCGGCGAGCCGCGCTATCTGCACATGGCTCGGCAACAGGACCGCGATATCGCCCGGCTTGAGCGGGTCCTCGCCGATGCAGTAGCCCTCGTCCGACAGTGCCCACACGATCTGTCCGGCGCAGGCGCGCAACGCGTCGGCTTCGAGCATCGGCGCAGAACTGCTCTCGCGTTGCTCGTGCAACACCAGCGGGCGTGTGATCGGCTTGCCGGATCTGGCGGAGCGCAACGGCGCGCCATCGCGTCGGCCACTGGCCTGGACCCTCTCATACGTGATGGTCGTCTCCGAATCCTCGGGGCCGAGTCGCGTGCCGGTCACGGCGTAGAACGCGTTGATCGCATTCACGTAGCCACGGCTCGAGCGGTGGTTCACGTCGAGGGTCAAGCAATCTTCCGGCGGCACCGCCCCCTTTGCGCGTTCGTACGCCTGCACGTCGCCGCCGCGAAAGCGGTAGATCGCCTGTTTGGGATCGCCGATCATCAGCAGCCGTCCACGCGGCTCGCGGTCGGCAGCGCGATAGATCGCATCGAGGATGCCGAACTGCACCGGATCGGTATCCTGGAACTCGTCCACCAGGGCCACCGGCCACGCCGCGTACAGCGCATCGGCCAGCGCGCGCTGCCCGTCGCGCGGTTCCAGCGCCGCATGCACGGCATGCAGCAGCTGATCGAACGTGGACTGGTTGAGCGCATCCAGCCGCGACTGCATGCTGTCCCGACACCAGCGCTGGGCGGCGGCCAGGAAGCGGCGCAGCGGGAGGTTGCTGGCAAGGTCCGCCAGCAACGGCAGCGAGTTCGCAATCAGCGCAGATTGCTCCACGAGCTGGAGTACCGCAGGGTGTTCCTTGCCGGACTTGTTGACGCCCTTCATCAACTGGATGGCATCGCGCAGCGTGTCGTGATGATCGGCGATGGCCTGACCCAGTTCCGCGCTGCTAGCCAGCGCATCGGCGAGCGCACTCCATGCCTTGCGGGTTCTGCCGTTGGCACTCAACAAGCCCGGCTCATCCAGAACCGAGCGCAGTTTTCCCGCGAAGTCCGCCCGACTGCCAACGATGTCTTCGGTCGCCGCAACCAGTGCTTCCGGCGATGCACCGGCGACGGTCACATTCGGTTGCGCCAACACCGGCACGTACTTCCTGAGCCGGGCGCGGGTCATCTGCGCATGGCGCGCGAGCTCGACCAGCGGGTCCGACGCTTCCCCCTGCGCGACGACCCGCCACAGGTCGGCGACCAACGCAGTCTCCAGCGTGCGGCCATCGATCATCTCGCGTCCGTGGAACAGCGCGCTGGCCACGAATGGATGATCGACCAACACGCGTGCACACAGTGCGTGCAGCGTGAACACCGGCGCGGCATCGAGTTCGCCTAGCGCGGCCTGCAGAAGCTGCGTATCGGCGCTCAGTGCGGAGGCGTCGGCGCGCCAGCGATTACGCAGCCATGCTCGGTCGGACGCTTCGTCCCTGTCGGCGACCACCCCATCGCCGGCAGCGTGTCGCGTCGCCTCGGCCAACGCCCACAGCAGCCTGGCGCGCAGGCGCTCGGCCAGCTCGGCCGCCGCAGCATTGGTGAAGGTGCTGACGATGATGCGTCGCGGCGACCGTCGTTGTTCGAGCAGCAGGCGCAAGTACACCATGCCGATGGTCCAGGTCTTGCCGGTACCGGCGCTCGCCTCGACCAGGCTTCGACCATGCCCGGCCAACTTCAGTGCAGTCCAATCGGCGGGCGCGCTCATGGGTGTTTCTCCTGCGCGCTCGCGTTCGCTTCCCCCAGCATGATCAGCGCATTGACCAGCCGCGCGTCGCGCACGAGCGCGTCCAACGCATGGCCCCCTGCATCGGTTTCCGGATCGCCGAAAACGAGATTGCCTTCGAGCAGCCGGGTATACCCCGGCGCATAGTCGCGCTCGCCTTCGTACTCGCCGAACTCCCTGACCCAGGTACCGCGCACGGCACTGGCGATCGCTGCGTCTTCCGGCTTGGCCTGTAGTGCGGCCCATCCAGTTTTTGGATACAGGCGCGATGAGCCCTCGCGGCCCGCGCACCACAATTCGACCAGTGCGCGCAGGCGGCGGCGCAGGTCCGCTTCGCATTCTGCGCGTTTGGCGGTGTCAGCCGCGCAGTAGTCTTCGTCCCACGCATTGACCTCGGCGGCGAGATCCGGCTCGCCTTCGGCCAGCATGGTCAGGCGCACCGGCGCGGGCGCATCGTTGCCGGCAGCGTGCAGGCGAAGCAGCGCCCAGTGCAGGAACGGTGGCACCCGGTCCTTGAAGTCCAACGTCTTCGGTGCCTTCAGCCGCGTTTTCTCATTGGGCTTCGGATACGCGAACACCACCTGCACGCCGTGTTCGGAGTCACGCAGCGGAAACACATTGCGCACGATGCCGGTGATGTGCTGCGGCATGCTGTTCTCCGTCACGGCGTCCCCGGCATGGACCAGCGCCACCTCGATGCGCACCGCCTGCCCCCCGCGCGCGCTGCGTTGGTCGAATCGAGCGCTGGCATCGGCCTGCGCCCACAGCGCTTGCACCGCTTCGACCTCGTTGGTCCAGGCCGCATCCGCGGCGGCGCCGAGCGGCAGCAAGCCACCCTGCTCGATCCACGCCGGTGGCGAGCGATCCCAGACCCACGCGCGATCGGCACACTGGCGCGGCAACACATGACGCAGGAACACACGCCGCGCGACCGTGTGCATCGGCGCGATGCCATCCATCGGCTCGTCTTCGGGCAGGCGCGCGTCGTCGTCCAGCGCCTCCAGCGACAGCTGGAGATGGTCCTTGAGCAGCGCCTTGGCCGGATCCTTGAAGAAGTTCTCCAACGCACCCAGCGGCAGCGCTTTGGGCGGTGGCTCGGCCTTCGGCAGGGCGCCGTCGCGCAGACGCGGCAGCGGAGCGCGACCGTCGCCGCGCATGCCGGCCAATGCGCTCGAGTACGAGTACAGCGCCTTGTGCCCACCATCGAAGTAGCGCGCATCGAACGGTTGCAGCGGATGCTGCACGCGCCATGGACGCGGCGTCTTGTCATCCGCATCGGGCGCGATGCCCGCACGCTGTTCCAGTTCTGCCATGAGTTCGGCCAGCGGCGCCGCAGGGTTGCGCGGCTTGCCGTCGCGCACGCCCTGGCCGATGTACGAAAGATGCAGGCGCTTGCGCGCCGACATCACGGTTTCCAGAAACAGATAGCGATCATCGGCGCGCACATCGCGATCGCCGATGCGGCGAATGCGCCCCATCAGGTCGATGCCGCCGTCGGATGGATTGCGCGGGAACGCGCCTTCATCCAGTCCGAGGACGCACACGACGTCGAACGGAATCGCGCGTTGCGGCACCATGCCACAGAAGGTGATGCCGCCCATCAGGAAGCGCTGCCGCTCCGGCGCGCCGGCCAGCGCATCCTGCAGCAGTTCGCGCACGACGCCGAGGCGCAACACGGGATCGACACCGTTGCAGGCGGGTTCGAGAGCGAGATTGGCGATCACGCGATGCACCACCGACAGCGCCGCACGCGCATCGGCGTCGACGGGATCGATGCGGATCAGCGCATCCGCACGATCGCGCAGTTCGCTGGCCCAGCGACTGGCCGGCTGTTCCGCCTGCGCCAGATCGCGCCAACCCTGCAGCTCGCGCAACAGGCGATCAAGACTGCCGAGTGCCGCAGCGTTGGGGCCTTCGATGCCACTCATCGGCAGCAGCTCCGTGCCGTCGGAAAGACGCACAGCCTTGGGATCGGTCACGCCCGGCACATCCGCCATCAGATAGCCCGCGAGCATGCGATCCATCGCCCACGCAAAGCTGTACTCGGCACGTGCCGGCAGTGACAGCGCCGCCTTGTGCGCACCATCCAGCGCCCACGCCACGCGGCTGTTGCCGAGCCATTCCACCAGCGTGTCGGCGCCGTCATCGTCCAGCGCCAGCGCGCGGCGAACCTCGGCCACCGCGAGCAGGTCGACGACTTCCGGCGCCGTGATGCGCGAGGCACCGATGCCGAGCAGCGTTTCGAACACGCCAAGCAGCGGATGGCTGCGCGCCACCGGCACATCGGCCAGGTGATAGGGCAACAAGCGTTCGCGCGCCGAACCCGGCTCGCCGAACACTGCCGGAATCAGGGGCAGGAACGCCTGGATATCCGGCGCCATCACCACGATGCCGTCCGGTCGCACGCCGTCGTGTTCGATCGCATCGAGCAGCGCGTCGCGCAGCACTTCCAGCTCGCGCTGGCGCGTGTGGCAGACATGGATGCGCAGGCTCGCGTCGGCCTCGGCAGTGGACGCGCGCGCGTCTTCGGCGATCAGGACCGGCTCCAGTCGACGGATGCTTTCCTGCAGGCGTTGCAACCGGTCCCGCGGCGATGTCGTGACTTCGTCCTGCCAATGACGCGTGTCCTCGCGCACCGCGCCATCGACCAGCGCGGCAAAGAAGTGCTGGCCGAGGCGACCCCAGCGCGCCAGCAGCGGATGACCCTGCTCGCGCCAGTCCAGCGCCTCGGCGTCGGCGAGTCGTCTCGACTCGTCCTCGCCGAAGCGTCGCCACGCGTCGACATCCGCACCCCGCCAGCGCGCATCGCCTCCCTGGCTCCTGTGCAGCCCGCCCCAGTACTCCCGGCACGGATCGGGCATGTACAGGAACACCGGGGTGGTGCGCGCGCAGGCCCGCAGCACGGACAGCTCCGCCGGCGGCAGATGCGACAGACCGAACACATGCAGCGGCGGCAGCGCGACGTCGGACGATTCCAGCGCCGGGACCAGCGCCTTGACCAGCTTGCCGCGATGCTCGCCAAGCCGTGCGGCCACTGCATTCCACAACGGCGCCAGGCAGCGGCCCTCCAGTGCGCGCAGCGCGGCATCGTCGGACCTTGCGGTGGCGAATGCGTACTTGCCCGCCTCCCACGCATCGAGCCAGTCGCTGCGATAGACGAGGTACTGCGAAAACGTCCGCGCCATTCGATCGGCCAGCTGGAAGCGACGCAACGCGCGCTCGTCGGCGCTCGCGGCATCGCCCAGATAGGCCAGCACGCGCGAATCGGAAATGCCGCAGCGCGCAGGCTCCCCGAGCATCGCATGCAACGTCCAGCGCAGGTTGCCGCGCCGATAGCGCGGCAGCGCGATCGCCCGCTCGCCCAACCGCTGGTGCGACAGTGCATCCAGCCACGTGCTCGGCAACAACACGTCGAGGTTGGCGACGATGCGCCGCGTGCCGACCCTCTTCGCAAGCGCACCGGTCAGCCACTGCTTCATGCCCGGATGCGCGGCGATCACCGTTTGCGGCAGCAGCGGATTGTCGGGCCGCGTTTCATCCAGCAGCGCCAGCAACGGATCGAGCAGGGATTCCAGACGACTGGCGCGCAGCAGGGTCAAGCCGGTGACGGCGACATCACTATCCAAAACCTCGCTCCCTTCGGCGTATTGCGGTTGGCGCGTGTGGCGCGGCGAATTGCGGCGAGACCATCCGGCTGGTCCGTCTCATCCGCCGCGATTTGCCGTGGATGCTTCTGGATGTTCCCCGCAATGGTATCGCCACGCGACGCACCGGCGGCCTTCATCGCACACGCAGGCGCGCAGGCCGACGGCTCCGCCAAGGCGACCGGCCAAAAGCGGCCACGTTGGCGCCAAACATGCACGTCGCGGCGCACAATCGCGCACAAACCGCGGTTTTTTGCGCCCACTCTTGCGCGCACACGCAAAAAACCGGCTACGCTAGGCACAGCGGTGCACGAGCTGCATCGCGCTACCCCCACGGAGAAACGAAAACCATGGCTACATCCAAGAAGCCCGCTGCCGGCAAGAAGTCCGCCTCGAAGCCGATTACGGAACCACTGAGCAAGTCCGGCCTCGTCGCGCACCTCGCCGAGCAGAGTGGCGTCGAGTCGAAGGGCGTCCGTGCCGTCCTCGCAGCGCTGGAACAGGCGGTTGCGAACTCGGTGCACAAGAAGGGCGCCGGCACGTTCACGCTGCCGGGCCTGCTGAAGATCAGCTCGGTCGCGGTTGCGGCCAAGCCGAAGCGCAAGGGCATCGATCCTTTCACCAAGGAAGAGCGCTGGTTCGCCGCCAAGCCGGCCAGCGTCAAGGTCAAGGTCCGCGCGCTGAAGAAGCTCAAGGACGCTGCACAGTAAGACCCTGCTGCACCGCCGGCGTCGCCGGCGGTGCAGCACCCTGTTGCGGAGCGCTTCCGTAGCGCCGACCGCGCGATCCGCGCCTCAGGCCGGTGCTTCTCCCCCACCTGTTTCGACCGCCGACGCTGCTGCCTTGCGCGGCGAGCGGCGCAGCCTGATCTGCTGCGGCGACGACAGCGCGATGCGCTCCGCGCGCAGGCGCGCGAGCACGTCGAGCAGCAAGTCGCTGCGAACGCTGCCGGACTGGCGCGGATTGGCGATGAACGCGACCGCCACGAACATCAGCTCGCCGTTCTCGATGCCGTCGAGCAGCACGCTCGGCGTCGGCGTCTTCAACACATCGGGGTTCGCCGCTAGCGCCTCGCGCATGATCTCGCGCACGCGCGTCGCATCGCTGTCGAGCGGCAGCGGCAGGCGCAGGCGCACGCGTCCCTCGGCGTTCGCGAGTGTTACGTTGCGCACGCTCTTGGTGATCAATTCCGAATTCGGCACGATCACGGTCGAGCGGTCGCCCATCTGGATTTCGGTGGCGCGCACGTTGATGCGGCGGATGTCGCCTTCGGCGTCGCCGAGCACGACCCAGTCGCCGACCTTGACCGGCCGCTCGATCAAGAGGATCAGGCCGGACACGAAGTTCTGCACGATCGCCTGCAGGCCGAAACCGATGCCGACCGAGAGTGCGCTCGCGACCCAGGCGATGCGATCGAGGCCGAAGCCGAGCGCGGACAGCGCGAACGCGACCACCACCACGATGCCGGCGGCGCCGAGCAGGCTGGTCACCGACGTGCGCATGCCGGGATCGAGTTTCGTCGTCGGCAGGAAGCGCTCGAGCAGCCAGCGTTGCAGCGCGCGGATCGCGGCGATGCCGAGCGCGAGCACGAGCGCCGCACCGGCGAGCGCGACCGGCGCAACGTTGATTTCGCCGACTTTGAGTCCCGCAGCGCTGCGGCCGAGTTGCGCGACGAGGTCGGACGGATCGGTGCCGAACGGCGCGAGCGCGGCGAATACCGCGATCGCGGTCGCCAGCACGCGGAACAGGCCCGAGGACACGACAGCAATCTGGTCGAGCACGCGCTGGTCGAGGCCGAGCGTGCGCTGCGCCCAGCCGGCCTGCGACGACAGCGCGGCGGCGAATGCGTCCTCGACGACGTGCACGATGAGATAGAACGTCGCCGCGACGATGCCGAGGCCGATCATCTGCCGCGCGACCTGGTGTGCGAGCGCGACGTAGCCGGCGAGCGCGGCGACGAACGTCACGACCACACCGAGCCAGAGCAGCGCGATGCCGAGGCCAATCAGTGCCGGCCGCGGCGCACGGTCGTCCTTGCCAGTCTGAATGCGCGTGCGCGCGGCGCGCACGAGCCCCCAGCCGATGATCGCGGCGTAGAGGACCGCTACGACCAGGCTCGCGGCGATCGTCGCCGACAGGCTCGAACCGGCGATCTCGTTGAAGTGCTTGAGCAGCACGCTCGCAGACGCCGCCACGCCGAGCAGCAGCGGCCAGCGCCGCAGACGGCGAGCGACGGCATCGGAGACGGCAGGCAGGCGCCACGAAGGACGCGTCGGCGCGAGCAGCGCGCGGCCCAGTCCGGTGATGTAGCTGCCGAACACCACCGCATTGACGAACGCATGCGCGAGCGCGCGCGCATCGGCATCGAGCACGCCGCGCCAGTCGATACCGGTGACAATGACCTGCGCGCCGAGTCCGGTCAGCAGGGTCGTCGCAATAACCAGCGCGGTCGCCAGCGCGGAACGACGCAGGCGCCCCTGCGGCACGCGGTCGGCGGTCCAGCGCAGCAGCGCGCGCTCGACCCACCAGCGACCGAGCAGGATCAGCAGTACGCCGAGCACGAGGCCGACGACGGTCGGCACGCGGTTGCCTGGCGCGAATGCACCTGCGAAGCCGGCGGCCGCCGATGCGACGAGCGTCGCCGCGCCCACGCGATCGCGATCGAGGTTGGCAGCGAGGCCGCGCCAGAACGTCGGCGTCAGCGGCGAGGGTGTGCGTTGCGACAGGCGCGCCTGGAAATTCGCGCGGCGCGCTTCGGCGATCGTGCCGACGACCTGACCGCTGTCGACGATCAGCAGCTTGGCCCGCTTGATGTCCGCATCGAGCGAACTGCGCTGCTTTTCGAGATCGGCACGCTGGGCGGCGATGTCGCGCGCCTCCCCTCCCTTGGGCGGGGCGGCACCAAGTTCGGCGAGGCGCGCGCTGACCGCGTCGAAGCGCGGCGCGAGATCGCCGAGCAGCGTATTCGCATGGGTGTCGATCGCACCCATGCCTTCGCGCAGCGCGGTCAGCGCGGCATCGTCGACACTGCCGGCGTCGAGTGCCTTGCGCGCCTCGGCGATCTGCTGGCGCGCGTCGTCGAGCATCTTGCCGGTGTCCGGGGACTGGGCGAAGCATGCGACGCTCGCCAGCGAAAGCACGAGCGCGGGGAAACAACGGGGAAGGAGGCGCATCCGCGCATGATCGAAGCGCACGCCGATGCGGTCAATGCTCGAGCGGAAAATGGTTCGGCGGCGCTTCAGGCGCGATCGGCCCGCGCCTTGCACACCCTCCCATTCGAGGGAGGGTCTGGTGGAAAAGGTGTCGACGCAACGCGCTCAAACGGTCGACGGATTCGGCTTGTCCGGATCGAGCTTGTACTGCTTGATCGCGCGTGCGACGTCCTCGGGGTTCATCTGACCGTCGGCGGCGAGTGCGGCGATCGCCGCATGCGCGATCCACCAGCGGTCGACCTCGAAGAACGCGCGCAGGTTCGCGCGCGTGTCGCTGCGCCCGAAGCCGTCGGTGCCGAGCACGCTGTAGCGCCGCCCGTGCGGCACGAATGCGCGGATCTGGTCGGCGTACTCGCGCACGTAGTCGGTGGCGGCGACGACCGGGCCGCCGCGCGATTCGAGGCACGCGGTCACGTGCGCCTGGCGCGGCTTCTTGTCCATCGGGTGCAGGCGGTTCCAGCGCTCCGCATCGAAACCGTCCTTGCGCAACTCCGAGAAACTCGGGCACGACCAGATGTCGCTCGCGACACCGAAGTCCTTCTCGAGCAGTTCGGCCGCGGCGATCACCTCGCGCAGGATCGTGCCGGAGCCCAGGAGTTGCACGCGCGGCTCGTTCTTCTTCGGTTTTCCGCCATCCTTGAACAGGTACATGCCCTTGATGATGTCGGCCTCCGCGCCGGCCGGCATGTCCGGGTGCGGGTAGTTCTCGTTCATCACGGTGACGTAGTAGTAGACGTCTTCCTGTTCCTGCAGCATGCGACGCGAGCCGTCCTGCAGGATCACCGCGACTTCGTACGAGAAGGTCGGGTCGTAGGCGCGGCAGTTCGGGATCGCGCCGGCCAGCAGGTGCGAATGGCCGTCCTCGTGCTGCAGGCCTTCACCATTGAGCGTGGTGCGCCCGGCGGTGCCGCCGACGAGGAAGCCGCGCGTGCGCATGTCGCCGGCGGCCCAGGCGAGATCGCCGATGCGCTGGAAGCCGAACATCGAGTAGTAGATGTAGAACGGCAGCATCGGCACGTTGCTGTTCGAATAGCTGGTGCCGGCGGCCATCCAGGCGCTCATCGCGCCCGGCTCGCTGATGCCTTCCTGCAGCACCTGACCCTTCTGGTCCTCGCGGTAGTACATGAGCTGGTCGCGGTCGACCGGGTTGTACTTCTGGCCGAACGGCGCGTAGATGCCGATCTGGCGGAACATGCCTTCCATGCCGAACGTGCGCGCCTCGTCGGCGACGATCGGCACCACGTGCGGTGCGAGCACCTTGTCGCGCAGCAGCAGGTTCATGCCGCGCACGAACGCCATCGTGGTGGAGATCTCGCGCTCACCGCTGCCCTTGGTGATCGCCTCGAACGCGCCGAGGTCGGGCACCGCGATCGATGCGCTCTTCGTGCGTCGCTGCGGCAGGAAACCGCCAAGCGCGCGGCGCCGCTCGAGCATGTACTCGACTTCCGGCGAATCCTTGCCCGGGTGGTAGTACGGCACGTCCTTGAGCTTGTCGTCGGCGATCGGGATCTGGAAGCGGTCGCGGAAATGCCGCACCGCATCGTCGTCGAGCTTCTTCTGCTGGTGGGTCGGGTTCTGCGACTCGCCGGCCGAACCCATGCCGTAGCCCTTGACCGTCTTGGCGAGGATCACGCTCGGCATGCCTTTGGTGGTCGTCGCGTCGTGGTAGGCCGCGTAGACCTTGTGCGGATCGTGGCCGCCACGGTTGAGGCGCCAGATGTCGTCGTCGGACAGGTTCGCGACCATCGCCGCCGTCTCCGGGTACTTGCCGAAGAAGTGCTCGCGCGTGTACTTGCCGCCGAACGCCTTGCAGTTCTGGTACTCGCCGTCGACGGTTTCCATCATGAGCTGGCGCAGCTTGCCAGTCGTGTCGCGTGCGAGCAGCGGATCCCAGTAGCTGCCCCAGATCGTCTTGATCACGTTCCAGCCGGCACCGCGGAACACGCCTTCGAGTTCCTGGATGATCTTGCCGTTGCCGCGCACCGGGCCGTCGAGGCGCTGCAGGTTGCAGTTGACGACGAAGATGAGGTTGTCGAGACCTTCGCGCCCGGCGAGCGAAATCGCGCCGAGCGACTCCGGCTCGTCCGATTCGCCGTCGCCGATGAAGCACCACACCTTGCGATCGCTCGGCGCGATCAGGCCGCGATGCTCCAGGTACTTCATGAAATGCGCCTGGTAGATCGCCTGCAGCGGCCCAAGGCCCATCGACACGGTCGGCACCTGCCAGTATTCCGGCATCAGCCACGGGTGCGGATATGACGACAGGCCATTGCCGCGCCCTTCGACTTCCATGCGGAACAGGTCGAGCCGGTCCTCGCCGATGCGCCCTTCGAGGTACGAGCGCGCGTAGATGCCGGGACTCGAATGGCCCTGATGGAACACCAGGTCGCCCGGATGATCGGCGCTCGGCGCGCGCCAGAAATGGTTGAAGCCGACGTCGTACAAGGTCGCGCTCGAGGCAAAGCTCGCGATGTGGCCGCCGAGTTCGCCCGGCTTGCGGTTCGCGCGCACCACCATCGCCATCGCGTTCCAGCGGATCAGCGATCGGATGCGCCACTCCATGTTGCCGTCGCCGGGCATCTTCGCCTCGCGCTCGGGCGGGATCGAGTTGATGTACTCGGTGGTCGGCGCGAACGGCAGGTGGCCGCCCGCGCGGCGCGTCTCCTCGACCATGCGACCGAGCAGGTAATGAGCTCGGTCGGTGCCGTCGGCCTTGATCACGCCGGTCAGGGCTTCGGTCCATTCACGCGTCTCGCGCGGATCGAGGTCCTGGTCGAGGATGTCGTTGAGCTGGTTCATGCGTACTCTCGTCTGCAGCGTGCGGGCGCGCTGCGTAGTGGCCGCGGGCAGCGCCTGACGACGCCGCGGGTGGTCCAGTTTAGTCGCCCGGCGCGCGCCTTGCATGCTGCGCAGCCATGCGCCGGCGCACGGCACGTGTCGGCTCGCGCCGCCATCTCGCGTAGTAAGGTGCAGGACTCCCGGAGGAACCACCCATGCGCCGCCCGATCGCGATCCTCGCCCCGCTTGCCTGCGCACTCACCGGCGCGCCCGCCGCGCACGCCGCCGACCGCATTTTCGGTGACGGCTTCGATCCGACGGGCTGGGTGCAGGGCTATTACGTCGGATACGAGCGCACCCTGCTCGCGCCACAGGACATCCCGTTCGACGCCGTCACCCACCTCATGGTCGGGCGCGTGACACCGCTTGCCGGCGGCGGTGTCTCGAACGATTTCGACATCGACACCGTCAACGGGCCGCTGTTTGCGCAGGCGGCGGTCGACGCCGCGCACACCGCCGGACGCAAGGCGATCCTGATGGTCGGCGGCGCCGGTGAAATCGACGGTTGGCGCGACGCCGCGAGCGCGGCGAATCGGGCAGTCTTCGTCGCGAACCTGCTCGCGCGCATGGACCAGTACGGCCTCGATGGCATAGACCTCGACTGGGAGCCGCTCGATGACGCCGACAAGGTGCCGTTCAAGGCGGTCGCCGCGGCACTGCGCGCGGCGCGTCCGCAGATGCTGTTGACCGTACCGGTCGGCTGGTTCAATCCGAACTACATGACACCCGATCCATACTGGGCCGAGATCGCACCACTGTTCGACCGCATCAACGTGATGACCTATGACATGGCCGGCGCCGCTTTGCAGGGCTGGGACGGCTGGAAGAGCTGGCACAACTCGGCGCTCTACAACACCGATCCGCCGACGGTCAGCACGCCATCCGCGGTCGATGTGAGCTTCCGCCTCGGCTTCCTGCCGACCGGCGTGCCGGCGGCGAAGCTCGGCATCGGCCTCGCGTTCTACGGCTATTGCTGGCAGGGCGTGACCGCTCCGCACCAGGATGGCGGCAGCATCTCCGCAAGCGACGGCACCATGAGCTACGCGACGATCGCGACGCAATATCCGGTCGCGACCACCCGCCAGTGGGACGCGGCCGCGCACGTCCCCTACCTCTCGTCCGTCGCCGCCATCGGCCCTGCCGGCTGCAATTTCGTCAGCTACGACGACGCGCAATCGGTCGCCGAGAAGGGGGCTTACGCAAAGGCGCACGGCATCGGCAGCGTGATCATCTGGACCATCGGCCAGGGCCACGTCGCGTCGAACCCGCCCGGATCGCGTGACCCGCTGCTCGATGCGTTGCGAACGTCGTACCTGCCTCCGTGAGGCGAAGTACGGGGGCGCTTCGCGCGCCGACACCGATCGCTTAGGCTTGGCGGCCGGACCCGCTTGCGCCACGCCATGCAGCACGACCTCGACACCCTGCTCCGCACGATTGCCGCCGACGTGCAGCCGCTGCTTGGCGAGGGCGGCGTCGCCGAATACATCCCGGCCCTCGCGCGCGTGCCGCGCGCGCAATTCGGCATCGCCGTCGCAACCGTCGGCGGCGAGTGCGTCGGCGCCGGCGAGTGCGACACGCGCTTCTCGATCCAGAGCCTGTCGAAACTGTTCGCGCTCACGCTGGCGCTGCAGCGCGAAGGCGATGCACTGTGGCGACGGGTCGCGCGGGAACCATCGGGAACGCCGTTCAACTCGCTCGTGCTGCTCGAACGCGAGCGCGGCATTCCACGCAACCCGTTCGTCAACGCCGGCGCACTGGTCGTCACCGACGTGCTGTGCAGCCGCTACCTGCAACCGGGACGCGCGGTGCTCGAATTCGTGCATCGCCTGCTCGGCGAAACCGGCGTCGCCATCGACACCGAAGTGGCGCAGTCCGAACGCGCGCACAGCGACCGCAATGCGGCGATCGCACACTTCATGCGCGGCTTCGACAACCTGCATGGCGATGTCGCGGAAGTCCTCGATGCATACTGCGCGCAATGCGCGATCGCGATGTCGTGCCGCGAACTCGCGCGCGCCGCGCTGTTTCTCGCTGCGGACGGCCGGCAACCGCGCGTCGGCGAAGTGCTGGCACCGCTCGCCGCGCGGCGCATCAACGCGCTGATGCTGACCTGCGGCGCCTATGACGCCGCCGGCGACTTCGCGTTCCGCATCGGCCTACCGACCAAGACCGGTGTCGGCGGCGGCGTGCTGGCCATCGTGCCGGGCAAGCTGTGCGTGTGCGCGTGGGCGCCCGGTCTCGACGCGAACGGCAATTCGATCGCCGCTGCGGCCGCGATCGAACGCTTCGCCGCGGCGACCGGCAGCTCGATCTTCGCCGCGCCGCCCGGCGGGCACTGAATCGGCGCGGTCGGCCGCTCACCCGCCGAAGATCGGGCGCAACGCATCAATCTCCTCCACGATATAGTCGAAGAACGCGGCGACGCGCGGCGTCTTGCGCAGGTCTGCGCGTGTCAGGATGCGCCAGATGCGCGTCAGCTCGGGCACGGGGCCGAGCACGCGCACCAGTTCCGGCTCTGCATCGCCGAGCGCGAGCGGCAGCGGCGCGATGCCCATGCCCGCCTTGACCGAACCGATCACGCCCAGGACGCTGTTGTTGCGCGCGGCGAAGCGTGCGTCCGGCGCAACCTGTGCCAGCCATTTTGCTGCACGATGGTTCTGCATGGTGTGGTCGAAGCCAACCAGTGCGTGCTGCGACAATGCCGCTACGTCGGCCGGCGCGCCGTGCAGGTCGACGTAGCCTCGACTTGCGTACAAGGCCCACACCGAATCGCCGATCTTGCGTCCGACCAACTCGCCGTCGTCGGTGTCACCCGAGCGCAACGCAATGTCGGCCTCGCCCTTCATGAGGTCGATGTAGTGGTCGCTGAGGACGAACTCTACGCGCAATCGCGGATGGCGTGCGTGGAAGCGGTCGAGCAGCGTGGTCTGCGCGATGCGGCCTGCGACCGGTTCCGGACACGTCACGCGGACCACGCCGGACACTTCGCGCTCGCACGATTCCAAGTGCTGCTGAAGCGCCTGTGCCGCGCTGCCGACGCGCTCGGCATGCACCAGCATCGCCTTGCCGAACTCGGTGAGTCGATATCCCGAGGCATGGCGCCGCACGAGCTGGCGGCCGGCGCAGCGCTCCAGCTCGGTGATGCGTCGTTGCACGGTCGACTGCGCGACGCCGAGCGCGCGCGCGGCCGCCAGCGTGCTGCCGTGCTGCGCGACTGCGATGAAATACTTGAGGTCGTTCCAGTCGATGCCGCTCATGGCGGCACGCGCGCTATGCAATTGTGCATGACCATTCCGCGATCGCGCGGCTACCGGCACGGCCTGCGCGTGCCTAGAGTCGTCCGCAACGGCGCCGATTGTAGGCGCACGGGAGAAGCGGATGACACGCGTTCTGCTGCTGATCTGCGGCGCCAGTTGCGCACTGGCGCTGGGCGCGCATGCGGCGGGGCCTGCGAACGATGGCGCTGCGCGCGCCCGCCCAGACGCGAACGCGATCGGCTTCGCGCTGCAGGTCGCGGCCGGGCAAGGCCACACCTGTGCGCTCGACGCAGCCGGCGCGGTGTGGTGCTGGGGACTCAATCTGCATGGCGAGGTCGGCGACGGCAGCTCGGGCAATCTGCGCGCGCTGCCGGTGCCGGTCAGCGGACTCGGCCGCGGCGTCGTCGCCATCTCCGCCGGTTACCTGCACAGCTGCGCACTCGCGAGTGACGGCACCGTCTCCTGCTGGGGCCACAACAACGCCGGCCAGCTCGGTGACGGCAGCACGCTCGACGCAAATGCGCCAGTCGCGGTCGCCGGTCTCGCCGCACCTGCGCGCGCAATCGCCGCGGGCGGGTTCCACACCTGCGCGCTGATGGATGGCGGCAGCGTGCAGTGCTGGGGATCGAATTCGAACGGCCAGCTCGGCGACGGCTCGAGCGCGGATCATCCACTCCCGGCCGACGTCAGCGGCTTGCCGGGCACGGCCACCGACATTTCCGCCGGCATCGACACGAGTTGCGCGATCGACAGCAGCGGTGGCGCGTGGTGCTGGGGTGCCGGCAACCTCGGCCAGCTCGGCGACGGCGCCAATGGCGACCGCCACAAGCCGGTCGCGGTGAGCGGCCTGTCCACCGGTGTCGCGACGATCAGCGCAGGCTTGTGGCACACCTGCGCAATCTCCGATGGCGGCGCGTGGTGCTGGGGCTCGAATGTGAACGGTGAACTCGGCAACGATGGCGCATCGAACAGCAATACGCCGGTCGGCGTCGCCAGTCTCGACAGCGGCGCCGTCGCCATCGCGGCCGGCGGTCATCACGCCTGCGCGCTGTTGGACGGCGCCGCGCTCTGCTGGGGCGGGAACGACCGCGGCCAGCTCGGCGACGGGACACAGTTGGAACGCCATGTACCGGTCGCGGTGGACGGACTCGCGAACGATGGCGTCGCAATCGGCACCGGTGACAGCCACAGCTGTGTCGTCGGCGCCGATGGCTCGATCCACTGCTGGGGCCGCGGCGATCTCGGCCAGCTCGGCGACGGACTCGGCGCCGACAGCAGTTCACCGGTCGGCGTCATCGGTTTTGGCGATGCGATCTTCAACGATGGATTCGACTGAAATGCCCATGCATCCTGCCCCTTCTCGTCCTGCGTGCATCCTTGCACGGTGCGCCATGGTGCTTGTTGCGACGAACGCAGTCGCACAGGACGGACTGCCCGACCCCGCGTTCGGCTATCTCGGCCGCAGCTACCTGTACTGGAACGAACAGGCGACCGGCGATCCACCGGAAAACTTCGCGCACGCAGCCGCCGTGCAGCGCGACGGTCGTATCGTGCTCGCCGGGCCCATCAATGACTACGATTTCTTCTGCGGCGGCAGTACGACCTCGATCGGCATCTCACGCCTGCTCGCCGACGGTTCATTCGATGCCTCCTTCGGTGATGCGGCGACGCCGGGACAAACGGTGATCCACGCTGGCTGCAATCACGACTTCGGCGCCAACGCGTTGGCCATCCAGGACGACGGACGCATTGTCATTGCCGGCAGCGACTTCTTCCTCGGCCTGCAGTACGCAAGCGCCTGGCGCCTGCTCGCAAATGGCGCGTTCGATGCTGGCTACGGCAACGCCGGCCAGGCGCGACTGCCGCGCTCGGCAAGCCTGGGTCCCGACGACCGCGCATGGGGCATGGTGGTAGGCACCGGCGAGGATCGCAACGGCATCCCGCGCGACTGGCTCGCGATCGCCGGCAGCGTGCGCGACGGCGCCGGCGACGGCGTGCGCCGAGGGGCCGTGTTCGTGCTCGATGGTGAAGGCGACTACCGGCCCGGCGGCAACTATTCCGATCCCGATGGCACCCAGTATTTCCGCCTCGGCGTCTTCTCCGCGGGGGCGCCGCTCGACAACGAGTTCTACGCCTTCGGTGGTTGCACCGCGAACGAGATCCCCCGCTGTTATGCGGTGGGCTACGCGATGGGCGGCAGTCCGTTGCGTCCGGTCGCCTTGCTCGAAGTCATGCGCTGGCCGGACTTCGCCGGCGAGTTCTTCGTCTCGTGGTCGTTCGATCCGGCCACGGTCAACGCGGCGGCGAGCGTGCCGACCAGCGTGGCCTACGATCGTCTGCGTCGCCGCGTGTGGGTCGGCGGAACGGTGCGGCCGCTCGGCGCCAGCGACGACCGAATGGGCGTCGCCGCCTTCCTGCCGAGCGGCCCGCTCGACACCAGTGTCCTCGGCGGCAATGGCCGCGCGATGTTCGACTTCTCGGTGCCGCCGGCCTACACCGGCCACGCGCAGTCGAACGGCATCGTCGTGCAGCGTGATGGTCGCGTCGTCCTCGGCGGCTGGTTCTACTGGAACGATCTTGCCGACGACGCACGCTTTGCCGCGTTGCGCCTGCGCGACGACGGTTCACCCGATGGGTCGTTCGGCGACTTCAGCGCCGCCCTGCCCGGCGTGCAGGCTGGCCAGGTCGCGATCGCGGGCGCCGCGGCGGAAACGCGCGCGACCTCGCTCGCCTTCGTCGCCGGCGAGAAACTTCTGCTCGGCGGCTACACCCACGACTACAACGTGGCGGGCGCGTGGTATTTCGCCGCCGTGCAACTCACCGGCGATCTGATTTTCGCCGACGGCTGCGACGATTGATCGCCGCGACGGATCAGCGCGTGCCGGCCTGCGCGCGGATCTGCGCCTCGACCACCGCGAGCGCGGTCATGTTGAACACGCGCCGCACGGTCGCGGCCGGCGTCAGGATGTGCACCGGCTTCGACGGGCCCATCAGGATCGGACCGATCACCACGCCGTCGGTCATCACGCGCGTGATGTTGAAAGCGATGTTGGCCGAGTCGAGGTTCGGACAGACGAACACGTTGGCGCTGCCGGACAGGCGCGACTGCGGGAAAAGGCGTTCGCGGATCTCCGGATTCAGCGCGGTGTCGGCGTGCATCTCGCCCTCGATCTCGACCTTCGGCAGGCGCTCGCGCAGCAGTTCCACCACGCGGCGCATCTTCACCGCGCTGGCATCGTCGTGGCTGCCGAAGTTCGAATGCGACAGGATCGCGACCTTCGGCGTGATGCCGAAATACTTCAGGCGCAGCGTCGCCTGCGCGGCCGCCTCGGCGAGGCGCTCGGCATCCGGATCGCTGGCGACGTGGGTATCGAGGAAGAAGAACACGCCGCGCTCGTTGAACACCGCGCTCATCGCCGACATTGCATGCACGCCCGGATCGAGCGGAATGATGCCGCGCAGGTAGCCGAGCTTCTTGTGGAAGCGGCCGACGATGCCGGCGATCATGCCGTCGACCTCGCCGCGGCGAAGCATCAGGCCGGCGATCACGGTCGCGCGCGAGCGCACGATCTGCTTGGCGCTTTCCGGCGTCACGCCGTTGCGCTGCATCAACTCGTGGTAAAGCATCCAGTAATCCTTGAAGCGCGGATCACTTTCGATGTTGCACAGCTCGAAGTCGACGCCCGGCTTGATGCGCAGCGCGAGGCGCTCGATGCGCGACTCGATCACCGATGGCCGACCGACCAGCACCGGCAGCGCGATGCCCTCGTCGGCGATCGCCTGCACCGCGCGCAGCACGGTTTCCTCTTCCCCCTCGGCGTAGACGATGCGCTTGGGGTCCGCCTTCGCGCGCGCGAACACCGGCTTCATCAGCAGGGTGGTGCGGAACACGAATTCGTTGAGCTTCTCGGTGTACGCGCGCATGTCGGCGATCGGCCGCGTCGCGACGCCCGACTCCATCGCCGCCCTGGCGACGGCCGGAGCCAGCTCGACGATCAGGCGCGGATCGAACGGCTGCGGGATGATGTAGTCGGGACCGAAGCACATCGTCTTGCCGCCATAGGCGCGCGCGGCGACGTCGCTCGCCTCGCGCCGCGCCAGCGCGGCGATCGCGTGCACGCAGGCGATCTTCATCGCCTCGTTGATGGTCGTCGCGCCGACATCGAGCGCGCCGCGGAAGATGTACGGGAAGCACAACGCGTTGTTGACCTGGTTCGGATAGTCCGAGCGGCCGGTCGCGATGATCGCATCGCTGCGGACCGCGCGCGCTTCCTCGGGCAGGATCTCCGGGGTCGGGTTCGCCAGCGCGAGGATGATCGGCCGCGCGCCCATGCGCGCGACCATCGCGCCGGTCAGCACGCCCGGTGCGGACAGGCCGAGGAACACGTCGGCGCCGTCGATGATCTGGTCGACGGTGCGCGCATCGGTCTCGCGCGCGTAGCGGCACTTGTTCGGGTCCATCTCTTCCTTGCGGCCCTTCCAGACCACGCCGAGGCGATCGGCGACCCACACGTTCTCCATCTTCACGCCGAGACTGACCAGCATGTCGAGGCAGGCGATGCCGGCTGCACCCGCGCCGGTCGAGACGAGCTTGATCGAGCCGATGTCCTTGCCGGCGATGTGCAGCGCATTGACCAGCGCCGCGCCGACGATGATCGCGGTGCCGTGCTGGTCGTCGTGGAACACCGGGATCTTCATCCGCTCGCGCAACTTGCGCTCGACCTCGAAACACTCAGGCGCCTTGATGTCCTCGAGGTTGATGCCGCCGAAGCTCGGTTCGAGGCTGGCGATGATGTCGACCAGCTTGTCCGGATCGTTCTCGGCGATCTCGAGGTCGAACACGTCGACGCCGGCGAACTTCTGGAACAGCACGCCCTTGCCTTCCATCACGGGCTTGGCGGCGAGCGGGCCTATGTTGCCGAGGCCGAGCACCGCGGTGCCGTTGGTGATCACCGCGACGAGGTTGCTGCGCGCGGTCAGCGTGGCGACCTCGGCCGGATCGCGCACGATCTCCTCGCACGCGGCGGCGACGCCGGGCGAGTACGCGAGCGAGAGTTCGCGCTGGGTCACGACCGGTTTGGTCGCAGTGACCTTGATCTTCCCGAACGGTGCCTTGCGATGGTAGTCGAGGGCGGCTTTCTTGAGTTCTTCGATGGTCGACATGGAGGCGTCGCGGACGCGTCGGAGCAGGGTCCGGGACTATAACATCGCGCGTACGCCGCCCCGTTCCCTACGCATGCCCGCCGAGGCGCACCTGCTCCGCGACGGCGCCGAGCACACCGGCGACCGCACCGCGGTATGCCGCGAACATCGGCGCCACGCCGTCGTCGGGGCCATGCCAGTTGACCGTGCAACAGGACGTGACCGGCGCGGCAGGTGGCATAGCAGCAAGCTCCTCCCCATGCGCAATCCGGATGGGACATCCCGCTGCTGCTAGGGCGCGTAGCCGAGGTAGTCGAGCGCAGCCTGCAACATGGCCGTGCTGCCGACCGCGAGCGCCCCTTCGTCGAGGAAGAACTTCGGCGAATGGTTGGTCGGCGCGGTCGCCGGATCCTGCCCCGCCGGCGTCGCGCCGACGAAGAAGTACACGCTCGGCACCTTCGCGGCGAGGCCGAAATACGGGAAATCCTCCGACGCGGTCCAGCGCGCGGCCTCCTCGACGTGCGCCTTGCCGAGCGCGGTTTCGAGACTGGCGCGCACGCGCAGCGTCAGCGCCGGATCGTTGCGGGTAACCGGATTGCCGTCGGGCGCCGGAATCTGCGCGTCGATGGTTGCGCCGTTGGCAGCGGCAACGTGCTCGGCGATCGTGTTGAGGCTTGCCAGCGCCTGCTGGCGCATGCCCTCGTCGAACGCGCGCACCGTGCCTTCAAGGTGCGCGCTGTCGGACACGATGTTGAAGCGCTGGCCCCCGTTGAACACGCCGAACGTGACCACCGCCGGGTCCTTGTTGATGTCGAGCTGGCGGCTCACGATGGTCTGCGCACTGGTGACGATCTCGGCAGCGGTGACGATCGCGTCGACGCCCTTCCACGGCATCGCGCCGTGGCTCTGGCGACCATGCACGGTGATGCGGAACGTGTCGGAGCTGGCCATCTCGCCGCCCGCGCGCAGCGCGACGTTGCCGACCGCATAGCTGCTGACCACGTGCATGCCGAACACCGCGTCCGGTTGGTAGTCCTTGAACACGCCCTGCTTGACCATCAGCGGCGCCCCGCCCTCCTCACCTGCCGGCGCGCCCTCCTCGGCCGGTTGGAACACGAACATCACCTCGCCCGGCAGGTCCTTGCGCAGCGACGCGAGCGCGGTCGCGATGCCGAGCAGCATCGCGGTATGCGCGTCGTGGCCGCATGCGTGCATCACGCCGACCGTCTTGCCCATGTATTCGCCGGTCGCCTTCGACGCGAACGGCAAGTCGACCTGCTCGGTTACCGGCAGCGCATCCATGTCGGCGCGGATCGCCAGCCTCGGTCCCGGTTTGCCGCCATGCAGGATCGCGGTCACGCCGGTTCCGGCGATGCCGGTGCGCACTTCGAGGCCGAGGTTGCGCAACGCGTCGGCGACGAGTTTCGACGTGCGCACCTCACGGTTGCCGAGTTCGGGATGCTGGTGCAGGTCGCGTCGCCATGCGGTGATCCGCGGCAGCAGCGCGTCGATCTTCGACGATGGCGTATCGGCAGCGCCCGCAACGGGTGATGCGAGAGCGAACAGGACGGCAGCGATCAGGCGGCGGTACATGGGCTTCATCCGGCGGGAAGGATCTGCATGGGAAAGCATCGCGTGCGCGGACGCAAGTCCTCGCGCTCAAAGTCCGAGCACGAGATCCTCCGCTTCGACGCTGTCCAGACGGATCCGATTCGCGAACAGCGAGAACGCGAGCATGCCGGCGAGGCCGTGTGCATGCTGCACCCATGGCGGCAGGTAGCGCGGCTGGGCGATGTAGCCGTTGTCGAAGTACGCTTCCAGCGCGAGCACGTCGTGCAGCGCGAGCTTGCCCGCGAACAGGTTGCGGCACAGTGTCATGCGCTGGTTCTTCAGCGCCCAGCGGAAGAACGTGTGCACCGACAGCAACCCGCGCAGGTAGACCGCATCCTTCGTGAACGCGGCCCCGCCGGTCACCGGCGCGCCGCGGAACACGCGCTGCGCGGAACTGAAGCTGTCACCCGCGCTTTGCCCGGCATCCATGAAGAAGCGGAACACCTCGATGAAGTCGGCGCCCCTGATCGCCATGTCGATACCGAGGATGCGCAGCGAAATGCGCTTCATGCGCGCGATGTCGATCGAGCCCGACATCAGTTCGGCAAACACCGCCAGACCCTCCTGGGTCGCGGTGATGCGCGGGGAGGAACGCGCGAGCGATTTCAGGCGCGGCTGCGCTCGCCCGTTCAGCGCGGTCAACGAGTGCACGAACGCCTCGTGCGCGAGCAGCTGGTCGCGGTCGTAGTTGGAGAACGTGGTCGCCGAACGCAGGCGGATGCGCGTCGCACCGGCGGCGGCCTTCGCGATCAGGTCGGGATCGACCTCGACCTTGATCGCATCGACGCCGAAGAAACCGTCGAGGCGCTGCTTGAGTTCGATGCGCAGCAGCTCGGCCGGGATCTGCGTCTCGATCTCGTCGAGCGGCGCGCCGCTGTTGTATTCGTCGGCGATCGCGATGAAGTGCTGCGCGGCGTCTACATTGGTCAGCGTCGCACCCGGCACGCGGTCGGCCGGCAAGCCGTAGAGCCTGGCCGAATGCGCGGTGATCGCGGTCGTACCCATCGCCTCGAGCAGATCGGTCGCCACGCGCCACGATTCGGCCGTGCGCCGGATGTAGTCGCCGAGGGGATGCGCGGGATCGGCCGCGGCGGTGACCTGGTCGAGCGCGACGCGCGTCGCACTGAAGTCGACGCGCGGATAGGTGATCTCAGGCAGCTTTGCGGTCCCGGCCTTCCATGCC
Organism: Dokdonella sp.; assembly: GCF_044227025.1. Classification (GTDB taxonomy): domain Bacteria; phylum Pseudomonadota; class Gammaproteobacteria; order Xanthomonadales; family Rhodanobacteraceae; genus Dokdonella_A. The sequence continues at coordinate 916,559 of NZ_JBGAFX010000001.1, read as the reverse complement.
GCGATGAAGCCGACCTCGACGGCAGCGGGCCAGCTGACCGAATCGAGCAGGCGGATGCCGCGCGTCGCCTCGACCAGGCGACGGTCCAGTTCCGCATACAGGTCAGGCTGGTCGCTCGACGGCATGTCGCCCGTGTCCGTGTGTTCGTGGTCACCATAGCAGACGGCCCTGCTAGGATGGAGGACGGGAACGGGGAAAAGTTTCGATACGGGAGATCCTCATGTCATCGAGCATGCGCGCCCAACGCCCTGCCCCCCTCGCCATCGCGCTCGCCTGTGCCTGCGCGACGCTCGCATCGACGCCTTCCCCCGCGATAACCGCGACCGACTTCAGCAATCCGCGCTATGCGCTGCGCCTTGATGCCCGGCGTACGCCCTCGCCCGCACGCGCGCCGCGCGCCACAGCGGCGCCGCGCGGCAACACGCTGCCGGTCACGAACTGCCTCGACGACGACAGCGCTGGAACGCTGCGCAGCGTGCTCGCCGGCGCGGCCGAAGGCGACATCGTCGACCTGTCCGCGCTGACCTGCAGCACTATCACGCTGACCCATGGCCTGATCGATCTCAGCATGTTCGGTCCGCACCAGGTCAAGGATTTGACCCTGGTCGGGCCGGGTCGTGATGCGCTCGCGATCGATGCCAACGGCGATCGCGCCTTCGCACACGGTGATTACCAGACCGGCCTCGGCACGCTGACGATCCGCGACCTGACGATCCGCAACGGCAACTACACGCACGGCCTCGCCAGTTGCATCCGCTCGTCGGGCAATCTCGTGCTCGAACGCGCGACCATCACCAACTGCCACGCCAGCGGCGGCGGGCCGTTGACGTTCGGCGGTGCGATCGACGTCGCCGGCACGCTGACGATGCGCTCCAGTACGATCAGCGCTTCCAGCAGCACCGCCGCCGGCGACAACGTCGCGATCGGCGGCGGCGCCTACGTGACGGGCGACGCCGAACTCATCGACAGCACGATCAGTGGCAACAGCGTCAGCGCGGCGATCGGCGGCAGCGGCGATGGCTATTACCTGACCGCGGGCGGCGGCCTCTACGTGCGTGGCGCCCTGACCATGACCGGCAGCACGATTTCCGGCAATACCGTCGAGGCGAACGACCTCGTCGACGGCGTCCTCGGCGGCGGTGTGTTCGTGCGCGGCGTCACCTCCATCACGTCATCGACGATCGACGGGAATCGGGCAAACAACAAGGGCGGCGGCCTGTTCAAGGCCACTTTCAGCGTGTTCGGCGAACCGCCACCGCCGCAGGACACGCGGCTCGACATCACCAGCAGCACGGTATACGGCAATGTCGCCGGCATATCCGGCGGCGGAATCTACTCCCTGCGACCGACGACGATCGCGAGCAGCACGATTGCGCAAAACGCAATCTTCGGGGGGAGCGGAGCCGGACTGCTGTTTGCCGACCCTACGCTGCCATTGACGATCCGCAGTTCGATCTTCGCGAGAAACGTCGTCGACGACGGCAGTCCGCCGCCTCGCAGCGATATCGCGACAGCCGTGCAATCACCGCTCACCGTCGCCGGAACGCGCAACCTGATCATGTCCGCAAGTCCAAACATCACGTTGCCGGTAGACACGATCGCCGACGACCCGCTGCTGTATTTCCTCGCATGGAACGGCGGCCCGACGCGGACGATCGCGCTCGGCGTCGGCAGTCCCGCGCTCGACGCAGGCAACGACGACGGCCTCGCATCCGACCAGCGCGGCGCGAACTTCCCGCGCGTCTCCGGCAGCGCGGCCGACATCGGCGCATTCGAAACGCAGCAGCCCCTCAGCGACACGATCTTCGAGGACGGCTTCGACGGCGCGATCGTGCCGACGCCGACCGAGCATGCCTACGACGACGGCGACGGCGACACCAACCAGGGGCCGCCGTCAACGTTCGATCCGGACATGCTGTGGGGCAACTACTACACGGCGGCACCCGGCGGCGAGGTCATCACGCATGTGTCGATCGCGTTCGGTCCGACATTTCCCTCGCTCGCGAACGGACCGGTCACGTTCTGGTTGCTCGAGGACGATGACGGCGACGGCGATCCGCGCAATGCGTACGCCATCGCGAGCGTCACCGACGCGCCGATCGTGTTCAATGACAACTTCTCCACGGTCAACTTCCTGCCCACCTGGGTGCATGGGGGGTTCTTCGTCGGCGCGAGCGCCAAGCTCGACGGCGGTGCGGATAGGCCGGCACGCGTCGACACGAACGCATCCGGACACGACTCCTGGTTCTTCTATGCACCCGACATTGCCGCAACGATAAACAACCTCGCCGCGGCGCCGTTCGGCACGCGCAACGACAATCCGGCATACGTGGTATTGCCGGGCGCGTTCATGGTGCGGGCGGGCGGCACTGCGGTGCCGTAGGCGCGCCCTTTGCCGGCTGAAGGCGTGGCGGCACGCGCTGCGCGCGTACCGCCCTACGGGCTGAAACGCAAATGCGGCGCGTCAGTGGCGTCCGTACTTCTCGTTGAGGCGTTTGCCGAGTGCCTTGGTCAACACGCGCGCCTCGCCCTTCTTGCGCATCTGCGCCTCGAGCGTGTCGGCGGTCGCGGCGAGTTCGTCGCGCAGCTTCAGGTAATTGCGCCAGCGCTGCGGATCGAGGCGACCATCGGCGAGCGCGGCCTGTACTGCGCAGCCGGGTTCGCTGCCGTGGGCGCAGTCCCCGAAGCGGCATGCTTGCGCCAGCTCGTCGATGTCGGAGAACTGACCGAGATCGAGCTGCTCCTCGCCGGTCAGCTTCAGCTCGCGCATGCCCGGCGTGTCGATCAGGCAACCGCCGCTGGGCAACAGGATCAGCGCGCGATGCGTGGTGGTATGGCGACCGCGACTGTCGTGTTCGCGCACCGCGGCGGTGGCCTGGCGCGTTTCGCCGAGCAGCGTATTCGTCAGCGTGGACTTGCCGGCACCGGATGAACCGACCAGTACCGCGGTATGTCCGGGCCCGAGATGGACGAGCAGTGGCGCGATGCTGTCCGGCGACTTCGCATTCACCGCGTGGATCTCGACACCGACGATACGCTGCTCGAGTTCCGCCACGATCGCATCCACGGCATCGCTGCGGTCCGCCTTGGTCAGCACAAGCACCGGCGCCGCGCCGCTGCCCTGCACCAGCAGCAGGTAGCGCTCGAGTCGCGCCGGATTGAGGTCGCCGTCGAGCCCGCTCAGCACGAACACGGTATCGATATTGGTCGCGATCAATTGGCGCTGATGGCTCTCGCCCGCCGCGCCGCGCTTGAGTTCGGTGCGTCGCGGCAGCACGCGCTCGATCGTTGGCGGCTTGCCCGGCGCGACCAGCACGAAGTCGCCGACCGCGGGACGCTCGGTCGGATCGAGATCGCGCTTGAGGAATCGCGCGGCCGGCTGCGCGTTGTACAACTCGACGCCATCGTGCAGCTGGTAACCGGCGCGATGCTGCGCGACGACGCGCGCGACACTGCCGACCTCGTCGACATCCGAAGGCAGTGCCTGCGCACGCCAGCCGATGCGGGCGAGGCGCTGTTCGGGATCGGGGCTCGGCGGCATCGGCTGGATTCTAGTGGGAATCGACGCAACGCCGCTGGTCAATCGCCCTTCGGCGCGGCCGACGACACACTGGCTCCGGCGTCGCCCTTGAACCACAACCACACGCCGTCGCCGAAGCGCTTGAAGAATCCGCCTTCATCACCCTCGGCGAGGGCGACCAACGGCCGTTCCAGCAGCGACTTGCCATCGAGTTGCACTTTGAGCGTGCCGAGCGCCTTGCCCTTGGCGATCGGCGCGACCAGCCGCGCGGGCATGTCAAGGCTCGCCTTGAGATCGTTGTAACGGCCGCGCGGGAACGTGACCAACACATCGTCACTGACGCCGAGCGGCAGGTTCGCGATCGCACCCTTCCACAGTTCCGGCGTCGCCAGCGGCGCATTCGCCGCGTACAGCTTCTTCGTCTCGAAAAAGCGGAAACCGTAGTTCAGCAATTCCTGGTTGTCGTCGGCACGCTGCTTCTCGCTCGGCGCGCCCATCACCACCGCGATCAGGCGCTGGTCGGCTCGCTTGGCCGACGTCGCCAGGCAGAAGCCCGCCTCGGACGTATGGCCGGTCTTGATGCCGTCGACGGTTTCATCGCGCCACAACAGCGTATTGCGGTTGTGCTGCTTGATCCCGTTCCACTCGAATTCCTTGATCGCGTAGATCTTGTATTCCTCGGGATAGTCGCGGATCAGCGCGCGCGACAGCAGCGCGATGTCGTGGGCGGTGGTGTAGTGGTCGGGATTCGGCAGGCCGCTCGCATCGACGTAGTTCGTTCCGGTCATGCCGATCTTCGCCGCGTACTGGTTCATCAGCTGGGCGAACATGTCTTCGGAACCCGCTGTATGTTCGGCCAGCGCGATCGCGGCATCGTTGCCGGACTGGATGATCATGCCGTACAGCAGGTCTTTCAACGCGACCTTGCTGTTGAGCTGCAGGAAGCTGGTCGAGCCATCGGTGCCGGCACCGCCCGAACGCCAGGCACGCTCGCTGATGAGTACCTGGTCGTCGAGATGGATCTTGCCGTGCGCGAGTTCGGCCGAAACCACATAGGACGTCATGACCTTGGTGATCGACGCCGGCGCGACGCGCTGGTCCATGTTGCTCTCGGCGAGCACCTGGCCATTGGAATAGTCCATCAGCACCCAGCTCTTGGCGTCGATTGACGGCGCCGGTGGCGTCGGCGCCGCACCAGGCATCGCAGCCGCCGGGGTCGGTGTCGGTTTCGCGACCGGCTGCGGCGTCGGCAACGCGGGCGCCGTGCTCGCGGCGGGTGTCGCCGCCGGCGCGGAAGTCGCGGGTGGAGCGGCGTGCGCGGCGCAACCGATCAGGACAAGGAAGGTGGCGGGAACGAGGAGGGACGGCAGCTTCATCGCGGAATATCGACCTGCGGACAACAAAACCCGATTGTCGCAGACGAGCCCGGCCATTACACGGGCGAATCCTGCCTCCGACAGGACGAGTTCAGGCTTCCTGCACGCGATTCAGGGCTCGATTGCCACGCGCGGCACGCCAAAGCCGAGCCGTTCGATGCGCGCGCTGAGCACATCCGCCGCTTCGGCATCGGCGAGCGGGCCGACCCGCACGCGGTGCACGGTACGCCCGCCGACGGCGATCGATTCGATCCCGACTTGCTCGAGCCCGGCGCGTTTTGCGTTGGCCAGAGCGCGCTCCGCATTCGCGCGCTCGCCGAACGCGGCGAGCTGCAGGTAGATGCGGGAAACAGGGCTGGGTGCTGAGCGCTGCGTTGCTGGCGCGGGGCCGAGGGCCGAGGGCTGAGGTCTGGAAGCAAGAGCGCGAGACGGCGCTTGATCGACGCCGGTCGAGCGCGCGCGGCGATCGACCGGCGGCGGCGCCTGCACCATGCGCGATGGCGGCAGGTCGTCCGGGTGCGCGGGATCAATCGCGCGCACTTCCACCCGCGCCGTGCCCTTTGGCCACACGCCGATCTTCACCGCCGCGGCATACGACAGGTCGATGATGCGATCGTCGTGGAACGGACCGCGGTCGTTGACGCGCACGACCACGCTCTTGCCGTTGTCGAGATTGGTGACGCGCGCGTAGCTCGGCAGCGGCAACGTCTTGTGCGCGGCGCTGAACGCGTACATGTCGTAGGTCTCGAACGACGACGTCATGAAACCGTGGAACTTGTTGCCGTACCACGAGGCGATGCCGCGCTCGAGATAGCCGCGCGCGTCGGGCATCACGCGGTAGGTCTTGCCGAGCACGCTGTAGCTGTCCTTGTTGCCGTAACGCGAGCGGGGCTCTGCTTTCGGTACGGGCTCGGGGATCTGGCTGACATCGATCGGCGGCGCGCCGGGTCCGTTGTCGGCGTCCTGCGCGTAGCGCTCGGACTGCGGACGATCGGTATCCCGGCCGCCGCGCGCGGTCGACCCGCCCTGCGTCGTTACGCCATGCGTCGGTGCCGGCGCGGCGCCATCGCGACGCGGCCTGTGGCTGCTGCACGCGACCACTGCAAGGCACAGGCCGATGCAGGCGAGCAGTCGCAATTTCACGGCGTGGCGGCTCCGCGCGCGATCGCCTGCGCGAGATGGAACACCGCCATCGCATACAGCGGACTCTTGTTGTAGCGGGTGATTGCGCGGAAATTGCCGAATACCAGCCAGTATTCAGGCCCGAGATCGCCGTCGAGCCTGAGCAGGGTCGATGGCATGTCGGCTTCGACGCGCTCGATCGGTGCGTAGCCCCACGCTTCCATCTGCTGCACCGGATAGACCGGGTCGAGGCCGGGATCGGGTAACACGCGCGCGTCCGCCGCCGGCTGCGCGCGCACCGCGACCGGCTTGCCCTGCTGCCAGCCGTGCTCGGCGAAATAGTTGGCCACGCTGGTCGCGATGTCGGGCAGTGAACTCCACAGGTCGATGCGACCGTCGCCGTCACCGTCGACCGCCCACTTGGCGATGCTGGTCGGCATGAACTGGCCCCAGCCCATCGCGCCGGCGTAGGAACCGCGAAGCTGGTCGATGGGATAGGCGAGGTGGCGATCGCCGAGCAGGAACAGCTGCTTCAGCTCGCCGCGGAAGAACTTCGCGCGCGGCGGATAGTGGAACGCGAGCGTCGACAACGCGTCGAGCACGCGGTACTTGCCCGTGTTCTGGCCGTAGCCGGTTTCGACGCCGATGATCGCGACGATGATCTCGGGCGCGACGCCGTACTGCGCAGAGGTGCGATCGAGCAGGTCGCGGTTGGCGCGATAGAACGCGACCCCATCATCGATGCGCTTGTCGGTCAGGAAGATCGGCGCATACGCGCTCCACGGCTTGGTCGCCTCGGCCGGACGCGCGATCGCATCGAGGATCGACTGCTGCGTCTTCGCACCGGCGAGCGTCTTCAGCACCTCGGCCTCGGTCGGCCCGCCCTCGCCCGCGACCTCGGCGGCAAACGCGCGTTGCTCTGCCGCGACCTCGGCATCGGACGGGGCACCTGCCGCGGCAGCGATGCCGCGACCGACGCCGAACAGGCAGATCGACACGATGACCAGATGAGCGCGCAGCGCGCGAAGCACTTCCTGCATGACGCTACTGTAGCAGGATGCACACGGCCGGCGCGTCGCCGGCGCAGAGCGGACGATGCTGCAGCATCTCTCATGGCGCGTCGCGCGGATTTCGTACACGCCGACGCGGCGATCCGCACTCGTCGCACCACGCGGCGGCGGGCAAGCTGGCCGGGTTCCCTGCCGATCGACCGATCGACGCCGAGGGACGCCATCATCCAGGGAGGATTTCCAATGCTTCGTCCACTGCTCGCCGCGATCGCCATGGGGATCGCCGCCGCACACCCGCTGCATGCTGCGGCACCGTCGACGCGTGCATACGTCGACGCCTACGAGTACTTCACCACCGATGCGCAGTTCGAGGCCTGGTACTCGATCCGGGCAGCGCTCGAAGACGGCTTCGATGATATTTGCGGCGACACGTTCTGCGAGGGCGACTGGAGCAACATCACGCCACTGCGCCTGCGCTGTTCCGTGCAGCTCGGCTCGGGGCGAATCGGCCGCTGCGTGTGGTCATTCGCGGCCAGCAACGAGGAAATCGATGCGCGCAGCGGCGCGATCACGGTCGACACGCAAGCCTGGCGATGCGTCCTGCCGGTCGCGCCCCGCACGACGATCGCCGAACTGCTTGCCGCGCTCGCCGGCGACGACCCGTTGTACACGCCGCTCCCGCGGACGACGCTCTCGGTCTACGACGCGTTGTCGTACTGCCTGTGACCCGACCGCTGCTGCGCGCTGCACGCGTCGCGCAGCAGCCGTCGTCGCGCGTGCCCTCATTCGGGCACGTTGCATTCGTGGCCGAACGGCGTGTCGCGGGCCGCGACGCCAGCGCCGAGCCACTGATCGCGGTAGATGCCGCCGTAGTTCGCGAGGCGCCCCGGTTGCGCATTGCCGTTGACGAGGTTGTAGGCGAGGAAACCTATCTCGGGAGTGCCCGAGACGCAGACGCGTCCCTGCTGCAGCGGACTGCGGTCGACACCCTCCATCGCGCGCAAGCGGTACGGCTGCAGCCGGGTATGGCCCGATTCGCCAAAGGGATAGAGGTACGCCATCAGGCGCGAGGCGAATACGCCGGACGCGCCATTGGCCTGGTCCGGCGTCGCATAGGCGATGACGTTCACCGCGCGATCGAGGTGGAACTCCGTTTCGTACTGGCAGAAATCGCCGGTGCATTGATTTCCCAGCCGATCGAAGATCGCGGGATTGACGAACCTCAGTGGAGCCACACCCGGCGCGCGGAACACCTCGTCGAACGGAGGCAGCGCGGTCGTGCTGCCGGACATCGCCGGGTCGGTGTAGTAGCGCTGCGTCGGCATGGAGAGGATCCAGTCACTCCTCGCACCCAGACCGGCCGGCGCGACGTACTGGTTGTACATGGTGGACTTCGCCAGCACGGCGCTGACCGCGTCGATCTTGCGGTCGAAATGCACCAGCCCGTATCCGTGGATCGTCGCATCGGCACCGGCGACGTGTCCGCCCGCTTGCGCGAGCGAGGGATCGAGGGGCCCCATCGCCGGCGAGTACAGCGGATCGGGTGAGAAGTCGTCCAACGCCGTGGCGTCGTAGGCGTAGTAGAGACCTTGGCCGACGCTGATCACCGCGGCCGTGCCGTAGATCGCCTCACCCGGCCCGTCGATGTCCTCGAGCAGGGAACCCGGCAATGGCGAGCACGTGCGTTCGAGTCCGACGATGGCTCCGAACGTGGAAGTCTCCGAGGCGATCGTTCCGCCGCTGATCACCTCGATGAATCCTTCGCGCGTGCGTCCGGCGTCATGCGGGCCTGCATCGGCCGGCAGCCCGCCGCTGCCGTCGAACTGGGCCGTGCTGAAAACCGCGCCGGCCGCAGGCAGCACCGGTACCGTGCACGTCAACGCCGGCGTTCGCAGCATCGCACGCCCGTCCGCACTCTTCGTTACCGCGCCGACCCAGGTTTCGTTGGCGGGCAGATACAGGTCGAAATCGAGCACGGGCCGGCTGTTGTAGCCTTCGAGGAAGCGGACCTTCACGATCTGCGCGTGATCGCCGAGACTGCCGATCGTTACGAGCGTGTCCTGCCCCTCGTTGACCGTGTAGTACGGAAACAGCAGCACCTGTCCCGATCCCGCTGGACTCAGCGCCACTCCCCAGGCGGTGCCCGCAAGGAGCATTGCAGACACGACCAGCACTGATCGGAACATGGCGGTGAAGTCCTTGGAAAGTCAATTCGTATACTACTGGCTCGCCAGCACCTTGCGGTGCGCGTGGATCGACATCAGCACGCCGAAGCCGGCGAGCAGTGAAACCGCCGAGGTGCCGCCGTAACTCACCAGCGGCAACGGCACGCCGACCACCGGCAGCATGCCGGTGATCATGCCGCCGTTGACGACGACGTAGACGAACAGCGACATGCTGATCGCGCCGGCGAGCAGGCGCGCATAGGTATCCTTCGCTTCCGCCGCGATCCACAGGCAGCGCGCGATGATGAACACGTACAGCGCGAGCAGCAGCAGAACGCCGACCAGTCCCCACTCCTCGGCGAACACCGAGAAGATGAAGTCGGTGGTGTGCTCGGGCAGGAACTCGAGGCGAGACTGCGTGCCGTGGTGCCAGCCCTTGCCCCACAAGCCGCCCGAGCCGACCGCGATCTTCGACTGGATGATGTGCCAGCCGTTGCCGAGCGGGTCGGCTTCCGGATCGAGCAGGGTCAGCACGCGGTTCTTCTGGTAGTCGTGCAGGAAGTGCCAGGCGATCGGCACCATCCCGGCGACCGCCCCGAGCAGCAGACCGATGCGCCACCACGCGAGGCCGGACAGGAAGATGCCGAACGCGCCGCTGGCGACGATCAGCAGTGCCGTGCCCAGGTCGGGCTGCTTGGCGATCAGCGCCGCCGGCACCGCGATCAGCGCGCCGGCCGCACCAAGCGTCAGCCATCCGGGCGGCAACGGGCGGCCGTTGAGATACCACGCGATCATCATCGGCATGGTCAGCTTGAGCAGTTCCGACGGCTGGAAGCGTACGACCTTGAGATCAAGCCAGCGGTTCGCGCCGCGCCCCTCGCCGTGCACGACGACGATGACCAGCAAGATGATGCTCGCCGCGTAGAGCCATGGCGTCCAGTTGCGCAGCGTAAGCGGCGGCACGCGCGCGACCGCCATCATCAGCAGCAGGCCGAGCATGAAACGCAACCCTTGCGAGATGACCTGTCCGAGATCCTTGTCGCTGGCGCTGTAGAGCGTGCCGAGGCCGATGCCCATCAGCAGCAGCAGCGCGCCGAACAGCGGCAGGTCGACGCGCGGCTTGCGCCACATCGAAACGAAGCGATGCCTCCATTCGAGCAGAAACTCGTCGATCATGGCGCATTCTCCGCCTTCGCTGTCGCCTCGTGCGCCTGGCGCTGCTGGTCGCCGGGCAGCCAGGCGTCGAGCATCTTGCGCGCGATCGGCGCCGCATCGTGGGCGCCGCTGCGCCCGGCCTCGAGCGCGACGATGACCGCGATGCGCGCGTCGTCGGCGGGCGTGAATGCTTCGAACAGCACCTGATGGCGTTCGATCGGGCTCGCGCTGATGCTGGTCCACTCGGTGCCCGTGCGCGAATAGCGTTCGGCGGTACCGGTTTTTCCGGCGATCGGATACGGGAATCCCGCATCGATCCCGCGCGCGGTACCGCTGCGCACGACCTCGACCATGCCCTGCTGCACCGCGGCCCAGTCGGCCGGCTTTTCGATCGCGCTCGGTCGCTGGGGCGCCGCCGGCAACACTTCGAGCGGCGCATCGAGGCCACGTTGCACCGCTCGCAACAGGTGCGGTGTGTGCGGGACTCCGCGCGCGGCGATGATCGCGACTGCGTTCGCCAGCTGCAGCGGCGTCACCACCCAGTACCCCTGGCCGATGCCGGCGATGACTGTCTCGCCGGGATACCACGGCTGGTTGAACCGCGCGCGCTTCCACTCGCGCGAAGGCAGCACGCCGCTGCCTTCGCCCATGAGGTCGATGCCGGTCTGCTGGCCGAAGCCGAAGCGCCCGAGCGCGCTGCTGAAGCGGTCGATGCCCATGTCCAGCGCGAGCGAATAGAAATAGGTGTTGACCGATTTCGCGATCGCCTGCACCAGGTCGACGCGACCTTGGCCACCGCGTACGTCATCGCGGTATGCGCGCGACTGTCCGGGGATGAAGAACTCGCCGGTCGACAACACGGTGTCCGAGGGAACCCGCAGACCGAGTTCGAGGCCGGCGAGACCGACGAACGGCTTCATCGTCGAGCCCGGCGCATAGTTGCCGCGCAACAGCCGATTCAGCAGCGGCTTGTCGTCGGCGTCGAGCAGGGCCGCGTAGTCCGCGCTGGCGATGCCGTTGACGAACGGATTCGGATCGAAGCTCGGTACGCTGACCATCGCCAGCACTTCGCCGTTGCGCGGGTCGATCGCTACGGCAGCGCCGGCGCGCCCCTCGAACGCGGCTTCGGTCGCCTCCTGCAGGCGCGAATCGATCGTCAGGTACAGGTTCTCGCCGGGCTTTGGCGCGAGCCGGTCCGGCAACACGCGTAGTGGTCGATGATCGGCGTTGACCTCGACCTTCTCGTAGCCGACCTCGCCGTGCAGACGATCTTCGTAGAAGCGCTCGATGCCGGTCTTGCCGATGTGCGTCGTACCCGCGTAATCACCCTTGTCGAGCCGCGCGACATCGTTCTCGTCGATGCGCCCGACATAGCCGACGGTGTGCGCGAACTCCTCGCCGAGCGGATACGAGCGGGTCAGGTACGGCACCACGTCGACACCCGGGAACGCCCAGCGACTCGTCGAGAATTTCGCGATCTCCTCTTCCGACAGCTTCAGGCGCAACGGCACGCCCTCGTAGGAATGCTTGCTCTTGCGCAACGCATTGAAGCGCGCGATGTCGTCGTCGCTGAGCGAGACGATCTCGCCGAGCCGGGCGAGCATGCCGGGCATGTCGCGTACCTGCTCGGGCGTGACCTCGAGGCGGAATGCCGCGACGTTCTCCGCCAGCAGCACGCCGTTGCGGTCGTAGATGAGGCCGCGCGCGGGCGCAAGCGGCCGGGTCAGCACGCGGTTCGCCTCCGAGCGCGCGCTGAATTCCTCGTGCTGGTCGACCTGCAGGAACGCGAAGCGCGTCGCCAGCGCGACCAGGCACGCGACGATGATGACGAATCCCGCCAGCGCGCGCCGGCGGAAGGTGGCCGCCTCGTGGCGCGCCTCCTTCAGCGGCTTGAACCGCGAGATCGAGCGGGAGCGGCGCATGTGACCGAGCCTTGCGTCAGTCACCTGCGCGCAGGCGCGCGCGCAGGTCGTCGAACAGCAGGAACACGAACGGCCACGCCAGCATGCCGACCAGCGGCGCCAGCCACGACGCGCCGGTCGGCAGCGGATCGCCGGCGAATCCGCGCGCCATCAGCATCACCACGCGATCATTTAGCAACAACGCGAGTACCGCCAGCGCCTGTTGCCAGACCGGGAAGAAACGCAATCGCGCGCGGAAGCGCAGCACGATGAACACCAGCACGAGCAGGCGCAGCGCCTGCTCGCCGAGCAGTTCACCGGCGAAAACGTCGGCGGCCAGACCGATGCAGAACGCGAAGCCGAGGCCCACGCGATCGGGCGCTTCGATCGTCCAGTACACAAGCACCAAGCCGATCCAGTACGGCTTCAGCGGTTCGAGCGCGGGCGGCAACGGCATCAGTTGCAGCAGGAACGCAACGAACAGGCTGCCGGCGAACAACCAGCCCTGGATGCGCGCGCGGTTCATGGGCGGCCTGCGGCGCGAGGCTGTGACGGATCGCTCGACGAAGGCCCGGCCCTCATCGCGGCATCGGCTACGCCGATGGCCCTGCCCTCTCCCGCGATGCGCGAGGGGGACGGCGGTGGACGGCCTGCAGCCGCCGGGTTTTCCACCGGCGGACCAACCTCCTCGCGCGGCGCGGGTGGTCCGTAGGGCTGTGGCTGGTCGCGCAGGAGCAGCACTTCGGCGCTGCGGTCGAGCGCGGCCGCAGGTTGCGCTTCGGCGGCGGTGAACATGCCGCTGCGGTCCGGGCTGACCTTGCGGATCTCGCCGACCGGAAAACCGGCCGGGAAACGTCCGCCCAGACCCGAGGTCAACAGCTTGTCGCCGACGCGGACGTCGGCACTGATCGGGATGTTCGGCAGCTGCAACCGGTCGATGTCACCGCTGCCGTAGGCGATCGTGCGCAAGCCGGTGCGCTCGACCACCACCGGAATCGCGTGGGTGGCATCGCTGAGCAGCATCGCGATCGAGCTGTTTGGCAGCACTTCGACGATCTGTCCCATCACGCCCTGCGCATCGATGACCGGCTGGCCGACCGTCACGTTCTGGTTCGCGCCGACGTCGAGCACGATGCGATGGCGCGAGGGATCGAGGTCGACGTTGATCAGGCGCGCCAGCTGCACCGACAGGCCGAGGTTCTTCTGCGCATCGAGCAGGCTCTTCAGGCGTTCGTTCTGCGCCACCAGCGCATCGAGGCGATTGAGGCGCGCCTGCGCCAGCAACAACTGTTCACGCAGCTGGCGGTTCTCGCTGGCGAGCTGGTCCTGCGTGACGACCGCGGTGCGGGTCGCGCGCGCAAGCTGCGCCGGCAGCGAGGCGAGGCGATACACCGGTTCCACCACGGTGCCGGCGACGCGGCGCACCGATTCGAGATAGTTGCCGCGGTGGTCGAGCACCATCAGCGCGATCGCCACCGCGAGGTAGACGATCAGCCGCAGGGTGCTGACAGCGCCTTCGGCGAAAAGCGTGGCGTTGTCGGTGCGCATCGGCCGTGATTGTTGATTGGTGATTCGTGGTTGCTAGAGACCCCGAAGACGACCGGTACGCGGTCGCCTACGATTCGTGCGGGCCGATGATCCTGCGTGCCAGTGCCGAATCACCAATCACGAATCACGAATCACGGCGTTCTATTCCGGGGCAAAGAAATCGCTGCCGTGCAGGTCGATCAGCTCGAGTGCACGACCGCCGCCACGCGCGACGCAGGTCAGCGGATCGTCCGCGGCGTGCACGTGCAGGCCGGTTTCCTCGGAGATCAGGCGGTCGATGTCGCGCAGCAGGGCGCCACCGCCGGTCAGCACGATGCCGCGCTCGGCGACGTCCGAACACAGTTCCGGCGGGGTCTGCTCGAGCGCGCTGCGCACCGAGCTGACGATGCCCGAGAGCGGTTCGTGCAGCGCTTCGAGGATTTCGTTCGAATTGACCGTGAACATGCGCGGCACGCCCTCGGCGAGGTTGCGCCCGGAGACTTCGATCTCCTTCACGTCCGACTGCGGGAACGCGCAGCCGATCTGGACCTTGATCTTCTCGGCGGTCGATTCGCCGATCAGGGTGCCGTGGTTGCGGCGCACGTAATTGATGATCGCCTCGTCGAAGCGGTCGCCGCCGATGCGCACCGATTGCGAATACACGATGCCGTTCAGCGAAATGACCGCGACTTCGGAGGTACCGCCGCCGATGTCGAGCACCATCGAGCCGCGCGCCTCGTGCACCGGGATGCCGGCGCCGATCGCAGCCGCCATCGGTTCCTCGATGAGATAGACGTCGCGCGCACCGGCCGATTCGGCCGATTCCTTGATCGCGCGGCGCTCGACCTGGGTCGAGCCGCAGGGTACGCACACCAGCACGCGCGGGCTTGGCCGGAACATGCGCGCGCGGTGCACCTTCTTGATGAACTGCTTGAGCATTTCCTCGGTCATCGTGAAGTCGGCGATGACGCCGTCCTTCATTGGCCGGATCGTCACGATGTTGCCGGGGGTGCGGCCGAGCATGCGCTTGGCGTCGGCGCCGACGGCCGCGACCGAGCGCGGGCCGCCCGGGCCGCGGTCCTGGCGGATCGCCACGACCGAGGGTTCGTTGAGGACGATGCCCTGCCCACGCACGTAGATCAGCGTGTTGGCAGTGCCGAGGTCGATCGAGAGATCGTTGGAGAAGAGTCCGCGGAGACCTTTGAACATGAGCGCGGCGCGAGCCTTGTGCGAATGCGGGGAAAAGCGCGCGAGTGTAGTCAGACCGGGCCGCGCGGGCAAGGACGACGAGGTTAAAAAATCCTTTCCGGACGCGGGCTTTTGCCGGTTTCCGTCACGTTCCGCGCCAACCCGGGCCGGCCCCGGGCGCGCGGGGGCGTTCCGGTCACGCCCGCAGCCGGTTAAGCTTCACCGGTTTGTGCGGCGCTTTTCGCGCCGCCGCCCGCTCGGGACCTTCGATGTCAGCACTGATCTGCGGTTCGCTCGCCTACGACACCATCATGGTGTTCCAGGACCAGTTCAAGAAACACATCCTGCCGGACCAGGTGCACATCCTGAACGTCTCGTTCCTGGTGCCGCGCATGCGCCGCGAGTTCGGCGGCTGCGCCGGCAACATCGCCTACAACCTCAAGTTGCTCGGCGACGATCCGATCCCGTTCGCCGCGGTCGGCCAGGACTTCGGTCCCTACCGCGAGCACATGCAGCAGTGCGGCATCCGCCTCGACCACGTCAGCGTGTTCGACGACCTGTTCACGCCGCAGTGCTTCATCACCACCGACCTCGACAACAACCAGATCACCGCGTTCCACCCGGGCGCGATGCTCAATTCGCACGAGCACCATGTGCGCGACGTCGAGGGCGTCACGTTCGGCATCGTCGCGCCGGACAGCCGCGACGGCATGTTGCAGCATTCGCGCGAGTTCGCCGAGAAGGGCGTTCCCTTCATCTTCGACCCGGGCCAGGCGATGCCGCTGTTCTCGGGCGAGGAATTCCGCACGATGATCGACCAGGCCGACTACGCGATCGTCAACGACTACGAGTCGCAGCTGCTGCAGCAGCGCACCGGCTGGAGCGCGGCCGAGATCGCCAAGCGCGTGAAGGCCTACATCGTCACGCAGGGCCCGAAGGGCTCGATCGTGCACGCCGACGGCACCACCCACACGATTCCGGCCGCGCAGGAGCGACGCATCGTCGATCCGACCGGCTGCGGTGACGCCTACCGCGCCGGCCTCATCTTCGGCCTCATGCGCGGCATGGACTGGCCGACCACGGGCCGCGTCGCCTCGCTGATGGGCACGCTCAAGATCGAACATCCGGGCACGCAGAACCAGCGCTTCAGCTATGCAGAATTCGCCGACCAGTTCCGCCAGCAGTTCGGCTACGCGCTGGGCTGAAGCGGCCACATGATTCCAACGGGAGAATCGATGATGAAAGCATCCGCTTGCCTTCGCGCCGTCGCGCTGGTCGCCCTGGTCGCGGCGCTGCCCGCGTGCGCGCGCGGTCCGTCGGTGGAACTCAAGGGCCAGCGCTTCTCGATCGAGATCGCCGAGAACGACGCTGCGCGCGAACACGGCCTGATGGATCGCACCGAGATGGCGGCGGACCACGGCATGCTGTTCGTGTTCCAGGACGATGCGCCGCGCGCGTTCTGGATGAAGAACACGAAGATCGCGCTGGACATGCTGTTCTTCGACGCCGACCGCCGCCTGGTCAGCGTGCAGCACGACGTGCAGCCGTGCACCGCCGATCCGTGCCCGCCGTATTCGAGCGGCGCGCCGGCGCGCTACGTGCTCGAGCTCAACGCGGGTCAGGCGCGCAAGCTGGGCCTGGCGCCGGGCGACGAGCTGCAGATCCAGCGCTGAACAGGGCGCGCTCGACCCACACGCCGTCTCGAAGGACGAGCTCGCCGCGCAGTTCGTGCGCGCAGGCGAGCCCGCAGCGATAGGGCACGAGTGGACCATCGCCGCGCTGGACGCCGGCATCTTCGATCGGAACGAAAACCTGCATGGTGCCTCCGCCTGATGGACGAGCACAGTCCATCACGCGTCGATGCTGCCCGCATGTCGCAGGCATGGCAGAAACAGTGCGCCGCATGTCCGGACGCGGGCAGGGAGGTCGGTGCTGGAGCAGCGCAGGGGCAGGCACGGACCCGCGGTCCGGTTGTTCGGTGGGCTTGAGCCCACCCTGCAAATCCAGGGCGAGCTGCAGGAAACCCTAGATCTCGACCATCTCGAAATCGGACTTGGTCACGCCGCAGTCGGGGCAGGTCCAGGTCTCCGGCACGTCTTCCCAGCGCGTGCCCGCGGCGATGCCGTCGGACGGCCATCCTTCGGCCTCGCTGTAGAGGAAACCGCAGACGACGCACATGAAGGTGCGGAACGGCGCATCGACGGGGGCGGCAGCAGCGGACTCGGACATCGCGGACGGCATCGGATCAATGAAAGGCCCTGTATTCTCGCAGCTTGCCCGCGCCCGCGAAAGCACGCCGCCGGATCGTCGATGAGCGCAAACCAGTTTCCGCCCCTGCGTGGCCTGTACGCGATCAGCAACGGACCGCGCACAGACCTGCTCGACGCGTGCGCCGCGGCGCTTGCAGGCGGCGCGACGATCCTGCAATACCGCGACAAGACCGACGCGCATCCGCGCCGTCTCGACGAAGCACGGGCGCTGCAGGCCTTGTGCGCGCGGCATCGCGTGCCACTGATCGTCAACGACGACGTGGACCTCGCCGCCGCGAGCGGCGCCGCCGGTGTGCATCTGGGCGAGGGCGACGCACCGATCGGCGAAGCGCGCGCACGCCTCGGGCGCGACGCGATCATCGGCGTGTCGTGCTACGACTCGCTCGCACGCGCGCGGCAATTCGCCGCAGCCGGCGCCGACTACCTGGCGTTCGGCGCGTTCTTTCCCTCGCCGACCAAGCCGCACGCACGCGTGGCGACGCCGCAGCTGCTGAGCCAAGCGAAGACGCTCGGCCTGCCGGTGGTGGCAATCGGCGGCATCACGCACGCCAATGCACCGTTGCTGATCGACGCCGGCGCCGACGCGGTCGCGGTCATCTCGGCGCTGTTCGACGCCAGCGACGTGCATGCGGCGGCGCGGCGCTTTGCCGCGCTGTTCGAGACCTTGCCTTCGTAACACAATACCGGCCCGATGCTTCCCTCTTCGTCCCGGCGAACGCCGGGACCCAGTGCCTGCCGGACGTCCGCTGGATCGCGGCGTTCGCGCGGCCGACGATCAACGGAACCTGCCCATGACCACCAATCACGAACTGTTCCAGCGCGCGCAGGCGCGCATCCCCGGCGGCGTGAACTCGCCGGTGCGTGCCTTCAAGTCGGTCGGCGGCGAGCCGTTCTTCAGCGCGCGCGCCGATGGTGCATACCTGTGGGACGTCGAAGGTACGCGCTACATCGACTACGTCGGCTCATGGGGCCCGATGGTCGTCGGCCACAACCATCCGAGCGTGCGCGAGGCGGTCGCGCGCGCGATCCAGGACGGCCTCTCCTTCGGCACGCCATGCGCAGCCGAAGTCACGATGGCCGAGACGATCACGCGCCTGGTGCCGTCGGTCGAGGTCGTGCGCATGGTCAACTCGGGCACCGAGGCGACGATGTCGGCGATCCGCCTTGCGCGCGGCGTCACCGGGCGCTCGCGCATCGTCAAGTTCGAGGGCTGCTATCACGGTCACGGCGACGCGTTCCTGGTCAAGGCGGGCTCCGGTGCGCTGACCCTCGGCGTGCCGACGTCGCCGGGCGTGCCGAAGGCGCTCGCCGATCTCACCCTGACCCTGCCCTACAACGACCTCGACGCGGCGAAGCAGTTGTTCGCCGACGTCGGCGACGAGATCGCCGCGCTCATCATCGAACCGATCGCCGGCAACATGAACTGCATCCTTCCGCGCGACGGCTACCTCGCCGCATTGCGCGAGCTGTGCACGCAGCATGGCGCACTGCTGATCTTCGACGAGGTGATGACCGGCTTCCGCGTCGCGCTCGGCGGCGCGCAGGCGCTGTACGGCATCACGCCGGACCTGACCACGTTCGGCAAGATCATCGGCGGCGGCATGCCGGTGGGCGCGTACGGCGGTCGTCGCGACATCATGCAGCAGGTCGCACCGGCCGGACCGGTGTACCAGGCCGGCACGCTCAGCGGAAACCCGGTCGCGATGGCGGCGGGCCTTGCGATGCTCGAACTGATCCAGACGCCGGAGTTCTATCCCGAGCTCGACCGGCGCACGCGCCTCGTCACCGACTGCTTCGCGTCTGCTGCCGCGGAAGCGGGCGTGCCGCTCAGCATCAACCGCGTCTGCGGCATGTTCGGCCTGTTCTTCACCGAAGAATCCAAGGTCGCCACATTCGCCCAGGCGACTGCCTGCGACGTCGCGATGTTCAACCGCTTCTTCCACGCCATGCTGAAGCGCGGCGTCTATCTCGCGCCGAGCGCATTCGAGGCGGGTTTCGTCTCGATCGCACACGGCGAGCAGATCATCGCCGACACCCATGCGGCCGCGCGCGCGGCCTTCGCGGAAGCCGCCGCGGGCTGATCCGGCCCACAGGAAAGCGCTTTGCACATGCCAGGGTTTACTATCGGAATGGCTCGGGCAGGATGCCCGCAGCCGCCGCCCGGCGGCGTTCCGGAGTCGAACCGATGAAATCCAAGGCTGTTGCCCGCGCGCTCGCGCTGGCCCTGATGGTCGCCGGCAGTGCCGGCCTCGCGCTCGTCGCGCAACCTGCGCGCGCCGATGCGCCCGCGGCAGTTCCGTCCGCACCGAAGCTGCACGCGGCGATGCGTTCGCTGTGGCAAGGTCACGTCGAAGCGACGCGCGCGTACGCACTTGCGGTGAAGGCGAACGACGCGAAGGCGTCGAAGAAGGCCGCCGACGACGTGGTCGCGGATGCGAAGCAGATCGCCGACGCAGTCGGCGGTTTCTACGGCGCCGACGCCGGCAAGCAGATGCTGACCCTGCTCGCCGGCCACTGGGGTGGCGTGAAGGCAATGACCGACGCCGTGCATGCGGGCGACAACGCCGCGCGCGACAAGGCGATGAACGATCTCGTCGCGAACGGCAGCGAGATCTCGAGATTCCTGTCCGGCGCGAATCCGAACCTGCCCGAGGACGCGGTGCGCGGATTGCTCACCACCCATGTCGGTCATCACTCGGCGCAGATCGGCGAGATCATGCAGGGCGACATGCAGGCCGAGGCGACCACCTGGGCGGCGATGCGCGCGCACATGGACACCCTCGCCGATGCGCTGTCCGGCGCGATTGCGAAGCAGTTCCCGCAGAAGGCGACATGAAGCGACCGTCTGCCCTGCGCCAACTCGGCACGACCCAGCAGAAACTGCTGCGGCGCCTGCTGCTGGCACCGCAGGGCGCGACGGTCGAGGCGCTGTGCGAATCGCTGGGCGTCACCCACAACGCGGTCAGGCAACACCTGACCGCGCTGATCGCGGGCGGTTTCGCCGAACGCGGCGAGGCGCGCCTCACCGGTGGCCGGCCGCAGGCGCGCTACGTGCTGACGGCGAGCGGGCGCGAGCTGTTCCCGCGCAACTACGGCCTCATCGCGGGAGGCCTGATCGAGCAGCTGTACGCGCAGGCCGGCAAGCCCGGCGTGCAGGCGATGCTTGCCGACATGGGTCGCGCGCTCGGCGCGGCGGCAGCCGAGCGCATCGCGGCGGTGCCCGAGGAGGAAGTCGTCGGCGCCCTCGCCGAGCAACTCGACGCGCTCGGCTACGAGGCGCTCGCGGTCAAGCGCGACGGCGAGACCCAGGTCGAGGCCTACAACTGCGTGTTCCATGCACTCGCCAAGGCGCATCCGGACGTGTGCCGCTTCGACCTTGCGTTCATGGAGGCCGCGACCGGCCGCCCGGTGCAGCATTTGGAATGCCTCGTGCGTGGCGGCCACGCCTGCCGCTTCCGCCTCGGCCCGCGTTGAGTCGTACGGGTGGCGACGGCGTCACCAGACCCCGCTGTTCGGCATCGACGCCCACGGCTCCATCGGCGCGAGGTGCGCCCCCTTCTGCAACAGTTCGATCGAGATCAGGTCCGGTGAACGCACGAACGCCATGTGACCGTCGCGCGGCGGGCGGTTGATCGTCACGCCCATCGCCACGAGGTGCGCGCAGGTCGCGTAGATGTCGTCGACGCGGAACGCGAGATGGCCGAAGTTGCGCGCCGAGCCGTAGTCCTCGTCCGAGCCCCAGTTGTAGGTCAGCTCGATCTCCGCATCGGGCGTTTCGTCGGCAGCGAGGAAGACGAGGGTGAACTTCCCCGCCGCATTCTCCATCCGCCGCGTCTCGCGCAAGCCGAGTCCTTCGCAGAAGAAACGCAGCGTCGCATCGAGATCGCGTACGCGGATCATCGTGTGCAGGTATCTCATCGTGATTCCTTGGTCCTGTTGGTTTGTTCGTCCGGGGATGCATTTTTCGCGACGACCGGCCCGCGTCCATGCGCTTTCCACTCGCATCCCTGCGAGCGCGCTCCTGCGCGCAGAAGCAAAAGCAAGAACATCTGGCTTCGTCCGCGATACTGTAGGGCGGTACGCGCGCAGCGCGTGCCGCCGCGCCGTCCTCGGCCCTCAATAGCATCGCGCCGCCAGGCGCTCCCGCCATGCTCATGCCCGCTGGAAGCGCGGCACGTAGTGCTGCAGCTGAGCGAGGCGCTGCAGCGGGTCGGTCATCTGCAGCAGGTGCTGCTTCTCGGGTTGCGCCAGCGGCAGCAATTCGGCAAGACGGAAGCCGACCCAGCTCGCATCGTCGAAGCGCGCGCGTTCGACCTTCGCCAGTGCGCCACCGATCTGCGCGACCAGTCGTTCGAGGATCATCGCGAGCAGGCAGTGTTCCGCAGGTATAGCCACGTTCGGCTCGTCCGGCCAGAAGCGCACTTCGCCGTGCATGAGGCCGTCGCTGCGCACGCGCGTGGTCGCGACCTGGAAACGCTCGCCACCTTCGGCACTGATGCCGAGCAGGCCATCCGGCAGGGTGCAGAAGTCGGTGATGCGCGCGAGCGTGCCGATCGCCGCCGGCACCGCCGGCTCGCCGACTTCGCGACCTTCGAGGATCAGGCACACGCCGAAGCCGCTGTCGCTGCGCGAGCAGTCGCGCACGAGATCGATATAGCGGCGTTCGAAGATGCGCAGGTTGAGCGGCCCGCCGGGGAACAGCACGGCGGACAGCGGGAACAGCGGTATGTCGGCGAGCGGCACGGAGCTAGTCTATTCCTTTCCCCGTTCCGTTCTCGCGGCGAGGCCGGTCGCGAAACGTCGCGGCGCGTTCTCGAAGCCGCCGTTCGACATGAATACGACATGGTCGCCCACGCGCGCCTGCGCGAGCAATTCGGCGACGAGCGCGTCGACGCTCGCTGCGGTGCGGCCACGACCGTTTAGCGCACCGACGACGCGGGACGCGTCCCACGGCAGCTCGGCGCGCTGGAGGAACACCACCGCGTCCGCATCGGCGAGCGAAGGAGCGAGTTCGTCCGCGTGCGCGCCCATGCGCATCGAATTGGAGCGCGGTTCCATGCCGACCAGGATGCGCGCGGTGCCGACTTTCGCGCGCAAACCCGCGAGCGTGGTTGCGATCGCGGTCGGATGGTGCGCGAAATCGTCGTAGACGCGGATGCCGGCGTGCTCGCCGACCAGTTCCATGCGTCGTGCGACGTTGCGGAACGTCGCCAGCGCGGCGATCGCGGCGCTCGGCGCGACGCCGGCCGCATGCGCGGCGGCGATCGCCGCGAGCGCGTTCATGACGTTGTGGCGGCCGCTCAGGTTCCAGCGCGCCTCGCCGAGTTCGCGCCCCGCGTGCGCGACGACGAACGATGAGCCATCCGCCGCGGTCAGGCGCGCGCGCCAGTCGCCGGCTTCGATGCCGAATGTCTCGACCGGCGTCCAACACCCTTGTCCGAGCACTTCGGCGAGGCGCGCGTCCTCCGCGTTGACGATCAACCGGCCGTTGCCGGGGACCGTGCGCACGAGGTGGTGGAACTGGCGCTGGATCGCGGCGACGTCGGGAAAGATGTCGGCGTGGTCGTACTCGAGGTTGTTGAGGATCGCGATGCTCGGCCGGTAGTGCACGAACTTCGAGCGCTTGTCGAAGAACGCGGTGTCGTATTCGTCGGCTTCCAAGACGAAATCAGCGGGCGCAGACCGCATCGATCGTCCCTCTCCCGCTGCGCGGGAGAGGGGAGGACCATCGGCGGATGCCGATGCTGGGGTGAGGGGAATCGCAACGCGGTCGTTTCCGTTTTCCCCCGACCGCGCCGACACTCCGAAATTCGCCGGCACGCCGCCGACGAGGAACCCGGGATCCCGCCCGGCGCAGTCGAGGATCCACGCGAGCATCGAAGTCGTCGTGGTCTTGCCATGCGTGCCGGCGACCGCGAGCACGCGCCGGTCCGCGAGCAGGGTCTCGCCGAGCCACTGCGGACCCGAGATGTAGCGCAGGCGCGCATCGAGCACGTGCTCGATCGCGGGATTGCCGCGCGACAGCGCGTTGCCGACCACGACGAGGTCGGGTGCCGGCTGCAGGTGTTCGGCGCGATAGCCCGACTTCAGCACGATGCCGAGCTGTTCGAGCTGGGTCGACATCGGCGGATACACGTTCGCGTCGGAACCTTCCACCTCATGGCCGAGTTCGCGCGCGAGCGCGGCGATGCCGCCCATGAAGGTGCCGCAGATGCCGAGGATGTGCAGCTTCAAGCTCGTGACTCCGGTCAGGTCGGTAGGCGCGATGGCAGCATGCTCAGCCGCCGAGCAGCACGCTGGCGAGCGCCCAGTTGGCGACGAACCACGTCACCACCAGCACGAGCGCGAAGCCGAAGCCGCTGTCCATCGCATGGCGGACGACATGCGCGTACACGAGCACCTGCCATACCAGTGTGGCCAGTCCCGCCCAGCGCAGCAATATCTGAAGCAGGTTCCACGCCATGTCAGCGGAAGAAAGCGTTGCCCCGTCGACCAACGAGCCGAGCAGGCCGAGGATAGGCAATTGCACGAGCGAGACGACGATGCCGGTCGCGAGCAGCGACGTCGCGGTCTGCACGTAGCGGTTGAGCAGTCCGCGCAGGGCGAGTGCGACCGCGCACAGGCCGAGGACGACCGCGCTCGCGAGCAGCGAATGCGCCAACGCATCCGCGACGTCGCCGAGCAGGGCGCCGCCGAGCGCGTCGAGCGCGAAGGTCGCCAGCAGCAGCACGACCAGCAGCGGCCGCGAATACACCGTGTCCTGCGGATCGCCGCGCAGGCGGCACAGCGCGAACACATGCCGCGTGAACGCGTCGGGGAAAGGTCGCGGCAGGATGCTCATCGCACGGATCGGAGGCCCGGCGCAGCGGCGGCCGGGCAACGCGGGTTCAGGCAGGCGCACCCGAACGCGGCAGCGCCGCGAGGATGCGCCGCGATACCTCGGCGAGCTCACCGACGCCGTCGACGTTGGTCAACTTGCCGATCGCGGCGAAATGACCGGCGACCGGCTCGGTCTGCTCGGTGTAGACGCGCAGGCGTTCGCGCACGGTTTCCGGCGTGTCGTCCTTGCGCCCTTCCTTCGCAGCGCGCCCGGCGATGCGATCGACGATGAGTTCGGTCGGAACGTCGAGCTTGATGGCGACTTCGAGCGGCTGGCCGATGCGCGCGAGAAGGCCTTCGAGCGCTTCGCACTGCGCGACATTGCGCGGATAGCCGTCGAGGATGAAACCGGCGGCGGCGTCCGGCTGCGCCAGACGCTCCTCCAGCATGCCGAGTACGATCTCGTCGGAAACGAGCTGGCCCGCCTCCATCACGGCCTTGGCCCTGAGGCCGAGCGGGGTGCCCGCCTTGACCGCCGCGCGCAGCAGGTCGCCGGTGGAAATGTGCGGCACGCCGAGTTCCGCCTTGAGCAGCTCGGCCTGGGTGCCCTTGCCCGAACCGGGCGCGCCGAGTAGAACGAGTCGCATGATGCTCCGATCGCGCCGCCAGGCGCTTGATTCGCAGGAAAAGCGGGACGGGATGGCCACGCCCGCGCGCGCTACCCCACAATGATGGCAACGCTAGCGGCTGGCCAGAATAGTGTCAAACCGCGCCGAAAAACGAGGGAAGGAGCGAGAATGATCCAGGGCAAGCTGCTGTATGCGCAATCGGGCGGCGTCACCGCCGTCATCAACGCGACCGCCGCCGCGGTCATCGACACTGCTCGCAGCCGCAAGGTGCCGGTGCTCGCCGCGCGCAACGGCATCATCGGCGCACTGCGCGAGGAACTGATCGACACCTCGCAGGAGAGCGCCGCCGCGATCAAGGCGCTGCGCCACACGCCGGGCGGCGCGTTCGGCTCGTGCCGCTACAAGCTCAAATCGATCGAGCAGAGCCGCGCCGAGTACGAACGCCTGATCGCGGTGCTGAAGGCGCACGACATCCGCTGGTTCCTCTACAACGGTGGCAACGATTCGGCCGACACCGCCCTGAAGATTTCGCAGATCGGGCGCGAGCTCGGCTATCCGGTCAATGTCATCGGCGTGCCGAAGACGGTCGACAACGACCTCGCCGTCACCGACTGCTGCCCCGGCTTCGGCTCGGTCGCGAAGTACACCGCGGTGTCGGTGGCCGAGGCGAGCCTCGATGTCGAGTCGATGTGCGCGTCGTCGACCAAGGTATTCATCGTCGAGGTGATGGGCCGCCACGCCGGCTGGATCGCCGCCGCCGCCGGCCTCGCCGCGCGCAAGGCGGGCGAGCCGCCGCACCTGATCCTGTTCCCGGAAATCCCGTTCGACGAGGAGGCGTTCCTGCTGCGCGTGCGCGCGACCGTGCGCAAGGTCGGCTACTGCACCGTGGTCGCCTCGGAAGGCCTGCGCAACAAGGCCGGGAAGTTCCTCGCCGACGCCGGTACGCGCGATGCGTTCGGCCACGCCCAGCTCGGCGGCGTCGCGCCAATGCTGGCCGCGCTGGTCAAGCAGAAGCTCGGCTACAAGTACCACTGGGCACTGCCGGACTACCTGCAAAGATCCGCCCGCCATCTCGCCTCGAAGACCGACGCCGAGCAGGCGTGGGCGGTCGGCAAGGCCGCGGTGCAGTACGCGCTCGCCGGCAGGAACGCGGTCATGCCGGTGATCGTGCGCACCTCGAACGCGCCGTATCGCTGGAAGATCGAGCCGGCGCCGCTTTCGAAGGTCGCCAACCACGAGAAGAAGCTGCCGAAGAACTACATCACGCGCGATGGCTACGGCATCACGGCGGCGGCGCGGCGTTACCTCGAACCGCTGATCCGCGGCGAGGATCCGCCGAAATACCTGCGCGACGGCCTGCCCGACTACGTGCGCCTGAAGAACGCGGCGGTGAAGAAGAAGCTTCCCGAGTACGACATCGCCGACTGAAGCGACCGACGAAGGCGCGCAGGCGCGTCCAGGGAACGTCGCCGCGAACGGGTTCGGCCCGCGGGTTCCGCATCGGCGGGCTGCGCCGCACGCTGGAGGCTGCGCGCTTCGCGCCGGACCGCCACGCGCAGTCCCGGCGCACGTGTTGCGCCGCGCCAATGCGCGTTCGCGCGGGGCATGGCTATACTCGGGCGGATATCGCGCCGTTTCTCTGGGGGGCGCGTTGTTTTTCGGGGTTTTCCTCTGGTCCTGTGAGTCAAGGGAGGTTCGATGTTGTTCCATGAACACGGTTTGTCGATCGCGCTGGCCTGCGCGGTCCTCGCGATCATCTATGGCGCCTGGTCCATCCGCTGGATCCTGGCCAAGCCCGCTGGCAACGCGCGCATGCAGGAGATTGCCGCAGCAATCCAGGAAGGCGCGCGCGCCTATCTCAATCGCCAGTACCGCACGATCGCGATGGTCGGCGTGGCGTTGTTCGTCATCATCGGCTTCGTGCCGGCGCTTGGATGGACGACCGCGATCGGCTTCGCGCTCGGCGCGATCCTGTCGGGGCTCACCGGCTACATCGGCATGAACATCTCGGTGCGTGCGAACGTGCGTACCGCCGAAGCCGCGCGCAGCGGCATCCCGGCGGCGCTCGCGGTCGCGTTCCGCGGCGGCGCGATCACCGGCATGCTGGTGGTCGGCCTCGCCCTGCTCGGCGTCGCCGGCTACTTCGTCGCGCTGATGCACTTCGGCAAGACGCAGGACGAGGCGCTGCACGCGCTCGTCGGCCTCGCGTTCGGTTCCTCGCTGATCTCGATCTTCGCGCGCCTCGGTGGCGGCATCTTCACCAAGGGCGCCGACGTCGGCGCCGACCTCGTCGGCAAGGTCGAAGCCGGCATCCCGGAAGACGATCCGCGCAACCCCGCGGTGATCGCCGACAACGTCGGCGACAACGTCGGCGACTGCGCCGGCATGGCGGCCGACCTGTTCGAGACCTACGCGGTCACGCTGATCGCGACGATGCTGCTCGGCGGCGTGATGGCCGCGCAGGCCGGCGCGAACGCGGTGCTGTATCCGCTCGTGCTCGGCGGCGTGTCGATCGTCGCCTCGATCATCGGCACGTTCTTCGTCAAGGCGAGCCCCGGCGGCAAGATCATGAATGCGCTGTACAAGGGCGTGATCGTCTCCGCCGTGCTCGCGCTGAT
The DNA here is from genome assembly GCF_044227025.1 of Dokdonella sp. GTDB lineage: Bacteria > Pseudomonadota > Gammaproteobacteria > Xanthomonadales > Rhodanobacteraceae > Dokdonella_A. Next base: position 889,259 of record NZ_JBGAFX010000001.1, on the reverse strand, counting down.
CGCGTTCTACCCGGTCACGACGCAGCTGATGTCGGGCAGTGCCTACGGCGCGATGAACGTGTTCGGCTGCGCGGTGATCGGCCTCGTGCTGACCGGCGCGATGGTCGTCATCACCGAGTACTACACCGCGACCGAATACGCGCCCGTGCGCCACGTCGCGCAGGCCTCGACGACCGGCCACGCGACGAACATCATCGCGGGCATCGGCATCTCGATGAAGTCGACCGCGTGGCCGGTGCTCGCGGTCTGCGCCGCGATCTGGGGCGCCTACCACCTCGCCGGCCTGTACGGCATCGCGATCGCCGCGACCGCGATGCTGTCGATGACCGGCATGATCGTCGCGCTCGACGCCTACGGCCCGATCACCGACAACGCCGGCGGCATCGCCGAGATGGCCGAACTGCCGAAGGAAGTGCGCGCCGTCACCGATCCGCTCGACGCGGTCGGCAACACCACCAAGGCGGTCACCAAGGGCTACGCGATCGGCTCGGCCGGCCTTGCCGCGCTCGTGCTGTTCGCCGACTACACGCACAAGCTCGGCGTCGAGCACCCGGGTCAGATCTTCACGTTCGACCTGTCCAATCACCTCGTCATCATCGGCCTGCTCATCGGCGGCCTGATCCCGTTCCTGTTCGCCGCGATGGCGATGGAAGCGGTCGGTCGCGCCGCCGGTTCGGTGGTCGAGGAAGTGCGCCGCCAGTTCCGCGAGATCAAGGGCATCATGGAAGGCACGACCAAGCCCGACTACTCGCGCGCGGTGGACCTGCTGACCAAGTCGGCGATCAAGGAAATGATGATCCCGTCGATACTGCCCGTGGTGGTTCCGGTCGTCGTCGCGTTCGGCTTCAGCTGGATCGCCGGCGGCACGCTTGCCGGCGCGCAGGCGCTCGGCGGCGTGCTGATCGGAACGATCGTGACCGGCCTGTTCGTCGCGATCTCGATGACGACCGGCGGCGGCGCCTGGGACAATGCGAAGAAGTACATCGAGGACGGCCATTTTGGCGGCAAGGGTTCCGACGCGCACAAGGCGGCGGTCACCGGCGACACCGTCGGCGACCCGTACAAGGACACCGCCGGCCCGGCCGTGAACCCGCTCATCAAGATCATCAACATCGTCGCGCTGCTGCTCGTCCCATTGCTGTAACGGAACCTGCAGACGCGCAAATGAAGAGGCCGCCTCCGGGCGGCCTTTTCATGCGCCATGCGCGCGCACGGTCATGGACGAATTCATGCTGAGGGCAGCGGTCTTCGCGCGCCGCGCAGCACGTTGAGCTTCGATCCGATTCAGGCTGCCGAACGAGAGAAGTAGGCCTTGGCTTGCGCACCATCAAGCCACCGAGCAGACAGTGCCGCAGCCATGCCAATGATCACGGACACGACGAGCGCCGCGACTTGCCCGGGCGTCGGCGGGCGATATGCAAACAACATGATGGCATTGTAGGCAACAGCAAGAACGGCAAGTACCGAAGTCAGTGCCATTGGAACAAGCGCAGCGATGCGAGCGAAAGGCCAGCGGAAAACCAGACTCGCAGCGATGGCAACCAGCGCACCGGCAACGCTTGCGACGACCGCAAACGACTCGCCATTCGCGTCGAAGAATCCGCTTGCGGCGAACGAAACAAGAATTCCGGCGATCACATTTGCCTTGGTGCGCGGTTGTAGAGTCATCGGTGTTGGTAGCAGTGCAATGGCAATCCGGCGCTTCGAGCCGGGACGAAAAAATATCGGTGGGATTTCCGGGTTTCAATCGGCTCCAGTCGGCAGCGGCAGCATCCTCACCTCGTCTTCTTCGGCACCGTGAGTTCCTGAAAATCCGTCCCCGCAACATGATGCTGAAGGATGCCCGGCACCGCTTCCTTCGCATCCGCCGGACGCGGAAAGGGCCTCGCCTGCCCGAGCAGCAGATTCGCTATCAGGAATTCCAGCAACGAGGCCTGGTAGGCGAGGTCCGCCTCGTCGGCGGGCGAGGCATCGCTGGCCCAGAGCGCTTCGACGACCGACGCGCCGCTCGCTTCGCGCTTCAGCTCAACCCGGTAGACGGGCTTGCCGGTCCAGCTGCGATGCAGGAACAGCCAGGGCGCTTGGAAATGGATGAACCACTTGTCCTCCATCGCTTCGGGGACAAGGCCCGCTTCCAGGCGCGCCACCTCGTGGGGAGCGAACGTCGCTTCGTAGGAAATGCGTGTCCCCGCCGTGAACGGTTCGTGCTTCCAGGAGTCGGCAGTCGCGGCCATGGCGCTAGGACTTGCCGGCGCCGGCAGCGTGCGCACGCAGGTCCTTCAGCTTGTCGCCGAACCACGACCTGCTCGGCACCGGCTGCGCGCCGCCGCAACGGACGAGATACGGCTTGCCCGACACGCTGCTCCCGGTGGCCGCACGCTCGATGAAGGACTCCGTGGTGGTCACCAGCCCCTTGCCGAGCAGGTAGTCGTACTTGCGGTGCAGGTGTTCGGTCGCCTTTTGCGCGTCGTACCAGGACCCGTTCCGATTGAACTCGCACCCGGAACCCTGCAGCGCGGCGAACAGCTGGTCGATCTCGCGGTTCGTCGCCGGCGATGGGTCTTCTGCAAAGGCGAAGCCGGAAACCACGAGCAGGATGGCGATGAGTATCTTCATGGGATGAAGCGCCAACGCCCCAGAATGGCGGCACATGCCGCGAGAGATGTGATGCTACATCGTGCGGATCTGCAACGGTCCACTATCGATATCTCTGCCCCAGCAGCTCCCGATTGATGCGAAGAGCATCCATCTGGCAATGGAGATCCTGCAGAAATTTGACTGAATTCGGATCTTTGATCCTGTCGATTGCAAGGGTCGCATCGCCGTCGATCAGGGCATCCACAATTTTGGCTGACAACGTGGAATGCATCGACAGCTCATCGAGAGACGTTTCAATCGCCTCGGCATCGTTTGGAGAGCGAGAAAGTGTCTCGGCGCTCCTGATCATGATATTGCTCACGACCTGGATGCGCATGAGCACGTAAATCTCGCTTCCTTGGGCTTGCTGCTGCACGCGCAGCTGCGCGAGCGATTCCGCCGTGTCCAAAACCCGCTTTAGAACGTCGACAACAGCAGCTGGCGTTCCGGCGTCGGCGACCTTCGGGCAAGCAATGTCTTTAGATGCGGTCCTGCCCGGGACGCCGATGGATGCGGCCCAGGCAGGCGACGAACAGAAGAAGAAGGCCAGTAAGCCGAAGAGGTTCAAACACAACACAAGATTTGCTCCCGTTGTTAATAGTCAGGTCTCTGAAAATTCACGGTGCATGACCTCGTGAAATCCATCTACGCAATGATTGCAGATACGAACCGATCGACCGGCAATCGACTCGAACTGCAGCGGCGTCCGGCCGCAAAATGAGCAATCCTGACCGTTGAACTGTTCGGCGACATAGTTCGTTGCTTGCTCACGCGAGTAACCTGTTGACGTCCATTTCGTAGCGATGCCGTGATAGGAGCGCTCGGTTTTTGCTTTTGCTTCTTCTGCTGTGTCGTAGCCAGCTGCCACGCCTAGGACATTCCACTCGCAGTCGCAGTGGAACACCATGAATTCTGCTTCGTCCAAGTTCTGACAAACCGCCAAGTTGGAGGCCCGACCAAGCCACTCTCCACCGACGTTGAGCACATGTCGTTGCACGAATGTGACGGCGTCGTCAACGATCGCGAATTCGATCGCATGCGCACAATCCAGCGCCGGAGGCGGGAGTCTCATCTGAGACCTAGGGTGGGAAAAGGGTCGTATTGTCCTTGCGGACAGCGACATCACGACGAACGCTCCGAAGGGCTCGAAACACCAGGTAGCCCGAGCACACTGCGAGGGCCAAGGACATGCAAAGCAGAAGCCAGAACCAGGCTCTCGAGTAACGCTCCTGAAATGCGAAGGCGAGTGCAACAATCGCGGCGCCGCCGAACAATTGCCCTCGGAACGCTGACGTTTCCCAGGATGGCACCGCCAAGCCATCCGGATTTGCCCAGCCGCCAGGCAGATCGTCGTCGGCTGTTACAAGCGTGCCGAGGATTGGCCAACCGAGAAACGCGATGAACGCGGCCCACGCAAGAGGAATGCTGGTGAGCGCACACAGCAAGCCGGTCGCTGCGGTGGCCAGAAGCGGATAGAGAAGCCACTCCTTCATGGAGGCCAACTTCCGTTCGGTTATGGGAAAGCCTGTAGCCGCAGTCTAGTCCGGACCGACGGGTACGGCCATCGGCGATTCGCTGCACGGGCGAGCGCCCCGGCGGACCATCGGTTACATCTGCGGACTCACGGATGACCGCCGCGCGGTGATCGACCACCGATTTGTGGTGACGCGCGAAGGTCGGACTTCCAGCGATGTCCCTTTTTTGGTGATCGATCACCGCGGGGCAGTCATCGCTGGGCGCTGGGTTCGTCATGCACGACCATCTGGCGGTGACGGATCACTGAAAGCCGGTCCCTCGACAGCAAGCGACCGACAGCGCCGACCGCGCCGCGGACTCGCGTTACACGGATCCGGACACTCATGAGCAGGAGGTGTTGATCCGTCACCGGAAATCGCTGAAGCGGTAACCCGGATTGCCGAGCGCCGACGGCGACCCGGACGCGAGGCAACAAAAAAGCCGCATTGCTGCGGCCCGGAAGATTGTGCGAAGTGGAAAACCGCTGGGCGGTCAGGCCGCCCGGGTCGCGGGCGGTTTCGATGCCTTCGCGAACCGCGACCCGAGTTCCCTGCGCATCGCCTGCAGGCCGTCCGTCTTGCCGGTGACCTTGAGCAGGCTGTAGGCCTGCAGCGCCACGCTCATGACGTCGCTGCCGAGCGCGATGTCGGTATCGGCGAAACGCTCGCTGAGCCGCGACAGGCGGACCATGCGCGGACGCAGGGCATCCAGCGCCGCGAGGTCCGCCATCGCATCCACGAGCGGGACGTTGGCAGGCACCATCTGCGGATTCTGCTCCAGCACGCGCAGGGCCTGCCGGCAGAACGCCTCCGACTTTTCGCCCATCTTCTTGAGTGACCGTTTTTGCTCGACCGGCAGCGCGATCAGGCCTGACAGCTGGGTCTCCAGTGCGGTCAGGGCCACGTCGACGGCGGTCAGCTGGTCGGGGGTGAGGTTCAGCGAAACGATGTTCTGTGCCATGGTGCTCTCTCCTGGGCAGGACGGGAAACCGGTCGGGCCCCGATGGCGCCGGCCGGGGTGCTTTTCAGCACGGAAGGATTGGACCATGCGGTCGTGTCACGGGATGAGACGGCGCGGCATGGCGTCCGGCAACGGGAAACCGGTGGCTGGCCCCGGCCCTCTTCAGGCCCTGAAAGTTGCCGCCCCCTCGCAGTGTCTTATGATGCGACCGAGGGGAGTCGAGCCGGCCGCGCGAATGCGGCGGTGCTTCGTCGCGGTCTGGGGGTTCAGCGCATGATGCGTCGAGGGTGGCTGTTGGCGGGGATTCTCGTGATGCATGCAGTCGGCGCGGCCGAGCTGTCGGGCAGCGTCGCGCTGGTTTCGGACGGACAGGCGCTTCGCAGCGAGGAAGCCGCCGAGGCGGTCGTGTACTTTCGCCCTGCGACGCCCCCGAAGGTGACGCCCGCGGTCGAACCGTACGTGATGGGCACCCAGCGCAAGCAATTCGTGCCACGCATCCTGCCGATCACGGTCGGCAGTCAGGTGCGCTTCCCGAACCGCGATCCGATCCTGCACAACGCCTTCTCGACTTCGCCAGCCAGCACGTTCGATGTCGGCGTGTACGGCAACGGCGACGGCCAGGCCGTCACGTTCGCGCAGGCCGGTTACGTGCGCGTGTTCTGCAACGTGCACCAGTCGATGGTCGGTCACATCCTCGTGCTCGACACGCCGTACTTCACGCGTCCGGATGCGAGCGGCAAGTTCGTGCTCAAGGGCCTGCCCGCGGGCAATGGCGACCTCGTCGTCTGGCACGACCGCGCGACGCCCTGGCACCAGAAGCTTGCCCCGGGCGGCAAGGGGTTGGCGATCCAGCTCGATCTGATCCAGAAGCGGGTGCCACCGCATCTCAACAAGTTCGGCAAGCCATACGGAAGGTCCAGCGATGCCGGTTACTGAAGACAAGCAGAAGGGCTTCACGCTGCCGCTCGCGCTGCGATTCTTCCTCGCGACCGCGATCCTGATCGCGCTCGCGCTCGGCGCCGCCGTTTTCGTGACCTACACGCAGGGACAGCGCATCGCCGCCGACGCACTCGACAAGGCGGTCGCAACCAGCGATGCGGTGCAGCGCGAGTTCGAGCAGCATCGCCTCGAACTGCTGCAATCGAACGCGCGCCTGATCGCAGCCGACTCCGGCTTCGCGCGCTACATCGGCAGCGCCTCCGGTGGAGGCGCCCTTCCCGGCGTGGAGACGCAGAGCGGACCGGACCTGCGCTCGATGCGCGACCTGCTGCTCGAACGCCAGCGCGAGTTCGGTTTCGACCTCGGCATCCTGCTCGATGGCCAGGGCAACACGCTTGCGCGCACCGACCGCGCCGAAGCGGTCAAGGAATCGCTCGCTTCGGATGCGCTGGTCGCCGCCGCGTTGCACGACACGCCGCCATTCGCCGGTTACTGGCGGCAGGGCGACCGCCTGTACCAGGCGACGATCATGCCGGTGGTGCAGGACAACGACCTGCTCGGCTACCTGCTGCTGGCGCAGAACGTCGACGACACGCTCGCGCAGAAAGTCGCGCAGGCAAGCGGCGCGCAGGTCGCATTCCGCATTCCGGCAGCAGGCAAGGCCGCGCTCGCGGCGAGCTCGCTCGATGCATCGGCGGCGCCGGAACTCGGCCAGGCGATCGCGGCACTGGATCCGACGCAGCGTGCCGCCCTCGACAATGGTCGCGCACTCAACCAGTTCCGCGTGCGGTTCGCCAACCAGGAATGGGTCGGTCGCGCCCGCCCGATGGGCGCGAGCGGCGACGGAAAGCTCGGCAGCGTGGTGGTACTCGCTTCCGCCGACCGCTTCGTCTCCGGCTACCGCAGCATCCTCAACTGGGTTCTGCTCGCCGGCCTGGCCTCGATGGTCGCCGCGCTGCTGCTGTCGCTGCTGCTGTCCAAGCGCATCCTCAGCCCGGTGCGCTCGATGGCGCTGGCGGCCGAGGAAGCCGCCAGCGGCAACTACCAGGCGCGCATCGACAGCGGTGGCAGCGACGAGCTCGGCCGCTTGTCGCGCGCGTTCGACACGCTGCTTTCGGAGCTGCGCGAGAAGAGCGACATGGAAGGCTACGTCGGCCATCTCGCACGCTTCCTGCCCGAGCCGACCGGTGCAGGGGTGACCGATGCGCCGACGCGCAAGCGCGCTTCGGCGAACGAACTCGCGGTGCGCCGCACGCGCGCAACCCTGCTCGGCGTCGAGTTCCGCCACCTGCTCGCCGACAAGCCGGACGCGCCGGTACAGCAGGCCGCGACCGAAAGTGTCGCGCTCAAGGCGCGCCTCGACGAACTCGCGCGGCAGTGGAGCGCGGAACTGCACGTCGCCGAAGGCGCGCGCTGGTTCTTCTCGTTCGAAGGCGACGCGCCGCACGCACGGGCCCTTGCATGCTGGCAGGCATTGCTCGAGATGGCCACCGGCCAGGCCCATCCGCCGCCGTGCGGCGCGATCACCGATGGCGAGTTGCTGCACGATGGCCAGTTCCTGCTCGGCATGGCGCAGGCGCAAGTACATCGCCTTTTGTGCGACGCTGCGGCAGGCCAGTTGCTGACGCTCGCCGCGTTCGCCGATGTGCTCTCGCGCGAGCACGGCGAAGTGGCGGTGCAGACGATCACCGGCGCCTACAGCACCAAGCCGCGCGCGGCCGTGCTCGCGAGCGCGTGGGAGCGCGCAGCGAAAGAAGCAGCATCCGGCGCCGGGCAAACCGTGGTGCTCGACAAGGCCCGCAGCACGCCCGCCGCGTCGCCCGTGCGCAGTGGCGCTGCAGCGCTCGCGATAGCGCCCGGCTCCGTGCTCGGCAACCGCTACCGTATCGTCTCCGTGCTCGGCGAAGGCGGCATGGGCGTCGTCTACAAGGCGCACGATCTCGAACTCGACGATCTGGTCGCATTGAAGATGGTCAAGCCCGGCGCGCTCGCCGACGGCAGCCAGCTCGAACGACTGAAAGATGAAATCAAGCTCGCGCGCCGCATCACCCATCCGAACGTGCTGCGTACCTTCGACTTCGGCGAGATCGGCGGCCTGCCGTACATCTCGATGGAATACGTGCGCGGCCTGACCCTGCGCTACCTGCTGCGCGACGCCAAGCGCGTGCCGTACTCCGCGGGACTGCGCGTCGCGCGCCAGCTCGCCGCCGGACTCGGCGCGGCGCACGCGGTCGGCGTCCTGCATCGCGACATAAAGCCGGAAAACCTCATCCTCGAAGCGAACGCAAACGCGAAGCTGATGGACTTCGGCATCGCGCGCCCGACCGCGCGCGTGCAGCCCGGCAACACCGAGCCCGGCACCTTCCTCGGCACGCCGAACTACTGCGCGCCCGAGCAGCTCGCCGGCGAGGAAATCGACGAACGCGCCGACCTCTATTCGTGCGGCGTGCTGATGACCGAGATGTTCTGCGGCGCGCTGCCCTACAGCGGCAAGTCGACGATGGACATCTACATCGCGCAGATGCAGGACGAGCCGAAGCGCCCATCGACGTTGTGGCCGGAAATTCCACCCGACCTCGAAGCGATCATCCTGCGCTGCCTGCGCCGCGTGCCGGGCGAGCGGTTCGCGTCCGCCGCCGAGCTTGGCGCCGCACTCGCACGACTGAGGGTCTGACCGATGCTGCGCACCGCACTCTCCTGCTCGCTCGCCCTGCTCCTGCCCGCACTCGCGTGCGCGCAGGACGATCCGCTGCTGCAGGCTCCGCAGGAAGCTGCGCCGGCATCGACGCTGACGTTCGACGGCGAAGCGCTGCTGCGCATCGAACGCACGACGAACATCCCGGGTGCGCGGCCGTCGCCCGACCTCGATCGCGAACGCGCGCGCGTGCGCGTCGGCGTGACGTGGACACCGAACGCCGCGGTCGAAGTCCGCGGCGCGCTGAAGGGCGCGCTCGGTTCGGATTCCAATCGCGACAATCGCATCAACAATGACAACGAGCGCAGCAACGGCGCCGCGCTCGACCAGTTGTTCGTGCGCTGGCGCCCGGGCGAATCGACCTCGCTGCTGTTCGGCAAGAGCGCGCTGCCGCTGGAACTGTCACCGCTGGTGTGGGATCGCGACCTGCGCCCCGCGGGCGTCAGCATCGACCACGGCCTAGCGCTCGGTGACTTCAACCGCCTGCAGTTCACCGCCGGCGCGTTCGTCGGTGATCATCTCTACCACGACCATTCGCGCATCGCGGCTGTACAAGCCGCATGGCGCTGGCACGAAGGCGCGCCGAGCAGCGGCGCCGTGCTGCTCGGCTACCTCGACTTCTCCCACCTCGACGCGCTTGCGCGCAACGGCCTCGGCCGCACCAATTTGCGCGATGCGAACGGCTACGTCAGCGATTTCCGCCTGCTCGACCTGCAACTGGTCGGGCGCCACGAGTTCGGCGACTGGCCGTTCGAGGCACGCCTCGATCTCGTGCGCAACCTCGGCGCCGACAACGACGCCGACGCGGCGCGCTTCAGCATCGTCGCCGGCGACCGCCGGCGCGCACGATCATGGGAGTTCGGCTTCGCCTTGCAGCGCCAGCAACGCGACGCGGTGCTCGCGGCGTTCACCGAAGACGACTGGTGGTTCCACAGCTTCGCGCACGGCGCGATGCCATGGCTCGGTTACGGCCTCACCGACTCGCTCAGCGTTCGCCTCGCCGGCTTCCGCGAGCAACGCGACGGCGTCGCCGAACATACCCGGCGCGTGGTGCTCGACCTCGAAGCACGCTGGTAGGGCGGGTCTGGCGCGAAGCGCGAGTCTGGCCGATCGCGCATCATCACGCGCCATGACGACCCCGGCGGCACGCGCTTCCCGCGTACCGCCCTACGCGCCATCACGCACGTAGGGCGGGTCGAGCGCGAAGCGCGAGTCCCGCCGATCGGGCAATCATCACGCTCCGCGACGACCCCGGCGGCACGCGCTTCGCGCGTACCGCCCTACTTGCCATCATGCAACGCGTAGGGCGGGTCGAGCGCGCTGCGCGAGTCCTGCCGATCGCATCATCACGCGCCGCGGCGGCCCCGGCGGCGCGCGCGACACGTACCGCCTAGCGGGAGTCGACTGGCACCCGACTGGAGCGTGACCCGAATGCGCTGCCGACACCGAGGCAAAGCGCCGCGATCAGCAGAATGCTCATCTGCACCGGAGCGGGATCGAGCAGGCCAAGCAGCGCGACACCGAGGAACAGCACGAACGCCGCCGCCCCCGCGAGCGGACGCAGGCGCGCGGCCGGCAACTCCTTGCCCAGCCACCACAGCAAGGTGCCGCCGAACATCAGCAGGATCGCGAAACACAGGCTGTAGGCGGCCAACATCGTCCAGACAGTGACATGCCAGCGCGGCAGGATCTCATACGCCTGCATCGCAGCCATCAACGCGCGACGCGGCGCGTCGACCTCGTCAGCGCGCACGTAGGCGCGGTAGTGCGCGGTCGCATGCACGCCGCTCGCGATCAGCAACACGCTCGCGGCGGCGCGCACGCCATGGCGAAGAATCGATTCGGACATGCGCGTTTCCAACGGGATGATTCACCGGATCGTCGTCCCATGCACCGAACTCCGCAACCCGGACCTGACCGATGCTCCTTCAGTTCGACCCGCCTGAATGCCACACCGGGAACGATGGCCCCCGCCGAAGCGGGGTCCGCATGGGTGCGACCGGATCGGCGGTGCGGCCGACGGCGCTACAGGCGACAGGTCTCGAAGGAATCGGCGAAGACGAACCCGCCGCTGCTCACCACCCCGAATGTCGGGCTGGTCCCGGTCAGCGTCCCGCTCGTCGCCGACAGCGTCTTGCCGCTCGCGAGCGTGTAGAAGCGCTGACCTGCGTTCGCAGGAAACGCTGCGACGCCATTCACCACGGTCGCCTGTCCGAGGACTATCGAACCGCCACAGGCAAGCGTCGCGATGCTGATCTGCGACGTGGAGTCGGTCGTTATCGTGTTGCCGAATGCGTCGACGATTGCAACCTGGACCGCACCGAGGCGATCGCCCTGCGGGACATCCGTGGGCGGCTGCACAAACATCAGGTGATCGGGCGGATTGGGCGCGAAGATGACGGCCACGCTGCAATTGCCGGTGATCGGTCCCGTCGAATACGTGCCCGCGGTGAGGGTACCCGCGGGACACGAACCACCCGCCGGCAGGACGACGTGGTAGGCGCTCGCCGCAGTCACCGTGAAGCTCGCGGAGCTGTTGTAGTTCACCGTTTGCGTGGCTGGCGTGATCGTGCCGTTCGGACCGGAGCTCGCGGTTACCGTGAAGGTGTTGATCGCGAAGGTTGCGGACACCGCGCAATTCGCGGTGATGGCGCTGCTCGACCAGTTCAGCCCGCTGCCATGCGTGACGGTGCAGGTATCTCCCGTGACACTGGCCACGTGGTAGCCGAGTGCAGGCGTGACCGTGAAGTTTGCGACGCCGTTGAAGCTGACCGTCTGGCTGGCCGGCGTGATGGTGCCGTTCCCGCCGCTCGTGGCGCTCACCGTGAACGTGTCGATCGCGAAGCTCGCGCTGACACTGATGTTCGCGGTCACTTTGGTGTCGGTGCGCGGATTCGCGGTCGAACCGTCGCTCCACTGCACGAAGTGGTAGCCGGTATTCGGCGTGGCCGTGACCGGCGTGCCGTTCGCGCCGTGGTTCACGGTCTGCGGTGAAGTGCCCGTGATCGTGCCGTTCGCGCCGGCCGTGTAGGTCAGGGTGTAGGTGTTGATCGCGAAGCTCGCCGACACCGTGATGTCCGCGGTGACGTTCGTGTCGGTGCGCGGATTCGCCAGCGACCCGTCGCTCCACTGCACGAAGTGATAACCCGTATTTGGCGTTGCCGTGACCGGCGTCCCGTTCGCGCCGTGGTTGACCGTCTGCGGCGACGTGCCCGTGATCGTGCCGTTCGCGCCGGCCGTGTAGGTCAGGGTGTAGGTGTTGATCGCGAAGCTCGCCGACACCGTGATGTCCGCGGTGACGTTCGTGTCGGTGCGCGGATTCGCGGTCGAACCGTCGCTCCACTGCACGAAGTGGTAACCGGTATCCGGCGTCGCAGTCACCGCCGTGCCGTTCGCACCATGGTTGACCGTCTGCGGCGAGGTTCCCGTGATCGTGCCGTTCGCGCCGGCCGTATAGGTCAGGGTGTAGGTGTTGATCGCGAAGCTCGCCGACACCGTGATGTCCGCGGTGACGTTCGTGTCGGTGCGCGGATTCGCCAGCGACCCGTCGCTCCACTGCACGAAGTGGTAGCCCGTATTCGGCGTGGCCGTAACCGGCGTGCCGTTCGCGCCATGGTTGACCGTCTGCGGCGAGGTTCCCGTGATCGTGCCGTTCGCGCCGGCCGTGTAGGTCAACGTGTAGGTGTTGATCGCGAAGCTCGCCGACACCGCGATGTCCGCGGTGACATTCGTGTCGGTGCGCGGATTCGCCAGCGACCCGTCGCTCCACTGCACGAAATGGTAGCCCGCGTTCGGTGTCGCGGTGACCGGCGTGCCGTTCGCTCCGTGGTTGACCGTCTGTGGCGAGGTGCCCGTGATCGTGCCGTTCGCGCCCGCCGTGTAGGTCAGCGTGTAGGTATTGATCGCGAAGCTCGCCGACACCGTGATGTTCGCGGTGACGTTCGTGTCGGTGCGCGGGTTCGCGGTCGATCCGTCGCTCCATTGCACGAAGTGGTAGCCGGTGTTCGGCACCGCCGTTACCGGCGTGCCGCTGCCTCCGCTGCTGACCGTCTGCGGCGAAATTCCGGAGATCGTGCCATTCGCGCCAGCCGTGTAGGTCAGCGTGTAGGTGTTGATCGCGAACGTCGCAGTGACGCTGATGTTCGCGGTCACGTTGGTATCGGTGCGCGGGTTCGCGGTCGATCCGTCGCTCCACTGCACGAACAGGTAGCCGGCGTCCGGCGTCGCGGTCACCGGTGTGCCATTCGCGCCGTGGTTCACGGTCTGCGATGACGTGCCCGTGATCGTGCCGTTCGCGCCGGCCGTATAGGTCAGGGTGTAGGTGTTGATCGCGAAGCTCGCGGTGACGCTGATGTTGCCCGTCACGTTCGTGTCGGTGCGCGGATTCGCGGTCGAACCGTCGCTCCACTGCACGAAGTGGTAACCGGTATCCGGCGTCGCAGTCACCGCCGTGCCGTTCGCACCGTGGTTGACCGTCTGCGGCGAGGTGCCCGTGATCGTGCCGTTCGCGCCGGCCGTGTAGGTCAGGGTGTAGGTGTTGATCGCGAAGCTCGCGGTGACGCTGATGTTACCCGTCACGTTCGTGTCGGTGCGCGGATTCGCGGTCGAACCGTCGCTCCACTGCAGGAAGTGATAGCCCGTATTCGGCACAGCCGTCACCGGCGTTCCGCTGCCACCGCTGCTGACCGTTTGCGGTGACGTGCCCGAGATCGTGCCGTTCGCGCCCGCCGTGTAGGTCAAGGTGAAGTTGGGCACCGTGACATTGATGCAATTGTTCGCGGTGACCGACTGTCCATCCGGATTCGTGATCGTGACGTTCTGCAGTCCGGCAACCGCCGCGGTGATATTCAGCGTCGCCTGCGTCGGCGAGTTGTACGTGACGGCATTGACCGTTGCGTTGGTGACGCTTGCCGTCAGATGGCTGAATGGCAGCGCGGGCGCCGGCAGGTTCGCGCCCGGATCGTAGAAACCCGACCCGCCGCTCGATGTCGCGTTGATGACGACGTTGCCGGTTCCCGAGCTGAATGAGATCGGCGAGCCCGAGCACGTCGGCGTCGCGGGCGGCGGTGCCAGCAGCTTGCCGACGCGCACCGCGTAGCTGTTCGCCGCCTGGTTGTATTCCTGGATCGTCCACACGGTCATGTCGTCGAGCGGATCGACGACGGTGAACGAATAGTCGCCCCAGCGTCTACCGGACGCGCCGCCGGGATCGGACGGTGGGTTGTAGTTCGCCGAGGTTATGCCGTACTGCACGGCGGCGACGGTCGGCGGGCCCGCCATCGTGCCGAGCGTGTCGCCGGCGAGGCGACCCGCATAGGCGGGCGTCGCGCCCAGCGGAGTTCCCGCCTGGCTGAAACCGATCACCGCATGGCCCTGGCCGGTCACGGCGACCGAAGGGATCCAGTACTGCAATGCGGTCGCGAGCGTCGCTGCGTTGTCATACACCGTGCCCGACTGCACCAGCGTCGGTGTCGTCGTTAGGTTCTGCAGCTCGTACCAGCGTGCGGCCTTGCGCGCCGTGGCGGAGGTACTTGCGACGCCGGTCGTGCTCACGCGCAGGTTGTGCGCGGTCCACAGGCGGCCGTTGCGGATCATCGCCGCGAACAGGCGGTCGTTGAGCGAATCGAGGCGGCCGTTGAGGCCGCCCGTGTTGCCCGCATGTTCGACCGGATTGGGGTAGACGGTGGTCGGCACCGTTACCGAGATGTTGGCCGAAATCGTCGGAGTACCGCCGGGATTGCTGACGCGACGGAACACGAGGGTGCTGAAAGTTGCGTTGTCCACGCCGACGAAATAGCCCTCGGTCGCAGCCGGGTCGAAGTTGTCGACGCCACGCGGCGTGTAAGGTCCTGCGCCCGCGCCTACTACAAGGTTCGGAAACGACGTGACGACGGCAGGCCCGGCGCCAAGCACGGAACTCTTGCGGACGACGTAACCGTTGGTGCCGATGAACGAGCCCGCACTCGAGAACATGTTGCAGCCGAAGTACAGCGCGTTGACGTCGATGCCGAGCGACGGGTAGTCGCAGAAGTTCGAGCCGGGATCGGTCGTGACGAAGAAGAAGGTCCACACCGTGCTGCCGCTGATCGTGCCGGCGCTGGCGGCGTCGCTCACGGCAAGCAGCCAGCGATTGGCGGCAGTCGTCGTGCAGCCCGCGTTGGTGCACGGCACGTCGATGATGCTGAGGAACCAGCGCCCGCTGAAGCGGTCGTAGCGGACCTGCGGATCGCTGGTGAAATTGAGCACGACGGGCGCGACGACCGGCGTCATCACGGAGGCGAAGAACACGTCCGGATCGAGGTTCAGCACGCCGTCGGCAATGCCGGCCTTGGTGAACGAGCGGATGCGACCGTTGACGGCGACCACGTACTGCGTCGGCCCGACGGTTCCCATCGAATCGGGCGGGAAAGCGCCGGTGTCCGACAGGGTTGCGCCGTTGAACGATGTCGACGGCGTATGGATGTTGCGCGGATGATCGCTGGCGCTCGGCAGGCCGACCGGGAAGCGCGCTACTGGCAGGGCATTCGGGTTCGACTTCAGCTGGCTGCGATCGGGTCCTTCGAGCTCGTGCTCGGGCCGCTCGCCACGGCGCGGTGGGGTGGCGGCCTGGCGCTGCATGAGTTCGGCAGACGTCAGGGCAACGCCGGCCGCGGTCGGAATGCGCACACCGGGGTCGGATGACGCTTCGGCAGCCTGCACCGACGAATACAGCGCGCACGACAGTGCCAGCGCCGCAAAACAAGCACGAATACGGTACATGAGTTTTCCCCTGTTTCGAGCAGCCACCCGGCGCGCCGAAGCCGATTCGATCGGCCTGCAGACCTAGTCCTGCAGACGTAGCTTATCACCGCCGGTTACGCCCGCGGGATGACGCGCAGCGCCGCGTATGCTGCGCCGCCGCACCCTTTGCCGTATCCTGCGCGCCCCTGCGGATCGTGCGTCCGCGACGCGCCCGCGGGCGCCTGGCATCGAGAGGAATCATCATGGGTCTGGAACGCGTTCCCGCCGGCAACAAGGTGCCGGACGAGATCAACGTCATCATCGAGATTCCGAAGGACGCGGAGCCGGTCAAGTACGAGGTCGACAAGGCCTCCGGCGCGATCTTCGTCGACCGCGTGCTGTCGACGCCGATGCGCTACCCGTGCAACTACGGCTACGTGCCGCACACGCTCGGCGGCGACGGCGATCCGCTCGATGCACTGGTGATCCTGCCGCTGCCGCTGGTACCCGGCTCGGTGATCCGCTGTCGCCCGGTCGGCATGCTGCGCATGACCGACGAGGCCGGCGCCGACGAGAAGCTCGTCGTCGCGCCGCATCCGAAGACGTTCGCCGGTTACGCGCACATCGCCGACATCGGCCAGGTCTCCGGCCACTGGCTCGAACGCATCGGCCACTTCTTCGAGCACTACAAGGATCTCGAGAAGGGCAAGTGGGTCAAGATCGACGGCTGGGTGGATGCCGCCGAGGCGAAACGCGAGATCCTCGCGGGCGTCGCACGCTACGACTCGGCCAAGGAAAAACCGGCGTTCTGATCACGCGTGGGCGGGACGCGAATGTCCTTCCGAACGCGGGAACACGGTGTTCCGCGTAGATCGGAGTCCAGCTTCTGCCTTCGATCGCACGCTCAATCGTCGGACGCATCCTCTTCGGCGTCACGGCTGTGTGCGACGCTTGGGTCGACGCCGGACGCGAGCGCCTCGCGCACGTTCCAGATCGATACCTCGACGCCGCGGAACGGCGTGGTGAACACCGGCGTCGCGCGGAAGCGGAAACGCTCGTAGAAGCTCACCACCAAGCCGTCCGGATGGGTCGCGGCCCAGCGTTCGAGTTCGCCGATGTCGTGGAGCACCTGCAGCGGTTCGCTCTGGCGCGCGGCGAACTCGTACACGCCGTGGTGCCAGCCCATGTGCACGATCGGCCTGCCCTGTTCCTGCGCCACCTGGATCCGCTGCGCAACCAGACCGATGTCGTAGCGCGTGCCGGTGCCCTGCACGATCGCGAGCTTCACCATCAGCACGCAGGCAATCGTTGCGAGGGTCGCCCACGCGGGTCCGCGCAGGCGGCGTGCGAAAACGAGCATCGCCGCGCCGAGCAAGGCCGTCGCAATGCCCCAGCCGGGCGAAACGTCTTCGAGCACGATCGGACCGCCATGGGTGCGCGCATAGTGCGGCAGATACGCAACCGCAGCGCCAACCGCGAGCATGCACAGGCCGAGCAGGCCATGGCGCACGCGCCAGCCGCCGCGATCGATCGCGGCAGCGACCAGCAGCGCGAATGCAGGAATCGCGGGCAACAGATAGTGCGGCTGCTTGCCGCCGATCAGCGAGAACGCGATGAAGGTCGGCGCCAGCCAGGCCAGCGCGAAACGCACGTCGCGCGCAGCGGCGAGGTCGCGCAGTGCATTCCAGCGTCCGCGCAGCACCAGCGGCCACGGCAACAGCATGAACGGGAAGATCATGCCGTACCACCAGAACGGACGGCCGTGCGTGCTGGCGCCCTTGACGCCCTCGATGCGATCGAATGTCTGGCGCAGGAAGATCGCATGCGCATACGCATCGCCACCATGCAGTGCGGCCGGAATCGCCCAGGCGAGACCGATCACCGCACCGAGCAGCAATGACGCCGCAAGGGCGCCGAAATAGCGCGCGCGTCGGCCGGCCAAACGGTCCGCGCTCCACCAGGGCGCGAGCAGCGCGAACGCCGCGATGTCGAGCAGCATGACCGGCCCCTTTACGAGGATGCCGAGTCCGAGTGCCACGCCGGTCAGCGTGACACCACGCGCGGTGCGTGCGTCGACGAGATCGCACACGCCGTGCGCGGCGAGCAGTACGCAGGTCGCCAGCAGCACGTCGAACATGATCGCATTGGCGAACGCCGCGAAGTAGATCGCACCGAGCAGCACCCACACCGCAATGCGCGCCGCAGCGACCGAAGCGGTGAGGCGCCAGGTGAGGCGATGCAGCAGGGCCAGGCTCGCGAACGAACACAGCAAGGTCATCGCGCGCGCGGTCCACGCGTGCACGCCGGTCAGCGCCCAACCCGCGTTGATCAGCCAGAACAGCAGCGGCGGCTTGTGCGCATAGGTCGCGCCGTTGAGATGCGGCACGAGGAACTCGCCGGTCTGGCGCATCTCCCACGCGACCGCGAGATAGCGTGTCTCGTCGATCGGCAACGGCGCCAGCAGGAACACCACCGGCAGCAGCAGCGCGATCGCGGCGAGCATCGGCAGGTCGACGAGATCGCGCCAGGGGGGTGCGGCGGCGCGGATCGGAAGCGTGGACGTCATTGGAACCCGGGACGCGATGGAGCAAGGCCGCCGATGTTCTCACGCCGGGATATGCACTGTCGCGTCGGCACGCTGGCAGGTCGTCGAACGCGGTCCTATCCGCGCTTGAGCAGCTCGCGCAGATCGATCACCGCCGCATTTGCGCGCGAGATGTAGTTCGCCATCACCAGCGAATGGTTGGCGAAGAAACCGAACGGCGTGCCGTTCAACACGATCGGGCTGCCGAGCGACTTCTGCGACTCCTCTAGCTCGCGGATCACCTGTTCCAGGCTCACCGCCGCGTTCTTGCTGGCGAGGATCGGCGCGAAGTCGATGCGGATCGCCTCCAACTGCTCGCGCAGCGCCCAGGTGTAGCCGCGCGCTTCGTAGAAGTTGTCGTCGATCTTCGCCCACGGCGTCTGCACCAGGCGCGGGCTCGGCGCCGGCGTCGACTGCTGCGCATGCGGGTCGCCGCCGAGATCGGTGTCGAGCCGCACCTGGCCAGCCGCCGCCGACAGGCGCTGCGACAGCGAACCGAGTCGCGCGGAAACCACTTGCAGATAGTCGGCGAGATTGTCCGCCCGCGCGTAGAACTGCGCGTTGCTGTCGTCGTTGTCGCCGAGGCGGGCCAGGTAGGCACCGACGTGGTCGATCGCCTTGCGGTACTGGCTTTCCGAACTCGGCAACAGCCAGCGGTCGTTCGGCGAACTGAACAACGGGTCGGCTTCCTGCAGGTCCTTGTCCTCGACCGACTGCGTCTGCGAGCGGCTGAAATCGTTGCGCAGCGCGCGCGCGAGATCGCGCGTCGCGGTCAGCACGCCGAATTCCCAGTTCGGCACGTTGTCCATCAACACGCCGGGAGGCAGGCGGTCGTTGCTGAGGTAGCCGCCGCGCTTGTCGAGCAGGGTTTCGGCCGAGCTCATCAGGGCGGACGTCGTCACCGCGCCCGTGACGAGGCGGCCGCCCTTCGCGGCGATGCGCGTCTGGGTGGTCGCCGCGACGTCGAAATGCGGCGGCTCATAGTCCCACCACCACATCAGCGCAAGCAGTCCGATCACGCCGGCGGCGGCGATGATGCCGATGCCACCGAATATCCACGCTCGCGCGCGACCCAGCAGGGTTCCGTCCACCACGGCCTCCGATCGGAAACAAAGACGATGCAGCGGAGATCCGTCTCCCCGCCGCAGCGCTCATTCTAGGCCAGTGCGGGCCTGGCGCGCGTGCCCGCCCTACTTCTTCTTGCCGCGGCCGGCAGGCTTGGCCGGCTCGCCCTTCTTGCCGAAGTCTTCCATCAATGTCTTCATGTCCTCGGCATGTTCCTCTTCGGACGCCAGGATGCCTTCGAGCATGCGCTTGGTGGTCGTGTCGCGATCGCCGACATAGTTGATGATCTCGCGATAGCTGTCGATCGCGATGCGTTCGGCGACGAGGTTCTCCTCGATCATCGCTGCGAGATCGTCCGGCACGACGAACTCGGAATGGCTGCGACCGGACAGGCCGTCCGGGGAGAAGTTCGGCGTGCCATCGAGTTGGGTGATGCGCTCGGCGATCAGGTCCGCGTGGCCCTGCTCCTCGCCCGCATGTTCGAGGAACTCGGCTGCTACGCTCTTCGCGTTGATGCCGGAGGCGAGGTAGTAGTGCGCCTTGTAGCGCAGCACGCAGACGATCTCGGTCGCCAGTGCCTCGTTGAGCAGTTTCAACACCGTGTCGCGGTCGAGCGTGTAGCTGTCGGTGACCGCGCCGCGCTCCATGTGCGCGCGGGCGCGCTGCCGGATCGCCTTGATGTCGGAAAGGAACGGTTTCGCGGCCATGCCTGCCTCCTCGGTGGGTCGATTGAATGCTCGGAACGTTCGCCCCGCACACGACAACGAGACGGGCAACGATTGTAGCCTTTGTCGCATGGCGATGATGAACGCAGGCTGCGGCTGCGCCGTGGCCGGGCGCTCAACGCGACGCGAAGGCAGCGGCCCGCTCCATCGTCGCTGCAAGCGCGGGCAATAGCGGTGCGATCTCCGATTCGCGCGTGCGCCACTTGTCCGCGCGAGGAGCGGACACGGTGTGGTTTGCCAACGGCAGCCCGCCTTCCAGCGCCCGGTCCCAACCGAAGCCGACTGCGGCGCACAGGCGCGCGATTTCCTTGGCCGGATCAGCGACCAGGGAGTCGTAGCGCGCGACGACACGCTGCGCCGGCGGCACCGTCGCGAGGTCATCGAGCAGGATGCGCGTGGTCGTCTCCCATTGCGCGGCGACGACTTCGGGCAGGGGCTTTCCGTCCAGTTCGCGCCAGCCCGGCGTCAACAATAATGACCACGGCAGGCCGCTCCAGCCGGGCAGGTTCGGATAGGTGCGAAAACGACCCGATTCCCACGCCTCGAGCATGCTCGCAAGCGTTTCGCGCGGGTCGCGATGCAGATAGACGAACAACGCGTCGGGAAACACCCGGCGCAGGAACGGAATGCGCAGCGAGTTCTTCGGCGTCTTCTCGAGCAGCCGGATCGCTCCCGCCGCCGGCATGCGCAGGTCGCGATCGAACACTTCGGCGGCGAACCGCTCGCGCAGCGTCGCGATGACCTCCGCGCTCGCATCCGCGTCGACCAGCCGATTTGATTCGAACGAACGCCTGGCCGCGTCGAGCGCCGGAATGGCATCGATCAGCAGATGGCTCTCGCCGCCGATCGTGCACGCATCCGGACTCTTCGCGAGCGTCTCGAACAGCAGCGACGACCCCGAGCGCGGCGAGGACACGATGAACACCGGCCGCTCGATGTGCCGCGCTCTTGGCGCACTCGCGGCCGCATGCGCGGATGCATGCGCGCTGTGCATCGGCGTGCTGCGCGATTCCTCCTCGCTCCCACCCGGGCCGCTGCGACGCACCGCGCGCTTGAGCAGGCCGGCGAGCGCATCGCCCATGTCGCCACCGTTGCGCAGCGGCACGCCGCGCGCGAGCGGCAGCGCGTTTGCGAGGAACAGGTCCAGCGCATGCAGGTATTCCGGCTGCGCGGCCGGGTCCTCGCCGTGGCGGAACCAGAGCGTCTGCCAGAACGCCACGAACCCGTTGGCCAGTTGCGACACCGCCTGCACGCGCGGGTGCGGCTGCGCCTCGCCGAACAGGAACGTGATCAGGCCGCGCAGTTCCCAGTAGCTCATCGGCGAACAGCTGTTGACGCGCTCGAACATGATGGTCGGCGCGGCCTCGGGCTGCGCCTGCACGTAGCGCGCGCGGAAGCCGTCGCGCGGCGACGTGTGAGCGCGCCCCGCGTTGACCGTATTCCAGAACCCGGCGCCGCCGACCGTGTCGACCACCAGGTGGATGCGCGCGTCGTCGTTCTCGTTGGCGACGTGATGCAGGCGCCAGGTGTCGAAGATCCAGCACTCGCCGGCCGCCATGTTCACGTGCTGGTCGCCGCACGAGAAGCGCACGCTCGGCTGGGTCACGATCGGCACGTGCACGCGCACGCGCTCGTGCCAGTAGTAGTCGGTGTCGATGTGCGAGCGCACCTCCGCGTTGCCGGCCAGGCGCATCAGGCGCACACGCCCGATCACCGCGTCGAGGCTCGCCAGCACCTGTCGCAGGTAGGGGCTCTGCCGCAGCGCCGGCGTCGGACGCATCGGGCCATCGAGCGCATCACCGCGTGCGGGATCCCCGTCGACGGTGACCAGCGGCAGCGCCGAGTTGCCCGGCATGCCGGTCGGATGCGCGGTCCACATGCCCTCGTCGAACGCGGCGATCTCGCGCCGCAGCGCACCCGCGTCGAACAACAGCGGCAACTGGATGAACGGGACCGGGAGCTTCATCGGGAATCCTGTGGCAGGTGCCTCGCACCAGGCCGGCATGCGGGAGAATTCTCGATGATACCGGCCGGACGCCGCATGCGCCCGGCCGAGCCCGCGACGCGGGGTCGCAGGGCGCGCAATCGCGCCGGATCCGGGGCGCATCGGTCGTTCGCGGGACCGACGAGGCGCGCGCGGATGCTCGTCGCGGTCAACCGGCCCGGTACACCTCGCCGCCCTGCTCGCGGAACTCCTTCGCCTTCTCCGCCATGCCTTCATCCAGCGCTTCGGCGTCGCCGACGCCGTGTTCCCTGGCGTAGTCGCGCACGTCCTGGGTGATCTTCATCGAGCAGAACTTCGGGCCGCACATCGAGCAGAAGTGCGCGGTCTTGTGCGCATCCTTCGGCAGCGTTTCGTCGTGGAATTCCTTCGCCTTCTCCGGATCGAGACCGAGGTTGAACTGGTCGGCCCAGCGGAACTCGAAGCGCGCCTTGCTGAGTGCGTTGTCGCGCGCCTGCGAGCCGGGATGGCCCTTGGCGAGATCGGCTGCGTGCGCGGCGATCTTGTAGGTGATGATGCCGTCGCGTACGTCCTGCTTGTCGGGCAGGCCAAGGTGTTCCTTGGGCGTCACGTAGCAGAGCATGGCGGTGCCGTACCAGCCGATCATCGCGGCGCCAATCGCGCTCGTGATGTGGTCGTAGCCGGGCGCGATGTCGGTCGTCAGCGGCCCGAGTGTGTAGAACGGCGCTTCGCCGCACTTCTCGAGCTGGCGCTCCATGTTTTCCTTGACGAGGTGCATCGGCACGTGGCCGGGGCCTTCGATCATCACCTGCACGTCGTGCTTCCATGCGACTTGCGTCAACTCGCCGAGCGTGTCGAGTTCGGCGAACTGCGCTTCGTCGTTCGCGTCGGCGATGCTCCCGGGGCGCAGGCCGTCGCCGAGCGAGAAGGCGACGTCGTACGCCTTCATGATTTCGCAGATCTCCTCGAAGCGCTCGTAGAGGAACGATTCGCGATGATGCGCGAGGCACCACTTGGCCATGATCGAACCGCCGCGGCTGACGATGCCGGTCACGCGCTTCGCGGTCAGCGGCACGAACGGCAGGCGCACGCCGGCGTGGATCGTGAAGTAGTCGACGCCCTGCTCCGCCTGCTCGATCAGCGTGTCGCGGAACAGGTCCCAGGTGAGGTCCTCGGCGACGCCGCCGACCTTCTCCAGTGCCTGGTAGATCGGCACGGTGCCGATCGGCACGGGTGAATTGCGCAGGATCCACTCGCGCGTTTCATGGATGTGCTTGCCCGTGCTGAGATCCATCAAGGTGTCGGCGCCCCAGCGGATCGCCCACACCATCTTCTCGACTTCCTCGGCGATCGAACTCGATACCGCGGAATTGCCGATGTTCGCATTGATCTTCACGAGGAAGTTGCGACCGATGATCATCGGCTCGCTTTCCGGGTGGTTGATGTTGTTCGGGATGATCGCGCGGCCGCGCGCGATTTCCTCGCGCACGAATTCCGGCGTGATGAGCTTCTGGATCGATGCGCCGAACGACTGCCCCGCGTGCTGGCGCAGCAGGTGCGCCTCGCGGATCGCCTCCATGCGCTGGTTCTCGCGGATCGCGACGTACTCCATCTCGGGCGTGACGATGCCGCGGCGAGCGTAGTGCATCTGCGACACGTTCGAGCCCGCCTTCGCGACGCGCGGCTTCGGGATTTCCGGGAAGCGCACCGCGGCCAGCGACGGCGCGAGCGCGTGACGGCGCGTGAACGGCGAGGTGAAATCGGCGAGGCGTTCGCTGTCGCCGCGCTCGTCGATCCAGCGCGCGCGCAACGCGGGCAAGCCGGCGGCGAGGTCGACCGCGTACGCCGGATCGGTGTACGGACCGGAGGTGTCGTAGACCGTGAACGGCGCGTTCTTCTCCGCACCGAACATCGACGGCGTGTCGGCCAATACAATCTCGCGCATCGGCACGCGCAGGTCGGCTCGCGAGCCCTCGACGTGGATCTTGCGCGAGCCCGGGATCGGGCGCGTCACGGATTCGGACAGCTCCGCGGTCTCGCGCAGCAGGTCGGAAGGCAGGGCATTCATTGCAGGCTCCTCGATATCGATGCGGCGAGGAGCCTTGTGGGAAGCCCGCAGCGGATGCGCGGTCTTCGCGCTTCGCGCGGGGATGCACGCAAAGCCTCATCAAGCTCCCTACGCCGGTGTCAGCCGGATCAGGTTCAAAGGGACTCTCTCAGCCCGGCCATGCCGGGCACCCCCGCTTCAGGGCGGCATTGAAGCACGTTCGCCCCGCCGCGGCCACCCGCGGCGGTTTTCACACCGTTCGCGTTGAGCGCAGCGAGCGGCAGCGAGCGGAGTCGAATCGGCTGCGGACCCTTCGACTCCGGCGCTACGCGCCTGGGCTCAGGGCGAACGGATTCTTGTTCGTTGGTACGGCGCTTCCGGCCGTTCGTGTCGAGCGCAGCGGAGTACGAAACGCGCCATGCAGCAGCCAAACCCTTCGAACCGGGCACTACGCGCTGCTACAGTCCACGCCCATGCGCATCGCGATCGTCGGTTATGGCACGGCGGGCCAGGCCGCGGCGATCTTCCTCGCGCGTGCAGGCCATGCGGTCAGCGTGTTCGAGCAGAGCCTGCAACTGCGTCCGGTGGGCGCGGGCTTCCTGCTGCAACCCACCGGCCTCGGCGTGCTCGCGGCGCTCGGCCTGCGCGATGCCGCGCTCGAACGCGGCGCGCGCATCACGCGCCTGCATGGCATCAATCCGCGCGGGCGGCTGGTCATGGACATGCGCTACGCGCGGCTCGCGCCGGACGCGTTCGGCCTCGGCATGACGCGCGGCGCGCTGTTCGATCTTCTGCACGGCTGCTGCGCCGGCGTCGCCGAGGTGTGCACCGGCGCACGCATCGTCGAAGTACACGACGGCACCGTGGTCGCGGCCGATGGTCGCTCGCACGACGGCTTCGATCTGGTTGTCGTCGCCGACGGCGCGCATTCGGCACTGCGCGGCGCGAGCGGACTGGCGCGACGCGATCCGCTCTATCCGTGGGGCGCGATGTGGTGCCTGCTGCCGGCCGACGACTGGCCGACCATGGACGAACTGCGCCAGCGCTACGACGGCACGCGCACGATGTTCGGCGTGCTGCCGGTCGGTCTGCGACCGGACACCGGCACGCGCCGCTGGCTGACGTTCTACTACAGCCTGCCCGGCAGCGCCGTCGACACGTTCGATGATGCCGCGTTCGAGCGCATGCAGGCCGACGTCGCCGCGATCTGGCCGGAGCTCGCCGAGCGCACGCGCGCGCTGACCGGTCCGGCACAACTCAATCGCGCGCGCTATCGCGACGTCGTTCTGCGCAAGGCATGGCGCGGTCGTGTCGTGTTCATCGGCGACGCCGCGCACGGCATGAGCCCGCAACTCGGCCAGGGCGCGAACATGGCCTTGCTCGATGCGCAGGCGCTGGCGGCGGCGATCGGCGCGCAGGCGCGCCTCGACGACGCGCTCGCGGCGTACGCCCGCGAGCGTGCGCGCCACGTGGCCATCTACCAGTTCGTCAGCCGCTGGTTGACACCGCTGTTCCAGTCCGGCTCGCGCACGCTCGGGCCGCTGCGCGATGCCTGCTTCGGTCCGCTCGGCCGCCTGCCGTACCTGCAACCGCAGATGCTGAAGATCCTCGCCGGCACCAAGCGCAGCTGGTGGCGCTGACGCAACCGCGGCTGAATCGCACGGCGACCTGACGGCACTTTCCTGCGACGGCAGGCGTCCAAGCCACGTCCTCAGGACATCAAATCCCTGGAACCCGTGCATGAACATTGCCGCCCGCCGTCGTAGCACGCCGTTCGTCGCCTTCGCGCTGCTGTTCGTCTCGCTCTCCGCAGTCGCGGCGGACGACGCGCGCGTGCGCGTCGACTGGACCGATCCGGCGCAGTTCACCGAACTCAAGCACTACCGCAGCTTCCGCGACATGCGGCCGGCGGAGTGGCTCGACCCGCTCGCGCAGCATCTGCGCAAGCGCGCCGAACGCGTGCTGCCGCCGGGCGACCGGCTCGAGGTCACCTTCACCGATGTGCAACGTGCCGGCAACTACGAACCCTGGCACGGGCCACGCCTCGACGACGTGCGCATCGTCAGGGACATCTACCCGCCGCGCATCGACCTCCGCTTCCGCCTGATCGATGCGAACGGTGGCATCGTGCGCGAAGGCGAGCGCATGCTGCGCGACAGCGCGTTCCTGATGCGCGACGGGGCGCACGAGACGGATTCGCTGCGCTTCGAGAAGCGCCTGCTCGACCAGTGGCTGCGCAAGGAGTTCGCGGCAGGGCCTCGCTGAGCACGCTACCGGGCGCGCGCCGATCGCGGCACAATGCGGGTTCCCTGCCCGGAGCCCGCGATGGACACCCAGCATCCCGACCTGCACCCGCTGTACGCAGCGCACATCGCGACGCTGAAGGCGCGCGCCGACGAGGCGCTCGCGCGTGAAGGTTTCGAGCACCTCGTGATTGGCGCGGGCCAGCCCGCCATGCAGTTCCTCGACGACCGACCGTATCCATTCGCGGTCAACCCGCATTTCAAGCACTGGCTGCCGGTGACGAAGGCGCCGGGCTCGTGGCTCGTGTACACGCCGGGCAAGCGGCCCAGGCTCGTCTACCTGCAACCGCACGATTACTGGCACGTCGTGCCCGATGCACCGGCCGGCTACTGGGTCGAGCATTTCGACGTCGTCATCATCCGCGAAGCGAAGGACGCGCGCGCGCACTTGCCCGGCGATTCCGCGCGCTGCGCGATCGTCTCCGAAACCGGCCTCGACGGCTTCGCGCCGAACAATCCGCAGGGCGTGCTCGACTACCTGCATTGGCAGCGGTCGTGCAAGACCGCCTACGAGCTGGCGATGATGCGCGTCGCCAGCAAGATCGGCGCGCGCGCACACCGCGCCGCCGAGCGTGCGTTCCGCGCCGGCGTGTCGGAGTTCGACATCCATCTTGCCTACATGACCGCGGCGCGCCAGATCGATGAACTGCCATACAACAACATCATCGCGCTGAACGAGCATTGCGCGGTGCTCCACTACATGGAATTGCAGCATGCACCACCGGCGCATGCGCGCTCGTTCCTGATCGACGCGGGCGCGAGCTTCCACGGCTACGCCAGCGACATCACGCGCACCTACGCCGCCGCCGATGCGACCGAATTCCAGGCACTGATCGATGCGGTCGACGCGGCGCAGCGCGGCTTCGTCGCGAAGGTGCGCGCGGGCCAGAGCTATCCCGACCTGCACGTGCACGCGCACATCGTGCTTGGCGGCATCCTGAAAGACCACGGGTTCGTCCGCATGAGCCCGGAGGCCGCCCTCGACGGCGGCGTCACCTCGACGTTCTTCCCGCATGGACTCGGCCACCCGATCGGCCTGCAGGTGCACGACGTCGCCGGCTTCATGGCGAGCGACCGCGGCGGCACGCTGCCGCGCCCGCCCGGCCATCCGTACCTGCGCATGACGCGCGCACTCGAGCCGGGCATGGTCGTGACGATCGAGCCGGGCCTGTACTTCATCGACATGCTTCTCGCGGAACTGAAGAACAAGCCCGCGGCGAAGGACGTCGACTGGACGCGCGTCGAGGCGTTCCGCAAGTACGGCGGCATCCGCATCGAGGACGATGTCGTTTGCACGGAGGGCGAGCCGGAAAACCTCACGCGCGATGCGTTCGCGGCGCTCGGCTGATACGAGCGCGGGAGTGGATACGCGCGCGCTCAGAGCGTATTGCGCGCGCTTCCCCGGCGCGACCTCGCGCGCGCTCGATCCGCCATACAACATCCTGCTCTACGAAGTCGGCGGCAGGCAGTTCGCGTACTTCAAGCTGTCCGAGCCGGAGAAATGGCGATTCAGTCTGCGCACCACGCCCGACCGCTTCCTCGAGCTGACCGGCATTCCAGGCATCAAGCCGGCGCGCTACATGGCGCGTTTCCACTGGGTCACGATCGTCGATGTGCATTCGGTGCCTGCGGATTACCTGAAGGAGCTGGTGGCCTGGTCCTATGACAGGGCGCTGGGCTCGCTTTCGATCGCCCGCCAGCGGAAGGCGCTCGAGTGCTCGCCGTCACGGTCCAAGTTCTGAATCGAAGCCTTCGTCGAAGATCCGGTCCTGCACTTCGTGGGCGCCGATGTCGACGATTCCGAACACGACGCGCGCTGCGCCGTCGACGTCGGTGCCGCCGCTGCCGCCGATCGGCGCGGTGTGGCCGGCATCGCGCAGCGGCGAGTCGGCGCGCAGGCGCAGGTCGTGAAGCGCGACGAAATGCGGATCGACCAGGTACGGACTCGTGTCCGTGACGACTACGCCGCCGCCCACTGCGCGCGTGCCGATGTCGTCGTGATCGAGGATTACGGCGCCGGATGGGGTCAGGCTGAGGTCGGTACCACCATTGCCCCACAAGATGCTGTTGGCGATGTGCACGTCGCCCGGACCATTGCCCCCGACGGCAAGACCCGCCCGGGTTGAAGTCGCCGGCACGCTGTTGCCGGCGATACTGTTGTTGTTGAAGGCGATCGCGACGCCGCTGCCGGGTCGATTCGTGGCCAGGGCGACGATGACGCCGGAGCCGCCGGTCGACGTGTTGTCGAAGAATTCGCTGCTGCGAACGAAGATGCGCCCGTTCGCGCTGAGCTGCGCGATCGCGAGCCAGCTCGTGTTCGCGTGCACGGAGACGTTCTCCAGTATGAGATCGCCGGTCCAGTCGCTCGATCCGCTCATGTTGAGAACTGCGGAGCTGTCGGCCGCGCCATGCGCAAGACTCAGGTCATGAACGAAAACCGGCGCAGCGGACGCGCCCTGCACGAACGTGTCGAGCAGGCGCTTGCTGCCGGCTCCGTCCAGCACGCTCCATTGCGCACCGCCGAGGAAGATCCCGCAGGGCGGCGACCCCGGCGGAGCGGCGTAACCCCCGCTGATCGTCAGTCCGTGCAGGTCGCTGGAGTGGTATGCAAAGCTGGCGCCGCTCGGCGTGTACGCCCCGGGCGCCAGCTTGATGTTGTCGTCCTGGCCATTGGTCGACGCGCTCGCGAGTGCGGCTTCAAGTTCGACGCCATCGTGCACGCAGAATGTGGCCGCGGAAACCGGCGCGAACAGGGATGCGAGCAGCAGCACTGCAATGGCGCGGCGACGACTCGTCGCCACGACGTCGGTACGCCGCGGCGGGTGGCCTGGGGATTTCATTGGAAGTCATCCTGGAAGAGGTTGGAGGTGTGCGCACGCCGACAAGGGATCGGGCACTGATAGTCGCGCATGGGGTTCTCCCGCGAGGCCATCGCTTGTGCTGCAGCGGGCGATGAGACTCGCTCCAGTCGGTGTGACTCAAGCAATCCCGCTTTCGCGGCAATTCATGACATGGTCGATGGCGGACCGACCGCCAACCCGCCGACTCAGGCGTCGATCCGGCTTCCGAGCAGGACAGCCAGCGCGCGGGTGCGCGGGTGCGCAGGGCCGAGCACGCGCTGGTACACGGCGAGCGCTTCACGCCGAAGGCCGAGCGCTTCCTGCGCCTGCTCGGGCCGTTGCAGCAGGTCGGCCAGCATGAGGTCGATTTCGCCGGACCGCGTGCTGCCTGCATCCTTTCCGGCGCGCACGTCTTGCCTCGCCCCACGTGCTTCCTTCTCGCCGCCCGCGGCATCGCCCGTACGCGCCAGCGCGACACCGTACGCGGCGCGCGCGCACGCCGCGTACCCTGCGCCTCCGCCCGACTCGGCCAGTTCGCTACGGCTCGCCTCCAGCGTCGCCAGCGCTTCGGATCTGCGCAGCGCCAGCTGCACCAATCCAAGGCGCAGGGTCACGCGTCCCCGCATCGTCTGCTTGCTGTCGGAGAGGATGCGCCGCGACTCTCCCAGCGCGACGAGGGCGCCATCGTAGTCATGCGCGAGATAGCGCGCAGTGCCGAGCGAGCCGAGCACGCTGCCGAGCATCGGCGCATCCGGCTTCAGGGTGGCGCGCGCCCGGCGTTCGGTCGCGTTCAACGTCGCGAGTGCTTCGCTCACATGACCGGCATGCGCCTGTGCCAGGCCCAGCATGTTGTCGACATAGATGAGTCGCGCATGCTCCGCGCCGAGGAGCTTGACCGCCATCGCGTGCGAGCGCAGTGCCAGCGCCTCGGCCTCGTCGTACCGTTCGGCGTAGAACGCGTCGGCCGAAAGGTTCATCAGGTCCATCGCGACGTCGCGGCTCTCCAGACCATCGAGTTCCTGTCGCTCGCGCAACACCGCTTCGTGCAGCGACAAGGCTTCTGCTGCGTCGCCGCGCGCATTGGCCAGCTTTGCCAGGCTGGTCATCGAGGAGATGTGTTCGCGCGCGTAGGCGGGACCGGCATCGCGCAGCAGGCGCTCGGCCTGGGTCGACGTCGCCATCGCGCTTTTCGCGTCCCCGCTCTGCTCCTGGTCCAGTCCGAGGTTGGCCAGGGCGACGCCGAACTCGGGCGAATCATCGCCGTAGCGCAGGCGCGCTGCATCGGCATTGCGCTGGGCGAGCAGGCGCGCGCGCTGCGGATCGCCAATGCGCACCAGGGTCATCTGGATCAGCTGGCGCATCTCGATCTGCACCTCGGGTGCATCGGCGAAGTCGCGCTCGATGCGCGCAATGGCGTTGTCGAGCAGCCGATCGGGCGGTGCCTTGCGCCCGGGATGGTCGTCGAACGGATTGGCGTCCTCGAGCAACCCGGCAAGGAACGCCTTGCTGCGTTCGGCGCGATCGGCCATGCGCTCGGCACGCTGTGCCTGCCACAGGCTGGCGGCGGTGCCGACGATCATCGCGAGCACGGCAACACCGGCGGCGGCCGTGGCAAGGCGATTGCGGCGAGCGAACTTGCCGATCCGGTACAGCGCGCTGTCCGGACGCGCCACTACCGGACGCCCGTCGAGGAAGCGCTCGACGTCATCGGCGAGCGCTTCGGCGCCGGCGTATCGGCGCTGCGGTTCCGCGGCGAGGGCACGCAGGACGATGGCGTCGAGATCGCCGCGCAACGGCAACGTACCGGCGTGGCGCGATGTCGTTCCCGCGGCGGTGCGTACGGCCGCGCTCGGCCGGGTCACGGCGCCATCTTCGCGACGCTGGCTCGAGTAGCGCAGCCCGGTAAGCAGCTCGAACAGCAGTGCGCCGAGCGCGAACACATCGGTCGCCGTGGTCAGCACGCCGCCGCTCAGCTGCTCGGGCGCGGCGTAGGCGCGGGTCAGGAAGCGATGCCCGGTGGTCGCGTCTTCGGCGCTCTCGACTTCGACCAGCCGGGCGATCCCGAAGTCGAGCAGGCACGGCGTGCCGTCCGCGCGCACCCGCACGTTCGACGGCTTCAGGTCGCGGTGCACGATCAGGCGCTGGTGGGCGTAGGCAACTGCGCGGCACAGACGCAGGAACAGGTCGAGCCGCGCATGCGTGTCGGCATCGGTGTGCGCGATCCACTCGTGCAGGTCGCTGCCTTCGACGTATTCCATGGCGAACCAGGGACGGCCGTGCACGTCCAGTCCGCCGTCGAGCAGGCGTGCGATGTCCGGATGATTCAGTTGCGCGAGCAGTTCGCGCTCGCGCTGGAACTGCGCGAGCACGATGGCACTGTCCATGCCGAGGCGGATCAGCTTCAACGCGACCTGCTGACTGAATCCCCCCTCGACGCGATCGGCCAGCCACACGCTGCCCATGCCGCCTTCGCCGAGCTTGCGCCGCAACCGGTACGGACCGATGCGTTCGCTGGTCCGCGTCGTCTCGCACACCTGCAACGCGTTGGCGGCGAGCGAATCGAGCGAACGGTCGACGACAAGATCGTCGCGGGCATCCAGTTGCAGCAGGCGCTGCAGCGTCGAATGCAGAGCGGCATCTTCGACGCGGATGCGATCGAGCCATGCCGCGCGATCGTCGACGGCCAGGTCCAGCGCTTCGCGCAGACGGTCGGCGACCCCTTCGGAAAGCGGCCCGACCCTTTGCCCAGTCATCCGCGCTCGCCTGCTTCGAGTTGCATCTGGAGCAACGCGCGCGCGGCGCGCCAGTCGCGCGCAATCGTGCGTTCGGCGAGGCCGAGCAACTCGCCGACTTCGGCGAACCCGAGTCCGGCGAAGAAATGCAGTTCCACCACGCGGGCGAGCCTGGCATCGGTCGCCGCCAGTTGCTGCAGCGCGTGATCGAGGGCGATCATGTCGACCCGATCGTCGGCTTCCGACGGCACCGCCAGCGCGCCATCGAACGTCGTCTCCTTCATGCCGCCGCCGCGCTTCTGCGCGAGCGCGTCGCGCGCTCCGTTGAGCAGCACCTGACGCATTGCACCCGCGGCAAGTGCGAAGAAGTGCGCCCTGTCGTTCAGGGCCAGGCCACGGCCGGCGAGTTTCAGGTAGGTCTCGTGCACCAGCGCCGTGGTGGACAGCGTCGCACCAGCGCCTCGCGCGAGATGGCGCGCACGCAGGTGCAGGTCCGCATAGATCGCGGCGAACAGCGTGTCGTAGGCCTGCGCATCGCCACTCGAACAACGTCGCAACAACTCAGCGGTTTCGTCTCCACCGTTCGCGTCCGGATTCATCGTCGCTCTCCTGCGTCAGGCATGATGCGCCGCAGCGGCAATCCGTCACAAGGACCACACGGCAGAAGAGCAGCGGAGCGAGCTTCGCTACAAGGGCGGGGCGAAAGATGAACGCTGGCCATGGGCGAGCGCAGCAAAGCGTGACAGCACTGCGCGCATCCGCTAGCGTGCGCCATCCTTTCACGGGATGTCCGTGTGATCCGCCGCATCTGGCCGCTGGCCGCCCTCACCCTTGCCGCTGTTGTCAGCGCACACGCAGTCGCGAGCGCACCCAAACCACACGGGACCAAGGCGCCAGTGCGCGACCCGCAGGTCGACCGCTGGATCCATGTCGGCGGCTTCGGCGAAATCGCAGTCTACCGGCCGAAGGTCGACAGTCGCGGGCTGGTGCTGTTCGCGTCGGGCGACGGCGGCTGGAACCTTGGCGTGACCGACATGGCGCACCAGGCGTCCGCGCTCGGCTACTGGGTCGCGGGTTTCAGCACGCCGGAGTACCTCAAGGCACTCGATGGCGGCGACGGCCAGTGCAGCGACGCCGACGGCGCGCTGGCGCGGCTTGGCGCCAGCCTCATGCGCGAACTGAAGCTGCCACCGGACACGCGCCCGGTACTCGTCGGATATTCGTCCGGCGCAACGGTCGTCTACACCGCACTCGCCGCGGATGCCGGCAAGCGCTTCGATGGCGGCATCAGCCTCGGCTTCTGCCCGGACCTGCTGATCCACAAGCCGTTCTGCCGCGGCGAAGGCGGCCTGACCGCACATTGGCAGAAGCAGCCGCCAACCTGGGTGTTCGACAAGATCGATACCGTGCAGGCGCGCTGGCGCATCCTGCAGGGCGAGAGTGACCAGGTCTGCGACCCCAAGTTCGCCGGCGAGTTCGCTGCCGGCCAGCATGACTCGAAGGCGATCCTGCTGCCCAAGGTCGGCCACGGCTTCGGCGTGCCGAAGAACTGGATGCCGCAGTACCAGCAAAGCCTGCACGACCTGCTTGACGGTGGCTGTGCCGGTTGCGGGACCGCGCACTAGAATCGCATCCCCGCGTAATCAGGGATGATGCCAAGCCGATGAGCGCCGCCACCGAATCCGCTGCATCGAACGCACCGGCCGCCCGCAGCCGTCGCGCCCACTTGCGCTGGCTCGTGCCGGTCGCATTCCTGCTGCTGGTCGGCTGGCTGGTGTGGCTCGGTGTCGACGAGTTCGACCTGCCGGAGATCCAGCGCACCCTGCTCGGCGTGCCTACTCTTCCCGCGCTCGGCGTCGGCGTGCTCGCGCTCGCCGCGGTCGCGTTCACCGGACTCATCGATGTCGTGATCGCGCGCTGGCTCGGCTTGCCGGTGCCGACCCGCGACATGCTGCGGCTCGCGTTCGTCGCGAATGCGCTGGCGAACATCCTCAACCTGTCCGGTGCGATCGGATCGGGCGTGCGCCTGCTCGGCTTTGCCGCGCGCAAGGTCGAACTCGCGCGCGGCGCGGCGCTGATCGGCCTGCAGGTGCTGTCGCTGCCGCTCGGTCTGTCGGTGTTGATCCTGATCACGCTTGCGCTCGGATCACGTCCGATCACGCCAACCGAGACGATGCACTGGATCGCGTTGGCGGTGTTGTTCGCGGCTGCCTGCTACCTGCCCGCGTTCTTCGTGCTGACCTCGCGCCGGCGCGTGATGCGCTGGTTGCCGCACGGAAGCGAACTGCCGCCGCTGCGTCTCAAGCTCGCACTCACCGCGCTGTCGTTCATCGACTGGGTGCTGAGCGCGGCGGTGCTGTACGGCTGCCTGTACCTTTCCGGCGCGCACGTGAAACCGGGTCCGTTGCTCGGCAGTTTCGCCGCGGCACAAACCCTCGGCCTGCTCAGCCTGATTCCCGGCGGCTTCGGCGTGTTCGACGGACTCATGCTGCTCGCGCTTTCCAGCGGCGGCTACGACAATGCACAGGTGCTGTCCGGCCTGTTCCTGTTCCGCATCGCCTACTACCTGCTGCCGCTGCTCGGCGGCCTCTATGTCGGCTCCGGCATGCTGGTCGGGCAACTGCCCGGTGTCACGCGCGCGGCACAGCGCCTGCAGACCCATCCGCTGTTCGGCGTACTCGGCCTGCCGGCCAACCTGCTCGCAGGCCTCGGCATGCGCGCACTCGCGATCCTCACCTTCGGCGCCGGCCTGCTGCTGCTTGCATCTGCGGCGATCCCCGCCGTGCACGAACACACGGTGGTGGTGCGGCAGTTCCTGCCGCTGGCGGCGGTCGAGAGTTCGTACTGGCTGTCGGTGCTCGCCGGCGTGCTGCTGCTCGGCCTCGGTCGTGGCATCGACGGCCGCCTGCGCGTGGCCTACAACCTGACCCAGCCGCTGTTGATCTTCGCCGCCCTGCTGGCGGTGACCAAGGGCCTGCACTTCGGCGAGGCACTGTTCCTGCTCACGATCGCCGCGCTGCTGCGCCTGCGCAAGCGCGAGTTCACCCAGCGCGCGATGAGCCTGACCTCGCTCACCACCTTCACCTGGCTCGCCGGCCTGATCGTGGTCGTGCTCGCATTCTTCGCGGTCGGCGTCGGCACCATGCTCGGCGACGACAGCTTCGACCTGTGGTACTTCGGCTTCGGCGAACATTCCTCGCGCTTCGTGCGCGGTCTGTTCGCCGCGCTGGTCGGCGTGTTCGCGTATTTCGTCTGGCAGTTCTTTGCGGTGCGCAGGCCGGCGCTCAAGTTGCCCGCGCGCGAGGAACTCGAACGCGCGCGCGACATCTACCACGCGCACGGCGGCGGCGAGTTCGCGCACCTCTCGTTCATGCGCGACAAGCACCTGTTCTGGTCCGGCGACCATCATGCGGTGGTCGCCTACGGCGTGGTGCGCGACCGGCTTGTCGCACTCGGCTCACCGTGCGGACCGGAGGCCGCGATCAAGCGCGCGATCCTCGACTTCCGCCAGTTCGCCGACGCGCAGGACCGCGTGCCGCTGTTCTACGAAGTCCTCGAGCCCGACCTGTCGCTGTACCACGACCTCGGCTTCGACCTGTTCAAGCTCGGTGAACTCGCGACCATCCGGCTGGACGAATTCACGCTCGCCGGCAAGCGCTGGGAGGACCTGCGCCAGGCGGTCAACCGTTCGGTCAAGGAACAGCTCACGTTCGAGATGGTGGAACCGCCGTTCGACACCGTGCTGATGAGCGAACTCGAGCACGTCTCCGACCAGTGGCTCGCCGACAAGGGCGCGCACGAGAAGAGCTTTTCGCTCGGCCATTTCGATCCGGACTATTTCGCGTGGAGCCCGCTCGCGCTGGTGCGCCGCTCGGGCAAACTGATCGCATTCGCGAACGTGCTGCCGCCATACGGACCGAACGGTACTGCCAGCGTGGACCTCATGCGCCACGTCGACGATGCCCCGCGCGGCACCATGGACTTCCTGTTCGCACGCGTGATGCAGTGGGCGAAGGACAGCGGCCACGCGAGCTTCAGCCTCGGCATGGCGCCCCTGTCCGCCGTCGGCGACAACCCCTACGCGCGCATCAACGAGCGCCTCGCCGCACTCGCGTTCCAGTACG
Organism: Dokdonella sp.; assembly: GCF_044227025.1. GTDB lineage: Bacteria > Pseudomonadota > Gammaproteobacteria > Xanthomonadales > Rhodanobacteraceae > Dokdonella_A. The sequence continues at coordinate 853,410 of NZ_JBGAFX010000001.1, read as the reverse complement.
GCGGGCGCTTCTACAACTACCAGGGCCTGCGTCGCTACAAGGAGAAATTCCAGCCCGAATGGACCGGATCCTACCTCGCGTACCCGCGCGGGCTGTGGGTACCCGGCTTGCTCATCGACATCGCCGCACTGGTCGCCGGCGGCTACCGGCGCTTCCTCCGCGGCCGGTGACCCGGATCGACCCAGGCAACGGAGCGAGCTCCGCGATACGAGTGCGGGAATGCGCTACAGCAGATCGACCGCGACGCGGTTGCGTCCTTCGCGTTTGGCGCAATACAAGGCTGCATCGGCGCGGGCAAGCAGGGTTTCGACGCGATCGCCGGATCGGTAGTCGCCAAGCCCGATTGAAACCGTAAGGCCGATCCTGCGCCCGTCGATTTCCTTTCCGGTCTCCTCTACCGCCGCGCGCAGGGTTTCCGCGGCCGCGATGCCGCGCTCCCGACCGGCACCGTCGAGGGCGATCACAAACTCCTCGCCGCCATAGCGCACGATCAGGTCGCTCGCGCGCACGTGCCGACGCAACAGGTTGCCGACCATCACCAGACAGCGGTCGCCGACGGCGTGGCCATGGCGGTCGTTGATCGCCTTGAAGTGATCGAGGTCGAGGAACAACACGCACAGCGGTTGCCCGCCCTGGTCCGCCTGCAGCATGAGCTCGCCGAGGTCGCGATCGAGGCGGCTCCGATTCGGCAAGCGGGTCAGCGGATCGGTGCGCGCGACGCTGCGCGCCACCTGCATTTCGCGCTCGGCGTAGCGCGCCGCGCGCGCGGTGGCGAGCACCAGCACCAGCGCACCGAACACCTGCGCGGCCGGGTGCAGCACTTCGAGCCAGTCGGGCGTGCCGCGCAATTGCAGGAAGTATCCCGCGCGCAACGTGCCGGCCATCGACAGCACTCCCCAGCCGGCGAGGAAGAACCAGCCCTGCATGGAACCCGCGCGTGCGCGCGCCGCCGCAACCCCGAGCGAGAGGAGCGCCAGCGCAATGACGGCGATGTTGTTCGCCTGATTGCCGAACGAAGAACCCGGATCGACGATCAGCAGGCCGAGCAAAGCCACGCTGCCGATCAGGATCGCGTACATCAGCCGCGCCACGCGCGGATAGTGGTCGGGGATGGAGAGGAACTGGATGATGAAGAAATAGACCGCGACCAGGCCGATGTTGATCGAGACCGACAGCAAGCGCATCGAATGCCGCAAAAGGCCCGCATCATGCACGAACGCGACGATCTCGCCACTCATCACCATCACGTAGATCGCCGCGGTCAACACCCAGAACGCGAACAGCAGCAGGTGCCAGCGTCGCAACGCCACCGAATAGATCGCCGCCACCAGGCCAAGCAGGAACAGGGCGGCGAGGATCATGCTGGTGTAGCGCACCCGCGCAAGGTCTTCGGCCACGTAGTCGAGCAGCGGCGCCGCGCTGACCCGCATGGGTTGATGGCGACCGTCCACCAGATGCAGATAGACCGGCTGCAAAGCGTATTGCGCGGGCAGGGTCAGCGCGAGTCGGTGGCGCGAGCCGATCTGTAGTCGATTCGAATCAAACCCGGATATCGGCAATGGACGGTAGTCCGGAGGCAGATAGGCCACCAACTCGGCGTCGTAGACTTCCTTGACCGCCAGCACCCAATCGCTTGAGATCCGGGTGCCGGGCGCAAGCTGCAAGCGCCACCAACTCGCTGTCTGCTCGTACCGGATTGCGTCGACCGCGGACCAGTCCCCCGCAGGGACCGCGCGCACCGATTGCACGTCATCCTGCACCGGCGCGACGGTCAGGCGGGCGACTTCGACCTCGTGCGCCAGCGCGACCGTGGACAGCAGCATGCAAAGCAGGCATCGCCACAGCATGCGCATCAGGCGCATCAGGTGGCTCCGGATACGTATGGTGGGCCGAGTGTAAACAAAATTGCCCCGCAATTCGCCCAGGGTTCGCGCTACAGCACCGCCATGATCAACAGCCCGCGGTCGGTCGCCTCATAGGAGACGAACTCCTCTTCCGACTGCCTGCCATCAGGCAATCCTTTTTGGACATGCAAGCGAATGAAGCCCTTCGTCTCCATGCGCTGGAGCAACTTCAAATCACCGCTGCGTTCCAATACCCATTTGGGTTGGTAGGTGGTCGAACTCCCGTGCAGGAGAAGTGATGTTTCATGGATGCTCAGACCGACATCGCGCTTCAGCTCGGCATCGACCCTCCTGACGTCGCGCATCAGTGCCTTCGCTTCCTCCTCCGATGGTTGGGCGGCGCCGGCAAGAGATGCGGCCATCAGCAGTACGGGTGCGAGCGTCTTCTTGATCATCCTGTTTCACCTGCCGGGAAGGGAGCTGCGGCACGCGGGCGGCCACTGGAAGCTCAGCGAGCTGAATCCTGGAGGCGCCGCTGCGCCCACCACCTATTGCGGCTGCGTCGCCGCCCACGTTCCGGTCACCAGTCCGACCAGGTCGTAGCCGGCCTTCTTGTCGAGCAGGCGCGAGCGGTCGGCGTAGGTCTGGCCCTTCTCGAACGCGCTGCGGCCGGCGAGCAGGCGCACGCTGCGAAGGCACAGCTCGCGGCGCGACGGGTCGATCTCGCTGATCGAATACACCAACGCGCCGCTGCGGCCAAGCTTGATCGCCGTGCAGTCGAGCACGTGCTGCGGCTTGCCGTCGTAGGCGATCTCGGCGACCCACGCGACGCTGTGGCCGGCGGGATCGAGACGCGGAAGTTCCGGGTAGCCGACCAGGCTGTAGGGTGGTTCGCCGGCTTCCTGCCGGTCGGACAGGGTGCGCGTCGCCTGCTTCGCCGCAGCGAGCAGGGTCTCGCGCGATTGCGAGGTGAACGTGTCGTCGCTGATGAAGCCGTCGGCGATGTGATCGACATCCACGTGCCAGGCGTCCCTTGTAGTGAGGTCGACGCGTTCGTGCACCAGCCAGCCGATGCTTTGCGTGTCCGGCTCGTCCTCGGTGCCGGCGAACGCGGTGGCGAGTGCCGCGCGGTCGATGAAGCGGAAATGCGCGGGCACATCGATCGACGCATGCGCGGTGGGGAAATCCACCCGGCCGGTGCTGCTCGGCAGGTTCGCGAGGGCGACCGAGCGTCGCAGCCTCGCGCCGATGCCGTCATCGTCTGCGGGCGCCTGTTCTTGTGCGTCACTGTCGCCATCGGCCATCTGCGCCGTCGCTGGCGGCTGGTAGCCGAGCCCCCAGGCGAGAAACCCGAGCCAAACGCCCACCGCCGCGAACGACGCCAGCAGCGGGGTGCGCACGCCCTCCTCCTTCTCGTTCCAGTATTTCACCAGCACGTACAGGCCGACCGGCCAGAGCAGCAGCATGAGGATCGCCAGCGTCTGGTTCGAACGCCACACGCGCACCAGCGCGAGCAGGTACAGCAGGCCGGCGACGAGCGGCAACGCCACGAGAAGGTAAAGCGCCGTGAACATGCAGGGTCCTTCAGCGGGATTCGATCTTCAGGATTTGCTCTTTCTTGAGCACATAGCTCGCATTGCCGCCCTTGCGCCGGACTTCGATCGTCACCTGCTTCGCGTCGGCCGAGGTCACCACGCCATGGTGCTCGCGCTCATTGGTCGTGACGATCGACACGCGCGCGCCGATGCTGTGCGCGAGATCGGCGAACTCCATTGCGTTTTCGTTCTGCTTGGGCGCCAGCCATTCGTCGTCCGCGCTCTGCGCCGGCGCGACCACCGCGGCGGCGATCGGCGTTTCGTTGATCGAATCGTCGACCGTGGCCGATGCGGCCGGTGCGGGCGCGACCGACCGTACCGTGGCCGGCGCATTCATCAGCTCCTCGATGCGCGCCTCGTCCTCGTCGAGCGTCTGCGCGAAAACGTCGAGCGCGAGCACGCCGCCGAGCAAGGCCGCCAGGACATGTTTCCGCTGCATGCGCATGCCAGTCCCCCCTCCCTTTGGCCGGCTGGCGGCCGGCACAGGCAGGCAAAGCATAGACGAAGCCGCGGCGCCGGCGTCACTTCTGCGCGGCAGGCGGCGCATGATCGGCGTCCGGGGCAGCGGGCAGGTTGGCGAGGATCGCGCGCCCGAGCGCTGCGTAGTCGCCGTCGTAGTGATGTCCGCCCGGCAGCGCAACGGCGCGCACGCCCGCCGCCTGGGATGTCACGCAGAAGCTGTCGTCCTCGTCGACGCCATGCACGCACACCAGCGGCAGCTTGCCCTGCGCGACCTCCGGACCGAGCGGCAACGCGTCGTCGTGATGGGTCGAGCCGAACCAGTCGCCGACATGGATTTCGAACACCGCGGTGTCGTCCGGCGAAATCATCACGCCCCCCTGCACGCGCGCGCGTACCGCCTCCGGCAGCCGGTTCGCGATGACCGGCACCAGGCTCGCGCCGAACGAATAGCCGATCAGCACGAAGCGCGCGTCGGCATCCTGCCCGCCGTAGTGCGCGATCACGCGCGCGATCGCCGCAGCGGCGGCGTCCGGCGTCTGCTTGTGCCAGAAGAATTTCAGCGTGGAGAAACCGATCACGCGCACACCGTCACCGGTGAGCGCATCGGCGACGCCACGGTCGAGGCCGGCCCAACCGCCGTCACCGGTGATGATGATCGCGATGCGATGCGCGTTCGCCGGCTCCTCCGCGGCGGCGGTCGGCGCGATTTCGGTCAGCGGCAAATCGGCGACGTCGTCCGGCAGTGCCGCGACGGACGCGGCATCGCGTGCGCGCCAGCGCGCGTAGAGCGCGCCTGCATCCGCCTTCGCATCGCTCGACGCGTACGCCGGCAGCACGCTGCCGAGCAGGCGCCAGACGGTCGCGAGCGGCACGCCGAGTCCATCGATGCGCGCGCCCGGTGCGAACGGATGCGGCCGCCAGTCGAGCGGCAATTTCGCCACCTTGCCGACGCGGAAATCACCGGCCCCGGTCGCGATGGTCATCGCACCCGCATCGCCGGCGCAGAACGGTTTCGGAAGACGCAGCCCGGCATCCCAGCCAAGAGTAACCAGACCCTCGAAGGTGCCGGCCGGCGCCTGCGCACCGAGCGCGTAGGCGAACGTCGCGCCGGCACCGTCGCCGATCAGCAACGGCAGCGAATAGTCCGCGGCGCCTTCGTGGCGTTCGATCCAGTGCGCAGCCTCCTCCACATGCCCGGCGGGATAAGAGCACGCGTCCTTGATCGCCTCCATCCGCTTGAGGTACGCCGGCAGGTCGATGCCGACGACGAACGCGCCGCGCCGTGCGAGGGCCTCGCCGAGGCCCTGCTGGCGCGGCGTCCAGCCGTCGCGGTCGGAGAACAACAACACCGTGTGGCGCAATTCGCCGTCCGGACGGCTGAGGTGCAGCGGGCCGAACAGGCCGTACTCGACCGTGGCGGAGCGGGAGTCGGGAGACGAGAGCTGCGCGGGAGCGGCGCTCGCGAGGAGCGCCAGCAGCAGGTGCAGCAGGCTCATGCGCGCGCCGCCATGATCGCCTCGATCTCGTCGGCATCTTTCGGTGCATCGCCCGAGATCACCTCCGGCTCGCCGTCGGTGACGACGACATCGTCCTCGATGCGGATGCCGATGCCGCGGAATTTCGCCGGCACGCCCTTCAGATCGGGCGCGATGTACAGGCCCGGCTCGACCGTGACGACCATGCCGGGTTCGAGCACGCGGAATTCGCCGTCGATGCGGTAGTCGCCGGCATCGTGCACGTCGAGGCCGAGCCAGTGCCCGGTCTTGTGCATGTAGAACTTGCGATAGGTGTGCTCGCGCAGGTTCTTCTCGACGCTGCCCGCGAGCAGGCCGAGCTTGCACAGGCCGCGGGTCAGGGTGCGCACCGCGGCTTCGTGGTAGGCATCGAACGTGCGTCCGGCGCGCACCTCGTCGATCGCGGCGAGCTGCGCCGCCAGCACGAGCTCGTAGAGCACACGCTGCTCGGGCGACCAGCGGCCGTTGACCGGCCAGGTGCGCGTGATGTCGGATGCGTAGCACTGGTATTCGGCACCGGCATCGACCAGCAGCAGGTCACCATCGCGCAGCTCCGCGTTGTTCGCGCGGTAGTGCAGCACGCAGCCGTTCGCGCCACCGCCGACGATCGGTTCGTAGCTCGGCACCGCGCCGTGCTTGCGGAATGCGTGCAGCAACTCCGCCTCGATCTCGTGTTCGTTGAGGCCGGCGCGCGTCGCGCGCATCGCGCGACGATGCGCCTCGGCGGCAATCTGCGCCGACTTGCGCATCAAACGCAGCTCGGCGCGCGACTTGTACAGACGCAGGTCGTGCAACAGGTGCGGCAGCGCGACGAATTCGTGCGGCGGCTTCGCGCCATGGCGGATCTGCGCGCGCACGCGGTTGACCCAGCCGATCAGCTTGAGGTCGAACTCGGCGTCGCGGCCGAAGTGGTAGTAGACACGCGTGCGACCCTCGATCAGGCCGGGCAGGATGTCGTCGATGTCGTCGATCGGGAACGCATCATCCATGCCGTAAACGGCGACCGCGCCCTCGGTGCCGGCGCGCGGGCCGTCCCAGCGCTCGCGCTCGGCGTCGCGCTCGCGGCAGAACAGGATCGTCTCGCTCGGCGCGCGCCCCGGCACCAGCGCGAGCACGGCGTCGGCTTCCGGAAAGCCGCTGAGATAATGGAAATCGCTGTCCTGGCGATACGGATAGTGCGCATCGTTGTTGCGCACCCGCTCGGGTGCGGCGGGCACGATCACGATCGCGTCGGGACCCGCCATGCGCATGAGCTGCTTGCGCCGGCGCGCGTATTCCCTCGGTTCGATCATCGGCGACGGTGGTGGTGGATGTCGGGCGCTAGTGTAGCGCCTCACCCGCGATTCAATGCAGCAAACGCGCCGCCGCCTGTCGCGATTCGCCGGTCTCGCGATGCAGGCGCGCAACCGCGACGCGCACGAACTCGAGCACGTCGGCATAGGCCTGCTCGTCGCCTGCGCCGCCCTCGATCTCGAGGCGGGAGGTCGCGATCGCGCCGAAATCGGCGAGGATCTCGTTCGCGTCATCGGACAACGATGCGTGCAAGGTGCTGCCGACCAGGCCGAAGCCGCCGAGAAAGCCGCGACACCACTCCACCAACGCGTCCGCGCGCAACGCCAATGCCGCACCCGCATCCGGCAGCAGCGGCTCCACCTGCGCCGGGTCGTGGTTGAACTGGGCCAGCGCGGCCGCGCGCAGCGCGACAAGCGTGTCGTCGCGTGCCGCCTGCGCATCCGCCGGCGACAATTCGAGCCGATCGAGCCAGTCGTCCGCACCGGCGCGACCGCCCGCGCACAGGTAACCCGTCAGGGAGCCGTGCAGGTCACTTGCATGGACGCCGATGCGCAGGCCGGCGAGGGTGGTGGAGACGCGGCGATAGCTGGGCGACATCATGCACAAACGGGTCGAGGGGAGCAGCCGCAAGTCTAGCCGCTGTCGCGGCGGCAGATGGCAGATGGCATGGCGTACGCGCTTTGCCTACACTGCGACGGCCCCCCTCGCCCCGACTCGCCCGTGCCCGGACTCGCGTCGTCATCGGCCCGATCGATCCAGCCCCGCCGCTGGTACGCGGCATTCGCCGTCGCGGCGGCGCTGTTGTGCGCATCGGCTGCCCAGTCGCAATCGCAGTCCCAGGCACTGCGGCGCGACTTCTACTTCCGCACGATCGGCACCGAGCAGGGACTGGCGCAGAACACGGTGAGCGCGTTCCTGCAGGATCGCGACGGCTATCTGTGGATCGGCACCGACAGCGGCCTGCAGCAGTACGACGGCTACGACTTCACGACCTTCGCACATGCGAGCGACGATCCGGCGAGCCTGCCCGAAGGTCCGATCTCCTCGCTGGCGCAGGACGCCGACGGCAATCTCTGGATTGGCACGCTCGGCTCCGGGCTGGTGCGCCATCGGCCGCACGATGAAGGTTTCGAGCACATCGGCACGTTTACCAATATCCACACCTTGCGCGTCGATCCGCGCAGCGGACTGTGGGTGGGTTGCGACAGCGGCATCCTGCTGCTCGATCCGCGCAGCGGCGCGGTCCTGCAACAATGGCCGCTCGGCGCCGCGGGCGAACGCACGGTGCAGCTGCGACAGTTCGATGTCGAATCCGAACACGAGGTATGGGCCGCCAGCTCGTCCGGCCTGCTGCGCCTCAGCCGTGGCGCCGCCGCGCCGGTGCGCGTCGCGGCCACTCAGATCGCCGACGCGCGCGCCCTGTTGACAGGCTTCGACGGGCGCCTGCGCGTGGCGACCAGCGACGGCCTCTACGTCGTCGACGAGAACGGCTCGGCGCGGCGCATCTGGCCCGACAGCGGCGACCAGCCCGTCACCGCGATGGTCGAGGATCCGCGCGGCCGGCTCTGGCTCGGCGTGCAGGGTGTCGGGTTGGCGCTGTTCGATCCGCGCAGCGGCGAGACGCAATGGTTGCGGCCCGACGCCGGCGTGCCCGGCAGCCTGCCGGATGCGATCATCACGAGCTTGCAGTTCGATCGTTCCGGCCTGCTCTGGCTCGGCACCCACGAACGCGGCATCAGCAAGGTCGATCCCGCCGGCACCGCGTTCCGCTACGTCGCCGACCGCGACCCGTCGCGCCGGCCGACCGCCGCGAACTACATCCGCGCGGTGTTCGAGGATGGCAGCGGCGACCTCTGGGTCGGCACGCCGGAAGGAATCAAGCGCTACCGGCAACACGACAACCGCTTCGACTATTTCGATGACCTCGTCCTGCATGGCATCAAGGGTGAGCAGAGCGCGCGTGACCTCACCGTCTACGGTTTCGCGCAGGCCGATTCGGGTCGACTGTGGATCGGCAGCGACCGCGGTGCGGCGCTGTTCGATCCGGTACGGCGCACGCTGGAGTTCCTGCCGGTGGATCCGCGCGGAACGCACGGACTGATCGATGGGAACATCCGCGCCCTGCTCGTCGCCGACGATGGCGCGGTGTGGTTCGGCTCCACCCGCGCCGGCGTCGCGCGCTTCGATCCGCGCGACGGCAGCTGGACCCACTACCGGCGCGACGCCGGCGACGGCGCGATCGACGGACTCAGCGACAATCGCGTGCTTACCCTGTATCAGGATCGCGAGCATCGCATCTGGGCCGGCAACATCAACGGCCTCAACCTGATCGATCCGGTGCAGCGAAGCGTGCGCGTGTTTCGCAGCGATCCGCAGGACGCGCACTCGCTGTCGGCGACGCTCGTGCGTTCGATCCACCAGAGCACGGACGGACACCTGTGGTTCGGCACCCAGTCGGGCCTCAGCCGGCTCGATTCGCTCGACGAGAGCGGCGCGCGTTTCTCGCGCTGGTCGGTGCGCGACGGGCTGCCCGGTGCGACCGTCTATGCAATCCGCGGCGACCGCATGGGGCGCCTGTGGCTGAGCACGAACCACGGCATCGCGTCGTTCGATCCGACCAATGCATCGTTCCGTGGCTTCGCGCTCGCCGATGGGCTGCAGGGCATGGAATTCAATGGCGGCGTGGCGACGACCCTCGCCAGCGGCGAGATCGTGTTCGGCGGGATCAACGGCCTGAACCTGTTCCTGCCGCAGGCGATCGTGAGCAGCCGCTACGCGGCGCCGGTGGTACTGACCTCGGCACGCGTCGGCGCACATGGATTGCCGGCGCAACGCAATGGCGATGCGCTGGTGATGGCGGCGGCCGATCGACTGATCCGCTTCGAATTCGCCGCGCTCGATTTCGGCACGCCGGAACACAATCGCTTCGCCTACCAGCTGGAAGGGTTCGACGAGCACTGGATCGAGGCCGGCACGCGCCACGATGCGACCTACACCAACCTCGATGCCGGCCGCTACGTGTTCAAGGTGCGCGCAAGCAATCGCGACGGCTACTGGAGCGAGCAGATCGCACAGACCGAACTGAACGTCACGCCGGTCTGGTGGGACAGTTTCGCCGCGCGCAGCGTGTACGTGCTCGGCGGCAGCGGATTGCTGTTCGTGCTGTGGCGCGGCCAGCGCCGCCGCCGCAACGAGGAGCGCTCGCACCACCTCGACCTGCGCGAACGCGAGGATCGCCTGCGTCTCGCGCTGTGGGGTTCGGGCGACGATTTCTGGGACTGGGACATGCCGAACGACCGCATCGTGCTGACCGGATCGGGCGACCTGTTCCGCGGCATTTCGCGCAGGCCGACCGAACTGAATCAGGACTGGTTCCGCGCGCAGGCGCATCCCGACGACCTGCCCGCGGTCGAGCGCCGCCTCGAGCAGCACATCGCGCGCATCACCGACACGTTCGAGTCCGAACACCGTTTGCGCAACAAGTCGGGCGAATGGGTGTGGTCGCTCATCCGCGGCAAGATCGTCGAGCGCGACGCCGACGGACAGCCGCTGCGCATGTGCGGCACAGCGCGCGACGTCACCGCAGAACGCGCGGCCGAGCACGAGCGGCGCGTCGCGCACGAGGTGATCCGCAGCATGGGTGAAGCGGTCGCGGTTACCGACCTCGAATTCCGCTTCATGACGATCAACCCTGCCTTCACCCGCATCACGGGCTGGCGCATCGAGGAAATCTCCGGGCGTTCCGCCGCGATCCTCAACTGCGCGCGCCATCCGGTCGAGCAGTACCTCGAACTGCGCGAGGCGCTCGGCCGCGATGGCCACTGGCGCGGCGAGCTGTGGCAACGGCGCAAGAGCGGCGAGGAGTTCCTCAGCTGGATCGAGGTTTCGGAAATCTGCGACGCGAACGGCAAGCGCACCCATTTCGTCAGCGTCATTTCCGACATCACCGACCGCAAGCGCGCCGAGCAGGAACTGCGCTACCTCGCCAACTACGACGCACTCACCGGCCTGCCGAACCGTACCCTGCTGAGCGAACGCATTGCGCATGCGATCGCGCGCGCGCGCCGCAACGCGCGCAAGGTGGCGGTGCTGTTCCTCGACCTCGACCGCTTCAAGCACGTGAACGATTCGATGGGCCACGCGGCCGGCGACAGCATGCTGAAGGCGGCCGGCGCGCGCCTGCGCCAGGTCGTGCGCGAGGGCGACTCGGTCGCGCGCGTCGGCGGCGACGAATTCACGGTGGTGATCGAGGACATCGGCAGCGGCGCGGAAGCCGAGCATGTCGCGGCGAAGATCATCGCCGCTTTCGAGCAGCCGCTCGAACTCGACAACGGCCAGGAAGTGGTGATCTCGCCCTCGATCGGCATCAGCCTGCACCCCGACCACGGCCAGGCGGCGAGCGACCTGCTCAAGTACGCCGACACCGCGATGTACCAGGCAAAAGACCACGGGCGCAAGACGTGGATGGTCTACACCGAGGCGATGGACGCGGCGGCGCGCCTGCGCGCGACGATGGTCGCGGCACTGCGCAAGGCGCTCGAACGCAACGAACTGAGCCTGCACTACCAGCCGAAGCTGTCCCTGCTCGACGACCGCATCACCGGCGTTGAGGCCCTGCTGCGCTGGCGCAGCGGCGATCTCGGCGACATCTCCCCGGGCGTGTTCATCCCGATCGCGGAAGAAACCGGGATGATCATCGAAATCGGCGACTGGGTGGTCGCGCGTGCCTGTGCCCAGCTCGCCCAATGGCGCGACGCCGGACTGCACGACATCACCATGTCGATCAACGTGTCGGTCGCGCAACTGCTGCGCGGCGACCTGATCCGGCGCCTGTGCGACGTGCTCGCCGAACACGACATCGCGCCGAACCAGCTCGAGCTCGAACTGACCGAAAGCATGGTCATGGCGAACGCGGAGCAGTCGATCACCACCTTGCGCCGGCTCAAGGCGATCGGCGTGAATCTCGCGATTGACGACTTCGGCACCGGCTACTCCTCGCTCGCGCACCTCAAGCGCCTGCCGATCGACGCGCTCAAGATCGACAAGGAATTCGTCGGCGACATCACCACCGATCCGGACGACGAGGCAATCACCGCGACCGTGATCGCGATGGCGCACTCGCTCGGCCTGAACGTCATCGCCGAAGGCGTCGAGCGCATCGAGCAGGTCGACTACCTGCGCGAACAGGACTGCGACGAGGTGCAGGGTCACTGGCTGGCGCACCCGTTGCCGCCCGACCAGTGTCTGGCCTTCCTGCGCGAGCGCGCCACGCGGCGGCGCAGCACGCCCGCGGAACAGGGCTGAAGCCGGTCGCACCGCTGCTTTTCGCAAGGGCGGGATGCCGGCACGGCCGAACCGGCGCTAACCAAGCCCGGCGCGCTGTTCCCGCTGCCCGATTCCGGTATATTCGCTCGCATGTCCGCGCTTGAACAAAGTCTCCTCGCGATCAGCGAACGGGTCGACCGCCTGCTCGACCTGTGCCGTTCGCTGCAGGACGAGAATCGAAGCCTGCGCACCAGCCAGGAGCAGCTCGCCAACGAACGCGCGCAGCTGCTGGCGCGCAACGAGCAGGCGCGCTCGCGCGTGGAGGCGATGATCATGCGGCTCAAATCGCTGGAGCAGAACCAGGTATGAGTGGTCCCGGCGAACCCGTCACCGTCCATATCCTCGAACGCGAGTTCCACGTCGCCTGCACGCCGGAAGAACGCCCGGGCGTGATCGCGGCCGCGCGTTACCTCGATGACAAGATGCGCGAGATGCGCAATTCCGCGCGCACCGCGGGCCTCGATCGCATCGCAATCCTCGCCGCACTGAACATCTGCCACGAGCTGCTCGACGAGCGCCAGCGCGGATCGGGCGAATCGCGCGAGTTGGCAGAGAAACTGCAAGCGATCAATCTGAAGCTTGAACGCGCGTTCCCAGCGTCATTACAATAGAGCCAGGTATCCTCTGCAGTGCCCGGCAGCGCACTCTTACATATTGCCTTGTTCCTATAGACGACCCCGGGACGGCGACACGACAACCGGTGTGCAGGTCCGCCTTCGAGCGGAAAGCCTTAGGTTTCGCGAGCCATCCCACCTGATCCCCGGGATCAAGGTCGTTCGATGTGCACCGGCACAGGTGGAGGATGCCTACTCTTTTGCGATCGTCCCTGATCGCGGGGGCGATGGACGAATCGTGCGCGCATGCGTGCGGCGACCATCGACTCCAAGGCGGCCATCCCCGGCCGCGCTGTTCGGTGCGTCGATGAAGCGCACCGGGCCAAATCCCGCCCGGTGATGGAATGAGCGAACCTACGCGAGGTGCAGAGGCGCGCAGCGCGTTGCGCAAGGCGTTGCGCGCGCAGCGCGCAGCCGTTCCGCCGGCGCAACGGATTGCGGCGGCGCAAGCGCTCGTCGCGCAACTCGAACAGGTGCCCGAGTTCATGACCGACCGGCGCATCGGCGGCTACTGGGCGGTCGACGGCGAGCTGCCGTTGATGGCCCTGATGGGCGGGCTGCGCGCACGCGAGCAGCAATACTGCCTGCCCATCGTCGAGGTCGATCGACGGCTGCGCTTCGCACCGTGGACGCCGGGCGATACGATCGCGACGAACCGCTATGGCATCCCGGAACCTGTTTGCGCAGCGGCCGACCGGCTCGAACCGGGCGCGCTCGATGTCGTGCTCGTGCCCCTGCTCGGCTTCGATCGCGGAGGCCACCGGCTCGGCTTCGGCGGCGGCTACTACGATCGCAGCTTCGCGTTCCTGCGCGACCGCCGCGGCGTCGGCAAGCCGGTGCTGGTCGGCGTCGCCTACGCCCTGCAGGAGGTCGATGCGCTCGACGTGCAGCCATGGGACGTGCGTCTGGACTACGTGGCGACCGAGCGCGAGCTGATCGACCTGACCCCGCCGCCGTAACCTAGCGCGCGATGCGCTGGTAAAGTCCACGCCGATTCCCGCCGACGAGAAGCCGCGATGCGCTACTGGCTGATGAAGACCGAGCCCGATGTGTTCTCGATCGACGACCTGGCGCGCGTGAAGATCGAGCCGTGGACCGGCGTGCGCAACTACCAGGCGCGCAATTTCATGCGCGACGGCATGGGCACGGGCGACGGCGTGCTGTTCTACCACTCCAGCTGCGAAGTGCCGGGTGTTGCCGGCATCGCCGAAGTGGCGAGCGCGGCCTATCCCGATCCGACCCAGTTCGAGCGCAAGAGCGAGTACTACGACGAGAAGAGCACGCGCGAGGAACCGCGCTGGATGCTGGTCGACGTGGCGTTCAAGCGCAAGCTCAAGCGCACGATCACGCTGGCCGAACTCAAGGAGCAAACCAGACTCGACGGCTTCGCCCTGCTGCAACGAGGCAATCGCCTGTCGGTACTGCCGGTGACGAAGGCGCAGTGGGACTGCATCCTCGCGCTCGAATGATACGCCCACCGAACGCGTACCCTACGCGCCTCGAACCCCGAAGCGGAACCTCTGCATGAACCAGGATGAGCAAAAACGCATTGCCGGACGCGCCGCGATGCGGTATGTCGAGAACGGCATGGTGGTAGGCGTTGGCACCGGCTCGACCGTTGCGCATTTCATCGACGCACTGGCCGAGCGCCGCAACGACATCGAGGGTGCGGTCGCCAGTTCCGAGCAGTCCGCGCGCCTGCTGAAGGAGCGCGGCATCCTGCTGCTCGACCTCAATGCGACCGGCGACATTCCGCTGTACGTCGATGGCGCCGACGAATGCGACGGCCAGCGCTGCCTGATCAAGGGCGGCGGCGCCGCGCTCACGCGCGAGAAGATCATCGCTGCCGCCGCGCGCAAGTTCATATGCATCATCGATCCGGCCAAACGCGTCGACGTGCTCGGCCGTTTCCCGTTGCCGGTGGAAGTCATCCCGATGGCGCGCAGCTACGTCGCGCGCGAGATCGTCAAACGCGGCGGCCAACCGGTCTGGCGCGACGGCGTGACCACCGACAACGGCAACTGGATCCTCGATGTGCACAACCTGCGCATCAGCGCGCCGGTCGAACTCGAGCGCGAGCTGAACCAGATCGCGGGAGTCGTCACTGTCGGCCTGTTCGCCCAGAGGCCGGCCGACATCGTGCTGATTGGCGCCGAGGAGATGCGCTGATCCGGTCTGCGGTGGCCGCTCCGCGCACGCTTGACCGTTACAGGAATGGATGCACGCAACCGCAACCGGGGAACACCATGCTCGAATCTGCCGGATCCCTTCGCCCGCTGCGCCGCCAAGCTGTAGCCGGAGCAGTCGCGGCGGCGCTCGCTTGCTCGATCGCTGCGCCGGCAGCGGCAGCGACCGGCGCGGGCACCGACTGGATCCGCATCCGCACCGATGCCGCGCGGCGCATCTTCACGAGCATGCCGATCGCGCGGCGGCCCGCAGCAGCGACCGCCCCGACCGCAACGCTGGCTGTACGCAACTGCGATGACGATGGCGAGGGCAGCCTGCGCGCGACCGTTGCGGTGGCCGGCGAGGGTGACACGATCGACTTCACCGGACTCGCCTGCTCGACCATCACGCTGACCACGGGCGCGGTCGAAATCGATCTCGACAGCCTCGTCTTCCAGGGCCCGGGCCGCGCAGCGCTCACGCTGGATGGCAACGCGCTCGACCGGATCTTCATCCATCCGCACGGCGGAACACTCAGCCTGCGCGGGATGACGGTTCGCAATGGCCGCGATCGCGCCACCGGCTTCCACGTTGCCGGCGGCGGTTGCCTCGCGTCGGCCGGCTACGTCGAGCTCGTCGATACCACGATGCACAACTGCTACGCCGGCGGCGAAGGCGCCTACGGCGGCGCTTTGTACGCCTACTCGCTCACGCTCTCCAACAGCACGTTGTCCGGCAACGTCGCCAACGGTGTCCACGAGGACGCAAGCACAGCGGCTTTCGGCGGCGCCGCGTTCGTGTATCGCGTGCAACTGGTCGACAGCACGGTCAGCGGCAACCGTGCCGAACATCACGCGCGCCCCGGACGCTCCAGCTACGACATCGGCGGCGCCATCGTCGCCGTCGTGGGCGGCAGCGTCAGTGGCTCGACCGTCGACTCGAACCTGAGCCAGGGCCGCGCCGGCGGCATCGCCGTGTTCAACCCGTTGGACGTGTCGAACAGCACGATCTCCGGCAACACCGCCGAAAGCGACATTGCCGGCGGCCTGTTCCTGCGCTGGCCATCGACCCTGCGTCTGCACAACAGCACGGTCACGGCAAACGTCTCGGCGCTGGATGGGGGCGGCGTCTGGCTCAATGCGCCCGGCAGCGACTTCAGGAGCAGCATCGTCAGCGGCAATTCGAGCGACATCGGCAATCGCGACAACCGCTACGGTTCGCCAATCGCAATCTCCGTCGATGGCGGCAACAACCTCATCGGCACGACGAGCCCGATGGTGACCCTGCCGACGGACAGTCTCGCGGACGACCCACGGCTCGGCCCACTCGTTTACAACGGCGGACCGACCCGCACGCACGCGCTGCTCCACGACAGCCCGGCGATCGACGCCGGCAGCAATGACGATGACCTCGCATTCGACCAGCGCGGCCCCGCGTTCGAACGCGTCCGCGGCAGCGCCGCGGACATCGGGGCGTTCGAGGCCGAACCGGTTGTGACCGCGGCGGCTGCGCCGATACCGGCGGTGTCGTCATGGGCGCTGGCGACGCTGGCCATCCTGATTGGCGCACTCGCCATGCTTCGAAAACCCTGGCGCAGCACCTTCCCGTAGCCAGACCTGCCCGGCTTCATCGGACCCCGCCTGCGCCCGCGGCATGGGCACAATCAACCAGCCCCATTGTCTGCGATACACGTTGCGGGTCTCACGCCCGTTCCATTGGCACGGTCCGGCGCACCTGATCGGCCAGTCGCACGATCGGCGTATCACCTTCGATCTCGCGACGGTCGTAGCGCGTGTCGGCGTACGCGACCATGCTTTCGAAATTCGGATTGCCGGCAAGCCATGCGAGCACGATTCGCCCCTCGGCGGTCGCAAAATCGACGCCGTCGATCTGTGTGCGATCCGCGTTGAGGATGCGGTCGAGCTCGTTCAGCTCGCCGCAGCGCTCGATCTGTGCCGGCAGCTTGCGGCCGACGAACTTGATGAAGGCCTCGATGTGCCGGACCGAGCTGATGGCGAACCCGCCGTGGTTCTCGAGGTTCGACAGCCGCAGTGTCCACGTCGCCAGTGACATGCTGTCCGGAATCTCGCTCGCGAGCAGTCGCTCGACGACGTGATGGCGCACGGTGACGAGCACGTCGCACGCATAGGCCGGCTCCTCGTCGTAGCCGACGCCGCAGACCGTCAGCGTCGTATCGCCTCGGGTCCTGACGAAATCGTCGCCATGGGGATCCGCGCGCATCTCGAAACCGAGCGGTACGAGGATCGGCTCCAGCGCCCGGCCGAGCGTCGCCGTCAACTCACCGCGCGTGTTCGGCCACTCGAAAGACATCGGCGTGTTTCCCGCCACGATTCCGGGTTTTTCCATGCGTGCTGCTCCGCTCGTCCAATGCGGGCAGAGCCGCTTGGGAAGCGTAACGCATCCCGCACCGCCTCACCCCGCCGCGACCGCCTTGCGCATGCGCGCATTCTCCTCGTTGTCGCCCGGTCTGCGGGACAGGAGTAGACGATCTTGTCGAACACCGGCTCGAACCGTAGCACCCGAACACGGCATTCGGGCCGTCCATGGCCGTCAAACAAAAAACGCCCGCTGGGCGGGGGGCTTCTTGTTTTGGCTGGGGGACTAGGATCGTCCGTCACCCTCAGCCACACCGCATTCCTAAGCCCTTGATGCGTAACGGGTCAGCCGGCGAAGTGTCCAAGGGAGTGACCAAGGCGGCGGAGGGTAGCACGCGGGCGTTTTTGAGAGTCAACTCCCGTGCACGGGCAACCTCAGATTCGCATCGTCGCCCCTCGAACGGTCAGCAAAGAGGTTGACTACGTTTCCCGAGTTCACCTCCTCTGGTGCCAACAGGAGGCCGTTCAATAGCGGAGGCTGGACCCGCATCTGTCTCGCTATGGCCGCCGTGGGCACGCCCAAGCTTTCCCTCATCAGCGTCAAGCTATCGCTGACCACTTCGGGTTCCTCGTGAGGAATGCTCGCATCCTCGGTTTCGTGTACAGCTTCGCCATGGCGATTGAGGCCGATGTAGCCGGCGCGCGCATGGTCTTCCGAAAAAACACCTAGCTGACGCCCTCGATAGATGATGGCCGCCTTGGAAACCTTCCAGCGCATCTTCAATGCCGACAGCCCTGGCCAGTTGAGGCGCGCTCCCCTTAGCGCCATCCGGCACTCGCCCATGAATACATGCCTAGGCATAAGCAGTGCGCTGGCAAATCGATTGGCTTGAGTCTCGGTCAGCCGGTCACCGGTCAGCACGCCGATGTGTAGCGCTAGATGGCCCAGCTCGTGCGCGATGCCGAAACGCTTGCGGCAGGCCGACTTGCCTTCGTCATTGAGCGCAATCAGCGGTCGTCGCGTTGCGAATGAGATGGCGTCGATCTCAGGCGCGAGACCGCGGACCCGCATCACGATGGCGCCGGCGTTCTCAGCGATACGGAGCATGTTGCTCAGAGGACCAACGCCAAGACCGTATTTGGCTCTGAAGTTTTCAGCCGCCTTCTCAATGCCTTCGGCGCTGTCGGGTTCCGCCTCATCGATGCCGTATTTCGGAAGCTCGACGTACTCATCGACGACTTCCACGAAGTTCTTCAGAACTTCACCCCGAGCTCGGGCAACCTGACGCAAGGCAACCTTGGTTGTCAGATGACTTCGAAAATGGCACTGCTCATCGGTGATGGGGTTCGGCTCGACGTGATGGAAAAACTCAGGAAGGACAGAAAGCTCACCCGCCAAGGTCTGCTCAAGCGACGAAGAGACAGGCTCTGAGCCCGTTTCAACGCGACTGAGAAACTGCTTAGAGACACCTGTCCGCTCACCCAGCTCTGCTAGGGACAGACCATGGAAGAGGCGGGCGAGGCGCAAACTCGCCCCGACGAAGGCCGCCATCACTGCGGCTCTGACAGGTCGTCATTCGCAGCAGCCGGCTTCTCGCCGCTGCCATCGCTGGGCTGCTTGGGACCGAGTTTCGCCTTCTCCACATCAACCGACGCGGGCTGTTCCGCGGCGATAGACGTAAACGCACGAACCGAGTCAGATACCCAGCGGCATACGCGCTCGCCAGCGGCGGAAAAACCATCCACCGCAACGTAAGGCTCTGCCATGTCGCCGACAACGCGGTCAACTACAAAGCAGTGACGTACGGGCTCCCCCGGACGGGCAAACAGCGCGAACGAAGTCTGGCGCGGATTGACCCCAACCACCGCGTCCTTCGAGGGATTATCGGGATCGTCGTTGCTGAAGCGGCACGGCACGCCGTCGATGGTGAATACCAAGGCATTTCCCGGATCGACGACATCCAACCAAGGGTACTTACCGGATCGCCACTCGGCGAGAATACGGCTGCGCTGCCGCCCGAAAGCAGTCGTGCCTCGGGTCCACGAGTTGTCCGTCCAGCGCGTAAGGTCATCCACGGTTGCGAGGAGCTCCTCAAGCAGCCAGCTTGCGATAAGCCGCAGGCGATCCGGAGACAACTGAGGGTGAAAATCCGACGGCGGCGGAAGGATGGACATTGTGCGAAATCCTCGGTTCGTCAACGAATTTTGGTGCATTGAACGCGTGTTCGTCAACCTTGTCCTTCGCGCGCCATCCGACCAACCGGTGAGCGGCTAGAGCAACAATACTGATGCACTTCGCATCACTTTGTTGAACTATGCCGCAAGGTCGCGGTACCTTCCGCTTCCATCTGGGAGGCGCAGAATATGGTTGCAAAAGCTCGGAAGTTCCAACACCGGGTAACCATCAGTCTCACGCAGCGAGACCACGACCGCCTAGATTTACTTGCCCGGCAAGACGACGTATCGATTTCCCAGGTTGTGCGGAGCGCCGTCCGCGACTTTCTGGACCGTCAGGTCCAGCGCGAGCTCACGTTGAACTCGGCCGTGCCCATTCGAGCTGCGGCGAAGAACTCATGAGCAACGCCCCCTCTCATCCGGCTATCAAGAACGATCTCGAAGTCGTCGCCGACCAGCGGAAAGCTCGGGGAGCTTTCTTCACGCCCCCGGAGATCTCGCGCTTCATGGCGGCATGGGCGCTGCGTACTCCGCGCGATCGCGTGCTGGAACCGTCTTGCGGGGAAGCTGCGTTTCTGGTCCCGGCGGCCAGCCGACTGCGGGAGTTGGGAGCCCCCCAAGAAGCACTCGTCGAACAACTCCACGGACAGGACATCCACGCCGAATCGCTGGAGGAAGCGCGCCAGATTTTGAGCAGTTATGGGCACGGCGCCTCGCTGGAGGTCGGTGACTTCTTCACTCGCCATCCAGAACGCACCTACGACGCGGTCATTGGCAATCCGCCGTACGTCCGCTACCAAAACTTTGCCGGGGTTTCCCGCAGCGCTTCGCTGGAAGCTGCCCTGCGTCAAGGTGTGAGGTTGAATCGGTTGGCCAGCTCCTGGGCTGCCTTCACGGTTCATGCTTCCGCTTTTCTCAAGCCTGAGGGTCGACTTGCCCTTGTGCTGCCGGCCGAGCTTCTGGCGGTCAAATACGCCGCTCAGATTCGACGCTTTCTGCTGAGCCGCTTTCGCACCGTCCGCCTTGTGCTGTTCGAAAACTTGGTTTTTCCGGGTGTGTTGGAAGAGGTCGTGCTCCTTCTGGCCGAAGGATCGGGTGGCGCGCAGCATTTTGAGCTCTATCAGGCTCGGGACGCAGCTGATTTGCAAAACGTCGATGCTGGAAACTGGGTCGAGTTCAGACCCCGCGGTGACGACAAATGGACGGGCGCGCTGCTTACTACGGACGCCTTCGGTCTCTACGACCAAGCTGTAGCCAGCCACGACTTCGAGGTGATGCTGGACTGGGGTGAGACCTATCTCGGCGCGGTCACGGGCAACAATGACTTCTTCACGCTTACCAGGGCGCAGGCCAAGAAACTCAGGCTGCCTCAAAACGAGTTGGTGCGGATTTCTCCGCCGGGCTCAAGGCATCTGCGGGGTTTGACCTTTTCCGAGCATGGATGGGAGGTCTTGGCGAAGAAGGGTGAGCAGTGCTACCTGTTTGCTCCGGGCAATGAACCTTCAAGGGCCGCGCAGCGCTATATCTCCGCGGGAGAGGAGCAAGGCGTCCATTCGGCCTACAAGTGCCAAGTTAGAACGCCTTGGTGGCGCGTGCCGTTGGTGGCACGGCCTGATCTGCTTTTTGCGTACATGAGTCACGATAGGCCGCGGCTCGTTCGCAACGGCGCAGGCGTGCATCTGCTCAACTCTCTTTACGGTGTTCGCCTTCATGCCGTGCGGCAAGCGCTCGGCCAGGAGCTGCTGGCGATTGCTTCGTTGAACAGCCTGACCCTCCTTGGCGCTGAAATGGTCGGGCGCGCTTACGGTGGTGGGATGTTGAAGCACGAACCAACCGAGGTTGACCGCCTGCCACTTCCTTCGTTGGCGGTGCTCAATGCCGTCAGCGAAAGGCTTCGGCTGATCCAGCCGCAAATCGGCGGCATGCTCCGTCGCGACGACATCGGTCCGGTCATCCACGCAGTCGATCGCGTCGTTCTCCAAGACCACCTCGGCTGGAGCCGCTCGCAGTTGGACGCCATTCGCGCGGCTCGCGCAACCCTGCATGGCCGCAGGATGACAAGGGCGCGAGGGCCTCATGGCAAGGATTGATGACCTGCTCGCCGAGGGGCTGAAGATGCTCCCGCCGAAGCCGGCCGATAGCGCGAGCCAAAAGGACAAGAAGCGATACAGCGAACTAGTTTCAGCACGGGTGGCCTTGGCGGTCGCCCACGAGCTCCGAAACAGGGGCCTGAAGGAGGCGCGCCCTGCCGGAGAGGGCGATCTGGGCGACTCCGGTGCCGAGCGCCGGATGGCAGGCGGTCTTGGCGCAAAAAAGGTCGACGTGACTTGGGCCACCGAGGAGTCGGGGCTTTTGTGCGCAGTTTCGGTGAAGACCATAAACTTTCGGGACCGCAAGACCCAGAACTTCCAAAAGAACCTCATCAACCGCCGCGGCGATATGCTGATGGAAGCCGTGACGCTCCATCGCCGCTTTCCCTACGCCGTGTTGGCCGGATTCTTCTTCCTCGACAAAGACGCCGCGTCCGACGACACCGCAAAAAGGCGGTCGACGTTCGTGAACGCACATGCGCGCCTTCAGCTCTTCACCGGCCGAAACGACCCGGCCGGACGCGAGGAGCAGTTCGAATTGTTCTATCTGATACTCCTTAACGCCTCACCCTCCGCTGTAAATCTCCGCGCATTCGCCGTCGGCGATTCGGTCAACGAAGTCGCGATGAGCGACGTCCTCGACCGGATGCTCAAGCTGGTCGCTCAGCGCAACCCTGACTTTTACGAGTTTCTCGATGGGAGAATGGTTCGCGCCTCGTAGGGCCCGCCTTGGCACTTTGTTCAAGTAGTTCGCAACCCACCCGGTTAGCAACGCATCTTTATGATGCCCGCGCACCGGGAATAGCGCATTTGCTGGCGTCTTCGGCTAAAGCATGAGAGTTGGTCGACGGAATATGGCGGCAGCTTGCTGTTAAAAGCGCTGTGATCAAAAACGTGTTCCACGCTGCTCATGACCGATCAAAGGCACCTATTCCTCGATGAATCCGGCAACACCGGCGTTAGTTTGCTGGACGCCGATCAACCTGTTTTTTCGTTGGCGAGCACAACGATCGCAAGAGACATTGCTGCTGCCCTCATTGCTCCATTGCTGACCCAAGGGCAGGCCGAAGCGAAGTACAGCCGTCTAAAGAACTCCGCGCGAGGCCGTCTCGCACTTACCGCGCTCTTTTCTTCGCCCGAACTCGACAACACGACCACGACATTCACTGTCGTGGACAAGCGGTTCTATCTCATTGCGCAGATGGTGGATAAGCTCATCGAGCCCGTGCTGCATGAAGGGGGCATCGATCTGTATTCACGGGACGCTGCCGTGGGGATGAGCAACGTTTGGTACTACGCCGGCAACTACATTTTCCCGTCAGGCGCATGGGACAAACTGCTCGGTTCGCTTCTGGCTGCTATTCGAAGGCGGACGCCCGATGCATTCCGTAGCTTCGATCAGGTCCTCGCTGATGCCGCCAAACGAGCCGATAGGAAATATTCCGACTTTCTGACGTTCTTAATGGCCGCACGCGGCCGACTGAACGAATTCCTAGGGGTCTATACAGAGGTCGAGACATTCGATCCTGCTGTCGATTCATTTGTTTTGCTCGTTCAAGACGCCATGCGCCGGACGTCAGGATCGTTCCCCGTCACCCACGACCGATCCAAGCCTTTGGCGCATACCGAGCCGTTCCTTCGCGCGCTGATGAAACCAGACGTCACGGCGCGCAAAGTGGGATACGGCGAGCGCAAGATGGAGCTTCCCTTGCGCATCTCCGAACTGTCGTTCGCAGATTCCAGGGATCACCCACAGCTTCAGATTGCCGACTTGCTGGCCGGTGCCGCTATCGACTGCCTCCTATCGTGGTCAGGACGGCGGCCCATGTCGGAATACCATGCGACGCTCCAGGAGACCCGCTTGGCCTCTCTTTTCATTGGCGGCCTCCTTCCTGACCCTGAAATCAAGGCAGCGCCGGAGCCCGATCTGGGAGACATCAGCATCGTCGACGGCCAAGCGCAGTTCCTGAAGGACTCGGGATTCTTCGATCGCTTCAGACGGGAGACGTAAATCCTCTAGTAACCATGAGCGTCCGTCGGCCGCCATGCTGTTGCGGCCGCCCTCACGCAAAGATCTGCGTCCATTTGGGAGTTAAAACGTCGTGGACGAGCGTATCGCAAGGCTGAAGACACCTCACGATGCCCGCCGCTTCGCGGAGAATGCGCGGCGGCTGGGCCACCCCGAGCTGGAGGTCCAAGCACTTCAGCGCATGCGCGAGCTGCGGGCCATTGAGGAGGGCTTCACCAGCCCCGCCGAGCAGGCCATCGCCATCGCGCTCTATGCCTACGAAGAGGAGCAGAGCCGAGTCAAGGGGCGCACTTCACCCGCCCACCGAACACGTCAAATGTTCAAGAGGCATGGGGTGTTGGCTGCCGCTGAACGCATGGTGCTCAGTCGTCGGCCGTCGACAGGATTCGAGGTGCTCGAAGATGCAGGACTTCAAGAGCTAAGTTTTGAAGCCATCGTCGTTCGCTTTCCCGATGAGTTCTCGGCGGACGCCGTCGCTGCCGCGCATGCACGGCTCGAAGGCCGTCCCCCTCCACCCCGGTCGGCTTCACCCGCTTCGGTCCTTGGACCTTCCCCAGAGGGTCAACCGACCACCGAACCATCGCGTATCGAACTCACGCCCGAAGCCATGAACTTCTTCTCTGGCTTTCGTGCGCCGGATGCGTGGTTTCAGGACAAATGGATGCCTCGCTACCGGGCGACGATTCAAGCCATCGCGGACGCCCTGTCTGCTGGTCGTCCGGAGGACGTGTTCGATGTGCTGTGGAAGACGGTCGACAACGCCATCAGCCACGCGGGGCAAGGCGTCTTGAAGTTCGACCTCGTCGACGAAATGCGGCCCGAGCTCCTTCAAGTGATTCGCGACATCGCAGCTGACCCAACACCCGGCAACTTCGAACGCATCGTGGAACGGTTCGAGGGCTGGAAAGCCCAAGGACGGGTCAGCATGGTTCCACGCTTGCTCATTGCGCGCGCGTTCGCGGGGATTCACCCGCAGCACTACCACACGACTGTGGATGCGCCCAGCCAAGAGGGTGTTCTCCAGTGGTTTGTCGAGAACACCGGCTTTGTCCTGCCGCGATTTCGTGGCTGGGCAGACCGCGCGCAGGCATTGGTCGGCCACATGGAACGCGCAGGCGTCCATGAGGATGCGTTGGCGCGCAACCTATTCCCCTGGTTCGTCATCGAGCAGATGAGATCGCGTTCCGCATCCAACGACATCCCCCCGGGGCACACGCCCCGCGCGGCCGAGGCGTTCGTGGACTTACCACCGCAACGCCGTGCCATCGTCCTCCGGCACAACGCGGTTCAGACCGCCCTGTACGACACGCTGGTTGAAACGTTCGGCCGCGATAACGTCTGGACCGAATACCCGACGGGCACAGGCGGCTATGCCGACGCCATTGCGCGCCGGCCCGACGGGCGCCGTGAACTCTACGAGATCAAGATTGCCGCCACCGCGGGTGAAGTGGTTCGCCAGGCTATGGGACAACTGTTGGAGTACGGCTTCCGCGTCGGCGGCCTGGAGCCGGCGAAGCTCATCGTTGTGGGCGAGCCGGATTTGGATGCTCACACGTCCGACTTCCTCGCGCGCCTGCGTTCCGAGTTCAAGATGGAGATCGACTATCTGCGTGTTGCCGCCGCGGAACCCCCTTGGTCGCCTCCGACGGGCGAAGTGAGCGCCGGATAAGCTCCCGATTGAACATAAGCGCTTAGGCTGCGCCGCGATCAATCGCATTGGCGAAGCCCGCTCTAAAACCCGGAAAGAACAGTGGCGTCACCCGCACATAGCACCAGTCTGGCCGACGAAATCTACAGGACGTCCGCGGGAAAATCCTCAGGGCAGCATGCGCGGCGCTGAGACGCGCATACACCTCACTCTTGTGGCTTCTTCTCCTCGATGTATTTCCTAATGCGCTTCAGCTCAGTGGTTCGGGCTTCGGAGCGCAGAGGCACATCGGTATCAATGTTCGCGAGGAGCGCTCGCAGCGCGTCCGCGTTGTCGGCTTCGACGAAGATGCTGGTTTGACTGGTTCTCATGAAGGCTCCAAGAGCTTAAGAGAACGTCGCCACGAAGTCGCCATCAATGCGGCACGAGCGTCGTCCCGAACTGCTGTATGGCGTGCCACACGTAAAGCCCACCCAACAGCGCCGCGGCCACGGTTACCCCCTTGAAGAAGACTGCCTGCTTCACGCGCGGGCTCCACGCGTTGCAGACCTCACACCGCGTATCGCGGGCGCACAGGAACGTTCCGCACGACGGGCAAACGACCGAACGGCGACGGGGCATGTTTTAACTCCTTTCCTGGTAAGGTTGTTGTTCGGTGTTTTGTGCGGCTCTGACTCATGGGGCCCCGCCAAAGAAGCGCTTGACCTTGCCTTTGGTCCGCAGCGCCCAACGCCGTCCCCGCTCCCACCACGAGCGGCTCGCCTGGTCGACGGCAACGTGGCGCGCCACCTGCTTGCGCATGACCGCTTCTACTTGACGCACCGACATCGCCGGCCACCAGTCCACTTCACCGCCGGTGATGAAGTAGTGAGAGCGGCACGGCGCGTCGGCGACGAGGATGGAGGGCGTGATGGAAGGCACGTTGCCATCAACTGAAATGCGGTGACCGTCGGGAACCAGAAGAGTGATGCGGTGACCACAGCCGCAGGCGCACAGAAGTGCCGCGAGCTCGAACTCGGCGTTGTGGTACACGACGCCCGGACTCAAGGGCTTGGGCATGCGTTCGACTGCTTGGTACGCATACCTCATTGCGGGGGACCCCCAGCGCTGACCTCGAACGACGCGGTTTCGAAGATGTAGCCAGCGGCCTCGTCGACGCGTTCGTACAGGCCGAAGTGCTGCTTGAAGCGCACGACGGCCCAGGCCGCATTCAACGCGTTGAGCTCGATGATTTGAGCCTGCTTGCGGTACTCATGATCCTTGGCGTTGTCGGTCTGGAGAAACATTGTGCCCTCGGTCCGCTCGTAGGCGGCGCGATCGACGCCGGTGACGCGAACGCGACCGTTGAGGGTGCTTCCGTAGGAACGCACAAGTCCCATGCCGCAGTCGACGTACGGGATGCCCGCGTTGCTCAACCAGTCAAGGAGGACGCCTCGCGCGGGCCCGTCGTCGACTGCGACGAACACGAAGTCGAAGCCGCGCAGTTGCTCGATATTGTCGGCCGTAACGCGCTCAGCGACCGCCGTGATGCCGGCGTGCCACCCGTCGTAGACCTGAGCCAACACCTCGACTTTCGGCTTGCCGATGACCTTCTTGCCGAGGAAGCCGGGGATGCGGAACAGCGTGTGGACGTGGACCTTGTCGCCGTCGAACAACGTGATGTTTTCGAGGTGCGTGCGCGCGATGAAGTCGAGGATGCACGAGCCGGTACCGCCAAGACCGACGATGGCAACCTTCTTGCCGCGCAAACGGTTGGCGATGTCGTTGATGCCGTAGTTCGCAGACATGGTGTCTGGCCAACGAAGGGGTGAGCCTTGTTCCTCCGCACGCCGCTCGATTCCGCGCAGCGGAGTCGCATCGGGGTGCGCCGCCATGGCAGGGCCCACGATGACGTGGAGGTACGTCAGCATTTTTTCTTCGAAGGACGCGTAGTCGCGCGGTGGGGCGTCGCCGTCACGCAGCTTCAAGGAAAAGGACGTGTTCGCCGTGAGGCCTTCGACGATGAGGCGCGGGTTGTCCGCATACCCCACGCCCAGGTCACTGCGATCCCGTCCGAACGGACGACTGCCCACCCACCAGCATTGATGGGTGTCCGAACCGTTGATGACGCCGTCGGCATCGAAGTTAACAGGGCTGAAGAGATCGCCGTGCTGGAGGCCGCCGGCCTCGTCGAGGTACGGCAACCCGTACAGCGCAAAATGCGCGCCGACGATGCCGGTGTCGTAGCCCAGCTCTTCGAGATCCTGGACGAACCGCTTAGGACTCGCCGGTGCCGGAAACACGGAAGCGCATTCCATCTTTGACCTTGACCTCTTCTCCAGGGGCGAGGGTTCCGCTCGGGTTTTCCGACGGACCGTGCGAATACTTGATGACGTACTGCTTGGACGGAGGCTGACCCTCGCCCAGGTAAAGGTCGACCACGCGCTCGTAGGTGATGGCGTGCGTCTCGATCTCGTGCTTGTCTTCGTTGACAAAAATCTCGTACTTTTTCTTTTCGGTGCTCATGGGGCTTCTTCTCCTTTGGTGTCGCGATGAACGACCACGGCTGTCTCACGTCACGAGACACGACCGCGGCGTTTCAACCCGCTTCCTTATGAATGCGGTGCTCAGCGAAAACTCGGACATCTGGAACGGCCAGCTCCAACCTCCTGGGAGGATTCGTCATGCCGAGCACGCCGCGTTGGGAGGCCGTCACGGGCCGCCACATCAGGGTTCGCCGCAAATCCTCGGAGCAGGTCATCCTTGGGGGACAGGTGCTGTCCGACTTGGACCTGTGGCGTCTGGCGGGTGCGGTGGATGAGACGGTTGTGGACGTGGAGCCGCCTCGCCCGATGGGCGGCGGCATGACGCATTGGATGCTCGACGGCAGCAACGTCGGCCCTTCTGGCCGGTTGCGCAGCGGCGCGCTGGCACTCGCACGGGATGGCGTCTTCAGCTCGCCCAGCCGGCGCCGCCTGGATGTGTCGGACGACCCGAACGTCGGGCCCGTCCTTCGCAACCGGGGCTACTACCTGAGCGAGCCCCTCCAAGGTCAAGGCATCGCCTGGGCGGCGCTGTGCCTGCAAGTTGAAGCAGCGCATCGGCTGGGTATCGCCCGCATCGACGTCCACGTTGAAGCCGACACCGAGGTCGACTTGACGAAACGGGTTGGCCGCTTACAGTGGCTCAGGATGGGTTTCGACGGTCCCGTTCCCGCAGAGATTCTCCGAAGCCTCACCGCCACGATGAGGGCTCGGTTGCGCCTCCCCGAGCACGCCTTGCTGTCGCAGCTCTTGGTAACCCCTGAAGGACGAGACCTTTGGATTCGAAGCCCCCTGGAATGCGTCCTCACGCTCGACCTGGTGAATCCCACGCCAGCCGGTCGAGCGTTGTTGGCGAGTGCGCGGTCGAAGGGAACGTGCGTGCGAACGCGGTAGTCACGCCTCGTCCTCGTGTTTTCGAGTCGCGCGGCGCCACCGAGTCAACGGCTCTTCCGCCCCGGCCAACCGCTGTCCACCCCGGCGCACCTCGCAAGCCCGACCTGGCTGCGCCGATTTCGGTTTCGGAGCACAGCCGTGTCCTGGAGCACGTGGACGTTCCGGAGCACATCGACGTCCCCGAACAGACCGTGTGGACAGAGGTTGGGGCGTACTTCAACCTCCCCATTCGCTGGGATTTGCTCACACGGGTTTCCCCGGAAGAAGCCGAGCGCTTTGCCAACGACATGGACGACCTGGAGCAGCGCCGCCGTTCGCTCCACGCGCAGATGGTCATGCGCAGCGACCGGTTCCTTCGGCTGATACGCGAGTCCGCAGCAGTCACCCCGAAAGAGACATGAGGCGAGATTGGAACGGGTGTGGCATCGACCTCCCCTTCTCGCCGAGACTCAACCTTTGGATTGGGCGTAGACGATGAGTTGCCAACGGATGCGGCCGAGGCCGGCGGCGTGCTGGTGGTGGTTCTGCGGCGGCAACGTGTGACCTTTAGCGATGCCAATCTCGTCGCCACACGCAACGCACCGGTAGATGCCGGCGTGCGCAGCCGCCGCACCCGGTTCGTTCTGCTCGTCGAAAGCGGCGTGCGTGCTCGTGCGCAGGTGTTCGCCGTACTTGTACAGGGCCATCGAGGCTCCTTCTGTTTGTGTTGAAAAAAGGGCTGCCGAAGCAGCCCCATCGTTTACCCCTTCGGCGGATACGGGTCGTGTCCGTGGCTGTCTTTCGTTTGAATGCGCCTATCGCGTCCGTGGACGACGAGTTCCGTGCCCTGGTTTTGGGCGATCGCGCGCCCGGCTGCTGTGGCTTCGGCCTTGGTGTCGAAGACGCCGCTGGCGCGCTCGGCACCTTCGCCGCGAACCGCCCACCCGTCCGCGTGTGGCACCACGTGTTGGTTGCGCTTGCCGTTCATCGGTATCCTTTTCGGGCGGCAGGAAGGGGCCGCTCCCTAGGTATGCGGCGCGCCGGAAAAACTCGGACAGCCAGAAGAGATGTCCGAGTTTTCACGGAGCACCGCATCAAGTGGTCAAGGAGGCGTCGATGGACTCGGCGGACCGCGGAACAATCCAATACGCCTCAGAGGGCGAACTGCGTGCGGCCTTGGAAACCCTCAGCGATGAGGATTGGGGACGTCTTCGGCGCGCGGGCCAACCTCTGCTGTTCGGCACGGAATACACGGACGCTCTTGAACTCGTTCACGAAGCGGTGGCGCGGGCCATGCGCGGCGCCCGCGGCGAGCGAGGCCGACGCTGGCCCCTCCACGTCCCGTTGCCGGTTTTCCTGTTCATGACAATGAGCTCGGTGGCGAATGCGTCGGTCGAGGCACCGGCACAATCGCAAACCGATCACTTCGAAGACCTCATCCCCGAAGGCGTCGCTGCACACGACTTCGCCATTGGGCCCCTTCATGTAGGGTCGACGGAAAGCGCCTGGCTGGACGAGGAAGAGCGCGCGGCGGCCGCCCGACAGGACGCTGCAGCCTTGGCTGCGGTGGAAACCCATTTCGATGAGGACGACGAGGTGCTCATGCTTGTTTTTCGCTTGCGCGACGGGCAGCGTTCGACCCAGATTCGAAAAGAGGAAGGCTGGACCGCGACCCAGTACGCCACGATCCGCCGGCGCTTACGCCGCGCGCTGGCCAAGCTGGCGATCCCTGGAAAAGCGCCATGACCCAGCACGACGAACGGCACAACCTCATGAGGCTGCGGTACCTGGCGGCCTTGGATGCCTTTGCTCTGTCGGACCAGGAGCTGAAGAGGGAGGACGCCGAAGACGGCGTCGACACCGCTGCCGAGGGGGAACGTTGGCGCTCGGCCGTGCGCGCCACCGCTGCGCGGATTGCCCGAGAGTCGCAGCCCGCCCGCAGCGCCGATTATGCCCCGTTGAGCGCGCGGCAGCGCCAACGCCCGGCGCTGGACGTCATCAAGGCCCTCATCCGCGATGTGGTTGCCGCACGACCCGAACTGGCCGTTGCATTCCGCGAGGGCAAACGGCAATCCGAGGCGGATTGGCAGTCGCTGTACGACGACCTCGTGGACATGGGCGCCCTGCCGCCCGATGAGCATGCGGATTAACCCCTCCACGTTTTCCCCAGGCGAGGCCCTGCTGTGGCGGCATGGCGTGGTCGAGCCTGAGTTCATCGACTTGGATGGCATCGCCGCCGCGGAAGGCGCCGAGGTGCGGTACCGGGCGCTCGACGGATGCGAAGCGCGGCTCGTCGTCTTCGGCGACCGCGGCATCATCAGCATCAAACCGGATCCGAAATACCCCGGCCGGCAGCGGTTCTCCCTTGCCCACGAACTTGCGCACTGGCAGTGCGACCGCGCCGTCGGAGGCGCGCTGTGCGCCGCCGACGACATCTCGCCCTCGAACACCGAGGCCAAAGGCCGGGAGTCGGCCGCGAACAACTACGCGAGCCAGCTGGTCCTTCCCGACTACCTGGTGGCACCGCGCGCCGAAGGCCTTGCCTTCACATTGGACGCCGCCCAGGAACTGGCGCGCGCCTTTCGGTCGAGTTTGACGGCGGCCGTACTTAAGCTGCTGCGCCACACTGCTCGGCCGGCCGCCGTCGCGTGCCACTTGGCGGATGGCCGCTGCTGGTTCCGCAAGTCGCGCTCGTTGCCGCCGGACGCCTATATCCTGGGCGAGCTCCATTACGATGGACCCGCCATCAAGCTACTGTACGGCGATGAGGGCGGGCGCACGCGTCCGCACACCGAGCCCGCCACACGATGGATGTCTGGCCCCTCCACGCGCGGCAAGGACGTGTGCTGCCAGTCGCTGAAGCTTCCCGACGCCGTTCTTACGACGCTTGAACTGCTGCGCTAGGTCCGCCACCTGGATCGGTCGCGGTCGCGATTTCGTCGTATCGTGTGTCGGCTCTTCCCGGCCCCCCCGCCTTTCACGCACCTGCAGGCACTTCTACGCTGACGTGAGCCAGTCCTCGTGGACACTTCTTGGACCATGGGAAAATCCTCGCGTAGCGCCCAGCGCCGTCCCGGCAGCGTATGACTTGGCCGGGCTCGAATCACCAGCTTGCCGCTGCGGCGGCAAGCTTTGCTAGACCACAGAGGCGACGATGTCATCTATCGGTGGATTACCACGGCGCAGCCGCAAGTAGGCACGCGCCTCCACCGCGCGGAACGGCACGCCTAGGCTAGCGTGGACCACGCGCAGCCCCCACGCGGTCGGTAACGTCGCAGACCCCAGCATCCGCGACAACCGGCGCGCGGCTTGGACGTTGCGCGTGAGGGCCCCCGAGCGCTTCGAGCAGAACATAGTCCCCTGCTAGTGCCGTCGCGGTTGTCTGGTATACCGATGCGGTGCCCAAGCGCGAGGCGTGTAGGAAATCTCCTACATGAGCTTGATGCGAATGCCGACCGCCAGCAAGGATGTCCGGCTGCAATATACGAGGTCGCCGGATCGCACCGAGCGAACGCAGCCGCCTTCTGCGAGCGCGCGCCGTGGCTGCGCGCCGTCAGCCCACGCGCCTCGTACGTTTCGTTCGAGCGGCTACGAATCGCAGCGAGCAAGCAAAAAGCTGGCGCACTTAATATACCTTCTCCCCTTTGCGCCTTGTCCGCTTCTGTTGACGAGTCGGATTTTTAGGTCCACATTGCGCCTGGTCCGCGCCGTGCTCTTCAGGGGGAGATGCCGATGCGATGCACATGCGTGCTTTTGGTTTCCATAGCGTTCGCGCTACTGCTTCCCGCGTGCTCCGTGCGCGACGCGGATTCCTCAAAGCGCGACTCGGTCGTCGCACCCGAACCTACCGCTATCGCGCCTCCTCCCGTCACGGATCTGCGCAAAGCCGAATACTCCCTTCGATGGAAACCCTTCCAGTCGCTGACCACCGTCAGTGAAGTGGCCATGTGGCTGCGCACACACGCTCAGCTGTCCGCCGATGCACAGCAGGAACCTGCGGTGGAAGTGCGCTACTTCAGACTTTCGGCGTCCGGGCCTGAGCCATCACCGGTCCGCGCCATCCTGCGGCGCCGCGGTGACCGCAGTTGGACGTACAAGGTGCGCGGCAGCGACGTCGTTCCACCGAGAGCGGCTGCCCTTGTCGGTTGCGACGACGCGGCAGTCGAGGGGGAGTGGGATGTCGCTCTCGACCCTTCGGGATCGGTGTTCAAACGGACGGCCAGCCTCAGTTGCGACGTTGAAGGCACTTCCGGGAAGCCGGGGAGTCTGTCGGCATCAGCGCCACCGAGACCGTGCGCCATCCGCATGGAGCGCATGCGGATTCCGTGGGAGAGCCATAAGGACGTCAAGATCGAGCACTGGACGTTCCGCCCGTCCCGAAGCGCACCGCCTATGGAGTTGCTGGAAGTGTCTTGGAAAGGCAAGAACAAACCTGAAGATGAAGCGGCATTCCGGCAGTTGATCAAGGGAATGCCCGTCGGCACCGACGATCGTCCGCCGAGCAAGGAAGAACTCGCTGAAGCATGCGACGCCTTGGGGTGATCAGGGGCCTTTGGAGAACCAACGTCCGGGGGATAGGCATGAACCGAACAGGAAGAATCAACGCGCTGTGTTGGGTCGCGGCATTTGCCGCGAGTTTGTCCGCCTGTGCGACCGGCCCGCGCATCCCGGTCTGCACCGGCGTGGCAGAGCAGCCCACGTTTGTCAGCGACCCATCCATACAGCCCCCAGACGCAGAACTCTCGGCGGACCAGCAGCAGCGGTACGCTGCTCGAACTGACGAGCTGCACGCGAAAGCGATCTACCACGACATCGTCCTTCACCCCCGCCAGACGCTGGCGGGATCCGTTCCCGACCGACCAGACACAAGGGCACTCGACGTTGCGGCGCCCATCTTTCTGGTGGGCATCGAAAAGCCCCGACGCAACGCACCGGCACATGTCAACCAGCGTTGCGAAGGCCGCGACTTCAACGTCGCGCCGCTTGACACGTCGATACGCGACTCGATTTGCAAGGTCATGATCCAGGGACGTCCAATGCTCCTGACACACGTGGTCGCCATCGATGGCGTTCGCGGTGGGCGCTACGGTGACGCACGATTTCTGTACAACGCGTACGACGAACCCATCGCGCCGCGCTCTCGCAACACGAAGGGCGACGAAACGCTCTACGAAAACGGATTGCGCGCCCTCGGGACATTGGCGACCGAGCTCGACGACGCTCTGAGAAGCGGTCGGATCACGGACATCGTCGTGCTATCGACAGGCTGGAACACGCCCCAGCGGGAAACCCTTTACAACACGATGGACTGGATGGCGTCCATCCAGCATGCGCGCGCCCCAACGGACGCAAAGCCCTTCCGTCCGTTGTACATCACCGTCTCCTGGCAATCGAGCTGGGAATGGAAGCTCTGGAAGTTGACGCACGCGAGCGTCGTGACCAAAGGAAACGACGCCGATGAGCTCGGGCTGACCTGGGTCAACCGTTTGGTCCAGGACGCGGTTATTCCCGTCGCCGCCCGTCATCAGACCCCCGTCACCCTGGTTGGTCACAGCTACGGCACCCGTGTGGTCGGGACCGCGCTGTACTTGTCCGACATCATTCGTCGCCCCAGGCCCGCCTCCTACCCACCGATCGCGTTCGCCGGCCTGCAGGCGGCCTTCCCCATCAATCGATACGGCGAGCAAAAAGGCAAAGAGCCGTGGTTCGCGAATCGCGATCCGCATGCGATGGTGCTCCTCAGCTCATCCGCCAACGACACCGCAACAAGCTCCTTGCCCATCGGCGTTCTGGTGGGTGGAGGTCATTCGCCCGAACGCGTGCTCAATGATCGCGACGGCAACCTCAAGGTCTTCGGCTGCGAAGTGCTCGAAGCGGATGCAGAGGGACGAATCACGGAGCCATCGCGGCTCACGCTGGGCGGACCGCACCTCGTCAAGTCCGATGCCTTCATCAACTGCGAAATGCCCGGTACAGGCGGTGGGGCGCACAGCGACGTGTTCGATCGGGGAGCGGGAGCCTTCATTGTCAGCGCGATGGACGCCAGAGCAGCGGCCATAGAGTCGGAGCAAGCGCCTCGTGCGTGCACAACCTCCGGATTCCGGTAATCGAGAACTCCCGAGACGAGCGATCCGCATTTAGGCGCGGCGTCGAAGCAAAGTGGTGCTGTGGAGGCCGAGATGAAGATGACGATTGGGCTGACGGCTTTGGTGGTTGCGATGGGAACTGGCGTGTCCTCGCTGTTGGTCGGCTGCGCGCAGACGCCCAGCAAGCAGCATTCGCTCGACGAACCCATCCCGATTCACCACCTCGGAGAAGCCAGCAAGTACGTGGCGTCGTCGGCAGGACCCGTCCTCGTTGTTCTGGACATCGACGACACGTTGTTGACCACGCCACCCGAGGGATCCGCCCACAGAAAGTTCTTCGGAAGCGACCGTTGGTTTTCGTGGCAGAACAAGCTGCGTGCCGAACCCGGCAATCCTGCTCGCGTGCCTTGTCTCGGCGACGTCAACGGCATGATCTACGAACTGGGAAGCCAGGTTCCCAGCGATGGCGAAGCCGGTGTGGCCGCGGTCAACGCGTTGACCGCCGATCGAATCGCGCTGACGTCCCGAAACCCGCGCTCACGCGGACCAACGGAACGCGAATGGCGGCATGCCGGATACAACGACCTCCCAATGCTTCGCAACGCCAAGGGAGAAGTCCTTTCCTCGGTGCTCATCGACGGCTGGAGCTACGAGCACGGCGTCTACATGACCGGTGGCGGTAACAAGGGTGATGCGCTGAAAGCCTTGCTCCCTGACATAAACCGCTACGCCACCGTGGTGATGGTAGATGACGGTCCCAAAAATCTTCAGGACGTGCGCCAGGCCCTGCAGGGGTTGCCCTCTCCGATTCCGGTCGTCGCCCTTCAGTACATGGGCGTTAAGGAAGTACTGCCGCCAGATCTAGATCCCCACGAGATCAGCGAAGCGCAGACGGAATGGGGCAAACTCAGGACCACGCTGTCGGAAGCGTTCCCGGATCGTTGGGCGCGTATTGACGCGGGGCAATGCGACTTGACACCCAAGTAGCTGGCACGAGTTTGAACCGCCCCGACTTTCCCGGATGCTCCATTCCTTGAGAGGATGGAGCGATCAGAAGGTCGAACTTTTCCCCTGAGGTGCAGGAGCGAGCGGTGCGGATGGTTCTGGAGCACCACAAGGACCGGGACTCGCAGTGGGCCGTGATCGGTTCGATCAGTGGCAAGATCGGGTGCACGCCAGAGACCCTCGGGCGTCGGACTCGGCAGGCCCTTCGATCGCCCGCACGTGCGCCGTGATACCGCGCTTCCTCCCCAAGTTCGGCGCGGACCCACTTGGGCGTATGGGCCGACGGAACACGGCGCTAAATAGGTCGCGAGGCGATCGAGCGGCGTCCTAAAGATTGGCGAGGTTTTGCCGCGGCAGTCGCGTAATTGGCTCTCGCACGCAGCCAGGGTCGCCCGTACGGGTTTTTCTGGTCGCAGTGTTCCGGTTGGGTGCTTCCTAAGTCGCCGGCCCCTGTATCGCAAGGGACAGCCACCGGCCCGTCAGGTTTCGACTCCTTCGTCGAAGATATTCGGCTCGCCCTTTGCGACCACCACCTGATCGAGAGCAGTCAGGACGGTGATGAGAGCGGGGCGCCGTCCCGAAAGCGGGCAGTACCACTCGCGATCCGCCGCATCAAGGCGAGCAGCCATTCCTTGCCGCACGCTACGAAGCCACCAAGTCGGGACTGTCGTGTCGAGGTCGAGCAATCGAGCCAGTCGGCAGGCTGCGACGGCGTTGCTCAAGATCGCCCACTGTCTTTCCGGCGCCATTTCGCTGACCACCGCCACCATCTCCAATGCCTTCCCTGGGGAGCCGGCTGCCGCCGCAGCGGCATGCACCCGGTACAGGACCGCATCGAGCTCGCCCACAGGCGACACCAGCAAGGAGGGCTGGACCGTGAACGCGGCGGCCTGACCGATGAGCCCTTCGAACGCTTCGGCGTCGTGCGCCGACACGGTATAGGCCGCGTGGCGCTGCTCGTGTAGCGCTGGCGCAACCGTGAGAGCCGTGGTCACGGTGGACGGCGCGAGCAAGCCGTCCCACCCGGCGTCTTCAAAATCGGGGTCTTGAGCACGCCATAGGTAGAGCCGGGCGAACCAGGGATTCGTGAAGTCCAGGGCGTCGTAGAACCAGCCGACGTCCATCCCTGATAGCTCCGCTTCAAACGCCCGGCGCGACCCCGGAACCAGGTCGTCGAGCCTTTGGAGGCGTGTCGCGTCGGGCCGTATCAGGCCCCGCTGCACCCGATCGGAGAAGTACCTGCCGCCGCTTCCGTCGGCGCCACCGAAGAGTGGGCCAAACACCTGGTCGAGCAACGTGGGGGTGCGCGCCAACGGATCTTCGGGAAGCGGCGGGCGGAGGGGCCGAGCAAAGTAGGCCGCGAGCACGTCGGCATCGGCCGACCGGTCGTGCCAGCCGCGCGGAACGGGCGCGAGGGACGGGCCTACCTGGAGCTCATTGGCTGGAGGCGCGTCGTGCCCGGGCGGGGAACGACCGGCCCATTCGAGCGCCCAGCGTTCCACGTCGTCCAGCGAACGCAGAAGACCGCGCATCCAGGCGAGGTTTCGGAGTCGCGAAGATGGC
Source organism: Dokdonella sp. (assembly GCF_044227025.1). GTDB lineage: Bacteria > Pseudomonadota > Gammaproteobacteria > Xanthomonadales > Rhodanobacteraceae > Dokdonella_A. The sequence goes on along the minus strand of NZ_JBGAFX010000001.1, from coordinate 816,270 downwards.
TCGTTCGAGGGACGTCCGCCCCGACGCTCGCCCGTGAACAACGGTTCCTCGAATCCCTGGAACGGCATGCGTCAAAAACCCCCGCAGGTTTTGCGTTGCAGTGCAGGGCCCCTCCTGAGGTGGATAAGGCGGGTGCTGCAACGGCGCAGCATACCGGGGATATTCCCATGCACTCCTCAAAAAGACTTCGTCTGGCCACACCCGACCAGGTGGCCGCCCTTGATGCGGTCCTTGCGCACGTCCAGGAAGCCGACGGGCCCTCGGACGAAAACCTCGCAGCCAGCCTCCGCCAGAACGGCCAGCTGGTCCCGATCCTCCGCCGCGGCGGGCAGCTGGTCGACGGGCGGCGGCGCATGCGGGCCCTGACCGCGCTGGGACGCGAGCCCTGGATCCTCGACCTCCCCGTGGACGACAGCGATGCAGCGTCGCCCTTGCTCTTGGGACGCTCGTTCTTCGAGATCAACGCCTGCCGCCGGGAGCTGACGCTGGGCGTCCGCGCCGCCATGGCCGACGTGCTCGCGACCTGGACCAAGGGCGTGAACCAGCACACCCGCGGGGACGCCGGCATGAGCCGCGAGGAGGCGGCCCGCGCCGCCGGCATCAGCGCGGACACCCTGGACCGCTACCGGCGCGTGAAGGGCGCGCCGGACGTCCACGCCAAGGTTCTCAAGGGAGAGTGGTCGTTGCCGCAGGCGGTCCGCGTCGTCGAAAGCCGCACGCTGGCGGCGAAAGCCAAGCGCGCGGTCAGTCAGGAGGGCGACATCGCCGCGTCGCTGGACCAGCTCTGCACGCAGCACACCGCTCTGAACCTGTTCCTCGCCGATCCCGCTTGGGACTATGGAAACAAGAGGCTGTCGACGCATTCGGCCGCGCCCGAGCGGCACTACCCCACAATGGACTTGGATGCCATCAAGAAGCTGCCGGTTTCCCGCTTGGCTGCGAAGGACGCGGTGCTGTTCCTCTGGACACCGAACTGCCTGCTGAAGGACGCCTTGGAGGTCCTTGAAGCCTGGGGTTTCCGCTACGTCACTGCCGCGGTGTGGATCAAACGGCGCGGCGTGCCCACGCTCGGCGCCATCTTGCCCAAGCATGAAACCCTGCTCATGGGAAAGCGCGGGCAGGGGCTCGTGAGTGCAGGCAAGCCGATGGCCAGCGTGTTCATCGACCCGGACTGCGTGGAGGCTCATTCCCGAAAGCCGCCGCATTTTGTCGACGAAATCGAACGGCTTTATCCCGACGCCGCCAAAGTCGAGCTCTTCAGCCGCGAAGCCCGGAAAGGATGGCTCGCGCTGGGAAATCAGGTCGCCATGCCGCCGTCGGGTCCGAAGCGCGCGGCGGCCAATGACGGCACGTACGCGGCAGCCAAGAAGACTCAGGTGGGACGGAATGAGGCGTCGGGTCAGCCTCGGTCGCGAAAGGTGTCGGCGCGTGCCAAGCGCAAGACTCCCCGGGCGAAGCCCACCGCCAAGCCGAAAGGAACGAAACGGTGAGCCAGGACCATTGCGCAGCCGTCTGCTCGGCATCGCTTTGTGGCGAGGCGAGCCTCCGTCACCCTGGCACGTTGGCGCTGATCTGCCGCGGCCACCGTACTGCCTTGCCTGGAATATCCCTCTTCCTCCGGCCACGTATCCGCCGATGCGCTCTCCAATCATGTGCCGAAAGGACCTACATTCCCCTGGGCAGTCCACAGAACGCACAATCGTGCAGCCGCAAAGCAGGAAGCACGCCATGAAGCTGGATGAGGCACTCACGCAAGTGATCGAAGAGTTCGACCATGTTCATCCCGATGGACAAGTCGACGTCAACAAGCTCGATGAAGGTGTGCTGCCAACGTTCGTGACGGCGGAGAGCGGCCATCAGCTGCACTACACGAAGAGGTCCCTCGAAGCACTGCTCCACATCAGCCACATCTTGTACCGCGCATCCAACAGCCTGCCCAAGATTCTGGGCGAAAACGATTACTACGCGATGGTGCGGCAGGCGATCGCCGATTGCTACGCCTCGGGCGATTTCGCTCCGAAAGTCGGCGGCGTTCCGAACGGAAAGGCGTGCTTGAAGAAGCGACTAACGGAAGCGGTCGCGGCTTTGACCACGGAGTTCACACATTCCTTCCCGGCGTGGACCATGAACGTGGAGGCTCAGCGGAAATTCGCGATTGGGCCTGTGGTCTTTCTTACTCGCGACAAGTGGCTGGACTCGGTCCACTTCTCTCGCAAGGCTCTGCAATACTTCGCGAAGCGCCCCGGGAAAAGAGACACCGATTGGAAACGCCGCGTGCGGGAGCTCCTTGCCGGTAAAGCGCGCCCATCCAAACCATGGCCGCTGGCCGATTGGGTATACCGGGCGATCAAGGACGCCCCGTCCGTCCTAAAGGTCAAAGTCACAGGCAGCGAACGCGCACTGTCGAGACAACGTGCACGCTACGCAGCTCGCACAGCGCTCGATTGCCTCGCGCTCCTCTTTCAGGATGCGGAACACCATGCACAGTTTGTCCTCGGCGACGATCGCGTCGTCCCTGTCAGCGGCTCGACGCTTATGGAGTCGAAAGGCCACCTTTGGATTCCAGGCTCTGGACTGAAGCTCCGCGGATGGACTGGAGCAGAGGCAGACGCGATTGCGGCTGTGGCCTCGCCTAAGGAGAAGAAGTTGCTGAAATCGGCTGGTGCTGTCATTCGAACCCTCTTGGATCCTTTACGCTCCAAGCATCCGCAGCTGATCCAGCGATGGGCGACGGCCTTGGCTGTCGCCTCCGAAGGCTGCCGAGAGACGCACGACGGCCTTGCACTCGCCAAGCTCGCATCAAGTCTCGACATCCTGTCCGGAGGAGGGATGGAAAAGGGCATTCGCGCAATGCTGCTCCACCAGACCGGCCGCAAAGCGAACGATGTCATGGTCAAAGGGCCTGCGCCGATGACCTTCAAGGAGGTGGTCAACCGCATCTACAGCCATGGACGCTCGCAGTTTTTGCATGGCAACCATGTCGATCTCATGATGCCGTTCGACGAGGAGCGCAGGTACGCAACCTTTCTCGCGAGGTCGGCGTTACGCACATCGCTCGCTCGGTTGCCACACTACGCTGGCCCCGATGATCCCAAGGCGTTTCAGACCATGTAGGCGATGTCCGGCGCGCGTGCGATTCGACGAGGACGGTCTGGGGTCCGGGAATGTCGAGACAATGCGGCGCAGTCCTCTACGAGCTCACCTCGATCGGCCGCTCCCGCTATGCGGCGCGCCCCGGTTTAGCGATTGCGCTTTGCGCAGCTAAACCTTCCACGCAGAACTCTTGCGTTCGGTGACCTCGTGTTACTAGGGAAAACCGATAGATTCCCTAGTAACCGATCCACTTAGCCCAAGGAATCACGACGTTGCGTCGATGACGTCACCGAAGTCCGGTCACCGAACTCAACGCCCAACGCGACCGCCACCTTCGCAAGCATCGTGGCAAATCCAATAGGAAAAACAACCCGGCCTTCCGCATCCAGGACGCGCCCGCGTGCGTCGGTGCGAAGGCCAATGGTTCCAAGGCGCCGCCCATCGAGCGCCGCAGCCAGCGCGGCCTTCTCGGTGGCCAGCAACTCGATGCGCGCCGCTCGACCCAAGCGAGCAGTCGGCAGGTCGCCGGCCCCTTCTCCGGGTTCCAGGGTGAGAGTGGCGGACGCATTGGCGATCGCCTGCAGGGCATTCGCTTTCCTGCGCCATCGCTTCGCCTCTTCGGCCCAGTGGCGAGCGTCGGCTAGCGCCGTGCGAACGCGCGCCCGTTGGAGCGGCCCACTGACCCCGGCCAAGATTGCGGCTTCGTCGTCCTGCGCACCCCCGCTCGCCGCACGCATCGGAACTGTCGCTCGCTGGTGCGCATCGATGAGTTCCCGGTAGGGTGCTCCGTTGGGATTCGCGATGGCCGCGCGTCCCGGACCGTTGCGAGTGGCGGACAGACGGCCGATCGTCTTCACGCTGAAGTCGTGGCTTCCATGTTCGCGCTGCAAACGGCATACCTCGTCGACGACCAATAGGGATCGCTGCCGACGCGGATCTGCATGAAGCGCCCGCAAGCGCGCCAGCACCCCGTCGGGCGTCTCCGTTTCATGCGCGGTCATGACGTCCGCACCGACAGCGAAGTGGATGCCGCTCCAGCGGCATGCGATAGCTGGTCGACCATTTCCGCGACGAGTTGGTCAACGTCCGGTGTGCCGGCTGCCCGTCCGTCCAGCAACGCCAATGCCGAATCGCGGCCGACCTGACGGCTCATCCATCGTATGAGTTCGTTGCCGGCGATCCGCGCGACATCGTCCGGCATATCCATCAGCAAGGGTGGCGCTCCTTGACGCATCAGCAACCGGTCTATCGCCTGCGATCGCCTCAGCGTCGCCTCGGTCACTTCAGGAGCCGGATGAATGTCGGCAGCGTGGCAAACGGCATCCCAGAGATCCACCTGCGTCGTCTCGCGTACCGCCACCTCGATGTCGTCCATCGAGCCGGCCAGTACGAGGTTAAGACCGCTCTGGGTGTTGCGTGCCGCCGCCTTGCATCGCTCGATGAGGCCATAGGTCGCTTGCATGGCGGCCACGTTCGCCGCGAGCCGCGTTTCCGCCGCTTCCAAGCGGCTGTGCGCGCGCGCCACGTCCAACGCGCCACCTTCTTGGCCGGCCTGCTCTCGGTCGAAACGAGCATCTTCCGCAACCGTCAATGCCTCTTCGGCGGACCGAAGTTCGCGCCGCGCCCCTTCCATCGCCAAGCTGGCTGCGTTGAAGCGCGCAACGAGCCCGGGCACGAAGGCCGGGCCGGTAATGTGGAAACGACAGCTGACGCAGTTGAGCGAGCCGCCCGGCACAGGCGCGTAGCGATTGCCCGAAAGCTTCGGCCCTCCATCACCGCAGCGTGTGCCGCCTACCGGACAGACGCCTGTCGACATCGTCTTCCAAAGCCCGGCGTCCATGCGGCTCAGCGCCGTCGTGCCGGCCGCATCGTTGCTGACAAACGCCTCCTCCTTGCGCTGTTCCGAAGCGAGGTAGCGGACGAAATCAGCTTGCTCGGCGGCATCCACCTTTTGAGAGGCTTCGGTCAGACAGCGCGTCAGCTCCGCCGGATTCGTCTTTACGTAGTACAGCGTCATGACGATCGACGCGTGCCCTGCCACGACCTTCGAAAGAATGTGCAGAGGGACCGCGCCTTCTGTAGCCAGCGCCGTCAGCAGACTGACGCGCAGCGAGTGAAGCCCGAAGAGCGCCAAGCGGCCGGACTCTTTCTTCGTCTTTCGAACGAACTGGATGCGGGTACCGTTCGGCCGCATTTCGCCGCGTGCGGCCACCCGATCTTCAAGCTCGTCCAGCAAGGCCGCCCAGAAGTCGTCCAGCGTTTCCTTGCCGATCGGCTGTCGCGCGTCCTTCGAACAAGGGTCGCGCATCAGGAAATACACATCTCCGGCCCTCGCGATCCCCGCCAAGCGCACGTCGGGAGAGGCGACATCGGCCCACGCCAGCGGCCCGGCAATCGGGTTGAAGCGCGCTTGCCACGCCACCAAAGCATCAACGATTCCGATGGCCTCCTGGTTCTCCCATGGGATTTCGTAGCCGTGCTGGGCCTCGTCGGCGAGCGCGTCGGCCGTCTTGTTCGTGTTGACGAAGAACCCCGTGATCTCGGTCCCGCTGGCAGCGTCCGTGAACCGACGAAGGAAACCGCGGCGCACGAGCCGAGTCCCGGCAGCTGCATGCGGGCCGGTATTGGGCTTCCAACCCGTCGCCTCATGGGTCCATGAATCGCCCTCTCCAGAATCGAGCATGCGTACTTGGAATGTGCGCAAGGGTAGAAGCAGCTTCAACGCGATCGCGGAGGCGCGCACCGGACACCATGTCTGCACACGTTCGCCCGTTTGCGTGTCGACGGCGGCCACCCAGTCGCGGCGCTGCTTCTTGGCCCATGCCCAGTCATCGGCCATCAGCAATCGCCGGAGCTCGCGCACGTAGCGGGTGGGCAGCGGATCCCTACTCGTTTCCGTCGAGTGGCGGCTTTGGATCCGCCGCGGAACGGGGTTGAAGTGGTTGGGGCTGCGCACCGGCTGGCCGTAGTCGTCGGCCGCGCTGAGGTGCTTGTCGAGGTACCACGCGAAGAACTCGTGAGCGAGGTTCACGAGCGCCGGTCGATTCTTCGGCGTCCCCGCCAACCAATCGTTGAACGACGCGCCGTGAGGTGCCTGACGGCGGCAGACAACCTCCGGCGACTCTCGGAGCGTGGGCGCCTCGTGCGCAAAGTCGAGCAAGGCGTTGCCCACTTCGACTGCTGCGCGCCGACTTGCCCGTTGGCCTACCCATTCGGTCAATGCGTTGCGCCACGCATCCAGTTGTGGATGGTTCACTGCCCAGGTGAAGCAAGGGTCCGATCGCTTCGGGAATGGTCGCTCGCGCCCCACGTCAACGACTTCCTCCCGTTTGGCGCCATTGCTGGTATCTCTCCGAACATGAGAAGAGGGGCGAGCGGCCACGGCGGAATGCTTCATGGCGACTCCGCGATGCGGAAGGCCGCTTGGTCACTCATGCGTTGCGAAGCGGCATCCAGAACGGCCGCTACTTCTCTAGCCTGAGCAGCCGTGTACACGTCCTGCGACCAGGGGCTTCGGTGGTGCAGCGCGCGTTGCACCACACGCCGGTCGATCCCGGCGTTGGCGAGGCGAAGTCCGTAGGCGTGCCGATGTCCGTGCGGCGACGTGCCGTGACGCTTGCCGTGAGAAAGCCCTGCGCGTTTCACTGCTCGGACATGCGCCTGCTCGAACGCGGCGATCGTGTAGGGCCGCCCGCGCTCTGTTGAGCGCTCGCTCACAAAAAGCCAAGGATGGTCCCCATCAGGGCGATGGCGAACATACGCTCTGTAGAGTAGCCAGAAGAGCTCGGCCCAGTGCGTCGGGAAGAAGTAGACGCGCGATGCCTTGCGTCGCGTGTCGGTCAATGCCAGGTTTTTCCAGCCGGCTTGGAGCGCGCCCGTCTCCAACGTTCGAGGGCGCAGGCCCCACCGATCGCGCAAGTAGTGCGCACGGTCCCGCCACGGCCCGCCCAAGTCGTCCGGCGCTTGACCGGACTCGGGGTGAAAGAGGTGCACCAGCGCTGTGCCAGGGTGGTCCGGATCTTCGATGACATCACCCACGAACAGGTGAAACGCCTCGCTGACACGCAACCCGCCGCCGTGCATGAGAACGCTGAGCATGAGGTCCCGCAACCGGAAACGCTGTGCCAATGCCGCGCCATCCGGTACTCGCCGCGACCAACCGTGCTCGATGAGCCGCGCAAACGCCTTCTCGTCGAACGCTCTCACCTCTTCGAACCCGCCGCGGTCGTACCGAGGCGCGCGTACGTTCCGCACGCGCTCCGCAGCGCCGCGTTCGTGCGCGCGATACGACGCATGAGCCAAGAGCGCACCGGCGGCGCGGCGATCGAAACGTCGGAGTTGAAGGATGCGTTCCTCCGGGCGTGCAGTTCGCCACGGGTTGAGCGAACGGCCACCCACGCGCTCAGAGAGCCAATCTGCGAATGCGGTGATGCGCGCGAGGTGCGCCTCCACCACTGCGGTTGAGCGAGGCGGCCAACGCAATCCGGTCGGATCGCGCCCGTCATCATCCATCGTTCCTGCCACGAGGTCATCGACGAAATGCTGAAGTGCGTCGGCTGGCGCGGTGGTCACCGAGTCGCCCCGCGCGGCCAAGTAATCGAGGAGCAGCGCCACGCTGCGCGCATGCGTACGCTGCCGCTGCAAGCGGTTCGCCATCCCTCGGTCGATGAAGAACTGAAGCAAGGGAACGAAGGGCGCAACCGCTTCGGATGCGTGGTCATGCGCCGAGCGGCGGTACAGGACGTAGAAGCGCTCGTTTCGACGACTGGCAGCCGCAACCGTCGTCAATGCGCATACGTGGGCGTCATCGGCCCGCTCGCCGGTTGGAGATTCATCGTTCGCGACGGAGCCGCGGTGGAGGCCGAGATGCAGGTCATTCGCGCTCACGCCACGCCCTTCCACCGCCGCAGAAACTGCGAATAGCTCATCGGCAGCTCACCCTTCTTCGCTGCCTGGGCGACGTAGGCGCGCCACAGCGAACGCCCCGATGATCCGGGATGCTCGCGTTCGAGCTCAGCGAAGCAGGGCACGCGGCGGCGCGGCGGTGCTCCCCGGCGACCGTTGAAGAACTCATCGAGCGTCGCAACGTCACAATCCAAGAATGCAGCCGGTTCGACGTCGGTTTCCGCCAGCAACCTTCTGTATCGCCGCACCCTGCGAGGATCGCACTGGACGTGGCGCGCGATGCGGGCGCTGGACCACAGAGGTCGCTCGACGAGCAGCGCGACGATCGGTTGTATGCGGTCCACACCTGGCTCCTCGACGCGAGACGTTTCGTCCAACGTATGCAGGTTGTGCGGCGCGTCAAGTCCCCAGCTTCAACCAAAGGTGGCGCGGTCCGACTGCCATCATGGAGGCGTCGGGCGTCGACGCATCGAGGGCCGGTATGAAGGAGACGGCATCCCGCGGACCAGGGCGTCCATCGCCCGGGCCAGGTCCGCCTGGACGGTATCGAACTCGCCGAAGAGTGAGGGGGTTGGCGTCAGCGCGGTCGGTGCGGTTTGCGCATGCATCGCTTCGGATGCGCGCATTGCGTCGGCCGGCGCGCGCGGCGCAGCGTGCGCCTTCTTGTGCGCCCCACGTGCGCGGGCACCCGCCTCGCGCACCTCGACGTGCCGAGCCTGCCCGTCGTCCGCAACAGCGGCGCGGAGCGCGGAGCGCTGGCTACGGCGGTACTCGGCCCATTGCCGACGCGTGAGCGGTTTCTTCCACGTCGGTGGCTGCAAGCCTTCGGAGTAGGTGGGCTCCCCTGCAGCGCGGTCCGTTCGGCGCTCCGCACGAGCAAGGCGCCCCCGATCTCGCTCTTCGCGGGCCCGCGCTCGTTGGACCGAGGTCCGCGCCGCTCGTGCGTCCGGCAATCCCTTCTCGCTCCGACGGCTCGGTACTTCCCAGGAATACATTGCCGAAGAGGAGGCCGAACGTGCGGTGGCGGCGCTCGCGCCCGACTTGTTCAGGAGCTCAAAATGGGCCTGAATGGCTGATGCGTGTTGGTTCGCGGCACGGGCCATGAGATCGAGGAGATGCTCCGATGCATCGCGTTCCACGCGCGCGGTTTCATGGGCCGCTTGTGCTTGGGCGTTGAGAAGTTCGGCGTCGGCTCCCGTCGCCCGCGTGAAGGCGTTGAGCGGACCCAACCCATTGCGCGGCCGAAGCCGATCGCCAAGATTCACGCTCGACGCGCGAACGCTGCGCGCGGCTCGTGTCTGCGCAACCCGGCGCAGCACCTGCGCACGCCCGGCACCCCATGCGGTCACCTCTGCGTTGTCGCGCCGCACGGCCGCGTTGTCGACGACGATTTCGGATGCACCGCCGCGCCGCGCCATTGCCGAGGCGGCCCGACCTTGGTGGCAGGTCGGCGTACGCGTGAGCGCGACGACGCCAGCGAAGTCGCCTCGCTCCGCCGCATCCCGGGCCTGTGTCTTCAGTGGCCGGGGATCGACCTGTTTGGCGTGTCCCGCGGCAGCCAAGGCGGCGTTGATGCATTCGGCGACCCGCGACCGCATCGCTTCGGCCTCAATGGGGCCTGTTGTCCGGTCGTCGAGCACGCGAACTTTCACACCGAACCCTTCGGGACCGGCGACGCGGGTGCTCATCAGAAGATGACAATGGACGTTGCGATCGTCGCCATGCGCGTCGGGTCGGTGGACCGCCACGAGCACCGCGACGCCGTAACGGTCGACGAGGTCCTGTGCGATGTCCTGGGCAAGCCGCTCGTTCTGTACCTCGGTCAGCTCTGCGGGCAAGGCGACAACCAGCTCGCGCGCCGTTCGAGCGTTGCGCCGAACTTCCGCCTGTTCGGCGCGGCTCCAGACGGAAGCGAGGTCCAATGCCCACGAGGCGCGTACTGGAGCACGCATCGCCGCGGACACGACGCCCTTCCGCTTCGAATAGTCGTGCGCCTGGTCGGTCCGCTCGTCGTGGAGGCGCGTGCCTGCACGGTAGGCCGCCGCCGCGACCGCGCTGTGGCCGCGGGAGCGGGAGATGGGGGAGAGGCGGGAGTAGTAGATGGCCATAGGCGGTGTGAACTACACCGTACGGCAAACATCGGGATCCGCAAGGACATTGGATGTGCGAAACCGTACTATGCAACGATATGGGAGCGCATGTTGCGTGCGTCCAACAGTCTCGCGCTTCACCGATTGCGGGTGACCTTTTCTTGCTTTGCTTTTGACGCCTCCTCACTGACAAGGATCATTATGTCCGTGCGCAAGTTTGTACATTGCTATGTTGAAAAAGTGGCGCGCCAGACGCACGGCATCAAGGCAAAGAAACCGGCTCCCGACCTACCGCCGTCGTTAACATCCGCACCCTCATCCTTCAGCGAAGTTGAAAAGAGTGAGACGAGTTCGACTACTGAGTACGACTTCGAGGTCTACACGAACGCCGGGATGTTTCTGGCCAGTTTTGCGTACGATGCTTGGGCCATCTTATTCGCAGACGGCTACGATTCGTGGGTGAAACTTGATACGCAAGAACTTCCGAAGCCGACGAATTTTGCGTTGACTTCGAACACCTTTGGAGGGGGTATGCGTTGTACCGACGCCTATATAGGGAACGATTTCGTCGGTCGCTTTGCAGATGCATCCCACGCGGTGATTTTGGAGCTCCGCTTGCTTGCTGCAACAAAGGAGATTGCCGCAATGCAGAGAATTATTACGCAGCAAGCTCCGACTGATCCGCGCGCTAACTCACCGGCTTGAGGTAGTCAGGTAGTTCGGGAGGCGGCGCCAACTTGGACAATTGGAGCGGATGCTTCGCCACGTCTAGGTCTCCACGGAATGTCATGGTAGGGACGTAGTCATTCGCATGCTTTTGCCAGCTCGAAACAGCACGGCGGGTGGCTTCATCCGCCTCCGCCTCTGCATCCGCAGCGGCCAAGCGATGGAGCGCAGCGAGAAAAGCTTTGTTCCAAAACGTACTGACTTTCATAGCGCATCACCCTCAAGTCGACCTGCATTGTCTTAGCAGATTTTTCGACCTTGGCAAGGCCACCTTCCCGCGCACAGCGTCACGACGATTGGGCACGATCGCACCTTTACAAGCGGATCATCGATGCGTGTCGCATCGGGGTCCGGGGCGCAGCTCCGGCGCAACGGCCCCGCCAGGGGCCGGCAAACCCCGCAGGGAGTTTGCGTCCTTGCGCTCTTGCCTCGCCTTGATGATCGCTTCCTATCGGCCAGGCTTGAGCCCTGCCCATGGGTGCCGCTGCGACGGCATGCTCTTTCGTTTCCACATCGCGGCATCCGCTTCGAGCCAGCGCCTGTAACGTGACGGCCGTCACATGGCCACGGGCATTCAATATGCGAATCCAAAAATCGCATATTTCATGTCCTTGTGCTTCGGAGCTCGGCGTGTATTCCGAAGAGGTACTCCCCAACCAGGACGCCTCGCCATGACCACGTACGAACCCCTTCACCGCGCCGCACTTCTTGAGGCCGGCTTCGCCTTGGACCACCTTATTTGGTGCTACCGGTCCGAACTCGATCGGCTCCCGCACTTCGCGATGACGGCGGACGACATTTGCCTCCACGATTTCGCCAACCGGACGGCGTCCCTCGTCCGCACCGTTCTGGATGGCGACAACCAGCGTCGCGGCCCCCGACCGCAGTACAAGCCATCCATGGACAGCGGACAACGCCTGCGGGCGGCGATTGAGGCGCGGCGACGCGCGCGGGCGGAAGAAGCCGGCAGGGTCGCTGGCAATGCCCCGTCGGCAGCGTCGGATATACCCGAAGACGTGTCTCAAACCGACGTTCCAAGCGATACGCCGCAAGGTGATTTCGAAGAGCAGCCCACGGTGCGCTGCCGGAGGCGTCCGCGATGAGTTCGAGTTCGGACAAGCTGAGCGAACGGGTGGCATCGGCCACCCAGCGCTTGGCTGCATTGAAAGCGCGTCAACTCATGCGCGAGATGCGCAACGCTCATCTGGCGAAGCTACGGTCTAGACGGGAAGAGCGACGGAAGCGTCTTGAGTTCGGAGGTGCGGTCCTAACCGCCAAGTGTGCAGATTTCTCGTCGGTCGAGATCGTGGGCCTGCTGCTCGACGGAAAGGAACGCGTGGGTGCCTCACCCACCATGCGGTTGGCCATCCGAAAGAAGGGGCAGGAATGGTTGGAGGGCATTTCGACGAGCGCATCGTAATTTCTCGTCGGGCATGGCGAGCGCCGCTTGGTTATCGCCATGCCTTACTGGGTTGGCGGCCACCCGCTCGTTCCCTGATCACGTCGAGCCGCTGCCATCTAGGTCAAGCGTACGTGCTCGATGGCTCGCGCGTCAGAGCGCTAGGTAGTGCGCAAAACGGCCAACGTGATGCGCCGCCCGTAGCTCAACTCGAAGAACGAGGCTCAGCAGTAGCCCTCAATTGCTCGCCCAAAGAATCTCATCCACCCGCGGGCCCTTGGCCGCGAAGCCGAACAGGAAGCGAATGTCCGCGCCCACGCGCAGCGAGAGTTTTCCCACTCGAACGAACGGGCAATAAAACAGCGGATACCCTTGGACCTCCACGAAACAATAGGACGTGCCCATGCGCACCACGCGGCCGGTCAGTTGGTTCGAGCATTCGGGTCCGGATTTGGGACGGAAATTAATAGTGATCAAATCCTTGTAGGCGAAGTCGCGGCGTTCAGAGGCACCGAATGCCTCTTCGGCACGGTCGAATTGCTTATCCAGGAACAAGAGGCCGCCCAGCAGACAGATGAAACGCAGGTCGCTAAGGCCGTAAGTCTCCCCAAGGCGGAGCACGGCGATGGCCTCGGGCAACTTGGCGCCTCCGTCCAGCATGGCGAGCGCATATTCCTGCACCGCCCGGAACTCCTCCGGGTGGCCTTCAACAACGGGTTTCAAGATCGCGATGGCCTCTTGGTGTTTCCCCTTCTTTCGGTAAAGGCGGCCAAGCAGAAAGCGCGGGACAACACCAATGGGATTTTCCTTGACTGCCTTCTCAAGAGCTTTCATCCGTGCTGGCTGGTCCCCCAGCTTATGTTCGATGCTAGCGGAGACGACCCATAAAGCCTCTTTGTCCGAGCACGCGCGCAGGCCTTCGCTCACAGCTCCCTCGGCCTTGGTCAAGTAATCCGAAGACTCGTCTTCGGAAATCGAATCACGTTGCGCCCATTTTAAATACAGTTGAGCGAGCGCGGTGTGCGCGTAGTCGTCCCTGATATTTTTCTGGATGGAAGAGCGGAAGACCCCCTCGGCCTGGACCATCCTCTTGCGGGCAATATCCGTGCTCTCAATGCTGGTGGCCAGTTCGGTCAGGATGATTCCCTTGGTATGCAGCAGCACCTTGGGCACGGATTTGGGGTTGAGCAATATCCCCTCTTCAATTTGCCCCAACGCCAGTTCCGGCTTTTCGGCGCGCAACAGCATGCGAGCGTAGTGCTGACGCACATACGGGTTTTCGGGATCCTTCCGACACGCGGTCTCGAAAAAGCGTGCCTTGTCGTCAAACGAGCGGATGGAGTCAATCAGTCTGTCGGTTCGGGTGAAATGCTCGAACGCTTCCACGTCCACGCGGTAGGTCAAGTTCAACAACTCCAGCGAGCGTTGAAGGACGGCGTCCTTGCCCGCGGGCGAGCCGGAGCGCTCCCAGACGATTCGGGCAATCGTGGAGTGGCGCGCCCGAGCAGCGGTGATGCCACCCACTTGGTCGACGACATCGAAAACAATGACGCCGTTGGTCGCATCCGCGATAGCCTCATAGAAGTCGGTCAACGAGCGGTTCAGCATGTTCGCCAACGTCGCGTCACGAACGTAGGCGCCGAACTGGTAGCAGCAACAGACTGTGAGGTAGGCTTCCTTGGCCACGTCGCTGCCGATTTTTCGAAACTCATCCTCGATGATTGCGTCGAAACCAAGCCCTCGACCATCGGCGGCCTCTCGGAGAGCCACCAAAAGTTCCTTATTTGCGCGCGTCCGGATGAATGCGAAGCGCAAGTCTTCCTTCAAGTTGGCGAGCCCTTGCAGGGCATTGTTGCTCTCTAGAAATTTCAAGAGCCGTTCAATTTCTGCGTCGGAGAGCGGATCAATCTCGAAACTTTTCGACGAGATACGGAACCGAGCTTGGGACCATTCGTTCAACCGTGAGCCTAGGACGAACAGCGCCCGCGCTTTTGTCGCCCGCAACCCATTCAGCACATTCACGATGACCGCGGCGTTTTGCGGAGCGTCGTCGATGAAGAAGATGGTCGAACCACCAAATAGGGAGACAGCGAAATCGATATCGCCTTCCAAGAGCGCGGCACCGGGTCGGTGGAAAAACACCCGACCGGCCCGCTCATCGACAAGTCGAGTCGCAAGGGCCATGAGCAGAGTAGTGGTCCCGTATCCCGCGGGGCCAAGAATGGGGATGACACCGGGTTTCGCGTTCTCCCCGGTGATGTAATCCAGCGCCTCGTCAAACACGTCGTCTTCAATATCGCGTTTGAAAAATTTCCGTTCGGCCAACAGGCTCCATTTGGCACGGTCGCCGAGCAAAAAATCCTGAAGATTGGACGCGGCACTGAAATCGGTTTGATTCACGTAATCCCAGGAGTTCAACAAGCGCGTCGCCGCGGCCGGGTTCTTGTCGAAGGCTTCCCGAAGGTCATGAGGCACCAATTTTCGAAGGCGACCCAGCTTATCGGAGTCGACGGCGAGTTCGTTGAGGACCGCCTGTGTGGTGGCGACGAATCCGGCCAAATCGGTGTGAATCGTCTCGATGTTCCGACTCAACAAGATTTCTTCATCAAAGGCGTCTTCATGCGGGCAGACTCGGAACGATCGCGGCGTCCGGGATGGCGAGAACTCTTCCTCAACCTCATCGAGAACCAACGACCAGTTGGGATCCCGGTTCGAATATCCGATGTACAAAAAGGGAGACGTGGCAAAGTGATTCTTGAGCCGCTCAAAAAGCATGCGCCGCTCTTCTCGGAAGCGCGTGTAATCCTTTTCGGTGATGACCACGCGGCCGGTCGCGCTTGCCCCAAATAGTGCGCCATGAATGAAATAAATGGGCACCTCGAAATCCTGCAAAAGGTTCAACTCGCTGGTCTTGGAGATGACGCGCGGGGTTTGAGCCGGCCTAGCGCTTTTTTCGTAGGCCCTTGGTATTCCAGAATCGTAGTTGGTCGTGTAAATGGCTTGCCACCGTCGGGTCGTGATCCACCCGAGGACGTCATCCGGTTCGGAATTGGCCAACCGCTTCCTTAAAAATTCGTCCAGTTGTTCCCGCGTCTTTCGTATCTCGACGAGTTGCGACATCTTCGACAGCGATGGCGGATCTCCGGAAAAAGAAATGCTGAAATGGGCGGCCATTTCCCCGCTGAGCGCGGCGGCATCCGGGAGGGGTTTCCCATCCAGGCCCTGTAGGTGAGCGCCGATACCAGCACCGAGGAACAAGACACAGTCGCCGGATTCGATGGCCGACTTCAATGCCAATGGAATAGAGATGGTCATCCGGATTTCCCCGTGAGCAGTGCTGAGCGCGTTGAATGCAGCATCCTACTGCGGCGGCGAGAGAGCCTGAAGAGCGCCGGGCTCGATCGCTTGCGCCGCACCGCGGCGGGATTCGAGGCAACGGCCCGACGCGCGGCCACTACCCCCATCCCAAGGACATGGATAAGGTGGGACGGCTCACTCTCGACCAGCTTCGGCTTGTGTACGTCATGATGGGCCGAGCAGCTTCAATCATGCGGCCACGCCGCTAACGGCATGGGGGCAGCAGGACAATGAGCGGATCATCACCCGCCCGAGGGTTCTGATGCGCCCACTCCACTGCCGTCCCATGGGTGAAACGCCGGTGCGACGCGCCCGGGAGCGGAAGCGCATGCCGGCGCGCTGTGTGCTCGCGCCGACATGACCATCGAGGTGCCTCAGCACCATCCTCGCTGTGCCAGCGACACCGTGCCGGCTGCACCCACGACCACATGGTCCAGAACGCGGACCTCGACGAGCGTGAGCGCCTCCTTCAACTGCCTCGTGATGGCTCGGTCGGCCGCGCTTGGTTCGGGATCGCCCGAAGGATGGTTGTGCGAAAAGATCGCTGCGGCCGCGTTCCAGCGCAGCGCCGCCTTCACGACTTCGCGTGGGTGAATGGACGCGCCGTCGATGGTTCCGCGGGCAAGCGACTCGATGGCGAGCACCCGGTGCCGGTTGTCGAGCCATACCGCGTGAAACTCTTCGTGTGGAAGGTGGGCCAGCCGCATGCGCAGAAACTGCGCGCTCTGGTCCGGGCTGGTCATTGTGCCCAAGCGTTCGAGTCGGCGTTGAAGAATGTCTTCCGCGATGCCGAGGATGTCGGTTTCGCTCTGCTTGCCTCGAAAGCTATACCTGCCGAGTTGGTCGCGCACCACCATGTTCGGTCTCCTGCCGGCGCGCGGGGTGGCGCCGTGGGAAACCGGCCGCTCGGACGATGAGCGGGTAATGCATCCGCAGGACGGAAACGCAGTGGACGACGGCGAAGCCGTTGCAGCACCCGCGGTCCGAGCGAAGGTACTCCCAAGAAGGCGATGCTTCGCGCGTTGAGACGACCGCGATGACGGACGCGCCCGACACGGCATCGTAAACGTTGATGCGAAGGCTTGAGGCGAACTCACTGCCTTGGCCGTCGCGAGCGCAACGCATATGCCAATGGAAACGGGTGCCAGCGACCCTTTCGGACGCGCTTCACCACGTGCTGGCGATAGCGCTCCGGCGGCATTGCATCACCTCTGCGCTGGTGGCGGCGCCGATTGCAGAGCCAGCATGCGGCCGCGATGTTGGCGCCGCCTCGACCGCCGTCGCACTGCGCTCGAAGATGTTCCGCCGTCGCTCGCATCTGGGCGGCCTGAGCGGCGGTCAGACCGTACGCTCGGGCGAAAGCCACAGGGTTGGCGAGCCAGACAGGACCGTCGCAATAGCAGCAGCGTCCATTCTGGCGGTGAAAGGCCCGCGCGCGGGCCGTCTTGATCGAATGCGTCATGACACCACCTCTCAGCTGATAGAAAAAGGGAGAGCCCGGGATGGCTTAAAGCTCATCCCGTGGCACCCATCAGCTAAGCGGTATGGGCACAACGTCCGCGGCGCTCGCCTGCGGACGCCGCCGTTTTAGGACAATCAAGCGCGTCGTGCAAGGCGCGCTGCGCTAATGCGCCGTGTGTGCACCAAGGGCGTCAGCGCGCGCCCTCAATGCGCGGGCGTCAGACGGGTCTCTTCCAGCGCGGCACGCTGCGTGGCGCTGGCGCCCGTGCAGTCATGGCTCTGGTACGTGCCCTTCACGTCGAAGAGGAACCGGCACGTCTGGCTTTCGCTGTCGGTGCGGCCCTTGAACCAGTTGAGCACCGGGACGAAGTTTGACGCCTGCGCCGTGCGCTTGCTGAAGACGTAGAGCAGCACGCTGCCGCTCGGTGCGCTGCTTTCGGAATACGGGGCGCCGAGCTTGGACACGGCCTCGGCCTTCGTCGTGCGCCCTTTGATGAAGTCGGTGGTCTGGTCGGCGTCGATGCGCGTGCCTTGCGTGGCCGTGCATCCCGCCGCGACCGCCGCCAATACAACCGTCACACTTTTCTTGAACATGTGCTTCCCCTTGATTTGTGGCGACGCGTGCGCGCGTCGCGATGGGTGATGGCCCGACGGCGAATGCCGGAGCGCCGACTGCCCAGGGGCGCGCTACCCATTCATCCAGGTCGTCAAACGCGCTTGCCACTGGCTCGCCAGCTCCTTGTCGCGACCGAACGACACCCGCACGACGGGCACTGCCAGATCTGCCAGACGGATGACGATCGCGTTGTTCCAGAACTCCAGCTGTGTATGGCCCTGGTTGACCTCTCTCCATTCGTGCTTCCAGCCCCGCACGTCGGCTTTGTCGATGAGTCGGTGGCCGTGTTCGTCCGTAGCGACCCACAACCAGCTGTGCGTCGCGTCGATCGCGATGCCCGGGCCGCTCACCGTTGGCTCAAACGGACGTTCCGCCGTGCCTTTCGCGCCCCACGCTGCGTTCCATTCCGGCGCCAACGCGCCCTTCCCTCCGCCGCGGCGCGCGAACACAACCATGCACCAGACGAGAAACACCACCGCCACCAGCACCATCACCGCGGGACCGTTCATGTCATCCTCCCAATCATTCGAAATCTGCTGAGAAAAGGGCGTCGCTCAGGAACACCTCGGCACTCGTCGTCCACTCGCTTGCCGATATGCGCCCGCCCGCCACCAGCACGCGTCCGCCAGGCAGTGCCGTGGCCGTATGTCCATAGCGCGGCACTATCAGCGGCGGCCCCACGCGGAACGCATCGAGCACCGGGTCGAAGATTTCGGTGGTCTCGATTGGACTGTTCCAGTCGTCGACGCCACCGATGGCCAAGACGCGCCCATCGTCGAGCGTGGTCAGCGCGTGCTCGAAGCGGGCGGCCGCGAGGCGCTGCGTCCATCGGTTCGTCGCGGGGTCGTACACGTCGGCGTCCGGTGCCAAGCGTGTGCTGCCTAGGAAATACGTCTGACCGCCTAAGACGATCACACGACCATCGTGGAGCCGCGCTGCCGCCGGCATGAAGCGACCGTGCGTCGCTGCGGCGAAGCAGCCGCCAGCGGTAAACGCTCCAGTCGTTGGGGCGTACACCGTTGCGCAGGGGTCAGCGTTTCCGGTCGCGTCGATGCCACCCGCGATGAGCACCCTCCCGTCGGCGAGCAGCTCGGCGCTGCCGCCCGCGCGCGGTCGCGGCATCGACCCGGTCGCTGTGAACGCGCCGGTCGCAGGATCGTAGATCTCGGCGCTGTTCGTGGGCGCCGCATCGGCGCCGAAACCGCCCGCCACCAGGATGCGGCCGTCCGCCAACGCGGCAGCCTGCTCGAACCGGCGGGATGCGTGAAGGGCCGGTCCCCATGCCCACGACCGTGTCTCAGACACGTAGCGCACCGTCCGCGCGTCCGTCGGGTCGCCACCGACCAGCAACGCGTCGCCGTCCGGCAAAGCGAACAGGTGGCCGTTGAAGCGCGGCGAAGGAATGGGCGCGGTCGCGCTCCAGGTGCCCGCAACCGGATCGTACGCGTCCCCGTCGTACGAGGGGCCGTAGAGCACGACTGTCCCACTGTTCAGCAGGGCGCCGGCACTCGCGTAGCGCGAGAACGTCATATCGGCGACCGGCAAGAACATCCCGTCGGATGCGTCGGCCGCCAAAGCGGGCAGACCGAGGCACGCCGCCGCTAGAACCACCCCGAGAAGTGCCCCGCTCCGGGCCATACCCTCCCGCTGTCCACCACTCATGGTCCTGCTCCCTGTCCGGCGAGCGGCACCTGGCCGGACTCGCGGTGACGAGCAAGGTTACCTGAAAAACAGGTTATGATCTGAATTTTAGATATACGGGATACAGGTACTAGGTTCGCTGCCCTCCGGAAGGAAGGCCATGCGACCATCTCTCTACTCCGTTGCCCAGCAGGAAATCGCCGCGCTGCTGCGGGACCTGCGCACCAAGAGAGGACTGACGCAAGCATGGGTTGCCGCGCAGCTCGACCGCCCGCAGACCTACGTCTCGGACCTCGAACGGGGCGTGCGCTCGGGCACGCTGCTCCAGGTACGGGAACTGGCGGCTGTCTACGACGTCCAGTTCGTGGCGTTCGCGCGCGAACTGGAAAAGCGCATCGCCCGAGCCACGTCGAAGACGAAGAGCACCGCCAAGCCAGGCGACTCGAAGGGTTCTCGCAGGGGTTGAGGAGAGCGACGGCCAGCATGGGGCATCACCGAGCACAGGAACGGGACGGCTCGAATGCTGCTGATCGCGCGCGAACGACGGCATTCCCAGATGGGAATGGACAATCCCTCGCCGGTCCGCCGAAGTAGGCCCATGAGCTCCGCGTACGACCGCATCCTCCTGACGCTGTACAGCCGAGTCGCGGAAGCCGACTGGGCCACCGATCTCTTAGGCGAGATCACGCGCGCGACGAGAAGCCGCTCCGCCGCCATCGTCGCGGTGGATCTCACCCGAGGGCGCGACAGCCTGCCCGCGTTCGTCGGTGCGGAGGCGGCGTCGGCCGTGGCGTACGAGAGCCGCTACGCCGCGCACAACCCGTGGCGACCGCCCCCCGGTGAAGCGCAGGGCCCGGGCAAGCTGCGGGTATCCGATGACGTGCTGTCGCTTTCCGAACTCAAGCGCACCGTGTTCTGGGACGACTTTCTGCGCCCGATGGATGTCGCGCACGGCGTGGGCCTCGTTGGTCTGCACGATCGCGCGCACGTCGCAAGTCTTACCTTGCTGCGGGACGAACGGCGCGGGCCCTACCGCGGCGCCGAGCTCGCACTGCTGGGTCGCCTCGCGCCGCACTGGGTCGTCGCGTGCCAGCTGCGCGAACGACTGGGTCTCCTCACCGATGCCGAGCGCGGGCTGGTCGATGTCCTCGATGGGTGGCCACGGCGGTGTTGTTGCTCGACCAAAACGGCGTGCTCGTTCGAGCGAACGCAGCGGCCGATGCTCTACTCGCCCGAGAAGATTGGCTCGCCATCCGCCGCGGGAGGCCCGCCGCGCTCCACGGCCAAGGCACCTTGCTCCTCGCTCAAGCGATCGACGCCGCAGCGAACGGTCCTTCTGTTCACGCGATGGCGATGGCAGTGCGCCTGACGGACGCCAGCGGACGAACGGTCGCGCACGCAGCAGCTCACCCCATCATGAGCGGGCAATACGGCGGAGCGGTGCGCGTCGCATTGTTCGTTCAACGCACCGAAGCGAAAGCCAGCCGGACGACGCTTAGGCGCGCGCTGCGTGATGCGTACGGACTCACGGAGCGTGAGGCAGAACTGGCGTGTCTGTTGGACGGCTCGCGCAGCCTCGCGGACGCGGCGGATGCCATGTGCATCACACTGGGCAGCATGCGCACGAGGCTGAAGACTGTGTGCGCGAAGATGGGCGTCCGAGGCCAGACGGGCCTATTGCTCGCGATGCAGTCTCTGCGCTCCGCTCTAGGAAGCCATCGCGGATAGATGCGGGCCGAAAGACAACCATCAGACCGACAGTGCGCGTAGCACCGCGATGTCCAGCCACTCGCTCCACGACAGCGCCGGGAAAACGGTGGCCAGTTCCTCGGCAGTCCACTCCCGCATGTAGATTTCCTCGTGGACGTCTTTGTCACCCACCTCATGCCCCACGAAGGCCCTTCGCAGTTCACCCGGCACCTTCGCGCCTTGCATCGCCTGCACGACGTTCTTACGCAGTGAATGAAAGCCAATCCGGCCATTCTCACGGCGCGGCTTCACGCCGAGCTGCTTGAGGTAGTAGGAGAACGCTTTCGAAATCGCATTTCCCGAGCCCGCGTTGCCGTCGATTCGCATGTGCGGGAACAGGCGTTCTGCGCCATCCTTCTTCAAGCGCTCGATGTACTTAAAAAGACCCAGTTCAATGAGGTCCGGATGCAAGGGCACTTTGCGCTCCGACGACTCCGTTTTCACGGACTGCCCATCGCTGTCCGCGCGGATGAACACGAACGGTTGTGCGCCTTCAATGCTGAAGTCCCGCAGGTACAGCTGGGCCACTTCACCCACCCGTGCGCCGGTGTAGAGCCCCAGGAGCGCCCCCCACCGCGCGTGATCGCTGGTCAGCCGTCGGAAGTTTTCGGGCGCGAAAAGGCGCTTGAGGTCGTCGAGCTCAAACGGTTCCCAGGTGTGACCCTCCGCTTTTCTCCGTCGCTTCTCTTGCTTGCTCATCACAACGAGCCCTTTGACAGGGTTCTTTCCTTGCTCGATTTCACCGCGAGCGATGAGCATCTCGAACAGTTGCGCTACATGGCTGACGTTGTTCGCGGCGGTGCGCTTCGCCATGCCGCCGGCAATGAGGTTGGTCGACCATGCAGCCGCCTGCGGGCGGGTGATGTCGGCGACGGGTGTCGCGGCACCCATCGTTTCCAGGAACGACGCGAACGCGCGGGCGCGCTGTCGACGCGTGTTCGGCGTCAGGCTCGGGCCTTCCGTCAGCTCGTACGTCCGCAGCGCTTCGCCGAGGCTCATGCTCACTCGCTTCGGCGGCGGTGGTGGTGCAAGGCGCTCGGGCAACGGCGCAGCGAAGACCACCTTCATCGCGGCGAGGGCCGCCGCGGCATCCTCGGCTGTGCCGTCGGTCTTGATTCGGGTCGGCACCCGGGTCGCCGGGTCGAGCTCCAGCTCGAAGGGGCGGATGCCGCCTTCGCCTGCCTGCCTCACCAGGTCGTCGATGGATGGGGGTTTGGGCACACCGTCCTCCGTGACGCACGCGACGGCGGCAGCGTAGCGCGCGGCCAACGCACACGCACGCAGGGCGGCCTCCCGCGCGTCCCGCGTCGCGAGGCTCCGTTTGACGACGCGCACGCCCAGCGCCGCCTGGAGCGCCGCAGGGACCTTGAGGCGGAAGTGGTAGGTGCCCGAGGGGGTTCGAACCAGGTAGTGCGGGATGCGCATGGCTTGAGTGTCCAAGCCGGTGACCACGCGCACGAGGGCTAGAAACGAAAAAGCCCCTGTCGAAACAGGGGCTTAGACGTGTGGCTGGGGGACTAGGATTCGAACCTAGATAAACGGAGTCAGAGTCCGTTGTCCTACCATTAGACGATCCCCCAATACGGGCGGGATTGCGCGGATGCCACGGCGGGGCCGTCTGAGCTGGCTTCCACATCCCCGGGCCGGCGAACCGGCCCGACGCTTGCGCCGATGGCGCAAGCGCATAGACCGATCAGCGCTTGGAGTACTGCGTCGCGCGGCGGGCCTTGTGCAGACCGACCTTCTTGCGCTCGACTTCGCGCGCGTCGCGGGTCATGAACCCGGCCTTGCGCAGCGGCGACTTCAGCGCCTCGTCGTACTCGACCAGCGCACGGGCGATGCCGAGGCGGATCGCGCCGGCCTGGCCGGTCATGCCGCCGCCTTCGACCGTGACGAGCACGTCGAACTTGTCCTGGTTCTGGGTCAGCTCGAGCGGCTGGCGCACGATCATGCGCGAGGTCTCGCGACCGAAGAAGTCGTCGAGCGTCTTGCCGTTGACCATGATCGCGCCGCTGCCCTTGCGCAGGAACACGCGCGCTGCGGAGGACTTGCGACGGCCGGTGCCGTAATTCTGCGTGATAGCCATAGTGATTTCGCTGCTGTTATTGAAAAGTCCGCACCGGAAAGTGCGGGCTCCTGCGAGGGACTCGCGTGGTTTCCCGCGTTACGCCTTGATATCCAGGACCTGCGGCTGCTGCGCCGCATGCGGATGCTCGGTGCCGGCGTAGACCTTGAGCTTGCGGTACATCGCGCGGCCGAGCGGATTCTTCGGCAGCATGCCCTTCACGCCGATCTCGATCACGCGCTCCGGATGACGCGCCAGCATGTCCTTCAGCGACGTCGTCTTGAGGTTGCCGATGTGACCGGTGAAGCGGTGGTAGTTCTTGTCTTCCAGCTTGTTGCCGGTGACCGCGATCTTCTCCGCATTGATCACGACGAGGTAGTCGCCGGTATCGACGTGCGGGGTGTAGATCGGCTTGTGCTTGCCGCGCAGGCGGTGCGCAAGTTCGGTGCACAGGCGGCCGAGCGTCTTGCCGGCGGCATCGACCACGTACCAGTCGCGTTTGACGGTTTCAGCCTTGGCGCTGATCGTATTCATATCCGTAAGACTCTGGCTGGGCCCCGAAAGAGGGCCATTAAATGAGGGCGCGGGAGGATAGCGGAAGTCCCCCAGGCTGGCAAGCCGGGGACGCGATCCAGTGCAAGCCGCGAATGTTAGCATGAATCGCATGCCCGTCCCTCTTTCCGGCCTGACCGGCGGCACCGACCGCCTGGCGGCCCTCGCCGACCAGTGCGTGATGTGCGGCCTGTGCCTGCCGCACTGCCCGACCTACCGGCTGGAACGCGTCGAAGCGGAGTCCCCGCGCGGGCGCATCGCGCTCGCCCGCGCGCTCGCAGACGGCCGGCTCGACCCGACACCCGCCGCGCTCGCCCATCTCGACCATTGCCTCGGCTGCCTGTCCTGCCAGAAGGTCTGTCCGTCGGACGTGCAGTACGAGGAAATCCTGGTACAGACCCGCGCAGCCTTCGTGCCGCGCGCCACCGGGCTGGCCACCTGGTTGCACGACCCGCAGCGGCTGACCATCCTCGCCCGACTTGGCGCGGCGACCGGGGCAGCCCATTGGGCGCCCTGGATCGCGCGCCTGCTGCCGCGCGGGTCGCGCTGGCGACGGCTCGCGACGACCGTGCCCGGCGTGCCGCCGATTCCGCGCGCCGCCGGGCCGACAAGAGTGGCAAAAGCGTCGCGGGTCGCACTGTTCCGCGGCTGCGTGGCCAGCGTATACGACCGCGACACGCTCGCCGCAGCCCGACGCCTGCTCGAAGCCAGCGGCCATGCCGTGGTCGAACTCGCCGGAACCCGCTGCTGCGGCGCGCTCCCGCGCCATGCCGGCGACCTCGCGCGTGCATCGGCCGAATCCGCGACAACGCGCGAAGCGCTGTGCGAAACCGGGGTCCAGGTGGTCCTGAGCTGCGCCAGCGGTTGCCACGGCGACCTGCGCGATCAGGTCGCCGCCGGCACCGGCCTGCGGGTGCTCGATGTCCACGCCTTTCTCGCGGACGACCCCGGCTTCGCCGCGCTGCGCTTTCGTCCGCGTGCGGCGCGTGCCGCCCTGCACCTGCCATGCACCCAGGTCAATGTCGTTGGCGCGACCGCGCCGATCCGCGACCTGCTCGCTCGCGTGCCGCAACTCGAAGTGCTTGCGCTGCCGGAACAACCGCGCTGCTGCGGCGCCGCCGGCAGCTATTTCATCGAGCACCCGGTGTTCGCGGATCGCCTGCGCAAGGAGAAGCTGGAACAGGTCGCGCTGCTCGCTCCCGAACTCCTGCTCACTACCAACATCGGCTGCCGCATCCACCTTGGCAACGGCCTGCAATCGCGCGCCGACTCCGTCCCCGTGCTCCACCCGCTGGCCTTGCTCGCGCAACAGCTGGAGAATCCGTCGCCATGATCAAACGCCCACTGTCGCCTCTCGACCGCCTGCTCGTCGAGATCGGGCGCGCACTGGAAACCGTATCGGTATCCAGGCCGACCGCTTCAACGCCCTCGCCCGCAGGCAATCTCGCCGATGGAACAGACGACGAAGCGCAGCGCCGCCACGCCGCCGGCCTGATGCGCATCAACCATGTCGGCGAGGTCTGCGCGCAGGCGCTCTACTTCGGCCAGGCCGCGGTCGCGCGCGACGAGGGTTTGCGTCGACAGATGCTCGGTGCCGCCGCCGAGGAAACCGATCACCTCGCCTGGTGCGGCGAGCGCCTGGAAGAACTGGGCAGCCGCGCCAGCCTGTTCAATCCGCTCTGGTATGCCGGCGCGTGGGTGATCGGTGCCGGCGCGGGCCTGATCGGCGACCGCATCAGCCTCGGCTTCGTGGTCGAAACCGAACGCCAGGTCGAAGCCCACCTCGGCGAACACCTGCAAGCCCTTCCCGCCAACGACGCACGCAGCCGCGCGATCGTCGCGCGCATGAAAGAGGACGAGGCACGCCACGCCGAACACGCGCTCGCCGCCGGCGGCATAGCGCTGCCCGCGCCGATTCCGGCGTTGATGCGGTTTGCGTCGAACGTGATGAAGGCGGTGGCGTACCGCTTGTAGCGCGGTGATTCGTGATTGGCGAACCGTGGTTCGGAAATGCAGAAGCGCGGCAATACCGAATGCCCTGCAAATCACCAACCACGGGCCTCACATCAGATTACGCCCGTGGAACAGCTCCTCGATCTCGCGCTTGAGCAGTTGCTCGATGCGCGCGCGTTCCTTGAACGAGAGATCGTCGGCCTGTGCCTCGAAGAGGTACGTGTCGAGGTCGAAGTCCTTCACGTGCATCTTCGTGTGGAAGATGTTTTCCTGGTAGACGTTGACATCGAACATCTCGTACTTCTGGCGGATGTGCTTGGCCAGGTAGTCCTGGATCGAGTTGATCTTGTGGTCGATGTAATGCTTGCGGCCCTTCACGTCGCGGGTGAAGCCGCGCACGCGGTAGTCCATCGTGACGATGTCCGACTCGAAGCTGTCGATCAGGTAGTTCAACGCGCGCAGCGGCGAGATCACGCCGCAGGTGGCGACGTCGATGTCGGCGCGGAACGTCGCGATGCCGTTGTGTGGATGCGTTTCCGGATAGGTGTGGACCGTGATGTGGCTCTTGTCCAGATGCGCGACCACCGCGTCGGAGATCATGTCCTTGCCGAGCTTGTCGACGACAGGATGCTCGGAAATCAGGATCGTCACCGAGGCGCCCTGCGGATCGTAGTCCTGGCGCGCGATGTTGAGGATGTTCGCGCCGATGATCTCGGCCACGTCGGTGAGGATCTGGGTCAGGCGATCGGCATCGTACTGCTCGTCGATGTACTCGATGTAGCGCCGGCGCTGGTCCTCCGACACCGCATAGCAGATGTCGTAGATGTTGAAGCTGAGGGCCTTGGTCAGGTTGTTGAAGCCCTGCAATTGCAGGCGCGGGATCGGTTTGACCACGGCTCACCACCTCGAATGCGGCATGGACGACGAAGGGCCGTCCGTGGAATCCGCGACGCCCCGCCAAGGGGGCGGATTATGGGCCAAGCGGCAGGCCGATGAAACCGAGTCGGCGCCCGCACCGGGCAATCCGTCGCCACCCGCGGCGCGAATTGCAATAAGATGATTCGTCCGGCCCTGGCGGGCTCGCAAACGCATGGATGCCCGTGCGTTCCGCCCTGGGCCTGTTTGACCGCCGCGATACCGTGCGGAAGGGGAACCGATGGAAGCGCAAGGCAAGATCGCCGATTTTCGTTACAACCTGCAACGCGAGATCAATCGCGTGCAGGCGCCCGCCATGCTGACCCCGGATCGGGCCGCGATGGAGCGTTTCCTCGCCGCCTGCCACCGTCGTCGCTACGCGAGCAAGACCGCGATCATCCGGCCCGGCGATTCGGCCAACATCCTCTACTACGTGATCGACGGCTCGCTGACCGTCTCCTCCGAGGACGAGGAAGGCCGCGAACTGATCCTCGCCTATCTCAACCGCGGCGAGTTCATCGGCGAGATGGGACTGTTCGTCGAGACGCCGCGCCGCGAAGTGATGGTGCGCACGCGCACGCCGTGCGAGCTGGCCGAGATCGGCTACGAACGCATGTTCAACCTGTTCGAAGGCCCACTGCGCGACGAATGCCCGAAGATCCTGTTCGCGATCGGCTCGCAGCTGACCAACCGCCTGCTGCACACCTCGCGCAAGGTCAGTCGCCTCGCCTTCATGGACGTTACCGGCCGCGTGGCCAAGACCCTGATCGACCTGATCGAAGAGCCGGATGCGATGACCCATCCAAAAGGCAAGCAGATCCGCATCTCGCGCCAGGAGATCAGCCGCATCGTCGGCTGCTCGCGCGAGATGGTCGGACGCGTGCTCAAGCAGCTCGAGGAACAGGGCATGATCGAAGTCTCCGGCAAGACCATCGTGGTCGTCGGCACGCACTGACGAATTTGCGTCATGGTCACGCGCGATCCGCGCATCGACGCCTACATCGCGAAATCCGCCGAGTTCGCGCGGCCGATCCTCGAGCATCTGCGCGCAGCAGTGCATGCCGCCTGCCCCGAAGTCGAAGAGACGCTGAAGTGGAGTTCACCGCACTTCACGTACCGTGCGCGCCTGCTGTGCGGCATGGCCGCGTTCAAGCAGCACGTCGCATTCGGCTTCTGGCTCGGCAAGCTGGTTGCGGCAACCGGCAAGGATGACGAGGCGATGGGCCAGTTCGGTTGCATCACGCGCATTGCCGACCTGCCGTCGAAGAAGAACCTGACGAGCCTCGTCAGGAAGGCGATGGTGTTGAACGAGGCCGGCGTCACGTCGCCGAGCCGCACCAAGGCCGCGAAGCCGCGACCGCCGGCCGAAGTGCCCGCGGATCTCGCCACCGCACTTGTGAAAAATCGCAAAGCACGTGCGACCCTCGATGCGTTCAGCAACAGCAACCGGCGCGAATACATCGAGTGGATCGGCGAGGCGAAGCGCGATGCGACGCGCGCGCAGCGTCTCGCGCAGACGATCGAATGGCTGACCGAAGGCAAGCCGCGCAACTGGAAATACATGAACTGCTGAATGGCAATCTCCCCGCGCGCGGCGGGCAGCGGCATACTATGTCGAACTGGGGGTTCGTCATGTGGAAGTTCGTAGTCGCTTCATTCGCTTGCATGGGCAGCACGCTCGCGTTCGCTGCCGACGTGCTCGACGTCAACGGCCACACAGTCGTCGTCGATTCGCAGACACAGGTCGTCGTCGATGACCAGCCGCTCGCGCCCGGCGCGCCCTTGCCCCTCAAGCGAGGCATGCGCATCGAGGCGACCTACGCGACGACGGTGGCGCCACGCGGCGTACCGGCCGCGGCTACCGTGGTGTTCTCGTATGCCGAGCGCGGGGCGGTCACCTCGATCGATCCGCTGCGCGTGCTCGGCCAGGAAGTCACCGTTACGGCCGATACCGGGCTGACCGGCGTGCCCGGCGGCTCGATCGGCAACATCGCGCTCGGCGACCACCTCGACGTCAGCGGCTACGTCGACACGAACTCCAGCTTGCTCGCCTCGTTCATCGAATACCTGCCGACGCCGACGCCACGCTGGCTGCTGTCGGGCTATGTCAGCGCGGTCAACGGCAGCGAAGCAATGCTCGGCCCGCAGCGGGTCAGCCTCGCCGGCGTCACGCCGATAGATTGCGGCGCGGCGGTCGCCGTGGGTCAGTTCGTCGAGATCCGCGCGGATGCGATCGCCGGCTTCACTGCCGCCTCGTTGCTCGACACCGTCACCCGCCTCGCCTGCGTGAGCCCGGTGCCGCTCGGCACGCCCGGAGCCCTGGGTGCGCTTACCGGCGTCGTCGGCGCCGCGTTGTCGCCGACCTCGTTCGCGTTCGGTCCGTACGTCGTCAGCTACGACAACACCACCGAATTCCGCTTCGGCAGCGCGGACGATCTGGTCCCCGGCGCCGCGCTCGAAGTGGATGGCGTGTTTGGCGCGAATCTCGCGTTCGCGGCGCAGGGTATCCAGTTCAATGCGCCGATGATCCGCCTCGAAGGCCCGGTCGCACCGGCGGACGTCCAGCCCGGCGCGAGCGGCAGCGTGACCGTGCTCGGCAACAATGTGCGTCGGGCGGCGCAGCTGCGCGACGACGACGCGATCTATGCGAGCGGCATCGCGCAGCCGCGGCAGGTCGAGCTGCGCGGTTACCTCGATCATCTCGGCGGCCGCTGGGCAACCCGCGCACGCCTGCGCGGCGCCCCCGATCCCGCCAGTTCACGCGCGGGCGGCCCCGTCACCAGCGTCGCGCGCCCGCTGTTGTCGGTGCTCGGTTTGACCCTGGACAGCACCGGCGCGACGTTCGAGGATCCGGCCGGCAACGCCATCGACGGCGACATGTTCTTCGCCCTCGCGCTGCCCGGCGCCAGCGTCGAGCAGAGCGGCAGCTGGAACGGCATCGACACCCTGAGCGGCGGCGTCGTCGCGCTGATCGCTCCGCTTGACCCGCCGGTACCCGCGGGCGCACCCCGCTCGCTGATCGTCGGCACCTTGCGCGGCGGCGATCACCTCTTCGCGAACGGTTTCGATTGAGGGAGTCCTCCGCTTCGTTCAACTGCGAGCCGGCAGGTTCGTGCGAGAGTGGTCGCCGCGACAACGGCCACCATGAGGTGACAATGAGCAAGCAGGTTCCCGCGCGCCGCGTCGACGAGGATGCGAACTCGACCTTGGGCGAGCGGCTCACGCGTGCCGTGCTCGACCTCGCGGGCCGGATTCCGGCGACCAAGGAGCATGCGATCCGCAGTCCGGAGGATCGCGTGCGCGCAATAGCGGCGGCGGCCGCGAACAAGGCCGCGCTCGCTGCCGGAACGCTGGCCCTGCCGCCCGGGCCGCTCGGCTGGCTCACGATCGTGCCGGAACTCGTCGCGATCTGGGGCATCCAGCGCCAGATGGTCGCCGACATCGCCGGCGTCTACGGCGTCAGCGCGGATCTGACCCGTTCGCACATGCTGTACTGCCTGTTCCGCCATGCGGCGGCTCAGGCCGTGCGCGACATCGGCGTGCAGGTCGGCGCACGCCTGCTGGTGCAGGACCTGCCGCTGCGCGTGATCGAACGCATCGCCGCTAGGATCGGGATGAGCCTGTCCAAACGCCTGGTCGGCCGCGGCATCACGCGCTGGCTGCCGGTCATCGGCGCGCTCGGGGTCGGCGCCTATGCCTACTACGACACCGGGCAGGTCGCGCGCACCGCAATCGCGTTGTTCTCGGGCGAGCAAGTCGCGACCTCGCGCCGCCTGCGCACCGGCACGCGCAGATAGTCAGCTCGGCGCACCGATTCCGGTGCGTGCAAATGCGAATTGGGTCACACTTTGCCCGCTGTCCGGGCCGATCGCCACGCCGGAAGCCGCCCGCTTCGCCGGACCTGGCGGGTGCGTCCGGGCGATCGTCGGTGCCGGTCGGGTAAAGTAGCCACATGTATCTTGAGTATTACGGCCTGCGCGAGCCGCCGTTCTCGATCACCCCGGATCCCCGCTACGTGTTCCTGTCCGAACGGCACCGGGACGCGTTGGCGCACCTGTTGTACGGGATCGGCAAGGGCGGATCGGGCGGCTTCGTGCAACTGACCGGCGAGGTCGGCACCGGCAAGACGACCCTGTGCCGCCTGCTGCTCGAACAATTGCCCGAGAACACCCGCGTCGCGCTGGTACTGAATCCGAAGCTGTCGCCGGTCGAACTGGTCGAGGCGGTCTGCGAGGAACTCAAGCTCGACATCGACGGCAAGCGCGGCAGCCTCAAGGGACTCACCGATACGCTCAATGCGTTCCTCCTCGATGCCTACGCGCAGGGCCTGCGCGTGGTGCTGATCGTCGACGAGGCGCAGAACCTGTCGATCGACTCGCTCGAACAGGTGCGCCTGCTGACCAATCTCGAGACGCCGACGCAGAAACTGCTGCAGATCATCCTGCTCGGCCAGCCGGAGCTGCGCGAGATCCTCGATCGGCCGGAACTGCGACAGCTCGCCCAGCGCATTACCGCGCGTTACCACCTCACGCCGCTCGACAGCACCGAAACCGAGACCTATGTGCGTCATCGCATGGCGGTCGCGGGCTGCGCGCGCACGCCGTTCTCGCGACTCGGCCTGAAGGCCCTCTACCAGCGTTCCGGCGGCATTCCGCGCCTGGTCAACATCATCGCCGACCGCGCCCTGATGGCCGGCTATGCACGCGAACAGGACAGCATCGGCGAACGCCTCGTCGATCGCGCCGCCGACGAGACGCTCCCCGGGCATGCGCGCTACTGGCTGCGACGATACGGCCGCTGGGCCATCGCCTCCTTGCTCGTGCTGGCGGCAGTTGCGGGCGCGTGGTGGATGCAGCGACCGGCACCGACCCGCTTCGTGCCAGCCGCACCCGCAATCGCCGCGCCCGCCCAGGACGATGCCGAAGCCGATCGCCTCACCGCGCACCTCGCCAGCAAGCCCGAAACCGAATTGACCGCTTTCACGCAGCTGCTCGCACGCTGGCAGGTCGACGCCGATTCGGTGTCGGTGCGCGAGGCCAGCCGCTGCGCCGCGATCGTCGCGCCCGGCATCGCCTGCCTGCGCGGTCGCGCATCGCTGGAACAGCTGGCGCGCTTCGACCGGCCCCTGATCCTGCTGCTCGGCGACGATGCCGAACACCGCGCGCATGCCTTGCTGCAAGGCGTCGGCAAACAGAATGTGCGCATTGATCTCGCGGGTACGCGCCATGAACTTGCGCGCGCTTCGTTGTCCAAGGTCTGGAACGGCGACTTCATCGTTCTCTGGCGCCTGCCCGCCGATGTGCCGCCGACATTCGATCGAGGCGCCAGCGGCCCCGGCGTCGTGTGGGCGGCGGAGCGTCTGAAGACGTTCGACAACACGACCACGGTGGCGACGACGTTCGACGCGGCGCTCGAAGAGCGCGTGCGCAAGTTGCAGCAAAGCTATGGCATCAAGGCCGATGGCATCATCGGACCGGAAACCCTGTTCGCGCTGTCGGCGCTCGACGATGCCGGGCCGCACCTCGCCCGCACCGTCGAATAACCGTCCCGCCGAACGCTGTCGGAAAACCCCATGTCGTTGATCCTCGAAGCCCTGAAGAAATCCGAACAGCAACGCCGCCTCGGCGAAGCACCGACGTTCGGCACGCCCGCACCGCTCTCGCGACGGCGTCGTTCGCTGCTGCCCGCGGTCGTCGTGTTGATCGTCGCCGCGCTCGGCGTCGGCTGGTGGTTTCGCCACACGCCACCGGCAACGAACGGCGCGACGCCGCCGGTCGACCCGATCCGCCCGGCCGTCGTGCATGCACCCGCCGCACCCAACCCCGCCAGCACGAATCCGGCGAGTCCGAAGCCGGCAAGTCCGAAACCGGCCGCGAAACCCGCCGCGCCACCCACCACGGCCGCGCCGGTGCTTCCGATGCCGACCACCGACCGCCCCGGTTCGGTCGCGCCCTTGCCGGCGATGCCGGTCGGAACAGGAACTGCCGCGCCCGCGCCGGGACAGGCCGTCGCATCCGGGCCCGGCGCACCGCATCCGGCTGGACCTGACATCACCGGCCCGGCGACGCCCGCCACCACGGCACCACCGCCTGCACCAGTTGCCACGCCCGCACCGGCTCCCACGGCAGCGGCCGCTGCGCCGCCACCGAAGCCCGTGGCACCGCCGGCGGCGACGAAACCGCCCGTCGCCAGTCGACCCGCGCCGGCCGCGCCGGTGTTGCCGACCGTGTGGGACCTGCCGTACTCGACCCGCAAGGACATCCCGGAACTCGCACTGACGATGCACGTCTATGCGGATGAAGCGGGCGACCGCTTCGTGGTGATCAAGGGCGAACGCCACGTCGAAGGTGACGACCTCGGCGACGGCGTGATGCTGCGCGAGATCACTGCGGACGGCATGGTGCTCGAGTTCAAGGGCCAGCGCTTCATGTACCCGCGCGCGGGTCGCTAGACGGAGACGACGACGTGTTCGTGCAGTTGCCGAGCCGTCGCCGAACCGGTCCGCCGTGGGCGACCCTGCTGATCGTCGCCGCGTGCGTGGTCGCGTTCCTGTGGCTGGTGACCCTGCCCGCAACGGATCGTCTGGTCGTGCTTACGCGCTGGGGCACGGTGCCCTCGACCCTGCTCGACCCGAACGTCTCGTGGTGGCAACAGCTGCTCGAGCTGCGCGCGGTGCGTCTGGTCACCGCGATCTTCTTCCATGCCGACTGGCTGCATCTGACCGGCAACCTGCTGTTCCTGATCGTGTTCGGCGTGTCGGCCGAACGCGCGCTCGGCTCGTCGCGTTTCCTCGCCCTGTTCGTCGTCTGCGGCGCGCTCGCGAACCTCGTCGGTGCGCTGACGCTGGCCGGCACCAACGCACCGATCATCGGCTCCAGTGGTGCGGTGTCGGCGGTGGTCGGTGCCTACCTCGCGTTGTTTCCCCGCGCCCGCCTCGGCCTCGTGCTGCCACTCGGCGTGTTCCTCGAATTCGTGCGCATCCCGGCGCCGCTGCTGATCGGCTTCTGGGCCGCGCTGCAGTTGCTGTTCACCTACGTCGGCCCCGCGTTCGGCGCGGTCGCCTGGTGGACCCACATCGCGGGCTTCCTCATCGGCATCCTGCTCGCGACGCTGTCGAAGCCGGCGATTGCGCGGCGGTTGAGGAACTGAGGACGGGATTCGTGATTCGTCAAGATCACCGCAACGCCGAGCCCGTGCGACCGAGGCGCGGCTGCCAGCGGTCCTTGATGTCGGCGGAGACAAGCACGCGGGTCGCGCGCGCGATGAGTCTTTCGCGCGGCACGAAACCGATGTAGCGCGAATCCTCGCTGTTGTCGCGGTTGTCGCCGAGCATGAGGTACTGGTCCTGCGGCACCGTCAACGGGCCGAAACTCGAACGCGACGGCAGCCCGGGCAGCCATTGCACGATGCGCTCGCTGCCGGCGATCGATTCCGTTTCGCGCAATGCGGCGATGCCGTGCTGGCCGACGTGCGCGGGTGATTCGCGTTCGATCCCGGCGTAGTGCGCCTGTTCGCCGTTGACGATCAGATGGTTGTCACGCATCTCGACGACATCGCCGGGCACGCCGACGACGCGCTTGATCAGGCGCATGCCGTCTGCCGGCGACGAAAACGTGACGATGTCGCCGCGCCGCGGATCGCCGAGTCGCGCGAGCACGATGTCGGTCAGCGGAACCTTGAGGTCGTAGGCGAGGCGATCGACGAGCACCACATCACCTTCGAGGATGGTCGGGCGCATCGACGCGGTCGGGACCGGATTCCAGTCGGCAATGGCTGTGCGGAACACGCCGAACAGCAGCAGGAACGCGACGTAGCGCTTGTTGCCGTGCATCCAGTCTTTCATGAACATGTCGTCTTCTCGTTGGATAGGGAAGAAGCGCTCGCTGTACGCAACCGCGACGAGCCGATTGCCTCGCGGGCCGGTCGCGCCAGCGGCGATCAGCCCCTGCTGCTTGGCGTTGAAGGTGGTGCGGGCGGCTTTCCTCGCAGGGCGAGCGCCTTCAACGCATTCAGCGCCTCGTTCAGCGCGTAGTCCTGCTGCAGGTCGCGCCGCGCGGTGCCTGGTGCGTCACCGCCGTCGCTCTCGTTCGCGCCCTTGAGGTGGTTGCGCAGGTCGCGTTCGCCGAATGCGGGTGTTGCCTCGCTGTCGCGCTGGCTCAGGGAGAGATCGGCGAGGGCGATGTCCGGCTGGATGCCGGCGGCCTGGATGGAGGTCCCGCTCGGCGTGAAGTAACGCGCCGTGGTCAGCTTCACCGCATGCTCGGCATCGAGCGGAAGCACGGTTTGCACCGAGCCCTTGCCGAACGTGCGCCGCCCCATCAGCAGGCCACGATGGTTGTCCTTCAGCGCGCCGGCGACGATTTCCGCCGCCGATGCAGTGCCATTGTCGACCAGCACGACCATCGGCGCGCCGGCGAGCAGGTCGCCCGGCGTCGCGCGGAAACTCAGGTCCGATTCCTTCACGCGGCCATGCGTGCTGACGATCACGCCGCTGTCGAGGAATTCGTCGCCGACCTCGACCGCGGAGGTGAGCAGGCCGCCGGGATTGCTGCGCAGGTCGAGCACCGCGCCGCGCAGCGGAGCCTTGTTGTCGGCGCTGAGGCGTTCGATGCGGCGGCGCAGTTGCGCGCCGGTTTCGGCCTGGAACTGGCCGATCCTGAGGTAGGCGTAGCCCGGTTCGAGCAGGCGTCCGCGCACGCTCGCGACACGGATCACCTCGCGCTTGAGCGGCACGTCGACCGGCACGGTCTGCTTTTCGTGCAGCACGCTCAGCGTGATCGGGGTACCCGGCTTGCCGCGCAGGCTGGCGATCGCCGCATCGAGGTCGTCCGCCTGCAACGCCTTGCCGTCGATGCGCACGATCGTGTCGCCGGCCTTGATGCCGGCACGCTCGGCCGGCGAGTCGTCGATCGGCGCGATCACGCGCAGCGAACCATCGACCTGCAAGACTTCGATGCCGAGGCCGGCGTAACTGCCGGTGGTGTCTTCGGTCAGGTCCTCGAGCTGTTGCTTGCCAAGGTATTCGCTGTGCGGATCGAGGCCGGCGAGCAGGCCGCGGATCGCCGCCTGCATCAGGCGGTGGTCGTCGACGTCGTCGACGTAGGCCTGCTTGACCAGGCTGTAGACCGCGGTGAACGCGCGCAGGTCGGCCAGATCGACGCGGCCGCTGGCGGGCGTGCTCGCAACCTTGGCCGGCACGTCAGCAGGCGGCGGATCAGCCGCGAATGCGCAGGCGCTGCAGAGAGCCAGCGACAGGGATACGGTGAATCGTGTGGACATCGGAGCGGCCTCGCGAAGATGGCACGAGTGTAGATCCTACCTCGACGGTTGGCGTCGAGCGCAGCATGGCGTCGCGCTTGCAGACCACGGATCGCGCGGATCGTTCAGCGCAACCAGCCACGCGGATCGACCGCCTGGCCCTTCGCGCGCAGCTCGAAATACAGGCCAGCCGCCTTCTGCCCGCCGCTTGCGCCGCTGGTCGCGATCGTTTCACCCGCATCGACCCAGTCGCCGACGTCCTTCAGCAACGCTTCGTTGCAGCCGTACAGGCTGAGATAGCCGTCGCCGTGGTCGACGATCAACAGCAGGCCGTAGCCGCGCAGCCAGTCGGCAAACGCGACGCGACCGTGCGAGACCGCATGCACGGCGCTGCCGGTCTTCGCCGCGAGCAGCATGCCGCTGCTGCGCCGGCCGGATTCGTCGCTCGCGCCGAATCCGGAAACGACCTTGCCTTGCAGCGGCCACGCCAGCCGCCCGCGTAGGCTGGCGAACGATTCGTCGCCGGCGAGCTGCTTGGGGATATCGGCGAACACGTCGCGCAGGCGCTCCAGCAGCGAGGTCAGCTCGGATTCGTTGCGACCGAGCGCGGCGATGCGCGCGCCCTGGTCCTTGAGCTTCGCCTCGATTTGCGCGAGCAGCTCGGTGCGCGCCGTGCGTTCGGCTTCGAGCTTCGCTCCCTCCGCGCTGCGCGCATCGCGCGTCGCGGCCAGTTCCGCGGTGGCGCTGCGGATCGTCGCCTGCACGTCGGCCAGCTGCTTCATGTCGCCAAGCAGGCGCTCGATCTGCGCGACCTGTGCGCGTTGGAAGTAGCGGTGGTAGGCCAGAACGCGCGAGATCGCCGCGACATCGTCCTGTTGCAACAGCAGCTTCAGTTCCTCGCCGTGGCCGAGCGCGTAGGCCGAACGCAGCAACCCGCCCAATGCGTCGCGCTGGGATTTCAACTTTGCGTCGAGCCTCGCGCGCTGCGCGTCCAGCTCGTCGAGCTGCTGCTGCTGCGCCGACATGCGCTCATCAAGCGCATGCACCTCGCGCGCGACCGAGCCAAGCGCGAGTTCCTTCTCGCGCAATGCGCGCGATGCATCGTCGCGCTCGCCATTCGCGGCGCGCTGCTGCTCGGCCAGCGCCCTGATCTCGGCGCGCACGCCATCGAGCTTCTTCTTGGCTTCGGCTTCCTGCGCTGCACGCTTCGCTGCTTCGACATCCTGCGCGCGCGCAGGCGCGCAGGCGGCAAGCGCGAGCACGAGGCAAGCGGCGACAAGATGGATGCGTTTCACCTAGACGAATTCGACCAGGTTGCGGCCGCTCATCTCGGGCGGTTGCGGCAAACCCATCAGCGCGAGCACGCTCGGCGCGAGGTCGCGCAGTGCGCCGTGGTGCAGGCGCGCCTTGCGCCCGACGTAGACCAGCGGCACCGGGCCAACCGTGTGCTGGGTGTGCGGCTCGCCATTCTCGTCGACCATCTGTTCGAGGTTGCCGTGGTCGGCGGTCACCAGCATCTCGCCGCCGGCGGCGCGGATCGCCTCGACCAGGCGGCCAAGCGCGGCATCGACCGCCTCGGCGGCTTTTATCGCGGCGGCCTCGATGCCGGTATGGCCGACCATGTCCGGATTCGCGATGTTGCAGGCGATGAAATCGAATTCGCCCGACGCGATCGCCTCGACCAGCCGATCGGTCAACTCCGGACAGCTCATTTCCGGTTGCAGGTCGTAGGTCGCAACCTTCGGACTAGGCACGAGGATGCGCTGTTCGCGCTCGAAAGGCGCTTCGCGGCCACCGGAGAAGAAGAACGTGACGTGTGCGTACTTTTCCGTTTCGGCGATGCGCAGCTGGCTCATCCCCTGCGCTTCCAGGTACTCGCCGAGCGTGTTGTGCATCGATTGCGGCGGATAGGCGATCGCGCTCGCCGCCAGCCCCTGCTCATATTCGGTCAGGGTGACGAAAGCCGACAGGCGCGGTCGGCGCGGACGCGCGAAGCCGTCGAACTCGGTGTCGACGAACGCGTGCGACAGTTCGCGCGCGCGGTCGGCGCGGAAGTTCATGAACACGATCGCATCGCCGTCGGCGACTGCGGCACCGGCGCCGATCACCGTCGGCTTGACGAACTCGTCGTTCTCGCCGCGCGCGTAGGCCTCGGCGAGCGCAGTCGTCGCGGTGGCTGCGTGGAACTCCGCCTGTGCCTGCGCGATCGCGCCCCAGGCAAGCCGCACGCGCTCCCAGCGGTTGTCGCGGTCCATCGCGTAGTAGCGACCGCTGAGCGTCGCGATGCATGCATTGCCCAGCGCGGCGCATTTCGCCTCCAGCGCGGCGACGCTCGCGGCGGCGCTGCGCGGCGGTGTGTCGCGGCCGTCGGTGAAGGCATGCACGGCCACGCGTGCGACGCCGCGGCGTGCCGCGAGGTCGAGCAGCGCGTGGATATGCCGCTCGTGGCTGTGCACGCCACCGGGTGAAACCAGGCCGAATACGTGCAGGGTCCGGCCGGTTGCGCGTACGGCATCGCAAGCGCCGAGCAGCGCGGCATTCGTATTGAACGAACCGTCGGCGATCGCCGCATCGATGCGGGTAAGGTCCTGGTAGACGATGCGGCCCGAGCCGATGTTCATGTGGCCGACTTCGGAATTGCCCATCTGCCCGTCCGGCAGGCCGACGTGTTCGCCATGCGTGTCGACCAGCGCATGCGGGCACTGCGCCAGCAGGCGACGCCAGTTCGGCACGTTCGCCAGCGCAATCGCATTGTGTGCGGTCTCGGCGCGGTAGCCCCAACCATCGAGGATCAGCAGCAGGATCGGCCTGGGTCGTGACACGTGGCACATTCCGGATCGAGGGACAGGGCGCAATGCTAGCCGAACGCGGGGCACCCGGTCGTTCAAACCATTTGGCCCGCACGCGCATCCAAGCTGCGAACCGACCCAACGGAGCCCGCCATGCATCGCTCGACCGCCCTCACCGCCGCCCTTGTCTCGCTCTGCCTCGCCACCGGTGCGTTCGCGCGCGGCGTCGACGTCGACAAGGTAAACGGATCGATCCACATCGAGAGCAGCCAGCATGCCGGCGATCTCGGTACCGTCAACGGCTCGATCCGCGTCGATGACGGCGCCAGCGCCGCCAAGGTGTCGACCGTCAACGGCAGCATCAAGCTCGGCGAGCGCGTGACCGCCGACGCGGCGGAAACCGTCAACGGCAGCATCGAGCTCGGCCAGGGCGCGCGCATCAGCGGCGCGGTCGACTCGGTAAACGGCGGCGTAAGCCTCGCCAAGGGCGCCGAGATCGCCGGGCGCGCGTCCAACGTGAACGGCCGTTTCGTGCTCGAAGCGGCGCACATCGGCGGCGGCATCGAGACGGTTTCCGGCGACATCGAGATCGGCGCGGACTCGCGCGTCGAAGGTGGCATCGTGGTCGACAAGCCGCACGGCTGGTCCTGGGGCAAGCCGCGCAACCCGCGCATCGTGATCGGCCCGCGCGCGGTCGTGCAGGGCACGCTCGAATTCCGCCGCGAGGTCGACCTCTACGTCAGCGACAGCGCGAAGGTCGGTGAAATCAAGGGCGCGAAGGCGCAGGCGTTCAGTGGCGAACAGCCTTAGGTCCACGCGTTTGGGCGGCGCCGGGCCAGAGCCTACGCAGTGTCGAGTTAGGTTCTAGAATCGGGCATCCAGGCCAGCAGGATGCTTGCATGCCCGTTTCGCCCCGTGCCGCGCTGATCCTCGTTTCGACGGTCGCACTGGCGTCCTGCCAGACACACGAGATTTCCGTAGCCGGCACGCGCACATCGCCTTCGACCACGAACCCGGTGGTGCCGACCGAAGAAGGCCGTTTGTCGCCTGCGATCACCGCCGCGGATTTCGCCGCCCGCCTGCGCCGGATTTCCTCGGACGAGTTCGACGGACGCAAGCCCGGCACCGCGGGCGAGCATGCCACTACCGCGTGGATCCAGGCGCAGTTCGAGTCGATCGGCCTCAAGCCCGGCAATGCCGGCCATTGGCTGCAGGCAGTGCCGATGGTCGAGGCCAGCGTGATCGACGCGGACGCGCTCGAATTGCGCGTCGCCGCAAGCGGGGCGGAACAGCGCTATGCCTACCGCAAGGACATTATCGTCGGCGCGCTCGCGGCGAACCCGACGGTCGACATCGCCGGGTCCGACATCGTGTTCGCCGGATACGGGGTGGACGCGCCGGACTACCGCTGGAACGACTACGCCGACATCGACGTGCGAGGCAAGACCGTGATCGTGCTCGCCAACGATCCGGGCTGGGGCAACCATGACCAGACGCTGTTCAAGGGCCGCGCGCTGACCTACTACGGCCGCTGGACCTACAAGCTGGAGGAAGCCGCGCGCAAGGGTGCCGCCGCGTGCCTCATCGTGCACGACACCGACGCAGCCGGCTACCCGTGGAGTGTCGTCGTCAACAGCTGGAGCGGCGGACAGCAGAGCCTGCCGGTCGAGGAAGATCCGGAGCCGCGTGTCGCCGCCGGCGGCTGGATCACCAGCGACGCCGCACGACGCCTTTTCGCGCAGGCCGGCGTGGATTTCGATGCGCTCAAGCAAAGTGCCGACCTGCGAGGTTTCCACTCGCGCCCACTCGCGGCGAAGCTGTCGCTCGCGTTCCACAGCCGCATCACGCGTTCCAGTTCCGACAACGTGCTCGGCCTGCTGCCCGGCAGCACGCATCCTGACGAAGTCGTCGTCTACTCCGCGCACTGGGACCACTTCGGTCGCGATCCGGCGCTGCCCGGACACCAGATCTACAACGGCGCGATCGACAACGGCACGGGTGTCGCCGCCCTGCTCGAGATCGCCGAGGCGTTCGCGCGGCAGCAACCGCCGCCACAACGCTCGGTGCTGTTCCTGGCCGATACGCTGGAAGAAGCAAGCCTGCTCGGTTCGCGCTACTACGTCGCACACCCGGCGTTCCCACTCGCGCGCACCATCGCCGACATCAACATCGACGCGTTGCCGATCATGGGGCCGACGCACGACATCGCCGTGATCAGCTGGGGCCAGTCCGACCTTGACGAATGGATCCGCCGCGCGGCCGCCGACCAGGGCCGCAACGTCGTCCCCGACGATGCCGCCGACAAGGGCTTCTTCTTCCGCTCCGACCAGTTGAACTTCGCCCGCCACGGCGTGCCGGTCCTGTACGCGCGCTCCGGACTCAACCTCGTCAACGGCGGCGAAGAAGCCGGGCGACGCGCCTACGCCGATTACACCGAACACCGCTACCACAAGCCCGGCGACGTCTACGACCCGCAATGGGATTTCCGTGGCGTCGTCGATGACGTGAACGCGTTCTACGCCGTCGGCCGCCAGCTCGCCGCGGATGCGCCGTTCCCGCAATGGAAGACGGGCGCGGATTTTCATCGGCCGCGCCAGCGCGCAGTCGAAGGGCAACCCGAACCCCATTCACCCTGAGCGCAGCGCTGGAAGGCGCGGAGTCGAAGGACATCAAAAGGCGCGGCGCCGCTGACGGCGGCGCCGCGCAAAGACTGCCTTGGAGGGGACGCCCCATCCGTGGGGCGAAGTCGGCATCCACTGCGGATCGCAGGATGCGCAGGTGTCGTCGCAAATCCCGAGACTCGCGAAATGCCGATCGCGGCTGCGCCGCTCCTGACCGGAGATCGTCGCGAGGGCGGCGCTGAAGCTCCTACGCCAGAGAATTCCAGCGATCAACGCTTGTTCTTCAACGCCTTCTCAATGCTCGCCTGCGTCATCGGGTGGTAGCCCGGCTTCGCCTTTGCGTACACCGCGTGCGCGAACTTGAGACCCTGCCGCGTCTTCGCAAGCTCCTCGTACAGCGGCACGACCAGATAACGACGGCCGATGCGCGTCATGTAGACGGCCATCTGCTCGCGTGCGAAACGATAGTCGGCGCGGATCGCGGCAAGGTACCAGCGCCGCGCGATCTCCGCGTTCGCCGCGCCGGTCAAGTGCCAGGTTGCGTCGAACTCGGCAAGCTGCGCCGTCTTCAGCGGCTTCGGCAAACCGTCGAGGAAATACATCCATTCCTGCGTGTTCCAGTGCTTCGCGTCGAGATCGGCGGCCTTGCGCGTGCCGGCAAGCCATTCGCCGCGCTGCTTGCCGATCGAGGTGAAACGCTCCGACGCCGGCACGCTCGCGTCGGCCGGGATGCCGGGCTCATCGATCCACGCCTTGACCTCGGCGAGGCTCATCTTGCCGGGATATTTCGCCAGCAGGTTCGGCTCCAGGTACGCGAGCATCTGTCCGGTGGTGATGCTCTGGAATGCGAAGTGATCGAAGTAGCCACGCAGGTAGGCGTCAAACGCGTCGCGGCCGAACTTCGCTTCGAGCGTGCGCAGAAGCCACGCGCCCTTGGTGTAGGCGAAATCGGAGCCGGCGTCGTCGGCGTCGCGGCCGTCGAAGTCCGGCACCAGGCGCTGGTCGGGCTTCGGCATCTCGTCGAGCTCGCCGCGCAGTTCGTCGGCGGCGAGGATGAATTCCTCGTCGGCCTGCGCCTTGCCGTAGACCGCTTCGACGATGCGGTTCTCGACGTAGCTGGTGAAGCCTTCGTTGAGCCACATGTGTTTCCACGCCGCATTGGTGACGAGGTTGCCGGACCACGAATGCGCGAGTTCGTGCGCGACCAGCGAGACCAGGCTCTTGTCGCCGACGATCACGGTCGGCGTGGCGAAGGTCAGGCGCGGATTCTCCATGCCGCCGAACGGGAAGCTCGGCGGCAGCACGAGGATGTCATAGCGACCCCAGCGATACGGGCCATACAGCTTCTCGGCGGTTT
Organism: Dokdonella sp.; assembly: GCF_044227025.1. GTDB lineage: Bacteria > Pseudomonadota > Gammaproteobacteria > Xanthomonadales > Rhodanobacteraceae > Dokdonella_A. The sequence goes on along the minus strand of NZ_JBGAFX010000001.1, from coordinate 773,723 downwards.
CGATCATCTTCTCGGTATCGGAAAATTCCTTCGCCGCCGCCTCGACCACCGAAGGTTCCGCATACACCGCGCTGCGCGGACCGGTCTCGCGCACCGCGATGTCACCTACCGCGATCGCCAGCAGGTAGGAAGGAATGGCCCTGTCCATCGCGAAGCGGTAGTCGCCGTCGAGCGCATGCTTGGCGTCGTTGTCCGCACTCATCAGCGCACGCAACGCCTTCGGCACGCGTACATGTGCGGTATAGGTGAAGCGCACCGAAGGCGTGTCCTGCAGCGGCACCCAGCTGCGCGCATGGATCGACTCCGATTGCGAGAACATGAACGGTTGCTGCTTGCCGGCGGTCTGCGGCGGCGTCATCCACTGCAGGCCGGACGCGCTCGGCGCGGTGTGGTAACGGACGCGCACGCCGGCAGCCTGCCGGTCGAAAGCGACGTGCAGGGCCGATCCGAGCACGGCATCGCGCGCGTCGAGATGGAACTTGAGAGCGCGCGGTGGCGCACCGGCATCGATCGCGTCGACGCCTTCGATGGTGATGTCGCGCGTATCGAGCACGAGCGAGCGCGCGGCCTTGTCGCGCCAGTCGAGCTGCAGCTCGGCGCTGCCGGCGAGTTCGCGCTTGCCGAAGTCGACCGCGAGGTCGAGTGCCAGCGCGCGAACCGTCACGGCATCGGTGTTCGCGTAGCTGTGTGGATCGGGCGCAGCGCCGGCGTCGAGGGCGAAGCAGGCAGCGGCAAGGGCGACAAGACGCGACAGGAGCACGGAGTTACCTCGGAAGTTACGAAGGGCCAACAAGCCACGCGCGATTGTGCCGCAACGACACCATCCTGCGCTGTGCGCGTACCGCCGCCTACACGCGGTAGCCGCGATGGATCGCGACGATGCCCGCCGACAGGTTGCGCACGTCGACGCGCGCGAGGCCGGCAGCTTCCATCATCGCCTTCAGCGTCGCCTGGTCCGGATGCTTGCGGATCGATTCGGCGAGGTAGCGGTAACTCGCCTCATCGCCTGCGATCAACTTGCCGATCCGCGGCAGCACCTCGAACGAATGGAAGTCGTACAGGGGTTTGAGGAACTGCGCTCGCACGCTAGAGAATTCCAGCACCAATGCGCGACCGCCGATCTTCAGCACGCGATGGATCTCCGCCAGCGCGTTCTCCTTGCGGGTCACGTTGCGCAGGCCGAATGCCATCGTCACGCAATCGAAGCTCTTGTCCGGAAATGGCAGCGCCTCGGCGTCCATCTGCGACCAGTCGAGCCCGCGCAGCTGGCCACGGTCGAGCAGGCGGTCGCGGCCGACCCGCAGCATGTCGCCGTTGATGTCGCCGACGACCACGCTACCTTTCGCGCCCACTTTCGGCAGCAGCAGCGCCGCGATGTCGCCGGTGCCGCCGGCGAGGTCGAGCACGCGATCGCCCTCGCGCACCCCGCTGGTGGCGACGAAATAGCGCTTCCACAGCCGGTGCACGCCGAACGACATCAGGTCGTTCATGATGTCGTAGTTGCGTGCGACGGACGTGAACACCTCGCCGACCAGACGCGCCTTGTCGGCCTCGGGCACGTCGCGATAGCCGAAGTGGGTGGTACCTGGGGGGTCGGGCGATTGGGTCATGGCGGCAATCGTACCGCAGGGCTGAGGGCTGAGGGCTGGGGGCCGAAAGGCGCGGGCTGGGGGCGGAGGACTCGGAGTCGAACAGCGAAATCCCGCACGATGACGGGCCGCCGCCCTCCGCCCCGCTTCACGCATAATGCGCGCGAACCGCCGCAGGGGACCTTCCGCATGCTGATATGGTGGCTTGGCGCGATCGCGTTCGTCGTCGTCGCGACCGTCGTGGTCGTGTTCAACGAACTCATCGGCGCGCGCAACCAGGTGCGCGCGGCCTGGAGCGACATCGACGTACAGCTGACGCGCCGGCATGATCTGGTGCCGCAGCTGGTCGCCGCGGTGCAGGGCTATGCCTCGCACGAGCGCGCGACGCTGACGCTGGTGACGGAACTGCGGGTGCGTGCGATGGCGGCCGCGTCACTGCAGGACAAGGCCCGGCTCGAAGGCGAGCTGGCCGAGCAGGTGCAACGCATCCTCGCGCTGCAGGAGAGCTACCCCGACCTGAAGGCAAGCGAGAACTTCCTCGCGCTGCAACGCGATCTGGTCGACGTCGAGGACCATCTGCAGTACGCGCGGCGCTTCTACAACGGGGCCGTGCGCGATCTGAACAACAAGGTCGAAACGTTTCCGTCGCTGCTGGTTGCGCGCGCGACCGGCATCGGCACAGCCGAATTCTTCCGCCAGGGTGAAGGCCAGGAGGCGCCCGCATGAATTCCGTACGCCGTGTCTTGCGATTCCTCCTGGCTGCACTGCTCGCATGGCCGCTCGCCGCCGCCGCCGACGAGCGCATCCTGTCGTTCCACAGCAAGATCGACATTGCCGCGGACGGCGGCATGGACGTGTCCGAGACGATCCGCGTGCGCGCGGAAGGGGACGCCATCCGCCACGGCATCTACCGCGACTTCCCGACCGACTATCGCGACCGCGCCGGCAATGCCGTGCGCGTCGCGTTCGAGCCGCGCGCGCTGACCCGCGACGATGCCAGCGAACCGTTCCACACCGAGCGCAAGAGCAACGGAATCCGTGTCTATTTCGGCGCGAAGGAAACGACCCTCGCACCCGGCGAATACACCTATTCGTTCGACTACCACACGAACCGCCAGCTCGGCTTCTTCGCCGACCACGACGAGCTGTACTGGAACGTGACCGGCAACGGTTGGGAGTTCCCGATCGACGACGCCAGCGCCGAGGTCGCGTTGCCGGGTTCGATCTCGCCCGCGCATCTGCAACTCGACGGCTACACCGGCGTACAGGGCGCCAAGGGCAAGGCCTACAGCGCGAACGCCGACGGCGCCTCGCACGCGGTGTTCGCGACGACGCACGCACTGGCGCCGCACGAAGGCCTGACCATTGCAGTCGGCTTTCCGAAAGGCGTCATCGCCGCGCCAACGGACCGTCAACGCGTCGCGTGGTTCCTCGGCGACAACGCCGGCGTGCTTGCGCTCGTCGCCGGGCTGCTGCTGGTGCTCAGCTACTACACCGTACAGTGGTCACGCGTCGGCCGCGATCCACGACCGGGAACGATCATTCCGCTGTACGAGCCGCCGACCGGACACACGCCGGGCGCGCTGCGCTACGTCGAGCGCATGGGCTGGGACGACCGCTGCGTCGCGGCGGACGTCGTCGATGCCGCGGTGCGCGGGGCGATCCGCATCGCCGATGACGACGGCGACTACCGCATCGAACGAGCCGGCAAGGCCGAGCTGCCACCGATCGAGTCACGGCTGGTCTCCGACCTGCTCGGCGGCGCCAGCGATTTCACGTTCAGGCAGGCCGAGCACGCGCGCATCTCCAAGGCCATCGACGCGCACAAGCAGGCGTTGAAAGCCGCGTACGCGGAGAGCCACTTCCGCAGGAACACCGGCCTCGTCGTCATCGGCGCGCTGATCACCGTTGCTGCGCTCATCGGCGCCGCCCTGCTCATGGGCGATGCAGGCCGCACCGCCGGCGCCGCGTTCATGCTGGTCTGGCTCGGCGGCTGGAGCGTCGGCGTGTTCGCATTGTGTGCGCAGGTCGTGAACGCATGGCGCAAGGTGCGGCGCGGCGCGCTCGGAAAGCGCGCGGCGGCGACGATCGGCGCGCTCTTCATCAGCGTGTTCGCGCTGCCGTTCATCGCCGGCGAAGTGGCCGGAATCGGCATGCTCGTGATGATCGCCGGGGTGGCGTTCGCGATCGCGCTCGTCGGGCTGATCGCGACAAACCTGCTGTTCGCTTACCTGATGAAGGCGCCGACCCCGACCGGGCGCCGCCTGCTTGACCAGATCGACGGGCTGCGCCTCTACCTCGGCGTTGCCGAACGCGACGAACTCGCCGCGCAGAAGGCGCCGCCGATGAGCGCGGACCAGTTCCACCGCATGCTGCCGTACGCACTCGCGCTCGGCGTGGAGGAGAACTGGACCAATGTATTCGCCGCCGCCGTCGGACCCGTCGCAGCGGCCGCCGCGGTCGCCGCCGCGGGCTGGTACCACGGCAGCTCGATCAACAACCTTGGCGGATTCGCCAGCGACATCGGCTCGTCGTTCGGCAGCGCGATTTCCTCTTCGTCGAGCGCGCCCGGCTCGTCGTCAGGCGGCGGCGGGGGCGGTTCGTCCGGTGGTGGCGGTGGCGGGGGCGGTGGGGGTGGCTGGTGATTTTCCGCCAACTCGACGCGGACGATCCCGATCGGGCCGGCCGCATCCGCGTCAGCGCCTTATCGCGACAAGCCGTTCGCGCCGAGCGCGTCGAGGTAGCCTTGCCAGTTGCGCGCATGGTCGCGTCCGAGTTCGTGCAGCACATCCCATGAGTACAGACCGGTCGCGTGGCCGTCGCTGAAGCGCAGCAGCACCGCGTAATTGCCGACCGGCTCGACCGCGTCGATATTGACATCGCGCTTGCCGGCTACCAGCACCTTCTGGCCGGGGCCGTGGCCCTGTACTTCCGCACTCGGCGAATTCACGCGCAGGTATTCGGCTGGCAGGCGGAACGTTTCGCCGCCGTCGAATTCGACTTCGAGTGCGTGCGACGCGCGATGCAGGACGATGCGGGTTGGAATCGGAGCGTTCATGATCGCCGGTCGGGCCGAGTGGATTCCGGTTGTTCGTCAAGAGTACGGCCATGGATGGCCGTTCCGGACTCCCCGATCCGCCAGCCGATGAAACCCGATCGCGCAGATGCGAGTCGCGATCAGGGTCGGTCGCACTAGTGGAGAGTGTCGGACATCGGCGCGCGCGCACCGAGCGGGTCACCGGGCGCTCCGGCGACCTGCCACAGCGCGTCGAGATAGCCCGAACCAAATCCGATCGAGCCCATGCCCTCGAATTCGTAGGCGCCGTTGTCGGGATACCAGTGCGCGTTCGGGTCCAGCTCGCGCAGCACAAGGCCATTCGCCTCGACTTCGTCGAGCTGGCCGACGTAGCTGATCTCGCCTTCGTCGTCCTCGACCATGTTGAGCGAGATCAGCGGCGCACAGGCCATCGCCGAGCGCGCGATCGCGGCCCAGTCGTCGAGCTGGAAACCGGCCGGCACCTGAAGCGTCTCGCCGCGCAACGCAAGCGCCTTTTCGACGAACTCGCGCGACGGGTCGACTTCGATCGCACTGATGTCGGCGATCGCGATCGCGATGTAGCCGTCGTAGCGCATGGTGTCGCCGACCTCGGCGACCAGGCAGAAGTCGCGCGACAGGCCGATCACGTAGCCGTGGATCACGCCCGCATGCAGGCGCTCGCGCATGATCCGCAACGGGATGCGCTGCTCGAAGGCTTCGCGCAATTCGGCGCGCGCGCCGCGCGCCTTGAAGGGGACAACAGTAGTCATGGGCGTATGGTCGGAGGTTTGGCCGGTCGGTGCAAGGAATGGAATGGCAGACCGACGCGGTCCATTCAGCCTTCAGAGGATGTAGCGCGACAGGTCTTCGTCCTTGACCAGCGATCCGAGGTGCGCCTCGACATAGGCCGCGTCGATGCGGTAGTGCTGGCCGCTCTTGTCCGATGCCTCGTACGAAATCTCGTCGAGCAGGCGTTCGAGCACCGTGTGCAGGCGCCGCGCGCCAATGTTCTCGCTGCGCTCGTTGACCTGATACGCGATCTCGGCGAGGCGCCCGATGCCGTCATCCACGAATTCGAGGGTCACGCCCTCGGTGCCGAGCAGGGCCGTGTACTGCTTGGTCAGCGCGTGCTGCGGTTCGGCCAGGATGCGGCGGAAATCGTCCGCGGTCAGCGCGGCCAACTCGACCCGGATCGGAAAGCGTCCCTGCAGCTCCGGCACGAGGTCGGACGGCTTGGCCAGCGAGAACGCGCCGGATGCGATGAACAGGATGTGGTCGGTCTTGACGATGCCGTACTTGGTGGACACCGACGAACCCTCGACCAGCGGCAACAGGTCACGTTGCACGCCTTCGCGCGACACGCCGGCGCCGCCGAATTCGCCGCGCTGGGCGATCTTGTCGATCTCGTCGATGAAGACGATACCGTTCTGTTCCGCGTTCGCGAGCGCCTGCGTCTTGATCTCCTCGTCGTTGACGAGTTTGCCGGCCTCCTCCTCGACCAGCAGCGGGCGCGCCTGTGCGATCGGCAGCTTGCGCGGCTGGCTCTTCTGTCCCGCCGCGAGCGACTGGAACATGCCGCGCAACTGGTTCGTCATTTCCTCCATGCCCGGCGGCGCCATGATGTCGACGCCGACATTCGCAGCGAATTCCAGCTCGATCTCGCGCGCATCCAGCGCGCCCTCGCGCAGTTGCTTGCGCAATTTCTGGCGGGTGTCCGAATCACCCGTGTCGGCCTGCTGCGCCTCGCCCATGAAGCCGTGCAGCTGGCGCTTGGGCAGCAGCGCGTCGAGGATGCGCTCCTCCGCGCGATCCTCGGCTTGCGAGCGCACGCGCGTCTTCGCCTGCTCGCGCGCCATCTTGACCGCGGCGTCGGCAAGGTCGCGCACGATCTGTTCGACATCCTTGCCGACGTAGCCCACCTCGGTGAACTTGGTCGCCTCGACCTTGATGAACGGCGCATTCGCGAGATGCGCGAGACGCCGCGCGATCTCGGTCTTGCCGACGCCCGTCGGTCCGATCATCAGGATGTTCTTCGGCGTGACTTCATCGCGCAGCGCCGGCTCCAGCTGCATGCGCCGCCAGCGGTTGCGCAGCGCGATCGCGACCGCGCGCTTGGCCGCATGCTGGCCGATGATGTAGCGGTCGAGTTCGTGGACGATTTCGCGGGGTGTCAGTTCGGACATGGCTTCAGGGTCGAGGGCTGGGGTCGGAGGCCAAAAGGGTGTGGTTCGCGGGCGTTCCGGCCCTCGATCCTCAGCCCCGGCCCTGCATTCAAAGCTCTTCGATCGTCACGTTGTGGTTGGTGTAGATGCAGATGTCGCCGGCGATGCCGAGCGCCTTCTCGACGATCGTGCGTGGGTCGAGTTCGCTGTTCTCGAGCAGCGCCTTCGCCGCCGCGAGCGCATAGGGCCCGCCCGAACCGATCGCGATGATGCCCTGCTCCGGTTCGAGCACGTCGCCATTGCCGGAGATCAGCAGCGAAGCGTCCTTGTCGGCGACTGCGAGCATCGCTTCCAGCCGGCCGAGGCGGCGATCGGTGCGCCAGTCCTTCGCCAGCTCGACCGCGGCGCGCGTGAGGTTCGCGCCGTGCTTGTCGAGCTTCTGCTCGAACAGCTCGAACAGCGTGAACGCATCGGCGGTCGCGCCGGCGAAACCCGCGAGCACGTCGCCCTTGCCAAGGCGACGGATCTTGCGCGCGTTCGCCTTCATGACCGTGTTGCCGAGCGTGACCTGACCATCGCCGCCGATGACCACGCGGCCGTTGCGGCGCACGGAAACGATGGTTGTCGCGTGGAAGCTTTCCATGGATCGGCCCTGACGGTTTGAACCGAGGAGATAGTGCCCGGCCATACCGAATGCAAGCCCGGATGGCTTCGGCCTGGACCGGCTCGAAAGTCAGGAGATTGAAACACGGTCTATTGGTCCACCGTCGAACCTTACCCGTCGCCCGCACTGCCGCGGCGTTTCGCGCGCGGATGCGCGGCGTCGTAGACCTTGGCGAGATGCTGGAAATCCAGATGCGTGTAGATCTGCGTCGTGCCGATGTCGGCATGGCCGAGCAGTTCCTGCACCGCGCGCAGGTCGCCGGAGGACTCGAGCAGATGGCTTGCGCAGGAATGCCGCAGCAGGTGCGGGTAGACGCGCTTCCACACGCCCTGTTCCTGCGCGCGCTTCTTCAGCCGCGCGCGTACGCCGTTCGGGGTCAGCGGCGCACCGCGGCGGCCACGCACGAGCGGATCGGCGTCACCGCAGGCGTCCTGCTCGCGCAGCGCACGCAACGCATCGAGCGCCTTCGCACCGACCGGCACGATGCGTGTCTTGTTGCCCTTGCCGGTCACGCGCAGGGTACCGTCGCTGGCATCGAGGTCGCGCCAGCGCATGTTGCACAGTTCGGCGACGCGCAGGCCGCTCGAGTAGAGCAACTCCAGCAACGCGCGGTCGCGCACCGCGTCGGGATCGTCGCCCGGCACCTCGACAAGTTGCGCCATCTCGTCCGCATCGAGCACCTGCGGCAGCTTGCGCTTGACCTTGGGCGAACGCAGTCCGATGGCCGGATTCGCCTCGATTTCGCCTTCACGCGCGAGCCAGCGGAAGAAGCTGCGCCAGGCCGAGGCGATTCCGCGCAGGGTCGCCGGCGCGTAGCCCTTGCGCCGATGCTGTTCGGCGAGCAGGGCCTGCGCCTGATCGGCGCGCAGGTCACGCCAGCGTCCGAGACCGCGTTGCTCGGCGAAAGCGTCCAGCTGCGCGAGTGCATGGGCGTAATGTTCGACCGTGCTCGCCGAGTAGCTCCGTTCGTCGCGCAGGTAGCGCAGAAAGCGCTCGATCGCGCCGCTCAGGCTCGCGCCTTCGGCGACCGCCGCCATCTCAGCCGGCCGGGAAGCGCGCGAGCGCGGTCGATACCGCTTCGCCGATCAGCTTGAGGAACACCGTGCCCATGCCCGGATGGAAGCGATTCGGGTCGAGGCTGCCGATCGCGAGCATGCCGACCGTGCCAATCGGCAACAGTACCGCTGACTGCGCGGTCGCCGCGCGCGCGCCGAACAGCACGTCGAGCTTGTCGTCCTGCAAGCGCCCGCACAGCGGGTCGGCGCGCTTGAAAAACTCGGAGAACGCAGGGAAGGCGCTCGCACCGGACGGCTCGACGATCAGCCATTCGGCCGCCGGCAAGTCCGGATCGGCGCGGAACAGCACCAGGCGCACGAGGTCGGTGTTGAAGTCCTCGGTCAAAGCCGCGACCACCGCATTGGTCGTCTCGGCCAGCGTGCGTGCGCGCATCAACGCAAGCGTCAGCGTGTGCACGCGCACCATCAGGCCTTCGTTCTCGTGCGCGATCTCGATCAGATCGTGCAGGCGACGGTTCAATTCGCGGTTCTTGTCGCGCAGCACGTCGAGCTGGTAACTCGCCAGCGACGCGGCCTGGCCCTGCTCGCGCGGCAGCACGAGGGCCATCGCGATATCGGGAAATTCGCGCAGGAATTCCGGGTGACGCCGCAGGTAGCTCGCGACGTCCATCGCGTTCAGACCTTCCTTGACGCTGAGTTCGCTCATGTGATCCTCGTCGCGTGAAACCGGTTCATGTGCTCGTTCCGTCAGGCGTGCCATTCGCCCTCGAACACGAAGGTGGCCGGCCCGCGCATCCAGACCGGATGACCGGGGCCGTCCCAACGCAGCCCGAGCTCGCCGCCGGGCAGCGCGACCCGCACCTCGGCGTCGAGCTTAGCGCGCCGGCGCAGTACCGCAACCGCGGCGCAGGCCCCGCTGCCGCAGGCAAGAGTCTCGCCGACGCCGCGCTCCCATACGCGCAGGCGGATCGCGCCGCGCGAGAGCACCTGCGCGAAACCGACGTTGCAGCGTTGCGGGAATGCGTCCGCATGCTCGATCTGCGGGCCGAGCACAGCGATCGGCGCAGCGTCGATGTCGTCGACCTCGACCAGCGCGTGCGGATTGCCCATCGACACCGCGCCGATGCGCACCTCGCGACCGGCAACGTCGATCGAGTAGGCGTCGGCTTCGCGTTCCGCGCGCAGCGGGATTGCGCTCGGCGCAAAGGCCGGCTCGCCCATGTCGACGCGCACGTCGCCGGCGGCGAGCAGTTCGACCGCGACCGCGCCGGAAGGACTTTCGAGGCGGGTCATGCCGGCGCCGATCGCACCCGCGCGCGCAAGCCAGCGCGCGACGCAACGCACGCCGTTGCCGCATTGGCCGGCGCGCGAACCGTCGGTATTCCAGATGCCGTAGGCGAAGGTGCACGACGCATCCCGCGCGCGCTCGATCGTCAGCAGCTGATCGAAGCCGACCCCGAAGTGGCGGTCGCCGAGGCGGCGGATCGCCGCGACGTCGAGCCCGAGCGGTGCGTCACGGCAGTCGACGACGACGAAGTCGTTGCCGAGTCCGTGCATCTTGCTGAAGCGCAACACCATGCGGGTTCAGTGCGTCGGCGCCGGCGCCGCCGGGGCAGCGGGCTTGACCAGCGGCCCCTTGTTGCCGCAGGCGGCAAGCAGCAGCACGGCGAGCAGCAGCGCCAGACGCAGGAACGATCGGGAAGGCGACATGGCAGGGTCCGGCAATGACATGCCCGGCAGTATAGCCGCGGTTCACCGCGACCACCGGTATGCTGTCGGCTCCGTCGTGGCGGAGCGCTCGCCGATGTCCCTGACGCCGTTGCTGGTGGTGTTGTTCGGTGTGGCCGTGGTGTGCCTGTTGTTCGCGACCGGACACGGGGTCGGCGCGCACCGGCGCTGGCGCGAGCGGCGGCGCGTCGCGGCGACCTTGCGCGTGCTGTGGTGCCTGGTGTTCCTCGGCTTCGCCCTGCTCGGCGGCCTCGCCGGCATCGTGCTGCTGGGCTATCGGCGCCTCGCCGCGGAAGCCGAAGTGGCGCGGATCGAAGCGCGTGCGCTTTCTGCCCAACGTTACGCGGTCGACATCCTGACGCCGGATGGCGAGCGCCAACACGTCGAGCTTGCCGGCGACGACTGGCAGCTCGACGCGCGCGTGATCAAGTGGACATCGCGCGCGGTCATCCTCGGCGCGCCGCCGCTGTACCGGCTCGAACGCATCGGCGGACGCTATCGCGACATCGCACAGGAACGTACGGCGATGAAGAGCGTGGTGGCGCTGGACGACTCGGTGTTGCCGGACCTGTGGACGTTGAAGCGGCGCTTCCCGCAGTGGCTGCCATGGATCGACGCCGACTACGGCAGCGCCGCCTACCTGCCACTGGTCGATGACGGCCGCTATGTCGTCACGCTCGCCGCCGCCGGCGGACTGGTCGCGCGCCCGGCGGACGAAGAAACCGCACGCAGGATCGCCGCCGCGCCCGCTCCGTAGCAGCGCACCCTGCGCGCGACCGGATGACATGCCTTGGCGTCGCCGGAGTGGCGCGGCCGCGCAAGGGGCGCTTCTTACCAGGACTTTTCGTAGCGTTGTGCGTCGGTGCCGTCCTCGTAATACGCACGATGCAGGCCGAACAACCGATAGCCTGCGCGCTCGTACAGGCGTTGCGCGGCGGTGTTGTCGGCGCGGACTTCGAGGCGCAGGCGCTTGCAGCCGCGTTGACGCGCGGCCCGCTCCACCGCGGCGAGCAGGAACGCGCCAGTTCCCGCGCCGCGCTCGCTGGCGGCGACCGCGATCGAATACAGGCGCGCGATGTCACCGCCGCGCCGGTAGAACACGACCGCGGCGCCGAGCAGCCGGCGCTCGCGCACGGCGACGAGCACCTCGGCGCTCGCGCTGTCGAGGTGGCGGCGCCACTGGCGCTCGCTCATGCGGTCGAGCGAGAAAGTCGCCTGTTCCAGCGCGACGAGGGCATCGAGGTCGTCGCCGGTCGCACGACGCACATGCGTCGTGGCAGTCGAGGTCGGGGAGTGGAGTTCTGCGGGCGCGGGCACGGCGCAGCCTAGTCCGGTCCGGCATGCACCGCAATGCGACGACGCGATCCGTTTATCCGCGCTTAACGGACCTCCCGCCTGCGCGGTTTCGCACTGCCGGCGCGCGCGCGCCTGTGTCAAACTGCGCGCCGCCAAACGCCCATGTCCCTGCCGCTCCCGCCAATTCCGTCGATCCGCGCGCAGTGACCCGAGGCATCCGCTCCCCCGATACCGCATCCAGGCGCTGTGCATGAGTCGACTCGTCATCGTCGTCGAGAAAGCCTCGGACTGGGGCTCCTACTACCCGTCCGACAACGTCGTCACGGCGCAGGATTACCTGAAGGAGCCGATCGGCGTCGACGACGAGCGCACCCAGGTCATCAACCTGTGCCGCAGCTTCAAGTACCTTGGCACCGGCTACTACGTGTCTCTGCTGGCGGAGGCGCGCGGTCACAAGGTGATCCCGTCGGTGCGCACGATCAACGATCTGCGCCGGCGCTCGCTGTACGGCCTCGACATCGACGACCTCAACCAGAAGCTCGCGAAGTTCCTCCCCGACGGCGGACGTGACACGACCGACTTCGGCGTGCTCGTCTACTTCGGAGAGACGTCGTCGGGAAGCCTCGAAGACATCGTGCGTCAGGTGTTCGAGACATTCCCGTGCCCGATCCTGCGCATCGAGTTCGAGCGCGAGCGGGTCTGGCAGATCGCCGCGATCAAGCCGACCGGCCTGCATACGCTTGCGGACGCACAGGAAGACGCGTTCGCCCAGGCGCTCGACAAGTTTTCCAAGAAGCTCTGGCGCAAACCGCGCGCGCGCAAGAAATTCCGCTTCGACCTCGCCATGCTGGCCGACCCCGGCGATCCGATGCCGCCGTCGAACAAGCGCGCGCTGAAGTCCTTCGTTGCCGCTGGCGCCGAGCTCGGCATCGAAGTCGACACGCTGACCAAGAACGACTACACCCGGCTGGCCGAATACGACGGCCTGTTCATCCGCGAGACGACCGCGCTCGACAACCACACCTACCGCTTCGCCAACAAGGCGGAGAAGGAAGACATGGTCGTCATCGACGACCCGAGCTCGATCCTCAAGTGCACCAACAAGATCTACCTGCATGACCTGTTGCGCTCGCGCAAGCTGGCGACTCCGCGCACCGAGATCCTCTACCGCGACGAGCCGAAGAAACTCGCCGAACTGCCCGACCGGCTCGGCTTCCCGATCGTGCTGAAGATTCCCGATGGCTCGTTCTCGCGTGGCATCGTCAAGGCGGAGAACCCGCAACAGCTGAAGGCCGCCGTTGACGACCTGTTCCAGCACACTGCACTGGTGCTCGCGCAGGAATTCATGTTCACCGAATTCGACTGGCGCATCGGCGTGCTCAACCGCGAGCCGCTGTACGCGTGCAAGTACTACATGTCGCGCGGGCACTGGCAGATCTACAACCACGGCGCCAAGGGCACGGCGAAGTCCGGCGGCTTCGAGACGCTGCCGGTGCGCTCGGCTCCTGCCGACGTGCTCAAGCTCGCATTGAAGGCGACCGCGCCGATCGGCGACGGCCTTTACGGCGTCGACCTCAAACAGGCCGGCGATCGCCTGGTTGTCATCGAAGTGAACGACAATCCTTCGATCGATGCCGGCGTCGAGGATGCCTACCTCGGCGACGACCTCTACCGCCGCATCATGGACGAGTTCCTGCGCCGGATGGAGCGCAAGAGGCTCGGCTTGCGCGGCTGAACGGCACCGCGAGCGCGCGGTCGCTCAGAACTGGAAATAGACGAACGGGATCTGCTGGTCGACGTACGCGCAGAATTCGATCGCGAGTCCCGCCAGGCCGACCGCAAGCGCGGCGGCCGGCCAGGGCGCGCGCTCGACGAACCACGCCTGCAAGCGTCTGTGGCGGTCGAGCAGACACCACGCCAGGCTGCCGACGAGGATGATGACCGTTCCCGGATGCGCGCTGACGAACGCGACGTCGGGCGGTGCGCAAAGGGCTTTCAGCGTCGCCAGGGTGGACGTGAAGTCGGGTGCGCGGAACGGCACCCATCCCACGGTCACCAGGACGAACGTCAGCAGCATCCACAGCGGAGCGACCGATGGCGAGTCGACAATCCGCGCCCAGCCCCATGCATCGATCCGCTGGCGCAGCGCGCGGTGCAGCGCGAGCAGGACGCCGTGATACACGCCCCACGCGGCGAAATTCCAGCTCGCACCGTGCCAGAGCCCGCCGAGTCCCATCACGACCAGCAGGTTGGCGTAGGTCCGCGCGACACCGCGACGGTTGCCGCCGAGCGGGATGTACAGGTAGTCGCGCAACCAGGTGGACAACGAGATGTGCCAATGCCGCCAGAATTCCGTGATGCTCGTGCTCAGGTACGGCCGCTCGAAGTTTGGTGGAAAGCGGTATCCGAGCAGGCGCGCGCATCCGCGCGCAATGTCGGTGTAGCCGGAAAAGTCGAAGTAGATCTGCAGGGAGAACGCGAGCACGCCCGTCCAGGCGGGGACGTCGACGCCGTCGTACGGCACGTTCCCGAAACAGGCGTCGGCGATCGGCGCGAGATAGTTCGCCAACGCGAGCTTCTTGAAGAGCCCCTTCAGGATTTCACGCAAGCCCCAGCGCGCGGAGTCGTCGGCGAGGACGAATGGCCGGCCGACTTGCGGCAGGAAATCCACCGGCCGGATGATCGGACCCGCGACCAGGTGCGGGAAGAAGCTCACGAACAGGGCGAAATCGAGCGGCTTGCGGACAGCGCGCAGGTCGCGGCGGTACACGTCGACGACGTAGGCGATGCCTTCGAACGTGATGAAGCTGATGCCTACCGGCAACACGATGCGGAGCGTCAGGCTGTCCGCCGGCAATCCGCACAGCGCGGCGAATGACTCCACGAAGAAATTGAAGTACTTGAAGAATCCGAGCAATGCGAGGTTGGCGGCGATCGCCACGCTGACGGCTCTGCGGCGAGCCGCGCCATCGAGGGCGTCGATCCAGGTACCGAACAGGTAGTTCGCCACCGTGGCGCCGCCGAGAAGCAGGCAGAACCGGACGTCCCAGACCGCGTAGAAGAAGTAGCTCGCCACCACGAGCAGGACCCGTGCACGGCGCGTGTCCAGCGCCGCGTAGGCGGCCAGGACGACGGCGAAGAAAAGCCAATAGGCGAGCGTGTCGAAGAGCATCGTGCCTCAGCGCAGCAGTGCTTCGATGCGCTGCGCCAGGCGCGCGGTGAACAGTTCCCGGCCTGCGCGGTTCATGTGCTGGAAATCGAAGAAGTTGTGCGGCCTCTCGATGTCCACGAACGTGCTTCCAGGCAACGCGAGCACGTCGCCGGACGCGATGAGGTCGGCGATGGCACCGTTCGGCTCCGCCGCGGGAACCTCCGAGCCGTGCCAGGGCCCGCGCGGCGCCTCGAACAGGATGAGCGGCACGCCGGTACCCCGATACCGCTCGACGAGCAGACCCAGCCAGTGGCGATAGTAGCGGTCGTTGCTCGCCACCACGTCCGGAGCGGGACGTGCGTGCAGCCATCGGAAATAGTGGTCCAGCAATCCTTGCCGGGTAGGGTCGTCGATGCCGTCCCAACGGGACGGTGCCCGCGTCGCGGGATCGATCGGGAGATCGGGAAATGCCTGGCTGCGCCCGGGGTAGCGAAGGTAGTTCGCCACGCCGTTCGCCTCGCTGTCCTTGACCTTGGCATATCGCAGCGCAGGCGCCCACAGGAACGTCGCGACGTCCCGGCGCAATGGCTGGGCCGGGAAGAGGATGGCCCTCGATGCGCGATCGCGAAGGATCGGGTCCTCGAACGAGGACGGGAACGAAGCGATGTCGCCCAAGCGCAACAGCGTCGTGAGATAGGCGATGTCCGCGGCGTGGTCTGCCATCTTGGCCAGGTCTTCATCGACGGCCAATGGAGGTGCGAGCACAATCGCGCGGAACCGGCGTGCATCGGGATCGATTTCCCGCAACAGGTAGTACCAGATACGGACATCCGAACCCGGGATGGCTCCTGCGACGAAATGGAGGCCGTGCGTCGAGACCGCGCTGTCCGCGAGCACGGTCGACAGTCCTTCGCCGACTTTCGAATTGCCGATGACCAGGATGTTGCGCCGCCCCGGCAGTGTCGTCGCTTCGATCCTTCGCACGGTGCTGCGGGTTGCGCCGGCGACGGATTCCGGCTCCAACCACCGCGCATACCATCCGCTGCGGAACACCACCGCGTCGAACGATGCGACGATGGCGATGCCCACCCCGACGAGGCGCAACAGGAAGAACAGGCGTCCGAACATCGGTTGCTCCGGCAGGCTCACGTGATTGCGCGCAAAGCCTGGGCGGGAGGCATGGCGGTCCATCGCGCTCGGCACGCCAGATTCTAGACGACGGGGCCGTCGCCGACCATCGGCGATGCCATCCCTGCCCATGGCATTGGCTGGACTCCGGCACCGCCGTGGGCGGTACGCATCGGGTCCGCGAGCACCGGCGTGCGCAGTACCGGCCGACGTGCTCAAGCTCGCATTGAGGGCGACCGCGCCGATCGGCGACGGCCTTTACGGCGTCGACCTCAAACAGGCCGGCGATCGCCTGGTTGTCATCGAAGTGAACGACAATCCTTCGATCGATGCCAGCGTCGAGGATGCCTACCTCGGCGACGACCTCTACCGCCGCATCATGGACGAGTTCCTGCGCCGGATGGAGCGCAAGCGGCTCGGCTTGCGCGGCTGAACGGCATCGCGCACGCTCGCACAGACCGCCTCCTGAAATTGCAACCCGCGCGCCCTGCGCGAGCCACCTCGACAACATGCCGACAAGTGCACGCTCCACCCACGCGTTCGCTGGGTTTGCCCTCGCGCTCGCCGCGGCCTTCATCGCGATACCGGCCTGGCAACTGATCGGGCCCGGTCCGTTCGACTGGCACATCCGGCAGCCCGAGTTCGTGCAGGGCGGCCTCGAAGCCTTGGCACTGATCGCGCTGGTCGCCGGCGCGTTCACACTGCGTTCCTCCGGGGCGGCGGTGCTGCTCGCGACAGCCGCGCTGGCACTGTTCCTGCGCCGGCACGCGGTCGACGCTCCGTTGCTGATCGACCTGTTGTATTTCGAGATCGTCATCGGCCTCGGCATGCTCGTGCGGCGTGTCTGCGGCCTGAGCGACGCCCGCGACACGGCCGCCTACCTGCAGGCCTTCGTGCTCGGCTTCATCGCCTGGAGTCTCATCGCCTGGACCGCGTCGGCGTTCGGTGTCGGCTCGATCCGCGAGTTGCGCGCGATCACCCTCGCGCTCGGTGCCACGACCCTTTTGGCGCGCACGCCGCCGCTGCTTGTCTTCCTCTGGCGCAGCCTGCGCGCGCAGGATCGCCTCGCACGTGCGTGGGGCGGCGCACTCGCCGCGTGGCTGGCGGTTCTGTATGCGCGCACGAACGTCGTCCACGGCTACGACTCGCTCTGGTATGGGCTGCGGGGAGAATACGTGCTCGCTCCCGGGCATTCCGTGTTCGATGCGCTCGGTCTGGTCTCGCCGGTCCACTATTTTCCGAAGCTGTACGAGGTCTTTCTGTTGCCGGTCAGCGCGCTTGGCGACAGCAGCGTCATCAGCGGCATGTCGATCTGGGTGCTGTTGCTGATTCTCGCGGTATGCGCGCGCATTGCCGACACGATCGGCATCGATGCACGCGACCGACTGCCGGTGCTGGCGGCAATCGCGACGCTGCCCGCGCTTGCCGCCACTGCGCTCGAACCCAAACCGGATGTGATCTCCACCTTGTTCGCGCTGATCGCCGTGGACGGCGCGCTCGCGTTCGCGCGCACGCGCCAGTGGGCGGACTGGTGCTGGATCGCCGCCGCCGCGGCACTCGCCTGCATGGCAAAACTCACCGCGATTCCGTTCATGGGCGTGCTTGTGCTCGGCAGCCTCCTGCAAGCGTGGCGCCCGCAGCGCCATGCGCCGGATCAGGATGCGGCCGTGAACAAGGACGTTGCGGTGTGGGCACTCGCCGGCGCGCTGGCCGTCGCCGTGTTCGTGACCGCACGTACATGGCTGCTGACGGGCATGCCGACCATCGGCCCGGATGTGCTGTTCAAATTGTGGAGTTCGCTCGGCATGCAGCTGCGCGACCCCGTCGGCACGCTGCAATGGACGTGGCCGCAGAACTGGGCCAGCCTGCCCGGCGTGTTCGTCGACTGGCTGCTCCGCCCGCAGACGATGCCGCACATCGTGATCGGCTGGATGGGCAACGTCTGGCTGTGGCTCGCCGTACTCGGCATGGGCGCAGGCTTGCTCGGCCAAGGCACCGCGAAGGGCGCGCGAACCATCTGGCCGCTCGCGGCAATGGCCGTCACTGCTTTCGTGCTCGCGACCGCGATCGGATACCGCGAGCGCGGCGGTGACGGCAACTACTTCCTGATCGGCCTGCTGCCCGGCGTGCTGCTCGCGGCGAACAGCGCGTTCGCGCGCGGCAAGGACTCCGTGCGACTCGTCCTGATGGTCTGCTTGTCGGCCTTCGTACTGTTCCAGGCGGCCTACGGTTTTGCCAGTGCGGGCTGGGCACCCGGCACGCGCAGCTTCGATCTGGTGATGACGCGAAACTGGCACGATGATCGCCGCTTGCGATGGACGATGCTTGCATCCGCCGGTATCGAGAAAATCGGACGCCATCTGAAAGAGCATGCGCACGCCCATGCCCGCGCAGTCGGTTACGCGACCGAACCGGCAAGCCTCTGGTTGCCGACGCAATTCGAAAATCTGCTGACGATCTCCTTCGCACGCCCCGAGTTCGTCGAAACGGAAGCCGGATTCACGAGCTTCATGCGCGACCAGGACATCGATTTCCTTGTATTGCCGCAACCGGCCATCGCGGCAAAGGAATATGCCTGGATGCCGGCAGCCGTTGGCGCGGTCGCCCGGCAACTCGAACGCGAGCCGGGTGTCATACGCGTCGACGACCGCGACTACTATCTGCTCGACCTGTCAGGGCGCGCGCGCGATTGAAAGCGTCGCGCCTGTCGGATCGCAGGTCGTTGCAGGCGACGCAGCGCGTGCTGGACGGCAGTGGCGATCCGGCCACGCGCGAGCCAAACGAGGTTGATCGTCGGTGCTGCGACGAGCCAGAACGGCAGCGTCGCGCCCAGTGTCGCACCGCCACGCAATGCAGGAAATAGCGCGAGCAGGCAGGCGCCGCTGACAAGCCATGCGGCGAGCGCGCCCAGAGCCGCGCCCGGCGGGCTTTCGCGCATTCGCGGGTGCGGATGCTCGACGGGGAGCGGCAACGAAAACGGCGCAACGAACATGACGGGCTCCGGGTGGATGGCTGGAGTGCGCAGGCTGCGTGCGCCCCATCTCAGAAGCTGCGACCGGACGGGTGACCGGCGCGGCCTGCGTGCGATACTTCGCGTCGGATTCGATGGAGTGCGCGTGGAGAACCACGGTTTCCTGCAATACGCGGTGGTGCTGCTGCTCGCGACCGTGCTGGCGGTCCCGCTGGCCAAGCGCTGGCGGCTCGGCGCCGTGCTCGGCTACCTCGCGGTGGGCGCGCTGATCGGGCCGTCCGGCCTGCGCCTGATCGGCAACACTGAACAGATTTCGCAGATCTCCGAGCTCGGGGTCGTGCTGATGCTGTTCGTTATCGGCCTCGAGCTTTCGCCGCAGCGCCTTTGGGTCATGCGCCGCAGCGTGTTCGGCAGCGGCAGCCTGCAGGTCGTCGCGACCGCCACGCTGATCGGCGGCGCCGCACTCGCCTTCGGGCTCGAGTGGAAGACGGCGCTGGTGATCGGCCTCGGCCTCGCCCTTTCATCGACCGCAATCGACCTGCAGTTGCTGGCCGAGCGCAAGGAGCTCAATAGTGCGCATGGGCGACTCGCGTTCGCGATCCTGCTGTTCCAGGATGTCGCCGCGATCCCGATCCTCGCCCTGATCCCGATCCTCGGCGGATCGCACGCGGATTCGGGCGCGTTGCAGGAAGCGTTTGCCGCCCTGCGCGTGATCGCGACCATCGCGCTCGTCATCGTCGGCGGTCGCTATCTGCTGCGGCCGATGTTCCGTGCCGCCGCGCAGCAGGTGGGAACGCCCGAGGTGTTCACCGCGACGGCGCTGCTGGTGGTGATGGGCATCGCCTGGCTGATGGAACTTTCCGGCATTTCGATGTCGCTCGGAGCGTTCCTCGCCGGCGTGCTGCTCGCCGACTCGGAGTATCGCCACGAGATCGAAGCGCAGATCGAACCGTTCCGCGGCCTGCTGCTGGGCCTGTTCTTCATCAGCGTGGGCATGTCGCTGAATGTGCAGCTGGCGATGGCGCAGCCGCAGTTGGTCGGCTGGCTGCTGCTTGCGTTGATCGTCTCGAAGGCGCTGGTGCTTTATCTGGTCGCACGTGTTGCCGCACGCGAGGATCACCAGCAGTCGCTTGCGCTGGCGGCCATCCTCGCCCAAGGCGGCGAGTTCGCCTTCGTCGTGTTCACGCTCGCTGCTGCCAACGGCCTCGTATCGACCGGGCAGCGCGACCTCGCGATCCTGGTCATCACGCTGTCGATGGCGGCAACGCCCTTGCTGGTGCGCTTGCGCAGCGATATCGCGCCGGCCACGAAAACCAAGCCGACGCGCGAGTTCGACAAGGTCGACGCCGCCGCTCCGCGCGTGATCATTGCCGGCATGGGCCGCGTCGGCCAGATCGTCGCGCGCATGCTCAACGCGAACCGGATCGCGTTCACCGCGCTCGAAAGCGACCCCGAACAGGTCGACTTCATGCGCCACTTCGGCAACACGGTGTTCTACGGCGATGCCTCGCGCCTCGACCTGCTGCGGGCAGCTCAGGCCGACAAGGCCGAGATCTTCGTGATCGCGACCGAGGACCCGGACGCGAACCTGCGCACCGCACGCCTGCTCAAGCGGCATTTTCCGCACCTCAAGGTGTTCGCGCGCGCACGCAACCGCCAGCACGTTTTCAAGCTGATGGATCTGGGTGTCGGCAGCATCGTGCGCGAGACGTTCTTCTCGAGCCTGGAGATCGCGCGCGGCGTGTTCGAGGCACTCGGCTATGACGAGGCGGCCGCCGCCGAGTACGTGCGCCGCTTCCGCGCACACGACGAGCGTGTGCTGGCCAGTCAGTATCCGGTCTACGACGACGAGGCGGCTCTGCTGCAGACGTCGCAGGAGGCTCGCGAGGATCTCGTGCGCCTGTTCGAAGCCGACTTCGGCGACGATGAAGGGCCCTGAGATGCGTGGTTACGCAATCGCCGACGTCGAGCTGGGAAGTTTCGACCGCCAGTTCCGCGCGCGTTGCCGAGTGCAGCGGCCGGATCGTTACCGACTGCTCGATGCCTTGCCCCCCGACGCCCCGAGCATCGCGCGTGGCGGCGGCGTGTCGTACGTCGGCGCGAGCTTCGGCAATGACGCGGTCTGCCAGGATCTTGGCGCGTTCGACCGCCTGCTCGCGTTCGATGCCGTGCGCGGTTTACTGACGGTCGAGGCCGGCGCACGCATCGGCGACGTGCAGCGCTTCCTGCTCGCTCGCGGCTGGTATCTTCCGGTCGCGCCCGGCCATCCACGCGCGAGCATCGGCGGCTGCATCGCCGCCGATGTGCATGGCAAAAATCCCGCGCGCGACGGCACGTTCCGCGCGTGGGTCGATTCGTTCGACCTGCATTGCGCGGGAACGGGCGTCGCCCGCGTCGACCCCGCACGCGACCGTGACCTGTTCGATGCGACGTTCGCCGGATTCGGACTGACCGGCACCATCACGCGTGCGACTCTGCGCCTGGCGCGACCGCCGAGTGCGCTCGTGCTGCGGCGCGTGCCAGTCGCCAATCTTGCCGAGGCGGCACGCGTCCTGCGCGAAGCGGCCAACGCACCGGTGCTGTATGGCTGGCATGATGCGCGCGCAGGGCGCTTCGGTCGCGGCGTGATCCGCGTCGGCTTGGCCAGCGATGACGGCGACACGCCACACAGCGAATCGCCCGATGCGACGCACGACCTGCCGGCGACGCTGCCCGTGCTGCCGTTTGCGTTGTGGAATCGCGTCGGCATCGCCGCTGCCAACACCTGGCTGGAGGCGCGCTGGTGCCGGCCAGGCCAGACGCCGTTGCCGCTCGCGCAAGCGCTGTTTCCGCTCAACCGCGCGCACCTGTATTTCGCCGGTTTCGGACCCGCCGGCATGACGGAGGCGCAATGGCTGGTGCCGCACCCGCGCTTCGAGGCGTTTGCCAACGCGTTGGCGGAATGCGTCGCGCGAATGCGGCCGCGCATCGCCCTGCTTGCGAGCAAGTTGTTCGCCGGAACAGCGGACGGCTTTTCCTTTGATGGCAGGGGCATTGCCCTCGCGATCCAGCTGCCGGCACCGACCAGCGCCACGCAACGCGCGTTCCTCGATGCGCTGACCGAGATCGCGATCGCCCACGACGGTCGCCCCAACCTGATCAAGCAATCCAGCCTCGATGCGACCACGGTGCGGCGCGCGCTGGCTGGATTCGAATCCGCGCGCACGCGCCTGGCGGGGCACAACCGCGGCGGCCTGCGCACTTCGGAACTTGTGCGGAGGCTCGCGCTGTGACGACGCTGATCGTCGGCGCATCCAGCGGTCTCGGGCGCGCGTTGGCGGCGGAGCTCGCCGGCCGCGGCCACGAGCTGCTGCTGGTCTCCTCCGACGCGCGCGACCTCGACGCGATCGCCGCAGACCTCACCTTGCGGTGCGCGGCCCGCGTCCATGTGCTCGCGCTCGAGCTCGCCCACGAAGCCGATCCCGGCGCGCGTCTTTCACAGGTGCTGGATGCGTTGCCGGCACTCGATGCGCTGTTGCTGCCGGTCGGGCTGTCGCGCACCGACGACGACTTCCGCCTCGACGCGGCACGCATCGGCCAGTTGCTGGCGATCAACCTGCATGCGCCGTTGGCAATCGTGCATGCGCTGCTGCCGCGCCTGCGCGCGAACCGTGGCGTGGTCGTGCTGTTCGGCAGCGTCGCGGCGGTGCGCGGGCGCGGGCGCAACGTGGTCTACGCCGGCGCGAAACGCGCGCTCGAATCGCTGTACGAGAGCCTGCGACAACGCCATGCAACGCGTGACCTGCGCGTGCAGCTGTACCGCCTCGGATTCCTCGCGACCAACCTGACCCACGGCACGGCGTTGCCGATCGCGGCGACCGATCCCGCGCGGATCGCGCGGATCGTGGCCGCGCGTCTTACGCGCGGATCGGCAGGATGGTACCTGCCGCGAAGGTTCGCGCTGATCGCACTGATCGTCCGCTGCCTGCCCTGGCCGCTCTATCGCCGCATGCGCGAATAGAACCCGTGTCAATCGGATGCGCGCGCCGGGCGCCGCAAGGTCTGGCGCACGCCGGGGACCGGCGCGGAACGCGCGCCATCGAGCTCTGCGGCAACGTCGACGTAGCCGAGCAGCGCGGCGACGTCGGCCGCGCTGCGTTCGAAACCATCGAGGAGGTCAAGCGGTGCGCCGTGCGACTTGAGCAGGCGCGCGCAGCCGGATAGCCCGTGCAGGGCGCACGCGTGCAGGGCGCTGACGCCACGCGAGTCCTGCGTGTCGACGCGCGCGCCGCGCTCGAGCAGCCATGCGACGAGCTGGTGCAGGTGCTCGGCGTCGCAACGCGCGCCAGGCTGGGAGCGCGCACCGAGCAAGACCAGCAGGGCATCCTGTCCTTGCCGGTTGCGCGCGTCGAGGCGCGCACCGGCACGCAGCAACACGTCGAACATCGCGCGCGATCGCTGCGTGTCACCGCTTTCGAATGCGCCCTGTGCAGCCGCGTGCAGGGCGGTCGTACCCTGCTCGTCCGCGGCATTCGGGTTTGCGCCGGCTTCGAGCAATGCGCGCGCGGTGCGCTCGTCCGCGAGCGCAGCGGCAAACAACAGGCACGACCCGCCGCCGGCGATCGGCAGATCCGGCGATACGCCGTGCGCGAGCAACGTGCGAACGACCGCTTCGCGGCGTGCGCCGACCGCGGCTGCGAGGCAGTGCACCCCGGACCGGGTCAGATGGGCGACGTCCGCACCCGCGGCAAGGAGATGAACGACCAGCGCGGCGTGGCCGGCACCCGCGGCACGCACGAGCGCCGTGGCGCCTTGCGCGTCCTCGGCATCGACCGCGATGCCCAGCGCCTGCAGCCGTGTCACTGCTTCGAGATCGCCTTCGGCAGCGGCGGCGGGCAGGTCGGCGTCGCGTAGGCGGCGCAACGGCAAGCGCCATCCGCTCCAGCTCAGCCAGTGCACCCATTCCCCTTCACCGCGCGCGAGCGCCAGGCCGAGCGCGGTTTCGCCGTTCGCGTTCGCGATCTCGGGGTTGGCGCCGGCGGCGATCAACAACCGCTGCATCGTGGTGGCGGTTTCGTGGTCATGGCGCAGCGCCAGATGCAGCGGCGCGTTCCCTTGCGCGTCACGCGCATCGGGATCGGCGCCGCGATCCAGCAGGGAAGCAACGAGATTGCACTCGCCGAGCGCCGCTGCGAGATGCAATGGGGACTGGTGGCTGTCCGTGGTGCCACACCAGTCCGCGCCGCGCGCGAGGAGATCGGACGCGAGCGCGACCATCGCGGCAGGCTCTGCAGCCGGCGCCGCGGCGAGCACGCGCGCGACTAGTCCGGCCCCCCCAAGCGGTGCACCGACGGCGACAAGCTCGGCGAGTGCGCGAATCGCCTGTGGAAGCCGCTCGACCAACGCGTCGAACAAGCTGGTTCCGGATCCGCAGCGCGCCGCTGCATCAAGCCCGTGGTTGCGCAGCCAGTTGCGCGCGTCGGCATGCTCGGGCTCGGCAAGGTCGAGGTAAAGGTCGGCAAGCGCGGCCGCGGGCCAGGCTCCGACCACGCCAACGAACTCGTTCGCCACGTTCCAGTGGCCAAATCGCAGGGCATCGAGCAGATGGTCCGCATTCGCCGTCGAAGCTTCGATGGATGCGGCCGAGAGACTGGATGGCAACGGGTAGGTCGGATCGAGCAACGCGACGATATGCCAGCGTCCTGCGGTCGCGGCGTAATCGAGTGCGCGCTTGCCGTCGGCGCCCGTCAGCGAGCGCGTCGCACCAAGCGCCAAAAGGGCGCGCACCGCGTCATCGCCGGCATGGCGGGACTGGCAGGCGAT
This sequence comes from Dokdonella sp., assembly GCF_044227025.1. Classification (GTDB taxonomy): domain Bacteria; phylum Pseudomonadota; class Gammaproteobacteria; order Xanthomonadales; family Rhodanobacteraceae; genus Dokdonella_A. Next base: position 749,179 of record NZ_JBGAFX010000001.1, on the reverse strand, counting down.
CATCAAGGCGCTGCGGCCACTGGCGTCGACGCGATCGGCATCCACCTTGCGCTTTCCCAGCGCATGGATCGAGGCGGCGGAGCCGGCGCGCGCGGCTTCCATCAATGCCGTCGTGCCGCGCGCGTCGGCGAGTTCCGGTGTTGCGCCAGCACCCAGCAGCGCATCGACGATGCGTGCGTGGCCGGACAAAGCGGCTGTCATCAACGCGCTGCGCTCGAGCATGCCGCGTGCATCGACGCGCGCCTTGTGCTTGAGCAGCAATCGGACGCCGAACGGATCGTCTTCGGCAATCGTGCATGCGCAAAGGAGGGCCGGTTGCGCGTGCTCGACGTCGGGCTTCGCGCCATGCTCAAGCAGGAATGTGGCGACATTCCAGTTTGCGTTCGCACAGGCGACGGCGAGCGCGGTCATGCCTTCGGCGTTGACCGCGTTGACGTCGATTGCCGCATCAACCAGAAGCGCCGCGATGATCGGTTGCGCGCAACGCGCGGCGTGGTGCAAGGGCGTGTTGCCGGCCGCATCGGGCATGCGCGCATCGGCGCCGTTCGCGAGCAGGGTCGTGACCGCATCCGGCCGGCCGTCATGGCTGTCGCGGGTTGCTGCGATCAGCGGCGTGATGCCGCCGTGCACGCGGTTGATGTCGACGCCTTTGGCGATCAACGCGCGCAACAGGCGCAGGTCCGGCAAGGTGACCGCGAGCATCAGCGGCGTGCGCTGATCGCGATGCGACGGCCCGGGAGTGGTGTCGGGATCGGCGCCGCGCTCCAGAGCCGCCAGCGCGAGGCTCACCTGGGTCGAATGCACCGCACACAGCAAGGTGGAATCGAGGTCGGCACGCGCGATTCCATCTGGAATGCGCGCTTGTTCGGCGTCCTGCGCGTCGGACCGTGCCTCCGGCTCGATCACCGCAGCGTGGCGACGCCCGCGCGCATCGGCCAACATTGCATGCAGGCAACGGTTGACAAGCAACAAGTGCGCGAACGGGGAAAGGATCGCTGCATACAGGACGATTGCGACCGTCCGCACTTCACCGGACAACAGTCCGCCGATCCCGGAGAGCGCCAGCGCGCCAAGGGCGAGCAGCAGCAACCCCAGCGCCGCCGGGAGGCCGCGGGTGAAAAACAATTCGTGCTCGCCGGTCATGTGCCGCGCGAACGCCAGCGATCTGCGCAATACCTTCAAAAGCCATGAACCGCGTTCGTCCGGATGTGGATACGCGTCGTCCCAAAGCAGCGGCAGCGCGAACGCAGGCCATATCCGCCACAGGCACACGAGCGACAACATCAAGGCGGCCGACAAGCCAAGCGCTGCAAGCAGCGAGCCCTCTTTCAGCAGCCACCAGGCGGGCAGGGCCACGAATGCAGCCACCAGCGCGGCATAGGCCGAGGATGCGACGAAGTAGGCAGCGCCGCGGCGCGCGAGACCCCGCGCGAATCCCGTGTCCTGATCGAAACCGATCGCGCGCGAAATCGCGGTCATCACAATCGCGTTCGCGAGCAGGAGAGCGACGAGGGACACCGGATGAACGACCAGCGCCGCAACCCCGAACAACAACCACGCCGGCAACAGCAACCGGATCGCAGTGCGCAGGACCTGCAAACCATTGGAGGCGCGTTTTCGCATTCCCACCTCTGTTCGGCGCGCGGTCGGATACCGCATCAATCGAGTATATCGACGCTCGCTGCCCAATGATCAGGAAACACTGAACGACGCATCCGGGCGGGACGTCAGGCAATGCCACCCGTCGTATCGGCGGGCGGCAATTGCAGGTAGTAGCCCTGATCGGACAGCGCAGCGCTGACCTGGGCGGCATCGGCACGGGCAAGCTTGCGATCGGACGTCAGCTCCAATTCCATGACGAACTCCAGGCGACCGAGCCTTTGGCGCAAAGCCACCGGCACCGCAGAGAAGTCGTCCGCGCTGACGACGTACAGATACGCGCCGACCTTGCGCGAACTCCTGTAGATGAAGCAACGCGTATGGGACATGGAATTCATATCCAAGACAGAGGTGGAGGCAGTTCCGCCATCCATTTGCAAAGCCTGCATTGGCTCCTGCAATGCGACTCGCACGGACGTGGGAAATGTTCGCAGAAGCCGGGAGCGCCTGCGGACCAGGCAATCCTGGCGTCCGTCTGCATTTGCTCCTGCAATAGCAGCCACTCCGGCCGTTCCTGATCGCCAAAAAGCGAACGCCTCCCCGTTTCCGGGGAGGCGTTCTGGGTAAAGCCCCTGGCGATGACCTACTCTTGCATGGCTTAAGCCACACTACCATCGGCGCAGCTGCGTTTCACTTCCGAGTTCGAGATGGGATCGGGTGGGACCACAGCGCTAATTTCACCAGGGAACTGGTGCGAGTCGCGCAACAACTGCGCGGACTCGGCATGGGGACTTGGGACGTATTCAAGCGTCGGCTGTACGCCAGACGATTTCGTTGAGGTTTTCAGTGAAGCGGCTTGGAGTTATATGATCAAGCCGCACGGCTCATTAGTATCAGTTAGCTCGGCATTACTGCGATACACACCTGACCTATCAACCACGTAGTCTTCATGGGGCCTTTAGGGGACTTGTGTCCCGGGAGATCTCATCTTGAGGCGCGCTTCCCGCTTAGATGCTTTCAGCGGTTATCGCTTCCGAACGTAGCTACCCGGCAGTGCCACTGGCGTGACAACCGGAACACCAGGGGTTCGTCCACTCCGGTCCTCTCGTACTAGGAGCAGCCCCTCTCAAATCTCCAACGCCCACGACAGATAGGGACCGAACTGTCTCACGACGTTCTGAACCCAGCTCGCGTACCACTTTAAATGGCGAACAGCCATACCCTTGGGACCGGCTACAGCCCCAGGATGTGATGAGCCGACATCGAGGTGCCAAACACTGCCGTCGATATGAACTCTTGGGCAGTATCAGCCTGTTATCCCCGGAGTACCTTTTATCCGTTGAGCGATGGCCCTTCCATACAGAACCACCGGATCACTAAGACCTACTTTCGTACCTGCTTGATCCGTCGATCTTGCAGTCAAGCACGCTTATGCCTTTGCACACAGTGCGCGATGTCCGACCGCGCTGAGCGTACCTTCGTGCTCCTCCGTTACTCTTTGGGAGGAGACCGCCCCAGTCAAACTACCCACCATACACGGTCCCCGATCCGGATTACGGACCTAGGTTAGAACGTCAAGCACTTCAGGGTGGTATTTCAAGGATGGCTCCATGCAAGCTAGCGCCTGCACTTCAAAGCCTCCCACCTATCCTACACAGAAGAACTCAACGTTCAGTGTAAAGCTATAGTAAAGGTTCACGGGGTCTTTCCGTCTTGCCGCGGGAACGCTGCATCTTCACAGCGATTTCAATTTCACTGAGTCTCGGGTGGAGACAGCGCCGCTGTCGTTACACCATTCGTGCAGGTCGGAACTTACCCGACAAGGAATTTCGCTACCTTAGGACCGTTATAGTTACGGCCGCCGTTTACCGGGGCTTCGATCAAGAGCTTCGCCTTGCGGCTGACCCCATCAATTAACCTTCCGGCACCGGGCAGGTGTCACACCCTATACGTCCACTTTCGTGTTTGCAGAGTGCTGTGTTTTTGATAAACAGTCGCAGCGGCCTGGTCACTGCGGCCCAAGAATGCTCAGCTACGCATGTAGCCACACTCCTGGGCGCACCTTCTCCCGAAGTTACGGTGCTATGTTGCCTAGTTCCTTCACCCGAGTTCTCTCAAGCGCCTTGGGATTCTCACCCTGCCTACCTGTGTCGGATTACGGTACGGTCATTCGTGATCTGAAGCTTAGAAGCTTTTCCTGGAAGCGTGGCGTCAGTGACTTCGTCCATAAGGACTCGTCTCGGTGCTCGGCGTATGACCCCCCGGATTTGCCTAAGGGATCCGCCTACCTCCTTTCCCCGGGACAACCAACGCCCGGTACACCTAGCCTTCTCCGTCACTCCATCGCAATCACGAATGGTTCTGGAATATTAACCAGATTCCCATCGACTACGCGTTTCCGCCTCGCCTTAGGAACCGACTAACCCTGCGCCGATGAACGTTGCGCGAGGAAACCTTGGGCTTTCGGCGAGGGGGCTTTTCACCCCCTTTATCGTTACTCATGTCAGCATTCGCACTTCCGATACCTCCAGCAGACCTTACGATCCACCTTCGCAGGCGTACGGAACGCTCCTCTACCGCTCACACTTGCGTGTGAACCCCGAGCTTCGGTGCATGGCTTAGCCCCGTTAAATCTTCCGCGCGGGCCGACTCGACCAGTGAGCTATTACGCTTTCTTTAAAGGATGGCTGCTTCTAAGCCAACCTCCTGGCTGTCTATGCCTTCCCACATCGTTTCCCACTTAGCCATGACTTTGGGACCTTAGCTGCAGGTCTGGGTTGTTTCCCTTTTCACGACGGACGTTCGCACCCGCCGTGTGTCTCCCGTGCTTGCACTTGCTGGTATTCGGAGTTTGCCATGGTTTGGTAAGTCGCGATGACCCCCTAGCCATAACAGTGCTCTACCCCCAGCAGTGATACACGAGGCGCTACCTAAATAGCTTTCGAGGAGAACCAGCTATCTCCGGGTTCGATTAGCTTTTCACTCCTAGCCACACCTCATCCCCTACTTTTGCAACAGGAGTGGGTTCGGGCCTCCAGTGCGTGTTACCGCACCTTCACCCTGGGCATGGCTAGATCACCCGGTTTCGGGTCTACGCCTTGCGACTATGCGCCCTATTCAGACTCGGTTTCCCTTCGCCTCCCCTATACGGTTAAGCTTGCCACAAAACGTAAGTCGCTGACCCATTATACAAAAGGTACGCAGTCACCCTTGCGGGCTCCTACTGCTTGTACGCATACGGTTTCAGGTTCTATTTCACTCCCCTCTCCGGGGTTCTTTTCGCCTTTCCCTCACGGTACTGGTTCGCTATCGGTCGGTCAGGAGTATTTAGCCTTGGAGGATGGTCCCCCCATGTTCAGACAGGGTTTCACGTGCCCCGCCCTACTCACTTTCATCGTGCAAGCCCTTTCGCATACCGGGCTATCACCGTCTATGGCCGGACTTTCCAGACCGTTCCACTAGAACTTGCACGACTTTTGGGCTTTTCCCCGTTCGCTCGTCGCTACTAGGGGAATCTCGGTTGATTTCTTTTCCTTCAGGTAATGAGATATTTCAGTTCCCTGAGTTAGCTTCCCGGTTCTATAGATTCAAACCGGGATACCGCTTGCGCGGTGGGTTTCCCCATTCGGACATTTCCGGATCGAAGCTTGTTGCCAGCTCCCCGGAACTTTTCGCAGGCTACCACGTCCTTCATCGCCTCTGACCGCCAAGGCATCCACCGTATGCGCTTATTCGCTTGACCATATAACTCCAAGTCGCCTCGGAATTACTGTCTTGCACTTCGCCTACTTGCCTCAACGACACGTCTGGTTCGACAGAACCAAAACGCTTGTTTACGTCCCAAGTTTTCAAAGAGCACGATGCGCACTTCAACGTCGCATCGTGAAAAATTCTGAGAGTGTGCTGATCCAGAGAATGGTGGGTCTGGGAGGACTCGAACCACCGGCCTCACCCTTATCAGGGGTGCGCTCTAACCACCTGAGCTACAGACCCGGATTATCCGTTGAAAGTCCGCACAAGGATGTGCGGGCTCTCGCGGAGGGATCCGCGTAATGCCAGTGGTGGAGCCAGTCGGGATCGAACCGACGACCCCCTGCTTGCAAAGCAGGTGCTCTCCCAGCTGAGCTATGGCCCCTTGAGGGGACTCGCGGCCGAGCCGCGTCTCTGGATGCAGGTATCTTGTGTGGGCACCTTGGGATGGTGAAGTCATTCTCTAAAGGAGGTGATCCAGCCGCACCTTCCGATACGGCTACCTTGTTACGACTTCACCCCAGTCATTGACCACTCCGTGGCAAGCGTCCTCCTTGCGGTTAGACTACCTGCTTCTGGAGCAACCAACTCCCATGGTGTGACGGGCGGTGTGTACAAGGCCCGGGAACGTATTCACCGCGACAATGCTGATTCGCGATTACTAGCGATTCCGACTTCACGGAGTCGAGTTGCAGACTCCGATCCGGACTGAGATCGGCTTTCTGGGATTGGCTCCGCCTCGCGGCATTGCGACCCTCTGTACCGACCATTGTAGTACGTGTGTAGCCCTGGCCGTAAGGGCCATGATGACTTGACGTCATCCCCACCTTCCTCCGGTTTGTCACCGGCAGTCTCCTTAGAGTTCCCACCATTACGTGCTGGCAACTAAGGACAAGGGTTGCGCTCGTTGCGGGACTTAACCCAACATCTCACGACACGAGCTGACGACAGCCATGCAGCACCTGTGTTCCGATTCCCGAAGGCACTCCCGCATCTCTGCAGGATTCCGGACATGTCAAGGCCAGGTAAGGTTCTTCGCGTTGCATCGAATTAAACCACATACTCCACCGCTTGTGCGGGCCCCCGTCAATTCCTTTGAGTTTCAGTCTTGCGACCGTACTCCCCAGGCGGCGAACTTAACGCGTTAGCTTCGACACTGAGCACCTAAGTGTGCCCAACATCCAGTTCGCATCGTTTAGGGCGTGGACTACCAGGGTATCTAATCCTGTTTGCTCCCCACGCTTTCGTGCCTCAGCGTCAGTACTGGTCCAGATGGCCGCCTTCGCCACGGGTGTTCCTCCCGATCTCTACGCATTTCACCGCTACACCGGGAATTCCACCATCCTCTACCGTACTCTAGCTCGCCAGTATCCATCGCAATTCCCAGGTTGAGCCCAGGGCTTTCACGACAGACTTAACGAACCGCCTACGCACGCTTTACGCCCAGTAATTCCGAGTAACGCTTGCACCCTTCGTATTACCGCGGCTGCTGGCACGAAGTTAGCCGGTGCTTATTCTTTGGGTACCGTCATCCGCACGGGATATTACCCCGTACGATTTCTTCCCCAACAAAAGGGCTTTACAACCCGAAGGCCTTCTTCACCCACGCGGCATGGCTGGATCAGGCTTGCGCCCATTGTCCAATATTCCCCACTGCTGCCTCCCGTAGGAGTCTGGACCGTGTCTCAGTTCCAGTGTGGCTGATCATCCTCTCAGACCAGCTACGGATCGTCGCCTTGGTGAGCCATTACCTCACCAACTAGCTAATCCGACATCGGCTCATCTTGTCGCGTGAGGCCTTGCGGTCCCCCACTTTCACCTTTCGGTCTTATGCGGTATTAGCGTAAGTTTCCCTACGTTATCCCCCACAACAAGGCAGATTCCGATGTATTCCTCACCCGTCCGCCGCTCGCCACCAGGGTTGCCCCCGTGCTGCCGCTCGACTTGCATGTGTTAGGCCTGCCGCCAGCGTTCACTCTGAGCCAGGATCAAACTCTTCAGTTAAAACTTCAGGTCTTCCGGCCGAAGCCTTCCAACCAAACCTCTGAGTGAGAACCAAGCGTTTGCGTAAAACATTGCTGCTTGACGTTTGCTTGGACGCACTTTGTATCAATGGACTTTCATCCACCACAAGGCGCCCACACAAGTTACCTGCGCACACTGTCAAAGATCATTGGCTTGCGGAACTTTTCTGATCCGCGCCTCAGGACATTTCGTCCGAGGTGAGCCGTGCATCTTACATCGTTTTTCGTATCCGTCAACACCTCGAAGCGACTTTTTTCGCTTCGCAGCATCCGGCGATCTTCCGCCTTCCGCTGCCCTCTCCCGCGTCGCCCGTTTGGGCTTCCCGTCGAAGGGGGGCGCATCTTACATCCGATTCCCGCTTCGTCAACCCCCACGGCAAACTTTTTTTGCGGGGCAACATTGCGGGGGATATCGTTTCGCCGATGGCCCGAAAGGGTCGGCAGCGAAGGGCCGCGAATCCTACAACCAAACGAATTTTCGTCAAGCCCTCGCGCGGACTTTTCCCCCGGGCGACAGAGAGCCGGGTGGGGAAGCTATGCAACCACCAGGCGCACGCGCGCAAATGAACGCTTGCCGATCTGCAAAAGGTGCTCGCCGCCCAACGCCAGCAGGCGATCGCGATCCTCGATGACCGCGCCATCGACCCGCAGCGCGCGCTCGGCAATCTTGCGCGCGACCTCCGAATTGCTGCCCGCAAGCTTCGCCGCCACGAACAACGGCGCGACGCGGATCCCTTCGGCCGGCACCACGATGTCGATCAGCGGCAGGTCGACGTCGACACGCTGCTCGCGCACCAGCGCCGTCCATTGCGCGACTGCCTGCTCGGCCGCGGCTGCATCGTGGAAACGCGCGGCCAGTTCACGCGCAAGCGCCAATTTGGCGTCGCGCGGGTGGAGTTGGCCAGCCGTCACTTCGGCCTGCATCCTGCCGATGTCGGCCAGCGTCCGCTCGAGGCTGAGCAGTTCGTACCAGCGCCACATCAGCTCGTCGCCGATCTTCATCGTCTTGTTGACGATGTCGATGGCAGGCTCGGCGATGCCGATGTAGTTGCCGAGCGACTTCGACATCTTGGCGACGCCATCCAGGCCTTCCAGCAGCGGCATCGTCAGCACGATCTGTGGCGGTTGGCCGTAGTGTTCCTGCAGGCCGCGACCCATCAGCAGGTTGAACTTCTGGTCGGTGCCGCCGAGCTCGACATCCGCCTGCAGCGCCACCGAGTCGTAGCCCTGCACCAGCGGATACAGGAATTCGTGGATGGCAATGGACTGCTGCGCGGCATAGCGCTTGGAGAAATCGTCGCGCTCCAGCATGCGCGCAACCGTGTGCTGGGCGGCGAGCTTGATCATGTCGGCCGCCGACATCGTGCCAAACCATTCGGAATTGAAGCGCACCTCGGTGCGCTCGCGGTCGAGCACCTTGAACACCTGCTCGGCATAGGTCTTCGCGTTCGCCGCGACGTCCTCGCGCGAAAGCGGCTTGCGCGTGACATTCTTGCCGGTCGGATCGCCGATCATGCCGGTGAAATCCCCGATCAGGAATATCACCTGATGGCCGAGGTCCTGGAACTGGCGCATCTTGTTCAGCAGCACCGTGTGTCCGAGGTGCAGGTCGGGAGCGGTCGGGTCGAAGCCAGCCTTGATGCGCAGCGGCCGGCCGAGGCGCAGGCGCGCCTCGAGGTCCTCTTTCTTGATGAGCTCGTCGGCGCCGCGGCCGATCAGGTCGAGCGCTGCCTGCATGTCCGTCATGAAAATCCCTGTACTCGGCGAATGCCCGGGGCGTCACCGATGTTGAATGGGGACGTCGCGAATACAGACGTCACGGTTAATAATTCGTTAGTGAACGATTGTTCGCAAGTCCTTGTCGGCATTGGCGTTGACGGCAACCTCACTACGCCTTTATGGTACCCCGCGATTGACCGGACTGCGACCTGTGACCGACCACCAGCACGACCTCAAGAACACTCGCCACAAGGCTCGTCGCCTCACCCTCCGGCGCCACGCGCAGCGTCGGCATTTTCATTTCTATTCGCGCGTGTCCAACTGGACGTTCCTGCAGAACGTGTCCGCATCGCCGATCAGCTGGCGCGCCGAACACTGGATCCTCGGCGGCGTCTGCGTGCTGCTGACCGCGCTGGTCGGCATCGTGATTCCAACCTTCGCCAACGCGACCCGCCACGAGCCGGCCCCGATACCCTACACGACGATGGCTCTCGACTTGCCGAATCTCGGCGACGAGGCCGATGCCGCGATCGGCGCCTATGGCGCGGCGAGCGAGCCGGATTGGCATGTGGTGACGGTTCGCGCAGGTCAATCGCTTTCCGACATCTTCCGCGAGCAGGGCCTCGGCCCGAACGACCTGCAGCGCGTGCTCGATTCGCAGGATGACGCCTCGGCGCTGCGCCACATCCGGCCCGGGCAGGAGTTCGCGTTCGCGCGCGCCGCCGACGGCACGCTGAGCGCGATGCGATTCGAACGCGGCGACGCTACCCGCGTCGTGCTGCATTTCGGCGCGGACGGGGTCAGCGAGGACGCGACCGACCGCGCCGTGGAACGCCGCACCCATGTCGCGCATGGCGTCGTCACGCGCTCGCTGTTCTATGCGGGCGAACGCGCCGGCCTCAGCGACGGCATGGTACTCAAGCTCGCCAACGCGTTCGGCTACGACATCGACTTCGCGCAGGACTTGCGCGAGGGCGACAGTTTCAGCGTGATCTACGACGACCTCTATCGCGAGGGCGAGCGCCTGCGTGACGGCGACATCATCGCGGCGACGTTCATCAACCAGGGCAAGCGCTACACCGCGATTCGCTACACCAATGCGGACGGCGAGACGATGTACTACACCGAGGACGGCCGTCCGCTGCGCAAGTCGTTCCTGCGCACGCCGGTGGAATTCACGCGCATTTCCTCGACCTTCTCGACCGGTCGCATGCATCCGGTCCTCGGCTACATGCGCGCGCACAAGGGCGTCGACTACGCTGCGCCGACCGGCACGCCAATCCGCGCCGCCGGTGACGGCAAAATCACCTACCGCGGCTGGATGTCCGGCTATGGCAACTTCGTGATCGTGCAGCACAACGCGCACATCAGCACCGCCTACGGCCACATGTCGCGCTTTGCCAGCGAAAAGCTCGGCGACCACGTCAAGCAGGGCGAGACGATCGGCTACGTCGGCATGACCGGCCTCGCCACCGGGCCACACCTGCACTATGAGTTCCGCATCGACGGCGGCCACCGCGACCCGCTGACCGTGACGCTGCCGCCGCCGGAACCGCTGCCGGCAAGCCAGCTCGCGCAATTCCGTCAGCAGAGCGCGCCGGTACTGGCCAAGCTCAAGCTCGTCGGCGGCTCGCAGCTTGCCCGCAACAACGATTGACGTGCCTGCGGGCACGCGGCTCTACCTCGGCCTGATTTCCGGCACCAGCGCGGACGGCATCGATGCCGCGTTAGTGGAGTTTGCGGATCCCTCCGCAACGCCCCCGCCATCCATGGCCGGACATTTCAAGAAGAGCCCGGCGCCGCCGAGGCTTGTCGCAGCACGGACGTTCGCCTATCCGGCCGCCGTGCGCGAACGCATTGTCTCGCTCGCACGCAGTGACGCGGAAATCGCGCTCGACGCCTATGGCCGCCTCGACGTCGAGATCGGCACCTGCTTCGCCGATGCCGCGACCGCGCTGCTGCGCGACGCCGGCATCGATCCACGCAACGTCACGGCGATCGGCTCGCACGGCCAGACCGTCTGCCATCGTCCTGGCGGACCGCGCCCGTTCACGCTGCAGATCGGCGACGCCTGCGTCATTGCCGAGCAGACCGGCATCACGACCATCGCCGATTTCCGCCGCGCTGACGTCGCCGCCGGTGGCCAGGGCGCGCCGCTGTTGCCCGCGCTGCATGCTGCCGTGTTTGCCGATGCGCAGATTCCGCGCGCGATCCTGAACCTCGGCGGCATTGCCAACGCGACCCTGCTGCGTCCGGGCAACGACGTGATCGGTTTCGATACCGGGCCCGCCAATTGCCTGCTCGATGCGTGGGCCGCGCGCCATCTCGGAACGGCGCGCGACGAGAACGGCGCCTGGAGCGCGAACGGAAGGATCCGCGTTGATGTTCTCGCCGCGTTGCTGCGGGATCCATATTTCGCCGCGCCGCCGCCGAAAAGCACCGGGCGCGAGTATTTCAATCTCGACTGGCTCGCGGCACACCTCCCTGCCGGCGCCGACGCGGCGGACGTGCAGGCGACGCTGCTCGCGCTCAGCGCCCGCAGCATTGCCGACGCACTGCACAGCAGTGGCGTGGCCGAGGTCTATGCCTGCGGCGGCGGCGTACACAACTCGGCGTTGATGGCCGCGTTGCGCGCGGAATTGCCGGCCCTGCGGATCGACACGACCGCCGCGCTCGGTCTTGATCCCGACTTCGTGGAGGCCGCCGGCTTCGCCTGGCTCGCACGCGCGCGCCTCGCGGGGTTGCCCGGCAATCTGCCCTCGGTCACTGGCGCGCGCGGGCCGCGCGCATTGGGCGCGCTCTATTCGGCGCCGTCCTTGCCGATGTCGCGGTAACGCGGCCACAGGAACACCAGCAACAGGGTCGCCGGGATCAGCGCCACCACGGTGATCACGAAATAGGTGCCATAGCCGACCGACATCGCGATGCCGCCGGCGAAGATGCCGAGCACCTTGCCCGGCAGGTTCACCAGCGAACTGAGCAATGCGTACTGCGTCGCGGTGTGCTCGCGGTTGACCAGTGCGGACAGGAACGCGACGGTCGGCGGCCCGAGCATCCCGAGCGTGAAGTTTTCGGCCGAGATCACCACCGCCAGCATCCACAGGTTTCCCGGAAACGCGATCAGCAACAGGTAGAGCAGATTGCAACTGCCGCACAGCACGACCATCGCGCACAACGGCTTCCACGGCCCCCAGCGCACGACCATCGCGCCGCCGACGAACGCACCCGCGATGCCGATCCAGATACCGTAGATCTTCGTGATCGCGCCGATCTGGGTCTGGCTGAAACCCATGTCGAGATAGAACGGGCCCATGATGCCGCCGATAGTCGCCTGTTCCGGAATCTTGAACAGCAGCAGGAAGGCCAGCGTCGCGAGCGCCAGCACGACGCCGTAGCGACGGAAGAAATCGACGAACGGATCGGCGACCGCATAGCGCAACGCATCGCCCCATGCCGGCGGTTTCCGCTGGGACATCGCCGGTTCCGGCGCGCGCAGATTGCCGATGATCGGCACCGCCATGCCGGCTGCGAGCGCAAGATAGATGTGCGCCCACGGAACGTGGTCGGCGAAGATCAGCGCGAACGCCCCCGCCGCCATCAGTGCGATGCGGTAACCGAGCGAATAAGTGGCGATCAGCGCACCCTGCTGGTCCGGCGGCGCGATCTCGATCCGGTACGCATCGATTGCGATGTCCTGCGTCGCCCCGAAGAACGCCACCGCCAAGGAAGCCACGACGAACGGCGGCAGGTTCGCTGGAGTCAGCAGCGCCATCGCCACCAGCCCGGCGGCGACGCCGAGCTGCGCCAGCAGCAGCCAGCCGCGGCGGCGACCGAACCGCGCGAACCCGGGCACCTGCCAATGGTCGAGCAATGGCGCCCACAGCGGCTTGAACACGTACAGCATGCCCGCGCTGGCGATGACCGTGATCTCGCGCAGCACGATGCCGTGCTGCTTGAGCCAGTACGACAACGTGCCGGCGACGAGCAGGAACGGCAGGCCTGAGGAAAATCCGAACAGGAACATCGTCCATGCGGCCGGTTGCGTGAACGCCCTCCACACCGAAGGCCTTGGCGCGGTCATCGCTTCACCCACCGCCTCATGTCCGATAGTCGACGAGGTACGGCGCATGGTCGGAGAAGCGCGGCTCGCGCGTGATCGCGCACGCGCGCAGGCGATCGCGCAGCGACGGCGTCACCAGCTGGTAGTCGATGCGCCAGCCGACGTCGTTCGCGCGCGCCGCGCCGCGATGGCTCCACCAGGTGTAATCCTGCCCTTCGGGACGCAGCACGCGGTAGGTGTCGACCCAACCATTGTGCGCCGGCGGCGTGCCATCGCTGCCACCGTCTTCGCCGAGCTGCGCATTCAACCACTCGCGCTCGCTCGGCAGGCAGCCGGAGTTCTTCTGGTTCGACGTCCAGTTCTTGATGTCGTTGCGACTGCGCACGATGTTCCAGTCGCCGCACAGCACGTAGTCGCGGCCACTCGCGAGCCAATGATCGAGGATCGGTTTGAGCCGCTTCATCGCATCGAACTTGATCGCCTGGCGCTCATCGCCCGACGAGCCGGACGGGATGTAGAAGGACACGACACTGAGCTTGCCGTAGCGCGCCTCGATGTAGCGGCCTTCCTGCTCGAACAGGTCGAGGCCAAGCGTCGTGAGCACCTCGTCGGGCTCGCGCTTCGAATAGATCGCGACGCCGCTGTAGCCTTTCTTCGTCGTCGCGTCGCGATAGAAGCAGTGGTGACCGTCCGGGCGAAACATCGGATCGGACAGCTGGTCCTCCTGCGCCTTGGTTTCCTGCAGGCAGACGACATCGGCGTCCTGCGCGCGCAGCCAGTCGAAAAATCCCTTGGTGGCCGCAGAGCGGATCCCATTGGCGTTGAAACTGATGACCTTCATTCGGAAATCGGCAAGCCGGGGCAATCGGACAAGCCTACCCGAAGTCGGCAGTGCAGGAAGCCGCCTCGCGGTGACGCCCGCGCATTCCACTTGTTCGCCGCCTCTTGCACAATCCGGATCCCGATTGCCGATTGCCGATTGCCATGTCGCAAAGCCAGCGCGAATTCCTCGACCTCGCCGTAGCTCGCAATGTCCTGCGCTTCGGCGAGTTCACCCTGAAGTCCGGCCGCGTCAGCCCGTACTTCTTCAATGCCGGCCTGTTCGACAGCGGCGCGGCGCTCGCCACGCTCGGCCGCGCCTACGCACAGGCGGCGGCCAGCTCGGGCATCGCGTTCGACATGCTGTTCGGACCGGCCTACAAGGGCATCGTGCTGGCCGCGCTTACCGCCGCTGCGCTGGCCGAACGGCATGCGCGCGACGTGCCGTTCGCGTACAACCGCAAGGAGGCGAAGGATCATGGCGAGGGTGGCCTGCTGGTCGGCGCGCCGCTGCGCGGGCGCGTGCTGATCGTCGACGACGTGATCACCGCGGGCACCGCGATCCGCGAAGCGCTGGCGCTGATCCGCGCCGCCGGCGCTCAACCGGCGGGCGTGCTGCTTGCGTTGGACCGCGAGGAGCGCGGGCAGGGATCGCTGTCCGCAACCCAGGAGCTCGCAGCCGAGCAGGGTATCCCGACCGTCGCGATCGCGCGCCTGACCGACCTGCTCGCCTATGCGGCGGATCGCCCCGAACTGGCCGATCATCGGCCACGCTTGACCGCATATCGGGAGCGTTACGGAGTACACGCCTGATCGCCCCGTTGCCAACGGCAAGCTCCCATATACTGCGGCTTGGAGGATCACCCATGCGCATTCCATTGTCCCGGCCGCTGGTACTGGCGCTGACCCTAGTTGCCGGTTGCGAACTCGCGACGGCTGCCCCGACCGCGCTCGATCACAATCGGTTCAAGTGGCGCGATGCCCAGGGCAACCTGCACTACTCCGACTCGGTTCCACCCGAAGCCGCGAAGTTCGGCTACGACGTCGTCAATCCGCAAGGGATCGTGATCAAGCACGTCGAGCGCGCCAAGACCGACGCAGAGCTCGCCGCCGCGAAGGTGGAGGCGGCCAAGCAGGCGGCCGAGCGCAGGGTCGCCGAACAGAGCGCACGCGACGACGAGCAATTGCTGAGCAACTATCCGCAGGAAGACGATCTCAAGCATGCCCAGCAACAGCAACTGGAAATGCTCGAGCAGCAGGTCAAGGCCGCGGCTGCGAGCCTGCGCAACCAGGAACAGTCACTCGCGGACCTGCTCGATCGCGCGGCGGAAGCGGAGCGTACCGGCAAGGAGCTGCCGGCCGAGCAGACCACGCAACTGGGTCGCATGCGCAAGCAGGTCGACGACCAACGCCTGACCGTCGCGCAACGCGAACGCGACCGCGACGAGGCCAGCAGCCATTTCGAGGCACAGGTGGCGCACTACCGCGAGCTCAAGGCCAAGCTCAAGCCGCAAGCGGCCCAACAACCCTGACGAGCCGGGCGCCGCCCAGGGGGGCGGTACGCATGATCCGCTGTCCATCCTGCGAATCCACCGAAAGCGCGCTGCTCGAGCGCGTGCATTTCGGCGCCGGCCAGGCCGCCGACCGGCGCGAGTGCGCGATCTGCGGCGAACAATGGATGGTGCCGGTCGACACGCAGGCGGAAGGCGACGTCGAATCGATCGAACTGCGCGACGACGATGCCGCCGCGAGCGGCGAAGCGCCGGACGAGTCCGACGGCGTCGAGGAGTGGTTCCGATAGACGCGCGGCGCGCCGCCGTCAGAATGGCAGCGGCAACGAAGAATCCAGCGCCAGCAACTGCGCGCGGAACACGTCCTGGATGCGCCTGAGCGCGGTCGCCGTGTCGGCATCGAAGCGCAGCACCAGAACGGGCGTCGTGTTCGATGCGCGTACCAGGCCCCAGCCGTCCGGCCAGTCCGCACGCACGCCATCGATCGTGGTCAGGCGTGCGCCCTCGAAGCGCGCGCGCGCGCGGAACTTCTCGATGAACGCGTAGTGCTCGCCCTCGCGCATCGGGATCTTCAGCTCCGGCGTCGACACTCCCTTCGGCAGTGTCGCGAAGATCTGCTCGGGCTTGCGCTCCTCGATGTCGCTGGCCAGGATTTCCATCAAGCGCGCGGCCGAATAGATTCCGTCGTCGAAACCGTACCAGCGTTCGCCGAAGAAGAAATGGCCGCTCATCTCGCCGGCGAGCGCCGCATTCGTCTCGCGCATCTTCGCCTTGATCAACGAATGCCCGGTGCGCCACATGAGCGGGCTGCCGCCCTGCTGCAAGATCAGCGGCTGCAGGTGGCCGGTGCACTTGACGTCGTAGATGATGGTGGCGCCCGGATTGCGTATCAGGATGTCGCTCGCGAACAGCATCAGCAGGCGATCGGGGAAGATCACCTCGCCACTCGCGGTGACCACGCCCAGGCGATCGCCGTCGCCATCGAAGGCGAGGCCGATGTCGGCGCCGACCTGCTTCACTGACAGGATCAGGTCCTGCAGGTTGTGCAGGTCCGACGGATCGGGGTGATGGTTCGGGAAGGTGCCGTCGACATCGCAGTAGAGCGGGATGACCTCGCAACCGATGCCCTCGAGCACCGCCGGGGCGATCGCGCCGGCGATGCCATTGCCGCAATCGACCACGACCTTGAGCTTGCGCTCGATCTGGATGTCGTCGGTGATGCGGCGCAGATAGTCCTGACTCACGTCGATCGTCTGCAGGCCGCCCATGCCATCGACGAAGCGCTCGGCCTCGATGCGTCGGTACAGGTTCTGGATCGCATCCTCGGACAAGGTCTCACCACCGAGCACGATCTTGAAGCCGTTGTAGTCGGGAGGATTGTGGCTGCCGGTCACCGATATGCCCGACCCGGTCCGCAAGTGGTAGCCCGCGAAGTAGGTCACCGGCGTCGGCGCTGGCCCGATGTCGATGACATCGATGCCGGTCGAACGCAGGCCATTGATCAGCGCGAACACGAGATCGGGACCCGACAGGCGACCGTCGCGACCGACCACGATCTCGCTGAGGCCGCGATCGCGCGCCTCGCTGCCGATCGCGCGGCCGATCAGACGCGCAACACCGGTCGTCAGCGTCGTTCCGACCACGCCGCGGATATCGTAGGCGCGGAAGATGCTCGGATCGACGTCGACGACTTCGTCCTTGATCTTCGCCCGTACCGCCGGCACGGACGCATTGGCGGCCGCGGCAACGGGTGCGTCCGGTTTTACCTTCATCGCCTGGGCAAGGGTCATCTCGGGCTCGTTCGTTTTCGGCTTGCGTTGCAACACTTCCATCGCTCGTTCCCTGCCGACCTGCCGGATCCACATCAACGCGCCGCCGGCGAGCAGGCTCAGCAGGCTGACCAGCGCCGTGATCGGCAGGCTTTCGCTGAACACAATGAAGTAGCCCGGATCCGCCTTGCCGATGCGCAGGCGGGTGCCGGGGATCGGTTCGCCGACGTCGCCGATCGTGTTGCCGGTGTGTTCGCCGATGCTCGCGATGATCAGGTCGCCATGGCCGTCGCCCTGGCGCAGGTCGAGGCGCGCACCGCTGACCGAGGTGCGATTGAAGCGGGTCAGCACGGGCTTGAACGGCAGCTCGACCACCGCGAACGCAACCACCTGGCCGGCTACGCGCGCGGGAAGCGTCACCATCAGTTGCTGTCCCGCCTCCCCTTCGACACGCATTTCCGCAAGCGGCTGGCGCGGGTTGATCTTCGCCTGCATCAGCGCCGCGGCCTTGGCGTAGCCGATCGCATGCAGGTCCCCCGACAGCACCTCGTCGAGATTGGGACTGAAGAACTCCGCATCGGTGGCGCCTTGCAACAGCTGCTTCAACGCCGCCGCAGCCGCCGGCCGACCTTCCGCGCCCTGCTGCAGCGCTTGCTGCACATTCGGTTCATCGAGCGCAACCTGGACCGCCTGCTGCTGTTCACGCACATAGCCAGCAAGCGTGCCGATCACCTGCGCACGCGCCTCGTCCGCATTCGCAACACCGCGCTGCGCCAGCCACAGCAGCCATGCCTGCCATGCCATGAACGAACCGAATACGAGCAGGAAGGTTCCGAGCGCGAACGGACCGAGCGAACGCAGGCCCGGCAACACGCGCGCGCCCAACCGCGCCAGTTGCTCCTTCGGGGACATCTTGTGGTGGTCGTCGCCCATGCCTTCCTCCGTCGCATCGCGCGGCGCATCAGCCGCAACGCGCACCCTCAATGCCGCCCCGAACTGCCGAAGCCGCCTTCACCACGCGCACTCGGCGCGAAATCGGCCACCACCTCGAACGCGGCACGCACGATCGGCACGATCACCAGCTGCGCGATCCGCTCGCCCGGCGCGATGGTAAAGGCCGCGTCGGAACGGTTCCAGCAGGAAATCATCAACGGCCCCTGGTAGTCCGCGTCGATCAATCCGACCAGATTGCCGAGCACGATACCGTGCTTGTGGCCGAGCCCCGAGCGCGGCAGCACGATCGCGCACAACCCCGGATCGCCGATGTGGATCGCGATCCCGCTCGGAATCAGCTGGCTGGCGCCCGGATCGAGCGTCAGCGGCGTGTCGATCATCGCACGCAGGTCGACCCCGGCGGAGGCCGCAGTCGCGGGCGCCGGCAACGGGAATTCGCGGCCCAGGCGCGCGTCGAGGATCTTCATCTCGATCGTGCAACCGGCGTGCGGCGCGCTCGCCGCTTTGGTCCGGCCTGTCATGCGGATGCGCGCGCCGCGCGCAGGGCGGCGATACGCGACACCAGCGCGCACGCGAGTTCGACCTTGCCGGCGCGCTCGAGCGCTTCGCGCCCGTCCGGCCAGAGCAGCAGCAGCGCATTGTCGGCGCTTTCGAAGCCGAGGCCCGCGCCCACCTCATTCGCCGCAATCAGGTCCAGACGCTTGCGTTCCAGCTTGGCGCGAGCATGCGCCTCGACCTGTTCGGTCTCGGCTGCAAAGCCGACCACGAACGGCCGCGGCTCCAACGCGGCGACGTCGGCGAGGATGTCCGGGTTCTGTACCAGCGACAGTTCGAGACCGCTGTCGCGGCTCGCCTTCTTGAGCTTGTGCACAGCGATGTCGCGCGGACGGAAGTCGCCGACCGCCGCTGCCGCGATGAAGACATCGGCTGATTTCGCGCGTGCCAGCACCGCCTCATGCATCTCGCGCGCGCTGCGCACGTCGATGCGCTCGACTCCGACCGGCGTCGCCAGCGCGACCGGACCCGCGACCAGCACGACCTCGGCACCCGCGCGGGCGGCCGCTTCGGCGACCGCGAAGCCCATCCGGCCCGAACTGCGGTTGCCGATGAAACGAACCGGATCGATGTCCTCGTAGGTCGGACCGGCACTGACCAGCACGCGCGCGCCGGCCAGTTCGCGCGGCCCACGCCGAGCCTGGAGCAGGCTCACGATCTCGTCCGCCTCGAGCAGACGACCGGCACCAAATTCGCCGCAGGCCTGACCGCCGGAAGCTGGACCAAACACGTTCACGCCACGCGAACGCAACAGGGTCGCATTCGCCTGGGTCGCCGCGTGCGCCCACATCTGCTGGTTCATCGCCGGCGCGACCGAAACCGGCGCCGCCGTTGCCAGGCACAGGGTGGTCAGCAGGTCGTCCGCTTGTCCCTGAGCGAGCCGCGCCAGCAGATCCGCCGAGGCCGGCGCGATCACGACCTCGTCAGCCCAGCGGGCGAGCTCGATATGTCCCATCGCCGCTTCCGCCGACTCGTCCCACAGGCTGGTCCGGACCGGATGACCGGACAGTGCCTGGAACGTCAGCGCGGTTACGAATCGCGCCGCGTTTTCGGTCAGCACCACGCGCACCTCGGCACCGGCATCGCGCAAGCGACGCACGAGTTCGGCGCCCTTGTACGCCGCAATGCCGCCCGACACGCCGAGCAGCACGCGCACGCCTGCGAGGCCGCCTTCGCGCACAGGAACAAAGCGCTCCGGCGCATGCGCCTCGCGGCGCGTCATCGCGCGCTCCATGGACAACCCGGGCGGTCGGACCGAACCAGCATGTAGGAAACCGCTGACAGGACAGGGAACCGCTAGCTTACTCAAAATCGCGGCGAACGCCGCTGTGCGCGTGCGCGCCGGCGACCTAGGCTGTTCGCCATGCACACCGCCACTGCCGAGCGCACATACCGCATCGTCCTCCCTTGCGCTGCCTCGACCGGGTGCCGCGCATGAGCATCCGCGACTGGCCCGATGGCGAACGTCCGCGCGAGAAGCTGCTCGCGCACGGAGCCGGGGCGCTGTCCGACGCCGAATTGCTCGCGGTGTTCCTCGGCTCCGGTCGACGCGGCCAGAGCGCGGTCGACCTCGGTCGGCAGCTGCTGACGAACGCCGGCGGCCTCAAACCCCTGCTGGATGCGCCGCATGCCCTGCCCGGACTCGGAGCGGTCGCATGGTGCCGCCTCGGCGCCGCGCTCGAGGTCGGCCGGCGCTATCTGGACGCGGAACTGCGCCTCGGCGAGGCGTTGACGGACCCGCTGGCAAGCGCGCGCTACCTCAAGTCCCGTCTCGCCGGCTATCCCTACGAGGTGTTCGGCTGCCTGTTCCTCGACAACCGTCACCGCGTGATCGCGTTCGAAGAGCTGTTCCGCGGCTCGATCGACGGCGCCAGCGTGCATCCGCGCGAGGTCGTGCGGCGCTGCCTGGTCCACAATGCCGCCGCGACGATCTTCGCCCACAACCATCCTTCCGGTGTGGCGGAGCCGAGCGCGGCCGACCGCGCGATCACCCAGCGCCTGCGCGAAGCGCTCGAACTCGTCGACGTGCGCCTGCTCGACCACTTCGTGATCGGCCACGGCACCCCGACCTCGCTCGCCCAGCGCGGCTGGCTCTGATCGACGTGGAGCCCCGCACCGCGGAGCCACTTGCACGCGGCCTCGACTTCAAATCTATACTCGCGACACCCCTGACCGGAATCACCGCCGAGCCGTGATCCTCCAGTTCCCGCAGCACCATGGTGCCGACGAAACGGAACGGCGCCTGCCGGATGTCGCAGCGGCGCGCGCGCTGGCAGGTGATGCGTCGGCGGCACTCGAGGCGCTGCTCGCGCGGCGGCGGGAGGCGTGGGCGAGCCTGCTCAAGCTGCCCGCGGATGAGGCCCTGCTGCGCGCGACCGAAGACGCAGTGCGCCTAGGACACGCGCGGCTCGCGTTGCGCCATGGCCACCTCGGCAACGACTTCCACGCCTACCACAACGAAGG
This sequence comes from Dokdonella sp., assembly GCF_044227025.1. Taxonomy (GTDB): domain Bacteria; phylum Pseudomonadota; class Gammaproteobacteria; order Xanthomonadales; family Rhodanobacteraceae; genus Dokdonella_A. The sequence goes on along the minus strand of NZ_JBGAFX010000001.1, from coordinate 727,956 downwards.
GCATGTGCTGGAGATCTGCGGTGAGCGAATGGATCGGCTCCGCGAATGCCTCGGCCTGCAGGCGCTGGGTCTGCGCGAATGGTGCGCACTGATGCTGTTCGGCGCCTGCCACGACCTGCGTCAGCGCGAGGCCCCGCAACTCGTCGACGGCGTCGGCGCGAACGAGAGCGCCAGCATCGAGGAGAGCCAGCGCATCCTCGACATCTGCGGCTTCTCGCGCGAGCGCGACGCCGACCTGTACGCCGCACTCGAACTGATGATCGCAGGCAGCACCTTCGACGCGCGACCCTCGCCCGGCGGCTACCAGTACAACGCGGCCGACCTCGTGCAGAGCGGCGGCGCGCTCGCCTCGAGACTCGACCAGGTGCTCGACGCACGCTGCCCCGACTGGCGCAGCCGACCGGCCCTGGTGGTTGCGCAGAAGCTCGCCCTGATCGCCGCCGACCTGGACACGGCGAACGTGGCGGAACCGTTCACGAAGTTCGCGACAACCGCCGAAAACCTGTGTCGCGAACGCGAGATGCTCAGCGGCCGTTCGCTCGGCGCCGGTGAAAGCGCGCTGCCGGTGCTCGGCTTCCTGACCGAAGGCCAGGACCGGTTCTTCTTCGAGTTGCATCGCTTCCAGTCGGAAGCGGGACTGGCTGCGTTCGGCCCGGGCAAGGAAGCGAATGCCCCCCGACTGAAGGCGCTGTGCATCGGCGTGCGTGCACGCATCGCGGTGCAGGGACCGCCGCAGACCGGGCAGCAGGTGATCGAAGCCTACCGCGAGACGCTGGCGGACCTGACCCTCTGAGGGCGGTTCGGCGCGAGACCTTGGACCGGTGCGTCCCTGCACCCGGCACCGTGCGCATCCCGCACGCCACCGCTGTTCCTTGCCACGATGGTGCCGATCCCGCGCGACATCCGTGTGACAGCCGTCCGCGGCGAGCCGCGCAGGCCGTACAATGGGCGGATTTTCCGACTCTGCGGCGACCGTGAAAGCCTTCCTGCACCAGTGCGTCCGTGACGCCATCTCCGCCCTGCAAGCGAACGGCAGCTTGCCGCACGACGCGGCACCGCCCTTCACGGTCGAACGCACCCGTAACCGCGAGCACGGCGATTTCGCCACCAACGCGGCGCTCTTGCTGGCCAAGGCCGCCGGGCGCAAGCCACGCGACGTCGCCAGCGCGCTGGTCGCGGCGCTGCCGGCACGCGAAGGCATCGCGAAAGTCGAGATCGCCGGGCCCGGATTCATCAACTTCTTCCTGAGTCCGGCCGCCTATCACGCCGAAGTGCGGGCGGCGCTGGATGGCGGCGCCAGCTACGGCCACTCCAACGCTGGCGCCGGCCGCACCGCCGGCGTCGAGTTCGTGTCGGCGAATCCGACCGGTCCGCTGCACGTCGGCCACGGCCGCGCTGCGGCGATCGGCGACTGCATCGCGCGCGTGCTCGCCGCGAACGGCTGGAACGTGCGGCGCGAGTTCTACTACAACGACGCCGGCGCGCAGATCAACAATCTCGCGATCTCGGTGCAGGCGCGCGCGCTCGGAAAAGGCCCGGACGACGCCGGCTGGCCCGAAGACGGCTATCGCGGCGAATACATCAAGGATGTCGCACGCGCCTATCTGGACGGTGCGCGCGTCGAAGTCGACGGCCATGTGGTCGATGCCGCGAAAGACCCGCACGACCTCGATGCGCTCCGCGCATTCGCGGTCGCCTGGCTGCGGCGCGAACAGAACGGCGACCTCGCCGCGTTCGGCGTCGCCTTCGACGTCTACTTCCTCGAGAGCTCGCTCTACGCCGACGGCAAGGTGGACGAGACCGTGCGCGAGCTGGTCGCGCACGGCCACACCTACGAGGAAGGCGGCGCGTTGTGGCTGCGCACCACCGATTTCGGTGACGACAAGGACCGCGTGATGCGCAAGTCCGACGGCACCTTCACCTATTTCCTGCCCGACGTCGCCTACCACCGCAGCAAGTGGCTGCGCGGCTACGAGCGTGCGATCACCGAACTCGGCTCCGACCACCACGGTTCCCTGATGCGCGTGAAGGCCGGCCTGCAGGCACTCGACTGCGGCATCCCGCAGGGATGGCCGGAATACGTGCTGCACCAGATGGTCACGGTCATGCGCGGCGGCGAGGAAGTGAAGCTGTCCAAGCGCGCCGGCAGCTACGTCACCCTGCGCGATCTCATCGACGAGGTCGGCCGCGACGCGACGCGCTGGTTCCTGATCGCGCGCAAGTCCGATTCGCAGCTGGTGTTCGACATCGACCTCGCGCGCGCGCAGACCAACGACAACCCGGTCTACTACGTGCAGTACGCGCATGCGCGCGTCGCCAGCGTGATGCGCCAGCTCGGCGAGCGCGGCCTCGCCTGGGATCGCGCGAACGGCCTGGCAAACCTCGCGCGCCTCGACGGCGAGGCCGAACAACTGGTGATGGTGGAGCTGTCACGTTTCGGCGAAGTGGTCGAGAACGCAGGCGCAAGCCTCGAACCGCACCTCGTCGCAAACTGGCTGCGCGAACTCGCGGCTGCGTTCCACGGCTGGTACAACACCAGCCAGTTCATCGTCGACGACGCCGACCTGCGCGACGCACGACTCGCACTCGCCGCCGCGGTGCGCCAGGCGCTCGCGAACGGCCTCGACCTGTTGGGCGTATCCGCCCCGGAGAGCATGTGATGGCAGCAAAGAAGGGACGCCAGGCAACGCGTGGCGGCAACGGCGCACAGAAACCCGCATGGCTGTGGGTGCTGATCGGACTGCTGCTCGGCATCGGCTTGATGCTGCTGGTGCTGGCCAAGGACTGGGCGCCGCTGCTGCGCAAGAAGGACGTGCCGCAACCCAATCCCCAGGCAACCGCGCCGAGGGAAAGCGAACCACCGGTCGCCGAGGCAAAACCGAAGAAGAACTACGACTTCTACCAGGTGCTGCCGGAAGCCGAAGTCGTGATTCCCGATGCCGAACTGTCGGCGAAGGCAAAGGCGGAGCAGCAGGCGCGCGCGAATCCCGCCACGCCGGGCACGACGACCACGTCGGCGGCTGGCACCGGCGGTCGCTACGTATTGCAGACCGGTTCCTACCCCGAGCCGAAGGCCGCGGACGAAGCGAAGGCGAAACTCGCATTGTCGGGATTCGTCGCCCAGGTGCAGCCGGTCACGATCAACGGCAAGACCTGGCATCGAGTGCGTGTGGGCCCGTATGCAAGCGCGAGCGAGCTCGAGGCGGCGAAGCGCTCGCTGTCCGAGAACGGCATCAACGCGATCGCGCTGAAGGAACAGCCGGCGCAATAGGGTCGCGCGTCGCTGGCGCGCGACGGCGAAGCGCGCTGCGGCGCACGCCATGGATCGCCCGCGCAGCGTAAGATCCGGCGTTCTCGCCCGGCGGCCTGCCCGGCGCCGACCCGGAGACCGCCGCTCATGCGAACCACGCCCCTGCTGCGCACCTGCCTTCTCGCTGCCGCCTGCGCGGCTCCCTTCGGCACCGCGGCAGCGGCGGACTGGCTGCAATGGGGGTACGACGTCGCGCACAGCGGCAGCAACCCGGACGAGGCGACGATCACGCGCGACAACGTCGCGCAACTGACTCGGCGCTACAACGTGACGATGACTGCGACGACGAACGCCGCGCCGGTGCTCGCACGCGCGGTCGTGACGCCAGGCGGCACGAAGGATCTGCTCGTCGTGACCGCACAGAGCGGCCGCACCACTGCGTACGATGCGTTCGACGGCTCGGTCGTCTGGACCGCAACGACCAGCGGCACGGCGCCAACGGAAAGCTCGCCGGCAATCGATCCGAACCGCCAGTTCGTCTATGCCTATGGCGTCGACGGCAAGGTGCACAAGTACGCAATCGGCGACGGCGTCGAAATAACGGCGGGCGGTTGGCCACAGATCGCGACACTGAAGCCGAGCGTCGAGAAGGGCGCATCGGCGCTCGCGTTCGCCATCACGCACAACACCACCTACCTGTACGTCGTCAGCAACGGCTACGTTGGCGACGGTGGCGATTACCAGGGCCACCTGACCACGATCGACCTATCGACGAATGCACAGACCGTGTTCAACACGCTGTGCAGCGATGTCGCGATCCACATGATCCTGAACGGCCAGAACGGAGTGAACGACTGTTCTTCACGCCAGAACGGCATCTGGGGCCGACCCGGTGCCGTCTACGACGCCGGCACCGATCGCGTCTACATCACGACCGGCAACGGTCCGTTCAACGCCAACAATGGCGGCAAGAACTGGGGCGACAGCGTGCTTGCACTGAAACCGGACGGCACCGGCGCAGGCGGCGGCATGCCGATGGACAGCTATACACCGACGACCTATCAGCAACTCGATAGTCAGGACATCGACCTCGGCTCGGCGACGCTGACGATCCTGGAACCGCCGGCCGGCAGCACCGTGCAGCACCTCGGCGTGCAGACCGGCAAGGATTCCAAGCTGCACCTGATCGATCTCGACCGGATGGGCGGCACCGGTTCGGCGGGCGCGGTCGGCGGCGCGATCGACGTCATCAACGTGCCGATCAGCCAGTCGTGGATGAAGACGCAGACGGCATCATGGATCGCACCCGACGGCGCCAACTGGGTGTTCATCGCGAACGGCAACGGCCTGTCGGGCCTCAAGGTCACGCTGAACGCCACGACGAACAAGCCCTACCTGCAACCGACCTGGCAGAACAGCACCAACGCGACATCGACGATCGTCGTCAATGACGTGCTCTACCACGTCGGCTCCTGCAGCGGCGGCAACTGCCTGTACGCGCGCGACCCGCTCAACGGTTCGGTGCTGTGGACGTCGCCGACGATCGGCGGCATCAAGTGGCAGAGCCCGATCCTCGTCAACGGCGCGCTGTATGTTGCAGCGGGCACGCGACTGCAGCGCTTCGACCTCGGCAATCCGCCGGTGACGCACAGCGTTTCGCCGAGCACCGGTGCGCACGGGCGCATCGTTCCGGAGACGCCGCAACTCGTCGACGACGGCGCGACCCAGCCGTTCGCGATCATCGCCGATGCAGGCTACGCGATCGATGCCGTCAGCGGCTGCAATGGACAACTGAATGGCGCCACGTACCGGACCGGACCGATCACGGGCGACTGCACCGTGACCGCAAGCTTCGCTCTCGTTGGCCATGTCGTCACCCCCATCGCCGGCCCGAACGGCAGCATCGCCCCGTCCACGCCGCAGACAATCGCCGATGGCGCGACGACGAGTTTCACGCTGACGCCGGATGTGCACTACCGCATCGATACGGTCGGCGGTTGCGGCGGCAGCCTCCAGGGACAGGTCTACACGACCGCCGCGATCAGCGCGGACTGCACGGTCACTGCCGCGTTCACGCCGATCACCCACGTCGTGACGCCGCAGGCGGGAGCGGGCGGCACGATCGCACCGGACCAGCCGCAGACGATCGACGAAGGGACCAGCACGAGCTTCACGCTGACGCCGGATGCCGGGCAGGTTATCGGCCAGGTTACAGGTTGCGGCGGCGTGCTTGCGGGTGCGACCTACACCACTGCACCGATCGCCACCGACTGCACCGTGTCCGCGACGTTCGTGGCGGATCCGGACCTGATCTTCCGCAACGGTTTCGACGCCGCCACGCGCTGAGTCGGCGACGACCCGCGGCGCGCTGCCGCGGGTCGCTACACCAAATCTTGCTCAGCGCACGCTTTTCGCCGAAGGCTCGAAGCCATCGGCGAAGATGCGATCGGCAACCGCGAACGTCGCCGTCACGTCGCAGTCGGCGACGACCGGCGCTGTCGTGAACATGTTGCCGGTCAATGCGCCGCCGCAGCCATCGACGCCTGCGATCGCGTAGCCGGGGGCGGCCTGCACATCGAACGCGGCGGTGGCGCCTTCGGCGACGGTCTGCGGCGTCGGCGGAGCGATCGCGCCGCCGGGGCCGGCGTGCGGCGTGACCACATGCGTCACGACACCCTGGCTGGAATGGAAGCGGTAGACGACGCCGGTGTCGGTATTGGCGACGTAGAGGTTGCCGGCTTCGTCCTCGCCAAAGCCCGAATAGGTACCGTAACCGTTCGCGTCGTCGCGCCAGACCGACCAGCTCCACTGGTTCTGCGCGTCGGGCTTGGCGAAGAAGATCTCGCTGGAACACGAATCGGCGAACACGTACATGCCCTGGAACGCCGGGATCGGTCCGCGGAAGCGATAACCGCCGGTGATCGCGCAGCGTCCTCCGCTGTGCCCGTATTCCATCAGTGGCAATACCTGCGGCGGCAGCGGCGGCGCGCACACCTCGGTGGTCCTGAACACGAGCGAGCCTTCCATGCAATGCCAGCCGTAGTAGGGCGGCTCGCTCGAACCGGCGAGGCGCAAGTCGATTTCCTCGCGTTGCACCTGGCCGACGTCGGCGATCCACATGTCGCCCGTGGCGCGGTCGAAGCTCCAGCGCCACGGATTGCGGAAGCCGTACAGGAAGATCTCGTCGCAGGTCTGGCTGCTGCCGACATACGGATTGCCTGGCGGAATCGAATACTCGGCCAGTTGGCCGGGCGTGGCGCCACACATCTCGTCGGTCGCCGTCGCGCCGCGTGTGTCGACATCGATGCGCAACATCTTGCCGCGCAGGAAATACTGCGGCGTGGCCGCGCTGCTGCCGCAACTGGTGGAGGTGGTGTCGTTCGGCTTCTTCCACAGGCATTCGGCCAGCCAGTGCGTGCCGCTTTCCTGTCCGCCGTCACCGGACGACATGTACAGATAGCCGTCCGGACCGAAATGAATGTCGCCGCCGTTGTGGTACGACGGCGGCGAGTTGTCGGCCAAGCGCATCACCACGGTCCCGCCGGCGTTCGCGACGTCCGGGTCCGCCGACACGGTGTAGCGTTCGAGCACTTCGTCCGGACCGCTGCCGAGGCAGGTACCGGCCGGCGTGCAGCCGGGTGGTCGCATCGACACGACGTAGAACTCGTCGTTGTGCGGCGCGCCGACGTGACCGTAGTTGGGATGGAACGCGAGGCCGAGCAGCCCGCTCGTTCCGCCCGAGCCGGGATAGGTGACCGGCACGGTCAGGAACGGCGTCGGCAACAGCACGCCGTTCTTGACGATGCGGATCGTGCCGGCCTGGCTCAGGATGAAGAGCCGACCGCTGCCGTCGTGCGGCGCGCGCACGCCGATCGGCGCGGTGACCGCGTTGGTGACGACCTCGAGAGCGAGGTCGGACGGCACCGTTTGTGCATGAACCGCCGTACCTGCTGCGAGGGCAATCGCCGCCGCGCGAATCGAATGACGCATCCCGCCTCCGTGTGGCCAGTCAACCATCGAAACCGTTGGCGAAGATGAGATCGCCACCGCTCGCCGACTCGAAGCGATAGATCGTACCGCCCCCAGTGGTCGCGTACAGGTTGCCGTCGGCGTCCTCGCCGAAGCCGTAGGTGTTCATCGACGGCGTACCCGCGAGCGTCTCGTATGTCCACTGCGTCGTCGCCGTGTTCGCGACGACGTAGATGTCGCCCGAGCAGTAGTCGCTGAACACGTATTGCCCGCGCAACGGTGCGATTGGGCCACGATAGACATAGCCGCCGCTGACCGCGCAGCCGATGCTGTGCGAGTAGTCGAGCTTCGGCTTCACGCTGCCCGCCGGGCCATTGCAGCCAAGTGAACCACCCGGAAACGTGTGCAGGCCCTCGCAGGCGTTCCACTGGAAGTTCTGGCCGACGCTGCCTGCCGCCTGGAAGCTGACTTCCTCCCATGCGTTCTGCCCGACGTCGCCGATCAACAGGTCGCCGGTCTGCCGGTCGAAGCTGAAACGGTACGGATTGCGGAAACCCCAGTTGAAGATTTCCGCGCACTCCTGCGGATACAGGCCGACATCGCGGAACGGATTGCCGGGCGGGATCGCATAGGGCGCTGGCTGCCCGGCGCTCGCGCCGCAAAAATTCGCCGGCGCCGAGGCGGTCGTCGCGTGCACATCCAGACGGATGATCTTGCCGAGCAGGTAGTACGTCGGACCGGAACCGGAAACCGAATGGCAACTCGATGGATTGTTGTCGGCCTTCTTGCGCCCGGTGCATTGCGCGAACCCGTTCGGATCGTTCTGCACGCCGCCGTCACCCATCGACCAGTTGAGATAACCCTGATGGTCGAAATGCAGGTCGCCGCCATTGTGATTGCCGGCGATGTCCGGCACGCGCAGGATCACCGTGCCGCTCGGATTCGCGACATCGGGATTCGCCGAGACCGTGTAGCGCGCGAGCACCTGGTCTTCGCTGTCGGCAAGTCCAGCGCCGACCGCGGTGTAGGTGACGTAGAACGTGCCGTTGCTGGCGAATTGCGGATCGAATGCGAGTCCGAGCAGGCCCTGTTCGCTGCTGCAGCTGACGTTGACTTCGAGAAACGGAGTCGGCAGCGCCACGCCGTTCTTCACGATGCGTACGTGCCCGGACGTGTTCGAACTGCCGGGGGTGTCGCAGCGCTCGACCACGAATACGCGATTGTCGCCGGCGGGCGCACGCACGCCGACCGGTTCGGAGAAGGTCGTCGACGCGTCCGGCCACGGCACGAGGGCAAGGTCGGCGGGATTGATCGCCGCGTGCAATGACGCACTGGCGACGAGAGCGGGCAGCAATTTTCCGATCCGACGCAGCATGGTTGGCACTCCGGAAGGACGGGAGTGCGCCTTGTACCACGAAGGCGCGTTCGCGTACGTGAAGGGCGCATCCGTGGCGCGCGTCATCATTCGATGTAACCGGGCGACGTACGATGCGGCGGACGATCTACCGATCTCCCGGAGCCCGACCATGCACTGTGCTGCCCTTCTTCGTTTCATGCCGGCCGCCGCGATCGCGCTCGGCTTCGCCCATGCGCATGCCGCGAGCTGGCCGCAGTTCGGCTATGACGCCGCGCACAGCGGTTTCAACGCCAGCGAGACGACGCTTGGCGCCGCCAATCTCTCCCTGCTCGCCTCGGTGTACGCGAACGGCGCTACGCTCGCCTCGTCGGTCGACAGCGCACCCGTGTACCAGTCCGGCGTCACCACTGCCGGCGGCGTGAAGAACCTGCTGTTCCTGCTCAGCAAGAACGGACGCCTGATGGCGATCGACGCGGCCGACGGCAGCGAAGTGTGGCACCAGACGACGAGCGGGCCGCAGCCGACCACTGCATCGCCCGCGATCGATCCAGGCCTGCAGTATGTCTACAGCTACGGCGTCGACGGCAAGGTGCACAAGTACGCGATCGGCAGCGGCAGCGAAGTCACGACCGGCGGCTGGCCGCAGACGATCACGCTGAAGACGGGCGTCGAAAAGGGCGCCTCCGGACTGACGATTGCGAGCTCGGGCAACACGCACCATCTTGTCGTCGTCACGGATGGCTACATCGGCGATGGCGGCGACTACCAGGGCCACCTGGTCTCGATCGACCTCGCCAACGGCACGCAGCACGTGTTCAACGTCATGTGCAGCGACAAGACGATCCATTTCGTGCTCAACGGTACGCCCGGCACCGACGATTGCGCCGGCCGGCAGAGCGGCATCTGGGGTCGCGGCGGCGCGACGTATTCGGCGGCAACGAATCGCGTCTACATCGCTACCGGCAACGGCACGTTCAACGCGAACACGGGTGGCTTCAACTGGGGCGACAGCGTGCTCGCGCTCGCCGCGGACGGCACCGGCGCCGGCAACGGCCTGCCGCTCGACAGCTACACGCCGTCGAACTTCCAGAGCCTGCAGAACGGCGACACCGATCTCGGTTCCGTCTCGATGGCGATCCTGCCCGTGCCCACAGGCAGCACGGTCGCACACCTGGGCATGCAGGCGGGCAAGGACGGCAAGCTGCGCCTGATCGACCTCGACAACATGAGCGGACAGGGTGCGCCCGCGCACGTCGGCGGCGAGATCCAGCTCGTCGACGTGCCGCAGGGTGGCAACGGTTTTCCCGGCGATCGCATGCGCGAGCAGCCGGCGGTATGGGTGAATCCGTCGGACCACTCGACCTGGGTGTTCGCGGGCAATGGAAGCGGCCTGTCGGGCCTGCAGCTCGGCCTCGACGCGAGCAACCGTCCCGCGCTGGCGATGCGCTGGAACCGCACCGGCTCGTCGAACGCGTCCACCTCGCCGATCGTCGCGAATGGCGTGCTGTACCACGCGGGCCCTTGCGCCGACGCCGGCATCTGCGTCACGGCGCACGATCCACCCAGCGGCGACGTGCTGTGGAGTTCGCCGCACATCGGCAACGTGCACTGGCAGAGTCCCATCCTCGTCGACGGCGCGCTTTACGTGACGGACAACAATGCCAAGCTGTGGAAGTTTGCACTGCCCGCCGGTGACGTGATCTTCCGCAACGGCTTCGACGGCGCGGCCCGTCGAGGCGCGCCATCGGGGACGTGATCCATTCCACAGGTTCGACACGCAGCACGTCGTTCCACCCCGCACCCGGCGTAGGATGCGCCTTCCCTGAAGGCGCCTCGTCGCGCCACGGAGTACTCGCCATGTCGCGCTCGCACGCCCTGCTCCACACCGCCCTGCTCGCCGCGGGCTCGCTGGCCACCGCGGAGGCCATTGCCACGGACTGGCCGCAGTGGGGTTTCGATCCGGCGCACAGCGCGAACAACACCGCGGAGACTGCGGTGTCCGCGGCGAACGTCGCCCAGCTCGAACAAAAGTACGCGGTGACGCTGACCGGTCGCACGAATGCTGCGCCGGTGTTCGCGCAAGGCATCGTGACCGCATCGGGCACGAAGGATCTCTTGTTCGTGACGGCGCAGAGCGGCCGCATTACCGCACTGGATGCGGCGGATGGCAGCGTGGTCTGGACGATGACCACGACAGGCGGTCATACGCCGATCGAGAGCTCGCCCGCGATCGATCCGAACCGCCAGCATGTCTACAGCTATGGCGCCGACGGCAAGGTGCACAAGTACGCGATCGGCAACGGCAGCGAGACCACGACGGGCGGCTGGCCGGTGACCGTGACGCTGAAGCCGGGCGTCGAAAAGGGCGCGTCCGCGCTCGCGACGGCGGTATCCGGCGGCGTCGCGCGGCTGTACGCGGTCACCAACGGCTATGTTGGCGACGGCGGCGACTACCAGGGCCACCTCGTCACGATCGACCTCGCGACCGGGACGTCGCGCGTGTTCAATTCGATGTGCAGCACGATCACGACGCTGATCGCTTCGGGTGGCTGCAACAGCCCGCAGAGCGGCATCTGGGGCCGTCCGGGCGCGGTCTACGATGCCGGTACGGACCGCGTCTACATCACGACCGCGAATGGCGAGTTCAACGCGAACACGGGCGGCCACAACTGGGGTGACAGCGTACTCGCGCTGCATCCGGACGGCACTGGCGCGGGCGCGGGCCTGCCGCTCGACAGCCATACTCCGACGAACTACGCGCAACTCGATGGCAGCGACATCGATCTCGGCTCGGCTTCGCTGTCGATCCTTCCGGCTCCCGCTGGCAGCGCCGTCGCGCACATCGGCGTGCAGACCGGCAAGGACTCCATGCTGCACCTCATCGACCTCGACGACATGGGCGGCATCGGCGCGCCCGGTGGCGTCGGCGGCGAGATCGAAGTCATCGACGTGCCGATCAGCGAATTCTGGATGAAGACGCAATCGGTCGTCTGGGTCAACACACATGGCGATGGTGCTGCGTGGGTCTACGTCGGCAACGGCAACGGCATTTCCGGCCTCAAACTCACGCTGACCGGCGCGAACGTGCCGCACCTGCAACCGACCTGGCAGCAGAACTCCAATGCGACCTCGGCGGTCGTCGCAAACGACGTCGTCTACCACGTCGGCTCATGCGCGGCCGGCACCTGCCTGCTCGCGCGCAATCCGACCAGCGGCGCGCTGCTTTGGACGTCACCATCGATCGGGTCGCTCAAGTGGGGCAGCCCGATCCTCGTCAACGGCGCGCTGTACGTCGCCAACTACAGCAGCAACAGCAAGCTGTACAAGTTCGCGCTGCCAATCAGCGACACGATCTTTGCGAACGGTTTCGACGGCTGACAGCACGCACAGCACGGATGGCGGCGTGCCGCCATCCGCTGTTCAACGCGGACGCTTAAGACGGATCAAAGCAGAGATGTCCTCGTCGCCATGCCCCTGCGCAAGCAGCACGGCGTAGTCCGCGAGCGATTTCTCGATCACCGACCGATCGGTGCCGGCGTCGAGCGCGAGCTGGCGCACGATCTTCAGGTCCTTGTGCAGCAGGGCGAGCTTGAAGCCGACCTTGAACTCGTCGCGCAGCATGGTCGCGCCGCGCTTGTCGAGGAACCAGTTGCCGGCCGCGCCGGCGCCGAGCGTGGGCAGCAGGCGCTCGGGATCGAGGCCCAGTTTTTCGGACAGCGCCAGACCTTCGCACACGGCCTGCGCGATGCCGGCGACGAGCACCTGGTTGACCGCCTTGGTGTTCTGGCCGGCGCCGACATCGCCCATGTGGCTCACCTTCGCCGCATAGCAGTCGAGCACTGGCCGCGCGCGCTCGAGCGCCCGCGCGTCGCCGCCGACCATCACTGACAGCTTGCCGTTCTTCGCGCCTTCGACGCCACCCGAAACCGGCGCGTCGATGAACGCGCAGCCGTGCGCGGAGAGGATCGCGTGCGCGTCCTTCGCTGTCACCGACGACACGGTCGAATGATCGATCACGACCATCCCGGACGGCGCATGCGTCGCGATCGTGCGCGCGAGTTCGAGCACATCCGCGTCGGCCGGCACGCACAGTGCGATCACGTTGCAGGATCGCACCAGTTCGACGATGTCTGCTGGTGCCGCCACGGAGAGCTCACGCCCCGCCGCGACGGCCTTGTCGTGCGAGCGGTTCCACACCGCCGCAAGCAGACCGGCGCGCGCGAGATGGCCGGCCATCGGCAAGCCCATCGCGCCGAGGCCGACGAAACCGGCCCTGATTTCATTCATCGCATGCTTCTCCGGAACGCTGGTACTGGAAGATCGAAGCACGGAGCACACGGCGCTCCATGCGTCAGGGTCTGGCCGTATGCCGCCTACTCCGCCAGGTACGTGTAACCCGTGAGGCCATGTTCGAGCGCGGCTTCGAGGCGCGGCGCCTCGTCGGAACCGATCCCGGCGGCGACGATCTTGTCGCGATACGCGGCGCGCAACGCGGCGAGGTCGTAACCGACGTAGTCGAGCATGAGGTCGGTGCTGTCGCCGCGCCGGCGATGGCTGAATGCATAGCCGTCCGCGGTCAGCTTGACGCTGACCGCATCGGTGTCGCCGAACAGGTTGTGGATGTCGCCGAGCGTCTCCTGGTACGCGCCGACCATGAACACGCCGAGGCGGTACGATTCTCCCGCGCGCGGCATGTGCAGCGGCAGGCTGACGTCGACGCCATCGGCCTCGACGTAATGGTCGATGCGCCCGTCCGAATCGCAGGTGAGGTCCGCGATCACGCCGCGCCGATCCGGCGCCTCATCGAGGCGCGAGATCGGCACGATCGGGAACACCTGGTCGATCGCCCAGATGTCGGGCGCGGACTCGAACACCGAGAAATTCACGAAATACTTGTCGACCAGGGTCTGGGCGAGATCGTCGAGCACCTGGCGGTGGGTACGCTCGTCCGGCTTGAGGCGCGAACGCACCGCGTTGACGATCGCGTAGTAGAAATCGTCGAGGCGCGCGCGGTCCTGCAGCGACAGCTGGCCGAGCGCGTACAGCGAATAGCCTTCGGCGAGCTGATACTGCGCTTCATGGTAGAGCTCGGTCGGCGGCGTCTGGTCGATCTCCGCCCACACGTCGCGCAAACGACGCAGCACCGCCGGCTCGTCCGCGCGCGGCGGCGGGATCGCGCCGAGCGGCGCCTCCTCGATCTCGCTGACGTTGACGACCAGCACCGCGTGGTGCGCGGTCAACGCACGCCCGGATTCGGTCAGCACGTGCGGCGCATTCAGGCCGTTCGCGTTGCAGGCTTCCGCGAGCGCACCGACGATCGCCGAAGCGTATTCGTCGAGGCCGTAGTTGATCGAGCAATCCGAACGCGAGCGCGTGCCTTCGTAGTCGACGCCGAGGCCACCGCCGACATCCATGTGGGTGATCGGCAGACCCATGCGCGACAACTCGACGAAATAACGCACTGCCTCGCGCATGCCGGTCGCGATGTCGCGGACGTTCGACATCTGCGAGCCCATGTGGAAATGCAGCAGCTTGAGCGTGTGCGACAGGTTCGCCGCCTTCAGCTCGTCGAGCAGGGTCAGCAGCTGGCGCGGCGTGAGGCCGAACTTCGCCTTGTCGCCGCCGGAGTTCTGCCACTTGCCCGCGCCGAGGCTTTTGAGGCGCATGCGCACGCCAAGCAGCGGCTCGACGCCGAGCGCCGCTGCTTCCTCGATCACGTAGCGCAGCTCGGACGGCTTCTCGATCACGATGAAGATGTCGAGGCCGAGCTTGCGCCCGATCAGCGCGAGGCGGATGTACTCGCGATCCTTGTAGCCGTTGCAGATCACCGTGCTGCCGCGCCGCGCGAGCGCGAGCACCGCCATCAGTTCCGGCTTGGAACCCGCTTCGAGGCCGAAGCCCGGCGCGGCATTGCCGGCGAGTTCGCCGGCGACGTTGTTCTGCTGGTTGACCTTGATCGGGTAGATCAGGGTGTAGCCACCGGCGTAGTCCCAGTCGCCCATCGCCTTGGCGAACGCGGCCTGCAGGCGCGCGCGGCGGTCCTGCAGGATGTCGGCGAAGCGCACCAGCAGCGGCAGGCGCGAACCCAGCGCGCACGCCGCGTCGACGATTGCCGGCAACGACAGCGACGGGCCGTCGCCGCGACGCGGACGCACCCGCAGGTCGCCGCCGTCGCCGACGTCGAAATACCCCTCGCTCCAATGCGGCACCGCCCAGGCATGGCGGGCCTCGTCGGTGGTCCAGCGCTGCTTGTTCACCAGGTGCTCCATCGACAACGTCCAATCCTCATAGTGTAACGAGCTGTTGCGATCGGCGTGTGTCGCCTCCGCGCGGACCGGCTACAATCCGCGACCCCGGGGTCGCCCGGGTTCCGAATCCTCACCAGCAGGAAGCACCGATGTCCGCGTCCACGCCGAACGCCACCTCGCAGAACTGGTTCACCGAACAGCACGGCCGCTCCGGCTCGTCTTTCGGACTGCGCGTGAAGGAGCGCCTGCACGCCGAACAGTCACCGTTCCAGTCGATCGAGATCTACGACACCACCGACTGGGGCAAGCTGATGGTGATCGACGGCTGCACGATGGTGTCCACGCGCGACAATTTCCTCTACCACGAGATGATGTCGCACCCGGCGCTGTTCACCCACGCGCGCGCCAAGCGCGTCGTGATCATCGGCGGCGGCGACTGCGGCACGCTGCGCGAAGTGCTCAAGCACGAGGAAGTCGAGCACGCCGTGCAGGTCGAGATCGACGAGCGCGTGACGCGCCTGGCGGAGCAGTATTTCCCGGAGCTGTGCGAGTCGAACAAGGATCCGCGCGCGGAGCTGCTGTTCATCGACGGCATCAAGTACATGGCCGAGCAGGAACCCGAGTCGATCGACCTCGTCATCGTCGATTCGACCGATCCGGTCGGCCCGGCCGAAGGCCTGTTCAATGCGGACTTCTACGCGAGCTGCTGGCGCGCGCTGCGCCCGAGCGGCATCCTCGTGCAGCAGAGCGAGTCGCCACTGGTGCATCTCGACCTGATCAAGACGATGCGCAGCGCGATGCGCGTTGCCGACTTCCAGTCGGTCAAGACGCTGACCTTCCCGCAGCCGCTGTATCCGACCGGCTGGTGGAGCTGCACGATGGCGCGCAAAGGCGCCGACCTCAGCGGCTTCCGCGAGCGCGGTGCGTCGACCAAGCAGTTCGACACGCGTTACTACAACGTCGACATGCACAAGGCCGCGCTGGCGCTGCCGGAGTTCATGCGCGACGCGCTCGGCGAACAGTAACCGCGCGTCACCCCCACGGCGGCGGCAGCGGCATGCCGCCCTGACGCGCCTGCGCCACGCCGCGCGGGCGGAACCAGCAGTTGAACGCGACCGTTACGCGCTCGCCCTCGCCGTGGAACGGCAGCACCTCGTGGAACACCCACGACGGGAACAGCACGAGCTGGCCCGGAACGAGCGAGAAGCTGCGTCCCTCGAGCGAATACAACGGATTCAGCCGGCAGTTGCCGGGGTCGTTGAACATGTTCGCGTGCTGGTGCGGGTTGTGGAAATGCAGGTCACCGGAGTCGGCCTGCCCGGCATCGCTGCGACCCGCGCTCACGCAATACACGCCCGACCACGACGCGAGCGGATGGTTGTGCGAGCCGAACCGCCCGCCCCGCCTGGTGATGTGGAACCAGGCATGGTTCTGCATCTCGAGCTGGCGCATGTCGTCGATCGAATAGGCGTTGAGTTCGGCGACGGTGCGCAACAGCGTACCCATGCAGAAATCGTGCAGCTCCTGCACGCATGCGTCCGGCCACGAGAACAGGTCGAAGCGGCTCTCGAACAACCCCGGGAGGATGGACATGCTCGGCTTCGGGTTGCGCCACGGCTCGCCCTCGCGCTGCAGGAACAACGCGTGCAATTCGCGGTTGAGCGCCGCGCAATCGGGCAGTTCCGTCTGCATGAACGGGACCGCGAACATCGGGAAGATCTTCATGGGCGGCGCTTCGGGTTCGTGAGTGGCTGATTATGCTTGCTCGGGGCGCAACTGCCGAGCAGGCGACCTGCGGCGTTGCGCCGCGCTTGCACGTCCTTGCATCCGCGCCGCGAGGAGCGGCGTATGCTCGGCGCTTCCGAGCCAAGGGGGACCTCGCATGCATCGCATCGCACTCGCGCTTTTCATCACCACGCTCGCCACCACCGCCGCAGCCGGCGACCGCATCACCGGCGCGGCGTTCGCGACGCGCTCGGAAGTCATCGCTCAGCACGGCATCGTCGCGACCTCGCATCCGCTCGCGACCCAGGTCGGCCTCGACGTACTGAAGAAGGGCGGCACCGCGGTCGATGCGGCGATCGCCGCGAACGCGGCTCTCGGCTTGATGGAGCCGGTATCGAACGGCGTCGGCGGCGACCTGTTTGCGATCGTATGGGATGCGAAGACGAAGAAGCTCTACGGCTACAACGGCTCCGGCCGCTCGCCGAAGTCGCTCACGCTGCAATGGTTCGCGGAGCACGACTACAAGGCGATCCCGCCGCTCGGCCCACTGCCGGTCAACGTGCCCGGCTGCGTCGATGGCTGGTTCGCGCTGCACGAGCGCTTCGGCAAGCTGTCGATGAAGGACGTGCTCGCGCCGGCGATCGGGTACGCGCGCGAAGGCTTCCCGGTGACGGAACTGATCGCCTACTACTGGACGCTGTCGGTACCGCGCCTGTCGACGTTCGCGGGCTTCACCGAACAGTTCACGCATCAAGGCAAGGCGCCCGCGAAAGGCGAGATCTGGAAGAACCCGAACCTCGCGCACACGCTCGAGGCAATCGCGAATGGCGGTCGCGACGCGTTCTACAAGGGCGCGATCGCGCGCACGATCGCCGACTACATGAAGGCGCAGGGCGGCTTCCTTTCCTACGACGACCTCGCGGCACACCAGGGCGAGTGGGTCGAACCCGTGTCGACGAACTATCGCGGCTATGACGTGTGGGAGCTGCCGCCGAACGGCCAGGGCCTCGCCGCGCTGCAGATGCTCAACATCCTCGAGGGCTACGACTTCTCGAAGATCCCGTTCGGCAGCACCGAGCACGTGCACCTGTTCGTCGAGGCGAAGAAGCTCGCGTTCGAGGACCGCGCGAAGTTCTACGCGGATCCCGCGTTCGCGCAGGCGCCCGTCGACTGGCTCGTGTCGAAGGAATACGCGGCCGAGCGGCGCAAGCTGATCTCGCCCGATCGCGCGATGAAGGCGGTGGAACCCGGCACGCACAAGCTCGACGGCGACACGATCTACATGACCACCGCGGATCGCTGGGGCAACATGGTCTCGCTGATCCAGTCGAACTACCGCGGCATGGGCTCGGGCATGTCGCCGCCGGGGCTCGGTTTCATCCTGCAGGATCGCGGCGAACTGTTCGTGCTGAAGGAAGGCCACGCGAACACGTACGCGCCCGGCAAGCGCCCGTTCCACACGATCATCCCCGCGTTCATCACGAAGGACGGCGCGCCGTGGCTGAGCTTCGGCGTGATGGGCGGCGACATGCAGCCGCAAGGCCACGTCGAGATCGTGCAGAACCTGATCGACTTCCACATGAACGTGCAGGAGGCCGGCGACGCGCCGCGCATCCAGCACGAAGGCTCGACCTCGCCCGAAGGCCAGGCCGAGCCGATGACGGACGGCGGCTTCGTCGATCTCGAATCCGGGTTCCCGTACGACACCGTGCGCGGCCTGATGCAGAAGGGCCACAGCGTGCGCTACGCGAATGGTCCGTACGGCGGCTATCAGGCGATCGGCTGGGACGCGAAGAATCGCGTCTACATCGGCGCCTCGGAGGGTCGCAAGGACGGGCAAGCGGCAGGATACTGAACGGAGCCTCGCGAACCCGCGTTTTGAGCGGGCGCCATGACGGTGTAACCTGCCCGCCACTTTGCGTACCCGCGGAGGCGTTCATGCTGAAGGTCCTGGTGGCGAGTTCGAAGGGCGGCGCGGGCAAGAGCACGATCGCGACCAATCTGGCCGCGCATTTCGCGGTCGAAGGCAAGAACACCGTGCTGGTCGATGCCGACCGCCAGGGATCCTCCCTGCGCTGGAGCGAGAAGCGCTCGATGCATGCGAACGCGGTGCTCGGCGTATCCGGCCTGCGGCGCGACTGGGAAAAACAGATTCCCGCCGATGCGCAGCGCGTCGTCATCGACAGTGCCGCCGGCATTCGCCCCGGCGAGGTCGGCGATTGGCTGGAGCAGGCCGACGTGCTGATCGTGCCGGTGCTGCCGTCCGCGATCGACCTCGAAGCGACCCAGCCGTTCCTCGCCGAAGTCGCCGCGCTGCCGCGAGTGAAGAAGGGCAAGGTCGCGGTCGGCCTCGTCGCCAATCGCCTGAAGCCATGGACGAATGCCTCGCAACTGGCGGTCGAGGACATCAAGGCGTATCCGTTTCCGCTGGTCGCGGAACTGCGCGACACGCAGGGCTACGTGCTCGCGAATGCGCTTGGCAAGAGCATCTTCGACTACCACTCCGAGCAGGTGCGATCGCACCAGGAAGACTGGGCCAAGTTGCTGCGCTGGCTGAAGAAGCACTCCTGATCCGGCACGTCCTTGACGTGTCTTTGCGCGGTCTTTGCAGCGCAAAGGTCAACGTTCGACTGTCCGATGCGTTCAACCGCTTGCGGCAACGTCGCCGCGAACGCAACGGAGGAATCCCCATGCGCAGGCATTTCCAGGCCCTGCTCGCCGCCGCCGCCATCGGCACGGCATTGTCGGCGATCGCCGCCACGCCCGACCCGGCCACCGCCGACACGCGCGCGAACCGGCGCGCCGAGATGAAGCAGCGCTTGTTCGACCAGATCGATGCCAACCACGATGGCCGCATCGGTCGCGATGAATACCGCGCCTGGATCGATCGCCGCTTCGAGCGCCTCGACGGCAACCGCGACGGCAGCATCGACGCAGACGAGATCGCGACTTCGCCGCAGGCACTCGAGCGCGTCCACAAGCGCGCGGAACGCTTCGTGCGGCGATTCGACGCCAACGGCAGCGGCAAGGTCAGCAAAGCCGATTTCGAAGCGAAGGCGATGGCCCGCTTCGACCGCCTCGCCAGCGGCGCCGATTCGATCGGCGCCGACCAGCTCGGCGGGCCCGGGATCCGCGGTCGCCGGCACGATTCGGCCAGGGACCCGTCCAGCGCGCAGTGAATGCCGCGACACGGCTTGACCATGGCGGTCCCGGTTCGGGCATCATCCGGGCACACAGACCCGAAAGGAACGGCCATGGCCACCCGCGAGATCATCCTGCTCCGCCACGCGCACGCGGAGAATGCCGACCCCGGTCAGGAGGACATCGCCCGCGCCCTCAGCGTGCGCGGCGAAGCCGAGGCCGACGCAGCCGGAGCCTGGCTGAAGCAGCACGCGGCCGCGCCCGAGCGGGTGCTGTGCTCGCCGGCCGCGCGCTCGCGAGAGACCTGCGAACGCGTGCTCGCCGCGCTCGGCTACACCGACATGCGCAACGAACCGCGCATCTACGACGCGACGCCGGCCAGCCTCATCCGCGTGCTCGACGATCATGCCGACGCCGGCACGGTCATGCTGGTCGGTCACAACCCCGGCCTCGAGACCCTGGTCGCGCTGCTGACCGAGGGCGCTTCCGATTCCGGCCGCGGCATGCCGCCGGGCGCGGTCGCCTGGCTCAGCCTGCCCGCGGGCGCGATCGAACCCGGCACTGCGCAGGTGCGGCACTTCTGGTGGCCGTGAAGGGCACGCCGTCGTGCCCGCCCTTCGTCTGCTGCTGACCGCCTGCTGCCTGCTGCCGGCTGCATGGACGTCGATCGCGCTTGCCGCACCGGCCGCGAGCGGTGAGCTTGTGCGACTCGACGCCACGCGTTCGGAAGTCGGATTCAGGGTGAAGGTCATGTGGCTGCTCGGCGTGCGCGGGCGTTTCGGACGCGTCGACGGCAGTGTCAGTGTCGACCCGTTCCGCAACCAGTTGCGCGTCGACGCCCGCATCGACGTCGCCAATGTGCGCATGAACAGCCGCTCCTACGAGGACTGGGTGAAGTCGGACGAGTTCTTCGACGCCTCCGCACATCCGCAGATCACGTTCGCATCCGCACCGTTCCCGCGCGCACGCCTGCGCGCTGGCGGCGACCTGTCCGGCGAACTGACCGTGCGCGGCATTCGCCAGCCGGTCCGCTTCGACTTGCAGCCCTCGACCTGCGAGCGCCCGGCATTCGACTGCCCGATCCGCGTCAACGGCGAGATCCGCCGTTCGATGTTCGGCATGGGCTCGCACCGCGGCACCATCGCCGACACGGTCGAGCTCGATTTCATCGTCTACGCAGTACCGCCCGAGCGCGGCACCACCGCGCCGCCGACGCCGGGATGAGCGATCGGCCCCGCATTGGCGCCATCGCCCGACGACTCGCCTGCATCGCGCTCGGCGCCTCACTGCTCTCCGGCTGCGGCGTCAACCGCCCGCTCGCGCGTCGCGCCGAGGCGCTGGTCGCGCAAACGCGCCCGAACGATATCGAATGTGCGCGCGCCGACCATTGCGCGATCGACTCGCCGTACATGGCGCTCGCCGCACAGGCACGCGCGCAGAGCCGGCCCGACGCGCCTGCGCACTACGTCAACGTGATCGAACGCGGCGAGGATTCGCTGTTGTTGCGCGTGCACCTGATCCGCGCCGCCCGCCACAGCATCGACATCCAGACCTTCATCTGGGCCGACGACGAGGCCGGCTGGCTGGTGCTCGACGAACTCGCGGCCGCGGCGCGCCGCGGCGTGCGCGTGCGCGTGCTGGCCGACCAGTTGTTCTCGCTCGACGATGTCGAATGGCTCGCGCGCATCGCGCGCGCGCACATGAATTTCGAGTTCCGCCTGTACAACCCGACCTTCGACGATGCGGTCACCCAGCCGATCGAGTTCGCCGCCAGCCTGCTGTGCTGCTTCTCGCGCTTCAACCAGCGCATGCACAACAAGCTGCTGCTGGTAGACGGCGAAATCGGCATCGCTGGCGGGCGCAACTACGAGAACCGCTATTTCGACTGGGACGAGGAATTCAACTATCGCGACCGCGACGTGCTGGTGCTCGGCCCCGCCGCCGGCGCCGAGATGCAGGCGTCCTTCGACCGTTTCTGGACGCATCCGCGCGCGGCGCCGCTGACGCGCCTGAACGACGTCAATCGGCGCCTCGTGGCCGATGCCGGCGACCCGCTGCCGCTGCAACTGCCCGACACGCTCGACCGCACCCGCATCGACGTGTTGCGCGCGCGCGCGACCGACTTCGCCACCATCAAGCAGCAGTTCGCCGACGACGCCTTGCGCGTCGCGCGCGTCGACTACTTCTCCGACGCGCCGGACAAGGCCGCGCGGCCGGACGACCCGGCCCTGCTCGAACTGACCACGCACATCAGCGGCCTGCTGCGCGGCGCGCGGGAGCGCATCGCGTTCGAGACCCCCTATCTCGTGCTGAGCAAGCGCGCGCGTGAAGTGTTCCAGGAACTGCAACAACGCCCGCAGTCGGTAAAGGTGCTGGTGTCGACGAACTCGCTGGCGGCAACCGATGCGTTCTACGTCTATGCGCTCTCCTACAAGTACAAGAAGCGCTACCTCAAGCGCTACGGGTTCGATATCCACGAATTCAAGCCATTTCCGGCCGACGCGCCGGCGTTCGTTGCTGGTTACGAAACACTCCCCGGCGGCGGCAATGCGGGCCGCTACCAGCGCTACGGCCAGGCGCCGCTCAAGCGCGGTGGCGTGCGCCTCGGCCTGCACGCGAAGTCGATCGTGATCGACGATCGCGTCGCGCTGATCGGTTCGCACAACTTCGATCCGCGTTCGGACGACTACAACACCGAATCGGGCTTCATCATCCACGACCCGCGAGTGGCCGCACGCGTGCGCGCGGCGATCGAACGCGACGCGCAACCGCAGAACGCGTGGATCATCGCCAAGCGCCAGCGCGCGGGCCTGATCGGGCGCCTCAACAACGTGGTCGCCGACCTGTCGACCTGGCTGCCATTGTTCGACCTGTGGCCATTCCGCTATGCCAGCAGCTTCGAGCTGAAGCCCGGCTGCGCACCGTCACCGCCGCGCACGCCCGGCTTTTACGAGTGCCATGTCGACGTCGGCGACTTTCCCGAAGTCGACCTGCCGCTGAAGCTGATCTACACGCGCATGGTCACCGCGTTTGGCGCCGGGCTGGAGGGGATTCTTTGAGGCCGACGGCCGAGCCTGAGAAGGAGCGGTGCAAATCGTTCGCGCCTGCCTGAAGCCGGACAGCGGAACGCGTATGCAGACGGCCGCGCCCCGCCCTCGCTTCGAGCCCTCGACCCTTGACCAACACATTGACGCCCCCTGCCCGGCTGGCTAGTCTGTCCCGCCTGCCCTCCATGGAGTCGTTACATGTCGCTCGCCATCACCATCGAGCTCGGCGATGCCGACCTCCAGCATTTCATCGACGCGATGAAGCGCGCGCAGGAGGAATCGAAACATCTTTCCGCGCAGCAGGTCGCCGAAGCGGCTTCGCAGCTGCTCGTCGAAGGCCACAAGGTAGCGGTGCCGCAGTTCATCGCCGAACGCCTGAAGAAGCTCGACAGCATGATCGCAATGGTCAACGACAACGGCTTCGCACTGCCGGAAGAAGA
This sequence comes from Dokdonella sp., assembly GCF_044227025.1. Classification (GTDB taxonomy): domain Bacteria; phylum Pseudomonadota; class Gammaproteobacteria; order Xanthomonadales; family Rhodanobacteraceae; genus Dokdonella_A. The sequence continues at coordinate 704,779 of NZ_JBGAFX010000001.1, read as the reverse complement.
CAAGCAGCGCGTGCTCGCGTGCCTGACCTATTTCGCGAACCCGCAGGACATCATTCCCGACAGCGTGCCGGTGCTCGGCTTCCTCGACGACGCGATCATGATCGAGTTGTGCGTGAAGGAGTTGCAGCACGAGATCGAGGCCTACGAGGACTTCGTCACCTATCGCAAGAGCGAAGCGGCCGCACACGGCGTCGATCCGTCCGCGCTGAAGACGCAGCGCGTCGAATGGGCGGAAGCGCGTCGGCTCGAGCTGATCGACCGCATGCGCAAGCGCCGCGGCCAGAGCTACCAGAGCGGCAGCGGCTGGAAGCCGATGCTGTTCGCGTTCCGCGGCTGAGCGAAACCGCTGCGACGATCGAAAGGGCCGCCCTGGGCGGCCCTTTTTCATTGCATGCCGGTCAGGGACGACAGCAACGGGCCACTGAACATGAGCGCGGCGATGAATCCCGCCAGCGGCAGGCCGAGGCAGAGGATGTTCACCAGCCAGCCATACCATGGCATCGGCGGCATCACGGTCGGCATCGGCTGGCCCGCCTGCACTTCGCGGAACACGACCAGGGTGTTCGCCATCATATCGTGCAGCGCCTGCTTGCGCTCGCTGAAGCCGACCATCAGGAAACCGATGTAGAGCACCGCGCCGGACACGATCTTGCCGAAGAAGCGCCCGCTGGCGCGGCCGAAGCCGATGCGCTCGCCCTCGTCGTCGACGACCTTGAGGCCGAGCGCGCGCTTGCCTGGCGTGGCCTGCATCGCACCGCTTTCGAAGAGGGCGAAATAGAGCCACTGGCCGACGAACGCGATCACGAACAGCAGCATCATCGAGCCGGCGAGCGCGAGCAGGCCCGCGCCGGAGTCGCCGGACGATGCGAACGCACCGATTGCGCCGGCACCGACCACGACCTGCACCACCGCCATCGCCACGCCGAGCAGGAGACCGTCGATCAGCATCGCCGCGCAGCGGCGCCAGAACCCGGCCTGGATCGCCGCCCCCGCCGGCAGACGCTGCGGTGCAGCGGCGGTCGGCGTCGCGACGCCAGCGAGGTTGTGTCCGTAGTCGGCTTTCGAGGTCGGCTTGTAGGAACGCGCGGTGTCGCGCGCGGCGATCGCGTTCGCATCGAACGCCGGCGCGGGCTCCGCCGCCACCGCAGCGACCGGCGGCATGCTCATTTCGGCGTAGGCATGCCAGACGTTGGAGCCGACTTCGGCGACCGACAGTCGCGCCGACCACAGGCCACGCTCGATGCGGTCGTCCACGAACACGCGCGGCATCGGCCCGCGCGGCGTGTTCTCGAGCACCACGAACAGGTTGGGATGCTCATCCGGCGCGCACACTTCCGCTTCGGCGCCGACCGCGGCGATGCCCGCCTGCAGGGTCTGCAGCTTGCCGAGGTCGTCGCCTTGCTTGATCGTCAGTGGCGCACGCGCGACGAGTTGTGCGCGCAGCTTGTCGATATCCATGCGGAAAAAGTGCGCCAGCGCCGGCCACACGGTTTCCTCCGCATGCCCCGGCAACACGTCGCCGGTCAAGACCAGTGCATAGGGGCTGTTGTCCATCGACTCTCCCGGGATGTTCGCGCAGCGACTGCCAGCGCAGTCTACGGCCGTTCGAGGATCGCGGTCACACCCATGCCGCCGGCGGTGCAGATCGAGATCAGGCCGCGACCCGAGCCTTTTTCCTCCAGCATCTTCGCCAGCGTCGCGACGATGCGCGCGCCGGTCGCCGCGAACGGATGGCCCGCCGCGAGGCTGGACCCGTTGATGTTCAGCCTGGCCGGATCGATCGAACCGAGCGGTTTGTCGAGGCCGAGGCGATTGCGGCAATAGTCGGTCGACTCCCACGCGCGCAGCGTGCACAGCACCTGCGCCGCGAACGCTTCGTGGATCTCGTAGTAATCGAAGTCCTGCAGGGTGAGGCCGGCGGTGGCGAGCATGCGTGGCACGGCGATGGTCGGCGCCATCAGCAAGCCTTCGCCATGCACGAAATCGACCGCGGCCACCTGCGCATGGGTCAGGTACGCCTGCACCTTGAGGCCGCGCGCGGCCGCCCATTCGTCACTCGCGATGAGCACCGCCGCACTGCCGTCGGACAACGCGGTCGAATTGCCCGCCGTGAGCGTGCCCTGCCCCGAGGTCTTGTCGAACGCAGGCTTGAGCGCGGCGAGTTTTTCGAGCGTGGTGTCGGGGCGCAGGATGTTGTCGCGCTCGACCCCGCGGAAGGGCACCACGAGGTCCTTGAAAAAGCCGCGCGCGTAGGCAGCGGCGAGCTTCTGGTGGCTCGCCAGCGTGAGGCGATCCTGATCTTCGCGCGCGATGTGCCACTCGCGCGCCATCAGTTCGCAGTGGTCACCCATCGATTTGCCGGTGCGCGGCTCGGCCACGCCCGGGAACGAGGGCTTGAGTTCACCGAACGAGAAGCCCTTGAACGCGGTCTTCAACTTGTCGAGCGGCGTCTTCGCCCGGTTGACCGCCAGCAGGCGCTGCTGCAGCGCACGCGAATACACGATCGGCACGTCGCTGGTGGTGTCGGCGCCGCCGGCGATGCCCGCCTCGATCTGTCCACTCGCGATCTTCTGCGCGATCAGGATTGCATTGTCGAGCGAGGTGCCGCAGGCGCGCGCCGTGGTCAGGCCGGGCGTGGTCGGCGCGAGGCCGGACGACAACCCCGCCTCGCGCGCGAGGTTCCAGTCGGAGGCGTGCTTGATGACCGAACCGAAGGCGACCTCGCCGAGCTCCTGCCCATGCAGGCCGAAGCGCTCGACCAGCGAACCCAGGGTCTTGACCGCCATCCCGAAGTTGCCGACCTCGGCGTACGCCGTGTTGTTGCGGCAGAACGGAATGCGCACGCCGCCGATGATGCCTGCCCGTTTCAAGTTCGCCCCTCGTGTGTATGAAGCCTCGCGATGATTGCCGGAGATTGTAAGCCGGCGTGCGCCCATTTGGACGCTCAGGCAAGCCCTGCCGGCAAGGGTCCCCAATGCTGTTCGTTGTGACGCCACAGCTCGCGGTACCAGACGCGGAACATCGCGATCTCCTCGCCGCGCGTGTCGTCGCCGAGCGCATCGAGCGCCGCCTGCGGTGACAGGCCTTCACCAGTCACGCGGACCATCATGTCGAACAATTCGGTCCACAACGGAGTGTAGGCGATGCGCGCGGCATCGCGTTGCAGGCGGGCGCGCTCGGCCACGACATCGCGACTGCCGCCGCGCTTCATCGCAACGCTCTGCACCCACGGCGAATCGGCATACATCGCGAGCAGTTCGAATCCACAATGCTCGAGATAGAGGCGCACCTCCTCCGGCGTCGCGAACTGGTTGCGGGCGACGTCCTTGCGCTGGCCGGGATCCGCGCCGCGATATTGGCTGACTTCAATCGCGAAACGCCGCCAGCCGACCGGGTGGGCGAGATTCCAGGTATCGAAGAACAGCAGGCCGCCCGGCTCGAGCACGCGCGCGAGTTCCTCCAGATAGAGCAGGAAATCCTCCTTGTCCATGTGGATGAACACGGCGACGCAATAGGCCTTGCTGAAACTGTCCGTGGCGATGCCATCAAGGCTGCTGCGCTTGAGCTCCGTGAAGCCGACGTTCGAGTGGTCGGCAAGCCGCTCGCGTGCGACACCGAGCATGTTGGCGGAGATGTCCGTGCCTTCCCAGTGCGCCACCTTCGGCGCGAGTTCGCGGCCGATGCGACCGACGCCGCAACCGAGTTCGAGCACGCGGTCGCTCGCCGTCAGCGCGAGCGCGCAATCGACCTGGCGCGCGGTGTACGCGCCGGTCAGCCGGGCGACGTCTTCATTGGCACTGCCATCGACCGCGATGAACGCGCCAATCTTCGTGCTCGCCTTGTTGTCCCAGAATGATTTGTAGTTCTTCGCTTCCATCGTGTTCGTCGTGCTTCGTACGCGGTGCGGGGCGACGATGGTACATGGATCGCGCCCGGCTCAGGACCCGGTCACGCCCGCCCGACCGCCTCGAACAGCCGATAGGCGGTTTCCACCATGCCGAGCGAGGCATAGGTCGCCTGCGCGCGCTGGTTGTCGCGTTCGACGTAGAGGCGCAGCCCGACCGCATCCGGGCGCAGTCGAAGGCGCCGCCAGACCTCGTCGTGGAGGGCGCGGAAGACCCCCCCGCGACGCGCAGGCGGCACCACGTACACGCTCTGCAGCCACCACCAGTTGCCATTGCGCCAGTCGCTCCATTCGAACGTGACGAGCAGGCAACCGAGCCGCTCGCCATTGCGTTCGGCGACCAGATAGAAGCCCCGCTCGGGCCGTTCGAACACGGCGGCGATGCCGCGTTCCAGTACATCGCGTCCGAGCTCCTTGTGCTCGGTCTCCAGCGCCATCGCGGCGTTGCAGTCGGCGAGGAATGCGACATCGGTGGCGACGGCGTCACGAATGCGCAGCGGTTCGTTCATCGGTACGCCTCCGGTCAACGCCGCGGCCGGCGCGAACTGCCGAGCTTGCGCGTCATCGTGTTGCGGCCAAGGCCGAGCGCACGCGCGGCATTCTGCCGATGGCCGGCATGCGCCGCGAGTGCGGCATCGAACAGGACCCGCTCGAGCTGCGCGAGCGCCTCGCGATGGATGTCGGTCGCATTGGCCGCAAGTCGTTGCTCGACCCAGGTGCGCAGGGCATCGTGCCAGGCCGTCGCGTCCACCGGCGCCACGTCGGCGAGGATCGGAGACGGCAGATCGGACACCCCGACCTCGCGCCCCGGCGCGAGTACCGCGAGGCGGCGACACAGGTTCTCCAGCTGGCGCACGTTGCCGGGCCACGCGTAGCCGCGCAGCGCGCCCAGCGCGGCGGGCGTGAAGTATTTCGATTCGCCACCGGCGAGCGCGACCGCGCGCGCGAGGAAGTGCTCGGCCAGCAGCGGCACGTCTTCGGCGCGCCGGCGCAATGGCGGCACTTCGAGCCGCACGACATCGAGCCGGTGCAGCAGGTCGGCGCGGAACTCGCCGCGCGCAACCTTCGCATCCAGATCCTGATGGGTCGCGGCGACCACGCGCACGTCGGCGCGGATCAGTTCGCGCCCGCCAACGCGGTAGAACTCGCCCGCGGCAAGTACGCGCAGCAGGCGCGTCTGCAACGCGAGCGGCATGTCGCCGATCTCGTCCAGGAACAGCGTGCCGCGCTCGGCCTGCTCGAAGCGGCCGGGATGGCGCCGCGCGGCGCCGGTAAACGCGCCAGCCTCATGGCCGAACAGCTCCGATTCGAGCAGTTCCGTCGGGATCGCCGCGGTGTTCAGCGCGACGAAAGGCTGTGCCGCGCGCGGGCTTTCGCGATGCAACGCGCGTGCGACGAGTTCCTTGCCGGTGCCGGTCTCGCCGGTGATCAGCGCGCCAAGGCCGCTCGCTGCAACGCGACCGATCGCGCGGAACAACTCGCGCATCGCCGGGCTGCGGCCGATCAGATCGTGCTCGGCGTAGTCCGCGAGCGGCACGGCCGGCACCACCGGATGCTGCGCCAGCGCGCGGCGCGCGGACGCCACCGCCTGGTCGAGGTCGAACGGCTTGGGCAGGTAGTCGAACGCGCCGAGACGATAAGCCGAAGCGGTCGTGGCGACGTCGGTGAACGCGCTCATCACGATCACCGGCAGGCGTGGTACCTGCGCAACCACGCGCTCGAGCAGGCGCAAGCCGCTCGCACCCGGCATGCGCACGTCGGTGAACAACAGCGCGGGCGGTGATTGCGCGAGTTCGGCGAGCGCCGCTTCGGCATCGGCGAATTCGCGCGCGACGAAGCCGGCCTCGCGCAGGGCAGCGGCGAGCACGAGGCGGACCGCGCGGTCGTCGTCGACGATCCAGGCGAGCGGCATGCCGGTCATGCGTGCGCGCCGTCGTCGGTGATTGGCAGCAACAGGCTGAACACGGTCGCGCCTGGCCGACTGACATGGCTTAGCTCGCCGCCGTGCTCGCGCGCGATCTCGCGTGCGATCGCGAGGCCGAGGCCGCTGCCGTCGGCGCGACCGGACACGAGCGGCTCGTACAGGGTGCCGGCGAGGAAGGCTGGAACTCCACGGCCGTCGTCGACGACTTCGATTCGCGCGGCAAGGCGCACGACCTGATCGCCGATGCGCGCCGCATGCTCCACGCGCGTGCGCAGGACAAGTCCGCGCGCGCCGGCTTCAAGCGCGTTGCGGCTGAGGTTCAACAACGCCTGCAGCACCCGATCGGCGTCGATGCGCACCGGCGGCAGGCTCGGGTCGTAGTCGCGTCGTACCTCCAGCGCGTCCGCGCCGGTCGACGCGAGCGCAGCGACACGCTCGACGATCTCGTGCACGTTCACGCGGGCGAGGCGCGGCTTGGCGCCTGCATGCAGGAGGCGCTCGGACAAACCGCTCAGGCGATCGACCTCGCCGATGACCAGTCCGGCGAGTTCGCGCAGGTCGGGGGCGTCGAGGCGTCGCTGCAGCAACTGCGCTGCGCCCCGCATGCCGGCGAGCGGCCCGCGCACTTCATGGGCGAATCCGCGCAGCGATTCCGACAGCCGCGCACCTGCAGCCGGCTCCGTCGCCGGCATCACTTCGAGCAGCAGACTGTCACGTTCGAGCGGGGTGAAGGCGAGGTCGGCGACACGGTCTCCGATCGCACTGTGCAGGCGCGCTTCGCGCAACCAGACGCGGCGCTCCTGCGCCAAGGCACGCGCAGCGGCATCGCACAACGACGGTGGCGTTGCGTCGAGCAAGGCCAGCGCGTCGCCGCGCCGCACGTGCGCTCCGCCCAGCCACTCGATCAAGGCCGGACTCAGCGCACGCAGGTCGAGCCCGCGGTCGATGACAGCCATCGGCGTCGCGCACTGTTCCGACAACGCCCAACTCGCCGGCATCGCGTTTTCGATGGTCGAAGGAACCCGTGCGGACATTGCACCAGTTTAGTGCAAGAGCGATTCGTGGTGTCCCCTTGGCGATGGAAGGCCCGCGAGCTGAACCGCAACCCTGGTGAAATTCCCGTTGTTCATCCGAGGGTTGGCTGGCATGCGCGAAGGTTTCCCCACGACCACACAGGTCGTCGCGTCGCCACGGCGGCGCGCTCGTCTCGCAAGGAGGTTCCCATGAACACGCGAAATTTCCGCATCCCGACCGTCGCCCTGGCTTCCCTGCTCAGTGTAGGTGCGTCGTCCCTGGTGATGGCGGCACCGAGCGATGCGTCGCACGGTACGGATAGCAAGGCGGAGTCGGACCAGCCCGTGACCGACACCTGGATCACGACCAAGGTGAAGTCGACGCTTGCGACCACGGATGGCGTCAAGAGCATGGATATCGACGTCAAGACGATTGATGGCACCGTCACGCTGACCGGCGTCCTCGACAGCGACATCGCCGTGAAGAAGGCGGTCGCAGCCGCGAAGAGCATCAAGGGCGTGAAGAACGTTGACTCGAGTGGCCTTAAGTCACGCGGTTGATAGCGCCCCCACCCATCACGACCCACAACGGAGAATCCGAATGAACGATGACAGGATCAAGGGACAATGGAAGCAGCTCGCCGGCAAGCTCAAGGCGAAATGGGGCAAGCTGACCGACGATGATCTCAAGATCGCCGAGGGCAACAGCGAGTACCTCGCCGGCAAGATCCAGGAACGCTACGGCGTCGCCAAGGATGAGGCGAAACGGCAGATCGACGAATTCGATCGCACGCTGTAATTGCCTCTGGCAACCTGAGGGCGGCGCTGTATGCGCCGCCCTTTTTTGAGGTCCAGGGATGGACTGAATGCCGGAAATGCAGGAGCAATTTCCGGCAGGTCCAGGGATGGACTGAATGCCGGAAATGCAGGAGCAATTTCCGGCAGGTCCAGGGATGGACTGAATGCCGGAAATGCAGGAGCAATTTCCGGCAGGTCCAGGGATGGACTGAATGGAGGACTCGAACCTCAGATCGCGTAGTACATCTGGTATTCGAGCGGATGCGTCGCGGCGCGGAAGCGCGTGACCTCCTGCATCTTCAGGTCGATGTACGCATCGATGAGGTCGTCGCTGAACACGCCACCGGCCTTGAGGAAGCCACGGTCCTTGTCCAGCGCATCCAGCGCCATGTCGAGCGAATGGCACACGGTCGGGATGTTCTTCTCCTCTTCCGGCGGCAGGTCGTACAGGTCCTTGTCGGCCGGCGCGCCCGGATCGATCTTGTTGAGGATGCCGTCGAGGCCGGCCATCATCAGCGCGGTGAACGTGAGGTAGCCCGACTGCATCGGATCGGGGAAGCGCACCTCGATGCGACGCGCCTTCGGGCTGTGCACGAACGGAATGCGGCAGCTCGCCGAGCGGTTGCGCGCGGAGTACGCGAGCATCACCGGCGCCTCGAAATGCGGCACCAGGCGCTTGTAGCTGTTGGTGGTCGCGTTGGCGAACGCGTTGATCGCGCGCGCGTGCTTGAAGATGCCGCCGATGTAGTACAGCGCAGTCTGCGACAGGCCGCCGTAGAGATCGCCGGCGAACAGGTTCTGCCCGCCCTTCGACAGCGACTGGTGCACATGCATGCCCGAACCGTTGTCGCCGACGATGGGCTTGGGCATGAAGGTGACGGTCTTGCCGTTCTGGTGCGCGACGTTCTTGATGACGTACTTCATCGCCATCAGTTCATCGGCCTTCTTCACCAGGGTGTTGAAGCGCGTGCCGATCTCGCACTGGCCCGCGGTCGCGACTTCGTGGTGATGCACTTCGACCGTCATGCCGACCTGTTCGAGCACCTTGCACATCTCGCTGCGCAGGTCCTGGAACGAATCACCCGGCGGCACCGGGAAATAGCCGCCCTTCACGCCCGGGCGATAGCCGGAGTTGCCGCCTTCGACCTTCGCGCTCGTCGACCACGCGCCCTCGTCGGACTCGATCTCGAAGAACGTCTTCTGCATGTCGTTCTGCCAGCGCACGCCGTCGAAGATGAAGAACTCGGGCTCCGGCCCGAAGAATGCGGTATCGGCAAGCCCGGTCGACTTGAGGAACGCCTCGGCGCGCTTGGCGACCGAACGCGGATCGCGCGAATACGCCTGCATCGTGCTCGGCTCGAGCACGTCGCACTGCAGGACCAGGGTCTTGTGTGCCATGAACGGGTCGATGAAGACCGCGTCCGCGTCCGGCAACAGCACCATGTCCGATTCGTTGATGCCCTTCCAGCCGGCGATCGACGAGCCATCGAACATCTTGCCGTCCTCGAACAGCGATTCGTCGACCGCATGCGCCGGGAACGTCACGTGGTGCTGCTTGCCGAGCATGTCGGCGAAGCGCAGGTCGACGAACTCGACTTCATGGTCCTTGATCATCTTGAGCACGTTCTGGGCGGGCATGGCTAACCTTCGAAAAATGGGGATCGACCCTGTAGAGCAATGCCCGTGCCAGCACCGGAATCCGCGTGGTTGCGCGGTTGCGCCTGCGGCCAGCCGGCCTTTCGCACCAACTTGGTGCGTCAATCGGACCGGGAATCCCCAGGTTGGCGCATCCGCCTCAAGCCCTACAATGCCGACCCCTGCCACTGCCTCCCAATGCCCGTGACGGACCTCGCCAGCACGATCCTGCTCGGCCTCATCGAAGGCATCACCGAGTTCCTGCCGGTTTCGAGCACCGGCCATCTGCTGATCGCCGAGCACTGGCTTGGCGCGCGCTCGGATGTGTTCAACGTGGTCATCCAGGCCGGCGCCATCCTCGCGGTGTTGCTGATCTACCGCGAGCGCCTGTGGCGCCTCGCCAGTGGTCTTCATCAGGCCGAGAACCGTGCGTACGCGGCGAAACTCGTCGTCGCGTTCCTGATCACCGCCGTGCTCGGATTCGCCGCGGCCCGGCTCGGCTTCAAGCTGCCCGAGTCGATCACGCCGGTCGCATGGGCGCTGATCGTCGGCGGCGTGTGGATGCTCGGCGCCGAATGGTTCGCGGCGCGCCGCCCGGAGCACGTCGAAATCACCTGGACCGTCGCCGTGCTCGTCGGCCTCGCGCAGGTCATCGCCGGCGTGTTTCCCGGCACCTCGCGTTCGGCCGCGACGATCTTCGTCGCCCTGCTGGCCGGCACGGGCAATCGCGCGGCGGCAACCGAGTTCGCCTTCCTCGTCGGCATCCCGACGATGTTCGCCGCGAGCGGCTACGAGTTGCTGAAGGCGCTCAAGGGCGGCGGCCTGCACGAGGACTGGAGCGCACTCGCGCTCGCCTTCGTCGTCTCCGCCATCACCGCGTTCGTCGTGGTGCGCTGGCTGCTCGGCTACATCCGCACGCACCGCTTCACGCCGTTCGCGATCTACCGCATCGTGCTCGGCGTCGCGTTGCTCGGGTTCGGCACGTAGCCGACCGCGTCGAGCGGCGCGGTACATCCGCTCCCGGCCGCGCGCGCGAGCAGTTTCCGATAGGCCTGCGCGGCCGACCGACGCTGCTTGCCGGCCGGTTACAGGCCCGCGGCGCGGTTGAAATCGCCGATGCCGCCAATCAGCGTGGTCAGCGCATCGCGTTCGACCGGCGTGAGATGGGGATTCCAGACGTCGAACAGCAACACCACGCGCGTCTCGTCGCTGCGATTCCACGCCTCGTGCTCGAAAGTGTCGTCGAAGCTGAAGCATCGCCCCTCGTGCCAATGCATGGGTTCGCCGCTGACATTGAGGACGAGATCGCCCTCGGGCACGACCAGCGGCAGATGGGTGACCACGCGCGTATTGGTGACGCCACGGTGCGGCAGGATGTGCGAACCCGGCGTCAGCACGGAAAAGCAGACTTCGGGCGCGTGTTCGCGGATGCGGCACAGCGGCGTCGCGTCGAGTGCCGCCGCGGTGATCGGACAACGCACGGCATTCGCGTCATACCGCACGCCGTGGCGATAGAAGAAGAACGCGTCCCAGACCGGCGTGTCTCCGCGATCATTGCGAAGATGGTCCTCGATGCGCGCGTTCTTGTCGTCGAAGTGGCCGAAGAACGGCTCGAATCCGCTGCCGTCGGCAGTGAACACCGCCTGCATCTCGGCGCGGATCGCGTCCGTCTGCGCCTCCATTGCGCCGTACCACGGGAACAGGTCGCGCTCGAAGAAGCGCGTGCTCGGCAGGTCCGGCATGTACAGGAACGTCGGCCGCTGCGCCGGATCCGCATACGCGGGACGCAACTCGCCAAGGTACGTCGCGAGACAGCGGCCGACGCGACGCAGCGCCAGGTCCCCGTGCATTTCGCGCAGCGGAGCCAGCAGGCCGGTGAACAGCGCGCGGCGGCCGCTGTCGACCACGCGCATCGCGTGCATGACCAGCGGGCGCAAGGCCGGTTCGGTGGTTTCGTCGCTCAGCCACGCGTTGCGCTTCTGCGCGGCCATGATCGCGCCGAAATACATCGGCAGCGCGTCGCGCAGCGAGCCCCGCGCCTCGAGCACCTCGGCCAGACGCAGGCGCGCCGCCGGAATATCGGGCGCGAGACGCACCGCTTCGGCAAAGGCGGCCTGCGCGTCGTCCAGGCGTTCGCGCTCGCGCTGCAGCGAACCGAGATTGACAAGCGTCGCGGCATCGCCTGGATTGGCCTGGCGTGCCTGCAGCAGCAACTCCATCGCTTCGTCCGCGCGACCGCGACCGTGCGCGCAGACGGCGAGGAAATTCAGCGCGTCGGCATCTCCGGGGCTACCGCGCAGCAGATCCGAAAACGCGCGTTCGGCTTCCAGCATGCGGCCCTGATTGGCCAGCGCGAATGCGGATGCACGCAACGCGGCCGCATCCGCTGCGGGGAACTGCTCGGTCATCGATCGGCTCGCTGGTTTCGGCAAACGCGCATGCTAACACCGTCGTTTCCGCGGCAAGGCCGGCTCGCCCGGCGCATGCCTCTAGGCGCGCAGCTGCTCGAATGCGCCCGCCAGCGCGTCGCCGTAGTCGCGCCAGTGTCCGGCCGTGAACGACTGCGGCAAGCCGCCAAGGCCCCGCGGCGTGACCGGCTCGCCTTCGAGTGCGGCAATGCCGAGGAACCGCGCCAGCGCGGCGCCCGCTCCGGCGGGATCGGCCAGCAGCGCATCGGCGGAAACGACCAGCCGTCGCGGATCGGCGCCCTCGCCACCCCAATGCAGATGCCGACGCGCCTGCGCCAACCATTGCGCCGCCGCCTGCGGATCGTCGCAGCGGAAACCGGGTGCCCAGCCGAACGCGAGCCAGTTCAGCAGTTCGTCGCGCGGGTCGCGCTCGACCACGACGATGCGCGTTCCGGGCATCGCCCGATGCACCAGCGCCAGCAGGCGCGCATCCCAGCGCGGCAACCATTCGACCACCGGGCGATCCGTCGCGACGCCGCCCGCGCGCAGCGAAGCGAGCCAGCGCTCGCGCACGCGCTCGCGTTGCGCGGCGGAAAATTCGCCGAGCGCCTGGTCGAAGTCCGGCAGATCCAGGTCGTCATCGAGCGGCTGCACGCCGGCACGCTGGCGATGGACGCTCAATTGCGCCTGGCGCGACAACAGCGCGGCGACCTCCTCGACCCGGCTGCCGGGCAGACCGAGCAGCAGGATCGGCGCCTGTGCCCACGGCGCGTCGGTGGCTTCCGCCAGCACCGCATCGAGCCGTGCCGGCGGATCGGTGTAGTCCGGCATCGCGACCGGCAAGCCGCGTTGCGCTTCGGCGAAGCAACGCACCGCATCGGTCCATTCGCGCGCGCGATCGTGCGCGCGACCGAGCAAGTTCCAGCGTTGCGCCGCGAGCGGCGGCGGCAGCGGATGGCGGGCGAGCGCGTCCAGGGTCGCGCGTGCACCGGCCGCGTCGCCCTCTCGCAACTGCGTGCGCGCATGCAGCAGCCGCATCGCCGGCTCGTCGCCGGCGGCAAGCACGAGCTTCGCATGCGCATCGGCGGAGGCGAAATCGCCGAGGCGTTCGCTGATCTGCGCAAGCTCGCCGTGCGCACGCAGGTTGGCCGGGTTGCGCGCCAGCGCGACCTTCAGTTCCGCAGCGGCCTCCGGCAGCCTGCCCAGTGCGGCCAGCAATTCCGCGCGTGCGCAGTGCACGTTGTCGTCGGGGGTCACCGCGAGGCAGGCATCGTACGCGGCGAGCGCTTCGTCGAAACGACCGACCTGCGCCAGCGACCAGCCGAGCGCAAGCGCGGGCATGACCTGGCCAGGCTGCTGCCGGAGTGCGTCGTGGTAGGCGGAGATCGCATCGTCGAGACGCCCTTCCACGCGCGCGACGTCGGCGATGCCGATCAGCGCCGCGTTCACGAATCCGGGCGCGCCGAGCAACTCGTGGTAGACCGCGCCGGCTTCGGCGCTGCGCCCGCCCTGCAACAGGGCAGAACCGAGCCACGGCTTGATCACGTCAAGGTCGGGACGCAGGCGCAGCGCGTTGCGGAACGCCTGCTCGGCGAACGCGACATTGCCGCGCCGCCCGAAGGTCTGGCCGAGCATGAACTGGATCAGTGCATCGTTCGGCGCCAGTTCCGCGGCGCGCGCGATATGGCGCAGGGCCGCGTCGTGTTCGCCGCGCGCGATCAGCAGCGCACCGATCCCGGCCAGTGCCTGCGGCTCTTCGCCGGCGCGCAACGCGGTGCGGAAATGGCGCTCCGCTTCGACCGCGTCACCGCGCAGCAGGGCAAGCTGGCCGATGCCGGCGTGGGCGCCCGCGAGATTCGGATCGAGCGTCAACGCGCGATGGAAGCCGCGCCGCGCGGCCTCGTGGTCGCCTGCGCAATAGTTCAACGAAGCGAGCGCGAGCTCGGTCCCGGCATCGTCCGGCGCAAGCTCGTGCGCGCGCGTCAGCAGCGTCGCGCCTTCGGCGAAATCGCCGCGCTGACAGCGCAGCATGCCGAGCAGGTGCAACGCGTCGACATCGTCCGGCTGCGCGGCGAGCTGCGCGCGATAGCCGGCCTCGGCCTCGTCGATGCGGCCCTGACGTTGCAGTTCGATGGATTCCTTGAGCATGGCGTGTTTTCGTACGGGCGGGAGGCGGGCGATGGCCGCGCAGGACCGCGAATTATGCCGTATCCGCCCGTGCTAGGCTTGCATGCTTTCCCCGACGCGTCGCGCGCCATCGATCGTGAGCAGAAACCAGGATCTCGCCACCCTGCTCCGGGCCCGCACGCCGCTGCTGCTGGTCGAATCCGCCGATGAGAACGGCGTGATCGAGGGGTTCCGCCACGCGATCTCGCAGGCCTTGCGACCGCTCTGGCGCTGGCGCATCACCGGCGGACTGGAGCGGCTCGACCTCGTGCTCGACCCGGACGACGACGAATCGATGCGCGAGGCACCGGACGCGAGTCTCAGCCTGCAGGCGATCAAGCGCGCGCGCGATCCCGGCGTCTACCTGCTGCTCGACTTCCAGCCCTACCTGCGCTACCCGATGACGCTGCGCCTTCTGCGCGAGATCGTGCAGCGGCAGGATTCGGCCGAACACACCCTGGTGCTGGTCGGCGCCGGCATCGAACTGCCGGAGGAACTCGCGGCGAGCGTGACCCGCTTCGAGTTCGCCCTGCCCGACAAGGAAGCCCTCGCCGCGATGCTGCGAGAGGAAGCATTCCGCTACTCGCGCGACCACGATGGCCGCCGCGTCACCGTCGATGCCGACGCCGCGCGCGCGATCGTGCGCAACCTGGTCGGACTCGCACTCGACGATGCGCGGCGCATCGCGCGCAAGCTGATCTACGACGACGGTGCGATCGGTCCGAACGACCTGCCCGAACTCGCGCGCGCCAAGCATGCCCTGCTCGACCGCGACGGCCTGCTGCATTTCGAATACGAAACCGCGCAGTTCGCGCGTGTCGGCGGCCTCGCGCGCCTCAAACAATGGATCGCGCAACGCAAGCCGGCCTTCCTCGGCGAGAAACTCTCGGTCAAGGTCGACCCGCCCAAGGGCATGCTGCTGCTCGGCGTGCAGGGCTGCGGCAAGAGCCTCGCCGCGAAGGCGACCGCCGGCGGCTTCGGCGTGCCGCTGGTGCGGCTCGACTTCGGCACGCTCTACAACAAGTACCACGGCGAAACCGAGCGCAACCTGCGCGAGGCGCTGCGGAGCGCCGAACTGCTCGCGCCGTGCGTGCTGTGGATCGACGAGATCGAGAAGGCGCTGTCGACCTCGGGCGAGGACGAAGGCGTGTCGCGCCGCGTGCTCGGCTACCTGTTGACGTGGATGGCCGAGCGCAAGGCACCGGTGTTCCTCGTCGCGACCGCGAACGAAGTGCAGCAGCTGCCGGCCGAACTGCTGCGCAAGGGCCGCTTCGACGAGACCTTCTTCGTCGACCTGCCGGACGCCGGGACGCGCGCGGAAGTGTTCCGCCTGCACCTCGCCCAGCGCGGACTCGACCCGGACGAGTACGCGATCGACGCACTCGCCGCCGCAAGCGGCGGCTTCTCCGGCGCCGAGATCGAACAGATCGTCGTCGCCGCGCTGTACGCCGCCGCGGCCGAACGCAGCAAGGCGCCGAGCCAGGCGCAACTGCTCGCCGAGTGCGCGAACACGCGTCCGCTGTCGGTGCTGATGGCGGAGAAGGTCGGCGCATTGCGCTCGTGGGCGCGCGGTCGCACGGTGCCGGCGGACTGAGCGCCGCACATGGATTCCATGCTCGAACGCATCGTGCCGTTCCTCGCCCGCATCGGCCTGCCGCCGCGCGCGGCGACGCTCGACGGCGACACGTTCCTGCCCGGCATCCGCATCACGCGCGGCGAACTCGTGTACGACCCGGCGCGCCTCGCCTGGCCGGCCGATCTCCTGCACGAGGCCGGCCACGTCGCGCTCGTGCCGGCGGCGCAGCGTGGCGCGCTCGACGACGCGTTGACCAGCGAGCAGCACTTCGAGCACGGCGGCGAAGTCGAGTCGATCGCGTGGTCGTACGCGGCGAGCGTGCAGCTCGCGCTGCCGCTCACCGACCTGTTCCACGCAGGTGGCTATCGCGGCCAGTCGCACGGCCTCGCACAGTCGTACTCGCTCGGCGTCTACGTCGGCGTCGCCGGCCTTGCCGCACTCGGCCTGTGCGCAGTCGGCGAAGACGCGCGTCGCCGCGGCGTGGCGCCGTATCCGCACATGCTGCGCTGGCTGCGCGACTGAAGTGGCGGATTGGGCGGTGGCCTCGCTTTGCACAGGGGAGCTTGCTCCGTTGCTCCTTCCTGCACCTGGCCCGGAATGAGCCGAGCAAGCTCGGCTCCAAACAGCGGCCGAGATGCCCTGTCAGCCTTCGACCTTCGGCGCCGGCAGCGGCCGCATGATCGCCGCACGGATCGCCGCATCGGCGGGTGACTCGAGGTCGGGTGCGGCGGGGAAGACGCGCAGTGCGCGGTATTCGCGCCAGCGCCGCGCGAACACGTCGCTGCCGGCGAGCGCATCGAGCTTTTCGACGAAGGCCTCGGGCGCCCATGCGCGTTTGCTCGGCAGGCAGCAGCTGGCGAACCGGCGCAGGACCTCGTCGAGGCTCATGCGGCCATCGCTCGCGCGCCGCAAGGCGAGGTCGGCGTCGAGCCAATAGGCGGTGCCCGACCAGTAGACGCGCGTGAATTCGTGGTCGCGCTCCATCGCTGCCGACGCGTCCTCGAGCTCCCGCGCCCGCGCGCGCGTGTCGCGGGCGCCGCGCACGAAACCGTCGGCGAGCTCTTCCCACGCGCGACGCGGCGTGAGCAAACCGGAACGCGCGCGCAACACGTTCTGCCAGTAGGTCGCGAGGCCTTCCGCGAGCCAGGCACCACGTGCGCCGAGGTGCGGATGGAACAGGTGCGAGAACTCGTGCACCGCGACCCAGTCGCGATCGAACTCGCCGGCGCCCTGCGCCGGATCGACGAACAGGGTCAGGCCGTTGCCCTGGCCGCGCGTGGACTGGCCGAACACGACCGCTTCGCGCTGCGGACCGACCGGGATCACGAGCACTTGCACGTCGGTGAGCGGCAGGCGGCCATGGGCGGGTATGGCCGCATGGCCCACGCGTTCCAGCCAGCGCAGCAGCTTGTCGCGCTGCGCGAGGTCGACACCGGCGCCGAGCGCGACGTGCAGGCGGCCCCCACCCATCGCGATCACGCGCTCGTCGCATGCGCCGAGCGCGACCCGCCCGAGCCAGTCGGCGGGCGTGTGCGGAATGCGGAAGCGGCGCACGCCGTCGCTCGACGCGAGCGGTATCCACGGCGTCGAGATCGCGATGCCCTTTGGCAACTCGACACGCGCCTGCGCGTCGCCGCTGCCGTCCACCATCAGCAGCCAGCCGGCCGGGTCGGTGATGGTTGCTCGCGCATGCAGCATGCTGCGACGCGCCTGCGCATCTCCGATGCGGCCGAGGTCCGCCGAGTACCGCAGGCATTCGCCGGCGCGCCAGTCACGTGCGCGCCAGCCGTCGCCGTCACGCTCGAGCACGCCGCCGCTCGAGCGCAGCGGTGCTTCGACATTGCGGGGCGCACTGTCGTCGCCCGAGAAGCGCAACGCCGGCGCCGCGTTCGCGAGGCACAGCGCGACCGCCATCGTGCGCGCGTTCGCGTCGTAGCGCAGCGTGTAGTGCGGCGCCTCGTCGGCGCCCGCGCGGGTGGCACCGAACAGCAGCAGGAGCGCGATCAGGATCGGCATGCAACGGATGATCGGGCAAACGCACGGTTCCTTGCACGCGCCCCGCCGCTACAATCGCACGGATGGACGTTTCCTACCTGCTCGACGGTCTCAACGACGCACAGCGCGAAGCGGTGACCGCACCGGCCGGGCACTATCTCGTGCTGGCTGGCGCCGGCTCGGGCAAGACGCGCGTACTGACCCACCGCATCGGCTGGCTGCTGCAGGTCGAACGCGCGTCGCCGTGGTCGGTGCTCGCCGTGACGTTCACCAACAAGGCCGCCGGCGAGATGCGCGGGCGTACCGAGTCGCTGGTCGAAGGAGGCGCGCGCGGCCTGACGATCGGCACGTTCCACGGCATCGCGCACCGCCTGCTGCGGCGCCACTGGCGCGAGGCGAAGCTGCCGGAGACGTTCCAGATCCTCGACTCGGACGACCAGCAGCGCCTGGTCAAGCGCACGATCCAGGGACTGGGCCTCGACGAGGCGCGCTTCCCTCCGCGCCAGGCCTGCTGGTTCATCAACGCGGCCAAGGACGAAGGCAAGCGCCCCGACGCGCTCGATGCCGGCTACAACGCGAACCATCGCGTGCTGATCGACATCTATCGCGCCTACGAGGACGCGTGCCGACGCTCCGGCCTGGTCGACTTCGCCGAACTGCTGCTGCGCGCGCACGAGCTGTGGCTGCACAACGACGAGCTGCTGCGCCAC
Source organism: Dokdonella sp. (assembly GCF_044227025.1). Lineage (GTDB taxonomy): Bacteria > Pseudomonadota > Gammaproteobacteria > Xanthomonadales > Rhodanobacteraceae > Dokdonella_A. The sequence goes on along the minus strand of NZ_JBGAFX010000001.1, from coordinate 686,650 downwards.
TACCGCGAACGCTTCCGCCACCTGCTCATCGACGAGTTCCAGGACACCAACACGCTGCAGTACGCGTGGATCCGCGTATTGGCAGGAACCAGCGGGCAGGTGTTCGTCGTCGGCGACGACGACCAGGCGATCTACGGCTGGCGCGGCGCACGGGTCGAGAACGTGCAGCACTTCCTGCGCGATTTCCCGAGCGCGCGCACGATCCGGCTCGAGCAGAACTACCGCTCGACCGGCAACATCCTCGCCGCCGCGAACGCGGTCATCGCACACAACCCCGACCGCCTCGGCAAGCAGCTGTGGACCGCCGGCGAAGCCGGCACACCGATCGAACTGTATGCGTCCTACAACGAGCAGGACGAGGCGCGCTACGTGGTCGAGCGCGTACGCGAACACCTGCGCGCGGGCGCGCGACCGTCCGACCACGCGATCCTGTATCGCTCGAACGCGCAGTCGCGCACGTTCGAGGAACAGTTGAACCAGCACTCGATCGCGTACCGCGTGTACGGCGGCCTGCGTTACTTCGACCGCGCCGAGGTCAAGGATGCACTCGCCTACCTGCGCCTGGTCGCGAACCGCCACGACGACGCCGCGTTCGAGCGCGCGGTCAACACGCCCCCGCGCGGCATCGGCGACCGCACGCTCGACGGCCTGCGCCAGCGCGCTCGCCGCGACGACGCGTCGCTGTGGGAAGCCGCGCTGGCCGAACTCGGCGCCGACCAGCTCGCCGGACGCGCGAAGAACGCGCTGCGCGCGTTCCTGCAATTGATCGAGGGCCTCGCGCGCGACTGCCTCGCGCCCTCGCGAACGCCGGAGTTTTCGCTTGCCGGTGCACGCCTGCTGGAAGGATCGACGCCGGCGTCCGCAAACGAAAGTGCGGACGTCGACGAACCGCTCGCACTGTCCGAGCAGATCGAACACGCGCTCGCGCGTTCGGGCCTGCGCGACTTCTACGAGAAGGACAGCCGCGGCAGCGCCGAGTCGCGCGTCGAGAACCTCGACGAACTCTCGAATGTCGCTGCGCGCTTCCGGCGCACGCCGGAGGATCTCGAAGCCGGCCTGTCCGAACTCGCCGCATTCCTCTCGCACGCGGCGCTCGAAGCGGGCGAGGGACAGGGCGAGGCGTGGCAGGACTGCGTGCAGTTGATGACGCTGCATTCGGCCAAGGGCCTCGAGTTCCCGCACGTGTTCCTGGTCGGACTTGAAGACGGCCTGTTCCCGAGCCAGAAGTCGACCGAGGAACCGGGGCGGCTGGAGGAGGAACGGCGGCTCGCCTATGTCGGCATCACGCGCGCGCGCGAAAACCTCGTGCTGACCTACGCCGAATCGCGCCGCCTGCACGGGGTCGAGTCGTACGCGCGGCCGTCGCGCTTCCTCGGCGAGATCCCGCCGCAGCTGTTGCACGAGGTGCGCCCGAAGGTGCAGGTCAGCCGCCCCGCATTTGCCGGCCGCGCCGTGCTGCAGGAAACGGCGATGCCGTTCAAGCTCGGCCAGGGCGTGCGCCATGCGAGCTTCGGCGAAGGCGTCGTGCTTGCCTACGAGGGCGCCGGCGCGCACACCCTGGTCGAAGTGAATTTCGCCGCAGCCGGGCGCAAGCGCCTCGTGCTCGCCTACGCGAACCTCTCGTCCCTGTAGGGCGGGTCGAGCGCATCGCGCGAGTCCCGCCGCCGCGGCGACCTTCGGTCGAAACGAACCGGCGGCACGCGCAAAGCGCGTACCGCCCTACAACGTTCCGTCGAAGCCGCGCGCAAAGGCGGGGCTTGGCCGCACTGCTCGCTATCCTTCCGTGCCGGTCAAAGCTTGGTGTACTCGATCTGCATGGTCTTCGCTTCCTTGCCCTTGTGCGTCTCGTTCCACTCGAACGTGTAATGGCTCGGGTCGATGATGCGCACGACCACGCGCACGGCGACGTTCGTCTTCGGTGCCATCGGATCCGGCATCGAGCCGCGATAGGTGTAGCTGTTGCTCGCCTTGTCGTAGCTGCCGTACGAGAGCCAGAACCCCGTCGACATGCTGTCGATCCAGGTGATGAAGAAGCGGCCACCGAGATTGTCGTAACCCATCGTGCCGCGGCCGCTGAACGATTCGCCCATCATGTTGCCTTCGAACTTCGTCTCGATGTAGCGGCCGCCGAAGATCGCCTCGCTGTGCGACTTGCCTTCGCTGACCTGCGGCGGCGCCTTCGGGTCCATCCACATCGTGCTCTTCGTGCTCCAGTCGCCGACGAAGTATTCGAGCTGGTGCTGCTCGGCGCGTACCGCGCCCATGCGCTCGTACGCGGCCATCATTTCCTGCTGTTCCTTGCTCATCTTCGGCTGCGCGGGCTCTTCCGCGCCGGCCGGACCCGCGATTGCGAACGCGAACGTGACTGCGGCGAAAAACGTCGTCTTCATGGTCGATCCCCAAGGTTGCGCCAGGCGATGGCGCAGCCATCGTAGTCCCGGACGCGCCGGCGTGCACACGAGGCGTGCAGGCGCGCGCCGCGTGGGCGACAATCCACCGTCGTCGCACGCCGAGACCCGCATGCAGCGCCAGACCCTGCTCGTATCCGCCGCCGTTTTCGCGCTGCTCGCCTGTGCGGCCTGGTTCCTGCTTCCGCGCGAGCCGGCATCCGGGACGCGCGCGCCGCTCGTGCAGCTGCCGTCGCCGTCGCCGGCACGGTCGGCGCCCCCCGCAGTGCCGGCAACGGCGATGCCCGAGCCTGCGCCGGCATTGCCCCCGCCCGCACCCGTAGCCGCTGCCCCGCGCCCGCCCTCGATGGCGACGCCGGCCCAAGTCGATGCAGCGAAGGACGGCGCGGATGAAACACCCGTCGATCCCGCACCGGCTGTCGCGCCCGACGATGCGGCGCCCCGCGATGCGGCGCCTGCACAACCGGCCACGGCCGAAGAGATCGCGGGCATGTCGCCGTCGGCAGACGCGCCTGCCGGCGCAGCCGATGCCGGATCGCGGCCCGGCGAGGATGCGCATGGTGCGCAGTCACCGGCGACAAAGCCCGATCCGCACGACGAGCGTGCAGCCGACCTGTTCGCGCAGCGCATCGAAGCCCTCGACGATCCGCACGGCAACGACGCGCAGGACGCGCGTGCGGTCGCCGCACAGCAGGCCTACGAAGCGCATGACGAAGGCGGCGATGGCGCGAAGGCCACGCAGGCGATCGTGCACGACGTCTTCGCCAACTGGCTCGCGAACCTGCACATGGACAACAGCCACCCGTCGCTGATCTCCATCGATTGCCGCAGCGGTGCCTGCCGCGTGCTGATTGCCCAGGCCGGCGTCGACTTCACGGGCGCGGCGCAACTCGAACGCGAGTCGCCGGTGAACGTGTTCTCGCGTGCGCTGACCGATTTCAGCCAGGGCGCGGCGTGGAGTGACGCCGGGCTCGCGCTGCAGGACAGCCAGATGGCCGCCGCTGGCGGCACGGCGGAGAAGGCCAACGACATCGCGCTGTGGACGATCTACCTGCGCGTCGCCGCGGCGGAATGAAGCAAGACTGCAGGCGCGGCTCGCCCCGGCGCGTCAGTGCTCGAAGCCGTCCGCGAAGATGCGCAGGTCCGCCGGTTCGATGCGCACGCTGCCGGTGCCGCGCCCCTCGTTCGCGCTGGCCGCGGTACCGATCGTTACCGCATGCATCGCGCGCGTGGCGTCCTCGAACGGATCGGTGATCACGAGCAGGGGAGCGCGGCCGCTGAAACCCGTGTCCTGCACCGAACTGTTGCCGGTGACGATCGCGAGGCGACCGTCCGGACTCACGCTGATGTCCTCGAAACCCGGGCACTGCGACGTGCCGCCGCTGGCCGGCGTGCAGGTGCTGCCACTGACGGCCGCCGGCAAGACCAGCTCCTGCATCGTCGCCGCAGGGGTATAGGGCGCGCGCAGCAGGAACAGCCGCGCACGGGTTGCACCTGCGTTGGCCGGGTTCGTCTGCGCGACCAGCACCGCGTTGCCGTCCGGCGAAACGCCGATCGCACCGAGCGCGCCGACACCGGCGGGTGCGGCGATCACGGTCGGTATCGTTGCAGCCGAGAACGGAGCGGTCGCGATGCCGATGCCGGCGCTCGCGCGCGTGACGAACAGGTGCTGGCCGTCGCGACTCAGCCGGCACACGGACGTCGAGGTCGTCGTCGGCAAGGCGACGTCGAACAGCGTAGCGGCGTAGGGCGGATCGAGCGCGGCGACGCCGGTGGTATGGCAGACATAGGCTCGCCCAGACCGATCGAAGTCGATCGCCGCGGTGACGAAGCGGCGTACGCGCAGGTTCGGCGCTCCGGCCTGCACGCGGATCGCACCGCTGCCGAATCCGCTCACCACCGCCGACTCGGCGACGCCGCCGCTGCTTTCACCGAAGCTGAGCGCATAGTTCCCGTTCGGTGACACCGCGAGCGTGCCGTTCGCGTTCGTGCGCGTCGAGAGCGTGATCACGCCGCGCACGCTGGCGTCGCCGACGCGCAGGCGCGCGAGCTGCGGCAGCGTGAAATCCGCGACGAGCACTTCGTCGACGCGCACGAAGTCGAGGCCGTGCGGATCCACCGCGCTGCCGAAACCGCTGCCGACCGTCTGCGCCGGCGCCGGCAGTCCGGCATCCGGATGGGCGAGCACGGCCGCGATGTCGCCGTCGCCGAACGTCGTCAGCACGGCCGGTGGTTGCGCGGCGCTCGCGCCGGTGGCGCAGCACAGCGAGGTTGCAAGCAGTGCGCATGCGAGCGATGCGTTCATCGGTTTCCCCAGCAAGAGACGAGGCGGGCTCATGGCGCGGGCGACTCGAACGCGTCGGCGAAGATCAGGTCCGGCGCGAAGCCGTCGAGTTCCATCACGCGCGGCCCGAAGAACGGCCCCTCGCCGTGCTGGATGAACTGGGCGCGGAAATCCTGTGCGACGCGCGGGCGCACCTTCGCGCATCGATGCAGGCGATAGTCGCCGCCGATGACGGGATAGGGCGTGCGCACCGGGCTGTCATAGACCGGCACGAACTGGCCTGTGCCCGTGTCGCGCGCGAACAGCTTGAAGTCGCGGAACGCGCGCTGGAACGTCGACGGCTGGCCGGCGAACCCGGACAGCGAGAAATGATCGAGTTCGACCGGTGCAGCGGTGTGCCATTCGATCGAATGACTGAAACCGTCCGGCATGTTGTCCTGGAACAGCAGTGAGTCGACCTCGGGCAACGCGTTGGACGCGCCGAACAGGCCGTCGGGAATGTTCGACAGGATCCCGCTCGTCGCGGTCACCTGCGCGTGTTCGAACGCATCGAAGTGGCTTTCGATCTCGCACGCCGGCTTGCATTTGCCGTTGCTGCCCGCGGCGAAGATGCCCTGGATCTCGGCGTCGGTGAGCACGCGGTCGTACAGCGAGACCTCGTCGAGATCGCCACGAAAGTGGCCAAGGCCGCGACCGCTGCCGATCGTGTCCCATGACGCAAAGACGTGTGTGCGTGCGCTCTGCACGCCGGTGCGCACGAGCACGCCGTTCACGTACAGGCGCGGCCTGCGATCTTCGACCACGACGGCGATGTGGGTCCAATCGCTGATCAGGGTGTCGTACCGCAGCAGGCAAGGCACATGCGAGCTCGCGTGTTCGCTCACGCAGATCGCGTTGGTCCCGATGACGAGACCGAGGCCCGCGTCGTCGCTGAAATCGCCATGCTGCGGAAAGATCGCGTAGCGTTGCGCCACGCCCGAGCAATTTCCTTCCGCACCCTCGGCACAATCGGGCGTCGTGTCGGTCGGGCGCGCCCACAACTCCCACGTGAACGTGTTTTCGAGCGCCCTCTGTTCGTCCGTCGTGACGTCGGTCGCGACAACGTCCTGGTCGCTGTCGAAATTGACCGCTTCGCCAACTTTGCCCGGCACGAACGGAACGTCTCCGCCGGCAAAGCCATTGTAGAACCGCGCGCGATCGTCGAGGTCGCCGTCGGCGGCAAGCCAGTACACGCGCCCGGATGGCGGCGCGACGCAGGTCTGCGCAATGGCCACGCCGCCGGCGAACAGCATCGCAAGGCACGGACTCGTGCGCAGGAGGTGGCGCAGGCCGCGCCGTGGTGTCGACAGGTTCATGGTCTCTCCGGTCAGTTCGCGGCATCGAAGCCGTTGCGGAAAATCGTGTCGTCGTCCTGCACGGTGTACGCGAACGGCGCCGCGTCGCTCGCGCGGAAACCGATCTGCGCGGAGTAGTGCGCGTTGATGGTCACGCTGCCGGCGCCGTGCACCGCGAGCGTGCAGTGGCCGAGGCCGTTCGAAGCAATCGTCGTGCTGCAGCTTTCTCCCTGCGACGACGTCACCGTGACGGTGCCGCGGCCGAGCGGCAGGCCGACGACCGGCGTGCGGCGATTGCTGACGTGCACGATCACGCTGGATTCGACCGCACCGACCGGCGGATCGACCGAGGCGATCGTCGTCGTCGTGTCGCTGACCGAATAGACGAGCGCGATCGCACCCTTGACCGTACCGCCGCCATCCTTGCGGCCGGGCAGGCCGACGACGAAATCGTCGAGGTTGTCGTCGTTGAAGTCGCCGACCGCCAGTTGCGCGCCGAAACGATCTGCCGCCGCGGGCGATTCGGGCATGCCGGCGGTCGCCAGACTGAAGCCGCGCGCGGCCGATGGCACCAAGCCGCCTGCGCTGCCCGGCACGTGCAACACGATGCCGGCGTTGAGGGTGCTGCCGATGTCTTCGCCCTGGTCGCCGATCAGCAGGTCGTCGAAGCCGTCGCGGTTGAAGTCGCCGCTCGCGAGCGCACCGCCGAATTCGTCGCCGGCTTCCATCGCGAGATCCGGGAAATCGCGCTGATCGTAGGCGACGCTGCTCAAGGCATTGAGCAGCAGGCCCGCGCCGGAGCCGAACAGGATCGTGACCGAGCCGGCGTTGAACACGCCGTCGATATCCTCGCTGAGAGCGCCGACCGCGAGGTCGTCGAAGCCGTCACCGTCGAAGTCGCCGCTCGCGAGCGCCGAGCCGAATTCGTCGGCCGATTCGGCCGCACCCGGCACGCCGGGCGAATCCTGGTCGATGCGCTCGTAGGTCACGCCGGCGAGCGTGTCGGCGCCGTAGGCGATCAGCACGTAGCCTTCGTCGTGCTGGCCGCCGTCCTTGTGGCGGCCGTACAGCGCGAGATCGGCGTGGCCGTCGTGGTCGAAGTCGCCGCTCGCCATGACGTTGCCTAGGTCGTCGGTCGTGACGTTGCCGAAGCCGGCGCCGCCGCGATCGACGAACGTGACGAGGCCGATGAAATCGCCGGGGTCGGTGTTGCTGCGGCGGATCGATGCGCCGCCGGCCGAGATGTTCGGGAACGGACTGTGGCCGGGCGTGCCGATCGCGAGCATCGGCAGGCTGCTCGCCGAGGTGAACCGATCGAGCATCGCGAGGCTGGTGCCCTTGCGGTGCTGGTCCGACGGGCCGTTCGGCGCCGCTTCGCTCGCGCGCGGCAGGAACACGTCGTCGTCGAAGCGCACGCCGGTGGCGCTGCCGCGGAACACGCCGACGCCGCCGGCGTCGTTGATCGTCGGCGACCCGGTGTCCTCGCCCGGAATGCCGACGGCGAGGTCGTCGCAGCCGTCGTTGTCGACATCCGCGACGGCGAGCGCGGCGCCGAATTCGTCGCCGGTTTCGGCGCCACCCTGCACGCCGCTGCTGCTCTGGTTGAAACGCTGGCCGGTCACGCGGATCGGCAGCAGCCGGTCGCCGAACGCAATCGTCACCGAACCTGCGCCCGCATGCGTGCCGACCGTGCTGTCCGCGTCGCCGATCGCGATGTCGGCGTTGCCGTCGCAGTCGAAGTCGCCGGCGGCGAGCGCGCTGATCGAGGTCGCGCCGAGCTCCCCCGGCAGGCCGATGCTGCCCTTGACGATCAACGCGCTGAAATCGGTCGCGGGTTCGGCAGCCTGGGCGCATGCGCAGGCGACGGTCGCCAAGGCCAGGGTCGCGAGTGTGGCGGGAACGGTTGGCATGGTCATTCGGCTCCGGGTCGGTCGGGCGGTTGCATCGCCCTCGATCTGTCAGCACGGAAGAACGGGGCGGGTTTTGCCATCGCCCGGCGCTACACTCGTCGGCGACGACTGGGGAGTCCGACAATGCCGATCGATCCGGAAGCGCTGCGCACCGGGGGTGCGCTGCAGGGAGGCGTGGCGGCGTCGCTGCTGCGCCAGCGCGAACGCGCGAACGAACTCGCGCGCGGCGCGGCGATCGGCCCATACCGGGTCGTGCGCGAACTCGGTCGCGGCGGCATGGCGATCGTCTACCTCGCCGAACGCGCCGACGGCGAATACGAGCAGCAGGTCGCGCTGAAGTGGATGCAGCACGCGCAGGCCGACGATGCCGGCGCCGAACTGTTCCGGCGCGAGCGGCAGGCGCTCGCCGACCTGCGCCATCCGCACATCGCGCGCCTCATCGACGGCGGACGCAGCGAGGATGGACGCCCGTGGCTCGCGATGGACTTCGTCGACGGCGAACGCCTCGACCGCCACTGCGTACGCGAGTCGCTGCCGTTGCGCGAACGCCTCGCGCTGTTCCTGCAGGTGTGCGCCGCGGTCGCGCACGCGCACGCGCGCGGCCTCATCCATCGCGACATCAAGCCGTCGAACGTGCTGGTCGAACGCGGCGGCGGCGCGCGCCTGCTCGATTTCGGCATCGCGCAACTGCTCGGCCAGGACGACGGCCTCGCGAGCGGCGCATTCACGCCGGGTTTCGCGAGTCCCGAACAGGTGCGCGGCGAAGCCGTCACCGTCGCCGGCGACGTCTACCAGCTCGGGCGCCTGCTCGCCTCGCTCGCGTGCGACGACGAGGAGCAGCAGGCGACGCTCGCCGCGCAGCCGACGCAGGCATCTGCCGACCCCGCCGCGCCGATGGCTCTGCCGGAGAACCTGCCGAGCGACCTCGCGGCGATCGTGCGCAAGGCGACGGCCGTCGACCCGGCCGCACGCTACGCGACCGCGGATGCGCTCGCCGACGACGTGCGTGCGTTCCTCGAGCGCCGCCCGGTGCGTGCGTTGCCGCGCCGGCCGGCGTACATCGCCACGCGCTACCTGCAGCGCCACCCGCTCGGTGTCGCGCTCCCCGCACTCGCGCTGGCGCTGCTCGTCGGTGGTACCGCGTTCTTCACCTGGAAGCTGCGCGCGGAACGCGACAACGCGACCTACCAGGCGCACGCGGCGACATCGGTGCTCGAGTTCCTCAACGACGACCTGTTCGACGCCGCCAATCCTTCCAACCGCGCACCCGATGCGCCGGACATGAGCGTGCGCGAAGCCTTGCGCATCGCCGAAGGCCATGTGGATCAGCGATTTGCGCAGCAGCCGGCGATCGCCGCGCGCGTGCTGACCACGTTCGCGGACCTGCGCTACCAGTTCGGCGACTTCGACGTCGCGCTCGGCCTGCTCGATCGCGCGATCGGACTGCAGGGCGTGCGGCGCGACAGCGTCGAGGGCCTGCGTGCGCGCGCCGAGCGCGGCATGATCCTGACCACGACGAACCATTTCGAGGATGCGGAAGAGGTGCTCAAGGGCGTCGTCGCCGACGCCGAGCGAACGCTGGGGCGCGACCACCGCGACACGCTTGAATACACGTTGCGGCTGCTCGAGAACGCCGAGCGCCGCAATCCCGACATGTCCGAAGCCGCCGACCTCGCCGCGCTGCGCGTGCGTGCGGACGCCGCGCTCGGCCAGCCGAACGCGATCAGCGGCGAGGCCGACTACCTGATCGCGGACGACGCGCGCCTGATCGGCGCACCCTTGCGCGCCGCCGCCGAAGCGCGCCGCGCGGTCGCGGCGCTGTCGGCGACGCGCGGCGCCGACAACCCGGCGACGCTGAAGGCGAAGGTGACGCTCGCGTTCGTCGAGCAGGCGGAAGGCCATGCCGACGACGCGCTCGCGACCCTGCGCGCGGCGCACCACGCACAGGCCGCGCGCTACGGCGCCGATACGCTCGATGCGCTGTTCATGCAGAACGAACTCGGCATGCAACTCGTGTATGCCAAGCACTACGACGAAGCGGCGGAATTGTTCAGCGACCTGCTCGGGCGACGCGAGCGCGTGCAGGGCGCGCGCTCCGCGCAACTGATCCCGTCGCTGGTCAACCTCGGCGCGATCCGCATGCGCCAGGGCCGGCCCGCCGATGCGCTCGTGTCATTCGACCGCAGCATTGCCATCATCGCCGCGACGCCCGACACCCCGCGCTACATGATGGCGAGCGCGCGTCGCGCGCAGGCCGATGCGTTGCGCGAGCTCGGACGCTACGACGAAGCGCGCACCGCGCTCGACGCAGGCGACGCCGCCGCCGCCGAACTCGGCGAGAACGACCTGCGCCGGCTCGGCCTGCGCGGCGTGCGTGCGCGCCTGCTGATCGCGCAGGGCGATATCGCACAAGGAATCGGCCAGCTCGACGCGGTGATCGCCGCGATGCGCGCGCAGGTCGACGAGCAGCATCCGTCGCTGGCGCCGTTGATCGCCGCGCGCGCGGCGTTGCCGTGAATGGGAGCAACCGCCCTTGTGGGAGCGGCGGAAGCCGCGATGCCCTCGCCGTCGATCGCCAAGCATCGCGGCTTCCGCCGCTCCCACAAGGGCGATCAGCCTGGCCGAGCGCCCGTCACCCGCAAGGTTGGCTCCTGCAGCGCCGCGCGGGACGTGCGCGCGCACGTGCATTTTCCGTAGGGGCGCACCCTGCGCGCGACCGAGGCGCGAAGCGCGACGCGACGATCAGGCCGGGCCGAGCGTGCCTGCAAGCCATGCACGCGCCTGGTCCCAGTCGCGGTGCACCGTGCGCGCCGAGACGCCGAGTGCGAGCGCGGTCTCGTCGTCGTTGAGGCCGCCGAAGTAGCGGCACTCGAACACCTGCGCCTGGCGCGGTTCATTCGTGGCGAGTCGGCGCAGCGCGTCGTCGATCTCGACCAGTTGTTCGAACGGTTGCTCGTCGCCGGGATCGACGTCGTCGATCGGCAGCGCCGCCTCGCCACTGCCGCGCTTCTGCGCGAGGCGTTCGCGCGCATGGTCGACGAGCACCTGGCGCATGATGCGCACCGACAGCGCGAGCAGGTGGTCGTGGTCGCGCGGCAACCCGGCCGCGCGCGCGAGCCGCAGGTAGCATTCGTGTACGAGCGCGGTGGTGCCGAGCGTGTGGTCGCGCGGGTGGGCGCGGGCGCCGCGCGCGAGTCGCTTGAGTTCCGGGTAGACGAGGTCGACGAGACGGTTCCACGCACCCTGGTCGCCCGAGCGGGCGCGCGTGAGCAGCTGGCTGATGTCGTCGATGGCGGGCATGGCGTGGACGCGTATGCGTATGGCGGGCACGACGGCAGCGCCCCGAAAACCGGCGCGGGCTGCACCGAAGTGCAGCCCGCCCAGGTCCCTCCCCTGAAGCGCTTTGCCTCAGCCGCGGCCGCCGCGCGAGCGGAACTCGGCGAGGCGGTTGTCGACGTTGTCGAGCAGCGGCTCGATGGCCTCGCGCGCCTTCTCGGCGGCGTTGAGGCTGGTGAAGTTCACCTGATCGCCGCTGCCGCTCCACAGCACGCTGCCGTCGCTGACGCGGTACGCCTTCACGCCGAACTGCACCGTGTACAGGGTCGAGCTCTGGCCGTAGTAGTTCATCTGCTGCGTGCCGACCGGGCGCGCATGGATGACGACGACCGCGTCGGCTTTGCCGGCGTACGCGCGCGCGCTGGTGTTGTGGCCTTCGATGACGCGGAAGCCACGGTTCTGCAACTGGCTGACCAGACTGTCGCCGGCGGGCGAGGAGATCACGTCGTCACCCGACGCGACGACCGCGATGGTCGGCACGCGCGGGCGCGCCGGCACGGCCGGCTTCTCGACCGGGGTCACCATCGCGACACGCGCTGCCGGAGCATCGGCGGCGGCGTCGGCGGCAGCCTTCGCGGCGGGCAGGTCCTTCAGCGCTTCCATGCCGGCCTGCGACGCGCGCGCGGCCGGGGCGGCAGGATCGTTCGTCGCGGTCGCGACCGCATCGCCGCTGGTCGCACTCGCGGACGTCGTCGACGCGACACTGGTCGCTGCCGGCGTGGCTGCCGGCGTGGTCGCGACGGCGTTCGGCTGCGCAGGCGGAGTCGGCGGCGTCAGCGCCGGCGTGGTCGTCGCGACGCTGGTGGCCGGCGGAGTCGACGGCGCAACCGTCGTCGTCGTGGTCGGCGCGGACGTGCCGAACCCGAGACGGTCGCGCATCGCCCAACTACCGGCGGCGACGCCGACCAGCAGCGCGGCGGCGATCGCCCACGGCAAGGCGGAGCTGCGCTTCTGCCCGCCGATCGACGTCGGGCGATCAAGCACGGCCTGATGCGCGGCGGCGCCGGCACCCGGCGGCGGTGCCGGATGGTTGCCCGCGGTGATGCGCGTGTTCGCCTGGGCGGCGATGTTGCTCATCGGTGTCTGCGGGGTTTTCGGCAGCGAGGCCTGACCCGCTACCGGCGTCTTCTGTCCGATCAGGGTGGCGGCGGCGGTCGACATCTTCGTCTGCACCGTGATCGGTCCGCCCTTCGCGACGAGCGGGTGCGTGTTGAGGTCGGCCACCAGGTCGTGGCAGTTCTGGTAGCGCTCGGCCGGCTCCTTCGCGATCATCCTGGCGAGGATGTGCGCGATCTGCGGATCGACGTCCTTGTTGAGTTCGCGCACGTCCGGGATCTGCGCCTTCACCACTTCGAGCATGAGGCCGAGCGGCGACTCGTCGTTGAACGGCATCTTGCCGGTCAGCATCTCGAACAGCACGATGCCGAGCGAGAAGATGTCCGAGCGCTGGTCGACCTGCTTGCCGAGGCAGACTTCCGGCGAGAGATAGCCCGGGGTGCCGACGAATTCGCCGGTGGTGGTGAGCTTCTTCGACAGGTCCTGGTTCGACAGCGCGATGCCGAAGTCCGCGATCTTGATCGCGCCGCGGCTCGAGATCATCAGGTTGCCGGGCTTGATGTCGCGATGCACGACGCCGCGGTCGTGCGCGGTGGCAAGGCCGAGCGCGGTCTGCTGGATCACCTTCGCCGACTGCTCGACGGTGAGCTTGTGGTCGCGCTTGAGCATCGAGCCGAGCGACTCGCCCTCGACGAACTCCATCACGAAGTAGGTCTGTCCCTCGTCTTCGCCGATGAAGTAGATCTGGATGATGTGCGGATCGTTGAGCGCCGCCATGCTGCGCGCCTCGCGCAGGAAGCGCTCTTTCACCGCTTCGTCGTGGGCGAGCGAATCCGCCAGCACCTTGATCGCGACGTAACGGTTCAACGAGGCTTCGTAGCCCTTGTAGACCACACCCATGCCGCCGCGGCCCAGTTCGGCGACGATGTCGTAATGGCCAAGACGCGTTCTCATGACAGCTCCCTCCGGGGAGGATTCCCCGAGTGGAAAGCATCCTAGCACCGGGTCCCGGGGGGTGCGCCCGGTGGTGCGTCGCGTCCCCCCTGCGACCCCGTCGACCCCGGTTTCGTGAACCAGTCCGCAAAACGGGCCTCCAGCGGCGTTTTCGGCTGAACGGGCCCGAAATGCCCCCGCCGCGAGTGGATCCGGTCCCGCCAGCCGCCGCATTGAGCCGTGTCACACAGGCCCCCTAGACTGTCCGGCTGGATCGGCAGGGCCGCACGATCGGCCGGGAGGGCGGGTGGAGAACGAGCGAATCGTTTCGCGCGGCGTCATCGCGCTGCTCGTCCTGCTCTGGCTCGCCGGCACGCTGCGCGCGTTCGTGCTGTGGTCGCACGATCCGCTGCACGCGTACGCGAACAGCTACGACCAGACGCGCTACACGACCTGCTTCGGCTTCCATCCGGACCGTCCGCTCGCGATCCCGCCGCAGACCAACAGCCCGCAGTCGCCGTTCTCCGACTACCGCTTCCTGCCGGTCGAGACGCCGTTCTGCTACTGGTCGAGCGAACTCGCCTTCACCGCCGCGACCGCCGCGGTCTGGCATGCGGAAGAAGCACTCGGCCTTGGCGAGGTGCACGACGTGCGCTGGGTCGGCGCTTTGCGCTGGCTCGCGCTGCTCGCGCTGTCGATCGGGTTGTCGCGCGCGTGGTTGCGTCGCGGCGACATGCGCGCGGCGCTCGCGAATGCGGCGCTCGTGCCGCTGGTGTTCGCCGATCCCGGCAACACGCTGTACATGAATACGTTCTATGCGGAATGGACTGCGCTGCTGGCCGCGTACGCGACCATCGCGCTCGCGCTGCTGTGGCGCGACGAGGCGCGCAGCCGGCGCCGGCTCGCGATCCTCGCGCTCGTCGCGTTCGCGCTCGCGGCGAGCAAGATCCAGCATCTGGTGCTGCCGCTCGGGCTTGCCGCCGTGGTGTTTCTGCTCGACCGCGCCCGTTCGAGCCGCACGAGCTGGCGCGCACTCGCGCTCGCCGGCGGCGCCTTCGCCGGGCTGTCGCTGCAGGTCGTGCAGCTGCAGCGCGAAGGCCCGCTGATGGACGCGATCGACCAGTACAACCGCGCCGACGTATTGTTCACCGCGCTGCTGCCGTTCGCCGAGGACAAGCGCGCGTTGCTCGAGGAACTGCACGTGGATCCCGACTGCGCGAAATACGTCGGCCTGCACGCATGGGAACTGCCGGACCTGCCCGAACGCGTCTGCCGCGGCCTCGACGGCTTCCGCCGCGGCGCGGAGCTGCGCACGCTCGCCACGCACCCGCGCATCGCGCTCCGCCTCGCTGGCCACGGTGTACTCGCGCTCGATCCGTGGATCGCCAAGAACCTGGGCCAGATCGAAGGCCGCGACTTCGCCACGATCCCCGCGCTGCCGAGCATCGGTCGCCTGCTGCATGCGTGGCCGTGGTTGCAACTCGTGTTGCTCGCGGCGCCGTTGCTTGCTTTGGTCGTGTTGCTGCGTCGCCCCGGCCCGCGCCGCGGCGCGCGCGCGCTCGACCTCGCCGCGCTCGTCGCGGTCACGATGCTTGGCACGCTCGCCGTGACGATCCTCGGCGATGGCCTCGCCGACACCGGCAAGCAGGGGCATCTCGTCGTGAATGCGGCGTTGGTGTGGGTCTGCGTGGGGGTCGTGTTCTCGGTTGCGCGAATCGTGCGTCGCGCGTGATGCGCAGCGCCATGCTGCCGCCCGGCGTTACCATTCACGTCGGGTCGGGGTTGCGCTGAAGGGGACGATGAAAACGCCGGGTCCATTCGCCTCGCTGATGCTCGGGCTTCTGCTGCCCGTTGCCGCCCTCTCCATCGAGCCCCATCGGGACGGCCAGCAGGCATTTATCGCGCGCGCGGTGTTCGTCGAAGGGCGACTGTGGCTCCTGACCGATGCCGGCGAGCTCTCCAGCATCACCGAAGGCAGCGACAAGCGCGTGGAGGAAACGGCGCTTGCGGAACCGGTGCACGACATCTGCATCCATCAGCACACGCTGTTCGCGTTCACTTGCCAACGTGATGGATGCACGAAGGGGTCTTTGCGCACGAGAGACCACGGCAAATGGTCCATCGACGCGACGTTGTCGCTCCGTAAGGAACGCGTGCTCGCGCTGATGTGCGACAGCCCGGGAATTTCCCTGCTGACGACTCGCCGGCTGATCGACTTCGACCATGCCGACCATCGCGCCGTGCGACTGTCCGAATCGCTTGACGTGAAACCGGTGGCCGCCGTGCGCGACACCCCGGCTGGCGTCTTCGTCGGCTTCAATGCCGGCGAGTGGGGTGGTGGCTTGCGGCGCATCGATCGGCGCACCGGCAGCGTCTCGACGATCGAGAGCAAAGGATCCGTCGAAATCTGCGGCGGTCTGCTCGATGCCGGTTGCGACCCGATCAACGGCATCGTCACCGAGCCCTGGAACAGCCAGTGCATCGCGGCGGCTGTCGGTCTCGTGCACATGATTGCGCACGGTCGCATCGTTGAGGTCTGCGGCACCAACGTGCGGCGCCTGTACTCCAGGCCGATGGAAGGGCCGAAGACGGAGGCCGGCGAGCCGTGGTCCACGGTCGCGTTCTTCGGCCTGTCGACACAAGGCGATGCCTTGTGGGCCGCCGGTATCGACGGCCTCTACGAAATCAGTGCCGACGGCACCGCGAAGACGCGTCCCATGCCGGACTTCAAGGAGATCGGCGGCGTGTACGTCAACTTCGACTCGCCCCGCATGATCCTCGTCCTCACGCAGATCAACCGGCGACGCTCCGTCAGCGGGGCGGTGCCGCTGTTGGTGCCGCGGAGTTGACTGGCTTGGCGCCCACACGGTTCGACCAATAACTGCTCTGTCCCTTTGTTTCCGTCTGGAATGCAATGGTTTTTGCAATCGCCGGCGCCGTCTATGTTCTTGCGGGATCAATCAACCTGACTCCTATTCCGCCCTTTACATCCGCATTACGCGCCGGCGAAGAGAATGCGCGCGGCAGCGGCGGAGGCGGGCATGCGTGGCAGCGCGGGGTCGGCAACGGATAGTCGCGGGCATGCGCCCGGCGAAGCATTTGCGGGCGTCGCGTTCGCGGCGGAGCGCCGGCCGTGGCAGCGCAGCCTGAATTGGGAGACGCCGCGACCGGGGCGGCGGCGCCTCGTCGTCGCGGTGCTCGCGGCGGTCGTCGCGACCCTGCTCGAACTGTCCGGCTTCGATGCGCTCATGCGCGGACGCGTGGCGCACGAGCGCAGGGCGCCCGCATCGGCGCCGATCGTGGTTCGACTCGAGGACCTGCTGCCTGAGCCGCCGCCGGAGATGCAGCCTTCATCGCGAATGCCGGCATCTGCGATCACGCGGACCACGGCGCGGACCGCGCCCGGCGCCGAGCGACCGCGGCGGCCGCGCACGGACGTCGTCGACGCGCCTGCCGCGGCGGCCGCATCGCCGCCGTTGCTGGTCGAACGCGACGGCCGCGCGCTGTTGCCCGACGGCAGCGCCCTCGTCGCGCCGAAGGACGGCGCACGGATGTTCCGGCACGACTCCGCCGTTCCTTATGCGCAGACGCGCTTCGAACAGGCGTTCGTTCCGCGCGACGAGGACCTAACCCACGAATTCATCCGGCGCACGACGGTCAAGCACACCTGGCGCACGCCATGGGGCAGCCAGATCACGTGCGCGGCGTCGATGACGATCGTGCTGCTCGGCGGTTGCGGCTGGGGACTCGCGCCGCGTGCGACGGCGGAGGAACTGCAGCGCATGCGTGCGAATCCGCCGCCGTCAAAGCCGGACAAGTCCATGGTGTTGCGACTGCGCGGCTCGTAGAGGAAAGGGGCCAGGTTCATTTCCGAGCGCCACCTCGTCCTCCGCGGACCAGCGCTCCTCCTCCGAGGATCAGCACTGCTCCACCCAAGGAGCACACCTCCTCCTCGGAGGACCAGCACGGCTCCTACGAGGACCAGCACTCCTCCTCAGAGGAGCAACTCTGCTCCTGCGTGGAGCGATATCGCTCCTCCGAGGAGCAGTACTCCTCTACCCGAGGAGCAGCATCGCTCCACCGAGGAGCGGTTCTGCTCCTGCGAGGATCAGCGCCGCTCCTCCGAGGACCGGTACTGCTCCACCGGGGAGCAGCGCTGGTCCCCGGACGACCAGCGTTGCTCCTCGGAGGCGCAGCTCGCAGGACCGGGCGGCGGCGGGAGGCGGTCGGGGGCGCCGGATCGCGGACAAAAAGAAAGCCGCATCGCTGCGGCTTCGAAGGCAACACCGGTAGTGCCTACGCTACGCGGCTTTCGGCTCCTGGCTTCGCGATCGCTTGGTGAAGCGTGTCGCGAGCGACGCCCGCAGGCCGTCCAGGCTCTGGCTGTTGCCGGAGACCTTGAGCAGCTTGTAGCCGTGCAACGCGGTGGCCATGACATCGGAGCCGAGCGCCATCTGGGTATCCGAGCCGCGTGCATGCAGGCGCTCGAGGCGCTGCAGGCGCGGACGCAGGGCATCCAGCAGGGCGAGGTCACTGGCCGCTTCGGGCAGGCCCAGGTTCGGGTTCACCACCTGCGGGTTCTGGCCGAGCAGGGACAGCGTCTGTCGGCAGAACGCCTCCGACTTGCCACCCATGCGCGGCACCGAACGGCGCTGCTCCGGGCTCAACGACACCATCCCGCTGAGGTTCGCCTCCAGTGAGGCCAGTGCCGCATCCACTGCAGCGAACTGGTCATCCGACACCACCATCGATACGAGGTTCTGCATTTCACTTCTCCCATCATGATCAACGATCCCTTCCGCGCCCCGTGGCGTGGAGGGGTGCCGCACCGCGGCACCGCTGTATTGGACCAGGGGCGTAACTCACGGGATGAGACGCTACGGCGACGATCGATCGAATGTTGTGTCCGTCACCGCGCGGGCGACCTCGCAGGGTCGGTCGGCGCCGAAGGGCGCCCACGCCTGCGCGGACATCGCGGGTTACTCCGGGGTTCCGCTACGATCACCGCATGGTCCTGCCTTCGCTCCGGCGCGTTTTCCGCTACGTCGCCTGGATTTTCCTGCTTGCGGTGCTCGCCGGACTCTGCGTGCTGCTCGTGCGTGCGTTCGATGCACGCGGCAAGCCCGACCTCATGCCGTGGCATCGCATCGCGCTCGCGCACGAGCTGCGCGCGGACGCAATCGACGAGCGTTTCACGTGGGCGGACTACCTCGCGCGCGAACAGCAGGTGTTCGACGAACTGCATTCGCAGCTCGCCGCCGCCGCGGTGCCCGGCGAGTACCGCTACGAGAGCGGCAGTCGCCTCGGTGCGCGCGCGGGCGAACGCGACTGGAATCGTTCGTTCGAATCGACCCCGGCCGAACCGCGCGGCGGCGTGCTGCTGCTGCATGGCCTGACCGATTCGCCGTACAGCGTGCGCACGCTTGCGGCGACCTACGAGCGCGCCGGCTTCGCGGTGATCGCGCCGCGCCTGCCGGGGCACGGCACGGTGCCGGCCGGCCTGCTCGACGTGCACTGGCAGGACTGGCGCGCGGTCGTGCGCATCGCGATGCGCGAACTGCGTGCACGCGTCGGCGCAGGCAAGCCGATCCACCTGGTCGGCTACTCGAACGGCGGCGCGCTCGCGCTCGACTATGCGCTCGATGCGCTCGGCGACGCGGGCCTGCCGGCGCCGCAGCGGATCGTGCTGGTGTCGCCGATGATCGGGCTGCGCCCGTTCGCCTCGCTGTCGCGCTGGCTGCCGCTGTTCGGCGGCTTCGCGTACTTCGAGAAGTCGCGCTGGATCGACATCCTGCCCGAGTTCAATCCGTACAAGTACAACTCGTTCCCGACCAACGGTGCGCTGCAGTCGTACCTGCTCACGGCGACGCTGCGCGCGCGCATCGCCGGCCTCTCGGCGAGCGGTCGCCTCGCGCGCCTGCCGCCGCTGCTCGCGTTCCAGTCGGTGCTCGACAGCACGGTCAGCAGTGCGGACGTCGTGCACGCGCTGTTCGACAAGCTGCCTTCCAACGGCAGCGAGCTCGTGCTGTTCGACATCAACCGCGCGAACCTGCTCGCACCGATGTTCCGATCGGTGGCCGCCGGCCAGCTCGATGCGCTGCACGGCACGCCGCCGCGCGCGTACCGGCTCGACGTCGTCGGCAACCTGCGCGCCGATACGCTCGATGTCGGCGAACGGCGCTACGAGCCGGGTGCGGGCGAGGCGGTCGAGCGCGCGCTCGGCCTCGCGTTTCCCGCGGACGTCTATTCGCTTTCGCACGTCGCGCTGCCGTTCCCGTGCGACGACCCGCTGTACGGTTCGGCGCCGCGCACCGATGAGGACTACGGCATTCGCCTTGGCACACTGGTCCTGCGCGGCGAGCGCGGTGCGCTGCAGGTCAGCGCCGAACAGCTGCAGCGGCTGACCTGCAATCCGTTCTTCGGCTACCTCGAACAGCGCGTGGCCGCGACCCTGCCCTAGTCGCTTCTGTGGCAGCGGCGGGAGCCGCGATGCGCCACGCTGCACACGAGCATCGCGGCTTCCGCCGCTCCCACAAGAGGGGGTGCATGGCGGCTTCCGCTGCTCACCCAAGAGCAGGAGCATCGCGGCTTCCGCCGCTCCCACAGGAGCAGGCACACAGGCGCACTGGAAGCACGCTGCGCCGCGCAGCCTTCACGCTTCGACGTCGTGGTTGCGGCCGTGGAACGGTGCGTAGAACGCGCGCAGCGCGGCGATGTCCGCTTCAAGGTCCGCGCCCGGCTGGAACAGTTCGCCGATCACGATCGAGCGCGTCGAATAGTCGAACGCGATCGGCAGGATCGGCACGCCGGCGGCGCGCGCGATGTGCCAGAAACCGGTACGCCATTTCGCGACGCGCTTGCGCGTGCCTTCGGGCGCGATGCCGAGCCACAGGCGCGGGCTGGCGCGGAAGTTCGCGACCATCTGATCGACCAGGCCGTGCGCGTGGGTGCGCTCGATCGGGATGCCGCCGAGCTTGCGCAGGGTCCAGCCGAGCGGTCCGCGGAACAGTTCGCGCTTGCCCATGAACGACAGCTCGACGCCGAGCGCGACCTTGAACAGCATCCCCCACAGGCCGTCCCACCAGGAGCTGTGTGGCGCCGCGATCAATACCAGCTGCGCAACATCGGGGAAGCGCCCGCGGATGCGCCAGCCGCAGCGTGCAAGGACCCAGTCGCACAGGCGCCGGCGTCCGTTCTGCGCCAGCTGCGGCATCGCCGGTGGCAGCGGCAGCGCCTCGTCGCAGGCGCTCACTCGGCGCTCCAGTTGCCGCGTCCGCGGGTCTGCTTGACCTTCGAGCGGGTCTTCTTGGCGTCGATGCGGCGTTCCTTGGAAGCGCGCGTGGGGCGCGTCGCGATGCGCTTCTTCGGCACGAACTGCGCGGCGCGGATCACCTCGGCGAGGCGTGCACGCGCGTCCTCCCGGTTCTTGCCCTGATCGCGGAAACGGTTCGCCTGGATGACCAGCACGCCCTCGTCGGTGAGGCGGCGATCGCGGCGCGCGAGCAGGCGTTCGCGCACGCCGTCCGGCAATGCGCGCGAGCCCGCCACGTCAAAGCGCAGTTCGACCGCGCTGGCGACCTTGTTGACATTCTGTCCGCCGGGACCGGCGGCGCGCACGAACTTCTCGACCAGTTCGTCTTCTGGAATATGCAGGCGGTCGTCGATTTCGAGCATGCCCGCATTCTAGCAATGCGCGCCGGCCGCGAACCGACGGCTACTTGGCGACGCCGAGCGTCATGCGCGCCTGGTTGGCAAGGTTCTTTGCGGATTCGCTGACCGTGCGGAGCTTCTCCTCGTTGCCGCCGCTGCGCATGATCGTCTCCATCGTGCTGCGCAGGCGCGTGAGGCTCTTGCCGCAAAACGATGCGAATGCAGCGATTCGCTGGTCCTGACTTGGCGAGGCCGCCACCTCCTGCACCTTGCGGCACTGCTCTTCCGCATCTGCGAGGTCGGCGCCGAACGCGCCGAGGTCGGTCTTCGGTTGGGCCGGCGGCTGGATCGGAGCTTCCGCGGGCGCTGTCGCGGTGCGCGGGGTCGTCGTCGTCGCCACGGGGGCCGGCGCATGCTCGCGGGCGAGCGCAACCGCGCGTTTGACCGTGGCCGTCGCGCTGACGTCCTCGAACGTCAGTTGCGCCGCGTTGCGCGTCGAATCGGCGATGAAACCGTCGACGCGGACGCGGCAGTTCTTGCGTCCCGCTTCGTCGACGAGCGCCGGGCTGAGGCCCTGCATGAGTCCGCTGTCGCCCGACCAGGCGCGCAGGCATTCGAGTGCCGTGCGATCAATGGGGGCCATCGCGTCGTCGGCGGCGGCGCGTTCGTTGCGCAGCAACTGCGTGAGCTGCGCGTCGGTCGGCTCGTGCAGCCGGGTGCACGCACCGAGTGCGAGCACGCAGGCACCCAGTGGCAGGTAGAACTTGTTCATGTCGCTTCTCCAGGAAATCAATGCGGTGAGATCGTCATGCGCCGCGCGCGGCGAGCATGAGCGCGAGTACGGCCCCCGATCCCGCGAGCCAGACGACCAGCGGAGGCGCGCCCGGCGTGGCGTAGTGCAGTAACGCCGCCAGCAGCGCGAGCGCGCACCCGAGCGAGAACAGGGAGTGCATCCGCTGGCTACGCCGCAGGCCGCGCTCGATTCTCCTCAGATCATCGGAAGCGATGCGAAGTTCCATCGTCCCGCTGGTCGCCTGCGCGAGGTAGCCGTGCACCAGCTGCGGCATGTCCGGCGCCGCGGCAATCCATTCCGGCACGCGCCGGCGCAGCGCCTTGAGCATCGCGCGCGGCCCGCTGCGCCGGCGCCAGATCTTCTCGAGCACCGGTTTGGCGGTGGCCCAGATGTCGATCCGGGGATGCAGCAGGCGGCCGACGCCCTCGATGTTGAGCAGGGTCTTCTGCAGCAGGATCAGCTGCGGCTGCAGGGTGAGGTCGTGGCGGCGCGCAACCGCGAACAGCTTGACCACGACTTCGGCCAGCGAGATTTCGCTGAGCGGACGCGTGAAATACGGCTCGCACACGGTGCGCACCGCGGCCTCGATCTCGTCCAGGCGCGCGGTCGCCGGCATCCAGCCCGCGCGCACGTGCAGCTCGGCGATGCGTGCATAGTCCTGGTTGAACAGGGCGAGGAAGTTCTCCGCCAGCCAGTACTGGTCGCGCTCCGGCAGCGAACCCATGATGCCGAAGTCGAGTGCAATGAAGCGCGGGTCCGCCGTGCGCGTCGCGTCGACCCAGATGTTGCCGGCGTGCGCGTCGGCGTGGAAGAAGTTGTCGCGGAACACCTGCGTGTAGAACAGGCGCACGCCCTTCTCGGCCAGCGCGACGCGGTCGATGCCTGCGGCGTCGAGCGCGGCGAGGTCGTCGACCGGGATGCCGCGCACGCGCTCGAGCGTGAGCACGCCTGAGCTCGTGTGCGACCAGTGCACCTCGGGCACGTAGAGGTCATCGGAGCCGGCGAAATTGCGCTTGAGCAGCGAGGCATTGGCGCCTTCCCGCTGCAGGTCGAGTTCGTTGGTCAGGGTGGTTTCGATCTCGTCGACGATCGCCTGCGGACGGATCTTGTCCGCGCTCGGGTGGGTGCGTTCGACCACGCCGGCGAGCGCGCGCAGCAACGCGACGTCGGCGCCGATGCGCTCGCCGATGTCCGGGCGCAACACCTTGACCACGACTTCGCGGCCGTCGGCGAGCGTCGCCGCGTGCACCTGAGCGATCGACGCCGATGCGAGCGGCACGTCGTCGAAGGCCGCATAACGCGCGGCAATGGTGTCGCCGAGCGCGCGTTCGATCGCGTTGCGCGCCTGCATGGCAGGAAACGGCGCGACGCGATCCTGCAACTGGGTCAGCGCGTCGGCGACATCGGGCGGCAGCAGGTCGCGCCGGGTCGAGAGGATCTGTCCGAACTTGACGAAGATCGGGCCGAGGCCGGTGAGGGCGAGCACGAGGCGTTCGCCGCGCGGCAGCGCCATCACGTCCGCAGGCGGCGTCGGCAGGAGCGCGCGCAACCAGGCCAGCGCGCGCGGACGGCGCGCGGGCGGCAGCAGCTCGTCGACGCGATAACGCGCGAGCACGCTCGCGATGCGCAGCAGGCGCGGCAACTGGGACGGGGCGATCATGCGCGCGCGCGACCGTGCTGCGCGAGTCGCTGCACGCGCGCGGCGAAGCGGTCGGCGCGTTCGCGCAAGGCGTCGACGTCGTCGAGGAAGGTGTCGAGCTCGGCGCGCGCGACGAGGTCGCGGCTTTCTTCGGTCAGGAACTCGGCGGTATCGCGCGCGAGCGCCTGCGCGGACTTGCGGGACCAGGCAAACGCGCCGCGGAATGCGCGCGCGATCTGGAATCCGGCGACATCGCCGAACACGCGCGCGAAGGCGGCGTCGAAGTCCGGTGCGTAGCGGCTGGCGATCTGCTCGAGGCGGCGCGCGAGTTCGGCATCGCCGGCGATCGCAACGCGTCCGGGCGGCAGCGCGCCGTCGCGGCCGCGCGCCAGCGCGAGGCCGATCAGGCTGCCGGGCGTCGCGCTCACGCGCAGCGCGCTGTCGCCCTCGAACGCGGGTCCGACGCGCAGGCGGCCGGCTTCGACCGCGATGCGCAATGCCGGAGCCATCCGCCCGGAACTGCCGGCGAGGTCGAGCGTGACCGCGCGACCATCCAGTGCAGCGAGGCGGTCGCGCGTGTCCGGATCGAGATCGAGCGCGCGGTTCAGTACGGTCTCGAGCGCCCGTCCGAGCACGGCGAGCAGTGGATTCGGACGGCGCGACGGCGGCGGGGAGGCAGGCATGGGCGCGGATTCTACCTGCCCGCGGCAGGGTGGCGGCCGGATCGAGGCGCAGCGGCCTTTATGCGCGGCTCAGCGAGCCATGCGTAGCGTACGGGTCCGCGATGGAGACGACGATGCGATGGAACCTTCCAAGGGCGTTGGCCCTGTGCCTGCTGCTGGTTTCGCCGCTGCAGGCGATGGCGCGCGTCTACACCGGCATCGCGCCGTCCGGCGCCTGGTACCAGATCGAGGTGCCGGACCAATGGCGCGCGGGCGATACGGTAGTGCTTTTCCAGCATGGTTTCGACCTCAAGCCGGCGTCCAACGCGCCGAGCCTCGGCCCGCTGCGCGAGGTGATGCTCGCCGAAGGCTACGCGGTCGCCGCGACCAGCTATCGCCAGCGTGGCTGGGCGCTGTTCACCGCGATCGCCGACAACCGCGAGCTGCTCGACGTGTTCACGCAGAAGGTCGGCGCGCCGGGCGAGATCGTGCCGTTCGGCGGCTCGATGGGCGGGCTGATCGCATTGCGCCTCGCCGAGACGCGCAACCTGCCGCCGGTACGCGGTGCGTACGCCTTGTGCCCGGCCGCCGCCGGCGCGCGCCTGTGGGACGCGGCGATCGACCTGCGCCTCGCCTGGGACGTGGTCTGCCACGACGCCGGCGACCTGCCGCGCGGCGACGAGCCGCTTCCATGGGCGCTCAACCTCGACCTGGTGCCCGACGATCTCGGTGACCTGACGGACGACGACGGCGTCGCGCGCGCGCTGGTCGCGCTCAACCGATGCACCGGCGTGAACCTGCCGTCCTACCTGCGCAACGACGCGATGCAGCGCCGCCTCGACGAGCTGATGGCGTTCAGCCACATCACCGACGAGCACTTCTTCGTCACCAATGTCGGCTACGCGGCATTCGTGCTCGCCGACGTCGTGCGCGCGCCGGACAAGCTCGGCGTGCGCAATCCGTTCACCACCGCGGGCGTCGACTACGGCAGCGACCCCGTCATCGATGCCGGCATCGCGCGCCTGGTCGCCGACCCGGGCGCGGCGATCGCGCTGCATGCGGCGTCGGATTTCCGCGGCGCGGTCGGCAGCGCGAAGATCGTCTCGATGCACACCAGCCGCGACCAGCTGGTGATCCCGGGCAACGAAGACTTCGTGCGCGACCTCGTGCCGCCGGAACAGCGCCTCGTCGCGATCGTCGACGAGGACACGCCGACGCATTGCGGATTCAGCGAAGCCGAGGGCGTTGCCGGTTGGGAAGCGCTGCGCACATGGAAGGACGGCGCGCCGCAACCGGATGTCGCCGACCTGCAGCGCGCGTGCACCACCTACGCGGCGAGTGGTCTCGTCGACGGCCCGTGCCGTTTCGATGCGGATGCGTCCGTGACACCGTTCGACGCGGTGGTCCGGCCACGACCGGTCGCCGCTTTGGTCGTGCCTGCGCATTCGCAGCACGCGCGACCGCCGATCGCGGCGCCGATGCCGGCCTCCTCGTCCTCGCGCGTGCGCTCGACCGAACCGTAATGCGTTCCGCGCATCGCGCGAGACGCGGTGCGCCAGGGCTGCATGGGCAGTTCAGCGCACGCAGCTTCAATTCTTGATCGGGAACGTCTCGGTCGAACCGTCCGCGTTCTTCTGCTCGATGCGCATCGGCGCGCGCTTGTCGGTGCCGCAGTGATAGGCGGCCCAGTTCTGCTCGCCGTCGCGCGGATCGCCGAGCGGTTTGATGGTGTCGGCGCCGAGCGTGGCCGCTTCGTTGCGCGCCATCACCTCGAGTTCGTCGCGCACCTTGAGGCTGTTGCGGTCCATCGGGCCGACGTGGTCGAGCACCGAGACGGTGACCTTGCCGACGTCGCGGCAGCCCGCGACATCGCCGTTCCACGCGGTGCGCACCTTTTCACCCCCGGAATCGAGCTTGATGCCCCAGCTGCAGGCGGCGAGGGGCAGGCACAGGACGAGCGACAGCGGGCGTAGCCTCATGGGATCCTCCGGAAGGGTGCCCGGATCGTAACGCGCGCAGGCTGAATGATCACGCGCCGCGCGAGGCGGCTTGCCTCGCGCGGCGATTGCCCGAAGAATGGCGCCACGTCGCGAAGCGGAACCTGGGGCGCTCGAACGATGTTTCTTGCTTGCTGGCAACGGCGGGGCACACGCGAGTGAGTCCGCTCACCGAACAGTGCGTGCATGAGCGCATCGAGGCCGCGGTCGCGGCCTCGCCGAAGGGACTCGCATCCCTCGTGACCGAACTGCAGGGCGAGCTGCGCCAGATCGCCCGCAGCCAGCGTCGGCGCAATGCCGCGGCGGAGACGCTATCGACGACCGCGCTGGTCAACGAGGCATACCTCAAGTTCTCTGGCTCGCCGGACCTGTTCGACGCGGTCGACCGCCAGCATTTCCTCGCGCTCGCCGCCCGCGCGATGCGCCACATCCTCGTCAACCACGTGCGCGATCGCCTCGCACAGAAGCGCGGCGGTGGCGCAGCCGTCGAATCGCTCGACGACCACGACGTCGCGCAGGATTTCGGCGACCTGCTCGAACTCAACGATGCGCTGGAGCAACTGGAACGCGCGCGCCCACGCCTCGCACAGGTGGTGCAGCTGCGCTACTTCGGTGGCCTCGGGGAAGCGGAAGTGGCCGAGGTACTCGAGGTCGACGTCAGCACCGTGCAGCGCGACTGGGTCAAGGCGCGCGGCTGGCTGTACGAGCGGCTGCATCCGGATGCGTTGCGGTGAGTGCGGCATCCGCCGACGAATGGCAGCGCCGCGAAGAACTGCTCGACGAACTGCTCGCGCTGCCCGCGGACGCGCGCCCTGCGCGTCTCGCCGCAATCGAACGGCAATCGGCCGATGACGCATCGGCCTTGCGCGCGTGGCTGTCCGGCATCGCTCGATCCGCCGATTACCTCTCCGCGCAGGCAGCGCAGGCACCCGGCGTGACGGTCGGTGCGTGGCGGCTCGAACGGCTGCTCGGTCGCGGCGGCATGGGCGAGGTCTGGCTTGGCGCGCGCGCGGACGGCTTGTTCGAGAAGCAGGTCGCGATCAAGTTCATCCGCGATGGTCGCGCCTCGCTGCGCCGCAGCCTCGAATCGGAGCGGCGCGTGCTCGCCGGCCTGCAGCATCCGGGCATCGTGCGCCTGCTCGATGCCGGCACCGCCGACGACGGCGATCCCTACCTGGTCACCGACTTCATCGAAGGAACAACGCTGGACGCGTGGCTCGCGCGCGAGCCGCGTCCGCTCGCGTCGCGGCTCGCGGTCTTCCGCCAGATCGCCGCGGCGGTCGCGTATGCGCACGAACGGCTGGTCGTGCATCGCGACATCAAGCCGGCGAATGTGCTCGTCGACGCCGCCGACGATCCTCACCTGCTCGACTTCGGCATCGCACGCGCGCTTGCCAGTGGCGACGCCGACGCGGCGGCAACGCTGGTCGCGCTGACGCCCGAGTACGCCGCGCCCGAACTCGCCGCGGACAACGTCGCGAGCGTGCGTTCGGACATCTACGCACTCGGCGGCGTGCTGTACTTCCTGCTCGTCGGAAGGCCGCCGCTCGCGCTTGGCGGCCTCGCGCTCGTACCGCTGGTCGAAGCGATCCGCACGCGCGAACCGGCGCGCATCGACGCCGGCGCCGACGCGGCGCTCGCTGCCGAGCCGCGCCATCGCATCGCCGACCTGGAGGCGATCGCGCGCAAGGCGCTGGCGAAGGAGCCGCAACGCCGCTACGGTTCGGTCGACGCGCTGCTGCGTGACGTCGATGCCGCGCTCGCCGATCTGCCGGTCGCCGCCCGCGACGGCGATACTTGGGATCGCCTGCGCCGCTATCTGCGCCGTCACCGCATCGCCCTCGGCGCGGCATCAGCCCTCATGCTCACGCTCGCGGCCGGTCTCGGCGGCACCTTGTGGCAGGCGCAGGAGGCACGCCGGCAGCGCGATCGCGCCGAAGCCGAAGCGGCGCGCGCGAGTGCGGAGGCGAGAACGGCGACCGTGGTACGCGATTTCCTCGTCGGCGTGTTCGAGGCCGGCAATCCCGAGAACACGCTCGGCAAGGCGCCCAATGCGATCGACCTCGTCGACGCCGCCGTACGCCAGGCGGAGAACGCGCTGCACGACCAGCCGTTGCTGCAGGCGCAGTTGCTGGCAGCGCTCGGCAATACCGATGCCGGGCTCGGTCGCTTCGAAGAGGCTCAGGGGCTGCTGCGACGCGCCCACGAGATGGCGGTCGCCGCCGGTGCGGTACCGCTCGCGTCGAGACGGATCGCGGTCGACTTCGCGCGTGCAGTGGCGCGCGGCCCGGGGCCCTACGTCGAGGCGCGAACCTTGATCGAACGCAACGTCGGCTTCGGGATCGCCGATGCGGCGAATCGGGAACTGCGCGAGTTGGCGATCCAGGAGTGGTCGGTCCTAGGAGAGCTGCAACGCCTCGTCGGCGACATCGACGCGGCCGAGTCCAACTTGCGACGCGCCGTTGCCGCGGCCGATGCCCTCGGTCCCGAAGGCGAACGCGACGCGATGGAAGCGCGCTATCGGCTCGCCAACGTCGTGGAGAACGGTGGTCGCCGCAGCGAGGCGATCGAATTGATGAAGGCGGCGCTGGCGACGCCGTACGCGCGCCGTGGCGAGGCAGCGGCGAAGGTGAACGCAACGCGCAGCGAGCTCGCGCTGATGCTGGGGCAGAATGGTCGAAACGACGAAGCAGAAGCGATCCAGCGCGAGGTCGCGGCATCGAATCGCGCGATCTACGGAGAGGGGCATCCGGTCTACCTGCAGAGCCAGATCACGCTGGCCCGGCTGCTGGTTAGGAAGCCCGCGTACGCCGAAGCGGCATCCGTTCTGGAAGACGCGCGCGCAGGGACGCAGGCGCACCTCGGCGATGACAACGAAGTGATGGCGCAGATCCAGGTCACGCTGGCCGCGCTGAACTACGCGCGCGACGAGATCGCGCTGGCGATCGAACAGAATGGCCGGGCCCTGCGGTATTGCCTTGCGCATGACGGGGCACGCAGTGCGCGCGTCCTCAAGCTGCGCTTGAACGCGATGCGCATGCGCATCGATGACGGTGAGTATGCCGTCGCCGAGCGCGAGGGCCATTCCCTGCTCGCCGATCGCACCGCCTTCGTCAGCGGACCGGACAGCGACCTGTTGCAACTGCTCGGCGACGCGCACCGCTATCGCGGCGATGCCGCAGGCGCGCGCGACCTGCAGGAGCAGGCGCTTGACGTGCTTCGCGAGAAGGGCGACCACGAAGGTTTCGATATGCAGGATGCGCGCCTCTCGCTCGCGCTGAGCCAGCGTGATCTCGGCGATTTGCGCGCCGCTCGCAGTCTGGCGCAGGCGGCGGTCGACGGTCTGCAGTCGCTCGGGCCGGGAACGAATGCGAAAAAGATCGCGTCTGCGCGCTACCTGCTCGCCCAGATCGACGTGCTGGAAGGCCGCTGCGCGCCTTCCTCGCTGGCCGCGATCGAGGCGGAATGGCAGCACGAATCGGCGCGCCGGCGCTTTCCGATGCAGGAGTGGCAGGCGGCGCAGGCGGGATTGTTCCTCGGCCTGTGTCGGCGAGGGATGGATGGCATGGACGATCTCGTTTCGAAGAGCGCGGACGTGCTGCTCGCGTCGAAACTGGCCGATCCGTTCAGCCGTCGGCAGGCGCGCGCGGCATCGATGCACAAGAGCGCGGGCGACCATGCAGGATCGCCCGCGCGCTGACCATGGCGGGAGAGCACCGCCGTCGGCGGAGACAACCCGGAGTTGGTGAAAGATTCGACGTCGTGCGGAATTATTCCTTGGCGACTGCCCGCGATCCGGCCATCCATGGCCCGGCTTCGAGTTCCAAAGCCACCGACTCTCAGCCCTTCGCGACCAGCGCCTCGATCTTCTTAGCGCGTTCCGGCGAGGACGGATGCGAGGACAACAGGCCGCCACCCGCCGGCAGTTTCTTCAGCATCGACACCATCGCGCCAGGGTCGTATTTGTGCTTGACCATGAACTCGTAGCCGTACTTGTCGGCCTCGCCTTCTTCCTTCTGCGAGAACTGCGCGTTGATGAACGCCTCGGCAAGGCCGCCGAGCTCGGATGAAGCGATGGCGCCGGCCTTGCCGCCGGTTGCGGCGACGCCTTCGCGCGCGGCGCTGCTCATGAGCGCGGTGCGCATCTTTGCCTTGGTGTGGCCGAGCTTGGCGTGGCCGATCTCGTGGCCGATGACGGCGCGGATCTCGTCGTCGCTGGCGATGTCCATGAGGCCGGCCATCACGCGCACGCAGCCGTTCGCCATCGCGAATGCGTTGACGTCGCGCACGAGATAGGCCTTGAAGCTCAGCTTGATGCCGTCTTCATTGGACAACCCTGCGGTGAGCTTGGCCAGGCGCTTGGCGTACTTGTCCGACGCTGGCGCGACCTTGTTGTGCGCATCGCTCCACTCGCAGGCCTGGTCGGCGGCGGCGCGCACGTCGTCATCGCTGAGGCTCATGCCCTTGGCGGCCTTGGTTGCGCTGCCGAGCGCGTTGCCGAGATCGATCGCGGCGGTGGAGCCTGCCGCGAGCACGGCGGTGAGTGCGATGGTGGCTGTGGCGAATCGGGGGCTGTATTTCATGGTCTTTCCTCGGGTTGAATGGATCTCAGATACGTTCGCGCAGGACGAATCCCGCCACGACGCGTTTCATGGCGTTCGGGCGCGCGTCAGTGCTTGCGGTGGACGTCGAACAACGTGCCGCTTGCCTGCAGCGTCTCGATCTGGTGCTGCTCGAGATCGAGCTCGTCGTCTTCGTCGTAGTAGTCGTCCTCGTAGATGAGACCCTTGCGCTGTTCCTTGCGCAGGTCCGATTTGCGATCCCAGCCGTGCTCGGCGACCACGAAGTGGCGCCTGCTACCGTCGATGCCGACCAGCTTGATCTCGCCCCAGGCGGGCGACTGTCCCTGCATGCTGTCGGCGACGAGGCCGAGGTCGACGCTGTAAACGTCGCCGACCTGCGGCGCGGCGAGCAGCGATTTCACTTCCTGCGCGTGCTGGCCCGACACGACGAACGCGAACGCAAGCGTCGGTGCGGCCGCGAGCAGCGGCAGCGTCCAGCCGCGCCGGCGCAGGAACGGAATCGGGTCCTTCTGCAGCAGTGGCGCGTATTCGGTGCGTTCCGCCTTCGTGCCGTTGCCGCAGCGCGTGCACGAGAACGCGTACTCGCGCTTCGTGACCCACGACAGCAAGTACCAGATGTGGAAATAGCGGTAGTCGACGACCAGCTCGAACGGCTGGACCGAATCGCAGATCGCGCATGTGCGCGGCCCGGCACTGGCGGCGGCCACCCGATCACCGCCGGATCCCCAGATGTACAACATGGTGCTTCCCTCTCTCGCCGCGGGCAGTGGCCGGGCGATTGCACGTGACCGGGCATCGTCACGGCACGCATCCGGCGCGGCTCCTGGCCCGCGTGGGGGCCGCAGGGGAACAATCACGGGATCGGGGGAGATCCCCGCATTTGGTTTGGGGTGGTTTTCTTCTTGCGGGGGAAGCCGAGTGTGAGGGTGCCTTCGCCGTGCGGTCGCTGTTGCGTTTCGAGGGCAGCCAAGAATTTTTCGCGATGACCCACCCACGTCCGTGTAGGTTCGTCCCGCATCCCTGCGGGCCGGTAACTTCTCTTTGCTTGTCCAAAGAGAAGTCACCAAGAGAAAAGACACCCAGCAACCCGGTCAGCGGGCTCCTGCCCGCTGACTGCGCGATCGGGTTACGGGGTTCGTTGACGGTCCATCCATGGACCGCAACGAACGCGCGCGCATCGTGCGCGCGCCCCTTCGGGCGGATCCTCCACCCGCTCGCCGGTCCGCAAGGGGACCCCGGTGGAAGAGCGGCGCGCTCCTGCGCGCAGAAGCAGAAACCGAAGCATCGCGGCTTCCGCCGCTTGTGTCTGCACTTCGTCGTAGAGTCTGAGTGGAGAGCGATGTGCGGCACACCGACAGGCCGCAGTGTTCGAGCACGTGTGGGAGCCAGGGTGGCCGCACATCGACCTCGTCCGCAGCCCGAACAGTTGAACGAGCCTGAGCTCGAACTTCTACAAGCGTGGGCAGGAACGAGGCGGCTCTCTCCTCCCCACAGTTTACGGACTCTTATGACCTTCTGGATCGGTATCGATGTGGCCAAGGCGAGCTTGGCCGTGTACGTGTTGCCGGCAGGACAGCATCTGGCCCTGCCCAACACGGGCGAAGGCCATGCGCAGTTGCTGGCGTATCTGCACGGTCAAACCGTGGGCAATATCCTATTGGAAGCCACCGGCGGCTATGAGCGTGCGCTCATGGCGGCGCTGATGGACGCGGGCCGGCCGGTGACACGCATCAACCCGCGGCGCGCACGCGCCTTTGCCATCGCAATGGGCACCACGGCGAAGACCGATGCGATCGACGCCGCCCTGCTCGCGCGGATGGCTGAACTCGTCAATGCACCGGTGCTCGCGCCGGATCCGCAGCGCCAAGCGCTGCGCGCGCTGGTTCAGCGGCGCGAGCAACTCGTCGAGCAGCGTGACAGCGAGCGTCGGCGCTTGCATCAAGTCACCGAGCCGGTCTCGCACGCGGACCTGGTGGGACACATCGGCGAACTACGCCTGCGCATCCGGGCAATCAGCAAGGCCATCGTCCTCGCCCAGCGTCATCTCGATGGCACTCTCTGCCAGCGGCTTGAGGCGATCCCGGGCATCGGGCCGGTCACCGCCGCCAGCCTGATGGCCTATCTGCCTGAGCTGGGTGGCCTGGACCGGCGCCAGATCGCGGCCATGGCCGGTCTGGCCCCCTATAACGTCGACAGCGGCCAGCATGCCGGCAAGCGCCGCATCCGCGGCGGGCGGCCCGCCATTCGCCGCGTCCTCTACATGGCTTGCTGGTCCGTCATTCGCAAACAAGATGACTTCAGGCTTCGCTATCAACGCCTACGGCAGTTGGGCAAGTGCGCCAAAGTCGCCATTACCGCCTGCATGCGTGTCTTGCTCGTCCGACTCAACGCCATGGTGCGCGACAAGGTCGAATGGAAAATGCCTGTGACTGGGTGAAGACAGTTGCTCCCACAAGAGCGGGCCTAGCTCTTCTGTGGGAGCGGCGGAAGCCGCGATGCTTTTGCCCTTGTGCGCCTGTCGCGGCTGCGCCACTCCTGCACGAGTGAACGCGCTCTGCGCGCAGGATGCGCGCTGCTCTTCCGGGGTCCCCTTCAGCGCCGGTGGACGGCGGTCGATCAGGCCCGCAGGGGCGCGCGCACGACGCGCGCGCGTTCGCCGTCAGCGCATGGATGCGCTGTCGGCGAACCCCGGCCGACGTTCACGCATCCGCAGGGCAGGATGCCCGGAGGGCGGCGCTGTGGGGGTGCCCTTTCTTTTGGTTCCTTTTCTTTGGGCAAGCAAAGAAAAGGAACCGGCCCGCAGGGATGCGGGACGAACATGCACGGATGCGGGTAGGTCGTCGCGAAGAGGGAGATCCTTCCGAACAAGGAAAGGACACGGCAAAAGCGCCCTTACCCTGCCCTCTCCCGCAAGCGGGAGAGGGGAAGCCCTCGAGAGATCAACCCGGACTCAGCGAACCACCTTCCCGTCCGAATCGATGACCTTGACCTCGCCGAGCTTGAGCGCGCGCACGCCGGCCTCGATCTTCGCGAGGTCGCCGACGACGATCCAGGTCAGCGCATCCGGGCGCACGATCTCCTTTGCCGCGGCCTGCACCGCAGGGTCGGTCTGCGCCTCGATGCGGCCCTTGAGCGTCTGCACGTAGTCGTCGGGGCGGCCGTACAGGGTGATTCCGCCGAGCGCGCCGAGCACGGCGCTGGTGGTCTGATACTCGCCGGGCAGGCTGCGCACGTCGCCGAGCTTGATCTTGTCGATTTCGTCGTGGGTCAGCGGTTTCGTGCCGATCAGCTCCTGCGATTCGCGCAGGATCTCGGCGACCGATTGCGCGGTCTTGTCGGTCTGCACCGGCGCGTACATCAGGAACGGGCGCTGGCCGATCGCGTTGGAGAGGAAGCTGCCGGCGCCGTAGGCCCAGTGCTTGCCCTCGCGCAGGTTCATGTTGAGGCGCGAGGTGAAGCTGCCGCCGAACGCGCCGTTCATGGTCTGGATCTCGAGGTTGTTCGGCGCCTTCGTCGACGGCGCGACCACACCGGCGAGGATCAGCGACTGCGGCGCGCCGGGTTTGTCGAGCAGGAACACGCGCACCTGTTTCGGCACGTCGACGTTCGCGATGTTCTTCTTCGGCACCGGCGTCGCGGCCGCCTTCCAGTCGCCGAACGCGGTGTCGAGTTTCGCCACGATCGCCTCGAGCGTGGTGTCGCCGGCGACGAGGATCGTCGCGTTGTCCGGGCGGATGAAGTCGCGCACGTACGCGCGCATGTCGCCCGCGTCGAGCGACGTGATCGACGCTTCCGTGCCCGATCCGGTGAACGGGATTGCATAGGCATGGCCGGCGCCGTACAGCAGCGGCGGCAGGCTGCGCAATGCAAGCCCGGTCGGCTGGGTCTTCTCCTGCGCGATGCGTGCGAGCCACTGGCCGCGGATTCGCGCGATGTCACTGTCGCGGAACGCGGCATTGCGCACCACGTCGGCGAACAGTTCCAGCGACGGCTCCAGTTGCGAGTTCAGTGCATTCAGGCTTGCGCTCGAACTGTCGAGCCCGGAACTGGCGCCGATCACCGCACCGAGGCGCTCGGCACGGCGCGCGATCTCGAGCGAGTCGAGTTCCTTCGTGCCTTCGTCGAGCATCGCCATCGTGAACGCGGAGGTGCCGAGCTTGCGTCCCTGGTCGGAGGCGTAACCGGCATCGAACAGCAACTGGATCTGCACCACCGGAATCGCGTGGCGCTCGGCCAGCACCACCGGAATGCCGTTCTTCAGCTTGCCGCGTTGCAGCTTGGGGAACGTGAGATCGGGGAAGGCCGCAACCGAGGGCACGCCCTTGCTGCGATCGACCGCCGTCTTCGCGAGCGTGAAGTCCTGCTTGGGCGGCTGTTTCGCGTCGGGGCGGCCGGCGATCGCGGCGCGACCCGGCTTCTCCATCTCGTCGGCCGGTTCGGCCTTGTCGTCCTTCGCCGCCGGCGTGACGGTCAGCGTGTAGTCGCCCTTCGAAATCCACTTCTTCGCGGCCGCGAGCACACTCGCAGGGGTCGCCGCATCGAGGCGCGCGAGATCGTCGCGGAAAGCGCCGGGATCGCCGCGGTAGACCTGGCCTTCGGCGAGGATGCTTGCCTTGCTGTTGACCTTTTCAAGCGTGCGGATGAAATGCGCACGCGTGTCGACCTTGACGCGCGCGAGCTCGTCGTCGGTCGGACCGTCCTTGAGGAACTTCGCCCATTCTTCGGCGATAGCGGCCTCGACCTTCGCCGGATCGACGCCGTTCCTGACGTCGGCCTGCAGTTGCAGCATCGAGGCGAGCGCGAACGACTGCACGCCGACCGAGACGTCGTCGACGAGCTTGTCCTTGTAGACGAGGCGTTCGTACAGGCGCGAGGTCTTGCCGCCGCCGAGCACGGCTGCGGCGAGTTCGAGCTCGCCCTCCTCGGGATCGGCGAGGCCCGGCACGTTCCACTCGCGCACGATGCGCGTCTGCGCGACGTGGTCGGTCATCGTGTCGCGCGTCGATTCCGTGCGCGGCGCCGTCCATGGCTGCTGGCGCGCGACCGGCGGCCCGGCCGGGATGTCGCCGAAGTATTCGAGCATCTTCGCCTTCGCGAGTTCCGGCGTGATGTCGCCGACCAGCGCGACGGTCACGTTGGCGGCGCCGTAGTAGCCCTGGAACCAGTGCTTGACGTCGGCGAGCGACGCGGCGTCGAGGTCCTTCATCGAGCCGATCGTGTCGTGGTGGTACGGATGGTTGGCCGGGAACGCGTTCGCCGCGACGCGCTGGTCGACGCGGCCATAGGGCTGGTTCTCGCCCTGGCGCTTCTCGTTCTGCACCACGCCGCGCTGCTCGTCGAGGTCCTTCTGGCCGATCGCGCCGAGCAGGTGGCCCATGCGGTCGGACTCCATCCACAGCGTCATGTCGAGCGCAGTGGTCGGCACGGTCTCGTAGTAGTTCGTGCGGTCGAACCAGGTGGTGCCGTTCTGGTCGGTCGCGCCGGCGAGCTCGAACGGACGGAAGAATTCGTCCTTGTGGTTCTCCGAGCCCTGGAACATGAGGTGCTCGAACAGGTGCGCGAAGCCGGTCTTGCCGGCGGGCTCGTCGGCCGAGCCGACGTGGTACCAGACGCTGACCGCGACGACCGGCGCCTTGTGATCCTCGCTGACGACGACGCTCAGACCGTTCGGCAGCGTGAAGCGCGTGAACGGGATGTCGACCGCGTCGCCGACCGACGCGCGCGTCGTGCCGGCAAGGCCGAGCGTGAGGAAGGTCGCGGCGAGCGCGTGGGCGAGAAGCTTGCGCATGGAGGCTCCGGGAACAGGAAAGGCGACACCGGGCAGGCTACGCGGGAGTACCGTGTTGCCGCAACGGTCGAACGTCACGCCTTCGCGTAGACTGCGGTTGCCGCGCGGAGTTCACCGCGCATCCCTGCGAAAGGAGTGGCGCATGGGACATGCATTGGTGACCGGCGCGAACCGCGGCCTTGGCCTCGAGTTCGCGCATCAGTTGCTCGCTCGCGGCGAGCGCGTGATCGCCACCTGCCGCCATCCGGGGCGCGCGCTCGCGCTGACCCGCCTCGCCGGCGAACACCCCGGCCATCTGGTGATCCTGCCGCTGGTGCTGCCGGACACGCGCTCGATCGCCGAACTCGCGCGCGAAATCACGACGCTCGACCTGCGCATCGGCCTGCTCGTGAACAACGCGGGCATGCTGGTCGGCGGCGAGCGCTTCGGCACGATCGAGGCGAAGGCGCTGCAGGACAGTTTCGCCGCGAACGCCGCGGGTCCGTTGCTGCTGACCCAGGCACTCGCCGCGCGCCTCGAACGCGCGAAGGTCGTCAATCTCTCAAGCAGGCTCGGTTCGATCGGCGGCAGCGAATCGCTGCACAGCCCGAGCTATGCGATCAGCAAGGCAGCCTTGAACATGGCGACGCGCCAGCTCGCGCATGCGCTCGCGGGCGAGGACGGCATCGTCGTCGCGATCAGCCCCGGCTGGGTCAGCACCGACATGGGCGGCGCGAATGCACCGATGTCGGCGCACGATTCGGTCGCGGCGATGCTGCGCACGATCGATGCGTTGACGCGCGCCGACAATGGCCGCTTCCTGTCCGAGACCGGCGCGCCGATTCCCTGGTAGTCCGCGCGCGGACGCTGTCCGCGCCTGTCCGCGGTCGTGTCCGCGGCACGGGCGAGCGTGGCTTCCGGCATCCACGTCGCGCCGCTTCGTCGCCGAGCGTCGATGCGTTCTCCGCGAAAGAGCCACTCTGCGCAACGGCTCGCAGCCGTGCCTGGAATGCGCGCCAGCGCGCGGCGTGGCGCGATCGCCTGTCGAATGCGGTTGCTTGGAGCATGACTTCCGGCCTGGCAACTTTTCTTCGTTCCGCTGCATCCAAGACTCCGTACGCAAACGCGGTGTCGGGATTGGCACAGCGCTTGCTCAACACGAATCGAGACGGACTCGCAAGGAGTACAAGATGAAAACCCGCACCCCCCTGATACGCGCGGCGTTGGCGATGGCAATGATCGGCAGTGCATTCGCGCTCGAACGCGTCCCGGCCGCTGGCGCTCCCGGCGCCAGCGCGCACTTCCCGCATCCGTACGGGTCGCAGGCGGCGCAGCCCGGCGTCGGCATGTCGGTCGAAGCGAACGCGCCGCTGCACGCGACGCTGTTGCCGGAACTGGCCGTCAGCGCGAGCGCATCCGACGCGGACCTCGTCGTCGCGACGAAGCTCGCGACCGATGCGGCATTGCCGGTCACGCTGATGCCGACCGTGCACGTGTTCGCGAAGCGCGACAAGCTCGCCGCGCTGGATGCGCCGCTCGCGTTCGACGCGACGGAAGTCGCCCTGCTCGCCGCAGCCGAGTGAAGCATGCGGCATGGAGCGGTCCCTCGGGGCCGCTTCGTGCATGGCTTGCGCGATCGCGCGGCGCCACGATAATGCACGCGTGCTGCACGTCGTGCTCTACCAACCCGAGATCCCGCCGAACACCGGCAACGTGATTCGCCTGTGCGCGAACAGCGGTGCCTCCCTGCACCTGCTGCGCCCGCTCGGTTTCGATCTCGACCACGCCAAGCTGCGTCGCGCCGGCCTCGACTACCACGAGTTCGCCGAGGTCAGCGTGCACGAGGATTTGGACGCGTTCATCGCCGGCGTCGCGCCGCGGCGCGTGTTCGCGCTGTCGACGCGCGGGCGGGCACGCTACGACGAAGTCGCGTACGCCGACGGCGATGCGTTCCTGTTCGGACCGGAGACGCGCGGCCTGCCGCAGCAGGTGCTCGACGCGATCGATCCCGCGCAACGCCTGTACCTGCCGATGAGGCCCGGCAACCGCAGCCTGAACCTGTCGAACGCGGTAGCGGTCGTGGTGTACGAGGCGTGGCGCCAGCTCGGGTTTGATGGGGCAGGAATGTAGGGCGGTACGCGCGACGCGCGTGCCGCCCTACGGGTACTCGGGTTTCTGTTCGCGCGACAGCAGCGCGCGCATGCCTTCGGTCGGTGTCAGCTCCTCGTGCAGCACCTTCTGCACGAGGGCAGTGATCGGCAGTTCGACCCGGCTTTCGTCGGCGAGCTTCATCACGGTGTCGACCGTCTGCACGCTCTCGACGACCTGGCCGATCTCGGCGATCGCCTGGGCGAGCCCGACACCACGGCCGAGCGCGAGGCCGAGGCGGCGATTGCGCGACAGGTCGCCGGTGCAGGTCAGCACGAGATCGCCGAGGCCGGCGAGGCCCATCAGCGTTTCCGGGCGCGAGCCGAGCGCGGCGCCCAGGCGCAGCATTTCCGCGAGGCCGCGCGTGATCAGGCCGGCGCGCGCGTTGAGCCCCATCTGCATGCCGTCGGCGACACCGGTGGCGACCGCCAGCACGTTCTTCATCGCGCCGCCGAGTTCGGCGCCGAGCACGTCGTTGCCGGTATAGGCGCGAAAGCGCGGCGAATGCAGTTGCTGGGCAACGGACTGCGCGAACTCCGCATCGGCGGCGTGCACGGTAAGCGCGGTAGGCAGGCCGAGCGCGACTTCGCGTGCGAACGAGGGGCCGGTGACGACCGCGGCCGCGTGCCCTGGCAGGTGTTCGGCGACCAGTTCGTGCAGGAAGCGGCCGGAGGCCGGATCGAAACCCTTGGTTGCCCACGCGATGCCGACACCGGGCGCGACCCACGCCGCGATCGCGCGCAGCAGCTCGTCGAAGGCGTGGCTCGGCACCGCGAGCAACAGCGTGCCGGCGTCGCGCACGACGGATTCCAGCATCGCCGACAGTTGCAGCGTGTCCGGCAGCTCGAGCTCGGGCAGGTAACGTGCGTTGCGGCGGCTCATCGCCATCTCGACGACGGCCTGCGGCGTGCGCCCCCACAACGTGGTCGGCACGCCATTGCGCGCGAGCTGCACTGCGAGCGCGGTGCCCCACGAGCCGGCGCCGAGCACGGCGACCGGCGTGTTCATGCAGCGGAACCGTCCGCGACCCGGCATCGGCCGGGTGCGGCGAAGTGCGCGTGGTGGAAAGCCATCATCCGCGCGCGCGAAACGTCGTCAGGCGTTTGCGGCCGGCGCGGTGCCGCCTTCGGCACGGCGGCGCATCTGCTCGGCGTACAGCGCGTCGAAGTTGATCGGCTGCAGGAAGAACGGCGGGAAACCACCGTTCTGCACGAGGTCCGAGACGATCTGGCGCACGTACGGGAACAGCACGTTCGGGGCGTAGGTCGACAGGATCGCCTCGCGGCCCTGCGCGTCGAAACCGCTGAGGCCGAAGATGCCGGCCTGCTGCACTTCCGCGAGATAGGCGGTCTTGTCTTCGACGCGGCAGGTCGCCGTCACGCTGAGTACGACTTCGAAGGTGTCGTCGCCGAGCTGCGACACGCGCTGGGCGAGGTTCAGCTCGACGTTCGGCTGACCCTGCTGGGAGAATATCTGCGGCGCACCCGGCGCCTCGAAGGACACGTCCTTGACGTAGATGCGCTGCAGGCTCAGCTGGGCCTGGTTCTGCTCCGGACGGGCCTGGCCGTTCGCCGCGCCGTTGGTGTTGTCTGCCATGGGTTGCTCGATGAGGGGAGAAAAAGGGGAACGATTATCCCATGGACGCGCGGCGGGCGCACGGCAGGCTGGACGGTGCACCCAAGTCCGTTCGCTCTGAGCGCCGCGCGGAAAGGCGCCTTCCACGCTCCGTTCGCCCTGAGCGCAGCGCCGCAGGCGCGGAGTCGAAGGGTTGCAGCGATGTCGCAGGCGTTTCGACTCGCGGAACTTCGTTCCGCTGCGCTCAACGCGAACGGGTGGGGCCGTTCGCCGCCGGATCGGTTCCGGGGCGGCTTCCCGAGCGCGGCGCGGAAAGGCGCCTCTACCGCTCCGTTCACCTTGAGCGCAGCGCGGAAAGGCGCCTTCATCGTTCCGTTCTGAGCAAGCGCCGCAGGAGCGGAGTCGAAGGGTTGCAGCGATGTCGCAGGCGTTTCGACTTCGCGGAACTTCGTCCCGCTGCGCTCAACGCGAACGGGTGGAGAAGGTTTGCGCGCCCGACGCGCTCAGGCGCGACCTTTCGCCAGCGGCATCTGCGCTTCGCGCCACGCGGCGAGTCCGCCTTCGAGCCAGAACACCTTGGCGAAGCCGGCCTTCTTCAGGCGCTGTGCCGCCTGCGCGGAGGTCTGGCCGGTGCGGCACACGAGCGCGACGGGCAGTTCGCGCGCCTTCGCCAGATCCTTGTCCTGCGGATCGAAGGCGCTCATTGCGACGTGTTTCGCTCCGGGGATGTGGCCCTTTTCGAACTCGACCTGCGGCGAGACATCGATCAGCAGCGCGTTCTCGCGGTTGATCAGCTGGGTCAGCCCGGCCGGGGTCAGCGCCGCATAGCCGCGCATGAAGCGTTGCGCCTCGGTGACGACCAGCGCGACGAACACGCCGACGAAGGCGAGCGTCAGGTAGAGATGGTTGCCGAGGAATTCGGGCAGGCGGTGCAGGACGTCGGACATGGCCAGTTCGATAAGGGCTGCGATGCGCAGCCGCGCAGTATAGCCCGCGCGCGGCCGCGACGGCCGCGAAGGTCATTCGTGGCGGCTGATGTCCGGCAGGCCCGAGGTCAGCCACCAGTGCTTGCTGGCCTCGTCGTATTTCCAGACCTGATGGTCGACGATGCTGCGCGTGGTCTGCGTGTTCACGTTGATGAGTTCGATCTGCACCGTCTGGCGCACCTCGTTCTCGCCGACCGGCACCGGCGGCGTTTCCTCATAGCCGCTCACGCGCACCTGCCGCAGGCGATCCAGATCGAGCTGGCTCGGCGGGTGCTCGGCCAGCACCTTGGGTTCGATGAAACTGGTGGCCTGGGTGATGTCGCCCCAGCGGATCGTCCCCGCATAGCTGCGCAGGGTCTGTTCGAGGATGTTCGCCTTCGAACGGATTTCCTTGTTCGCGCAGGCGCCGAGCACGACGGTCGCGGCAAGCAGCAGGGCGGTCAGCGGGCGATGCATGGCGATCCTCCGGCGCGGGTAGTCCCGATTGTGCAGCAAGTGCGGGCATGCCGTCAGTGTTTGGCGAGCGCGACGAAGCGCGCCTCGAAGGTGGCCGCATCGCCACCGTCGGGCAGCGGCACCCGACAATCCACGCGCAGGCGCGCCTTGCCCTTGTCACGCAGCGCGGCAACGAACGCCGCCAGCGATTCACCCTCGGCGACACGGGCGATCACGCGGAAGTCGTGCCAGACCGGCGCGAGGTAGCGGATCGTGCTGTCCTGCACGTAGATCTCGGCCTCCATGCCGACGGCATCGAGCGCGAGCCTGGGCAGGCCCCAGCCCGCCAGCGTCATCAGGCTGGCGAGGCTGCCGCCGAACGCACAGCCCTTGTCGTTGACGTTCGGCGCGAGCGGCGCGGCGAGCGCGAGCGACTCGCCGTCGAACGATTCGACCGTGAGCTGCATCGCGCGCGCGAGCGGGATGTCGGCGAGCAGCGTGCGCTGCAGGTGCATGACCGGATCGGACATCGGTGGACCTCGTTCGACGGAGCGCGACAGTGTGCGGATCGCGCCGGTGCCGCTCAAGGCCCGCGCTATGATCACGGCATGCGAACGGCATCCTGTGCACGCATCCGCGGATGAACGTCGGCGCGCCCCTGTCGCGGCTCGACGGCGCCACCCTCGTGCTGACGCGAGCGGATGGCGGTGCGCTGGCACGCCGGGCACGTCGCCTCGGCGCGACGACCGTATCCGTTCCCGGCCTGGCCGTACGCATCGCCCACGACCCGACGGTTGTCGCGCTGTTGCGTTCGCGCGCACGCTTCGACGACTGGATCTTCAGCAGCCCCGCGGCCGTGCGGTTCGCGCATCGCCTCGCTGCGCCGCTGAGCCTGCGCGACGCTCGGGTTTTCGCGGTCGGCGCCGGCACGCGCGCCGCGCTTGCGAAGCACGCCATCGACGCACTCGCGCCGACCGCGCGCGGCGAGAGCGAAAGCCTGCTTGCGCTGCCGGCGCTCGCCGACGTGCGCGGCCACCGCATCGCCGTGGTCGGCGCGCCGGGTGGGCGCGACCTGATCGTGCCCGCGTTGCGCGCGCGCGGCGCCGCGGTCGAGCCGGTGCATGTCTACGAGCGCCTGCCACCACGCCTGACCCGCAATCACTTCGATGCGCTCGCCGCGGCGAGCGATCCGCTGCTGATGCTGGTTTCGAGCGGCGAGGCATTGGCGAACCTGGTCGCATTGCTGCCCGACGTCCTGCTGCAACGCCTGCGCGCACAGGGGCTGATGGTGAGCAGCGCGCGCCTCGCCGCGCTCGCACGCGCGGCCGCCTTTGCCGACGTGTCGATCGCCGACTCCGCTGCGCCGGACGACCTGCTGGCGGCGGCCGCGCGCCGACTCGCGCGACACCGACTGTAACTTTCGCCGCGTTGCCGCCGCTGTCGCCGGCGGCGCTTTCCGCTAGCATGACGGCATGAGCGAAAACATCGGAAGTACCTCGCCAGCCGCAGGTCGCGAGCTCGCCCCGCGTGCGTCGGAGCGCGTGCCCGGTGCGTCGCGCCGCGGCGGGCTCGCCTGGCTGGTGGCGCTGGCCGCGCTGGTCGTGGCAGTCGTCGCGCTGTGGCGCGTCTACGCGCTCGAGCACGGCAGCGCGGCGCGGCAGGCGGCGGCGTTCGGCGACCTTGCTGCGCGTGTCGAGACGCTCGCGGCAACGATCGAGCAGCGCAAACGCGAGTTCGACGCGCTGCGCGGGCGCATCACCGACGCCGACGAGGTGAACAAGGGCATGCGCGAGGAATTGCTCGGACTTTCCGAGCGTTCGCGCCATCTCGAGGATGCGGTCGCCAACCTGTCCGAGCAGCGCCTGAGCGGGCGCGATGCGCTCGCCCTCAACGAGGCGGAGTTCCTGCTGCAACAGGCGCAGGAACGCCTTGCGCTGTTCCAGGACGCGCCGGCCGCGCTGGCGGCGTATCGCCTCGCCGATTCGGCGCTGGCGGCAACCGAAGACCCGGTGTTCGCCTCGGTGCGCCAGACCATCGGCGCGGAACGGCAGGCGCTCGAAGCGGCCAAGCCGGCGGAAACCGCGGCAACCCTCGCCGCGCTCGCGCACCTGCGCGATGCACTGGCGACGCTGCCGCAGCAGTCATCGCTGGCCGCGCCGACGCCGGCGGCACCATCGCGCTGGCAGGGATTCATCGACCAGTTCGTGCGCATCCGCCACGACGAGGGCGCCGACGCGTTCGCCAGCCACGACATCGGGTTGTCGCGTTCGCTGCTCGTGCTCGACCTGCGCAGTGCGGAAGTCGCGCTGCTCGCGCGTGACGATGCCGGCTACAAGGCCGCGTTGGCGCGCGTGCGCCGCGGCGTCGCCCACACGTTCGACCCGGGAGCGGCCGGCGCGACCCTCGTCGAGATCGATCGCCTCGCCGCGCTGCCGCTCGCGCCGGCGTTGCCCGAACTCGGCAGCGCGCTGAAGGAGTTGCGCAACCTGCGCGCGACACGCGCGCTGGCGCAACCGCCCGGCGTTGCGGTGCCGGCGCCGGGAGGCCGCCCATGAGGCTGTGGCGCACCGTGCTGTTGTTGCTGCTCGCCGCGCTGGTCGCGGCGCTCGCCTGGCATTGGCTCGCCGCCGACCCCGGCTATGTGCAGGTGCGCCTGCGCGGCACCACGCTCGAGACCAGCGTGGTCGTCGCGATCGCCGGGCTGCTGCTCGCGTGGGCCGTGCTCGGCATCGGCTGGCGCCTGTTGCGCTGGCCGTTCCGCGCGTGGGGGCGCTCGATCAAGCGGCGCGGCCGCGAACGTCTTGCCGCCGGCCTGACTGCATTCGCGGAAGGCGATTATGCGCAAGCCGAACGCGATCTCGCGCGCGCGGCCGCACACGAGGCGTTCCGCGCGCCGGCGCTGCTCGTCGCCGCTCGCGCCGCCTACGAACGCGGCGCGCCCGAACGCGCGGCGCAGGCGCTCGACGACGTGGGCGCGCGCGGCCTGCGCGCGGCCGATGCGACGCGCGCGCGCTTCCTGGTCGAAAGCGGACGGCATGCCGATGCGCTGGCGCTGCTGAAGCCGAAGGCCGCAACCAATGATCTTTCCCTGCGCGGCTGGCGCCTGCTCGCCGAAGCTGCACTCGCGCAAGGCGACACGCAGGCCGCGCTGGATGCGCTGCCGGCGCTCGCGCGCAGCCAGTCGCTGACGGCGGACACGCAAGCCGCGCTCGAGACGCGCGTGCTCGCCGCCGCACTCGCCGCGGCGCCGGACGCTACGCGCCTCAACGCCCTGTGGGGCGGAGCGAGTCGCGCGCAGCGCAAGCGACCCGA
Source organism: Dokdonella sp. (assembly GCF_044227025.1). Lineage (GTDB taxonomy): Bacteria > Pseudomonadota > Gammaproteobacteria > Xanthomonadales > Rhodanobacteraceae > Dokdonella_A. The sequence continues at coordinate 641,842 of NZ_JBGAFX010000001.1, read as the reverse complement.
ACTGGTCGCCGCGTTCGCGCGCCGCTCCGCCGCGCTCGGCCAGGTGCTTGCGGCGATGGACGAGATCGAATCCGCGCAGCGGCGCGAATGGAGCGATGCAATCGCGACCGCCTATGGAGAACTCGGCGCCGCCGAAGCCGGGGCGCGCCTGCGCAAGGCCGAAGCCTGGCTCGCGCTCGCGCCGAACAGTGCGCCGCTGCTGACCGCGCTCGGGCGCCTGTATGCGCAGCAGGCGCAGTACGGCAAGGCCGAAGAAGCCCTCGAACGCGCGCTCCGCCTCGCGCCGCTGCCGGCCGCATGGGAAGCACTCGGCGATTGCCGCACCGGCGAAGGCGACCACGCCGGCGCGGCGACCGCGTACGCGAACGCGTTGCGCTGCGCGCGCGGCGACGCGACCGTTGCGCTGACACCGTTGCTCGCGCGCGGGCCCATCGACACACGGCCGATCGCATTCGAGGAACGCAGCGAGCACGGCGTGCCGCGACTTCCGGCCGCGTAGGGTGGGCCCTGGCCCGTAGGGTGGGCATTGGCCCACCGCCTCAATTCGAAGGCGCGGAAGGCGGAAGTGGACGGTGGGCTTGAGCCCACCCTACGCCCACCCCGCGAAGCACGCGCCAAGCTGGCGACACGTTCAGCGTGCGAGCAAGTCGACCGCGTCCACGCGTCCATCCACGACGCGCACCACGCGCACGCTGCGGCGGTCGCCGAAGTCGTAGATCCAGTCCTCGCGGCGCTGGTCGCGCCAGCGTTCGAGGCCGGGTGCGGGACGCCGCACGATCGTGTCGGTGCGACTGCGGCGCGAGGCCGGCTCACCGCAACGCGCGACAAGTTCGCCGGCGCTTAGACCGCCGAGCAGACGGTTCGGATCGCAGTCGTCGCCGATCTCGTCTACGCCGTAGCCGAGCGTCTGCTCGCGTTCGAGCAGGCCGTCGCGGAAGACCAGTTGGCGCATCAGCTGGTGCGGGCCGAAGTTGTAGTACCAGATGTCGAACTGCACTTCCCGCTGATGTTCGATCGGACCATCGCGACCGATGATCTCGATGTTCGTGTAGCGGTCGGTCCAGAACGGTTCGCCGCAGCGCTCGCGCACCTGGAAATCCTGCGCGCCGTCGCTGACGAGGCGATTGCCGCAGCGCATCGCATGCACGGCGGGTGTCGCGAGAAGAAGGGCCAGGATCGGCAGCAGGGATCGGGTCATGGGTAGCGCGCTCGATGGTTGTGCTTGGACCGCGACGGACGCGGGAGTTCCTCACGCTCCATGGATGCCCGCACGGCTGCCGAGGATCTCGGCGATCACGTCGGGTGCATAGTCGAACGAATCGTAGTACAGCCGCTCCTCCGGCAGGCCGGCGTCGACGAAGGCGCGGCGTCCGGCGTCGATCATCGCCGGCGGTCCGCTCATGTACACATCGTGGCCGGACAGGTCCGGGTGGTCCTCCAGCAGGGCCTCGTGCACGAGACCTGCGCGCGCTGCGTCCGCGTGGCCGCGATCCCCTACCACCGGGACGAAGCGGAACGCGGCGACGTCGCGCGCCCAGCGCTCGGGCAATGCGCGCAGGTACAGGTCGGCCGGTTCGCGCGCGCCCCAGTAGAGCGTCATCGGCCGGCTCGTGCCGAGTTCGAGGAAATGCTCGATCAACGCCTTGATCGGCGCGAAGCCGGTGCCGCCGGCCATCAGCAGCATCGGCCGCTCGCTGTCCTCGCGCGGAACGAAGGTGCCAAGCGGCCCTTCGACGCGCAGGCTTGTGCCGTTTTCGAGCCGGTCGAACACGTCGCCGGTGAAGCCGCCGCCGGCCACACGCCGCACGTGCAACTCGATCGGTTCGTCCGCGTGCGGCGCGTTCGCGATCGAGAACGCGCGACGCCGACCGTCGTCGAGCAACACGTCGAGATACTGTCCCGGCAGTCGGCGCAGGCGTTCGCCCGGCGCGGTCGTGAGCAGCAGGCGTGCGACGTCGTGGCCGAGCAGGATCTTGTCGATCAGGCGCAAGGTGAATTCTCGGCGCGGAATGTCCGCGACCGACGCGACCTCGCGCGCCGCGATCACGAGGTCGCTCGCCGGCACCGCCTGGCACAGCAGCACCTGGTGGCGCATGCGCTCGGCCGCGTTCAACGCGCTTGGCGGATTGCGCGGATAGAGGCAGTCACCCTCGACCAGGGTCGCCTTGCAACTGCCGCAGACGCCGGCAAGGCAGGAGTACGGCAGCGCGAGGCCGGCACGCCGCGCGGCCTCCAGCACGGTCTCGCCGGGCAGGACCTCGAAGCGCTTGCCGCTGGCTTGCAGGGTGACGGTGTGGGACACGCGCGGAATTCGTCGTGGAATGGCTTGATTGTCGCCGATGCGCACGCAAAGGGCATCGCCAGGATGAAGCGGGAATGACGCGGATCTGCGCGGATGCTCGCGGATCGGTCAATCCGGCCTGTTCGCCGTATCCGCGTCCTCCGCGTCGATCCGCGTCCGGGCCCTTTGTCCTATAGTCGCGGGCTTGGACAATGGAGTCGTGTGATGGCGATCTGGAAGCAGGCGACCGACCTCGAGCGCATCAACGCGTGGAATCGCGGCTGCCTGGTCGAGCACCTCGGGATGCAGGTCACCGCGATCGGTGACGACTGGCTGCGCGGCACGATGCCGGTCGACGCGCGCACGAAGCAGCCGTTCGGCCTGTTGCACGGCGGCGCCTCGGTGGCACTGGCCGAATCGCTCGGCAGCCTTGCCGGCAATCTCTGCCTCGACGCGGGCGAGATGGCGGTCGGCCTCGACATCAACGCGAATCACGTGCGCGCGGTCACCGCCGGCTTCGTCACCGGCACCGCGCGTGCGTTGCACATCGGCCGCACCACGCAGGTATGGGAAATCCGCATCGAGGACGAGCGCGCCAAGCTCGTCTGCATCTCGCGCCTGACCCTCGCGGTGGTGCCGCGCGAAACGCCGAAGCCGATCTGACGTGGCGAATGCGCAGGCTCCGTACGAGGCGCTGTCGCCCGATCTCGTGCTCGATGCGGTCGAAGTCGCCGGCTTTGCCACCGATGGCCGCCTGCTCGCGCTCGCAAGCTACGAAAACCGCGTCTACCAAGTCGGCATCGAGGACGACACGCCGCTGGTCGCGAAGTTCTATCGTCCGGCGCGCTGGAGCGATGCGGCAATTGCCGAGGAACACGCGTTCGCGCTCGAACTCGCCGCGGCGGAACTGCCGGTGGTCGCGCCGCTGGTCATCGACGACGAGACCCTGCTCGAACATGCCGGCTTTCGCTACGCACTCTATCCGCGTCGCGGCGGGCGCGCGCCGGAACTCGAATCGGCCGACCATCTCGCCTGGATGGGGCGCCTGCTTGCGCGCATCCACGGCATCGGTGCGCGCTCGCAGTTCCGCTCACGCGGCGCAATCGATACGAACACATTCATACGCGACGCCGCGCGCGCGGTGCTCGCCTCGGGGCTGCTGCCTGATCGTCTCGAGTCGATCTATCGCGAGCGCACCGATGCGGTCGCGCGGCTGATCGACGCGCGCTTCGCCGGCCTCGAACCGATCGCGCGCATCCGCCTGCACGGCGACTGTCACGGCGGCAATGTACTGTGGACCGATTCCGGTCCGCACTTCGTCGATCTCGACGATGCGCGCATGGGGCCGGCGGTGCAGGACCTGTGGATGCTGGCGCCATCCGAACGCGCACTCGATGCGCTGCTCGAAGGCTATGCCGAGTTCCGCGACTTCGACCATCGCGAACTCGCCCTGGTCGAACCGCTGCGCCTCATGCGCCAGATCCACTGGGCCGGCTGGGTCGCCGCGCGCTGGCACGATCCGGCGTTCCCGCGCGCATTCGGCTACGTCGGCGAGCCACGCTGGTGGGAGCAGCACCTGAACGACCTCGCCGAGGCGCTGGGACGGCTGCAGGACGATTGATCGCTGCGCCGGAATTCAAGAACCGTCCGTGTCGAACGCAGCGGAACGAAGTTCTTCGGAGTCGAGCAACACCGTTGCCATCACGCATCCGCGCTCCTCCCCCCGGCCGTAGTACGCGACAGCCCGCACCACCGGGCAGGCCCGCCAGGCCCGTTCACGAACAGGATGCGGCATCGCACCAAACTTCCGCTACCATGTCGCCGATGACTCGCCTTGTGGAATCTTCCATCGCCGCCGCGTCACCCGATCGCCTGCGCCCGCTGCGCTATGCGCTGCGCGTGCCGCAGCTGCTGCTGCACGCGATCATCGCGGTGCCGCTCGCACTGCTCGCGCTGAATCCGCTCGCCGCGCGCGTGCGTTTCGGGCGCACGACCTTCGAGAAGGCAATGATCCGCTGGTGGTCGGCGCGCCTCGTGCGCATCTTCGGCCTGCGCATCCGCCGTTTCGGCGAGCCGTTGCCGGGAGCGGTGCTGTACGTCGCGAACCACATCTCGTGGCTCGACATCGGGCTCATGCACAGCCAGCGTCCGGTCAGCTTCGTCGCCAAGAGCGAGATCGCGGGCTGGCCGTTCGTCGGCTGGCTGGCGTCGCAGGCGGGCACGATCTTCCATCGCCGTGGCAGCACCGATTCACTCAATGCGGTGATGGGGCGAGTGGTGGCGCGCCTGCGCGCGGGCGAACCGGTCGGCGTGTTCCCCGAAGGCGGCAGCGGCCATGGCGATCGCGTCGGCGTGTTCCACGCGCGCATCTTCCAGACCGCGCTCGAAGCCGACGTCGCGGTGCAGCCGGTAGCGCTGCGCTACGGCAACGACAGCCGGCAGGATCCGCGCGTGCCGTTCGGACGCAAGGAGAGCTTTTTCGCAAATTTCCTGCGCGTGATCGGCAATCCGCGCATGGACGCGGAAGTGCACTTCCTCGAGCCGGTGCCGGCGACACCCGATGCGCGCCGGCGCATGGCCGAACTCAGTCGGGCGCGGATCGTGCAAGCGTTGGGCTATGGCGACGACTGAAGAAGGCATCGCCATCGGTTTCGGACAGTCGCCGTATCCGACGACCCTGCTGCGCGCCGCCGATTTCGCGCCGCCCCGCGCACTCGCCAATCCGCACCTGCAATCGGTCCTCGCTTCAAGCGGTTTGCGTCGCCTGTTGCTGCGCCGCGTGCTGCGCGCAGTCGAGCGCGCGTCGACCGAGCACGTCCTCGATTGCGGCGCCGACGTACGCCTGCAGGGGTTCCTGACCCGCCAGGCTGGCCGTGAATCCGCGCGCGGTCTGGTGGTGCTGCTGCACGGCTGGGAAGGCAGCGCACGCTCGTCCTACCTGGTCGGCACCGCGGCGCGCCTGCTCGCCGACGGATTCGACGTGTTCCGCCTGAACTTCCGCGACCATGGCGACACGCATCATCTCAATCGCGAGCTGTTCCACTCCAATCGCATCGACGAGGTGGTCGGCGCGGTGCGCGCGGTGCGTCGCCTGTTCGCGTCGGCGCCGATCGCCGTAGCCGGCTTCTCGCTCGGCGGCAATTTCGCGCTGCGGGTGGCGCTGCGCGCTCCGGATGCGCTCACCTATGCACTCGCGGTGTGCCCGGTGGTGAGTCCGGCGGCGGGCCTGTTCGGGCTGGAAGAAGGGCCGTGGTTCTACCAGAAATATTTCCTGCACAAGTGGCGCGGCTCGCTGCAGCGCAAGCGCAAGCTGTTTCCCGACGTCGACTGGTTCTCTGCCGAGGATCTTGCCGGCGACCTGCGCGGACTCACGCGCGCGCTGGTGCTGCGCCATACCGGGTTCAGCTCCCTCGAAGACTACCTCGACGGCTATTCGATCGCGGGCGAGCGCCTGAACGGCCTAGCGGTGCCGGCGACGATCCTGACCGCCGGCGACGACCCGGTGATTCCGGTCGACGATTTCCATGCGCTGCATCTGCCGCCACAGGTCGAGCTCGACATCGCCGCGCACGGCGGCCACTGCGGCTTCATCGAGGACTGGTCGTTGCGCAGCTTCACCGACGACTACATCGCGCAGCGCATGCGGCGGCATCTGGCGGTCGAGGGCTGAGGGCTGGGCCCTCACCCCGGCAGGAAGCTCCCGAAGACGATGGTTCCCGCAATCCTCAATGGGCTGCCGCAGTTCGCTCGCGCGAGCCGTTGATGCCGGACATCAGGCGGTCGGTCCAGGCGATGCCGATCGCCGAGACGATGAACACGCAATGGATGATCGTCTGCCACATGACGCCGGTGGTGGTCAGCGTGGTGCAGCTCTTCACGCCGCCGAGCGCAACCTCGCTCGCTGCCTGCGCGAGCAGGGCCGGGTCGCAGAACGGCAGTCCGTTGAGCGCGCCGGCCTCGATGAAGCTTTTCAGCAGATGGATCGAGCTGATGCCGATGATTGCCATCGCCAGCTTGACCTTGAGCACTGACGCATTGACGTGGCTGAGCCATTCCGGCTGGTCCGGATGCGATTCGAGCCGCAGGCGCGAGACGAACGTCTCGTAGCCGCCGACGATGACCATGATCAGCAGGTTCGAGATCATCACGACGTCGATCAGGCCGAGCACGATCAGCATGATCGACTGCTCGCTGAGCGTGAAGGCGTCGTGCAGCAGGTGCCACAGTTCCTTCACGAACAGGATGACGTAGACGCCCTGCGCGACGATCAGGCCCAGGTACAGCGGCAGCTGCAACCAGCGTGCGGAGAAGATCAGCGCCGGCAACGGCGACAGCGGCGGAGAGGGTCGTTCGTGCATGGCGTGCATCCGTCGAAGGAACGCCGATTCTAGCCTGCGTCGACGACCTGCAGCGGGTCGATGATCGCCACGCCGGCGACACGCAGCACGTAGTCGGCGCCCATCCGCTGCGACGGCGTGAAGTAGCCGCCGTTCGCGGGCGGCTGCGCAAGCACCTGCGCGGCGATGTCGGTCGCGGTCGAGGCGGTCAGCGCGTAACCGTTGGGTGTCGCGATCTGCAATGTCGCGAGGCGGCCATCCGCGGCACGCGCTTCGCCCCAGACGCGGCAGCCGGTCTGCGCGCGACGCGCGTCGTCGGGTCCCGGGCGCGCGCCCGCGCGCGCTTTCAGCCACGCCTGCAGCGGCGCGAAGCGCAGCAGCGGACGCAGCAGGCGCATCCGGCGTGCGGCGGCAATCGCGCGCGGCGGCATCGCCATGTAGGTCTCGATGTCGGGAATGCCGGTCGACACGAACGCGGTGTAGACGTCGCCCCACGGGATCGTCATCGCGCTGCGCGGCATGCCGTCGCGCAGGAACGTGCGCGTCTTCCATGCCAGTGGTACTTCGACGAGTTCACCGCCGACGCGCGCCCGGCCACCCGCCGCGAGGCCCTCGACGCTGGTCTTCGCGGTGCCGGGGCTGGCGCCGCCGCCGGCCTCGAAGGCGAGCACGAGGGAACGCGCATCCGGCAACGCGCGCTTGAGCAGCGCGGCGACGCAATCGGTCGGTACCACGTCGAAGCCGACGCCGGGCAGCACGACGATGCCGGCGCGTTGCGCGCGTGCGTCGGCGCGATGGCAGAGCGCGAACACGTCGATCTCGCCGGTGATGTCGAGGTAATGCACGCGCTGCGCGAGACAGGCTTCGAGCAGCGGCGCCGCCGTGCTCGAGAACGGACCGGCGCAGTTGAGCAGCAGCGCGACACCGTCGAACGCCGCGCGGATCGCCGCCGGATCGTCGAGACCGAACACGCGCGTTTCGAGCCCGAGACGCCGACCGAGCGCCTCGACCGCGCCGCGATTGCGTCCGGCCAGCAGCGGGGCGAGGCCGCGTCGCTGCATCTCTTCGGCGATCAGCACGCCGGTGTAGCCGTTCGCGCCGTAGATCAGCAGCTTGTCCACGCAGCCTCCGCGCGGCATGAGGTCATTTCGGTGCATCCGGCCGTGCGTAGAGCTGCTCCGCTCGCTGGAACAGCACCCACGAGGTCGCGATGTACTTGTGGCCGCGGCGGGGCATGTTGCCGCGGTGCGTGTGGGTGAAACCGGCCGGCGCGAACAGCAGCGAGCCGGTCTTCGGCACGATCTTGCGTTGCTGGAACAGGAATTCGGTCTCGCCCTCGTCGAAATCGTCGTTGAGGTAGATCGTCCAGAGCAGCACGCGATGCAGGTTGTCGTCGCTCTCGAGCTTCGGCGAGATCTCGCTGTGCCAGTACGGATAGCCGCCTTCGTCGGCGAAGTAGCGTTGCAGGTTGATGCCGCCGGGGCGGAACAGCTTCACGACGAGGTGCTTGAGCTCGTCGTCGGACATCGAGCGCAAGTCGTCGAGGCCGAGCATCTGCATCTCGCTGCTGCCGGGCGACTGCCGGTACAGCGCGGTCGGCGCGAGTGCGAGGTGGGTGTACTTGCGCAGGTAGCCGATCAGGCCCTTCAGCATCACGCCGTTGAGGAGGTTCTCGACGGCCTTGAATTCCGCATGGCCGCTGACGTGCAGGTCCCAGCTGTCCTTGAGGCGCGTGTTGACGCCGCCGCTGGTCTTGCCGCGCACGAGCTTGTCGCTCGCCTCGAACGCGGCGACCAGTTCGGCGCAAGTCTTCGGATCGAGCGCGCCGTCGACGACCTCGATGAAATCGGCGCTCACGCGACGGCTTCGCGGTGATACGCCGTGACGCGCTCGACTTCGTTCTTCGAGCCGAGGAACACCGGCACGCGCTGGTGCAGCGCGGTCGGGCGCACGTCGAGGATGCGTTCGAGCCCGGTCGTCGCGGCGCCGCCGGCCTGTTCGACGATGAACGCCATCGGGTTCGCCTCGTACATCAGGCGCAGCTTGCCGGGCTTGGACGCGTCCTTGAGGTCGCGCGGATAGATGAACAGGCCGCCGCGGGTGAGGATGCGGTGCACGTCGGCGACCATCGAGGCGACCCAGCGCATGTTGAAATCGCGGCCGCGCACACCGGTCCTGCCGGCGAGCAGCTCGTCGATGTAGCGGCGCATCGGTGCCTCCCAGTGGCGCATGTTAGACATGTTGATCGCGAACTCGGACGTGTCTTCCGGTATGCGCATGTTCGCCTGCGTCAGCGGGAAGTTGCCCTGCTCGCGGTCGAGCGTGAACTGGTACACGCCGTTGCCGAGCGTCAGCACGAGCACCGTGCTCGAACCGTACACCGCGTAGCCGGCCGCGACCTGCTGCGTGCCCGGCTGCAGGAACGCCTGCTCGTCCGGGTTCTTCACCCCTTCGGGACAGCGCAGCACCGAGAAGATCGTGCCGACCGAGATGTTGACGTCGATGTTGGAGGAACCGTCGAGCGGATCGAACACGAGCAGGTATTCACCCTTCGGATAACGATCCGGGATCGGGTGCGGATCGTCCATCTCCTCCGACGCGAGCGCGGCGAGGTGGCCGCCCCATGCGTTCGCCTCCAGCAGGATCTCGTTCGACAGCACGTCGAGCTTCTTCTGCGTCTCGCCCTGCACGTTTTCCGTGCCCGCGCTGCCGAGCACGCCACCGAGCGCGCCCTTGCCGACTGCGATCGAGATGCGCTTGCACGCGCGCGCGACCACTTCGATCAACAGGCGCAGGTCGGCGTTGATGCGTCCCTCGCGTTGCTGTTCGAGCAGGAAGCGGGACAGGGTGATCGTCGACATGGCGCACGGCTCGGGAAGGCGGGATGCCCATTGTCCCGGCTCGGCCGCGCCGATGCCACTGCTGACACCACGCTGTCAGTGGCAGGCCGGCACTGTAGCGCCTCGCCGACCGGCGCCGTCCCCTGAAGGAGATCGTCATGCTCAACCCGAACGTCCCCGCCTGGTTCGAGATCCCGACCCGCGACCTCGACCGCGCCCAGCGCTTCTACGAAACCGCGCTGGATGTGTCCCTGCAACGCCAGCAGTTCGGCGGGCCCGAGATGGCGGTGTTCCCGCGCGGCGACAAGCCGAACGCGACCGGCGCCCTGGTCCGCATGCCGGACTGCGAGCCGTCGATCCATGGCAGCGTCGTCTACCTCAGCCTCGTCGACATCCGTCCGGTGCTCGAGCGCATCGGTGCGCTCGGCGGCGAGGTGTTCGTGCCGCGCACCGAACTGCCGGACGGCATCGGCTTCTTCGCGCAGATCCGCGACAGCGAAGGCAACCGTGTCGGCCTGTTCTCGCCGCAATGAATACCGCATCGAGCCTGCAGATCCGCGCGCACCGCGAAGCGTTGGTCGGCGCAAGCGGAATCGCCGCCCTCTACACCCTGACCTGCGCGCACGCGCCGGCGCACACCCACGCAGAACGGAGCCGACCCGTGTCCCCGCAACCACGATCCGAGCCTTGCCACGATTTCGACTTCCTGCACGGCCGCTGGATCGTGCGCAACCGGCGACTGCGCGAGCGCCTCGTCGGCTGCACCGAATGGGACGCGTTCGACGCCGAGCAGGCGTGCCGGCCGATCCTCGGCGGCTTCGGCAACCAGGACGAACTCGTCACCGACGCGTTCGGCGAGCACCGCTTCATCGGCATGACCATCCGCCTGTTCGACCCCCGCGCGCGCGAGTGGAGCATCTACTGGGTCGACAACCGCAGCGTGCAGTTGCAACCGCCCGTGCGCGGCCGCTTCGAACATGGCGTGGGCACGTTCTACGGCCGCGACACGCATGCCGGCATGCCCGTGCTCGCGCGCTTCGTATGGACGGTCGTGTCGAGCGACCGCGCACGCTGGGAGCAGGCCTTCTCGACCGACGAAGGCGCCCACTGGGAGACCAACTGGATCATGGAATTCGAACGGAGTGCGGCATGAAAGCGCCACGCGCGTCCGTCCACTGGACGCACCGGCGGCGCAAAGGACTCAGGCATTGCGCCTCGCGCAGCATGATGATGCACCGGTACATCCCTTCCACCAGGACCACGACATGATCAAGACCTATCACGGCAGCTGTCATTGCGGCGCAGTGCGCTTCGAGGCCGACCTCGATCTCGCCGAGGGGAGCGGCCGCTGCAACTGCTCGATCTGCACGAAGACGCGCAACTGGGGCATCACGATCAAGCCCGACGCATTCCGCCTCCTCGCGGGCGAGGATGCGCTCGCCGACTACACGTTCGGCACGCACTGCAACCACCACCTGTTCTGCCGCCATTGCGGCGTGCGTCCGTTCGGCCGCGGCCACATCGAGGAGATCGGCGGCGACTATGTCTCGGTCAAGCTCGCCTGCCTCGACGACGTCGATCCGGCGGAACTCGCCGAGACCCCGGTGCGCTACTTCGACGGCCGCGCCGACAACTGGTGGAACGCGCCCACCGAGACGCGGCACCTGTGAAGCCGCGGCGCACGCCGGCGTCGCGACGGACGCTGCACGCCGCGTCCGCGCGCGCGGCTTTACGCCGACCTCGCAACGGCGACATCATCGCCGGATGCGCCGTGCCGACCGCCTGTTCCTCATCATCCACGCCCTGCGCGGTCGCCGCACCGCGTTGCCGGCACGCACCCTGGCCGACACGCTCGGCGTTTCGCTGCGCACGGTCTATCGCGACGTCGCCGACCTGCAGCTGTCCGGCGTGCCGATCGAGGGCGAGGCCGGCGTCGGCTACGTGCTGCGCAAGGGCGCGGACATCCCGCCGCTGATGTTCAGCGCCGAGGAACTCGAAGCCCTCGTGGTCGGCACCCGCTTCGTCAAGGCGTTCGCCGGCCAGCGCCTGCATCGCGGTGCGCGGGCCGCGTTGCTGAAGATCGAAGCCGTGTTGCCACCGGAGCTGAAGCAGCGCGCGCTGCGCTCGCGCATCTTCGCGCCGGCCGACTGGAACGAGGCGAGGAGCGGCCTGATCGACCGCCTGCACGCCGCGATCGCCGCGCGGCAGGTGCTGCGCCTGGACTATCGCGACGAAGCCGGACGCACGACCCAGCGCGAGGTCGAACCGCTCTGCCTCGCGTTCTGGGGCGGCGTGTGGACACTCGGCAGCTGGTGCCGCCTGCGCATCGGCTTCCGCACGTTCCGACCCGACCGGATCGCGACGTTCGAGGCTACCGGTGAGGTGTTCGTCGAGACCCCGGAGCGCGGCATGATCGCCTATGTGCGCGCGATGGGTGGGGACGTCGAAGGCTACGACGAGTAAGGTCGCGCCGCCGGGCTCCCCATCCATCGGCACTTCCGCCCGCGCATCGCTGTACGATCATTGGTGGTTTCCACCCCGCGGAGTTGTGCAATGAATCGATCGCTGGCCGCCCTACTTTGCGCGGGCCTCGCGCTGACGACCCTCGCGCGCGCCGAATCGGCCGACGATCGCTTCAAGGCGCTGTACACGACGGAATGGAACTGGCGTCAGCAGCAGTTCGGCGGCCTCGACGACGAGGACCATGCATCCGATCCGGCCAACAATCACCTGCCCGATGTCGGTGTCGTCGCGCAGCACGCGCGGCTTGCGTACTGGAACGATGTACTCAAGCAACTCGACACGATTCCGGCTGCGGAGCTGTCGGCGGAGAACCAGGTCAACCTCGCGGTGTACCGCCCGCAGGTGCACGACCTCGCGGCGGCGCAGGCGTTGCGCAGCTACGAGATGCCGTTCAACAGCGACTCGCAGTTCTGGTCCGACCTCGGTTTCATGACGCGGCGGCCGCTCGACAGCGTGCAGGCGGCGCGCAACTACATCGCCAAGCTCGACGACGTGCCGCGCTACTTCGAGCAGCAGACCGCGAACATGCGCGCGGGTCTCAAGCGCGGCTTCAGCGTGCCGCGCGCGGTGCTCGATGGTCGCGACGTGTCGATCGCGAACTACGCAGAAGTGAAGTCGCCCGAGGACAGCGAGTTCTACGCGCCGCTGAAGGAGCTGCCGGCCACGATTCCGGCGGATGAGCAGGCGAAACTGCGCGTGGAGGCAGTGCGCGCGATCCGCGAGCACGTGATCCCGTCCTATGCCAGGCTCCTGAAGTTCTTCCGCGACGACTACGTGCCGCATGCGCGCACGACCCTCGCGGCCGAGGCGCTGCCGGATGGCAAGGCGTTCTACCGCCAGCAGATCCGCGAGTACACCACGCTCGACCTCGATCCCGAGGCGATCCACGCGATCGGCCTGAAGGAAGTCGCGCGCATCGATGCCGAGATGCAGGCGACGATGAAGCAGACCGGGTTCAAGGGCGACTTCGCCGCATTCCTCGAATTCCTGCGCAGCGACCCGCAGTTCTACGCGAAGACGCCGGACGAGCTGCTGATGCGGGCGGCTTGGATCGCCAAGCAGGTCGACGCGAAGATCGGCCGCTACATCGGCACGTTGCCGCGCGGTCGCTTCGGCATCGAACCGGTGCCGGCCGCGATCGCTCCGTTCTGGACCGCCGGCCGCGGCAGCGCGCATACCTACTGGGTCAACACCTACGACTTGCCGTCGCGTCCGCTCTACAACCTGGCCGCACTGACGCTGCACGAATCCTCGCCCGGCCATTCGTTGCAGGGCGCGCTGGCCGAGGAACAGAAGCAGCAGCCGGAGTTCCGCAGCAAGAACTACATCTCCGCCTACGGCGAGGGCTGGGCGTTGTACTGCGAGAAGCTCGGCAAGGAGTTGAGTATCTACCAGACGCCGTACGAGGAATTCGGGCGCGAGACCTACGAGATGTGGCGCGCTGCTCGCCTGGTCATCGACACCGGCGTGCACCACAAGGGCTGGACGCGCGCGCAGGCGATCGACTACCTCGCCTCGCACACCGCGCTCTCGCGGCACGAGGTCGAGACCGAGGTCGACCGGTACATCTCATGGCCGGGCCAGGCGCTCAGCTACAAGCTCGGCGAGATGAAGATCGTCGAGTTGCGCAGGCGCGCGGAAACCGCGCTCGGCGCGAAGTTCGACCTGCGCGCGTTCCACGACGCGATCCTGTCGGAAGGCTCGGTACCGCTGCCGCTGCTCGAACAGCGCCTTGATGCGTGGATCGCCTCGCGCAAGACCGCGAAATCGTGATGGCAGGGCGCTGAAGGTCATTGCAGGAGCGGCGCAGCCGCGACGGCTACGGGCAGCGTTCGCGCTTGCGGCGCTCCTGCAGGAGGCTCGCGGTCACAACGCGCGCAGGAATGCGACGAGGTCGCTCTTCTCGCGCGGGGTGAGGCCTATCGTGAAGCGCGTGTCGTAGAAGTCGACGACATCGTCGAGCGTTGCCGCCGCGCCGTTGTGGAAGTACGGCGCGCGTGCGGCGAGGCCACGCAGGACCGGTCCCTTGAACTTGCCGATGTCCTTCCACTTGCCGCTCAGGAGGGCCTTGCCGGGGTCGGTCGTCTGCACGGTTTCGCCGGTCGTGTTGTTGCGCAAGGTGTACAGCGGCATGTCGGGCGTGCGTCGCGACGCGTCCGAAAGTCCGATGTCGAGCGGCAGCGCGACCGTGTGATTGCCGATGTTCGGCGCGTTGTGGCAAGTCGTGCAGGTACCGTTGATGACCGGAAGGCCCAACGCATCATTGAGTCCACCGACGTCGCTGATCGCGACCGGCTTGTTGTTGAACAGGCGTTCGCCGCGCGCGACCGCCTGACGCCCCGGACGATTGTCGTCGGACCATGCCTCGAACAGGCGCATCGACTGCCCATCGAACGCAGCGCCGGCCGGGTCGGCGCCGAGCGTGTCGTTGATGCCGATGTGAAAGCGCAGGTTGGCGAGGATGCGCGGACCACCGAGCGCGTCGTCGTCGTTGAGCGCGCCAGCCCGGTCGTCGCGCAGTTGCGCGGTGCTGAGGCCAAGCTCGAACGCGACGATCGCGTCGAGCTGCCCGTCGCTCGGCGCGGCGCCTTGCGCGTGGCCGATCGTCGCGTCGATCGCCTGGTGGCGCAGGCTCGCGACGAGATCGGCATTACCGACGCCCGCATCCATCGGCGGCAGGAATGGCACCGCGGTTTCGCGCGTGTCCCACATCACGCCGGTCAGGAAGGCGAGATTGGTCGACGGCAGCGGCCGCCGGAACAGCGACAGTTCCGCCGCGCTGGCGAAATGGTACGGATCATCGACCGCTTCGAGGCTGAATTCGGCGCCGGCCGGAATGCCGATGCCGACGCGGATCACGCCACGTCGCAGCAGCAGGTCGTAGGCGACGCGGCGCTTCGCCACGGTCGAGACATCCGCCAGCGGCGAGGTCGCGCCGTCATTGGTGCGAAAGATCGGATCGGTGCCGTCGCTGGCCTCGAAGCGCTCGCGCACATGCTCCGGCGTGACCGACCACGCGTCGGCCTGCTGGTGGCAGGTGCTGCACGAGCGTCCGTTCGTGCCGAGGCTCTGGAAGAACGGATTGTCGTGGTCGAGCGCGCCATCGCGCGTGTAGGTGCGCAGCCAGCCGCTGGTGTTGCGCGTCGTCGACGCATCGTTGTACATCTGTGGCCGCGGCGGCTCCTGCGCGCGCACTGCGATCGCTGCCAGAACGAACGCGACGGCGAAGAACCCGATCGACGGGCGCGTGCGAGCGCGGTCCGCCGTTGAACCAGTCGTGTGCATGGTCTTCCTCCGCAACGCGGCATCCACCGCGTCCCGCCCGGGACTCGCGTGCGCCGCGACGGAAGGCCGACGATTCAGGCCGGCGTCCCTCCGTCATGCAGAAGAACGCCGAACCCGCGGCCTTTGCGACATGCCGCCGGGTGGCGGGAGGGAGTTGGCGCGATCAGCGCTTGTTTGCGGGGGCGTCCTTGCGCGCGCGCGCGGCGGCCTTGTCGGCAGCCGCCTGTTCCTCCGCGCTCTTTTTCCATTCTTCCATGATCCCGGCGCGGCGCGCGGCACCGGCGTCGACCGCGGGCGGCGCGACGGGCGGCGGCGCGTCCGGATTGCCGTTGGCGACGAAACGCACGAGCCGCGCGAACTGCTGGCCGAGCACCTCGTCGACCTGCGGCGCGAAGGCGTCCAGACCGCTCGCGCTCGCTCCGTTCACGCGGTATTCGAGCGCGAGCGTCGTGGCGCCATCGTCGCCGCTGTCGATGCGAAACGTCAGCACGCCCTTGAGCGCGAATTCCTGCAAGGGGCCGAGCGCGGCCTCGAGGCGCAGCAACTGTGGCGGCAGCGCCATCACGACGCGCCCATGTTCGACGCTGCCCCCCGTCCAGCGCTCGCAGAAGCAACCACCCGCCTCCGGTTTCAGGCTCAGGTTCGCCGCCTTGCCGGACCAGGTATGTTCATCGCTCCACCAGCGCTGCGGCTGCACCAGGGCAGCCCATGCCTTGGCCGGCGTGGCTGCAACCGGCTCCGACAGCACGACCAGGAATCCATCGGCGGCGGATTGCCTGACCTCGGCGTGTGCGACGCCGGCGATCGCGAGCAGTGATAGCGGCAATCCGTACCGGAGCTTCATTGCAACCTCCAAATCATCGTCGGCGCTGTTCCGACTGCGCGTAGTGCGCGCGGGTTCCCCATTGCGGTGCGCATGCAGGAACGCCGGAGCCGCGGACTACTTCTGCGGCAGCAAGAGCATCGCGGCTTCCGCCGCTCCCACAGAATCCTTCCAACGACGCTACACGTCGCCATCCGCAGCCCAGCCCTCGCCGCTGCCGCGATGGAAGACATGGTCCGCGGCAAGCACTTCGCCGGCCGGCACCGACGGCTGCGCGGCGAGGTCGACGTAGATCGGGCGGAAATCCGGGCGCGTCGCATCCATCAGCTGCTCGAAACTGTCGATGACGAAATAGGTCTTCTGGTACGTGTCGATGCGGTAGCGCGTGCGCATGATCCGCTTCAGGTCGAAGCCGATGCGGTTCGGCGCCGGCGATTCGAGGCTGTAGATCGATTCGCCCTTCGAACTGACGATGCCGGAACCGTAGATGCGCAGGGCTCCGTCCTGGCGGATCAGGCCGAACTCGACCGTGTACCAGTACAGGCGGGTGAGATTGACCAGCGCTTCCGCACCGACGCCGTGCGCCTTCACGCCGCCGCGCCCGTACGCCTGCATGTAGTCGGCGAACACGGGTTCCAGCAACAGCGGCACGTGGCCGAACAGGTCGTGGAACAGGTCCGGCTCGGCGAGATAGTCGAGCTGCTCGGGCTTGCGGATCCACCACGTCACCGGGAAGCGCCGGTTCGCGAGGTGATCGAAGAACGTCAGCTCCGGCAACAGGCCCTCGACGCCGACCAGTTGCCAGCCGGTCGCCTTGGCGAGCACTTCGTTGAGTTCGTCGAAGCGCGGGATCGCATCCGGGCTCATGCGGAAGCGTTGCTGGTTCTCGATGAACTCGCGACAGGCGCGTTGCTCGAGGACGCCGCGCTGGCGCTCGAACAGCGTCGCCCAGGTCTGGTGGTCGGTGCGCGAATAGCTCGACCACGGCTGTTCGACCACCGCGGTCGTATACACCGGCACGTAGCCTTTGTCGGTCTGCTGGTGTTCGACGCGGCGCGCTTGTGGATCG
The DNA here is from genome assembly GCF_044227025.1 of Dokdonella sp. GTDB lineage: Bacteria > Pseudomonadota > Gammaproteobacteria > Xanthomonadales > Rhodanobacteraceae > Dokdonella_A. The sequence continues at coordinate 624,684 of NZ_JBGAFX010000001.1, read as the reverse complement.
TTCATGGCCATGGCCCGGGTTGCATCGGCGGCAGCTTAGCGCGGTTCGCGCCAGGGTGGCGCTGCAGCGCGGCGCGCGTTCAGTGCAGGGTCGGCGGCGGCGGGTCCGGCGCGCGCGGGCGCGGGCGGAACTCGATCACGCGACCATTGCCGCTTTCGCCGGGCGCGCGCTGCCAAAGCACCGGCACTTCCCGTGCGCGCGGCAGTTCCAGTTCGTCGTCGCCATCGCGCGCCGTCTCCTGCTCCCAGCTGTAACGCTTCTGCGGCGGACTCGGATCGCGGCGGCGGAACAGGAAGGCCGCGAGCACGCCGGCAACCGCGCCAGCGGCATGGTATTCGAAGCTGACCCGCTCCTCGTGCGGCAGCACCGACAGCAACATGCCGCCGTAGAGGAAGAACACGACCAGCGACGTGACCACCGCGAGGCGGTCGCGGCGCAGCAGGCCGATCACGAACAGGAACAGCATCAGGCCATGCACGATGCCGCTCGCGCCGACATGCACGGAACTGCGCGCGAACAACCATACGCCGAGACCGGACAACAGCCAGATCAGCGGCAACGCAAGGCGCGCGGCGCGCGGGTAGCAATACAGGGTCAGCGTCGCCAGCACGCCAAGCGGCAGGGTGTTCGACATCAGGTGTTCGAACGAGGCGTGCGCGAACGGAGCGGTCAGGATGCCGATCAGCCCCTGCGCCTGGCGCGGCGCGACCCCGAGATCGTCAAGCGACCAGCCGAGCATCCAGGCACCCAGCCAGGCGATCCACACGCCGGCGAGCAGCGCGCCCGCGCCGAGCAACGCATAGCGGATGCGCGCGCGGTCATGCGCGACGGTGGCGGCGGTCGGTTCGAGGGCCGGGCGGGCAATGTCCATCGGCTCGAAATTGGGGCGCCGGGCACTCCCACAAGTCGACTCCGTCACAAAATCCGGGTGGGGGGCCTTTGCTAAAATACTGGCCCAAATGTGCCCGTACGCATGATGCGTGCGGTCATTCACGTCCGCGGCGCGACCGGCAGGGGGCCTGTCGCGCGGCCGCCGACGATGGCTTCGAGCCCCGTTCACGGGGCTTCGTGTCGTGCGTCGACCTGCATGAACTTCGATATCAAGTCCGCCATGATGATCGCCTCGCTGCTGACGCTGTGCGTCGGCGCGAGCCTGTCGTTTGCGGCTTCGCGCTATCCGGCGCAACTGCGCACGGCCATGCGCATCTGGATCGGCGGCCTGCTGATCGAGGCATTGGCGCTGCTCTCGGCGGTGCCGCGCGGTGACGGCTGGGACGGCCCGTTCGCGATCATCCTGACCAATACGATGTACGTCCTCTCGTACGCCGTGATGGGGCGCGCGGTGGAGCACTTCGCGAACCGTCCGCCCAGTCGCGCGCCGCTGCTGCTGGTTGCGCTGACCTTCGTGATCCTGTGCCTGTTCACGCTGGCGTGGCCCGCGCCGCGCTGGCGCATCACGTTCGACACGCTGCCGATCGTCCTGCTTCAGCTCGGCGTCGCGCGCGCGGTGATGCTCGGCCGCGAACGCCTCCGCCCGGCAGAGCGGCTGACCGGCTCGCTGTTCATCGCCTGCGCCGCGCTGGCCCTGCTGCGCGGCCTGACCGAACTGTTCGGACCGATGCTCGGTCTGGCGGATTTCCGCCCGACCGTGCTGACCCTCGTGCTGGTGTCCAGTTCGATCCTGCCGATGCTCGGCACGATCGGCTTCATGCTGATGTGCGGCGATCGCATGAACGACGATCTCACCCGCCTGGCGATGACCGACCCGCTCACCGGCGTGCACAACCGCCGCACGCTCGCACGCATGGCCGACCATGAAATCGATGCAGCCCTGCAGGAGGGTCGCCCGCTGTCGCTGCTTGCGATCGACGTCGATCATTTCAAGCGGATCAACGACGCGTTCGGCCACGACAGCGGCGACGAGGCGCTGCTCGGCCTGGTCCGGCTGATGCGCGAATCGCTCGCGGTCGACGCCCCGCTCAGCCGCATCGGCGGCGAGGAATTCGCGGTGCTGCTGCCCGGAGTAAGTGAACTCGAAGCCTGCGTGCTGGCCGAGTACCTGCGCCAGCACGTGGCCAGCGCACTGCTGTCGAGCAACGGTCACCCGCTGCGCCTGACCGTGTCGGTCGGCGTTGCCTCGATCGACGCCGAAACGCGCGACCTGCGCGCGTTGCTGCGCAACGCCGATCGCGCGCTGTACGCGGCCAAGCACAACGGCCGCAATCGCTGCGTCGCGCATTCCTCGCTGGCACCCACGCCCGCGTTGGGCATGGGCACGGCCGCGCGCGCCTGAGCAGGCCCGTCAGTCGGCGCGGTGCGTGTGCGGCGGCAGCAGCAGGCTGGCGACGATCGAAGCGATGATCAGTAGCGCCACGATGGCCAGTGCGATGCCGATCGGGATCACGAAAACGCCCGCGAGCAGCATCTTCGCGCCGATGAACAGCAGTACCGCGGCGAGGCCGTGGGCAAGCAGGTGGAAGCGGTCGGCCATGCCGGCGAGCAGGAAGAACAATGCGCGCAGGCCGAGTACCGCGAACACGTTCGAACTCAGCACGATGAACGGATCGAGCGTGACCGCGAAGATCGCGGGGATCGAATCGACTGCGAAGATCACGTCGGTGACCGCGACGAGCACCAGCACCACGAACATCGGCGTGTACCAGCGCCTCCCGCCCTCGTGGACGCTCAGCGCGTCGCCACGGAAGTCGCGCGTGATGCGCAGGTGGCGGCGCATCCAGCGAAGCACCGGATTGCGCTCGAGGTCGGGGTCGGGATTGGCCGCGAGCAGCATCTTGAGCCCGGTCGCGAACAGGAACAGGCCGAACAGGTAGAGAACCCAGTGGAATTGGGCAACCAGCGCCGCGCCGAGCAGGATCAGTACCGCGCGCAGCACGATCGCCCCGAGCACGCCGAGCATGAGCGCTCGCTGGCGCAGCTCGGGCGGCACGGCGAAGCTGTTGAACACCATCAGGAACACGAAGATGTTGTCGACCGCGAGCGCCTTCTCGATCAGGTAGCCGGTCAGGAACTCGAGGCCGATCTCGTTTGCGACCGTGCGCCCGGCGCTCGCATCGAGCCATGCCCACAGGCCGAAATTGAATGCGAGCGCGAGGCCGATCCAGGCAAAGCTCCAGACCGCCGCGGCGCGGAACGTCACGCGGCGCGGACCGGCGGCGCGCAAGAGCAGGAAATCGACCGCGAGCGCGGCGGCGAGGATGACCGCAAAGACGGCCCAGAGGGCAGGAGTGGCGATGCTGTGCATGAACTTGTGTCCCGTGGCTGCGCTGGGATCGATGGCGCACAGGTCACGAAAACTCGGGACACAGCTTCGCCGTCGACGGCGAAGGTCTTGCTCGCGGAACCGCCCGTGGGCGATCCGCCCGCCGGACCGGAGCCTTGCGGCTCGTGTTGACGATCACGGCGACGGGAGAGCTACTCCCCTTCTGCTGAGTGGAACTTAGCGTCCGACCCGCGCGCTTGCAAGGTCGGACGCAGCGCGCAGGTGTGAATATTGGTGAGGTCCGAGGGCTGAAAAGCGCGATCTGTCCGCGCAGCGGTTTCCCGCTTTCCCGCCGGCGAGAAGGTTGCCGGCCCTCAGCCTCCGGCCCTCACCCCTATAATCGCGCAATGAATCGCGAAGCCCTGCCGCTCATCACCCTCAAGACCGAACGCCGCTCGAACCATCCATGGATCTTCCAGAAGATGGTCGAGAAGCCGGACCCGAAACCCAGGCCCGGCACGATCGTCGACATCGTGGACCGCGAAGGAAACTTCGCCGGCCGCGGTTTCTACAACGGCCATTCGCGCATCTCGCTGCGCGTGCTGACGATGAATCCGGACGAGCCGGTCGACGCGGCGTTCTTCGCGCGCAAGATCGGTGCGGCGATCGCCCTGCGCCGCGACCAGCTCAAGCTCGACGCGGTCACCGACGCCTACCGCCTGGTGCACTCCGAAGGCGACGGCCTCTCCGGGCTCGTCGTCGACCGCTTCGCCAACACGCTCGTGGTCGAATATTTCTCGGCCGGCATGTTCAAGCAGCGCGACCTGATCAAACGCTGCCTGCTCGAACAATATCCCGACGCGGACTTCTACGCGTTCGCCGAGGATCACGTGCAGAAGCAGGAGAGCTTCGACTGCCCGATCCCGAGCTCGCCGCCACCGACGGTCATCCACGAGCACGGCGTGCAGTTCCACGCCGCGCCCGGCACCAAGCACAAGACCGGTTTCTTCGCCGATCAGCGCGACAACCGCAAGTACCTCGCGACGTTCTGCGAAGGCAAGCGCGTGCTCGACCTTTGCTGCAACTCGGGTGGCTTCGGCATCTATGCGAAGACGATCGGCGGCGCCAGCGAAGTCACCGGCGTCGACCTCGACGAGGAAATCCTCGAGATCGCCGCGAAGAACGCCTACCTCAACAAGGCGAAGGTGCGCTTCGTGCAAGCCGACATCTTCCACTGGCTGCGCGACGCGGCGGCAAACCAGGCCAAGCAGTTCGACGTGGTGATCCTCGACCCGGCCAAGATGACGCGCGACCGCGAGCAGGTCATTCCGGCGCTCAAGAAATACCTCGACATGAACAAGCTCGCACTCGGCGCGGTCAAGCCGGGCGGAATCTTCCTTACCTGCTCGTGCACCGGCCTGGTCAGCGAGGAACAGTTCCTCGACATGCTGCGGCGCGCCGCGTTCTACGCGAACCGCACGGTGCAGGTGCTCAAGGTGACCGGCGCCGGCGAGGACCACCCGTGGATGGCGCACGTGCCGGAATCGCGCTACCTCAAGGCCGCGTTCTGCCGGGTGGAGTGAGTTTGCAACGACAGTCGCTACCTGCCGAGGACCGTTTGCGGCAGGGTTTCATGGTGTTTCGACTTCGCGGAACTTGGTTCCGGTGCGCTCGACACGAACGGATGGACAGGGCGCCCTGTCAACCGGACGTGCGCCACCGCGTTGCAAGGGTCGGGTTTCCGACGAGGACTTGCCGTGCGTTTCCCGCCCCTGTTCCTGTTCGCGGCATCGGCCGTCGTCAACACGGTCGTTCACGCGGGGCCGGCTTACCATTTCGCGCCGGTCACGCAGCAGATCGATGACCTGTTGTCGAGCCATCCCGGCATCAGTGGCGCCTCGCTGATCGTGATCCGCGAGGGTGCGCCGATCTACGAGGAATATTTCGGCGACTACACGCAGACCACGCGCATCCCGATCGCATCGGCGAGCAAGTGGCTGTCGGCGATCGCGATCGAGCGCCTGGTCGAGCGTGGCCAGATGCGCTGGAGCGACACCGTCGGCGAGTATTTTCCGGGCGCATCGGCCGACAAGCAGGCAATCACGCTCGGTCAGTTGTTCAGCCACACCTCGGGCCTCCCGGCGAACGACGCGCCCTGCGTCGGCGACCCCAGTTACTCGCTGGATAGCTGCGCGCAGCAGATCCTCGGCCTCGCCCTCGCGTACGCACCGGGCAGCGCGTTCGCCTACACCGGCAACGGCATGCAGGTCGGCGGGCGCATGGCCGAGATCGCCACCGGCAAGAGCTGGGCGCAGATCTTCGCCGATGAAGTGACCACGCCACTCGGCATGCCCGATACCAGCTTCTACCACCCTGGTGCGAACCCGCAGATTGCCGGCGGCATCGGCGCGACCATGCTCGACTATTCGCATGCGGTGCAGATGATCGCGCAACACGGCACCTGGAACGGTGCGCAGTACCTCGAGGCGGACGGCATCGTCGAGATGCAGAAGGACCAGACGCACGGCGCACCGGTCCTCAACTCGCCCGATCCGATGGCCTACGGCTACGGCTACGGTGAATGGCGCAACCTCGTCGACGCGCAGGGCAACGCGGTGCAGGTGTCGAGCACCGGCAAGTATGCGACCTCGCCGTGGGTCGACAACCAGACCGGCGTCGCCGCGGTGTTCCTCGTCTACACCACCGCCGCGCTGCTGCACGAGCAGCTGTACGCGCTGTGGGGCAATGTGCGCGCGGTGGTGCTCGATCCGATTTACGGGGATGGGTTTGATTGAAGGCTGAAGGCCGAAAAGCCGCGTCGCTGCGGAAACCGCGCCTGCGCGCACATGATATGCGCCGTCCTCGCGGCGATGCCCGGGCAGGAGCGGCGCAGCCACGACAGGCATCCGGCGTGCGCCAGGGTCCGGTCGCGCTTGCGGCGCTCCTGCACAGCTGCCTCGACCCGGCGCCGTCTAGCGCGACTCGCGCCATGCCGGGATGCGATCGGCGAGCACGAGTTCGGTGTGCGAGGGCTTGTCCGCGCGCACGTACGCGAGCAGGAGCTTCGTCCCGGCCGGCAGTTCGCGCAGGCGCTGGCGCCATTCCGACAGCGGACGCATGCCGATCTTTTCGGCGCCGATCGCGGTGATGCGATCCCCCACGCGCAAGCCCGCGCGCGCGGCCGCGCTGTCCTGCGCGACGTCGGCGACTTCGAGCGCATCGTCCGTGCCGAGCAGCCACAGGCCGCTGCGATCGAACGCATCCGCCTTGCCGAAATCCGCATTCGGCGCGAGGTACATCTTCCTGGCCGCGTAGTCGAACGCCACAGTGAAGCGTTTCAGCACGCCGCCGCCGAGGTTGGCGCCGAGATCCGGACTCGCGAACGCGCCCTTGTCGCCGGTGTAGATGTCGCCCGCAATACCGTCGATCGCGAGATCGCCGAGCGCGAGCGTGCCAAAGCGCGCGATGCGCCCGCGTGACGGACCGCCGACGCCCCACCCGACGACCGCTTCCGGCGTGGCGGCGTACTTCGCCACCAGACCGTGTTCGCGCGCGAACGGCGCGTGCAGGGTCAACGATGCACGCGAGCCGGTATCGACACTGATCCGCGCCGGCACGCCATCGAGCGTGCCCTGCACGATCGGAATGCGGTCGGCGAGTTCGAACGGCACCGCATGCGCGCCCGCGGGTGGCGCGAACTTCGACGGTTCGGCCAGCACGAGTTCGTGTTTCGCGTAGTCGATCGTGACACCGAAGCGGCGGAACATCTCGTAACCGACCAAACCATCGGAGTCGTAGCCTTCCACTTGCGGCAACTTGCCGAGGTCGATGATGTAGAACACCGGCTTCGCCAGTACCGCGGCGCCGAGACGCACTTCCTGCGCGTGCGCGAGCGCGAGGTCGACCGTCTGCTCGCCGACGCCGCGACCGGCGAGCTTGCCCTCGCCTTCGACGCCGAACTTCTTCGCCGACGTCGGCGTGAGCAGGTTCACACCACCGGTGTCGACCAGGAAACGCGCCGGCTTGCCGTCGATCGAGCCGTTCGCGTAGATGTGGTTGTTGACCAGCTCGAATGGAACGCGTGTGACGCCGCCGGGCGCGTCGATGCGCGCGGTCGCGGTCATCGCCGGCATCGCGAAATCGGCGTCGGCAATCGCGACGTTGAGGGCGATGCGCGAGGCCTTTACCTCGCTGCGGTTGCGCTCGTCGCTGCGGCCAGCGGTGTCCGTCAACCGGGTCACGGTATGGAACGGCAACTTGACGCCATCGACGTCGCGCCAGTCCTCGAACGTCGTGGTGGCGGTGTCCGCGCCCTGCTTTTGCAGCGTGCGCGCGAGCAGGTGCGTGCCGGCGTCGAACCACAGCGTGACCGGATCGCCGCCGTCGGGCGTCGCAACGACAACGTTGTAGCGGCGACCGTCCAGTTCGCGCGCTTCGGCCTTGGCGTAACTCGCCGCGATGCGCTGCGGATACCAGTAGCCGCGCGCATCGAGCCACGCCTGGCTGCGCGCACGGCGTTTCGCTTCGGGTGCGTCGAGCGCGGCGACTTCGCCGCCCGGGTCGCGGCTCCAGCCGGTGCTGCCGTCGTAGCCGTCGGCGCCTTCGATCGGGCCGAGTCGGTAATGGTCATTCGAGCGGCCGGTCGCCAGATCCTGGGTTGCGTCGAAACTGCCGCTCATGCCGCCGGCGGCGAGTGTGCCTTCGACGCGCACGCTCGATACCGCATCCCATCGCGCGCCCCCGCTGGCCTGCCGGAAGCGCGCGAATACATCGCTCGCGTCTTCGGCGGAAGCGAGCTGCATGAACCCCGTTGCGAGCGCCGCCAGCGCCCATGCCTGCCTGATCATGTTCCTCTCCTGCACTTGCGTTGCGCGGTCAGTGTTTGAATAATTGCACTGAATTTCAAACTAGGCAACCCAACCTATGGCACGGACACGCGCGGCGCTGATCGAAGACGCCAACGAGATCGCCCTGCTCGCCTCGCCGACTCGCATCGAGATCGTCGACACGCTGGAGGCGCTCGGCAGCGCGGTAACGGTGGCGGAACTCGCCGCTGCGCTGGGTCGCCCGGCGGATGGGCTGTACTACCACCTGCGCCAGCTCGCCGAAGGCGGACTGGTCGAGGAGCAGGCCGCAGCGGATGGACGTCGCTATCGCACGCGCACGCGCAAGGGCAATCGCCTGCGCCTGCGCTACAAGCCCGGCGCGACCGCGAATGCGGATGCAGTCGGGCGCGTCGCCGCGAGCGTGCTGCGCGTCGCCGGTCGCGACTTCGCGCGCGCGCTGGCGGACCCGGACAGCGTCGTCGAGGGTCCGCGACGCGAGCTGTGGGCCGCCCGCGGCAAGGGTTGGGTCGATGCCGCCGACCTCGCCGAGATCAACCGCCTGCTCGCGCGCCTGATGGAACTGGTTCAACAGCCGGCGCACGCACGGCCGCGCGGCAAGCTGGTCGCGCTGTCGTGGGTGCTCGCGCCGGTCGAGGCAAAGCCGGCGCGCCGCCGCGCGTGACACCGGCTTTGCACAGGCCGAAGCGGGCGCGCCGACACGGCCTGCTAGACTGCGTGCCCGACCGCACGAGCCGATGCCGATGCCGACGAAGAAGACCGCGCGCGCGAAGAAGACGGGCCTGCCCGCCGTGAATCAGGCGCAAGCCGAGGATGCCGTGCGCACGTTGTTGCGCTGGGCCGGCGAAGACCCCGCCCGCGAAGGCCTGCTCGACACGCCCAAGCGCGTCGCCGAGGCGTATCGCGACTGGTTTTCCGGCTACGCGATCGATCCGGCCGATTATCTTGGCCGGACCTTCGAGGAAGTCGCCGGCTACGACGAGATGATCGTGCTGCGCGACATCCACTTCGAGTCGTTCTGCGAACACCACATGGCGCCAATCATCGGCCGCGCCCACGTCGGCTACCTGCCGACCGACAAGGTCGTCGGCATCTCCAAGCTCGCACGCGTGGTCGACGCGTACGCGCGCCGCTTCCAGGTGCAGGAAAAGCTCACCGCGCAGATCGCGCACTGCATCGGCATGGTGCTAAAGCCGCGCGGCGTCGGCGTCGTCATCGACGCGACGCACCAGTGCATGACCACGCGCGGCGTGCACAAGACCGGCGTGTCGATGATCACCAGCCAGATGCTCGGCACGTTCCGCGAGGACGCGCGCACACGCGCTGAATTCCTGCGCTTCATCGACATCGACGGGCATCGTTGATCCGTGCGCTCGCCCCTGAGCGTCTGCTCCGGATGACCGTGGAGCCAGCGACAGCTTCGGGATTCGGATAGTCCGCAGCGACCCTCCCCGGCCGCACTCTTCGACAAGCAGCCCGCACGAGCGGTTCCAGCGGATCCATGCGTCGACCAAGCGGGCGGCGCGCGGATCGGCTATCGTGCGCGCCTTCGCCCTGCTGCGCCCCTTCGATGGACACTGCCGCCCCCAAAGGCCCGCGTCGTGCCGCGCTCGCCTTCATCTTCGTGACCGTGCTGATCGACATCATGGCGTTCGGGCTGATCATTCCCGTGCTGCCACACCTGGTCGAGAGTTTCCTGCACGGCGACATCGCCGCGGCGGCGCGCTGGTACACCGGCTTCGCCAGCGTGTTCATGGCGATGCAGTTCGTCTTCACCCCGGTGCAGGGCACGCTGTCGGACCGCTTCGGCCGGCGCCCGGTGATCCTGCTTTCCAACCTCGGCCTGGGCCTCGATTTCGCGATGATGGCGCTGGTCAACTCGCTGCCGCTGCTGTTCATCGGGCGCGTGATCTCGGGCATCACTTCAGCGAGCTTCAGCACCGCGAACGCGTATCTCGCCGACATCACGCCACCGGAAAAGCGCGCGCAGGCGTTCGGCATGATCGGCATGGCGTTCGGCCTCGGCTTCATCATCGCGCCGTTCGTCGGCGGCCACCTCGGTGCGATCGACGTGCGCCTGCCGTTCTGGGCGGCGGTCGGGATGTGCCTGGCGAATTTCGTCTACGGCTACTTCGTGCTGCCCGAGTCGTTGCCGCCGGAGAAGCGCACGAAGCGTTTCGACTGGAGCCACGCCAATCCGATCGGCTCGCTGATGCTGCTGCGCCGCTATCCGCAGGTGCTCGGCCTTGCCGGCGTGCTGTTCCTGATGGCGTTCGCGCACATGGTCTATCCGACCACGTTCGTGCTGTATGCGGACTACCGCTTCGGCTGGGGTTCCGACATGGCCGGCAACACGCTTGCCCTGGTGGGCCTGCTGGCCGCGATCGTGCAGGGTGCGCTGATCAAGCGGATCGTCGGCCGGCTCGGTGAACGGCGCGCGCTGCTGTGCGGAATGGCGTTCGGCGCGCTAGGTTTCGCGCTCTACGCGCTCGCGCCGACGGGCTACTGGTTCTGGGCGATGATGCCGGTCGCGTCGCTGTGGGGCGTCGCCACACCGGCGGCGCAGGCGATGCTCACGCATGCGGTCGATCCGCGCGAACAGGGCCGCCTGCAGGGCGCAATCGCGAGTCTGTCGAGCATCGCCGGCATCCTTGGCGCGCTGGTGTTCCCGAGCATTCTTGTCGCGGTCGCCGACTCCGGACGCCATGACGCGATCGCGGGCGCGACGTTCTGGACTGCATCGATCGTCGTCGCCATCGGCGGCCTGCTCGCCTGGCGCGTGTCATCGCACCTGCCGGTCATCACGACCCGCGCGCCTGCAGCGGCGACGATCGAACCGGCGGTAGTCTCCGAAGCGGACGAACTGCGCGTGCAGCCGGTGCAACGCGCCGATTGAGGGCGCAACCGTCCACCCCCTTTAGGCACTGGTTGCGCGCCCCCATTGTGCAAACCTGAGCCTGCCGGAATGGTTCCGGTGTCGTGGAGATGTCGATGCTGACCTTCGTGCTGTGGTTGCTGCTGCTGGTGTTCTGCTGGCCGCTCGCGCTGCTCGCGCTGGTGCTCTATCCGATCGCGTGGCTGCTGCTGTTGCCGTTCCGCCTGCTCGGCGTCGCGGTCGAGGGTGTGTTCGAGCTGCTGAAGGCGATCATCCTGCTGCCCGCGAGAGTGCTTGGCGGCAAGCCGGCCGGCTGAGCCGGGAAGGATCGCGCTCCCCCATCCGTTCCCCTGGGCGCGCCGTCGACATGGCCAAGGACAAGGCCGCTGATGCGGTCGGCGGCGGCGCGCTCGGTGGCGCGGCCGCTGCGGGCGCCGTCGGCGGTGGCGCGCTCGGCGGCGCCGCGACCGACGGCCTCAAGGACAAGGCGATCGACACGGCCAAGGACAAGGCGATGGACGTCGCCAAGGACAAGGCCGCCGATGCGGTCGGCGGCGGCGCACTCGGTGGCGCGGCGGCAGCCGGCGCGGTTGGCGGCTCCGGCGCGACGGACGCGATCAAGGACAAGGCCGTCGATGCCGCGAAAGAGAAGGCGATCGACACCGCGAAGGACAAGGCGACCGACGTCGCCAAGGATGCGGTCGACGGCGGTCACTGAACGGATGCAGCGCGGGCGAACCCGAGTTCGCCCGCCTCGAACGCGATCCGCTCGGCACCAAGACCGGTTTCGGCCAGCACGCGCTCGCGCGTGACCTTGATCAGCCAGCCGTGCTGCTCGATCGGTTCGGCACGGCGGAACGCCTTCGGCGTCAACACCGCGACGCAACTGCCGCGGCCGGGATCGCGCACCGATCGATAGCGGATCAACGCGACACCCGCCTCGCGCGCATTGCGCGCGAGCGCCTGCGTCGCGACGTAGCTCGCCGGGTCTTCCCACTGCGCGCGGCGCCGCGCGAACGCGGCATCGGTCAACACCCAGGCACTGCCGGCGACCTCGGCACGAAACACCGTATGCGGTACCGGCGGCAGGTCCGGCGTCGCCGGCGAATCGGCGAGGAATTTAAGGCGCCAGTAGGCGACTTCGGCCAGCGCGGTAACCACCGCGCTCGCGCCGTACCACACACCCGCATCGCCGATGGCGCGAAAGCGCGAGCCGGCCGGCGGCGGCGCGGGATAACGGAACGGCGTGGCCAGCAGGTAGTGCAGCGGCGCCGCCTCCGCCGGCAGCGGCGGCTTGCCGGCTTCGAGCAGGTCCTCGAGCGCACGCTGCTCGGCCAGCGTGTCGACCAGACGCATCGTCGACGCGCGGTGCTGCGCCTCGACCACGCGCCAGGGCTTCATCGAAATGCGCCGCACCGCCTTGCGCAGCGGTTCCACCGTGTTCGCGTTCATCGCCGCCGCCCTCGTGTCCGTTGGCCGCACAGCGTGGCGACGCGCCGTCGCACGCGCCGCGACGCGCTCACAGGCGCGCGCGCGCGCTGTCGAGGTAGTGCAGCACGTGCACGAGGCCTTCCGCATGGCGCATGCGTTCGAGCGGCTTCGCGCCACCGAACGCCGCGTTCGCCGAAGTCAGCCACGCGCGCGCGGCGGCATCGTTCGAACCGACGATCGCATCGAGCGCGCGGAACGCGCGCACCCACAGTGCGGCGAGCTGGCCCGGCTTACTGGCCGGATCGAGCGGCGCGCGCGCCGCGCGCGAGATGGTCGAGGTGCTGACGCCGATGATCTCGGCCAGCGTTCGCTGCGGCACGTCGAGGATCTCGGCCGCGCGCAGCGCGGCCTTGGTCAGCACCTGGCCCGGATCGGTCGCCGGAGTGGTCCTGCGGGCGGGATGGACGGCCATCGCGATTCCTCGCCTGTTGTCACCTGCAATATTCGTTCATTTTCGTTGCAGGTGCAAATGCGCAGGCATGAAGTCGCCGGCCCCCTTTTGCGCAGGAATGACGGCAATTCTTCAATTCGCTAGCCGAAGAACCAGTAGCACACCGCGATCGAGGCGAGCACGCCGGCGAGATCGGCCAGCAGCGCGCAGCCGACCGCATGGCGCGCGCGTCGGATGCCGACCGCGCCGAAATACACCGCGAGCACGTAGAACGTCGTCTCGGTGCTGCCCTGCACGGTCGCCGCGAGCAGGGCGGCGAAGCTGTCGACGCCCTGCGTCTTCATCGTCTCGATCAGCAACGCGCGCGCGGCGCTGCCCGAGAACGGCTTGACCAGCGCGGTCGGCAGTGCGTCGACGAAGCGCGCGTCGAGGCCGGCCGCGTGGACGCACCAGCGCACGCCATCGAGCGCGAAGTCGAGTGCGCCGGACGCGCGCAGCACGCCGACCGCGCACAGCATCGCGACGAGGTACGGCAACAGCTCCCTCGCGACCTCGAAGCCCTGCTTCGCCCCGTCGACGAAGCTCTCGTACACCGGGACCTTGCGCCACGCACCGGCGACGAGGAAACCGAGCACGATCGCGAACAACGTGAGGTTGCCGAGCAGCGACGACAGCGGCGCGAGCGCGGCGGCGGGCAGCTGCAGCAGTACGGCCATGAATGCGCTCAGCAGCACCGTGACGCCGAGCAGGAACACCAGCACGAGCGGATCGCGCAGCTTCAGCTTCTGCATGTACGCGACACTCAGCAGGCCGACCAGGGTCGACGCGCTGGTCGCGAGCAGGATCGGCACGAACACGAGGGTCGGATCGTGCGCACCCTGTTGCGCGCGATACATGAAGATCGAAACCGGCAACAGGGTCAGCGACGACGCGTTCAGCACGAGGAACAGGATCTGCGCGTTGCTCGCCGTGTCGGGCGACGGGTTCAGCGTCTGCAATTCGCGCATCGCTCTCAGACCGATCGGCGTCGCCGCATTGTCGAGGCCGAGCACGTTCGCGGCGAAATTCAGGGTGATCAGGCCGATCGCCGGATGACCGCGCGGCACCCCCGGCATCAGGCGCGCGAACAGGGGACCGAGCGCGCGCGCGAGCAGGTCGATCAGGCCGGCGCGCTCGGCGATGCGCAGGAAGCCGAGCCAGAGGGTGAGCGTGCCGAACAGCAGGATCATCACCTCGACCGACAGCTTCGCCATGTCGAACAGGCTGGCGACCATCGCCGCGAATACACCCGCATTGCCGCCGACCAGCCACTGCGCAAGCGCGGCCACCGCCGCCGTCAGGAAGAAACCAAGCCAGAGCCGGTTGAGCATGCGCAGGGTCGTCGCCGGGGTCGCGCAAGCATCGCACACGCTTGACCCCGACAGAATCCACGGGTCGAACCTGTTTCCGGGGTGCTTGCGCCCGGAATGGTCCGAGCGGATCGGCGCTGTCGCGCGCGCGCTGGCTCGTGCACACTCCCGCGATGGACGACAAACCGTATTCCGCCGCCTGCGAGCGCAATCGCGATCCGATCCTTGGCGTGTTGCGCGGATTCTTCGCCGACCGCCGGCGCGTGCTCGAGGTTGGCAGTGGTACCGGCCAGCACGCAGTGCATTTCGCGGCGGCTCTGCCGCAACTCGAATGGCAGGCGTCGGATCGCGCGGAGAACCTCGCCGGCATCCGAGCCTGGCTCAGCGAGGCCGCCTTGCCGAACACGCCGGCACCGCTCGAGCTGGATGCGACGGGCAGCTGGCCCGGCGGCCCCTACGACGCGGTGTTCAGCTCCAATACCCTGCATATCATGGGTTGGCCCGAGGTCGAGGCATTGTTCGCGGCCTTGCCGCGTGCGACGACGCCCGCTGCAAAGCTCGCGATCTACGGGCCGTTCAACCTCGAAGGGCGCTACACCAGCGACAGCAATGCCGCGTTCGATGCCTCGCTGAGGGCGCGCGCGGCGCACATGGGTCTGCGCGATGTCGCGGCGGTCGATGCGCTTGCCCGCGCCGCCGGTTTCGCGCGCATCGACGGTGTCGCGTTGCCGGCCAACAATCGCATCCTGCTGTGGGAGCGGCGCGCATGACGACGCCGCTGCTGATCGGCTGGAGCGGCGGCAAGGACTCGACCCTCGCACTCGAACGCCTGCTCGGCGATCCGCAATGGCACGTCGCCGGGCTGCTGACGACGGTCACCGGCGAGTACGACCGGATCAGCATCCATGGTGTGCGCCGCTCGATCCTGCGGGCGCAGGCTGTCGCGCTCGACCTGCCATTGTTCGAGGTGGTGATTCCGCCGCAGGCGAGCAACGCAGTGTACGAATCGGCGTTCGCGGACGCGCTGGCGTGCGCGCGGGCCCGGCACGCCGGGCTCGACACGATCGCGTTCGGCGACCTGTTCCTTGCCGACGTGCGCGCGTATCGCGAGGCACTGCTCGCGCGCCTCGGCTGGCGTTGCGTATTCCCGCTGTGGGGTGAAGACACCGCACGCCTCGCGCGTACCTTCGTCGCACGCGGGCACCGCGCGATCCTGTGCTGCGTCGACACCAGCCAACTCGACGCCGCGTATTGCGGCCGTGACTACAGCGCGCGCCTGCTCGCCGACCTGCCTTCGTCCTGCGATCCCTGCGGCGAGAACGGCGAGTTCCACACCTGCGTGCACGACAGTCCGCTGTTCGGCGCGCCATTGGCGCTCGAACGCGGCGAGCGCGTGCTGCGCGACGGGCGCTTCGAGTACATCGATCTGGTCTGAGGAACCTCGGGCCGGATCGGACCATGCTCTGCCGGAAATTTGCGGTGCGCGGTCGCTGTTTGGTGAAATGCCGCCATGCCCCACCCCACCCCCGAGGCTTGCGTGTTCCGCCCCACCATCGCTCTCGCCCTTGCCCTCCTGACCGGCGCCGGTACCGTCCGCGCGGAAACGCATTACTACCTCGTCGACGCCGTCGCCACCCAGGCCAGCGATGCGGATCTGCGCGCGCAGGCAACCGAACTGGAGAAGATCCACGCCGACCTCGAACGAGTCTCCGGCGTGCAGGCCCGGCTCGTCTACTCGACCGATCCGGACATCAACGCGCTGGCGACCGAGATCGATGGCGAGAAGATCATCCTCGTGCAGGCGGGACTCCTCGCCGCGATGGGCAATGATCGCGATGCGGTCGCCGCTACGCTCGGCCACGAGATGGGCCATCACAAGGCCGATCATCTTGGCGCGGGGCGACGCAAGGAACAGGGCGCGCGCGTGGTCGGCACGATCCTCGGCGCGATCATCGGCGCCAAGCTCGGTGGCCGGCATGCCGGTGCCGGCGCGGTGCTCGGCGGCGCCGCCGGCAACGTCGGCGGCAATCTCGTCGCGCTGAAGTTCAACCGCAACCAGGAAATGGAAGCCGACCGCCTCGGCCTCGGCTGGATGATCGCGGCTGGCTACAACCCGCAGGGCATGCTCCGCTTGCAGCAGCGCCTCGGCGAACTCGAAGCCGGCCACGCCCCGGCGACGATGTTCCGCACCCATCCGCCGAGCGCGAAGCGCTACCAGGCCGCGCAGGAGCTGATCGCCAAGCTCGCGCCGCCCGCCGAGCTGCTCGCGCGCCCGCTCGCGCCGATCGCCGATTCCGCGGCGATTGCGGCCGCGACCGAGCAGATCCGCCACGACGGCGAGACCGCGCTTGCCGAGGCACTCGACCCGAAACTCGGCGACATTCCCGCCGCCGCACTCGCGCCGATCAGTGCAATCGGCTTCGACGACTACGCCGCGCTGCAGAACGAACTGGTGTACGCCGGCGACGCCGGGCGGGCGCACGCGCTCGCGCACCACAAGCTCGACGCGGCCAAGCTGGCCGAGCTCGATCGCGGCTACACCGCGCGCATGCAGCAGGCGCCCGCATTGAGCGAGCGCTACAGCATCGCATTCTTCCGCGCGACGCAGGGCCGGTTCGCCGCGCACGGGCGCGATCTGGCCGACTCCTTCGCCCATCATCAGGCCCTGCGCCTCGATCCGCCGTTTCCGCTGGAGCAACTGCTCGCGATCAACGCTGCGACCACGCAACCGCACGTCGACGCCGGGCAGGCGCAGGCTGAGGCGCTCAAGACCGCCGGGATGACGTCGTACGAATTCCTGATCGGCCAGAACTGGTGGATGCGCAAGGCCACGATTGCCGCACTCACCGGCGACACTGCCCTGCTCGCGCGCATCAGCGGCAGCGGCGAGGAAGATGCGGCGGACGATGACGAGGAAGACGCGGCAGAAGACTCCGGCGTGCATGTCGGCGAGGGCGTGCATGTCGGCGAGGGCGTGCGCATTGGCGGGCACAAGGAGCCGGCGACGCCGTCGCAGCACTGAGGAAGATCGGACCGCCGGGCGCTGTCACAGGCGTTTCGACTTCGCTCGCTGCCGCTCGCTGCGTTCAACGCGAACGGAAGGGGAGAGCGCTCGCTGCGCTCAACGCGAACGGAGGGGGAGAGCGCTCGCTGCGCTCAACGCGAATGGCTTATGCGTTCGTTCGTACTGCGCAACGTCCGCACCACACGACCGTTCGCCCTGAGCGCCGCGCCGAAGGCGCGGAGTCGAAGGGTCCGCAAAGCCGTACTGAGGGTTGCAGCGCTGTCGCAGGCGTTCGACTTCGCTCGCTGCGCTCAACGCGAACGGCTTATGCGTTCGTTCGCACCGCGCAACGTCCGCACCACACGACCGTTCCCCCTGAGCGCAGCGCCGAAGGCGCGGAGTCGAAGGGTTGCGGCGCCGTCGCAGGCGTTTCGACTTCGCTCGCTGCCGCTCGCTGCGCTCAACGCGAACGGGTGGGGAGAGCGATCGCAGCGCTCAATGCGAATGACGGGAGGCATCCGAGGCTCAACGCGGACTGTTGGGGACGGAACGGCGCTTCGTACTACAACGGCGCGAACAACTCCGCCACGTCGGCATCATCGAAGCGCAGCGCCTGCGTGCTGCCGCCTTCGAGCACGGCACGCGCGAGTTCGGCCTTGCGCTGCTGCAGGGCCTGGATCTTCTCCTCGACCGTGCCGGCGCAGATCAGCTTGTAGACGAACACCGGCTTGTCCTGGCCGATTCGATGGGCGCGGTCGGTCGCCTGCGCCTCGACCGCGGGATTCCACCACGGGTCATAGTGGATCACGGTATCCGCCGCGGTCAGGTTGAGGCCGACGCCACCCGCCTTGAGACTGATCAGGAACAGCGGCACCTCGCCCGCCTGGAAGCGCTCGACCAGCGCCGTGCGCTGCGTGCCGGGCGTGTCGCCGGTGAGGCTCTGGTAGCCGAGGCGGCGCTCGTCGAGCGATGCGGCGACAAGCGCGAGCATCTCGGCAAACTGGCTGAACACGAGCACGCGCCGACCTTCCTCGACCAGGTTGCCGAGCAGGTCGAGCAGGTAGTCGAGCTTGGCGGATTCGCGCACCTTGCGCGCACCGTCGAGCTTGACCAGGCGCGGATCGCAACAGGCCTGGCGCAGCTTGAGCAGCGCATCGAGCACGACGATGCCACTCTGCGCGAGGCCACGCCGCCGCACTTCGTCGAGCACGCGTTCGTGCTGGGTCAGGCGCAGCGTCTCGTACAACTCGCGCTGGTCGCCCTCGAGTTCGATGCGGCGCACGATCTCGGTCTTCGGCGGCAATTCCGACAGCACGTCTTCCTTGCGTCGACGCAACATCAGCGGTGCGATGCGGCGACTGAGGCGCTCGCGCCGCTCGACGTCGCCGTGTTTCTCGATCGGCGAGCGGAAGAACCTGGTGAAGTGCTTCTCGCTGCCGAGCAGGCCGGGCTCGATCGCATCGAATTCGGCCCACAGCTCGCCGAGATGGTTCTCCAGCGGAGTGCCGGTCATCGCGATGCGCTGGCGCGCGTCGAGCTCGCGCACGACCTTGGCGGCCTGGCTCTTGGAATTCTTGATCGCCTGCGCCTCGTCGAGCACGAGCACCGAGTACGCGTGTGCAACCAGCGCATCGCGGTCGCGCAGAAGCAGCGGATAGGTCGTGATGACGAGGTCGTGGTTGGGGATCTCCTCGTGCAATCCGTGTCGCTCGGGACCGTGCACGACCAGCACGTCGAGATCGGGCGCAAAGCGGCGCGCCTCGTCGCGCCAGTTCCCGACCAGGCTGGTCGGCGCGAGCACGAGCGCGGGCCGGTCGAGGCGACCGCGATTCTTCTCGGCGACGAGATGCGCGAGCACCTGCACGGTCTTTCCGAGGCCCATGTCGTCGGCGAGGATGCCGCCGATGCCGGCATCGGCGAGGAAGCCGAGCCAGGCAAGGCCGTCGCGCTGGTAGCCGCGCAGGGTCGCGCGAAAGCCTTCCGGCTCCTTTGCGGGTTCGCGCGGCGCGCGCAGGCGCTCGAGCTCGGCGCGCAGGCGTTCGCCACCGCGCCACGGCTGTTCGATGCCCGCGGCGACACGCTCGAGCACTTCGGCCTGTGCGCGACGCAGGTGCAACACGCTGTCGTCGTCGCGCGGCGGGACCTGCAGCCATTCCAGCAGGGGGGCGATCAGCGCGCGCAGTCTCGCCAGCGGCAACGGCACGCGCCGGCGCGCGTCGACCGGCACCAGCCACATCGCGTCCTCGGGCTCGCCCTTGCGCGCGACCAGCGGGAACGCCGAATCGGACAGCAGGCGATGCAGCACCGGCAACAGGTCGATGCGCTCGCCGTCGACATCGATGCCGAGGCGCAGGTCGAACCACGGATTGCCCGCTTCCTCGTCGACTTCGGCGTACCACTCGCGCGGCTCGTCGAGCAGTGCGAACGGGAAGCCTTCGTCGGACTCGACGCGGAAGCCGAGATCGCGCAGGCGCGGCGCGAGCGCGAACAGCTGGTCCGCGCCGGCGAGCTGGCCGCGCCCGTGTTCGAGCACGAAGTCGTTGTCGCCTACCGCGTCGGCGGGCACGCCCGGCAGGCGGCCCAATGTCTCGGCCGGCACCAGGCCGACTTCGTCGAGGCGATCGCTCGCCGCGACTTCGCTGGCGCGGTCGCGCACGATTTCGATCACTTGCTCGCCGACGCGCCGGCGTTCGCGCGCGGGCGCAGGAAACATCGGCAGTCGCACGCCAGCGTAGTCGTAGCCAAGGCGCGCGGTGCCGGCCTGGTAGCGCACCCCGGCCGCGGTCGTTATCGCGACCGCGCGCAGCGTCAGCACCGGTACCGGCGAGGCGACACGGCGCTCGACCACGGTCGCCGCCGGTGGCGGCAGCGCCGCGAGCAGGGGTGTGTCGCGCCAGCGCTCCATCAGCAGCGGCACCTGTTCCGGCAGCAGCGGCGGGGCGCGCAACACCGCTTCGGCAAGGCGCACATCGCCGTCGATGCGCCCGAGTTCGCGCGTCGCCGGATCGAAATACCAGAGTCCGCCGACGCGCAGCAGGCGCGTCTTCGCCGAAGCGGCGTCGACACTGAGCGCGAGTTTCTGGGTGCCGTCGTCGCGCGCTTCCCAGCCGATGCGCAGTGCGCGCATCGGGCCAAGCACGAGGCGTCCGGCCGAGGCTTTCTCCAGGAAGCACGGCAACGCGCCGAGCAGGGTTTCGAGCAGCGGCTCGTCGGCCGCGCTAGCGAGCTGGAACCAGCCGCCCGAACCACCGAACGCGGGCGCGCGCATGCGCAGCCCGGCGACGAGCTGGAACGTGTCCGCGTCGAGCCCGCTCCACGGCGCCGGATCCGCCCACGACGGCTGCAACGGCTGCGGCGTCGCGTAACCGCCGCGCTTGCCCGGCTTCACGCGCACCACCTGTGCCTGCAACGTCGGCAATGCCTGCGTGCTGTCCGCGCGCAGCAGGATCGCGCAGACCGAACCTTCGGTAGCGCCCGCATGCAGCGGCCGGATTTCGTTGCCCGGGGGCGCACGCAGGCCATCGAGCCAGTTCTTCCACGCACCGAGCTGTGGCGTGGTCGGTTCGAGATCGGCGCGCACTTGTCCCGCCGGTTTGCCGCGCAGCTCGAACAGAACGGTCGCGGCGACGTGCTTGCATTCGAACTCGAGCGGACAGGTGCAGTAACTGTCGAGCTTCGCGCGCTGGCCGTCCCATTCGAGCCGCACGCCGGCCGCGTACGGGTCGCGCGCGGTGCCCTCGACCATGCCGATCAGCGCGCCTTCGCCGTCACCCGCCTCGTAGTGGGTGCCGAGCACGTAGCCGCGCCGCAGGTAGTCCGCACCCTTCTCGATCGTGTGCGGATCGAACAGCGTGGTCCAGTGACGCGCCAGCAAATCGCGGAAAGTCGTCTCGTCCATGCGTGTGGCCGGAACAGTCCAACCTTGCATGGTGCACGCATCGATGTGCCGGCGTCCAGCGTGCTACCCCGCGACTGCGACAGCGCGAACGGTTCGTGGACCGCGCGCCCTTGCAAGCGGCGCCGCAGCCGCGGTGTCGAGGAGTCGTCGTCGGCGTTTCGACTTGGCGGAGCCTTGTTCCGCTGCGCTCAACGCGAACGGCGTGTGGACTCCGCCACGCTCAACGCAGCGGCTGATCCTCAGGCCGCCGCACGCGACCCCACGGGATTGCGCCAGGCGGCGAGCAGGTCGTCCTGGCGCTTCATCGCGGTGGCGAAGTGGCGTTCCTTGACGTGGCCGTAGCCACGGATCAGTTCCGGCACCGAGGCGATGTCGACCGCGAGCGCGTGGTTGTCCGGGCCGAGACCCGTGAGCAGTTCGTCGATCGTCTTGTCGTAGTCCGCGATCAACTGGCGCTCCATGCGGCGCTCGGCGGTATAGCCGAACACATCGAGCGCGCTACCGCGCAAACCGCGCAGTTTCGCCAGCAGCTTGAACGCGGAGAACACCCACGGGCCGTACTCGGCCTTCTTCAGGTGACCGTCGGCATCCTTCTTGGCGAACAGCGGCGGCGCGAGGTTGAAATGCAGCTTGTAGTCGCCGTCGAACGTCTCGCGGATGCGCTTTTCGAAATCGCCGCTGGTGTACAGGCGCGCGACTTCGTATTCGTCCTTGTACGCCATCAACTTGAACGCGTAGCGCGCAACCGCTTCGGTCAACGCGCTCGATCCCGGCGTCTTGGCGCCTTCGGCCGCGCGCACCTTGTCGACCAGCGCGCGGTACTTCGCGGCCCAGGCGGCGTTCTGGTAGTCGGTGAGGAAGGCGACCCGGCGCGCGACCTGTTCGTCGAGCGAGCGGCTGATCTGCGTGTCGTCCAGGGGCAGGAGCATCGCGGCTTCCGCCGCTCCCACATGCGCCGTCATGGGCGCGCCCGAGGTGTGGTGCGGCGCGATGCCGGCGGCTTCGCGCACCTGCACGATGTCATGCGCGGCAAGGCGGCCCCAGTTGAACGCGGCCTTGTTCATCTCGATCGCGGCAGCATTCAGCTCGATCGCGCGCATCAGCGCATCGTGGGACAGCGGTACCCAGCCCTTCTGCCACGCAAACCCGAGCATGAACAGGTTCGCGGCGATGGTGTCGCCGAGCAGCGCGGTCGCGAGCTCGGTCGCGTCGACGACTTCGGGCGCTTCGCCGCCGAGCGCGGTCTTCACCGCATCGATGATCTGCTGTGCCGGGAACTGCAGGTCCGGTTTGGTCGTGAACGTGCCGGGCATCGCCTCGTAGCTGTTCAGCACGACGCGCGCGCGGCCGGCGCGGATCTTCGACAGCGCCCAGTAGTCGTTGACGACGACCATGTCGCAGCCGAGCACGAGGTCAGCCTCGCCTGCGGCGATGCGCACCGCGTGGATGTCGGCCGGCGCGCGCGCGATGCGCAGGTGGCAGGTGACCGCGCCGCCCTTCTGCGCGAGGCCGGTCTGGTCGAGCACGGTGCTGCCCTTGCCCTCGAGGTGCGCGGCCATGCCGATCAGCGCGCCGATCGTGACCACGCCGGTGCCGCCGATACCGGTGACGAGGATGTTCCACGGCTGCGCGAGGTCGCTCGCGAAAACCGGCATCGGCAGCGCCGTGAAATCGACGGCGGCCCTGCCTTTCTTCTTCTTCAGGCCGCCGCCGACCACCGAGACGAAGCTCGGGCAGAAGCCCTTCACGCAGGAGAAATCCTTGTTGCAGTTGCTCTGGTCGATCTCGCGCTTGCGACCATATTCGGTTTCCTTCGGCAACACCGACACGCAGAACGACTTCTCGCCGCAGTCGCCGCAGCCCTCGCAGACCAGCGAGTTGATGAAGATGCGCTTGTTCGGATCGACCATCTTGCCGCGCTTGCGGCGGCGGCGCTTCTCGGTCGCGCAGGTCTGGTCGTAGATCAGCACCGACACGCCGGCGACTTCGCGCAGGCGCTTCTGCACCGCGTCGAGTTCGTCGCGGTGGATGAACTCGACTCCGCTCGGGAAGATCTCGGGCCGGTTCCACTTCGCGATGTCGTCGGACATCACGATGATCGTCTGCACGCCTTCGCTGCGTACCTGGTGCGCGATGTCCGGCACGGTGAGCGTGCCGTCGACCGGCTGGCCACCGGTCATCGCGACCGCGTCGTTGTAGAGGATCTTGTAGGTGATGTTGACCTTCGCCGCGATCGACTGGCGGATCGCGAGCGAGCCGGAATGGAAATAGGTGCCGTCGCCGAGGTTCTGGAACACATGCTTCGTTTCGGTGAACGGCGCCTGGCCGCACCAGGTGACGCCCTCGCCGCCCATCTGGGTGAACGTGTCGGTGCGCCGGTCCATCCAGGTGACCATGTAGTGGCAGCCGATGCCGCCGAGCGCGCGCGATCCTTCCGGCACCACGGTCGAGGTGTTGTGCGGGCAACCCGAGCAGTAGTGCGCGGCACGCGGGAAATTCGCGCGCGGCAGGGTCAGCTCGCGCTCCTTCGCCTCGATCCAGGCGACGCGCGACGCAATCGCGTCACTGGTGAAGAATCGCGCGAGGCGCCGCGCGATCACCAGCGCGATCATCGCCGGGGTCAACTCGTTGGTCGAAGGCAGGATCCAGTTCCCTTCCTCGTCGTACTTGCCGACGATGTGCGGCCGCACGTCCCAGTTGAACATGTACTCCTTCATCTGCGACTCGATGAAGGAACGCTTCTCCTCGACCACGATGATGTCTTCGAGGCCACGCGCGAACTCGCGGATGCCGAGCGGCTCAAGCGGCCAGGTCATGCCGACCTTGTAGACGCGGATGCCGACATCGCGCGCCATCTCTTCGCTGATGCCGAGGTACTCGAGCGCCTGCAGCACGTCGAGGTAGCTCTTGCCGGTGGTGACGATGCCGAGGCGCGCCTTCGGCGAATCGAGCACGACCTTGTCGATGCGGTTCGCGCGCGCGAACGCGCACGCGGCCTGCACCGCGTACTGGTGCAGGCGCATTTCCTGGTTCAGCGGCGGATCGGGCCAGCGGATGTTGAGGCCGCCGTCCGGCAACACGAAATCGCCCGGCAGCAGGATGTCGAGCTGGTGCGGATTGACGTTCACCGACGCCGAGGACTCGACCGTCTCGGCGATCGTCTTGAAACCGACCCAGCGCCCGGTGAATCGCGACATCGCCCAGCCTAGCAGGCCCATGTCGAGGATGTCCTGCACGCCGGCAGGATTCAGGATCGGCATCATCGCCGAGACGAACTCGAGCTCCGATCCATGCGGCAGCGTCGACGAACGGCAGGCATGGTCGTCGGCCGCGAGCGCGAGCACGCCGCCGAACTTGCCGGTGCCGGCCGCGTTGCCATGCTTGAACACGTCGCCGCAGCGGTCGACGCCCGGTCCCTTGCCGTACCACATCGAGAACACGCCGTCGTACTTCGCGCCGGGGAACAGGTTCGCCTGCTGCGTGCCCCACACCATCGTCGCGCCGAGGTCTTCGTTGAGACCCGGCGTGAACTCGATGTTCGACGCGGCGAGATGCTTCTTCGCCTTCCACAGTTCCAGATCGAAACCGCCGAGCGGCGACCCGCGATAACCGGAGATGAAGCCGGCGCTGTTGACGCCAGCCGCGCGGTCGCGCATCTGCTGCATCAGCGGCAGGCGCACGAGCGCCTGCACGCCGGACAGGTAGATGCGTCCCTCGGCGCGCGTGTACTTGTGTTCGAGCGTGTACGCATCGTCGAGCAGCGGGCGGTCGATGGAAGGCGCGATCTGGGTGGCGGGCGTGGACATGGCGGCGGCCGGCTGGGAGATAAACGACCAATTGTAGCAGCGCGGCCGCGCCGCCCTCGATTGTCCATCCGTACCGGCCCGATGCCGCTCGCGGCATGGCAAAATGCCACGAGTGCTCCGCGCACCACCTGTCCCCGTCGCGAGAAACCCCATGAGCGAGAAGATCTACCCCGACGCCGCCACGGCGCTCGCCGGCCTGATCGAAGACGGCCAGACCCTCGCGGTCGGCGGCTTCGGCCTGTGCGGCATTCCCGAGGCGCTGATCACCGCATTGCGCGACACCGGCAAGAAACGACTGACCGTCGTCTCCAACAACGCCGGCGTCGACGGCTTCGGCCTCGGCCTTCTGCTGGAGACGCGCCAGATCAGCAAGATGGTTTCCTCCTACGTCGGCGAGAACAAGGAGTTCGAACGCCAGTTCCTTGCCGGCGAACTGCAACTGGAATTCACGCCGCAGGGCACGCTGGCCGAACGCCTGCGCGCGGGCGGCGCCGGCATTCCGGCGTTCTTCACCAGGACCGGCTACGGCACCGTCGTCGCCGAGGGCAAGGAAACGCGCCAGTTCGACGGCGAGTGGTACGTGATGGAACGCGGCATCCGCGCCGATGTCGCGCTGGTCAAGGCATGGAAAGCCGACAAGGCTGGCAACCTCGTGTTCCGCAAGACCGCACGCAACTTCAACCCGATGGCGGCGACCGCCGGCGCGGTGTGCGTGGCCGAAGTCGAACAGCTGGTCGAAGTCGGCGCGATCGAACCCGACCAGGTGCACCTGCCCGGCATCTACGTCGACCGCATCGTCGTCAACGCGACGCCCGAGAAACGCATCGAACAACGCACGGTGAGCAAATAACCATGGCCTGGACCCGCGATGAAATGGCGCAGCGCGCCGCCGGCGAACTGCGCGACGGCTACTACGTGAATCTAGGCATCGGCCTGCCGACGCTGGTCGCGAACTACATCCCGCACGGCATGGACGTGTGGCTGCAGAGCGAGAACGGCCTGCTCGGCATCGACCGCTTCCCGCACGAGGACGAAGTCGATGCCGACCTCATCAACGCCGGCAAGCAGACGGTCACCGCGCGCAAGGGCGCCGCGTTCTTCTCCAGCGCCGATTCGTTCGCGATGATCCGCGGCGGCCACATCAACCTCGCGATCCTCGGCGCGATGCAGGTGTCGGGGCAAGGCGATCTCGCCAACTGGATGATCCCCGGCAAGATGGTCAAGGGCATGGGCGGTGCGATGGACCTCGTCGCCGGCGTCAAGCGCGTGGTGGTGCTGATGGAACACACCGCCAAGGGCGACATGCACAAGATCCTGCCGAACTGCACGCTGCCGCTGACCGGCGTGCGCTGCGTGCACCGCATCATTACCGACCTCGGCGTGTTCGACACCGGAGCCGACGGTTTGCGCATGGTCGAGCGCGCGCCCGGCGTCGAACTCGCCGAGATCCAGGCGAAGACCGGTGTTCCGGTCCTGGCCTGACGTCACCCGCATGGACGCGCCGGCGCTGCGGATTGCGCCGGCGCAATCGATCCTGTAAACAGCCGCGAATGAACGCGGCCGATCCCGAGATCACCCTCCTCCTGCAGGAATGGCGCGACGGCAAGGCGGGGTCGGAGTCGGCGCTGGTCGAGCGCATCTATCCCGTGCTGCGCGCGCTCGCCGCGCGCCGCCTGCAGCGCAGCGGCACGATGACCTGGCAGCCGACCGACCTCGTCGGCGAAGCGTACGCCCGGCTTTTCGACCAGCAGAGGACCGCGTTCCAGAATCGCGGGCACTTCTTCGCGATCGCCGCGCGCGTGATGCGGCGCGTCGTCGCCGATCATTTTCGCGAACGCAACGCGCTCAAGCGCGGCGACGGACTCGCTCCGGTCAGCCTTGACGATCCGAGCGTCGAGGCAATCGAGGACGGCGAAGCGCGCGTCGACCTGGTCGAACTCGACCGGCTGCTCGATGAATTCGCGACGATCGACGCACGCGGTGCCGAGATGGTCGAAATGCGCTACTTCGCCGGCATGACCGTCCCCGAGGTCGCCGCCGCGACCGGCGTGTCCGAGCGCACGGTCAAGCGCTCGTGGCAGTTCGCGCGCGCGTGGTTGCACGACCACCTCGCGCCCGGCGAGCCGCACAAGACCTGACCCGGCAATGGCTTCTGAACTCGAGCGCTGGCAGCGCGCCCGCGAAGTGTTCGACGCTTGCATCGACCTCGCACCGGCCGCTCGGGCTTCGACGCTCGAAGGGCTGTGCGCCGGGGATGACGAACTGCGCAGCGCCGTCGACTCACTGTTGCGCTCGCATGACGCATTGACCGCGACGATCGGGGATCGCATCGCGCGCGGCATCAATGCCGGCGTCGGCGAAGTGTGGGCGGAAGCGCGCCCCGGACAACGCTTCGGCGCATTCCGCGTGGTCGAGGAGATCGGCCGCGGCGGCATGGGCGTCGTCTATCTCGCCGAGCGCGACGACGGCACCGTCGCGCAGCGCGTCGCCTTGAAGGTCGTCGGCAACGCGCGCCTGGGGCCCGACGCGACCGCACGCCTCGCGTTCGAGCGGCGCCTGCTGGCGACGCTCGAGCACCCGTGCATCGCACGGCTCATCGATGCCGGAACGAGCGCGTCCGGCAGCGCGTATTTCGCGATGGAGTACGTGCAGGGCAGGCCGATCACTCGCTGGTGCGACGCGCGCTCGTTGTCGATCGGGCACCGCCTGCGCCTGTTCGTCGACGTGTGTTCGGCGGTGCAGCATGCGCACACCAAGCTCATCGTGCATCGCGACCTGAAGGCCGCGAACATCCTGATCCGCGACGACGGCCTGCCGAAACTGCTTGACTTCGGCATCGCGACATCGCTCGACAGCGATGCGGCTGCGGCGACGTTCGCGCCCCACGAGCGCGCCCTCTCACCGCACGCCGCGGCGCCCGAACAGTGGCTCGACCAGCCTGTCGGCGCCGCCACCGATGTCTATGCGCTCGGCGTGCTGCTGTGCGAACTCGTCGCCGGTGTGCGCCCGCACGAGCTGTCCGGGCTCGATGCGGACGACGCAGCGAAGCGCGTGCTGCACGAACCACCGCGACTGCCGAGCAGCGTGGTCGATGCCGAAAGCGCGCGACTGCGCGGCGGCATCGGCGTCGCCAGGCTGCGCCGCCGTCTCGCCGGTGATCTCGACGCGATCGTCGCGCGCTGCCTCGCCAAGCGCCCCGAGCAGCGCTATGCCTCGGTCGCCCAACTCGCCGACGACGTCTCCCGCCACCTCGAACGGCGCCCTATCGCGGCGCGCCTTGGCGAACGCGGCTATCGCATGCGGCGCTTCGTGCAGCGAAACGAGCTCGCCGTCGCGCTGGGCTCGATCGTGCTCGCCCTACTCGCAGGCTTCGCCGTGTTTACCGCGCTGGCGAACCGCGAACTCGCGCGCGAGCGCGACCAGGCACAGCGACGCGAACACGAGGCGAAGTTCCAGCAGGCGCGCGCGCAGCAGGTCAGCGATTTCCTCGTCGGGCTGTTCAAGGCGACCACGCCCGAGCAGCGCCGTGGCCACGACCTGACCGTGCGCACGCTGCTCGAGCGCGGCCGCTCCGAACTCGAGAAGGGCCTGCAGCAGCAGCCGGACCTTCGCGCCTCGATGCTCGCCGCGCTCAGCGACGTGTACTTCGCACTCGACGACCTCGACGAAGCCGGCAAGCTCGCCAATGACGCCTACGCCCTGCGCGAACCGGCTCGCCAAAGCGATCCCGCTGCGCTGCGCGACAGCCTCGCGCAACTCGCACGACTGGCGAACACGAAGGGCCGTTACGCCGAAGCGCTTGCGCGCACCGACGAGGCGACGGCATTGCTGACCGAGGCCGACGTCGCCAGTCGCTCGGCCTTGCTGATTTCGAAGGCCACGGCGCTGCGCGGACTTGCGAAGCCGGCAGACGCCACGCCATTGCTGCGCGAGAACCTCGCGCTCGTCGTCGCGACGTACGGTCGCGACGATCGCCATGCGCTCAAGGCGGCGGTCGACCTCGCGATCAACCTGCGGGTGACGGGCGCGAAGCAGGAAGCGGCGACCCTGCTCGAGGACCTGCTGCCGCGGATACGCGCGGGACTGGACGCCGATGACCCTGCGCGCGCCGACGCGATGGTCTGGCTTTCACTAGCCAAGCGTGACGGCGGAGATCCGGCCGCCGCAGCGCCGCTGGCCGACGAGAGCCTGGCGATCTACACGAAGGTCTACGGCGAAAACAGCTCGCAGACGTCGCTGGCACTCAACACGCTGGCGACGATCGAACAGAAGCTCGGCCACAACGAGCGCGCGCTCGAATTGTTCCAACGTAACCTCGCCATCAAGCGCGAGATCTACGGGCGCGACTCCCTGCAGGCGGCCGGCGCCGGATTCAATGTCGGCCTGATGCAGCAGATGATCGGAGCGCCGCCCGAAACGACGCTGTCATCTCTCAAGGAAGCGCTCGACATCGATGTGGAGAAACTGCCACCGGAGCACGTGAACACCGCCATCTTCCGCATCGCGGTCGCCTCGACGCTGCGCGAATTGGGCCGCTCCGAGGAAGCCGAGCGTGAGCTCCGGCTGGCACTCGGCGTGTTCGATCGGACCAAAGGTCCTCGCGGGCAGAACCACGCCCTGGCCGAGGGCGAACTCGCCTGCATCGGTCTTTCGCGCGCGGTGAGCGATACGGATTTGAAAACCCTGGACGCCTCGATCAGGTTTCTCGAACGGGCCGACCCGGACGATCTGCAGATGCTTCGGCTGCGTCACTGCCGCGAACAATTCACCGTCGCGGCCGCGCGCGAGGCGGGGGCGCACACGTCGCGCTGACCGCGCGGCCCCGGGCTCGGCGCACGCGAACGAATCGTCGCGCGCGCGTTTGCCGTCGGGCAGGCGTCAGGAAGTCGTGCCCGGGAAGACGAAGTCGAAACCTACGGCCATGCCCCTCCACAGACTCGACGAATGGATGATGCCGGTGCGCAGCCGCAGCAACGAGTACGGTGTATTCGGGTGCAATGGCGGCATGCCGTAGGTGTTCGTGCGGCAACCGTTTGTCGACACGTTGACGTTGAAGGTATCCCAGGCGTGGTTGACCGGATCTATCTGGACAGGTATGTCGCCGAGATTGGAAAGCGGGCATGTCCATGTGCTTTGCAACGTCCGCGCAGATGTGTCGCCGAAATCGTCCGCGGTCGACCAGTACGGTCGCGCCTGCCACCACTCCTGGACGAGCGCGTACGCGCCGCCGTCATTCCTGAACTTCAATACCAGCGTCCGCGCCTGGCCGGCGGAATTGCCGATCAGCATCTCCGCGAAGACGGTCTCCGATGACCCCTGGGGCTGAGCCAGTTGCGAAAGGTCGAGGTAGAACGAAAAGGCTGTAGGGACCGATCCCATGATCGCGTCGCCACGCGCATCCGCGTAGTGCGTCGTCATCGGCCCGTTGTAGGTCAGCACCCCGACGCTGTCGAGCTGGTGGCAATTGCTGCCGCCGCTGCTGCCGTCGTTGTCGCAGAACGCCCATGCCGGCGTGGTTGCGACGGTCAGGACTGCAATCAGTACCTTGGAAAAAATGCCCATTTTCGAAGTCCGGATCGGCACCCCCGTGCCGCGAGCGCGCGATTCTACACGGCGCGCGCGCGTGTCGGCGCGCGGGCAACGACGCGCGCCGATCACGACGGCGGCGGCGTACCGGTGGCCGGCCTGGCCCGGAACGGGAACGCCTGCTGCGCGCGCCAGCCGTCGGGCATGTAGTCGCCGACCACGCCGTATGCGGCCGGCAGCGGCTTGTGCGCCGGCACCTTCACCGCGGTGCCGAACAGGTAGTCGAGGAACGAATAGTGTGCGGCGTAGTTGCGGTCGATCGCCTCGTCGTCGGACGAGTGGTGCCAGTGGTGGAAGTCCGGCGTCACGATCAGGTACTTGAGCGGCCCCCACGGCAGGTGCACGTTGGCGTGGTTGAGCACGGCCTGGAAGCCGACCACGATGATGTAGGTGTTGATCACCGCCTCGCTGAAGCCGAGCACGAACAGCGGCGCGAGCACGGCAACGCGCGTGAAGATGATCTCGAGCACGTGCTGGCGCGAGCCGGCGAGCCAGTCCATCGTCTTGGCGCTGTGGTGCACCGCGTGGAATTTCCACAGGAACGGGATCTCGTGGTACGCGCGGTGCGTCCAGTACTGCGCGAGGTCGGCGACGAGGATGCACAGCAGCAGTTGCGGCACGAACCAGATGCGCTGCACCGCGAGCTGGAAGTCGTGGCTGACCAGCCAGGCGAAACCGTGATGGATGGTGAAGTTGACCGTCAGCAGGATCAGCCCGACCAGGAAATGGTTGACCGCGAAATGCTTGAGGTCGGTCTGCCATTCCGGGCGGAACACGGTCTGATTGCGGTACAGCGGGAACAGCTTCTCGATCGCGACGAACACCAGGGTCGAGCCGAGCAGGTCGAGGATGAACCAGTCGAGGCCGATGTACGGCGTGTGGTCGGGGAAGTTGCCGACCGGCACGCGTGAGCCGCCGAGCGCGACCGCGGCGAGCACGAGCGCGAAGGCGACGAGGTTGGTCTTGCGCCGGATGCCGAGCACGAGATTCGCGAGCGACAGGCCGCCGGCGACCAGCAGCGCGACCAGCATCGCCTGGCGCAGCACGTCGACCGAGTACTGGTGACGCAGTTCCGGCGTGGTCAGGTATTCGGGGAAATGGAACGCGACCACGCCGAGCAGGCACAGCACGCCGAGCGCGAACGCGACGATCGTCGCGATCAGGCCCTGGCCGAAGCGCAGCGCGCCGCTGCTGCCGAGCAGGTCGGCGGTGTCGTCGACATGCGCACGCACCAGTTCGACCGGCTTGCGCGCGACCGCTTCGATGACGTACGGGATGCGGCTGATCGAGCGTTTCGGCATGGCGGTTCCGGGTTCGCGGGTGCGGGTGGACTGGAAGCGCGATTGTCGCATCGCCGGCGCGATCGACGCATCACCGGACCTCGCCGCGCTGGCGCAGCTGCATCACCGCGCGCAGGGCGGAATCCTCCACCGGAGTCCACTCGCGCTCGGGATGGTCGTTGCGGCGCGCTGCTTCGAGCGCGCTGAAATAACCCTGGTCGTCGATGCCCGCCTGGGCGAGCAACAACGCCGGCAGATAGAACGAGGCCGTCGATTCCGCGGCTGCGGGTGCCGGCGCGCGCGCGCTGTCGAACAGCAGCCACGGCACCGGCTGCTGCGGACCCTTCGCGCCATCGTCGAAGCCGGCGCCCTGGTACAGCAGCGGCAGCGCCGGCAGGTGGTCGCCGTAGAACAGCAACAGCGTGCGGCGGGTGCGCGTGCGCAGCGCATCGACCAGTCGACCGAGCGAATGGTCGGCCTGGGCGAGATGGTAAAGATATCCGCGCAGGCGTTCCGCCCCGGCTCCCGCCAGGCCTGCCGGCACCGGTTGCGCCGCGATCCGCTGCAAATCGGCGTTTGGAAATCCATCATACGGACCGTGGTTTTCAATGCTGATCGCGAACAGGAACAAGGGCTCCTGCGCCGCATCGAGTTTCGCCAGCATGTGGTCGACCAGTGCCTCGTCGCTGACGTACCAGCCGCTGAGCGGCGCGTCGCCGAATTGTTCGCCCGCGTCGAATTCGTCGAAACCGAGATGGCTCAGTGCCGATGCGCGGTTCCAGAACTCGCGTTCGTGCGGATGCATCGCGACGGTTCGATAGCCGTGCGCGGCCAGCACGCTGGGCAGGCTCGGCAGCGTGGTCGCGGTGAGACGGAAGTACGGGTGCTGCACCTCCGGGAAATAGCGCATCGCGATCCCGCTGAGCACCTCGAACTCGGTGCGGATGGTGCCGCCGCCGTAGGCCGGCACCCACAGGTCGCCGTGGCGCGACAGCGCGGCGATGCGGCGGAACTCGGGCAGCACCTGCTCTGGTTCGAGCCCCTGCAGGCGCGCCGGATCGAAGAACGATTCGCTCTGCAGGACGACGATGTCCGGCCTTTCGTGGGTGCCCGCATCGCTTGCGGGCGCCGCATGCGCGTGCATGAACTGCGCGGCGAGCGCGCGGTCGGGCTCGGGCAAGACGAACGCGGTGTCCCACGAAAAACGCAGCAGGGTCGTCAGCAGGCCACTATGCAGCGCCGATTCGGTCGGCGACCAT
This sequence comes from Dokdonella sp., assembly GCF_044227025.1. Lineage (GTDB taxonomy): Bacteria > Pseudomonadota > Gammaproteobacteria > Xanthomonadales > Rhodanobacteraceae > Dokdonella_A. Next base: position 591,681 of record NZ_JBGAFX010000001.1, on the reverse strand, counting down.
TGCAGGTAGTCGCCACTGTCGGCGGCATACACCTGCGACCACGGGCGTACGCCGGCCAGCAGGCTTGTGCCGAACGCCGATACCAGCGCCAGCGCGAACAGGCGACGCGCACCGCGCAACCGCCGCCACGGCCGCTCCCAGCAGGCGAACGCGACGAGGAAGGCGAGCGCGAGCAGCAGGGCCGCGATCGCGCTGCGCGGGACATAGTGCAACAACAGGTTGCCGCCATCACCGAGGTGTCCGAGCAGGACGAAATCGGTCGGCACGATGGGGGTGTCGAGCAGCTCGAACTTCATCGCGCTCGCCGTGTACAACACGTACAGCAGCAGCAGCGTGAGGCCGAGCGAGAACACCGGTCGCCGCGTCGCCACCAGCAGCAGCAGGGCCACGAACACGACCGGAACGACATTGATCGCGATCGCCAGCGGGTCCGCCCACGCGGCGCCTTCCGCCACGAAGGCCGGGTCCTGCCAGCCGACGAGCCCGCAACCAAACGCGAACGCCGCGAGCGTGTACAGCAGCAGCGCCCACGCCAGACCCACGCGTGGCGACTCGCGTTGCGCGGTCCGGATCAGCAGCATCGTCGCGGGTCCCCTCCCGGTTGCGGCGCAGCATGCGCAGCGTCGGGCAGCATAGCGCGCGCCGCCGCCGATGTGCCTTGCGCAGGCTGTAAAGACTGCTCTACGCTGCAACGGATCGCGTCGCAGGGCAACGGCGACGGATCGAAACCATGGACTGCAACACCAGCCCGCCGTCCATCGCGCGGTCGTGGGGCGCGCCGATTCCAACGAGGGCAACCGATGAGCACCAAGCTGCGCCTGGTCGTGATGATCTTCCTGCAGTTCTTCGTGTGGGGCTCGTGGCTGATCACGATCGGCGCGTACTGGTTCCAGACCCGTCACTGGTCCGGCGCGGAATTCGGCGCGATCTTCTCGACCATGGGCATCGCCTCGCTGTTCATGCCCTCGGTCGCCGGCATCATCGCCGACAAGTGGATCAACGCCGAGCGCCTGTACGGCCTGTTCCACCTCGCCGGCGCGGTGGTGCTGTTCTGCATCCCGATGGTCGACTCGCCGGGCCTGTTGTTCTGGGTGATGTTGCTCAACATGATCTTCTACATGCCGACGATCTCGCTCTCGATCGCGGTCGCGTATTCCGCATTGAAGAAGGAGGGCGTCGACGTCGTCGCCGCCTACCCGCCGATCCGCGTATGGGGCACGATCGGTTTCATCGTCGCGATGTGGACGGTGAGCCTGCTGCGCATCGAGACCTCGGCCAGCCAGTTTTACGTAGCGTCCGCCGCCGCGCTCGTGCTCGGCCTGTACAGTTTCAGCCTGCCGCGCTGTCCGCCGATGGCGAAATCGGTCCCCGGCAAGTCGCTGGTCGAGGCACTCGGCCTGCGTTCGTTCGCACTGCTGCGCGACCGCAAAATGGCGGTGTTCTTCGTCTTCGCGATGTTCCTCGGCGCCGCGCTGCAGCTGACCAACGCCTACGGCGACACCTTCCTGCACGACTTCGCCACGGTCGACGCCTACAAGGACACGCTCGCGGTGAAGTACCCCGCGATCATCATGTCGATCTCGCAGATCTCCGAGACGCTGTTCATCCTGACCATCCCGTTCTTCCTCGGCCGCTTCGGCATCAAGAAGGTGATGGTGATGAGCATGCTGGCATGGGTGCTGCGCTTCGGCCTGTTCGCGTACGGCGATCCGGGTCCCGGCCTGTGGATGATCGTGCTGTCGTGCATCGTCTACGGCATGGCGTTCGATTTCTTCAACATCTCCGGCTCCCTGTTCGTCGAGACGCAGAGCGACCCGGCGATCCGCGCCAGCGCGCAAGGCCTGTTCATGCTGATGACGAACGGCGTCGGCGCCGTGCTCGGCAGTTCCATCAGCGGCGTGCTGATCGATCGCTGGTTCACGCACGCAGACGGCAGCAAGGACTGGCACGGCATCTGGATCACGTTCGCGGCGTACGCGCTCGTCGTCGCCGCGCTGTTCGTCGTGCTGTTCAAGCACCGGCACGACCCGGCCGCCATGCGTGGCGCGCACATGCGCGAGGAAATCGGTGCGTGAACGCGCGCGCGCCGGCCTGACCGGGGCGTGTCGATGACGCCCGGCACGTTCGCCCCCGCCGTCATGGTGGTCGGCAGCTACAACCAGGACTATGCCTGGCGCGTCGCGCACGCGCCGCGCGCGGGTGAAACCCTGCGCGGCGAGGGCTTCCGCAGCGCACCGGGCGGCAAGGGGTTCAACCAGGCGGTCGCGTGCGCGCGCCAGGGCGTGGCGACATGCTTCATCGCCGCGATCGGTACCGACACCGCCGGCGAAACCGCGCAACGCCTCGCCGCCGACGAAGGCATCGACGCGCGCTGGTTGCGCCGCGACGACGCGGCGACCGGCAGCGCCTGCATCGTGGTCGAGCACGGCGGGCAGAACCGCATCATCGTCGCGCTTGGCGCGAACGAACGCCTGGACCCGGCCCACCTCGACGCGCAGTCCGAGCGGTTCGCCGGCGCGCAGGTGCTGCTCGTGCAACTGGAGAACAACCTCGATGCGACGCGCCATGCGCTCGCGCTCGCCGGCGCACACCGCCTGCTGCGCGTGCTGAACCCGGCGCCGGTGCATGCCGGGCTGGATGCCGACCTGCTCGCGCAGTGCGACCTGCTGACGCCGAACGAAACCGAATTCGCACTGCTGCTCGAACGCATTGCCGGCGAGCGCGTCGATGCAGGCATGCTCGCGCAACGCGACGACGCCGACCTGCATCGGCTGGCGCGCAAGCTCGGCGTCGCCAGCGTCATCATCACGCTCGGTTCGCAGGGCTGCTTCGTTTCGCACGCACAGTCGGCGCGCCACGGCGACGCCGAAGCGTACTACCGCATCGCATCCGAGCAAGTCGCCGTGATCGACACGACCGGAGCCGGCGACGCGTTCTCCGGTGCGCTGGTCGCGGCGATCGTGCGCTTCACCGGACGACCGCTGCGCGAGGCGGTGATCCACGCGAATCGCTGCGCGGGGCTGTCGACGGAGAAGCCCGGCGCAGCGCCGGCGATGCCGCGCTACGCCGACGTGCTGCGCCGCTTCGCGTAGGGCGGGCTCAAGCCCGCCATCGACGGACATGCGCGTGCGAAAGCGGTGGGCCAGGGCCCACCCTACGGACGCGTGCGCTCGGCGCGACGCTCGCGGTGCGAGCGCAGGCGCTGGTGGCGTTGCTGCGCGCGTCGCCAGAACCACCACGCGGTCAGCGCGACCAGCACCACGGCACACACCACGATCGCGCCCTGGCCGCGGTGCACCTGTTCGAGCAGCCACTCGCGATGCTCGGCGCCGATGTAGCCAAGCCAGACCCAGAACGGGACCGACAGCAGCGCGGCGAGGCCATCGAACGCGAGGAAACGCAGGAACGACACCCGGTGCGACATGCCCGCAGTCAGGAACACCGCGGTGCGCAGGCCCGGGAGGAACCGCGCGACAAACATGAGGCGATTGCCGTAGCGGGTGAACTTCGCCTTCACCTGCGCATGCCGGCGCGGCGTCAGCAGGCGCGCGACCCAGCCCCAGCGCAACGCATGCACGCCGAAGATGCGGCCGAACAGGAACACGATCGCGTCGCCGAGCAGAACGCCGACCAGCCCGACCACGATCATCACGCGCACGTCGGCATGGCCGAGCGCCGCGATGACGCCGCCGGCGACGAGCGAGATGTCTTCCGGGATCGGAACGCCGAAGGCGCTGATCAGCAGGGCCGCGAACACGGCCAGGTAGCCGTGCGTGGTGAACAGTTGGATCAGGTGGTCGAGGAAGTCCATCGCGATCGGTATGGCGTGCGCCTGCGCATTCTACGGTGTCGCAGCCCCGCGGCGCGGTCGGCACGGTGTGCGGCGTATGATCGCAGCGCGGCAGCGCCCGCCGCGGAGACGCCCGGATGATTCCACGCTGGTTCCTGCTGCTCGCCGCGGTGTTGTACGTCGGCGGCCTGTTCGGGCTCGCCTACTACGGCGACCGGCGACCGCTGTATCCGACGCGTTCCTGGCTGCGACCGATCGTCTACAGCCTCGCGCTCGCCGTGTACTGCTCGTCCTGGACGTTCTACGGCGCGGTCGGCACCGCCGCGCGCGAAGGCCTCGCCTACCTGCCGATCTACGTCGGTCCGATCCTGCTGTTCGTCGTCGGCTTCGGCCTGTTCGAACGACTCGTGGCGGTCGCGAAGGAGCGGCGCATCACCTCGATCGCCGACTTCATCGGTTCGCGCTTCGGCAAGTCGCACGCACTCGGCGCGCTCGTCACCCTGATCGCGGTGACCGCGATCGTGCCCTACCTCGCCTTGCAGCTGAAGGCTGTCGGCATGAGCTTCGACGTGCTTGCCGGCAGCGGCGTGCGCGCCGAGTCGCCGTTCGCCGACACCGCGCTGTACATCGCGCTGATGCTCGCCGCATTCGCGATCCTGTTCGGCACGCGCGCGATCGACGCCAGCGAACACCATCACGGCATGATGCTGGCGATCGCCGCGGAGTCGCTGGTCAAGCTGCTCGCATTCGTTGCGGTCGGCGCGTACGCGTTGCTGCACGAACGCGACCTCGGCGTGTTCGTGCGCCCGCTCGAGGCCGCGGCGGCGCAGGGCCTGCCATCCGGCTTCTTCGCCCAGACCGTGCTCGCGTTCACCGCGATGCTGTGCCTGCCGCGCCAGTTCCAGGTCGGCGTGGTCGAGTGCGAGGACCCGCGCGACCTGCGCCGCGCTCGCTGGATGTTCCCGCTCTATCTCGCCGTGATCTGCCTGCTCGCACTGCCGATCGCGCACGCCGGCGCGCGCGCCGCGCTCGGGCACACGGTGGCGGCCGACGCGTACGTGTTGTGGCTCCCGCTCGCCAATGGCGAACGCTGGCTCGCCCTGCTCGGTTTCATCGGCGGCTATTCCGCCGCGACCGGCATGGTCATCGTCGCCTCGGTCGCGCTCGCGACGATGGTCAGCAACGACCTCGTGATGCCGGCGCTGCTGCGCGTGCGCGCGTTGCGGCTGGAGCAGCGCGACGACCTGTCCGGCGTCGTGCTCGGCGTGCGCCGCGTCACGATCGTGCTGCTCGCCCTGCTCGCATTCGCGTACTACCGCATCAGTACGCAGAGCCAGAACCTCGCGGCGATCGGCCTGCTCTCGTTCGCGGCAGTCGCGCAGTTCGCACCGGCGATCGTCGCGGCACTGTACTGGCGCGCTGCGAGCCGGCTCGGCGTGATCTGCGGCCTCGTCGCCGGTTTCGCGCTGTGGGTGTATACCCTGCTGCTGCCGACGCTCGCGCGGGCCGGCTGGCTGGCAACCGGCTGGATCGACACCGGCCCATTCGCAATCGCCTGGCTGCGACCCCATGCGCTGTTCAACCTGCAGGGCCTCGAGCCGATCACGCACGGCGCGTTCTGGTCGCTGCTCGCGAACGCCGGCGTGCTCGTGTTCATGTCGCTGCGCTTCCGGCCCGGCGTCGACGAACGGCTCCGCGCGGCGGCGTTCCTCGGCCAGGACGGCGCACCCCTGCCGGCGGTCGGCGAATGGCGCGGTCGCATCCGCGCCGCCGACCTGCGCGCGCTGGCCGAGCGCATCGTGGGCGAGCGCAACGCGGAACGGGCATTCGCCGCCTACGAAACCGCAAACGGAGTGGCACCGCACAACGACGCGCACGCCGATCGGGCGCTGCTGCAATACACCGAGCGGCTGCTCGCCAGCGCGATCGGCGCCGCTTCCGCCCGGCGCATGCTGACCAGTGCGCTGCGCGGCACCGGCCTCGATCTGTCCGAGGCAGCCGCGATGCTCGACGAAACCTCGCAGGAGCTGCGCTTCAACCGCGAGCTCATGGCGGTCACGTTCGAGAACATGATGCAGGGCATCAGCGTGGTCGACGCGGAGCTGCGCATCGTCGCCTGGAACCGCCGCTACCTCGATTTCTTCGACTATCCGGAGGGCTTCGTCTATGTCGGTCGCCCGGTCGCCGACCTGATCCGCCACAATGCCGCGCGTGGCCTGCTCGGCGATGGCGACATCGAGGAGCAGGTGCGAACGCGCCTTGCCCACCTGCGCCGTGCGCAGCCACACATCTACCTGCGCACGCGCGACGACGGCCGCGTGATCGAGACGCGCGGCGACCCCCTGCCGGGCGGCGGCTACCTGACGACCTTCACCGACGTGACCGCGTACAAGCGCGCCGAGCAGGCATTGATCGAGGCGAACGAGACCCTCGAACAACGCGTCGAGCGGCGCACGCACGAGCTGTCCGAGGCGCTCGCGGCGCAGGAGCAGGCGAAGCGCCTCGCCGAAACCGCGAACCTGTCGAAGACGCGCTTCCTCGCTGCCGCCAGCCACGATCTGCTGCAACCGCTGAACGCGGCACGCCTGTTCACCTCCGCGCTGCGCCAGCAGCCGCAGCTCGATCCCGAATCCGGTCGCCTGGCCGAACGCATCGACACTGCCTTCAAGGCCGCCGAGGACCTGCTCGATGCCCTGCTCGAAGCGTCGCGGCTGGATGCAGGCAAGCATCGCGCCGAGATCGGCGTGGTCGCACTCGCCGACGTGATCGAACCACTGCGCCACCAGTTCGGCATGCAGGCCACCGCGCGCGGCATCCGCCTGCGCGTGGTCGACACGCGCGCGTGGGTGCGCACCGATCCGCAACTGCTGCGGCGCATCCTGCAGAATTTCCTGGCCAACGCGTTGCGCTACACGCGCGCGGGCAGCATCGTGCTCGGCGTTCGCCGTGCCGGCGACATGCTGCGCATCGAAGTGCACGACAGCGGGCCGGGCATCGCCGCCGACCAGCAGCATGCGATCTTCGAGGAATTCCACCGCGGCACCCAGGTTTCGCCGTGGGGCGAGAAGGGCCTCGGACTCGGCTTGTCGATCTGCGATCGCATCGCGCGCCTGCTCGGCCATCGCCTCGGCCTGCGCTCGCGGCCGGGCCACGGCAGCGTATTCTCGATCGACGTCGCGCGCGCGGCTCCGGCGACGGTTGCGCGCGAGGCGCCGCAGCCACGCGCGGTCGGCCTGGCCGCCGACCTGCACGTGCTGTGCATCGACAACGATGCATCGATTCTCGACGGCATGGCGACATTGCTCGCGCAATGGGGCGTCGGCAGCGATCTCGCCGGCAGCATCGAGGAAGCACTTGCGGCGGCAGGCAGGCGCCGGCCCGACCTCGTGCTCGCCGACTACCATCTCGATGCGGGCGAGAACGGCCTCGATGCGCTCGCGCGCATCCGCGCTGCGTGCGATCCGCCACCGCCCGGCGCATTGGTCACCGCCGACCGCGGAATCGAATTGCTGGCGCAGGCGCGCACGGCGGGCTACGCGGTGTTGCACAAGCCGGTGCGCCCGGCCGCGTTGCGCGCGGTCGTCGCCCAACTCGGCCGACGCGCGCGGCGCACCGCGGAAGCGGAACGTTCCCAGGGGCAGAACGCGAAGGCCTGAAGACCGGACGCGCGGAATGTTCCTGTTTCAAAAAGCGCGACGTTGCCCGCGAAACCGCGACGATCAGGAGAGCGAATCGCCATCGAGCGCGAGCTGGCTCGCGAGCAGGGCGACCTGGGTGCGGTTGCCTACGCCGAGCTTGCGCATGATCGCGGTCATGTGCGCCTTCACCGTCGCTTCCGATACGCCGAGGTCCCAGGCGATCTGCTTGTTGAGCATTCCCTCGGCGATCATCGCGAGCACGCGGAACTGCTGCGGCGTGAGTTCGCCGATGCGTGCGGCGGCATCCGCTTCCTCAGGCGCGAGCGGGTCGGCGCCCGCCACTCCGTCGGGAAGCGCGACGTCGCCCGCGAGCACGTCGCGCACCGCCTCGACGATCGCGGCGATCGAAGCCGACTTCGGTATGTAGCCGGAGGCGCCGTGCGCGATCGCGCGAGCGATCACCGAGGGCTCCTCGTGCGCGGACACCATCACGATCGGCAAGCCAGGATGCTGCGCACGCAACTGCGCCAGCGCGGAGAAACCGCTCGCACCCGGAATGTGCAGGTCGAGCAGCAGCAGATCCGCGTCCGGATGCGCGTCGATCAGCGTCCGCAGCGCGGGAATGCTGTCGGCTTCGTGCAACAGCGCACGCGGCCATTCCGTCTGGACCGCGCGCTTGAGCGCGTCGCGGAACAGCGGATGGTCGTCGGCGATCAGGACTTCGCGCATGAACGGGGATCGGGAATCAGGGGCTGGAAAAAGCGGGACTTCGACCCTGGCGGCCGCCTGCCGGCGATTCCCGATTCCCCCCGATTCCCGGTTTCATTTCACCAACCGCTCGTCGACGAGATTCTGCACTACCGAAGGATCGGCGAGCGTCGAAATGTCGCCGAGCTGCTCCGGTGCGTTTTCGGCGATCTTGCGCAGGATGCGCCGCATGATCTTGCCCGAGCGCGTCTTCGGCAGTCCGGGCGCCCATTGCAACTGGTCGGGCGTGGCGATCGGGCCGATCTCCTTGCGCACCCAGGCGACCAGCTCCTTGCGCAATGGTTCGCTCGGCGCCTCGCCGCTCTTCAACGTGACGTAGGCGTAGATGCCCTGGCCCTTGATGTCGTGCGGATAGCCGACCACCGCGGCCTCGGCGACCTTCGGATGCGCGACCAGCGCGCTCTCGACCTCGGCGGTGCCGAGGCGATGACCCGACACGTTGATCACGTCGTCGACGCGACCGGTGATCCAGTAATAGCCGTCGTCGTCGCGACGCGCGCCATCGCCGGTGAAGTACATGCCCGGGTAGGTCTTGAAATAGGTGTCTATGAAACGCTGGTGGTCGCCGTAGACGCTGCGCATCATGCCGGGCCACGCGTCGGTGAGCACGAGGTTGCCTTCTGCCGCGCCCACCTGGATCGTGCCGTTGGCGTCGACGATCGCGGGTGCGACACCGAAGAACGGCAGCGTCGCCGAGCCCGGCTTCTGGTCGATCGCACCCGGCAAGGGCGAAATCAGGATGCCGCCGGTCTCGGTCTGCCACCAGGTGTCGACCACCGGACAGCGGCCGTCGCCGACCACACGCCAATACCATTCCCACGCCTCCGGATTGATCGGCTCGCCTACCGAGCCGAGCAGGCGCAGCGACCGGCGCGAGGTCTTCTTCACCGGCGCCTCGCCTTCGCGCATCAGCGCGCGGATCGCGGTCGGCGCGGTGTAGAACAGCGTGACCTGGTGCTTGTCGATCACCTGCCAGAAGCGGCTCGTGTCCGGCCAGTTCGGCACGCCCTCGAACATCAGCGTGGTCGCGCCGTTCGCGAGCGGGCCGTACACGATGTAGCTGTGCCCGGTCACCCAGCCGACGTCCGCGGTGCACCAGTACACGTCGTCTTCGCGCAGGTCGAACACGCACTCGTGCGTGTAGCTGGTGAAAACCAGGTAACCGGCCGTGGTGTGCAGCACGCCCTTCGGCTTGCCGGTGCTGCCGGAGGTATACAGGATGAACAGCGGATCTTCCGCATTCATCGCCGCCGGCTGGTGGCTCGCCGGCTGGCCTTCCATCAGCGCATGCCACCAGCGGTCGCGCGGCGACTGCATCTCGACCGCACCGCCGGTATGGCGCACGACCAGCACGGTCTCGACGCTGTTGGTGTCGGCGCGCTGCAACGCCTCGTCGACATTGACCTTCAGCGCCACCTTCTTGCCGCCGCGACGCCCCTCGTCGGCCGTTATGACCAGCTTGCAACGCGAATCGGCGATGCGGCCGGCGAGTGAATCCGGCGAGAAACCGCCGAACACGACCGTGTGCACCGCGCCGATGCGCGCGCAGGCGAGCATCGCCACGGCTGCCTCCGGGATCATCGGCAGGTAGATCGCGACGCGGTCGCCCTTGCCGATGCCGAGGTTGGTCAGCAGGTTCGCGGCCTTGCATACCTCGGCGTGCAGCTCGCGGTAGCTGATCCGGCGCGCCTGGCTCGGGTCGTCGCCTTCCCAGATCAGCGCGGTCTTGTCGCCACGCGTGGCGAGGTGGCGGTCGAGGCAATTGGCGGCGACGTTGAGCGTGCCGTCCGCGTACCAGCGGATATGCAGGTCACGCGCGTCGAACGAGACGTCCTTGACCTCGGTGTACGGCGTGATCCAGTCGAGGCGCTGGCCGATGCGGCCCCAGAACGCGGCCGGATCGCGCATCGATTCGGCGTACTCGCGCTCGTAGGAGGCTTTGTTGACGCGCGCGCGCGCGGCGAATTCGGGCGGAACGGGATGCAGGGGCGATGACATGGCGGCTCCGGCGACTTCGATTGCAGCCATGGTAGCCCCATGCGCAGCGCGCCGGCAGGGCCTACTACTTTGGTCGAATCGCGACCTTTCTCGACTAGACGCGCATGCCCGCTGGGTGCAAGCTCGGCGCGCCGTGCCCACGGTCCGCGTTGCGGCGGACGATCATCCGACAACACCACACTCGAGGGGGACCGAACATGTACCGACAGCTTCGCCACGGCCTGCGCCTGAGCGCAATCGCGCTCGCCTGCGGCCTCGCATTCCCGGCCATCGCGGCGGCGGATACCAAGCGTGAAGCCGCGCTCGAACAACGCGTCAGCGATCTCGAACGGCAGGTACAGGACCTGATGTCGGAGGTGCGCGCGCAGCACGCGGCGCAGGTTGCGGCGCAGGCGGCGCCGGCGGCGCCGGTCGCCGCCAACGCGCCGCTGCCGAAGGCGACTGCGACGGTCGGTGGCAAGCCGCCGATCCAGGAGACCACGATCACGCCGGGCGCCTCGCCGAACACGACCTTCCGCTTCGGCGGCTTCGTCAAGGCCGACTTCATGGCGACCCGCACCGGCGACGGCCAGCTCGCCGACGGCGCCAGCGGCCGCGCGCTGTACGTGCCGGGCCAGACCCCGGTCGGCGGACACGGTTCCGGCACCGACTTCGACGCACATGCGAAGTTCTCGCGCTTCAACTTCGGCGTCGACACCCTCACCGACAACGGCGACAAGCTCGGCGCGTTCCTCGAGATGGACTTCTTCGGCAATTCACTCGGCACCCAGGTCGCGACCAACACCTACGGCGTCACGGTGCGCCATGCCTATGCGTACTGGAACAACTGGCTCGCCGGCCAGACCTGGTCGAACTTCGTCGACCCGAGCGCATTTCCGGAGTCGGTCGACTTCATCGGCCCGACCGACGGCGTGGTGTTCGTGCGCCAGGCGCAGGTGCGCTACACGAATGGCGGCCTGTCGGTATCGCTCGAGAATCCGGAGACGACGATCATCCCGAACGGCGGTGGCGCGCCGATCCAGTCCGACCGCGGCGCGATCCCCGACCTGACCCTGCGCTACGGCTGGAAGGGCGACTGGGGCACGTTCGGCGTCGGCGCGCTGATGCGCGACCTGAGGATCGACCGCCAGGCCACCAGCACGGTCACGCGCGCGAAGGACGACCAGCTTGGCGGCGCCTTCACGCTCGGCGGCAAGTGGGTGATCGGCAAGAACGACGACCTGCGTTACCAGTTCACGCTCGGCAGCGGTTTCAGCCGCTACATCGGCCTCGGCGTGACAGGCGACACCGAGATCGACGCCGACGGCAACCTCGACACGCTCGACGGCATGGCCGGCTACGTCGGCTGGCGCCACGTGTTCTCCCCGGCATGGCGAACCAACCTGATCTACGCGCGCAGCCAGTACGACAACGATCTCGCGTTGACGGGTGGCTCCGCGACCAAGTCGGTGCAGAGCCTGCGCTGGAACATGTTCTATTCGCCGCTGCCCAAGCTCGACATCGGCGCCGAGCTGATGTACGGCCGCCGCACGATCGAGAACGGGCTCGACGGTGACCTCACGCGCCTGCAGTTCACCACCAAGTATTCCTTCTGACGCGGAGAGACCGAGACATGGCCAGCACAGCTGCATCAATGCCCGGGGCGAAACCGCTGACGACCGGACACAAGCGCGTGATCATCGCGTCCAGCATCGGCACGGTGTTCGAGTGGTACGACTTCTACCTGTACGGCTCGCTCGCGGCGATCATCGCGAAGCAGTTCTTCTCCGGCCTCAATCCGACCAGCGGCTTCATCTTCGCGCTGCTCGCGTTTGCCGCCGGCTTCGCGGTGCGCCCGTTCGGCGCGATCATCTTCGGTCGCCTCGGTGACCTGATCGGGCGCAAGTACACGTTCCTGATCACGATCGTGATCATGGGCCTGTCGACCTTCCTGGTCGGCGTGTTGCCGACCTACGCATCGATCGGCGTCGCCGCGCCGATCATGCTGATCGTGCTGCGCCTGCTGCAGGGCCTCGCGCTCGGCGGCGAGTACGGCGGTGCCGCAACCTACGTCGCCGAGCATGCGCCGCCGGGCAAGCGCGGCTTCTACACCAGCTTCATCCAGATCACCGCGACATTCGGCTTGTTCCTGTCGCTGATCGTGATCCTGCTCTGCCGCAAGCTGCTCGGCGCCGAGTTCGACACCTGGGGCTGGCGCATCCCGTTCCTGATCTCGTTCGTGCTGCTCGGCGTGTCGGTGTGGATCCGCCTGCAGCTGAACGAATCGCCGCTGTTCCAGCAGATGAAGGCCGAGGGTCGGCAATCGAAGGCACCGCTGACCGAATCGTTCGCGCGCTGGAACAACGGCAAGATCGTGCTGCTCGCCTTGTTCGGCGCGACCGCGGGACAGGCCGTGGTGTGGTACTGCGGCCAGTTCTACGCGCTGTTCTACCTGACCCAGACGCTGAAGATCGAGGCGGTCACGGCGAACCTGCTCATCGCCGGCGCACTGCTCATCGCGACGCCATTCTTCGTCGTGTTCGGCGCGCTGTCGGATCGCATAGGGCGCAAGCCGATCATCATGCTTGGCTGCCTGCTCGCGATGCTGACCTACTTCCCGATCTTCAAGGCGCTCACCCACTACGGCAACCCGGCGATCGAGGTCGCGGCGCAGACGAACCCGGTCACCGTGGTCGCCGACCCCGACGCCTGCACGTTCCAGTTCGACCCGGTCGGCAAGAAGGCGTTCAAGAGTTCGTGCGACATCGTCAAGAGCGTGCTGGCCAAGGGCGGCGTGCCCTACGTCAACGAACCCGCCGGCAGCGGCAGCGTGGCCAGCGTGAAGGTCGGGGCGACAACGATCGCCTCGTTCGAAGGCGCCAGCCTTGACGCCGCGGCGTTCAAGACGCAGTCCGATGCGTTCAACGCGCAGCTGAAGAGCGCACTGACGAGCGCGGGCTATCCCGAAAAGGCCGATCCCGCGCGCATCAATACGCCGATGCTGTTGCTCCTGCTGACCATCCTCGTGATCTACGTGACGATGGTCTACGGCCCGATCGCGGCGTGGCTGGTCGAGCTCTTCCCGACGCGCATCCGCTACACCTCGATGAGCCTGCCGTATCACATCGGCAATGGCTGGTTCGGCGGCTTCCTGCCGACCACCGCGTTCGCGCTCGTCGCATGGACCGGCAACATCTACTCCGGCCTTTGGTACCCGGTCATCGTCGCCGCGATGACATTCGTGATCGGCATCTTGTTCCTGCCCGAGACGAAGGACGTCGACATCTCGAAGTAGCCCTCGGGAAAGGCGGCGCGCGCCTCCCTCCCTCCCTCGAGCGCGCGCCGCCTTGCGTGGCACCTTCCCCGGCAACGGGGAAGGTTTTTTGACGACCATGGATGGTCGGAATGCCGAAAATGCAGGAGCATTTTTCGGCAAGGCCAGGGATGGACCGAATGCCGGAATTGCAGGAGCAAATTCCGGCATAGGCCCGCGCGAAACCGAAGCTCCAACGAAGCAATGCCGATTTCCGCCGCTCGGCTCCCTCCGCGCACTTACTGCGGAGCAAATTCGGGCAAGGGCCCGCGCGAAACCGAAGCTGAAAAAACGAAGCAGCACTGGCCGCCAACGACTCCCTGCGTCCGCTAGCACCCCCACTCGCCACGCGCTCACGCGGCGCACGCGCTCCCCTCGCCGCGACCCGTCGCCCTCCCGCAACCCCCTGTCGCGCAAAGTGAAACAGTCCGCGAACGCGTCGCGAAGGCGGCGCGAATGCTGCGTGAGTCCGCGTCGCTGCGGAGCCGACTAGCTTCAGGGGAATGGGCGAACGGGAACCACCCGTCCTGCCTGAACCCCGGTGTCTCGTCCGGCAATCCGTAGTCCAGGAGTCCGCATGCGCATTTCCCCGCTCGTCACAGGCCTCGCAGCCGCCCTCGCCACCGTCGGCGGCGTTGCCCACGCCGCCAGCATGATCGAATTGCAGACGCCGAACGCGCAGGCGACGAAGTTTTCGCAGAACGGCGAATACCTCGTGGCTTCCGTGTTCGGCGCGGGCGGCCTGCGCTGGGACGCGGCGACCGGGACCGAGACGCTCATTGCGGGCATGGTCTACGTCAATGGCATCAACAATCTCGGCACCGTATCGGGCGCGCTGTCCAACGACGGCGGCTCCGCCAACGGCGGCCACGACCTGCCGGCGGTGTCGCCGATCGGCGCGGCGACCCCGACCGCGTTGCCGCTCCCGGTCAACATCGACAATGTCGACGTCTACGACCTCGCCGACGACGGCACCGCGGTCGGCCTCGCCTGGACCGACGACTTCAGCATCGCCAAGGCGTACTACTACTCGCCCGTCGATGGCGTTGTCGACCTGCCCGTCGACAACACGACGAGCGCGTCGCGCGGCAACGTGATCAGCGCGGATGGCCATGTCGTCGGTGGCTGGAGCGACGACCCGGTCACGGGCTTCCGCCGCGGCGTCGTGTGGAAGGATCGCGTCGCGACCTACGTAAGGGACAGCCAGGGCAACGACCTCGGCGAAACCGACGGGCTCAGCGGCAATGGCCAGTGGGCGGTCGGCAGCGGCTGGCGCATGAACGTGCAGACCGGCGACGTCCTCGCGATCCCGGACATGCCGTTCGCATTCGGCGTCAGCGACGACGGCCGCATGATCGTCGGTGCGAGCGGCTTCTTCGACAATCCGCCGCGCGCGCTGCTGATCTGGACCGAAAAAGGCGGTTCGCAGATCCTGACCGACTACCTCGCCGACCGCGGCATCGGGATCCCGAGCGACCTCACCCTGCCCCTCGCCGGCGGCCTGACCGCGGTATCCGGCGATGCGTCGAAGATCGCCGGCTGGACCTTCGGTTCGGGCGGCATGGTCAGCTTCGTCGTCGACGGCGCCAACTCGCCGGTCGATCACCTGTTCGCCGACGGCTTCGATCCGCCGCCGCCGCCGCCGGTGGTGACCGATGGCAGCTTCGAGGAGACCACCAGCGACTTCGGCCCGAACCCGCACTGGGACGCGCTCGACGGCAACCCGGGCTCGGGCGGCGGCACCGACTTCGCATCGGGCGGCGTGCCGACCCACGACGGCATCTACTCGGTCTGGTTCGGCGGCTGGGGCGGTGCCGACCAGGAAACGCAGACGCTCGCGCAGACCGTGACGATGCCGGCGAGCGGCCCGCGGTACCTCAACTACTGGCGCTTCGCGGCCGGCGTGCCGGACGTCGCCGGCACGCTCACCGTGTCCGTAGACGGCACCGCGGTCGAGACGACCGACCTTTCGGCGATCGCCGCTGACACCAATTACGTGCTGCATTCGATCGACATCAGCAGCTACGCCGACGGCGCACCGCATGCGATCCAGTTCCAGTACGACTATCCGGGCGGCGGCACGTTCGACGGCAACATCTTCATCGACGACGTCAGCATCGACGCAACGAACACGCCGGCGCACCGCGCGTTCGGCCGCCATCTTGAGAAGGCCGCAGCGGCGAAGCTGCGCAAGGCCGCGAAACGCTGACAGGCCCGCGGGAGGAGCGATCCGCTCGCGCCGATGCACGTGGAGGGGGCGGCCGTCAGGCCGCCCTTTCCATGCCTTCGGGCATCCGGCGGGCGGCGCCGCTACAATCGCGCCCCCATGCGCATCGGTTCCCACCTGATCGACCCGCCCGTCGTGCTCGCGCCGATGGCCGGCGTCACCGACAAGCCGTTCCGCCAGCTGTGCAAGCGGCAGGGCGCGGGCCTCGCCGTGTCCGAGATGACGACCGCCGATCCGCGCCTGTGGACCACGCGCAAGTCGCTCAAGCGCATGGACCACGTCGGCGAGCCGGATCCGGTCAGCGTGCAGATCGCCGGCTACGATCCGGCGATGCTCGCCGAGGCCGCACGCTACAACGTCGACCATGGCGCGCAACTGATCGACATCAACATGGGCTGCCCGGCGAAGAAGGTCTGCAACGTCTGGTCGGGCTCGGCGCTGCTGCAGGACGAACCGCTCGTCGCGCGCATCGTCGCAGCCGTCGTGAATGCGGTCGACGTGCCGGTCACGCTGAAGATCCGCACCGGCTGGAACCGCGACAACCGCAACGGACTCCGCATCGCGAAGATCGCCGAGGACGCCGGCATCGCCGCGCTCGCCGTGCACGGCCGCACGCGCGCCGATCTCTACGAAGGCGAGGCGGAGTACGCCACGATCGCAGCGATCAAGGCGGCGATCCGCATTCCGGTGTTCGCGAACGGCGACGTCGATTCACCCGCGAAGGCGAAATACGTGCTCGACGCGACCGGCGCCGACGCGGTCATGATCGGCCGCGCCGCGCAGGGCCGGCCGTGGATCTTCCGCGAGGTCGCGCACTACCTCGCCACCGGCGAGACACTCGCACCGCCGTCACCGGGCGAAGTCCGCGACATCCTGCTTGGCCATCTCGACGACCTGTACGCGTTCTACGGCGAGCTGCAGGGATTGCGCATCGCGCGCAAGCACCTCGGCTGGTACGCCAAGGACCGCCCCGAGAACGCCGCATTCCGCGCGGTCGCGAACCGCGCCGAAAGCACGGCCGAGCAACAGCGCCTCACGCGCGACTACTTCGATGCGCTCGAAGCCGACGCGGCACGCGAGTTCGCTGCTGCGGCTTGATCGGAAGAGGCTTGAAACAGGCGGCGCAGCGGGTTCGCGGCTTGCCGCTCCTCAATTGCCACGCAGCCACGGCAGCACGAACCAGACGGCCAGCGCGAGCGCGAGCGCAACGCGGGTGCCCTTGTAGGCGCGCGGGTACGCGCGCTTGAAGCGTTTGCGCTGCACGCCGACCACGTGCGCAAAGCCGTACAGGCGATTGACCAGGCCGACGTGGTCGCCGCCGATGTTCTGCGTCGCGGTCGCGCGGCCGAGCACGCGGCCGACGCCGCGGTTGAGCAGCTGCATGAATCGCGTGTGCAGCGGCCGCTCGACGTCGCAGAACAGGATCACGCGCGTCTGGTTCGTGCGGTTCTCGGCCCAGTGCACGTAGGTTTCATCGAACACGACATCCTTGCCATCGCGCCAGCTGTGTTCCTCGCCATCGACGAAGATGCGGCAGGTGTCGTCGTTCGGCGTGATCAGGCCGAGGTGGTAGCGCAGGGAACCGGCGAACGGGTCGCGATGCGGATTCAACTTCGCACCCGGCGGCAGCAACGCGAACATCGCCGCCTTGACCTCGGGGATCTTCGCCAGCAGCGCCACCGTCTTCGGGCACAGCGCGTGCGCCGACGGCAGCGGGTCGCCGTACCACTTCAGATAGAAGCGCTTCCAGCCTTCCTTGAAGAACGACGAGAAGCTCGCGTCGTTGTTCTTCTCGGCGGCACGAATATAGCCCTCGTCGAACAGGTGCGATGCCTCGTCGCGGATGACCTGCCAGCGATCCTTCAACGCATCGAGTTGCGGGAACGCGCGCCGATCCGGGAACGGTCGCGGCGAGACCGCCGAGAACGCGTACATCAGCACGTTGTAGGGCGCGAAGAAGCCGGAGTGGTCGAGCAGCTGGCGCTTGAACGGCAGCCGCACGCGCCCGCGCAGGTGCACGAACAGCACGCACGCGAGATAGACCAGCACGGCGATGATCAGGAACAGGCGCATGGATGCGATTCGGGGGCTTCCAGTTGAAGGGTGGACAGGATACGCCGCCACGTGGGGCGCGACATCGTTGATCGCAGGCAGCACCGTTGTGGCAGCGGAAGCCGCGATGCCGTTGAGGCCTGGAGGATCTCGGCTTCCGCCGCTCCTGCAGGAGACCGTTGCTGCGTGACGCTCAATCCTTTCCGACCAGCTTCGCGAGCTTGTCCGCCTTGAGCTGCGCCAGCGCGGAGACGATCGTGTCGATCGATTGCACGGGTTCGCCGACCGGCGCGCAGCGTGCCAGCAGGCCGCTGACCGCTGTCGCATCGTCGCCCGCGTCGACGAGCGCGGCGGCGAGCATTCCCGCATCCTTCGGCGCGTCGAACGCGCGGCTCTGCAGCAGCACGGCGCCGTCCGCGCCGGCGAGCTTGAAGTAGAACTTGCCGTCGGCCTCGCGGTAGCTCTTCAGCACCGGCAGCTTCGCGGCATGCAGGTCGACCGCTGCCTTGGTCGCCGCTGTGGCCACGTCGGCCGTGACGCCCTTCGCGCCCAGCGCGCGAATGCCGACCGCATGGCGCAGCCGCGCGAGCAGCGGCACGCTGCGCTCACGCGCCTTGCGCGCACCCGCGTGCAGCAGCTCCTCGATCCGTTCCGGCCTGGCAGCGAGCGCATCGTATCGTTCCCGCAGCGGCGCGAGTTCCGCATCGACCCGCTCGAACAATTTCTGCTTTGCATCACCCCAGGCGATGCCGTCGTCGAATGCCCGGCGCATCGCCGCGGCCTCCTCGGCGCTCGCGAATGCCTGGTAGATCGCGAACAGGTTCGAGCCGTCCGCATCCTTCGGCTCGCCCGGCGCACGCGAATCGGTGACGATGCCGAGGATCGCCTTCTTCAGGTCCTTCGCGGGCAGCCACAACGGGATCGTGTTGTCGTAGCTCTTCGACATCTTGCGGCCGTCGGTGCCCGGCAGGGTCGCGACGTTTTCCTCGATCTTCGCTGCGGGCAACGTGAAGTACTCGTTGCCGTACAGGTGATTGAAGCGCTGGCCGATGTCGCGCGCCATCTCGATGTGCTGGATCTGGTCGCGGCCGACCGGCACTTCGTGCGCATTGAAGATGAGGATGTCCGCGGCCATGAGCACCGGGTACATGTACAGGCCGGCGGTGATGCCCGCGTCGGCGTCCTCGCTGGCCGTCTCGTTCGCATCGACCGCGGCCTTGTACGCATGCGCGCGATTCAGCAAGCCCTTTGCGGTGACGCAGGTGAGGAACCAGGTGAGTTCCGGAATTTCGGGAATGTCCGACTGGCGGTAGAAGAACACCTTGTCCGGGTCGAGACCGCAGGCAAGCCAGCTCGCCGCGATCTCCAGCGTCGACTGCTGCACGCGCGCCGGATCGCCGGTCTTGATCAGCGCGTGGTAGTCGGCGAGGAAGTAGAACGACTCGGCATCGGCGCGCCGGCTTGCGGCGATCGCCGGACGGATCGCGCCGACGTAGTTGCCGAGGTGGGGCGTGCCGGAGGTGGTGATGCCGGTCAGGATGCGGCGCTTGTCGTGGCTCACGGGGCGGCGATGCGGCTGAAGGGGCCGACCAGTGTACGGGAACCTTCCGGACCCTGCGGCTCCGCGTTCGGCCGACCCCCAACCGGGGTTAACCCCGTACGGGCCACGCACGCGTTGCATGGATCTCAGACCACCCACGGAGAAGCGTCATGCGTACCCTGCTTTGCGCCGCACTGCTCGCTGCCGGCCTCGCCTCGACGGCCCATGCCGGTAACCTGCTCGACCTCGCAGTCATCGACCGCGATACCGGCCAGACCCTGCCGACCTATTCCGATGCGGGCCGGCTCTACGTCGCCGGCACGCCCGGCCATCGCTACTCCGTGCGCATGGTCAACCGCACCGGCGGTCGCGTGCTCGCCGTGCTCAGCGTCGACGGCGTCAATGCAGTGAGCGGACAGACCGCCGACACGAACCAGACCGGCTACGTGCTCGACGCGTGGGAATCGACCGAGATCGCCGGCTGGCGCAAGAGTCTCGACGAAATCGCGCAGTTCAACTTCACCGCGCTGCCGAACAGCTACGCCGCACGCACCGGGCGACCGCAGAATGTGGGCGTGATCGGCGTCGCCGTGTTCACCGAACGCATGCCGGCCTGGCGCGAACGCGAAGCCGTCGCCAAGGACGCGGCGCCGCCGGCGCCGCCGGTGGCGCAACCGTCGGCCGAGATGCAGCGTTCCGATAGCACTGTCGGCGCAGGTGCGCCGGCGAGTACCCAGGCTGCCGCGGCAGACGCGGCCAAACCCGCGCCGCGCGCGAAGGCGGAATCGTATGCGCGCAGCGAGGAACGCCTCGGCACCGGCCACGGCGCACGCGAGTACGCGCATGTCGACCAGACCACGTTCGAGCGCGCCTCGCGCCATCCGGCCGAAACGCTCGCGGTGTGGTACGACAGCTACGCGAACCTCGTCGCCCAGGGCATCATCGCGCGGCCGGTCGCGCGCAGCGAACCCCAGCCGTTCCCGAATGCCTTCGTGCCGGATCCGCCGCGCCGCTGAACACGGCGGGCACGTGCGGCAGGCGAGCCGTGCACCCGCCGGCATGGGCCATTCGTAATCCGCCCTGAGACCTACGCCTCAAGGCGGTACACGATCCGGCCCAAGCCTGCGATAAAGCCGCCTGCGCGACGTCCAAGGGGGGCGGCGCCACCCTCCGAGGATAGTTGCATGAAGACGACGATGATCGTTCCAGGCGCGCTTGCGTTCGCGATTGCCAATGCGTTGTTCGCACCCGTATCGGCGCACGCCGACCAGGCCACGTCGAGCGACGCGCAGAACCCGACAGAGTTGCCAAAGGTCAACGTGCGCGAGCATCGACCGCAGGACGATACGCGTCCGAAATTGCAGCACATCATGCGCGAAGTGGACGGCCCGCTGATCACCGTGACGAAGAAGACCTCGATCACCAAGACCGACAACATCCCGACGGTGATCGACAACTTCCGCAACCTGTTTGCGCAGACGCCGGGGCTGTTCTATTCCGAGCAGCAGTCGCCGGGCCAGATGAACCTCAGCTACCGCGGCATCGGCAATCCGCAGGAATCGGAATTCGTAACGGTGATGCTCGACGGCATCCCGCTGATGTCCGACTGGATCGGCTACCCGACGATCTACACGATGCCGCTGCCGCAGCAGATCTCCGAGGTCCAGCTCATCCGCGGCGGCAGCTCGCTGCTGTACGGACCGGAGCCGCCGCCGGTCGTGAACATGATCAGCCGCAAGCCGGTCGCCGACCGCGAACTCGCCGGCTATACCGAAAACGTTGTCGGCAGCAACGGCCTGCTCACGACGTTCAACCAGATCTCCGGCACGTCCGGGTCGTGGGACTACCTGGTCGACGCGCACTACCGCAAGAGCGACGGCGAGCGCGACAACGGCGATTCGAAGATCCGCGGCGCCGACCTGCACATCGGTTACCACCCGGACGATGACGCGTCGTATGCGCTCGACCTCAAGGCTTGGAGTCTCAACACCGGCGATCCGGGCAAGCTCAACATCACGCAGTTCACGAGCGACCCGGAGACGGTTTCCACACCCTACAACCGGCTGTGGACCGACCGCTACGTGCTCGCGTTCACGCACGAGCGCCATTTCGATCCGGATACCGAACTCGTCGCGAAGGTGTGGGCCGGCTACCAGGACAATGCTGCGCGTTCGCAGGATCGCGGCAATGCGCCGACCACGGCGACGCTGCAGGACGACCAGTTCCGCTTCACCGGCGTCGATGCGCGCGTCGTGCACCACTGGAGCCGTGGCAACGCGTTCACGGTCGGCACCACGATCTACCACTCGGACGCGCCGTTCCGGCAGTGGACCGACGATACGCTGTTCCCGTCCCGCTACGACCGCCACGGCAATCCGTGCGCGAACCCGGCCGACAAGAACTGCGCGCGCCTGCGCCAGGATCGCTCGACCGATTACGCCGCGGTGTTCGCCGAAAACGTGTTCCGCTTTGCCGGCAACTGGCACTTCGTGCCGTCGGTACGCCTTGAGCGCGAGAACGTCGACATTGATGAAACCGTCAAACCGACGACGCTCACGCGCGACTACGTCCACCGCAGCGTTGACCACACCGTGCCACTGTTCGGACTCGGCCTCGGCAACGACTTCGGTCACGGCAACGAAACCTACTTCAACGTCTCGCAGGGCTGGCGCCCTGTGCGTTACTTCGATGTCGGCTCGCCGTTCGGCAATCTCGATCCAAGCGCGTTGAACGATCCCGATCCAACTCACGTGCTGTCATGGGAAGCGGGCGTGCACGGCACTCCGGTCGACGGCCTGTTCTACGATGCGAGCCTGTTCTGGGTGAACGTGAAAGACCGCATCGAGAGCCAGTCGGCCGGTCCAAACGCACCGGCGAACAACACGATCAACGTCAACACCGGCGACACGCGCCATCGCGGCTTCGAAGGGCAGATCGATTACGACTTCCTCGCGGCGCAGGACCCGCGCAGCACCCAGCACCTGTCGTTGTTCGCAAGCCTCGCCCTGCTCAACGCGGAGTTCACCTCGACGCACAATCCGGCGGTACACGTCGGCAACAAGCCGGCATTCTCGCCGAACTACCTTTTGCGTGCGGGCGTGTCGTGGCGCGAGGACAAGCACTACAAGCTCGCGCTGTCGGTGGTGTCGGTCGCGAGCCAGTACTGGCAGGACTCGAACCTGCCGGCGACCGCACCGAACAACGGGCCGATCATCATCCCCGCCAAGGTGCCCTCGTACACGGTCGCCGACTTCTCCGCCGACTGGTGGGTGCTGCCTCAGGTGCGCCTTCTCGGTGGCGTGTCGAACCTCACCGACCGCAAGTACTACGCGCGCGTGTTCGGCGGCGGCCTCGAACCGGCGATCGGCCGCACCATCTACGCGGGCGCTTCGTACGAGTTCTGATCGCCTCCCACGCGTAGCAGCCTGACGCGGCTGCCGTTCCCCAGGGACGGCAGCCGTTTTTTTTGATGTCCATGGATGGACGGAATGCCGGAATTGCAGGAGCAAATTCCAGCATGGCCGGGGCTGGACGGAATGCTGGTCCGCGGATGTTCCAGACATCCGCGAACACTGCGGGTCGAATTGCAGGAGCAAATTCCGGTGCGCGGCATATGCGCATGCCCGATCGTCATGCCCGACTAACACCTCGCTAACGAATTCGCTGCCAGACTGGTCCCCTCGACCTTCCACTGGGGAACCGTCATGCGAAGCTGGTCAATCTCTCTGCTCACCGCCGCGTTCGCGGCCGGCACCTTCGGCTTTGCGGGCGCTGCGCGCGCCGACGCCAGCCTGCTCAATGTCTCCTACGATCCTACGCGCGAGCTGTATCGTGACGTGAATGCGGCATTCGCCGCCGACTGGAAGCAGCGCACCGGCGAAAGCGTTTCGATCAAGCAATCGCACGGCGGCTCCGGCAAGCAGGCTCGCAGCGTGATCGATGGTCTCGAAGCGGATGTCGTCACGCTCGCGCTCGCGTTCGACATCGACGCGTTGCACGCGCATGGCGGGCTTGTTCCGGCCGACTGGCAGAAGCGCCTGCCGGACAACAGTTCGCCGTATACCTCGACGATCGTGTTCCTCGTGCGCAAGGGCAACCCGAAGCGCATCAAGGACTGGGACGACCTGGCCAAGCCCGGCATCGGCGTGATCACGCCGAACCCGAAGACCAGCGGCGGCGCGCGCTGGAACTATCTCGCCGCCTGGGGTTGGGCGGCGAAGCAATACGGCGGCGATGCCGGTGCGAAGGACTACATCGGCAAGCTGTTCCGGAACGTGCCGGTACTCGACACCGGTGCACGCGGCGCGACCACCACCTTCGTCGAACGTGGCCAGGGAGACGTGCTGCTCGCGTGGGAAAACGAGGCATTGCTCGCGCTCGCGGAAGGCGACGGCAAGGACAAGTTCGAAATCGTGCTGCCGAGCCTCAGCATCCTTGCCGAACCGCCGGTCGCGGTCGTCGACAAGGTCGTCGACAAACACGGCACGCGCAAGGTGGCCGAGGCCTACCTCCAGTTCCTCTACACGGCGCAGGGCCAGGAGATCGCCGCACGCAACGGCTACCGGCCGCGCGATGCCGCTGTCGCGGCGAAGTACGCGGCGAAGTTTCCACAGCTGTCGCTGCTCACCGTCGACGCGGCCTTCCGCGGTTGGCAGAATGCACAGGCGACGCATTTCGCCGACGGCGGCACGTTCGACCAGATCTACACGCCGGGCAGGTAGGTCCGGCGCGTATGCAGGAGGCATCCATGCGCCGAAGGCGCCGCCACGCGCTGCCCGGTTTCGGCCTCACCCTCGGGCTGTGCCTGGGCTATCTCGGCCTGATCGTGCTGCTGCCGCTGGCCGCGCTCGCGCTGAAGGCGGCCTCGCTCGGACCAGCGGAATTCTGGAGCGCGGTGACGACGCCACGCGCGCTCGCCTCGTATCGCGTCACGTTCGGCTGCGCGGCGCTGGCGGGCCTGATCAACCTGTTCTTCGGGCCGTTGCTCGCATGGGTGCTGGTGCGTTACCGCTTTCCGGGACGCCGACTCATCGATGCCCTCGTCGACCTGCCGTTCGCGCTGCCGACCGCGGTCGCCGGCATCACGCTCACCGCGTTGTATGCATCGACCGGTCCGCTGGGAAAGTGGCTTGAGGCGCACGGCTGGAAAGTCGCCTACACGCCGAGCGGAATCACCGTCGCGCTCGTGTTCGTCAGCCTGCCGTTCCTCGTGCGCAGCGTGCAGCCGGTGCTCGAACAACTGGAACCGGACATGGAGGAAGCCGCGGCGACGCTCGGTGCAGGCCGTCTCACGACCTTGTATCGCGTCGTGCTGCCGACGCTGTGGCCGGCGATCCTGTCCGGTTTCGCGCTCGCGTTCGCACGCGCGCTCGGCGAATACGGTTCGGTCATCTTCATCGCCGGCAACATGCCGATGGTGTCGGAGATCGCGCCACTGCTGATCACCGCCAAGCTCGACCAGTACGACTACGCGGGTGCGACCGCGATCGCGGTCGTGCTGCTGCTCGCTTCGTTCGCCACCTTGTTCGCGATCAACCTGCTGCAGCTGGTCAGCGTGCGGCGTCGCTCGGCATGAGTCCGTCACGCCAACCGTCGCGCGCGCTGCGCGACCCGCTCTGGCTGCGCTGGTCGCTGCTCGCGATCGCGCTCGCGTTCGTCGGCCTGTTCCTCGTGCTGCCGCTGCTCGCGGTGTTCGGCTACGCGTTCGAGAAAGGCGTCGACTTCTACATCGCGAGCCTCGTCGACGAGGACGCGCGCGCGGCGATCCGGCTGACCCTGCTCGTGACCGCGATCGTGTTGCCGGCGAACACCGTGTTCGGCATCGCCGCGGCCTGGCTCGTCACGCGCTTCTCGTTCCGCGGCCGCGGCCTGCTGCTGAGCCTGATCGACCTGCCGTTCGCGGTGTCACCGGTGATCGCGGGCCTGATCTACGTGCTGCTGTTCGGCGCGCAGGGCTGGCTCGCACCATGGCTTGCCGCGCATGACCTCAAGATCGTCTACGCCGTGCCGGGCATCGTGCTGGCGACGCTGTTCGTCACCTTCCCGTTCGTCGCGCGCGAGCTGATCCCGCTGATGCAGGCGCAAGGCAGCGAACAGGAACAAGCCGCAGTCACCCTCGGAGCCGGCGGCTTCGCGATGTTCTGGCGCGTGGTGCTGCCGAAGATCGGCTGGGGCCTCGCCTACGGCGTGATCCTGTGCAACGCGCGCGCGATCGGCGAGTTCGGCGCGGTGTCGGTCGTGTCCGGCCACATCCGCGGCCTCACCAACACGATGCCGCTGCACGTCGAGATCCTCTACAACGAATACCAGCGCACCGCCGCGTTCGCGGTCGCCTCGCTGCTCGCCCTGCTCGCGCTGGCGACCCTGCTGCTGAAACAATTCGTCGGCTGGCGCATGCGCCGCGCCGATCCGGAGCATGACGCCGTCGCATGAGCATCGAACTTTCCGGCATCCACTACCGCTACGCCAGCGCGCCCGCGCTGGATGGGATCGACCTCGCGATCGATTCGGGCGAGCTGCTCGCCCTGCTCGGCCCGTCCGGCTGCGGCAAGACCACCCTGCTGCGCACGATTGCCGGGCTCGAATTCCCCGATCGCGGCCGCGTGCTGTTCGAGCGCCGCGACGTGACCGGGCTCTCCGCGCGCAAGCGCCACGTCGGCTTCGTGTTCCAGCACTACGCACTGTTCAACCACCTGACGGTGTTCGAGAACGTCGCGTTCGGCCTGCGCGTGCGCGGCTGGTTCAAGCGACCGCGCCGCGAGGAGCTGCAGCGGCGCGTGCGCGAACTGCTCGAACTGGTGCAGCTCGGCGAGTTTGCGCAGCGCTATCCGGCGCAATTGTCGGGCGGCCAGCGCCAGCGCGTCGCACTCGCGCGCGCGCTCGTCGTCGAACCGCAGATCCTCCTGCTCGACGAGCCGTTCGGCGCGCTCGATGCGCGCGTGCGCAGCGACCTGCGCCGCTGGCTGCGCGGCCTGCACGACCGCATCCACGTGACCAGCGTGTTCGTCACCCACGACCAGGAGGAGGCATTCGAGCTCGCCGACCGCATTGCGGTGATGAACAAGGGACGCATCGAGCAGCTCGCCGATCCGGAAACGCTGTACACGCGCCCGGCGAGTCCGTCCGTGTGCCGCTTCCTCGGCGAAGTCAACGAATTGCCGGCCGCGCTGCATGCGCGCTGGACCGGCATCGACGACGACACCGTGACTGCATTCGTGCGTCCGCATGATCTCGAACTGCGCACCGGCGATGCGTCCGGCGCGGACGCACGCATTGACAGCGTGCGCGACCTCGGCGCGAGCGTGCGCGTCGAGGTGCGCCATCCGCGCCTCGCGCTGCCGGTGGTCGCGGTCTACGAACGCGCACGCTTCGCGCTCAGCGGCCTTGCCGTCGGCACCGCCGTTACGATCGTCGCGAACCGGCCGATGCTGTTCCGTGGAGAGGAGCCGGTAGCCGATCGCTGATGGCCGCAATCCGCGCCCTGCAGATGGCGAGCCTTCTGCGTTGCTCTTGCGCCTCGCCGGAACATGAGCCGGGCAAGTCGGGTCCAAGAAAAGAGGCAGCGGTGTCGGACCACCCGCCCCGTTCGCGCCGGGCGGAGCGGCCGAAAGCCGCGCAGTCGAAGCGCCGCTGCGCTCGCGCGCTTCACCGGTCTAGAATGCCCTCGGGACCGGCCATACGGAGCACACCGCCATGCGCAGACTCCTGCTGTTCGCGCTGTGCGTCGCCAGCGCTCAGGGATGGGCAGGCGACCACCTGCCGCTGCAGACGTTCCGCATCGACGAACTGGCGGCACTGCGCGTCGGCGCGCGCCTGGCCATCGACGGTTTCCCGGACGGCCACGGCAATCGCAGCCGCATCGAGTTCAGGCGCGTCGACATCTACGCGAAGGATGCGCGCATCGTCGCGGTCGGGCCGGACGGCGAGCACGAGCTGCCGCGCAGCCAGCGCATCGAACTGATCGGCTACGACGCGAGCGGCCAGACGCGCGCGCAGCTCGGTTTCGATCCGGGTTTCCGCAACGTCGCGGGGGCCGGCTCGTCCGTGTCGGGGGCATTCGCGATCACCGCCGAAGATGCTGCCGATGGCCATCGCCTCGTCGTCAGGACGGCGGAAGAAACGCTGCCGAACGGCATCACGCCGCAGGTAATCCCGAGCGAAGACGGCGTGCCGAGTGGACGACCGCTGCCGGACCCGCTCACCCTCGCGCTCGGCGGCCAGAGCGTCAACGGCGTGTTGCGCGCGGCAGTAGTCGCGGTCGACGTCGACAGGGAACTGCTGGTCGGCCGCTTCGGCGGCACCGGCGCCGGCAACCTCGCCGCCGCGACGACCTGGATCGCGAACCTGTTCGCGACCATGAACGTCATGTACGAACGCGATCTCAATGTCACCCTGCAACAGGGTACGACGAAATTCCGCACCGGCACGACGCCGTACACGATTTCGGCCAACGCGGCCGCGAGCAATGCCGACCTCAACAATTTCGGCACGTACTGGCAGAACAACGAGGCCGCGGTGGCGCGCGACTTCACGCTGCTGCTGTCCGGTCGCGAATCGTCGTCGCAGAATCCCGGTTTCTCCGCCTCCGGCATCGCCTGGGTGAATGCGTATTGCGTCACGCAGAGCAACGGCGGCAGCTACAGCGTCAACAAGGTGTTCACGAACTCCGGCGTCGGCGTCGACCTGTCTGCGCGCATCGTCGGCCACGAACTCGGCCACAACTTCGGCGCCGCGCACACGCATTGCACGAACGTGACGACCGGCGCCTACCCGACCGCGAGCAATACCATCGACGTCTGCTTCAGGGGCGAGGCCGGCTCCGGCTGCTATGGCGGCGCGGTCAGCTGCCCGGCCGGCGGCACCGGTACATTGATGAGCTATTGCAACACCGGCGGTGCGACGGGTGCGAACTGCGGCCAGAACCAGCTGGTGTTCCACCCGACCCAGATCACGACTGTATCGACACTGGTCGCCGCACACACCCCGGCGTGCCTGAGCACGTCCGACGTCATCTTCCGGAACGGCTTCGACTGACGTCAGCGCGCGGAACCCGGGCGTGTGGCTCGGACCGCGCCTGCGCCGCGCGCGGGCGTGGGCGCAGGACGGCGTGGTGATGCCGAATTTCGTGCTGGCGCAGCGAGCTGTTCGGCGGTCCTGGCGAGCGCGCGCACGTCGACGCCGGCGGTCCGTTCACCGCTGAATTCGGCCAAGAGGCTCGGCAGCATCGCGACCGCGCGCGAGACGACATCGACGACCGGTGGATCCGCGGACACCTCACCCTCGATCATGTCCAACAGCAAGCGCTCGATCGACGCGCAGAAGTCGCCGATCGCGACCGCGCCGACCAGCCGGCCGCCGCCCTTGAGGGTGTGGAACGAGCGACGCAGCGGCACCGCGCGCTCGAGATCGGTCGGCGCCATGCGCCAGCGTGGCAGGTTCCGGCGCAGGCTGCCGATCTCGTTGCGCATCTCGGCAATGAACACGCCGCGGATCTCGTCGTCGACTTCGTCAATCTCGATTTCGGACGCGTGCCCGCCGGCGGTGTCCGCAAATCCCGGCGCGCGCCGCGAACGCCACAGCAGCGCGGCCAGCAACAGCACGAGCAGCGACCCCGCAATCCAGAAGATCATCGACCCGCTTCCCCCAAAACCCGTCTGCGACGTTATCACCGATATTGCCCGTGTCTGTCCATGACGTTGACGGAAACGACCGCGGGCGACGTTGCGTCGCCGGTGTCAGGGTGAATCGAATCCGTCGGCGAGGATCTGGTCCGGCAATGGTGCCGGAGGCAGTGCCGCCAAGCCGTTGCGGACGACTCCGCTCATGCGTTCGAAGTTGCCTCCGGCGAAGACCGTGCCACTTGCATTGACGGCCAGCGCCCGCACAGGGCTCGGCGAACTGCCGGGAAAGGGTGTCGAGCCGGCAGGCATGCCGTCGGACGCGCAGGGATTCCAGTCCATGTCGACATCAGCCGACACCGACGACAGCTTGACGAGGTAGCACGCCGCCGAATTGTTCACGGCGTCAAATGAGCCGCTGAAATACAGACTGCCGCCTGGACCTGAAGCGATCGCACCGACCGTGGGAGCCAGGCCCCAGGTCGACGACGAAGCCGACTCGAACACCGGACGCCACAAGACATCCAGGCTGCCATTGATTTGGGAAAGCTTGGCGACGCTCGCTTGGGCCAGGCCATCGACGTGCCTGAAATCACCCGCCGCGAACACACTCGACGATTGTGGATCGACAAACAACGCATGGACGAAGCCGTCCAGCGAAGGTGGCCACGCGGAATCGATCGCGCCGGTCGCGCTGATTCTCATGAAATCCGAGCCGCCGAAATAGACATCGCCGGCCACATACAACGCGCCGTCGGATCCGACCGCCATCGCATCGACGCCGTCCGCATACGCCTGCGGCGTCCAGTCGACGTCGGGCAGGCCGACTCCTTCCGTCGAGACGCGCGCCAGTCCGTTGCGTTGCCATGCGCCGCCAATTCCCCGAAAGTCGCCGCCGACGAAAAGATGCGTGCCGAACGCCGCCAGGCGACTGACGCCGATGCCATGCAGTCCGTTTGCCGGCGAGGGATCCCAGATCGGATCGATGCTGGCGAGCGCATCCGGCATGATCTTCGCGAGGTTCCGGCGCGCGTGGCCCCCGACATGCTCGAACGCGCCGCCGACATACACGGCACCGTCGGCGTCCGTGGCGAGGGCCCGCACGACGCCATCGACATCCGCATTCCATTGCGGATCGAAGCGCCCGTCCGGGAGCAACCTCAGCAGGTTGTTCCTGATGATACCGGCGCTGCCCAGGTAGCTGAAATCGCCGCCTACCACCACATGCTGATCCGGCTGCACGACAACGGCATTGACCACGCCAGGTTTCGTGGCGTCCGAGCGCGGGCCGGCAGGTTGGCCGGTTGCGTCTATCCGGGTCAGCCCGAATCGCGAGGATTCCCCGACACGCGCGAAGCTGCCGCCCATCCATATCGAAGCATCCGACGCTTGGGCGAGAGCATTGATCGGGCCGTCAGCCATCGGATGCCACTGGATATCGACCATGCCGGCGCCGGCGGGCGATATGCGTACCGCTTCACTCGATGCGTGGGTAACCACCACGATCACGGAGCCGTCTGCGCCGACCCGCAACGGCCCGATCATGCCGTCATCGGAACCCTCCACCAGCGGATCCCATTGCGCGTCGAAGCCTCCCGACGCGGAGACTTTCGCGTAATGCCTGCATGGAAGGTTGTCGTCGGTCGGGCAGAGCCACCCGCCCACGAAGACCCGACCCGTCGCAACGTCGAACGCGAGGGCCCTGGCATCGCTACCGGTGCGGAACGGTGCCCACGTCGGATCAACAACGCCTTGGCCGTCAATGGATACTCTGTTCGCCCCACTGTCGCCGACTACGTACAGGTGGCTCTCGCCGTCGAACGCCATCGCGCGGATGCTGCCGAGCCCCGGATTCCAGGTGAAGTCGACCATTCCGTTCTGCGCCGACACCTTGGCGAGATTTTCAATGCCTCCGGCGCTGAACGAGCCACCGACATACAGCGCGCCCTACCCATCGAGCACGAGTGCGTTCACGCCAGAGGAGCCAATCGAAAACCAGTTCGCGTCGGCATCGCCGGCGCCGTTTCCGGAAAACTTTTCCGTGAACAAAGTAGCGCCCTGCTGATGGAACAAGCCACCCGCGTATACGGTGTCGTCCGCCGCAACGGCAAGTGCGGTGATCGAGCTTGCGCCGCTCGGTGCCCACTGGATGTCGAGCGTGCCGTCCGCGTTCAGGCGCGCGAGGTTGGCGCGCGCTACACCGTTGACCTGCGTGAATACGCCACCAAGGACGATGCCGCCGCCCGGGCGCGCCGCGACTGCGTAAACGGTTCCGTTCGTCACCAGGTCGAGGTTCGGCTGGGCCAGTGGCGCAAGGGGATCAGCCAAGGCGGACGTGGGCACCACCACCGCCAACAACAAGCCAAGCAGGCGTTTGCTCACTGCAGCGATGCTCATCGGAACTCCTTCTTCCGTACACGTACACATCGCAGGATATGCCAATTTGCAGCACTGGACCACGAGCGTCAGAGTGCTCAATCACGCATCAGGGTCGACTTGCCGAACAGGCTCTCGACCAGGTCGACCGCGAGCGCAGCGGTCTGGTTGCGCACGTCGAGCGCGGGGTTGAGTTCCATGATGTCGAGCGAACCGAGGCGGCCGCTGTCGGCGATCATCTCCATGCACAGCTGCGCCTCGCGGTAATTCGGACCGCCCGGGATGGTCGTGCCTACACCGGGGGCGATCGCGGGGTCGAGGAAATCGACGTCGAAGCTCACGTGCAGGTGGTCGCGCGGGCCGAGGTTGAGCAGGGCCTCCTCCATCACGCGCTTCATGCCGACTTCGTCGATGTAGCGCATGTCATAGATGTCGAGGCCGACGTCGCGCACGAGTTTCTTCTCGCCCGCGTCGACCGAGCGGATGCCGATCTGGCGGATCTGCTCCGGCGACAGTACCGGTGAACTGCCGCCAAGCTCGGTAAGCGGATCCGGGCCGAAGCCGCACAGGCATGCGACCGGCATGCCGTGCACGTTGCCGGACGGCGTGATCGAACTGGTGTTGAAGTCCGCGTGCGCGTCGAGCCAGAGCACGGTCAGGTGCTTGCCGTTGTCGCGGCAGTGGCGCGCGACCGCGGTGATCGAACCGATCGCGAGGCAATGGTCACCGCCGAGCAGGATCGGCAGGCGCTGCTGCGCAAGTTCCGCCGCCACCGCATCCATCACCGCGCGGTTCCAGGCGACGACTTCGTCGAGGTGCCGGTAGCCATCGTGCGGTGGCAGCCACGGGTTGAACGGCCCGGCGACATTGCCGCGGTCGACGACATCGAGCCCGCGCGCGCGCAGAGCCGCAGCGAGACCGGCAACGCGCAACGCCTCCGGCCCCATCGAGGCGCCGCGATCACCGGCGCCGATGTCGGTCGGGGCGCCGATCAGGGATATCGGGGAAGCATTCTGCATGGCTGGCCTTGCTGTCGCGGGTAGGCGATTCTCGGCGAAATCCGCGGTCGCGTCACGATCGGCTTCCAGCCTGCGTTTCAAGGTCCCTCGTGCCGCTGCATGCGCGTGACGGCAGCGCCGACCGCCGCGAACAGCGGTTCCGCACCGTCCTCCTTTGCGACCACCACATCGCAACCGGCGGCAAGAACCGCACGCAGGACCTGCTCGTCGCGTTCCACGCTGTAGCAAACCAGGGCGATGTTGGCGAACTGCGGCTCGCGTCGCAATGCGAGCGCGATCTCCGCCGCGGTCTCGGCGCGCAGCCAGTAGTCGAGCACGACCGCATCGCAAGGTTGCTGCAACAGCGTCTGCCAGAGATGATCGCCGCCATCCTCGATCTGCACGGAGCAACCGCGCGACTCCAGTTCCGCCGCGGTCAGCGATGCCTGCGCCGGATCGTCTTCGACCAGCACCACGCGCAGGTTGCGCGCCGTGCCCGCGAGCGGCGCGGATCGCAGCGTCGCCGATGCGGCGGCGAGTTCGGCGAGCACGTCCTGCACGCCCGACGCGAACCGGCGCACCAGCGCATCACCACTCGCGGGTTCCTGCATAGCCAGTTCGTCGGCGATCAGGCGATCCGCCGCACACGCGCTTTCACCGAGGCGACGATAGCCGTAGGCCGCTGCCGAACCGCACAAGCGGTGCACCTGCATCGACAGCTCGCGCGCGCAGGCGGCGTCATCCGGACTGGCGGCGAACGCCCTCCATGCATCCGCCAACGCCGCGCTCTTCGCACGCAGCGAGTTCGCGTAGCGCTGGTGCAACCGTTCGAGGCGATGGTCGGTGTCGCTCATCGGCATCCGCTTCGTACTTCGGTTCGTCGCGGGACTATAGTGCTCCGGTCTGCGGACACACGCACGGCCGCTGCCGGTTCACGATCTTTGACCGATCCCGGCAGCTGCCTGACAGGTGTACGTGCGAAGCTCGCGACGCCCCTCTACTTCAGGAGATTCCGATGAGCGATCTGACCCAGCAGGTTCTGAGCCACCTGGACCCGGCGAGCATCGAGGCGATCGCGGCGCAGCTCGGCATCGATCCCTCGCAGGCCGAAGCGGCAATCCAGCAGGCCGTGCCGGTCGTGGTCGGCGGCCTCGCCAGGAACGCCTCGACCGACGCCGGCGCCGACGCGCTGCACAACGCCGCCGCCGACCATGCCGGCGGCGACATCGGCTCGATCCTCGGCAGCGTGCTCGGCGGCGGTGGCGACGGCGGCGCGATCCTCGGCCACATCTTCGGCAACCGCCAGGGCCAGGCCGCGCAGAACGTCGGTCAGGCCAGCGGCATCGGCACGCAGAATGCCGGCGCGCTGATGTCGATACTTGCACCGATCGTGATGGCCGCGCTCGGCAACATGACCCGCAAGCAGGGCATGAATTCCGGCGGACTCGGCGACATGCTCGGCAAGGAACTGCAGAACATCGGCCAGGGCCAGCACGGCGGCCTGCTCGGCTCGATCCTCGACCAGGACGGCGACGGCCAGCTCGGCCTCGGCGACCTGCTCAAGGTGGGATCGCAGATGTTCGGATCGCGGGGGAGGGTTTAGTCTTTCTGTTCCTGCATCGCGAAGACCCACCACATCTCTGCAGGTTCGTCCCGCATCCCATCTCCCGCTTGCGGGAGACGGCGGGGCGAGTGCTCTTGCCGTGCTGTCGCTGTTCGTTTCGCGCAGCAGGTTCGATGATCTTTCGCGAAGACCTACCCACGTCCCTGTAGGTTCGTCCCGCATCCCTGCGGGCCGGTTCCTTTTCTTTGCTTGTCCAAAGAAAAGGAACCAAAAGAAAAGACACCCCCAGCGGCCCGGTCAGCGGGCTCCTGCCCGCTGACTGCGCGATCGGGTGGCGGGGTTCGTTGACGGTCCATCCATGGACCGCAACGAACGCGCGCGCATCGTGCGCGCGCCCCTTCGGGCTAGTCCTCCATCCGCTCGCCGGGCCGCAAGGGGACCCTGGTGGAAGAGCGGCGCGCTCCTGCGCGCAGAAGCAAAAGCCAAAGCATCGCGGTTGAGACCGCTCCTACAACGCGGCACTGGCTTTGCGCGCAGGATGCGCGCGGCTCTTCCGGGGTCCCCTTCAGCGCCGGTGGACGGCGGACGACAAGGCCCGCAGGGGCGCGCGCACGACGCGCGCGCGTTCGCCGCGATGCAGGATGCAGCGTCGGCGAACCCCGGCCGACGTCCACGCACCCGCAGGGCAGGATGCCCGGAGAGCGGCGCTGTCGGGGTGTCCTTCTCTTTGGTTTCTTTCTCTTGGACAAGCACTGCGCCGCAGGAGCGGCGCGAACAGCGAAGCTGGCCCGAAGGGCGGAGGGCAGGATGCCCGGAGTCACAGAAAGAAACCGGCCCGCAGGGTTGCGGGACGAACTTACACGGACGTGGGCGGGTTTTCGCGAAGTAAGCGAATCTACGAAACAACGAAAGGACACGCCAAGAGCGCCCTCACCCCACCTCTCCCACAAATCGGGAAAGACGAAAGCGGCCTCAGCGTCCCCACATCCATTTCGCGCCCACCATGAAAGCCCGCCCCGCCGCAGGCTCGAAGTAACGCCCATTCGCATCGTTGACGATGACCGAGCCGGCGTAGCGGCGATCAAACGCGTTGTCGATGCGCGCGAACGCATCGAACCGCCCGGCATCGAGTTCGAACGCGTAGCCCACATCGGCGGCAGCAAGGAAATACGCAGGCGCAGCATCGCTGCCGCGGTCGTTGACGACGACTGCACTGACGTAGTCACCCGAAGCGCCCGCATGCCATCCGCGTTCGCCGCCCAAGCGCAGCCCCGCATGCACGTCGGTGCGCGGAATGCCGGGGATGCGTGCGCCGGCGGCGACCGGCGTGTCCGGGGTCGTGCATGGCGTGCCGGCGCAGGTCAGGAACGCGGAGCGGAAACGCGCGTCGAGCCAGGTCCAGGCGAACTGCAATTTCCAGTCATCGGCGATGCGCCATGCGAGTGCGGCCTCGGCGCCATCACGGCGCGCCTTGCCGATGTTCTGATAGGTCGTGCGCCCGCCGCTGCTGGTCGCGACCGCGAGTTCGTTGCGCGTGTCGGCGCGGAACAACGCGAAGGTCGCCTCGATGCGCGGATCCGGCCGCAGCTTCACGCCGACTTCCGCATTGCGGCTGCGCGCCGGATCGAGGTTGAACGCGAGTCCGGCGGCGCCGTCGGCGCGATAGCCGAGTTCGTTGAAGGTCGGGGTTTCGAAACCGCGTCCGTAGGAGGCGTACGCATTCACGCCCGGCGCCGCGCGCCAGAGCAGGCCCGCGACCGGCGTCGTCGCCGCGTAGTCGACGCCGCCGCTGTCGTCGGGATTGCCGGCGTGGATGTAGTGGTCAACCGCCTTGAACGCGACGGCGCTGTGGCGCAGGCCGGCGGTAACGCTCCAGCGTTCGGCAATCCGCCAGGTGGCCTGAGCGTACTCGTCGAAGTCGCGCACGGTGTCGTCTTCGTCACGGCGCAATGTGCCGCGCACGCCGAGCAGGTCACCGACGAAATTCTCGTAGCCGCGTCGATGCTGCTGCTGCCGATCCCAGCTCAGCCCCGCGGCGATCTCGAACGCGCGACCGGCGAGTTCGCCGCGCCAGATCCATCGTGCATCCGCGCCGCCGTAGCCGGAATCGAGGTCGACCACGCCACCGGAATGCTTCGGGTTCGCCTGGACGCTGGCGGGAATCGCGAGGTATTGCTCGACACCACGCCGGCCGTAGTAGCCAAGCACGCGCAGCGCGTGGCCGTCGCCAAGTTCCTGTTCGAGGATCGCGCCGCCCTGATTCTGGTGCACGCTCTTGCGCGTGTCGAACTGCGTCGCGACCGACGCCACGCTGCGCGGATCGGTGTCGAACTGTGCGTGCGTGAGTCCGAGCGGATCGTCGGCGCCCGGCAATGCGAGCGTGTTGACGAGCAGGGTCAGCTTGCCGCCCTCGCCGATCTTCCAGCCGAGCTTGGCGTTGCCGGACTCGCGCTTCGCGGCGCTGTGGTCGCGCCATCCGTCGGTCTGGAAATGGGTGAGGTCGAGGTTGTAGTCGATATCGCCGGCGACGCCGCGCGCATTCGCGCTCGCGCGCGCGCTGCCCCAGCTGCCGCCGACGAGATCGAGCGAGATTTCGGGCGGAACGCTGCCGTCGGCGCCGAACAGCTGGATCACGCCGCCGGACGAATTGCCGTACAGCGCCGAGAACGGGCCCCGCAGCACTTCGATGCGCGCGGCCGAGTCGAGGCTGAAATGCGACACCTGGCCCTGCCCGTCCGGCATCGTCGCGGGAATGCCGTCGGTATACAGGCGCACGCCGCGCACGCCGAACGTCGCGCGCGCGCCGAAGCCGCGGATCGATATCTGTTCGTCCTGCGCGTAGTTCTGCCGGTCGCGCGCGAGCAGTCCGGGAATTCCGGCGAGGTAGTCGGACGGGTTCACGCCGAGCACGTCCTGCACCTCGTCGATCGACACCGTGTCGACCGACGCCGGAATCTCGAACGCGGGCGTGCCGATACGCGTGGCGGTGACCACGACGACCGGCAGGTCCGCATCGGCGCAGGCCGCCCCGATGGGGCACAGGCAGGCCACGGCAGGCAGGTACCGCCACGGAATCGTTCGCATCGCAGGCAGGCTCTCCGGGAAGCCCGCCATCCTAAAGCATGCGGCGCGACGCGCGCGATGGCGTCAGAGGTAGCCGAGCAGGAGCAGGATCACGACGATCGCGACCAGCAAGCCGGCGCCGCCGCTCGGGTAGTAACCCCATCCACGACTGTACGGCCATGCCGGCAGGCCAGCGACGAGCGCGACGACGAGAATCACCAGCAGAAGTGCACCCAGGCTCATGGCAGGTCCCTCAGAAGATCATCGCGTTCGACACGCGCTCGCTGCGCACGACACCGAGGTCGGCCTCGATGTCGGCGATGTTCGCGCCGAGACCGTAGGTGCCGACCAGGTGGTCGGGTTCGACGTTCGGGCAGCGATCGGCCGCGTCGAAATAGACCTCTGCGGTGGCGTCGGTCCAGACCACGATGTCGCTGCGCTTGAGCGCATGAAGCAGGTTGAGGGCGACGACGCCGAGATCATCGGTCAGCGATCCCGCGAGTTTCGCGCGCTGCGCGCGACGGTCGGCGAAAGTGGAAGGCGGTGCGATGGAACCCATGTCAAATCCCCTTTATTGTTCGCCCGGCAAGGGCGTGTGTGCTTGGTTCGGACCTGTGCCGATGCGTCCCGATGGACCGGCGAACCGTAGCCGCGCTGCGTGAAACGGATCGTTAACGCGAAGCGGACCTCGGCACGTTCCATTCAGGTTTGGTTGATGGAGGGCGCGGGAGGGTGCGCCGCTGGACGCGCCACGTCTTCCTTGCGCGATGGACGGTGCGCCATGTCTCTTCCCGGAGGTACCAGCGAGTGCAACTGACGACCGCGAACCTGCGCTTCCTCGCGTTGATGGGCAGCCTGGTGCTGATCGTCTTCATCGGCTATTTCGTGCGCCAGCGCGTCAGCGACGAAACGGTGGATTCGTTCCGCTGGCTGGAGCATTCCCAGCAGGTACGCTCGACGCTGTACGACCTCAATGCCGCCCTCGCGGAGCTGCAGGCCGCGGCCTATGCAACGCGCGTGGCGCCGGGTGATGACGTGGTCCGCGCGCGCTACACCGATGCAAACGCGCGCTTCGAGCCACTGCTGGGAACCTTGCGCGAACTCACGCGCGACAATTCCGGCCAGCAGGAGCGGATCGGCTTCCTGCGCGCACGGCTCGATGGGACGATTGCGCAACTCGACCGCCTCGTCGCGGGGCAGGAAAGCCCCGCCCCGCTCGCCCGCTCGGCGATCTCCGACATCACCAATGACCTGCTCGCGGAGGAAAACCGCCTTGCATTCGAACGCGGGCGCCAGACCGACCAGCGCGTCTCTTTCGCACGTTGGGTGACGATCGCGACCGCGGTCGCCCAGCTGCTGCTGCTCGGCATCGTGCTGTGGTTCGCCGAGAGGCAAACCCTGCGGCGTATCGACGCCGAAGCCGGCACGCGCAGCGCGGTCGGGCGCGCGCGCCTCATCGTCGAATCCGTGCGCGAGCCGATCGCGGTGGTGGACCACGAGCTCGCCCTGTTGCAGACGAACCAGGCCTTCGGCGCCTTCTACGGCATCGATCGCACCGACGGCACGGCGTTGCCGAGCGTGCCCGGCTGGCGCGACGCCGCCCTGCTGCAACGCCTGCGCGACGTCATCGGCCAACGACGCGAACTGTGGGACTTCGAAACGGAACAGGAGGATGCGGGCGGCAGCCGCCGACGCGTGATCGTCAACGCACGTGCCATCGACCTGCCCGACAACCCGCGCCCGGCCGCACTGGTCACGGTCAGCGACATCACCGCGCGCAAGCGCTCCGAGGAGCAGGTGCTCGAATTGAACCGGCAGCTGTCGGGCAAGATCGAGCAGGTCACCGAGGTCAATCGCGAGCTGGAGGCATTCTCCTATTCCGTCTCGCACGACCTGCGCGCGCCGCTGCGCCACATCGCCGGCTTCGCCGAGAAGCTCAGGGGCCAGCTCGGCGACGAACGCGACGAGAAGCTCGCCCACTACTGCTCCGTGATCGCAGACTCTGCGCGGCGGATGTCCGCGCTGATCGAGGACCTGCTCGCCTATTCGCGCCTCGGCCGGCACGCGCTCCGGATGCAGCCGGTCGACCTGCAATCGCTGGTCGAGGAAGTCCGTTCCACGCTGATGTCGGCCGCGGAGAACCGCCGCGTGCAATGGCGCATCGCACCGCTTCCGGTGGTCGTCGCAGACGCGACGATGCTGCGCCTGGTCTGGCAGAATCTGCTCGAGAATGCGCTCAAGTACACTGCGGGCAGGGACCCCGCGCACATCGAAATTGGCTTCCGCGACGACGGCGAGGCGCGCGAGTTCTGGGTGCGCGACGACGGCGTCGGCTTCGACATGAAGTATGTCGACAAGCTGTTCGGGGTGTTCCAGCGCCTGCACAAGGCATCCGAGTTCGAAGGAACCGGCATCGGGCTGGCATCCGTGCGCCGCATCGTCGCGCGTCATGAAGGCCGTGCCTGGGCCGAAGGCGAATCCGGCAAGGGCGCCACGATCCATTTCACGCTGCCGCGGCACGAGACAATCCGGGAGGAACGAACTTGATCCAAGAAATCCGCACCATCCTGCTGGTCGAAGACAGCCTTGCCGACGCCGAGATGACCATCGACGCGCTGCGCGAGGCACGCATCGCGAACCCGATCGTGCACGTCGAGGACGGCGTGGACGCGCTCGACTTCCTGCACGCGCGCAACGGCTTCGCCGGACGCCAGGAAGGGAATCCTGCAGTCGTCCTGCTCGACATCAAGATGCCGCGCATGGACGGCATCGAGGTGCTGCGCGAGATCCGCACCCACGAGGCCACGCGCACGATCCCGGTGGTGATCCTTTCGTCCTCGCGCGAGGAACGCGACCTCGCCGCGAGCTGGGACCTCGGCGTGAATGCGTACGTGGTCAAGCCCGTCGACGCCCGCCAGTTCTTCGATGCGGTGCAGACGCTTGGCCAGTTCTGGGCGGTCATCAACGAAGCGCGTCCGCACCTCTGATGGGCACCGCTCCACCCACGCTGCGCGTACTGCTGGTCGAGGACAGCGAACTCGACGCCGAGCTCGTGCTCGACCAGTTGCGCGACGACGGCCTCGCCGTCGAGTGGATGCGCGTCGAGGACGAAGCGGCCTTCAACGACGCGCTGGCCGCGTTCGCTCCCGATCTCGTCATCTCGGACCTCAGCATGCCGGAGTTCTCCGGCTACCACGCTCTCGAGATCGCGCGGGCCAGCGCTCCGCGCATTCCGTTCCTGTTCGTATCGGGCACCATGGGTGAGGAAGCCGCGGTCGAAGCGCTGCGCCGCGGCGCCACCGACTACGTGCTCAAGGACAAGCTCGCGCGCCTCGCCAGCGCGGTGCGCCGCGCGCTCGCCGAGACCGAGGAGAAGCGCGCGCGGGACGCGGCCGAAGCCGAGCTGCTGCGCGTGCAGCGGTACGAGAGCCTCGCGCTGCTGGCCTCCGGCCTCAGCCACGACCTGCGCAACGTGCTGCAGCCGATCGCGATGGGCGTGGCGATGCTGAACGAGTACCCGAACGAGGAGATCCGCAGGGTCGGCAAGCTCATCGAGGAGTCGACCCGGCGCGGCCTCGACATCGTCGCGTCGATGCTGTCGTTCGCGCGCGGTTCGCGCGCGGCCGTGCACCGCGTGTCGATCGCGTCGCTGATCGACGGCCTCGCGATGCTGCTGCGCGGCAGCCTCGCGCGCAACGTCGAATTCGTCGTCGACGCGCCGGACCGTGCGCTCGAGATCGAAGGCAACGCGACCGAGCTGCAGCAGTGCCTGCTCAACCTGTGCCTCAACGGCGCGCAGGCGATGCCGGACGGCGGCATCCTGCGCGTCGCGGCGCGCACGCTGCAGCTCGACCAGGCGTTCTTCGAACCGGACGAGGCCGCGCGGTCGGGTCCATTCCTTTGCATTGCGATTTCCGACAGCGGCATCGGCATGTCGCGCGACGTGCGCGAACGGCTGTTCAAGCCATTCTTCACGACCAAGGAAAAGGGCACCGGCCTCGGCCTGCTGTCGTGCCGGCGCATCGTCGCCAACCACGGCGGCGTGCTCCGCGTCGACAGCACGCCGGGCAAGGGTTCGACGTTCTCGATTTACCTCCCGATGCCGGTCGCGCATGCGAATGCAGGTGGCGCGCACGCGGCCACGCGCGGCCACGGCGAACGCGTGCTGGTGGTGATCGAGCGCGAGAGCAAGCTCGTGATGCTGCAGGACATCATCGAATTGAACGGCTACGTCGTGTCGCCCGCGGACAACGGTGCGGTCGCGATGCAGTCGATCGAACGCGAAGGACTGCCCGACGTGGTGCTCATGGACGGGCGCATGACCCTGATGACCGGCGTCATGACCGCGGCGCACCTGCTCGAGATGGATTACCGCGGACCGCTTGTCCTGATCGCCGCGCCGGCCGAACGCGCACAGATCGAACCCGACCTGCCACCGTTGCCACGTATCCGCTTCATCGACCGCCCGGTCGATCCCGACCAGTTGCTCGGCGTGCTTGCCGAGGAAGTCCGCGCGCGCTGACGCGCGCGGTGGGGCATCAGGCCGGCGCGAACTCGAGCGCCGCCGAATTCATGCAATAGCGGTTGCCGCTCGGCGGCGGTCCGTCCGGGAACACATGGCCGAGGTGGCTGTCGCAGCGCGCGCAACGCGTTTCGACGCGGACCATGCCGTGGCTGGTGTCGCGAACCTCGCGCACGTGTGCGGGATCGAACGGTGCGTAGAAACTCGGCCAACCGGTGCCCGATTCGAACTTCGTGGTCGAGCGGAACAACGGCAATCCGCACAGGCGGCAGGCGAAGACGCCGTCACCGTGTTCATGCAGGAGGCCGCCGCAGAAGGGTGGCTCGGTGCCGTGGTCGAACAACACATGGCGCTCCTCGGGCGTGAGGCGCGCCGCAAGCCGGTCGCGCTCGGCCGTCGAGATCGGCGTGAGGTCGTAGCCGGAGGCGGACGTCGTCATGCGAGGCCTCCGTCCCGGGAACCGTCGCTGCGCAACCAGTCGCCGAACTGCTTGCGCAGCTTGGCGACTTTCGGCGCCGACACCGCGGCAATGTAGGCCTGCTCCGGATGCAGCGCGGCATAGTTCTGGTGGTAGCGCTCCGCGTCATGGAACGCAGCGAGCGGAACGAGCTGCGTCACGATCGGCGCGTTGAACACCTTCGCCGCGTCGAGCTGGCGGATGTAGGCTGCGGCAACTTCGCGTTGCACATCGTCGAGGTGGAACACGACCGAGCGGTACTGCCGGCCGCGGTCGTTGCCCTGGCGGTCGACCTGGGTCGGATCGTGCGCGACCGCGAAGAACACCTTGAGCAAGCGGCCATAGCTGATCCGCTGCGGATCGAAGCGGATCGCGACCGCTTCGGCGTGGTCGGTCACGCCGCTGCAGACACGTTCGTAGTTCGCGCTCGCGGCATCGCCGCCGCTGTAGCCGGAGGTGACGCCGAGTACGCCGTCGAGCTCGCGGAACACCGCCTCGACGCACCAGAAGCAGCCGCCGGCGAGCACCGCGGTCGCTTCATGCAGGCCGGGTGCCGGCGCTGGGTCGAACACGGGATCGGGAACGAGCGAGCGTTCGACGGCCAGGCCGATGCCCGGGATATCGCAGACGGCATCCATGGAGGGTCTCCTTCGAGGGTTTGGCAGCGGGTGCGCAAAGGACA
Source organism: Dokdonella sp. (assembly GCF_044227025.1). Classification (GTDB taxonomy): domain Bacteria; phylum Pseudomonadota; class Gammaproteobacteria; order Xanthomonadales; family Rhodanobacteraceae; genus Dokdonella_A. The sequence goes on along the minus strand of NZ_JBGAFX010000001.1, from coordinate 549,097 downwards.
GGTGCGGGGCGCGGGTTCTTTCAGATGATGGCCGAACCGGCAAAGCCAAGGCCAACGTGGGAGCCCGCGGTCGCGGCATGCCGTCCGGGCACGTGCCCGGCAGCGGGCTTGTAAAGATGGATTTACGCGTCGGATATCCTGCAGTTCAGATCCGGCTGCTAGCCTTCGCGCATCGCCGGCCGGATGCCCGGTGTCGCTCGCATTGCCCGCAAGGAACGTCCCATGTCGCGTTGGAAGCTCGCGCTCGTCGTCGCTCTCCTTCTGTTGGCCTGCCTCGTCGGCTGGCGCATCTACAGCTCCAACGCCGCGCCGGGCGCCGCCCGCGCTCGCGCGGACGCGCCGGTACCGGTCACCGTGGTCGCCGCGAAGGTCGAGGACGTGCCGGTCTACCTGACCGCACTCGGCACCGTGCAGGCGCTCAACACGGTCGCGCTGAACGCGCAGGTGAGCGGCCAGCTCAAGGCGCTGCATTTCGCCGAGGGCGAGGAAATCGCCGCGGGTACGCTGATCGCCGAGATAGATCCGCGCACCTTGCAGGCTGCGCTCGACCAGGCGACGGCGAAGCAGAAGCAGGACGCGGCCCAGCTCAGCGCCTCGAACAGCACGCTCGCGCGCTACGAGGAGCTGAAGAAGAAGAACTTCGTCTCGGCGCAGGATCTGGAGAACCAGCGCCAGACGGTGCGCCAGCAGGAAGCGCTGGTCGCCGCCGACGCCGCCGCGGTATCGAGCGCGCGCACCCAGCTCGGCTACACGCGCATCACGGCGCCGATCACCGGCGTCGCCGGCATCCGCCAGGTCGACGTCGGCAACCTCGTGCAGGCGAACGGCAGCACGATCGTGACCCTGACCCAGGTGCATCCGATCAACGTGGTGTTCACCCTGCCGGAACAGAATCTGGACGCGGTGCGCAGCGCGCAGGCCGCCGATGCCGCGGGCATCGAAATCGCCGCGCTCGACCGCAGCGACGCGCATGTGATCGCGAGCGGCGTGCTCAAGGTGATCGACAACCAGATCGACACCAGTACCGGCACGTTCAAGCTGAAGTCCGAGTTCGCCAACGCGGACAACGCGCTGTGGCCAGGCCAGTTCGTCAACGTGCGCGCGAAGGTGCGGACCGTGAAAGGCGGCGTCGTGGTGCCCGCGACGGCGCTGCAGCGCGGCCCTGCCGGCAGCTATGTCTACGTGTTGCAGGCGGACGGTACGGTGGCGATGACGCCCGTGGTCGCGGGCGGCGATGCCGGCAACGACCAGGTGCTGGTTTCCAGCGGCCTCGCGGTCGGCGACCGGGTCGTAACCGAAGGCCAGTTCCGCCTGAAACCGGGCAGCAAGGTGCAGGCGCTCGCGCCAGGCGAGACGCCAGCGCCGCCGAGCACGGAGGAGCTGGCGAAGGACAAGGGACAAGGCGGCGAAGCGCAGCGACGCGGCGGGCGCAGGGGCGGTGGCTGATGGACGCGAGCCGGGCGGAATCCGGGCAGGACTGATCGTGCAAACGAGTCCCGAACCCTTGTCCGGCGCCCTGCGCCCTCTTCTCCCGGCGGGCGAACGAAAGGCGAAAGGCACCATTCCATGAGCTTCTCGACCCTGTTCATCCGGCGCCCGATCGCCACTTCATTGTTGATGCTCGCGCTGCTTCTGCTCGGCGTGATCGGCTATCGCGCATTGCCGGTCGCGGCGTTGCCGGACATCGATGCGCCCAGCCTGATCGTGACGACGCAGTACCCCGGAGCGAGCGCCTCGACGATGGCGGCGCTGGTGACGACGCCACTCGAACGGCAGTTCGGGCAGATCTCCGGCATCGTCACGATGAACTCGGACAGTTCGGCCAGCCTGTCGACGATCGTCATCACGTTCAACCAGGGCCGCGACATCGACGCCGCCGGCCAGGACGTGCAATCGGCGATCAATGCCGCACGCGGCACGCTGCCGTCGAACCTGCCGTATCCGCCGGTCTACAGCAAGGTCAATCCGGCCGATGCGCCGATCCTGACCCTGATGCTCACCTCCGACTCGCGCCCGTTGCGCGAGGTCAACGACTACGCCGACAGCATCCTCGCGCAGCGCCTCGCGCAGATCCGCGGCGTCGGCCTCGTCAGCATCGCCGGCAACGTGCGTCCGGCCGTGCGCGTGCAGGTGAATCCCGCGCAGATCGCCAACCTCGGCCTGACCATGGAGGACGTGCGCAGCGCGCTGACCCAGGCGAACGTGAATGCGCCGAAAGGCAGCCTCAACGGCACCGTGCAGAGTTTCAGCATCGGCACCAACGACCAGTTGTCCGATGCCGAGGACTACCGCTCCACCATCGTCAGCTACAGGAACGGTGCGGCGGTGCGCCTGTCCGACATCGCGCAGGTGATCGATGGCGTCGAGAACGACCAGCTCGCCGCGTGGGCGAACGGCAAGCCGGCGGTGCTGCTCGACATCCGCCGGCAGCCGTCGGCGAACATCGTCCAGACCGTGGCCGACATCCGCGCGCAACTGCCGCGACTGCAGGCGCTGCTGCCGGCCGATGTGCATCTGGACGTGTTCTCCGATCGCACAGTGACCATCCGCGCCTCGGTCGCCGATGTCGAGTTCACGCTCGGCCTGACCGTGCTGCTCGTGATCGCGGTGATCTTCGTGTTCCTGCGCCGGCTGTGGGCGACGGTGATCCCGAGCGTCGCGGTGCCCCTGTCCCTGCTCGGCACGTTCGGCGTAATGGCGTTCGCCGGCTTCTCGCTCGACAACCTGTCGCTGATGGCGCTGGCGGTCGCGACCGGTTTCGTCGTCGACGATGCGATCGTGATGATCGAGAACATCGTGCGTTACATCGAGCAGGGCAAGGACGGCAAGGAGGCGGCGGAAATCGGCGCGAAGGAAATCGGCTTCACCGTGCTGTCGCTGACCGTGTCGCTGATCGCGGTGTTCCTGCCGCTGCTGCTGATGCCGGGGGTGACCGGGCGGCTGTTCCACGAGTTCGCGTGGGTGCTGACGATCGCGGTCACGCTGTCGATGCTGATATCGCTGACCCTGACGCCGATGATGTGCGCCTACCTGCTCAAGGCCGATGCGCTACCGGCCGGCGACCACGCGCACGACGGCGTCGCGGCCAGGCGCGACCCCTGGTCGCGCATCGTCGACGTCTACGCGCACAGCCTCGACTGGGTACTCGCGCGCCAGCCGTTGATGCTGCTGGTCGCGTCCGTGACGGTCATCGTCACGATCGCGCTCTACATCGCGATCCCGAAGGGCCTGCTGCCCGAACAGGACACCGGCTTGATCACCGGCGTCGTGCAGGCAGACCAGAACATCGCGTTCCCGGCGATGCAGGAGCGCACCAAGGCGGTCGCCGACGCGCTGCGCGACGTGCCCGGCGTCGCCGGCGTCGCGGCATTCGTCGGTGCCGGCAGCGTGAATCCGACCCTCAGCCAGGGCCAGCTCAGCATCGTGCTGAAACCGCGCGGCGAGCGCGGTGGCCTGGCCGAGGTGCTTCCAGCCTTGCAGCGCGCCGTCGCGCACATCCCCGGTGCGGCGCTGTACCTCAAGCCGGTGCAGGACGTCGCGCTCGACACGCGCGTGGCGCCGACCGAATACCAGTACTCGCTGTCGGAAGTGAACTCGAGCGAACTCGCCGGCTTCGCGACGCAGATGACCGAGGCGCTGCGCCGGCGCCCCGAGCTCTCCGACGTCGACAACAACCTCGCCAACCAGGGCGACGCGCTGCACCTGACCGTCGACCGCGAGAAGGCGAGCCGACTCGGCGTGCCGATGCAGACGATCGACGACACGCTCTACGATGCGTTCGGCCAGCGCCAGATCTCGACCATCTTCACCCAGCTCAACCAGTATCGCGTCGTGCTCGAGGTCGCGCCGGAATTCCGCACCAACAAGGCACTGCTCGACCAGCTCACCGTGCGCGGCAACGGCAACGGTGCGCTCACCGGCAGCAATGCGACCGCGCTTGGCCAGGCCGCTTCGAGCAATTCGGCGACGCCGTCGGGCATCGCCGGCGCCGGCAATACCGGCATCACGCTCGGCAGCGGCGGCGCGATCCCGCTGTCCGCGCTCGCCAGCGCGAAGCAGGAGAACGCCCCGCTGGTGATCAGCCACCAGGACCAGCTTCCGGCGGTGACGATCTCGTTCAATCTCGCGCGCGGCCATTCGCTGTCCGACGCGGTCGCGGCGATCCACGCGGTCGAGGCGGGGCTGAATTTTCCGCCGCAGGTGCGCGGCCAGTTCGTCGGCAAGGCGGCCGAGTTCTCCGCGTCGCTCACCGACGAAGTGTTGCTCCTGCTCGCCGCAGTGGTGGTCATCTACATCGTGCTTGGCGTGCTGTACGAGAGCTACATCCATCCGATCACGATCCTCTCGACCCTGCCCCCCGCAGGCGTCGGCGCGCTGCTCGCCCTGATGGCGTGCGGCATGAACCTGTCGGTCGACGGCATCGTCGGCATCGTGCTGCTGATCGGCATCGTCAAGAAGAACGCAATCATGATGATCGACTTCGCGATCGAGGCCCGGCGCGATGGCATGAACGCGCACGACGCGATCCGCCGCGCCTGCCTGCTGCGCTTCCGACCGATCATGATGACCACCGCCGCCGCACTGCTCGGTGCACTGCCGCTCGCGCTCGGCAACGGCATCGGCTCGGAACTGCGCAAGCCGCTCGGCGTGTCGATCGTCGGCGGCCTGCTGTTGTCGCAGTTGATCACCTTGTACACGACACCGGTGATCTATCTGTATTTCGAGCGGTTTTCGGATTGGCTGCGTGCGCGGCATGCGCAGCGCACGCCAGTGCTCGCTCGCGCGGGGTCGACATGAAGCGCGGCGCGCAACGTGCGATGTGCGAGCCCTCCCCTTCAAGGGGAGGGTTGGGTGGGGATGGTGTGTGGGGATGTCATGCTCTTCGTGGAAATCGACTCGCAGAGTCCTTTCCGTTGCCCGTCACGGGCAATCGCAAAAACCGGCCCGCGACCGTGCGTGTTCGTCCCGCATCCCTGCGGGCCGGCTTCTTTCTCTTGCTTGTCCAAGAGAAAGAAACCAAAGCGAAGGCCACCCCGACGGCGTCGCCTTCCGCAGCGCGGAAGGTACGTGAACGTCGGCCGGGGTTCGCCGACGATGCATCCTGCATCGCGGCGAACGCGCGCGCGTCCTGCGCGCGCCCCTGCGGGCCTTCTCGTCCGCCGTCCACCGGCGCCGAAGGGGACCTGAAAGCAAAGAATAGCGCGCTGGTGCGCGCAGAAGCATCGCGGCTTCCGCCGCTCCCACAGAAGAGCGATGCCCGCTTTGGCGGGAGCGGCGGAAGCCGCGATGCGTTGGTTTCATCTGCGCGCAGGAGCGCGCCGATCTTCCACCGGGGTCCCCTTGCGGCCCGGCGAGCGGGTGGAGGACTGGCCCGGAGGGGCGCGCGCACGATGCGCGCGCGTTCGTTGCGGTCCATGGATGGACCGTCAACGAACCCCGCAACCCGATCGCGCAGTCGATGGGCAGGATGCCCAGCGACCGGGCCGCTGGGGGTGTCCTTTCTCTTGGTGACTTCTCTTTGGACAAGCAAAGAGAAGTTACCGGCCCGCAGGGATGCGGGACGAACATGCAGGGATGCGGGTCGGTTCTCGCGAAGGTCGCCCAGCGCAGAGCGCAACGGGGCCGCACAACACCAACCCCTCGCCCGCGAGGGAGCAATCCCATGAACATTTCCGGACCCTTCATCCGCCGCCCGATCGCGACCTCGCTGCTTGCGATCGGCTTGTTCGTTGCGGGCGCGATCTGCTACTTCCTGCTCGGCGTCGCGGCATTGCCGAACCTCGAACCGCCGGTGGTCTTCGTCAGCGCGAGCCAGCCAGGTGGCAGCGCCGACACGATGGCGGCCACGGTCGCCGCGCCGCTCGAACGCCACCTCGGGCAGATCCCCGGCATCGACACGATCAATTCGAGCAGCAGCGAAGGCAGCGCGTCGGTGATCCTGGTGTTCGACAGCAGCCGCAAGGTCGACGACGCCGCACGCGACGTGCAGGCGGCGATCAACGCCGCCGCGCCGGACCTGCCGTCGGGGCTCACCAATGCGCCGACCTATCGCAAGGCGAATCCGAACAACCAGCCGGTGCTGGCGCTCGCGTTGAGCTCGGACTCGGAGCCGTTGTCGAAATTGTACGACTACGCCGACTCGCTGATCGCGCAGCGAATCCGCCAGTTGCCCGGGGTCAGCGATGTCGACGTCGCCGGCGGCGCGACACCGGCAGTTCGGGTCGACCTCAACCTGCGCGCGCTGAACGCGATGGGGCTGTCGCCGGACCAGGTGCGCAACGCGCTGACCGCAGCGAACGTGACCTCGCCGCAGGGGTTTCTTTCCAACGGCCATACCACGATGGCGGTGTCGGCGAACGATGCGCTGCACACCGCCGCGGAGTTCGCCGATCTCGTCATCGCGGTGAAGAACGGCGTGCCCGTGCGCCTCAGCGACGTCGCCAGGGTCTACGACGGCCAGCAGGACCAGTACCAGGCCGCGTGGTACGGCACGCGCCGCGCGATCCTGCTGTTCGTGCGCAAGCAGGCCGATGCGAACGTCATCGCGACCGTCGACAGCGTCAAGAATGAAATCCCCCAGCTGCAGACCTGGTTGCCGGCGGGCGTGACGCTGACGCCGTTCTTCGACCGCACGCCGATCATCCGTGCCTCGATCGACGAGGTGCAGATCAGCCTGCTGCTCAGCCTCGGCATGGTGATCCTGACGATGGCGCTGTTCCTGCGCCGGCTCGCGCCGACGCTGATCGCTGCGAGCGCGGTGCCGCTGTCGCTTACCGGCGCGTTCACCGTCATGTACGTGCTCGGTTTCACGCTCGACAACATGTCGCTGATGGCGCTGGTGATCGCGATCGGCTTCGTCGTCGACGATGCAATCGTGGTGATCGAGAACGTGATCCGGCATGTCGACGCCGGCATGCATCGCTTCGAGGCGACCCTGCTCGGCGCGAAGGAGATCGGATTCACGATCGTGTCGATCACCGCCTCGCTGGTCGCGGTGTTCGCGCCGGTGATGTTCGCCAGCGGCATCACCGGCATGTTCTTCAAGGAGTTCGCGATCACCCTGGTGGCGGCCATCGTGTTCTCCGCGATCATCTCGCTGACCCTGACGCCGGCCCTGTGCGGACGCTTCCTCACGCCGCACGCCGAGGCGAAACCGTCGCGCCTTGGCGCGCGCATCGATGCGATCCACGCCGGCATGCTCGACCTGTACCGCGTCCTGCTCGACCATTCGTTGCGCTGGCCGCGACTGACCGCACTGCAACCGCTGGTTCTCATCGTCATCACCGTGTTCCTGATGCGCTTCGTGCACAGCGGCCTCTTCCCGCAGCAGGACACCGGCATGCTGCAGGGTCGGATCACCGCCGGCGCCGACGTGTCGCCGCCGCGCATGATGGAGCAGACGCAGAAACTCGCCGGGATGGTGATGCAGGATCCGGCGGTCGACAGCGTCGGCTCGCGCCTTGGAGGCGGCTTTGGTCGCGGCGGCGGCGGTTCGGGCCAGCTCTACATCAGCCTGAAACCGCCGCCGCAGCGCCAAGGCGAGTCGACCTTCGCGGTGATGACCCGCCTCAACAGGATGGCGCAGGACCTGCCCGGCGTGCAGATGCGCCTGCGACCGGTGCAGGACCTGCCGAGCGGCGGTGGTGGTGGCGGTGGCAGCGGCGGGCAGTACCAGATGTCGCTCAAGGGCAACGACATTGCATCGTTGCAGGTGTGGGCGCCGAAGCTGGTGGAAGCACTGAAGAAGTTGCCGCAGCTGCGCGACGTCGACAGCGACGTCGACGAGGCCGGTCCGCGCCAGACACTGGCGATAGACCGCGACAGCGCCGCGCGCCTCGGCGTCAGCGTCGCCGCGATCGACAGCGCGCTCAACAATGCGTTCGGCCAGCGCCAGGTTTCGACGATCTATTCGGACGTCAACCAGTTCAAGGTGGTACTCAGCGCACTGCCGAGCCAGGCCACCGATCCGTCCGCGCTCGAACGCCTGTACGTGCGTTCGGACAGCGGCGCGATGGTGCCGATCGGCGCACTGGTGAAGATGCAGGAGGGCATCGCGCCGACCGAGGTTTCGCACGAGGGCCAGTTCTCGACGGTGAGCCTCAGCTTCAACCTCGCACCGGACGTGACCATGAGCCAGGCACAGGCGATCATCGAGGGCACGATCGCCGGGATGCGCCTGCCCGGCGACATCCGCATGGACTTCGCCGGCGACTTCCGCAACTTCCAGACCCAGCAGGGCGACAACTCGCTGCTGATCTTCGGCGCGATCGTGATCGTCTACATCGTGCTCGGCATGCTGTACGAGAGCCTGATCCATCCGGTCACGATCCTCTCGACCCTGCCCTCGGCCGGCGTCGGCGCGCTGCTCGCGATGGTCGTCACCGGCACCGAGCTGTCGGTGGTGTCGATGATCGCGATCGTGCTGCTGATCGGTATCGTCAAGAAGAACGCGATCATGATGGTCGACTTCGCCCTCGTCGCCGAACGCGAACACGGTCGATCGCCACTGGAAGCGATTCGCGAGGCCTCGCTGGTGCGCTTTCGTCCGATCATGATGACCTCGATGGTCGCGATCTGCGCCGCGCTGCCACTCGCGATCGGTTTCGGTACCGGTTCGGAACTGCGCCGTCCGCTTGGCATCGCGATGATCGGTGGCCTGCTCGTATCGCAGAGCCTGACCCTGCTGTCGACACCGGCAATCTATCTGATCTTTGCGCGCATCAGCGAACGGCGGCGCCAACGGAAAGCCGCCAGGGCCCTGACGCGGATCAACGCGGATGCGCGCGCATAGCCCTGCAGGAATGTGCCTGATCTGCGCGCGCGCCGAGCCCCGCACGACCGCACCCAGGGCAAGCCTGCGCCTGCCGTTGCGGAGCCGAGCCTGATCGGCTCAGCGACGCCGAAAGCACAAGCCGCGGAGCACGCTGCGCTGCCAAAACGGCCGCTTTGCGATCAATCGCCGGAGTCGAGTGCGAGCATGCCGCGGTCGAGCCCGCGGGCGCCGCGCGGGTGCGTCGGGAAGCGTTTTGATGCGGGCAGCGGCGCAGCGGCGGCGACGTGCTTCCACATCGCATCGAGCGCGGCGTAGCCATACGGCAACAACGGCACGTAGCGATCGCCGAAGGCGGGCAGCGCGAGGAACGCATCGAAGTGCTGCGCGTGCGGCACGCGCCAGAGCACGGGCTTGCGGCCGGCCGCCGCCAGGGCGTCGATGTAGGCCGAGGACGTGAAAGCGAATGGCAACAGGCCATCGTCTTCGCCATGCGCGACGAGGATCGGCAAGTCGGCGCGCGGCGGCCTGGTGATGGTCGCGGCGACTGCGGCATGCAACGCATGCGCCGGCGCATCATTGCCGCTCCACAGGCGACGCAGGCAGTCGATGCCGGCCGCGGTCGGGTCCGCGCTCGCGTCGGTGCCGCCAAGCAGCATGACACCGGCGCCGGGCGGAATGCCGCTCGCATCCGACCACCAGGCGGCGCGCGTGGGCGCATCGGCGGCGATGGCGGCACCGTGCGCATCGGTCGCGGCGAAACGGAACCCGCACGGCATCTTCGTCGCCGGCGCGCGCAGATACGACGACGCATAGGTAGCGCCGACCGCGCGCCAGAGATCGAACGCGGTGGAACTCGCCGCGGTCGCCAGCGCGAGATCGTCCCAGCCCGCGGCGTGCAGGCGATCGAGCGCCGCGCGCGCTTGCGCCGCGAGGTCGGTTCCCTCGAGCACGCCTTGTTCGTGCAGGCGTGCGCAGCGCGCGAGCCACGCGGGTGGTGTCGCGCCATGCACGCGCGCGAATGGCACGGCATCGAAACGCGCATCGACCAGCGCGCACGGCATCAACAAGGCGGCTTCGCTGGCGTAGTCGTACAACGCGCGGCCGTGGCCGGCGACGTGTACGTTGGGCGCGAGCGCGACGACCCCGTCGATCAGCCCGTCGTCGAGACCGGCCGCCTGCAATGCCGCGCCAGCGCCGTTCGACACGCCGGTCACGATCACGCGCGTGTTCGCCGGCGTGAATGGTGCCTGCGCCGGATACGCGCGATCGAGCATGGCGAGACCGAATCGCGCAGCCTGCAGCACATGCCGGCCCCAGTCCGCTTCGGGATTGCCGCTCGAGTGCGCGTGCTTGATCGCGACGCCGCGCATGGCATCGACGTGCGCCGGCTCGAACTCGAGCGGCGCCGTGCCGCGTGCCGCTCGCGTGCCGTCGAGCGCGACGCCGCTGTCGCTGTCGAGGTCGAAGTAACCCGAACCGGTGCCCTTGTCGGTGTAGGCGACCGCGCAGCCGCGTGGCAACGCCCACGCACCGGCGAGCGCGATCGCGCCGTACACGCCGCGCGAACCCGACGACGCGGCGACGACGAGGCAGCGCGCGTTCGCATCGAACGCATCCGGCGCCTGCAGCAGCACGCGATGCGGGGCGAGCGCACCATGGAGGCGGGCGAACGCCTGGTATTCGCGGCCGGGCACGCTCGGTACCGCACCGTAGATGTCGCCGTAGCCGCCGAGCGGACCGAGATCGGCGATGCCGGCCCAGCTCGTGTGGATCGCGCGGCGGCGAAGTTCCGCCGCTGTCGGCTGCGCCGCATCGGCGAACGCGGGCGACCTTGCACGCAATCCGGCGAGGCCGAGGCCGGCGCTGAGCAGGTCGTCGCCGTTGCGGTGTAGGGACTCGCGCACTTCGCCGAAGGAGTCGTTTGCGGTCATCGGCTTCTCCGGCGGGCGTTGCGTCGCGCAGGCGGCGAGCAGCAGGAACAACAGGGGCAGCGATCGACGGATCATCCGCGCAGCCTAGCGCGATGTGCGCACGCCCGTCATCGTACGAAGGTCCAATCCGCCGACGAGCAGGCGGTCGAGCACGCAGCGGCGAGTCCCGCCGAACGCAAGGCGACGACACACGCGTCGCACGCGCCCGTTTGATGGTGCCTGCGACGTGCCCTACAGTGGTCGCCGTGCGCATCCTGCTCGCCGACGACCATCCGCTGTTCCGCCTCGCGCTCGCGCAGAGCGTGCGCGCGGTCGCGCCCGCAGCGGAACTCGCCGAAGTCGCGACGTTCGACGAGGCGCGCGCGGATCTCGCCCGGCATGCCGACACCGACCTCGTCCTGCTCGACCTCGACATGCCAGGCAGCCACGGTCTGATCGGGCTCGCGACCCTGCGCGCGGAACATCCTGCGATCGCGGTCGCGATGGTTTCTGCGCATGACGACGACGCCACGATCCGGCGTGCGCTTGCATTCGGCGCGGCCGGCTACCTCTCCAAGCGCTCCAGCGCGGACGAACTCGCCGAGGCATTGCGCAGCGTGCTCGACTGCCGCACCTGGCTGCCACCAACGGTGCGCGATTCGATCGCATCCGCGCCCGCACCCGATGACCGCGCGCTTGCCGCGCGTCTCGCCAGCCTGAGCCCACAGCAGATGCGCGTGCTCGGGCTCGTCGCCGAAGGCCTGCTCAACAAGCAGATCGCCGATCGCCTCGGCGTGCAGGAGCGCACCGTGAAGGCGCACCTCAGCGCGATCTTCGATCGTCTCGGTGTGCGCAACCGCACCCAGGCCGGCGTGCTGCTGCGCTCGCTGCAACCGCTCGAAAGCTCCTGATTCCCGCCATTGTCGGCGGAGGCCAATCCTCGGCGCCGCGCGAGATGCGTCACGCCGCGACCAACATGCGCGCCATCAGCGACTTCAACGCGAGCGGCTTGAGCGGCTTGTGCAGCAGCTGGCAGCCGCCCGCGAGAACGGCGCGGCGTACGTCCTCGGCGTGGTCCGCAGTGACGACGATGCACGGCGTCGCGCTCGCGCGCGCGCCAAGTGCGGCACGCAGGTCGAGGCCGGTCGCGCCGCCGTCGAGGTGGTAGTCGAGCACGAGCAGGTCCGGCAGCGCATCGGCGCTCGCGGCAAGCGCGCCGGCGATGTCGGATGCGACCGCGACCGCACAGCCCCACCCTTCGAGCAGCGCGCGCGTCGCCGCGAGCACGGCCGGATCATTGTCGACGATGAGCACGCGCTGCGGCACCGGCGACAGCGCCGGCGTTTCCGCCTGCGTGTTGCCCGTCGCCTCCGCAACCGCCTGCGCGCGCGGCAGTTCGACCGCGAACACGCTGCCGCGGGCGGGCCATGAGCGCAGCGTGAGGGGATGGCCGAGCAGGCGCGCGATCCGCTCCGCGATCGACAAGCCAAGGCCAAGACCGGCACCGTCGCGGTCGATGCGGCGAAATTCCTCGAACACGAGTGCGCGGTCCGCCTCGGCGATGCCGGCACCGCTGTCCCACACCTCGATGCGCAGGTTCGCACCGTGTCGACGCACGCCAAGCACGACGCCACCCGACCGCGTGTACTTGATCGCGTTGGACAGGAAATTCTGCAGCACGCGGCGCAACAGTTGTGGATCGCTGCGCACCCATGCGCGGGTCGGCACGCAATCCAGCCGCAGCCCCTTCGCTTGCGCGAGCACGCGGTACTCCGCCGCGAGGGGTTGCAGGAGCGCGTCGAGCACGAACGCGCGGGGCTCCGGCCGCAGGCCGCCGGCGTCGAGGCGCGAGACCTCGATCAGTCCGCCGAGCAGGCCTTCGGCCGAACCGAGTGCGGAATCGATGTTCGCGACTGCCTCGCGCTCGGTACCGCCGCCAATGCGCTGCGCGAGCGCGTGCGTGAACAGGTGCGCGGCGTGCAACGGCTGCGCGAGGTCGTGGCTGACCGCGGCGAGGAAGCGCGTCTTGGCGCGGTTCGCGCGTTCGGCCGCGGCACTCGCGCGTGCGAGTTCGGTGGTGCGCTCGGCGACGCGCTGTTCGAGGGTCTCGTTCGCGCGGGTCAGCGCGCGCTCGGCCTCGCGGAACGCGGTCACGTCGGTGAACGTCGCGACGAAGCCGCCACCCGGCATCGGGTTGCCGCGGATCTCGACCACGGTGCCATCCGGAAAGCGCCGCTCGGACAGGTGCGGCGAGCCGGCCGCCATCTGCGCGAGGCGGCGATCAACGCGCCGTTCCACCTCGCCGTCGCCGATCAGGCCGCGCGCGATGTTGTGGCGCATCAGCTCGGCGATCGGCCGACCGACCGCGAGCAGATCCGCGGGATAGTCGAACAGCTCCGCATAGCGGCGATTCCACGCGACCACGACCAGCTTGGCGTCGACGACGCAGATGCCCTGGCTCATGTTCTCGAGCGCAGCCTCCAGTACGCGTTGGTTGAAGCGCAGGTCGCGGCTCGCCTCGCCGACGATCGCCGCAACCGTGTCGAGCTGGCCACCGCGCTCGCGCCGCGCGACTTCGAGCAGCAGGCGCGCCGAGGCGGCGCCGATCACGCTGGCGAGCTCGTGTTCGACCGCGGCAACGCTCGCCTCGTCGGCCTCGCTGCGGCGCGGGTCGAGCAGCGCGTCGACGCGCTCGCGCGGCAAGAAGCGCGTCGCCAGCGCGGCGAGGTCGGCGATCGGCAACGCACCGATCTGCCGGGCGGCCCCGGCGTGCGCCCAGCGCGTACGCGCGGCGAGCGCAAGCACGCCTACGTTGACGACGAGACTGGCGGCTAGCGAACGCGCAAGATCACTCCAGCCGGCAAGTCCGAACAGGCCCTGCGGCGACAGCGCGGCGATGCCGAACGGCCCGCTGCGCAGCGCCGGCGCGAGCGCGGGCAACACGTTCGGCGCGAGCGTGTACAGCCATACCAGCGTGCCGGCAACGAGGCCGAGCGCGACCGCACGCGCGCCGATGGTCGGGCGGTACAACGCGATCAGCACTGCCGGCATCAGGCCGGCGAGTGCGGAGAACGACAGTGCACCGATGTCCGCCAGCGCGTTGCCGCCGACCGCCGCGCGTGAATACAGCCAGGCGAGCAGCACGACGGCGAGGATCGCGACACGCCGCTGGCGCAGCACCGCTGGTCGCAGGTCGGCATGTTCGCCGCGCGCCCAGCCCGCACGCACGCGCAGCGGCGCGAGCCAGTGGTTGCCGATCATCAGGCTCAGCGCGAGCGTCGCAACGATAACCATGCTGGTCGCCGCCGACAGCCCGCCGAGGAATGCGAGCACGGCCAGACCGTGCTGGCCCTGCGCCAGCGGCAACGCGAGCACGTACAGATCGGACGGCACGCCGAGCGATGCGAAGCGCTGCGCGCCGGCCTGCGCCAGCGGCAACACCGGCAGCGCGATCGCGCACAGGTAAAGCGGAAACAGCCAGCGCGCGCTGCGCACGTGCGAGGCGTCGCGACACTCGACCACGCCGGCATGGAACTGGTGTGGCAGCGTGAATGCGGCGAGCGCGCCGAGCAGGATCAGGGCGGGGAATCCGTCGCTGTCGTGCGGCGTGGTGCGCGCGGCGGCTTCGACATCCGGCAGGGTCAGCACCAGCGCGCCGATCGCGAGCATCGCGACCAGCTTGAACACGGACTCGAACGCGAGCGCGAGCACGAGACCGCGGTTGTGCGCCGCGGCCGGCGCGCGACGCGTGCCGAACAGCATCGCGAACGCGGCCATCGCAAGCGCGACCCACAGCGCACTGTCCTGCCACGCGGGCGCGGCAGGGTCGCCGCCGCGCGCGAACAGCGCGTAGCTCATCGCGACGGCCTTCAGTTGCAGCGCGATGTAGGGCACGATGCCGACGACCGTGACCGCGGTCACAAGCGCCGCGAGCCCGGCATGCCGGCCGAGGCGCGCGGCGACGAAGTCGGCAAGCGAGCTCGCGTGATGTTCGCGTGCGAGGCGCACGAGCCTCACCAGCAGGCCGGCGCCGACGAGGTACAGCAGGATCAGGCCGACGAACGTCGGCGGCAGCCACCAGCCGGAACGCTCGGCCTGGGTGACCGTGCCGTAGAACGTCCACGACGTGCAGTGCACGCCGAGCGACAGCGCGTAGACGAGGTGCCAGCGCCGCTCGAACGCGCGCGGATGACGCTCGCCGTACAGCGCGACCGCGAACATGAGGGCGAGCCACAGCAGGCCGGCAAGCGCGACGAAGATGGACGGATAGCTCATGCGGCGGACACGCGGCCTGCGCGGAAGACTTGCGGCGCATTGAAGCACGATGGAGGGCCGCGGGCCGAGGGCCGAGATGCGTGCCGCAGCATCGGGCACTCCGTTCACCCTGAGCGCAGGCCCGCGAGGCCGAAGTCGAACGGTCGTTTTGGCGCGCTCGCGGGCGTTTCGACTCCGCGATCTGCGGACGCTGCGCTCCACGCGAACCGGATTGGTTCGAGGCCGATCGCGGATCGAAGCATTCGTGCGACGGCAGGAGCTTGCCGTGGAGTCGCACGCAGCGGCGCGTGCAACGTCTCCTATAATCGACGACCCGCGTCGCGCCGGCACGTCCGCGTGGCAATCGAACAGGAAAACCGCCATGAGCGAACTGCCACCCTGCCCCAGATGTGCGTCGACATTCACCTACGAGGACGGCCACCAGCTCGTCTGCCCCGAGTGCGCGCACGAATGGGTGCCGGGCGCGGACGAGGCGGCCGCGTCCGACGCCCGCGTGGTCAAGGATGCACACGGCAGCGTGCTCGCCGACGGCGACAGCGTGACCGTGATCAAGGACCTCAAGGTCAAGGGCTCGTCGCTGGTGGTCAAGGTCGGCACGCGCGTGAAGAACATCCGCCTGGTCGACGGCGACCACGACATCGACTGCAGGATCGACGGCATCGGCGCGATGAAGCTGAAGTCGGAGTTCGTGAAGAAGGCATGACGGCGCCGATGCGCATCGAGCGCGACGACCTGTCCCGCCCGCAGGTGCTTGCGCTGCTGCGCGAGCACCTCGACGACATGCACGCGCGATCGCCGCCGGGCAGCGTGCATGCGCTCGACCTGTCCGGCCTGCGCCGGCCCGACATCAGCTTCTGGACTGTCTGGGACGGCGCGACCCTGCTCGGCTGCGGTGCATTGCGCGAACTCGATCCGGCGCACGGCGAGGTCAAGTCGATGCGCACGCCGAAGGCGCTGCGCGGTCGCGGCGCCGCGCGCGCGATGCTCGCGCACATCGTCGACACCGCGCGTGCGCGTGGCTACCGCCGGCTCAGCCTCGAAACCGGGGCGCAGGCCGCGTTCGCGCCAGCGCACGGCCTGTATCAGCGTTTCGGTTTCGCGTTCTGCGGCGCGTTCGGCGACTATGCCGACGATCCGAACAGCGTGTTCATGACGCGCGTGCCGTAGGCGTTCTTTCAGCGCCCATCCAGCAGCGGCGCGCCGAGCGCGGCGGCCATCGCGGCGACCTGGCGCAGTTGCGCGCCGTCGCGCGTGTCGTAGGCTTCGCCACTGTAGCCCCACCAATCCCAGCAGCCCTTCGGGTTCAGTGGCGCCATCGTCGCGCGCGTCTGCGGATACAGCACGACGACGCCGTAGGCATCGGCCCAGCGGTTGTAGCCGGCGTCGCGCACGAACGCCTCGTCGATGGTTTCCGCGTTCTGCTGGCAGCCGTGGAACGCGACGTGCAGTGCACAGCGGCCTTTCTCGCACGCGGCCGGCACGTAGATGTAGCCCTTCGCGGCGAGATGCGCATCGGCGCCGGCGATGCGGTACGCCTCCTGGTCGAACGCGCGCGGCTCGCCGGCGGCTGTCGCGGCGACCGCATGCGCCGGCCTGCCGTACAGCGCGGCGAAGATCGCGCCCGCGGCGTCGTAGCCGCAGTGACCGACGAATGGCGCGGTCGCCACGTCGCAGGCCGCACCGGCGCCGAGGGTCGGGAACGTGTGCGTGTACGCGCCGGCGAGATCCTTGCGCAGGTCGAGCGGCTTCTTCGCGCCCGCGGCAAGCGCGCGATACAGCGCAGCGGTGTCCGTGCTCAGCGATTCGGCGACGGTCTTGTCGGCGCGTCCGTGCAGGATCAGCACATGGTCGCCGGAAAGCCCGGCCAGCGGTGCGATGCGGCCGGCCTTGGCCGCGTCCTTCGCGAACGCGGCGAGCGCGGCGACATCCGGCGCCTTGCCTTCCGCCGGCGTCATGCAGCTCGCCAGCGCCGTCTGCAAGGTGCCCTGCGCGCAGTGGTAGGGACCACCGGCGATCAACGCCGCGCCGGCGATGTGGTCGGAATACGCGACGTGCACCTGGTGCGCCATGTACGCGCCGGACGAGAGGCCCGAGACGGTCGTGCGCGACGCATCGAGTGCAAGTTTCGGCAGCCCGTCGGCGTGTGCCACGCCGGTGGCGAGGCCAAGGGCAAAGGTCGCGAGCGCGCACGCGTTCATCGTCGTCTCCGTCAGAATCGCCAGGTCGCCGTCAAGCTGACCTGCCGTGGCGGCCCGTAGAAGCCGGTCAACACGCCGTAGGCGGGAATGTTGTAGCCGGTCGTGCGGTATTCCTTGTCGGTCAGGTTCGTGCCCTGCAGCGCGATCGACCAGGCCTTGTCGATGTTCCAGATGACGCCGGCGTTGAGCAGGCCGTAGCCCTTCTGGCGGATCGCCGGGCTGAGATCGGTCGTCGACCACACTTCGCTCTGGTAGGTGAAGCCGGCGCGCGCGACGAGGTTGCCCCCGAATGAAACCGGCGTGCGGTATTCGACGTTGAGGCCACCGGACATGCGCGGCGCGTTGGTGAAGCGCTGCGTGTCGGCAATGTCGACGCCCCGATTGAAGAACTCGTCGTAGCCGGCGTCGAGCCAGGCGAGGTTGCCGCTGATCAGCCAGTGCTCGGTCGGCAGCCACTGGTATTCGATCTCGGCGCCGTTGATGGTGCCCTTGCCGGCATTGGTGAAGTCGCCGAAAAAGCTCTGCGTGCCATCCGGCAACGTGTACGAGGTGAACACCGACAACTGGATGTCCTTGTACTTGTTGTGGAACAGCGCGACGTTGAGGTACATGCGCTCGTCGAGCAGGGTGAACTTGCCGCCGACCTCGAAGCTGTCGACGGTCTCGTCCTTGAACGGATCGCCCGAGCGCGGCACTGCGGTGGTGTTGGCGCGGATGTTGAAGCCGCCCGACTTGAAGCCCTTCGAGTACAGCGCGTACAGCATCGCGTCCGGCGTCACCTGCCAGTCGATGGACACCTTCGGCGAGATGTTGCTGAAGCTCACGGTCTTGTCGAAGTTCGCCGCGGTGGCCCAGCTCGTCGAGTAGGTGCCGTCGGTGTAGAAGCGGTTGAGCGCGATCGCGTGCTTGTCCTCGTCGGTGTAGCGCGCACCGAGATCGAGCTTCCAGGCCTCGGAAAGATCGATGGTCCAGTCGGCATAGGCGGCGATGCTGCTGGTGTAGACGCGCCCCTGGGTGTCGCCGAACAGGGGATTGGTGAGCGAGGGCGCCTGCGACGGGTTCTCGAAGTGGTTGAGCACCTGGCCGCCGGCCTTGCCGTTGAACGAATAGATGCCCATCACGCCGCGCGCGCGGCCGCCGCCGTCGTAGTTCAGTTGCAGCTCGTTGCTGTTCTGGGCGTCGTTGTAGAGCGCATGCACGTCGACCAGCGGCAATGGCGTGGTGTCGAAATCGATATCGGTGTCGGTGTCGGAGGCGCGGTGTGCGAACACGTACTTGAGCAGCCACGCGTCGCTGATCATCCAGTTCGCGGTCAGCGAGGTGCCCTTCATGTCGGTATTGTTGAGGTTGCGCATCGCGCTGCGGATGTCGTAGCGGCTGTCGAGCGGCGGATAGGCCGGCGCAAGCGGGTTCGGGGCGAGCATCTGCGCGCCGCGCATGCCGGACTGGTCCTTCATCCAGTCGTAGGCGAACTGCACGTCAAACGTCTCGGTCGCAAACAGGCCGAGGTTGAAGCGCGCCGCGTTGATCTGCTTGTCGCTGACCGGCTGGCGCGTGTAGACATCCTCGCCGAAGCCGTCGCGGGAGAGGCTGGCGACCGCCAGGCGCGCGCGCAGCATGCCGGAATCGTCGAACGAGCCGCCGATCGCGGCCTTCGCGTCCATCTGCCCGTCCGTTCCGACCGTTGCCTGCGCGTAGCCGCCGAAGTCCTTGTCGAGCTTGCGCGAGACGTACTTGATCGCGCCACCGATCGTGTTCTTGCCGTACAGCGTGCCCTGCGGGCCACGCAGCACTTCGACGCGATCGACGTCGAACACGTCGAGCAGGGCGCCCTGCGGACGCGCGATGTAGACGTCGTCGAGATAGATGCCGACACCCGGATCGACACCCCACAGCGGATCGGACTGGCCGATGCCGCGGATGTAGGCGGTGACCGTGCTGGTCGAGCCGCGCGCGGCGTAAATGGTCGTATTCGGCACCTGCCCGGCGAGGCCGGACAGGTCCTGCACGTTGAGCGTGTCGAGGCGGTCGGAGGTGAACGCGGTCACCGCGATCGGCACGTCCTGCAGCGTCTCGGCGCGCTTGCGCGCGGTGACCGTGATGCCTTCGAGATGGGTCGCGGCGTCGGCACCGGGCTTGGCGTCGTCGGCCTGGGCGTCGGCGGCGTCGGTCGCCGCATCCGCCGTCGATGACGCCGCGGCAGTCGTCGCATCGGCTGCATGGGCATTCAGGAACGCGAGGGCGAGCGCGCACGCGATCGCCGTGGACAGCATCTGGTGTTTCATCGATTCCCCTCCAGCATCGAGCCGGCCCGTGGCCAAGCGATGCGAGCAGGCTAGACCGCGGGCGCGCACGCCGACACCTGTACCTTCGTACAGTGGGCCGCCGGCGCGCGCTGCGCATACTCCCCGCAGGGAGCGCGTCGCGGGCCATGGTGGCCACCGGCGCCGCGCCACCGGAGTCTGGTCGATGGCCCTGCTGGTCGTGCTCGCTGCGCTCGTGTTCCTCATGTGGGTCGCCTACCGCGGCCACAGCGTAATCCTGTTCGCGCCGGTCGCCGCGCTCGGCGCGGTGTTGCTGACCGAACCTTCGCTGGTCGCGCCGATGTTCACCGGGTTGTTCATGGACCGCATGGTCGGTTTCCTGAAACTCTATTTCCCGGTGTTCCTGCTCGGCGCGGTGTTCGGCAAGCTGATCGAGATCTCGGGGTTCTCCAAATCGATCGTCGCGGCGACGATCGGCGTCGTCGGCGAACGCCGCGCGATGCTGTCGATCGTGCTGGTGTGCGCGCTGCTCACCTACGGCGGCGTGTCGCTGTTCGTGGTCGTGTTCGCGGTCTACCCGTTCGCGGCCGAACTGTTCCGCCAGGCCGACATCCCCAAGCGCCTGATCCCGGGCACGATCGCACTCGGTGCGTTCACGTTCACGATGGACGCGCTGCCGGGCACGCCGCAGATCCAGAACATCATCCCGACCACGTTCTTCGGCACCACCGGCTGGGCGGCGCCGTGGCTCGGCGTCGGCGGCTCGCTGTTCGTGCTTGCCTGCGGGCTCGGCTGGCTCGAATCGCGCCGGCGCCATGCGGCCGCGATCGGCGAAGGGTACGGAGTCGAACTGCGCAACGAACCGGCACCGTTCACCGGCGAGCGTCTCGCGCATCCGCTGCTCGCGCTGCTGCCGCTGGCGCTGGTCGCGGTCGCCAACTTCGCGCTGACACGATCGATTCCGCGCTGGTACGGTCCGACCCAGTCGTTCGTCCCGGCAGTCGTCGGCGACGCCAAGCCGGTCGTGCAGGAAGTCGCCAAGGTTGCGGCGATCTGGGCGGTCGAAGGCGCGCTGCTGCTCGGCATCGCCTGCGTGCTCGCGTGTGCATGGCGCCCGGTCACGCGCGCGTTCACCGACGGCAGTCGCGCGGCGGTCGGTGGCGCGTTGCTGGCGTCGATGAACACCGCGTCGGAGTACGGCTTCGGCGCGGTCATCGCGGCGTTGCCGGGCTTTCGCTCCGTCGCCGATGCGTTGCAGGCGATCCCGCATCCGCTCGTCAACGAGGCGGTCTCGGTGACCGCGCTCGCCGGCATCACCGGCTCCGCCTCCGGCGGCATGAGCATCGCGCTCGCGGCGATGGCGGACACGTTCAAGGCGAACGCGATCGCCGCGGGGATCCCGATGGAGGTGCTGCATCGCGTCGCCGCGATGGCGTCCGGCGGCATGGACACGCTGCCGCACAACGGGGCGGTGATCACCCTGCTCGCGGTGACCGGACTTACCCATCGCGAGTCGTACCGCGACATCTTCGCGATCACGCTGATCAAGACGCTGGCGGTGTTCGCGGTGATCGGCTTGTATGTGTTCGCTGGGGTGGTCTGAGCCGGGGGCTGCTGCAGGAGCGCCGCTGGCGCGACCGACCCGCTTCGGACTACCCGAACGGCCGCGGGCGCGCCGCTTCTACCCTTGCGCGACGACGACAGGCACCGCGCGATGTGCCGACTGGTCGATGAATGCGCGCAGATCCGCCTCGGCGAGCGGACGGCTGTAGTGGTAGCCCTGCACTTCGGTGCAGCGGTGGCGCACCAGCCAGTCGTATTGCGCGGCGGTCTCGACGCCCTCGGCCGCGGTGCGGATGCCGACGTCGCGGGCGAGGCGGATCACCGCGCGGATGATCGCCTCGGAATCGGCGTCGATGCCGATGTCGCGCACGAACGACATGTCGATCTTGATCTTGTCGAACGGGAACGCGCGCAGCAGTTGCAGCGACGAATAGCCCGTGCCGAAGTCGTCGAGTGACAGGCGCACGCCGAGGTCGTGCAACTCGTTCAGCGCGGTGCGTGTCGCGATGTCACTCGCCAGCAGTGCGCTCTCGGTGACTTCCAGGTCGAGGCGGTGCGCCGGCAGGCCGGCCTGGTTCAACGCGCTCACCACGTCGAGGACGAAGCCTGGTT
Source organism: Dokdonella sp. (assembly GCF_044227025.1). Lineage (GTDB taxonomy): Bacteria > Pseudomonadota > Gammaproteobacteria > Xanthomonadales > Rhodanobacteraceae > Dokdonella_A. The sequence continues at coordinate 527,502 of NZ_JBGAFX010000001.1, read as the reverse complement.
TGCGCAGTTGCAGCGGCGACAGGTTGACGCCGACCTTGATTTCGCGCGGCCACGCCGCCGCCGCGCTGCATGCCTCGCGCAGCACCCAGTCGCCGAGCGGCGCGATCAGGCCCATCTCCTCGACTACCGGAATGAACGCCGCCGGCGGTACGCTGCCGCGCGAGGGATGGCGCCAGCGCAGCAGCGCCTCGACCGCGACCAGTTCGCCGGATTCGAGCGCGACGATCGGCTGGTACACGAGGCGGAACGCGCCATTGTCGATGGCGGTGCGCAGGTCCTGCTTGAGGCCGCGGCGCAGCTGCACGATCTCGTCCATCGAAGGATCGAAGAAACGGTGGGTGCGGCGGCCGCCGCCCTTTGCCTCGTACAGCGCCATGTCGGCGCGCCGCGCGAGTTCGTCGAAATCGAGATCGGCACCGATGGTCGATGCGATGCCGATGCTCGCGCCGATCGTGACCTGCTGCTCGTCGACGTCGAACGGATCGTCGAGCACGGCCTTGATCTTTCCGGCCAGCAGGCGCGCATCGGCGTCGGCATCCTCGCTCACCTGCAACAGCGCGAACTCGTCGCCGCCGAGGCGCGCGACGAAGACACCCTTCCCAACGCAGGCGGACAGGCGCTGCGCGACCATGCCGAGCAACTGGTCGCCGATGCGGTGGCCGAGCGTGTCGTTGACCGCCTTGAAGTCGTCGAGATCGATGTACAGGATGTTTACGCTGCGCTCTGCGCCCAGCGCCGCGAGCGTGCGCGTCGCGTGTTCGGTGAAGCTGGCGCGATTCGGCAGGCCGGTGACCTGGTCGTGGAACGCGAGGCGGTGCACCCGCGACTGCACTTCGTCGTGCTCGATCGCGATCGCGCACAGGTCGACGCAGCGCGCGACGATCTCGCGGTCGAGTTCGGCTGGTCCGCGCCGGCTGCGGTAGTAGAACGCGAACGTGCCGACCACGCGCCCGTCGCGCGCCTTGATCGGGCTCGACCAGCACGCGTGCAGCCCAAGCGGCAGCGCGAGCGCGCGGAATTCCGTCCACAGCGGGTCGGTCTCGATGTCGACGACCTCGACCGCGGTGCCGCGCCACGCGGCGGCGCCGCAGGAGCCGGCGAGCGGGCCGATCGGCAGGCCGTCGAGCGAATGCGAATACGATTCGGGCAGGCTCGGCGCGGCGAGCGGATGCAGCCTGCCTTGCGCATCGACGGTGAGGATCGAGCAGAGCACGTCGGGGGCGAGGGCCTCGACGCGCCGGCACAGGTGTTCGGCCACTCCGGCGAGCGGCTCGCCGCGCGCGATCGCTTCGAGGATTTCCCCCTGCAATCGTTGCAGTTCCGTGCTCGAGCGATCGTCCATCATCCGCGATCCCTTCGCATCCCTCCCCGGGGCCCGCGGAATCGCACGGACCGGACGGCCATCATACGCCGCGCGCGCTTCGCCTCAAGCCGCGTCCGGCTCGCGCTCGAAGGAATGCAGGTCCATGTCGCGCGTGGAGACAGGCACGTAGTCGGGCCCGAACGCCACGTCGCCCGGGCGCCAGCCGGCCGGAGTCCACAGCGCGCCCCAGAAGCGCCGGAACGCGCCCCATTGCATCGCAACCACGCCGCGGCCGTTGTCGGCGTCGACGACCGGGTCGCCGACGCCGGTCGGGCGCGCGGGCTCGCCGTACAGCGCGGTGCCGAACAACACGTCCCACACGGAAAGTACCTGACCATAATTGCAATTGTGCAGTCGTGGCCGGCGCGCGTCGACCACCATGTGGTGCAGGCGGTGGAAGCGCGGATCGACGAACAGCTTGTCGAACACCCGGCCGAAGCCGAAGCGCACGTTCGCATGGGAAAAATTCTGTGCCAGCTCGCCGATGAACATGAGCAGCGCGAACTGCTCCGGCTCGACCCCGATGACAAGACCGACCGTGGCGAGCACCATCGATTGCAGGAAACCGTCGACGTAGCTGCCGCGGTCGTTGGTCCAGCAGCTCATCTGGCGCTGGCTGTGGTGCATGCTGTGCAGCGCCCACCACCACGGGATCCAGTGCTGCACGCGGTGCATCCAGTAGTAGGCGAAGTCGTAGATCACGTAGTAGACGAGGAACAGCGCGAGCGGGTGCTGCTGGAACCACGGCACCCACGCGGCGAGGCCGCTGGTGGCGTCGCCGGCCGCGTCGGTTCCGCCGAACGCGTTCGCGAGCGGGGTCAGTACCAGGTAGGCGAACAGCGGATTGAGACCGAGCAGCATCAGCAGGGTGTAGGTGCGGTCGATGCGGGTGAGGCGGCGGTCGGGCCACTCCTCGGCCGGCGCGAGGCTCTCGAGCGGCCGGAACACGAGGGCAATCACCAGCACCTGCGCCGCCGCGATCAGCAGCGCGCCGGCGATCTCGCGCGGATCACCGGCGAGCCGGTCGAGGTGGACGAGCACGAGGAACGGCGACACCAGATGCGTGGTGAGCGCGTCGACGAGGAGGGACCAGAGTGCGGACATGCGCGCATTCTAGTGCGCGGTCCACCCGTGCTGCGCGCACCTGAACCGCATGGCGTCACGATGCCCATCGATTCATTGCGCGTAAAGCCGCTGCCGCCATGATGCGAAGGTCGCCGCTCGGGCGGTATTGCAATGGGAAGACTGCCATGAACCGGATCGTATTGACCCTGTCGACCGCACTCGCGCTGGGCCTGGTCGCCTGCAGCGAAAAATCACCGGAAGAAGCACAGCGCGACGTCGCCGCGGCGCGCGCCAAGGCGGCTGAGGATGTCGCCGCGGCGCAGAAGAAGGCCAATGAGGCAACCGCCCAGGCGCGTCAGCAGATCGAAGCGGCGCAGGCGAAGGCGAACGCCACGGTGCAGGAGGCGAATGCGGATGCTGGCGAGAAGATCAACGATGCGAGCGCCGCTGCGAACAAGGTCGAGCGCAAGGCGAGCGAAGACGCGAACGACGAGAAATCGGACGCTTACCAGAAGGATGCGAAGGCACGCTACGACCTCGCGCTCGCGCAAGCCGACGCCGACTACAAGGTGGCCGCGGAGAAATGCGAGGGCCTGCCGCGCGCCGAGCAGGACGCCTGCGCGTCGACCGCCAAGGCACAGGCCGAAGCGGCCCGGCAGCGTGCGCGCAGCGACTTCGACAATGCCGAAAGCGCCGCGAAGGCCATGAAGCGGTGACGTACAGGGCGCCGCGTGGAACGCGGCGCCCTTTGCTTCAGTCCGGCAATGCGCCGATGAAATCCGTCTTGCCGATGTCGACGCCGTTGTGGCGCAGGATCGCGTACGCGGTCGTCACGTGGAACCAGAAATTCGGCAACGCGAAATACAGCAGGTACGGCTCGCCCTTGGTCCTGACCTCGCCTGTGCGCAGCGGCAGGTTGATGTCGCGCGCCTCGCTGGCGTCGATCTGCTCGGGCTTGAACGAGCGGAGGTAGGCGAGCGTCGCGGCGATGCGCGCCTGCAACTCCTCGAGCGTCGTTTCGTTGTCGGGCACCGGCGGGCGTTCCTGCCCGGCGAGGCGTGCCGCAGCCCCGCGCGCGTGATCGCAGGCGATCTGGATCTGCCGCGACAGCGGCAACATGTCCGGCGCGAGGCGCGCATTGACCAGCACGGCCGGATCGAACTTCTTCGCCGCAGCATGCGCGGCGCCCTTGCCGAGGATCGCCGACAACTGGGTCAGGGCACGAAGGAAAACGGGAACCGAAGCCGCGTACATCGAAAGCGTCATGCGAATCTCCTCGAACTGGGAAGCCGGTGCCGTGGTGGCACGCGGTCCGGGTCGAGGTGGCGACGCGCGCGGCGGCAAACAAGGCGCGGGAGACAGTGTCCCGCCGGTGGGCGGGACACCGGGTCGGTACGGCTATTCATCCGCTCCGTCGTCGCCTTCGGCGGCTTCATGGCGACCGGTATACGGATTCGGAGCGGGATAGCTCGGTCCCTGGCGCACGCGTTCCTGTTTCGCACGCAGCAATTCGCGGAAGTGCTGCATCGCCAGCTCGGCACTCACGGCACCCGTCGCCGCCGCGGCAGGCGCGGCCGCAGGCTTCGCTGCCGCCATCGGCTTTCGCATTGCCGGTTTCGGCGCCGCGGCGGGTCTTGAAGGCACGCCGGTCACCGCCGGCCTCGCAACAGGTGGTGGCGCGACCGCGGCCCTCGCAACCGGTGCCGCGGGCTTGCCTGCAGGCGCCGGCTTGGGCGCGACTTCTGGAACCGGCTTCGCGGCAATCTTCTTGGCCACGGGTTTCGGTGCGACTTTCTTCACGGCCGCCTTCTTCGCGACCTTGCCGGCGGGCGCCTTCTTCGCAGCGACCTTCTTCGCGACTTTGGCGGCAGCCTTCTTCACGCTTTTCTTCGCGGCCTTGCCGGCCCCCTTCCTGGCCGGACGCGCCGGCGCGCGCGCTGCCGCTGGCGTCTTGCGTGCCGTCTTCCTCACCGCGACTCTCTTCGCGGCGCGCTTTTTCGCGCCACCGCCCTTCCTCGCAACCTTCTTCACCGCAGCCTTCTTCGATGCGACTCGCTTCATGTCGATACCTCGCTGGTCGTGAACCGGCCGCACCGGGTGCGCGCGGCCCGCCGTGGATAGCAGAGCCAAGCTTTACTCAGCCCGAACCGCTCGCATCGCGGAGCGGGGCATACTCATGCTACACGCGAAGAAACCAGGGGACACGCGCATGAAGATCTGGGTCGACGCGGACGCCTGCCCGAAGCCGGTCAAGCAGATCCTTTATCGAGCGGCCGAGCGCGCACGGGTCGAACTCGTGCTGGTCGCCAATCAGGCGCTGGCCGTGCCGCGATCGCCGCTGATCAGCACCCGAACCGTCGCCAGCGGGCTGGACGCGGCCGATAACGCAATCATCGACTGCGCCGCCGCCGGCGATCTGGTCGTGACCGCGGACATCCCGCTCGCCGCCGCGGTGGTCGCCAATGGCGTGACCGCGATCAACCCGCGCGGCGAGCTGTACACCGCCGAAAACGTTCGCCAGCAATTGTCGATGCGCGATTTTCTGGACAGTCTGCGCGGCGCGGGCGTGCAGACCGGCGGTCCGCCCGCGTTCGATCAACGCGACCGCCAGGCGTTCGCGAACCAGCTCGACCGCCTGCTCGCCCGCCTCGCGCGCCTCTGAGCGCACCGAGTTCCGTTCGCCTCAAGGCATTCGCTCGAGGGCTGCGCGCGGCAGCTCATGCATCGAGTGTGGATCGAGCGCGTACGGATGGACTTGGTCGAGAAAGCCCGGCAGCGCGCGCATGCGCCCGATCCATGCGCGCAGGCGTGCATGCGGCGCGAGATCGAAGTCGGCATCGGCGGCCTGGCTTGCATAGGCGAACACGGAAATGTCGGCGATCGTGCAGTGGTCGCCCGCGAGGAAGGCGCGCTCGGCCAGTTGCGCGTCGAGGATCGCCAACGCACGCAGGCCGGCCTCGCGCTTGAGCGCGACCAGCTCGGGGGGTCGCCGCGCGAGCTTGCCGGTCAGGGTCCAGTGGCGCAGCGCGCCGATCGTCGATTCGATGCGCTCCTGCTCGAACGACAGCCACTGGTGCACGTATGCGCGCGCGTAGGCCTCGTCCGGCAGGTAGCGGGTGTCGTCGGCGAGGAAGGCGAGGATCGCGTTCGACTCGGCCAGCGCACGGCCATCGGCGAGGCGCAGCGCCGGGACGGTGCCGGTCGGGCTGATGCGCAAGAACTCCGGCGTCTGCCCTTCGCCCTCGAAGATCGAGACCAGCTCGCTCCGATATCGCAGGTCGAGCCAGGCAAGCAGCTGGCGCACCTTCCAGGCATTGCGCGAAGGCAGGTAGTCATACAGGGTCAGCATTGGCGTCACTCTCCAAGGGTGTGCCAAGCGTGGGCGATGCCGCGATCGCGCGATATCCGCCGATTGCGCCGCATATGCCGCGCAGCAAGCGGATGGCCGGGCGCTTGCGCCGGCGCGAGGATGCCCCCATCGAAACCGGTGGAGATCGAGATGCGCGACGAATCCAGATGGCAAGCGGTACAGCAACGCGACGCGTCGATGGACCGGCGCTTCGTCTATGGCGTGCTGAGCACCGGCGTGTATTGCCGGCCGTCGTGCGCGGCGCGCCGCCCGCTGCGCGACAACGTGCGTTTCTTCGATGAGCCCGCTGCGGCGGCCGCGGCCGGCCTGCGTCCATGCAAGCGTTGTCGACCGCTCGAACACTGGCAGGACGATCCGGAAATCGCACTGCTGCTGCGACTGTGCCGGCTGGTCGAAGCGGAACCGGACCGGTTGCCCGACGGCGCCGCGCTGGCGCGGGCGGCCAAACGCGATGCGTTCCAGCTCAATCGACTGTTCAAGCGCTACCTGACGATCACCCCCGGCGACTACATCGAGAGCGTGCGCATGCGCCGCGTGCGGCACGCGTTGCGCCACTCCGCCTCGGTCACCGATGCGATCTACGACGCCGGCCTCGGCTCCAGCCGCGGCCTGTACGAACGCGCGCCGGCCTCGCTCGGCATGACCCCGCGCGAGTACCGCAGCGGTGGCGAAGGCGTCGCGATTTCGCACGCGACCGGCAACACGCCGCTCGGCCTCACCTGCATCGGCGCGACCGATCGCGGCATCTGCTTCCTGCAATTCGGCGAAGACCGCGAGGCCCTGCTCGCGCTGCTCGCGGGCGAGTTCCCGCACGCACGCCTCGCACCGATGGACGCCGCGGCGCAGTCCGCATTCGATGCGTGGATGCACGCGCTCAACGAACACCTCGGGGGACGCGCCCCCGACCTCGACCTGCCGCTCGACCTGCGCGGTACCGCGTTCCAGGTGCGCGTGTGGAACTACCTGCGTTCGATTCCATATGGCACCGTGGTGTCGTACGCCGAAGCCGCGGCGGCGATCGACGCGCCGCGCGCGACGCGCGCGCTGGCATCTGCCTGCGCGCGCAACCGCATCGCCGTGCTGGTCCCTTGCCATCGCGTGCTCCGCGGTGACGGCGGCCTCGGCGGCTACCGCTGGGGACTGCCGCGCAAGCGTGCACTCATCGACGTCGAGCGCAGCGCGACGCGTCGTCGATGACGCGCGCGGCGGCGGTTTCAGCATGCGTTAACGCCGCGGGTGAAAGGGTGGCACTCCGTTTCGATGGAGCTCTCCGATGAAGATCGCGATCCAGGCCACTGAAGATCTGCGCAGACTGGGCGAACTCCTCGACGGCATCGAAACCGCGATGCTGACGACCCACGCCGCGGACGGGTCGATGGTGAGCCGACCCCTGCAGACGCTCGCGTTCGACGGCAATGGCGAACTGGTGTTCTTCACCGCGGCGGACAGCCGCAAGATCGACGAGGTCGCCGACGATGCCGACGTCAACCTCGCCTACGCCGATCCGCACGCGCAACGCTTTGTTTCGGTGCGCGGCAGGGCTCGCGTCGATCGCGACCGGGCCACGATCGAGGAACTCTGGTCGATGCCGCAGAAGATCTTCTTTCCGGACGGGAAGGACGATCCGAATCTGGTGGTGCTGCGGGTCCGCGTGCGCGATGCGGCCTATTGGGAAGCGGCCGGCAACTTCGTGGCGCGCGCGCTCGATTTCGCGCGCGGCATGCTCAGCGAGGAGCCGACCGATCTCGGCAAGCAGGGCAGGCTCGCAGGATCGGGATTCGACAGCGCCGGTGACGCCGCGCGGTGATCAGGCCACGCCGTGCGAGCGCGTGGCGGGTTCAGCCCGTCGCGACGCCGCTCGTGGCACCCCTGCCGGGCGCGGGCAAGGCCTTTTCGGCGACCTTCACGACCTTGCCGGCAACGATCCAGACGGTGACCTCGCGCTGGTCGCGCGTGTAGGTCCAGATCTCCATCGCCGGCGTGCTGTCGTCGCCTTCGATGCGGTCGAGCTTGTCGGGCATGCCCGCCGCCTCGCGCACCAGCGTCACCTGGTCGCCCTTGCCGATCAGGCGCTTGCCGAACATGACGCTCTGCGCCTGCAACCCGCCGCCGAACGCCATCAGCGCCGCCGCCATCGCAATCCGCCCGCGCATGACACATCCCCCCGAAGATCCCCGGCCGCATGATCGCACCGGTGCGTTGCGGATATTGTGCACCGGCCGCCGTCCCACCCGCGGTCGCGCCGATTGAGACGCAGCGGCGCACAATGCCGCGATGAAATCGACTGCGCCGCCACCCGATCCGCTTCGCCTCGACGCGCCTGCGCGGATCAAGGGCCGCGGCGCCGCGTCCAATCCCGAAGGCCGCTTCGAATCGCTGGCGAAAACACGCGAGGACGATGGCTGGCATCACGACGGCGAGCCGGCGTCGCGACCCGCCACGCAGGTGACCGAAGAACGCGCACGCACGATCATCAGCCGCAACGATTCGCCCGACATCCGCTTCGAGCAGTCGATCAATCCGTATCGCGGCTGCGAGCACGGTTGCGTCTACTGTTACGCGCGACCGTCGCATGCATATCTCAATCTCTCCGCCGGAATCGACTTCGAGACGAAACTGTTCGCGAAGACGAATGCGGCCGAATTGCTGCGCACGGAGCTCGGCAAGCGCGGCTATGTCTGCTCGCCGATCAACCTCGGCGCGAACACCGATCCGTACCAGCCGATCGAAAGGCGTTACCGCATCACGCGCTCGATCCTCGAAGTGCTGGCCGAGCACAACCATCCGTGCACGATCATCACGAAGAACGCGCTGATCGAGCGCGACCTCGACCTGCTCGTGCCGATGGCGAAGGCACAGCTGGTTCATGCCTTCGTTTCGGTGACCTCGCTCGACAACCGCCTGTCGAGCACGCTCGAATCGCGCGCGAGCGCGCCGCACCGCCGTCTCGAAGCGGTCGCCGCGCTGAATGCCGCGGGCGTGCCCTGCGGCGTGATGGTCGCGCCGATCATCCCGATGGTGACCGACCGCTGGATCGAGCAGATCCTCGAACGAGCCGCCGGCGCCGGCGCCACGCATGCGGGCTACACCGTGCTGCGCCTGCCGTACGAACTCAAGGACCTGTTCAAGGAATGGCTCGCGCTGAACGTGCCCGAGCGCGCCGAGCACGTGATGAGCCTGATCCGCCAGATGCGCGGCGGAAAGGACAACGACGCGCGTTTCGGTGCGCGCATGCGCGGCGAGGGCGAGTTCGCCGAACTGATCCGCCAGCGCTTCCGCCTCGCCTGCCGCCGCCACGGCATCAACTCGGTGCGCGAACTCGGGTTGGACACGACCCGCTTCACGCCGCCACGCGCGGCGTCCCCGCAGGGCGAGTTGTTCTGACTCGAAAGCGCCGTACACCTCCTTGGGGGAGAGGTCTGCGACAAGGACTCCGTCGATCGTGAACGGCACGGTGGCACCGGTGGCGGTTACAGCGGCCGCGGTTACCGGCATCGATGGTCGCCTGGTTGTACCAGGTGCGGGTTTGCATGCCCTCTCAGGCGGAGATCGCGAGCCGCTCGCTGCGGTACACCCAGGCCGTGACCAGCGCGGCCACGATCGCTGCGACGGTCGTGGCGGCGATGCACATCGCGAACTGCGACGGCAGGATCGAATCACCGCGCAGCAGGCGCAGGATCGTCACGTGCTGTCCCATCAACGGTACCGCGTACATCCAGTCCTGCGTCTTCACCGGGTACAGCGACATCAGCATGGTCGGCACCGCGGGCACGAACATGAGCAGCGAAAGATAGGTCTGCGCCTCGCGGAAGCTCTTCGCGAACGCCGCGGCGAGCGTCTGCAGGCAGCCGAGAAGAACCACCAGCGGCAGCATCACGAGCAGCGTGGACAGCGCGAAATGCACGCCGAGCTGCAGGCTGATGCCGAGCTTGTCGGTCGGCAGGAACTGTCCGGCGATCGAGAACGCGACGATGCCGAGCACCAGCGAAGTGAACGCGAATGCGCTCGTCGCGCCGAGCTTGCCGGCGAGCAGCGCGCCCCGCCGCACCGGATTGACCAGCAGCGGTTCCAGCGATTGCCGCTCGCGCTCGCCGGCCGTGGTGTCGATCGCGAGCGCCATGCCGCCGATGAACACGCCGAGAATGAAGAAGTAAGGCAGCATGCCGAACAGGCCGCCACCGCGCGCCTGCGCGGTGGACTGGTCGCGCTCGGCGACGACGACGGGGCGCACCACGTTCGGCGAGACGCCACGCGCGACGAGACGCAAGGCGCCATTCGCCTGCGAGTACGCGTTCAGCATGCCGCGCAGGCGCGCGACCGGGCCTTGCGCGTCACGCTGCGATTCATCGTAGACGATCTCGACCTGCGCCGGTTCGCCGGCCGACCACGACTTCGCATAGTCGTCCGGAATGCGCAGCACGAGGTCGACGTCCTGCTCGCGCACGGCGCGCTCGGGGTCGGCCGGCGCGTTCTTGATCTCGACGCCAGAGCGGCGCAGCGCGGCAATCAGATTCGGCGCATGCGCGGCGCCGACGACCGGCACCGGCAGCGGCTGTTCGGCCTTGGCCAGCTCGCGCGAGATCGACGCGTTGATGATCAACGCAAACATCAGCGGCGCCATCAGCGGCCCGGTCACCAACGTGTTGATCACGGTGCGGCGGTCGCGCAGGTTTTCGCGCACTTCCTTCCAGAACACGATGAGGGTCGCTTTCATGACGGAACTCGCGTTTTTCCCAGGGAGGGCTTGAAGGCACGACCAGCACTCATGCGGCGAGTCCTTCTTCCGAGCCGATGATCTTCACGAACGCGTCCTCCAGGGTCGCCGCGCCGGTCTGCGCACGCAGCGCTTCGGGTGATTCGTCGGCCACGACGCGGCCACGCGCGATCACCACGATGCGGTCGCACAGCGCGCCGACCTCCTGCATGATGTGGCTGGAGAACAGCACGCAATGCCCCTCTGCCTTGAGTTTCTGCATGAAGGCACGCATGGCGCGCGTCGCCATCACGTCGAGGCCGTTGGTCGGTTCGTCGAGGATGATGTTCTTCGGCTCGTGGACGAGTGCGCGCGCGATCGCGGTCTTGACGCGCTGGCCCTGCGAAAAGCCCTCGGTGCGGCGTTCGAGGATGTCGCGCATGTCGAGCGCATCGGACAATTGCGCGATGCGTCGGGCGCGGGTGGCCGCGTCGAGGCCCTGCAGGCGGCCAAAGTAGTCGATGTTCTCGCGCGCCGACAGGCGCTTGTACAGGCCGCGCGCATCCGGCAGCACGCCGAGGCGCCGACGTACTGCGAGCGGATCCGCGGCTGCATCGATACCGTCCACGCGCACGCTGCCGCGGTCGGGACGCATGAGCGTGTAGAGCATGCGCAGCGTGGTCGTCTTGCCGGCACCGTTGGGGCCGAGCAGGCCGGTGATTTCGCCGTCGCGCGCGGTGAAGGAGACGTTGTCGACGGCGCGCACGCTGCCGAATTGCTTGTGCAGGTCGGTGACCTCGATCATGGCGCGGCTCCGCTGAAGTCGATGAACGCCGGGATCGGCGAGAAATTCCCGACGCAAGCGGCGTCGAGCGCGAGCGCGTCGCGCGTCTCGACGAAGCGCGCCGCAAGCTTCGGCAAGCAGCCGCGGCCGAGCACGCTGTGGCCCTGGCCCTTGGCGATGAGCACGCGGCCCCTGGGCAGCGTCTTCGCGATCGCTTCGGCATAGCGCGGAGGTGTGACCGGATCGAACTCGCCGCCGAGGATGAGCACCGGCAGGTCACCCGTGAGCGGAGCATTGAAGTCGGCCGGGCGCGCCCCGTGTGGCCAGATCGCGCATTGCGCCTTCAGCACATCGACGAAATGCGCACCGAGCAGCGTGTCCGCATCTGCCGGGTTCGGCACGAGACGATCGGCGTCTTCGCTGCAGATCACCGACAGCTGCATCGCGTTGTCGGCCAGGCTCTTCATCTGCTGACCGAGCATCTTCGCCTGCCCGGCGAGAGGCGCGTAGTCGCCGGCAACGGCGCGCGAGATCGCCAGTGGCAGCAGCGCGCCGGTTTCGGGCATGTAGGCGTACATGCGCGCGAGCGCGGCAAGCATGCCGGCGTCCACGCGCATCGTCTTTTGCGCGTTGTCGACCGGGTCGCGATAGCTGACTTCGACCGGTTTGTCGCGCAGACGGGCACGCAGTTTTTCGAGGTTGGCCCACGGCGCGCCGAACGCCTTCGCGCAGGTCGCGTCGGCAGCGCAGACCGCGAACTGCGCCTTGAGTGCAGCGTCGAGGTTGACGGCGAAGTCGGAGCCGAGTGCGTTGTCGTTCGGCACGGCGCTGTCGAGGATCACGCTGCGCACGGCATCGGGGTAGGTCTTGGCGTATTGCTGCGCAACGCGCGTACCGTAGGACGTACCGACAAGGTTGAAGCGCGGCTTGCCGAGCGCGGCGCGCAGGGCTTCGAGATCGCGCAGCGCCATCGTCGTCGTGTAGAAGCGGGGATCGGCGTGTGCGGAAACCTTCTCGAGGCAGGCCCTGGTCTGCGCACGCACGCGCTCGGGATCGTTGGCCCAGTCCGACTCGTCCTCGCTGCGCGCGCAGGTCAGCGCATTCGAGCCGCCGGTGCCGCGCTGGTCGAGCAGGATCAGGTTGCGCTTGTCGCGCATTGGCGCGAACGCGGCTGCCTGCTGCGGCCAGGCTTCGGTGGCGGCCTGGCCCGGGCCACCAGCGATGAGCACGACGGGATCGGCAGGCGGCGCTGCCGCGGTACTGGCGAGCAGGGCGAGTTTGAGATCGATGCTGCGGCCATCCGGCGCGTCCCAGTTTTCAGGGACCCGGAACGGTGCGCAGTAGGCCGAGGTTGTCGCGCCGGTTTGCGGCGCGGCCAGTTCGCATGGTTTGAACACGAGCGCGCCGTAATGAAGACTGCCATCGGTCGCGCGCGTGGGTGCGGACGCGCTCGTCGGGGGCTCGGACGCGCTTTCGACCTGCGCTTTGCGCAGATAGGCGAATCCCAGGGCAGCCGCCGTCGCCAACACGAGCACGAGGCGGAACTGCGTGCGCTTGTCCATCTTCACTCTCCGGGATCGAACAGGTCTTCGATTGGTTTTCTGAACAGTTTTGCGATTCGGAATGCGAGCGGGAGGCTCGGATCGTACTTGCCGGTTTCGATCGCGTTGACGGTTTGCCGCGAGACGCCGAGCCGCTCGGCGAGTTCGCCCTGCGACCAACTTTTGCCTTCACGCAACTCGCGCACGCGATTGTTCATCGATAACGCCAGTGCGCCCACAGCTGCGCCAGCACGTAGACGACGACCAACAGCAACGGCGCCGTCAGCGCACCAGGGTGGGCGATGCCGGCGTCGTCGAGCAAGCCGAGCGCGAGCAGCAGCGGAATGCCGAGTGCCAGCGCCAGCGTCGCTGCTTCCAGCTCGATGCGCTGGCGCAGCTCATCGGTGGCGCGGATGCGCGCGAATTCGAGCGCGACGAACCCGATCACCGGCGGCACCGGCGCAAGCGCCACCGCGATATGCGGCAACGGCGCCGAGATGGTCTTGCCGAACTTCACGCTGAACAGGATCGCGCCGACGTAGACCACCATCAGCGCCGCGGACGACCACCAATAGCGCCGGTTCGTGCCGGCACAGAAGAATTCCCGCCACATCACCCGCGCCTGTAAAGTCTACTTGACAGGCATTGTCGGCTGGGGCCGTGGTGATGTCAAGCGTCCTTGACAACGCCAAGTGCGCGTGCACGGACATCCTGCCCGCGGAAATTGGGCTGGAACGCCAATCGCCGCGCTCGGACCTGCAATGTTTCGACAAACGCGGGCGACGCCGGCGGCGCTTGTCACTAGTTGCCTCAAATGTGACGTGGTTCTCATTTGGCACGGGCTTTGCTTTCGGCCCATGCAGCCTGCGCTCGTCGACGAAGCCCACCGGCCTCGATTTCGCCTGATGCGGGTACGTCGTCCAATCGGACATTCCTGGAGAACTGAAAAGTGAATATCAAACTCGCCGGCGCCCTCGCGCTGATCATGGGCGGCGCGATCGCTGCCCCCCACGCCTCGATGGCCGCGACCGGCGATGTCGCCGTCAGCGTTGCGATCACCAGCGGCATCACGATCCTCTACTACGACGCGACGCTGAACGTCACGGTCGACGCCTCGACCCTCGCTGCCTCCGTCGCCCCGCCGTGCGTGGCCGGCGGTCCGGCAGGTACCTACAATTGCGGCGACGCCACCGCGCAGTCGGTCACCGCAACCTACGCCGCCGGCACGCTGACCGCGCCGTTCGCGATCGCGACCACGCCGGCTCCGGGTGGCACACCGGCGGCGATGCCGCTGCTGCTGACCAATGTGTGGGCAGTGCGCGCGATCGGCGGCGCCAACGCGACGACCGTCGTCACGGCAACGCTCGGTACCAACACGACCCTGACCAATCCCGCCGGCGGCACGATCGTGCTGAACCCGCTGATCGGCGTCGGTACCGGCGTTGCGGCACCCGCCCTCGTCGCGAGCCCGGCCTCGACCCCGGCGTTCGCCGACCCCGGTCTGGCCAATCCGATCTCGGGCAGCGTGATCCTGTCGCTGAACCTGACCAATGCGACCAAGACCGGCACCTACACCGGCGCAGGCGCGCAGCAGTACACGATCGCGGTCACCGCGACCTGATCGTGCAGGCGACGACCGCCATGCACGCATGCGCAGTCCATGCCCGGCCGGTGCTGCTCGCACTGGCCGGCATGCTGGCAACGCAGGTGGCCGCCGCAGGCAGCGTGCCTGCGGCGCCATTCGCGTTCGGCAGCGGCACGTCGCAGTTGACCGTGACAACCACCAACATCGTCCTCGACCCGATCCGCCTCGACGACATCGCCGACCGTGCGATCCAGCCGCTGGCGCCCGAAACACGCCGCGCCGTCGCGATCGGCGGCAGACTCGTCTCCGCCGGCACGATCAATGTTCCGCCCGTGCGGTTGACGGTCACGCGCCATTTGCATCAGGCCTGGCGCATGCAGGTGCCACAGGGGCGGTCGATGGCGAGCACCGGCGTCAGCGCGCGCGTCGAATCGATGGCCGGGCCCAATGCGCTCTCCAGCGACGAGAAACCAGGCGCGTCCCTGCCCGTGCGTGTCATTCCGCAGCCACCGCGGATCGTCGCCAGTGATGCGCGCTCGCAGACCCTCGAGGGTGACGTGTTGCTGGAGTTCGACCTGCGCACCCTGCGCGCGGCCGGCAGCTATTCCGGTCGCCTCATCATCACTGCCGAAGGTACCTGAAATGGCTCGCCCATTCCGTTTGACCCGATGGGTGTTCGGGCTTCTCGCGCTGGCCGCATCGTTCGCGCTGCACGCGCAGGTCGCGATCAGCCCGCAGATCCTCGACATCCCGCTCGACGACGGCGCACAGACCCATGCGTTCCGCCTCTACAACTACATGACCGAGGACAAGCGCGTGCGCGTGTCGCTCGCGAACTGGACCCTGGATGAAGACAACCAGGTCAGCCTGCTTCCGCCCACCGAAACCTCGCTCGATCACTGGACGGTCATCAATCCGCTCGAATTCGACCTGTCGGCCGGCAAGTCGCAGGCCGTACGCCTGGCGATTCGACCGGCGGTGCCGCTCGCACCGGGCGAACATCGCGTAATGGTTTATTTCGACGAAATCGCGCCGACCGATCCTTCCAAGGAAGCGCCGGCGACCTTGCGCGCGCGGTTCCGCATCGGCGCGGCGGTATACGTGCATGTGGGACCGGCGATCCATGACGGCACGATCAATTCAGTCGCCGCCGACCGCACCGGCTTTCGCATCAACGTGACCACCACCGGCAATGCCACCACCCGGTTCGACGGCCAGTACGTGGTCTATCCGGCCAGGGATTTTCCCGGCAAGGGCAAGGTACCCGCGATCGAGAAGCTCGATCTGCCGGACATGAAGCTTCCCCCGGGCGCGGTGGCGGGTGGCCGCATTCCGGCCACGGCCGTGCTGCCCGGCAGCACGCGCACGGTCAAGGAAACCTTCCGCGCCAAGGCGTTCCCGCCCGGGCGCTACGTGGTCGCCTTCAACGGCCAGTTCGGAAAAGCCGCCATCGACACGCAGGCGGACCTCACGGCCGTCGCCGGCAACTGACGATCGCGCGCATCGATGGCGTCGGCTCGCATCCAGCTCGAAGTCCACGCCTTGGTCCTCGCCACGCTGTGCGCGTGGCCGATCGCGGCAGTCGCGGATGGCCCCGATCCCCTCGGGCCGATGTCGCCCTACCAGGGTGAAGCCGGGTCGAGTCGCGGCGTAAGCACGCAAGCGGCGCCGCAACTGGCCGTCGCGCAGTTGAACGGCCGCGAGTTGAACAGCGGCATCCCGATCATCGTTCAGCCGGATGGCGAAGCACTGGTCGCGCTCGAATACCTGTTGAACGCACTGTCGCTGAAGGCCGAACACGACGGCGAGGGCTATCGCGTCGAAACGCCGATCGGCACCGCCGTGCTCGCGCCGGCGAACCTGCACGAAGTGCAGGGTTACATCTACGTCGACACGGCCACGCTGTCGAAGGCATTCGCGAGCGACGTGCGCTTCGATGCATCCGAATACGCCCTGCGCATCGACACGAGTTGGAACCTGCCCGAGGCGAAGCAACGCGAGGCCGCCAACGGCGCACCGGTCGCCGCCGCCGACATCCGCGCCCCCTTCGCCAGCGTTTCCCAGGTGCGCAGCGAAATCGATTTCACGCGCGACGACAACGACCACCATGCGTTCATGACCACCGACCTCGGCGGCGCGCTCGGATCGGGCTATTGGCGCGCCCGCTACAACGACGACCTGGAGCAGACCCGCCGCTTCGACACGTGGTCCTGGGTGACCGGCTCGGGTGACCGTCGCTGGCTGCTCGGCCGCCAGATCGTCAGCCTCAACTCACTGCTGCCGACGTTCTACCTGACCGGTGCGCAGCTCGCGGCGAGCAATCGTCCTTCGATCGCGTTCGGTCCCACGCTCGGCTACGGCGAACTCGCGGCGAGCCGCTTCGACGCGCCACGGAGCGTGCGCGGCAAGGGTCCGCCTGGCGGCATCGCCGAGCTGCGCCGCAGCGGACAGGTCATCGCGCGTACGACCATCCGGCTCGACGGCAGCTACGAGTTCACCGACCAGGTGCTGAGCGGCCAGCTGGAGATCGCGGTGTACGAACGCGGCCATCCCGACGTGCCGCTGCGCGTCGAGGAAGTCAACGCGCAGGCGGCAGACCAGATGCTGCCGGCCGGCACCTGGCTGCAGCAGGCGGGGCTCGGCAGCACCGCCAATCCGCTCGATCCGAATTCGACCGAAGCAAGCCAGCCGGCCGGTTTCTACCAGTGGCGGCAGGGCATCACCAACAACTTCACGGCCCTCGTGGCACTGCAGGCCGTCGGCGATCACCGCAATGCGATGGCAGGTGCGGCTACGGCTCTGCCGGGATTCGGCACGTGGGCCGCGTTCGCCGCGCAGGGAGAAGACGGCAATGCCTGGCAGGTATTTGGCGACGGCGCGCGCGGCCACGCATTCTGGCGTGCGAATTTCCAGCACTTCGACGCCGGCTTCCTGACCGCGGATTCGGCGCCCCGCGAGGACTACAACGCCGAAGCCGGATGGGCATTCGGCTCGAGCCTGCGCGCGTCGCTGGTCGGCCGGCACTATCGCGATTCGTCCACCGCGCCGGTCGATTTCGTGAAGCCGGCGGTGGCGTGGCAACCGAATCCGAACATCGGAGTCAGCGCGCGACCCGATTTCGACGGCCACTACACCTTTTACGCCAACTGGGCGCCGCGACCGGACTGGCGTGTCGCGGTGACGCGTTACAACCCGCGCACCGATCTCGAGGTCGAACACCGCTACGCGCGCGGCTACGGCATTCGCGCGATGCTCACCGAAGACAGCAAGCTCGGCCATCGTTCGGCGCTCGTTGCCGACGGCTGGGGAATCGGCGGCCGTCGCATCGGCTGGTCGGCAGGACTGCTCGCCGGCAAAGGGCGTACGGGTTTTCTGCTCGATGCCGCCGGCGAGATCTACCCGGGTCTGTCGTTGCACGCGCAATATCTGGACGATCCGCTCATGCGCAACACGCAACCCGATCCTGGCGCGGTGCTGACCCTCGCCCTCGTCGCCGATTTCGCGATCACGCCATCAGGCATCGCGCGCGGGTCGTTTCGACCGGAACTGCTCAACGTCGGCGGAATCTCCGGCCGCATCGCCATCCCCGGCGGCGCATTCGATGCGGCACGCGTGGCCGGCACCGGCATCCTCGTCGATGGCCACATCCGTGGCGAAGTGGACGCGAACGGCCGCTTCTACCTGGCCGACCTCGCACCCGGCATCTACACGCTGGAGCTGGACACGGAAAAACTCCCGCTCGAGTACCAGCCGAGCAATCGCGCGCGCCGCGTCGAGGTCAAGGCAGGCGCGGTAACGCGCATCGATTTCCCGGTGAGCCTGAGCCTCGGCATCGCCGGCCGCGTGGCCGACGCGGCGGGGCGTCCGTGCGCGAATGCGCCGGTTGCCGTCGCCGATGCGACCGGCAAGGTTCTTGCTGAAACCCACACGGACGGCTGGGGCTACTATCGCGTCGACGGCCTGCCGCCCGCTTCCTACCGGGTTTCCAGCATGGTGGCCGCCATGCCGGTCACGCGCACATTCACGTTGCGCGATCGCTTCCTGTTCGGACAGGACCTGATCGCAGGCCATCAGGAGCAAGGTCCGTCGCCATGAATACTCCACGCACCCTCGCATTGTTCGCCTTCGCGGCGCTCGCCGGCAGCACGGCGGTCCAGGCCCAGGTCCTCGTCAACGGCAATTTCGAAACGGGCACGCTTGGCGGCTGGACCACGGGGGGAACCAATGCAGCCGCGGCAATCCGCGCGAGCAACATCGCGACCCTGCCGGCGGGCACCGTGGTGCCGCAGCCGCCGGGCGAACCGGCGACGAACTGGTTCGCGATCGTCTCGAGCGGCCCGGGCAACCGCAATGGCGCGGCGCAGCTCTACGACGGCAACACCACCTCCGACTACGACCTCGCCACGCTCAGCCAGACGTTCGTGCTGCCCGCGGCGCCGGGCGTCGTCAGCTTCGACTGGAACTACCCGAGCAGCGAGCAGGACCAGGGCGACAATTTCGACGACCTGTTCGATCTGCAGGCGAACGGCACGCGCATCTGGTCCGGCAGCTCGTGCAAGGCGAACAGCAGCAGCTACTCGAATTTCCCGAACGCGCCCTGCACCGGCCTGACCCAGCGCGACTGGACCGTGAGCGGTCCTGCCGCCGTCACCGGCACCGTGCTGCGCTTCGGCATGGGTGCATGGCAGCACGTATGCGTGCCGCTGCCTTCCGCGCTGGCTGCGGGCAGCAATGTCACGTTGCGCTACGCCGTACTCGACCAGAACGACAACGGCTTCGACTCGGCCCTGCTGCTCGACAACGTGCGCGTCGGCAGTGCCTGCGACGCGACGATCACCGACGCGGTGCGCCAGCTGACCAATACCGGCGGGCAGGACGTGACGCTGAAGAACGGCACGATCATCGTGCGACCGGTCACCAACAGCAAACCGTCGGTCGACGACACCGGCACGAATGCCGCATTCATTTCCGAAGCGAATCTCACCGGCGACAATCCGAACCTGCTCACCCAGGTGTACCTGTGGAACGGTTCGGCGTTCGCGCGCGCGACGTCGCTGATCGTCGACGCGACCGGCAGCGTCGACAGCGTGGCGCTGTCCGGCGCGACCGACGCCACGTTCAAAGGCCGCTACGTGGCGATCTCGGCCCGCCTGAGCAGCAGCGCGAGTGCGCAGATCTACCGCTACGACCGTTCCACCGGCACCCTCTCGAGCGTGACCGCGACCAGCAATTGCGACAGCGGCGGGCAGTACGCGCTCGACAACGTGAATCCTTCGATCAGCACCGACGGATCGCGCATCGCGTGGGAATCGGAGTGCGCAGCGCTCACCGGCGCCGCGAACGGCGTCAAGCGCATCGTCTATGCGACGCTGGCCGGTTCGACCTGGACGGTGAAGGCTCCGCTCACCGACGCCGGCACGTGCACCGCGAACAATCCGCGCATGAACCGCAGCGGCAACGGTCAGTACCTCGCGTTCGACTCCACCTGCAACCCGCTCGGCGGCGGCAACAACAGTGCCGGCAACCGCCTCGTGTTCCGCCACGACACCACCTTGACCGGAACGGCATCGTTCAAGCAGGTACCCGGCGCCGCCACCGTGCTGGCGGTCAGCCCCAGTCTCGACACGAGCGGACGCTACCTGTTCCACCTGCGCTTCGACACCGGCACCGGCCATTCGGAAATCTGGCGCTACGACACCAACGGTTCCGGCACCAATGCGCAGTTGACGACGACCGCGACCAGCAACCTGTTCCTCGACGTGTACGCATCGGGAAACACCACGAGCGCGCGCCTCGCCTACGAGCGCCTCGACATCAACACCAATTTCGCCGAGGTCGGCTACGCGACGATCAGCGGCACCACCGCGACGCTGACGCCGGTCGGCCAGGGCTTCGCTTCGCTGTTCGGCAGCCCGCAGCTGATCACCGGCGCGCGGATCGGACTGGATGCGGCCGTTCCTGTCGTGACGTTCTACTCGGACTTCGATTTCCTCGATACCAACGCCGACACCAATCCCGAACTCTTCCAGGCCCGCGGCCAGTGAGAACGATCATGAACAGGTCTGCTTGCGCCCTCCGTCTGCTGCCCGTTGCGTTCGCGTTCGTCGGCTCCGTCGCGCTGGCACAGCGCACGCCATCGACCGGCGTCGACCCGTACGGTTACACCTTCCACGATTCGCTCGGCGCGCAATGCCCGATGCAGGCGATCGACATCGGCGCCTCCGCACCGCTGGCGTTGACCGCGGCGAGCGGCGACTACAGCGCCCGCGACGAAGGCGCCGCGGTGGTTCCGCTGGCAGCACCGTTCGAGCTGTTCGGCATCCCGCTCGGCACGCTGGTCGCTTCAAGCAATGGCTATCTCGCTGCAGCGGGCAGCGTCGCGAGCGAGAACGGCGCCGACTACCGCAGCGCCTGCCCGCTGCCGGCGATCGGCGTGAACGGTCCGGCCGCGCAGGCGCGCATCTACGTCTACCACGACGACCTCAGCGGCGACATCGGCAGCGGCGACATGCGTACGCAGTACTTCGCGCAATGTCCGCGCGCGAGCGATTCCGGTGCTCTGGAAGCGTGCACGGTCGTCGACTGGGACGGCTGGGGCACGCCGGCCGCAGGCGGTCTCGCGATGCAGGCCGTGCTCTACCACACGAGCTGGGAGATCGCGCTGCAGTATCGCTCGCTCGATCCTTCCGCCGGTGCGCACGCGACGGTGGGCGTGCAGGATCCGGCGAACGCCCGCGGTGCGGCGGCGCGCTGCGGCGGCGCTCAGCCAATTCCCGCGCCGGGGGCGATCTGCCTGTTCGACCCGCGCTTCCCGCCGGGATCGCTCGGCAGCGACGTCCTCTTCGCCAACGGGTTCGATACGATCGCCGGGAAACGGGCGCTGCGCGCGCATTGACCTTGACGAGTATTCGCGCGGACGCGCGCGGATCCGAAAGCCCGACCGAGGCTCAGCGCGAGGAAACGTATTTCTCGCGGCGGATATGCGGCACCGGCAAGCCGGCCTCCTTCAGCTGCGCGAACGCCTCGTCGACCATGTTCGGGTTGCCGCACAGGTACGCGATGTCGCTCGCCGCATTCGGGCCGAGTTCGCCGAGCGCGACCTGCGCGCGGCCGTGGCGATCGTGCGGACGCGGCACCGCGCGCGGCGTGCGGCTGAGGCAGGGGTGGAACGTGAAGCCGGGGACTTCACGCGCGAACGCCTCGAATTCCTCGCCGTAGAGCAGCTCGGTTTCGTTGCGCGCGCCGTAGACGAGCGCGAACGTGCAGCCGCGTGACTGCGTCAGTTTGCGGATCTGCGGCAGCATCGCGCGGTAAGGCGTGACGCCGGTGCCGGTCGCGACCAGCAGATAACGCGCATTGGTGTCGGCATCCATCAGGCAGAAGCGCCCGTACGGACCGCTCGCATCGATCGTGCCGCCCTCGTCGAGCCTGGACAGCAGTTCGGTCGCCGCGCCGCCGTCGACATACGACACGGCGATCTCGATGCGCTGCACCGGACTGCTGCCGTCGCCGACGGTGCCGACCGAGTAGCTGCGCTTGGTCGGCTTGCCGTCGGCGTAGTGGAAATGGATCTGGATGAACTGGCCCGGCACGAATGCGAACGGCGCGCCGTCGTCGCGCTCGAACGCGAGGTGGCGGACCGAGGGAGCGAGCATGTGGCTGGCGGCGAGGCGGAGCTTGAAATGTTCCATCGAGGCAGCAGGTAGGGGCGGCAAAACGGCCCGCTATACTAGCAGGCAGCCGCGCGACGACCCTGACAGCGGGAAAACAAGGCCCCCATGACCACGATCCCCGCGCTCGATGTCGTCGAGCTCAAGAAGACCTACGCGAACGGCGTCGAGGCGCTCAAGGGCATCTCGCTGAGTGTCCAGCCCGGCGATTTCTTCGCCCTGCTCGGCCCGAACGGCGCCGGCAAGTCGACCCTGATCGGCATCCTCTCCTCGCTGGTCAACGCGAGCAGCGGCGACGCGCGCATCTTCGGCGTGTCGATTCGCGAGCAGCGCAGCGCCGCGATGCGCCTGATCGGCCTGGTGCCGCAGGAGATCAACTTCAACATGTTCGAGAAGCCGTTCGACATCTGCGTGAACCAGGCCGGCTTCTACGGCATTCCGCGCGCGGAAGCGGCGCGACGCGCCGAGAAATACCTCAAACAGCTGCAACTGTGGGACAAGGCGTTCGGCGTCGCGCGCGCTCTCTCCGGCGGCATGAAGCGGCGCCTGATGATCGCCCGCGCAATGATGAGCGAGCCGCGGCTGCTGATCCTCGACGAACCGACTGCCGGCGTCGACATCGAGATCCGCCGCTCGATGTGGAAGTTCATCAGCGCGATCAACGCGGCCGGCACCACCGTTATCCTGACCACGCACTACCTCGAGGAAGCCGAGCAGCTCTGCCGCAACATCGCGATCATCGACAAGGGCCGGATCATCGAGAACACGACCATGAAGGCGCTGCTGTCGCGGCTCGACGTCGAGACCTTCGTGCTCGACCTCGAACGGCCGGTCGACGCGCTGCCGGACGTACCCGGCGTGCGCTTCACGCGCATCGACGACGTCACGCTCGAAGCGGAGATGTCGCGCGAGCACGACCTCAATTCGATGTTCGCCGCGCTGACCGCACATGGCATCGCGGTGCGCTCGATGCGCAACAAGGCGAACCGGCTCGAGGAACTGTTCGTGCGCCTGGTCGAGACCGGCACGACCGATGCCGCGAAGGTGGCCGCATGAACGGCGTCGCCGCCCGCCCGAACCTGGTCGCGTTCGCGACCATCACGCGACGCGAGGTCGTGCGCATCCTGCGCATCTGGATGCAGACCCTGCTGCCGTCGGCGATCACGATGACCCTGTACTTCGTCATCTTCGGACGCATGGTTGGCAGCCGCATCGGCGAGATCGTGCCCGGCATCGGCTACATCGACTACATCGTGCCCGGCTTGATCATGATGGCGGTGATCACCAACAGTTACGGCAACATCTCCTCGTCGTTCTTCGGCGCCAAGTTCGGCCGCCACGTCGAGGAAATGCTTGCGTCACCAATGCCGGGCTGGGTGATCCTGGCCGGCTACGTCGCCGGCGCGGTGCTGCGCGGCCTGATGGTCGCGGCGATCGTGTTGTTGATCTCGCTGTTCTTCACGCGCATCCACCTGTACCACCCGCTGGTGACGTTCTCGACCGTGCTGCTGACCTCGGTGGTGTTTTCACTCGCCGGTTTCGTCAACGCGGTGTACGCGAAGAAGTTCGACGACATCGCGCTGGTCCCAACCTTCGTGCTGACCCCGCTGACCTACCTCGGCGGCGTGTTCTATTCGGTCAACCAGCTTGGTTCGCCATGGCGCGAACTCAGCCATGCCAACCCGATCCTGTACATGGTCAATGCGTTCCGCTACGGGCTGCTCGGCATCAGCGACATCTCGATGACGATCGCCTACGTGGTGATGGTCGGCTTCGCGGTCGTGCTCGCCGTGGTCGCGCTGGGCTTGCTCGAACGCGGCATCGGCCTGCGCAGCTGAAGCCACCCTGTGGGAGCGGCGGAAGCCGCGATGCCCTTGAGCGTTGAGGACTGAAGGTCGCAGAGCATCGCGGCTTCCGCCGCTCCCACAGTGGACTCGTGCTTCCCGCTGCGCCGATCGTCCGGTGTGCGCCCATGCGAACAGTGCGTCGTCGCCGCGGCGACTGGTGCCGGCGCCGCGCGCACCCTACCTTGGGACACAGCAGTGCCCGACGCGGGCACGACGGAGACGACCATGATCGAACGCAGGCCATTCAACCAGCTCGGCGGTGCCGACCACGGCTGGCTCAAGGCGAAGCACCACTTCTCGTTCGCCGGATATCACGACCCCGCGCGCATGCACTGGGGCAACCTGCGCGTCTGGAACGACGACGAGATCGCCGCGCAGTCGGGTTTTCCGCCGCATCCGCATGCGGACATGGAAATCATCACCTACGTGCGCGACGGCGCGATCACCCACAAGGACAGCCTCGGCAACCAGGGCCGCACCGAGGCCGGCGACGTGCAGGTGATGAGCGCGGGCACCGGCATCCAGCACGCCGAATACAACGTCGAGAACGAAACGACGCGCATCTTCCAGATCTGGATCGTGCCGACGCAGCGCGGCGGCGCGCCGTCGTGGGGCGCCCGACCGTTCCCGAAGGGTGACCGTTCCGGGCGTTTCGTCGCGCTCGCCAGCGGCATCGCCGGCGACGGCGACGCATTGCCGATCCGCACCGACGCGCGCGTGCTCGGCGCTACGCTCAAGGCCGGCGAATCGACGCGCTATGAACTCGGAGCGGGACGTCACGCCTATCTCGTGTCGGCGAAAGGCCCTGTTGAAATCGACGGTGTGCGCCTCGACGCACGCGACGGCGCGGCAATCCGCGATGTCGACGCTTTCAACGTGACCGCACTCGAAGACGCCGAGGTCGTGCTCGTCGACAGCGCCTGAGCGGTGCAAACAGCGCCCGGAAGTGTCGGCCGCACACTCAGCCCCAAGAGCATCGCGGCTTCCACCGCTCCCACAGGGAAGCGCTGTTGTGGGAACGGCGGAAGCCGCGCGTTCCCGTATGTCGTTCGACACCGCATCGCTCTCCAAGCAGCGCTCACTCCGGACGAAGCGTGCCGGGTTCATGACCGGCCGCGGCGCAGCGGGCAAGATCGGCAACCTTTCGAGGAACGCGGGGCCTATAGTGCGAAGCACGGTGTCGCTGCTCGCGCACCGAAACGCTTGCTGGTCCGGAGATTGCCATGAACGCTTTCCGCACCGTCCTGATTTGCGGTTTGTTGATCGGCTCCCATGCCGTGGCAGGTGCCATGGAACCCGTCGAACCGCTCGACTTCGACTGCCCATTGAACGTCCTGCCCAGCCAGCGCGCGGTCGGTCGCGTGCTCGGGCTCGACAATTTCTGGCAGACCTATCGCATGCGCGTGCGCCTGATGGAACGCGTACGCGCAGCCTGCGCGCAAGGCGCGGTCGCGGTGCGCGTGTTGCCCGACGACCGCGCACCAAGCCGTTCGCCGCCGCTGGTCGTGGCGCTGCGCTAGCCAGCGCCGCGGTGCTCGCCGCGATAGCGCACCGAGCCTGCGCCGTACAGCATCCAGTATGCGCGGCTACAGCGCGAAGAAGGTGCGCGCGTTCGCGCTGGATGCCGCCGCGGTGGTGGCGGCGTCTTCGCCACGCGCATGCGCGACCGCCTTGCAGATGTGGGCGAGGTGCATCGGCTCGTTGCGCCGGTGCGACGGTTTCGGATGCAGGTCCCGCGGCAAAAGGTACGGCGCGTCGGTCTCGATCAGCAGGCGATCGGTCGGGATCAATTCCACGAGTTGGCGCAGATGCTGGCCGCGGCGTTCGTCGCAGATCCAGCCGGTGATGCCGATGAAGAAACCCCTGTCGAGGTAGTCGACGAGTTCCGCGCGCTCACCGGTGAAGCAGTGCACGACCGCGCGGCCGATGCGGCCCTGCACGTTGTCCATGCAGGCGATGAAATCCGCGTGCGCGTCGCGCTGGTGCAGGAACAGCGGCTTGCCGCTGTCGATCGCTATGCCAAGCTGGCGCTCGAACGCGGCGACCTGCGCGGCGTGCGGGGAATAATCGCGGAAGTAGTCGAGGCCGGTTTCGCCGACCGCCCTCACCTCGGGGGTTGCGACGAGTTGGCGCAGCAGCGCGTCCGTGTCGTCGTCGTACTCGTGCGCATGGTGCGGATGCACGCCGGCGGTCGCATGCAGGAAGCCGGGGTGTGCCTGCGCCAGTGCGTGCGCGGCGCGGCTGCCGCCGGCGCTCGCGCCGGTGACGACGATCTGGTCAACACCATGTTCGCGCGCACGCGCCAGCACGGCATCGAAATCGGGGCGGAACGACTCGTGGGTGAGGTTCGCGCCGATGTCGACCAGCGTTAGGTTCGGGTGCGGCATGGTGGCGGCCCTATCTTCCGGCAACGCAAACGCGCGATTATGCGCACTCCGCGGCAGGCTCGCACCCGGCGCGGTTCACAGCGAATTCATCGCCGCTCGTGGATGCTCGCGCGGCCAACCCAAGGGGTTTCCCAATGAAAAGCTCGCTCCGCCTGACCTTCGCCCTTGCCGCAGGCCTGGTCGCCCTGCCTGTGTTCGCGGCTGACACGGCCGCTTCCGACGCGTCCTACCACGACGCCGCCGTCGCAAAAATGCGCGCGCAGCTTGCGCAGGCCTTCGCTGAAGGGCGCAGCAACCAGCAGAAGCGCAGCAAGGCGCAAGGCAACAACGTTTTTCCGGGTACTCCGCTCGCAAACGAATTCCGGGCCTATCCGCCAAGCTGCGCCGCGTGGCCACTGCCGGATCGGCCAAGCGGCCAGACCTGGAGTACGCGCATGCCGCTGTTTACGCGCGACTTCAATTCCGGCGCGCAGGCACCCTCGGAAACCGTGACGGTCACGATTTGGCGCATCGCCTGCAGCAGCTCCGGCAGCCTGGCGCCCTACAACACCGATGGCGGTTTCAATGCGATGACGCTGATGCGCATCGATCGTGATTCCGGCAGGGAAGGCCACAAGGACGTCTATCCGACATTCCCCTACCTGTTCATCAAGCAGGGCAACGTCGACTACAGCGACCTTGCCAGCTTCGTCCGCGCAGCATCCGAACCGAATACCTATGTTTCGGATGGCCCTGGTGATGCACCGATTTTCTACAGCACGACCTACGTTCTGGAGAACCAATACGGTCCGACGGCGGATTATCTGCATCTTTACAGCTACGCGTTCAAGTTGCTTGTCAACCCGTACATCAACGGTGTAAACCCGGTCGAGTTCAACATCCCCGACTACAGCCCGACCCAGTCGACCTACCCCGACGCATTCGCGCCGCTCCCGCTCGACGGCTACTCCGCCGCGCAGTGGATCAACACCGTGCACAACGAAGGCCTGCTCGTGCAGATGACCGAGCAGCCGCAGTCGAACGGCTCGACCGTGCGCCAGCTCGTGTTCGACCTGCTGACCGAGGACCTCAACGGCGATCCGCTGTGGCTGGTCGGCAATGCCGCGTTCAACGTCGGCCAGACCAGCGTCACGGCGCAGGTCGCCTACCTCGGCAACAACCTCTCGCAGCACCCGTACGGCACGATGAAGTTCCAGGTCAGCGACTGCAACCACCTCGACGTGACGTTCACCGCGAATTCCGGCCTGCCGGCGCCGATTCCGACCATCAATGGGCTGACGACCTATGACCGCCTGTTCACGCCGAATGGCATGACCTGCGAATAAGCCACGGCCCTCGTTTCAGCGGCGCGATCGGCAACGGTCGCGCCGCTTTTGTTTCGAGCCTGTCTGAAATCCGCACCGCTCGCGTCGAGCGCCGCGGAACGAAGGTCCGCGAAGTCGAAACACCGGCATGCCGCGGCCTGCGGAAGCTGCGCGCCAGGCTCCGGCAACGCGCCCCAACCCTGCGCTCTCCCTAATGGAGAAGCTGAAATGCAGCGCCGTTGCGCGCGCGCATCCCTACAATGCGCGATGCCTCCTGCACCCGTTCCCCCCGCACCGCAACCGATCGACGCGATCCTGCCCGAGCTGCTGGCGGCGCTCGCGAACGGCACGCGCCTCGTGCTGGAAGCGCCACCCGGCGCCGGCAAGACCACGCGCGTGCCGCCGGCGTTGCTCGATGCGGACTGGCTCGGCGGGCGCAAGGTGCTGCTGCTCGAACCGCGTCGCATCGCCGCGCGCGCGGCGGCGGGATTCATGGCGGCACAATGCGGCGAGCGCGTCGGCGAGACGGTCGGCTACCGCATCCGCTTCGAGTCGAAGGTGTCGGCGGCGACGCGCATCGAGGTCGTCACCGAAGGCATCCTCACGCGCATGATCCAGGACGACCCGGAGCTCGCCGGCGTCGGCGCGATCCTGTTCGACGAATTCCACGAGCGCCACCTGCACGGCGATCTCGGCGCCGCGCTCGCTCTCGACGTGCAGGCGAACCTGCGGCCGGACTTGCGCCTCGTCATCATGTCGGCGACGCTCGACGGCGAACGCGTCGCACGCTGGCTCGACGCACCGCGCCTCACCAGCAAAGGACGCAGCTTTCCGGTGCGGATCACGCATCCGCCCGCGCGCGCGGGCGAAGCGTGGCCCGCGCGCGGCTGGGCGTTCGGCGTGCGTCGCGCGATCGAACTCGCACTCGCCGAAAGCGATGGCGACGTACTCGTGTTCCTGCCCGGCAAACGCGAGATCGAGCGCGTGCGTGCAGCACTCGCCGAGGTCGATTGCAGCAATGGTGGCAGCGGCCACGTCGTGATCGTGCCACTGCACGGCGACCTCGCCCTCGCCGAGCAGCATGCCGCCCTCGCACCGGCCTCGGCGGGCACGCGCCGCGTAGTGCTGGCGACGAATGTCGCCGAGTCGAGCCTGACCCTGCCCGGCATCCGCGCGGTGGTCGATCTCGGCCTCGCGCGCGAACCGCGCTTCGATCCGAACTCGGGTTTCACGCGACTCGACACCAGCAACATCGCACAGTCTTCCGCCGACCAGCGTGCCGGTCGCGCCGGGCGCGTCGCTGCCGGCAACGCGTACCGGTTGTGGCCGCAGAGCCGTCGCCTCGATGCGGAACGCACGCCGGAAATCGCGCAGGTCGAGTTGTCGCAACTCGCGCTCGAACTCGCCGCATGGGGTTCCGACGAACTGCGCTGGCTCGACGCGCCGCCCGCGGGCGCGCTTGCGCAGGCACGCGACCTGCTGCGCCGGCTCGGCGCACTCGATGCGGACGGGCGCATCACCGCGCTCGGCCGGCGCATGCTTGCATTCGGTGCGCAGCCGCGCCTTGCGGCAGCGGTATTGCGCGCACCCGCGACATCGCAGGCGCTCGCGTGCGACGTCGCCGCGCTGGTGGAAGCGCGCAATCCGTTGCGCGGCGGTGCCGGCCGCAACGACGATTTCCGTGTGCGCATCGCCGCATTGCAGGCGTGGCGCGAGCGCGATCACGCGCTGGTGCGCGCGACCGGTGCAGATGTCGGCGCACTCGCCGCGGTCGCGCAGGCCGCCGACGCGTGGCGCCGCCGATGTGGGAGCGGCGGAAGCCGCGATGCTTCACGTCCCGCTCGCGGCAAGAGCATCGCGGCTTCCGCCGCTCCCACAAACGCCATTGCCGCTGCAGGTATTCCTGCATCGTCGACCGCCGTGGGCGATTTGCTCGTGCATGCCTTTCCCGACCGCATTGCGCGCCAGGATGCGAACAATCCGCGCCGCTACACGCTCGCGAACGGTCGCGGCGCGCGCCTCGCCGACGACAGCGCGCTGTACGGCGAGCCGTGGCTGGTGGTGGTGGACCTGCGCAGCGAGGATCGCGACAGCCTCGTGTTCGCTGCAGCGCCGTTCGATCCCGACCTGCTCGAACGCGAGTTCGCGCCACGCCTTTCACTCGCGCGCGTCGTGCGCTGGAACCGCGACACGCGCGCGGTCGAGGTGAGCGAGGAACGTCGCTTCGACGCGATCGTGCTCGAACGCCGCAGTGTTCCGGCACGCGCGGAGGACACGGTGCCTGCATTGATCGCCGCCGTGCGCGAGCTGGGTCTCGACGCTTTGCCGTGGAGCGAGCATGCGCGCGAGCTGCGCCAGCGCGTCGAATCGCTGCGCGGCTGGTGCCCCGAACTCGGGCTGCCCGATTTTTCCGAAGCGAACCTGCTGGCGACGCTGGAGCAATGGCTCGTGCCGTACCTCGCGAACAAGCGTCGCCTCGATGCGCTCACCGCGGCGGAATTGTCCGAAGCGCTGTCGGCGCGCCTCGGCTTCGGCCTGCGCCGCACGCTCGACGAACAGGTGCCGATCGCGATCACGGTGCCGAGCGGAATGGAACGGCGCATCGCCTACACGGCCGACGCGCCGCCGGTGCTCGCGGTCAGGCTGCAGGAACTGTTCGGCCTCGCCGATACGCCACGCATCGCCGGCGGCAGGATCGCACTGACCCTGCACCTGCTTTCGCCCGGCGGCAAGCCGGTGCAGGTCACGCAGGACCTCAGGAGTTTCTGGGAACGCACGTATCCGGAAGTGAAGAAGGAACTCAAGGGCCGTTATCCCAAGCATCCGTGGCCGGACGATCCGTGGAGCGCAAAGCCGACGCATCGAGCGAAGCCGCGGGGGACGTGAGTGGGGTTTCGTGGGTTGTCCTTCTTGAAGTGGATCGCGCTTGTTTGTTTCGCAAATGACGACCAGCGTCCGTGCGTGTTCGTCCCGCATCTCGCGACAACCGGCCCGCGTCCGTGCAGGTTCGTCCCGCATCCCTGCGGGCCGGTTTCTTTCTCTTGCTTGTCCAAGAGAAAGAAACCAAAGAGAAGGACACCCCGACAGCGCCGCCTTCCGCTGCGCGGAAGGTGCGTGAACGTCGGCCGGGGTTCGCCGACGCTGCATCCTGCATCGCGGCGAACGCGCGCGCGTCCTGCGCGCGCCCCTGCGGGCCTTATCGACCGCCGTCCACCGGCGCTGAAGGGGACCCGGAAGCAAAGCAGCGTCCTCCTGCGCGCGCCCGCAGCCGAAAGCCAACGCGATGGCTGTTTTTCGAGCGGCATCAAGCGCGATACTTCTGCGCGCGGGAGCGCGCTGCTCTTCCACCGGGGTGCCCTTGCGGCACGGCGAGCGGGTGGAGGATCCGCCCGAAGGGGCGCGCGCACGATGCGCGCGCGTTCGTTGCGGTCCATGGATGGACCGTCAACGAACCCCGCAACCCGATCGCGCAGTCAGCGGGCAGGAGCCCGCTGACCGGGCCGCCTGGGGTGTCCTTTCTCTTGGTGACTTCTCTTTGGACAAGCAAAGAGAAGTTACCGGCCCGCAGGGATGCGGGACGAACCTACAGGGACGTGGGTAGGTTTTCGTGAAGAAGCCCGATTTACGAAACAACGAAAGGACACAGCAAGAACACCCTCACCCTACACTCTCCCGCAAGCGGGAGAGGGAAAGAACGCCCGTCGCGTCGGAACAAGAGGAACAGAGACCGCCGAGCGTCAGCGACGCTGCCCCTCCCGCTGACTCACGATCACGCTGCCGAGGATCATCGCGCCGGCGATCAGCATCGTCGCGGTCGGCGTTTCGGCGAGCAGCGTCCAGCCCCAGAACACGCCGAACAACGGCACGAGGTAGGTGCAGGTGGTCGCGCGTGCGGCGCCGACACGCTGGATCAGGCGGAAGAAGACTGCGTAGGCAATGCCGGTGCAGAGCACTCCGAGCGCGATCGCACTGCCCCATGCGGCCTGCGAAGGTGACTGTGCAGGCCAGGTCGCCAGCGCGAACGGCGCGAGCAAGAGCGCGCCACAGCCGAGCGTGCCGGCGACCGCGGCGAGCGGCGGGACATCGGCGAACCAGCGCTTGGTGAAGTTCGCGGCAAAACCGTAGCACGCGGATGCGGCGGTACCGGCGAGCGCGGCCGAGAACACGTCGGAGCCCGCGATCTTGCCGCTCATCAGCACGACCACGCCGATGAAGCCGACCAGCATCGCAAGCGCGCGTCGCAGGCCGATGCGCTCGCCGTACACGAGCAGGCCGACCAGCGCGGCGAACAGCACGGTCAGGCTGTTCGCGATCGCGCCGATGCCGGCCGGCGCGCGTTCGGCGCCCCACGCGAACAGCGAGAACGGGATCGCCGAATTGAGCGCGCCGACGATCGCGAATTGTGCGATGCGCTTCGCGTCCACCTGCGCACGCGCGCGCCACAGGAACGGCAGCAGGATCAGCGCACCGAGCACGATGCGCACCTCGACCAGCGCGAACGGGCCGAACGGTTGGGCGGCGACACGCATGAACAGGAACGAGCCACCCCAGATCGCGCCGAGCAGGAGCAACTCGATCGGGGTCAACCAGTCGGTCCGCGGTGCGGTGGAGGCGATCGTCTGCGACATGTGCGTACCTCGTGGCGTCGGCCCATCGTCATGTGGCCACTATCGGCGATTTCCAGTCCATCGCAGGAACCGGTTCCTGGCGATTCGACGGAGCCGCTTGCGGTGCTTGCCGGTGACCACGCGCAACTTCGTTCCGCTGCGCTCGACCGGAACGATCTGGAGTTCTCAGGCGCGTCCGACGCGCAGGTGGAACTCCCAACGCACGCAGCGCGACTGCGCCGGATCGCCCCACGCCGCCGCGATTTCGGGTTCCACGATTGCTACCGGATCCAGACCGGTTGCCTTGAGGTAGCGCTGGGTCGCCGACCACGAACGCAGGTAGGCAAGGAACTGCGCGAGCGTCCATTCGACCTGCATGTCGAACGCCGGCGTGGCGATCTCGTCGAACGGGAACGGCAGCGTGCGATAACCCTCGTCGATGAAGCGCCGTTCGGGCGGCCAGTACGGACCGGTGAGGTCGACGTAGAGTCGGTTCTTCGCCGCATCGACCGCGGGCGCGACGCTGCAATCGGCGTAGCTCCACGCCGCGATCACGCCGCCGGGCTTGAGCACGCGCCGCACCTCGGCGTAGTAGCGCGCGTGGTCGAACCAGTGCAGCGCCTGCGCGACGGTGGCGAGATCGGCGCCCGCATCGCCGAGCGAACACGCCTCCGCCGGTTCGACGCGATAGTCGATGTTCGCGCACGTCTCGGCGTTGGCGATCTGCGTCGCACTCGGATCACTGGCATGCACGCGCGCGAAGCGCCGCGCCAGCGCAACGCTGGCCTGGCCGTTGCCGCAACCGGCATCCCACGCGAGATCGCGCATGCGGACCTGCGCGGCCAGCCAGTCGTACAACGCCTCCGGATAGGTCGGCCGCGCCTCGTGGTAGGCGCCTGCATGGGCGGAGAAATGATCCTTGAAGGACATGCTGCGGATGATACGCGCGACTGCCCGCGGGGCTAGCCGACGCTGCGCGTCGCGCCTGGGGCGAGACCATCGAGTGAATACGCACCGACGTGCGTGCGGATCAGGCGCAGGGTTGGCAGGCCGACGGCAGCGGTCATTCGGCGTACCTGTCGATTGCGCCCTTCACGGATCGTCAGGGAGAGCCATGCATCGGGAACGCTCTTGCGAAAGCGCACGGGTGGATCGCGCGGCCACAGCCAGTGCGGTGCGTCGACGGCGGTGACGTCGGCGGGCAGGGTGATGCCGTCGTTGAGTTCGACCCCGTCCCGCAACGCATCGAGCGCGTTCGCATCCGGCGTTCCTTCGACCTGCACCAGATACGTCTTCGGTTGCTTGTGGCGCGGATCGGTCAGGTGATGGGCGAGCGCGCCATCATCGGTGAGCAGCAGGAGGCCTTCGCTGTCGTGGTCGAGCCGACCAGCCGGATAGACGTCCGGCGCGTGGATGAACTCCGCCAGCGTGCGCCGCGGCGGATCACTGCGGTCGGTGAACTGGCACAGCACGCCGTACGGCTTGTTGAACAGGACCAGCATGCGGAGCTGCGGGATCGGGCGGGACGATGGGAGGCCGGCGGCGGCGCCGCCGACCTCGCAGGCGTCGTCAATCCTTCGGCTTGAACACGTTGTCGGCACCCGGCTTGACGAACTTCAGGGTCATGCGGTCCGATTCCCCGATCGCGAGATACTTGTCCTTGTCCTTGTCGCCGAGTTCGAGCGTCGGCGGCAGCGTCCACACGCCCTTCTCGTAGTCCTTCGTGTCCTTCGGATTCGCATTGATCTCGCTCGACGCGACCAGCTTGAAGCCGGCGTCGGTGGCGAGCTTGACCACCATGTCCTGCGGCAGGTAGCCCGAGTCCTTGATCTTCTCGAACTCGGCGCCGGCGGCGGCGCGGTGATCGGTCACGCCGAGCGTGCCACCGGGCTTGAGCACGTCGAAGAACGCCTTGAACATCAGCGGCGCGGTGTCGTTCATGGCCCAGTTGTGCACGTTGCGGAACGTCACCACGACGTCGGCGGAACCGGGCGCACCGAACGACGGTGCCTTGCCGTCGAATTCGACCGTCCTGGCTTCGCCATAGCGCGCGGCATCGCCTTCGAATTTTTTCTGCAACGCGCTCTTGTCCTGCGCGGCCTCGCCCTCCGGCTTCTTCGGCTTCGACACCGCGGCGATGTAGCTGCCATTGCCTTTCATCAGCGGCGCAAGGATCTCCGCATACCAGCCGCCGCCCGGGGTGATCTCGATCAGCGTGTCGCCGGGCTTGATGCCGAAGAACGCGAGCGTTTCCTTCGGATGGCGATACGCGTCGCGCGCCTTGTTCGCGGCGGAACGCCAGTCGCCGGCGAGCACCGTGTCGAGCTTTGCTCCCAGCAGGTCGGCCGCACTCTGCGGCGGCGTCGGTTGCGCGGGCTGGTCGACCGGCGCGGGCGCTGGCTTCGGCGCGGTCGCGACCGGTGCGGCAGGTTGCTGCTGCGAGCCGCAGGCGGCGAGAGCGAGTGCGAGCGGAATCAGGGCGAGCTTGTGCATGGCGAATCCTCGAAGCCGGAATGCATGGGGGCGCGAGGGTAACACAGCGTTCGTTCAGGCATTTCCGACTCCGCGCTGAACCGTTCTCGACGCAGGTCACTCGGTGTTCACGGCTTCGACCGCATCGTCCGGTGCGTGATCGTAGCCGCCGTAGCGTGCGGCGGCGTTCGCGTCTCTCATCCATTGAAGGAGTCCGCCATGCTGCACTACGCCATCGTGTTCCTCGTGATTGCGCTGATCGCCGCCGTGCTCGGCTTTGGCGGTATCGCCGGTGCCTCGGCCGGCATCGCCAAGATACTGTTCCTGGTCTTCCTGGTGCTGTTCGTCGTTTCCTTGATCGTCGGTCGACGCGGGCCGGGCGTGTAAGCGACCGGGCGGTGCCCGACGCCACGTCGCGCGCAGGCGACGGGGCGTCGGGCCTGGCTTCTCAGGCGTCGAAGCCGTTCTTGAAGATGCGGTCGACGGGGTTGGACGGAATCGCCATCACGCGCACGTTGCCGAAGGTGGCCGCGTTGACCTGAATCAGCACGCTGCCATCGGCGCCGATCCACGAATCCTCGCCGGCACCGTACAGCGCAGGACCGGAGGCGTCGAACGAGAAGCTGGCCACCGTGTCTGCGACCAAGCCCGATGCAGTCGGAATCAAGACGCTTTGCCCGGCTGCAAGGATGCGGCGCGGGGCGGCGCCGCGCTTGAGCAGCCACAGCGCGTATTCGCTGTTCGGGTTGGTGTAGGCGGAAACGAGGATGTCGCCATTGGAAAGAATCGCGCGCGCGTAGAAACTCGACCACGTGCGATCCGCCTCCGGACCGTAGCTGCCGCGCAGGTCGAACAGCGCGACGAGTTCCGGCGTACCGCCGGCCTTGACGCGCCACAGGCCGCTCGGGGTGGCGCCGTCACCGGTGCGCACGGTGGCGACAAAAGCACTCCACTCGCCGGCGCTCATCAACGAACCGGTAGTGAACGAACTCCAGGTCGCGTCGAGCCAGTGCGGCCCGTACGCGTTCGCTGCATCGTTCATCGCCAGCGGTCGATTGCTGGTGCCGTCATTCCAGAACAGCCCGGTGCGGCTCGATTCGGCCGAGCTCGGTCGGTAGTTGGCGAAGAAGTAGACGTTGCCTTCGTTGCCCGGCCGCGGCGTGGTGAACGAGCCGGTGAACTGTGCGGTGGCTATGCCGATGTCCGGGCCGAGCGCATCGGTGCGGCCACTCGCCGCGCGCGGGCGCGGCGCACCGTTGCAGACTTCCCAGATGCCGTCGCCGCTGCTCGCGCCGAACGCGCCGTAGACGCGGTTGCCGGGCGTTACCGCGAGAGCGCTGATGTCCCAGGACACGTCGAAGGTGTCGCCCGCGATCAGGTTCGGCGCGAGTTCGCGCGCGGTCGAGTTGCGCAACATGCACGGCTGGTTGGCCTGGCCCGGCAGCGACTGCACCAGCAGGCGATTGACCAGACCGGTCGGCGAGGTCACGTCCGCATTGATGATCGCGCGACCGCCGTTCATCGAGCGCACGCCGAAGGAAACGCCGGGGGCATACGACCAGTCGATGCCCATCCCCGGACCGAGCGGGCCGTCGGTGAGCACGCGCGCAATCTCGATGTTGTTGTGCTGGTCCCAGCGCCACACGCCGCGGGTCGCGTTGACGGTATCGGTCGGACTGCCCGCCTTGGCCACGAACGCGCGCTGGCCGTCGAAGCCGGCCGCGCCGTAGCCGCTGTTGAAGTCGACGAAGACATGCGCGGCTTCGCCGCCGCTGCGACCCGGGCCGAGTGCGCCGGTCACGCCTTCCTTCATGTATTGCGTCCACGTTCCCTGCTTGAACGCCCAATAGCCGACGTAGTTCGAGGAGCTCATCCGCACGCCGACCTGACCGGCACCGACATCGCCGAGGAGCACGTCGCCGTAGGCGCGCGCGACGCTCGGAAGGCCCGGCACGACCACGCTCGAGTTGGTGCCGATGACGGCGCGCCAGGGCACGCTCTGCGCGTCGACGCCCGGCGCGGCGAGGGCGAGGGCGATGGCGAGGGGAACGAGGCGGGGATTCATCGTGAGCGACTCCTGGATGGCAACGCGGAATGGGAACATCGGCCGTGCACGGCATTCCGGCGCGACGAGGGACGCGGAGCGTAGAAGGAATGCGTCGCTTGCGGGGCTACTTCGGCACCACGGCTCGGTAACGGATTGGCAACGCGAGGTACTCGCAACGCGGGAAGCGGGTCGTGTACCCTGCGCATCCGGCGTCGCGGCTGCATGATGTCGTCCCGCGCTTCCCGCCCGTTACCGCATGCAAGAACCCGAATCCACCGAGCCGCGCTGTTTCCGCTACCGCTTCGGCACTGCCGAGTTCGATGAATCACGCTTCGAGTTGCGCGTGGCCGAGCTGCCGGTCGAGGTCGAGCGCCGCGCGCTCGACGTGCTCGCCTATCTGCTGCGCCATGCGGGCGAGGTTGTGACCAAGGAAGAACTGCTGCGCGAGGTATGGGCCGGCCGCATCACCGTCGACAAGGTGTTGCCGAACGCGATCGCCAAGCTGCGCCGCGCGCTCGGCGAGGCGAATGCCGAGCGCCTCGTCACCCAGGCACGCATCGGCTACCGGCTCGACGGCGAGGTCCAACGCGTCGCGGTCGGTCGCCGCATCGGGAGCCGGCTTGAGCTCGCCGCCGGCCGGCCGGTGCCGGGCCGACCGAACTTCCTGCTGCTGCGCCCGCTCGGCTCGAACGGCGGCAGCGAGGTCTGGCTCGCCGAGCAGGCGAAAACCCGTGTACTGCGCGTGTACAAGTTCGGCGCCGACGGCGAACGCCTGCGCGCGCTCAAACGCGAGGCGACGCTCGCGCGCGTGCTGCGCGAGAGCCTCGACGAGCGCGGCCATTTCGTCGACATCATCGACTGGAATTTCGAGGCACCGCCGTTCTTCCTCGAATGCGAGTACGGCGGCGACAATCTGCTCGAATGGGCACAGGCCTCGCTTGCCGGCAGCAACGTCGACGCACGCATCGCACTGTTCGTGCAGATCGCCGATGCGGTCGATGCCGCGCATGGCGTCGGCGTGCTGCACAAGGACATCAAGCCCGCGAACGTGCTCGTCGCCGCCACCGACGGCGCACCGCATCTGCGCCTGACCGACTTCGGAAGCGGCCACCTGCTCGACCCCGAGCGCCTCGCCGAGCTCGGCATCACGCGCCTCGGACCGGCGACCGCTCACGACGTCGTCACCGACTCGAACGCAGGCACCGCGCTCTACGTCGCGCCGGAGCTGTTCGCCGGCCAGGCGCCGACCGTGCGCAGCGACGTCTACTCGCTCGGGGTAATGCTCTACCAATTGCTTGCCGGCGATCTCGCCCGGCCGATCGCGCCGGGCTGGGAGCGCGACATCGACGACGCACTGCTGCGCGAGGACATCCGCCTCGCCACCGACATCCATCCGCAACGCCGCATTGCCAGCGCGGGCGAACTCGCCGCGCGCCTGCGCCATCTGGCGGCACGGCGCGAGGCCGGCGAGCGGGCCGCGCAGGAAGCGGCCCGCGCACACGACGCGCGCGAAGCGATCGCGCGCAGCCGAGCGCGGCGTCCGTACGCGATCGCCCTGCTCGGCGCGCTCGGGGCCGGCCTCGTCGTCGCGCTCGGCCTGTGGCTAACCGCCTCGAACGCGCGCGACGACGCGCGCCACGAACTCGAACGCGCGAACGCGATCAACCGCTTCCTCAACGAGGACCTGATCGGCCGTTCCAATCCTCTCGTGCTGTCGAAAGGTGGCGATGCGTCGCTCAAGGACGTGCTGCTGGGCGCGCGCGATCGCATTGCGAAGCGCTTTGCCGGCCAGCCACTGACCGAAGCCTCGATCCGCACCAGTGTGACGATGCTGCTGAACATGATCGATCGCCTGCCGGAGGCCGAGGACGAGGCGCGCCGCGCATTCGCGTTGTATGCGCGCGAGGAAGGCGAGGCGAGTCTCGACGCACTGAAGGCGCGCACCCTGCTCGCACGCCTGCTCACGCGCACCGGAAAGTTCGACGAGTCGCTCCAACACCTGCACGCGCTCGACCGCCTGATCGGCGCCTCGCGCGATCCGTACCGGCGCTACCTGCGCGCATCGGCGTGGGGCATCTACGACATGAATCGCGGCGACTACGCCAAGGCGCTGCCCGAGTACCGCGAGGCGATTCCGCTGCTGCGCGCGAGCGAGCCGGACAACTACACGTTGCGCGACTCGATGCGCATGGACCTCATCGGCGCGCTGACCCAGACCGGCCATCACGCCGAGGCGCGCGCCGAAGGCGAAAGCCTGATCGCCGAAGCGCGCGCGCGTGGCGACGACAATGGCCTGGTCATCGCGTTCGCGCAGGCCGCTGTCGCGCGCACGTACACGCAGGAAGGTGAACCCGCCAAGGCCGAAGCGGAATTGCTCGACGCGCAGAGGACGATCGTCGCGCGCCTCGGCGCAGGCCACACGCGCAATCTGATGGTGCTCAGCGACCTGTTCGACGTCGCGATGAAGCGGCGCGACTGGCCGCATGCGCTCGACTACGCGCAGCGCGTGCACGAAGGCTTCCGCGCCAAGCTCGGCGAGGCGCACAACGTCAGCCACGTCACGCTCGCGAACTGGGGCCAGGCGCTGTACGAAGCGGGTGACGCGCGCGCCGCGCAGGCGAAGTTGCAACCCGCCTACGCCGCGCTCGTCGCGCAACTGACCGCGAGCAATCCGCAAAGCCAGCTCGCCGGCTTCTGGCTCGCCGCCGCAGACATCGACAGCGGCCACCTCGACGACGCGCAACGCGTGCTCGCAACGCTCGACCCCGTCGCACTCGAAGCCGGCGGCGCCGACGGCCTGTGGAGGTTCCGCCTTGACGCACTGCACGGCCTGTTGCTCGCCGCACGCGGCGACCACGCCGCCGCCGCACCGCTGCTGAAATCGGCGCTGGCCGGCTTCGCCGACGCGCAGGAAACGCTGCGCGATCGCGCACATCTTGCCCTCGCGAACGGACACGCCTGACGCCGCGCCGTCCTACAAACGCAGAGCCGTCTGCTCTCGCAGAGCCGAGCTTGCCCGGCTCATCCAATGCGTGACGTCAAAGCGTCGCCAGCGTTGCGTTCAAGGTCGCGCTCGGGCGCATTGCGCGGCTGGCCTTGTCGGCATCCGGGTGGTAATAGCCACCGATGTCGACCTGCTTGCCCTGCACGGCGGCGAGTTCGGCGACGATCTTCGCCTCGTTCTGCGCCAGTGTTTGCGCGAGCGGTGCGAACTTCGCCTTGAGTGCCGCGTCGTCGTCCTGCGCGGCGAGCGCCTGCGCCCAATACAGCGCGAGATAGAAATGGCTGCCGCGGTTGTCGAGTTCGCCGACCTTGCGCGCGGGCGAGCGGTCTTCGTCGAGGATGCGCCCGTTCGCCTGGTCGAGCGTGCGCGCGAGCACGCGTGCCGCCGCGCTGTCATGGCGTTCGGCAAGATGCTCGAGTGACGCGGCGAGCGCGAGGAATTCTCCGAGCGAATCCCAGCGCAGGTAGTCCTCCTGCACGAACTGTTGCACGTGCTTGGGCGCCGAACCTCCGGCGCCGGTCTCGAACAGGCCGCCACCGGCCATCAGCGGCACGATCGACAGCATCTTCGCGCTGGTGCCCAGTTCCATGATCGGGAACAGGTCGGTTAGGTAGTCGCGCAATACGTTGCCGGTGACCGAGATCGTGTCCTCGCCCCGGCGGATGCGCGCGAGCGAAAGGCGCATCGCGTCGACCGGGGAAAGGATGCGAATGTCCAGGCCGCGGGTGTCGTGGTCCTTCAGGTACCGCTCGACCTTGCGGATCAGCTGCGCGTCGTGCGCGCGCTTCGCATCCAGCCAGAACACCGCGGGGGTGTTGCTCAGGCGCGCGCGCGTGACCGCGAGCTTGACCCAATCCTGTACCGGCAGGTCCTTCGTCTGGCACATGCGGAAGATGTCGCCGGCTTCGACCGGCTGCTCCAGCAGCACCTTGCCTGCGTCGTCGACTACCCGCACGACACCGTCGGCGGCGAGCTGGAACGTCTTGTCGTGCGACCCGTATTCCTCGGCCGCCTGCGCCATCAGGCCGACGTTCGGCACGCTGCCCATCGTCGCGGGGTCGAACGCACCGTGCGCCTTGCAGTCGTCGATGACGACTTCGTAGATGCCGGCGTAGCAGCGGTCCGGGATCACCGCCTTGGTGTCCTGCAACTTGCCTTGCGCGTTCCACATGCCGCCGGAATCGCGGATCATCGCCGGCATCGATGCGTCGACGATGACGTCGCTCGGCACGTGCAGGTTGGTGATGCCCTTGTCGGAGTTGACCATCGCGAGCGCCGGGCGCGTCGCGTACTGCGCTGCGAGATCGGCCTCGATCGCGTCGCGCTGCGCCGCCGGCAGGCTCGCGATGCGCGCATGCAGGTCGCCGATGCCGTTGTTCGGGTCGAAGCCGAGCTGCTTCAACACGTCGGCATGCTTGGCCAGCGCTTCCTTGTAAAACTCGCTGACGACGACGCCGAACATGATCGGGTCGGACACCTTCATCATGGTCGCCTTGAGGTGCAGCGAGAACAGCACGCCCCGCGCTTTCGCGTCGGCGATCTGTGCGTCGACGAACGTGGCCAGCGCCTTGCGGTTCATCACCGCGGCATCGATGATCTCGCCGGCCTTGAGCGCGGTTTTTTCCTTCAGCACCCGGGTCGAGCCGTCCTTGCCGGTCCAGGCGATCTGCACGTTCGTCGGCTGTTCGACCACGGTCGAGGTTTCGCTGCCGTAGAAGTCGCCGCTGTCCATGTGCGCGACGTGCGTCTTCGAATCACCGCTCCACGCGCCCATCCTGTGCGGATGCTTGCGCGCGTAGTTCTTGACCGACAATGGCGCGCGGCGATCGGAATTGCCCTCGCGCAGCACTGGATTCACCGCGCTGCCCTTGACCTTGTCGTAGCGTGCCTTGGCGTCCTTTTCGGCGTCGTCCTTCGGCTCGTCCGGATACTGCGGCAGCGGCCAGCCCTGCGATTGCAGTTCGCGGATCGCGGCCTTCAGCTGCGGCACCGACGCGCTGATGTTCGGCAGCTTGATGATGTTCGCTTGCGGGGTCGTCGCGAGGCGGCCGAGTTCGGCCAGATCGTCGGCCACCTTGCGCGCGCCGAGCAGGTCCGGGAACTGGGCGAGGATGCGTGCCGCGAGCGAGATGTCGCGCGTCTCGACCGCGATGCCGGCGCGGCCAGCGAACGCCTGCACGATCGGCAGCAGCGACTGCGTCGCGAGCCAGGGGGCTTCGTCGGTCAGCGTGTAGAGGATCTTCGGACTGTCGCTCATGGGGCGGATCAACCTCGTCGTGGACGGGCGCCGTCGCCGGATGGCTGGGCGCGCGGGTTTGGGGGTGCGACACGCCCTCGATGGGGCCGGTGCAGCCGCCCATTGTCGCGCGTTCGGCGCCTTCGATGAAGCGATCGGCCGATACGCCGGGCAGTGGTTTTCGCTGCAGCGCACGATCCATGCATGGCATGCCACGTGCTAGTGTTGCGCCGAGGCCGCTTGTGTGCCGCCGGACGGTCGTTCGGTGAAGGGGCGCACGGCGCGGCAGCGGAGGACATGCTATGCGCATCGGCATCGTGGTGGATTCGGCCTGCGACCTGCCCGGCGATTTCCTGCACGAGCACCGCATCGAAATCCTGCCAATCACGACCTTCGTCGACAACGATACCTTCGTCGACAACCGCGACCCGGCCGTGCGCCAGCGCTTCCTCGACAACGACCTCGGTGCGCGCAGTCATGCGGCGGAAACCGAACCGTTCAGCGTCGAGGAGATCCGCGACCTGTTCCTGCGCCGCCTCGTCGTCGACTACGACTGCGTGTTCTGCCTGACCCTGATGTCGACCCGCAGCGGCGTGCACGCGAACGCGAGCAAGGCGAGCTTCGCGATCCTGACCGACTACCGGCCTATCCGCCGCGACGCCGGCGTGAGCGGGCCATTCCTGATGCGCGTGATCGATACCGAGAACCTGTTCGCGGCGCAAGGCATCACCACCGTCGAGGCGGTACGCCTGCGCGCAGCCGGGCAAAATCCGGGGCAGATCCGCGAGCGGCTCGAATACCTCGCCCACAACACCTACGGCTTCATGGTCGTGCGCGATCTCTACTACATGCGCGCACGTGCGCAGAAGAAGGGCGATCGCAGCGTCGGCTGGTTCAGCGCCGCGCTCGGCACCGCACTCGACATCAAGCCGCTGCTGCGCGGCTATCGCGGCACCACCGGACCGATCGCCAAGGTGCGCGGCTTCGAGCACGGCGCGGAGACGCTGTTCAACCACGCGATCAAGCGCGTGCGCGCCGGCCTGCTCACGCCGACCCTGTGCATCAGCTATGGCGGTCGACTGGAGGAGCTCGACGCGTTGCCCGGCTACGCATCGCTCAAGATGGTTTGCGCCGAACACGGGGTCACGCTGTACGAGGCGCCGATGAGCGTGACCGGCATGGTCAACGTGGGCACCGGCGCGGTCACGCTCGGTTTCGCCAGCGAGGAACACGAGTTCTCGATGTGAGGCGGTC
Organism: Dokdonella sp.; assembly: GCF_044227025.1. Lineage (GTDB taxonomy): Bacteria > Pseudomonadota > Gammaproteobacteria > Xanthomonadales > Rhodanobacteraceae > Dokdonella_A. The sequence continues at coordinate 484,273 of NZ_JBGAFX010000001.1, read as the reverse complement.
GGTCTTGTGACCGATCCACTTCCCGGAGTGTTCGACAACCCTGCGGGCCGGTTTCCTTCTGTGGCTGCGGGCATCCTGCCCTTCGCCGCTTCGCGGCCGGCTTCGCTGTCCGCGCCGCCTGCAGCGCAGTGCTTGTCCAGGACAAGGCAAACCGCACACCCCACGCGGCTCGACGAGGGATGCCACTGAACCGCGCAACAAGAAAGGGCGCGGATCGCTCCGCGCCCTTCGTTCAAGCGGCGATGCAGCGCCCGATCACTTCACCGAGAAATCCTTGCTCGCGGCCGACTGGCCGTTGAGGGAAATCTCGACCTTGTAGTTGCCGACCGGCCAGCCATCCGGCTTGCTGATGTGGAACGCGGTCACGGCCGGGCCGTTCGGTGCGATGGTCTGGTTCGACTCGTTGACGGTCTGGCCATCCTGGAACGTCCACTTGGCCGCGAGCACGGCGTTCGGCGAGGTGCCGGTCGTCGACACCGCGGCATAGATCGTGTCCTTCGGCGTGAATGTCGTCGTCGCGGTCGTGACCTTCTGGTCCGGGCCGACGGCCGAGCCGAGGTCGAGCGAAGCGACGGCGACCGGGGCAGGCGCCGGTGCAACCGGCGGCGGCGGCGGTGGTGGCGGCGTCGGCGCAGGTGCCGGTGCGGGGGTGCTGGGTGCCGGGTGCGGCTCGTTCTTGCCACACGCGGACAGGGCGAGCGCGCCGGTGATCGCGGCAATCAGGATGAACTGCGGGCGTTGCTTGATCATCGTCAAAACCTCCAGGGTTGTCAGGCGTGGGTGTCCGTATCGGCGGCAGGAATCTTCAGCACTTGGCCGGGCTTGATCCGGTCCGGATCGTCAAGCTGATCACGGTTGGCGTCGAAGATCGGGTGCCAGCGATTCGCGTTGCCGTAGAAATGCTTGGCGATCTTCGAAAGGCTGTCACCCTTGACGACCGTGTAGGTCGTCGCGGCGCGTTCGACCACGGTAGCGGTCGATTTCACCCCGGACTGCACATTGCCGAAATCCGCTTTCGGCGCCGGCGGCGGAGCAGACGACTGCGCTCCGCTCTGCACGTTGGAAAAATCCGGCTTCTTGGGATCGTTTGCCATCGTCCGCTCTCCTCTGCGTTGCAGGACCCGCACATTACACCCCATCGCGCTTAACAGCGAATGAGTGCTTGCGATACGGCATCGTTACAATTCGCATCATGGCACGCTCGCTGCCCGCGGGCGTGATCCGTTCGCTATTGGCGAGCTCCACGCGGATTCGGCGGCCGGCGGCCGGCGCTGCCGCGCCAGGGGTTGATGTCGAGCCCGCCGCGGCGCGTGTAGCGGGCGTACACCTCGAGCACGGTCGGTGTGCAGCGCCGCATCACGTCGACGAAAATGCGCTCGACGCACTGCTCGTGAAAGCCCGAATGCTCGCGATAGGAGACGAGGTAGCGCAACAGGCCGGCGCGATCGATGCGCGGCCCGCGGTAGCGCAGCTGCACGCTGGCCCAGTCCGGCTGGCCGGTGACCGGGCAGTTGGACTTCAGCAGGTCTGACACCAGCACCTCCTCGACCGTCCCACCGGCGCTGTCCAGATGCTCGGCATTCGGCGGACCGTAGTCGTCGATGTCGATCTCCTGCGTGTCGATCGACTCGCCCTCGAGTTCGCACAGCGACAAACCGGCGAAACGTGACGGCGCGATCAGCTCGACGCCGACCGGTGCCGACGCGGCATTCGACAGGTCGCGCTCGAGCAATGCCGCGAGCGCGGCCGGTGACGCGACGCATTCCTGGTTGAGGCTGTTGAGGTAGAGCTTGAACGACTTCGATTCGATGATGTTCGGCGAGCTCGCCGGCACGCGGAATTCGGCCAGTGCGACCTGCGGCTTGCCACGCGCGTCGAGCCACGACAGTTCGTACGCGTTCCACACGTCGACGCCGTCGAACGGCAGCGGCTCGGGGATGCCGAGTTCGGCGCGGCCAAGGCTGCGCGGTATCGGAAACAGCAGCCCGGCGTCGTGGCGGCTCGCGTAGGCGACGGCGCGACCGAGGGGTCCGTGGTCGATGCTCATCCGGCTAGGATACAGGCGTCTTCGAAGCCCCGCCCTACGGCCGATGTTCGCGCGCGAGGTAGTCCTCGCTCTGCATCTCGATCAGGCGCGACTCGGTGCGGGCGAACTCGGCGCGCAGGCGCTCGCCATCGTACAACTCGACGATCGGCGCCGCCGCGGACAACACCAGATTCACGCCGTGGTCGTACACCTCGTCGACGAGTTCGACGAAGCGGCGCGCCGCGTCGTCGGTCTGCGGGGTGAACTGCGGAACATTCGAGACCAGCAGCGTGTGGTACGCGCGCACCAGCTCGATGTAGTCGGCGACGCCGCGCGGGCCTTCGCACAAGGCCTCGAACTCGAACCAGATCGCGCCGTCCGCCTCCGCATGCACCGGCACTTCGCGATCGTTGAGGACGAGTCCGAAGTCGCGCCGCAGCTCGCCGTGTGCGACGCGCTGGAACGCGGCCTGCATCGCGCGTTCGGCCGCCGCACCGGGCGGCGTGTAATAGACCGGCGCCTGTTTCAGCGCACGCAGGCGCCAGTCGGTCGCGGAAACCAGCTCAACCACCTCGCAGTGCTGTTCGAGCAGCGCGATCGCGGGCAGGAAGCGCTCGCGCTGCAGGCCGTCCTTGTACAGCGCGTGCGGCGGCGTGTTCGAGGTCGTGACCAGCACCACGCCGCGCTCGAACAGTGCACGCAGCAGGTTGGCGAGGATCATCGCGTCGCCGATGTCGCCGACGAAGAACTCGTCGAGCACGAGCACGCGCAGTTCCGCGGCGAGGCGCATGGCGATGTCGACGAGCGGATCGCTGTGCCCCTCGAGCGTGCGCAGCTCGGCGTGCACGTCCTGCATGAAGCGATGGAAATGCACGCGCCGCTTGCGTGTGGTCGGCAGCGCGGCGTAGAACAGTTCGGTCAGGAACGTCTTGCCGCGACCGACGCGGCCCCACAGGTAGATGCCGCGCGGCGCCGGCGGCCGCTCGCCGCGCAAGCGCTGCCACAGCGAAGGTGCGTGCGGCAGCAAAAGCTCGCCGTACAACCGGTCGAACGCCGGCAGCACCGCACGCTGTGCCGGATCGGCTTGCCATTCGCCGGCTGCGATGCCGGTGTCGTAGCGCCCGCCCGGCGTCACGCCGCGCGTCGCCGTGTCGACCTCGCGATTCATGCGCGCGCGGGCGGAAGGTTCGCGCCAAGCGCATTCCTCAGCGCGCCACGCAGGTCCATCAGGCGGCGGTGGAAGAAATGCCCGGTCTCCGGCATGCGGATCAGTTGCGCCGGCGGCTGCAGGGCCGAAGCCCATTCGGACACCGCGTTCGCGTCGACGACTTCGTCTTCTTCGCCTTGCACGATCAGCCACGGACAGGCCGGCGCAGCCACCCCGGCAAGATCCCAGCGCCCGACCGGCGGCGCGATCAGTACCAGTTGCGCCGGCTGCACGCGACCGGCCGCGCGCAAGGTCACGTAGCTGCCGAACGAGAACCCGGCCAACCACAGCACGTCCCCAGGCCGTTGCGCGCGCGCCCACTGCGCGATCGCGACCAGATCGTCGGTCTCGCCGATGCCGTTGTCGTGCGGCCCTTCGCTGCGACCGACGCCGCGGAAATTGAAGCGCACGGTCGCGAGCCCGAGTTCCAGCAGCGCACGCTCGGTGACCGTGACGACCTTGTTGTGCATCGTGCCACCCTGCAACGGATGCGGGTGGGCAATGATCGCCACGCCGGCGCGCGGTTCGATCCCCGCGGCGGGGACGCGGCAGGCGAGTTCGATGAGACCGGCAGCGCCGGGCAGCAGCACGTCGCCGGCGGGGTCGGAAAACGCGGGCGCGGACGCGCCGTGTGCAAGGGTCATCGGCGAATGATACGGCAACGACGGTGCGTGTCGTTCCGGCTGCACCTTCGCGTACTACCTCCGACGATTCCCCTGACGAGGTAGCGACATGAAGCGCATGCTTGAGCTCCTGCTGGTGTTTGCGACCGCGACGGCCAAGGCGGCGACGTTCACGGTCACGTCGACCTCGGACCTGCCGGACCTCCTTCCCGGCAATGGTTTCTGCAACGTTTTCCCGCAGGCCGGGCCCGGCCCATGCACGCTGCGCGCGGCGGTCATCGAGGCCAACGCGCTGGCCGGCGCCGATGTGATCGACCTTGCCGCAGGTGCGCACTACACCCTCGGCATCGAAGGCGCCGGCGAGGACGGCGGTTTCAGCGGCGACCTCGACATCAGCGGCGATCTGCAGGTGCGCTTCTTCGCGTCCGGCGAACGTCCGGTGGTCGACGCCGCCGGCATCGACCGCGTGTTCGACCTGATTTCCGGCAACGTCACCCTGCTCGGCTTCGACATCATCGGCGGCGAGGCGACCGACGCCCTCGCGACCTCCGGCGGCGGCGTGCTGGTCCGCTCCGGTGCCGGCGCCGTGACGCTGTCGCTGATGCGCGTGCACGGCAACCGAGCCGAACTCGGCGGCGGCCTCTACAACGCCGGCAGCGACACCGCCGTACTCGCGTCGGAGTTCTACGGCAACATCTTCGTCGGCGACATCAACGACACGCCCTCGGGCAGCGCAATCCGCAACCGCGGCAATCTGGTCGTCGGTTACAGCAGCTTCCATGGCAATGGCGGCGTACCGCCCGTGTTCGCCGTCCAAGGCCTTTCATCGAGCGCCAACACGATCGACAGCGAACCCGTCGGCGCCGCCAACAGCCTGCGCGTGTTCAACACGACGATGGCGCGCAATTCCGGCAACGCGATCAACACCGAAGGGGCCGTCGAGCTCGACCTGTCGAGCGTCACTCTCGCCGGCAACAGCGTGCGCGGGTTGCGTATCGCCGGCGACGGCGCCGCGGCGCTGATCCACAACAGCATCATTGCGCGCAACGCGTTCGCCGACTGCTTCGTCTCGGAGGGCGCCGACCTCGACGCGGACCGCTACAACCTCGACTCCGACGACAGCTGCGGTCTCGCCGGCGGCAGCACGAACCGCACCGGCGTCGATCCGCAGCTGACGCCACCCGCACGCCACGGCGGCATCACGATGGCAAGCTGGCCGGTCACGCCGAGCATCGCCATCGACCACGGCCATCCGTTGTTCACCGCGACCGGTTGCGAAGGCGATGATCAGCAGTTCGCCGACCGGCCGGTCGACTTCGACGGCGACGGCGCCGCGCTGTGCGACATCGGCGCGGTCGAGATGGACAGCGACGTGATCTTCTTCGATCCGTTCGATCGCCTCTGACAAGGTGCCGGCCGCATGTCCGTCCTGATCGCCCGTCTCCCACCGGCGCCCCGCGACGGCGATGCGGCCGGCGCCGCGTGCGATACTCGCGGCACGGCCAGCGAACTTCGGGTCGGCGCGATCGTGGACACATCGACTGCAGCGGATCAGCTGGTCGAGCGCCTGTCGGCCGAGGGCTTCGGCGACAGCGCCGACCTGCGCGCGCTGTTGCCGTCGATCTACGCCGACCTCAAGCGCGTCGCGCACCGGCAACTGTTCCGCCACCTGCACGGCCCGACGCTGTCGACGACCGTATTGGTGCACGAAGCCTATTCGCGCCTGGTCCAGGGCCACGACGCGCGCCGCCTCAGCCGCACGCACTTCTTCGCGCTCAGCGCCCGCGTCATGCGCCAGGTGATGATCGACCACGCGCGCGCGCGCGCAACCGGCAAGCGTGGCGGCACGCTGCTCGGCCTGCACGAGACCGATGCGGCGGAGGTGTCGCCATTCCAGGCGCTGCTGGCGTTCGCGCAGGACCTCGCTGCACTCGATCGCGCCGATCCGCACCTTGCCCGACTGATCGAACAACACTGGTTCCTCGGCATGGATTCGGGCGAACTCGCGGCGCTGCATGGCACCACCCAGCGCACGATCCAACGCGACCTGCGCCGCGCGCGCGCATGGATCGGGGAGCTGCTCGCGCCGTGAGCCACGTGTTCGACCCGCAGCGTTTCTCCGCCTGGGACGCATGGTTGCGCGAGGCGCTCGACCTCGACGAGGCGGGGCGCGAGCGCCTGTTCGCACGCGTCGCCCGCGAGCAGCCGGACGCCGTCGTCGGCCTGCGCCGGCTGCTCGCGCGCGCCGACGAAGGCAACGATGCGCTGTCCGGTCTGCTCGACGGCGAACTGTGGGCCGGACTCGCGGACGACGACGCGCGCGGGCAGCGATTCGGCGCGTGGCGCGCGCGCGCCACCCTTGCCCACGGCGGCATGGCGCGCGTGCTGCATGCCGAACGCGCGGACGGCGGCTACGAACAGGCGGCGGCGATCAAGTGCCTCTGGCCGGGCCTTGCTGCGCCGGACCTGGTGGCACGCTTCGAGCAGGAGCGGCAGATCCTCGCGCGGCTGGAGGACCCGCGCATCGCGCGCCTGCTCGACGGCGGCGTTCGGCGCGACGGCGTGCCATGGCTGGCACTGGAATTCGTCGACGGCGAAGTCATCGACGCCTACTGCGACGGCGCGCGGCTCGATCTCGACGCGCGCCTTGCATTGTGGGACGAAGTCGCCGCCGCGGTGTCGTCCGCGCACCGCCAGCTCGTCGTGCACCGCGACCTGAAACCGGCAAACGTGATGGTCCGGCGCGACGGTGCGGTCAAGCTGCTCGACTTCGGCGTCGCCAAGCTGATCGACCCGGACGGTTTCCCGCACGCAGCACCGGCGACGCTGCGCGACGGCCGAGCACTGACGCGCGTGTACGCGAGCCCGGAGCAATTGCGCGGCGAGGCGGTCACGACCGCGAGCGACGTGTACCAGCTCGGCCTGCTGCTGCTCGAACTGGCGACCGGCGTGCAGCCGTTCCGCGCGGCCGCGACGCCGGTGGAGTGCGAGCGGCGCATCTGCGAGGACATCGCGCCGGCGGCGTCACAGCTGGCCGCGCGCGGCGACGATGCCGCGCACCGGGCGGCGCGGCGATCGACCACTCCGGCGGCGCTCGCACGCCGCCTGCGCGGCGACTTCGACGCGATCGTCTGGTGCGCGCTGGCCAAGGCGCCGGCGCAGCGCTACGCGAGCGTCGATGCGTTGCGCGCCGACGTGGCCAACTGGCGTGCCGCGCGACCGGTGCGGGCGCGCCGCACCAGCCTGTTGCAGCGTACCCGCAAGGCGTTGCACCGCCATCGCTGGCTCGCGCTCGGCGTGCTGGCCCTCGCACTGCTGGGCGCCGGCTGGCTGCGGGCGCTGGTCGTGCAGTCGCAGCGGCTGCAACAGGAAGCCGCACTCAACCGCACCCTGCGCGACTACCTCGTCCGCTGGTTCCAGAGCGCGGACCCCGGAGATACGGCGTCGAGCGACCCGCGCGCCAGCGCCATGCTTGCCGCGGGACTGGTGAATGCGCGCCGCGATCTCGCGTCGGAGCCGCAGTTGCAGGCTGCGGTCACCGGGCTCATCGGCGAGGTCTACATGGCGCGCGGCGAGTACGCGCGGGCCGAACCGGTGATCCGCGAGGCACACGCGTTGTACGGCGCACTCCCCGACCTGGCACCGGAATGGCGCGGCGCGAGCACCGCCAGCCTGGCGACGCTGCTGCATTTCAGCGGCCGGTACGGCGAGGCGGAGGCCCTGTTCCGGGAAGCGCTCGATGCGCGCGTCGAGGCGATCGGCGAAACGGCTCGCTGGACGCTGTCGACGCGACAGTACTTCGGGGACCTGCTGCACAGCCGCGGCCGCTACAGCGAGGCGATCGCGCAACTGACGCGCGCGAGGGACGGCGCGATCGACACGTTCGGCGCGACCGACCCGCTGGCTCCGGCCATTGCGCGCAACCTCGCCGACGTGCTCCGCGACGCCGGCCGCTACGACGAAGCCGAAGCGCTCTACCGCGAGGCGATAGCGATACAGGGGGTCTCGCCCGGAGAGACGCACCAGAACACGATCGGGACCCGCCTCGGCTACGGCCGCCTGCTGCTGGATGTCGGGCGCTACGACGATGCGGCGGCGCAGATCGAGCCGGCGTTCGCGTTGTACGCGCGGGCGTCCGGCGCCGATTCACCTGCCACCGCCTACTGGGATCGCGTCGTGGCCGAGCTGGAAGAGGCGCGCGGAGACCTCGACGCCGCGGAACGGCGCCTGCGCAGGATCGATGCCGGCCAGCGCGGACGACTCCCCGAGCACCATCTGATCAACGGCTACGTTTCGCTCGACAGCGGCTTCGTCGCGCTCGCGAGCGGCGCGCTGGAAGCCGCCGACGCACAGTTCAGGCGCGCGCGGCGCGTGTTCGACGCGATCCAGCCGCTCGGTCATCCACGCCGCATCGAGGCGGCCATCGGCGAAGCACTCCTCGCGGCACGCCTCGGCAATGCGGCTCGAGCCGACGCGTTGCTCGCCGAAGCGCAGGCGCAGGCGAGCGCGCAACTCGAACCGGGCCACCGCCTGTTCGAGGCGATCGCCCTGGCGCGCGGCGACGCGGCGCCCGCGCATGCGATGCGTGGGCTGTCGATCCTGCGCGTGCAACGCGCACTCCCATCCGGAGGTTCACGATGACGATGCTGCAACGTCGCCACCCCATTGCGCGCACCCTGTTCGCGCTCGTCGGCATCGCGCTGGCAGGCGCGGCCAGCGCTGGCGACGCGCCACTGCCCGACCTCGTGCTGCGCGACGGCTTCGAGCGTCCCGAGTCGGCGGACATCCGCCGATTGTCCGACGAGTTTGCGAATGCGGCGACGCTCGGCGACTGGCGCCGTCTCTGGCGCGAAGAGTACTGGTTGCGCGATCCGCTCGACGCACTCGACATCGGCGCGACGCTCGATGGCTGGATCATGTTCGTTCCCGCCACCAGCACGTGGTACGAGGACTACGTCGGCGAACTTGCATTCAAGACCGTGGCCGGCGATTTCGTCGCCAGCACGCGCGTGCGTGCCCGCGCGCGTGACGGCGCCGGCGCGCCCGGTTCGACCCATGGCGGCAGCGTCGGGTCGGAATTCTCGCTCGCCGGCATCCTGGTTCGCGCGCCGCGCGCCGACGTCGCCTGCTGCGATCCGTCGTGGTGGCAGGCCGGTGGCGAGCGCTACGTGTTCCTCTCGTTCGGTGCCGCCGACCAGCCGGGCAGCTACCAGCTCGAAGCGAAGACGACGCGCGCGGCGGTCGCGCCGGAAACGCACAGCGTTTCCAACCTCGAACTCGCGGGCGCGCAAGGCGACGAGGCGGAACTGCGGGTCGCGCGCATCGGCGGTGCCATGCTGCTGCTCGTGCGCGAACCCGGCGACGCATGGCGCGTGCAACGACGCTACCGGCGCGACGATCTTCCTCTCGCGCTGCAGGTCGGCATGACCGTCTACACCGACTGGGCGATCGCATCGACGTACCCCTATTTCGAGCACAACCGCACCCACATCGTGCATGCATGGAACGACGCAGGGACGCCGGGCGACCCCGATCTGCGCGCGACGTTCGACTGGTTCCGCTTCGCGCGACCGCTGGTACCGGCAGCACTTGCCGGCCACGACCTCGCCGATCCCGGCGATGTCGATGACGCTGCGCTGCTCGCATTCCTCGGCGATGCCCTGCCCTGACCGGCGAAGGCCGGCCAGCATCGCTCGCCTGCTCCCCCGTGATGGCGGATTGACCGCAGCACGCGCTGCACCGAGGATCGCGGCATGAACCTGCTCGCGCATGCGCTGCTTGCCGGCGGCGACGACGATGTCCGATTCGGCAGCATGATCGGCGACTTCGTGCGCGGCGCGATCGATCCGGCGCTGCCGGACGGCGTGCGCGGGGGCATCGCGTTGCATCGCGCGGTCGATGCGTACACCGATGCGCATGCCGAAGTGGTTGCCGCGCGCGCGCTGTTCGAGCCGCCGTTTCGCCGCTACGCCGGCATCCTGCTCGATGTCTGGTTCGACCACCTGCTCGCGCGCGACTGGTCGCACCACGTCGACGGCTCGCTGGATGAATTCTCGCGCGAGGTACGGGCGCTGTTGCAACGGCGTGCCGCACAATTGCCATCGCGCATGCACGGCTTCGCCGCGTACCTGCACCGCAACGATCTGCCGGAGGCGTATCGCGAGCGAGCGATGATCGAGGATGTGCTGCGCGGCCTGTCGCAACGCCTGTCGCGCGACAATCCGCTGGCGCATGCCCTGCCCGTGATCGACGCACATGCGGCGCCGATCCGGCGGCATTTCGAGGCGTTTTTCCCCGATTTGCGGGCGCACGCGCAGCGAGAACGTGCGCGGCTCGGCGCCGCCACGTGAAGTCGCCATTACGGAAAACGCCGCCCTCGGCGGCGTTCGTTGCACTCCTACTGCGCGACGCGCGAGGCGATCACGCTGGCGCGCTCTACTTGACCTGCCCGGCAATCCACTCGACTGTCGCCTTGACCTGCGCGTCATTGAGGGCGGGATTGCCGCCACGCGCCGGCATCAGGCCGGCCTTGCCGGTGTAGCCTTCGGTCGCGTGCTTGATGAGGATGTCGATGCCCTGCGCGAGACGTGGCGCCCAGGCGGCCTTGTCGCTGACCTTGGGTGCGCCGCCGGCGCCGGTGTCATGGCAGCTGTGGCAGAGGTTGCCGTAGATGGTCTTGCCGTCGGTGCTGCCGCCGTAGGCGACCTGCGCAGCGGCGGCCTTGGCGGCCGCTTCCTGCGCCGCCTGCATCGCGGCGCGCCCGGTGTCGCCGGCATAGACGCCGCCGACCGGGGCGATTCGTTCGGCCAGCACCTTTGCGGCGTCCGGGTTTCCTTCCGGCGGATGCTTGGAATAGATGTAGGCGCCGAGCGCGATCAGCACCACGGCGACCGCCATCAGGAACGCGATCAGCTGCGCAAAGTGCTTGAGGAAAACCGCATCGGTCTTGGAAACGGGATTGGTCACGGAACCACCTCGACGGGCGCGTCCATACGGGCCGCAGCCCGCCGGACACACAAAAAAGTCCCGCGATTATAGCGGCGCCGCCACCGCCGCGGGAAGCGGCGCGGAGTGGTCGCCGCCACGGGCAGTTCCGCGGCTGGGCCGAACAGGGCCAATCAGTTGGCGCGCTCGAGAGGATTCGAACCTCCGACCACCGCCTTCGGAGGGCGGTACTCTATCCAGCTGAGCTACGAGCGCGTGATGGCGATTGTACATGCATCGCGATTTCACCCGCCGCGCGCACCGCCAGCGAGTTTGCTGTTGCGCATGCCGTAGCCGAAATAGACCAGCAGGCCGAGTCCGACCCAGGCGAGGAACACCATCCAGGTGATCGCCGCAAGCTCGGACAGGAGCCAGATCGAGAACACGATGCCGACCACCGGTACCACCGGCACCCACGGCGTGCGGAACGCGCGCGGCAGGTCCGGCTTGCGCCGGCGCAGGATCAGCACCGCGCCGCAAATCACGATGAACGCGCTCAGTACGCCGATGTTGACCAGCTTGGCCACTTCGCCGAGCGGGAAGAAGCCGGCCACCAGCGCGGTGAACACGCCGAGCGCGAGGGTCGGCCGGTGCGGTGTGCCGTAGCGCGGGTGCACGTTGGCGAACCAGCCCGGCAGCAGGCCGTCGCGCGACAGGGCGAACCAGATGCGCGATGCGGCGAGCATGAACGCGAAGATCACGCTGAGGATGCTCGCCACCGCGGTGGCCGAGATCGCCGCGCCGATCCACTTCATGCCGAGCGCCTGGAACGCCTGCGCGACCGGCGCGTCGTTGCCGAGCTGCGTGTACGACACCATGCCGGTCAGCACCAGCGTGATCGTTATGTAGAGGGCCATCGACACGCCGAGCGAGAGCAGGATCGCGCGCGGCAGGTCGCGCTGCGGGTCCTTCGCTTCTTCCGCTGCAGTGGTCAGCGTGTCGTAGCCGAACACCGCGAAGAACACCACCGCCGCCGCAGTGACGACACCCTGCCAGCCGTAGTGGCCGACACCATCGGCGCCGACGATGCGCTCGGGCACGAACGGATGCCAATTGGCCGGGTCGACATGGAACGCGCCGACCGCGATCACGATCACCACCGCGACGACCTTGACTGCCACGATCAGCGTGTTCGCACGCGCGCCCCATTCGGTGCGCAGGGTCAGCAGCACCGCGACGCCCATGGCAACCAGTGCGGCGATCAGGTTGAACACACGACCTTCGCCGGAATCGGGGGCTCCCTGCAGCGCGACCGGCAGGTGCACGCCGATCACGTCGAGCAGATTCAGCACGTAGCCGGACCAGCCGCTCGCGACCGCGGCGACGATCAGCGCGTATTCGAGCAGCAGGTCCCAGCCGATCAGCCAGGCGATGAGTTCGCCGAGCGTCGCGTAGCTGTAGGTGTAGGCACTGCCGGTGACCGGAATCAGACCCGCGAATTCGGCGTAGCACAGTGCCGCGGCGGCGCTGGCGATGCCGGCGATGATGAACGACAACGCGACCGCCGGACCCGCATTGAGCGCGGCCTGCTGTCCGGCGAGCACGAAGATGCCGACGCCGATGATGCCGCCGAGGCCGATCGCGGTGAGCTGCCACACGCCGAGCACGCGGCGGAAGTCGCGACGCGAACCGAGTTCGGCCTGCAGTTGTTCGATCGGCTTGTGACGCGTCAGTTGCGCGAGCAGGCTCATGCGGCATTCCCCTGGACGGAAGCGTCGATCATAGCCGCAGCACGCAGCGCGACCCTGCGCAGTGCAGCAAGACGGGCCAACTCCGGCTGGAAGGCGCCGCCGTCATCGAGCGGAGACGGCGGCGGGTGGCCCGCGACCGACGAGCCCAGCGTGCGTTCGAGGTCAGTCTGGGTCCGGATCGTCGTCGTCCTGCCAGCCGTACGAGGTGAATCCACCGGCCTGGCGGTATTCAGGAATCGTCTTCGGTGCAGATGGCGCGCGAACCGCGGGCGCGGGCGCGGGCGCGGGGCAGACCGCTCACGTGCACGCGGCCCGCTCGATCGTGCGGCACGGCGGGTCGCCGCCCGCCTCGATCTCCACCAGCATCGCCCGGTCCCGTCCCTCGCGCTTGGCCCGGTAGAGCGCCGCGTCGGCGCGCGCAATCGCGTGCTCGAGATCGCCACCGTCGTCCGGTAGCACCGGATAGGCGATCGCGCCGATCGAGGAGGTGACCATGCGCGATGCGCCAGCCGTCTGCACCGGCTTGCCGGAGAGTTCCTGCAGCAGGCGCGCGAGCAGCTCGGCGGCGCGGGCGCGCTCGACATCGCGCAACAGCAGCAGGAACTCCTCACCGCCCCATCGCAACACGATGTCGCCGGCGCGCGCGATGTGCTGCAGCCGCTGGGCGATCTCGATCAGGACCCTGTCGCCGGCATCATGGCCGCATTCGTCGTTGATGTGCTTGAAATGGTCGATATCGAGCAGCACGACGAGCAGGGCCTGGCCCGGGTGCGCGCGGCGCGCGCGTTGCGCTTCCGCCGGCGCGGCCAGCGCGAAGTAGCGCCGGTTCTTCAGCCCGGTCAGCGGATCGGCCACCGCAGCCTGTTCCAGGCTCGCGTTCGCGGCAGCGAGTTCGCGCGTGCGCAACGCCACTTCCGCCTGCAGTTCGAGCGCGCGCCGGCTCGCGATCTGCAAGCGCCAGCGGCCGATGGCGAGGCCGGTCGCGAGCAGCAGCAACACGATGGCGACTTGCGCCCACGCCCGCTGCCACCAGTGCGCAGCCACCACGAAACGGAATTCCAGGGGTGCCGCGGCGTCGATTCCATCGGCGTCGCGTGACTGCACCTGCAGCTGGTAGTGCCCGGGCGGGAGACGCGGATAGACCGCAGCGGCATCACTGCCCCATGGCCCGAATTCGCGCTCCAGGCCGAGCAGGCGCACGCGATAGCGGCTCGCGTACTCGCGATCGAAGGCGAACAGGCTGTATTCGAAGCGCACGCTGCTGTCGTCGGGCGGCAGTTCCGCATCCATCGCAAGTGGCTGCAGCGCATTGCCGTAGCGTGCCGCGAGCAGGCGCAGGGGCGCGGGTGCACCGACCTGTGTCGAGCGCTCCGGCTGCAACGCCGCGAGACCGGCCGCGCTCGCGCCGAACAGGCGTCCACGATCATCGACCGCGACCGCTCCGATCTCCGGACTGAGCAATCCGGACTCGGCGCCGTAGACCTGACCGGCCTGGTCGCCACCGCCGTCGCGCGTCAACCGCATCACGCCGCGCGATCCGAACACGTACACATCGTTGCCGACCACCCGTACCCGGGTCAGTGCGCCGAGCGAGCGCGCCGCCGGATAGTCGATGCAGGTGCCGTCGTCTTCGAGCCGCCGCAACCCGTTGCGCGAAGCAATCCATACCCGATTGTCGTGCGCGGTCGTTTCGGCATCCAGCGCGAATGGCGCCAGTCCGACGAGGCACGGGACGGCGATTTCGCGCCAACCGCTGCCGTCGAACCGGACGAGGCCGCTCTCGGTCGAAGCCCACAGGTTGTCCTGTTCCCAGGCATCCGGCACGGCGGCCACCGCCAGGCTTGGCACGCCGACTCCGGCCGCGATCCCGGCGACGTTCTCCACGCGGACGAGGCCGTCGCGTGTGGTCCAGCGCGCCAGCCCGTGGCCACTCGCTGCGTACAACTCGTAGGTCCCGTCCCCGACGCGACGCAGTGCGAGCTGGTCGACGGATACGGCCGGCAGGCGCGAATTGTCGGCGCTCAGGTCGAGCTCCAGCGCGTCGCCACGCCAGCGTTGCAAACCGCTGCGATGCGCGATCCAGCGACTGCCGTCGGGCGCATCGACGAGGTCGTAGACGAGCTGCGCGTTGTAGCTGCCGGGCAGCAGCGGCACGAAGCGGCCATCATCCCAGCGCGCCGCACCGCTGGCGGTGCCGGCCCACAGCGTGCGCGTGGGCGCGGACCAGCCGACACCGAGCACGATCCGGTCGGGCAAACCCATGCGCTCGTCGAACAGTGCCCAGCGCTGGCGTTCGACGCGCGCGACACCGGCGGTCATCGTGCCGACCCACAGCGCACCGCGATGGCGTTCGCGCAGCAGGCTGTGCACCGCATTCGACGGCAGGCCGTGGCGGCTGTCGATCAGGCGCCACTCGCCGTCGGCCTGGATCTCGAGCAGGCCGCCGGGTCGCAACGCGACGAACAGGACGGGTCGGCCATCGGCATCGACATCCGCCTGCAGCGCGAACACCATCGCGTTCGGCAGGCCGCGCGAAGCCGTCCATGATTCGACGTGCTTGCCATCGTATCGAGCGAGTCCGCGCCCGCTGCCGATCCACAGATCGCCCTGGTACCGCGTCATCGACAAGCCAACGTTGTTCGGCAGGCCCTGCTCGCGCGTGATCGCGGTTGCGGTGCGCCGCGGCACGGCCGCGTCGATGTCGGCAAGCTGGATCACACCCTCGGTATTGGTGCCCACCCACAGGCGCCAGACGCCTTCGATCGATTCGCCGAACAGGCTGCGCGCACCGGCATCGCCGAGCGCACCGATGCGCTCGCACGCGGTCAGCGCGCAACGAAACAGCCCGCCGGAACCGGCTACCCACATGCGGCCGTCGGGCGCTTCCCAGAACGCATTGATCTCCTCGGCTCCCGGCAACGCGAGCGCTTCCTGCCGCGCACCGTCAACGCGCCACGCGCCGACCGCATCGGTACCGATCCACAGCGCGCCATCGCGCGCCTGGGCCAGCGCGCCGACTGCATAGCCGCGTTCGCCGGTCGGCAATTCGGTGGCGCGCCATTCGCGGCCATCGTAGCGGGCGAGTCCGTGGTTGGTGCCGGCATGGATGTAACCGTCGCGATCCTGCAGCAGTGCGAGCACGCTGTTCTGCGGCAGTCCATCGGCGCTCGTGAAGCTGCGGAATGCGCGCCACTCGAGCGTCGTCGCCGGTTGCATGGGCGAGGCGACCGGCGCCGCGGTGGAAGCGCCGGTGACGAGCAGCAGGGAGAGCCATCCGCATCGCAACATGCGCACCCGATCGTCCTTCGCCAGCGCCTTTGCGCAGTGTGCCTGAATCGCCACCCACTGGACGCGCGCTGAACATTCAGCGGGCGTTTCTTGCCAGTGTCGCGACTCCGTTATCGAATCGGCGGGTCGTGCCACGCGACGTCAATGCAGGAGACATCCCATGCGAACCTTCCCGACCCACATGCTCAAGTCGACCGCCCTCTGCCTTGCCCTGGTCGCCGGCCCCGCGCTGGCGCAACAGGATCTCGAGGCGCAGATGAAGCCGGCCGAGCGTGCCTCCGATTCGCAGGTGGAGCTGCGCAACAATTCCAACTGGGACTTGCGCGAGCTGTATCTGGCGCCGGTCGGCAGCGACCACTGGGGACCGAACCAGATCAGCCGCAGCATCCGTCCCGACGACTCGTTCACCCTCACCGGCATCCGCTGCGACAAGTACGACGTCAAGCTGGTCGACGAGGACAACAGCGAATGCATCGTGCGTGATGTGGCGATGTGCGCGCAGGACAAGGTGTGGCGCATCAACGATCGTTCGCTCGAGCGTTGCCAGCGTCGAACGCAGCGTTGATGCGCGGGCGCCATTGACCTGACGGGAAGCCCGCGTTGCGCGGGCTTCCCGCGGCGCGCGCTCAACGCAGCTTGGTCGCCCGTCGCGCGCTGAGTTCCTCCGGCGGAGCGAAGGTATCCGGCCGCGCGATCGCCCAGAAGCGCTGGAACACCGCGTGCTCGGGTACGCCCGCGAGCAGTTCGCCGGGTTCGAGGAAACGGTAAAGGCTCGCGAGCGAACGCACCTCGTTCGCCGACACGCGACGGATGATGTGCTCGGGCCCGAGTTCGGACGGATGCGCGAGGCCGGCCGCCTGCAGCAGGTCCTGCAGCGCGCGCAGGGTGTTGGCGTGGAAACTCGCGACGCGAGCGGCCTTGTCCGGTACGTCGAGCTTCTTCCAGCGTCCCGGATCCTGCGTCGCGACGCCGGTCGGGCAGCGATCGGTATGGCAACTCTGCGACTGGATGCAACCAAGCGCAAACATGAAGCCGCGCGCGGCATTGCACCAGTCGGCGCCGATGCTGAGCGTGCGCGCGAGATCGACCGCGGTGATCACCTTGCCGCTCGCGCCGATGCGGACGTGTTCGCGCAGGTTGAGGCCGACCAGCGTGTTGTGCACCAGCATCAGCGCCTCGCGCAGCGGAGCGCCGACGTGGTCGGTGAATTCGAGCGGCGCAGCGCCGGTGCCGCCTTCGCCGCCATCGACGACGATGAAATCCGGCAGGATTCCGGTCGTGGTCATCGCCTTGGCAATGCCGAACCATTCCCATGGATGACCGACCGCGAGCTTGAAGCCGGTCGGTTTTCCGCCCGAAAGTTCGCGCAGGCGCGCGACGAAACGCAGCAGGCCTTCGGGCGTGTCGAACGCGGAATGGCGCGACGGCGAGACGCAGTCCTCGCCCATCGGCACGCCGCGCGTGGCCGAGATTTCCGCGCTCACCTTCGGCGCCGGCAGCACGCCGCCGTGGCCCGGCTTGGCGCCCTGCGACAGCTTGACCTCGATCATCTTCACCTGTTCGAGCACGGCCCTTTCGGCGAAGCGCGCCTCGCTGAACACGCCGGCGCGCTCGCACGCGCCGAAGTAGCCCGATCCGAGTTCCCACACGATGTCGCCGCCATTCTCGCGATGGTAGGCCGACAGCGACCCTTCGCCGGTGTCATGGTAGAAACGGCCGCGCCGCGCACCTTCGTTCAAGGCGCGGATCGCGTTCGGCGAGATCGCGCCGAAGCTCATCGCCGATATGTTGAACACGCTGGCCGAGTAGGGTTTCGCGCACTGCGGCCCGCCGACCACGAGGCGGAAGTCATGGTCGGCGATCAGGCTCGGCCGGATCGAATGGTTGACCCACTCGTAGCGCTCGGCATACATGTCGAGTTCGCTGCCGAACGGACGCACATCCGCGGCGTTCTTCGACCGCTGCTTCACCACCGCTCGCTGCACGTGCGAGAACGGCACTTCCTCGTTGTCCGATTCGACCACGTACTGGCGCAGCATCGGCCGCACGTATTCGAAGAAGAAGCGTACGTGGCAGATCAGCGGATAGTTGCGACGCAGGGTCGAGCGCCGTTGCAGCAGATCGACGAAGCCGACCGCGACGAGGATGCCGCTGGTGATCGCAAGCAACTTGACGCCGAGACCGTGGTTCCAGCCCGCCACTGCGAGCGTGCAGGCGAGCAGGCAGGCGAGAAAGGCGAGGTAGCGCGAAGGCAGCCAGTTGTCCATCGCCACTCCGATCGGTTCGCGCGAACGCTCGCACGGGATGCGAGCATAGCCGAGGGATGACGGCGCGGCTGTGGATGCCGGAATGGTTCGATGGCATTTGCGGTTCAGCACACTAGACTTGGCGGATGGACGAAACCCAGCGCCCGAAACCACCCCGCCGCCGCAAGCCACCCACCGAACCGGCGGATGCGGCGACCCCCGGCGCGGAACCACCGAAGCCGCGCACGCGGCGCGCGCCCGCTCGCACAGAAACCGACGCCGGCTCGACGCCGCCGCCACCGGTGACGCCGCGCACGCCGCCGCGGCCGCGCGCGCGCAAGCCGCCGCTCGCCGAATCCACGTCGCCGGCGGGAGCGCCGTCGAACAGCGAGCGAGCGGCCATCCCACCGGCACACGGCGAAACGGCTGGCGCGCAACCCGCACCGCCACCCGAACCCGCGATGATTCCTTCGTTCGCGCGCAAGCCGGCGCCGGGGCCCCCCGAGGCGACCGGCCGACACTTCGGCGCGCTCGCTGCGCGCGATCGAATGGCTGCTCGAGTACCTGCCGCCGGCGCAACATGCGCGCGTGCGCGAGTACCTGGTCCTGATGCGCATGGACCGGCCGGTCGGCGCGTTGCTGCTGCTGTGGCCGACCTGGTGGGCGCTGTGGTTCGCGGCGAACGACTTCCCGCCGCTCGGCCCGCTGGTGATCTTCACACTCGGCGTGTTCGTCATGCGCAGCGCCGGCTGCGTCATCAACGACTACGCCGATCACGGCTGGCTCGACGCCAACGTGGAACGCACGCGCGGGCGGCCGATGGCGGCCGGGCGCGTGACGAAGAAGGAAGCGCTGCTCCTGTTCGGCGGACTGCTTGCGTTCGCGTTCGTGCTGGTGCTGTTCACCAATGCGCTGACGATCAAGCTGTCGTTCGTCGGCGCCGCGCTCGCGGCGGTCTACCCGTTCTCCAAGCGCGTGACGCATCTGGCCCAGGTAGTGCTCGGCGCCGCGTTCGGCTGGTCGATCCCGATGGCGTTCGCCGCCGTCACGAACTCGCTGCCTCCATTGTGCTGGCTGCTGTTCCTCGCCAACGTGCTGTTCTCGGTCGTCTACGACACCGAGTACGCGATGGTCGATCGCGACGACGACCTGCGCGTCGGCGCCAAATCGACCGCGATCCTGTTCGGCGACGCCGACCGGATCATCCTCGGCGTGCTGATGGCGACGTTCCTGCTCGCGATGCTGCTCGCCGGTACGCGGTCCGCGCTGCACTGGCCGTACTTCGTCGGACTTGCCATCGCCGCCGGCCTGTTCGGCTGGCAACAATGGCTCATCCGCGAACGTGCGCGCGACGCCTGCTTCGCCGCATTCCGCAACAACAATCTCGTCGGCCTCGTGCTCTGGCTCGGCCTGCTGTTCGCGCTGGCGATCCGCTGACTCGCCAGGATCGCCTCACCTACACATTCGCCGTGGGCGGCAGCGGCGGCGTCAGCGCCGGTTACGGTCCGAAGGCGCACTTGCGCCTGTGCGGTAGCGGTAGGACGGGTCGAGCGCGTGCAGCGCGAGTCCCGCCGAACGCGCCGCGCCAGCCGGCGGCACGCGCATGGCGCGTACCGCCCTACTCCGCCTCGTGCGCGTTGCGCAGGCGATAGAGCCGCTCGCTGCCGTAGCTCTTGGCGAGCGGCAGCGTGCCGAGGAAGTCGGCGGCGAATTCGTCCACGCCGTGGGCGGCTAGCACGGAGGCGAGTTCCGCGCTGACGTAGATCGAGCCGGGCGGGGCGACCGGCTCGATCCGCGCCGCGCGGATCACGTGCGAGCCGAAATAGTTTTCGCGCCCGATCAATGGATCGAACGCACGGAACACCGGTCCCGTGTGCATGCCGATGCGGATCGCGGTAGCTTGCGGCAGGCCGCGCGCGGTCCAGTCGCTGCGCGCCACCGCATCGCGCAGCAGCAGCGCGAAGCGCGCACCGGCGGCGACGTCGTCGAACTCCATGAACAGGCCGTCGCCCCACGTGTTGACGAATCCCGGCGGCGAGGCGGAGTGCTCGATGATGCCGGCGATGGTGCCCAAGAAATGGGTCATGAACGCGGGCGTGTCCTGCTCGGCGAGGCGGCTGTAGCCGACCATGTCGGCGAACAGCATGGTGCGCACTTCGCGTTGCAGTTTCGGTTCGTTCGGCGTGCTGGCGGGCGCAGGGGGCGACGTCGCGACCTCGGCGGCGGCCGCAACCCCACCGCGCCCACGCAGCACCGACAGGTCGATGCATTCGACCTCGCGTCCGCGCGCGCGCCATTCCGACAACAGGTCGACCGAGCCGCCGGAGCGCCGCTCGGAGGCCTCGTCGACGAGCGCGACCAGCACCGGTTCGGACTCCAGCTCGCGTGCGTGCAACACCGCCGCGCCATGCACGAGCGCGCCCGCGTAGGCGAACAGCGAATCGTCGCCGAGATAATGTTCGCGCACGCCGTAGCCGACGCTGGCGACACGTGCGAGCGCGCGATCGAACCGCGCGGTCCATCGTTCGCCGGCAAACGCGACGCTGGTCGCGACGAAGTCGTCGCGCTCGAACGGCAACACCACATGCACCTCGGCGCCGCGCGCGAGCAGCGCCTCGATGAACAGCAGGTCGCCGCCGCAGGCAGCCGAGCAGTGCGCGAAGCCGATGTTGGCCGCCTCGATGCGCGCGACGAGTTCGCCCGCGACGACCTCCTCCAGTGACAGCGGAAAGCGCGGCGGCGTACGACCGGGCGCATCGAACATGTGGCCAGTGAACGCGGCGACGCGCGGGATCGCCAGCGCCTCGCGCACGGCGGCCGGAATCGCCATGCGCAGTCCGAGCAGGCGCAGCTGCCGACGCATGCTCGCGATGTCGCCGATGCGCGGGCGCGCGGCCGCGACCGCAGCGGCGTAGTGGACCGCCGCGGCTTCCCCGTCGCCGAGCAGAAGAGCCGCCTCGCCGAGCGTCGCTTCGCGCCAATGCAGCGGGATCGTCGCGTCGACGCGCGCGACCGCGCGCACATCCTGCGCGACCGCACGGCTCGCTTCGTCCGCACCGCCGACCAGACGCAACATCGTCGCCGCGTTGATGCCGGGAAACGGATTGCGCGACACGCTCCATGCCTCGCGATAGCGCGCTACCGCCTCGCGACCGGCTTCGTCGCGCGGCGGCCCGTCGCGCAGGCGCGCCCAGCGGTCCTTGGCGATCCGGCCCGCGAGCGACAGCGCATCGATGCGCAGGTCGCCATCGACGCCGTCGTGCAGCACGCCTTCCACCAGCGCCTGCGCCTGGCGGAGCGCACCGATCCGTGCCGCGGCGAGCGCCGCGACGTAGCGCATTTCGACATTGGCCGCGCCAAGCGCGACCGGTTCGCGCAGGATTTCGCTCGCCAGCGTGGCATGACCGAGCGACAGCGCCGCGCGCGCGAAGCCGAGCCGGTCCAGACGCGCGCGGCGCGCCGGATCCGCTTCGGCCGCCTGCCAGGAATCGAGGATCTCGTGCAGGCTCGCGGACGTCATGCACTCGCTCGTTGCAAACGGAAGTGACGGGAGTAGTCTAGACCGGGTCGCATCGGGGAGGGTGTGGTCATGTCGACGCGTACCTTTGGATACTTGCTGGCTGCGTTGTTCGCCAGTGTGGCGATTGATGCGTCCGCAGCGCGTCGCGGCACGCGCATTGACGGCTTCGGTGGCTTCTGGTCGAACCAACTGGCCATCGGCTCGGTGGATTGTCCAGGCACGACCGCCGGAGTGACTGCTGCGGACACGCTGGTCCAGCGCCTCGGCTTCACGTTTTCCGGGCGGGAGGACGCGGCGCACACCGCCTTCACCTATTGCCAGACCGCCAGTCCCGGCGCCCTCACCCAGGCCAACTACACGTATCCCGACGAAGCAGACCTCGCGTCGCTGTTCGGCAACGACCCCAACGCGGTGACCGGCATCCGCTATGGGTTTTTCGATGACGACCCTTTCGGCGGTACGCCAACCGGTTTCCAATGGGCGTTCTACACGTTTCCCAATGGCGTCACGGTCGCATCACTGTACGGCTTCGAGACCCAGACCCTCGATGCGACCTCGTACATCAACGGCCCCGTCGCCGTCTGGAACGGGGCCGCTGGCTACAACGGCGAGTATTTCTGTTTCCGTCCCAACCAGTACATCGGCGCGTGGAACGGCCTGTTGAGCGACACCGCCTCGCCCTGCCTGCAGGCGTTGCAAGCCCCCGCCGCGCCCGGTGCACTCCAGTTCTCCACCGCCAACTACAGCGTCGGCGAGGGCGCGGGCACGGCGACCATCACGGTCACACGCACGGGCGGCAGCGACGGCGCGGTCGGCGTGACCTATGCGACCACCGACGGCACGGCCACGGCCGGCAGCGACTACACCGCGACCAGCGGCAACCTGTCCTGGGCTGCGGGTGATGGCGCGGCCAAGAGCTTCACCGTCGCGATCACCAATGACACCGCGCCCGAAGGCAATGAAACCGTGGCGCTCACGCTGTCAGCGGCGACTGGCGGTGCCACGCTCGGCGCGCCGGCGAGCGCGACCTTGACCATCCTCGATGACGATGCACCCATCGGTGGTGGCGGCGCGACCGCCGCGCCGACACTGGGCGAACTCGCACGCTGGCTGCTGATCACCCTGCTGGTCGTCTGCGCGACGCTCGCGCTGCGGAGGCGGGCGCACTGATCACCTGTCGGCCATAGGAAAAGCGTGTAGCGATTTCGCGCGTAGCGGGGGTAGACCATGTCGCATCGGGCCTTTCGTTGCCTTCTGTTCGCGGCGCTGGGCAGCGTTGCGTTCGATGCAGGAGCGGCTCGGCGCGGGACCCGCATCGACGGCTTCGGAGACTGGGACAAGTTCGCCGTCGGGACCGCCGGCTGTCCCGGCACGACCGCCGGCGGCAACGCCACCGATACGCTGATCCAGAGAATCGGCTACACGTTTTCGGGGCTTGCCAGCACTGCATTTCTCGTCGACGACTACTGCCAGGTCGCACAGCCGAGCGCGCTGACCCAGACGGGCTATTTCTATGCCGACGAACAGGGGCTTGCGAGCCTGTTCGGCGACAACCCCGGCGGTGCGATCACCGGCATCCGCTACTCGATGCTCGACCAGCCGCGCTTCGACTTCACCGCGACCGGGTTCCAGTGGGCGTTCTACTCTTTTCCCAACGGGGTAACCGTGGTCGGCTTGTATGGCCTCGAGGCGACGACGCTCGACGACACGTCATACATCAAGGCCGGCACGACGTTCGTCTGGAAGGGCAGTCAGGGCTACGACGGACAATACTTCTGCTTTCGTGCGAATGCCTACATCGGCAGCTGGAATGGCGAGTTGACCGACACCGGCTCGGCCTGCCTGCAGGCCTTCTCCGACACGATCTTCGAGAATGGTTTCGAATCCTGACGCGGCGGGCGCGTGAACAGCGGGCATGCGCGCTACCGCGCGTTCATCAGCTACAGCCACCGCGACGGCAAACTGGCGCAGAAGCTGCATCGCCGACTGGAGACCTTTTCCGTTCCGCGTGCCTTGCGCGGAGCACGGCCGGATGGAACGCGGATCGATGCGCGCATCGGCGCGATCTTCCGCGACCGCGACGAGCTTGCCTCGGCTGGCAGCCTGAGCCGCAGCATCGAGCAGGCGCTCGACGATTCGGCTGCACTGATCGTCATCTGTTCGCCGGCTGCTGTCGCTTCGCGCTGGGTCGGCGAGGAGATCGCCTACTATCGACGACGACATCCCGAGCGACCTGTTTTCGCTTTCGTGGGCGATGGCGACCCCGGACTCGATCCGCGAACGGACCCCATGCGCGCGGCATTTCCGGCGAATCTCGCCCTGGCCGACGTCGACGACGCGACCGGTCCACTCGGCGAACCGATCGCCGCCGATGCGCGCGCGCAGGGCGATGGCTTCTCGCAGGCCTTCCTCAAGCTCGTCGCCGGGTTGCTTGGGCTTCGCTATGACCAGTTGCGTCAACGCGAACAGCGCCGGCGGCAACGTCGCTGGACGGTGGTTGCTGCGCTGGCCTCGTTGCTCGCCGCGGTCTTCGCCGTGCTCGCGGTGCAAGCCATGCGGGCAAGGAATGTCGCGCGCGAAGCCCAGGCGCGCGCCGAACTGGAGCTGACGTCCGAACAACAGACGCGCGAGTTCCTGTTGTCGGTGTTCCGGCTTTCGGACGCGAGCGAAGCGCGCGGCAACAACGTCACCGTTCGCGAAGTGCTGGACCGCGCCGTCGCAAGAATCGATAGCACCGCGTTTGCGCGCAAGGCCGTCCGCGCGCGCTTTCTCGCCACCATGGGACAGGCCTATGCGAGTCTCGGCCTGACGCATCGCGGCACGGCGCTGCTGCGCCAATCGATTGAGGACGCTCCCGCCAGCGATCCGGAGCTGCTCGCACAGCGTATCGACAGCGGGTTGGAGTTGGCCGATCTGCTCTACAGCATGGGCGAATATGATGAGGCCCTCGCTGCTCTGCAAAAGGCAGACGCGGGCGAGCGCATGAGTTGGCAACAACGCGCTCGCCTCGGCAACGTTCGCGGTGACGTGCTCGCATATTCGGAAAAGGACGCTGACGCCCGTATCGCCTATCAGGCTGCACTGGACAGCGTGCCCACCGGCGCAATCGCGTCGCGCGACGGCGTCCTCGCGCGCAGTCGCAGCCTGGCAGGCTTCGCCTTGCTGGCGCAGTTCGGCGGCGACTACGACAGCGCCATGAGCGGCTACGCTTCGGTGGTTGCTCTGCTCGAGTCCGCCGTCGGCGAGAAGCAACCCGACACGATCAACGCGATCCTCGCGCTCGGATCGAATGCCTACCTGAAGGGTGATCTGGCACGAGCTCGCATCGAGTTCGAGCGCTGCCTCCGCGCAGCTCAGTCCGTGTATGACGCGGGCAGCCCGGTCATCGCCAGCATCGAGAGCAACCTGGGCCGCCTGTTGCTCGAAACAGGGGATGCGGCCGGCGCCGAACCCATGCTGCGCGACGCACTCGCCAGTGATCGCAAGTACATGAGCGAGAATTTCGATGACCTCGCGTACCCGCTGTTCAACCTGGCCGCAGCGCGCTACGCGCAGGGCGACCGCGACGAGGCGAAGCGGCTGCTCGAAGAGGCGGCGCCAATCGCCGACAGGAGCCACCACCGCATGCATGGTCCGATCCTCTCGACGCTCGCGGATCTCGCCTGCAGCGGCAGTGACACCGCGCGTGGCGCCGAACTCGCCGCAAGTGCGGTCACGGTCAGCGCCGAACACGCGGACATCGCACCGTGGTATGCGGCGCAAGCGAAACTGACGCAGGCGTATTGTCAGGCGATGGCCGGCACGGCAGTCGCCAAAGGCGCCGCCGCAGCGCTCGCCGAGCAGCTCGAACACAAATGGGGCGCAGCGAGTCCCTTCACGCGTCGCGCTCGCGCGCAGGTACGGGCGATCGAGGGCGCTGGCCGCCGGTAATGGGCTGTGCTGAGGAGCAGCTCAGCCGTGCGGTTGCGGTGCAGGAGCGGCGGAAACCGCGATGCTTTCCGGGAAAACGGGGTTGAAGCATCGCGGCTTCCGCCGCTCCCACAAGCACCCTTGCGGTCGCTGGTTCCACTGCAGGCAGCATCGCGCTTTTGCTGCGCGCGCCTCACGGCGCCCGCGCCAGGGCCCACGCGTCGACGCGCGCGACGCCGGCGCGGCGCAATGTGAGCGCGGCTTCACGCAGGGTCGCGCCGGTGGTCATGACGTCGTCGAACAACGCGACGTGCGCCGGCAACGCCGCGTCGTCGGAAAGGGCGAACGCGCCGCGCACATTGCGCCGGCGCGCTTTCGCGTCGAGCGCACTTTGCGCATCCGTCGCGCGCGCGCGCACCAGCAGGTCGTGGCGCAACGGGAGGCCGAGTGCGGCGGCCAGCGGCCGCGCGAGTTCGAGCGCCTGGTTGTAGCCGCGCGTGCGCAGGCGGGCGCGGTGCAGCGGAATCGGCACGATTGCATCGGGCAGGGTGGGCGCGTCGATGCCCGCGCGTATGACCAGCAGATGCGAGAGCACGCGGCCGGCGGCGAGGTCGGCGCGGAACTTGAAGCGCGCTTCGAGCAGATCGAGCGGGTGTCCGTAGCGGAACGGTGCCCAGGCCGCGGCGAACGGCGGCGGCACCTTGATGCAGGCGGCGCACAGTGGCGATGTCACCGCGAGCGGCAGGGCGCAGCGTGCGCAGGCAGGCTGGTTGAGGGCGAGATCCTCCGCGCAAGCGCCGCACAGGTCGCGGCCTTCGGCACCGCGCGCTCCGCACAGCAGGCAACGCGCCGGCAGCAGTACACGCAGCGCGCGTGCCGGCCATCCGTCAACCAGAGACGTTCCTTTCAAGTTGACAGCCTCCGTCGCCGCCCCGAGACTTCCACCGAACACGACCCTGCGTCCGCAACTCGACCCACTTTAAGCGAATCCACCTGCCATGACCGCCCTCCGCCACGACTGGACCCGCGACGAACTGCTCGCGCTGCTCGACCTGCCGTTCGCCGACCTGATCGCGCGCGCGCAAGCGGTGCATCGCGAACACCATGATCCGAACGCAGTGCAGGTGTCGACCCTGCTCTCGATCAAGACCGGTGGCTGTCCGGAGGACTGCGCCTACTGCCCGCAGGCGGCGCGCTACGCGACCGGGGTCGAGGCGGAAAAGCTCATGAGCCTCGACGCGGTGCTGGCGAAGGCGCAGGCCGCGAAGGCGGCCGGTGCGACGCGCTTCTGCATGGGCGCGGCATGGCGCTCGCCGAAGGATCGCGACATCCCGAAGGTCGCCGCCATGATCGGCGCGGTGAAATCGCTCGGCATGGAGACCTGCGCCACGCTCGGCATGCTGAGCGATGGCCAGGCGCATGCGCTGAAGGTTGCCGGCCTCGACTACTACAACCACAACCTCGACAGCGCGCCGGAGTTCTACAACGAGATCATCCACACGCGCGAATACCAGGATCGCCTCGATACGCTCGAAAGCGTTCGCGACGCCGGCCTCAAGACCTGTTGCGGCGGCATCGTCGGCATGGGCGAATCCCGCGCGCAGCGTGCCGGCCTGCTGCATGCGCTCGCAAGCTTGCCCGCGCATCCTGATTCGGTGCCGATCAATCGCCTCGTGCAAGTCGCTGGCACGCCGCTGGCGGGAACGAAGGAACTCGATCCGTTCGAGTTCGTGCGCACGATCGCGGCCGCACGCATCGCGATGCCGAAGTCGATGGTGCGCCTGTCGGCCGGGCGCGCCGAGATGAGCGACGAGTTGCAGGCACTGTGCTTCCTCGCCGGCGCGAACTCGATCTTCTACGGCGAGAAGCTGCTAACGACCGGCAACCCCGATGTCGAGCATGACCAGGCGCTGTTCGCGCGCCTCGGCATCCATGCGCTCGAGGTCGAGATCGAACCCGGCACCGTGCATGCCGAGATCCTCGAACCCTGCGCGGCCGAAGCGGCCGCCTGATCGCGGCGCGATGGCAGCAGCGCCGCACTCGCGGCCAGACCTGCTCGCGCGCCTCGCCGCCGCGCAGGCCGAGCGCGGGCGCGCGTCGCTGCTGCGCCGGCTGCGCACGGTCGAGGCCGTCGACGGCGCGACCGTCGTCGTCGATGGTCGGCGCCTCACGAACTTCGCCAGCAACGACTACCTCGGCCTTGCTCAGCATCCGGCCTTGCGGGAGGCGCTCGTGCGCGCCGCCGCCAGCTGGGGCGTGGGTGCGTCGGCTGCGCACCTGCTCGGTGGGCATCGCGATGAACATGCGGCGCTCGAAGTCGCGCTTGCACGCTGGACCGGTCGCGAGCGCGCGCTGCTGTTCTCGACCGGATACATGGCCAACCTCGGCGTCGCATCCGCGCTGCTCGGTGCCGACGATCTCTGCGTGCAGGACAAGCTCAACCACGCGAGCCTGCTCGATGCGGCACGCCTCGCCGACTGCACGCTGAAGCGCTATCTGCATGCGGACATCGCGAGCGCGGCGCGCCAGCTCGAGGCGAGACCCGCGGCCGCCGCGTTGCTCGCGAGCGACGGCGTGTTCAGCATGGACGGCGATGTCGCGCCGCTGCGTGAACTGGCGGCGCTCGCGCGCGCGCAGCACGCGACCCTGATGATCGACGATGCACACGGCCTGGGTGTGCTCGGTCCCGACGGCGCCGGCAGCGTCGCCGAAGCCCGCCTTTCGCAGGACGACGTGCCGGTGCTGATGGGAACGCTCGGCAAGTCGCTTGGCGTCGCCGGCGCGTTCGTCGCCGGCAGTGCGGCACTGATCGACGGCCTCGTCCAATCGGCGCGCACCTTCGTCTACACGACCGCGCTGCCACCGGCGCTCGCTGCGGCGACACGTGCCGCGATCGACATCGCGCGGTTCGAGGGCTGGCGGCGCGATCGCCTCGCGCTGCTGGTCGCGCATTTCCGCGACGGTGCCGCCGCGCGTGGCATTCCTCTGCTCTCCTCGCGCACGCCGATCCAGCCCGTGCTGGTCGGAGACGCGATGGCCGCGCTCGCCTGCTCGCAACGACTCGAAGCCGCCGGCCTGTACGTGCCCGCGATCCGCCCGCCGACCGTGCCGCAAGGACAGGCGCGCCTTCGCGTCGTGCTGTCGGCGCTGCATGCGGAGAGCGATGTCGAGAAGCTGCTCGATGCGCTCGCCGGTACTGCACGATGAACCCGATCGCCGACGAACTGACCGCGCGAAAGGCGGTATGGAGGGCGCTTTCCGACCTTTATCTGGATACGGACTATCGTTCGTTCGCGCGTGCCGCCGCGCGCGAACTCGCGCGGTCGAACTACCCGATGGATCAGTTGCGCACGATCCTGTTCGACGAAGTCCATCCGGCGCTGAGTGCTAATTTGTGCGCGACCGCCGGCGTTTGGGACGGTTTCGACCAGTCCTGGCTTGCCGAGCGCATTCTGCGCAATCGGTGTCGCCCGCGTTGGCTGCGAGCCCGCGGCCGCTGTGGGCGCCGCTATGCACATCATCTCTGGCGGCTGCTCGCACCACGTATCGTCGCTGCACGCCTTTCGATGGATGGGCGTGCCGGGCGCTGAAGCACCGGCCACACGACGGAAACGACATGCATATCGAAACACACGGAAGCGGTCCTGACCTGGTGCTGATCCACGGCTGGGCGATGCACGGTGGTATTTTCGCGCCGTTGCTGGCTGCGCTGGAGCCGCACTTCCGCATCCATCTGGTCGACCTGCCTGGGCATGGCCATAGCCGCGACGAGGCGCATTTCGACATCGCCGACAGCGCGCGCGCGATTGCGGCGGCGACGCCGCGCGCGTTGTGGGTCGGTTGGTCGCTCGGCGGGCTGGTCGCGCTGCGTGCGGCGCTGGATGGTCCCGGGCACGTGCGCGGCATCTGCTTGATCGCATCCAGCCCGCGCTTCGTCGCGGCGCCGGACTGGCCGCACGGCGTTGCCGCAAGTGTGTTCGGCGAGTTCGCGAGCGAACTGCATGCGCGCTATCGGCACGCGATCGAACGCTTTCTTGCGCTCGAAACGATGGGTTCGGTGCATGCGCAGGCCGAACTGCGCGAGCTGAAGAAGCGCGTGTTCGCGCGCGGCGAACCGCGCGTCGAAGCGTTGTGCGACGGGCTTGCCGCGCTCGACAGGTGCGATTTTCGCGATGCACTGGCCGGACTCGCAATGCCGAGCCTGTGGCTCGGTGGCCGACGCGACCGGCTGGTGCCCCCCGGGGCGCTGCAATGGGCTGCCGCGCACGCGCCGCGCGCGCGCCACCTCGAATTCAACAGTGGGCATGCGCCGTTTCTCGAGTTCGCAGCGGCGATCGCCGATGCGCTCGTGGCGTTCGAGACGGAGCAGTCCGCATGAGCGCCGGCCTGGACCGCACGCACATCCGCCGCGCGTTTGGTCGCGCGGCAGCGAGCTATGCCGCGCATGCGGCCTTGCAGGCGGAAGTCGCGACGCGCCTGCGCGAGCACCTCGACGGCATCTCCGACTTTGCACCACGGCGCATCGTCGATGTCGGCTGCGGCCCCGGCGAAGGCTGCGTGGCACTGGCCGCGCGCTACCCGGAGGCTCAGACGATTGCACTCGATCTCGCGCTGCCGATGTTGCAGGTGGGGAGAACGAAGTGGGGCAAGCGCGACGACGACCCCGCGACGCGTTCCGAAAATGAACCTGACCCCTTTGTTGTTCTTTGCGGCGACGCGCAGGCGCTGCCGCTCGCCGATGCCAGCGTCGACCTCGTGCATTCCAGCCTGTGCCTGCAATGGTGCGAGGATCCCGGGCTTGCGCTGGCGGAATTCCGTCGCGTGCTGCGGCCGGACGGCCTGCTGCTGTTCTCGACGTTCGGGCCGGACACGCTGAAGGAACTGCGCGCCGCTTTCGCCGAGGTCGATCGCATGCCGCATGTGAGCCGCTTCATCGACATGCACGACATCGGCGACGGCCTGCTCGCGAGCGGATTCCGCGACCCCGTGCTCGAACGCGACGACTTCACCCTGACCTACGCGGATGCGCGCGACCTCATGCGCGAGCTGCGCGCGATTGGTGCAACCAATGCGGATGCGCGGCGCCAGCGCAGCCTGACCGGCAAGGCGCACCTCGCCGGCGTCATCGCCGCGTACGAGCGCTTCCGCCATGATGGCGTGTTGCCGGCGACCTACGAGGTCGTCTACGCGATCGCGCGCGCTCCCGTGCCCGGCCAGCCCGTGCGCGGACACGGCGGCGATGTCGCGAGTTTCCCGATTGAACGGCTGCGCGGCAGCCGGCGCCGCTGATGCAGGCGCGCGCACGCCAGGCGCTGGTCGCGGTCCTGCTCGGACTTGCCGCCGCGCTCTTCTTCACGTCCACCTACGTGCTCAATCGCGCGATCGCGAACGCTGGCGGGCACTGGGCGTGGTCGGCGTCGCTGCGCTATCTGCTGACGCTGCCGATGCTCGCGCTCGTGCTCTCCGTGCAACGCGGACATGCGCCGGTGTGGCGCGCGTTGCGCGCGCATCCGCTCGCATGGCTGGCATGGAGCGGCATCGGATTCGGGCTGTTCTGTGTCTGCCTGACCTGGGCCGCCGCGTACGCGCCCGCGTGGCTGGTCGCCGGCACGTTCCAGCTCACGGTCATCGCCGGCATGCTGCTCGGGCCGCTGCTGTATCGAGGACGTCGCGCGCGCCTGCCGCGCGCCGCACTCGCGCTCGGTGCCGTCATCGTCGCGGGCGTCGCACTCATGCAGGGCGCGCACTTCGGCGGCCACCTCGATCGCGACGCGTGGTTTGCGCTCGCCGCGGTCGCGGCGTCGGCGGTGCTTTATCCGCTCGGCAACCGCGCCATCCTGCTGCACCTCGAGCGCAGCGGCGAGCCACTCGACGCGACCCAGCGCGTGTTCGGCATGACGCTCGCGAGCCAGCCGTTCTTCTGGCTGGTCGCGGCGGGCGCGTGGCAGGTGGCCGGGCCGCCGCCGATGACGCAGGTGCTGCTGGCCGGTGGCGTCGCGCTGTTCACCGGCACGATCGCGACGATCCTGTTCTTCCGCGCGACCGGCATGGTCCGCAACGATCCCGCCGCACTCGGCGCCGTCGAGGCGATGCAGGCGGCCGAACTGCTGTTCTCGAGCGCGCTGGGTGTCGTACTGCTCGGCGAACCCGCGCCGCACGGCGTCGCCGTACTCGGCGCAGTACTGGTCGTCGCCGGCATCGTCGGGCTCGGCTGGCTCGTCGGCCGCGGCCCGGCGATCGACGCACCGGACGCGGAAGCGGTCGCGACCGATCGCGGCGCGTGAGCGAACGACGCTACTTCGTCAGGATCAGCTTGTCGTTGCGCGTCAGGCGCAGGTGATACTCCTGGCCGGCGTGTTCGATCACGAGTTCACGCTGGCCGGCGAGCAGACGGCCACTGCTGATGCGCGCGGCACGCGGAGGCGCGACGCTGGTGACGCCAGAGGGGTTGGTGTTCTCTGGCAGGGCGGTGTTCGAGTCGAACATGGCGAGCTCCAGTCGATGGGAATCTGATGATAATGATTCGCATTGACGTGTCAAGTCATTGAATCCAAATGTATCCGCTCCTTGCCAAGGGCGGAAGCGGTGTGCGGAGTCCGGTTGGAAAGCCCTTCGACTCCGGCGCTGCGCGTCTGCGCTTGGTTCGAACGGTGTGAGGTGGCGTTGCGCGCCTGCGCCCGGAACGAACGGAGGTGAGGCTCGGAGTTCCATGAATAAGCCGTTCGCGCTGAGCGCAGCGGCCGCAGGACGCGGAGTCGAAGCGTCCTGCGAGTCGCGCTTGCCGTCCTGGCGACCATCGCGCCACCCGACTACACTGCGCACACTCCATCGGGGAGTAGTCGACCGCGGCGAACCGTCGCGGGGCGCGCGTCAACACACTTGGCGGACAACGTCATGGCGCGCGCGACGGATCATCGCGATCCCGTCCGGCAAGACCTTTGGTGCGTGCGGGCAGACCCGGGCCGGGACTGCGCGCGCGTACCATCGCGTCCAGATCCCGGCCCGCTGGAGCTTTCCTTGCAGACCCTGCTCGTTTCGACCGCTGCCGTCGCGATTGCCGAGATCGGCGACAAGACCCAGCTGTTGTCGCTGATCCTTGCCGCGAAGTACCGCCGTCCATGGCCGATCGTGATCGGCATCTTCGTAGCCACGCTGGCCAACCACGCGCTCGCGGGCGCCGCTGGCGCGGTTGTCGCGCAATGGTTCTCGCCGCAGACGCTGCGCTGGATCGTCGCACTGAGTTTCTTCGCGGTCGCCCTGTGGACGCTCAAACCCGACGCGGCCGACGAGGAAGGCGCCGAACGCGGCTCGACCCATGGCGTGCTGGTGGCGACGCTGATCGCGTTCTTCCTGGCCGAGATGGGTGACAAGACCCAGGTCGCGACCGTGGTGCTCGCCGCGCAATACCACCCGCTGTGGCAGGTCGTCGCCGGTACCACGATCGGCATGCTGCTCGCGAACGTGCCGGTGGTCTGGCTCGGCGCACGCTTCGCGTCGCGGCTGCCGCTGAAGGCCGCGCGCATCGCCGCGGCGGTGTTGTTCGCTGCGCTCGGGGCGTGGATCGTGCTCAAGTGACCATCACGCGACGTCGCCGATGTGGGAGCGGCGGAAGCCGGCGCTCCCACAAAACGCGCGTGACGCCCCTTCGCGATGGGGCGGCGGGACTCGCGCCTGGGCTCGATCCGCCCTACAACGCGTCGGCGTCGAGTTCGCCGGTGCGGATGCGCACGACGCGGTCGAGCTGCCAAACGAAGATCTTGCCGTCACCGATCTTGCCGGTGTTCGCCGACTGGCTGATCGCCTCGACCACACGTTCGACCTGCTCGTCGGCGATCGCGACCTCGAGTTTGATCTTGGGCAAGAAATCGACCACGTATTCGGCACCGCGGTACAGCTCGGTATGGCCCTTCTGGCGTCCGAAGCCGCGCACCTCGGTGACCGTGATGCCCTGCACGCCGACCTCGGCGAGCGCCTCGCGCACGTCGTCGAGCTTGAACGGCTTGATGATCGCCATGACCATCTGCATGGCAGCCTCCTTGGGTCGTGTCCGGCGGCGACTATAGCGGATCGACCGGTGTAGGAAATTTCCTACAAGGAGTTCCGAATTCGCCGTCTGGCGCAATCCGCGCGCCCGCGTAGACTGATTCTGGCGGGGAGGCGCGTCGAAGGAACGACGCCGCAGGGAGGCTCCGGCCGGTGGCGGACATTGCGTTCGCCATCGGTCGCCCCCACGGAGCGGGGGGAACAGGTCCCGAACGACCGGAACAGGTCACGGGGCAACCGCAGCAGATCCATCCGCATGCCAGGGTGAACGCATGATCCAGATCCAATCCCTCGATTCGCTTGCCCAGCGTCTTGCCGCGCTGGTGCCGCCAGGACTTCACGAAGCGCGCGCCGATCTCACCGCGACGTTTCGCAGCGCACTGCAGGCTGGCCTGCGCGATCTCGATCTTGTCTCGCGCGAGGAATTCGACGTGCAGCGCTGCGTGCTGCTGCGCACGCGCGAAAAGATCGAGGAACTCGAACAGCAACTGCTCGCGCTGGAACGCGCGCTCGGTATCGACAGTTCGCCGCGACATTAGAAATTTCCGCTCGCTCTGAGCGCAACGCCGACGGCGCGTAGTCGAAGGGCACGGGAATCACGGATGTTTCCGGTGTTTCGACTTCGCGGAACTTCGCTCCGCTGTGCTCAACACGAACGGCCTGGGTTCGAGGTCCGAGTTCAAGTTTTTCGCGACGCAGGTTTTTCGGCTACACATGCGGTGCGACGCCCACGGCGGCAACGGGCGAGTGTGCCGGCGGCAGGGAGGTCGCACGCATGGAATGCATCCACCGGATTCGTTTCCCGGGACGCCCGCTGACCAGCGCAGTTCACCCCACGGCGCGGACAGCGGGCTCTTTTTTTCCGCAAGGCACGCACGCATGAGCCTCGCCGTGGTCTACAGCCGCGCGCAGGACGGCATCGCCGCGCCACTGGTGTCGTGCGAGGTACACCTGTCCGGCGGACTGCCGGGAACCTCGATCGTCGGCCTGGCGGAAACCGCGGTGAAGGAAGCTCGCGACCGCGTGCGCGCCGCAATCCTCAACGCGCAACTGGAATGGCCACAGCGCAAGGTCACGGTCAATCTCGCGCCAGCCGACCTGCCCAAGGACGGCGGTCGCTTCGACCTGCCGATCGCGATCGGCGTGCTCGCCGCGAACGGCGCCGTGCCGCGCCAGGCACTCGAGGGCTACGAATTCATCGGCGAACTCGCCTTGTCCGGCGAACTCCGCGCGGTCAACGGCGTCCTGCCAGCGGTGCTGCAGGCGGCGCGGCGCGGTCGGCGCGTGGTCGTTCCGCGCGGCAACGGCGCCGAAGCCGCGCTGGTCGAGCAGGCCGATGTGCGCGTCGCCGGCTCGCTGCTGGAAGTCTGCGCGCACCTGGCCGGGCGCATCGATTTGCCGAAAGCCCAGGCGGGCGAAGTCGGCGCGGAGGCCGCGCGCGTATTCGCCGACCTCGCCGACGTGCGCGGACAGCCGCATGCACGCCGCGCGCTGGAAATTGCCGCGGCCGGCGCACACAACCTGCTGCTGGTCGGTCCGCCAGGCACGGGCAAGACCATGCTCGCGAGCCGCCTGCCGGGCATCCTGCCGCCGCTCGACGAAGGCGAGGCGCTCGAACTCGCGGCAGTGCGCTCGGTCGCCGGCCACGACACCGAGGTCGCGAATTGGAAGCAACGCGCATTTCGCGCGCCGCACCACACCGCATCGGCGGTAGCGCTGGTCGGCGGTGGCTCGGTGCCGCGCCCGGGCGAGATCTCGCTCGCGCATCACGGCGTGCTGTTCCTCGACGAAGTGGTCGAGTTCGATCGCCATGTGCTCGAAGTGCTGCGCGAACCGCTCGAGTCGGGCCGCATCGCGATCTCGCGCGCCGCGCGCCAGGCGGAGTTTCCTGCACGCTTCCAGCTCGTCGCGGCGATGAATCCGTGCCCGTGCGGTTACGAAGGCGATCCGGGCGGTCGCTGCCGCTGCACGCCGGACGCGATCGCACGCTATCGCGCACGCCTCTCCGGTCCGCTGCTCGACCGCATCGACCTCAAGCTGGAGATGCCGCGCGTTGCGCAGGCGGACCTGCGCAACGGCCACCGCGGCGAGACGAGCGCGGACGTGCGCGCGCGCGTGATCGCCGCACGCACGCGCCAGTTGCAGCGCGCCGGCAAGCCGAACGCGTGGCTCGGCAACCGCGAGGTCGAACGCGACTGCGTGCTCGACGATCGCCTGCATGGCCTGCTCGACCGCGCGGTCGAACGCCTCGGCCTGTCCGCGCGCGCCTACCATCGCGTGCTGCGCGTCGCGCGCACCGCGGCCGATCTCGCCGGCAGCGACGGCATCGACGCGGAGCATCTGTCGGAGGCGATCCAGTACCGGCGGTTCAGGGCCTGAGCCTCCGGGCAGTGGTCGGCCTTTTTGTGGAGCTTGCTCGGCTCAGGTCACGCCAAGCGCAAGCGCAGCGGAGCAAGCTCCGTCCTGCAACGCTGCCACCGCTCCCGACAACGGGTGCGGATATGATCGGGTTGCGATGAATGCGATCCACAACACCTACTGGCTGCTCGCTGCGGCCGCCGCACTGATCCTGATCGGCATCGGGTCGAGCCTGCTCGCGCGCCGGTTCGGTGCGCCGCTGCTGCTGGTGTTCCTCGTGGTCGGCATGCTCGCCGGGATCGACGGGCCGGGCGGCATCCGCTTCGACGACGTCGCCGGCGCCTACCGCATCGGCTCGTTCGCGCTCGCGGTGATCCTGTTCGACGGCGGCCTGCGCACGCGCCGCGAGAGTTTCCGTGGAGTATTCGCGCCGACCCTGCTGCTGGCGACGGTCGGCGTGGTGGTCACGGCGGCGCTGACCGGGCTTGCGGCGCAATGGTTGCTCGGACTCGGACTGGTGCAGGCACTGCTGCTCGGTTCGGTGGTGGCGTCGACCGACGCGGCCGCGGTGTTCTTCCTGCTGCGCGCGGGCGGCCTGCAATTGCGTTCCCGCGTCGGCGCAACGCTCGAGATCGAGTCAAGCGCAAATGATCCTGTCGCCGTGCTGCTGACAACCCTGCTCGCCGAGTTCCTCGCGGCGCCATCCGGCATCGAAGGTTCGGAGCTTTTGCGCGAGCTTGCGCTGCAGTTCGGCATCGGTGCGCTCGGCGGTGCGCTCGGTGGTTTCGCGATTGCCGCCGCGCTGCGCACGTTGCCGCTGTCGGGCGGGCTCGCGGCGCTGTTCCTGGGCACCGCGGCGCTGTTCGTGTTCGGTGCGACCGGCTCGCTGCACGGCAGTGGGTTCCTCGCGGTGTACGTCGCCGGCGTCATCGTCGGCAACCGCAACGTGCCCGGCTTCGCCAACCTGCTGTCGGTATTCGATGCCGGCACCTGGCTGTGCCAGATCGTGATGTTCCTCGTGCTCGGCCTGCTCGCGACGCCGCACACGCTCGGCGATGCACTCTGGCCCGCGCTCGGCATTGCCGCGTTCCTGATGCTGGTCGGCCGACCGCTCGCGGTCGCGTTGTGCCTGGTGCCGTTCCGCTATGGCAAGCGCGAGATCGGTTTCATCGCCTGGGTCGGACTGCGCGGCGCGGTCGGTATCTTCCTCGCGTCGATCCCGATGCTGATGAAGCTGCCGAATGCCGAATTGATCTTCAACGTAGCGTTCGTCGTCGTCCTCGCCTCGCTGCTGGTGCAAGGCTGGACGCTCGGACTCGCCGCGCGCCTGCTCGACGTCGCCTTGCCACATCGCGACCGTGCCGTGCGGCGCGTCGAGCTCGACCTGCCCGGCTCGCTCGAACGCGAGATGGTCGGCTATGCGGTCGCCCCGGGCGCCACCATCCTGATCGGTACCGCGCTTCCCGGCTGGGCGCGGCTGGTGATGGTCGTGCGCAACGGCGAGATCCACATGCCCGATGTCGCGGGTTCGCTCAGCAGTGGCGACTATGCCTACCTGCTCGCGCCGCCGGGACGCGTGTACCGGCTCGACTGGCTGTTCGCGCCGCCGGATGAGGCGATCGAGGCGGAACGCGAAATGTTCGGCGAGTTCAGCTTCGATGCCGACGTGCGCCTCGCCGACGTCGCGGATTTCTACGCGTTGCCGATCCGCGCCAAGGACGCGCCGCTCACGCTCGCCGAGCATTTCGCACGGCGTTACGAACACACGATCGAGGTCGGCGACCGCGTGCGGCTCGGCCCGGTCAGCCTGATCGCGCGCGAGCTCGATGACGATGGCGTGCGCAAGGTCGGTCTCAAGCTCGAGCGACTCGGCAACGTGCTGGTACGCCGACCATGGCTCGCGCGATTGCTGCCGCAACGGTTCGTCGCGCGTTGAGCGACGAGCTGTGACGTGGTCTGCGTCGTTGCCACATCCACATCGCTATGATGGCCGACCCCTCGGAAAGTCGTTCGCATGCCGATCGAAGTCGAACTGTCTCACTTGCCGCCACTCGGCGGTCTGCGCGCCCTCGTCGCCGGAGTCGACGCGCTCGCCACGGCACGCCGCGACAGCGTGCTGTGCGTGGTCGTCGGCAGCAGCGGCTCGACCTATCGAAAGCCCGGTGCACTGATCCTGCTCGATGCGGCCGGCGTGCGCGTCGGCGCGCTGTCCGGCGGCTGCCTCGAAGCGGAACTCGAAGCACGCGCGCGCGATGTACTGGCGAACGGTGCGGCGCAGGCAGCACGCTTCGACAGCAGCGGCGACGAGGACCGCGTGTTCGGTTCCGGCACCGGCTGCGGCGGATCGACCGACGTGCTGCTGCTGCCGTTGCCCGCGAAGGCGTCACCGCTGCGCAGCGCCTTGCGCGCGGCGCTCGCCGACGACCTCGATCTCGAACTGACGCTGGTCGCCGGCGACACGCGTACCGGCGCCGGCCGCGCAGTCGTCGGCGAGCAGCGCTTCGCGTTCGACGAATGCGGAGGGCCGGTCGACGACGACGCGCTGCCGGACGATGCGTGCCGCCTGCATGTCGCACGTGCACCGCGCCTGCTGCTGCTCGGCGCCGGGCCGGAGACACCCCCTCTGCTCGCGCTCGCGCGTCGACTCGGCTGGCGCGTGGAACTGGCGGAACACCGCGAACGCTGGCTGCGCTTTGCAGCGTCGGCGGGCGTCGACGCCGAGCACCGGGACGGGCCCGACGAGCTTGCCACGATCTTCGCGCGCGCGCGCTTCGATGCGGCGCTGGTGATGAACCACAACCTCGATCTCGATGCACGCAGCCTGCGCGCGTTGGCCGCTTCGCAGATTCCCTACATCGGCCTGCTCGGACCGACCGAGCGGCGCGACGAACTGCTCAGGGAGATCGGCGACGACGAGGGCGCGATGCTCGGTGCGCGCCTGCACGCACCGGTCGGCCTGCCGCTCGGCGGTGAAGGTGCGGAGGCGATAGCGCTCGCGATCGCGGCCCAGTTGCAGCAGACGTTCGCGCAACCAGCGCATGGCTGAGCCGCGCCACGCGGCGATCCTGCTCGCGGCCGGCGCGTCGACGCGGCTGGGCCATGCGAAGCAGTTGGTCGAGATCGACGGTGAAGCGCTGCTGCGCCGCGCCGCACGCGCGTTGCTGACGACCAGACCGGCCGCGCTCGTCGTCGTGCTCGGTCACGAAGCCGAAGCAATGCGCGCGGTGCTCGCCGGGGTCGATGCGCACTGCGTCTTGGCGCGCGACCCCGCAGAGGGCCTGTCGGCCTCGCTGCGCGCAGGTCTCGCGGCGCTGCCGGCCGATGTCGACGGCGCGCTCGTCGCCCTGACCGACCAACCCGCGCTGGAAGCCGCGCACCTCGCGGTGTTGTGCGCGACATGGCGCAGCGATCCGGCGCGCGCCGTCGCGAGCGCGTATGCCGCTGTGCTCGGCGTGCCGGCGATCCTGCCGCGCGGCTGGTTCGACGAGATCGGTCGACTGCGAGGCGATGTCGGTGCACGCTCGCTGCTGCGCACGCGCACCGCCGAGGTCGTCGCGATCGATGCACCGGCGCTTGCGCAGGACCTCGATACACCGGGCGATCTCGCGCGGCCGCCATGCCGGTAGGAACGCGCCCTGTACGCGTTCGGCATCGACGAGAAGGCGATGGCGCGGGCAGCGCGACGGGAGTAGCCTCAGCGCTTGGCCCGCCGCGGGAGACGTCCTATGAAGCTCGTCGTCAATGGCCAGTCGCATGAGGTCGATGCGCCGACCGACATGCCGCTGTTGTGGGTGCTGCGCGACCTCGTCGGCCTGACCGGCACCAAGTTCGGTTGCGGCATGGCGCAGTGCGGTGCGTGCACGGTCCACCTCGATGGCCAGGCGGTCCGCTCGTGCGTGCTGCCGGCGGTCGCCGCAGCCGGCAAGTCGATCACGACGATCGAAGGCCTGTCGAAGGACGGCTCGCACCCGGTGCAGCGCGCGTGGCAGCAACTCGACGTCGTGCAATGCGGCTACTGCCAGTCGGGCCAGATTATGAGCGCGGTCGCGCTGCTCGCGCAGAAACCGCAGCCGAGCGATGCCGACATCGATGCCGCGATGGCCGGCAACCTCTGCCGCTGCGGCACCTACCAGCGCATCCGCGGCGCCGTGCATCGCGCGGCCGAACTGTCGAAGGAGAGCGGTCATGTGGCGTGACGGCATGAATCCCGAGGAGCTGCGGCGACGGGCAGGCGAAACTGCCGCGTGCGGAACCCCGCTCGCTGGCGAAGCTGCCGGCCGTGAGGGTGTCGAGCGCCGCGCCTTCCTGAAGGCGGCTGCATCCGTGGCAGCCGGACTGGTCGTGGCCTGCTTCCTGCCGCAGGCAATGCGTCGTGCGCTGGCCGAAGGGGCGCCAGCGGCACCGGTCGCGAAGCCGCCCGTTTCGCCGAACGCGTTCATCCGCATCACAGCCGATGACCGCGTGACGATCCTGCTCAAGCATTCGGAAATGGGCCAGGGCGTTTGGACCTCGCTGCCGATGGTCGTCGCCGAGGAACTCGGCTGCGACTGGAGCGCGATCGGTGTCGAACATGCGCCGGCCGCGCAGGAGTACGCGCACACCGCGTACGGGACGCAGATGACCGGCGGTTCGACCAGCACCTGGGAATCGTTCGACCAGTTGCGCACGGCCGGCGCGATGGCGCGCGAACTGCTGATCGCAGCGGCAGCGGCAAAGCTCGGCGTGAAGGCGTCGGATTGCCGCGTCGAGCGCGGCGTCATCGTGCATGGCGCTCATCGCGTGCGCTTCGGTGAGGTCACCGAAGCCGCGGCGAAGTTGCCGATGCCTGCCGACGTGAAGCTGAAGGCGCCCAAGGACTGGACCATCATCGGCAAACCGACGCGCCGCCTCGACAGCCTCGCCAAGACGACCGGCGCGGCCGAGTTCGGCATCGACGTGAAACGGCCCGACATGGCGGTGGCGGTGATCGCGCGCGCGCCGATGTTCGGCGCGAAGCTGAAGAAGTTCGACGCAACCAAGGCGAAGGCGATCGCCGGCGTCATCGACGTGGTCGAGGTGCCGAACGGCGTCGCCGTGCTCGGCAATCATTTCTGGGCTGCCAAACAGGGGCGCGATGCGCTCGCGCTCGAGTGGGACGAGGGCGCGTTCGCGAAGGCATCGACGCCCGCGCTGCGCGATGAATACCGCAAGCTGGCCGCGACACCGGGCGCGCCAGCGAAAGTCGCCGGCGACGCCGAGGCAGTCCTGAAAGCGGCGAACACCGTCATCGAGGCGCAGTACGAAACGCCGTTCCTCGCCCACGCACCGATGGAGCCGCTGAACTGCACCGTCACGCTCGGCGCCGACGGCTGCGAGATCTGGACCGGTACGCAGTTCCAGGGTGTCGACCAGCTGAACGTCGCGAAGGCGCTCGGCATCGAGCCGGGGAAAGTACGCATCCACACGACCTTCCTCGGCGGTGGCTTCGGTCGACGCGCGAATCCGCAATCGGATTTCATCGTCGAGGCCGCGCTCGTCGCGAAGGCGGCAAAGCGCACGGTCAAGGTGGTGTGGACGCGCGAGGACGACATCCGCGGCGGCTGGTACCGGCCGATGTGGCTGTCGCGGTTGCGTGCCTCGCTCGCTGCCGACGGGAGGCCTGCGGCGTGGACGCACACGCTGGTCGGCCAGTCGATCGCGGCCGGTACGCCGTTCGAGCCGATGATGGTCAAGGACGGTGTCGACGCGACCTCGGTCGAAGGCGCGGCCGATTCGCCGTACCTCGCGGCGATCGCCGCGCATCGCGTCGACCTGCATTCGCCGTCGAGCCCGCTGCCGGTGCTGTGGTGGCGTTCGGTCGGACACTCGAACACCGCGTTCGTGGTCGAGAGCTTCCTCGACGAATGCGCGCATGCCGCCAAGCAGGATCCGCTTGCGTACCGTCGCGCGATGCTGCCGAAGGACGCGCGCGAACGTCGCGCACTCGACCTTGCGGCGGAGAAATTCGGCTGGGGCAAGCCGCTGCCACCGGGCCGCGGCGCCGGCCTCGCCGTGCACGCCTCGTTCGGCAGCTACGTCGCACACGTGGCCGAGGTCTCGGTCGAGAAGGGCGCCATACGTGTGCATCGCGTCGTCTGCGCGATCGATTGCGGACCCGTCGTGAACCCGCTGACGGTCGAGGCGCAGATGCAGTCCGCGATCGCCTACGGCCTGTCGGCCGCGCTGCACGGCGAACTCACGCTCAAGGACGGCCGCATCGAGCAGAGCAACTTCCACGACTACCCCGCGCTGCGCCTGCCCGAGATGCCGGTCGTCGAAGTGCACATCGTGCCAAGCACGGACGCGATGGGCGGCTGTGGCGAACCCGGGTTGCCACCGATCGCGCCGGCGGTTGGCAATGCGGTGTTTGCACTGACAGGGAAGCGGTTGCGCAAGTTGCCGTTCCGGTTGGCCTGAAGATCTGCCGATACGCCGGTGCGGCAATGCCTCGTCGCGTGGCCATCACGTCGGACGCTTCAGATGCCCCGTCGCGTCCCACACGCGTTCGGAGGGATCGAGTTCGACCGTGGTTCGCGTGTGGGCGCGCGGACCGAACCCGCACACGGCGATCGGCCCTTCCAGCAATGGGTCTAGTCCAAACGCCGCTTCGATGTCGATTTCATTGATCGCCGCGGTCACATACGCACCGAGACCGAGTTCGGTCGCGGCCAGGTAGAGATTCTGCGATGCGTGGCCGCTCTCGATCAGGATCGCGCGATATATCTTGGGGTGTTTGCGGTACTTCCAGAACGACCGCGGAAAGCGAACTGCGACGACGAGCAGCACGGCTGCATCCGCGAAGTAGTGCTGTCCTGCAACCATGCGGCGCGCGAAATCGGCGATGTCGAATTCGGCGGGGGTTGGCAGCCGATCGAGCGCGTGCGACTCGACGTTGTAGTGGTAGAGACCCGGATCGACACCTTCCACACGCTGGACCAGCAGGTACGCCTCCAGAGGATGCAAGCCGCCACCCGAGGGATGGTTCTTTTTCAACGCCACGGCGCCGGGTTCGATTTGCTCGCGACCCTGCTCGCCGAACGTACAATGAAGGATAGTCGCGAGATCCGTCATTGGCAGCGTGGCGTCGGGATCGAAATTGCGGCACGTCGTGCGTCGATGCATGACCTCATCGAGTGCACCTATGCGAGGTCGCTCAAGCGCTACACGCGCTTCGGCGTCACTGCGCGAATGATAATGCGGTGGCGGCAAGCCGCTGGCAGCAATGAGGTCTGCCGTCGAGCAGATGCCGGAGCCTTCCTGGGCCTCGAGGCTGTCCACATTACTCCAGCGTGACAATGCGTGCGCGGTGGCGAGCAGAGGATGCCAATGCGATTCGCGCAGCGCACAATCACGGTGGTAGGCGCGCGTTTCGATGCCACGTTGGAACACGAGACCGCAATCGATCAGGCGCGCCAGCAGGGCCAGGTCGATCGAGTGGCCCAATTGCTGGTACGACATCCACTCCATCTCGTCGATTCGATCAAGCGCGGCAACCAGCGGCGAGTCGAGCTCAACGGGTGCCGCCAGGTGGGGCGCCAGGGCGATGCAGACGCGCGCCTTGATCACGGGATCGCGCCCGGAAAGCAACTCCCCAAAATCGAGGCTGGTTCGCCTCTCGGTGTGCAAATAGACTGCAAAGCAACGCCTGACCCAAGTCGAATCGCTCATCGCTGGCTGCGTTCCGCGAGACAAGTTGTGCTAGAAAGGCGGTGCCGCTGCCGTGTGCCCCGTCGATGATTCACATTGTCGCGACTGAACGCGGCGCGCAAAAACCAAGGCCGCGTTCGACGCCTGAGCGTTGCGCGGTGATCGCACACTCCGTTCAGGAAGGGGAAAATCATGATCCAAGGTGCATCGAACGACGCCGTTGCGAAAGTTCTGGAAATGCTGTCGACCGACCAGGCATTTCGCGAACAGATGCTTGGTGATCCCGCATCGGCGTTGAAGCCGTTCGGAATCTCCGTTGACCCCTCGGCAGTGCCGTCTGTCCGTTCCCTGCCCTCGATGACAGATATCGCAAAGATCCGCCAGCAGTTTCTTGCCGATCCGCAGACGGACAAGAGCTGTATCGCCGTGTTCATCGTCATCGGGGCGAAATAAGGCAGCTGTTGTCAACGGGGGGCTCGGGCGCCCGACAATAGTCGGGCGTCCAACAGGTTCGGAATGAGCGCGACCTCGTTCTCGAGTTCGGCGGTAGCGCGACCGCGATGTGTCCGCAACCACGCGGCCTGCTCATCTGCCTTGTCATCCGCGCCCGCTGCCTTGTACGCGAGATGCAGGGCGACGTGAGTTTGATAATACTCGCGTCCATCGACGAGGCCTGCGAGGCACGTAGCGCGCGATGTGGGTTCCTTCGCGAGTCGTACTTCGCAGTCAGCGGTCCGCCACAGCGCTGCGCGATCGTAGAACCCGTGATTGAGCGCATTTGCTCGCGATGCATCCAGCGCTGCTTTCGCCTTCGAAAAGTTGCCGGAGCGGCTCGCAAGCATCGCTGCCAACGCAAGATGGATCGGCGCACTTCCGTCTATGGTCGTATCCTGCTCGCTGAGCCGCATGATCTCACCGTCGATCAGCGACACGAGTTGCTGCGCGGCGCCGGTCGCGCCGGTCGCATTGTCGAACGCAGCCCGCGCGAGTCGAACTCTCGCTCGCTGTGGGGCAGAGGA
Source organism: Dokdonella sp. (assembly GCF_044227025.1). Taxonomy (GTDB): domain Bacteria; phylum Pseudomonadota; class Gammaproteobacteria; order Xanthomonadales; family Rhodanobacteraceae; genus Dokdonella_A. Next base: position 439,694 of record NZ_JBGAFX010000001.1, on the reverse strand, counting down.
CGACTTATCGGCGTATTGCGCCGCTGCCTCCAACGCCGACTTCGCGGTGGCGTCATCCGCCTGATCTACGGCGATCGCCGCGAATTTCAATTGGCGCTCCGCCTGGAGCGCTTCGGGAAGCGACGATGAAACGGCTTTCAGGCGAGCAGTCGCCGCTGCATATCGGCGCGCAGCGAGATCGGGCGCCACGTCCTCGAAATGTGGCATCACTGCAGAAAGTTCTCTAGCCCTCGCAATGTGCGACATTGCGACTGAATCGTTCCCTTTCTCAGTCTCGATCACGGCGAGGGCGCACCAGCTGAGTCCGCGCAGCGGATGTCGCGAATTGGCGATTGCCAAGAAATGCGGGATGGCCTCGTCGAGTTGATGCTGATACCACAAATAGCCAATTCCGAGGTTTTGCTGCGCAGCGACTGCGTCGGGATAAAGCTGAGTCGCGACAGTCCATTTCTCGATCCAACGGTCTGCGTCTTCGTACTGTGCCACCGTGCCGTCAAGGAAGAGTTGCTCTCGAGCACTCAGACGGTCACGGTTTGCGAGCGCGGACTGCAGACTTGCGTGCGCTGCCTTTGCGTCGCCGAGGAAGGCATTCTGCAGCGTGCTCAATCGCACCCAGGCCAGGGCGAACTTCGAATCGAGTCGCAAGGCTTCCTTGAGTAGCATGATCGCATCGTTGATCTTGCCGCGGCCGTATTCTTCTTCGGCCTTGCCCAATGCGCGCAGCGCATCGATGTTGCTGGTAGTGATCTGCGCGAGCGGCCTTGATGCCTCGCTGACCGACGCCAACGATTCGCCCAGTCGTCCGCGCATCTTGCGCAACAAATCGTCCATTCCGGGCAACAGCCCCTCGTCCCCCTGCGCATCGACGGAGTCGCTGTACACCGTCGTCTGCGTGTTCGGATCCACGATCTCGGCAGTGATCCTCACGTGGCCGCCGACTTCGGCAACGGTGGGGATCACGAGTGCACGCGCACCTTCGCGCACAGCGACTTCGGCGCCAATCGTGCGGTCCACCGCGGTGGCGATCGGATCGCGCTCCATTCGCTTGAGCGAATCGCGCACCTGCATCTGCGGAACGACGTTGACATAGCGGGATTGCTCGAGTCCGACGCGGAACGCGCTCTGCAAGGACTCGTCAAACACCTTCTGTCCGGTCAGGTTCTTCAGATCGCCCACCACCACCCAGTCGCGGTTCGCGAAGGCGATCGCCGGCGCGGGTTTGAGCAGGTACCACGTCGGTACCGCGAGCAGAAGCAGCAGGGCGATCGCTTCCATGACCATCGCGGTAGGCCGGCGCCAGACCGGCATCTCGCGGTGCGCCTTGCCGGACCAGGTCGGGGCGCGCAGAGGCGCGAAGTCTTCTTCACCGACCTCGAATACCGGCACGAGGTCGGGCACGCCCTTGAAGCGGTAACGGCCATGCGTGCGCCAGCGCACGCGTGCGAGCGCTTCGCCGAGTTCACCCTGGGCGCGGTGTGCGATGTCGTAAGCGGTGCCGGACATCAGGATCTGTCGCGGCAGGGCGAGGCCCATCAGGCGCGCGGCGACCGGTTTGACCAGGCCTTCCACTTCGGTGCGCTTGGCGCCACGCTGCACGTCGGCGGCGCTGTTGTCCCATACGACGATGTCGCCGACATGGATGCCGATGCGCGCGGCGAGGTCGATCTTCTCCTGAGCGCCGAGCTGGGCGAGCTCGCGCTGGTAGGCGAGCGCATAGGCGACGGCCTGGATCGGGCGCTCGAACACGAGCAGGAAGCCGTCGGTCTTGTCGATCTCCTGGCCGCCGTGGCGCTGCATCAGTGCACGCGCGACCTTGTCGTGCTTGCGGAACAGTTCGGCCGCGCGCTGGTCGCCGAGGCGCTCGACCAGTGCGGTCGAATCGACCAGGTCGCTGAGCACAAGCGTACGCAGCACCGAAGTAGTGCCGGTCACGCCTGCTTCGATCCCTGATGATGCCTCTGCGTTCACGCCCGACGTGGTCCCCTGGCAGGCAGGTGGCATTTTGCGCCGGAACGGGTCGCGAGTGCCAGCGGGGACTCCGCGGCGGGCCCGCCACTCATGTTGGCGGCCATACCGCATGGAGCGGATCGAATTCGATGTCGATGCGCTGCGCCGAGCGATGGCCGAAGCCGCTGACCGCGATCACACCCTGCTGCATCGGATCGAGCCCGAACGCGTCTTCGATGTCGCCCTCGTTCACGGCGGCAGTGATGAACGCGGCAAGACCGAGTTCCGTCGCGGCGAGATACAGCGTTTGCGACAGGTGGCCCGCATCGAGGATCGTGGCGCGATAGGCCTTGGCGTGGTTGCGGTACTTCCAGAAATTGCGCTCGAAACGGCTGGCCATCACGAGCAGCAGCGGGGCCGAGCGGAAGTGCGCCTGGGCCGCGACGAAGCGCTGGTTGTGTTCGTCCGCCTCGTTCGATGACAGCTCGCGCAAGCGCTCCAGCGCGTGATGCAGCGGATGGTAGTGGTACAGGCCCGGCGTGACACCGTCGACGCGCTGCACCAGCAGGTACGCTTCGGTCGGATGCAGCCCGCCGGCGGAAGGCACGCCCTTCTTGAGCACGCGCACGCCGGTGATTTCCACCTCGGTGCGCGCGCCGAACGCGCGCCAGAGCACCGCGCCGACCTCGTCGAGGCTGAGGCCGCGAGCCGGATCGAAATTGCGGCAGGTCACGCGGCGGTCAAGTAGTCGGTCCAGCGCGGAGACTTCCGCGCGCGGCAGCGCGACGCGCCTGCCTTCGGCGGCACAGTCGATTGCGGGCGGCGGCGGCGCGCCGAAATGGTCCAGCCACTCGTCGCCACAGATCTCGTCCAGCCGCCGTGCCTCGGCCGCCGTATCGATGCTGCGCCAGCGCGAATGCCGATGCGCCACCGCCGACAGCGGGCGCCAGTGCGTGGCGCGTAGCGCACGATCGGCCACCTCCGCCGCCGCTTCGCCGCCTTCGGCGACGAGCAGACCCTTGGCGCGGAGGCCATCCACCAGGACGGGCGCATGTGCACCCACCAGCTCGTCCCGGTCGATCCAGTCGGTCGGCGACACCGCACCGAGCACGGCGAACTCGGCCGGATCGAGCGGCACCTCCTTGTCCAGGTGTGGCGCAAGAGCGAACCATTCGAGCGAGGAGCCGATCTTGGGCGCGACCGAAAGCAGCAATTCAAGATCGAGTTCGCGCCGTTCGCGGGGCTCGATCAGCAGGGTCTGGCAGCGGCGCAAGCGCATGGTTATTCCAGGTGTGAAAGCAGCACAAGACGCAGACTACGCGATGCACAGCCCAGCTCACCCGCGTCTTCGACGCGGATGCCGCGGCAGCGGCGCGGGCATTGCGACGTAGCCGTCGTCGAAAACCGTCGCACGAAGCCATTTCGAGCGGGCTTTTGACTCGGCACGCGCATCGATGAAATCGGCGTCTCGGCCCATGTTGTCGGAACCATGGATCGCGGAAGGTGCAAGCCGCTCACCTCGAGTGACTGGTATAGCCCTTGCATCGCTAGTCCCAGCTCCTGTGTGGCGGTGAGGGAGCAGGTATGCCACATTGCCGCCGGTTTCGACTACGGGAGGGATTCATGGCTGATTCCAAGCTTACGGACCAACAGGCGAGGACATTGCTCGGCAAGCTCGCCAAGGACAACGCATTCCGCTCGGCTTTCGCTGCAAAACCGGCCGCAGCGCTGCGCGACCTCGGGGTCGATGCAGAGACGATTGTCCACCTTCCAGCTGCGTGCATTTGTCCGCGAACGCTCGCCTCGGCGGATGACTACGCCAAGTTGCTCGACAACCTGTCGGATGTCGACGTCGCCAGCGCCATGGCCATGCGCGTCCCCCAGGTGGGATGACGTTGCCACACCGTTGAACCCGACTCAGTGCGCCGCGCGATAGGCTTCGCTCAGCGCCTCGAGCCGCTGTTTGAGGAACGGCAGTTTGTCCGCGTTCGGCCAAGCTTTGCGGAAACCGCCGAGTGCCTCGCGCGAGGCGGGCAGGTTCTTTTGTGCACTGGCGAACTCTGCCGCATCCAGCAGCGCCAGGTTCGCCAATGCAACATTGAGCGGATTGAGCGTCGCCTGTCCAAACTGCTCGGCGTACGCGCGGCCGCGATGTTCGGCCAACCAATGCGACTCACGCAGTGCGTGCGCGTAGTCATTCGTCGCGGCGTACGCGTCCATCAGCGCCCGATGCGTCAAATAATATTCGCGGCCATCCACGGTCGCTCCGAGCATTGAAATGGACTTCTTCGCATCGCCGCCTGCGCGTGCCAGCTCGGCCTCGACGACCCTGAGCAGGCTCACCAGATATGGATAGTCGCCGCTTCGACTCTGCGCGGTCACACGATCGAGGGCAGTGGCTGCCAGTGGCATCGCCCCGGCGCGAGCGGAAAGGTAAGCGGCAAGCAACAGTTTGAATTGGCCCGTGTCGCTTTCGCGATGCGCGCTTGGCATCGATGACCACTCTCGCAAGTAAGTCGATGCACGAACCTTGAATTCGGCTGGCGTATCGCTCAATGAATGCAGCATCAGCTTCGTGATCTGCCGATCGGAGTCGTCCGCCACATCGACTTCGCGCGATCCCGCAAACTCGGCCAGCGCAGCGTCCCAGTCTCCTCGATCGAGTGAAAGCAGCGCGCGCGCGCGTTGCAATTCCGCGTCTTCGCTATCGAGCCCGCTTTTCGTGCCTTGTGACAACAACGTGGATGCCTTGGTGAAATCACGCTGAGCCGCGAACAGGTACGCGCGATACACGTTCTGCGTCTTGAACCCATTCGCTTCGGCCTGATCGAAGCGTCGTTGGGCCTCGGCATAACGGCCATCGCCCAAGTACAGTACACCGAGCAGATAATCTGCAACGCCGCGCCGCGGATTCGTATTGACGGCATTCTGTTCGGTTGCAGCAATCGCCGCGGAAAAGTCGTTGGCGGCCTGGTACTGGAAGAATCCCAGGGCGCCGCTCGCGCGCGGAAAATCCGGATAGAGCCGCGCAAGCACTTGCCAGTCCTCGAGAGCGGCGCGCGGATTCTCGAAATTCGCCAGCCACGCCTTGGCATACAGCGCGTCACGAGGCGTCAGGTTTTCCGCGGACGCTGCCTTGCGCATCTCCGCCGTGGCGCCGGAGTTATCCCCCGCATAGGCAAGACACTCGCCCAAATTGATGCGCGCCAGCGCGAATTGAGGATCGAATTGGAGCGCCTGCCGGAAGAGCGATGAGGCCTCCTTCATGTTGTTCCGGATGCTCGCCTCTACCCCAAGCGAATACGCGCGCAGCGCATCGAGGTTCTTCGTCGTCACCTGGTCCAGCGGCCGCGACTCCTTCGACACGGTAGCCAGGGCTTCGCCCAGGCGCACGCGCAACTTCTGATTTACCGCGTCCAGCGAAGGCAGCACGGATTCCGCGCCGATGCCGTCGGCGGATTCGGAATACACCGTGGTCTGGGTCTGAGGATCGACCACCTCGGCGGTCACGCGCACCCGACCGCCGATTTCCGCAATTGTCGGCAGTATCACGGCGCGTGCGCCATCGCGGATCGCGATCTCGGCACCGACTGCGCGGTCGACCGGGGTCTTCTCCGGGTCGCGCTGCATCCGCTGGACTGTTTCTCGCGCCTTCAGGGTCGACAGCACATTGACGTAGCGTGACTGCTCGAGACCGATGCGGAACGCGGCCTGTACCGAGGCGTCGAAACTCGTGTCGCCAGTGAGGTTCCTGAGGTCACCGACGACGACCCAGTCGCGCTGCGCGAAGGCAATCGCGGGCGCGGGTTTCAACAGGTACCACGCCGGCGCGACAAGCAGCGCGAGCACGGCGGCGAACTCGATGCCAAGGGTGGCCGGGCGACGCCAGAACGGCACCTCGCGATGCGCCTTGCCCGACCACGGTGGCGCCTTCAGCGGCGCGAACCCTTCGTCGCCAACCTCGAATACCGGAATCGGGTCCGGGATGCCCTTGAAGCGGTAACGGCCGTGCGTGCGCCAGCGTACCGTCTCCAGCCGCTCGCCAAGTTCGCCCTGCGCGCGGTGTGCCAGCGCATGCGCGACGCCGGACAGGAGAATCTGCTTCGGCAGCGCAAGCTGCATCAGGCGCGAAGTGATCGGCTTGACGAGGCCTTCGATCTCGAATGGCTTGGCGCCGCGCGCGATGTCTTCGGGACTGTTGTCCCAGGCGACGACATCCCCGACATGGATGCCGACGCGCGCTGCGAGGGTGCTGCCCTCGGCCGCATTCAGTTCACGCAACGCGCGCTGGTAGTCGAGCGCGAACGCGACCGCTTGCAGCGGGCGTTCGAACATCAGCAGGAAGCCGTCGGTCTTGTCGATCTCGCGGCCGCCGTGGATGGGCAACAACGCACGCGCGAGGCGATCATGTTTGCGGAACAGGTCGGCCGCGCGCTGGTCGCCGAGGCGCTCGGTCAGCGCGGTGGAATCGACCAGGTCGCACAGCACGAGCGTGCGCAGCAGGGGAATCGCGACGCTTGGTGCGATCGGTCCCGCCGGTTGTGCCAATGCGTTCATGCCCTGGTCGCCCTGCAGCGCAGCTCGCGCCTGCGCTTCGCGGTCCGGCGAGGCGCGTCAGGCGACGACGCCGGTCCTTGTGCGGTCGATGCGGCGGTTCGCGCCCGCACCCGTATCGGTTTCCCTGCCTGCGCAGGACTCTCGCTCAGACGACGCAATGCAGCGGCGGATGCACCGCCACGTGATAGCCATCGCCACCACGACCTTTCGCTTCGTACAGGGCTGCATCCGCATCGCTGTACCAGACCGCCCAGTCGGATTGCTCGCCGCACATGCTGCCGCCGATGCTGACCGACACGCTCAACCGGTCCTTGGTACCGGGAAAGCGCAGTGCGCGCACCGAACTGATGATCTGGGTGGCGCGCGCGCGCAACTCCTCTTCGCCGGTAACCTGCATCAGCAACGCGAACTCGTCGCCGCCGAGGCGACACGGCACATCGACCGAGGAGGCCGCGTTCTGCACTTCCTCGGCGATCGCACGCAACACCTGGTCGCCGACGAGGTGGCCGCAGCGGTCGTTGATCTGCTTGAAGCGGTCGAGGTCGACCAGCAGCAGGGCGAGCACGGTGCCGGGCAGGCGATGTTCGTCGAGCCTTTCGAGGAACATGTACAGACCGCGCCGGTTGCACAGACCGGACAATTCGTCCGTCTGGACGAGCCGCTGTGCGGTCGACAACTGGGTGCGCGTCTGGCGCAGCGAGTCCAGCGTGACCATGAGGTCCTCGTTGCGGCGCTTGAGGCTCTGGATCAGCTGCTGCTCGCTGGCGACTAGATAGGAGAACGAGCGACGCATGAATTGCGCGAGCAGGCGCGATTCGCTCGCGACCAGCTTTTCGAAGGTTTCCTGGTCGACGATGCGCAGCGTGGCCGGGCCGAGTGCCAGCGCGTTCGCGACGCGCGTATGGCTGCCGATGAACAGCACCAGCTCGCCGAAGAATTCGCGCGCGCCGATCACCTTGTCCGGCAGGCCGTCGCCGAACTCGAGCTGGACCTGGCCGGACTCGACGATGAACATGCTGCGACCGAGTTCGCCGCGGCGAAAGATGATCTCGCCCTGACCGACCTGACGTGCCGAACCGGCTCGCGCGAACAGCGCGAATTCCTCGTCGGACAGCTGTCGCGGCAGCAACGCCGGACGCATTGGCGCGGCGCTCAATACCTGCGCCAGCTCGCTGGTCGACTCTGCCTTCTCGCTGGACACTCGAACCTCCCCCGTGGGGCTCTCGGCCTGTTCATTCATGGTACCCCATGTAGCGAAGGGGCTGGCATGTAGTGACAACCGGCGTCGTAAGAAAACAGCTATTCCGCATGTGCGCCAATGCCGCCATGCGCGTAGGTAGGGTGGCAGGCGACGCGTAGGACGGATTCCGTGACCGGTGTCTCACGGCGACGGTCCGCTGCCCTGTTTCGTCCTCCTGTCATGTGCCAGCGCGATGCTGGACCTGTGCGGCACGGTTCTTGCTGATGCTTGAACTGCCAGCCGCCCTGGTTCAGGCCGCCGCTCTCGCGGTGTTCACCAGGGCACCGCCGGCATCGGAACGGCAGACCCACGGCTCACTCCCCAGCGGCCACGGGTTCCCTCTCTCCCGCCCAGTTCCGATGCCGGTCGGCTGCACCTTCCGGCCCTCTCTCCCGGAAACACCCGAGCCACCGCCCTGCGGTGGTTCGGTGTGCCTGTGTCAGGGCTGAGGGTTCCTTCTCCGCGGAAGCGCATCACCAAAGCGTGCGCTCCTGCAGGGCCACTCCCCACGGCAAGGCTCAGGCGGCGCGCGCGGCCGGGTCGCCGTGGAACTGTTCCTCCTCGGTGGAGCCCTTCAGCGCGGTGGTCGAGGACTGGCCCTGCTGCACCGTCTGGGTCACCGCGTCGAAGTAACCGGTACCGACCTCGCGCTGGTGCTTGACCGCGGTGAAGCCGCGGTCGGCGGCGGCGAACTCGGCCTCCTGCAGCTCGACGAATGCACTCATCTGGCGGCGCGCATAGCCGTGGGCGAGGTTGAACATCGAATAGTTCAGCGCATGGAACCCGGCCAGCGTGATGAACTGGAAGCGGTAGCCCATCGCAGCGAGCTCCTTCTGGAACTTCGCGATGGTGGCGTCGTCGAGGTTCTTCTTCCAGTTGAAGCTCGGGCTGCAGTTGTAGGCGAGCAGCTTGCCGGGATACCTCGCGTGGATCGCTTCGGCGAACGCGCGCGCGAATGCGAGGTCCGGTTTGCCGGTCTCGCACCAGACCAGGTCGGCGTACGGCGCGTAGGCGAGCCCGCGACTGATCGCCTGATCGAGGCCGTTGCGCGTCTTGTAGAAGCCTTCGACGGTGCGTTCACCCGTGGTGAACGGCTTGTCATTGTCGTCGACATCCGACGTAAGCAGGTCGGCCGCCTCGGCGTCTGTGCGTGCGACGAGCAGGGTCGGCACGCCGCAGACATCGGCGGCGAGGCGCGCGGCATTGAGTTTCTCGACCGCCTCGCGCGTCGGCACCAGCACCTTCCCACCCATGTGGCCACACTTCTTCACGCTCGCGAGCTGGTCCTCGAAGTGCACGCCGGCGGCGCCGGCCTCGATCATCGCCTTCATCAGTTCGAACGCGTTGAGCACGCCGCCGAAACCCGCCTCGGCGTCGGCCACGATCGGCTGAAGGTAATCGACGCTGTCATTGCCTTCCGCATGCGCGATCTGGTCCGCGCGCAGCAAGGTGTTGTTGATGCGCTTGACCACCAGCGGCACCGAGTTGGCCGGATACAGCGACTGGTCCGGATACATCTCGCCGGCGACGTTCGCGTCGGCGGCAACCTGCCAGCCGGAAAGATAGATCGCCTTGAGGCCAGCCTTGACCTGCTGCATCGCCTGGTTGCCGGTCAACGCGCCGAGCGCGTTGACGAACGGCTCGTTGCGCAGCGAGGTCCACAACTTCTCGGCGCCGAGCCGCGCGAGCGAATGCTCGACGTGCACGCTGCCACGCAGACGCACGACGTCCTCGGCAGTGTAGTTGCGCACGACGCCGTGCCAACGCGGGTTGTTGCTCCAGTCCAGCTTGATCTGTTCGGCGGTCGGCTGTTGCGTCTTCATGGCGGATCCTTGGGAAATGGCTGAAGCTGAGGGCTGGGGCTGGCGGCTGGGGGAACGGCGGTCATTGCAGGAGCGGGTACGCCTCGAGCGTGAGGAAATCGGCGAGCGTGGCGGCATGCGTCAGGCGCGCGAGCAGGTCGGCGGCTTCGCCGACGCGTGCTTGGCCTGGCATCGCGGTCGCGGCCAGGCGCATGCGCGCGGCGGCCAGCGCGGCGTCGAAAGTGTCGAGGTCGATCGGTGCGCCGTCATCGAAGCGCGCCCCTTCCGCACCATCGCGATGCAGCCATTGCCACAATTGCGCGCGCGAGATCTCCGCGGTCGCGGCGTCTTCCATGAGATGGTTGATCGGCACGCAGCCCTGGCCGTCGATCCACGCGGCGAGGTAGCGCAGGCAGATCTCGACGTTGCCATCGAAACCGGCGCGCGTGATGCCGCCGGTGCTGGGCGCGAGCAGGGTGTCGCGATCGGCAACGACGTCGCTGCGCGCGATGTGCACCTGGTTCGCCATCGGCATGTGTTCGTCGAACACCTCACGCGCAACCGCGACCAGCGCCGGATGCGCGACCCAGGTACCGTCGTGCCCGGCGGTCACTTCGCGCAACTTGTCGGCGCGCACTTTCGCCATGGCAGCCTCGTTGGCGGCGGCGTCTCGGTTGATCGGGATCTGCGCGGCCATGCCGCCCATCGCGAACGCGCCGCGCCGATGGCAGGTACGGATCAGGAGCTCGCTGTAGTGCTTGAGGAAAGGCACTGTCATGGTCACCTGGCCGCGCTCCGGCAATACCCGATCGCGATGGCCGCGCAATGTCTTGAGGTACGAGAAGATGTAGTCCCAGCGGCCGCAGTTGAGACCGGTGATGCGCGTGCGCAGCGCATGCAGGATTTCGTCCATCTCGAACACGGCGGGCAGGGTCTCGATCAGCACGGTCACCTTGATCGCACCCTGCGGCAGGCCGAGCACGGCCTCGACGTGGTCCATCACGTCGTTCCACAACGCCGCTTCGTGATGGCTTTCCAGCTTTGGCAGGTAGAAGTACGGACCCCGGTCGCGCGCCTGCAGCGCACGCGCGTTGTGGAACACGAAAAGGCCGAAGTCGAACAGCGCGCCGGCGATCGCCTGGCCGCGGATCTGCAGGTGGCGTTCCGGCAGGTGCCAGCCGCGCGGCCGCACTACCAGCACCGCGGGATCGTTCGAGACGACATAGCGACGACCATCGGGCGCGGTGTAGTCGATCGTGCCGGCGACCGCGTCGCGCAGGTTGAGCTGACCGTCGACGAGATTGGCGAACGACGGCGCGGTCGAGTCCTCGAAATCGGCCATGAACACCTTTGCGCAGGAGTTGAGCGCGTTGATGATCATCTTGCGATCGACCGGTCCGGTGATCTCGACGCGACGATCCTGCAGCGCGGGCGGGATCGGCGCGACGCGCCAGTCGGCTTCCCGCAGCGCACGCGTTTCCGGCAGGAAGTCGGGCAGCGCACCCGCGTCGAAGCGTGCCTGGCGCTGGCGCCGTGCTTCCAGCAGGGCCTGCCGCCGCGCATCGAAGCGCTCGTGAAGATCGACCAGAAAGGCCAGCGCGGCAGGGCCGAGCAGGTTCGCATGGCGCGTCTGCAGGGCGGCCATGACGACGGCCTGGGGTGGGATGTCCTCGCGTACGACGTTCATGGCGGCTCCGGTGATGCAATGCGGCAAGCCTATGCGGGAACATCTGACTTTGACAAAGCAAACCTTTCAATCTGATGTATTGATATTGTCAAGTCACTCGACAACTGATTGAATCTGCGCCATGAAGACCAACGCGAGTCGCGCCGCCGGCAACCGCAAACGGCCAACGCCGCGCGGCGGCGGCGGCGCCGCCCTCGACGCGGTGAAGAACCCTGCCGCAACCCCGCGCTTCTACTACAAAGGCAGTCGACTCAAGCAGTTGCGCGCGTTCTGCATGATCGTGAAGCTCGGCACGCTGTCGCGCGCGGCGGAAGCGCTGTTCCTGTCGCAGCCGTCGGTCAGCCTGCAGCTGCGCGCGCTCGAACAGGAACTGGGTGCGACCCTGATCGAGCGCCGGCGGCGGCGCGTAGCCCCGACGCGCGAGGGCCAGGCCCTGTACGACCTCGCCCTGCCACTGGTTGAAGGCCTCGACCAGCTCGACCAGCGCTTTCGCGCGTCACAGGCCGGTCTGTCCGGCGGCGAGCTGCACATCGCCGCGGGCACCTCGACGATCCAGTACCTGCTGCCGCCGTTCGTTGCCGCGTTCCGCGAACAGCACCCGGGGGTGAAGCTGCAACTGCACAACGTCACCGGCAAGGATGGTCTCGCGCTGCTGCGCTCCGACCAGGTCGACTTCGCGGTCGGCTCGATGCTCGACGTGCCGAACGACCTCAGCTACGAAGCGGTGCAGGCATACGACCCGATCCTGATCATGCCGCCGGACCACGCGCTCGCGCGACGGCGCGAAGTGCGGCTCGAGGATCTGTCACCGTACGGCCTTATCCTGCCGCCGCAGCGCCTGACCACGTATCGCCTGGTCGACTTGATCTTCCAGCAGCGCAAGGTGCCGTTCCACGTCGCGATCGAGGTCGGCGGATGGGAAGTCATCAAGCAATACGTCGCGCTCGGTATGGGCATCTCGATCGTCACCGGCATCTGCATCGGCGAGGACGATCATGCGCGGCTCGCGGTGCGCAACATGAGCGCGTACTTTCCGCAGCGCAGCTATGGCGTCGTCGTACGCAAGGGCAAGTACCTGAGCACCGAGGCACAGGCCTTTGTCGATCTGGTTCGGCCCGGACTGTTCACGCGCCGCGACTACTGGGAAGCAGGCCACTCGGAGCGCTGACAGGCTCGGGCTAGGGACTGGGGCTGGGAGCCAGGCGCCGGAAAATCCGCGCAACGTAACGGAACACCTTCGGCAGCAGCCACGCGATCAGGCACAGGAATAGTACCAGCGCGACGAGGAAGGCGAACGGATGCGCGATCGCGAGCCACAGGCCGCCGAGGACGAGGCCGTCCTCGCTCGCGCTGGCGGTCCAGTTCGTGAACGGCTCCGGCGAGGTGTTGATGGCGGCGCGGCTGCCACTCTTCGCCAGATGCGTGCCGCTGGTGATCAGGCCACCGACGATAGCCGCGGCCATCTGCGCGGCGGGCGTCGCGTCACCCATTGCGCCCCATGCGAGGAACGCGCCGGCCGGAATGCGGATGAAGGTGTGCAGCGCGTCCCAAAGGGAATCGAACGCCGGCACCTTGTCGGCAAGGAACTCGCCGGCGGTCATGACCCCGGCAGCCACGAGTACCCAGGTGTGCTGCAACACGAGCAACGAGTCCGGCAGGTGCAGATACCCGTAGCGGCCGAGCAGGCCGACGACGAGGATCGTCACGTACAGTCGAATGCCGCTGGCCCAGGCGAGGCCGCCGGCGAGTGCGAGTTGCGAGAGTGAATCCATGGCTTTTTCGGGTTGCTGATGTCGGGGCTGCGGTGCGATCTTGCCGACTGGCGGCGCAGCAGGGCGACGGCGGTTCTGCTAACTTTGCGCTCTGCGATTTCCCCATCTTCCGCAGGTGCATGATGGCTCGCTGGATCCTGCTCGGCATGACGATACTCGGAACCATCGTCGTGTTCACCACCCACAATGCAGCACTGCTCGCGATCGCCATGCTGATCGCCCTGGTCGGTTTCATCGGCTTCATCGGTTCGCTCGCCGCTAGTCGGATCGCCGCCAGCTCGCGGCCCGAACTGGCGATGGCCTCGCGCGAGGACATGATGGCGATGCGCAAGCCGCCCGTTCGTCCGACGCCCGCCGCGCCGCCAGCGCGAGCCGCCGCGGCGCCGATCGATCCGCCGCAGGGCAGTTGATCCTTCGCCGCAGTGCATCATGCTTGGCCGACGGTATGGACGCACAATCGGGCCGTCGCATTGGGCGACTCCCTGCCGGAGGTTCGCGTGACCCTTGAATCGCTGCTCATCTTCCTCGTCGTTGGTGCCGTTGCCGGCTGGCTGGCCGGCCAAATCGTCAAAGGCCACGGCTTCGGTCTGATCGGAAATATCGTCGTCGGCATCGTCGGCGCCTTCCTCGCAGGCTTCCTGCTGCCACGTATCGGACTCGCCATTGGGGGCGGCATGATCGCCGCAATCATCAATGCGATGATCGGCGCGATTGTCCTGCTGGTGTTGATCGGATTGCTCAAACGCGCGACGTGAGACCGTGCCACGACTGACCAGCAACGGGCCGGCGCGAGCCGGCCTTTTTACACCCATGCATGGCCGGGAAGCCGGCGACGCGGCAACAACGACGCGTGTCGAGTTGCTCCCCGCGCGATGACAAGTGATGACGGCCCCGGGTCCGATTCTCCCGCTCGAGGTGGCCGCGAATCCGCGCCGGTGCTCGAACGCGCGATCGACCTGTGGATGCTGGACACGGGCGCCGGAAACGCGCGTGCCGTGCGTGTCGCCGCGCGCGCGGCGCTTGAGCGGCTGCTGCGCGAGTATGCCGGCGCGGCGGCGTTCGAGATCGCGATCGGGCACCACGGCAAGCCGTTCGTGCCCGCGCTGCCATGGCTGGACTTCAACCTCAGCCATGCCGGAAAGCACGTGGCGCTCGCGTTCGCGCGCAATCAGGCGCTCGGCGTCGACATCGAGGAATACGCGCGCAATCCGTCCGCCGGCCTGGCGAAACGTTTTTTTTCCGCGGGGGAAAGCGCGGCGCTGGCGCGGCTGACACCGGACAAGCGGTCGGCGGCATTCCTGCATCTTTGGACGCACAAGGAGGCGGTCCTGAAGGCGCTCGGTAAGGGCCTTTCCTTCGGCCTCGACCGGGTTGAATTCGCGCTGGATCCGGACGGACAAGCCGGACCGCCATGCCGGATGGCGCCCGAGGCGGGGCGACCCGACGAGTGGCAGGTACGCCGGTTCACGCCGGCGCCCGGACTCACCGGCAGCATCGCCTGGCGCGGTCCGCCGCGCGAGTTGAACCTGTTTCGGCTGGCGCCGTGACCGGCGACGCGCGACGCTCGGACCCGCCTGGCCGTCCTTTTGCAGGAATGGCAGACGGACAGACCAGCTACGTGGAGGCGCCAACCGGAGGTACCGGCTTTGGACAGTCGCTCGATCGGCGTGTCCTCGAGCGCGCCCAACGCGGCGAGATGGCGGCGTTTGCGACGATCTACCAGCGGTTTTCCGGCGCCTGCTACACGCTCGCGCTGCGCGTGCTCGGCGAGCCGAGCGCGGCCGAGGACATCGTGCAGGAGGTGTTCCTCAAGATGTTCGCGACCGTGCGCGGGTTTCGCGGCGACGCGCCGTTCGGTGCCTGGCTCAAGCGCCTGACCGCGAACGCGACGATCGACGTGCTGCGTTCGCGACAACGCTTTCGCGACGAGGATGTCGACGCGCTGTTCGATGCGTTGCCGGCGGCTTCGACGGATGCCGAGGACGGCGTGGATGCGTGGTCGCTGCTGCAGCGCTTGCCCGCGCGCGCGCGCGCGGTGGTGGTGCTGCACGAAGTCGAGGGCTACACCCACAAGGAACTCGCGGACCTGTTCGGTCAAAGCGAGAGTTATTCAAAATCGATCCTGGCGCGCGCGTTGAAGCGCCTCGGCGATGAAGCAGGCATCGATGCCGGAGAGCATGAGCATGAATGAGTTCGGCCGCCGCGGCCGCTTCGATCCATCCCGATTGCCGGAATTCAATCCGGATCCGGCGTTGTGGCCGCGCATCGTCGCGCGCCAGCAGCAGCGCGTCGCGCGTCGACGCTGGCAGGCCGCGGGTGTGCTCGGCGCCGCCGCCGCGGCGATGCTCGCACTCGTGCTGATCGCTCCCGGGTTGCGCCGCGCGATCCCGGACGACGGCGGGCACGGCACGGTGCAGGAACAGTCCCGCGTACTCGAACAGGAGTGGGCGGGCCTTGCAGGTGACCATGCGGCCAGCATGGGCGGGACGCATTTGCGTGCAATCGACGCGCAGCTGCAGGCCGCTTACGACCGCGGCGCCGGCGCCGAGGAGCTTTCCCCGCTGTGGCAGCAGCGAAATCGCGCGCTGCGCGGAATGATCGACGGGTTGCGCCGTGGTGCGGGCGATCGCGGCGACAGCATCACGCAGATATGATCGAAGGTGAGGTGACGAGATGAACAGTCTTTCCGGTGGTACCCGATTGCGGCACGCGCACCTGGTCTCGGCGCTTGCACTCGCGCTCACTGCGGTCGGCGGTGCGTACGCGCAAGCGCCGGCGCCGCTGACGGCGACCTCGACCGGCGCGATGTTGGCCAGCGAAGCGGGCGCCAGCGTCGGTGTCGAACAACGAGTGCGCGCTGAGCTGCGCGCGGTGATGACCGAATTGATCGAGAGCGGCGCGTTCGGCAACGCGGGCCCGGGGGACATCCACCTCGCCATCGAAACGCCGGCACAGCAAGTTAGCAACCTCGGCGTGCTGGTCGACAGCGCGCGCAAGGACCGCGACGGCGTGCATGTGCTGGCGATCACGCCCGGCGGTGCCGCGCAGAAGATGGGCGTGCGCAGTGGCGACGTGCTGGTCGCGGTCAACGGCCGCTCGCTGGCCGAGTCCGATGCTGCGGCGGCGCTGCTGCGCGGGACCATCGAAGCGTTGCCGAATGGCGGCGCGCTCGGCTTCGACGTGCGTCGCGACGATCGCACGCTGTCGTTGAACGGCACCTTGTCGAGCATCCAGCTGCCGGCGATGCGGCTGACCATCGGCGACGGTGAGCTGGTCGCCTCGGCGGACGGTTCCGGCCCGAACAGCGGTTGTGGTCGCATCAGCGATTTTGACGTCGCGCCACATCAGCAGGGCCTGCATGCCGCGAAGATCATCAGCATCGATGGCGTGGCGCCGGGACCGCAGGGATCGCACTCGTTTCGCGTTGCTGCCGGTCGACACACGGTCAAGGTGGCCGAGCTGATCGACAGCCGCTACCTGCCGTTCAATGACCGCCTGCGCAACTCCGGTCCGAGCGCGAGCCACTACAAGACGATCGAGGTCGAGGTGGCGCCGGACACCACCAGCCTGATCGCGGCGCATCTCGACGACGCCAGGCGTGGCGATTGGAAGGATGGCGCGTACTGGTCGCCGGTGGCGTGGAAGCAGATCAGCGAGAGCTGTCGCTGAGCGAAGCGCGGCGCTCGCCTGCTGATACGTTCCGAGCGTTCGCGGTAATCGCAGCTCGCGGCAGCGAGAAATGTGGAGACGCCGCCGAGCCCGTGATGTGCCGTCGAATCCACATTCGTTCGACAGGCTCGTGGCGTTCGGCGATCATCCCGCAATGACCGCCCTCAGCGTCAACATCAACAAGATCGCCGTGCTGCGCAATTCGCGCGGACATGCCGAACCCGATCCGCTCAAGGCCGCGCGCGTCGCCATCGATGCCGGCTGCCACGGCATCACAGTGCACCCGCGACCGGACCAGCGACACATCCGCGTCGACGATGTTTTGCGCGTCGGTGCGATGCTTCGGTCGGACGGCTCGGCGACAGCGGTCGAGTACAATCTCGAAGGCAATCCGTTTGCACCGCCACGCGGAAACTATCCGGGTTTCATCGAACTGGTGCGCGCCGCTCGTCCGGCGCAAGCGACCTTGGTTCCGGATGGGGACGCACAGATCACCTCCGACCACGGCTTCGACCTCGCGCAGGATGCGGCGCGGCTGATGCCTCTGGTGCGCGAGCTGAAGGCGATCGGTTGCCGCGTCAGCCTGTTCATCGACGCCGGTTGCGCCGACGTCGAGCGTGCAGCGGAGATCGGCGCGGATCGCATAGAGATTTACACCGAGCCGTATGCAAACGCGTTCGCTGGCGGCGACTACGCTGCCGCACTCGCCGACTGCGTGCGCACGGCCGAGCGGGCGTGCGCAGCCGGGCTCGGCGTCAACGCCGGACACGATCTCAACCAGCGCAACCTCGGCGCACTGAAACAGGCGATTCCGTTCCTCGCCGAAGTCTCGATCGGCCACGCCTTGATTGGCGAGGCCTTGTATGACGGACTCGCGCCGACCGTGCGTGCCTACCTCGCGATTCTCGCTGCCGGCTGATCAGCGGGGTCCGCGCGTCACGGTTGTGCGCGTGCGTCGAGGATGCTGATCGCACCAAGCCCGCTGCCGTGCGCCAGTGCAAGCGCATCGGCGACCTTCTCGTAGGGCGTGTCCGCGTCGGAGCGGATTTCGAGCGATGGCGGCGGCATGACGAGCGCTTCGGCCGACAGCGTGCGGGCGAGCTGCGCGCGGCTCATCGAGATGCCGCCGAGGTAGAGCTCGCCCGTGGAAAGGATCGACAGCGCGAGCGTCCGCGGCGGTGCCGTCTGGCGGTGCGAATCGCCGGGCAGCGGCAGGCGGTGCAGCGCCATCGGCGCGGCGACGATCATGATCACGACGAGGGCGAGCAGCACGTCGATCAGCGGCGTGACGTTGATTTCGGCACGTGCGGCATGGGAACGGAACGCATCGGTGGTCATACCGGTTCTCCGTTTCGCGGTTCGATCTCCGCGGTCCCAGCCTACGCCCGCAGCATGCGAGCGCGCAATCTGTACCGCCAGGCGAACGGCTGACCCGGGCTGGGCCATCATCCTTCGATCCGCGCGGCAGCGTGGGGTACAACGGAAATGGTTCCTGCATTTCCGTTTTGCCGTCCACCCATGGACATTAAAAAAGGCGCCATGTTGCCATGGCGCCTTTTCTGGTCTTGCTGCTTGTTCCAAACGCCCGCTATTCGTTGCCGCCAGTCGTCATGAAGCCCAGTTTGACCATGCCTACCGACTTCGCCTCGGCCATCACGGTGGCGATCTTCTGCCACTGCGTCGGCTTGTCGGCGCGGATCTGCAACTCCGGCTGCGGGTTCTTCTGTGCCGCGACGCGCAGCTGCGACTGAAGGATCGCGTCGGTCACCGGCTCGTCGTTGAGGAACAAGTCGCCGTTTTCCTTGATCGCGAGATCGAGCGGCTCCGGTTGGGGCTGGTCGACCACGTTCGGATTGGCCTGTGGCAGGTCGATCCGGATCTTGTGAGACATCAGCGGTGCCGTGATCATGAAGATGATCAGCAGCACCAGCATCACGTCGACGAGCGGCGTGACGTTGATTTCCGCCATCGGGCCGCCGCCCGAACCACCCGTACTCATTGCCATGGCTTACTTCCTCGCTGCGGCAACCGGAACTGCGCCGCTGTCGACGCGCGAACCCGTTGCGAAGAAATCATGCAGGTCGTGCGCGAACTCGTCGAAGCGCGCGTAGATCACGCGGTTCTGACGCACGAAGAAGTTGTACGCAAGCACCGCCGGGATCGCGACGAACAGACCGAACGCGGTCATGATCAGCGCTTCGCCGACCGGACCCGCCACCGCTTCCATGGAAGCGTTGCCCGACGCGGCGATCTTGATCAGCGCGTGGTAGATGCCCCACACGGTGCCAAGCAGGCCGACGAACGGTGCCGACGAACCAACCGTGGCGAGCACGGTCATGCCACCTTCGAGGCGCAGGCTTTCGCGCGCGACGGCCTGGCGCAGCGAGCGGTCGATGAACTCGGAGCGGTTGAGGGCTTCGACGAGGCGGCTGCCTTCGTTGCGCTGGTGGTGCGCGGCGGCCTGTGCGGCGTCGAGTGCGATCTTCGAGAACGGTTCGCCTTTCGGCTGGTCCTCGAGGAAGCGCACGGCGTCCTGCGCGGACGGCGTATCCCAGAACGTATTGATGACCTTCTCCATGCGCGCACGAATCATGCTGTTGCGCAGGAAGTTCGCGACCACGAAGTAGATCGACGAGATCGACATGACGCAGAGGGTCACGAACACGATCCAGCCAAGCAGGTCGAAGTTCTGGATCAGGTCGTGGAAACCCATCTGGCTCATGGCCGCGGCATTGCCGCCACCGCCAGGAGGGGGAACGACAGCAGGCTGAGCCGCTGCGGGGGTCTGAGAGGCATCTTGCTGCATGGCGCTACCCTATTCGGACAAATGGAAATCAATGGGAACCAAGGCATACCCGGGCGCGGGTCTGCCACCCTTTGAACCTGGATTGAATTTCCAGGTCTTGACGGCTTCGATGGCTGCCTGATCCAGCAGGCGCGAGCCGCTGGACTTCTCGACCGTCACTTCCTGTGGCGAGCCGTCGACGCCAACCAACACCTTCAGAAGGACCTTGCCTTCCTGATGCTGACGCGCAGCCATCGGCGGGTACCGCGGCGGACGCATCTTACGGTAGCTGATGTTTTCGCTCGGCGCGATGTCTTCCGGCGGCGGTGGCGGCGCGGGTGGTGCCGGCGGTGCGGCCGGGACCGACATCGGAGACGCCTCCTCCACGATCGGCGGAGCCGGTGGCGGCGGCGGCGCCTTCGGCGGCGGCAACACTTTCTCGATCACCTTCGGCGGCGGCTTCTTCGGCGGCTCCGGCGGCGGCGGCGGCGGCGGCGGCGGCGGTGGCGGCGGTTCGATGAACTCGACCGTGACCTTCTTGTCGACGGCCTTGTCCTTCGCGGGCGGCGGTGCAACCGGCGCCATCATCATCGCGAATGCAAAAACGTGCAGCGCGAACGCGCTGGCAAACGCTGTTACGCGTCGCCAGCTGAAAGAGTCGCCGCCAGATTGATTGGTATCAGCCATCAGTATTGACCAACGAAAATTGAGTCTGTGCGGTCGCCCGATCGATGCCGACGCTCGTTCCCTTCCCCGGGAGCGCTGGCGCAAGAGCAGGCCAAGGTACAACAGGCGATGCCCTTACGACAAGCGTTTGCATTGCTCGATCGACGGCCGATCATGGAGTTGTGTGTCGTTTTTCCGGTAACACGAAAGGTTGCAACGTCAGGACGAGCACAGCGGGGTTGCGTCGGCTTTCCGGCGCGCGGCTATTTCTTCTTGGCGCGATTGATCTTTACGCCACCCTTGGCCGCCTTGAGGCGCTGCTCGGCCATCGACTTGGTGCTGGCGAAACCCGCGGCCTTCTGCCAGTCGGCCGTCGCCGCCGCGCCCTGCCCAAGGTCGTTCTCGGCGTCGCCGCGCAGCAGGTAGGCTTCGCCTTCCTGACGCAGGCTGCCGCGTGAAATGGCCCGGCTCAGGGCGTCGACCGCATCTTTCGATTTGTCGGCGTAGAACATTAGGTAGCCGAGCTGGTAGTCGACGTTGCCGTCCTTGGCCATCGGCGATGCCTTGCCATAACCCTCGATCGCGCAGGCGTCATCCTCGCTCTGGGTACAGACGTCGCCCAGCAGCTTGTAGTTGTCGTAGGTGGGCTGCAGCGCGTTCTTGCCGAAACCTTCCTTGAGCGTGGCAGCGGCATCCTTGGGCTTGTCGGCCGCTGCGTACATCTTCGCGAGCTGGACATAGTCGTCGTTAGTCGTGACCAAGCCCTGGGCCTTTGCCTTGGCCATCAGTTCGAGCGCCAGCTGATCCTTGTCGCCCTGTATGTAGACCGTCGCGAGCTGGTTGATCAGCTTCTTGTTGTTTGGATCCTTTGCGAGCTGGCCTTTGAGAAGTTCGGCGGCCTGGTCGTACTGGTTCAGTTCGAAGTAGCTCGCCATCAGGATCTGCGACCAGCTGTCACTCGGCTTGTCGGTCATCGACATCGCCTTCTTCATCGTGTCGATCGCCGGCTGGAACTGCTCGGTACGGTAGTAGGCGTTGGCTTTGAGGGCCTGTTCGTCGGCGCTCTGCGTGCCGGTCTGCTTTTCCCAGTCGGCCAGCGTGGCGAGCGCATCCTGGTACTTCTCTTCCTGCAATTGCGTCTGCGCGAGTGCGTAGATCAGCTGGAACTGCGCGTCGTTCGGCAACGCGTCGAATGCGATCGCCTTCTTGTATTCCTCGATCGCTTGCGCGCCCTTTTCCTGATCGTAGTAGACCTGCGCCGTCAGCTGGTGCGCAAACGCCTGCGCGTACGCGCTCGAGCCGCTGTTGCCGAGAACCTTCTCGATCATCGGCTGCGCGTCGGCCGACTTTCCGTCATTGACGAGGTCAGCGGCCTTGTTGAGCAGCGTCTGGTCCTTCGACGACATGCTGACCTTGGGGTCTTGGCGCGTGGCGTTCGGATACTTGTTCGCCTCGTTCTTGTCTTTCGCGAACACGCCGGCGCTGCATGCGAGGCCGACGCTGCACACGCCGACCAGGAGCCACTTCGAGAGCTTCATGACGATTCACCCCACTGGGACATACGAAGGTTGTCGTCTACCGCGCGGGTGACGAAAACGAGGGCATTGAGGGTACCGCCGAGCCTGCGAAGGACACAAGCCGGCAATCGAACGCGATGGATGTTGCGTGGCAGCATCCATCGCGTGCGGCGGAAGGGTCAGACGTCGAGGTTGGCGACCCGCAAGGCGTTCTGCTCGATGAATTCACGCCGTGGCTCGACCACGTCGCCCATCAGGGTCGAGAAGATCTGATCCGCCGCGACCGCATCCTCGATGCTGACCTGCAGCAGGCGCCGCGTATCCGGGTTCACCGTGGTGTCCCACAGTTGCTCCGGGTTCATTTCGCCGAGACCCTTGAAGCGCTGGATGGTCCGACCCCGCTTGGCCTCGTCCATCAACCACTCGTAGGCCGCACCGAATCCGCCCACCGCGAGGCTCTTGCCACCCCGACGCACCAGCGCACCGGGCTGGATCAGGCCGGCGAGCTGGCCTGCGGCTTCGACGATCGGTCGGAACTCGGGTGACGCGAGGAACTTCGCCGGCAGGACCTGGGTGTGGCGCAGGCCGTGCTGGTCCCGTTCGATGACCAGCGACTGCGCGTGCTCCGGACCGCCCGGCTGGATGCGCAGCGAGTAGCGCGGCTTGCCGAGGCCGGAACTCGCGAGCGTTGCCGACAGCCGCTCGATCCACGCCTGCAGCGCGGACTCGTCGTTCCAGGCATCCGCGGCGAACGGCGCATCCAGCAGCGCACGCAGGAACGCGCCGTCGAATCGGAAAGCCAGCCGCTCGATCTGGTCGAGCGCGGCGCGGTACAGCGCCATCAATTTCTCGAGGCCGGTGCCGGTCACCGCCGGCGCATCCGGCGCGTAGGCGAGCTCGGCGCCATCGACCGCGTTGGAAATCAGGTAGGTGTTCAGCGCCGCGTCGTCCTTCAGGTAAATTTCCTGTTTTCCCTGTTTCAACTTGTATAGAGGCGGCAGGCCGATGTAGATGTGGCCGCGCTCGATCAGGGACGGCATCTGGCGGTAGAAGAACGTCAGCAGCAGCGTGCGGATGTGCGAACCATCGACGTCCGCGTCGGTCATGATGATGATGCGGTGGTAGCGCAGCTTGTCGACGTTGAACTCGTCCTTGCCGATGCCAGTGCCGAGTGCGGTGATCAGGGTGCCGACTTCGGCCGAGCCGAGCATGCGGTCGAAGCGCGCGCGTTCGACATTGAGGATCTTGCCCTTGAGCGGCAGGATCGCCTGGTTCTTGCGGTTCCTGCCCTGCTTCGCCGAACCGCCGGCGGAATCGCCCTCGACGATGAACAGTTCGGAAAGCGCCGGATCCTTTTCCTGGCAGTCCGCAAGCTTTCCGGGCAGACCCGCGATATCGAGCGCGCCCTTGCGTCGGGTCATCTCGCGCGCCTTGCGCGCTGCTTCGCGAGCACGCGCCGCGTCGACGACCTTGGCTGCGATCGCTCGCGCCTCGGCGGGATTCTCGAGCAGGAATTCCTCGAGCTTCTGGTTGACGATCGATTCGACGACACCCTTGACCTCGCTCGAAACGAGCTTGTCCTTGGTCTGCGACGAAAACTTCGGATCCGGCACCTTGACGGACAGGACCGCGATGAGGCCTTCGCGCATGTCGTCACCGGACAGCGCGACCTTCGCGGTCTTCTGCAGACCGGCCGTCTCGATGTAATTCGACAGCGTCCGCGTGAGAGCCCCGCGGAAGCCGGCCAGGTGGGTGCCGCCATCGCGCTGCGGGATGTTGTTGGTGAAACAGAAGACGGTTTCCTGGTACGCGTCGGTCCACTGCATTGCGACGTCGACCGTGGTGCCCTCGTGCTGCGCGCTGAAATTCACCACGCGCGCGTGCAGCGGCGTCTTCAGCTGGGCCAGATGCTCGACGAACGAGCGGATTCCGCCTTCATATTCAAAGACATCACGCTTGTCGCTGCGCTCGTCGGTCAGCTCGATCTTGACGCCGGAATTGAGGAACGAGAGCTCACGCAAGCGCTTGGCAAGGATGTCATAGTGGAATTCGATCTGGGAAAACGTTCCGAGGCTTGGGTGGAAGCGCACCGTCGTGCCGCGGCGGGTCGACGGACCAACCACCTTCAACGGGAAGAGCGGCTCGCCGAGGGCGTATTCCTGATGGTGCTCGTGGCCGTCGCGATAGATCGTCAACCACAGGTGATCGGACAGGGCGTTGACCACCGAAACGCCGACGCCATGCAGACCGCCAGAGACCTTGTAGCTGTTGTCGTCGAACTTGCCGCCGGCGTGGAGCACGGTCATGACGACTTCGGCCGCGGAACGCCCCTCTTCTTCCTGGATGCCGACCGGAATGCCGCGGCCGTTGTCCTCGACGCTGACCGAGCCGTCGGTATGGATGGTCACCACGACGTGGTCACAGTAACCCGCGAGCGCTTCGTCGATCGAGTTGTCAACGACTTCGAACACCATGTGGTGCAGACCGGTGCCGTCGTCCGTGTCGCCGATGTACATGCCAGGACGCTTGCGGACGGCTTCGAGCCCCTTCAAGACCTTGATCTTGCTTGAATCGTATTGGTCGGTCATTCGGTCTCCGGCACGGCAAATCCGGCGTGCCACGGGGCATGCCGGCAGTCAACAGTTGAATCCACGGATTATAGCAGCCGCGCGGCACGCCCTTGTTCCACGTGGAACCGCGCAACGGGCCGGCGCACCCCGGCGAGATCGCGCGGCTCCTCCGTGCCGGTCAGCAGCACCTGGGCCTCGGTCCGGTCGACCGCGTCGAGGATCCGCCGCAGATGCTCCGCGTCGACCTCCGACGCGAGATCATCGAGACACACGATCGGCCATTCACCAAACCGGCTGGCGAACTGGCGCGCCTGTCCCAACACCAGCGCGAACGCGCAAAGCTTCTCCTGCCCGCGCGAGAGGTACTCCCTGCGCCGGGCGCCCACGAACGTCACGGACCAGTCGGCTCGGTGCGGGCCTGCGCCGGTGTAGCCGCGCGCTCGGTCCCGATCAATCGTCGCCGCCAGCACCTCGGCCAGATCGAGCTCTTCATCGAACCCTGGATCGAACGCCAACGCCGCCTCGCCGAGTTCGGGCAGAAATTCGCCGAGATAGTCGGTCACATGAGATCGCAATAGGTCGAAATACACTCGGCGTTGCGCCGTCAGGGACGTCGCTGCGATCGCCAGCTCGACGCTCCATGGCTCAACTTCGGATTCGGCGGCGGCCTGACGCAACAGCACGTTGCGTTGGCGGAGCGCGCGCTGGTAGCGGCGCCATACCGAAAGGAAATCCTGTTCCACGTGGAACACGCCCCAATCAAGGTAGCGTCTGCGCTCGTCCGACCCGCCGCTGATCAGCTCATGAGAGCCAGGCTCGAAACAGACAACCGCGGTGTGACGCATCAGGTCACCGATTGCGATCGCAGCACCATTGAGGCGGGCCTCGAGCTTGCGCTGGCTGCGCGAAAGCCCAACGCGTTCATCGGCGGTCGCCCGCGCAAGGTCGCCGAAAACCGAAAACCCGGGGCTGCCTTCGCGGGACAGGCTGTCCCGCGCGGTCGAACGGAACGAGCGCCCGTGAGACAAGAGGAACGCGGCTTCCAGCAAGGTCGTCTTGCCGGCCCCATTACCGCCGACGAACACGTTCCAGTCGGGGGCAAACTCGACCTCGCCGCTTTCGATCAGGCGAAAGTTCGCAATCCGCAGGCTGCGAATCCTCACGCCGCTCGCCCCACAGCGCGTTCAGAGCCGCAGCGGCATGATCACGTGGCGGGTATCGTCCGAGTCGGGCTTGCGCACCAGACAGCTCGACTGCCCATCTCGCAGGCACAAGAGGACTTCGTCGCTGCTGATCGCGCCGAGCGCATCGAGCAGATAGTTCACGTTGAAACCGACGCTGAGCTCGGACACGCCGGTGCGTGCCTCGACCTCTTCCACCGCCTCTTCCTGTTCCGGGTTGTGCGCGACGATGCGCAGCCGATTCGGCGCGACCTCGATCTTTACGCCGCGATACTTCTCGTTCGACAGGATCGCCGCGCGCTGCAATGCCGCGCGCATGTCGTCGCGCTGCACACGCACTTCCTTGTCGGCGCCGATCGGGACCACCGCCTCGTAGTCCGGGAAGCGGCCGTCGATGAGCTTGGACGTGAATGTCACGTCCCCACGCCGCACGCGCAGGTGGTTGCGCGCGAACTCCAGTTCAACAATGCCCTCGCCAGGTTCAAACAGGCCCTGCAGCTCGTTGATGCCCTTGCGCGGGACGATTACCTGGCGCGGAGAAGCGATCTTCGCGTCGAGCCGCGTCTCGGCCATCGCAAGCCGATGTCCATCGGTCGCCACGCAACGCAGTGAATGTTCGCGCAGGTCAAACAGCATGCCGTTGAGGTAATAGCGCACATCCTGATGCGCCATCGCAAAGCCCGTGCGATCCATCAATTCCTTCAGCTGCGCTTCCGGCAGGGCGACGCGCTCGACCGTATCGATGTTGTCGACCGTGGGAAACTCGGTCGCGGGCAGCGTTGCGAGGGTGAAACGGCTTCGCCCCGCAGTTACCGTCACTCGATCGCCGTTCTGCTCGAACTTGATCCGACATCCGTCCGGCAACGCGCGGCAGATGTCGAACAGCTTGCGCGCCGGCACCGTGACCTCGCCGGGATCGAGATCTTCCGCACTGGTGCGCGCGATCATCTCCACTTCGAGATCGGTACCGGTCAGCGAAATACCGGAAGCATCCACCACAAAAAGCAGGTTCGCGAGCACCGGCAGGGTCTGCCTGCGTTCGACGACGCCAACGACGTGCTGCAAACGCTTCAGAAGGGTTTCGCGCTGAATGCTGAATCGCATGGTCGGTCCGTCCTGTCTTTATGTTTTTTGTGGAGCGTTGGTTGTTGTAGGTCCTGTGTGTAACCCGGACTACGCCATAAATTTGTTTTATTTCAACGTATTACAGCGAGCAAACCGTGCGGGCAATTGACCTGCGCACCTGTGGGCTGTCTGTGGATAATAATCTGCGGCGTGGTCTCCCCACAGCTTGTCCACAGGCTGGCGCCCGAATCCTATTCGGTCAACGCGCGCACGAGCTTTTCCCAATCCTGGCGCAGCTTGCCATCCGTCTCACGAAAATCACGGATCGTGCGGCAAGCATGCAGCACGGTCGTATGGTCGCGGCCGCCGAATGCATCGCCAATCTCGGGCAAGCTGTGTTCGGTCAATTCCTTGGCAAGCCCCATCGCCATCTGCCGCGGTCGCGCAATCGAGCGACTGCGCTTTTTCGACAACAGGTCGGTCAGGCGCAACTGGTAGTAGTCTGCCACGGTCTTCTGGATGTTCGGGATCGTGATCGCCTGCGCGTGTACGGTCAGCAGGTCGCGCAATGTCTCCTGGGCAAACTCGATGCTGATGCGCCGACCTTCGAAGTTCGCACGCGCGACCAGCGTGTTCAGCGCGCCTTCGAGATCACGCACGTTCGAGCGCATCCGCTTCGCCATCAGGGTCGCCACCTCTTCCGGCAGCTCGACGTTCTTCGCCTGTGCCTTGGCCAGCACGATCGCCGCACGCGTCTCGAAATCCGGCGGCTCGATCGCGACCGAAAGGCCCCAGCCCAGCCGCGATTTCAGGCGCGGTTCGAGGCGATCCACTTCTTTCGGGTAGCGATCGCACGTCAGGATGATCTGCTGCTTGCCCTCGAACAGTGCGTTGAACGTGTGGAAAAATTCTTCCTGGGTCGCTTCCTTGCCAGCGAAGAACTGGATGTCGTCGATGAGCAGCGCATCGACCGAACGGAAGCGTCGCTTGAAGTCATCCATGCCCTTCTGCTGCAACGCGCGCACCATGCCGCTGACGAACTGCTCCGAACGCAAGTACATGATCTTCACATCGGGCTTGTTGGCGCGCATCAGGTTGCCGGCCGCATGCATCAGATGGGTCTTGCCGAGCCCAGTCCCGCCGTACAGCAGCAGCGGGTTGTAGGCGCGGCCGGGATTCATCGCGACCTGGGTCGCGGCCGCCTTGCCCAGCTGGTTGGACTTTCCCTCGACGAAATTCTCGAACGTGTAGCTCGGTTCCAGGTTCGACTCCGGCGCGGCCGGGCGTGCAGTGCCCGCGCGCGAACGGCTGGCCGGCCGCGCGGCGGCGCGTTCCCGCGTGCCGACCTTGACCTCCACCGCTACCGGCCCGTCGCTGAGGTGTTCGAGGACTTCGACGATCGACCCCAGGAACCGTTCGCGGACCGTCTCCATCGTGTAGGCATTCGGTGCCCACAGGGTGAAGCCGGACTCCTCTTCGCTTACCTGCAGTGGCGCCAGATAGGTATGCAGGTCCTCCACGCTGAATTCCGCCTCGAGGCGGGACAGACAGCGTCGCCAAAGATCGCTCATTGCCAGGTTGCTTCCAGAAGGCGGTACGAGCCCGCGAAGCGGGCGACCGCAAGAGGGGAAGTCTAGCAGTACACTCCCGGCTCCCGTTGCGCGGCGACGCCGCGCCCTTGGGCAACCGGTCGGCCGTCAACTTGACATTGCGGGCCCGTGGCCCCTACCATCCGCGCCCTTTTCCTTCAACGCATTGCGTAAGCCATGGCCACCAAGCGCACCTACCAGCCGAGCAATCTCAAGCGCGTCCGCGACCACGGATTCCGCGCCCGCATGAAGACCCGTGGCGGCCGCAAGGTCATCAACGCGCGTCGTGCCAAGGGCCGCAAGCGCCTCGCGGTCTGACCCCTTCGGCGGAATCGCCGATGGCGCGCGCGACCTTTCCTCGTGACGCGCGCCTGCTGACCGCCCGGGATTTCGCCCGGCTGCGCACCTGCAGCCGTCGCGTCTCCAGCCGAAACCTCATCGCCGAAGTCGCAGCCAGTGAAACGACCGGCGTGCGCATGGGCTTGGCCGTGTCCAGGAAGGTTTCCCGCAAGGCGGTCCGCCGCAACCGCATCAAGCGCATTGCACGCGACAGCTTTCGCCGTCATCGCGCGATGTTTCCGGCGCTGGATATCCTGGTGATAGCGCGCAGCAGCGCCGACCTGCAGGACAATCCGGCCCTGCATGCCGAATTCGCCCAGCTGTGGCAGCGCATTGTGGCGTTGAACGTGACCGGTGCCGCCGGCACAATGCGCGACTGACTTGCACGCCGCGCCCAGCGCGCGCCCGCCCCCGTCCTCGACATCGAAGCGGTCGCGACTTGCGCGACCGGGCCGCGAGCGCCGACGAGGCTCCCTTTCGCCCAACCGGTTCCATCATGACGAGCCCGCGCAATTTCCTGCTGATCGCCCTGCTGTTCATCGGCTACCTGTTCTGGATGCAGTGGCAGGAGGATTACAACAAGGCAGCGTCGACGAATGCTGCGGCGACCGTTGCCAACGGTGCCGCCGTCGCGCCAGCCGCCAGCCCCGCCGATGCGGCCGCGCCGTCACCGCCACGAGCGGACGGCACGGCCGCGCCGCCCGCCATACCGAATGCCGCTGCCGAGGGTGAGGCCAGTGCGCGTGTCGTCGTAAACACCGATGTGCTGCGTGTCGAGATCGACACCCGCGGCGGCAACGTCGTGGTCGCCGATCTGCTCGCCTATCCGCTGCAGCCAAAGGACTACGCACATCCCAAGCGCCTGCTCGACAGCAGCGACGCGAGCTTCTTCGAAGTGCAGAGCGGCCTCGTCAGCGCCGTCGGTGCCGCGCCCGACCACCAGGCGAAATTCAGCGCCGAGAAGCTCTCCTATGCGCTCGCCGATGGCAGCGACACGGTCGAGGTGCCGCTGACCTGGAGCGACGCCGGCGGCATCAGCGTGCGCAAGGTGCTCGTTTTCAAGCGCGGCAGCTACGTGATCGAGCAGCGCGAGGAAATCGCCAACCACGGCGCGACGGCATGGAGCGGCAACGCCTACCGCAGGCTGCAGCGGGTGCCTCCGGTCGTCGACACCAGCGGCATCAAGGGCTACAGCAACATCGAGCGCTATAGCTTCGTCGGCGCCGCGTGGTACAGCCCGACCGACAAGTTCCAGAAACTCAAGTTCGACGACTTCGAGAAGAAGCCGCTGCAGGTCGAGTTCGCCGGTGGCTGGGCTGCGATGTTGCAGCACTACTTCTTCGCCGCATGGATTCCCGAGCCCGCCGAAGCGGACAAGTACACCACGAGTACCTACCTTGCGAGAACCGCGCAAGGCGGCGAAGTTCGACGTTATCTGATCACCGCCCAGTCGCCGTCGATCACCGTCGCCCCGAGCGAAACGAAGATCGCGCGCGCGCGCCTGTACATCGGTCCGAAACTGCAAAGCACGCTCGACCAGGTCGCGCCGGGACTCTCCCTGACGGTCGACTACGGCATGTTCACGGTGATCGCCGAACCGTTGCATTGGCTGCTTGCGCAGTTGCACAAGCTGACCGGCAACTGGGGTTTCGCGATCATCCTGCTGGTGCTGCTGATCAAGGCTGCGTTCTTCAAGCTCAGTGAAACGCAGTTCCGCTCCGGTGCCAAAATGCGCAAGCTGCAGCCGCGCATTGCCGCGCTCAACGAACGCTACGCCGGCGATTCGCAGAAGAAGAATCAGGCGATGATGGAGCTGTATCAGAAGGAGAAGGTGAATCCACTCGCCGGCTGTTTCCCGATGCTGATCCAGATCCCGGTGTTCTTCGCGCTGTACTGGGTCTTGCTGGAGAGCGTCGAGCTGCGCCAGGCACCCTTCATCGGCTGGATCCACAACCTCACCGCGCCCGACCCCTACTACGTGCTGCCGGTCCTCAATGCGCTCGTGATGATCGCAACCACGACGTTGACGCCAACCGCCGGCATGGACCCGACCCAGGCGAAGATGATGAAGATCATGCCGGTCGCGTTTTCGGTGCTGTTCGCGTTCTTCCCGGCCGGCCTCGTGCTGTACTACACCGTCAACGGCGGCCTCGGCCTGTTGCAGCAGTGGATCATCACGCGGCGCATCGAGGCCGGCGAGAAAGCATCAGCCTGATGTGATGAACACGCGCGCCGACACCATCGCAGCCGTGGCAAGTGCGCCCGGTGCAGGCGGTGTCGGCGTGTTGCGTGTGTCCGGCCCGCTCGCCGCGACGATCGCGCTCGCGTTGTTCGGCCGCGCCCCGCGGCCTCGCCATGCCCACTACACCGCGTTCCGTGCCGGCAACGGCGAGGTCATCGATCGTGGCCTGCTTTTGTGGTTTCCGGCGCCACGGTCGTACACCGGCGAGGACGTGCTCGAACTGCAGGCGCATGGCAGTCCCGTCGTGCTGCGCCTGTTGCTCGCGCGTGTTCTCGAACTGGGGGCGCGTCACGCGCGCCCGGGCGAATTTTCCGAGCGCGCGTTCCTCAACGGCCAGATCGACTTGGCCCAGGCTGAAGCGGTCGCGG
Organism: Dokdonella sp.; assembly: GCF_044227025.1. Taxonomy (GTDB): domain Bacteria; phylum Pseudomonadota; class Gammaproteobacteria; order Xanthomonadales; family Rhodanobacteraceae; genus Dokdonella_A. The sequence continues at coordinate 408,698 of NZ_JBGAFX010000001.1, read as the reverse complement.
ACCTGATCGCGAGCGGCTCGGAAACGGCCGCACGCGCCGCGCAGCGCAGCCTCGAAGGAGATTTCTCCGAACGCGTGCGCGCGTTGACCGAACGCGTCGTGCGCCTGCGCGTATGGATCGAGTCTGCGATCGATTTTCCGGAAGAGGAAATCGACTTCCTTGCCGACGCCGGCCTGGCCGCGCTGGTCGATGCTGCGCGCGCCGATTCGCGCACGCTGCTGGCGGCGACGCGACGCGGCGTGCGCCTCGCCGATGGGCTGCACGTCGTCATCGTCGGGCGACCCAACGTCGGCAAGTCGAGTCTCCTCAACGCGCTCTCGCAGAGCGAGCGCGCGATCGTCACCGAAATCGCCGGCACCACACGCGACGTGCTGCGCGAGACGGTCGAGCTCGATGGAGTGGCCGTCACCCTGGTCGACACCGCCGGCCTGCGCGAAGCGAGTGACGCCGTCGAGCGCGAAGGCGTGCGTCGCGCGCGTGTCGAGCTCGAACGGGCCGATGTCGCCGTCCTGGTGACCGATCGCGAACACGCCGACGAAGACGAACTCCTGTTCGATGGTACGCCGCGAACCGCCGCGCGCATCGTCGTCTGCAACAAGATCGACCTCGACGGCGAATCGCCGCGCGTAGACGTGCGGGACGGCCGCCTCCGCATCGGCTTGTCCGCACACTCGCGCGCCGGCCTCGAACTGCTCGTGGATGCGCTGAAGACGCACGCCGGCGCCGCGCGGGACAGCGACGCCGGCGCGTTCACCGCGCGCGCCCGCCACGTCAGAGCACTCGAGCACGCCGACGCGTGCATCAACGCCGCCGCCGACATCCTCGCGCAGACGCGCGCCGGCGAACTCGCCGCCGAGGAGCTGCGCGTCGCCCAGCATCACCTCGGCGAGATAACCGGCGAATACAGCAACGACGACCTGCTCGGCGAGATCTTCTCGACCTTCTGCATCGGCAAGTGAGTCCCGGATGAACCAATCCCGTGCAGGCCATGGATGGCCGATGACACGGGAACCGGCGCCTGGTGCCTTCGCAGCCGAACAGAGTCGCTGGGTTCCGGCTTTCGCCGGACGACGACAAGGCGACGGTTGAGAAACACGCGACCGATCCCAACCACAGAATGGGTCCGCTAAGGAGACGAGCATGATCGACCTGTACTACTGGCCCACGCCGAACGGCCACAAGATCACCCTTTTTCTCGAAGAAGCAGGGCTTGCCTACACGATCAAGCCCGTGAACATCGGCAAGGGCGACCAGTTCCAGTCTGACTACCTAGCGATTTCGCCGAACAACAAGATGCCGGCGATCGTCGATCATGCGCCCGCCGACGGAGGCGCGCCGATCAGCGTGTTCGAGTCCGGCGCGATCCTGCTCTATCTCGCCGACAAGACCGGGCGTTTCATCCCGCGGGATCCGCGCGGGCGCAACGAGGTGCTGCAATGGCTCTTCTGGCAAATGGGCGGGCTCGGGCCGATGACCGGCCAGTACGGCCACTTCACGGTCTACGCGCCCGAACGCATTGAGTATGCGATCGAGCGCTACACGCGGGAGGCGCAGCGTCTGCTTGGCGTGCTCGATCGCCAGCTCGCCGGGCGCCGTTTCATCGCCGGTGACGACTACACGATCGCGGACATGGCCTGTTACCCATGGATCAGTCCGTATTCCAAGGCGCCGCTCGACCTCGCGCCGTTCGCCGAGGTACGACGCTGGCAGGAAGCCATCTCACAACGAGAGGCGACGCAGCGGGCGTATGCGCGCGGTGTCGAGATCAGTCCGCCAACCAACCAGCCGCTCGGCGAGGAAGAGCGGCGCATCCTGTTCGGGCAGGGCGCTGTCACTCGCTAGAGAGTCTCCGACAACCGCCGGCTACCCCGCGAATGCCGTGTACAACGCGCTTCGCTCCGCGCCATCGAACACCGCGTCCGCGGTGGTGTCGTCCACATCGCCGCGAGTTGCGCTAGTCTGGGTCACCATCGGGGGAGGGTGAGCGATGCGGCTTTCTGACCTGTCGGTGCTCATCGTCGAGGATCATGGCTTCCAGCGCCGCGTCGCGCTGCGCCTGCTCGAGGAGCTGGGTCTCAAGCGCGTGGACGTGGCGGCGGATGGCCGCGCCGCACTTGCTGTGCTGCAGGCGGCATCGACGCCGACCGATATCGTGCTGGTCGATCTCGACCTGCCGGAAATGGATGGCATCGAGTTCATCGGTCACCTGGCGCAGCAGAAGCGCGTCGGCGCGATCGCGCTGACCAGCGCGCTCGACCCTGCCCTGCTCAACACCGTGCAGGGCATGGCGCGCGCGTATGGCCTGCGCGTGCTCGGCGTGGTCGAGAAGCCGCTGACCACGGTCAAGCTGGCCGAAGTGCTTGGCCAGTTCCACAACAACGAGGAAGACCCGGTCGCCGAACCGGACGTCGAAATCGGACCGGGCGCGTTGCGCCGCGGACTCGCCGCCGACGAGTTCGAACCGTGGTTCCAGCCGAAGGTCGCGATCAGCACCGGCCACGTCGTCGGCGTCGAGGCGCTCGCGCGCTGGACGCATGGCGGTCGCCTGATCGGACCGAGCCGGTTCGTGCCGCTGTTCGAACGCGAAGGGCTGATCGGCGAACTGACCGAACGCATGCTCGAACGCAGCTGCCGCTGGCATCGGCGCTGGGCCGATGCCGGCATGGACCTGAAGCTGTCGGTGAACGTATCGATGTTGAATCTGGTCGATATCGCCACTGCCGATCGCTATCAGCAGATCGTCATGGATTGCGGTGTGCGCCCGCGCGATGTCGTGATCGAGGTGACCGAGAGTTCGGTCATGAGCGAGGCGGCACATGTGCTGAATGTGCTCGCGCGCCTGCGCCTGAAAGGCTTCGGTCTGTCGATCGACGACTTCGGCACCGGCTATTCCTCGCTCGCGCAGCTGTCGCAGATCCCGTTCACCGAGCTGAAGATCGACCGCGGCTTCGTCAGCGGCGCGCCGGCGCAATCGCGCAAGCGAGCGGTGGTCGAAGCGAGCCTTGATCTCGCTCGCAAGTTGCACTTGACGGTCGTCGCCGAAGGCGTCGAGACGGTGGAGGAATGGCAGATGCTGGCCGAGCTCGGCTGCCAGCAGGTGCAGGGTTTCCTGATCAGCGCGGCGGTCCCGGGCGACCAGCTGCTGGCCGCGATCGCCGACTGGCACAAGCCGGATGGCGCCGGCGCAAGAACCCGATGATCCCGCTGCACCGCCGCCTGCGCATCCGCGTGCAGCTGCAGGCGTTGTTCGGCCTGCTGCTGCTGACCGGCCTCACGGTGTTGCTGCTCGACGAGTTCAACCTGCGCGCCGACATCGCGACGTTCCGCAGCGTGCAACAGCAATCGCTCTCGGGGCTGCGTCTGGCGAAATCGATCTCCGATGCGTACGGCCTCGACATCGTGAGTGCAGTCTTTCGCGTGCGCAACAACCTGATGGGCTGGGAACAGGGCATCGACGTGGTGCAGGGCGCGCGCGCGACCATCGAGCGTGACTGGAAGGAACTCGTGGCGACCGACCTGCCGCCCGAGCAGCGCCGCGTCGTCGACGAGATCGGCCATGCGCGTGTCGCCGCGGATCGTGCGGCCGGCAGGTTGCTGGATATCTTCAATGCGAAGGATATCCGCGCGCTCGGCCGCTTCGCCGATACCGAGTTGTATCCGGCGATGGACCCGGTCGCCTCGCGCCTGAAGTTCCTTGCCGATCTCAAGATGTTCGACACCGAACGGATGATCGGCGATCACCTCCACGACGCGACACGCCTCGGTCGCTGGCGCGTGCTGCTCAGCCTCGTCGCGCTGGGCGTCGTGCTGCTGGTCGGGCGCAGCATGCTGCGCAACATCTACAAGGGTGTGGAAAGCCTCAAGCATCTCGCGCGGCACGCGCGCGAACGCGGCTACGAGCCGGGCGGCTACGTGCCCGAGGGCGAGCTGGGCGAGGTGCACGAGTCGCTCATCGCGATGCGTCACGACCTGCTCCACTACGAAGCCAGCCTGCTCGAAAGCGAAGCGCGTGCGCAGGCGGCGAACCACGCCAAGTCGTCGTTCCTCGCCGCGATGAGCCATGAGATCCGCACGCCGATGGTCGGCGTCGCGAGCATGCTCGAACTGCTCGCGCGCACCGAGCTCGACGCCGACCAGCGCCAGCAGGTCGAGATCGTGCAGGATTCCGCGCAGAGCCTGCTGCAGATCATCGGCGACATCCTCGATTTCTCGAAGATCGAGGCAGGCAAACTCGAGATCAATCCGGTGCCGGTGGACCTGCGCGAACTGGTGCGCGCTTCGACCGGAAACTTCCTCGCCACCGCATCGTCGAAGGCATTGCGGCTGGAATGCAGGATCGACGAGCGCATCGCGCCGGCGCATCTCGCCGACGCCTTGCGCCTTCGCCAGATCCTCAGCAATTTCCTGTCGAATGCATTGAAGTTCACCGAGCGCGGCGAGGTCATCGTCGAGCTGGACCGGCTCGCCAGCGCTGACCGGCGCGAACTGATCGCGCTGCGCGTGCGCGACAACGGCATCGGCATCAGCACGGCCGACCAGGCGCGCCTGTTCCAGCCATTCGCGCAGGCGCATGGCAACATCCAGCGTGGCGACAGCAGCGGACTTGGTCTCGTCATCTGCCGCCGGCTGGCCGAGTTGATGGGTGGCGAAATCCACGTCGAGAGTCAGCTCGATGTCGGCACCACGATGAGTCTGGTCGTGCGCCTTCCGGTGGCCGAAGCGGCGCTGGCACGCACGCCGCCGCCGACACCAATGCCGACCCGCACTGCGCCGAGCGTTGCCGTGGCCGAGCGCCAGGGTCGCCTGATCCTGCTCGTCGACGATCATCCGACCAATCGCGCGGTGATCGCGCGCCAGCTGCAGCAGATCGGTTACGCCTGCGAGACCGCGGTCGATGGCGAGGAAGGATTGCGGGCTTGGCGCAGCGGCCGCTTCGCCCTGCTCCTGACCGACCTGCACATGCCGCGCTGCGATGGCTATGCGCTCGCCGAAGCGGTGCGCGAGAACGAGCGCAGCGGCACGCGCGCGCGCCAACCGATCATTGCGATGAGCGCGAATGTCAGCACCGAGGAAGTTGAGCGCAGCCGCGCCGCCGGCATCGATGACTTCATAGCCAAGCCGGCTCCGTTGCAACTGCTCGCCGCCGCGTTGCAGCGTTACCTGCCGCTGGACGAGGCGGCAATTGCGCGCGCGCCGGAGGTTCCGGCGTCGCCGCCGCAGGCCCTGCCCGCCGCGGCGCGTCCGGCCGTGCCGCTTGACCACGAACTGCTGCACGATTTCCTCGACAGCACGCGTCAGGATCTCGCCGCGCTCGGCGAAGCCCTGGCGCAACACGATGCCCTGCGCGTCGCGCGGGAGGCGCATCGCATCAAGGGCGCCAGCGGTCTCGTTGGTGCCGGGACGCTCGTCGCCTGCGCGGACCGCATCGAACGGACCGCGCGTGCACTGATGCTGGATGGGGTTGCTGCGGAGGTCGCCGAACTCGCCGCTGAACTCGAACGCTTCGGCGCGCAGGAGTTGAAGCCGCCCGCATGATCGAGCACGCCTTGGCGCTGCGCCTCGCCTGCGTTGTAATGGCGAGATTCACACGGAGCTACCCATGCGACCTTTCCTGCTGTCCGCCCTGCTGGTGCTGAGTCCCCTCGTGCATGCCGAACGCCTCAGCATCGAACGCATTTACGCGGACCCCGATCTCAATGGGGCGAGTCCGCGTGCGTTGAAGATCGCGCCGGACGGAATGCGCGTCGGCTTCCTGCGCGGTCGCGCGGACGACCAGAACCAGCTCGACCTGTGGCAGTACGACATCGCGAGCGGCGCGATGTCGCGCTTGGTCGATTCCGCCGCGCTCGGCGAGCACAAGGAATTGTCCGATACGGAGAAGGCGCGTCGCGAGCGCGAACGCATCGCGCAGCTGAAGGGCATCGTGTCGTATCGCTGGTCCCCGGACTCCCGCAAGCTGCTGTTCAGCGTCGACGAACGCCTGTGGCTCTACGACCTCGATGCCAAGCCGGGCATGAACCTGCGCGCACTCACTCCGGCAGGCTTCGAGGTCAACGATGCAAAGGTCTCGCCACGCGGCGGCTACGTTTCATTCGTGAGCCGGCAGAACCTGTATGTCGTCGATCTTACGCACGGCCTCAATTTCCAGTTGACGCATGACGGCAAGGCAGCGGTGCACAACGGCGAGGCGGAGTTTGTCGCGCAGGAGGAGATGGACCGCGCGACCGGCTACTGGTGGGCGCCCGATGACAGCGCGATCGCGTTCGAACGCTACGACGAATCGAAGGTCGACGAAGTCGAGCGCACCGAGGTGTACGCCGACCGCAGCACCACCGTGCGCCAGCGGTATCCCGCTGCCGGTCGCCCGAACGCGGGCGTGCGCATCGGCGTGGTCGCACCCCGTGGCGGCAAGACGCGCTGGATCGACATGGGGCGCGACACCGACGACGTCTACCTCGCGCGGGTCGACTGGCTGCCGGATGGCAAGCGCCTGAGCTACCAGCGCGAGAGTCGCAACCAGCGCCAGCTCGACCTCGTCGTGGTGGATCTCGCGACGCAGCGGCAGCGCACCGTTCTCAGCGAGAGCAGTGCGACCTGGATCAACCTGCACGACGACCTGCGCTGGCTGAAGAACGAGGATGCATTCGTGTGGGCGTCCGAACGCGACGGCCACAAGCACCTCTACGTGACCGGCCTCGACGGTCGCGTGCGCCGAGCGCTGACGCGCGGCGCGTGGGATGTCGACAAGCTGCTCGCGCTCGACGAGGAGGGTGGCAACGTCTACTTCTCTGCGGGGCGTGACGATCCGCTGCAGGCGCAGGTGTATGCGGCGCGCCTCGATGGCAGCGAAGCCGACCACGCGCGCCGCATCAGCGACGGCGAGGGTTGGCACGAGGCCGTCTTCGGCGACAACGCTGCCGCTTGGGTCGATACCTGGTCCGATCCGCGCACGCCGCCGCAGGTGTCGTTGCGCAAGCCCGACGGCAGCCGCATCGCATGGATCGAACAGAACGAACTCAAGCCCGGCCATCCGTACTGGCCGTATCGCGACAGCCTCGTCGAACCGCTGTTCGGCAGCGTCAAGAGCGAGGACGGCCAGGACCTCCACTATCGCGTGTACAAGCCGCTCGGCTTCGAGCAGGGCAAGCGTTATCCGGTCTTCATGACCTACTACGGCGGCCCCGGCCGCCAGTACGTGAACCGCGCATGGGGCGCGCATTTCGAGCAGTACATGGCGCAGCACGGCTACGTCGTGTTCGCGCTCGACAACCGCGGCACGCCGCGGCGCGGCCGGAAATTCTCCGATGCGATTTTCCGCGAGCTCGGCCAGGCGGAAGTCGCCGACCAGCTCGCCGGCGTCGCCTGGCTGAAGGCGCAACCGTATGTCGACGCGCAGCACATCGGCATCTTCGGCTGGAGCTACGGCGGCTACCAGACGCTGATGCTGCTGGCGAAGGCGGGCAAGGATTTCGCCGCTGGCGTCGCGGTCGCGCCGGTGACCGACTGGACTCTGTACGACACGCATTACACCGAGCGCTATCTCGACACGCCACAGTCCAATGCGGATGGCTACGAACGCTCCGGCGTGCTGCACTGGCTCGATGGATTGCCGGCGGACAAACTGCTGCTCGTGCACGGCATGGCCGACGACAACGTGCTGTTCGCGAATTCGACCAAGCTGATGGCGGCCCTGCAGCAACACGGCACCCAGTTCCGCCTGATGACCTATCCGGGCGCGAAACACGGATTGTCGACACCGGCGTTGAAGGTGCATGTCTACACGATGATCGCCGCGTACTTCGACGAGAAGCTAAAGCCCCGTGGATTGCCCTGATGCTGAAGTGGAGCGCCGCAAGCGCGACCGATGCCTGGCGTAGGCCGAATGGCCGTCGCAGCCGCGCCGCTCCTACCCGGCCCGCAGCTCAATGCACCCAACGCCCACCGCGCCGGCGTGGTGGCGAGGCGCCGTCTTCCGGTGTCGGGGCGCGTTCGTCGTCGGCGAGAGGATGCGTGCGCCAGTATTCGGCGACGGCGCCGACCGCGCCCGGGATCTGCGCGAGGCACTCGTCGTATTCATCGTCGCCAAGCGGCGCGAACTCGGCGTCGCTTTCGAACACGCCATCGTCGATCGCGAGTGCGATGATCGGCGACAGCAGTTCCATCAAATCCGAATCGTGGCCGAGTCGCCCCTCCCACGACGGTGCGCGCAGGTCGATGCCGCGCGAGAAACCCTCGCACCAGCCGCGCGCGGTGAACGCCGGCGCACCTTCCTCGATATCCAGTTCGCCGAGGATCGGTTCGTAGCTGCCCGTTTCCAGTTCCGGTGCGATCGCGTCGTTCAGCCGTGCGAGCAGGGTCAGCACGCGCTCGCCTTCGTCGCTGTCGACGAAGGGCTCGTGCAGGATTTCCGGCAGCCATTCCTCCGGCTTCGCCGGCGCCGGACCGATCGCCAGCGCGGTCAGGAACCCATGCACGCCGTCGAGCAGCATGTCTTCCTCACCTGCGCGCGCGCGCAGGAATTGGTCCAGTTCCTCCAGCTCGCTGTCGCTCGGCGAAACCAACCAGTCAGATGCCATCTTCGATTTCCAGTACGACGGGTGTGTGATCGGACGCACGCTCCCACGTGCGCGGCTCGCGCTCGATCGATGCAGTGCGGCAACGGCCGCGCAGCGCCTCGGAGGCGAGCACGAGGTCGATGCGCAAACCCAGATTGCGCCGGAACGCGGCCTGGCGGTAGTCCCACCAGCTGTAGTGCCCGGCCTCCTCATTGAACAAACGGAAACTGTCGATCAGGCCGAGATCAAGCAGGCGCCTGAGGGCGTCGCGCTCAGGCGTCGAGCAGAGGATCTGCTCGTGCCACGCGGCCGGGTCATGCACGTCGCGATCGTCCGGCGCGATGTTGAAGTCGCCCATCACGACCATGCGCGGGTGGCGCCGGATTTCCTCGGCGAGGAACGCGCTGACCTTCGCCAGCCAGTCAAGCTTGTAGGCGTATTTTTCGCTGCCAACGGCCTGGCCGTTGACGACGTAAAGATTGACGAAGCGCACGTCGCCGACCGTCGCGACGAGGATGCGCCGCTGCGTATCGTCGAGGCCCGGCAAATCGGTCAGCACATCCTGCACCGGCGTACGCGCAAGCAGCGCGACGCCGTTGTAGGTCTTCTGTCCGGAGAACGCGACGTGGTAACCGAGTGCCTCGATCGCCGCGCGCGGAAACTTCGCATCCTCCTGCTTCGTTTCCTGCAACGCGAGTACGTCGGGCTTCGCTTGTGCACACCATCGCTCGACGTGCGGCAGCCGCACGTTGAGCGAATTGACGTTCCAGCTCGCGATCTTCATCCGCGCATCTTAGCGTAGGGTGGGACGCCGCGCGCCGGACGTCGACTCGATGCGGCGCATTCGAACTCGACTCTGCCGCGCAGGACCGCCATCGCGCGAGGCCGAGTCCCACTACCGTTCTACGCGACAAGGCCGTAGCTGCGCAGCAGCGCATCGGCTCGTGGTTCACGTCCGCGGAACTCGACGAACGATTCGAGCGCGGGGCGCGAACCGCCGACGGCGAGGATCGCCTTGCGGTAGGCCTCGCCGGTGGCGCGGTCGAACACGCCGTTCTCCTCGAAGCGTGCGAACGCGTCCGCCGACAGTACTTCGGCCCAGAGGTAGCTGTAGTACCCCGCTCCGTAGCCGCCCGCGAAGATGTGGGTGAACGCGTGCGGGAAGCGCTGCCATGCCGGTGGCTGGATCACGGCGACTTCAGCGCGGACCTCGGCGAGGATTTCCAGCGCACGCGCGCCGCGTGCGGGATCGAACTCGCGATGGATGCGGAAGTCGAAGAGGCCGAACTCGAGCTGGCGCACGAGGAACAGGCCGGCATGGAAATGCCTTGCCGCAAGCATGCGATCGAACAACGCGTCTGGCAGGCGCTCGCCCGTCTGCCAGTGGCGCGCGAACAGGTCGAGCGCTTCGCGTCGCCAGCCGAAGTTCTCCATGAACTGGCTCGGCAACTCGACCGCGTCCCACTCGACACCGCTGATGCCGGCAACGCCAGGAAGGCCGACTTCGGTCAGCAGGTGATGCAGGCCGTGGCCGAACTCGTGGAACAGGGTGAGCACGTCGTCGTGCGTGAGGAGCGACGGCGTACTCGCCGTGGCCGGAGCGAAATTGCAGGTAAGGAACGCCACCGGCTGTTGCACCGCTGAGCCACGCTCGAAGCGGTTCACGCACACATCCATCCACGCGCCGCCGCGCTTGCCGCTGCGCGCGCAGAGATCGACATAGGCGCCGGCGAACACGCGCCCGCTGGCATCCACGAGGTCGTAGTAGCGCACGTCGGGATGCCAGGTATCGACATTGTCGCGCTGGCGCAGCGTCACGCCGAACACGCGCTCGGTGATCGCGAACAAGCCGTTGATGACCGGGTCGAGCGCGAAGTAGGGCTTGAGTTCCTCTTCGTTCAACGCATACTTCTTCTCGCGCAACTTTTCGGACGCATAGCCGACGTCCCACGGTTCGAGCATCGAGATGCCGAGTTCGGAAGCGGCGAACGCGCGCAGTTCGGCAAGTTCTCCCTGCGCGACCGGCTTGGCGCGCGCGGCGAGATCGCGCAGGAAGGCGAACACCGCGTCCGGCGAGGGTGCCATCTTGGTGGCCAGCGATTCCTCTGCGGCGTCACGGAAGCCGAGCAACTGCGCGGCCTCGTGGCGCAACGCAAGAATCCGCTCGATGCGCGCCGAATTGTCGTACTCGCCCGCATTCGGACCCTGGTCGGACGCGCGCGTCTGGTACGCGCGGTAGACCCGCGCGCGCAGCTCGCGGTCGTCGGCATAGGTCAGAACCGCCTGCACGCTCGGTTGCTTGAGCGTGACGAGCCAGCCGTCCTGCGACTTCTCCGCGGCATACGTGCGCAACACCGCGCGACCGGATTCGGGAATGCCGGCAAGACCGGCTTCGTCCACGATCGCTTCGCTCCAGGCATCGGTCGCATCGAGCACCGCTTCCTCGAATTCGGTCGCGAGCTTGGCGAGTTCGCTCGCGATCTCCCGAAAGCGCGAGCGCGCCGGCTCTTCGAGCGAGACACCGGACAGGTGGAAATCGCGCAGTTCGTGTTCGATCAGGGTGCGTGCAGCGCGCGGCAGCCCGGCGCTGTCCGCGCGCGCGGCCACCGCGTTCACCGCGGCAAACAACGCGCGGTTCTGTCCGAGCTCGCTCGCGTGCTCGACGATCTTCTCCTGCGCGGCGGCATACGCTTTGCGCAGTTCCTCCGAGTCGGCGACGCCGTGCAGGTGCGAAACCGGCGCCCAGGCGCGACCGAGGCGATCTTCGAGTTCCTCGCCGAGCAGCATCACGCGGGCGAAATCGCGTGGCGCATCCGAAGCGAGCAACGCCTCCGTGCGTGCGCGATAGTCGGCGAGGAGCGCGTCGATCGCCGGCTCCACATGTTCGGGGCGGATCGCCGAAAACTGCGGCAGGGTGGTATCGGCAAGGAGCGGATTGGCGGTAGTCATCGGGCGGGATTCGAACGGATCGGCCGGACAACGTGGCGGGTCGCGCGCCGGAAATCAAGCGTGCCGGTCGGTGCTACGCTTGGTTCTTTTTCGCGGCTCCTACCCATGCACATCCGACCTTACCAGGGCATCCTGCCGCGGCTCGGCGCGAACGCCTACGTCGATCCAGCCGCCCACCTGATCGGCGATGTCGAACTCGGCGACGACGCTTCGCTCTGGCCCGGCGTGGTCGTGCGCGGCGACGTGCACCACATCCGCATCGGCGCGCGCACGAATGTGCAGGACGGGTCGATCCTGCATGTGACGCATGCGGGCGAATACACCGACGACGGCTTCCCGCTGCTCATCGGCAGCGATGTCACGATCGGCCATGCCGCGGTCGTGCATGCATGCACGATCCACGACGCCTGCCTGATCGGCATGCACGCGACCGTACTCGACGGCGCGGTCGTGCATCGCCACAGCATGATCGGTGCGGGCGCACTCGTCGCGCCCGGCAAGATCGTCGGCGAAGGCGAACTGTGGGTCGGCAATCCCGCGCGCTGCGTGCGAAAGCTGTCCGCGCAGGAGATCGAGCGGCTGTACTACTCGGCGCAGCACTACGTGCGCCTGAAGGACCGCTACCTCGCGCAGAGCGCCTGAGCGACCGGCACCGCCTCAACCACCTTCGGCCTCCACGGGTTCGGCCAGCAGCGACATGCCGGCCAGCGCGAGCAGCAGGACGATCGCCGGTGCCGGCAGTTGGCCACCGATCCAGTCGCGCCAGCCGAGCTGAGCCACGGCCGTGGACGACGGGTTCGATGCGCACGCCCCGCTCCGGTCGATTCAGCGCGGGCGCGTTGCCGAGTCCAGTTCGGCGAGGTAGTGCAAGGCCTCGTTGCGGTCGCCACCGCACATCGACGGCGAGGGTCGCAGCGACGCGCACACGTCGGGTCGCTCCTGCCTGCCGAAGATCGCACAGCGGAAATCATCGCCGAGTTGCACGCACGGGATGCCGGCCGGCTTGCCATGCGGCATGCCCGGAATCGGCGAGGAAATCGACGGCGCGATGCAGCAGGCGCCACAGCCGGCGCGGCATTCCATTTCAGGCTTCCGCGCGCAGTAGGGCATGGACCGGCGTCGTATCGGGTGCGCACCCGTGCCAGAGCGCGAACGACTCGGCGGCTTGTTCGACCAGCATGCCGAGTCCGTCGAGAGCGACTCGCGCGCCCGCAGCGCGCGCGGCCGCAAGAAATGCGCGTGCCGCCCCGCCGTAAGACAGGTCGTAGCACGCGGTGGGCGTTGCTTCGGCCGCAAGCGGCCATGCGAAGACGTCGCCCGCATGGCCGGCCGAGGTCGCGTTGACCACGATATCGAACGTCGGCTCGCGTTGCAGCGCGTCCCGGTCGCAGGTGCGCGCCGGTGTACCGAGCGCAACGGCGAGGGCCTGTGCGCGCGTCGCGGTGCGATTCATGACGACGAGTTCGCGCGCACCGGCGTCGGCGAGCGCGAATGCGGCCGCACGCGCGGCGCCGCCGGCGCCGAGGAGCAGCACGCGCACCCCCCGCGTTTCGATGCCGTGACGTGCGAGATCGCGCAGCAAACCGATGCCGTCGGTGCTGTCGCCATGCCATTCATCGCCCGCGCGTGCCAGCGTGTTCACGCTGCCGCAACGACGTGCGCGGTCCGACAATTCCGAGCACAGCGCGGAAGCATCCTGCTTGAGCGGCAGGGTCACGTTTGCGCCGCGCCCTCCATCGCGCGCGAACGCAGCCAGCGCCGACGCGAACGCACCGCGACCTGCCTCGATCGCGCGATAGTCGAGGTCGATGCCAAGCTGTGCCGCGAACGCAGCGTGGATGCGTGGCGACAACGAATGCGAGATCGGCTGGCCAAACACGGCGTAACGAGTCATGACGTCGGGGAAGGCCTGAGCACACGAAGGAAAGCAGAAGATTCATCACTCCGGAGAAAGCCGTAATCCGGTTCCTGCCGGAAGGGCCGAAACCCGGATGCCGGCTATTGCCGGGATGACGACTTGAGATGCAGGGCTTCCATTTCACGGGCTGCCCTGTGTTTCAGATGCTAACTGCGCAGCCATCGCGCGGCATCGAGCGCGAAGTAGGTGAGGACCGCGTCGGCGCCGGCGCGGCGGATGCCGGTCAGGGCTTCGAGTACGCAGGCGCGCTCGTCGAGCCAGCCATTGGCGAATGCTGCCTTTAGCATCGCGTATTCGCCGCTGACCTGATAGGCGAGGGTCGGCACGCCGAAGCGCTCCTTCACGCGGCGCACGATGTCGAGATACGGCATCGCCGGTTTCACCATCACCATGTCGGCGCCTTCTTCGAGGTCGAGCGCGATCTCGCGCATCGCCTCGTCGGAATTGGCCGGATCCATCTGGTAGGTGTACTTGTTGCCTTTGCCGAGCGTGCCGGCCGAGCCGACTGCATCGCGGAACGGGCCGTAGAACGCCGAGGCGTACTTGGCCGAATAGGCGAGGATGCGCGTGTTGATGTGGCCGTCGACTTCGAGCGCGGCGCGGATCGCGCCGATGCGCCCGTCCATCATGTCCGACGGCGCGACGACATCGGCGCCGGCCTCAGCATGCGAGACCGCCTGGCGCACGAGCGCCTCGACGGTCGCATCATTGACGACGTAGCCGTGGTCGTCGACGAGGCCGTCCTGGCCGTGGGTCGTGAACGGATCGAGCGCGACGTCGGTGATCACGCCGAGCTCGGGAAACGCTTGTTTCAGCGCGCGCACCGCGCGCTGCGCGAGGCCGTCGGGATTCCAGGCCTCGGCGGCATCAAGCGATTTCGCCTCCGGCGGAGTCACCGGAAACAGCGCCAGCGCGGGAATGCCGAGCTCCTGTGCCTGCCCGGCGATGCGCAGCAGTCGATCGATCGACACGCGTTCGACCCCCGGCATCGAGGGTACCGGCTCACTGACGTCGCGGCCCTCGCGCACGAACAGCGGCAGGAGCAGGTCGGACGGGGCAAGGTCGGTTTCGCGCATCAAGGCGCGCGAAAACGCGTCCCGGCGCATGCGGCGAAGGCGGGTGTGCGGGTAGGACATCGTGGTAATCCGGCGCGCCAGTTCAGGGAATTGCACATTGTACGGCGCGGGACCGCGAGGCCGGACGACAGGATGTGGTGCGGGTTTTCGCGGCGCAGCACGAAAAACTGTTAAGCAATCGTTAGTAGTGGGGCCGGTATCGTGGTCCAGTGCGTTCGTCGATTCCTTTGCTGCACCGTTTTTGCGGTTTCCAAGAGATAAGAACGTGGTTTCCCCGATCCTGTTGGCCGCCGTGTGCGGAATGATCCTGCTGTCCCTGGCCTGCGTGCGGCGCATCCCGCATGGTCAGGTCTATACCCTGCGCAACCGCAGCGGTCGCATCCGCACGGTCGGTGAAGGCGTGCATCTGGTGCTGCCCCTGCTCGAGCGGGTCGCGCACAAGATCAATCTTGCGGGCTCGACGGTCGCGGTCAACGATCTGCGGCGTGGCGAGCGCGACTACCGCGCCTTGGTGTATTTCCAGGTGGTCGACCCGCAACAGGCCGACGTGGTGATCGATGATGTCGAGGGCCTGCTGCGTGTGACCACGCGCCGCCTGTTCGACTATGCCGTGCTGCCCGACGACACCGATGCGCGCCGCCGCTGGCTCAAGCAGTCGCTCAACAGCGAGCTGCGCGAGAGCGGCCTGCTGGTTGCCCGGATCGATCTCGCCGCCGCAGCCTGAACCCGGCGGCGGTGGATTTTGCCCGCGCGCGCGCCGATACTGCGCGGCCCCGTCTCGTTGCGACCGCCATGTCTGACCGCGATCCGCGTCGGCAGCGCCTTCGCGCCGGCCTCGCCGCGCTGCCCCTCGACCTGCCTGATGCCGTGGTCGAACGCCTGCTCGACTACCTCGACCTGCTGCATCGCTGGAACGCGACCTACAACCTGAGCGCGATTCGCGATCCGGCCGAGATGGTCACGCGCCATCTGCTCGATTCGCTTGCGGTTGCTCCATACGTGACGGGCGCGACACTGGCCGATCTCGGGACCGGTGCCGGCCTGCCGGGCATCCCGCTCGCGCTCATCGCACCCGAGCGTGCAGTCGCGCTGGTCGATTCAAACGGCAAGAAGACGCGTTTCCTGCGTGCGGCGGTGCGTGAACTCGGACTCGCCAACGTGCGCGTGGTCGAGGGCCGGGTCGAATCCATCGAGGGGCGCTTCGACTGCATCACCGCGCGTGCGTTCGCGAGCCTCGCCGACATGCTGGCCTGGGGCGGCCACCTGCTGGCCCCGGGCGGGCGCTGGCTGGCGCTGAAGGGGCGCTTTCCCAAGGACGAGCTCGACGCGCTGCCGGCGGGTTTCACGATCGAGGCAGTCGAGTCGCTCGCGGTCCCCGGTTTGGACGCCGAGCGACACGTGGTCATAATCAGCGGTTCCGGCGCGGGCGCGCCGGTTGGACCGGAACGGGTGGCACGAGCATGACGCGCATCATCGCGATCGCGAACCAGAAGGGCGGCGTCGGCAAGACCACGACCGCGGTGAACCTGGCTGCGGCGCTGGCCGAGAGCGGGCGGCGCGTGCTGCTGATCGACTTCGATCCGCAGGGCAACGCGACGATGGCGTCGGGCGTCGACAAGCGCGCCGCCAAGCCGAACGGCTGCGAGGTGTTGCTCGACGAGGCGCCGATCGAGCGCGCGATCGTCGCGACCGAAGGCGGTTTCGACCTGCTGCCCGGCAACGGCGACCTTACCGCCGCCGAACTCAAGCTGATGGATGCCCTGGCGCGCGAATCGCGCCTGAAGGAGCAGATCGCCAAGCTCGGCGACCGCTACCAGACGGTGCTGATCGATTGTCCGCCGACCCTGCATCTGCTGACCATCAACGCATTGACCGCCGCGCATGGCGTGCTGATCCCGGTGCAGTGCGAGTACTTCGCGCTGGAGGGCCTGACCAGCTTGCTCGACACGATCAAAGCGGTGCGTATGCGCTTGAATCCCGCCCTCGAGGTCGAAGGCCTGCTGCGAACGATGTACGACGCGCGCAACAACCTCGGCAACGAAGTCTCGCTGCAGTTGACCAAGCACTTCGGCGACAAGGTGCTGCGCTCGATCATCCCGCGCAACATCCGCCTCGCCGAAGCGCCGAGCCATGGCCAGCCGATCAACCTGTACGACCGCGAATCGCGTGGCGCAGTCGCGTATCTCGGGCTCGCGGGCGAAATGCTGCGGCGCGAACACGGCACCGCGGCTGCCACGCACTGAAATCGGGAAAGTTCGGCCAGGACGGCCGCGCTTTGCTTTCGCGATCATGGACGAGCGCACGAGGAAAACCATTCATGGCAGCGAAGAAACGTCCTTCCAGTCTTGGCCGCGGTCTCGACGCCCTGCTCGGCGGCGGCGATGCGCCCGCCGCCCCCGAAGCCGAAGGCGAACTGCGCACGCTCGAAATCGCCGCGATCCAGCCCGGCAAGTACCAGCCGCGCCACCACTTCGAGACGGAACCGCTGGACGAGCTGGCTGCATCGATCAAGGCGCAGGGGCTGATCCAGCCGATCATCGTGCGTTCGATCGCGCCGGGTCGCTACGAGCTGATCGCCGGCGAACGCCGCTGGCGCGCGGCGCAGAAAGCCGGGCTGGTCGAGATTCCGGCGCTGGTGAAGGTCGTGCAGGATCAGGCTGTCGTCGCGATGGCGCTGATCGAGAACATCCAGCGCGAAGACCTGTCGCCGCTGGAGGAAGCACAGGCGCTGTCGCGGCTGATCGCCGAATTCGGCCTGACCCACCAGCAGGCCGCAGATGCGGTCGGGCGTTCGCGAGCGGCGGTGTCGAACCTGTTGCGTCTGCTCGAACTGCCGGCCGAGATCAAGCGCCTGCTCGACGACCGCGAACTCGAGATGGGCCATGCGCGCGCGCTGGCGACCTTGCCGGAGAAGCGCGCGGTCGCGCTCGCGTTCGAGGCGGTCGAGAAGAAATGGTCGGTGCGCGAACTCGAGGACGCGGTGCGCCGCGCCGACGGCGGCAGTGTCGCCAAGCCCGCCAAGCCCGCCGCGAAGGCGGACCCGAACATTGCGGCGCTGGAACGCGATCTCGCCGAAAAACTCGCGACGCGGGTCAAGCTCGCGCATGCGCGCAACGGGCGCGGCAAGCTGGTGATCCACTACCACAGCCTCGACGAGCTGGACGGCATCCTCGAACGGATCCATTGAGGACGGCAACCCGACGGCGCGATTCCGGTACCCATGGGTACCACCCCTGGGGAGTACCGCCATGCGCCGCATCACGCTCGCCGTTGCCTGCCTGAACCTTTTTGCCGTCGTTCCCGCGTTTGCCGCCGACCATGTCGTGATCGCGCGCAACGGGCCCGGCGGGCGCCATTACGACCCATCGCCGCTGACGATCGCACCCGGCGATACGGTCACGTTCAAGAACGACATCGCCGGACTGGGCTTCCACAACGTCACCTCCGACGACGGCGCCATCACGTCGTTCCACTGCTCCGACGCCTGCGGCGCCAGCCCTGCCGGCAACCCCAGCGGCAACGCCTGGAGCTCGACCGTCGCGTTCCCGAGCGAGGGAACGATCGGTTACTACTGCGAGGCGCACGGTGCGAGCGGCGGCATCGGCATGTCCGGCATCATCATCGTAGCGAGTACGCCATTCGCCAGCGTGGATCCTGGTTCGATCAGCGCGAGTGCCGAAGCGGGCACCTCGACTGCCAGCACGTTCTCGATCGCCAACAGCGGCAGCGCCGCACTCGACTGGACGGTCGACAGCTCATCCGCCGATTGTGTTGCACCCGCCGCGGTGCCGTGGCTGCAGCTCGCGCCGCTCTCAGGCTCGATCGGCGCAGGCGGTGTCGGCGCAACGGTCGATGTCACCCTCGACGCGACCGGACTGACAGCGGGCGCGTACAATGCGAACATATGCGTGCACAGCAACGACGTGGCGCACGACCCATTGACGTTGCCGGTCAGTTTCACTGTCAATACTCCCGACCTGATCTTCCAGAACGGCTTCGATGGGTGATCCCCCCGCATGACGGAGGTTGCAAGCCAGGACGGCAAACCCCGGTCTGTTGCTTCGGCGGTCAATCGCCAGCAACAGTTCGAGGCACTCGTGCGCGCTCATTCGGGCGAACTCTACCGCTACGCGTACTGGCTTTGCGGCCAGGACGCGCTCGCCCAGGACCTGGTCCAGGAGACCTTCCTGCGCGCGTGGCGGGCGCTTGATGCATTGCGTGACGACGTCGCCGCGAAGGCATGGCTGGCGACGATCCTGCGTCGCGAACATGCACGCCTGTACGAGCGCAAGCCGATGCCGACCACCGACATCGGCGATCTCGACCTCAGCGACGACGCGCCGAGTCCGGAACAGCTCGGCGAAGACTCGGTGCTGCGCGCGGCGATCGCGAAACTCGAACCGAAATATCGCGAGCCGCTGGTGCTGCAGGTGCTTGGCGGATTTTCCTGCGGCGAGGTCGCGGCGCAGCTCGGCATCACGGAGTCGGCGGTCATGACCCAGGTATTCCGCGCACGGCAGAAACTGCGCGGCCTGCTCGACGGCAAGGAGACGGAGGCGGTGTTGCATGGACTGCCTTGAGTTCCGCCGTCGGCTCGGCAGCGAGCCGCAGGTCGTCGATGCCGCGGCGCAGGCCCATCTGGCCGGCTGTGCGGGCTGCGCCGCTGCCACCACCGCCGCGCAAGCCTTCGAGGCGCGCCTTGCGAATGCGCTCGCGGTCGCGGTGCCGGGCGACCTGGCGAACCGCATCCTCGCCGCGCAACGCGCGAACCCGGTCGAAACGAAGCAGCCGCGCCGCCGGCTTGGCTGGATCGCGCTTGCGGCGGCCGCGAGCCTGCTGCTCGCGTTCGGCGTCGTGCGCTACCAGCGTGCGGCCCAATCGTTGCCGGACCTCGTCGCGGCCCACGTGACGGCTGCGGAAGAACACGCGGCGCTGGCCTTGCAGACGCCGGTGCCGATGGTCGATGTCGAACAGGCGTTCGCCGATCGCGGCGTCAAACTCGCCGATGTGCCGCCGCAGGTCGTCTATGTCGCCGAATGCGGCATCGGCCGCTGGCCCAGCGTGCACATGGTGAGCGCCGGCGAGGGCGGCCCGGTCAGCGTTGTTTATGTCGTGCGCGAGCGCGCCACCGCCAGCAAGGATTTCCGGCGTGACGGCCTGGTCGCACGCGAAGTGCCGATCGCGGACGGCACCCTGTACATGCTCGCGCAATCGGGCCAGCGCTTCGACGCGCTCGAACACGCCTGGCGCGACGCGCTCGAGGGTTTGCCGAAGGTCGCTGCCGGCAGCCTCTGAGGCTGGAGCCTGGGGGAAGCGGTTCGCCGCGGCAATTACGCGCAGCTGCGTCGGTCCGCAGTCGATTCGGCGATAATGCGCCACCCGCGAACCTGCGAACCGTCATGCCTGCATTGTCCGTCGTCGTGCCCGTATTCAACGAGCGCGGCAACATCCCGCCGCTGCTCGCCGAGATCGCCGCGGCCCTGCGCGGGCGCGTCGAGTTCGAGGTCGTCTACGTGGACGATGCGAGCCGCGACGATTCCCTCGACGTGCTGCGTGCCGCGAAGGCCGGGCATCCGGAGCTGCGCGTGATCCGCCACCTGCAGCAGAGCGGCCAGAGCACGGCGATCCGCAGCGGCGTGAAGGCGGCACGCGGCAGCTGGATCGCCACCCTGGACGGCGATGGCCAGAATGATCCGGCTGACATTCCCAAACTGCTGGCGATGCGCGACGAGTCGCCGCCGGCGATCAAGCTGTTCGCCGGCTGGCGCGTAAACCGGCAGGACTCGGGCAGCAAGCGCTGGGCCTCGAAGTGGGCAAACGCGATCCGCTCACGCCTGTTGCGCGACGACACCCCGGACACCGGTTGCGGCATCAAGCTGTTCGAGCGCGCTGCCTTCCTCGACCTGCCCTATTTCGACCACATGCATCGTTACCTGCCGGCGCTGATGCAGCGCGCCGGCTGGCAGGTGAAGTCCGTGCCGGTCAACCATCGGCCGCGCGGCAGCGGCAGCTCGAAGTACAACAACCTCAATCGTGCCCTCGTCGGCATCGCCGACCTTCGCGGCGTCGCCTGGCTGATCAAGCGCTCGAAGCGCACGGGCATCGAAGAAGTCTGATCCGCCCGGTCCCCGATGGCACCTATCCATCAACGTCGACGCTGAGCGGAGCCCGCGCAAAGATCAGGCGAAAGTCCCGCGAAAGGGCCGGCCCACTTGTCGGAAGCCGCTGATTCGGCTATAAAGCACGGCTCCCTCGACCGTTCATCGCCCTTTCGGGCTCGCGGATTCCGGCATGCGGTCCGCCCGCGTCGACTGGTCAGGGGCTTCCAGCACCGCATGGCGCAACGCCGCCGCTGGGCCGATGCCGTCCTGGCCAAGGACGGAATACAGATACCGAGAGGTTCGCAATGGCCAGAACATGCCAGGTCACCGGTAAGGGAGCACTTACCGGCAACAACGTTTCACATGCCAACAACAAGACGCGGCGCCGCTGGCTGCCGAACCTCCACGATCGCCGCTTCTGGGTGCCGAGCGAGAACCGCTGGGTGTCCCTGCGCGTGTCCAGCCATGGGCTGCGCACGATCGACAAGAAGGGCATCGAAGTCGTCATCGCCGAGCTGCGCAAGCGCGGCGAAAAGGTCTGAGGAGTAGAACATGGCATCCAAGCGCGACAAGATCCGTCTGATCTCCTCGGCCGGCACCGGCCACTTCTACACCACCGACAAGAACAAGAAGAACACGCCGGAAAAGATGCTGGTCAAGAAGTACGACCCGGTCGTGCGCAAGCACGTCGAGTACAAGGAAGGCAAGATCAAGTGAGTGCAGGATGCACTCATCCCGAGCAGTACATGGATGTACGTTGACACGGGATCCAGCGTCTCCAGAAACCCGCCCTTGTGGCGGGTTTTTTTTGCATCGACCGCCGGAATGCCTGCGACGATGTCCGCACTGCGGCAGAGGCCATTGGCTCAAGCGTCGCTCGCGGGAGCCCCTCTCCAGCCACACGATGAGTTGCGGCGAGAACCGGGCATGAAAAAGCCCGCGCAAGGCGGGCTTCTTCAATCGCGCATTCGGCAAACCACGCTCAGGCGCGTTCGCCCGCGAGGCGATAACCCTTCAACCGCGCGGCAAACTCCGCCAGCGTGCGGATGCCGGTCGCCTCGGCTTCGCGGCACCATTCGCGCAGTGCGTCGAGCATGCCTTCCGCATTGCGGCCGTTGCGTTCGGTGAGTTCGGCCAGGCGTGCGCGGAACTCGCACACGGTGCGCAGCTGCGGGTGCTTGTCAGTGAATGCGGTCATGCGCTCGCGCGAGGCGGCGTCGAGCCAGCGGCCGCCGTTGCCAAGTGCCTTGCGCAGGCGACGCGGCAGCGCCTTGATGCCGGCGCCGGCGTCGGCTGCTTCATCGCGCAGGGTCGGCGCGATCACGCCGCGGAAGTAGTCGCTCATGACGTGGAAGCGATGCGCGAGCAGCGCCTTCACGGTCTCGGTGTCCGGGAGGTTCACGTTCGGGCGGATGTCGAGCGACGGCGCGACGCGCAGAACCTTCGCCATGCCGATCATCTCGAACAGGCGGATCACTGCCCAGCCGATGTCGAACTCGAACTTGCGCAGCGCGAACTTGGCCGAACTCGGGAAAGCATGGTGGTTGTTGTGCAGCTCTTCGCCGCCGATCCACACGCCCCACGGCGAGAGATTGGTCGAAGTGTCGGCCGATTCGAAATTGCGATAGCCCCACCAGTGGCCAATGCCGTTGACGAAACCGGCAGCCCAGAACGGGATCCACATCATCTGGATGGCCCACAGCGCACCACCCACCGTGCCGAACAGCACCAGGCTGATGATGAGCATCAGGGTCGGGCCCCAGTACGGGTGGGCGCTGTAGAGATGGCGCTCGATCCAGTCCTCGGGCGTGCCGCGACCGTACTTCTCCATGTCGTCGTCGTTCTCGCTCGCGTCGCGATACAGGCCGACGCCGTCCCAGAACACCTTCTTGATGCCGTAGACCTGCGGGCTGTGCGGATCTTCCTCGGTCTCGACCTTCGCGTGGTGCTTGCGATGGATCGCGACCCATTCCTTCGTCACCATGCCCGTGGTCAGCCACGACCAGAAGCGGAAGAAGTGCGCGACGACCGGGTGGAAGTCGACGCCGCGATGCGTCTGGTTGCGATGCAGATACAGCGTCACCGCGAAGATCGTGAGCTGGGTGACGACCAGCAGGTACACGATCCACGTGCCCCAGGAAGCCTGGGTCACGCCGCGTGCGGCGAGGGAAATCAAGGTGTCGTACATGGGTGGGGCGCACCTGGCGGCAGGGTAGACCGCGACTATACGCGTCCAGGGATGGGGCCGCCATGTGGATTCGTCAAGCTTTGCGACTCTTGTCGTGACGGTGTTCGCGTCGTTGCGAACGCTTGCCGTGGCGCCCATTAAACCTTAACAATCGAAGGCTGTGACGACTGCTGTTCCCATCCTCGCGCTCGATCAGGTCGGCCGACGCCTTGCCGGCCGCGAAGTCGTGCGCGCGGTCAGCCTGGAACTCGCGCGAGGCGAGGTGCTCGGCCTGCTCGGCGTCAATGGCGCCGGCAAGACCACCACCCTGCGCATGATGGCCGGCGTGCTCGCGCCAACATCCGGCAGCGTACGGTTGGCTGGCGCCGACCTCCACGAACAGCCCGAACTCGCGCGTAGGCGCATCGGTTATCTGCCGGAGACGCCGCCGCTGCACGCGGAGCTGACCGCGCTCGAGTTCCTCGGGTTCTGCGCGCGCCTCCATGGCGTCGCGCGCGCGGCGGTCCGTGGTGCCGTCGATCGCGTGCTGGAACGCTGTGAGCTTGGCGACGTGCGGCGGCGACCACTTGGCGCGCTGTCCAAGGGCTACCGCCAGCGCGTCGGCGTGGCGCAGGCGATCGTGCACGAACCGGAGTTGATCGTGCTCGACGAGCCGGCCTCGGGTCTCGATCCGGTACAGGCGCTGAAGTTGCGCGAGCTCGTGCGCGGACTCGGTCGGGAGCATGCGGTGGTGTTGTCGACCCATGTGCTGCCCGACGTCGCCGCCTGCTGCGATCGCGTCGCGATCCTGCACCGGGGCGAGTTGCGCCATGTCGGCGCGGCACAGGCGGCCGGAACCTCCGCGCTGTGCGTCGGTGTTTCGAAAGCGCTGCACAGCGAGGACTGGCGCCGCCTGCCGATGGTCGACGCGGCCGAGCCGATCGACGCAATGCAGTGGCGCGTCCGGCTCGCCCCAGGCACTGCCGTCGACGCGTTCGCCGCCGCGGTGGTAGGCGCGGGGTTCGGCCTGACCGCACTGGGCGGCGACCGCCTGCCGCTCGAATCGACCTTCCTCGCGATCGCCGCGAGCGATGCGCGCGGTGTCGCCGCATGAGTGCCGGCTTGATTGCTCGTCACGAATGGCGGCGCCTCCTGGTGCAGCCGTTCGCGTGGACGCTCGCCGCGGTCGTGCTCGCGTTCATGGCATGGCAGTTCCTGCTCGCGCTGCAGGCATTCATCGACCTCGCGCCGAAACTCGGCGGGCTCAAGGACGCGCCGGGTGTCACCGATCTGGTCGCGATACCGCTGCTGCGCGGTTTCTCGAACCTGTTGCTGCCGCTGGTGCCGCTGGTCACGATGCGCGCGTTCGCTGGCGAGCGCCGTGCGGCGACGCTGCCGTTGCTGCTCGCGAGCGGCGTCGGCAACCTGCGCATTGTGCTCGGCAAGTATTTCGGCGCGCTCGGGTATCTGCTCCTGCTGATCGCACTGGTGGCGTCGATGCCGTTGTTGCTGTCGTTCGGCACCACGCTCGATCTCGGCAAGGTCGCGGCCGCCCTGCTCGGTCTCGCACTGTTCACCGCGGCGCTGGCCGCGATCGGCATCGCCTGTTCGGCGTGGGCATCGCAGCCGGCACTCGCCGCCGCCGCGGCGATTGCGATCAGCAGCCTGCTCGCGGTCGTCGACGCCGGCGCGCGCCTGCAGGGCATCTCCAATTCCGGCATCAACTGGCTTGCCCTGCCAAGCCATCTCGAACCGTTCTTCCGCGGCATTGTCGCCAGCGTCGATATCGTCTACTTCTTGCTCGTCACCGCGGTCGCCCTCGCGCTTGCGACACGTCGCCTGGACGCGCTGCGCGGGAGCGCCGACGCATGAAGGAGCGCTTCGGCAACGCGTTGTACACGCTGCTCGTCGTAGTGCTGGCGGCGCTGCTCGGTTTCCTCAGCACGCGCTTCGGCTTCAACCGCGACTGGAGCCATGCGCAGGGCGCGAGCCTCGGCGAGGCTTCGCTGGCATTGTTGAAGACGCTCGACGGGCCGGTCGAAGTGACCAGCTACGCGAGTCGCCAGGGCGGCTTGCGCGCCGTGATCGCCGATTTCGTCGATCGCTACCGACGCGCCAAGCCCGACCTCAGCCTGCGTTTCGTCGATCCCGATGCCGATCCGAATGCGATGCGCAAGGCCGGGGTCGCCGTCGATGGCGAGCTGGAGCTGCGCTTCCGCGACCGCAGCGAGCGCCTCAAGGTACTCAGCGAGGCCGAATTTTCGGCCGCATTGCTGCGCCTGTCGCGCACGCGCGAACGAATTGTTGCGTTCCTCGAAGGCGATGGCGAGCGCCAGCCGCTCGGCGAGGCGAACGCGGATCTCGGCAAGTTCGTTTCCGCGCTCGGCGGACGCGGATTGCGCGCGGTGCCGTTGCCGCTCGCGAGTACCGGCAAGGTGCCGGACAACGTCGATCTCGTGGTGGTCGCGAACCCGCAGGTGAAGCTCGCGCCCCCGGTAGCGGCGGAACTCGTCGACTACGTCGATCGGGGCGGGGCCCTGCTGTGGCTCGCCGAACCCGGCGAACCCGCGCTCGAAGCCAGTGGCGGTCTCGACAGCCTCGCGCATGCGCTCGGCATCCGCGTGCTGCCCGGCACGGTCGTCGATGGCAGCGGTACCGCATTCGGCCTGAGCGACCCGAGCTTCGTCGCGATCACGACCTATCCGAAACACCCGATCGATGCGGATTTCGCGTTGACCACGCTGCTGCCGCAGCCAGCCGCACTCGCCAAGCTCGCCGACTCGCGCTGGGCGATGGGTTCGCTGTTGCAGTCGAGTGCGAAGTCGTGGAACGAGACCTCGCATATCCCGAAGGGCGGAGAAGCCGGCGACACGATCCGCCAGGACGCCGACGCGGGAGAGATTCCTGGGCCACTTGACCTCGCGTTCGCGTTGAGCCGCGTGTCGCCGCGACCGGACCGGAATGATCAGCGCGTGGTGGTGATCGGCGACGGCGACTTCCTCTCCAACAGTTTCCTCGGCAACGGCGGCAACGCCGAGTTCGGCCAGCGCGTGTTCGACTGGCTGCTCGGCGACGATGCGCAGGTCAGCGTGCCGGACCGCAGCGCGCCGGATCGGCAATTGAACCTGTCACAGGCAACGCTGAGCGCGCTCGCGGCGGCGTTCCTCGTGATCCTGCCGCTGCTGCTCGCGGGCAGCGGCGCCCTGATCTGGTGGCGCCGCCGGCGGCACTGACATGTCCCTGCTATCGTTGCCGGCATGAAGCGGCGCACGCGTACCCTGCTGTTCCTGCTCGCGGCGACGGCCCTGCTGGGTGCCGCCGTCGTCGCGGAGCTGCGCCACGAGCGAGTGCTGGCACGCGATCCGCTGACGACGATCGACATCGCCGCCGTACGGCGGCTCGAAGTCCGCTGCATCGGATGCACCACGCGACGCTTCGAGAAGGTTGACGGCCATTGGCTGATGCGCGCACCGCAGGCGCAACCGGCGGACGAAGCGCAGGTCGCGAAACTGCTCGCGATCGCGAACGCGCCGGTGCGATTCCGCCACGCGGCGAGAGACCTGGAGCTAGGCAAAGTCGGACTCGATCCGCCGCAGGCGACATTGGTCATCGACACCACCACCATCATGTTCGGCACCACCGATGCGATCCGCAACGATCGCTATGTCTCCGTCGAGGGCGCAATCGCGCTGGTGCCGGACAATTTCTCCGCGCGCCTGTTCGAGCCGATCGATCTTGGCAAGGGCGCGAACAGCGCGCCGTCGCCCTGACAGCCGGGCACAACCGAAAGGAATCCGCACATGGTCGAAACCTTCAATGCTGCGACAACTCCGAACGCCAGCGTCGTGCTCAATGATTCACTGGTGACAACCGCTTTCGAGCTGCCCGGCTATCGCGTCGTGCGCAACATCGGCCTCGTGCGCGGCATCACCGTGCGCTCGCGTTCGATCGTCGGCAACTTTCTCGGCGGCCTGCAGTCGCTGTTTGGCGGCAACATCAGCATCTACACCAGCCTGTGCGAGCAGGCGCGTGCCGAAACCTACCGGGACATGGTCATGCATGCGCGTCAGCGCAGCGCGAACGCGATCATCGGCGTGCGCTATGACGCGACCGAACTCATGGCCGGATTGACCGAGGTGCTCTGCTACGGCACCGCCGTGGTCGTCGAGGTGGACTGAGTCCGATTCGCCAAGGCTACCGGCCACCGCCATGCCTGAACTTCCCGAAGTCGAAACCACGCGCCGTGGCCTTGCGCCGCACCTGATCGGCCGTCGCGTCGTTGCGCTTGATATCCGCCAGCCGCGCCTGCGCTGGCCGATTCCGCGCGCACTATGCACGCGCTTGCCGGGCCAGCGCATCGACGCGATCGAGCGGCGCGCGAAATACCTGCTCGTGCACACCGAGCCCGGCAGCGCGCTGCTGCATCTCGGCATGTCCGGATCGCTGCGCGTGTTGCCGGCGGCCACGCCGATCGGCGCGCACGACCACGTCGACTGGCGCCTCGACTCGGGGCTTGTGCTGCGTTACACCGACCCGCGCCGCTTTGGTTCGCAGCTGTGGCAACCGCGCGGCGAGACGCACGAGCTGCTCGCCGGGCTCGGCCCAGAGCCGCTGTCGGAAGCGTTCGACGGTGACCTGCTGTGGACGCGCTCGCGCGGTCGCAAGGCGGCGGTGAAGCTGTTCCTGATGGACCAGGCGATCGTCGTCGGCGTCGGCAACATCTACGCAAGCGAAGCGCTGTTTGCCGCGGGTATCCATCCGCGGCGTGCTGCTGGTGACGTTTCGCGCGCGCGCTACGCGCGACTCGCGCTTGAAGTGAAACGCATCCTCGCACATGCGATCGAACGCGGCGGCACGACCCTGCGCGACTTCATCAGTCCCGATGGCGTGCCCGGCTATTTTGAGCAGGAGCTGTTCGTCTACGGCCGCGAAGGGGAGCCGTGCCGCGTCTGCGCGACGCCGATCAAGGCGAGCGTCGTCGGCCAGCGCTCGACATTCTCCTGCACGCGCTGCCAGCGCTGACGAGGTCAGCGGCAGCAACCGCAGGAGCGCACCCGGCGCGCGATTGCAACCTTCGGGTCGCATCGCGATGCCGGTTGCCCACAGGTGGGGCGCGTGGCTGTCTGCCGACGGACCCGGTACTCAGTCCGGCCAGCGCAGCGCGAGATGGCGGTTGTTGAACGCGGGATCGTCGAGCGTACCGGCGAGGTGCGCGACGAGTCCGTCGGGAGCGTCGTCGAACTCGACCACGTGGCCGTCGGCGACGAGGCCGCCGGCGCACTGGAATTCCACGAAGCGTGCCGCGAGTTCGCCGGCGAGGTTGGCCGCGTGTGGTGGCACGTTGCGCACGTCGATATCGGGGCGCGCGAACTTGCGCATGCCGCGCGTGTGCACGCGCACGCGTCCGGCGTGGGTTTCGTCCTCGTCGCACAGGATCAGCACATGCTCGCGCGCCACGAACGCATCGCGTGCGAGGTGGCGATGGCTCCATTGCATGGCGTCGAACATCGACAGGATCTGCGGATCGACGACTGCGATGCCGCCGCCGTCGCAGAGCGCCGCGATCGAGCCCGTGAGGTCGCGCAGCGCATCGAGGTCGGGCGGATCCTGCAACGTACCGCGCAGCATCCAGCAGTCGCCAGCGGCCTTCGCACGTTCGAACAGGCGCGCGTCCTCGTCCCACAGCAGGCGCCCGAGCGTACCGGCGAGTGGATACCCGTCCCAGCGTTCGAGTGCGCGGTTCGCGTAGCGAACGGCGTCGATGCCGGCCGGCAGGCCGCGCGTGCGGTACTTGTGCGCATCGATGCGCAGGTCCGGATCGAAGTCGCCGAAGACGAACCAGAGCAGGAAGGCTTCATCGCCGCTGTCGTGCCATTGCGGCCGTGGCCACGCTGGCGCGCTCACGCGGATTCTCCGGGCAGGTCGAGCGGCAGCACGGACTGTTGCAGTTCGACCGTGCTTTCGCCCGCCATTATCTTCTTGAACTCGGCGCGGCTGACCGAGACGTAGCGATCGTTGCCGCCGATCTCGACCTGTGGACCGTCGGTGACCGCGCGGCCATGTTCGTCGACGCGCACGACCATCGTCGCCTTCTTGCCGCTGTGGCAGATCGTCTTGATCTCGACGAGGTTGTCGGCCCAGGCGAGCAGGTAGCGGCTGCCTTCGAACAACTCGCCGCGGAAATCCGTGCGCAGGCCGTAGGCGAGCACCGGAATGTCGAGCACGTCGACGATGTCGCTGAGCTGCCACGCTTGCGCCCTGGACAGGAACTGTGCCTCGTCGACGAGCACGCAGTCGAGCTTGCCGCGCGCGGCGATGTCGGCGCGCGTGATCGCGACGAGGTCTTCCTCGCGCGTGAAGCGACGCGCGTTCGCGCGCAGGCCGATGCGCGAGGCGACCACGCCCTCACCGGCGCGCGTGTCGAGCTGCGGCGTCAGGATCAGCGTGCGCATGCCGCGCTCGTGGTAGTTGTACGCGCTCTGCAGCAGCGTGGTGGTCTTTCCGGCGTTCATCGCCGAGTAGTAGAAGTAGAGTTTCGCCATTGGGAGCTGGATTGGAGTCGGGATCGAAAACGGGCGCGGACGGCACGGGGCCACATGCCGCAGCCGTGGGATCTGCAAGTTTCGCACAGCGAACCGTCCCCGATGCGAGAATGCGGACATGAATGCGGTTCGCCCGGTGGATGCCGACTTGGATGCGCTCGCACGTTTCGTCGAAGCGCACCCGCGCTTGCTCGTGCTGACTGGTGCCGGGGTCAGCACCGGATCGGGAATCCCTGACTATCGCGACCGCGACGGCGGCTGGAAGCGCAAGCCGCCGCTCAGCTTCCAGGCGTTCATCGGCGACGCTGCGAAGCGTTCACGCTACTGGGCGCGCAGTCTCGTCGGCTGGCGCCGCTTCGGCGCGGCGAAGCCGAACGAAGCGCATCTCGCGCTGGCGCGGCTCGAACAGGCAGGGCAGGTCACGCAGCTCGTCACGCAGAACGTCGACGGCCTGCACGAAGCCGCTGGCAGCCGCGACGTGATCGACCTGCACGGCCGGCTCGACCGGGTACGCTGTCTCGGCTGCGAACGACGGATCCCGCGTGCGCACGTCCAGCGTGTGCTCGAAGGCCTCAACCCGGATTGGACCGCGCTCGACGCACTTGATGCGCCGGACGGTGATGCCGAGCTCGAAGGTCTGCCGTTCGAGCGCTTCGTCGTGCCCACCTGCGAAACCTGCGGCGGCCTGCTCAAGCCGGACGTCGTGTTCTTCGGCGAAGGCGTGCCGCGCGAGCGCGTCGAGCGCGCGTTCGACGCGCTGGAGCGCAGCGATGCGATGCTCGTCGTCGGCTCGTCGCTCATGGTGTATTCCGGATTCCGCTTCGCGCGTGAGGCCGCGCATGCGGGCAAGCCGGTCGCGGCGATCAACCTCGGCCGCACGCGTGCCGACGAATTGCTCGCGCTGAAGATCGAAGCCGACTGCGAATCGCTGCTGCGCGCATTCTGAGCGCGCCCCAGGCGAGGCCGTCGGCGAAGACGGCGTCGTAGTCGGGGTCACCGGGGTCCTACTCGTAGGCACCGATGTCGACTGCGGTGCCGATCGGGCGCGGATGATCCGGACCGCGCGGGTCGTAGGGAAGAACAGGACGGAGCCGCCCGCATCGATCGCGCACGATCCGGCGGGGAGCGCCTGCGTCAAGGCGGTCCCCCGTTCCAGGCGAGTGGTCGCAGCTGCGGGTCGCAGCGCAGGGCGTCCGGCGGATACGTGATGCCCGCTTCGATCCCTCCGATCAGGTTGTGCTCGCCCCCGATGGTGTCGTCCGCGCCGCATAATGCCGCCGCCGACCCATGTCGCCGTGGCCGCCGGAGATCGCCAGGTCCTCGAACGTCGCCGCCTGGCGCAGCGTGCAGCGGCCGTCGACATGCGTGTCGCCAGCGGCGTCCACGAGGATCAGGCCGGAAGCGGCGGCATCGCCGACCGCCAGCAGCAGCGCGGCGGCGAGCGGTTGCAGCGGAGAGCGGGCAAGCGGCATCGGGGCGTCCGCAGGTGCAGTCCAGCCTCTTACACGATCCGGCGTGAAAAACCCCAAGCGCGGCTGTCAAGCTGTCGGCGGCGACCGGCGCGCGGCACAATCGCAGGTCCGTCCCGGGTCGCGCCAATGAACCTCAACCCGCAACAACGCGCCGCCGTCGAGTATTGCGACGGCCCCCTGCTCGTGCTGGCCGGCGCGGGTTCGGGCAAGACGCGCGTGATCACCGAGAAGATCGCGCACCTGATCAAACGTCGCCAGGTGCCGGCGGCGAAGATCGCCGCGATCACGTTCACCAACAAGGCCGCGCGCGAGATGCGCGAGCGCGTCGGCAGGCTCGTCTCCGGTGCCTCGGCGGAGGGACTGACCGTATGCACGTTCCATGCGCTCGGACTCAAGTTCCTGCAGATCGAACATGCGCGCGCAGGCTTGCGCCGCGGTTTCTCGGTGCTCGATGCCGACGACACCCAGGGAATGATCAAGGAGCTCGCGCCGAAGGCGATCAAGCCGGATGCGCTGTTCGCCCTGCAATCACTGGTGTCGCGCGCGAAGAATGAAGGCCTTACACCGGAACAGGCGGCCGCCGCCGCAGCCGGTGCGCGCGAGCGCGAGGCGGCAGAGATCTACGCGGCCTACCAGCGCCGCCTCGCCGCGTTCAATGCGGTCGACTTCGACGACCTGATCCGCCTGCCGCTGGCCGTGCTAGAAGGCGACGAGGACGCGCGCGCAGGCTGGCGCGAACGCCTGCGCTACCTGCTTGTCGACGAATACCAGGACACGAATTCGGCGCAGTATCGTTTGGTGAAGGTACTCGCTGGCGAGCGTGGCTTGTTCACGGCGGTCGGCGACGACGACCAGTCGATCTATGCCTGGCGCGGCGCGAACCCGGAGAACCTCGCTGAACTCTCGCGTGACTATCCGAAGCTGCGCGTGGTCAAGCTCGAACAGAACTACCGCTGCGCACGGCGCATCCTGCGTTGCGCGAACGCGGTGATCTCGCGCAATGCGCACCTGTTCGAGAAGCGCCTGTGGAGCGAGCAGGGCGAGGGCCCGCCGATCCGCGTGCTCGAATGCCGCGACGACGAGCACGAGGCAGAGTGCGTCGCCGGCGCGATTGCGCACCTCGCCGAGAAGCACAAGGCGCCGTGGCACGAGTTCGCGATCCTCTATCGCGGCAACCACCAGTCGCGCGCTCTGGAAAAAGCGCTGCGGCTCGCGCGTGTGCCGTACCACGTGACCGGTGGCACCGCGTTCCTCGATCGCGCCGAGGTCAAGGACCTGCTCGCCTACCTGCGCCTGGTCAACAACCCGGACGACGATGCGGCGTTCCTGCGCGTGGTCAACCTGCCGCGCCGCGACATCGGCGCGACCACGCTGGAAAAGCTCGGCGAACTCGCCGGCACCCGCCATGTCTCGTTGCTGCGCGCGGCGCAGAACGATGCCGTACTCGGCCAGCTGACCGGGCGAGCAGCTTCGTCTCTGCTTGGCTTCGCCAGCCTGATCCGCGAGTTCGCTGCAAAGGCCGCACGCACGCCGGCGGCCGAACTGGTCGAGGAGCTCGTCGCGCGCATCGGTTATGCCGAGCACATCGCGGCGCAGGTCAAGGAACCCGCGCTGCGTGGACGGCGGATCGAGCACCTCAAGGAACTTACCGAATGGTTCCGTGCGATGCAGAAGGACGGCGCCGCCGGCGACCTCGCCGCGCAGCTCGCGCTGCTCAGTCACGGCGACCGCGACGATCCCGGCAATTCGGCGCGCCTGATGACCCTGCATTCGGCCAAGGGACTCGAGTTCCGTTTCGTGTTCCTCGTCGGCGTTGACGACACGACCCTGCCGCACGAGGGCAGCGTCGAGGAAGGCCGCATCGAGGAGGAGCGTCGTTTGATGTATGTCGGCATTACGCGCGCGAAGGAACAGCTGTCGGTGTCGTACGCGAAACGGCGCAAGCGCTTCGGCGAAATCCTGTCGAACCTGCCGAGCCGCTTCCTTGCCGAACTGCCCGCCGACGATCTGCACTGGTCGGGCCGCGATGCCGAGCTGGACGCCGCGCACAAGCAGGAACTCGCGTCCTCGCACATCGCGCGCCTTGCCAGCCTGCTCGCCGACTGACTCGTTCGGGTTTCCTCGTGTTCCTGGCTTTTGCAGCTACAACAGATCGGCAGCCTTGAGCTCGCGCTTGAGATAGGCGTAGTAGATCGGTGCCGCGACGAGACCGGCTGCACCGAACGCCGCCTCCATGAACAACATCGCGATCAGCAATTCCCAGGCTCGGGCGCGGATCTGCGTGCCGACGATGCGCGCGTTGAGGAAGTATTCGAACTTGTGGATCAGGATCAGGTAGACCAGGGCGGCGACCGCGACGCCGAACGATACCGACAGGCCGACCACGAAGATCAGCGTGTTCGAGATCAGGTTGCCGACCACCGGCAGCAGGCCCGCGACGAAGGTCACCACGACGAGGCTCTTGGCGAACGGCAGCGGGTGGCCTGACAGCGGCAGCACCACGAGCAGGAAGATCGCGGTGAACAGCGTGTTGACCGCCGAGACCTTCACCTGCGCGAACACGATGTCGTGGAACGCCGCGACGAGACCGCGGCAGCGCTCCACCAGCGCATCGACCAGCGCGCCACGGCGCGCATCCGGGTGGGTGCGCGCATCGGCGAGCGCGACCATCGCACCGAGCACCATTCCGATCAGCAGGTGCACCACCACGCGCGCCGCAGTCTTGCCCGCCAGTTGCAACTGCGCGGCATGGCTGCGGAGCCACTCGATCGCCACGCTGCGGAAGTCGTCGATGCTGTCGGGAAGATGGTCGACGATCACCTGAGGCAGCTGCGCGCGCGCGCGATCAATCATCGGCATCAGGCTTTCGAAGAACGCACCCGGTGCGCCCAGCTCGTGCCGCATGAACGAGACGCCTCCGATGATCGCGAGCGTAAGCAGGCCGACTACCACGACGCTGAGCAGGGCGACGATCAGGCCGCGTGCGTGGGCGCCGGGCAGCAACCGTTGCAGCGCCGGCACGAGTGCCTCGACCAGCGCGTACACCAGCAGGCCGGCGAGCAGGGCCGGCAGCAGGTGCAGCTTGAGGATCAGCAGCAGTGCCAGCCCGGTGAGCAGATACGAGGCGAGGCGGATGCGCGGGCCGTGCGACGGTTCCATGGACATCCCTGGTGGTGGGCGGGGGCGCGTCGCCGCGACGGGCGTCCGTGCGATCGCGTGTCATACACTGCATGGATCGTAGGGGCTGCCCGCGCCCTTTCCAATCCCGGAGCACCGATGTCGACTCTTCGACGGCTGATCCTGACTGCCGCGGTTTCCCTGCTCGCGGCGTGCGCGACCACCAAGGCACCACCGGCGCCGCCCGCCGTGGCGACGCCGGCACCCGCCGCGACGCCTGCGCGGGCGGGTCCTGCCGCAAACGACAACCTCAACGCGGTCGCCTGGACGCAGACGGCCGTCGAACACGACCTGGTCTATCGTGAGGTGTATCGGCAGGCGAGCGAAAAACTGCTGCTCGCGCTGAAGGACCGCAACTGGGACGCGTTGCCGCGTGACGCGCGCAAGAACAGGCCGCGCGGCCTCAAGCCGGCGGTGATCGTCGACATCGACGAGACCGTGCTCGACAACTCGCCCTACCAGGCGCGCCTCGTCCGCGACGGCAAGTCCTTCGACGAGTACAGCTGGTCGCAATGGTGTCGCGAGAAAGCGGCGAAGGCGCTGCCGGGAGCGCTCGAGTTCACCCGATTCGCCGCCCGGCACGGCGTGACCGTGTTCTATCTGTCCAATCGCGCACAGGACCTCAACGAGGCGACGCTCGACAACCTGCGTGCGGTAGGGTTTCCGCTCTCGGCCGACGAGACCGTGTTCCTCGGCCTGGGCACGGTCGTCGAGGGTTGCGAGCAGGTCGGCAGCGAGAAGGGCTGTCGGCGCGAACTGGTCGGCCGCAGGCACCGCGTGCTCCTGCAGCTCGGCGACCAGCTCGGCGATTTCGTCGACGTGCTCGCGAACACGCCGCAAGGCCGCCGCGATGCGGTGGCCGGCTACCTGGACTGGTTCGGTGAGCGCTGGTTCGTGCTGCCGAACCCGACCTATGGCTCGTGGGAGCCGGCGTTGTTCAACAACGAATGGTCGAAGCCGGAATCCGCCCGGAGACTCGAAAAGCGAGAGAATTTACGTTACTAATCATCGCATTGCAGTACTTAACGTAAGGTATTGCATGAAGTTTATTGCGTAAGTAGAATCGCGCCATTGGAGTCGTTGCAGGGTACCGCCGCCACTCGACGAACAACCCCCAGAGAACGACGCACAACTTTCCTCCTCCGGCGTTGCCGGATTCCGCCCGGACGGCCCCGCCCTCCGGGTTTTCTTTTTTTGACGGCCATGGATGGCCCGAATGCCGGGAATGCAGGAGCAATTTCCCGGCATGTCCATGCATGGAACCCGCTGACGCTGCTACAGTTCGCGCCCTCTTCCTGACTACTGCTGGGGAATATCCATGTTCAAGCCCTTGGTCCGCGCCACGCTGGCGGCGTCCCTGCTGGTTCTCGTCGCCGCTTGCGACAAGCAAGCCGACAATGGCGCCACACCGGCCGTCACCGCGTCGCCGTCGTCGCCCGATGCAGCGATCCTCGCTTCGATCAAGCTGCTCAAGCAGGGCGACATCAACGGCCTGATGCAGAACGCGCTGCCGCCGGCCGAATTCGCCAAGGCGAAGGCGGATTGGGCCAAGGACAAGGACGAGCAGCCGATCACCGACGAGGATCGCGCGAAGTTCAACGAGACCATGACCAAGCTGACGGCGCCCGATGCCGAGCAGAAGCTGTTCGCCGAGATCGAGCCGAAGCTGAAGGAGTTCGACGCGACGTACCAGCAGCAGATTCCGATGTACGCGTCGATGGGCAGCACGGTCGTCAAGAACATGATCCAGCAGAACCAGAGCCTGTCCGAAGCCGAGCGCACCCAGGCGGGTGCCGCGGTCGATGCGCTGGTGGCATGGGTGCAGAACACGCGCTTCACCGAGCCGGAGTCGATCAAGAAGGTCATCGCGATCGTCAGCAAGAGCGCGCGCGACATGAACCTCAAGTCGCTCGATGAAGCGCGCGCGCTCGACTACGACCAGTCGATGGCGAAGGCGCGCATCGCGTTCGCAGGCATCAAGGACGCATTGGGCGTGTATGGTTTCTCGCTCGACCAGACGCTCGATTCGGTGCAGGCGAAGGTCGTCTCCAACGACGGCAAGAACGCGACGGTGCAACTGCACTACACCCTGCTCGGCGCTCCGCTCGATGCGACCGCGGAGATGGTCAACGTCGATGGCCGCTGGTACGGCAAGCAGATGATGGAGAAGCTGAAGGAAAAGGCCGCCGCCGCCGCGGCCAGCGATGCGGTGACCGCGCCGGCGCCCGCCGCTCCGGCACCGGCAGCCGCACAAGCGCCGCCGAAGGGTTGATTCGCGAAAGCTCTGCAACCGCGCGCACTTCGCGCGGTTGCAGCGGCGTGCCGGCGCGCCAAGGCGTACTGCTAGACTTCGCGCAATGAACGACTCGCAAACGGTACCGCGCTCGACCAGCGCGCAGGTGCCTGCCTGGCTCAAGGCGTTCGGCGCATTGCTGCGTCCGTGGATCCGCATACGCCGCACACCCGATGACGTGCATGGGCTGCTGCCCGACGATCCGCGGCCGACGGTCTATGTGATCGAACGCTACGGACTGTCCGACACCCTGATCCTCGAACAGGCCTGCGAGGAAGCGGGCCTGCCCTCGCCGTATGCGGCCGCCGATCGCCTGCCGATCAAGCGCCGCCGCGCGGTGATCGCGTTGTCGCGCCGGCCGCGCGTGTTCGGTCGCCAGCCGCACCCGACGCGCTCGGAAACGCTGAGCCTGCTCGCCGACATCGTGCGCGCCGATCCGGAGAAGGACGTGCGCCTGGTGCCGGTGTCGATCTTCGTCGGTCGCGCGCCGGATCGCGAATCGGGCTGGTTCAGCGTGTTGTTCTCGGAAAACTGGGTCGTGGTCGGGCGCTTCCGCCGCCTGCTGGCGCTTGCGTTGAACGGACGCGACACGCACGTGCAATTCGCGGCGCCAGTGTCGTTGCGCGAAGTCATTGCGGACCAGCCCGAGGCCGAGCGTGGAGTGCGCAAGCTGCAGCGCATCCTGCGTGCGCACTTCCGCCGCATCCGCGCCGCCGTCATCGGGCCCGACCTGTCGCATCGGCGCACGCTCATCGATGGCGTCGTCAACGCGGCGCCGGTGCAGCAGGCGATCGAAACGAATGCGAGCAAGGAAGGCATCGATCGCGACAAGGCTGCGCAGAAGGCGCACGCGTTCGCGTGGGAAATCGCGGCGGACCAGTCGCACCTGGTCGTGCGTTCGGCCTCGTTCCTGCTGACGGCCCTGTGGGAGAAGATCTACCACGGCGTGCAGATGAACCATTTCGACAAACTGCGCGAGATCGTGCCCGGCCACGAAGTCGTGTTCGTGCCCTGCCACCGCAGCACGACCGACGATGCGCTGCTGCCGTACCTGCTCTATCGCAACGGCCTCGCGGTGCCTCACATTGCGGCCGGTGTGAACCTCAACCTGCCGCTGATCGGCTCCTTGCTGCGTCGTGGCGGCGCGTTCTTCCTGCGCCGAAGTTTCAGCGATCCGTTCTACTCGACCGTGTTCCGCGAGTACATGAGCCAGCTGATCGCGCGCGGCATCTCTCTGATGTATTTCATCGAGGGCGGACGCTCGCGCACCGGCCGCACGCTCGAACCGCGCGGCGGCCTGTTGTCCATGACGCTGCGCAGCTTCCTGCGCCAGCCGGATCGCCCGGTGGTATTCCAGCCGGTCTACATCGGTTACGAAAAGATCATGGAAGGCGATTCCTACATCGGCGAGCTGTCGGGCAAGCCGAAGGAGAAGGAATCCTGGGGCGCGCTGATCCGCGGTCTCGGTGCGTTGCGCCACAACTACGGCGCGGTGACCGTCAACTTCGGCGAGCCGTTGTTCCTGTCGCCATTGCTCGATGACATTGCGCCGGACTGGAAAGACGCGACCAGCAACCCGGAGGCGAAACCGGCGTGGCTGAAGAGCGCCGTCGATACCCTCGGCGAACGCATCCTCGTCAACATCAATCGTGCTGCCCACGTCAACCCGATCAACCTGCTCGCCGTCGCGCTGCTGGCGACGCCGAAGCACGCGATGGCGGAAGCCGACCTGCTCGCGCAGCTCGATCTGTACAAGGCGTTGCTGGCGACGCTGCCCTACTCCGACCGCATGACCGTCACGCCGCTCGACGCACCGGCGATCGTCGCCTACGGCGAAAAGATGCAGTGGATCCGCCGGGTCGCGCATCCGCTCGGCGACGTGTTGACCGTCGACGCCAAACAGGGCGTGCTGCTGAGCTACTTCCGCAACAACGTCACCCACCTGTTCGCGACGGCCTCGTGGGTGGCGTGCTGCTTCCTCAACAACCGTCGCCTCGCTCGCACATCCATCCTGCGCCTTGGCCGCCTGATCTATCCGTTCGTGCAGGCGGAGCTGTTCCTGCCATGGAGCGAAGAGGAATTCGGCGAACGCATCCAGAAGACGCTCGATTTCTTCATCGCGCAGGGCTTGCTCGAAGCGGACGCGGACGGGCGCATCATGGAGCGCGGGCCGGGCCAGAGCGACCCCGCATTCCGCCTGCGCGCGCTCGCACACACGCTGCTTCCGGCGATCGAACGCTACTACATCGGGTTGGCGTTGCTGGTGAAGAACGGCCCGTGCACGCTCAGCGCGAGCGAACTCGAGAACCTGTGTTTCCTCAGCGCGCAGCGCCTGTCGCTGCTGCACGAACTCAACGCACCGGAATTCTTCGATCGCAGCCTGTTCCGCGGATTCATCCAGAAGCTGCGCGAGCGCCGCGTGATCTGGGCCGACGACAACGGCAAGCTCGATTTCGACCTCACGCTGGAAGAGGTCGCGAAGGACGCGCGCGTGATCCTGTCGCGCGAGATCCGCCACGGCATCCTCAAGCTCACGCCGGAAAAGCAGGCCGAACTGACCCGCGCGGCCGAGGACGAGTCTGGCGACTAGTTGGGGACGGTCTGAACGAGCACGTCCGGGTCGTCATTCCAGCTTCGGGAATCCTGAGGCTTCCCTTCCAACGGCCACGTCGCCGGATCCCCGCTTCGCAGCCATGACGGCAACTTGCGCTTCCGCTCAAGCATCGAGGTCGGGGATCAGCTTGTTCTCGAGATACGCAATCATGTCCTTGAGCCTGAGCTTGCGCTTCTTCAGGCGCGTGAGCTGCAGCTCGTCGCAACCCGGGCCGGACGGCAGGCGCGCGATCGCGGCATCGAGATCGCGATGCTCGATCTTCAGCTCGGTCAGGCGGCGCACGATGGCGGCGGGATCGTCGGGGAACATGGCCCCCGCAGTCTACCGTAGGGCGTTGCACGCGAAGCGCGTGCCGCCGTTGGTGCCCGCTTGCGAGTCTCGCCACAGGCGGCTCGACCCACCCTACCCTCCGCGCGCCACTGCGGCGACGTGTTCGGGCGTGAAGCCGAAGAACTCGAACAGCTTCGGCGCCGGCGCGGATTCGCCGTAGCGGTCGATGCCGACGACCGCGCCGCCCTCGCCGACGTACTTCCACCACAGCGCCGTCGTGCCGGCTTCGATCGCGACCTTGCGCACGCCGGCCGGCAGCACGCTCGCGCGATAGGCGGCATCCTGGCGATCGAAGGCTTCGGTCGAGGGCATCGACACCACGCGCGTCGGCAGGCCTTGCGCGTCGAGCAGCTTCTTCGCCGCCAGCGCGAGGCCGATCTCCGAACCGGTCGCGACAAGCACGCGCGCTGGCGCGCCTTCGCTGTCGGAGAGCACGTAACCACCGCGCTCGATCGCAGTGACCTGCGCATCACTGCGCGCCACGAACGGCAGGTTCTGGCGCGACAGCACCAGCGCGGTCGGCGCGCTCTTGCGTTCGAGCGCGAGCTTCCATGCCACCGCGCTCTCCACCGTGTCGCACGGGCGCCAGACGTCGAGATTCGGGATCAGGCGCAGCGACGACACATGTTCGATCGACTGGTGCGTCGGACCGTCTTCGCCGAGACCGATCGAGTCGTGCGTGAAGACGTGGATCACGCGCTGGTTCATCAGCGCGGCCATGCGGATCGCGTTGCGGCTGTAGTCGCTGAAGGTGAGGAAGGTGCCGCCGAACGGAATGTAGCCACCGTGCAGCGCGATGCCGTTCATGATCGCGGCCATGCCGAATTCGCGCACGCCGTAGCTGATGTGCCGACCGGTACCGCCGCCACTGAGCAGCGGCGCGCCTTTCCACAACGTCAAATTCGAATGCGTGAGGTCGGCCGACCCACCGAGCATCTCCGGCAGCGCGGGCGCGAACGCCTCGATCGCGTACTGGCTCGCCTTGCGCGAGGCGACTGTTTCGGCTTTCGCGTTCGCTTCGGCGACGAGTTGTGCCGCGCGCTGGGCGAAGTCGGCAGGCAATTCTCCGGCGAGGCGGCGCTCGAGTTCGGCGGCGCGTTCGGCGTGTTTCGCGCGATAGCCCTCGCGCCGTGCGTTCCATGCGGCTTCCGCGTGCGCGCCGGCTGCGCGCGCGTCCCAGCCGGCGATGATGTCGGCCGGAATCTCGAACGGAGCGTAGTTCCAGCCGAGTGCCTTGCGTGTTGCCGCGAGTTCGTCGGCGCCGAGCGCCTCGCCGTGCGCCTTGGCGGTGCCCGCGCGCGTCGGCGCGCCCTTGCCGATCGTCGTGCGGCAGATGACGAGGCTCGGTTGCGTCGTGTGGTCCTTCGCGTCGCGGATCGCGCGATCGATGGCGTCGACGTCGTGGCCGTCGATCGGACCGATCACCTGCCAGCCATAGGCGCGGAAGCGTGCCGCGCTGTCGTCGGTGAACCAGCCCTGCACCTGGCCATCGATCGAGATACCGTTGTCGTCGTACAGTGCGATCAGCTTGCCGAGCTGCCATGTGCCCGCCAGCGCGCAGGCTTCGTGCGAGATGCCCTCCATGAGGCAGCCATCGCCGAGGAACACGTAGGTGTGGTGGTCGACCACGCGCGCATCGTCGGTGTTGAACTCGGCCGCGAGCAGCTTCTCTGCCAGCGCCATGCCGACCGCGTTCGCGAGGCCCTGGCCGAGCGGGCCAGTAGTCGTCTCGACGCCGGGCGTGACATGCACTTCCGGATGGCCGGGCGTCTTCGAATGCAGCTGGCGGAAATTCTTCAGTTCGTCGATCGACAAGTCGTAGCCGCTCAGGTGCAGCAGCGAGTACAGCAGCATCGAGCCGTGGCCGTTCGACACCACGAAGCGGTCGCGATCGGCCCACAGCGGATTGGACGGATTGTGCTTGAGTTGGCGCGTCCACAGCGCGACCGCGATCTCGGCCATGCCCATCGGCATGCCGGGATGGCCGGACTTCGCCGCTTCGACCGCGTCGGCGGACAGGAAGCGGATCGCGTTCGCGAGGCGGGCGGTGTCGACGCTCGGGGTGGTCATGACGCAACTCCGGATGAGCACGCGCGAGGCCGGCAGTGCCGGGCGGACGTGCGGAGGGGATTCGCCCGGCCTCCTTGCCGGTGCGCAGAGCCCCGAATTTTGCCGCATCGGCGCCGGCCGCGGAAGTGAACGATCTGGAACCGGCGCCGGTGCCGACTACAATGCGCGGTCATGAACGCGATTCCATCCCGCAAACACGACTACGAAGCGGCCAAACTCGCCAAGCGCCTGCGCCATCAGGTCGGCCAGGCGATCGCCGACTTCAACCTCATCGAGGACGGCGATCGCGTGATGGTCTGCCTGTCCGGCGGCAAGGATTCCTACGCCCTGCTCGATATCCTGCTCAAGCTGCAGGCGAAGGCGCCAGTGCGCTTCGAGCTCGTCGCGGTGCATCTCGACCAGAAGCAGCCCGGTTACGACCCCGACGTGCTGCCCGCGTACCTGCGTGCGCGCGGCGTGCCGTTCCACGTGATCGAGCAGGACACCTACAGCGTCGTGAAGCGCGTGGTGCCCGAAGGCAGGACCATGTGCAGCCTGTGCTCGCGCCTGCGACGCGGCTCGCTCTATGCGTACGCGGCCGAGCACGGCTACACGAAGATGGCGCTGGGTCATCATCGCGACGACATCGTCGAGACGCTGTTCCTCAACCTCTTCCACCAGGCGACGCTGAAGGCCATGCCGCCGAAGCTGCGTTCGGACGACGGGCGCAACGTGCTGATCCGCCCGCTCGCCTACTGCGCCGAGGATGACCTCGCGGCGTACGCCAAACAGCAGGCGTTCCCGATCATGCCGTGCAACCTGTGCGGCTCGCAGGAGAACCTGCAGCGCAAGGCGATCAAGGCGATGCTGGCCGAATGGGAGCGCAAGCAGCCCGGCCGGATCGAAAACATCTTCCGCGCGCTCGGCAACGTCGCGCCCTCGCACCTCACCGACCGCGCGCTGTTCGACTTCGCGGGGTTGGGTGCGGGTGTCGGGCAAGCCGCCGCGGATGCGCACGCATGGCTCGCCGGCGCGGAGCCCGCGCACGAGACGGAGTAAGCTCGCCTGCTGCGTCGCCCGGGCGAATTCCGGGCTTGGCGCCTCCGCTCCATCTGCAAGTCACGCCGGACTCCGGTCTTCGCCGCGTGGACACGCTTTTTCTTCGATTCCAACCACGGATCCCGACCTGCTCATGTTCTTTCGCAATCTCAGCCTGTTTCGTTTCCCGGAAAGTGTCACAAAATCCATCAAACGTCTGCCAAAAGACCTCGAAACGCATCGATTACGCGATTGCGGACCGCTCGAGCTCGCGACGCGCGGTTTTGTTTCGCCGTACGGGCGCGAAAGCGATGAACTCATGCACGCGTCCGGTGCCTTCTGCCTGGTGTCGATCGGCTCCGAGGAGCGCCTGTTGCCCGGTGTCGTAGTGGCCGAGGAACTCGCCGATCGCATCGCCAAGATCGCCGACAAGCAAGGTCGCCGACCCGGCGCGAAAGAACGCAAGCGATTGAAGGAAGAGGTGATTTCGGAACTCCTCCCGCGCGCGTTCATACGCCCGTCACGCTTGTCTGCTTATCTGGATGCCGAGCAGGGCTGGTTCGTGGTCGACAGCGCCAGCCGCAAGGCGGCCGAAGATGCGGTCAGCCAGGTCCGCGAGGCCCTCGGCCGTTTCCCGGCGACTCCGATGGCGCCGGCGGAATCGCCGCGGAACCTGATGACGGGCTGGCTGATAGATGGGAAACTGCCAAAAGGACTGGTGCTCGGCGAGGAAGTCGAATTGCGCGACCCGGCGGAGGCTGGCGCGATCGTCCGCTGCCGCCGCCAGGACCTTGAATCGGACGAAGTCCGGGAGCATCTGAAGTCAGGCAAGCAGGTATTCCAGCTCGGCCTCGTGTTCGATGACCGGATGAGTTTCGTGCTCGGCGAAGACCTCGTCGTGCGCAAGCTCCGCTTCCTCGACGTCGTGCTCGACGAGCTCGGCGACGGCACGGCGGAATCGGCGCGTGCGGAACTGGATGCGACGTTTGCGTTGATGACGCTCGAGCTGAGGACCCTGTTCGAGCGACTGGAAAAGTGGTTTGGAATCCCCCGCCCGGGCGAGCGCGACTGACGCGCCGCGCGCGTGGAACAGTCGGAGAAATGAAGTGGAACTTGCGCACGACTACCTTGAACTGGCGACGCAGGCCGGCGAAACGATCAAGGTGCTGCGCAAGAGCCATCCGCAGGCGCGCCGCCTGCGCCTGACCGTGACGCCAGGTGGCGCGAGAGTCACTTATCCCGAAGGTACGCATCCGGCCCAGGTGTTCGCATTCCTGCGCAAACATGGCGAATGGCTCGAACGCAAGCTCGACGAGCTCAGCCTCGGTTCGGCGCCGCCGGCGCTGAAGCCGGGCGCGGCGACGGTGATGCCGTTGCGTGGCGAAACCACGCGCCTTTCATGGCGCGACGGTGCCTATCCGCGGATCGAGCAGGTCGACGACCGCCTCGTGCTGACCCTGCCGCGACCGCACGGCAAGTCGACCCTGCCGGCGGCGCGCGCGCTCCTTCGCTCGTTCCTCGAAGCGCAGATCCGCCGCGACGTCAGCCGCTATCTCGCACGTTATTGCCCGGAACTCGCGCGCGCTCCGACTGCGGTCAAGCTGCGCCCACTGAAGAGCCTTTGGGGGAGCCTCGACACGCGCGACCGCGTAACGCTCGATCTTGCCCTCGCGCTCGCTCCGCCCGCGGCGCTGCGCTACGTGGTCGTGCACGAGCTCTGCCACCTGCGCATCCGCAGTCATTCACCGCGCTTCTGGGCGCTGGTGGAGAGCCTTTATCCGGAGTGGCGCGAACAGCGTGACTGGCTGCGACTCAATGGCCAGGCGCTGAAGGCCGAACTGAATCGCCTGATCCAGGCGTGAATCGAGCGCGTCGTTGTTGTACACGGCCGGCGCGATCGCGGGCTTGTTGCTCGTCGTCTTCGCTCGCTAGGCTCGCAGTCGCGGGGATGGCGACCATTGCTCACGGTGTTTCTTCGCGTGCGCGGTGTGCTTGGTGTTTCAATCTTTCGCTTGTAGCAACGCTGCGGCGACTGCGGGCGCATCTTCGAGATGCAGGTGGTGGTGTCCCGGTAGCCGCACCACGCGGATGTCGGCCACACGCGCTGCGCGCGCGTCCATCATCGCCGACGGCAGATAACTCGTCGCGGGGTCGGCGAGCACGAGCGACGTTCGTGCGCGTATGGCGCCGAGCATGGCCAGCACTTCGTCTTCGGTGTAGCGCTGCGGGCTGACGAGGGTCAGGCGGGGATCGCTCGACCATACGTGGCCACCATCGGCGGGTTCGATGCCGCGCGTGACGATCGCGCGCGCGGCCGGCTCGGACAGGTCGTTGGCGAGCATGCGCGCGGTGATCGCTTCGGCGAGCGTCGGAAACACGCGCAACGGGCGGCGCGCAGAAAACGCCGCATGCTGGTCGAGCGCGCGCCG
Organism: Dokdonella sp.; assembly: GCF_044227025.1. GTDB lineage: Bacteria > Pseudomonadota > Gammaproteobacteria > Xanthomonadales > Rhodanobacteraceae > Dokdonella_A. The sequence continues at coordinate 363,988 of NZ_JBGAFX010000001.1, read as the reverse complement.
CAGCTGCGGCAAGGCCTCATCGAGCGTGCGCGTGAGTGGCCCAAGCGCTTCGATCAGCAGCAGCTCGCCGACGCGTTCGGGATAGAGCGCCGCGAACAGGCTCGCGAGGGTGCCGCCGAGCGAATGGCCGAGCAGGTCCACCCGGTGCCAGCCGCAATGGTCGAGCGTCGCGCGGATGTCGTCGAAATAGTCTACGTAGTGGTACCACGCGCCGGCTGCGATGTGCGACGAGCGTCCATGTCCGCGCAGGTCGAGCGCGACCACCTGCCAGCGCCGCGCGAGCAGCGGCGCGAGTGCATCGAACGTGGCGGCATTGTCGAGCCAGCCGTGCAGGGCGAGTAGCGGCGGTGAAGCAGGATCGCCCCAGCGCTTCGCGGCAAGCGTCGCGTGTGGCAAATCGAAGCGCAGTTCCTCAGCGGCGCGCATCACGGATCTGTTCGTGGCGCGCGCGCGCGGCGCCTGCTTGCGCGGCTGCGCGCGCGGCGTCGAAAGCGGGATCGAACTCGGGCCAACCCTGTGCATGGCGCAACACAAGATCAGTGAGCGCCGCGACCTGATCGTCGCCGGCGTTCAGCGCCGGAATGTATTCGAAGCGGTCGCCGCCCGCGTGCAGGAAACGCGCATGGTTGGTGAGCGCGATTTCCTCGAGCGTTTCGAGGCAGTCGATCGCGAAGCCCGGGCACAGCACCTGCACGTGGCGGATGCCCTGCGCAGGCAGGTCGCGCAGGGTAGCTTCGGTGTACGGCTGCAGCCACTTCGCACGCCCGACGCGCGACTGGAACGTGACGATCAGCTCCTCTTCGCCGAGGCCGAGCCGTTCGCGCAGGCGCCGCGCGGTCGCGTGGCACTGGCAGAAGTAGGGATCACCGAGGCGCAGGTTGCGCTCGGGAATGCCGTGGAACGACAGCAGCAGGCGCTGCGCGCGGCCGTTGCGCTGCCAGTACCCCTCGACGCTGCGCGCGAGCGCTTCGACGTGCCGCGCGTCGGAGTGATAATCGGTGATGACCCGCTGTTCCGGCACCCAACGCCAGCGCGCGAACTCGCGTGCGATGGCATCGAGGGCCGAAGCGGTGGTGGTCGCGGAATATTGCGGGAACAGCGGCAGCACGAGCACCCGCTGCACGCCCGCTTGGGCGAGTTCACGCAGGACCGGCCCGATCCCGGGTTGGCCGTAGCGCATCGCGTGGCGCACCAGGATCGGGCCCGGTCGTTGCGCGCGCAGCGAGGCTTGCAGGCGCTCGGCCAGCGCCGCGGTCCCGACCGCCAGCGGCGAGCCCTGCGCGGTCCAGATCTTCGCGTAGAGCGCGGCCGAACGCGCCGGGCGCACGCGCAGGATCAGCCCATGCAGCACGATCCGCCACAGCCAGCGCGGCAGCTCGACGACGCGCGGATCGGCCAGGAATTGGGCGAGGTAGCGCCGCACCGCACGTGGCGTCGGCGCTTCCGGCGTGCCGAGGTTGACGAGCAGCACGGCCGCCGCGGTGGGGTCGCCGTGGCGATGGTTGGACAGTCCGAAATAGCGGGGCATTGTTTGGCTGGGTTCGACGGGGCGGCGCGCATTCGTGCGCCGCGGCGTGGCCGGGCAGGGGCCGCCGGACAGGGTTTTGACGGCCTTGGATTTGCTGGTTAGACTCGGGGTGCCATCGCGGAGAACCGCGAGGCAGACGATTACCATAACGATAACATGCCGCCATGCGCTTGCTGACCTGCCTCATCGCCGCAGGGATGTTCGCTGTCGCCGCCATTCCAGCGGGTGCGGCGACGGTCTCCTATGGCGAGGCGTTCGATACGCTCTACCGAATCGACCTTGAAACACGGACTGCGAGTCCGATCGGTAGCGCTGGTTTCCTCGGTAGCCAAAGGATCGGCAATATCAGTGGCCTCACCTTGCTCGGTGATGGTTCCGCCTATGCCGTCTCCGGCAGCCTGAAGGCCCTGCTTCGAATCAACCTGTCGTCGGGCTCCAGTCAGGTCATCGGAAACCTCGGGTTGAGCGATCAGGGCTCCGGACAATTTGACGCCCTCGACCTAGGCATGACATCCGACTGCGACGACGTGCTGTGGCTCGTTTCCGGCACGCTGCAGCAGTTGTGGCGCGTCGATCCAGCCAGCGGCACTCCCACCCTCGTCGGCTCGACCGGGCATTCGATTTCAGGTTTGGTCGCAGACGGCGATGCCTTGTATGGCACTGGTGGTGACGGCGACCATACGCTCTATCGCGTCAATAAGAGCGACGCATCCGCGACGGCGATCGGCTCCTTCGGGACAGAAGCTCCCGCTGCGCTCAATTCCGTTTCCATGAGCTTCGCCGAGGATGGAACGCTCTGGGCCGTGTTGAACTACGTCCCGCCTGCTTCGGGCTCGGTTACGCCGGACTGGAGTGATTTGGCGGTGATCGACCCCGAAACAGGTCGAATGACCCTTAAGGGGCCGATCACCGGGCCGGAAGCGTTACGCCAAGTCGGCATGAAGGGTTTTGCGACCTCCACTAGGCAATGCCCCGCAGGGAGCGCTCCGGTGGCGGCACCGGTGGTTTCGATCTGGGGCCTGCTTGCCTTGTGCATGCTTCTTCCTGCGGCCGTGTTCTTTCGCCAACGAGAGCTTCGCGAATGCGAACTCTCGCGGCGCCTGAATCGCGGCAGAGCGAGCGTGCCTCTCGCGAGGGCCTAGGGAACAATGCCGGCGTCGTACGATGCGACTGCGCTGGACGTCATGCCTGGGTAGCCATCTACGTAGATCGTCGCTGTATGAGATCGATGATTCGGTACGGTTGCCGCACACGTAGGGATCCAACCTGTTTGTGGGCCGGTGATCTCCGTGCATCCTGTGAAATGATACGTTGGGCCCGAAGAATCCATGAGCCATGAATTAATCATAGAACTTGGCCGATAGTATGCGACCTGCGAACTCGGGCCACTCGACGTGTAGAGATAGCATGCATTCTTCGTATAGATACCCGTTTGATTTCCTACATTGCATTCGAGCCAGGCATTCGGGAATTCGCTGGACGCGAGAATCGATTTGCATGCGAATGCGCCGATTGTCAGCGCGAACATGAGAGAGATTTTCATGCGAACTTCCTAGGTTAGTGGGGATCGACGGCGTTCACGTTGATGAACAGTCGACGAACTTCCTGGCCAAAAAGGTTGCCGTCCACGCGTCGGTTGTGGGATGTAAACCGAGCGCTCCCACATAATCCAGTGAAAACCATGAAATTTTCAAGTAGTACACTCGTTGCGGCCCTGTTCCTCTCGCTGACGTCATTCGTGCACGCAGGCGAGGAAGAGAACCAGCGCGCCGAAAACGCCGTGCGCGTGCTCAAGGAAGTGATGGAAGCGCCGGACAAGGCGGTACCGCGCGACCTGTTGCAGAACGCGCACGCGATCGCGGTGGTTCCGGATGTGATCAAGGCAGGCCTCGTCATCGGCGGTCGCCATGGCAACGGCCTGATCGCGGTGAAGACGCGCGATGGCACCTGGTCCAACCCGGCGTTCGTAAGCATGACCGGCGGCAGCATCGGCTTCCAGGCCGGCGTGTCCTCGACCGACGTGATCCTCGTGTTCCGCACCCAGCGTGGCGTCGATTCGATCGTGCACGGCAAGTTCACGCTCGGTGCCGACGCCTCGGCCGCGGCCGGCCCGGTCGGACGATCGGCCCAGGCCTCTACCGATGCGCAGCTGAAGGCCGAAATCTATTCCTACTCGCGCGCTCGCGGCCTGTTCGCCGGCGCCGCGCTCGACGGCACCGCGATCACGATCGACAACGACGCCAACCAGGCCGTCTACGGCGACGGCGTGACGACACGCCGCATCTTCGACGGCGGCGTTTCCAAGGTGCCGAACCCTATCGTGGACTTCCGCGATCTGCTGGAGGAGTACACTACGAAGTAACGCGGCGCGCGGCGTCCGCTTCACCACGTACGGGTAGTCCTCATGGGCGGTTTCAGCATTTGGCACTGGTTGGTCCTGCTGGTCATCATCGCGCTGGTATTCGGCACGAAGAAGCTGCGCAACGTCGGCGAGGACGTTGGCGCCGCGATCAAGGGCTTCAAGAAGGGCATGCAGGACGGCGACGACAAGGCGCAGCTGAAGGCGGACCCGCCGGCGGAGAGTGCCGGCACGACCAACAGCAAGGCCGAGCGCGTCGACTGACGCGCGCTTCGGGATCGTCATGTTCGATGTCGGCTTCAGCGAGATCGCGCTGGTCGCGGTCGTCGCCCTGCTCGTGCTCGGGCCGGAACGCCTGCCGCGTGTCGCGCGCACCGCGGGCGCGCTGGTGAGGCGCGCCCGCGCGAGCTGGCTGAACGTGCGCGGCGAGATCGAGCGCGAACTCGCGGCGGAAGACCTCAGGAAGTCGATCGACGAGGTACGCCGCGCCGCGGACGTGCGCGCCGACGTGCAGGCCACGAAGGCCGATGTCGAGGCTGCCGTGCGCGCAAACCCCACGACACCGCCTGCAGCGCCGTCCGATGAGCGAAGCTGAGCACGAAGGCGAGGGCGAGGCGTCCTTCATCTCGCATCTGGTCGAGCTGCGAGAACGCCTGCTGAAAGCCGTTGCGGCGGTGATGCTGGTGCTGCTGGCCCTGCTGCCGTTCGCGAACAAGCTGTACGGCTGGCTCGCGCTGCCGCTGATCTCGCACCTGCCGCAGGGTGGGACGATGATCGCGACCGAGGTCGCTTCGCCGTTCCTGACCCCGCTCAAGCTCGCATTCTTTGTCGCCTTGTTCGCAGCGATCCCGTTCGTGCTGTACCAGCTCTGGGCATTCGTCGCGCCCGGCCTGTACCGCCATGAAAAACGCCTCGCGGTGCCGATCCTGATATCGTCGGTGGTGCTGTTCTACATCGGCTGTGCGTTCGCGTACTTCCTCGTCCTGCCGGCGGTGTTCGCGTTCATGACCAACGTCGCGCCGGCCGGTGTCGCGGTCACGCCGGACATCGGCCGCTATCTCGATTTCGTGCTGATGCTGTTTCTCGCCTTCGGCCTGTGCTTCGAGGTTCCGGTGGTGCTCGTGATCCTGGTCGCGCTCGGCATCGTGACGCCGGCGCAGCTTGCCGGCAGCCGCCGCTACGCGATCGTCGGCGCGTTCGCGATCGCCGCCGTATTGACCCCGCCCGACGTGCTGTCGCAGACCATGCTCGCGGTGCCGATGTGCCTGCTGTACGAGGTTGGCATTCTCGGCGCCCGCTTCCTGACGCGCGCTCCTCCGGCCGCCGACCGCCCTGCGTGAAAGGCGACTGTGGGCGCCGGAGCGTCCCTGGCGGACCGTCCGGCTTAACAAATCGTCACAAAATCATGCGCTTCGGCATACTACGGCGTACAGTCCACACAGTTACACTTCTAAAACAGTCAAAATAAAGTGTGACGGCACAATCCGCTGTCCGGAGCGAACATGAAGAAGTCCATTGCTGCAAGGGAAACCGAGGACGCACGCGACGCCAGCCTGCGTGTCTCCAAGCGCGTCCGCGACAGCCTCAAGGCCGCTGCGGCGGTCATGGGTCGCCCGCTTTACGACGTCACCAACGAGGCGATCAGCGACTATCTGTCCGGCCTGAAGCTCGGCGATCCGCTCGCCGCGATCCGCCGCGCCGGCCGTCGCAAGTAGGAGCGGCAGTCCGCCGGCATCAAGCGCGCTCCTGCAGGGGCAGCCCGACCGCGCGCCCAGCCGCTCAGCCCACTTCGCAAAGGGCAATCGCCCGAAAGCGCTGCAACAGGCGTCGCGTCACCGGCGCCGGTGCGTGGCCGCGTTGCCGGCAGCATGGCAATGGGCAGTCGCCGTTCGCGACCCGCGCAGGCGCGCGCAGGTAGCCGCGCATGATCTCGACGCTGAATTCCGGGTGGAACTGCAATCCCCACACGCGCGGCGCGTAGCGCACCGCGTGGTTCGGGTCGTGTGCAGAGCTTGCGAGCACCACCGCGCCCTCCGGCAGGTCGAGCACGCTCTGCCGATGTGAAACATGGGCGAGGAACCGGGCAGGCGCGACATCCATGAGCGCATCGTCGCCAGCGTCCGGCCGCCGTTCGATCGCGACCGTGCCGATCTCGCGGCCGTGCGCGTGGTAGTCGACACGACCCCCGAGGGCGTGCGCGAGCAGCTGGTGCCCGTAGCAGACGCCTAGAATCGGCAGTCCGGCCCGCACGGCTCCGCGCAACCAGTCCGCGGTCGCTTCGCTCCAGTCGAGGCGTTCGCTGACCATCGACGGCGAGCCGGTCACGATCGCGCCCGCATACGCACGCGCATCCGGCAGCGCCTCCCCCGCATGCGCTTGCACGATGTCCAGCGCGTCCCGATGCAGGCCGAGTCCGCGCTGGAACCAGCCGGGAAAGTCGCCGTGGCGCCGGCGCACGGCGGGCAGGGTGTTGCCCGTCTGCACGATCAGGATCTTCTGCGCGGCGGCACCAGCCATGCCGTTGTGGCTCATTCGGTCGGCGGCAGCACGTTGGCGACTTCCTTGATCGTCGTCACGCCCCGCACGACCTGTGCCGCGGCGGATGCGCGCAACGGTTGCATGCCCTCCGCGTAGGCGGTCTCGCTGAGCTTGGCGAGGTTCATGTCCGGCTGGATCAGGGCGCGGATCGCCGGCGACACGCGCATCATCTCGTAGATGCCGGTGCGGCCGAGGAAGCCGGTCTTGCGGCATTCGAGGCAACCCTTCGGCCCGTACACCTTTGCCGGCGGCGCCAGCGGCCAGCGATGCGTGAGCGCGGCCCACGCCTGCACGTCGAGCGGGACTTCGACCTTGCAATGCGGGCACAGCGTGCGTACCAGGCGCTGCGCGACGATCCCGGTCACGGTCGACTGGATCAGGTAATTGGGCACGCCGAGGTCGAGCAGTCGCGTAATCGCGCTCGGCGCATCGTTGGTGTGCAGCGTCGACAGCACGAGGTGGCCGGTCAACGACGCCTGCACCGCCATCTGCGCGGTTTCGAGGTCGCGGATTTCGCCGACCATGATGATGTCCGGGTCCTGGCGCATGAGCGTGCGCACGCCGGCTGCGAAGTCGAGGTCGATCGCCTGGTGCACCTGCATCTGGTTGAACTCGGGACTCACCATCTCGATCGGATCCTCGACCGTGCAGACGTTGAGGTCCGGCGTGGCCAGCACCTTCAGGGTCGAGTACAGCGTGGTGGTCTTGCCCGAGCCGGTCGGGCCGGTCACCAGCACGATGCCGTGCGGACGGTCGACGAACTCGCGCCACAGCTTCTCCTCGGATGGAGAAAAGCCGAGCTGGCGGAACTCCTTGACCACGATGTCCGGGTCGAAGATGCGCATCACGATCTTCTCGCCGAACGCGGTCGGCATCGACGACAGGCGCAGCTCGACCTCGCGGCCCTCCTGCGAGCGCGTCTTGATGCGCCCGTCCTGCGGCCGGCGCTTCTCGGCGACGTCCATGCGGCCGAGGATCTTGATGCGCGAAGTCACCGCGGTCATCACCGGGGTCGGCAGCTCGAACACCTTGTGCATGACGCCGTCGATGCGGAAGCGGATATTGCTGGTATCGCGGCGCGGCTCGAGGTGGATGTCCGACGCGCGCTGCTCGAACGCGTATTGCAGCAGCCAGTCGACGATGTGCACGACATGGCGGTCGTCGACGCCGACGTCGCCGGTCTTGCCGAGCTCGACCAGCTGCTCGAAATTGAAGATCGCACGGCCGTCGCGCGGATCGTTCTTGGCGTCCTTCGCGCGCTGGATGGAGCGCTGCACGCTCCACCATTCGGCGAGATAGCGGTTGACGTCGAGCGGACTCGCGACGACCCGCTGGATGTCGCGACGCAGGATGTGGCCGAGATCGGCGACCCAGCGCGTATCGAACGGTTCCGGCGTCGCGAACACCACCTGCATGTCGGTGACCGCGACCGGCAGGATCCGGTAGCGCGTCGCATAGGCGTGGCTGACCACCTGGGTCACGCTCGCCACGTCGATCTTCATCGGATCGATCTTGAGATAGGGCAGGCCGGCTTTCTCGGCCAGCCAATGGGTCAGCACTTCGAGGCTGAGCGGCTTGTCCGGATGGCGCAGGTCGGCGAGCTTGAGATTGGCGACCAGCACGAGCGGATGCAGTTCGCTGCGGCCACGCGTGGTGCGGATGTCGAGGCGCACGCGCTTCGCATCGGCCTCGGTCAAGAGCCCGTCGGCGAGCAGGGCGGTTAGCGTCTCGTCGAGGTCGAGGCGGCGGTGCAGGCCGAGCGCGTGCGGTTTCGGGGCGCCCGGGAGCGGGGTCGCGCTGGCCATGATGCGAGTCCGGCAGGGTATCCGTCGCTATACTAGCGCGCTTTTCGTACGCATCTTTGTGAGTTGGCGCATGCCGGGACCGACCTTCCAGGAAGTCATCCAGACCTTGAACCGCTATTGGGCGGAACGGGGCTGCGTACTCATCCAGCCGCTCGATACCGAGGTCGGCGCCGGCACGTTCCATCCGGCGACGTTCCTGCGTGCGATCGGACCGGAGCCGTGGGCCGCCGCCTACGTGCAGCCGTCGCGTCGGCCGACCGACGGTCGCTACGGCCAGAATCCGAATCGCCTGCAGCATTACTACCAGTACCAGGTCGTGCTGAAACCGAACCCGGACGACATCCTCGACCTCTACATCGGCTCGCTCAAGGCGCTCGGCGTCGATCCGCTCGTGCACGATCTGCGCTTCGTCGAAGACAACTGGGAATCGCCGACGCTCGGCGCGTGGGGCCTCGGCTGGGAAGTCTGGTTGAACGGCATGGAAGTCACCCAGTTCACCTACTTCCAGCAGGCCGGCGGGCTCGAATGCCGCCCGGTCACGGGCGAGATCACCTACGGCCTCGAACGCCTCGCGATGTACCTGCAGAACGTCGACAACGTCTACGACCTGGTCTGGACCAACGCGCCGCACGGCGTTGTCACCTACGGCGACGTGTTCCACCAGAACGAAGTCGAGCAGAGTACCTACAACTTCGAGCACGCGAACGTGGCCAGACTGTTCGACTGGTTCGACACCTGCGAAGGCGAGGCGCAGCGTCTGGTCGCGGCCGGCCTGCCGTTGCCGGCCTACGAGCAGGTGATGAAGGCGAGCCACACGTTCAACCTGCTCGATGCGCGCCGCGCGATCAGCGTGACCGAACGCCAGCGCTACATCCTGCGCGTGCGCAGCCTGTCGCGCAGCGTCGCCGAGGCGTACTACGCGCAGCGCGAAAAGCTCGGTTTCCCGGGACTGAAGCAGAACAAGGAGGCCGCGTGATGTCGGCCGCCAACGACGCATCGCTGCTGATCGAACTCGGCACCGAGGAACTGCCGCCGAAGGCGCTCGATGAACTCGCCGCGGCGTTTGCCGCCGGCATCACCGACGGACTCGCGAAACGCGGCATCACGGCCGATCTTGCCGGCGCGAAGGCATACTGTTCGCCGCGCCGGCTCGCCGTGCTCGTGCCGGGCGTCGCCGCCGAGCAGCCATTGCAGAAGTCCGAAGCGCTCGGCCCCTACGCCAACATCGGCCTCGACGCGAACGGCGCGCCCACACCGGCGTTGCTCGGCTTCGCCGCGAAGAACGGCCTCGCGGTCGACCAGCTGCAGCGCACCAGCGACGCCAAGGGCGAGCGCTTCGTCGCGCGCAGCGAGAAGCCGGGGCAGGCGACCGCGGTGCTGCTGCCGGAAATCCTCGTCGAAGCGCTCAAGGCCTTGCCGATTCCGAAACCGATGCGCTGGGGCAACCACGACTACGCGTTCGTGCGTCCGGCACACTGGCTGGTCATGCTGCACGGCGACCAGGTCATCGACGGCGAGGTGTTCGGCATCCGCTCAGGACGCAGCTCGCGTGGTCACCGCTTCCATCATCCGCATCCGGTGCACATCGTCGACGCGGATTCGTGGCTGCTCGCGCTGCGCATGGCGAAGGTGCTGGCCGATCCGGCGGAGCGCCGCGCGCGCGTACGCGAGGAAGTCGCGCGCGTCGCGCTCGCAGGCACCATTCCGCGCCTGTCCGACGCCCTGGTCGACGAGATCGCGAACCTGACCGAGTGGCCCGTCGGCATCGCGTGTGCGTTCGATCGCGATTTCCTCGCGGTGCCGCAGGAGGCGCTGGTGACGACGATGGAGACGAACCAGAAATTCGTGTCGACGTTCGATGTCGCGGGGGCGCTGACCGAGCATTTCATCGGCGTCGCCAACATCGAATCCAAGGACCCGGCCGAGATCCGCAACGGCTACGAGCGCGTGATCCGCCCGCGCTTCGCCGATGCGAAGTTCTTTTTCGATGAAGACCTCAAGTCGCCGCTCGCGGCACAGCAGGATGCGCTGAAGAACGTCACCTATCAGCAGGCGCTGGGTTCCCTGTGGGACAAAACCGTGCGCGTCGCCGAGCTCGCGCGCGTGATCGCCAATCGTCTGCGCGAAGCGGGCGTCGAGATCGATGCCGCGCTTGCGACACGCGCGGCGGCCCTGTCCAAGTGCGATCTCATGACGCGCATGGTCGGCGAGTTCCCCGAGCTGCAGGGCACGATGGGCCGCTACTACGCGACTGCGAACGGCGAAAACGCGGAAGTCGCGCTCGCTCTGGACGAGTTCTACCGCCCGCGCTTCGCCGGCGACGACATCGCGCGAGGCAAGCTCGGTCAGGTGCTCGCCGTGGCCGAGCGCATCGACACGCTCGCCGGCATCTTCGCGGTTGGCATGAAGCCGTCCGGCAACAAGGATCCGTTCGCGCTGCGGCGCGCCGCGCTCGGCCTCGCGCGCACGCTGGTCGAGGGTGGACTCATGCTCGACTTGCGCGCGCAGTTCGACGAGGCGCTTGCGCAGTTGCCGGAGAGCGCGCTCGCGGCGGGCGTGCCGAAAGCCAAGGTCGGTGCCGCTGCGACTGCATTCGATCCGGGCGCGCGCCGCGCGGAGCTTGCGGCTGAACTGTACGACTTCATCCTTGACCGCCTGCGAGGCTACTACGCTGATCGTGACATTCCCACGGACGCGTTCGAAGCGGTGCGCTCGCTCGCGCCGCCCGATCTCGTCGATTTCGACCAGCGCTTGCGCGCGGTCGTCGAGTTCGCGCGCCTGCCGGAGGCACAAGCCCTGGCTGCCGCCAACAAGCGCATCGCGAACATCCTCAAGCAGGCGAATTTCACGACGCAGCAGAGTTACACCGCACGTCCGAGCGATCCGCAATCCCAGAAAGACCTTGCGCGTGCGCTGGATACGGCTGGCGAAGACTATCGAAGCCTGCTCGAATCGCGCGACTATGTTGGCGTCCTTCGCAAATTGGCGACGCTGCGCGATGTCGTCGATCGTTTCTTCGCCGAGGTAATGGTCATGGACGAGGATGCCGACGTGCGGGAGAACCGACTCGCCCTGCTCAGCAACCTGCGCGTCATGTTCCTGCGCGTCGCCGACGTCTCGCTGCTGCCGGCCGCGTGAGGTCGACTTCGCCGTTGCAAGCCGGTCGCGTGCCGGTGCTTTGAGCGGCGACTGCTAACGCAGGAGTGGCCGGCCGTTCACGCGCCAGCAGGTCGGTGCGATTGCGCCTTCGCGCCGCGCGGATTATCGTGGCGCAAGTCGCACGCCGTGGCCCGATGCTTGCAGCCGCCGTGGCGCAAACCCCGATCACGTGGTGCCTTGCGTTCCAAGCTCGGCACGGATCGGCGTCGGGTATACGATAGCTTTCGTCAATTGGAGAATCAGCCATGCGCACTCACTGGATCGCGGCGATCGCCGCACTCGCACTCCTCGGCGGATGCGATTCGGGCAAGCAGGAAGCCGACAGCAAGGCGCAGGCCGCGAACGCGATTGCCGCCGGCACCGCGATCACCGGCACGGTGACCCTTCGCGACCCGATCGCGATCGGTGCGGGTGCCAAGCTCGATCTGAAACTGGTCGACGCAGGGCAGCCGGAACCGCCGATCGCAACGAAGACGATCGACGTCAATGGCGCGCCGCCGTACGCCTTCTCGGTCGATTTCGACCGCTCGCGCATCACGGCCGGGCGGACCTACGTGTTGAATGCGGTGCTGACCGATGGTGACCGCCGCTTCCTGCCGGGCCTGACCTCGCCGGTGTTGACGCACGGCGCGCCTGCCAGCATCCAGATCCTGCTGACTGCCGAAGCGACGCCTTCGGAGAAGCTGAAAGACGAGTACTCGAAATTGCAGGGCCGCATCGGCGCGCTGAAGAAGGTAGCCGGCACCTACACCACGGACACGGCCTCGATTGCCTGGGATGCGTTCTACGAAGGCGCTTCGGTGCGCTTCATGCGCGTCAACACCGAGCTCGACGCCGGCGGCCGCAGCGCGGTCTATTACGCGTTCACCAAGGAGGGCAAGCCGATGGTCGTGCAGCAGAAGGGCGGTGCGATGGTCGGCTGGTCCGACGACGGCACCCTGCTCGTCAACGAGAAGCACGGTGGCGGCGAGGTCAGCGCGGCGGAGGCAGCGTCCATGCATGACGCGGCGAGCAAGGCGTTGCCGATGGCGCAGGAAAAGGTCGACGCTACGCGCAAGAAGTAGGCCGTAGGCAGCGCTGCATTCGGGCCATTCCGCAGATGCCTGCAATTGCTCCTGCATTGCAGGCATACCGTCCATCCATGGACACAAAGAAGGCGGCCCAACCTGGGGGAATGGGCCGCCTTGGCGAATCGGCCGTTACTTCCCTGGGGTGGAAGGTCGCGGCGCACATCGCGAATGGACAATAGCGCCGCGTCGCTTTCGGCAAGCTGACAAGCTCCTCCTGGAAACCCTCCTGCGCCAGCGGTCCGGATTTACCGGAATTCGACCCGCACACGCGTACCGCGTCCACCGGCGCCGTCCTCGATCGAGAACGTCGCCTCGTGTGCGTGCGCGATCTCATCGACGATCGCGAGGCCGAGGCCGCAGCCATTGCCGGGCGAGCCGGGCAACCGGCGGAAGCGTTCACGCACGCGACCGCGCTCGGCCAGCGGGATCCCCGGACCGTCGTCCTCGACCTCGATGAAGCGGACCGCTCCGTCCACGCCACTGCGCACCGTCACGCGGCCGCCGGGCGGCGTGTACGTGAGGGCGTTGTCGACGAGATTGCCGAGCAGCTCGCGCAACAGCCACGCACTTCCGACCGTGCGTGCCGGCGCCGTCTCCGCGCCGAGATCGATGCGGGCGAGCAGCGACCGGTCCAGGTACTGCGCAACCGCGTCGGTGGCGAGCGCCTCGAGATCGACGACGTGGAAGTCGTCGTGGGTGGTCGCGGAACGCTCCGATCGCGCCAGCGCGAGCAACTGGTTCGCCGTGTGCGCGAGGCGTTGTGTGCCTTCGTGCAGGGCGCGCAGGCGTGCGGCCAGTGCGTTGTCGCCGGATTCGCGCGCGAGCAGGTCGAGCTGGGCGATTATCCCGCTCAGCGGCGTCCGCAGCTGGTGTGCGGCATCGGCGAGGAACTGTTGCTGCGCGCGCGCGTTGTCGCGCACGGTTTCGAACAGCGCGTTGAGCGTGTGCACCAGCGGACGCACTTCGCTCGGCACCTGCGCGCGGTCAAGCGGCGCGAGGTCGCGCGCCGAACGCTGCGCGATCTGTTCGCCGAGCGCTCGCAGCGGACGCACGCCGTAGCGCACGCCGATCCACACCAGCAGCAGGGTGCCGCCGAGCTGCACGATGTCGGTCAGCACGATGGTGGCAAGGATGTTGCGGATCGCGGCGGCGCGCTTGCGAGTGGTCTCGGCGATCGTGATCGTGACCTCGGTGTGGCCGATGCGCGTCGCATGGGTCACCAGGCGGATCGTTTCACCGCGGAACAGGCCATCGCTGAATTCATGCTGCGCATCCGCGGCGGGCAGAAGGTCGCCGTCGCCGCTGATGACGTGGCCATCCGCCGCGCGGACCACGAAGTAGATCGCATCGACGCTGTCCGCGCGCAGCACCGCCACTGCCTGCGGCGGCAGGTCGGCGTCGATGCGGCCATCCGAATCGGCGTCATGCAGATGCGCCGCCACCGCGAGCGCCATTTCGTGCAACGCGCGGTCATAGGCCGCGCGGATCGAGGCCGAGCCGGTGCGGTAGTCGATGAACACGCCGATGCCGAGCAGCAGCGCCAGCGGCAGCAGCAGCAGGCCGAGCAGGCGACGGCTGACCGACGGCGCGGGGCCGGCTCCCGCGTTCACAGGCCGCATCGCCTGAGCGCGTTCATCCGGGCGTGTCATCGAGGCGGTAGCCGAGTCCGCGTACGGTGCGGATCGGCGCAGCGCCACCGAGCTTGGTGCGCAGGCGCGAGACGTAGACCTCGATCGCGTTCGCGCCGATATCCTCGTCCCAGTTCGCGATCGCCTGCAGCAGGCGATCCTTGGCGACGACGCGACCGATGTTGAGCGACAGGCATTCGAGCACGGCCCATTCGCGGCGGGTCAGGCTGACCGCCTTGCCCTCGACTTCGACGCGCCGCGCCGCGAGGTCCAGACGCAGCTCTCCGATCACGAGTTCCGCGCTCGCTGCCGAGCGGCTGCGCCGGATCAGCGCGCGGCAGCGAGCGACGAGCTCGGGCAGCGCGAACGGTTTCACGAGGTAGTCGTCGGCGCCGAGGTCGAGCGCATTGACGCGATCGGCGAGCGCGTCGCGCGCGGTCAGGATCAGCACCGGTACCGCGGTCCCGGCGCGGCGCATGCGCTGCAGCAGCACCAGGCCGTCGACGCCGGGCAAGCCGATGTCGACCACCGCGAGGTCGAACGATTCGGTCCCGAGTGCGGTGCCGGCGCGCTCGGCGGATTCGACATGGTCGACCGCATAGCCGGCTTCGGCCAGCCCGCGCCGGATCGCGTCGGCGACGAGCGCATCGTCTTCAACCACCAGAATCCGCATGGCGAGCGGCTCCGATGCTCAGGCGACGCGCTTGCCGGCGCGCTTGAGGTGGACCAGCAACAGCGAAACCGCGGCCGGTGTCATGCCCGAGATGCGCCGCGCTTCGCCGATCGTCTGCGGACGCACGTGCTTCAGCTTGCCGAGGGCTTCGGCAGACAGACCGCGCACCGCGTCGAAATCGAAAGCCGGCGGAATCGGCGCCTCGTCGTGGCGACGGCTGCGTTCGATCTCTTCCTGCTGGCGTTCCAGATAGCCGGCGTACTTGATTTCGACCTCGACTTGCTCGGCAACGGCTTCGTCATCCACACCAGGACCGATGCCGTCGAGCGCGACCAGCGCGCGGTAGCCGATGCCGGGCCGGCGCAGCAGGTCGCGTGCATTCGTCTCGCGCGTCAGCGCGAATCCGAGCGCGGCCTCGACCGTGCGCCCGAGCGCGTTGGACGGCGTTGCCCACAGCGCGCGCAAGCGCGCACCTTCGCGCTCGATCGCATCGCGTTTGCGCAGCGTCGCGTCGAGGCGCTCGGCCGGTACGCAGCCGAGCGTGTGGCCACGTTCGGTCAGGCGCAGGTCCGCGTTGTCCTCACGCAGTTGCAGGCGGTATTCCGCGCGCGAAGTGAACATTCGGTACGGCTCGCTGGTGCCGTTGGTGACGAGATCGTCGATCAGCACGCCGATGTAGGACTCGTCGCGGCGCGGTGTCCACGCTTCGCGCTGCTGCGTCGCGCGCGCCGCGTTGAGACCGGCAATCAGGCCTTGCGCGGCGGCTTCCTCGTAGCCGGTGGTGCCGTTGATCTGTCCTGCGAAGTACAGGCCATCGAGCGCCTTCGTTTCGAGCGAGGCCTTGAGGCCGCGCGGATCGAAGTAGTCGTATTCGATTGCATAGCCGGGGCGCGTGACATGCGCGTGCTCGAGCCCGCGGATCGAACGCACCAGCTCGACCTGGACGTCGAATGGCAGCGAGGTCGAGATGCCGTTCGGATAGATCTCGAACGTGTCGAGCCCTTCGGGTTCGAGGAAGATCTGGTGCGAGGTCTTGTCGGCGAAGCGCACGACCTTGTCCTCGATCGACGGGCAGTAGCGCGGACCGGTGCCTTCGATCACGCCGCCGTACAACGGCGAGCGATCGAGCCCGCCACGGATGATCGCGTGCGTATGCTCGCTCGTGTGCGTGATCCAGCAGCTGACCTGGCGCGGATGGTCGGCCGTCGAGCCGAGGAACGAGAACACCGGTGCGGGATCATCGCCCGGCTGCTCCGCCAGCATCGACCAGTCGATCGTGCGGCCGTCGATGCGTGGCGGCGTGCCGGTCTTGAGGCGACCGACCGGCAGGGCGAGTTCGCGTAGTGTTTCCGCCAGCCGTTGCGCGGGCGGATCGCCGGCGCGACCGCCGGCGTGCTGGGTCAGGCCGACGTGGATCTTGCCGGCGAGGAAGGTGCCGGCGGTCAGCACGACCGCGCGCGCGCGGAATTCGAGGCCGGATTGGGTGCGCACACCGCAGACGCGCCCGTGCTCGACGATCAACCCATCGACGGCCTGCTGGAACAGCGCGAGGCCCGCTTGCGTCTCGACCCGACGGCGGATGGCCGCTTTGTACAAAACCCGGTCGGCCTGGCAGCGCGTCGCGCGCACCGCCGGACCCTTGGACGCGTTCAGCGTGCGCCACTGGATGCCTGCGCGATCCGCCGCCGCTGCCATCGCGCCGCCGAGCGCATCGATTTCCTTGACCAGATGACCCTTGCCGATCCCGCCGATCGCGGGATTGCAGCTCATCTGGCCGATGGTTTCGATGTTGTGGGTCAGCAGCAGGGTGCGTGCCCCGCAGCGCGCGCTAGCGAGCGCCGCCTCGGTGCCCGCATGCCCACCGCCAATCACGATGACGTCATGGTCGTACATTGGTTTTCACAATCGTTGGTGCATCGCGCGGACCGCGATCGCCGGGCCTGCGCGCATTCTATCCAGCCCGGTGCGTGCGCGCTGCTGGCACGGAACATGCTGCTGCACCACTACACTCCCACCGACGCGCGGCGTATGCGAGCACGTCGATGGTCGGAATTCAGGGGCCGACCTGCGTCGGTGGGAGCACCTATGCTTTTGCGATCCGCTCCGGATCGCTTCCCTCGGATTGACCGGGCGGAACCTGCCAGGTAACGGCTTCGGGGTCGCCCGACAGCGCACATCCGTGCCCGCACTCCCTGATGAGAAGCACGGCTTCCACGACCGATTGGCAACCTCGAGGCATTGGCGGTCTTGCGTCCGCGCGCGGTTGCGTCTGCGGCGTGACCTGCATTTTGCGGGAAGAGGCTGGCGCCCGGCGGTCGTAGGAACAGGGGGTATCCAAGAGGACCGTGTGCCGGGCGCCAGTGACCGGGATTCGTCGAGCCGTCAGGGCGTCTGGACGCGCCGCGATCGGCGCTCGTTGCAGAATGTCACAGGCCTGTCCCCTTCAGGCCATGGCGAAACGGGTTGCTCGAACCCATCAACGCCGCAAGGTTGCCGTAACGACCGCTGGCAGACTGTGACGATCGTCGCGAACTCCTGTCTGCCACCGCGCGCGTTGTGCCGGACGCGTCAGGTTTGGACCACGCGTGTCGCCTGCGACGCCGATCATGCGCGCGGTCCGCTGCGATGGCAATGCAAAAAACGCGGTTTTCGCACTTGGCACAGGGCTTGCTCTGACCTTGGTACAGCGGAACCCACGGAGAACGGACATGAGCAACTTCGCCAGCATGAGCATCAACCCCCTCTTCCTGCGCCACGATCTGATGATCGAACTCGGTCGCCTGGAAATGGCGATGGACAGCGCCCGCGGCGAGCCGCAACGAGACGACGCGATCGGCCAGCTCGAAACCCGCTGCGCGAAGATTAACGAAGCATTGAGCCGCCTGCCTGCCTGACGCTGCGCGACACACTCCGTGACAAATTCGTGCGGTCGACACCCTGGTCGGCCGTGCAACCGGTGGAACAGGGGAAGACCGGGATTGCGCAACGCGCGATCCCGGTTTTTTGATGTCCATGGATGGACGGAATGCCGGAATTGCAGGAGCAAATTCCGGTGTGTCCATGGATGGACGGAATGCAGGTCCGCGCTCGCTCCCGGCGCGCGCGAACACTCCCCACATCCTTGTGGGTCGAAATTGCAGGAGCAAATTCCGGTGTGTCCATGGATGGATGGAATGCCGGCCCCGCGCTCGCTCCCGGCGCGCGCGAACACTCCCCACATCCTTGTGAGTCGAAATTGCAGGAGCAAATTCCGGTGTGTCCATGGATGGGCGGAATGCCCTCCCGGCGTGTCCAGGGGCGGACGGAAAGCCGCATTGCTTCTCTGTAGAGCGGAGCTTTCCGGGTTCAGCAAAGCCGAAGCAGGCGGTGCAAGCGCCGCTATTGCGAACGCGACGCGATGGTTGCCTTGGCGCGGCTCACTCGGCCGCCAGGCTGCGCGCGAGGATGTCGGCGAGATCCGGAGAAATCCGTTCGCGCGCGCGCATGCGGTCCAGTTCGCGATGCATGAGCGCGCGCCGCAGCGGCTCGTGCCGGCGCCAGGCGCCGAAGGCCGTCGCGAGGCGTGCGGCGACCTGCGGCGTGATCGCATCGAGTTTGAGGATCGCATCGGCGACCAGGCGGTAGCCGTTGCCATCGGCGCGATGGAATGCGCGCGGGTTGCGCAGCGCGAATGCGCCGAGCAGGGCGAACACGTTGTTCGGGTTGGTCCAGCGGAATGCGCGGTGGGCGAGCAGGGTGGCGACGCGATCGCACGCGCGCGGGTCGGCTTCGGTCGCCTGCAGGCTGAACCATTTGTCGAGCACGAGCGGCTCGCCCGCATGGTGTCGCGCGAAGCCCTCGAGCGCCGCATCGACGCCCGCATCGCGCACGCTGAGCAGCACGCCAAGCGCGGCGAGACGGTCGGTCAGGTTGTGCGCGCCCGCGTAGTGCGCCTGCGCCAGCACGCGGTGCCGCACGTCGGCGCGGCACAGCGCCGCGAGACAGGTGTTGCGCAGGCGCCTGCGCGCCTGCGCGCGCGAGTCGATCGAGCCGCCGTCGCCGTGCAAGGCGCGATAGCGCGCAAGCAGGCGTGCTTCGAGCGCGCTTGCGAGAGCCGTCTCGATGCGCGCACGCGCCTGGTGCACCGCCTCGGGATCGACGTCGACGAGGCTATCCGCGAGCGAGGCGGAATCGGCGACGGTGAGCATCTCGGCCGCGAGCGCGGGATCGAGTTCGCGCTCGTCGAGCATGGCGCCGAGGCAGCGCGTCCACAAGCTCAGCAGGTGCGCGTCCGGTTCGCCCTCGGCGTGTGCCTGCGCGAACAGCCGTCGCGCCAGCGTGTCCGCTGCGAACCAGCGGTTGAAGCCGTCGTCGTCGTGGCACGCCAGCGCGGCGAGTTCCTCCGCGGTCGAGTCCTGCACCAGTCGCACCGGCGCCGAATAGCCGCGCAACAGCGACGCGACCGGTGACGATTCGATATCGACGAAGCGGAACGTCGCACTCTCCGCGCCGAGCACCAGCACGCGTTCGCATGCGTCGCTGCCCGCTTCGCCGTCGAGACGAAGACGCTGCGCAGCACCGTCGGCACCGTACAGGGCGACCGCGACCGGAATCGGCACGGGCTGCTTGTACGGCTGTCCCGGCGTCGCCGGCGTGTGCTGGCGTAGGGTGAGCTCGTAGCAGCGTCGGCGCGGATCGTGGTGTCCGCGCGCATGCAGCACGGGGGTGCCGGCCTGTGCGTACCACGCCAGCCACGCAGAAAGGTCGCGCTCGTTCGCGTCGCCGAGCGCGGCGAGCAGATCCTCGACGGTCGCCGCGGTGCCATCGTGCCGTTCGAAATACAGGTCGAGCCCGCGCCGGAATCCGTCACGGCCGAGCACCACGCCGAGCATGCGCGCGATCTCGGCACCTTTCTCGTACACGGTCGCGGTGTAGAAGTTGTTGATCTCGCTGTAGCGATCCGGCCGCACAGGATGCGCGAGCGGCCCGGCGTCCTCGCTGAACTGCGCGCGCCAAAGCAGGCGCACGTCCTCGATCCGGCGCAGCGTGCGCGAGGCGACGTCGGACTCGAACTCCTGTTCGCGGTAGACGGTCAGGCCTTCCTTCAGGCACAACTGGAACCAGTCGCGGCAGGTCACGCGATTGCCGCTCCAGTTGTGGAAATATTCGTGGCCGATCACGGCCAGCACGTGCCGGTGGTCGTCGTCGGTCGCGCTGGCCGGATCGGCCAGCAGGTACTTCGCGTTGAAGATGTTGAGACCCTTGTTCTCCATCGCGCCCATCGTGAAGTCGTGGGTCGCGACGATGTGGAACGCGTCGAGGTCGTAGCAGCGACCGAAGCGCTGCTCGTCCCACCGCATCGCCAGCTTCAGGCATTGCATCGCCCACCCGCAGCGACCGATCGCGTCGGCCTCGGCGTGGATCAGCAGGCGAACCGCACGCCCCTCGGCGGTGACGAAATGGTCCTCGATCGACTCGAACCGGCCGGCGACCAGCGCGAACAGGTAGCTCGGCTTCGGATGCGGGTCGACGAAACGCGCCCAGTGGCGTCCATCGCCGAGATCGCCGGCGCCATCCGCATCGCCGTTCGCGAGCAGCAGGGGATAGCGCGCGCGCTCGGCACGCAGGGTGACGGTGTAGCGTGCCAGCACGTCGCTTCGATCGAGGAACGGCGTAATGTGGCGAAAACCTTCCGCCTCGCATTGGGTCAGCAGGAAGCCGTGCTCGCGCGTGCCACTCAGGTAAAGCCCCTGCATCGCGCTGTTGCGCGCCGGCGCGATGCGCACGCAGGTCTGCACGATCGCGCCGTCGTGCACACCGGGAATGGCGAGGCTCGTCTCGTCGAGCCGGTACTCGGCCGCGGCGAGCACGCGCCCGTCGATGCGCACTTCGAGCAGTTCGAGTGCAGCGAGATCGAAGCGCAACTCGACCCCGGGCAACGCTTGCTGCAGCGTCGTGCGTGCGGTGACGACCGTGGCATCCGCGTCCAGATCGATTTCGAGCTCGATCGTGCCGACGCACCACGCGGGCGGGCGGTAGTCGCGCAGGAACACGGTCGGCTTCGCGCCAACGGTTTCGTTCATGGGGAGCGAGCGGTCGGACTGGACCGGCGCAGGCTAGCATGCGGGGCTGCGCCGCGTGTATCGTGCCGCGCTTGTGCATCCGGATGCCCGTCATGACGACCGCGCCCGATTTCGCCGCGATCGAGGCAGCTGCCGCGCGCATCGCGCCGCACGCGCAGCGCACGCCGGTGCTGCGTTCGCGCTCGCTCGACGCGCTCGCAGGCGCGCAGCTGTTCTTCAAGTGCGAGCACCTGCAACGCGCAGGTGCGTTCAAGTTCCGCGGTGCCTGCAATGCGGTGTGGTCGCTCGATGACGAGGAAGCGCGCCGCGGTGTCGTCACGCATTCCTCCGGCAACCATGGTGCGGCGCTCGCGCTGGCCGCGCGGACGCGCGGCGTCGCCGCCCACGTGGTCGTGCCGGAAGATGCGGTCAAGACCAAGCTCGACGCGATCGCGGCCTATGGCGCGACCCTGCACGCATGCGCGCCGACCACCCGCGCGCGCGAACAGGCGGCGGCACAGGTGCAGGCGCGGACGGGAGCGATCCTCGTGCATCCGTACACCGATCCGCGCGTGATCGCCGGCCAGGGCACCGCCGCACTCGAACTGTTCGACGAAGTCGACCTGCTCGACGTCGTGATCACTCCGGTCGGAGGCGGCGGCCTCGCCAGCGGCAGCGCGATTGCTGCACGCGCGATCAACCCCGGCGTGGCGTTGTTCGCAGCCGAGCCGGCCGGCGCCGCCGATGCGTACGAATCATTGCGCCGCGGCGAGCGCGTGACCGATATCCAGAGCGACACGATGTGCGACGGCCTGCGCGCGACGATCGGAGCGATCAATCTCGATCTGCTGCGCCGGCATGCAGTCGAGGTTCTGCCGGTCGCCGACAGCGATACGCTCGCGGCAATGAAACTGCTGTGGCAACGGCTCAAGCAACTGGTCGAACCGTCGTCGGCGACCGTGCTCGCCGCCGTGCTCGCCCATCCAGGCCGCTTCGCCGGCCGCCGCGTCGGCGTGATCCTGTCCGGCGGCAACGTCGATCCGGGATTTTTTTGCCAGAGGAGCCTCTGAACAACGCTTCCTTGCCGTCGTCCCGCGAACACGGAATCCGGTGTCCTGGATTTCAAGGCCTGAAGACGCGGGACCCCGTCGGGGATGACGAGCATTGTTCAAGGGCTCCCGGGTCTCAACTCTTTCCCTTCGGAGCAGAACCATGTGGAGCGACGCGATCCTCGCCTACCTGCACTTCGCCGCGATCTTCGCCCTGGTCTGGTTTCTCGCCAAGGAATGGACCCTGCTGCGCGCGGGCGCGGATGCGCTCGACCTCGCACGTCTCGTGCGCGCGGATGCCGGCTTCGGAGTGCTCGCCGGCATCGTGGTCGCCACCGGCGCCGCGCGCGCGGTATTCGGCCTCAAGGGCTGGTCGTTCTACGCACACAACCCGGTGTTCCACCTCAAGCTCGGCTTGTTCGTGCTGGTCGGATTGCTTTCGATCCTGCCGACGCGTGCCTTCCTGCGCTGGCGTCGCGCGCGCAACGCCGATGCCAGCTGGCGCGTGCCGGAAACCGAATGGCGCAGCGCGCGTCGCTGGGTCGCGGTGGAACTGCACCTGATCGGCCTGATTCCGCTCGCGGCGGTGATCATGTCGCGCGGGTTGGCGCGGTAGGTCGACGCAAACTGACGAGGGCCAGCGCGACGCCGATCAGCACGATGCCGGCGCCTTCGACCAGGCTCGGTCGTTCGCCGAGCAGAGCCCATGCGAACGCGATGCCGGCAATCGGGATGGCCAGGCTCGACAGGCCGGCCACGTTCGCGGGCAGGCGCGCGACCACGTATGACCAGAGCAGCCAGGCGAGGCCGGACGCGAGCAGCGCGTTGTAGACGAGCGCGACGATGAACCAGTGGCTCCATTCGATCGCGCGCTCCGGCACGACCAGCGCGACCGCGACCACGCCAAGCGTGCCTATCAGCATCTGCCACGCGGTCAGCGACAGCGCGCTGACACCACCGCGTTCGAACAGGCGTTTGGAGGCAACGACGCCGATCGCCCATGCGAGGCCGCCGCCGAGCGCGAGCAGCGAGCTGCGCGCGCCGCCAAAACCGTTCCAGGGCTCGAGCACGAGCGCGAGGCCGCATGCGGCGACGCAAAGGCCGGCGGCGAGGCGCGCATCGGGGCGCTGGCCGAACGCCAACCAGCCGAGCAGCACGACCCAGAACGGCATCGTGTACGCGAGCAGCGCGGTCTTGCCGGCGCCGCCGATGACCAGTGCGGACTGCACCAGCAACTGGAAGCCGAGCGTTTGCGCCAGGCCGATCAGTGCGGTCGGCAGCAGCGGCGGAGGTCGCAGCGATTCACCGCGCAGCAGCAGCACCGCGAACAGCACCAGCGAGCCGAACACGTATCGCAGCGCGGAGAACGTGAATGGGCCGCTGAACTGCAACGCCTGCTTCATCACGATCCAGTTGTAGCTCCAGACCAGGGTCAGCAGCGCGAGTGCGACGAGGGCGGGACGACGCGAAGGCGAAGCGGCAGTCATCGGTGCGATCGCGGGCAGGCGGCCCGCTATCATAGCGGGCCTGATGACCACGGACTCATGACAGCGGACCCGAGGACAGCGGACCGCACCGGAGCGACGCCATGCACGAAGACCGCCGCACGCGCTGCGCCTGGGCTGCCGGCAGCGACAGCCTGCGCGACTACCACGACCACGAATGGGGCGTGCCGCTGCATGACGATCGCGCGCTGTTCGAGTTCCTCTGCCTCGAAGGCGCGCAAGCCGGCCTGTCCTGGCGCACCGTGCTCGACAAACGCGACCACTACCGGCGAGTGTTCGCGGGCTTCGACATCGCCGCGTGCGCGCGCCTGAGCGATCGCCGCATCGAGACCCTGCTCGGCGACGCCGGCTTGATCCGCAACCGCCTCAAGATCACCTCGGTGCGCGACAACGCGCGCGCCGCACTCGCCGCGATCGACGAACACGGCAGCCTCGATGCCTTGCTGTGGTCGTTCGTCGACGGACGCACGCTGCAGAACCGCTGGAGCGCGAGCGCGCCGGTGCCGGCGACGACACCGGTGTCGGACCGCATGAGCAAGGATCTGCGCAAGCGCGGTTTCCGCTTCGTCGGCTCGACCATCTGCTACGCCTTCATGCAGGCGACCGGCATGGTCAACGACCACGTCGTCGATTGCTTTCGCCATCGCCCCCTCGCAGGAACCCGTTCCCGATGATCGTCAGCGACCCGGACCGCTTCCTCGCCGAGTTTTCCGCCGCACGCCATCCGATGCGCGGACCGGCGACCGCGCGCGGCGCATTCCTGGTCTGTCCGGCGAGCGCGGCACTCGCGGCCGAATCGGCGCAGGACAATCGCTACATGGACCTCGCGCGTGTGCCCGACCCCGCGCGCGCGCTGCAGCAGCACGCGGAACTGGCGCGCCGGCTCGGCGCGGACGTCCCGGTGGTGATGTTTCCGGGCGATCCGGACAGTCCGGATGGCATGTTCCCCAACAACGTGTTCGCGACCACACGCGGGCAACTGATCGTCGGATGCATGCGCCATCCGGTGCGCCGGCGCGAGGCCGCGCGCGCCGACATCCGCGGCTTCTTCCGCGACGTGCTCGGTTACCGCGAAACCGATCTCTCCGGCGGCGACTTCGTCGCCGAGCTGACCGGCGCCCTCGTCATCGACCGCGCGCGCGGGATCGGCTACTGCGGCCTCTCCGAGCGCTGCGACATGCAGGGCGCGCGCGCGATGCACGCAGCGTTCGGTTTGCGGCTGACGTTCGCGTTCGACCTCGCGCCGGGTGAATACCACACCAATGTCGTGCTGGCGGTGCTGGCCGGGCGCGCCGCGCTCCTCGCCGCCGACGGTTTCGCCGATGCGCGGGTCGCGCAGGCGATCGCGCAGGCGTACGCCGGCAATGCGGTGTTCCTGTCGCCGGCGCAGAAGCAGGCGTTTGCCGGCAATGCGATCGCGCTCGGGCCGGAGCGCGCGTGGATGAGCGCGCGCGCAGCCGACGCGCTGGATTCCTCGCAACGCGCCCTGCTCGCCCGGTCGGGCTTCGCGATCGGCGCGGTCGAGCTCGACGAGACCGAAAAGGCCGGCGGCAGCCTGCGCTGCTGCGTGGCCGAGATCTTTTGACATGGGGCGGGAGACGTCGAGAATCCGCTGCCCGGGTGCGGGTTCAGCCCAAATTCAATGCGCGCTGACGAGACTGCGGCAACACCTGGCCATGGAACGAGGGCGTGGTCGTATGATGCGGACGAAGTGATGCGAACCGGTCGAACCCGAATCCTGCTGTGCGCGCTGCTCGCGGTCCTGGCCGCGGATGCGTGCGCGCGCGAAGTCAGCTTGCAGGAAGCGGTCGCCCAGGCGCAGCGCGAGGCCGACGGCAAGGTGCTCTCGGTGCAGACCTTGAACGTCGGCAAGCGCAAGGTCTATCGCATCAAGATCCTGACCCGCGACGGCCAGGTGCGTATCGTGCAGGTGCAGGCCGAGCAGTAGAGCAGAGCAGTAGAAAACAGGACACGGACGGCGAGACCCGGAGGAAACATGCGCGTATTGCTCGTTGAAGATGAAGCTCCCTTGCGGGAGACACTGGCCGCGCGCCTCAAGCGCGACGGTTTCGCGGTAGACGCCGCCGGGGACGGCGAGGAAGGCCTCTATCTCGGGCGCGAGGTGCCGTTCGACGTTGCGATCATCGACCTCGGCCTGCCCAAGCTTTCCGGCATGGATCTGGTCAAGCAGCTGCGCGAGGCGGGCCAGCGCTACCCGATCCTGATCCTGACCGCGCGTTCTTCGTGGCAGGACAAGGTGCAGGGCCTCAAGAACGGCGCCGACGATTACCTGGTGAAACCCTTCCACGTCGAGGAACTGCTCGCGCGTCTCAACGCCCTGGTGCGGCGCGCCAGTGGCTGGTCGCGGCCGACGCTCGAATGCGGCCCGGTGATCCTCGACACCACCGCGCAGACGGTCAGCGTGAACGGCAGCGGCGTCGATCTCACAAGTTACGAGTACAAGGTGCTGGAGTACCTCATGCTGCACGCCGGCGAGCTGGTCTCGAAGGCCGATCTCACCGAGCACATCTACCAGCAGGATTTCGACCGCGACTCCAACGTGCTCGAAGTGTTCATCGGTCGCCTGCGCCGCAAGCTCGATCCGGACAACGCGATCAAGCCGATCGAAACCGTGCGTGGCCGCGGCTACCGCTTCGCGCTCGAACGCACGGATGCACCGGCGGACGAGGCGCAGACCGACAGCGCCTGAGTACGGCTCGCGTGGCGCGCCCGCTCTCGCTGCAAGCGCGCTCACTCGCCGCCGCCGGCGTGGTGCTGGCCGCGTTCCTCGCGCTGGCGTTCTTCGCGCTCGACCGCGCGTTCTACGACGCGGCGCAAAGCGCCCTGCGCGAGCGGCTGCAAGGGTACATGTACGCCTATCTCGCCGGATCGGACACGACGCGCGCCGGCGCGTTGATCCCGCCCGAAGTCGGGCCGGACCCGCGCTTCGACCAGCCCTCGCCGAGCGGCCTGTATGCGGGCATCGTCGGCGCGAAGATCCTCGGCAGCAAGGACGACCACTGGCGCTCGCCGTCGGCGAGCGGTCGCGACCTTCCATTCGACGCCGACTTGCCACGCGGACCGGCCGAGTTCCGCGGACCGGTGCAGACCTCGCTCGGCGCGCTGTTCGTGCTGGCCCAGGGTGTCGACTGGAACAGCAGCAACAAGTCTGTGCTGCACCTGACGTTCTACGTCGCCGAAGACAGCGCCACCCTGCGCGCGCAGATCGAAGTGTACCGGCGCACCCTGTTGACCTGGCTCGGCGCGCTCGGCATCGCGCTGCTGCTGCTGTTGCTCGCGGTGCTGCGCTGGAGCCTCGCGCCACTGCGTCGTGTCGCGACCGATCTCGCGCGCGTCGAACGCGGCACGCAGGAACAACTCGGCGCCGACTACCCGATCGAGCTGTCGGGACTGACCGGCAGTCTCGACAACTTCATCGAGGTCGAGCGCGATCGCGTCAAGCGCTACCGCAATACCTTGTCCGACCTCGCGCACAGCCTGAAGACGCCGCTCGCGGTGATGCGCAGCCAGCTCGAGTCCGACAGCGAGGGCGAGGCGCTGCGCTGGACCGTGCTCGAACAGGTTGGCCGCATGGACGAGATCGTCGCCTACCAGCTCTCGCGCGCGGCGACCTCGGGCCACCAGACCTTCGCCGCGCCGCTGCTGATCGAACCGTATGCCGAAGAGATCGTGCGCAGCCTAGAAAAGGTCTACGCGTCGAGGGGCGTGTTGTGCGAATTCGAGATCGATCCGGCCGCGCGTTTCCACGGCGACCAGGGCGACCTCATGGAACTGCTCGGCAACCTGCTCGAGAACTCGTTCAAGTGGGCGAGGCGGCGCGTGGTCCTGCATGCCAGCGCGCTGCCGGCCGGCGCACGCCGCGCCGGTCTCGAGTTCGCGATCGAGGACGACGGCCCGGGCATTGCTGAGGACAAGGTCGAGCACCTGTTGCAACGCGGCGTGCGCGGCGACGAACGCGTGCAGGGCCACGGCATCGGGCTGGCGATCGTGCAGGACATCGTCAAGGCGTACCGCGGCGAGGTGCAGGTCGACCGCTCGCCCAGTCTCGGCGGCGCGCGCTTCAAGGTGCGCCTCGCCGCACGCTGACGCGGATTGTCATCAGTTATCGGCGAGCGCCTCGACCGTGGCGATCAGGCGAGCGCGCACGCTGTCGTGCGCATAGCGCGACAGCACGTAGTCGCGCGCGGCGCACGCCTGTCGCGTGCGCGCGGCGTCATCGAGCGTGAGCATGGCGTCGAGCGCCCCAGCCAGTTCCGCCACGCCGCGGAACACGTAGCCGCTGCCGCTTGCCATGACGTGGTCGACGAGGATCTCGCATGCGCCGTTCACGACGATCGGGGTGCCCTGCGCCATGGCCTCGAGCGCGACGATGCTCAGGCTCTCGTACGGCGACGGATGCACGAACGCGCGTGCCCCGGCCATCAACGCGAACTTGCGCGCTTCGTCGACGAAGCCGAGGTAGCGCACGTTGGCCGAAGTGCGCACGCCGATGTGATCGGCGCCGGTCAACACCAGCTGCAGGTCGGACGGGCGTTCGCGCTTGTAGGCCTCGAACGCTTCGACCAGCATGGCGCAACCCTTGTGCGTGTCGATGCGGCCGCTGTAGAGCACATACGGGGCCGCCTCGCTGGCCGGTGCCACGCGCTGGGTCGAGACCGTCATCGCCACGATGCCGCCGCCGTCGACGCCCCACAAGCGCTTGCCGAGGCGTCGTTCCGCCTCCGTGTTCCAGAGAAAGCGCGGCACGCGGCGCGCCATCCGCGCGAACGCGTCGAAGTAGGCCGGCGGCTCGTCGTGCAGCGTCGGCACCAGACCCCAGCGGCGATGGCGCAACGCGCGCGAGCCATCGTACGTGGTCGGATACAGATAGGTCAGGAAGATCACCGCCGCGTAGTCGTCGCCGTGCGTGGCCAGATACCGCTCGAGCCCCGTACACACAGGGCCCTGTGCACGGATGAACTCCTCCTGCAGCGATTCGGGCCAGTCGACACGCGGTGCCTCGGTGCGGGCGGCGAAGTGCGCGAGCAGGCGCCGGTGCAGGTCGTGGAAATAGTCGCCGCGCCCGCGGGTGACGCGAAAGCGCCGGATGCGCACGCCCTCGCGCAGTTCGTCGCCCTCGGGCAGGTCGTTGTTCCAGCTCACGTAATCACTGGCGGTCGTCGTCAGCAGATCGACGGCGTATTCGTCGGCGAGCATGGTCGCGTACTGCCACCCGTGCGCCTCGGCGCCGCCGACGAGGCTTTCGTGGCAGCGCGGCACGACGATCGCGACGCGCTTCACGAGCGCGGCTCCAGCGCGGCGAGGAAGCGCTCGCGCAGCACGTCGGGCGCGAACTCGGTGTCGTAGCGTCCGCGGGCGGCATCGAGCAAGGGGCCACGGCATTCGCGATCGCTTGCGACGCGCGCGACGCTCGCCGCGTACGGCCACGGATCGGCTGTATCCCAGACGAGACCGCCGTTGCCGGTCGTCTCCGGGATGGCGCTCGTCGCACGCGCGATGACCGGCACGCCGAGCGCCATCGCCTCGATCAGCGGTACGCAGAACCCCTCGTGGCGGCTGAGCGTGACGAACGCATGGCTGGCGAGGTAGGCCGCCTTCAGTCGCGCCTCATTGACGTCTTCCAGCCACAGCACGCGCGCACCGAGACGATGGTGTGCGATGCGCTCGCGGATCGCGTCCGTGTAGCCGGACAGGCGCGGGTCGGACTTGCCGACGAGGATCAGTCGGGCGGGATCGCCGTAGCCGTCGACATACGCGGCGAATGCGTCGACCAGTTCGACATGGCCCTTGTTAGGCGACACGCGGCCGACCATCAGCACGTTGCGCGCGCCGTCGCCGAGGCGATCGAGCAGGTCGAGATCCGCCTCGGCGGCGATCAGGTCGTCGACCCGATGGAACGGTGCGACCACCGCGCCGCGTTCGGCCGGAGCGCCGGCCGCGACGAGCTCGGCGAGGTTGTAGTGCGAAGCGCCAAGGTAGCGTTCGCAACCGAGCCGCGCGACCGGCTCGATCTCCGCGCGCCCGGCCAGGCACGCATCTGAGTGTGTTTGCGAATACGGAACGAAGAATTCCGGTGGGGTGATGTTGTGGTAGCGCACGACGCGGTAGCCGCGCGCGCGTCGCAGGATGTCGAGCGCGGCCGGTGCGCCGACCGAAAAGTGGTAGATGACAAGGTCTCCTGGCCCACCGGCGAAGTCGAGCAACGCGTCGCAGCGCCAGGTCGGTTCCTCGACGCCGACCGCGACGTCGCAGAATACGCGCGTGTCGATGCCGCGTTCGCGCAGGATGCGTGCCATCGAGAGCGCGTCGTTGCCGACGGCGTCGTGGCGCGCAAGCACCGGCAGCAGGATCGCGGCCTTCATGCGAAACCGTGCTCGCCGAGGATCGTGGCGAGACCTTGCACGAGGCGCTCCGGCGCGAACACGTCGGCGTAGCGCCGGCGGCCGCGCTCGCGCAGTGCCGTGCGCAACGCGGCGTCCGCATGCACGCGCGCCACCGCCGCGGCGATGACCCAGGCGTCGGCGTCCTCCGGCCAGAGCAGTCCGGCGTCACCGAGCGTCGACGGCATCGCACTGGAGGCGAGTGCAATCACTGGCGTGCCGATCGCCATCGCCTCGACCAGCGGCACGCAGAAGCCCTCGTGCCGGCTCAGCATCACGAGCGCGCTCGCCTGCGCACAGGCCGCGCGCAGTTCGGCGCCGTTCGCGTCCTGCAGCCAGGTCACGTGCGCCTGCATGCCGCGCTCGGCGATGCGCGCGCGCAGCGCCTCGCCGTAGCTGGCAAGGTTCGGGTCGAGCTTGCCGACCATCAGCAGGCGCGCGTCCGGCAATCCGCCGGCGACGACCGCGGCGAGCGCGTCGACGAGTTCGAGATAGCCCTTGTTCGGCGAGATGCGACCGATCATCAGCAGCAGCGGCTTGCCGGCCGGGATGCGACGGGGGTCCGGCGCGAGCGACAGCAGCTGCTCGACCTCGTGGAACGGTGCGAGCACCGCGCACCGCGCAGCGTCGACACCGCGGCGCGTGAAGTCCTCGATGTTGTAGGGGGAATCACCCAGGTACAGCTCGCAGCCGAGCGCAGCGTAGGCATCGAGCTGCGCGCGCCCTTCGATGCATGCAGCCTCGTAGCCGGGCGACCAGCCGGCAAAGAACTCCGGCGGCGTGATGTTGTGGTAACGCAGGATGCGGCGTGCGCGCGTGCGGCGGAACAGCGCGAGCGCAAAATCCCAGCCGACGCAATAGTGGTACAGCACGACGTCGTCAGGCGAGCGCAGCCAGTTCTCGATCGTGTCCGGCGCGAGGGCGGGTTCGGCGACGCCGCGCGCATGCGGCGCGAACACGCCGACCTCGTGGCCGAGCCGGCGCAAGGCCGCCGTCATGCCGAGGGCGTCGTTGCTGACCGCGTCGTGCGGGGCGAGGCCGGGTACGAGGACGGCGATGCGCATGCGGGACCGGGCCGAGGCCTCAGCCCTCCCCGCGGCGGGCAAGCAGGCCGGGCGCGCCCGTGCCGTCGAGGGTCTCGACCGCGGCAAACCCGCTCGCCGCCAGCAACGCGCGCGCACGCACGAGGCGGTCCGCCAAGGGTGCGACTGTCGCGCCGCGTGCAGGCAGGTCGAAGCGCAGCAGCAGCGGCGCCCGCGGCTTCAGCACGCGCGGTGCATGACGCGAGAACTCCAGCACGGCGAATTCGTCGTGTGCGAGCAGGCCGGCATCGAGCGCGAGACCGTCCAGGCTCGCATCCGCGGCGCGGCCGAGCAGCGCGAACGCGTCACCGGTCGCGACGTCGGCGCCGGCGTCGCGCGCCCGCTGCGCGAGCGTCGCATTCGGTTCGACCCCGTTGCCGGCAAGGCCGAGCGCGGCCAGTGCACGCAGCCAGCTGCCGTCGCCGCTGCCGAGATCCAGCACGCGCGCGCCGTGCGTCAGGTCGCGCGCGAACGCGGCCGCCGCGGTCGCATTCGATGCCGCGCGTGCAGTGGCGCCTTCGGCGGCGATCGCCGCGTACAGCGCGTCGGTTTCGCCGCGCGCATCCTGCGCCACCTGTTCGAGCTCGTCGAGGCTGCGTTGCAGCGTCGTTGTCCAGTGGTTCATTGCGTGCACGTACTGGCGCAGCTCGGCGATCTCGGCGGCAAGACCCTCGTCGCGACGCTGCATGTCGCCGAGGCGTGCATCTTCGCGACGCTGCATGTCTTCGAAGCGCGCGTGCGTGGCCTGCAAGGCCGTGTCGATCAGGCGGATGCGTTCGCCGAGGCCGTCTTCGCGATGCTGCATGCCGTCGAGGCGTGCGGATGTGGCCTGCAAGGTCGCATCGACCAGCCGGGCGTGCTCGCCTTGCTGCGCCTGCAGGCGCTGTTCAAGCTCGCGGCGCGATTCGTCGCGTGCAGCAAGCGCGGCGGCGTGGGTCGCGATGGCGGCTCCATGCGCGGCAAGCACCGGGTCGAGTTGCGCGCGCAACCGCGCCAGCTCGTGCTGCACGCCACCGTCGCGCTCGTCGATGCGCGCGAGCAGGCTGCCATGGCGCGCTGCGGCCTGCGTGTCGGCGGCGCGCTGGTGGCGCAGCAGCAACGGCAGTGCCGCGAACGCGAGGGCCCATTGCACGAGGAAGCCGACGCCGCGCACGCGGCCGAGCTTGGCCAACGCGTAGCGCGGCAGCAGGCCGCGCACGCGCACGCCGATGCGCCGACCCTCCGGCGACCAGCGCAGGTTGCCGAGCACTTCGGCCTTGGCTGCACCCTGTGCAAGCAGTTGCACCTGCTGCTCGCGGCCGCCTTCGTCGGAAGGGCGCTTGAGTACCGCGCGGAATGCCTGCTCGACGAACGCGACGTAGTCGCTGCCGGTCAGTTCCTCGATGGCGTAGTCGAGCCGTTGCCGTTCGATGCCGTCGATGACCGGGGCCGCAAACGTCGTCTCGTCGGCCGGAGGATCGACGCGCGGCAGCGGCGTACTCGCGCGCAGGCGCGCTGCCTCCGCGAGGATTTCCGTTTTGACGCGTTCGAGAAAATCGCGCTGGGGTTCGACTTGCACGCTGCACCAGAATCCGCTCGGGTCGCCGCGTCGCACAGGTGACGGCGTCGACCCGCATCGCTAATCGCCGCGGGCGGTGCCGCCGACGCCGGGCGCCGTGGGGATCGCGATGATGCCATACGCACGCGCCTTGCCGATATCGAGCAGGGCATAGTCGGGCGCGTGGTGGCCGTCGAGGCGCGACGCGGCCCGTCGCCAGCGCGCGCGACCGGCGGCGAGTGCGGCCGCGTACCGGGATGTGGAAGCGGCCCCGCTGCGCGCCGCTGTCGTGCCGAGCAGGGTCGTCTCGAGGAATTCGCTCGCGCCGTCGTGGCCGCGGAATCCGACGAATGCGTGGCCGGGCACGAGCACGATCAGCGCGCGCAGGCCGATGCGTTCGAGCGCCGATGCGATCAGCACGCTGCCATCGATGCAGCTCGCGCGCCGTTCCCGCCAGCTCGCCGAGGGTGGACGCACGCGCTGGCTCCAGACGGTCGGGCCGCGGCTGAGCGCCGGGTCGCCGGCCGCATAGCGCACGCCGTGCTGCTCCAGTGCGGCCCAGATCGCGCCGACGCGGCGGCGGTCCGCGGCACGATCTGCGGGCGCGCTGTCGAAGTCCGGAGCGAGCGTGCGCGCGATCGCCAGCACGTCATCGACCGCGGGATCGTGCGGATCGACGTAGCCGGCGAAGACCCATCCGAGATCGACTCGTTCGCCGCTCTCGCGCACGTAATACGGGGCATCGTCGAGCGCATGCAGGCGAACCTCGACCCGCTGCACTTCGGTGCGTCCGTCGTCCGCCACGAGGGTTGCGAGCAGGGTCTGGCGGCGCGGCGAGCGCAGCTCGCGCAACGCCGCGACATCCCAGTCCAGGCGCGGGTGCAGGTCGATGCGCGTCGTGCCTGCGCCCGGCGTCACCTCGACGCTTGCCGGAGCGCGCAGGCCCGGTGTCTCGATGCGCAGGCGCAGCCGTGCCGGCAAGCCGTGCTCGGCACGCACGTGCACGCTGACCAGCCCGTCGCCGACGGTGCGTGGCGGTTGCGACAACTGCAGCACCGGGAACAGTTCGCCCGCGGGTGTGACGTCGACCTGCCAGTCGAGCGCGCGCGCGGCGTTGCTGGACAGGGCGCACAGCGCAAGCAACACCCGCAGGAGTGCGCGCGTCGGGGCCTGGCGCGGGCCGGTTGCCAGTGGGTACATGGGCCGACTATCGTTGCCGACGCCGCCCATTGTCCAGCCGCGCCATTCCGAGGAGTCCCCATGCGCCAGCTCGCCGTCGCCACCCTGATCGCCGCCACGCTGTGTGCGTGCAGTCCGTCCACTCCCGAGCCGGCGACGACCGCGAAGGCGCCTGCCGCGCCCGCGCCGAACGCGCAGGCGACCGCGAAGCCGAGCGAGAACGCGGCGCCGGCCGCGCCGGCGAAGGAGATACCCGAAGGCGAGTGTGGCGACCAGTCGAAGCTGCCGGCCGACCAGCGCATCGCCAACACTGCGCGCTGGACCACCGCGAGCGAGCAGAACAACTTCGGTTTCGACGTGTTCCGCGGCGACAGCGAGAAAGGCGAATTCACCAAGCTGACCAAGGAGCCGATCCTCGGCGCCGGCACCTCGGACGAGACGCACAAGTACGAGTATCGCGACGACGCGATCGATCCGTGCAGGGAATACTGGTACTACGTCGAAGGCATCACCACCAGCGGCGCCCACGAGAAATTCACTCCGACGTTCCGCGCGCCGCCCAAGCGTCGCGCCGTCGGCAGCGCGCCGGCCGCCGCGCCGGCGACCCCGGCGCCGGCATCCGCAAGCAGCTGAGGCTGGACGGCAAAGGCGTGCGATGAAGCCGACCGTCGCGCGTCGCCGCTGGCTGGCGCTCTTCCTCGCGCTGTTCGCGCTGTCGCAGGGTGCGTTGTGGCTGGCGTATTACGGCGGCGGCGCCAAGGCGCTGGTCGGCGACGAGCAGGGCTACCAGGCGCGCGCGCTGGGGATCCTCGCCGGCGGCGAGTGGATGCAGGGCACGATCTGGCCGCCGTTGCAGTCGTTGTGGCTGGCCGCGTTGTACGCGCTGTTCGGCGCGCACGTGTGGATCGCGCAGCTGGCGCAGAGTGCGTTGTTCATCGCCTGCGCCGGCCTGCTGCGTGATTTCTGGCGGCGTTTCGGTGGCAGCGTCGCTGCCGCGAACGGCGCGGCGGCGCTGTTCCTGCTGAACCCGGCGATCGCCGCGTACGCCCACTGGCTGTGGCCGGAAACCCTGCACCTGTCGCTGTTGCTCGCGGCGTTGTGCCTGCTCGCGCGCCAGCGCGTATTCGCCGCTGGCGCGGCGGTCGGCGGCGCGATCCTCGCCAAGAGCCTGCTGTCGGTGTTCTGGCCGGCGTTCCTGCTCGCGCTCGTGCCGCGCGGAAACCCGCGCCAGGGCCCGCGCCTCGTGGCGGGTTTCGTGCTCGGCCTCGGCCTCGTGACCGCGCCGGCGTTGTGGCATGGCTGGCGCGAATACGGCAAGCCGATGATCGCGGACAGCTCGATCTACAACCTGTGGATCGGCCTCACCGATCGCTGGCGCAGTGACTACGTCGAAGACATGGGCGGCGTGACCCTGCCCGAATTCCTTGCCAGTGGGGCGACGCCGCAACAGCGCAATGCGATCTACCTCGACAAGGTGCGCGCGCTGGTCGAGGAGCGCGGCGGGGCGCCCCTGCTGGCTTCCCAGTTCGGCCGGCAGTACTTCCGCCTGTTCAGCGCCAAGACGCCACTGGTGTCGCAATTGCCCGGCCTCGCGTGTGCCGGACACCTGTCGGCCTACCACACGCCACCCTGGCTCACGCGTGGCCTGTCCGTTGCGAACGATGCGCTGCATGCCCTGATCCTCGCGGCAGCGGCGTTCGGCATCGCTGCCTGGCGGCGCCGGCCGGACCGGATGTTCGTGCTGGTTGCGCTGTTCGCCGCCTATCAGCTCGCATTGTTCGCGCTGATCCACGTCAAGGCGCGCTTCCTGCTTCCGCTGCTGCCGTTCCTGTGCGGTTTCGCGGCGAGCTTCCTGTGCGCATCGCGCGAGCGCGGCGACGCAGACGCGGCGATCGCACGGACACTGCCGCGCCTCGCCATCGGCGCCGTGCTCGCCGTGCTGTTGCTGTTCCTCGCGTTCGCCGGTCCCTGGCTCGATGGCCTTTGCGCGGGATGATTGCCGCGCAATCCGGTATCCTCGCGGGCGCTTTCCACCCAATCCGCCGATGCGCCTCCATCTGATCGAACTTGTCCTGTTCAGCACCTATGCGGAACTGCGCGCCGAAACCGCGCGCAGCTACCTCGGCCTCGTCTGGTGGGTGCTCGAACCGGCGCTGATGATGGCGACCTTCTGGTTCGTGTTCGACGTGATCCTGCACAGCGGCGGGCCCGACTACGTGCCGCAACTGCTGATCGGCCTGACCGTCTGGCAGTGGATGAAGTCGTGCATGACGCACGGCGGCTACGCGATCTGGAGCAACCTCGGGCTGGTGCGCCAGGTGCGCCTGCCGCCGCTGGTGTTTCCGGTCGTCGCGATGCTGTCGGACACGGTCAAGTTCCTGTGCATCTTCGCCCTGCTGCTGGTGATCCTCTGGTGCTGCGGCTATCCGCCGAACCTCGCCTATTTCGCGCTGCCGCCGCTGTTCCTGGTCGTGTTCGTGTTCGCCGCCGGCATCGGCTTCATGATTTCGGCGATCGTGCCGCTGCTGCCGGACGTGCGCTTCGTGATCGAGCAGGTGCTGTCGGTCGTGATGTTCCTGTCCGGCGTGGTGTTCTCGCTGTCGAACGTGCCGGCGCCGTTGAACGAATGGCTGGCGCTGAACCCGGTGGCGCAGATCATGGATGCGACGCGCGGCATCCTCATGCACGGCGCATGGCCGCACTGGCTCGCGCTGGTAAAGGTCAGCCTGGTCTCGATCGCGGTGTGTTTTGCCGGTGCCGCGATCGTCAGGCGACTGGCGCCGCGCTATCCGAAACTGGCGAGCTGACATGGGCGAGACGCTGATCGAACTTCGCAATGTCGGTGTTGCCTTCAACTTCGGGCGGAGCATCGCCGGCCAGCGCCATTGGGCGCTCGAGGACGTGAGTCTTTCGCTGCGCCGTGGCGAACGGCTTGGCGTGATCGGCCGCAACGGCGCCGGCAAGAGCACGCTGCTGCGCGTGATCGCCGGCATCGTCGCGCCCGACCGCGGCAGCGTGAAACGCGGTCCGGTTTCATGCCAGTTGCTCGCGCTCGCGCTCGGTTTCGTGCCGTACCTGTCCGGTCGCGACAACGCCGTGCTTTCCGGCCTGATGCTCGGCCTGCGCCGGCGCGAGATCGTCAAGCGGCTCGACGCGATCCGCGAATTCTCCGAACTCGGCGACTTTTTCGAGCAGCCGATCGCGTCGTACTCGTCCGGCATGAACATGCGCCTCGCGTTCTCGGTCGCGATGCAGGTCGAGCCGGACGTGCTGCTGATCGACGAGGTGCTGGCGGTCGGCGACGCCGAGTTCCAGCAGAAGTCCGGCGCTGCGCTGCGCGCACGCATGGGCGAGGGTCATACCGTCGTGCTGGTCAGTCACAATGAACTCGAACTCGCGCGCCTGTGCGACCGCGTGGTGTGGATCGAGCACGGTCGCAGCGTGCTCGAGGGGCCGCGCGACGAGGTGTTCGAGGCCTACCATCGCGACCTGCACGTGGCGAAGCCGGCATGAACACCGATCGTCTTGCCGCGCTGGCGCGCACCCTCGATCTCGCACCGCGCGCGGCGCTGCTGGTCGCGCTGCGCCGCGCGCGCGGGCCGCAGGCAGGCTGGAGCGCGCTGCTCGCCGACACGCGGTGCATGCATCGCAGCGTCGCGACCGACTTGTTCGCGACACCGGTCGCCGAGTACGCGCAGGGCGAAACCCTGCGCGCGCTGGCGTTGCTGTTCGCGCGCGACGGAACCTGACCCGTGCGCCGCGCGACCCTGATCGTGCTGGCCTGGAACCAGTGGCCGCTGACGCGTCGTTGCCTCGATTCGCTGCTTGCCAGCGACCTGTTCGCCGCCGACGTGATCGTGGTCGACAACGGCAGCAGCGACGAAACGCCGCGCGGCCTCGCCGACTACGCCGCGCGCGTGCGCGTCATCTCCCTGCCGTCGAATCTCGGCTTCGTGCGCGGCATGAATGCCGGCATCGCCGCCGCGCCGCCCGACGACGACGTGGTGCTGCTCAACAACGATCTCGTCTTCACCCAGGCCGACTGGCTGCAACGCCTGCGCGATGCGGCCTATGCAGCGCCGGACATCGGCGTGGTCGGCTGCCGCCTGCTCGGTCCCGAAGCGGAAGGACGCGTCTACCACGTCGGCGGCTATATCGAAGCGGACGACCTGCACGGCCAGCAGACCGAGTCCGGTCGCGTCGAGCGCGAGGTCGGCCAGTATCCGCGCCTGCGCCGGGTGCAGGCGGTTGCGTTCGCGCTGGCGTACCTGCGGCGCGACTGCCTCGAACGCATCGGTTTCCTCGACCACGCGTTCCACAGCTACTTCGAGGACACCGACTACTGCCTGCGCGCTGCCGACGTCGGCATCGCCAGCGTGGTCGCCGGCGCGGTCACGCTGCGCCACGACCAGCACGGATCGACCGGCGACGACGGCGGTTTCCGCCAGCGCCTGTGGGCCGAGAGCCGCGCCACGTTCGCGGCGCGCTGGCAGGCGCGCCTGCGCGCGCACATGCGCGGCAACGTGCTGTGGCAGGGGCCGACGCGCGCGCCGCATGCGCATGCGCATCTCGCGCGCCTGCTCGTGCGACGCCTCGACGCGCGCGGCCTGCGCATGAGCCACGCCGCGCTCGTGCCGGAAATCGGCAGCGGCGATGATGCGCGACTCGAACTGGCGATGCGCCGGCAATGGCCGCAACCGGCCGATGCCGCCCTCGTCTGCGCGCCCGGCGACGCGTTCGCGCGCGCGCAGGGGCGTCGTCGCATCGGCATCGGCATCGGCGAATGGGAGCGCGTGCCGCAGGCATGGGCCGACGCCGCGCATTCTCTCGATCTGCTCGTCGTGCCCGATGCGTTCCAGCGCGACGCGTTCCGCGCCGCCGGCGTCGAGGTGCCGATCGAACTGCTGCCGATTGGCGTCGACCGCGACTATTGCCATCCCGACGTGCCCTCGGTGCGCGATCCTTCCGCGACCTGCAGCGTGCTCGCGGTCGTCGAGGATTTCGCGCGCGATGCGCCGGAGCGACTGGTCGCCGCGTTCCGCGACGCATTCGGGGCCGAGACGGGAGTGCGACTGGTGCTTGTCGTCCTGCCGGTGCGCGAAGCCGATGCGATCGCCGCGACGCTGGGCTCGTTCACGGCCGCCGATCCGCGCATCCGCGTGCTCGCCGGCTGGGGCCTGCCCTGGCATCAGCGCGCGCAATTGCTGTGCAGCGGCGACATCTACGTGAGTGCGCGCCGCGGCGCTGGCTGGGACCCGTACGCGGCGGATGCGCTCGCCTGCGGCCGCGTGCTGGTCGCGACCGACTTCGGCAGCCAGGGCGCACTCGCGCGCGCGCACGGCATCGCCGTTGCGGCGAAGCGTGGCGACGATCCGCGACATCCCGGCCTCGGCTGGGCCGAACCCGATCACGATGCGCTCGTCTCCGCCTTGCGTACAGCGCGCCTCCGCAGCGATGACGGCGACGCGCGCGCACGCGCCGAAGCGTTCGCGCGCGCGCACGATGTCGAAGCGAGTGCGGATCGTCTTGCGCAGATCATCGGCGACCTCGCGGCGCTGCCGGCGCCGTGCGCGCCGCCGCCTGCGCATCGACCGCTCGACCTCGCGCGACCCGCGAGCGGGCAGATCGTCGTGCTCGGCATGCACCGCTCCGGCACTTCCAGTGTCGCGGGACTGCTCGCGCGCATGGGCGTGTCGGTCGGTCCCGAAAACGATCTGCTGGTCGGCCCGGACAACCCGAAGGGCCACTACGAATCCGGACGCCTGCACATGGCCTGCGTGCGCCGGCTCGCGGCCGCGCGCGGTGACTGGCGTTCGCCGCCGGCGGGCGCGCCGCCCGCCGCGGTCGATGCGTTCCGCCGCGAAGTCGCGGCGCTCATCGACGAATTCGACGCGCAGCGACCGTGGCTGTTCAAGGACCCACGCCTGTGCCTGCTCGCGCGCGAACTGCTGCCGCTGCTGACGCGGCCGCTGTTCGTGCATGTCGTGCGCGACCCGCATGCGGTCGCGGCCTCGCTCGCCGCGCGCGACGGCTTCGCGGCGGGCGAGGCGCTTGCGTTGTGGGAGCGCTACACGCGTGAGGCGTTCGAGGCGAGCCGCGGCTGGCCGCGCGTGCTCGTCGACTACAACGCACTGTGCGCGCAGCCGCAGGCGACCACCCAGGCCCTGCACGACGAGCTGCACGCACTTGGCATCGATCGCGTGCACATGCCATCGGCCGACGTGCTGCATGCGTGGATCGATGCGCCGATACGCGAGCCGCACGCGCGCGCGGCGGAGCTTTCCCCCGGCCAGCGCGCGCTGCACGCCGCGATCGCCGATCGCAGCATCCTGCAGGCGACGCCGTCGCCTCCCGCGGGCGTGGCCTGAGATGTTCGGCTTCCTGCGACGGCCTCCGATCGTGCTGCACGAGCCACTGCTCGACGCCGCGTGGGATGGCCGCGAGCTGCGCCTTGCATGCACCCCTGCGGCGCTCACGACGATTGCCCTCGAACTCGACGGCTGCCATTTCGCGGACATCGCACCCGACGCGAACGGACAGGCGCGCTGCACCTTCCCGTTCTCGCCATCCGGCACGCCATCCGCGATCCTGTTGCCGCGCCGCACGCGCGACGGCGCGGCGCTCGCGGCGACGCCGGTGCGCCTCGGGTTCGGCAAGGCCGGGCTCGCCCCTGCATCGGCGCGCGCGAACAACGCGGCGATCGAGCCGCTTGCGGCGTCGCGCCTGCTGCCGTTCGGCACCGACATCGCGGCACGCGAAGTCGTGGTTGTCGTGCCGGTGTACAACGCCGCCCCACTGGTCGAACGTTGCCTCGATGCGCTGCTCGCGCACACGAGCGGCACTGCGCGCATCGTCGCGATCGACGATGCCAGTACCGACACTGCGATCGCGCCGCTGCTCGCGCGCTTCGCGGCGCAGTCGCGTATCCGGGTCCTGAACCACGAAACCAATCGCGGCTTCACCGCGACCGCCAACCGCGGCATTGCCGAGGCCGGTCGCGCCGATGTCGTGCTGCTCAACGCCGACACGGAGGTCGGGCCGAACTGGCTCACCGGGCTGCGCCGGGCGGCGCATGCGGACGACGCCATCGCGAGCGCGACCGCGGTGTCGGACAACGCCGGCGCATTTTCGGTGCCCGAGCTCGAGCGGTACAACGCCTTGCCCGCCGGTTGGGACACCGAACGCGCGGCGCGCGCGCTGTGGCAGCGCGCCGGTCTTGTCCATCCACACCTGCCGACCGGCAACGGTTTCTGCATGTACCTGCGTCGCGACGCGCTCGACGCGGTCGGCGCGTTCGATGAAGCGGCGTTCCCGCAAGGCTACGGCGAGGAAAACGACTGGTGCCAGCGCGCCGCCGCGCGCGGCATGCACCACGTGATTGCCAGCAACGTGTTCGTGCGCCATGCACGCAGCGCAAGCTTCGGCGACGAGCGCCGTGCCGTGCTCGGCCGCGCCGGCATGGCGGTGCTGCGCAAACGCTGGCCACGCTACGAGGCGGATGTCGGCGCCAGCCTGCACTCGTATGAACGCCTGGTGCTCGACTGGCGCGTGCGCCGCACATATGCGGATGCGCGCGCCGAGGCGGCGCCGAAGGCGCGCCTCCTGTGGGTCGGCGACGACGCGCCTCGCTGGGACGACGTCGAGGTGTGGCAGTTGCGCGCGAATGGCAAGCGCAACGAGTTGCTGGCCAGCGGCAGGGTCGTCGCGGCGAACGACTGGAACGCGCGCGATCCCGAAGCCTCTTATCGAGCGCTGTGGGCGTGGCTCCAGCTGCACGCAATCGAACATCTCGTCGTCGCCGAGCGCAAGGACTCCGCGGTGGCGATCCTGTGCGGCCTGCTCGACATTCCAGTCATGCTGGTC
Organism: Dokdonella sp.; assembly: GCF_044227025.1. Classification (GTDB taxonomy): domain Bacteria; phylum Pseudomonadota; class Gammaproteobacteria; order Xanthomonadales; family Rhodanobacteraceae; genus Dokdonella_A. The sequence continues at coordinate 322,571 of NZ_JBGAFX010000001.1, read as the reverse complement.
GCGCAACCGTTCGCGGCGAGCGCGGCGGCCGCACTCGCCGCCGGCACACTGCTGCCGCCGACCCCGATTCGTGGAGGCGATGCATGAACCCGATCCGGCGCGCACTCGTCACCGGCGTCAGTGGCCAGGACGGCGCGCTGCTGGCGGCGCGTCTCCTCGAACGAGGGGCCGAGGTCATCGGCACGCATCGTCCCGGCCACGACGGCGAGTCGTGGCGCCTGTGCGAACTCGGCCTCGCCGACGACGCGCGCCTGCGCCGAGTCGCACTCGATCCGGCTGATGCCGCCGCGTGTGCCACCCTGCTGGCGGAGCTGCAACCCGATGCGCTGCTGCATTGCGCCGGCCAGTCGCGTGTCGCCGATTCGTTCCGCGATCCGCAGGCGAGCATTGCTGCCAATGGACTCGCCACGCTGAACCTGCTCGAGGCGGTGCGCCTGCATGCGCCGCGCACGCATTTCGTGCTCGCCGCGAGCGCGGAGATCTTCGGCGCGCCAGCACAGGCGCCGCAGGACGAGCAGACGCCGCTGGCGGCGGCGTCACCGTACGGCGTGTCCAAGTTGCTCGCGCACGCCGCGATCGGTGGCTGGCGCGCGAGCTTCGCGCTCCGCGCATCGAGCGCAATCCTGTTCAACCACGAATCGGAATGGCGCGATGAAGCGTTCGTCACGCGCAAGCTCAGCCGCGCGGTCGCGCGCATCGCGCTCGGTCGCGCCGACGAGGTCGCGCTCGGCAATCTCGATGCGCGGCGCGACTTCGGTTATGCGCCCGATTACGTCGCCGCAATGGTCGCGATGGCCGAGCGTGAAATCGGAGCCGACTATGTGCTCGCGACCGGCCACGCCGCGAGCATCCGCGACTTCGCGACCGCCGCGTTCGCCGCCGCCGGGCTCACGCTCGACTGGTTCGGCGACGGCCTCGACGAAGTCGGCGTCGAACGCGGCCGCGAACGCGTGCGCGTGCGCGTCGATCCGGCATTCTTCCGCCCGGTTGACGCGCCGCTGCTGGTCGGCGATGCGGCGAAGGCGCGCCGCGACCTCGGTTTCGCGCCGAGCCTGGACCTGGCCGGACTCGCGCGGCGCATGGTGGAAGCCGACCTCGCCCGCGAACGCGAAGCTTCGTGAAGGTCATCTTCAACGTCGATGCGATCACCGCGCCGCTGACCGGCATCGGGCGCTATGCGCTCGAGCTCGCGCGCGGGCTGGCGCGGCACGCGGAGGTGGATGCACTCAAGCTGTATTCCGCCTACCAGTGGGTCGACGATCCCGAGCACGCACTCGGTGCGAACCGCACGATTGCCGCGGTGCGGCGCCACGTGCCGTTCAAGAGCGCCGCGCTGGAAGCGTACACGCAGCTGCGCGCAGGCCTGTTCCGCCTGCACACGCGCGGCATGCGCGACTGGTTGCTGCACACGCCGAACTATGTGCTGATGCCGTTCGATGGCGTCGCCTTGACCACCGTGCACGACCTGTCGTGGCTGAACCATCCGGAGACGCATCCGCCCGAGCGCGTGCGATTCCTCGATCGCCACTTGCCGCGCTCGCTCGAACAGGCCGCCGCGGTGTTAACCGATTCGCACTTCATCGCCGACGAGATCGTCGCAAGGCTCGGCGTGCCGCGCGCGAAGCTGCGCGTGGTGCCGCTCGGCGTCGATACCGCGTACCACCCACGCGCGCCCGGCGAATGCGCGGCGGTGCTGGCGCGGCACGGGCTCGAAGGGCAGGCCTACTTGTTGGTGGTCGCGACGCAGGAACCGCGCAAGAACCTCGCGCGGCTTGCGCGCGCGTATGCCGCCTTGCCGGCCCCGTTGCGTGCGCGCCATCCGCTGGTGGTGGTCGGTGCGCGCGGCTGGCGCAACGCCGAACTGGAACGCACGCTGGAGCCGCTCGAACGGAGTCGTGACGTGCGTCGACTCGGCTATGTCGAGGAGGCCGAGCTGCCGCTGTTGTATGCCGGCGCGCACGCGTTCGCATTCCCGTCGTTGTATGAGGGCTTCGGACTGCCGGTGCTGGAGGCGCTCGCGAGCGGCGTACCGGTGCTGACCTCGCAGGGCTCGTCGCTGGAGGAGATCGTGCGCGGACGCGACGGCGAGCTGGCCGTGTGCGTCGACGCGCTCGACGAACGCGCCCTGCAGCACGGCATCGAGCGAGTACTCACCGATGCCGCGTGGCGCGCGCGCGTCGCCGCCGCCGGGGTCGAGCATGCACGCGCGTTCACCTGGTCGGCGTGCGTGGATGCGACGGTTGCGGTGTATCGCGAAGTGCTGGCGTCCGCCTGACAGGATGGCGCGAGCGCGAGTTCGTGCGCTAGGCTGCAGCGACCTGCCAGGAGAACGTCCCGCAATGCTGCGTACCCCGATCCGACTGGGTTTCGGCCTGCTCGTGCTGGCTGGCGCCGCCACTGCAAGGGCGCAGGCGCTGGCGCCGACGCCGTCCGCCGAAGCGCCTGCGGAAACGAACGTGTCGGCGACCGCCGAACGCATCTACGCGAACGCGCGCCCGAGCCTGCTGCAGATCCGTACCCTGGTCGAAGCGGCCGGGCGGCAATCGTCGATCGGCTCGGGCTTTCTGGTCAGCGCGGACGGCCTCGCGATCACGAACTACCACGTCGTTTCGCAGTTCGCACTGGAGCCGAAGACCTACCGGCTCGAATTCGCGCGACCCGATGGCAGCAAAGGCACGCTCAGCCTGCTCGCGATCGACATCGCGAACGATCTCGCGGTCGTGCGTCTCGACGGCAAGGACCTGCCGCACCTCGAGTTCGATCCGCGCGCGGTCGCCGGCGAGCTTCCGCGCGGCGAGCGCGCGTATGCGATGGGCAACCCGCTCGATCTCGGCTTCACCATCGTCGAAGGCACCTGGAACGGCCTGGTCGAGCGCAGCTACAACGAGCGCGTGCATTTCACCGGCGCGATCAATCCGGGCATGAGCGGCGGTCCCGCGGTCGATGGTTCGACGCGCGTGGTCGGCATCAATGTCGCCAAGCGCCTCGACGGCGAACTGGTCAGCTTCCTCGTGCCCGCGCGCAAGGCGGCCGCGCTGCTCGAACGCGCGCGCAGCAGTGCGCCGCTCGGTGTCGCGCAGGCGCGCGAGGAGATCAGTCGCCAGCTGCTCGACTGGCAGGCCGGCTTCTACGCGGCGCTCGCCGCGAAGGGCCTGCGCATGACCGCATTCGGTCCGTACCAGGCGCCGGAAAGCGAGGCGCCCTGGTTCAACTGCTGGGCGCAGACCAACGCCGAACAGACGCCCAAGCCGCGCGCGCGCATGGATGGATCCAATTGCAGCACGCAGAGCTCGCTGTTCATCGCCGATGACATGGAGAGCGGCGCGGCCGAGTTCACGTATGCCTACGTGCGCAGCAGCGAACTCAACGCGTTCCAGTTCGCCGCGTTCGTGACGCCGTACTACCGCACCGCCGCGATGACGCGCTCGTGGTCGCGCAAGCGCCACACGCGAGCACAATGCCACGAATCGTTCGTCGCGCCCGCCGACGCGCACGCGCCGCCGCTGCGTGCGATCTGGTGCGCGCGCGCGTATCGCGATTTCGCCGGCGTGTACGACATCGCGCTGACCACGATCACCCAGGACCGCGACCGGGAAGCACTGGTCTCGCGCATCTCGATGCAGGGCATCAGCTACGACAACGCGCTCGCGCTTGGCCGGCGTTTCATGGAGGCGCTGGCATGGACGAAGTGATCTGGATCGAGCTGCTGTCGCGCCATCGCGAGCACGTCGTGCGCCAGCGCGTCGGCGCGGACATGTTCACCCTCGGCCGGGCCTGGGACAACGACATCGTGCTGGATGATGCGCACGTCGCCGCGCACCACCTGCGCATCGCGCGCGATGCCGACGGTCGCTGGATCGCCGAGGACCTCGGCAGCATCAACGGGCTGCATGTCGAGGGCGAGCGTCGCGCGCAGACGCGCATCGTGCTTGCGCCGGGCACGATCGTGCGCATGGGGCATACGCAGCTGCGCCTGCATCGCGGCAGCGACACGGTCGCGCCGGAACTGCCGCTGCGGCACGCCCGCTCGCCGTGGCCGGCGGCGCTGGCCTGTTGCGCGCTCGTGCTCGCGCTTGCGGTGCTCGAGTTGTGGCTGGGCGAGACGGGCGAGCCGAAACTGGTTCGCTACCTCACCGGCGTGTTGGCCCTCGCCGCGGTCGCGCTGCTGTGGACATCGGCGTGGGCGGCGATCTCGCGCCTGTTTGCGGGTCATGCGCGATTCGGCACGCACCTGCTGATCGCTTCCGCCGGCCTGCTTGCATACTCCCTGTACGATCCTCTCGGCGAGTTCGGCGCATTCGCGCTGTCGTGGACTGCGCTGGCGCGCTACGCCTATGTCAGCGCGTGGATCGCACTCGGCGCGACCTGCTTCGCCCACCTGTGCGCGCTCAGTCGCAAGCGCCTGCCGCTGAAGGCGATCGCGGTAGCGGCACTGGTTGCGCTCGGCATCGGCACGCAGAGCCTCAAACTGTCGGAGTGGCGCGCGAACTACGGCCAGCCGGCGATGCTGCAGCGGCTGGCGCCGCCCTGGCTGCGCATCGCCCGCGCGGAGGAGCCGGGTGTTTTCTTCGCCGGCAGCAGGGACCTGCAAGCCGGCATCGATACCGCGCGCGCGGACGAGCCGGCCGGCGACGATGCCGGTTCCGACGACGATTGATGCGCTTGGCGATCCGGTGGCACGCGCTGCGCGCGTACCGTCCCGACCGTGAATCCGGCGTTGTCGCGCAGCTGCGTGTTCTGACGCCGTTCTTCACGCAGGGCGGGTCGAGCGCGCGCAGCGCCAGTCCCGCCGCCGCCTCGCACGCTCGTTGCTCAGCGCGCGGGTCCGTCGAAGTCGAGGATTGCGATCGTGTCCTCGCGCCGCTCCGAGCGCTTCGGCGCGGGTTGCGTGAGGCGCTTCCACCACGCGATCGCGGATGCGGTCCACGCGCGCGCCGGCTCCTTGCTCGTGCCGAAGTCGAGGCCGCCGACCGCGTCGCGCCCGCTCTGCCGAGAAACCGCGTAAATGCGCAACTGGGTCGCGCGGTCCTTGCCGAACGACGGTATCGGCAGGCGGAAACGCGTGTCGTTCGCCTGGTAGTTCGACGAGGCGAGTTTCGTGCCGCGCGCGTCGAGCCAGTCGACCGTCACCTTGCCGTCGAAGCGCGCCTGCTTCAGGTCGACCAGCACGCCGCGGTTCCAGCGATCGTCGTCGAGCGCAAGCAGGAGCGCGTCGCGCGGGCGTTCGAGTACCAATGCCGGATCGCCGAGCAGGTTGTACATCTCGACCAGAATGCGGTCCTGCGATGCGTTCTTCGCACGCACGATCGCCTCGCCGATCGTTGCGCCGGGTTCGAGCAGGTTCTCGATGATGGTCTTGCTGAACGCGGGTGAGGGCGTGTTGCGCCACGACGCGGCGAACACCGCGACCGCGCCCTTGTCCTTCTCGCGCAGGAAGCGCTCGCCGATCGAGTCTTCGGTCGGGTTGTCGAACGGTGCCGAATAGCAGGTCATCGACAGCACCATCGGCAGGCGTCCGCCATTGCCGAGTTTGGACACGTCATCGAGCGTGAACAGGTCCTGGTTCTTGCGCAGGTCGGGTGGACCGGTGCGCCAGATGTAGCGCCCGCCGTGGCCGATGAAGTGCACCAGCAGGCGACCTTCGTCGATGCCGTCGTGGATCGCGCGCTGATGCACCGCGTTCTCGGTCACGTCGGGCTTTGCATAGACCTTGTCGGCCAGGAAGCCGACCTTGCCGAGCGCGCCGGCGATCTCGTCGGACGCCTTCTGGAACGATGCGATCTCGTCGGAGATGAACATCACGTCGCGCCGCCAGGCGCCGAGCTGCGGCTTGGTGATGTAGTCGATCGTCTTGTCGACGATCGCCGTCACTTCAGCCGGCTCGACCACCGGGAAACGCCCGACCGCGACCACCGGATGCCAGTCGTCGCCGTTGACCGCGCCGAACCAGTTGTCGCTGGCCGACTGGCCTTCCGGCGACGGGAATTGCCAGGTCGGGATCAGGTTTCGATCCGACAGCTTCTTCGGCTTGTTCTCGTACTCGCCGCCCGGTACGGCGCCGAAATGCCCGGGAAACAGCAGTTCGCGATCGGTCCACTTCGCGTAGGCGAGGTCGTTGTAGGTTTCATGGCGGATGTCGAAACTCGAATCCCCCACCAGCAACAGGAAGCGTGGCTTCGACGGCCAGCGGTGATAGGCCGTGTCGACCAGGTTGCGAATCGCCTGCGGATGGGCGATGCCGTGGTTGAACTGGTCGTACACGGCGTCGATGTCGAGCAATGCGACCTTCAGCCCGCGCTTTTCGTGGAAACGGGCGAGTGGCCGGATCGCATCGACGAGACGCGGGTGCGCGACGATCAGGTAGTCGTAGCCCTGCTTCGGTTCGCGCCACTCGCTGCCGGTGACCGCGCGCAGCGACAGGGGTTTGGCCAGGCTGCCTGCGGTCGCCGGCAGCAGGTCGACGCCTGCAGCCGCGGGCGCATACGCGTAGCGGTCGCCTCCGAGCGCACGTGGAACACGGCGCACCCCATCGCTGCCGTAGAGCATGGGCGCATCGTTGCCGCGCGCGACGAGTTGCAGCGACGCACTCGCATCCGCGCGCACGCGCAGCGCGGTGGTGTCCGCGTCGAGGTTGCCCTCGGCGGGATAGTGCGCCTCGATCCAGTTGAGCATCACGACGTCGACGACATCGCTCGTCGCCGCCCACGGCAGCTCGCGCTTCGGCACACGCAGCGTGAGCGTGTTGCCGTGCACCTTCAGGCGCGATGTCGCGACCTGCAACTCGCGCCGCACTTCGTCGCGCCCGTCCCAGTGCAGCGGGGCAAGCGTCTGGCCATTGAGGTCAAGTTCGACCACGTGGTCGGCCGGCTTGTCGCCTTTGTCCTTCGGCGGCGGCTGCAGCGCGGAAAGGCCGCGCAGCGCGAGCACGAGGCGGGACTCGCCGCCGCGCACATCGAGGTCGGCGAGATCGAAACGCAGCTCGAACGGCCTGGGATCGACATGGGTCAGCTTCGCCCATTGCCAGACGTCGGGTTCCTCGCCCGGCTTCTGCTGCTCCTGGTCGAGCCGGATCATCAGGTTTTCCTGCTCGAGGTGCAGCGCGCGTTCGAGCGCCGCGTGTCCGCTTCCCTGCGCCTCGGCCTCGCGCATGCGTGCATGCGTACCCGCTGCGGCGCCGAGCACGTAGGCGTTGTTGACGCTGTACGGGTCGTACCAGCTTTCCGGTCCGTGCAGTGGCTGGCCGATCCATTCGACGTGATCCCCGTCGGCAAACCGCGCACCCGCGGCGACGACGCGCAGCGCAACCTCCTTGCCGGCCTGGCGCAGCCACAGGTCGTCCACCGCGCAATCGGCGAGTCCCGGTTGGGCCGCGACGATCGCGGCATGGTCGAGCGTATATACGCCCGCATGCTCCAGCTCGATGTGCAGTTCGCCGCTGCAGGCGAATGCGGCCGGGGAAGCCGCGAGCAGGATCAGCGCGGTCGCGCGCAAAAGGAAATTCGAGGGCATGGGCAAGGGCAGTAGCGGGAGCAGTGCCCGCGCGGCGAATTGGGACGCAACCTGGCAGGCTACCGGTCCGACCACCTGACCGCAACCGGAGTTCAGCAAGGCGCCCCGGATGCGATCCGGGCGCCGTCACCCCCCAGAGTCCGTTCGTGTCGAGCGCAGCAGCGCGAAGTTCCGCGCAGTCGAAACAGGCTTTGGTTGCCCATCCACTGTCCGACCGCCGCCAGCAGCGCTGTGCGCGTCAGCGGTGGTCGTAGTAGCGCGCCAACAAGGCGGCTACTGCCGGCTCGGCGCGGGCGAACCCGCCCGGATCGGAAAAGTGCAGCTCGCTTGTCACCGCAAAGAATTCATCGGCGCTCTCGGCTGCATACGGATCGATGAAGGTGTCGCGGCCGCGCTCGACCGCGCGCACCAGCCGGTCGTAGCCGGCCTGCATCGTCGCGATCCATTCACGCCGCGCGAGCGACGGCGGCAGCTGCGGCACGCCGTTCATTGCCCCGTCGAGCAGGTCGAGCTTGTGCGCGATCTCGTGCACGACGACGTTGAACCCGTCGAACGGATGAGCGAGATCGGTTGCGACGTCGGCCCACGAAAGCACCAGCGGGCCGCGTTCCCACGCCTCGCCGATGAGGTCTTCCTCGCCCTCGGTGACGACGCCGCTGTGCTCGTCGTGGTGCTCGCGCTTCACGCGGAATTCGCCCGGATAGACGATCACCTCGCGCCAGCCTGCCAGCGCGCCGAAACCGATGCGCAGCACCGGCAGGCAGGCGAGGGCGGCGATCGCGAGGCAATGGCCCGGTTCGAGGACGTGGCCGCCGGCCGCGCTGAAGCGCTTGCTGGCGAGGAACCGTTCCGCCAGCGCGCGCAGTGCCGCGCGTTGTCCGTCGTCGAGGCGACCGAACAACAGCGAACACCCGCACAGCGAGTGCCAATCGGCGTCGCCGATGCGCGGTGAAGGCTGCAGCGCACGCTGGAAGCGCTCAAGCCATGTGCGCATCAAAAGCCTGTGGACGCACCGACGTGCGCCAGCATGGCGACGGTCGACGGATGAAGGTTCGATCCAGGCTGGATCGCGTGTCGGCGTGCATCCCTGACCTGCACGGGATGCGTTCATTCATCAATGGAACTGGAGCCCGTGTCGGCGCACATCCCGGTACTGCACGGGATGAGTTCATCCTGGACTCACTTGATTGCGCCGGGGACCAGGGATTGCCAGCGATAGGTCGGGCGCTTCGGGGTGGCGGCGGCGGGTGCGGCGGGATCGCCGATCAGTTTTTCCGGCAGCGGATCCGGCACGGGCGCAACGCGCTCGGCGTCGCCGCGTGCGCGTGGTGATGCATCGCTGCCGCGCAACGCGCGCGCGCCGGTCGAGCCGCCGCCGCTGTCGATCATCTCGACGACGGCGTTGGCGTGCGATTCGGTCGTGTCCAGAGCGAGCAGGCCGGCGCCGCGCAACGACGCGCCCTGCGCGAGTGCGGAGGCGCTCGCGGTCGTGCCGAGGAGGACGACGAGGAGGAGGGCGGTCTTGTTCATGGCTGTTTTCCTGGCGTGAGCGGCCGAGGAAGGCCGCCATGCTCGCATGATCCGGGTCCCGACTCCAGCCGGTCCGTTGTCGAGGAAGCACGACCTGTGCCAATGACTTCCGGCACGGTGCGGCAAGGGCCGCACGCGGTCGCTGCCTGTCCGCCGGACACCCGCGGACACTTCGCGGACAGCGTCGCCGTCGAGCCGCCGCGCCGCGGCTACACTGCGGCATCGTCCCCGATTCCTGCCTTTCGACCGTGGCTGAACGAAAAACCCGCATTCTCCCTTCCACCGACCCAGCCGATTCCGCGACGGGCGCTCGCGCCGTGCTGGCCGAGCTGTGCCTGCGACCTGCGGTATCCGGCATCGAGCTGGCCGAGCGCCTGGGCGTCACGCGTGCCGCGGTCTGGAAGCAGGTCGAGCGCCTGCGCGAGGCCGGGGTCGAAATCGATGCGCAGCCGGGCAGCGGCTACCGCCTCCACGCGCCGGTGGAATTGCTCGACGCGCCGGGCCTGCGCGCGGCGCTCGCCCCGGCCACGCGCGAGCGCCTCGGTGATCTCGTCGTGCACTGGCAGCTCGACTCCACCAACAGCGAGCTTTCGCGACGAGCCGATCAAGATACGCGCGACCGTCTGGTCTGCCTCGCCGAGATGCAGAGCGCCGGGCGTGGCCGCCGCGGTCGCGCCTGGCGGATGCCGCTCGGTGGCGGCATCGCGTTGTCGGTGCTGAAGCGCTTCGAAGGGCCGATGAGTTCGCTGGCCGGACTCAGCCTCGCGGTCGGCGTGGCGATGGCCGAAGCCCTCGCCGCGTGCGCGATCGACGAGGTCGCGCTGAAGTGGCCGAACGATCTGGTCGCGCGCGGCGCGAAGCTCGGCGGCATCCTGGTCGAACTCGGCGGCGATGCACTCGGGCCGTGCCACGCGATCGTCGGCGTCGGTCTCAACCTGCGCCTTGGCGCGGCCGCCGCGACGATCGACCAGGCGTGCATCGATCTCGCCACGCTTGCAGCGGCGCCCTCGCGGGTGCAGGTGGCGGCGCGGCTCATCGATCATCTGATCGAGGGGCTCGACCGCTTCGCCGCATGCGGCTTCGCTGCGTTCGCCGAGAGCTATGCGCGGCTCGACGCCCTGCAAGGACATGACGTCGAGTTGCTGCAGGGTAGCCACAGGCGCCGCGGCATCGCGCGTGGCATCGACGCACGCGGCGCGCTGCGCGTCGCGTTCGCCGATGGCGACGAGGTCGTCGACAGCGGCGAAGTCAGCCTGCGGATGCGCCCATGAACCTGCTGATCGACTTCGGCAACACGCGGCTCAAATGGGCCTTGGCCGTCGATGGCAGGGCGCGCCCCGGCGGCGTCTTCGCGCATGTCGGCGTGCCGCTCGCGGTCGAGCTGCGGCGCGAGTGGGGCGAACTCGTGGGCATCGACGCGGTGTTCGTCGCCAGTGTCGTATCGGCCGCGCGCGAAGCGGAGCTCGAAGCGTTCGTGCGCGAGCGCCTGCACTGTCGCGTGCATTTCGTGCGCAGCCCGGCGGCCGCGCTCGGCATCCGCAACGCTTACGCGGAACCGCAACGACTCGGGGTCGACCGCTTCCTCGCGCTGGCCGCCGCGCATGCGCGCAAGCCGCGCCTGCAGGTGCTGGTCAGCGCGGGCACGGCCTTGACGGTCGATGCGATCGACGCCACCGGGGAGCATCTTGGCGGCCTGATCGTTGCCAGTCCACCGCAGATGCGCAAGGCGTTGCTGGCCGCGACTGCGCGCGTCGACGCGCCCGGCGGCCACCTGCGCGAGCTGCCGCGCTCGACCGCCGATGCCGTGGTCAGTGGCTCGCTCTACGCGGCCGCCGGTGCGATCGACCGTTTCCGCGACAACGTCGCGCGCCGGTGCGGTGCATCGCCACCGTTGCTGCTCGGCGGCGGCGGTGGCGACGAGCTGGAAACCTTGCTCGAACCGCTCGAACGCGTGCACGACCTCGTGCTGCATGGCCTCGCATTGTGGGCGCAGGCGCCCGCCGGCGGCGACGACACGCAGGCCTGACGGCGCCACGGGCCGCTGCAAGAGCACGCGGGTTCGCTAGAATCATTCCTTCCGCACGTCGAATCGCACCGGGAACCGATGTTCATCCGCGTCCTTTTCATGCTCCTGCTCGCGCTGAACATCGGCGGCGCCAGCTGGCTGCTGTTCGCGAACCGTCCGCAGTCGGAAGAGGCGCCCGCGACCGATCCCGGCGTGCCCCGGCTCGAACTGCTTGCCGAGCGCGACAACGCCGAAGGCGATCACGCCGAACTGGCGAGCGCGCCCGAGAGCCCGGCCGATCTCGCCAATGACCAGTGCCGCCGCTACGGCCCGTTCCAGACCCAGGCCGACACGCGCGCGGCGATGAACGCGCTCACGCCGCTGACCAAGCGGATCCGCATGCGCGAGGAACATGCTACGCAGACGCGCGGCTACTGGGTGTACCTGCCGGCGATGCCGAGCCGCGAACAGGCGCTTGCGACCGCGCGCACGCTGTCCGCCAAGGGCGTGCGCGACTACTACGTGGTCACCGCGGGCGACCAGCAGAACACGATTTCGCTCGGACTGTTCCGCGACCAGGGCAATGCCGAGCGCCGCCGCGCCGAAATCGCCGGCCTCGGCCTGAACCCGAAAGTGAACGCGCGCACCGAGGACCTGCCCGTGTACTGGCTCGACTTCGCGCTCGCCGGCACCGAGCCGGACGACCTCGCCAGCCGCGTCGCGAACGCCGGCGAGGCGCGCATGCAGGTTGCGAAGTGCGAATGACGCGCGCCGCGTATGCCCGCGGTCATGTTGGTCGCGGTGTGGGCGCATGACGGCGGGACTCGCGCTGCGCGCTCGACCGGCCCTACACTAGGCCCCGCAAACGCCGCTTTAGCTCAGTTGGTAGAGCAACCGCCTTGTAAGCGGTAGGTCATCCGTTCGAGTCGGATAAGCGGCACCATCCGCGCAACTGCCGCGCGACGAGCAGGCACAGTTGCCTCTGCCGCAACGCGGCGGAGGCTGGACGTACGATCAGCTCTTGCGCGCTTGCGCGAACGCATCCGCGAACGCGTTGTTCGCGGCAACCGGTGCGCTGGCCGGTTTGCGAGCGGGCGCTTCGCGCCGGCCACCGGGATTGCCGCCACGTTCTTCACGCGGAGCGCGCGCGCCGCCGCGCGCCTCGCCCGGCACATCGTCGAGGCGCATGCTGAGCGCGATGCGCTGGCGTTGCAGGTCCACCTCCATCACCTTGACCTTGACGATGTCGCCGGCCTTGACCGCTTCGCGCGGATCCTTGACGAACGTGTGCGACAGCGCCGACACGTGCACGAGGCCATCCTGGTGCACGCCGATGTCGACGAACGCGCCGAACGCGGCGACGTTGGTGACGCGGCCTTCGAGCACCATGCCGACGGCGAGGTCCTTGAGGTCCTCGACGCCGTCCGCGAATGTCGGCGCGACGAAACTCGGGCGCGGATCGCGGCCGGGCTTCTCCAGTTCCCTGAGGATGTCGCGCACGGTCGGCACGCCGAAGCGCTCGTCGGTGTAGTCCTCCGCGCGCAGCGTGCGCAGGAACGCGCCGTCGCCGATCAGTTGCTTCACCTCGCGCCCGCAGGCCGCGATGATGCGTTCGACCACCGGATACGCTTCCGGATGCACCCCACCGGCGTCGAGCGGATTGGCGCCGTGCGCAATGCGCAGGAAGCCCGCGCTCTGTTCGAACGCCTTGTCGCCGAGGCGCGGCACCTTCTTCAGCGCCGCGCGCGTCGCGAACGCGCCGTGCTCGTCGCGGAACTTGACGATGTTCTCGGCCACGCCCGCCGACAGGCCGGCGACGCGCGCGAGCAGCGGCGCGGAGGCGGTGTTGACGTCGACGCCGACCGCGTTGACGCAGTCCTCGACGCGCGCGTCGAGTGCGCGCGCGAGCTTCGACTGGTTGACGTCGTGCTGGTACTGGCCGACGCCGATCGCCTTCGGCTCGATCTTGACCAGTTCGGCGAGTGGATCCTGCAGGCGCCGCGCGATCGACACCGCGCCGCGCAGGCTCACGTCAAGCGTCGGAAACTCCTTCGCGGCGAGTTCGGACGCCGAATACACCGACGCGCCGGCCTCGCTGACGACGATCTTTGCGATCTTCGCGCGCTCGCCGATCTTCCTGATCATTTCGCCGGCGAGCTTGTCGGTCTCGCGCGAGGCGGTGCCGTTGCCGATCGCGATCAGCTCGACGCCATGCTTCAGGCTCAGCGCGCCCAGTTCGGCGAGCGCCTGGTCCCACTGCCGGCGCGGTTCGTGCGGATACACGGTCGTCGTCGCGAGCAGTTTGCCGGTCGCATCGACGACCGCCACCTTGACGCCGGTACGGATGCCGGGATCGAGGCCCATGACCGCCTTCGGCCCTGCCGGCGCGGCGAGCATGAGGTCTTTCAGGTTGTCGCCGAACACGCGGATCGCTTCTTCCTCCGCGGCCTCCCGCGCGCGCGCGAACAGGTCGAGCATGAGCGACAGATGCAGCTTCACGCGCCAGGTCAGGCGACAGGTTTCCAGCAGCCATGCATCTGCCGCGCGGCCGCGCGCCGCGATGCCAGCATGCACGGCGACGCGGCCTTCGGCTTCGATGTGGCCCTGTTCGGGATCGACGGTCGGCAGCAGTTCGAGCGCGAGAATGCCTTCGTTGCGCGCGCGCATGAGCGCAAGCAGGCGATGCGAGGGAATCTTCGCGATCGCCTCGGCGTGGTCGAAGTAGTCGCGGAACTTCGCGCCTTCGCTTTCCTTGCCTTCGATGACCTTCGCGCGGATCTGTCCCTTCGACCATACCGAATCGCGCAGCTCGCCGAGCAGCATCGCGTTCTCGGCGGTCGTCTCCATGAGGATCTGCCGCGCGCCGTCGAGCGCGGCCTTGATGTCGGGCACGCCCTTCGCTTCATCGACGAACGCGCTTGCACGCACCTCGGGCGCGATCGTCGGATCATCACGCAGCCCGAGCGCGAGTGGTTCGAGCCCGGCCTCGCGCGCGATCTGCGCCTTGGTGCGGCGCTTCGGCTTGTACGGCAGGTAGAGGTCCTCGAGCCGCGCCTTGGTCTCGGCTTCGAGGATTTGCGCCTTCAGCGCGTCGTCGAGTTTGCCCTGCTCGGCGATGCTGTCGAGGATCGCCGCGCGCCGGTCTTCGAGTTCGCGCAGGTAGCCGAGGCGTTCCTCCAGCAGGCGCAACTGGGTGTCGTCGAGCCCGCCCGTGACTTCCTTGCGGTAGCGGGCGATGAACGGCACGGTCGCGCCGCCGTCGAGGAGTTCCACCGCGGCCTTGACCTGGGCCGGTTGCGCGGCGATGTCCGCGGCGATGCGTTGTTCGATGCTGAGCATGCAGTGCTTCGATTCCTGGAGGAGCGCAAATGCAAAGGGCCGCCGTGGCGGCCCTCGAGTTCATTGTGGATGGTGTGGCATCGCTTCACGCGATCCGCGCGGTTGATCGAAATCTGCACCCCGCGAGCCTGTGAAGACATTGTAGGCCAGCGCGTGAACGGTCGTCCATCGACGGCGTCGCACGGCGCGGATCCGCTGCTATGGTGAAAAGAGCAGTGCGCAGCGCGCGCACGCACGGGAGATGCCGTTGATCGAGCGAAAAGAAGGACCGCTGGAACACGCAATCGAAGGCGCGTGGAGCGGTCATGTGGATGTATCCGGCAGCCGCGTCGCACTGGTGTTGCATGTAGATGCCGCGGAAGACGGTGGCTGGTCGGTACACGCGGATTTCCCGCAGTTGCACCGCAGCGGAATGCCGTTCACCGAGGTGTCGCTGGTCGGCGGCGAGCTGCGCTTCCGCAGCCGTTCGCTCGGCGTGTTCGCGGGGCGCCTGAGCGACGGTGGCGGGCAACTTGCCGGCGTGCTCGTCGACGGCAACGCCGTGCGACCGGTCACGTTCCACCGCGGGGTCGCCGCACCCGTCGCGCCGGAGCGACCGCAACTTCCCGTGGCGCCGTTCCCGTACGAAGTCGAAGACGTCTTCATCGAGGGCGTTGGTGGTCGCCTTGCCGGCACGCTGACGAAGCCTCGCGCAACGCCGCGTGCACTCGCGCTGCTGGTACCGGGCTCGGGCGCGATGGATCGCGACGAGACCGTGTTCGGCCACAAGCCCTTCCTCGTGCTTGCAGATCATCTCGCGCGCCACGGCTACGCAAGCCTGCGCCTGGACGATCGCGGTGTCGGTGCATCGACCGGCGACCGCTCCGCGATCACGGTGCGCGACGAAGCGGACGACACGCGCGCCGCGTTCGACTGGTTGTCGACGCGCGCCAATCTCGCCGGCGTGCCGATCGGGCTGCTCGGCCACAGCATGGGTTGCACCGTTGCGAGCATCGTCGCCGGCGAACGGCCGCGGGTCGCCTTCCTCGTGACGATGGCGGCAGCCGGCGCACCGCTCGCCGACGTGCTGGCCGAACGTGAGGGGGATTCCTTGCGCCGGCTCGGCTTCGGCGATGCGGCGATCGAGCGCCACCGGGCGTTCGCTCTCGCCGTGTTCGCGATGTTGCGCGATGACGCGACACTGATCGACGGCGCGGCACTCGATGCGTGCGCGGTGCGCTTCGACGCGGTGGCTTCGATGCGCGCGCTGGGCACGCAGACGTGGATCGCGCGCTACAACGAGGCGTGGTTCCGCTCCGCGTTGCAGCTCGAACCGGCGCGCCTGTTCGCGTCGTTGCGCATGCCCGTGCTGGCGATCAACGGCAGCCTCGACCGTCAGGTGCCGTGCGGCAACCTCGAAGCGATCGCGCGCGCGTTCGCCGCTACCGGTCATCGCGACGTCGAGACGATCGAGCTCGCCGGCCTCAACCACCTGCTGCAGACCTGCACCACCGGCGAGGCATACGAATACCCGATCATCGAGGAGACGTTCGCGCCGCGCGCTCTCGGCGCGATTCGTCATTGGCTCGATGCACGCTTTCCCCCGGCGACCGCGTGAACACCCGTCGTGCGCCGTGAACGCTCAGGACTTCAGGGCGCCGGATGCCTTTGCAATGTGCGTCGCGATCGCGTCCATCAGCGGCGGGTTGAGGCAGTCGTACGGCTCGAGGCCGAGTTCCCTGAGGCGGCCGCGTACCGCGTCCATGTTGCCGGGGTCTGCACCGGATTCGATGATCGACGACACGAACGCGGCAAAGCCTGGCGCCGACCAGCCATCCTGGGACGACAGTTCGGTGTGGATGAAGTCGAGGCCATGGAACGGATGGGCCTTGTTCTCGATGCGGCCGATCATGTGCGTGCCGCAGTCCCTGCATGCGTGGCGCTGGATCGCGGCCTTCTCGTCGACGATCTTCAGCTTGTCCGCGTTCGCGCTGATCCTGACCTTGTCGCGCGGCACCACGGCAACCATCGAGAACAGCGCGCCAGCCGGCTTCCAGCACTTCGTGCAACCGCAGACATGATTGTGCGCGCTCTGCGCCCCGACTTCGACGGTGACCGGGTTGCTTGCACATTTGCAGCTCAGCGTGCCGCCTGCAAAATTCGGGTCGCCTTTCCGGACGCCGCCATCGACGGATGGATGGATCGAGACAGTCATGACCATTGCCTCCCGGTTAGAAGTACGGCCAAGGACGGCCGCGGTTGGACCACCCGGGAGTCGCAGCGCCAGTGAAGATCGCGCTTGCCAGATCGCGGCGCTCCCGGATGGATCGCACTAGTAAACAATCACGGAACGGATCACCTTGCCTTCGTGCATGAGATCGAACGCGTGATTGATCTGCTCCAGCGGCAGTTCCGCCGACACGAATTCATCGATCTTGAGTTCTCCGCTCATGTAGCGATCGACGTAACCGGGCAACTGCGAGCGCCCCTTGACGCCGCCGAACGCCGAGCCGCGCCAGACACGACCGGTCACCAGCTGGAACGGTCGCGTCGATATCTCCTGGCCGGCGCCGGCGACGCCGATGATGATCGACTCGCCCCAGCCCTTGTGGCAGCACTCGAGTGCCGAACGCATGACGTTGACGTTGCCGATGCATTCGAACGAATAGTCGACGCCGCCATCGGTGAGTTCGACGATCACCTGCTGGATCGGCGTGTCCTTGAAGCCTTTGGGGTTGATGCAGTCGGTCGCGCCGAGCTGCTTCGCCATCACGAATTTGTCGGGGTTCGTGTCGACCGCGAGGATGCGCGAAGCCTTCGCCATCACCGCGCCCTGGATCACCGACATGCCGATGCCGCCGAGGCCGAACACGGCGACGCTCGACCCGGGCGTGACCTTCGCGGTATTCAGCACCGCGCCGATGCCGGTCGTGATGCCGCAGCCGAGCAGGCAGACCTTCTCGAGCGGCGCCGCGGAGTTGATCTTCGCGAGTGCGATCTCCGGCAACACCGTGTACTCGGAGAATGTGCTCGTGCCCATGTAGTGCAGGATCGGCTTGCCGTTGAGCGAGAAACGCGAGCTGCCGTCGGGCATCAGGCCCTTGCCCTGCGTCGCGCGGATCGCCTGGCAGAGATTGGTCTTGCCCGACAGACAGAATTTGCACTGGCCGCATTCGGGCGTGTACAGCGGGATCACGTGATCGCCGGGCTTGAGCGAAGTCACGCCTGCGCCGACTTCCTCGACGATGCCCCCGCCTTCGTGGCCGAGGATGACCGGGAACAGACCTTCCGGATCGGCGCCCGAGAGCGTGAACGCGTCGGTGTGGCAGACGCCGGTTGCGACGATGCGCACGAGCACTTCGCCCGCGCGTGGTCCTTCGAGATCGACCTGCTCGATCAACAGGGGCTTGCCGGCTTCGAACGCGACGGCGGCGCGGGTCTTCATCGGGTCAGTCTCCTCGCGGTTTCGATGACGGGATAACCACGCCCCACGGCAGCTCGCCGACCGCAATCTCGGCGACCACCGCGAGCTTGCCGGTGTCGATGACACTGACGCTGTTGGAGCGGCCGTTGGCGACGTAGAGCTTCTTCCCGTCCGGGGTCAACGCCATGTTCCACGGGCGTTTGCCGACGCTGATTTCGCGGATCACGACATGGCTTGCGACGTCGATGACGCTGACGCTGCCACTGCCGTTGGCAACGTAGACGCGCTGGCCGTTCGGCGCGGCGCTGACGCCGGCGGCGCGCTCGGCGGTGGCGATCGTGAGCACCTTGGTGCGCGCGCCGAAGTCGATCAGGTCGACGCCGTTCGCGCTTTCCTGTGCGACGTAGAGCATCTGCGAATGCGGCAGGAAGGCCGCGCCGCGCGGATGGCCGGCGGTCGCGATCGTGTCGATCGAACTGCGCGTGGCGAGGTCGATCACGTCGAGGTCGCTGGAGCCTTCGTTGCTGGTGACGAGGAACGCGCCGTCCGGCGAGAACTCGCAGTGTTCGGGGTTGCGCCCGCGGACCTTGATGCGTGCGCCGATCGTGAACGTCGCGGCGTTGACCAGCAGCACCTGGTGCTGGCCCTCGGCGCAAACCGCGAGGGTCTTGCCATCCGGCGCGAGGCGAACGCCCTCGGCATCGGCGCCGATCGCGACCGTGTGCAGCATGCGGTCGGTGGCAATATCGACGGCCAGCAATTGTTCGTGCCCGGCATCGACGACATACAGCGTGGTGCCACGCGCATCGACGTCGATCGCCTGCACGCGGTCGCCCAGCTTGCCTTGCGCGGTCAGCGTGCGCACCAGCGTGTCGCCGGCGGTGTCGATGACCGAGATCGAACCACTCTTCTGGTTCGGCACATAGGCGAAAGGTGCGGCTGCGGCGGTGGCGGCAGTCACGGCGCCGAGCAGCGCACAGGCGAAGCGGGTGTATGGCAGGAGCGACATGGGTGACCGGCGCGGCGCAGGGAATGCCAACGATACGCCAAGCGTGGCCCGGAGCGCAGGGGAAACGAACCAAAGCCATTCCCCCCGGGCGCAGGCCGAACCAAAACCGTTCGCCCTGAGCGCAGGCCGCAGGCCGGAGTCGAAGGGGCCGTTGGGTGTGACGACGGCGTTTCGACTTCGCTCGCTCTCGCTCGCTGCGCTCAACGCGAACGGTTTGGGTAAGGTCCTCGCGTGCCCGTGAATGGTCTGGGGGCGTTTACCGCGGATCCACGCAAGGCGGTTCGCCCTGAGCGCAGGCGCGGGGCGCCGGAGTCGAGGGTCGCGAGGCGTTTCGGCTTCTCTTGCTGCCGCTCAACGCAACCGGTTCGGGGGATCGAGCTGGTGCACGCCATCGACCTCGACCAGCAGCTCGCTGCGGCAGATGTCTCCGCCGAGCAGGAGCAGGCCGCCGAGTCCCGGCAATCGCGCGTGCAGAACGTCGGCGACATGCGCGGCATCGGCCTCGTGCCGCACGTACGCCTTGAGCAGGCTGCGCGTGCCGAGGGCCGCGTTGGAGGCGCCGGCCTGTTGCAGCAGGCTGTCGAGGTTCGCCAGCGTTTCGTCGAGCTGGGCATCGAGATCGCCGGCGTGGCGCGAGGCATGCCCGACCACGGCCGCGGTGCCGGAGATCAGCAATTGGTCGACGCCGCTGCGCATGCCGCGCGCGAATGTCGGTGCGGTCGGTCCGTACTGGCGCGGGTAGCGCCAAGCACTGACCTGGCGCGGGTTCTCCACCGGTGTGCCCGGATGGCGCGCGGCGAGTCCGTAGATCTGCAGCGTGCGCACGCCGTCGTGACGGCCGATCGCGGTTGCCGCCGGATAGCGGGTCGGCACGTGTGCGTTCATGCCGCGCGCGCGACCGTCGCAGAAGCGCCGATAGCGCTCGTCGTCGCCGTCACCGAGATTGATCGCATCGAGGTAGTTCCACAGGCGCAGCACGTGTGGCGTCTCGCGCGCGGCGAGGAAGGTGCCGATGCAGGCATACGCCTGTTCGGCGGCTGCGTCGATGCCGCCGCAGGCGGCCTCGTCGAGCTCGATCGCGAAGTACACGTGTTCGCCGTCGCTGCTCCAGCGCAACTCGCCGTCGCGGCCGCTGTGCACCGGCGCGCGGCCGCGCCAGACTTCGAGCAGGGTTTTCGAAAGCGGTTCGAGGCCGACGCGCAGCACGCGCGGGTCGGGCGATCGCGGTCCCGAGCTGCCGAAGCCGATCACCGCCAGCACGTCGTCCGCCGCGAGCAGCGCGGCGAGTTCGCCGTGCTCATAGCGGATCGAGAGCGCCGCCGCGGGTGCGGCGGAGGGATTCAGCGCGGTCGACATCGGTGCGGCAGGCGTCCTGGAAGTCGCGCACGGGCCGCGCAACGGGGCGCGGATGATACACTGGAGGGCCCATTGCCGCCCGAAAGTCCGAGCGATCCAACGCCCATGAACGTGAATGCCAGCGCCACCGCCCAGACCCCGGCCGAGAATGAACTTGCCCGATTGATCGTCGACAGCCTCAACATCGACTGGGTCAAGCCCGACGCGATAGCGCCGGACGCGCAGCTGTTCGGCGGCGACCTCGGCCTCGACTCGATCGACGCGCTCGAACTCGCACTCGCCGTGTCGAAGCGCTACGGATTCCAGTTGCGCTCGGACAACCCGGACAACCGCAACATCTTCGGCAGCCTGCGCGCACTGGCCGCGCATATCGAGCAGCACAAGAGCCGGGACTAGGGATTGCGGATTCGAGGTTCCGAACAGCGCGCCGGGTGCGCGCAATCGCGACTCTTCCGAACTCGCCCGCGGGTCTGAACAGGCTTCACGCCGGATCCACCGGCGTATTGCCGCCGCTGAATGCGACCTTCGCCTGACGCCTCCGCTCGAGCAGCTCGCCGAGCCAGCGGCGCAGGTCGCGCACGCCGTAGCAGGCGTAGACGAACTTGAACAGCTTCAGCTTGCGCATCACGAGCGGGTTGTCGAACACGTCGCCGGCGAGCATCGAGATCACGCCCTGTTCCAGCTGCCACTGGTTGCCCGGGTGCGCGAACAGGTGGCGCATCACCGGCGAGTTGAAGCGGTAGATGAACCACGAGAACACGCGCACGCCACGCCGGATGCGCTTCTCGAACGCGGCCTGCAGAGCGGCTTCACGCGCCGGCTGTTCGAGGATCGCGCCGACCAGCGCGGCAGCCTGCTTGCCGCTGTGCATGGCGAGGTAGACGCCCGACGAAAACACCGGGTCGACGAAGGCCCACGCGTCGCCGACCATGACCCAGCCCGGCCCGTGCATGCGCTCGCACGTGTAGGAATAGTTGCCGGTCACGCGCACGTCCGAAACGATCCGCGCCTGTTGCATGCGGCGCTGTGCATCGGGCATCGACGCGAGCGTCGCCAGCAGGAACTCCTCGTTGCGACCGCGGCGCTGCTTGAGGTATTCGGGGCGGCACACGCAGCCGATGCTCATGACGCCTTCGCGCAGCGGGATGAACCAGCACCAGCCGTGCTCGAAGTTGTAGATGCTGATGTTGCCGGCGTCGTCGCCCGGGCGCGCCTCCACTCCCGTGAAGTGGGCGAAGATCGCCGCGCTCTGGTGCGCGTCGTTCTTGCGCTTGAGCTTGAGCGCGTTGCCGAGCAGGGTGTCGCGCCCGCTTGCGTCGACCAGATACTTCGCGCGTATCGTCAGCGCCGCGCCGGCTGCGTCCTTGGCGTGTGCGACGACCTGGCCGACCCCGCCGAGATCCACCTTCTCGACCTTGACGTTCTCGCGCGCGTCGACGCCGCTGGCGCGCGCGTGCTCGAACAGCATCTGGTCGAATTCCTCGCGCTTGACCTGGAACGCGTGCGGCGGTGTGCTGCCGAGCGAGCGGCGGAAGTGGAAGGTCTGGTAGTTGCCGTCCTGCGACGGGAAATCCGCGCCGAGCTTCAGCACGCCGAGGGCGCGCACCTTGTCCATCACGCCGAGCGCGTCGAGGATCGGCAGGTTCGCCGGCAGCAGCGACTCGCCGATGTGGAAGCGCGGATGGCGATCCTTCTCCAGCTGCACCACGCGCAGGCCCTGCTTGCACAGCAGGGTCGCCGCGGTCGAACCGCCCGGACCCCCACCGACCACCAGCACGTCGCACTCGATCGCATTTTCCGTCGCCTGCACTGCGGACTCCTCGCGCCATTCCGGGAAAACCCGCGCCACGGACGCGGGCGGGGAGCCGCACATCGCATAGACGCGGCGCGTGCATGGTACATTTCCGCTGCTTCCCGAACACCCTCGGCTTTCGCCCGTTGAATTCCGTGACACTCCCCGCACCCGCCGATCCGAGCACGCCGTCGAAGCGACGCTCGCGCGTGCTCATAGCCGGCGTGCTCGCCTACTTCGTGCTGGCGACGTGGGCATCGTCCGGCGGATTCGGCTGGCTCGCCGCATTCGCGCTGCTCGTGCTGGTCGGAGCGCTGCTGTCGCCGGCACTGCGCCGGCGCAGCGTCGCCGCCTGGGGTGTCGTTGCGGCTGCCACGCTTGCGCTCGGGCTGCTTGCAGCGAGCGGCGAAGGACTGCTTGCGCTCGACGCGCTGCCGATCCTCGTCAATGCAGCGTTGTGCGTCCTGTTCGCCGGCACGCTGCGCCGCGGGCGCGAGCCCTTGATTGCTCGCTTCATCGCGATCCTCGAAGGGCGCGATCGGCTCGCGCTGCCGGGCGTCGCCGCCTATGCGCGCAACCTGACCCGGGTCTGGGCGGTGCTGCTCGGCCTGCAGGCGTGTTTGCTCGGCGTGATCTTCTGCCTCGCGCCGGGTGGCCTGTTCGCCGCGTTCGGCTGGCCGCTGCCGGCGTTGTTCGCGCTGCCGGGCTGGCGCCTGTATCTGCATGTCGGCGGCTATGCGCTGGTGCCGCTGGTGCTGGTGATCGAATACGCATTCCGCCGCTGGCACCTGCGCGGGATCGAACATCCTTCGTTGCCGCACTTCATCGCGCGGGTCGTGCAGCGCTGGCCGGCCCTGCTGCACAGCCTCGCCGCCGACGCCACGCAGAGTCCACGATGAGCGCGCGCATCCGCATCGAGGTGGACCACCCGAGCCTGCCCGGGCACTTCCCCGGCAATCCGGTCGTACCCGGCGTGGTCCTGCTCGACCGCGTCGCCCAGGCGCTCGCGCGTGATGCCGGCGGGACGATCGCGCGCATTCGCGTGGTCAAATTCCATGCGCCGCTGCTGCCCTGCGAGGACGCCGAGCTGTCGATCGAGCGCGACGACCAGCGTGCGCGCTTCCGCATCGAGCGTGCCGGCCAGCCACTCCTCAGCGGCGAGGCGGAGCTCGCATGAGCGAACACTGGAGCAAGCGGCGCGAGGGCGGCGGCCGCTTCGCGATCTGGTTGATCCGCACGATCGGCCTCAAGTGCGGACGTGGCGTCGCGCGCCTTTGCCTGTTGCCGATCACCTTGTACTTCTACTTCCGTCGTCCGTACGAGCGGCGCGTCTCGTATGCGTTCCTCGAACGCGCGACCGGCCGGCGCGCGAACGCGTGGCAGGTGTTGCGCCACATCCACCGCTTCGCCGGCACGATCCTCGACCGCGTGTTCCTGCTCGCGGAACGCCATGCGCGCTTCGACGTGCGCGTGCATGGCCTCGACGAGCTGACCTCGCGCATGCGCGCGGACCGCGGCGTGCTCCTGCTCGGCGCCCACGTCGGCAGCTTCGAGGTGCTGCGCGTGGCCGCCGCCGAGCGCCCCGACGTCCAGGTGCGCGTCGTGCTCGACACGCAGAAGACCCCGGCGCTGACCCAGCTGCTGCACGCGCTGAACCCGGAAATCGGCCGCAACGTCATCGATGCGTCGCGCCCCGGCACCGAGATCGTGCTGGCGTTGTCCGAAGCGCTCGCCGGTGGCGCACTCGCGACCCTGCTCGCCGATCGCGCGCGCGAACACGAGGCGACCCTGCTCGCCGATTTCCTCGGCGCGCCGGCGCCGTTCCCGACCGCGCCGTTCCTGCTTGGCGCGATCCTCAAGGTGCCGATCGTGCTGTGCCTTGGCATGTATCGCGGCGGCAACCGCTACGATTTGTACTTCGAGCCGCTTGCGGACGAACTCGTGTTGCCGCGGCGCGAGCGCGAGGCCGGCCTGCGCGCGGTGGTGCAGCGCTATGCGGAGCGGCTCGAACACCATGTGCGGCAGGATCCCTACAACTGGTTCAACTGGCATGACTTCTGGAATCTCGAAGGGCGCGGCGTGGAGCCTGCTGCTGGCCGGCGCGCTGTGCCTGCCGTCGCCGTCGCGCGCGACCTCGCCTGAAACGGCGCTGGATGCCGCAACGCTCGTCGCCGCGCTCAAGCGCGAGGCGCCGGCGCGCACCGCCTATGCCGAAGTGCGGTTCTCGGGCCTGCTCGAACGCCCGCTGATCCTGCACGGCGAACTCGAATATCTCGGCCCCGGCCAGCTCGGCAAGCGCGTCGACGCGCCGTACCGGGAGCAGACGAAAGTCGCCAACGGCGAGGCGAGCGTGCAGCGCGGTTCGCGCGCACCTCGCACGTTCTCGCTCGGCCAGGCGCCAGAACTCGAGGGATTCCTGCGTGGCTTCGCCGCCCTGCTCGGTGGCGACGCGGCCGCGCTCGCGCGCGACTTCACGCTCGCCGCGAGCGGCCGCATGGGTGCGTGGCGACTGGTGCTGACGCCGCGCGACGCACGCCTTGCACGTCGCGTCCGCGCGATCACCGTCGACGGCAGCGGCGACACGCCGCTGTGCTTCCGCACCGAGGAAGCGGACGGCGATGTCAGCGTGCTGCTGGTCGACCGCCTCGCCGCGGCCAAGCTCGCGGTGCAGGTATCGCAACCCCAGGTCGATGCGCTGTGCCGCGGCATCGAAGCGAAATGAGCATCGACGCTTCCCGGGTTCCTCAGCCCTCCAGCAGGCCATCACGGCAGAAGCCGCTCCTGCGGCACGAGGGCAGCGCGTGACGCCACGCCTCGGCCGCTGGTCATTGCTCGCCGCGTGGCTGCTCGCACTCGCCGCGCTCGCGGCGTTCGCATTTCATTCGCTGCGCATCAGCACCGACCTGCGCAGTTTCATGCCGCCGCCGCGGACGCCGGACCAGCAACTGCTGATGGAGCAGATCGGCGAGGGACCGGGTTCGCGCCTGTTGCTGCTCGCGATCGAGGGCGGGCCGGAAACGCAACGGGCCGAACTCAGCCGCGGACTGGTGGCAGCGCTGCACGCCGACGCGCATTTCGAGCAGGCGATCAACGGTGCATTCGACCCGTCCACACTGGACGAAACGCTGCTGCCATACCGTTGGCTGCTGTCACCGACACTCGACACGCATGCACTCGATGCCGCTTACCTCGCCGAGCAACTCGATCAGCGCGTCGAGGATCTCGCGTCGCCAGCGGCGGCCCTGCTGAAACCGTTGCTGCCGCGTGATCCGACCCTGGAGACGTTGGCGCTTGCGGAACGCTGGTCGCCGCCAAAGCAACCCACGTTGCGCGACGGCGTCTGGTTCTCGTCCGACGGCGCCGCTTTGCTGCTTGCGCAGACCCGCGGCGCCGGTTTCGATCCGGCGGCGCAGGGCGCCGCGATCGATGCCTTGCAGACGGCATTCCGGGCGCTGCCTGGGGCCGACGCGGCGAAGCTGACGATCAGCGGACCGGGCTGGTTCACCGTGCTCATCAATGCGCAGACTCGCGCCGAGGCAGATCGCATCGGTGCGATCAGCACGCTCGGCTTCGTGCTGCTGCTGCTGTTCGCCTACCGGAGCCTGCCGTCGTTGCTGCTCGCCGGCCTGCCGGTGTTGAGCGGCGGTCTCGCCGGCGCCGCCGCGCTGGCGCTCGGGTTCGGCAGCGCGCACGGCATCACGCTTGCATTCGGCTTCACCCTGCTCGGCGTCGCGCAGGAATATCCGATCCGCGTGCTCAGCCATCGGCGTGCCGGCGAGGACGCGCTCGCAAGCGTGCGCGCACTCTGGCCGCTGCTCGCCACCGCGATCGCCTCGGCCGCGATCGCCTATCTCGCGTTCTTCGCCTCCGGGGTGAGCGGCCTGCAGCAGCTTGCGGTGTTCACCATTGCCGGCCTGCTCGCCGCTGGCCTTACCACGCGATACCTGTTGCCGCGCGTGTTGCCCATACGTTTCCGCGACGTCGCCGAAACGCCCGGCCTCGCACGCGCCGCGCGGGCGCTCGACGCGCTGCCGCGACCGCGCTGGTTGCCATGGCTGCTCGCGGCACTCGGACTGGTCGTGCTGTGGCGCGCACCCGGGCCGATGTGGGAGAACGATCTCGCCGCCCTCACGCCGGTGCCGCAGGACCTGCTGCTGCGCGATGCGAAGCTGCGCGGCGAACTCGGTGCGCCGGATGTGCGCTACCTGCTGGTGCTGGGCGCACCCGACGCGGACGGCGTGCTCGCGTTGTCCGAATCGCTCGAAGCGCGCGTCGCCGAGCTGGTGCACGCCGGCGCGCTCGATGCGGCCGAATTGCCGAGCCGCTACCTGCCGAGCCTCGCGACGCAGCGCGCGCGTCAGGTCAAGTTGCCCGATCGCGCGATGCTCGCGGCCGCGCTCGCCGAAGCGGAGCGTGGCCTGCCGTTCCGCAACGGCCTGTTCGATCCATTCCTCGCCGATGTCGAAACCGCGCGCGGCCTCGCACCGCTCGGCGCGGCGGAGTTCGCAAAGTCGCCGCTTGGCGGACGTCTTGCCTCGATGCTGGTGTCGCGCAGCGACGGCTGGCTCGGGCTCGCGACGCTGTCCGGCGTGCATGATGCCGAGGCGCTCGCGCGCTTTGCCGACGCGAGTGGCGGGCGTGTGCGCCTGCTTGACCTCAAGGGCGCTTCCGAATCGCTGGTCGTCGCCTATCGCGAGCGCATCCTGCGCGCGCTCGGCATCGCGCTGGGGCTGCTTGCGCTGACCGTAGTGATCGCGCTGCGCAGCGTGCGGCGTGCCTGGCACGTGCTCGCGCCGATGTCGCTCGCGACCTTGCTGGTGATCGTGGCCGAACGCGGCAGCGGCCTGTCGTTGTCGCTGTTCCACCTCGTCGCGGTCACGCTCGCCGCCGGGCTCGGCCTGCACTACGCGCTGTTCTTCGAGCGACCGGTCGCGGACGCCGCGGAAGCTCGCCGCACGCTGCACGCGACGCTGGTCTGCGTTCTGTCCGCGCTGCTCGTGTTCGGCCTGCAGGCATGGTCGTCGCTGCCGGTGTTGCGCGCGATCGGCCTCACCGTCGCGCTCGGCGTCGGTTTCCATTTCTGCCTGTCGATCCTGATGGCGCGGGGCAGCGGCCCGACCGGGCGCGCGGAGCCCGCAGGGCAACGGGAACAAGCCCACGCTGGACCTGGCGCATGACGTTGCCGAAGTCCGACTGGGCGAAGCTGATCCCGCACGCGGGATCGATGTGCCTGCTCGACGAGGTCGTCGCCTGGGATGCGACGTCGATCCACGCGCGCACCCAGTCGCATGGCGCGATCGACAATCCGCTGCGCAGCGACGATCGCCTGCGCGCGCTGCATCTGTGCGAGTACGGCGCGCAGGCGATGGCCGTGCATGGCGGCCTGCTCGCGCGTGCAGCGGGCGGCACCGCCGCGCCGGGCTACCTGGTATCGCTGCGCGACGTCGATCTGCGCGTCGCGCGCGTCGACGATCTCGCTGGCCTGCTCGACGTGCACGCCGAGCGTCTGCTCGGTGGCGAAGGTTCCTGGCAATACGCGTTCCGCGTCGAGCATGCCGGCGCGCTGATCGCCAGCGGGCGGGCGGCGGTCATCGTCACGACGCGTGCCTGAGACGGCGACGCAGCACGACCGCGTCGCGGTCGTGCTGCATGTCGCCTCTCGCCATGGAGGTTACAGCGTGCAACCCGCCGGTACCGGACCGAGCCGGGTGAGATCGAGAGTTCCGCTGAGGCCCGCATTGGGACCCGCGGTGAACGTGTAGGTCATCGTCGCGCTGCTGCAGCTTTGCCAGGTGAGGTTGGCGCTGCCGACGGGCGCGGTGGTGGTGGTCGCGTGCTGGTCGAACACGCCGCCGGTGCTCTCGAAGATGCCGACGTTGGTCAGCGTGGAGAAGCCCGCCGGGATCGCGGCCTGCAGCGTGTACCAGTGCTGGCCGGCGCCACCGGCGTTCTGGCCGGCATTGGCGAGGAAGGTGTACCAGGCGGCGAAGAAGACGCCTTGCGGTGGATTGAAGTCCATCACCAGGCCCTGTCCGCTGGTGCCGAGATCGGCCCATGCGCCGGAGCGCAGGTAGGCGCCGCCACCGGTATTGGTGCCGTCGGCGGAGCAGTTGACGTTGGCGAGCAGGCGCGTCAGCGGAATCGTGCCGCTGCGGCCGCTGCCGTCGCTGAAGGTGTAGGCGAGCGAGCCGTGGGTGCAGTCGTCGAAGTGCATGACCGCCTGGCCGACCGCAGCGGTGCTGCTGGCCTGGTTGCTGTCGAACGCTCCGCCCTGGGTCTGGTAGATCGGCATGGTCGCGCTGTCGTCGTTGCTGCTGACGTCGCCCTGCACGGTGTACCAGCGCTGGCCGCCGGCGGCGCTGACGTCGTAGGTGAACCAGCCGCCGAACAGCGAGCCGCGGCCGGGCGCGACGAGGTCGGGCCACACGGTCAGGACCACACCCTGCGAATCGGTCGCGGCATTCGCCCACGAGCCGCTGAGGCCGTGCTGGTTGGGATTGAACGTGCTTGCCGGCGCGTCCTCGACCTCGATCGACCCGACCATGCCCATGCCGGCATGTACTTCGCAGCGATAGCCGACGCCACCAGCGGTGTTGAACGTGATGGAGTTGCTCCAGGCCGAGGCGCTCGGGGTGCCGTCGCCACCGGCGACGCCATCGCAGCCGCGTGCGCAGCGGAACGACCCGTTGTCCGCGACGACGTTGTGGAAGCCGCCCGCATTCGTGAACGTGACCGTGTCGCCGACATGGATCGTCAGCGACGAGGGCACGAAGCGATTGCTCGTCACGGACACGTTGAAGGTGGCTGCCGTGGCCGGAACGGCGAGGCAGGCGAGGAGGAGGAACGCGATCAGGATGCGGGTGAACATGAAGACTCCGGGTGGCTGCGGCGTATCGCTACGGCGTAGGTACCCGAATGACGCCGAAAGGTTGGCGTCGTGGTGCGCGGGACTGCCCGACCGCCGCAACGGTCGGTCAGCCGGTCCCGCTATTCCTCCGGCACGACGCCGAGATAGGCGCCGGCGGCGCCGACAGTCGCCCAGATTTCGGCCGAAATCGCGAACGAACGGTCGAACAGCTTCTCCGCGGCATCGCGATCGCCGTTGAGCAGGTAGAACGCGCCGACTTCGGCAAGGCCTTTTTCGTCCTTCGGATTGTTGGCGACGAAGCGGTCGAACAGCGGTTTCGCCTTCGCCCATTCGCCGGCCTCGCGGTACACGCGCGCGATGCGGAACTCGTCGCTGTCCTCGTGCTTGCCGGCGAGCATCGCGTCGAAAACGGCCTGGCCTTCCTGCTTGTGGCCACCGAGGTAGAGCACGCGACCGATCGCGATGCGTTCCCAGCTGCCGTCGCCGGCCTGCACGCGCGCGACGTCGAGCAGGGCTCTCGCGGCGTCTTCCTTGGACTTGCCGTGGAACACCTGCGGCGCGACCTTCTGGGCGGCGTAGCCGATGCCGATGCCGGCGACGAACAGGCTGGCCGCGAGTGCGGCGGCGATGCGGTTCTTCATGCGAGGGCGCTCCGATTCACGAGAGCGCCGAGCATAGACGAAAGCCGGCGCCGCGAGAGCGTGCGGTCCGGGGCGACCGAGGTTGGTCGCGGCTTCCGCCCGGATCAGTCGAAGCTGTCGGCGAAGATGCGGTCGTCCGGTGGCTGCTGCGCGCGACACGCGGCGCCACCGGCTTCGATGCGGATGTTGTCGATCGCCCAGCCGGCGTCATTGGTGTTGGTGTCGCTGCTCAGGCGGAAACGCAGCTTGAACGCGGTCGCGCCGTTTGCCGCGGCCGGCAAGTCGAGGTGATGCGACTGCCAGCTGCTCTGGCCGCTGCACGAGTACAACGAGGTCCAGCTCGATCCCCCATTCGTGCTGAACTCGACGTGGCCATAGTCCCAGCCGCTCTCGGTCGCGCAGCGGTCGGTGAAATCGAGGGCCAGGTCGGCATAACCGGCGAGATTGTGGCTGGCCGAAGTCAGCGAGCTGTCGAGGTTGTCGCCATAGTTCGGCGTGTTCCAGGCGTGCGTCGCGTTGCCGCCGAGGTTGCTCTGGATGACCCACGGCGATTGCGCGGTCCAGCCCTGGTTGCCGCTTTCGACGTCGTCGGACAGCACCGTGCAGTTCGGATACAGCGCGACGTCGCGCGTGACGCTGGCACCGGCCGCGAGTACGACGCCGGTCAGATCCTCGGACAGATGATGCGGCGCGGCGACGTGCACGCTGTAGCTGCCCGGGTATGCATGCGCGCGATACGCGCCGGCACCCGCGTCGCTCGACGCGATGTGCGTTTCGCTTGCGTTCGACAGCGTGATCGTCGCGGCGAGCGGCGCGTAGGTCGTGCGGTCCTCGACCTGGCCGGCGAGCGTGCCGACATCGGTGCCGTTGACGATGTCGATCATCGCGGCATTCGGGGGGCCGTGATTGCCCGCTGCATCGACGCCCTGCACGTAGACCAGATGCGCGCCGACGGCGAGCCCGCTCGTGTCGATCGCGCCGGCGACGCTCTCGATCGGCGCGTTGAACGTGCCGTCGCTCGCGGCGAGCGGGTGCGCGAGCGCGCCCGCGTCCCACGGCAGCGTGTCGACGAACGCGCTCGCGCTGCCGATGTTGCGAATCGTGCCGGGAACGCTGTCGCCCGCAGTCGACTGGTTGAAGCGCGTATCGTCGATGCGCGCCGAGACCGCCAGCCGGTCACCGCTGACGACGAGGTCGGAACCGGCGGCAATGTCGAGAACGTCCGGGCCGGCCGGCAACTGGTAGGTCGCATGCAGCGAGCGCGCGGCATAGCGCAGTGCGGCGAGGTTGTCGGGCACCGTGCTCGCTTCGAACGAGGCGCAGTCCTGGAAGAAGTCGTTGCCGTCGGTCTCGATCGTGAAACCCGGCACGCCAAGCAGGCCGTACATGGTGTCGTCGGTGGTGCCATCGGTCGGATAGAGCGAGTCGGACTGCTCCGGCGTGTAGCCGTTGAACCAGCCCAGGCGCCGACCGAGGATGCGCATCGCCGGGCCGTTCGGTGCGGCACTGGTGGTGTCGCCCCACGGCCACAACACGAGCGCGGCGTTGCTGTGGATGTCGATGAAGAAGCCGCGCGTGTCGTCCGGCGCGGCCGCGCCGCCGTCGCTGCCGACATTCGGTGGATTCATCGGTCCATTGCGGCGATCGGGGAACACGCCTCCGCTGCAATTGCCGGCGCTGTCGCAATTGCCGGCGACGTAGTTCACGAGATTCTGCGTCTCCGGCTCCGAACCCCTGGTCGGGCCGCGGTAGGTCTGGTCGCAGAAGGTGCCGCTGGAACCCTGGCCGCCGGTGATGTTCCAGTGGAATGGGAAGTTGCGGTTGAGGTCGACGCCCGGTTGCGACGACATGCTCGGTGCGCCACTGCACGGCGCCGTGACGCTGTCCTGGTTCTTGCGCTGGTAGACGCCGGTTTCGGCGATCTTGCGGCTGTCCGGATTCGCTTCGAGCACGAGGCGGAAATCGTTGTGGTCGACCAGCCAGGTTGCCTCGGGGTTGCTGCCGTAGCCGTTCACGAGCCACTCGGCAAAACGCGTGGTCAACTCCGCCGGCGCGTACTCGCGCGCGTGGATCGAGCCGAACACGACCATCTTCGGCCGATCCGGATCCCCCGCCGCGGTCGCCAGGTTGGTGATGCGCAGCGCGCGCATGGTGTAGCCCTGCGCCGCGTTCTGTGTCTTCTTCCAGGTCGGGCCGATAGCGTCGATCGTGGTGATGTCAGGATGGTTCGACACCATCGAATCCATCGTGGCGTAGGTTTCCTCGACCGTGCGGAAGCAGGCGAAGCCCGGGATCGAGTCGGGGCCGAGGCCGCCTTGCTGCGCTTGTTGCAGCCTGGCGTAGAAATCACCGAGGCGCGCCGACGCGGCGAGGTCGATGCTGACCGCGAGTCCGTCGTCTTCCAGTGCGCGAATGCCGGCCTCGTCGGTCTCGACGCGCAACACGCCGCGCTTGCGGTCGACGATCAGGTGCTCGTAGCGCGTGGCGACGCGTTGCAGCGTTGCCACGTCGGGATAGGCGGCCTCCACGATCCACGACGTGGCGCTCTCGGCGCGTGCAACGCCGATGGTTCCGATCCCGGCTGCGGCGAACGCCGCAGCGAGCACGCACTTGCGCATGGCTCGACTCCCCGATGGCAAACACCGGATGGTAGTCGCATTGCGTCGTCGACCGGAATCCCGAGGCGGAAAATTCCGGTTGCATGAACGAAACCTTTCGCGAACCTGTCGTGCGCGAAGTGCTCGACGGAACGACGCTACTTCGCGCCGGCGGGCACCGACAGGTCGAGCGCGAGGTCGCGTGCGGTCTTCGCGCTCATCATGTCGATGAGTGCCTGTGCACCGGTCGCACCGGGTCCGCCGGATTGCCCGGCCATGACCACCGACGGCACCAGCGACGGGCCCTTGTAGTCGGCGAACGCCTGCGCCCACGCGGCCTGCACTTCCTTGTAGGCGGCGAGCTTCTGTTCGAGCGCACCGTCGGCGCTGATGATCTTGCGCTTGTATTCCGATTCGCCCTCGGCGCGCAGGATCTTCGCGGCCTTCTCCTGCTCGGCCTTCTTGGTGTCGAGCTGGGCGACCTCGAGTGCCTGCTGCGCCTCGACCACCGCCTTCGCCTTGATGACTTCCTGCTCCCACTTCGCCTTCGCCGCGGCCGCTTCGCCTTCCTTCGCGACCGTGATCGCCTGCTGCTCCGCCTTCTTCGCGGTCGCGATCGCGGTCTGCACGTCCATCGTGATCTGCTGCTGGCCCTTGATCTGCGCCTCGACGGTTGCGTCGTAGTTGACTTCGCTGATCGTGAAGTTGAAGGTCTTGATGCCGAACGGCGTCAGCACCGGATCTTCCTGGCGCTTGGGCATGCCCTTGTCGTCAGCGACGATCTCGACCGCGGTGATCGTCTTCTCGACGCCGGTGATCGGATCGTTCGTCTTCATGTCGTGCTGGCGCGTCTGGTAGGTGCCGTGCGTGATCTGGTCCTCGACGTAGGTGATCAGCGAGTTGCGCTTCTCGGCATACGATTCCTTCGAGGACATCAGCGGGCCGGACATGAAGATCGACTTGTCGATTACGCGCTCGACCAGCTGGCTCTGCAGCGTCTGCGCGCTGCCGTACTTGGAATGCAGCATGATCAGGGTCTGCGCATCGGTCGGGATTTCGAACTGGATCGAGCCGTGCATCTTCGCCTGCGCGCCGTCGTTGAAGCGGATCGGCGCCTCGAAATCGTAGGACGCGCGGCGCGCGTACTTGGTCACCTTGCCGAACCATTGCGGGTGGTAGCCCGGCGTGTCGTACACGGTGAGGTTGCCGTTCACCGACTGGATCACCATGATTTCCTGGGCGTCGAGGTGCTCGACCAGCTCGCCGGCCATCGCGATCACGAATACGGCAGCGATCGCCGACGCGACCAGTGCAAGATTGCGCATGTTAAACATCGTCGTCTCCCGTGTGCGGCTTGCGCGCGGACTGCGCTTCCTTCTCGACTTCCTCGACCTCGCGCGCTTCGCGTGCGCGATTCAGTTTGTCCAGCGCCGCGCGCCGGCGCGCATCGAACATCGGGAACAAGCGTGTTCCCTTGATCGCCGGCAGGGTCAACTGCGTGACAAGGAAGTACAGCAACAGCACGACGAACGCGAATTGAAGCAGTCGCAGCAGAAGCACGACGGTATCCCCCAGGTGGCAAGACGGGCCGCGATCCTCGTGCCGCGGCCGTCTTCAATATAACCCGGCCTGGGCCGCCCGGATCGCGTCAGCGCGGCTCCATCGAGTTGGCGAAGATCTGGTCGACCTGCCGATCGCGCCAGCGCGCGAGCAGGGCACGCAGCGCGAGCGCGGTGTTCGCCGCGGCTGGTTTGCCGGCCTGGTTCTGCTGGTTGACGCCGTGGCAGCCGTCGCAGGCGCGGATCTCGCCGGGCTGGAAGCTGATCCAGTAGCGCTCGCGCACGACCGGCGTGCCGTTGGCCGCGGTGGAATGCCACGCCATCGCACGTGACGCCGGCGCGAACAGCGCGACCGACCCGTCCGTGAAGATCGGCGCGCTGCCGGGCGGGCCGCCCGGATTCGGCGTGTTCGCACGCTGCGCGACCGGGTCGTGCAGCGCCTGTGCGAGCACGCGTCGTCCTACATTCGGCGACGTAGTGCCGCCGAGGCCGCGGATCTGGTCACCCTGGAAGAACTGCATGTGCGCGATGTCGTACGGCGTGCCGCCATTGCCCAGTGTCTGCACGCCGCCGGGCACGCGCAGGTTGTACGGCTGCTGCTCGTCGGCGGCGTCACGCGTGGTCACGTTGCGCATCACGACCAGGGCGAGCTGGTTCGCGCGCAACCACGAGCGGAATACCGAGACGTCGACGTTCTCGAGCGTGAACGCCTGCTGCTCCGGTGCCTGCAGCGTCGACGCGGTCGCCGGCGGTACCGCACGTGCGCGCACCTCGACCGGCGACAGTTCCCACAACGGACCGTTGTAGCTGACCTGCACGTCCGGATCCCAGTAGCTGATCGACTTGCTGATGCCGGCGGTCAGGTTCTCGACCGGTGCGAGCACGCCACCGTTCGCGGCCAGGCGCTTGATGCGGAACAGGTAGCGCGGCAGCGGATGGTCGCGCGTGCCGTCGTTGCCGGCGCGGCGCGGGTCGATCGCATGCGCGGCGAGCATGCGGCCGTCGGCGAGCGGCAGCGGGTTGCGGTAGTGGCCGCTGAAATCGGCCGGCACGGTGCCGTCGTAGAATGACGCCGTGCTGCGCGGGGTCAGGTATTGCGCGGTGATCGTCGCCGGATTCGTCGTCGGTGCGGCATCGAGGCGGATGATCTGCCCGGACGCATGCGTGTAGAACTCGGGAGCGTCGATGCCGATGTAGCGGCCCGGTGCCGCCGGGTCCTCGCGCAATTGCAGCATGTTCTCGATCGTCTTGCGGTCCTGCGGCGCGATGAATTCGTGCAGGTTGTTGTCGTCGTTGAAGCTGCGGTTGAAGTAGCTGTGCAACTCATGGCGGCCGACGTGGTTGAGGGTCTCTTCGCCGCTGCCGTCCTGGTTGATCATCCACGGAAAGAAGTGATTGATCGTGAATCCCTCGGTGTTGGACCCGTTCGCCGCGATGCGCGGTTCCGGGAACACCTCGCTGCGATCCGCGGTCGCGATCGAGTTCGACGCTTCGCCGGTCCAGTTGAACGTGCCGTAGGGATTGCCGGCGTTGTCGTTCTGCTGGTCGCGCTGCAGGTGGTCCCAGCGCGTGAACAGCACGCGGCCGAAACTGTCGACGATCGGGTTGAACGAGCCGGACACCGCGTACTGCAGCAGGTCGAGGCGACCGCTCGCCGGCTGCAATCGCCACAGCCCGGTCGGCGTCGCGGCTTCCTCGTATTCGTCGAGCTGCGGGTACAGGTGCTCGGCGCCGTTGCGCGGGCGATCGCTGACGAACACGAAACTGCCATCGGACAGATAGGCCGGACTCACGTTGTTGAAATGGTCCGGCTGGTTCGGGACCTTGGTGATCTGCACCGGCTGGCCCTGGCCGAGGCCGCTGACTTCGTACAACTGCCAGTACCAGGTGCCCCACTGGTATTGCTGCGTCGGCGCGCCGATAACCATGCTGAACACCGCGCGCGTGCCATCCCACGATACCGCCGGATCGCGTACCGCGATTGCATTCGCACCCTGCATGCCGGCGTTGCCGTAGCCGGCCTCGGCCGTCAGGTTGCGCAGCGTCCCGTCCGGATAGCGGATCATCAGGTCGCCGCCGCGACCGGTCGACTCCATGTCGGTGCGGTGGTTGCCGAACACGCTGCCGATCGCGGTGAAGTCACCGCCGATCGGGAACTGCGTGACGAACAGGATCGGGTTCTGCAGCGGCTGTGCGCCGGCAGTTGCGCCGAAAAGGCCGACTGCGGCCGGCAGCAAGAAACGAAAAATCGACATGATCCACTCCCCAGGTAGCGCGCAAATCCTAGCCGCGCCCGTGCGCGGGATTCGTGATGCGGTTTGCCGATCGGCCCGGCATCATCGACATGGAACGGAAAACGGGGCCCGCAAGGTGCGCTCCGGCTGGCTCGCGGCGTGCAGGCGTGGCCCGGGGCGCGCGTAGGCGCGACCCCGCAGTGCACATTGACGTACGCTTCGCTCGTGGACTGCGCGTTAGCTGCGCGTTCGCGAAGCTTTCGTTGCGCGGAGGACGCGCGGCGATGTCGCCACCGCGACCGCGGTTCGTTTCATGATGCGACGGGGGTGCGCCTGCGCGCACGGACGGCGGATGCGATGAAGGACAAGCGAGTGGCACCGAAACCCGCTCCGCCCCCGCCCGGTGGCTGGCGCGCCTTCCTGCTGCAGCAGGCGGCAGGCTACGCGGTGTCGCCGCTGATCCGTTTCGCGGCGGCGTTTCCGCTTGGCCTCGCGATCGTGCTGCTGAGCGCGGGCTGGCTGGTCGGTCCGCAGCACTTCGTCGACGCCTGGCGTTTCCGCACCTACACCGCGAACGCGGTCGGGCACTTCGTCGACAGCTGGCTCGCGCTCGAATTCGATCCGGTGGCGCAAGGCGATCGCGGCAACTGGGCAGGACCTGCGCGCGCGACGCATTGTGCGGTGGTCGCCTACGACGGCGAGTGGGGCGCGCCGCAGCAGCGGGCATTCTGCGGCAATCGCCTCAACGTGCACGGCGAGGAAACCTTGTCGATGCTCGTCGACGACACCACGATGGCGCCCGACGTGCCGTTCGCGATGCCGCGCGACGAACGTGGCTTCGCGCGGCCGCAGGTGCGCATCGGCAGTGCCGAGGCCGCCTGGCTGAAGGCGCATCCGCCGTTCAGTGGTTTCGATGCTCGCGTTTCGCCCACCGCGTGGGACGCATTGCAGCGGCGACTCGATCGACCGCTCGAATACGCGCTCGCCGGTTGGAGCGCGCCGTCGCCGGTGTTTCCGCTCGCGCTCGATCCGCACGCGCCGGGCGAAGCGATGCCGGCCGCCTTCGTCGCCGCGCGGCGCAGCGCCGGCAGCCCCCTGGCCTTGCTGAGCACTTTTCTGCTGTTCGCTGCCGGCATCTGGCTGTGGTTGAACGGCATGCGCGTGCTGATGGCCGGCCTGCCGCGCAATGCGGTGCTGTTCGCGGCGTGGCTGCCGCTGCTGCTGCTGCCGTGGTGGGGCGAGCGCATGCCGCGCGCGCTCGCGCGCGTGCAGCCTGAAATCGCCGAAGTCATTGGCGACATGCTCGCCGACATCGACCTCACCGGTCGCCTCGTCGCCTCGCCGCCGGGCGCTGCGCAACTCGCACGCGGCGGCGAGCGATTGAGCTGGCGCGTCGGCGAGGGAGCCTTCGCCGACACGATCGGGCGCATCGCCTTCACGGCGCCTGCGCCGTCTCCGGCGGATGCCGATGCGGCGCTGCGCCGCCTCGTCGAAACCGTCACGACGCAGGTGCGCGCATTCGATCCGGGCCAGCGTTCGGCGTTGTTCGATCGCCTCACGGCGGACAAGCAGGCCGACCGTTACGGCGCCGCATTGCTGTTCCTGCCGGTCGCGCGCGAGTCCGCGTTCGATCCGGGCCACGATGCCGTCGAGGCACGCGCGGCCTACCACTTCCTCGACGCCTGGGTCACCTCGCCGACCGAGGATCCGTGGCCGGATCACCCGGCGTTCGCCGAGCGCGTGAACCTGTGGCGCGGCCTGGTCGACGCACCGGAGCCGTCGATCGCCAATCGCGCCCTCTGGACGGTCAGGGCGGCATCGGAGCGCGCGCACTGAACCGCGTGTTCGGGCGGCGCGCGGCGGCGCCGCTCAGTCGCGCTCGAATTCGGCAAGCTGTTCGAGCGCCGCCTGCGCGCGGCGGATGCTGCCGCCGGCCGCGCCGTTGTCGAGCCTTTGGCCGAAGGCGGCGCGCTCGGGACGGTTCGCCCAGCGATGGAACCACCAGGTCGCGAGCAGGCCGGCGGCGCCGATTGCAAGCTGGATCGCGACGACCGTGGGCGCCTGTTCCAGCATGCGGCCGTCGCCGAGCACGATCAGCAGAGGCACGTAGATGAACCACCACGGCAGGCCGACGAGCATGCCGCCGATGACGTAGGCGCGACGCAGCGCGAGCAGGCGGTGCTGGATCTCGAGCACCGGCGAGGCATAGTCGATCGCCGCGATGCGCGCCTCGACGATTGCGCCGACAATGACGAGGGCGAGGCAGTACGCGTGCAGCACGAGGCCGCAGACGAGCAGTGCGGGTTCGTGGCGGTGCTCGACCCAGTAAGGCGCGAATACAAGCATGCCGGCCGCGCCGATCAGCATCTGCAACGCCTGCCCCCAGGCGAGAGGTCGCAGGCCGCGGCGCGCGCGATCGACGCGTGCATCGCGCAGCAATTGCAGGTCGATCGCGGTCTGCCGTTCGAGACGGCGGTCGAGGGTTTTCCACGCAAGCTTGAAGTCGTCGAGTTCCATCGTCGTGTCCATGTCAGTACCGGTCGGTGGGGGAGAGTTGTTCGCGGATGCGTTGCTTGAGGCGGCCGATTCGGGTCGCGACATTGGTTTCCGAGAGGCCGAGGATCTCGCCGATCTCGCGCTGGCCGCGCTCGTCGAGGTAGAGCAGCATCAGGGCGCGGTTGAGCGGATCGAGGCGTTCGATGCAGCGGTACAGCGCGCGGATGCCGTCGTCCGCTTCGCGCGGCGTGTCTTCGTCGTGCGCCGGTTCGGCAATCTCGTCGAACGCCAGCGGCTCGCGTCCGCGGCTGGCACGCAGGTGCGAGATCGCGACGTTCAGGGCGATCCGGTACAGCCAGGTCGAAAACGGCCGCGCCGGGTCGTAGCCGCGAAATCCCTTCCACGCCTGCGCCGCGATCTCCTGCGCCAGGTCGCGCCGGTCCTCGGCGTGGCCGCAGTACGCGTGTGCGACCTTCAGCACGATGCCGCGGTGATTCTCCAGCAGCTGCTGGAATTGTTCGCGCACGACCATGCCGTCGACCCGCTCCCGTGCCATGTCCACCCGATCCACTCCCGCGCATATACAACGTGCAAGGTGATTCGCGCTGGCGCGCGAAACCTCACACGCGGCGGGTGGATTGGCCGGACAGGCCAAAGCCGCCATCATGGGCGCAACTCTTCGAGCGGGAAAGCCAGGCAATGAACCCATCCAGACGCGCCCTCGTCACGGGCGGCAGCGGCGACATCGGTGGCGCGATCGCGCGTGCGCTCGCGGCGGCCGGCTGCGAGGTGCTGGTGCATGCGAACAGCGGCCGCGAGCGGGCGCAGGCCGTGGTCGATGCGATCTTCGCGGCGGGCGGGCATGCGCGCGCGATCGCGTTCGACCTAACGGATGCGGCGGCGACGCGCGCGCTGCTCGAGCGGGAACTCGACGACGGCGCGATCCAGATCGTGGTGCACAACGCCGGCATCCACGACGATGCGCCGCTCGCCGGCATGCGCGAAGAGCAGTGGCATCGCGTGATCGACGTGTCGCTGCACGGCTTCTTCCACGTCGTGCAGCCGCTGCTCCTGCCGATGGCGCGCACGCGCTGGGGCCGCATCGTGTCGATTTCGTCGGTCGCGGCGGTACTCGGCAACCGCGGCCAGGCGAACTACGCCGCGGCGAAGTCGGCGCTGCACGGCGCGACGAAATCGCTCGCGCGCGAGATGGCCTCGCGCGGAATCAGCGCGAATGTGGTTGCACCCGGAGTGGTCGCAGGAAGCATGAGCGTCGCGCAATTCGACGAGGCACAGATAAAGGCGATCGTGCCCGCCGCCCGCGCCGGCACGCCCGAAGAGGTCGCCGCGCTGGTCGCGTTCCTCTGTTCGGACGCGGCCGGCTACATCAACGGCCAGGTCATCGGCATCAACGGCGGCATGGGCTGAGCGATCCGCCCGCAGGCTCGAACAGGCCTCTTCAGCCGCGCGGGCCTCGCACGCGAACTGTGACGTGGTTGGCGTCGCTTGTGCGCCGCGGCTCGCGACAGCGCGCGCCGCACATCGCCACGATGGCGGCGTCCACCATCGGAGTCCGCACCATGAATGCCCGCCTTTCGATTCTCGCTTCCGCCCTGGCGCTCGCCTGCACGTCCACGTTTGCCGCTGTGCCGCGCGCGACCGCGGTCGCCGGGGACATCGCCGGTTCCGCCGACATCCGCCTGCCGGCCGCGACTTCGCCAGCGGCCGCAATCACGCCGAAGGCAGGCCCGTCCGCGGCCGACGTCGGCGACGCCGACTCGTTCGGCCGCACGCTGAACTGGCTCGGCCTGGCCGACGCCTGGATCGAGTTGGCCGCCGACTGCAGCGGCAGCGACGCCGATCGCTGCCAGGTGCTCGCGGCCGCGCCCGCGGCGACGACGTTCGCGTTCGATGACGTCGGCCACGTGACCTTGCCGCGCAACGCCGCGAACTCGCTCATCTGCTACTGGTTCTCGCCCTACCTGCAGGTCGACTACGACAATCCGACCGCGGCATCGGCGGTCGCGCAACTGAGCTATGTGCCGACAGTTACGGTCGAGAATCCCGTGCTCGACGATCCCGCGCTGATCGATCCGAACACCGGCCTGCCGTTCGGCGGCAGCCTGCTGACTGGAATGACCTCGTCCGAGCGCTACGAAGTGCCGCTCGCGCCGGGCCAGCATTCGTTCCAGCGCAACCGCGATTCGGCGGTCTGCATCGCCGGCCTCGTCAGCAAGCAGTCACTGGTGCAGAACTACGGCCTCAGCGATGCGCAGGCACGCCAGTTCTTCAAGAAGCCGACGACGCTGCGGCTCAACATCCACGGCAGCGCGCAGTTCGTCGGCGATGCTTCGCTGTATTTCGGCCTGCGCATCGTCGGCGACTGATCGGCGCGGGGGATTCGGTCGCGTAGGGCGGTACGCGCGCAGCGCGTGCCGCCGCAACATCGAGGTGCGGTGGGACTCGCGCTCCGCGCTCGACCCGCCCTACGCCGTGCCACGCCGGCATGCATCCAGCATCGGCGTCGCCATCAGCGTCGTCACGATCGTCATCGCGAGCAGCAGGGTGAACAGGTCGGCGCCAATCACACCGGCATCGAGGCCGACCTTCAGCACGATCAGTTCCATCATGCCGCGCGCGTTCATCAGCGAACCGACCGCGAGCGACTCGCGCCAGCCGAAGCCGGCGATGCGCGCGCCGCCACCGGCGCCGAGCACCTTGCCGAGCACGGCCGCGGCGAGGATCAGCAGCAGTGCCGACAGGCCGGAACCGGCGAACGCGTCGGCGCGCGTCGCGAGTCCCGCGAGTGCGAAGAACACCGGCATCAGCACCAGCACCGCGACGTGTTCGAGCCGCTCGACCAGGGTGTCCAGCAGGCGGTCGTCGCGCGGCAGGCACAGGCCGGCGAGGAACGCGCCGAACACCGCATGCAGGCCGAGCCATTCGGTCGCGGCGGCCATCGTGCAGGTGCCGATAAGCAGCGCGCTGAGCACGGCACCGCCGGGACGGCTGTCGCTCGCGTGGCGTGCAAGCAGGCGCGCGAGCAGCGGCCGCAGCACGCCGAACGCGACCGCACACACGAGCGCGAGGCCGGCGATCGTGCGCGCGAACGTGCTGTTGCCATGCGCGGAGATGGAGGCGATCACGAACGCGAGCAACAGCCACACCAGCACATCGGCGATCGCGGTCGCGGCGAGCGCGAGCTGGCCGATCCGCGAGCGCGTGAGTCCACGGTCCTTGAGGATGCGTGCCATTACCGGGAACGCGGTGATCGCGAGCGCCGCGGCCATGAACAGTGCGAACGGCCACACGCCGACACCGGCAGGCGCGAAGTCCGCATGCAGCGCCGGTGCGATCGCGAGGCCGAGCACGCCCGGCAGCAGCACGCCCGGAATGCCGACCCAGGCCGCGGTGGCGAGTGGTGCGCGCGCGCCATCGGGCGCACGCAGCTCTGCGCCGACGATAAACATGAACAGCACGAGTCCGACCTGACTGAGACCTTGCAGCGCAGCGAGACCATCTTTCGGAAACAGCGCGACGTGCCATTCCGGCGCAAGCGCGCCGAACACGATCGGGCCGAGCACGAAGCCGGCGATCATCTCGCCGATCACGGCCGGTTGCCCCAGCCGGCGGAGCAGCAGCGCGAGCACGCGCGCGGTCGCGAGGATGACGCTCAGTTGCAGCAGCAGGTGCGGCATCGACGCCTCACGCGTCCGCGGGCGGATCGTAGATCAGCGGCAGACGGTCGTGGCCGCGGCGATAGCTGTCGATCACGCGACCGTAGTGCAGGATGCGCCGGATCGTGTACCAGGTGATGCGCGTGACGTCGCGCACCGGACGGAAATGGCTGAGGCGGAACTCGCCCTGATAGCGCGACTCGATCGGCACCGAGACCACGCCGAGCTTTTTCTCGCGCGTCGCCGCGATCAGCAGCGCGGCCTCGAACACGAAATCGTCGGCCGGGAGGTCGGCGAGTTCGAGCGCCGCGAGCGGGTAGTAGCGCTGGCCGCTCTGGGTGTCGGCGATCGGCAGCGCGCAGCCCCACGAAATGCCCCAGTCGGCGACCGCGTTCGCGCGCCGGCGAGCCTTTGGCTGGTTGTCGCGGTTGCGGATGCGCGCGCCGATGACGATGTGTTCGGGATGCGCGCGCGCGGCGGCGAGCAGGCGCGGGATGTCGCTGGCCTGATGCTGGCCATCGCCATCCATCGCGATCACCGCGTCGAAGCCGAGTTCGCGCGCCTTGCGGAAACCGTCGCGCAGGCCCTGGCCCTTGCCGAGCGGTGTCGCGTGCCGGATCAGCGTGTGTGGCAGGTCGGCGATGCATTCGACCGTGCGGTCGGTCGAACCGTCGTCGATCACGATCACGTGCGGGCAGATCGCGAGCACCGATTCGACGATGCCGCGGATGGCGCGCTCCTCGTTCAACGCCGGAATCACCACGACGACGCGGGCGGGATCCGTCGCGCTCATGC
The DNA here is from genome assembly GCF_044227025.1 of Dokdonella sp. GTDB lineage: Bacteria > Pseudomonadota > Gammaproteobacteria > Xanthomonadales > Rhodanobacteraceae > Dokdonella_A. Next base: position 279,761 of record NZ_JBGAFX010000001.1, on the reverse strand, counting down.
GAGCACCTCGATCACGAGCGCAGCCGAACGCCCGCTGGCGATGCGCACCTCGCCGCCGCGCCCGGCGGCGATCAGGCGGAACAGTGGCAATGCGGACTCGAACGGCGTGCCGGTGGCCGCCGGCGGCGGTGATTGCGTACCGCCGTCGTGGCGCAGGCGCAGGCTCGCCAGCGCGCGCGGACCGCGGCGAGGATTCAGCACAAGCGCGATCCCGTAGGTCGTTTCGAGTCGCATCGTATCGGCGAGGGCGCCATGGGCCGATGAATCATAGGCCGCCAACAGCGTCGGCCGGTCGTCCGCGTGCGCCTCGACCGCCGCTTCGAGCAGGCCGGCGGCGAAACTGCCCCCCGACGCGGACACTGCATTCGACGCGGCATGGCAGTGTGTCGCGACGGTCCAGTACCCGGCAGCCGCGTTGAGCACGGAGTTGTGGAAGCGCGTCGGCGAAAGTTCGAGCGGATGGGTGGCGAGCGTCAGGCACATGTTCTCGGTGATCGCATGGTCGCCGTGCATCGTGGCGAACACGCAGGGAAGGTCGGCGGGGGAATGCCCGGCCATCGTGCAGGCCTGGCCGGCGACATCGCACGCGAGTTGCACGATTTCCGGCGCACGCCGGCGCTCGCTGGCGGGCAGCAGCGCCGGCGCGCCCTTCGCGTCGCCGGTCGTCGCCATGGCGCCCTCGCGCAGCGTGTCGCGCGCGGCGTTCCAGCCGGCAACGCCGGGCGAGCACCAGCCGATACCCTCGACATGCACGGTCAACGTGCCGTTCATGCGGCGCATCCGAAGGCGAGCGTGCAGTTGTTGCCGCCGAAACCGAACGAATTGCTGAGCGCGACGCGGATCGCGCGCGATTCGTTCCCGAGCGCGAGCTGTGGTCCGCACGCAGCATCCGGCGTGGTCGTGTTGAGCGTGCCTGGCACAAGGCCGTGTTCGATCGCCAGCAGGGCCAGCACGGCCTCCAGAATGCCGGCCGCACCGAGCGTGTGTCCGGTCCAGCCCTTGGTCGAACTCGCGCGCGTGCGTGCCGGGAACGTGTCGGCGAGTACGGTGGCCTCGACCTCGTCGTTCTTCAGCGTCGCGGTGCCGTGCAGGTTCACGTAGTCGACTTCGTCCGCGGCAATGCCGGCTCGCGCGAGCGCGTCGGCCAGCGCGAGGCGCGCGCCCAGCCCTTGCGGGTGCGGCGTGGACATGTGGTGTGCATCGGAGGATTCGCCGTGGCCGAGCAGGCGCGGCGCACCGTCGCCTTCGCGTTCGAGCAGGGCGAAGCCGGCGCCTTCGCCGATCGAAATGCCGCGCCGCGCCGCGTCGAACGGTCGGCATGCTTCCGGCGAGATGAGCTCGAGCGCGTTGAAACCGAACAGGACGCTGCCGCACAGCGAGTCCACCCCGGCGACGATCGCCGCATCGACGATGCCGAGGCGGATCAGGCGCTCGCCTTGCGCGAAGATCTTGGCGCTCGACGAACAGGCGGTCGCAATCGTCATGCACGGGCCGCGCGTGCCGAGCACGGCCTCGAGGAACAGGCCGAGCGAGTGCGGCGTATGCAGATGCGGGACGGCGAGTGCGGGAGGAAACCGGTCGGCGTCGAGTTCGCGATACGCCTGTTCGGTCACGCCGATGCTCGCTGTCGAGGTGCCGACCAGCAGCGCGACGCGTTGCGCACCGTGGCGCGCGATCGCCGCGCGCGCGGCGCCCAGGAAGCCGTCGGCACCGAGGCCGAGCCAGGCGAGGCGGTTGTTGCGGCAGTCGTACCGGGCCAGCTCGTCGGGCAAGGCGACCTGTTCGATGCCGTCGACGCGCCCGATTGCACAGGCCAGGGGCGTCGCGGTGAAATCGTTCGCGCGCAGGCCGCTGCGCCGATCGCGCAACGCCTGGATGTGCGCAGCGCGTCCGCGCCCGAGCGCGGACGTTGCGGTATGCGCGGTGATGGCAAGCGGCGGAATGCGGCTGGGCACGCGTCGAACAGGGTCGGAATGGCTTGAAATTATGACACACGGACCTGCCCGGACAGGCCGGTCGGCGCGGCTGCTACGATGCGGCCCGCACTGCCCACTCGTTGCCGCGCGCCGGAATCCCTCGATGACAGCCGAACATGAACCCGCCGTCGCCAGCCAGCGCATCCAGGCCGTGCGTGACTACCTCGATGCGTTGCAGCAGCGCATCTGTGGCGCGCTCGAGGCAGCGGACGGCTCGGCCCGATTCGTCGAGGATGCGTGGACACGGGGCGAAGCGGAGGCTGGCGGGCGGCCTGCGGCGTCCAGTGCGCTCGTTGGGCTTGGACGCACGCGCGTGCTCAAGGACGGCGCCGTGTTCGAGCAGGCCGGCGTGAATTTCTCGCAGGTCTCCGGGTCGCGTTTGCCGCCGGCTGCGAGCGCGCATCGGCCGGAGCTGGCCGGCGCGCCCTGGAGTGCGCTCGGCGTGTCCCTGGTCGTCCATCCGCGCAACCCGTACCTGCCGACCACCCACATGAACGTGCGCTATTTCGAGGCACGGCCCGATCACGAAGGCAATGACCGCAGCTGGTGGTTCGGCGGCGGTTTCGACCTGACCCCGTACTACCCGTTCGACGCGGACGTCGTGCACTGGCACACGGTCGCGCGCGACGCGGTCGCGCCGTTCGGCGACGACGTCTATCCGCGCTGGAAGCAGTGGTGCGACGAGTATTTCTTCCTCAAGCATCGCAACGAGACGCGCGGCGTCGGCGGCCTGTTCTACGACGATCTCAACGCGGGCGGCTTCGAACGCTGCTTCGGCCTCACGCGCAGTGTCGGCAATGCGTTCCTCGACGCGTACCTGCCGCTGGTCGAGCGCCGCAAGGGCATGCCCCATGGCGAACGCGAGCGCGAGTTCCAGCTGTACCGGCGGGGCCGCTACGTCGAGTTCAACCTCGTCCACGACCGCGGCACCCTGTTCGGCCTGCAATCGGGCGGGCGCACCGAATCGATCCTGATGTCGCTGCCACCGCGCGTGCGCTTCGAGTACGGGTACACGCCGCAGGAAGGTTCTGCGGAAGCGAAACTCGCCGACTACCTCAAGCCGCGCGACTGGCTCGCTGGTTGAGGCAATCGCGCCGGACGAACCGGCGGCACACGCGTTGCGCGTACCGCCCTACCTCGGTCCGAAGGGCGGTACGACGCGCGCGAGGCGCGGTATCTCGGTCGGGCGTTGATTCGAGTGCCGCCGCTGGTTCACCGGGCTTCACGGCGGCACGCGCGCCGCGCGTACCGCCCTACTTCCACTCGTACAACGAGTAGTACACCGGCGACACCGGGCCTTCCTTCGGATCGCGCACGAGGCGGCCGCTGCCGTCGTTGGTGACGAAGGTCTGGATCGGTCCATGGATCGGCACGATCTTGATCATCCAGACGCGACCGTTCTGGCGGTATTCCTCGACCGTGTCGTCGCCCTGCTTGCGCTTGACGACTTCGCTGCTCGCGATGCGATCGTCGCCCGCGGCTTTGTCGCGCGAGGCCTTGTCGCGCACGAGGCGCGCGTCGGGTTTCGGCAACGGCGCGAGCGGATCGTCGTTCGCCGCGGGCGCGGCGGCGGGTGCTTCCTGGGCCGCCGCCGGTGTCGGTGCGTTGCCCGCCACGCCCGGGTCATTGATGCCCGGTGGCGGCGGCACGTCGGCTTTGTTCGGCGTCTTCTGTGCGGCCTGGCTCGCACCCATCGCAAGCAGGGCGAAGGCGGCAGGCAGGATCAGCATGCGGACAGTCGGGCTCATGGGCAATACCTCGCAGGTTGTCTCCAGACTAGCAGACGCCCGCGGGTGTGTGCGTGCGTCCGCACGCACGCTCGCATGTCCATTCAGGTCAGCGCTTTTGCGCCAACGCCGCGGCGGTGCGCTCCGCCGCGGCGCGGTTGATCTCGGTCGGCAGCAGGTTGTCGCGCAGCACCGGCATCGCCTGCGTGAGCAGCGCGCGCGCCGCTTCGGGGTGTTCCGAGCGCAGTTCGACCGCGGCAAGCTCGCTGCGCGCGATCGCGAGGTCGACCGGTTGCGCCTGCACCGCCTCGAAGCCGGCCACCGCTGCGCGCAGCTCGCTCCCGGCGGTCGCAAGGTCGCCGCGGTCGAGTGCGAACGCGGCACGCGCGCGGCGCACGTGCAGGAAGATCGGATGCTCCGCCGGCGCCAGTGCGTGCCAGAGTCGCTCCGCCTCGACCAGCAGTGGCAGGCCGGTGTCGGGGCGATGCATGCTGCGCGCGAGGATCACCAGTTGCCAGGTGAGCATGGCGTACTCGCCGGATGCCTCGCCGTCGATGCGTGCGGCGCGCGCGCGCAGGTCGGTCAGGCGCTCGAGCGCGCGCGCATGCTCTCCGGCAAGGCCGAGCGTACGTGCCTCCTGCCGCTCGATGCGCCGGCGCACCTGGTGATCGGCGGCGATGCCGCCGCCGTCGAGAATCGCGTAGGCGAGCCGGTAGTGCTCGAGCGCGGTGGCATAGTCGCCCGCACTTTCAAGCACCGCGGCAAGATTGCCTTGCGACACCGCGCGGTCGGCCGCGCCGTCGATGCCGGCGCCAACCATGTGCCGGTCCGATTCCTGCAGCAGCGCGGCCGCCTCGCGGTAGCGGCCAAGGTCATTGACCGCGATGGCGAGGTCGTTGACGAGCTCCATCATGCGCGCGCCTCCGGGATCGACCACGCGCTGCTGCAACGCAATCGCCTCGCGCAGCAGCTGCTCGGCAGCGGCGACGTCGCCGGCGGCGCTCTTCGCGCTCGCCTTCGCGCGCAGCAGAAGCACGTGTTCGGGCGATTCCTTTGGCCGCTCGGCGTCGACGCGCGCGAGCGCCTCGTCGGCGATCGCGAGCGAGGCATCGCCATCGCCCGCGGTCGCGAGCAGCGCAGCGAGCGACTGCGCGATGCTCGCGTAGAGTTCGAGCGGAATGCCGGGCAACGCCTTCGCTTCGGCCATCGCCTCGCGCAGCGTCACGATCGCCTGCTCGTCGTTGCCGCCGCGATGGTGCACGAGGGCGAGCGTCAACAGGCTGCGCACGTGCTCGATGCGGTCGTCCGGCGCGAAGCGCTGGCGCCAGTCGGCGCCTTTGTGCGCGGCGGCAAGCGCGCCATCGATGTCGCCCTGGAGGCCGAGAAGACTCGCGTACTGGTCGAAGTCGTCGGCGAGGCGCAGCGCTTCGGTGCGATCGGCAGGTTCCGACTCGCGCACGCCCTCGCGCATGAGCTCGAGTCCGCCGCGGACATCGCCGAGGTCGCCGTACAGATGGGCGAGCAGGCGCTGCATCGGCCGCAGCAGGGCGGGATCGGTGCGTTGCGCGAGTTTCGCGCGGGCTGCGTCGAGCAGGTCGCGCACGCTGACCTGGCGACTCATCGCGACGTCGGGCGCTGCGGCGGCGATCGCGTCGCTGAGGAAGTCGAGCGAAGCGCGCGCGCGCCGCGCATCGCGTTCGGACGCCGCCAGCGCGACCTGTGCGGCCGCTTCGGCGGCGCGTGCGCGCGTGCGTTCGCGCTCGAGCCGCCAGATGAAGCCCGCCAGCACGAGCACGGCCAGCATGGCCGTGGCGAAGGCGAGGCGATGGCGCGCGACGAACTTGCGCAGGCGATACCCGCGTGTCCAGCGCGCCGCGCGCACCGGGCGCCCCTCGCGGTAGCGGCGCAGGTCGTCACGGAACTCGCTGGCGCTGGCGTAGCGCAGCGCCGGATCGGGCGCGGTCGCCTTGGCGATGATGCCGCGCAAGTCCGCATCCAGCGGCAGCGGCGCGATCGACGGCGTGCGCAAGTCGGTCTCGTCGCGCCGGCCGGTGAGCATCTCGTGCAGCAGCACGCCGAGGCTGTAGAGGTCGCTCGCGGTAGTGATCGCGCGACCCTGTTCCTGCTCGGGACTGGCGTAGCCGCGGCTGAACACGCGCGTCGAGGTCTCTCTTTGCGAGTCCTCGCCGGCTTCGATCAGGCGTGCGATGCCGAAATCGAGCAGCTTGACCGTGCCGTCGGCGGCGACCATCACGTTGGCCGGCTTGATGTCGCGATGCACGACCAGATGCTGGTGTGCATGCTCAACCGCATCGAGCATTGCGTCGAACAGGGCGAGCCGTTCGCCGAGGGTCGGTGCGTGGCGGGCGACCTGTTCCAGCAGCGGCACGCCGTCGACGTATTCGAGTGCGAGCCACGGTTGCCCCTGCGCGGTCTCGCCGCCGTCGAGCAGGCCGGAAATGTTCGGATGGTCGAGTCCGGCGAGGATCTGCCGTTCCTGGCGCAGGCGCCGCGTCGCCTCGGCGGTCGGGAAGCCGCGCAACAGCTTGATGGCGACCTCGCGCGTGAACTGGCCGTCGGCGCGTTCGGCAAGGAATACCGTGCCCATGCCGCCGGAACCGAGTTCGCGCTTGAGACGCCAGGCGCCGAGCTGTTGCTGCGCGGGCTGCGCCAGCCGTGCGGCGCCGCCCGCGATGATCTCGGCGAGCGGGTCGGCGTCGTCGGCATCCGCCGCGAGCAGGCGCGAGAGGCGCGCGCGCATGTCCTCGTCCAGCGCCAGGGCTGCGAGTTCCTGCGCGCGCAGGTCCGGCGGCAGCAGGCGCAAGCGCTCGAAATGCGGCGCAAGCGTGTCGATCGTCGATTCGCTCATGCTTCGAGCGCGGTGCGCAGCCACGCGCGCGCAAGGCGCAGGTCGCGGTCGACGGTGCCTTCGGAAACCTCGAGCGCATGCGCGACCTCGACCCGGCTGAGGCCGCCGAAATACACCAATTCGACGATCTGCGCGCGCCGCGCGTCGTTCTGCGAGAGATCGCGCAGCGCGTCATCGACGCGGACCAGCTCGTCGTCGCCGTCGTTCGCGGCGACGCCGAGCGCGTCGTCGAGTCCGACTTTCTCGGCACCGCCGCCGCGCTTGGATGCGAGGCGCTGACGTGCGGCGTCGACGAGGATCTGGCGCGTCGCCTGCGCGGCGACGTGGAAGAAGTGGCGGCGGTCGGTCCAGCTGGCGTCGGTGCCGAGCAGGCGGATCAGCGCCTCGTGTGCGAGATCGGTCGCGCTCAGCGTCGCGCCGGGCATCTGGCGCAGCGATTGCGCCGCGATCGCGCGCACGTTGGCATAGACGCGCTCGACCAGCGCCTCGCGCGCGTGCTCGTCGCCGCCGCGCCAGGCGGCGATCAGGCGGGTCACGTCATGGTCGGCGGCGCCGTCACTCACGCCTTGAGGCCGTTCGGGTTTTCGCCGCGGTTCTGCGTAACAATCATCGAACTGCCTTCGGAGCCGTGCCATGATCATACGTCTTCAACACGCCCTGCGGACTGCGATGGGGTTCGCGTTCGTGCTGTCGACCGCGGCGGTCGCGCAGCTGCCCGGACCCTTGTCGCTGTCCGAGCCCGACGTGATCACGCCCTGGTACAACGGCATCATCGCGCACATCGGCACGGTCCAGTATTGCCTCAGCGACCCGCCGATCTTCGCCGACCGCGTGCTCGGCTACACCGGCTTCAGCCATCCGCCACCGGATTTCTCGCCCGCGGTCGGCGAGGTGTTCTACACCCATCTCGTGCTCGCCCACCCGGGCAATCCATGCACCGGCAGTGCGGTCGGCATCGAGCTGATCCTGCCACCGGGCGTCGAGACCGCCGTGTCGGCCGACAATCCGACGTTCTGCTACGCGATCCTGCCCAACCCCAATCGCCTGCACGACATGGACACCGACCCCGACTACGGCTGCCCGACGACATTTCCGCAAGGGCTGCAGGGGCTCGCGGTGCGCCCGCTGCGCGGTGGTCTGTCCAACAGCGGCGCCTGGGGCATGGCGATGGGCTTCTGGCTCGAAATCCTCATTCCAGTGCGCGCGACACAGGTGCAGGTGGGCAACAACGCCATCGCCTGGCGCGTGAACCCGGACATCGGCGTGGTCGGCTATCCGCAGGTTCCCGTGTTCGCCAACGGTGACGTGATCTTCCGCGACCAGATGGAGAACAACCTGCTCAATCTCGACCTTTGCACGCTCAGCCCTCCGCCGCAGGGCTGCTGAGCCGGTCTCTGCTCGCGCTGCACGGAGCGCGGCTTCGGTCGCCGACGTTGCAAAGGCCGCGGGCGCGCGCGAAGCTGCGCGCCCGTTGTCCTGCTGGCCCGCCATGCCGCCACGTCTCGTCCTCATCGACGGTTCCTCGTACCTGTACCGCGCGTTCCATGCGCTGCCGCCGCTGACCAATGCCGCCGGCGAGCCGACCGGCGCGCTGTTCGGCGTGGTCAACATGCTGCGCACGATCCTCAAGCAGCGGCCCGACTACCTCGCTTTCGTTGCCGATGCACCCGGGCGCACGTTCCGTGACGATCTCTACGCCGAGTACAAGGCGAACCGTCAGGCGATGCCCGACGACCTCGTCGCCCAGGTCGAGCCGATGCTCGCGATCGTCGCCGCGCTCGGCTTTCCGATCCTGCGTGTCGACGGCGTGGAGGCCGACGACGTGATCGGCACGCTCGCGCGGCGCGCGCGTGCGGACGGCATCGACGTCACGATCTCGACCGGCGACAAGGATTTCGCGCAACTGGTCGTGCCCGGCATCGAGCTGGTCAACACGATGACGAATACCACCCTCGATACGGCGGCGGTGATCGAGAGGTTCGGGGTGCGCCCCGACCAGATCGTCGATTACCTCGCGCTGATGGGCGACAGCGTCGACAACATCCCCGGCGTCGAGAAGTGCGGGCCGAAGACCGCGGCGAAATGGCTGGCCGAATACGGCAACCTCGACGCGGTGATCGCGAATGCGGACAAGGTCGGCGGCAAGATCGGCGAGAACCTGCGCAAGGCGTTGCCGCAGCTGCCGCTGTCGCGCGAACTCGCGACGATCCGCACCGACGTGCCGCTCGCCGAAGGCCCGCGCGACCTGCACCTGCGCGAGCGCGACGCCGAGACGTTGCGCGAGCTCTATCGCCGCTACGAGTTCAATGCGGCCCTGAAGGAACTCGACGCCGGCAGCGAGCCGGCCGCGCGCGCCGCGCCGGACCTGCCCGCGGCCGAGCTGCCGCAACGGCGCGAATTCGGCGTGCGCGGAATCTCGCCGGCGCCGGCACCAAGCGCCGATCCGGAACTGGCCGGTCCGGGCCGCTACGAACTCGTGACGAGCGAGGCGCAGCTTGATGCGTGGCTCGTCCGGCTCGCCGCAGCGCAGCTGATCGCGTTCGACAGCGAGACCGATTCGCTCGATCCGATGCAGGCGCGCGTGGTCGGCCTGTCGCTCGCGGTGTCGCCGCGTGAAGGTGCCTACATCCCGCTCGCGCACGATTACCCGGGTGCGCCCGCGCAACTCGACGCCGCGCTCGTGCTCGCGCGCCTCAAGCCGCTGCTCGAGGATCCCGCGCGGCCGAAGCTCGGCCAGCATGCGAAGTACGACATCAACGTGCTGTCGACGCACGGCATCGTCGTGCAAGGCATCGCGCACGACACCATGCTGGAGTCGTACGTGCTCAATTCCACCGCATCGCGCCACGACATGGACACGCTCGCGAGGCGCCACCTCGGTTACGACACCGTGACGTACGAGCAGGTGGCCGGACGCGGCGCGAAGCAGATCGCGTTCTCGCAGGTCGATCTCGATACGGCGTGCCGCTACGCCGCCGAGGACGCCGACGTGACCCTGCGCCTGCATCGCGCGCTGTGGCCCAAGCTCGAAGCCGAGCCGGGCCTGCGCACGGTGTACGAGACGATCGAGATGCCGCTGGTGCCGGTGCTCGCGCGCATGGAACAGCGTGGAGTGCTGATCGACACGGCTGCGCTGAAGCGCCAGAGCCACGAACTTGCCAAGCGCATGCACGCGTTGAACGAGCGGGCGCACGCCATCGCCGGGCGCAGCTTCAGCCTCGATTCGCCCAAGCAACTGCAGGCGATCCTGTTCGACGAACTGAAGCTGCCGGCGCTGATGAAGACGCCGGGCGGACAGCCGTCGACGAACGAGGAAGCGCTGGAGGCGATTGCCGACCAGCACGAGTTGCCGCGCCTGATCCTCGACTACCGCGGCCTCGCCAAGCTGCGCTCGACCTACACCGAGAAGCTCGCCGACAACGTCAATCCGCGCACCGGTCGCGTGCACACCAGCTACAACCAGGCGACCGCGGCGACCGGACGCCTGTCGTCGGTCGAACCGAACCTGCAGAACATCCCGATCCGCACCGAGGAAGGCCGGCGCATCCGCCAGGCGTTCGTCGCGCCGGAGGGCTGGAGGGTGGTCGCGGCGGACTATTCGCAGATCGAGCTGCGCATCATGGCGCACCTGTCCGGCGATCCGGGCCTGCTCGCCGCGTTCCACGGCAACCAGGACGTGCATCGCGCGACCGCCGCGGAAGTGTTCGGACTGCCGCTCGAGCAGGTCGACGCGAACCAGCGACGCGCGGCGAAGGCGATCAACTTCGGCCTCATGTACGGCATGAGCGCATTCGGCCTGGCGCGCCAGCTCGGCGTCGGTCGCGGTGAGGCGCAGGACTACATGGCGCGCTACTTCTCGCGCTATCCGGGCGTGCGCGACTTCATGGAGCGCGTGCGCGCGCAGGCGCACCGCGACGGCTACGTCGAAACCGTGTTCGGGCGGCGCCTGTACCTCGACTACATCCATTCGCGCAACGCGGCGCAACGCGCCGGCGCCGAACGCGCCGCGATCAATGCGCCGATGCAAGGCACGGCGGCCGACATCATCAAGCGCGCGATGATCACGGTCGATGCGTGGCTGCTCGGGCAGGAGAACAGCGCGCGCATGCTGATGCAGGTGCACGATGAACTCGTGTTCGAAGTGCGCGAGGACACCGTCGACGCGATCGTCACGGGCGTGCGCGAACGCATGGCCGGCGCGGCCGCACTCGATGTGCCGCTGGTTGTCGACGTCGGCGTCGGGGCGAACTGGGACGAGGCCCATTGAACGAGGACTGGGAGCTGGGGGTGCAGGGTTGATTGCGATCCTGTGGACCCCGATGGGTTGCTTCGATCGATTCCCGCTTTCGCGCGGGAATGAGTGCGCTGCCACAAGGGTGGACATCGCCGCCTTTGGCCCTCAGTCCGCAATCAGGCATAGGCCGGAAGTCACGGTGAATCCGCAGACTGAATGCACGATAAATCTTCATGCGACGGTACTGGAAACTTTTCGCCTCGATCCCGATCTATCTCACCGGGCGCACGCAACGGCGCCCTGGTTGACTCACCTCCCTGAGTGCAACCCCGGGACGTTCGATCCTCCCCAGATCGACGTTCCAAATGAAGTCCGATCCCTCCCCAGATCGGTCTTCCCGCCCCGAGGGCTCCCCCTGGCCCTCGGGGCTTTTCTTTTGTGCGAGGCGAAGATTCGCGCAAGGTGCGCTTCTGCGGCGTCTCGAGCGCGCGCCAGCCGCCGCCGTGCCTCTACCGTGGTTCAGTCGCGCAGTGCCGCCAGCAGCGCAGCGCGCGGCAGCTTGCCGGTTTCGTTGCGCGGCAGCGCGGCGACCTTGCGCAGCGGGCGCGGCAGGAAGGCTGCGTCGATCGACGCGCGCAATTCCTGCAGCAAATCCAATTCGGAGCGAGTCGGCGCGACGACCAGTGCGGCGATGCGGCGCACACCGGCCGCATCGGCTTCGTCGAGCTGGAACGCGACGGCGTCTTCGACGCCGGGCAAGGCCACGATGCGGTGGGTGAGGTCGCCGAGCGAGGCGCGCTTGCCGGCGATCTCGACCAGGTCGGCATGCCGGCCACACAAGCGGAAGCGCTGTCCGGGCAACAGCTCGACCAGATCCGCCAGCGCAATCGCCTGCTCGAACCACGGCGCGTCGACGAGGGTTCCGTCCGGCTGCGGCCGCAGCGACACGCCCTCATGCAGGCGCCAGTCCTCGCCGAGCGCGCAGCGGCGCTGCGCGATCACGCAGGTTTCGGTCGAGCCGAACAGTTCGAGCGCGGGCGCGCCGTAGCGGCGCTCCGCCCGGACGGCGAGTTCCTGCGACAGCGGCGCGGTCGCCGAGGTGATCGCGGCCAGCGCGGGCAGTTCGACGTCCTCGCGCAGCAGAGCGGCCAGATGCACCGGCGTCGTCACCAATACGCGCGGCGCCGGCACCGCGGCGAGTGCGGCGGCGACGTCGGCCGGGAACAACGGGCGCGACGCGTGCACCGAGAACGGCCCGAGCAGCGGCAGCAGCACCGACAGCTCGATGCCGTACATGTGTTGCGGGGGCACGGTCGCGACGACATGCGCGAGCGGCGTCGCGGCGAAATCGATCAATGCCTCGAACGCGGTGACGTTGCGCGCGTTGCTCGCCGCGAACGACGCCCAGCGCTTCGCGTTCGGCTTCGGCTTGCCGGTGCTGCCGGAGGTGAAGCCGATGACGACGATCTGAGCGGCCGGAATGAGTGGCACCTCGTCGCGGCGGCCGTGCGTGCCCGGCGTCGGCAGGTCCGCATCGATGACGGCATGGCTCCCCGGATAGGCGGCGAGCGTTTCGGCGACCGCCTGCGGTGCGCGCGAGGCCGGCAACAGGTTCGCATGGCCGCGACATGCGACCGCGCAGAACGCGACGAGGAACGCATAGCGGTCCTCGCACAGGTTGATCGCGTCGCCGGGCGGCAACACGGCCGCGGCCGCATGCACGTCGGCGAGAAATTCACCGAGCGTGATCGCGCGACCCTGCGACCAGGCGAAAACGCGGTCCGGCGCAGCCTGCGCGAGCAGCGGCAACGCCGGCGCGACGATCCGGCCTTCGGGTACTGCAGACATTCCTTTCTCCCATCCCCGGATCGGCCGGCGGTGGCACCCATCGGCGCGTCGCCCGTCAGCCGCGTACGCTTTCCCCACTGATAGCGTCGCGGATCGGCGTCGGCCGCTCAAGTCCCCCGGTCGGTCCATTCAGGATCGCATCGAGCGACGTCCCGAACGCAAGCCGGACCTCGTCAGCCGAACGCGCCGGTGGCTCGCCATGGCGATTCGCGCTGGTCGAGACGAGCGCACCGCCGAATGCACGGCACAGCGCGGCCGCAGGCGGATGGGCGGTGACACGCAACGCGATCCCGGCATGGCCGCCGGCGATCCATTCCGGCACGCCGGCCGCCCGCGGCAGGATCCAGGTGTGCGGACCCGGCCAGCTCGCGCGCACGCGCATCAGTGCGGCGTGGGGCGTCGCGGCCAGGTCGATGTACGGCGCTACCTGCTCGAAATCCGCGCCGATCAGCAGCACGCCCTGGGTCGGCGGGCGTTGCTTGAGCGCGAACAGGCGCTCGAACGCGGCATGGTTGCGCGGATCGCAGCCGAGGCCGAACACCGCCTCGGTCGGGTAGGCGACCACGCCACCCGCTTGCAGAACTTCGGCAGCAACTTGGAAATGATCCAAGGCGGCCGGTCAATCAACGAGAAGCCGAGTTGGCAGGACTGCCTCCGGCTCTGTCTTGAAGTTCATGGACGTGGCAACGACGCCCTTCTTGCTCTGGTAGTAGTTGGCGACCGCGAAAGCGGGACCATCGGAGTATTCGAGCATCCAGACGACGTAGCAGTCCTTCTTTCCGATCGCCTTCTTGCTGAGAATGGACGACGACTGGATCTGGCCGAAGAACTGTTCGATCTGGCCGAGGGCCTGTACCTGGCCGATGCTTCTCTTGTCACCTTCCAGCGGTCCGTCCTTGAGCACGCGTTCCCAGAAAGCGGCCGCTCCCTTTTCGACGTAGACGGCCGTGGCGTCGGCAATCTTCTTGGCCGCTTCGGTGCAGACATCGTCCGCTCTGGCCGTGCCAATGGAAAGCATGGCCATGGTTGAAAGCAGCAATGCTGCGCGCATGGAATTTCTCCTCCAAGAGTTCGAGCTTCAGGCGTTTGACGCTTTCTTCGCGGGTTTCCTGGCCGAGGCCTTTTTTGCCGCTTTCTTCGCAGGAGCCTTCTTCCTGGCCGCCTTCTTCGCAGGCGCCTTCTTCGCCGCCGGCTTCTCGACCGCAGGCTTCGCCGCTGCTTTCTTCGCAGGAGCGGCCTTGGCCGCCTTGCCCTTGCCGAAGCGTCCACCGCCGCGTTTGGGGCGAAACGGCGCCGCGGCGATCAGCTCGACGCACTCGGCTTCGGTCAGTTCGGACGGTTCCTTGTCCTTGGGAATCTTCGCGTTCTTCTCGCCATCGGTGATGTACGGGCCGTAGCGGCCGTTCAGCACCTGGATGCCGTTGCCGAAATCCTTGATCGTGCGGTTCGCGATCATCTCGGCCTTTTCGCGCACGAGTTGCAGCGCGCGCTCGAGTTCGATCGTGTACGGATCGTCCTCGGGCTTGAGCGAGGCGTAGGTCGCGCCCTGCTTGACGAACGGACCGAAGCGGCCGACGCCGACGCTGACTTCCTCGCCGGCTTCGGACAGGCCGAGGTTGCGCGGCAGCTTGAACAGTTCAAGTGCCTCGGCGAGGGTGATCGTGTGCATGCTCTGGCCGGCGCGCAGCGAGGCGAACTTAGGCTTGTCCTCGTCGTCCTTGGTGCCGATCTGCGCGAATGGGCCGTAGCGGCCGAGGCGCACCTGCACCGGCTTGCCGGTCTTCGGATCGGGTCCGAGCTCGCGCGCACCGGTCGCCTCGGAGCGGTCGACGGTTTCATTCTTGTCGTCGACCTGCGCCTTGAACGGCTTCCAGAATTTCTCCAGCAGCGGCACCCAGTCTTCCTCGCCGCGGCTGACCGCGTCGAGTTCGTCTTCGAGTTTGGCGGTGAAGTCGTAGTCGACGTACTTGGCGAAATGCCCGGACAGGAATTTCGCCACCGCGCGACCGACATCGGTCGGCTTGAAACGGCGGCTGTCGAGGATCACGTATTCGCGGTTGAGCAGCACCTGGATGATGCTCGCGTAGGTCGACGGACGACCGATGCCGTATTCCTCCAGCGCCTTGACCAGCGACGCTTCCGAGTAGCGCGGCGGCGGCTCGGTGAAGTGCTGGTCGGCATGGATCGCGGCGAGCGGCACCGCTTCGCCGATCGTCATCTTCGGCAGCTTCCGGCCCTCGTCCTCGTCCTCGGCGTTCTTCTGGTCGCGGCCTTCCTCGTAGACGGCGAGGAAGCCCGGATCGACCACCGTCGTGCCGCTGGCGCGGAACATCGAATCGCCGCCGGCGTCGAGGT
The DNA here is from genome assembly GCF_044227025.1 of Dokdonella sp. Classification (GTDB taxonomy): domain Bacteria; phylum Pseudomonadota; class Gammaproteobacteria; order Xanthomonadales; family Rhodanobacteraceae; genus Dokdonella_A. Next base: position 264,752 of record NZ_JBGAFX010000001.1, on the reverse strand, counting down.
CGACGCTGACCGTGTTGAGGGTCGCGTGCTGCATCTGGCTGGCGAGCGCACGCTTCCAGATCAGTTCGTACAGCTTGCGCTGTTCGTCGTTGAGGAACGGCGCGATGTCCTTCGGACGATGCAGCGCCGAGACCGGGCGGATCGCCTCGTGCGCTTCCTGCGCGTTCTTCGACTTGTTGCGGTAGACGTGCGGCTGCTCCGGCAGCGCGCGCGGGCCGTAGTCGCGGCCGATCACGTCGCGCAGCTCGGCGATCGCCTCGGCCGACAGCGACACCGCGTCGGTACGCATGTAGGTGATCAGGCCGACCACGCCCTCGTCACCGAGCGCGACGCCTTCGTACAGGCCCTGCGCGATCTTCATCGTGCGGCTGGTGGTGAAGCCGAGCTTGCGCGCGGCTTCCTGTTGCAGGGTCGAGGTCGTGAACGGCGGCGACGGCCGGCGTTTGCGCTCCTTCGACTCGACGTTGGCGACGACCAGACGACTCTGCGCCGAGCGCGTCAGCGCGTCGCGCGCGGCGTGCGCGTCGGTTTCGTTGGTGAGGTCGAACTGCTCGAACTTCTTGCCGCGCAGCTTCAGCAGGCGCGCCTTGAACGCCATGTCCGGATGCGCGCAGTCGGCTTCGATGGTCCAGTACTCGCGCGCCTTGAACGCTTCGATTTCCTCTTCGCGCTCGGCGATCATGCGCAACGCGGGCGACTGCACGCGGCCGGCGGAGAGGCCGCGCTGCACCTTGCGCCACAGCACCGGCGAGAGATTGAAGCCGACCAGGTAGTCCAGCGCACGACGCGCCTGCTGCGCGTTGACCAGGTCCATCGACAGCGCGCGCGGATTCGCCACCGCTTCCTTGATTGCGCGCGGCGTGATCTCGCTGAACACCACGCGGTGCAGCGCCTTGCCCTCGAGCAGGTTGCGTTGCTTCAGGATCTCGGCGATGTGCCAGGAAATCGCCTCGCCTTCGCGGTCCAAGTCGGTCGCGAGGTAGAGCGAATCGGCGACCTTGGCCGCCTTGGCGATCGCATCGACGTGCTTCTCGTTGCGCTCGATCACCTCGTAGTTCATCGCGAAGCCGCGATCGGTCGCGACCGCGCCTTCCTTCGGAACCAGGTCGCGCACATGGCCGTAGGACGCCAGTACGTGGAAGTCCTTGCCGAGGTATTTGTTGATCGTCTTCGCCTTGGCCGGCGATTCGACGATCAGAAGGTTCTTTGCCATTGGAGTCCTTGGCGCCCGTACGGTAGTGCGATGGGCATCGCGCGGATCGTCCGCCGGCGATGGTGGGCTCGGGAGCCTCTGAACAATCCGGATTCAACTTGTCATGCCCCGCGGGGATGACGACCGTCCGATCAGAAGCTCCGTGGATGTGGCCGTCCGGCCATTGCCGGCGATTCTCTTTTTAGTGGAAACACGCCGCACGCCGGACTGTCAAGCACGGCTGTGCCCGGCCGGTACCCGACCGGAGAGGCCGATGAGTGGGGGTACGCAGGCGTAACACAAGGACTTCATTGGAAATTCCGCTCCGTGTTCAGCCGGGCGCCGCGCTCCGACGGGCGTAGCCGCCGCGTTCGGCGACGACCTCGCCCTCCAGCTCCAGCATCAGCAGCATCGAGGCCAGCGCGGCGACCGGCAGGCCGCTGCGATCGGCCAGCTGGTCGACGCCGAGGGTGTCGTGACCGAGCGCAGCGTACAGGCGTGCGTAGTCGGGATCGTCCGCGCGTGACGGCTGCGCGTCTCGTCCGCGCGACGATACGCGCTCCGTCGACTCGTCCAGGCGTTCGCGCAGGTTCGCGCCGAGCCGCTGCGCCAACGGCGCCAGCTCGCCGATGATCTCGTCGGCGGTCTCGATCAGCTTGGCGCCCTGGCGGATCAGCTGGTGGCAGCCGCGCGCGAGCGGGTTGTGGATCGATCCGGGGATCGCGAACACCTCACGGCCGGCTTCGGTCGCATTGCGCGCGGTGATCAGGGCGCCGGAGCGGATTCCGGCCTCGACCACCAGCGTGCCAAGCGAAAGCCCGGCGATGACGCGGTTGCGGCGCGGGAAATGGCTTTCGTGCGCGGGCGTGCCGGGCGGGAACTCGCTGACCAGCGCACCCTGCGCGGTGATGCGAGCGGCCAGCGGACCCTGGCGCGCCGGATAGACCCGATCCGGTCCGGTGCCGAGCACGGCGAGCGTTGCCGCGCCGGCGCCGAGCGCGCCCGCATGCGCGGCCGTGTCGATGCCTTCTGCGAGTCCGCTGGTGATCGCGAAGCCGGCTGCCGCGAGCGCGCGTGCGAACGCATCCGCGTTCGCACAGCCGCCCTGGCTTGCATTGCGGCTGCCGACGATCGCGACCTGCGGTTGCCACAACGCACTGCAGTCGCCGGCTACGAACAGCGCCGCGGGCGCGCCCGGTGCGTCGTCGAGCAGCGCAGGGAACTCGGCGCCATCGCAGGTCAGCAATGCATGCGACGGCTGCGCCAGCCAGTCGAGATCGGCGGCAATGCGCGGCGCATCCGGGGCGCGCAGCCAATCGCGGCAGGCCTCGTCGCGCGCACGCGCATGCGCGCCGCGGCGTGCTGCAGCGAGCGCACTGCGCACGTCGCCGTGCGTGGCGAGCAACTCGCGCAGCGACACCGGTCCGAGGCCGGGCGCACGCAGCAGGATCAGCCACGCTTCCAACGCGGCGCGGTTGGTTTCGATGTCCATGCGGGCAGTCTAGCGAGGCATCTGCGTGCCCGCGGCCGGCGATCGCCGCGGCCGCGTGTAGGAAAAGGCTGAGGGCTGAGTGCCGAGAGGGGGAGCGGCGCAAGCCGCGATGGCGCCCAGCCCCCAAAAAAGCGAACGGCCCCGCGAAGGAGGCCGTTCGGAAGAACTCGTGGGCTGCCCGCTACGGCACGTTGTTCGGATCGAACAGGAAGTCGCCCGCATGCACCGGCTTCACCGCGTCCATGACGAGGCCATAGCTGACGCGCTGGAACGTGCGGAAGATCATCACGTGACCGATGAATTCCGACGGCAGCTTCACCTTCGCGTCGTGCGGATGGAAGAAGCGGCGCGTGCGGCCTTCTGGGTAATCGGTCTCGTCGGCGACGACGTCGCCTTCGTGATAGATGCTGAAGGTCTGGCCGTTCTCGATGCCGTCCTCGCTGCCGCGCGACAGCGCAACGACCTGGCGCGGACCGACCGCGTCGAGCGCGTCGCTGAACGCGATCACGCGCATGTTCTCCGGCACCTTCGGCGGCGAGTGCGGCACGTACTGGTCATCGTACGGGCGCGTGTCGATCGGCAGCACGTAGTCGCCGGCCTTGACCTCGAAGTCGGAGCTGATCACCAGCGCCGACGACACGTCGCCGCTGCGCGTGACCTGCACCACGCCGAAATCGCGCATCTCGTAGCCGAGGAAGCGTACGTTGCCGGACAGCGTGAACTCGTTCGGACCGTGGCGCCACAGGATGTCCGGGCGGCGATCGTGGAAGTCGTCCTTCGCCTGGCGATACACCTCGCGCGGACGGCCGTCGTCTTCCGGCGGCATGTCGTAGTAGCGGCCCGACGGACGCACCAGCGCGAGCTTGGTGCCCGGCTGCGCGTTGAGACCGCGCACGTAGACCAGCTGGCCCGGCGAGCCGCGCAGCTGGTTCTCCTCGAGGCCGATCACATGCGGCGCGTCGCGGTATTCGTCTTCGGCGACGATGCGCGTGTTCTTCAGCCATTGCTTGAGGGCCGACAACGGGATCGGCGGGATCGCCTCGTCGTAGCCGCTCGCGCGTACATGCGGACCGACGCCGCCGCGGCCGAGGTGTCGTCCGCTGATGACGAGCTCGTCACCCGGATAGATCAGGTGCGGGTTCTTCACCTGGCTGTTGTCCTGCCAGATCTCCGGCCATAGCCACGGCTGCTTGAGGAAGCGCGCCGAGATGTCCCAGAGGGTGTCGCCCTTCTTGACGACATAGCGATCCGGATGGTTGTCCGCCCATTCGACCGTGGCGGCGTACACCGTCAACGTCAGCAGCAGGCCGACTGAAACCGAAAGCAGTTTTTTAAGCATGACGGCCAATCCCCCGATCCCCAAAGGTTTTCCCGAGTGTAATGGAAATTTAAGGCGCAGGAAAATCGACTGCGTCGCAGGTAGTCCGGCGCGCCTGTTTCCGGCAAGCGGCGTCATTTTGTGACGCAATTCCCATTCGGCGTCCCTGGGTGTTGGGTTGGTCAGATCGCCTTGACGCGGCGTGCAGCGGCGATGGCACGCCCAGCGGTGCGGCGCAGACGGCCGACCAGAACGGCGTCGCGACGCTCGGTGGGACGCGACGCCGGGCATCCACGCGGTCGTCGTGAGCGCGGCGGGCGTGAATGGCGACGTGACGTTCATCGCGACGGGCAACGCTGAAGGCGGCGGACTCAGCGGGGCGGACGGTGCTCGGGCACGCGCTCGGCGGCCGTTTCCGCGTCGAGGCGATCGGTCTCGACGGCTGCGTGTACATGGCCTCGTTGTCGCCGAACACGGCGTCGAGCAGGGCAGCGCGTGGGCGCACGTCGTCGGCACGCAGGTCGTGCTCGCCGTAGCCGGCGGTCGCGTCACGTAGTCCGGCGCGGACGCCGCGCTCGACCTCGCGCTCGGTGTGAAAGGCAGCGTCGCTGTCGTCGGCGCTGACGATTGAAGGAGATGCCTCCCGGACTGCCGCGCGCGGACCGGGGGTCGAAGGCTTGGAGGGTACGGGGCCGGCAGGGCGGTACACGCAACGCGCGTGCCGCCGTGTTCGCAACGGACGCGGGACTCGCTTCGCTCGACCCGCGCGCGCCCTACCGCTTCGCGGCGGGCTCCCCTTACAATAGGCAACCCCTTGATCCGATTGCGGCCTGACCGCAGCTTGCCGCCAATGACCCTGCTTACGATCCTCGAATTTCCCGACCCGCGCCTGCGCACCAAGGCGCAGCCGGTGACCGTGTTCGACGCCGAACTCAAGCGTCTCGTCGCCGACATGTTCGAAACCATGTACGCCGCGCCCGGAGTCGGGCTCGCCGCGACCCAGGTCGACGAGCATCGGCAACTGCTGGTCGCCGACATGTCCGAGAACTCCGACCAGCCTCTGGTGCTGATCAATCCGCGCCTGCTCGAGAAGGACGGCCTGCAGGTATTCCAGGAAGGCTGCCTGTCGTTTCCGGGCATCTACGCCGACGTCGAACGCGCGCTGCATGTGAAGGTCGCCGCGCAGGATGTCGAGGGCAACGCGTTCGAGCGCGACTTCGAAGGCCCGCTCGCGGTGTGCATCCAGCACGAGATGGATCACCTCGTCGGCAAGGTCTTCGTCGACCACCTTTCCGCGCTGAAGCGCTCGCTGCTGCTGAAGCGACTAGAGAAGAAGCGTCGCCAGAGCGCCTGAGAGCCGGGATTCGTGATGGTGGTTGGTGATTGGTGAAGGCCTGCGAGGGTCGCCATCGGTCGATGCCGCGATGACACGAGCGTCGGTCGATGGTGCGAGTGCGGGTTCCGAATCACCGATCAAGAATCACCACCCACGGCCTTGCCATGCGCCTTGTTTTCGCTGGAACACCCGAATTTTCCGTGCCTTCGCTGCACGCCTGTCTCGCCAGCGGGGCCGAGGTCGTCGCGGCGTACACGCAGCCGGATCGACCGGCCGGCCGCGGGCGCAAGCTCGGAGAGAGTCCGGTCAAGCAGGCTGCGCGCGCTGCCGGGGTCGCGGTCGAGCAGCCGCTAACCCTGCGTGACAAGGACGCGCGCGCGCGCCTCGCGGCGCATGCGCCGGATCTGATGATCGTGGTGGCCTACGGCCTGATCCTGCCGAAATCGGTGCTCGCGATTCCGCGCCTCGGCTGCTGGAACGTGCATGCTTCGCTGCTGCCGCGCTGGCGTGGCGCGGCGCCGATCCAGCGCGCGCTCCTCGCCGGCGATCTGGAAACCGGCGTCGACCTGATGCAGATGGAAGCGGGCCTCGACACCGGTCCCGTGCTGCTCGAAGCGCGCACGCCGATCGCGCCGGGCGACACCGGCGGCAGTCTGCACGACCGCCTTGCCGTTCTCGGCGCGGCGACGCTCGCCGAAGGCCTTGCGCGCGTGCTGCGTGGCGAAACGCTCGCGGCGACCGCGCAGCGCGAGGACGGCGTCGAGTACGCGCACAAGCTCGACAAGGCCGAAGCACGCCTCGACTGGAACCAGTCCGCGCGACAGCTCGAACGCAAGGTGCGCGCGTTCGACCCATGGCCGGTGGCCGAGGCGGTCATCGACGGCGAACGCCTGCGGATCTGGTCGGCCGAGGCGATCACCGGCACCGGCGGGGAGCCGGGGTGCATCGTCGCGACCTCGCGCGAAGCGATCGACATCGCGACCGGCGACGGCCTGCTGCGCGTGCGCGAAGTGCAGCGCGATGGTGGTCGCCGCATCGCCGTGCGCGACTGGCTCAACGCGCGTCGCAAGGCGCCGGCATGAGCGAGCGCCGCCCGTCGCGGGGACCGCGCAAGCCCGCGCCCGCGCCCGCGCCCGCACCTGTGCCGGGCGCGGGCTTGCGCGCCGAAGCCGCGCGTGCGCTCGCGCGCGTCGTGTTCGAGGGCGTGTCGCTGCGGCGCGTGCTGGTCGACGCGAATCCGCGTGTCGCCGATCCGCGCGATCGCGCCCTGCTCGCCGCCTCGCTGTTCGAAGCCTCGCGCTGGTGGCTGCGCCATGACGCCGCGATTGCCTCGCTGATGGACAAGCCGCTGCCGCCGAAGGCGCGCGAAGCGCGCGCGCTGCTGGTGCTCGCAGCGGTGCAGATCGACGTGCTCGGCGTAGCCGACTATGCGGTCGTGGCGCCGAGCGTGGAGGCGATGCGCGTGCTCGGCCTGGCGCAGTACGCCGGGCTCGCCAACGCCTTGCTGCGCCGCTATGCGCGCGAGCGCGAAGCGATTGGCGCGCGCCTCGATCAGGACGCGGTCACGCGCAGCGCGCATCCGCGCTGGCTCATCGATGCACTCGCGCGCGACTGGCCGGATCGTGCCGGGGAGATACTCGCGGCGAACAACCGCGAAGCCGCGCTCACGTTGCGCGTGAATCGCCGCCGCGGCACGCGCGAGGACCTGCTCGCTCGCCTCGCCGCCGATGGCGTCGCCGCGGCCGCGCACGCCGATCTCGCCGACGCGATCGTGCTTGAGCGCAGCAGCGACGTCACGCGCCTGCCCGGCTATGCGGAAGGCGCGTTCTCGGTGCAGGACGGCGCGGCCCAACGCGTGGCCGACCTGCTGGACGCCGGCGACGGCCAGCGCGTGCTCGACGCGTGCGCCGCGCCGGGTGGCAAGAGCGCGCACCTGCTCGAACGCGCGGACGTGGAACTTGTCGCGCTCGACAACGATCCGGCGCGCCTGCCGCGCATCGGCGAGAACCTCGCCCGCCTGGGCCTCGGTGCGAGTGTCGTCGCCGGCGATGCGCTCGCACCGGCGAACTGGTGGGATGGCCGGCCGTTCCAGCGCATCCTGATCGACGCACCGTGTTCGGCAAGCGGGATCGTGCGACGCCAGCCCGACATCAAGCTGCACCGACGCGCTGCCGACATCGCACCGCTGGTGCGCACCCAGCAGGCGATCCTTGCGGCGCTGTGGTCGCTGCTCGCACCGGGCGGGCGCCTGCTGTACGCGACCTGCTCGGTGCTGCGCCCCGAGAACGAGGGCGTGCTTGCCGCTTTCCTCGCCGACCACGATGATGCACGCGCGCTGCCGCTGCCCGGGCACTGCGGTCACGCAGCCGGCGTCGGCCGCCAGAACCTGCCCGGCGAAGGCGGCATGGACGGCTTCTACTATGGCCTGCTCGAGAAGATTGCCTGATCGATGTTGGCGCCGCGTCTGCGCGGGCCTGCTCGTCGCCGCCTGCGCCCTGCTCGCCGGCTGCGGCCTGCTGTTGCAGCAGGAGCCCGGTTCGCTCGGCGTGCGCAATGCGCAATTGCTCTCATTTGGTGGAAACGCCCAGCTCGAACTCGGCCTCGATTGCCGCCTGAGCGGACCGATGCAGGACGCGCTCGACCACGGCATTCCGGTCACGTTCGTGATCGACGTGCGCGCCGGCGCGTGGGGCTCGCGCGTGCGTGCCCGCCCGCGCGTCGAGCTGCGCTACTTCCCGCTGTCGCGTCGCTACCAGTTGCGCGTCGGCAGCAGCGATGACGTGCGCAGCTTCGCCACCCAGGCCTGGCTGGTCGCCGCGCTCGGTGCTCTGCGCATCAACCTGCCGGCGACGTTCGCGCAGTTGCCGGCGGGCACCAGCCTGCGCGTGCGCGCGGCGATCGATCCCGCCGCGCTGCCGGGCGCACTGCGCTTGCCCGCCTTGTTCGAGCCGGCCTGGCAACTTGCTTCCGCGGACAGCTCATGGCCGGTCGCGACGCACTGAACTTCCTGCTGCGACGCGTGCTGCCGGCACTCGCCGTCGGAGCGCTGCTGGTCGCCTCGCTGAAGCTGGCCGAAGACGCCGCAGCGGACAGCGCGCGCTTCGCCGCGCACTACCGCTGGGTGCTGGGCACCGCGATTGTCGCGCTGGTCGTACTGGTCGCGACGATCGGCCTGCGCCTGTGGCGCCTGCGCGGCGACGTGCAGCGTGGCGTGCCGGGCGCGCGCCTGAACCGGCGCCTGCTGCGCCTGCTGATCCTGCTCGCAGTGCCGGCGTCGATCGTCGTGTACGGCTTCGCACTGCGCTTCCTCGACGCGACGATCGACAACTGGTTCAACCTGCGCCTCGAACAGGCGCTCGACGATGCGCTCGAACTCGGCCGGGTGGTCGTCGAGGAACGCCTGCATGTCGCCGAAAGCGCCAGCACAGAGCTCGCGCAGCAATTGTCCGCGGACCCGCCGGAGGCGGTGCAGGCGAGCCTCGATGGCGCGATCGATTCGCTCGGCGCGATCCAGCTCAGCGTGTTCGGTGCCGACGGTCGCGTGCAGGCGAGCGCGAGTTCGGACCCGCGCTACCTCGATCCGCCGATTCCGGACGGCAGCCTGCTGCTGCGTGTGCAGGGCGATCGTCGCTATGCGGCGGCGGAGCCGCTCGGCGATGCGTTGATCCTGCGCGTGCTGTTGCCGATCGCCAGCACCGATGGCGCACCGGCTTCGCAGCAGCGACTGCTGCAAGGCCTGTTCCCGCTGCCCGCGCGGTTGCAGCCGCTGACCACACGCATCGAGCGCGCCAGCTTCGATTTCCAGCGCCTCAAGTTCCTGCGCGGTTCGCTCAAGCTGACGTTCGCGCTGATCCTCACCTTCGTCCTGTTGCTGTCGGTGCTGGTGGTCGTGCTCGCGGCATTCGGCATCGCGCGCCGGTTGGTCGCGCCGGTCGGGCGGCTCGCCGCGGCGACCCGCGCGATCGGCGCCGGCCGTTACGACACGCCGCTGCCGGCGCAGAGCGACGACGAGCTCGGCTTCCTCGTCGCCTCGTTCGCGCAGATGACGCGCGAGCTCGAGTTCGCCGGCGCACGCGCGCAGAAGAGCGCGCGCGAGACCGAGCAGCAGCGCGCCTGGCTCGAAGCGGTGCTGGAGCGCCTTTCGGCCGGCGTGCTCGGCTTCGATCGCGAAGGCCGCGTGCGCGTCGCCAACCGTGCCGCCGATGAGATCCTCGGCGTCGACTTCGAGCAGCATCTCGGCGCCAGCGCGGGCGAGATCGGCAAGCGACACGCCGACCTCGCCGCCTTCACCGAACCGCTCGCTCGCCACCTGCGCGACGACGTGCGCGAATGGCGCGAGGAAGTCGTGCTCGACACCGCGCACGGTCGCCGCAGCCTGATGGTGCGCGGCACCGTCTTGCCGGAACAGGCCGGCTACGTGGCGGTGTTCGACGACCTGACCGTGCTCAATCGCGCCCAGCGCGACGCTGCCTGGGGCGAAGTCGCGCGCCGCCTTGCGCACGAGGTGAAGAATCCGCTGACGCCGATCCAGCTCGCCGCCGAACGCCTGCGTCGACGCTTCCTCGGGCGCCTCTCGCCGGAGGAAGGCGAGCTGATCGATCGCGCGACGCATACGATCGTCAGCCAGGTCGAGGCGCTGAAGACGATGGTCAACGCGTTCGGCGACTACGCGCGACCGCCGCAACTGGCGACGCGGCCGATCGCGCTGCACGCGCTGGTCGGCGAAGTGCTTGACCTGTACGAGAACGACCAGCGCCTGACCCTGACGCGCCAGCTCGCCGAGGGCGAGCCGCGCGTGCGCGTCGATGCGGTGCGCCTGCGCCAGGCGCTGCACAACCTGATCAAGAACGCGCTCGAAGCGATCGGCGAGGCGCACAAGCCGCAGTTGCAGGTGACCACGCGCGTGCTGCGCGACGATGGCGAGGCGTGGGTCGAGTTGTCGGTCGCCGACAACGGTCCCGGCCTGCCGGCCGACTTCGGCGAACGCTGGTTCGAGCCCTACACCAGCAGCAAGGCCCGCGGCACCGGCATCGGCCTCGCGGTGGTCAAGAAGATCGCCGAGGAACACGGCGGCAGCGTGCGCGCGGAGAATCGCGCGCAAGGCGGCGCGCAGTTCACCCTGCGCCTTCCGCTCGACCAGGCGTAGGGCGGCGGTACGCGTCCAGCGCGCGCCGCCGGCTTCGCGTTCGGCGGGACTCGCCGCTGCGCGGCTCGACCCGCCCTACGAAGATGCGAGCGCTGTGACGGCGTCGGCGAGGCGCTGGCGGAACGCGCGGTCGTTCACTTCCCACCACGCGCGTGCGGCGCCGCTGCGCCGGCACCGTTCTTCCGCATCGAGCGCGAGCAGGTGTTCGACACCGGCTTCGAGCGCGACCGGGTCGACGAAATAGGTGGTCGCGAGGCGCTGCATTCCGGTGCGCGAATACGCGGCGCGCACGCCGCAATCGGCAGCCACCATTTCGTTCATCGGCGGCGCATCGGTCGTGAGGACGATCGCGCCGACGCTCATGCCTTCGACCAGGTGATGACCGAAGCCTTCGGTCTCGGACGGGCACAGGTGGAACAGGTGCCGGTTCTGCAGGCGTTGCAGTTCGGCGTCGTCGAGATAGTCATCGATCAGGCGCACGTTGCCGGGCAGCTGCGCCGGGCGCTGCAAGGGCGTGCGCTGCACCATCGTCAGCATCGGCCAGTGCGGCTTGCGCAGCCACAGGTCGAGCAGCGGCTGGCTGCCCTTGTTGATGCTGCGGCCGCCGAGATGGAAGAACATCGGTTCGCGCGCGACGTCGGGCAGACGCCGGTCGAAACTGGTGAAGCCGACGAACTCCGCGCGACAGCCGAGTGCTTCGAAGATCGGCACCGCATGGCGCGTCTTGGTGTAGACGCGGTCGAACGCATCGAGGCGCGGCCGGTCCGCTTCGTCGAACCATTCCGGATGCGGCAGCAGCACGTTTCGACGCGCGAGTGGCAGGTAGTCCGGGCGTCCGCGTTCGTCCATCAGGTTGACGTCGAAGCGGCCCGCGTCCTCGCCGCCACGCCAGCGCCGCCACGCCACCTGTGCCTGGCGCTTCAACAAGGTTGCCTGACGACGCAGGCCGCCTGCGCCGATCGCGCTCAGCGTGACCTCGAAGCCCGCTTCGCCGAGCGCGCGCGCAAGGATAGCGAGATCGCGCGACAGTCCGGCGCCGTTGTCGCGTGCGATGACCTGTACGCGCGTCATCGGCGGCGCCTTCGGAGCGGGTGTGGAACAAAGGTCGGCATGCGAACGGGCGAAGGATCGGGCGCACAAGGGTAACCATCGATGGCGGCCCCTGCATACCGTGTGCGGGGACACTGCGCTATGCTCCCTGTCTCCTTTTTGCAACGCTGGAGCGGGCGATGGCAGCGGGCGCACGCGTGCTGGTGGTCGACGACGAACCGGATATCCGCGCGACGATCAAGGACATCCTCGACGACGAGGGCTATGTCGTGGACGTGGCCGAATCCGCCGCGGCGGCGCGCGAGGCGCGCAGGCGTCAGCGCCCGGACGTGGTCCTGCTCGACATCTGGATGCCCGACCTCGACGGCATCAGCCTGCTGCGCGAATGGAGCGAGCGCGGTGGATTGCCGTGTCCGGTCATCATGATTTCCGGTCACGGCACGGTCGAGACCGCGGTCGAAGCAACCCGCCTCGGCGCATGGGATTTCATCGAGAAACCGATCTCGCTGGCCAAGCTGCTGCTGGTCGTCGGCCACGCACTCGAAGCGGGTCGGCTCAAGCGCGAGAACGAAGGCCTGCGCCGCCAGCTGCCCGCGCCCGGCGATCTCGTCGGCTCGGGCCGCGCGATGCAGGTGTTGCGCGCGCAGATCGAGAAGATCGCCGCGCACGACACCGGCGTGCTGGTCGTCGGTGAGCCCGGCACCGGCAAGGAAGCCATCGCGCGCGCGCTGCACGAGCGCAGCGGTCGTCGCGCCGGCCCATTCGTGACCGTCGCCGCCGGCGCGATCGCGCGCGAAACCGCGGCGCTGGCGTTGTTCGGGGCGGAAGACGGCAACGGCGTGCAGCATGGCTTGTTCGAGCAGGCGAACGGCGGCACGCTGTTCCTCGACGAAGTCGCCGACCTTGATCCCGAATTGCAGCTGCGCCTGTCGAGCGTGATCGAGCGACGCGCGCTGATCCGCTGCGGTGGCCACGAACCGGTTCCGCTCGATGCGCGCGTGATTGCGGCAAGCTCGCACGATCTCGCCGCGCTGGTCGCCGCCGGGCGCTTCCGCGAGGAACTGTACTACCAGCTCAAGATCGTTCCGCTCGCCGTGCCGCCGCTGCGCGAGCGCGGCGACGACATTCCCGAACTCCTGCGCTATCACGCCGACTGGTTTGCCAACCGCGACCAGTTGCCGTATCGGAATTTCCCGGTCGCGGTGCAGAACCGCTTGCGCCACTACGCCTGGCCCGGCAACCTGCGCGAGCTGCGCAATCTGGTGCAACGCCTGCTCGTACTCGGCAGCACCAGCGAAGTCACGCTCGACGAGGTCGACGCGGGGCTCGGCAGCATTGGCGGCGCGGCCGCCACCGCGACGCCGGCGGTCGGCGCCGGCATCGACTTCTCGCTGCCACTGCGCGAAGCGCGCGACCAGTTCGAGCGCGCGTATCTGCAACACCAGCTCGAAGCCGCCGGCGGCAGCGTCGGCAAGCTGGCCAAGGCGGTCGGCATGGAGCGCACGCACCTGTATCGCAAGCTCAAGGATCTCGATATCGACCCGCGGCGGGTGGAGAATGCCAAGGCTGAGGGATGAGGCAGGTCGCGGCGGGACTCGCGCTGCGCGCTCCACCCGCCCTGCGCGCCGAGGCGCGGGTGATATTTCGACTCACGGGGCCTCCCCCTCCAGAGCGGCTTCAAGGCATCGCTCCGGCCAGGCTGGTTGGTATCCGGAACTGAACGCTTGCCTAGCGCATGCTGCAACGCGGAAACTTCAGCCGCGTGGCGCGGTCGGAGTAGACAGTTTCATCACACTCCCTCTCGGCGCCCGCGTGGCGCCGTTTTTTTGAAGGCCAGGATGGCCCGAATGCCGAAAATGCAGGAGCAATTTTCGGCAAGGCCAGGATGGCCCGAATGCCGTGTCTTTGCAGGAACACGCGGGCATCGGCGACAACGGGAATGTCTGGACAGGCTCGATTTCGCGGCGCGAGCCGCTTCCATTGAAGGAACCAACCATGCGACTTGACGGCAAAGTGGCGATCGTGACCGGCGCGGCCAGCGGTATCGGCAAGCGCATCGCCGAGGTCTACGCGCAGAACGGTGCCGCGGTCGCGATCGCCGACATCAATCTCGACGCGGCCAACGCCACCGCGATGGAACTGGTTGGCGGCGGCGCCAGGGCGATCGGCATCGCGATGGACGTGACCGACGAGGCGGCGGTCGATGCCGGCGTCGACGCGGTCGTGAAGCAGCTCGGAGCAGTCGACATCCTGGTCTCGAATGCGGGCATCCAGATCGTCAATCCGGTCGACAAGTTTTCCTACGCCGACTGGAAGAAGCTGATGGCCATCCACGTCGATGGTGCGTTCCTGACCACGCGCGCGGCGTTGCGCCATATGTACGCACGCGGCAAGGGCGGCGCGATCATTTACATGGGCTCGGTCCACTCGAAGGAAGCCTCGAAGCTGAAGGCGCCGTACGTGACCGCGAAGCACGGCCTGATCGGCCTCGCCAAGGTCGTCGCCAAGGAAGGTGCGGAACACGGCGTGCGCGCGAACGTGATCTGTCCCGGCTTCGTGCGCACGCCGCTGGTCGAGAAGCAGATACCGGAGCAGGCGAAGGAATTCGGCATGTCCGAGGACGAGGTGGTCAAGAAGATCATGCTCAAGGAAACCATCGACGGCGAATTCACCACGGTCGACGACGTCGCCGCCTGCGCGCTGTTCTTCGCCGGGTTCCAGACCAATGCGCTGAGCGGGCAGAGCATTGTCGTCAGCCATGGCTGGCACATGCAGTGAAAAGCCGGGAATCGGGGATCAAGACGGGAAGGCCATCGCGCGTGGCCGTGGCGGCGACGCGGCCCTCGAAACGCGCGAGGCCTCGCGAGCAGGTGTTGTCACCCGCCGAACTGGCCGGGCAGTACGAGACCGTTGCGCTGGTTCTGCAGGGAGGCGGTGCGCTCGGCGCGTACCAGTGCGGCGTGTACGAGGCGCTGCACGACGCGGGCATCCGCCCGGCCTGGTTTTCCGGTACCTCGATCGGCGCGATCAACGCGGCGATCCTCGCCGGCAATGCGCCGGAACGCCGGCTTGAGCGCCTGCGCGAATTCTGGGACACGATCTGCGTGCCGGCGGGTCCGCTCGGAGCGTTCGCCGGAATCTCCGACTGGTTGCCGAGTGGCGGCCCGCTCGATGCGTGGTTGAACGCATTCGGCGCATTCGGTGCGATCGCGCACGGTCAACAGGGGTTCTACACGCCGCGGCCGCTCACTCCATTCGCGCTCACCGACGGCAGCGCGGCGGCGACCAGTTTCTACGACACCACCCCGCTCAAGGCAACGCTGGAACGGCTGGTCGATTTCGACCGCATCAACAGCGACGGCGTGCGCCTGTCGATCGGCGCGACCAATGTCGCGAGCGGCAACTTCCGCTATTTCGATTCCGCGCTGGAACGCATCCGTCCGGAACACATACTTGCGTCAGGCGCGCTGCCGCCGGCGTTTCCTGCGGTCGTCGTCGACGGCGAACATTATTGGGACGGCGGCCTCGTCTCCAATACTCCGCTTGAATACGTGCTCGAATCGGTGCCCAGGCGCGACACGCTCGTGTTGCAGGTCGACCTGTGGAGCGCGCGCGGTCCGCTGCCCCGCAACGTGCTCGACGTGCTGGAGCGCGAAAAGGACATCCAGTTCTCGAGCCGCACGCGCCAGGGCACGGACCAGGTTGCCGCGCGCCAGCGCCTGCGCAATGCACTCGGCCTGCTGCTCGAGCGCATCCCCGATGGATCCCTGCCGGCGGGACTGCGCGGCGAGCTCGAGCCGTGGCTGTGCGACCGCGTGTTCAATATCGTTCACCTGATCTATCGCGCGAAGTGCTACGAGGAGCAATACAAGGATTACGCGTTCGGTCCGGCGACGATGCGCACGCATTGGGCAAGCGGGCGCGACGACATGCACGACAGCCTCGCCCGGCCCGAATTCTTCGCCTTGCCGGACCGCAGCCTCGGAGTCGTCACGCACGACATCCACCGCGCGCAACGGTAGGAACGGCGGCCAGGCCACGCAGGGTGATACGCGCGACGCACGCCGCCAAGCCCTCAACCCTCAATCCTCAATCCTCCACACCAGGTCATCCGAACGCGCCTCCGTGCGTTGCAAGCGGGACATCCGACACTTGGGGAGGATTCAATGGAATTGGCCACGCCGCGTGTATCCGCAACGCTGACGCGCGATGATGTCGGCATGGAACCCGACTTCATCGCCCGCCTGCGTACCCAGCTCGGCGGCCCGCGCGACGGCGCCCTGCTGCGTTTCTCGCTCGGCAATGCCTTGTTGGGTCAGGGTGATGCTGGCGGCGCCGCGGTCGCATTGCGCGAGGCGCTCGCGTTCGACCCGCATTACTCGGCGGCGTGGAAGCTGCTGGGTCGAGCGCTCGCCGAACACGGCGATGCCGTCGCGGCGATCGCCGCGTTCGAGTCCGGCATCGCGGTCGCGCGCGAACGCGGCGACGAGCAGGCGGCGAAGGAGATGGGCGTGTTCCTGCGCCGCCTGCAGAGGCCGGCAACGCCCTGAACCGCCTGCATCCCCTGCTGCTGCTTTCGCTCGGCCTGGGCATCGCCGGCGCCGCCCACTGGGCGTTGCATCGGCCGATCGCGCATCGCGCGGGCGTGCTCGTCGAGGTTGCGCCGCGGCAGACGGAGGCCAGTGACCCGGCCCTCGTGCGACTCGGCGACAGCGTGTTGCAGCCGCTCGCCGATTTCGACATCGAGGCGCGCGTGCTGTCGCGCGAGGACTACGCATTCGATGCCGGAGCAGCTCTTTCGCCGACGGATCTCGCGCTTGGCTGGGGCCGCATGTCCGACAGTGCGACCATCGATGCGCTCGAGATCCGCCAGTCCGCACGCTATTTCAGCTATCGCTGGCGCACGTCGCCGCCGATCCCGCCCGCCGAAATCGTGCGTTCTGCCACCAACCTGCACGCGATCCCCGCCGACGCCGCCGTCGCGCGGTCGCTCGCGCGCGTGCGTGTCGGCGACGTCGTCGAACTGCGCGGGCGGCTGGTGGAGGCGAGCCGCGCGGACGGCTGGCGCTGGCGCAGCTCGCTCAGCCGCGAAGACAGCGGCGCGGGCGCCTGCGAGCTCATGCTGATCGAGTCGATCGATCGGCGTTGAGCGAATTCGGCCAGCGCTTGTACGTCCACTGGTACTGCGTGAACGCACGGCGCACGCACTCCTCGACGCCGCGGTTGAGTGCCGCGCAGGCGCGTCCGATGTCGGCATCGGCGATGCCGTCCGGCGCCGGCAGGAAGTGCACGCGGTAGCCGGAACCGCGTGGCAGGCGCTCGACGAAGCTGAAAAGCACCGCCGCGCCGGTGCGGTTCGCGAGGCGCGGCAGAAGCACCATCGTCGGCGCCGGCAAGCCGAAGAACGGCGCCGAAACGCCTTCCCCCTGACGCGGTTGCTGATCCGGCAGGATGCCGACGACGCCGCCGGCGGCAAGGCGTTTGTACAAGGTGCGCACGCCCGCGCCCTCGGCCCGAACCTGTTCCACCGGCAGCGCGCCGCGAGCGCGCAGCAGCATCGGTTCCAGCGCGGTGTGCCGTGGTGCGCGGTACAGGATCGCGAGCGGCGTTTGCGTCGCGAGCCAGTAATTGAGCAGCTCCCAGCAGCCGAGGTGCGGCGCTGCGACGACCAGGCCGCGCCCGGCGGCGAGCGCGGCGTCGAAATGCTCGCGGCCACGGATCTCCCGGATCAGCCCAAGTGCCTTTTCGGGCCGGGTGCCCCAGATCGCGGCGATCTCGGCGACCGCCTTGCCGGTCTCGATCAGGCTCGCGCGTGCGAGCCGGTGTCTTGTTTCGGCGCTCTCTTGCGTTAGTACCAGAGAGAGGTTGCGCTCGGCGATGCGGCGGGCGCGCCCGCGCGACCACCAGGACAGCCAGCCGAACCCTGCGCCGAGTGCATGCACGAGGGGCAGCGGGCAGCGGCCGACGAGGCGCAGGCAGCCATAGAGCAGTGCGATGGGCCAGGACAGAAGAGGCTGGGTCATGGGTCGAGCGAAGATTCGAGGCATCGGCAACGCTGGGCGGGACGGTGGTCGATGCGGCACCATAACCGCTTCGCACTGCCGGATTGAACCATGTCGATTGCGCTGCGCGTCGGTTCCTGGCCGCTGGCCCATCCGCGATGATCGCCCTGATCCAGCGTGTCAGCGAGGCGCGCGTGGAGGTCGAGGCGCGCACGACGGGTGCGATCGAGGCGGGTCTGCTGGCGTTGGTCGCGGTACAGCCGGGCGATGGCGAGACCCAGGCCCGGCGGTTGCTCGAACGCATCCTCGGCTACCGCGTGTTCGCCGATGCCGAAGGCCGCATGAACCGCTCGCTGGCCGATACTGGCGGCGGCCTGCTGCTGGTTTCGCAATTCACGCTGGCGGCGGACACGCGCTCCGGGATGCGACCCGGATTTTCGACCGCAGCGGCACCCGACGAGGCCGAGCGCTGGTTCAACCACTTGGTCGATCGGGCCCGCGAATCCCACGCGCGGGTGGAAATCGGGCGGTTCGGCGCCCACATGAAGGTCCATCTGGTCAACGACGGGCCGGTCACGTTCTGGCTCGAGGCGCGCTGAGACGGGCGCCGGAGCGCGCCCGGATTTGCAAATCATTGCATTCGATGCCGCTCGTGATGATCGCCGCGGGCCCTCATTTGCGTATACGGATCAGGACCTTCGGCTGCCCTTGACGCGGCTCCTATACTTTCTTTCCTTCGCCGTACAGAACACATCCGGAAACCGACATGGCCGCAGCGCATACCCAGGAGCAACAGCAGTCCGAGATCAAGACCCTGATCATCAAGGGCAAGGAGCAGGGCTACCTGACCTATGCCGAGGTCAACGACCACCTGCCCGACGACATCGTCGACCCGGAGCAGATCGAAGACATCATCGGCATGATCAACGACATGGGTATCGAGGTGCACGAAGTTGCGCCGGATACCGAGACGATGCTCCCCGAGACGCCGGTCGCGACGGATGACGACACCGCGACCGAGGAAGCGGTCGCCGTGCTCAGCGCGGTCGACGCCGAAGTCGGCCGCACCACCGATCCGGTGCGCATGTACATGCGCGAAATGGGCACGGTCGAGCTGTTGACGCGCGAGGGCGAAATCGCGATCGCCAAGCGCATCGAGGAAGGCCTGAACCAGGTGCAGACCGCGCTGGCCAGCTTCCCGTGGTCGATCCAGCTGCTGATCGAGGAATACGACCAGCACACCGAAGGCAAGAAGCGCCTGTCCGAAGTGCTTGCGGGCTTCGCTGACGTCGAGCAGCCGGACGTGGTGGTGGCCGAAGCGGTCGAAGTCTCCGATGCGGCCGAGGAGGAGGAAGACGACGCGGAAGGTGGCGCCGAGGAATCCGATCCGGTCGACACCGGCATCGACCTGGCCGAGGTCGCGCGCCGCATGGACGAGCTGCGCCAGATCTACGCGAAGTTCCAGAAGTCCGCCGACAAGCACGGCGCCAACGACCGCAAGTCGCAGAAGCTGCGCGACGAGATGGCCGAGGCATTCCTCAAGCTCAAGCTGCCGGCGATCATGATCGACGGCTTCGTCAAGAAGTTGCGCGACGTCGTCAACAACATCCGCAACCACGAGCGCGTCATCGGCGAGCTGTGCATAAAGCATGCGCGCATGCCGCGCAAGGATTTCCTCAAGCTGTTCCCGTCCAACGAGACCAATGTCGAGTGGGCGGACGAACTCGCGCGCAAGCGCCAGAAGTGGTCGCCGGCGATCAAGGCGAACCGCGACGCGATCGTCGCCGAGCAGGAAAAGCTCATCGCGACCGAGCAGACGCTGTATCTCAACGTCGCCGACATCAAGGAAATCAACCGTGCGATGTCGATCGGCGAGGCGAAGGCGCGCCGCGCGAAGAAGGAAATGGTCGAGGCGAACCTGCGCCTGGTGATCTCGATCGCGAAGAAGTACACCAACCGCGGCCTGCAGTTCCTCGACCTGATCCAGGAAGGCAACATCGGCCTGATGAAGGCGGTGGACAAGTTCGAATACCGCCGCGGCTACAAGTTCTCGACCTACGCGACCTGGTGGATCCGCCAGGCGATCACGCGCTCGATCGCCGACCAGGCGCGCACGATCCGCATCCCGGTGCACATGATCGAGACGATCAACAAGCTCAACCGCATCAGCCGCCAGATGCTGCAGGAGATGGGCCGCGAGCCGACCCCGGACGAGCTCGCGATCAAGATGGAGATGCCCGAGGACAAGATCCGCAAGGTGCTCAAGATCGCCAAGGAACCGATCTCGATGGAAACGCCGATCGGCGACGACGAGGATTCGCACCTCGGCGACTTCATCGAGGACGCGACGATCGTCTCGCCGGTCGAGTCGTCGACCAACATCGGCCTCATGGAAACGGTGCGCGACGTGCTCGCCGGACTGACCCCGCGCGAGGCGAAGGTGCTGCGCATGCGCTTCGGCATCGACATGAATACCGACCACACGCTGGAAGAAGTCGGCAAGCAGTTCGACGTCACGCGCGAGCGCATCCGCCAGATCGAGGCGAAGGCACTGCGCAAGCTGCGCCATCCGAGCCGCTCCGAGCAGCTGCGTTCGTTCCTCGACATCGACTGAATCAAGCCATCCGCCGAGGACAAGACGGCGCCGGACGCGAGTCCGGCGCCGTTGTCGTTTCGGCACGCTAGAATCGTCCCGTTGCGGGCCTATAGCTCAATGGTCAGAGCAGGGGACTCATAATCCCTTGGTTCCAGGTTCGAGTCCTGGTGGGCCCACCAACTAGATATTCACTGACATCCACCTTCGTCCAAACGATCGCTTAAACGCAAAGAAAATTAAGTGTGTATTGTCCACTGGTGTCCATGGCTGACCACTGACATCCAGTTGAAAAGTGAGTAACCTTGTGAGTACCACGGCCGCGATCCGGCGCCGTACTCACAATCCCGGTACTCACACATGCCCGCGAACACACAGCTTCTGACCGACACGAAGTTGCGCAGTCTGCGCCCCCGTGATGCGGTCTACCGCGTAGCGGATTCAAACGGCCTTGCCATTGAGGTGCGCCCAAGTGGCGCGCGACTCTGGCGCTACCGCTACCGCTTCAACGGTGCGGCAAGCATGCTCGCACTCGGCGAGTATCCGGAGGTGTCGCTCGCCGAGGCACGAAAGCGGCGCGACGACGCGCGTGCGACGCTCAACGCGGGCATATCCCCGGTAGTTGCGGCCCGCGCGCGCCGGGACGTACAGGCCGAGCACGCGGCCAACACATTCGCCGCAGTCGCCGCCGAGTTCATGGCGCAGCGCGCAAGGACTCTCACGGCCGGGTCCGTGAAGCGGGAACGTCGTTTGCTCGAAAAAGACCTTGCGCCCATCGCGGATACTCCGGTTGCTGACGTGACCGCCAAGGCCCTACTTGGCGCGCTCCGCAAGATCGAGCAACGCGGGATCATCGAGACTGCGCACCGCGCGCGGGCGCTGGCCGGGAGGGTGTTCCGATATGCCATTGCAACGGGCCGAGCCGAGCGGGACCCCTCCGCCGACCTCGCCGGCGCGCTGCCGTCGCCGAACGTCGAGCACTTCGCGAGCGTGACGGAGCCGGGCAAGGTTGGGCCATTGCTGCGTGCGATCCACGGCTACCAAGGAACGCTGTCCGTCATGTGTGCGCTCAAGCTGGCGCCGCTGGTGTTCGTGCGCCCGGGCGAGCTTCGGACGATGCGATGGGCAGACGTGGACATGGAAGCCGAGGAATGGCGATTCGTCACGAGCAAGACGAAAACGCCGCACATCGTGCCGCTTTCGTCCCAGGCGCTGGCGATTCTGCGCGAAGCCCGCCAGTTCACGGGATCGAGTGAGTATGTGTTTCCGGGCGGTCGATCCGTTCGCCGGCCGCTGTCGGAAAACGCGATCAACGCGGCGCTGCGCACGCTAGGTTACGACGGCGACACCATGACCGGCCACGGCTTTCGGGCAATGGCGCGCACTATGTTGGATGAGGTGCTCGGCTTTCGCCCCGACTACATTGAGCAACAGCTAGCGCATGCCGTGCGCGACCCGCTCGGGCGGGCGTACAACCGTACGGCGCACCTACCCGAGCGCCGCAAGATGATGCAGGCTTGGGCAGACTATCTGGATTCGTTGCGCGTCGGAGCCAGCGTGGTGCCCATTCGCAAGCGTGGGTAAGCGGCTCGGCCTCGCCGACAATGACGAAGTTAGGAGGGAGCTGTGGCGGACGGCGGAGACTTGGAGAAGCGCAGGCGCGACCTGTACGCGATATCTCTGGGCATCATTCTGTACAACACCGCTCAAGGCAGTGTGTCCGAGACTGCTACGACACTCTTCGGCGCGGTACACCTTGGGCGGCCGTGGGTGCTGATTGTCGGTGCCGGCATCATGTGGGCTTACTTCTTGTGGCAGTTCTTGCTCGCAGCAAAAGGACAATGGAGCAGAATCGCCAAGGACGTCGACCGGCAAATTGGCAGGGGGCGCGGTTTCCGCCGCTTCACGGCCCGTCGCCTGCAATGCATTGCGCAGTCAGCGCGCGAAAAGGCGGAAATATATCGCTCAACGAATAGCAGTGGGCATAGGGTCTACACCGAGTACGTCCGCCAAGTGGAAGAGGGCATCGCATTGAAGCGTTGCTTTGCGCGGTCTGCGGACTGGTTGAAAACGTTCGATCAAGATTCTCTGAGCGACCGGTCTGGCAACCGCACACACCTTCATTTGGGCATAGCGGAAGACGACTACAAGAAATACGCTGAGGAACAGGTCCCGTTTGCGGAGTGGCAGCGTAGGCGGATCGTCTGGGCTGCCGCGTTGTGGTCAGCCATCCGCGAGGATGCGTTTTCCGATTTGCTGCTCCCATTGATCGTGGCCATCGGTCTAACAGGTGTGTCACTGCTTGTGCGGCTGTCCTGATTGGAAGTGATGCCGACGAACCCGCCCCGCAAGGAACTGACGCCGGAGCAGGACGCGAAGCTCCGCGAGTGGGCGCACCAGCGCTTGCGCGAGGGGAAGGCGCCGCTGACGCCGCAGGGACGCGAGGCGATGCTGCGCAAGCGGCCGCCGGCGAACAAGCTCCCGGCGTAGGGCTGTGCCCCGCGCAGCGTGGGAGAAAAACGCCATGGGAACGAAGATAATCGAGGTCGCAGAGGTGAATCCGATCCCGGCGGGCGTTCGGGCGGAGACGGACCGGCAGCAAGCCGAGCAAGCCGCACTGTGGGCCGCGCTGACGACGACGCAGCGGGCGCGCAGGATCGTGAACGCGGACTTCGCGAACGAGCTCCTGACGGCAGCGGAACGCAGGTCGAAGATGCAAGCGCTGACGGACTGACCGCGCGCGAGCCGGCGCGGTCACACACTGGCCGGCTCGCATCCCCTCGGCAATTTCAATCCGCGCCGATCACTCCGCCAAGTAGGTCGGCGATTGCCCGAGCCGTGGCGTTGACGTGTGCGGCATCCAACGCGCCATCGTCGTGCGCGGTTGCCGCGGCGAGGACATGCGCGAGCGCTTCGGCGCGTGTGAGGTTTTCGAGGTTCGCAGCCATCGTGTGTTCCCCTGTGTTGTCGCCCCGGCGAGGGTGCCGGGCTGGGTCGAGTTTGCATAGCTCGAGGGGACGCGCAAGCGCCTGGGGAATGCGTACGCATTGCGCGTAACGGCGCGCGCGAAGCGGCGAAACGATCCGCACAACGCGCAGCCGCTCGTCTCGACCCCACCCCCACCCAGCCCTCTCGCGCGAGACAACAGGGCCGACCCAAGTTGTTCTAGTACCCCTACTCACGCGCTGGAGCGCGGCAAGCGTTCGCCTTTGTCCCCCCGGGGTACCCCTCTTGCTCTGCAGGATCAGGCCGACGGGGGCACTCACTCAGAAAATTTTTGCGCAAGAAAAAGACGCCACTTGCCCTTCACTTTTCGCCGCGTGCTAAACCCGAGGAAAAGCCGCACGCCGTTCCTCGTACTTTTGCCGCCGATTTTTACCCGCGTCCACGCTGAGCTGTTAACCCGCGCAGACGTCTGGGATAGCTTTGCTCCAAGTCGCAACCCTGCGACCTTCTACAAAAGGAGCAACGCATGACCATCAAGGACGAACTCCCCACCATCGACCGCGAGCGCGCTACAGATCAGCGTGTGTTGCCGCTGTGCTGGCGCCTTCGCGACATCACGCGCGAAACCGGCATGCGTCGATCGTCCATTTATGCGGCAATGAAAGCTCTTGGATTCCCGGCCCCGGCCAAGGTCGGGCGCGCCAGCTTGTGGAGTCGCGCCAGCGTGATCGAATGGCTCGACGCACGCTTCGCCGAACGCGGCGCGGCACATTGACCGCTGACCCACAAAAACGAAGAAGCCGCCCAGCGACGGAACGCCGGACGGCTCGAATGGAATCACGTGGACAGTGAGTATTTTACGCCAACCGCGCCAATCGGCGAAGGGCTGAGCGAGCAAGAAGCGGTGCGCAAGCTCGCGCGCCGATCATTAGACGACGTCGAGTCTGGGCGCCAAGCTGGTGTTCGGCGAGTATCAAGCGCGGGCGCTCGGCCTGCCGCATGTCAGCGAAGGGGAAGCGCTGCTTGCGTATGCGACGGAGTGGCAATCCCGGCTGGACGCGGGCTGGCAAATGAAGGCGCGCACCGCTGAATGGTGGGACGCGAACGGCCCGCCAATGATCGCGTATGCACAGGATCCTGCGGCACGCCGGACACTAGGCGAGCCGCGGCCGACCCGAGCGGCGGCACCCATCTATGGCATGGCCGCAGCAGCGACCGCCGCGCCGGTTGTTGTCGTGCTGCGTAGCGTAGCCGTTGGCGACCTCCGGAGCGCCTTGCTGTCGCCCGTGCGATTCGCCGTCGACACCATCGTCCCGCGCTCTGTAGCAACGATGCTCGGCGGGCACGGCGGCACGGGAAAGAGCACCCTCGCGCTAGTCATCGCTGCGCACGTGGCGTGTGGCGTGCCGTGGTGCGGCCTGCAATGCGCACAGGGGCGCGTGGTATTCGTGACGCTCGAAGATCCCGCCGAGGTCGTGCGATGGCGCTTACGCTTGATTGCGGAAGCCTACGGCCTCGACGCCAACACGATCGCCCAAAACGTCGTCATCCTCGACGGCACGGACGCAGATTCTTGTGCGTTGGCACATGAGGCGGTGAGCGGCGGTCGGGCGACGCTCGAGCAGACAGCTGCCATGCGGCAAGTCAGCGAGTCCGCGACCGGCGCGACGCTGATCGTCGTCGACAACGCAAGCGATGCTTTCGACGCCAACGAGAATGACCGGCGCCAGGTGCGCGCGTTCGTTCGAGCGCTCGCGAAGATTGCGCGCGATAGCGGCGCCGGGCTGCTATTGCTCGCGCACATCGACAAGCAAGCGGCACGACATGGCTCAGCCGGCAACACGTACAGCGGTAGTACCGCGTGGCATAACTCGGCGCGCAGTCGGCTTGCGCTGGTCGAGTCGGAGTCTGGCGGCTTGGAATTGCGACACGAGAAAGCGAACCTGTCGCGCAAGGCCGATCCGATCCGGTTGCGGTTCAACGGCGACGGCGTTCCCGTTCCGCTCTCCGCTGGTGCGGGCGCGGCATTCGAGCATGCGCACGATGCGGACCTCTTGCGATGCATCGCAAGCGCCATCGAACGCGGCGACTCCATCGGAACCGGCCGAGCGGGGCCGGGCAACACACACGCGCACGCCAAGACGCTAGCCGGGTTCCCCGAAGCACTCCGGCCCGCGGGCAAATTCTGGCCGGCGCTCGGTCGCCTCGCCGACTCGGGGGCGATTGTTCGCGAGGACTACACCACGCCGGCGCGCAAGGCGCGGCAACGCTGGATGGTTGCGCCGGTTGCGCCGATTGTTGGAACTGTCGCAAACCCGCACATCGGCGCACATCCTGCGCCAGTTGTGCAGGGGGTACGGGGGAATTGGAGCAACTCGACAACTGGCGCAAGCCCCGATCCAAGCACCGAGGTCGGCCCGGACGCGGCAACTCTGCATTGACGGATTCCGCTCCTCGCAACGGCCTGCACACGCGAGCCCACCACCGCGGCGCGCCCTGCGCCGTTTCACCAACGCGGCAACGATGCCGCATCAACGACAAGGAACGAACACACATGGACAATGAGCAGCACGCCGCGACGATATCGCTCGCCACTATCTACGGGGAACTCAGAGACACGACACGCGCCCTGCGTGAAGCGCAACAGCGAGCGCTCGACGTCATCAACGCGCGATTCTGGAACTCTGGGATCGCCGGGTGTGCGGACGCGGCCAGGCGGATCAGCCCGAGGATGGCGAACGTGATCCGTGAAGGGACGGCGCTTGCCGATGAGGCGACGCGCCTTGTCGATCAGATGCGGGACGCGGTTCGCACCGCGCCGCACTTTGATGCCCGTTTGCCGTTCGCTACGCGGCCGCACGAGCCCGCGCCAGCGCCGACCGCTACCACGGCAGCCTCCTCGGCTGGCGAGGCGCAGAGCTTCGCGCAGGCGGCGCAAGCGGCGTTTGCTCGTGCAGGCGCATAGCCTGATCCAATGGTCGCGCTCGGCAGGACGCCGGGCGCGGCCGATTCATCAACACACAACGCAAGGACGCGAACACATGGACACCAACAACGACTCCAAAGCAACGACGTTCCCCGATCCCGACCGCTCTCCCTTCGCGGCTCGCGTGCTGCTCACGCTACTCGGTCGCGGCTCAGTCAAGCCGATGGATGTGGACATGGATCGACGTGTTCCGCAATTCATCGCAGCGATTCATGAGCTTCGGGCGCATGGGTTTCGGGTTGCGCCGAAGCTGGTCCGCCACAAGCCTGCGAGTAACGGTACGCTTGTTCTCTGCGATCCCAGCGGAGTGCGCGTCGACGCGCTGTTGCTGGATGGCGGATTGGCCGCCCGGGAGTGGTGGGCGCGCGTGCAGGCATCACCAGCGTGCGAGGCTTGGACGCATCGGGTTTGCGCTGAGATCACGCGCCAGGACGGCTAGAGGCGTTCGGTTCCGAACATATCGGACAGTTTTTCGGCCCGCGGTTGGGCTTTGCCCGCCGCAGCTGCCAAGGCGCTCCCATGCGCGCCAAGTGCATCAACGGACGCCGGGCGTGTGTGGCAGTGGAAGCACTCCAAGGCGACGAGGCGGGTCTAAACTGCTCAGCAGGCGAGAGGGCTGTGCGATGGCTACAGTGCCTACCTCAACCCAAGGCGCGTGCTGCCCCGCAGCAGGATTGGCGCCCTTTGCACAATCGTGCCTCGGGCGTTACTCTTCGCCGCGTCCAATTCCGGGGGAACTCGAGGCGTTGCGCGTGGTCTGTGAGAGCGCGACCCCGAGAGATATGCGATGAGTTTCGTGTGAGCGAGCCCGTACCCTCTAAGCTGATGATCGAACCGATCATCGAAGCTATTGCGGAAGTTCGGTTCTTCTCCCCGCGTTTTGTCGAGCAACCGGTTCCGATCGGACCCGTGATGGCAATGTTTGGCTCGCAGTTTCCGAATCTAGAAGAAACGGCAGCTAAACGAGTTCCGTTTGAGTTGCGGGGCGCGGATGAATCATTTCGTTTCGCCGCCACCTACCAGATGTCGAACAGCAATTCGCGCATTCTGTTGGGTGACAGGTCGGTTGCTTTCACAAGCACCGAATATGGCGGTTGGGATAACTTCAAAGCGCGGCTCCATGAAACGGTGCGGCCTATTATTGAAATGTTCGAAGCAGGAGTTACGCGTGTATCTGTGCGGTACGTGAACCTGCTCTCCGGCGATGGCGTGAAGAAGCAGCTCGCAAGGACCAAAGTACTGTTTCCTTTCGATGCTATCGGGCGCGAACCGAGTTCGTTTCAGTCGCGCGTGGATTTCCGCATTGATGATCTGGTTTTGGTGCTACAAGTCGCGACAAATGTCGAAGCAAAGCGTGGGGACTCCGCGGAAGTTATGCAGGGCGCCGTCATAGACATCGATTCAATCCTTGAGAAGCGCTTTGAGGCTTGGGCGGAGGTTGAGGACGGATTCGAGAGAGTTCATGCGCTTGAAAGGGATACTTTTTTCAAATTGCTGTCCAGTGATACTATTAGTTCCTTCAAGCCGGTTTACCACGGGTAGCGACGGGGGTCGTTATGGCTATCGGTACGTTGAGTTTGCCGACGATGGGCGTTACTTCAGCTCTTACGGGCTATCCGCTAGACGCGATTGCATCAGCGGAGGTCAAGTTTTCGCCGGCGCACAATCAGATTCAATACAACGTCAGCCAGTTGGCATCGAGCTCGAGCGTGGCGTTTAGCTATCGCGTTACGACAGTGGGGTCGATCGGTGCGGAATTCTCACGTCTAGTTGATGAATTCTCGAGCATGCAGACTGGGTTCGATCAGGACGTCGCAAGACTAATCACGCAGGGCTGGGACGAGATCTTCGACTGAGCTCTCGCTGTGGCCGGCCTTTTCGATGACATCAAATCGACGCTACCCAGCTATCTGTCGCCGGAAGATCAGATAGAGCTACTGAGCGAGCTTCGGAAAATCGTAAAAGGACAGGCGCTGAGTGGATCAGCTTTTTACGGTTCAGGTGAAGCGGCTGCGATTTGGCAGGGCGACGTCTTCAATGCTATTACCTGGGTTCGCATGCGTGCTGGCGTTCCAAGTCTTGAACCTCAGACGTTCATGGTGTTGAGCAATACGTGCGATATCTGCACTGACAACGATCGCACAAGGGCCATGCAAGTTGTACTCGCGCCCGTCGCGACTATCGCCAAATTTCGGGCATATCTTGAAAAGTCGCTCGACATCAAACGGGTCGATGGCATCGTCGATGGCATTCGATCGCAGACCAATACGATGATGTTCTACCTTCCGAAAGGCGGGGGTGGGCTGGCTGAAGACTCAGTGGTATTTCTCGACTCGCTGCAGTCCATCCCATTGGAAACGCTTACTGCGGACGACAAGAAACGTCGGCAAGCCACCCTCAGCGGCTTAGGTTGGTATCTCCTACTGGTAAAGCTCGCCATGCACTTTTGCCGTGCATTTGAAAACGAGCGGCGCCCATCTGCCGTATCCGGTGACGCGAGATCAGCGCTTCCATTAAGTAGGCTTCGGAGGCTGTGGAATGCAGTTGCTAGGCGCGCTTGGGGTGCTGCAAGTTAACGTTGTGCTGTGGCTTCACGAGTGGAGTTCTTGGCGCACGAATTGAATGCTTGGCGATTGTGAGTACGATTGTGAGTACGCAGGTGATCCTGCAACGCACATGTGCTTGCCGAACAGAAACATACGCCAACTTTGCGATAGCTGGTGGGCCACCATCTGATTGACCAGCCCCGTTGCCGCTCCGTCGGTGCGATGCTGCAAACTGGAATATGCTGCGGATGGCGGCTCGATAGCCGCCGGAGGAGCGCCATGCCTGGCCCGGTGCGCGAATACCCGCTCGATCGTTGCGACCGCTTCCTCGCGCGCTGCAAGAGTCGCAGCAAGGCGATCAAGGTGTTCGCGACAGGGGATTCCTGGCTCGCCGCGCCGGGCGGCTGGTGGCGCGGCAAGTCGGTCGTGCAGTTGCTCAACGACGACGACTGGGTCGCTTCCGTCGATCCCGCCCATCCCGGCT
Source organism: Dokdonella sp. (assembly GCF_044227025.1). Lineage (GTDB taxonomy): Bacteria > Pseudomonadota > Gammaproteobacteria > Xanthomonadales > Rhodanobacteraceae > Dokdonella_A. Next base: position 235,661 of record NZ_JBGAFX010000001.1, on the reverse strand, counting down.
TCAACGTGCTGTCGATCGCCAAGGTCGGCTTCGAGATGAAGCAGATGCCGACCGACCACGATCTGATCGCGCTCGACTACGTGCGCAGCGAATTCGCGCGGCAAGACAAGCCGTTCGCGTTCGACGCGTTCATGGTCAGCGGCGGCGGCAACGATTTCATCCCGAAGATCCAGACCTACGTCAGCGGCGGCAACGGCGCGGCGCAGATCGATGATGCTGCACTCGACGCGATCTTCGACCTCGTCGCCGCGCGCTGGAGCCAGTTGCTCGCACGCCTCGTGCCCGGCGATGCGCCGGTGCTGACGAATGGCTATGGCCCGATCGTGCCGACCCTGGTGCCGGGTTCGACCTGGTTGCCGTTGCTCGGCATCGGTCCGTGGGTCGGACCATGGCTGCTGCAGCATTGCGGCCTCGACCTCGCGGCGGCGCGAGCCCTCGTTGCCACCGTCAACGACCGCTTCAATGCGCGCGTCGCGGCGATTCCGGGCGCGAGCTATTTCGACCTGCGCCCGACCGTCGCCGCAATGCCGGCGTCGTACTGGCACGACGAAATCCATTTCACCGCGCCGGGCTGGAAACTCGTCGCGCAGCGCTGGATGGAGGCGCTCGACGCCCACGCCGGACGCACGCCGCTGATCGGCGCCGCGTTGCGCGGCCTGCGCATGTCGGCCTTGGCGGGTGCCGCGCCGATGGCCGCACCGTCCGCGCCGGCGCGCAAACGCAAGGCCGCCGCGAAGCCACGCACGACGAAGTCGGCGAGCGCGCGCCGCCAGCGCCCGGGATAGGGAAACCCGGTCGTCGCGCCACTGCGGGTTCACGCCATGAATGCCGGCCACCGCGATGGCGCGTGCAACGGACTTGTGATGCACTGTTGCATCGCCTCATGCACCCGGATGCCTTCGCCGATGTCCCCGACCTTTGTGCGCGTCGCCAGCGTCAGCCTCCTGCTCAGCCTGCTGTGCGCCTGCGCACCGACCGCGCCGCGCGCGCTCAATCGCGGCGCCGCGACGATCGAGGTTCCGGTGATCCACCATCCCGACGGTGAGACGCCGGACTGGTGGTTCCGCGCCGGCGCGTCCGCTGCGCACGCGAACCTGCCGCAGCGCGCACACGCGAAGAACGTGATCGTGTTCCTCGGCGACGGCATGAGCATCCCGACCATCGCGGCCGCGCGCATCCTCGACGGCCAGCGCAAGGGCGGCTCGGGCGAGGAAAACCGGCTCAGCTTCGAGAACTTCCCGGCGACCGCGTTGAGCCGCACCTACGAGACCGATTTCCAGACACCGGACTCGGCCGGCACGATGACCGCGATCATGAGCGGCATGAAGACGCGCGCCGGCGTGATCGGCGTCGACCAGCGCGCGACGCGCGGCGATTGCGCATCGAGCCGTGGCACCGAAGTCGTCAGTGCACTCGAGCTCGCCGCCGCGGCCGGACTCGCCACCGGCGTCGTCACCACCACCCGCATCACGCATGCGACGCCGGCGGCGACGTATGCGCATCTGCCTGAGCGCAACTGGGAAGTCGACACCGAGGTCCCGGCGAAGGAGGCGGCGTCGGGCTGCGTCGATTTCGCGCGCCAGCTGGTCGAGTTCGGCATCGGCAACGGCATCGACGTCGCATTTGGTGGCGGCCGCACCGAGTTCATGCCGGCCGACCAGCACGATCCCGAATACGCGGGCTTCCCCGGCAAGCGCCTCGACGGTCGCGACCTCATCGCCGAATGGCTGAAGAAGCCGGGGGCCAGCTACGTGTGGAACGCGCAGCAGTTGAACGCGCTCGATTTGGGGCACGCGGACCACGTGCTCGGCCTGTTCGAGGTCGAGCACATGAAGTACGAGAACGAGCGGCCGAAGGACCCGGGTGGCGAGCCGAGCCTGTCGGAGATGACGCGCGCGGCGCTGACCGTGCTGCAGAAGAACCCGCGCGGCTATTTCCTGATGGTCGAGGGCGGCCGCATCGACCACGGCCACCACGCCGGCAATGCGTTCCGCGCGCTCAACGAGACGATCGAATTCGCGCACGCGGTCGAGGTCGCGAACGCGATGACCTCGGCCGACGACACGCTCATCCTCGTCACCGCGGACCACAGCCACACACTGGCTTTCGTCGGCTATCCGGCGCGGGGCAATCCGATCCTCGGCAAGGTGCGCGGTTCGAGCGGCGAAGGCGCGCCGAGCAAGGACTTCTCGCGCGATGCGATCGGGCTGCCCTACACGACGCTGCAGTACGCAAACGGCCCCGGCTATCCCGGCGCGAGCGAGCGCCAGCCGGAAGGCGCCAAGCACTATCCACACGATCCGACCGGTTACCAGCGCGCCGAACAGGGTCGCCCGAACCTGGAGCACGTCGACACCGAGGCCGAAGACTACGAGCAGGAATCGATGATCCCGCTCGGCGCCGAGACGCACGGCGGCGACGACGTCGCGGTGTTCGCGCGCGGACCGGGCTCGGCCGCGGTGCACGGATCGATGGAGGAGAACGCGCTGTTCCACGTGATCGCGCAGAACGCCGACGCGATCCGCACGCAGTTGTGCAAACTCGGTGCCTGCGATGCGAACGGCGTGCCGGTCACGCGCCCGACGCGCGAGCAGCTGTTGCAGCTTGCTGCAAGAGCCCGCCCCTAGGGGGGTACGCGCAACGCGCGTGCCGCCGATGCTTGACGATGAAGGTGGTGACGGCGGGACTCGCGCTGCGCGCTCGACCCGCCCTACGCAAGCACTTCGAGTGCCGCGACCGAGCGCATCAAGCGCGGCGACAGATAGCCATGCGAGCCGCAGGGCAACAGGCCGGCCCCGGTGAAGCGCGCGCGGTACCACGCCGGAGTGCGCGCGATGAAGCCGCGCGTATCGCCGGTGGCGCCATCGCGCGAGGTGAACAGTTCGAGGAACGCCAGCCCTTCGAGCGATTCGACCACGCCGGCGAGGCCGCGCCGAAATTCCGCGGCCGGCACGTAATGAAGCACGTCGCTGCACACGATCAGGTCGTAGCGGGTATCGAAGCGCAACTCGCCGAGCTGGCCGAACGTCGCCAGGCCGATGTTGCGCGAACGACCGTAGCGTTCGACCACGTACTCGCTCGAATCGAGTCCGCGGTAGTCGAGTTTCGGGCGAAGCTTGAGCAGCGGCGCGCGCCACGGCGCTTCGCCGCAACCGATGTCGAGCACGTTGTGCAGGGGTCGCGCGAGATAGTGCTCGGCCAGATGCACGACCATCGCGACCTTGCGCGCGAGTTCCGCGCGCGAACCGACGCGGTGCTGCGCGCTGCGGTACCACTTGTCGTAATAGGCGCGATCGTATTGCTTGGCCATGCGGGCCGTCCGTCCACCGATGCAGCACGCATGGTATGCGAGTTGCGCTGATCGCGGCGATTCCCGCTCCGCCGGTTCGCGTCGGGCCCAGCCCGACACCCACTCCGTTCGCGTCGTGCGCAGCCCGACACCACCTCCGTTCGCGAGCGCAGCGCGACGCCACTTCCGTTCGCGTTGAGCGCAGCTCGCGCAAGCGAGCGAAGTCGAAACGCCGGCGGTGGCGCCGAGCCCTTCGACTCCGGCCTTGCAGGCCTGCGCTCAGGGCGAACGGACTCGGGGACGCCTGGACTGTTCCAGTCGCGTTGAGCGCAGCCGGTGGTCCACTCCGTTTGGGTCGAGTGCAGCGCGATACCGACTCCGTTCGCGTTGAGCGCAGCCGGTGGTCCACTCCGTTTGGGTCGAGTGCAGCGCGATACCGACTCCGTTCGCGTTGAGCGCAGCGAGCGCAAGCGAGCGAAGTCGAAACGCCGGCGATGGCGCCGAGCCCGGGCGTTTCGATTCAGACTTGCACGCCTGCGCGGCCGGTCTCTACATGCAGGCTCGCAAGGGTGCGCGCACGACTGTGCGGGTCGCTCACGTCGTCGACCGCGACGCAGTCGCTGCGCCACAGGTCCGGTGTGATCTCGCAGCGCAGGTAGCCGCGCGAGCGGCTGTCGAAGTAGCGCACGTGCGGATTCAGGTGCAGGTCGCGCACGCGTTCGGCGTAGTCGTCACCGGCCGAACTGATCGAAGTGCCGACGAACTCGCTCGCGACGGTTGTGCTGGCCGGGTCGGCGAAGTCGACTTTGAGGTCGTTGGCGTAGAACGCGTGCACGTCGCCGCCGAGCGTCACCACGTTCCGGATGCGTTGCTCGCCGATGAAGCCGAGCAGGCGTTCGCGCGCGCGCGGATAGCCGTCCCAGCCATCGTTCCACACGCGTTCGATGGCGTCGTCGCCGCGCGACACGAATGGCGCGACCAGCGTCTGCTGGCCGATCACGTTCCAGCGCGCATCGCTGTCGGCGAGCCCACGTTCGAGCCATTCCTGCTGGTGCGCACCGAGCAGGCTGCGTTGCGGAGCGCGCAGCTCGCCGCAATCGGTCCCGAGTTGCGCGCCGCGTTCGGCGCACGCGTGCGCAGCCCGGTACTGGCGGTCGTCGAGTACGCTCAACGTGGCGAGGTCGCCGAATGCGAAGCGCCGGTACAGCAGGTTGCCCGCGCGGCTGCGTGCGCGCAGCGGCATGTGTTCGCAGTAGGCGCGGTAGGCCGCCGAGCGGCGCGTTGCGAACGCGGACGGCGCCTCTCCGTAAGCGGAAACGAGGCCGGCGTAGTCGTTCGAAACTTCGTGATCGTCCCACGTCACGAGCCACGGATACGCGGCGTGTGCCCGTTGCAGGTCGGCGTCGGACTTGTAGCAGGCATGCCGGTTGCGGTAGTCGGCCAAAGTTTGCGCGCCGTGCGGCGATTCGTGCCGGCGCAGCTGCGGACCCCACGAGCCTTCGTAGATGTAGTCGCCGACATGCAGGACGAGATCGAGGTCATCGCCGAGCATGTGCCGGTACGCGGCGTACCAGCCGTGTTCGTAGTGCTGGCACGAGGCGAGCGCGAGGCGCAGGCGTTGCACGCGCGCGCCGGCCGCGGGCAGGGTACGGCTGCGCCCGATCGGGCTTGCCTCGCCACCGCAGTGAAACCGGTACCAGTACCAGCGGTCGGCGTCGAGGCCGTCGACTTCGACATGCAGTGCATGCGCGGACTCGGCGCGCGCGATGCCGCGCCCGCGCCGCACCACGCGCGACAGCGCCTCGTCTTCGGCGACGACCCAGTCGACCTCGTAGTCCTGCATGGGCAGGAACAGGGCGTCCGTGTGCGCGGTGGCGATGCGCGTCCACAACACGAAGCCGTCCGCCGACGGATCGCCCGAGGCGACACCGAGCGCAAACGGGTACGCGTCGAAGCGACCGCGCATCGGCGGGCCGCTGCCGAGCGCGAGGCCGGCGAGCCCGAGCGCGGACGCGCCACCGAGGATGAATTGTCGTCGCGACCAGCCAGCGTGGCCGCGCGTGGCGTCGTGCATGCGTCGCGCCCGGTCTTTGTCGAAGGACACCGTGCAGCATCGCCGGCCATCGTGGCAGTCCAATGGCGCGCGCGTTGCGCGAAAAAGTCATGCGCCGCGCGGCCGCGCGCTCGCGCTTCACCCGCTCGCGTCGAGCGTGGCGTTCCTCCAGCCCGTTCGCATCGAGCGCAGCGAGCGTGAGCGAGCGAAGTCGAAACGCCGGTGGGACGCGCATCCGATCGCCATGACGCCCCTCCCGCTAGGCTCTGTTGTAGAGTGACGGGCGGGCTGTCCCGCAAGCCATGCGAAGACCGACGGAGTGTGAAATGGCCGTGCAACCGCGTCCGTTGGAGTCGCCGCGCCGGCGCGAGCACGCGGTCGATCTGGCTGCCGACGAACTCGCCGTCGTCGAGGCCGCGTTGGCCGCGCATCGCGCGCGTCCGGGCGCATTGCTGCCGATCCTGCACGCGGTCCAGGATGCGCTCGGCTGGATACCACCCGCGGCGTTGCCGGTGGTTGCGCACGGCCTCAACCTGACGCGTGCGGAGGTGCATGGCGTCGCCAGTTTCTATCCGGATTTCCGCAGCACGCGACCGGGCCGCCACATCGTGCGCCTGTGCCGTGCCGAAGCGTGTCAGGCGCTAGGCGCACGCGCGCTCGAGGCGCATGCAAGGCACTCGCTCGGCATCGATTTCCATCAGACCACAGCCGACGGCGCGATCACGCTGGAACCGGTGTATTGCCTTGGCAATTGCGGCTGCGGCCCGTCGCTGCTGGTCGACGCGGACGAGTTGCATGCACGCGTGACGGCGGATGCGTTCGACGCACTGGTGCGGCGCATGCGCGAGGCAAGTACATGAGCGTGCGTGTGTACGTTTCGCGCGACGCGACGGCACTCGCTCTCGGCGCCGAGGCGATCGCGAGCGCGATCGTCGCGGAGGCGCACGCGCGCGGGATCGCGATCGAGCTCGTGCGCACCGGTTCGCGCGGCCTGTTCTGGCTCGAACCACTGGTGGAGGTCGAAGCAGGGGATCGGATCGGATACGGGCCGGTCGCCGCCGCGGATGTGCCCGGATTGTTCGAAGCCGGCTTCCTGGGCGGTGGCGCGCATGCGCTGCGCATCGGTCGCGTCGAGGAGCAGCCATTTTTCGCTCGGCAGGAGCGCCTCACGTTTGCGCGTGTCGGCATCGGCGATCCGCTCGACGTCGAGGACTATATTTCGAACGGTGGTTATCGCGGCTTGCGCAATGCGCTCGCGCTGGCGCCCGCCGACATCGTGCAGGTCGTGACCGAGTCGGGCCTGCGCGGCCGCGGCGGCGCCGCGTTCCCGACCGGCATCAAGTGGAAGACCGTGCTGGATACCCCGTCCGCGCACAAATACATCGTCTGCAATGCCGACGAAGGCGATTCCGGCACATTTTCCGATCGCATGCTGATGGAAGGCGATCCGTTCTGCCTGGTAGAGGGCATGACGATCGCCGGCCTCGCGGTCGGTGCCGAACACGGTTTTATCTACCTGCGCAGCGAGTATCCGCACGCACATCGCGCGCTCGAAGCGGCGATCGCGAAGGCCTACGCCGGCGGCTGGCTCGGCGCCGACGTGCACGGCAGCGGTCGGCGCTTCGAGCTCGAAGTGCGGCTCGGCGCCGGGGCCTACATCTGCGGCGAAGAAACCTCGCTGCTCGACAGCCTCGAGGGCAGGCGCGGACAGGTGCGCTTCAAGCCGCCGCTGCCCGCGATCAAGGGCTTGTTCGGTCAGCCGACCGTCGTCAACAACGTGATCTCGCTGGCTTCGGTGCCGCTCATCCTCGAGCGCGGCGCGGAGTTCTATCGCGACTACGGCGTAGGTCGTTCGCGCGGCACCCTGCCGATCCAGCTTGCGGGCAACCTCAAGTACACGGGGCTGGTCGAGAAGGCGTTCGGCGTGACCTTGCGCGAGCTGCTGTACGACTACGGCGGCGGATCGTATTCGGGGCGGCCGATCCGCGCGGTGCAGGTCGGCGGACCACTTGGCGCCTATCTGCCGGAGTCGCAATTCGACACGCCGCTCGATTACGAAGCGTTCGCCGCCATCGGCGCGATGCTCGGCCACGGCGGCATCGTCGCGTTCGACGACACGGTCGACATGCTGGAGCAGGCGCGCTACGCGATGGAGTTCTGCGCGGTGGAATCGTGCGGCAAGTGCACGCCGTGCCGGATCGGCTCGACCCGTGGTGTCGAGGTGCTCGATCGCCTGCGTGCCGGCATCGAGCGCGAAAAGAACTTCGCACTGCTGGACGACCTGTGCGAGACGATGCGCAGCGCGTCGCTGTGCGCGCTCGGTGGCCTGACGCCGGACCCGGTACGCAGCGCGTTGCAGCACTTCCGCGAGGATTTTGAAATACCCGGCGGGAAGGGTTGAGCGACATCCACGATGACGAAGCAGAGAAGCAGCGGAGCAATGCCATGTTGTCGATCGCCGAAACCGATCTTGGTACGCCGAAATCCCGCGCAACCCAGTCCGTTGCGCTGACGGTCGACGGGCGCGCGGTCAGCGTGCCGGCAGGTACCTCCGTGCTGCGCGCGGCGGCGGAGATCGGCATCGAGATTCCGAAGCTGTGCGCGACCGAACTGCTCGATGCATTCGGTTCGTGTCGGCTGTGCCTGGTGCAGATCGAGGGCATGAAGGGCTTTCCCGCGTCGTGCACGACGCCGGTAGCGGCGGGCATGCGGGTGACGACCCACGGCGGCAAGCTGGAGCAGCTGCGCCGCGGGGTGATGGAGCTGTATCTGTCCGACCACCCGCTTGACGCATTCGCCGGGAGTTTCGCAAGCGAGATGCAGGCCATGGCCGAGCGTGTCGGAGTCGAGGAGGTGCGTTACGGCTTCGATGGGGCCGGGCACTTCGCGCCAATGCGCGCCGATGGCAATGGCAATCCGTTGCACGCCGGGGCGGATTCGTCCAACCCGTATTTCCGCTTCGATCCTGCGCAGTGCATCGTCTGCTCGCGCTGCGTGCGCGCGTGCGACGAGCAACAGGGCACGTTCGCGCTGACCGTGCAGGGGCGCGGGTTCGCCTCGAAGATCGTCGCCAGCCAGGACGACCCGTTCATGGATTCGGAATGCGTGTCGTGCGGCGCCTGCGTGCAGGCCTGCCCGACGGGCGCGCTGATGGAGAAGTCGCTGATCGAGCAGGGGCAGGCGGATCGCAGCGTGGTGACGACCTGCGCCTATTGCGGCGTCGGCTGCTCGTTCCGCGCCGAGATGCGCGGCGACGCACTTGTGCGCATGGTGCCGAACAAGGATGGCCAGGCGAACCACGGCCATTCCTGCGTGAAGGGCCGGTTCGCGACCGGCTACGCGACCCATCCCGAGCGCATCCTGAAACCGATGCTGCGCGCGAAGATCTCCGATCCGTGGCGCGAGGTGTCGTGGCACGAGGCGATAGCGCACGCCGCGTCCGAGTTCCGGCGCATCCAGGCGGAACACGGGCGCGATTCGATCGGCGGCATCACCTCCTCGCGCTGCACCAACGAAGAGACCTATCTGGTGCAGAAGCTCGTGCGCGCGGCGTTCGGCACCAACAACGTCGACACGTGCGCGCGCGTGTGCCATTCGCCGACCGGTTACGGTCTGAAGAGCACGCTCGGCGAGTCGGCCGGGACGCAGGACTTCGATTCGGTCATGCAGGCGGACGTGATCTTCGTGATCGGCGCGAACCCGACCGATGCGCATCCGGTGTTCGCCTCGCAGATGAAGCGGCGACTGCGCCAGGGGGCGAAGCTGGTCGTCGCCGATCCGCGCCGCATCGAACTGGTGCGCACGCCGCACGTCGAGGCGGATTTCCATCTGCGCCTGCGGCCGGGCACCAACGTCGCGCTGTTGAATGCGCTTGCGCACGTCGTCGTTGCGGAAGGTCTTGTCGACGAGGCGTTCGTGCGCGAACGCTGCGAAATTCCCGCCTTCGAGCGCTGGCGCGCGTTCGTCGGCGCGGCGGAGCGGTCACCCGAAGCGACCGCAGACGTTACCGGCGTCCCGGCCGCCGATGTGCGCGCGGCGGCTCGCCTGTATGCGAGCGGTGGCAAAGCAGCGATCTATTATGGCCTTGGCGTGACCGAGCACTCGCAGGGATCGACCGCGGTGATGGCGATCGCGAACCTCGCGATGGCGACCGGCAATATCGGGCGTGTCGGCGTCGGAGTGAATCCGTTGCGCGGGCAGAACAACGTGCAGGGCTCGTGCGACATGGGCTCGTTCCCGCACGAGTTCACCGGCTACCGCCACGTTTCCGACGACGCGGTGCGCGCGAGCTTCGAGCAGGCCTGGGGCGTGCACCTGCAGGCGGAGCCCGGCCTGCGCATCCCGAACATGTTCGAGGCCGCGCTCGACGGCAGTTTCAGGGCGCTCTACATCGAGGGCGAGGACATCGCGCAGTCCGATCCGAACACTCAGCACGTCACCGCCGCGCTGTCGGCGCTCGAATGCGTGGTCGTGCAGGACCTGTTCCTCAACGAGACGGCGAAGTTCGCGCACGTGTTCCTGCCCGGCTCGACGTTCCTCGAAAAGGACGGCACCTTCGTCAATGCCGAGCGACGCGTCTCGCGCGTGCGCAAGGTGATGGAGCCGAGGAATTCCGACGGCACGCGCGGCTACGCCGACTGGGAAATCACCCAGCTGCTGTCGAATGCGCTCGGCTATCCGATGCACTACACGCATCCGTCCGAAATCATGGACGAGATCGCGCGCCTTACGCCGACCTTCGCCGGCATCAGCTTCGCGCGCATCGACGAACTCGGCAGCATCCAGTGGCCGTGCGACGCCGGGCACCCGCAAGGCACGCCGACCATGCACGTAGATACGTTCGTGCGCGGCAAGGGTCGCTTCATGCTGACCGAGTACGTGCCGACCAGCGAAAAGGTCAACGCGAAGTATCCATTGATCCTCACCACCGGGCGCATCCTCAGCCAGTACAACGTCGGCGCGCAGACGCGACGCACGCCGAACAGCCGCTGGCACGACGAGGATCGCCTCGAGATCGATCCGCACGACGCCGAGCAGCGCGGCATCCGCGATGGCGACTGGGTCGGCGTGGCGAGCCGCGCGGGTGAAACCGTGCTGCGCGCGGCGATCAGCGAGCGCATGCAGCCGGGCGTCGTCTACACGACGTTCCACTTCCCCGGCTCCGGCGCGAACGTGATCACGACCGAGAACTCGGACTGGGCGACCAACTGCCCGGAGTACAAGGTCACCGCGGTCGAGGTCACGCGCGTCAGCCAGCCATCGGAGTGGCAGAAGCGCTTCCATGCGTTCGACGAGCAGCAGCAGGCGCTGCTGGAGCAGGCACGCGATGCGGCCCTCGATGCCCCGCACTGAGCCGATCAGCGAGCCGGCCGGCTGTGTGCGCCGCACGGTGCTCCGTCGGCACGCGGGCGTGATCGAAAGCGCCGACGATGCGATCGCCGAGGAAGTGCCGATCGCGTTCGTCTACAACGACGAGCCGCATGTCGTGATGATGGCGACGCCGTACGACCTCGCGGATCTCGCGCTCGGCTTCTCGCTGAGCGAGGCGCTGATCGACGCGGCCGATGAACTGCACGGCATCGATGTGCATCGCCTGATCGAGGGCATCGAATTGCGTCTGCAGGTGCCGCCCGCGCGCGCCGAAGCGATGCGTCGACGGCGACGCAACCTGGCCGGCCGCACCGGGTGCGGCCTGTGCGGCGCGCAGGTGCTCGAGGATGCGCTGCGCCAACCTCCGCGCGTCGGTGCAGGGCCGCGCATCGATGCGCGCGTCCTCGCTGGCGCTCTCGCTAAGCTGCACGAAGGTCAGCCACTGAACGTGGCAACGGGCGCGACGCATGCGGCGGCGTGGTTCGATGCCGCCGGCGGGCTCGTGCTCCTGCGCGAGGATGTCGGGCGCCACAACGCGCTCGACAAGCTGGTCGGCGCACTGGCGCGGGCCGGCGCAGACGTGAACGAGGGCTTCCTCGTCGTGACGAGCCGCGCGAGCTACGAAATGGTGCAGAAGGCCGCGACCGCTGGGATCACCCTGCTCGTTGCGATCTCGGCGCCGACCGCGCTCGCGATCCAGTTCGCCGAGCAGGCCGGCGTGACCCTGGTCGGCTTCGCGCGCGGTGACGATCACGTCGTCTACGCGCACCCGCAGCGCATCGCCGAAATGGCGCAGGAGCAGGCATGAGTGGCGTCGGACCTCTGGTGAGGATGGCGAATGACATCGCCGCGTTCTTCCACTCCGAGCCCGATCATGCAACCGCTGTCGCGGGAGTCGCGGCGCACATCCGCCGGTATTGGGAGCCACGCATGCGCCGGCAGATCCACGCGCATCTCGCGGCGGGCGGTGCCGGGCTCGGCGCGCTTGCGCGCGAGGGCGTTGCGCGATTGGCGCAGGACGATCCTGCCGCGCGCGCCTGACCGCTACGGTCCGAGCGCGAACGGGCAAAGGTGGTTCCAGATCTGGCCGAGATGCGCGCTTGTGTAGATGTGCCCGCCGACGAAGAGCGTGAAGTACAGGTTGCGATTCGTGATCCAGCCGCCGGTCTGGAAACGCTGCGGATCTGCCCCGGCGCCGTACTGGGTGTACAGCGGATCGCTGTTGCCAATGTGGATGTCGACCGGGATTTTCGGCAGCGTCGCGGCGAGCAGACTCGCGCAGGTCGGCGGGAAGGAGCCGTCGTCGGTGCACGCGTACTGCTCGAGCGATCCCGCACTTACGGCATACGCGGCGAAATAGTCCGTGTTCGAGAGCGCGAGCGCATGGCCGTAGTGCGCGCCTGCCGAATAACCCCACAGGTAGATGCGGCTGCGCTCGATGTTGTAGGCGGCGAGCGCATCGTCGAGCGCGGCGCTGATTTCGGCGATGTCGCCATTCGCGCCCCAGCCGCCCTGGGTCGAATTGCCGACCGCTGCGAGCACCAGGAAACCATTGCTGTCGGCCCAACTCGTCCAGTCGGCGCGCACCTGCTGAGCCGCGCTCGCGGTTGGCAGCGACTGACCGCGCAGCGCCAGGAGCAACGGTGCGGATTGCGATGGCGCATAGCCGGGCGGTACGTGCAGGTAGTAGCTGCGCGTACCGATGCCGGCCACGTTGATCGTGCGCGTGACGTTGCCCGGGAAAGCGCCGCCGCTGCCATTGGACGGATCGTGCGGGATTGCCGTCGGGCTTTCGTAACCGTCGGCAAAGATCGCGTCACCCCCCGGGCACATCGAACCCGGCAGGCGCACGGTGCTGGCCGCGGTGGCCAGCCCGGATGCGGCGGCAAGCGTCACGGCTGCAAGGATCCACGGCGTCCGCATGCTGTTTCCTCGGTGTAGGGGCGACCATAACGAGGGACGGTCGACGGTTCATGGGCCTCGTTCACGAAACGCCCCGTCCCCGCTGGCATCCCGCCTCCAACCATACGCTCCCGTTTGCGGCAGCGCACGATGGCCAGATTGCAGAACTTGACGTTAAGATCGCTGCGGATTCGTTACAGACCCGCAAAGAAACCGTTCGCCTCCAAGGAGCGCTGTATGCAGCACAAGACCCATCGGACCTGGCTAGCCCCGGCGCTTGCCGCCCTGCCCTTGGCGCTCGCGGCGGCCTTCATGGCCCAGGACGCGCAGGCGAGCGGCTTCCAGCTGAAGGAAAACAGCGTACAGGGACTCGGTCGCGCCTATGCGGGCAGTGCCGCGGCGCCGGGCGATTGCTCGGTGGTGGCGACGAACGCGGCGGCGATGAGCGATCTGGGCGCCGGGAACTGCGCCCAGGCCGATCTCAATGTCATCAATTTCAAGACCGAGTTCAGCGGCAGTGGTACCGATCTGCTCGGCCAGCCCATCAGCGGCGGCAACGGCGGCGACGGTGGCATCACCAAGCCGGTGCCGGCAATGTATTTCACGCACCGGATCAACGACGCCTGGACAGTCGGCGCGACCATCAACGCACCGTTCGGCTTCCAGACCGAATACGACGATCGTTCGGTGCTGCGTTACGAAGGCGTGCTTTCGAAGCTCGAGTCGATCGACCTCGCATTCGCTGCCTCCTACCGCATCAACGACCAGTTCTCGATCGGCGGCAGCCTGATCGCGCAACGCACCAGCGCCGAGCTGACCCAGGTCGTCGATTTCGGCACGATCCTCGCGGCCCCGACCAATGGCGCACTGTTGCCGCAGGAAGCGGATGGGTACGGCGGCCTCAAGGGCGACGACTGGGGTTACGGCTGGACGCTCGGCCTGCTGTGGAAGCCGACCGGCAGCGATCGCATCGGCCTCAGCTACCACTCTCAGATCGATCACACGCTCGAAGGCGATGCGAATTTCCTGGTGCCCTCGAATGTGCTGCCGTTGCTCGGCGGCGCGTTCGTCAATCAGGCCGGCCGAGCCGACTTCGACACGCCGTGGTTCGTGACCGCGAGCTGGTGGCACACGTTCGATGATCGCCTGAGCTTCGGTGCGGACATCGGCTACACCCACTGGTCGAGCTTCAAGAACCTGCTGATCCGCTACGAGTCGCCGACAATGGCACCGTTCACGCGCGCGCAGGATTTCAACTGGGACGACACCTGGTTCTACTCGATCGGCGGCGACTATCGCCTCGACGATCAATGGACCCTGCGCGCCGGCATCGCCTACGACGAAACGCCGACCAACGACATCACGCGCACGCCGCGCGTGCCTGACGGCAGCCGCACCTGGCTCTCGGTCGGTGTCGGCTACAAGTGGAGCGACGCGCTGCGCTTCGACGCCGGTTACGTGCACCTGTGGGTCGACGACGGCAAGATCGACCACACGACTTCGACGTTCAACCACCTGGTCGGTTCGTTCTCGAGTTCCGGCAACGTACTCGGCATCTCGGGGCAGTACATCTTCTGACGCGAGCGCACCCATTGGGGAGGGACCGGCGGGCACCTTCGGGTGCCCGTCGCTTTTGATGTCCATGGATGGACGGAATGCCGGCCCGCGGGTGTTCCCGACACCTGCGGACACTCCCCACATCCATGTGGGTCGAAATGCAGGAGCGATTTCCGGCAGGGCCATGGATGGCTCGCACGATTCACTTTGACTCCTTTCGTGCGAGGACCTACCCGCGTCCGTGCGTGTTCGTCCCGCATCCCTGCGGGCCGGTAACTTTCTCTTGGCTTCCCCCAAGAGAAAGTCACCAAAGAGAAGGGCACCCCAACGGCAACGCCCGCCGGGCATCCTGCCCAGCGGGTGCGTGAACATCGGCCGAGGTTCGCCGACAGCGCATCCGTGCGCTGACGGCGAACGCGCGCGCATCGTGCGCGCGCCCCTGCGGGCTGTTTCGTCCGCCGTTCACCGTTGCCGAAGGGGACCCCGATCCGGAGCAGCGCGCTCCTGCGCGCGGAAGCAGAGCAACTTACTCGGTCCCGGATGTCGGAGCCCACCCAGCCCTCAGCCCTCAGAATCGAACCCGTTGGCGAAGATGAAATCCCAGGTCCGGTTCTCGTAGGCGCCGGGGTCGAGCGTGCCATCGCGCGTGCGCAGCTGCCCGTCGAGATCGGCGCTGAAGAACGGATACAGCGGCACCATGCCGAGGCCCTGGTTGATGAACGGCGAATCGTCGCGCAGGCGGTAGTTGCGGTTCGGCGCATCGATGAAATGCGGATCGCCGGCGAGCGCGCGCGTCGCATCGAGCACCAGCGAACCGCCCGTCGTCGCCACCAGGCTGGAGTCGGCGTACGCGGTGCCATCGCCGAGGCCGACGAAGGCCAGTCCTTCGAGGTCGACGTCGGAGATCTGGTTGTCGTGGAACAGACTGTTGACGATGTCCATCCGCACGCCGCCGCCGAGCCCCGCGCGCACGCTGCAACCACGCCCGCTGCCGCCCGGACACCGGCCACCGACGAACGTGCTGTTGGCGAGGATTACCGCGCTGGTCGCGCCCGGCTCGGTCGAGGGCGCGCTGATCGCGATGTGCGCCTCCGCGATCGCAGCGTTGTTGTTCGCGAACAGGCTGTTGGCGACGCGCACCATGCCGTTCGTCACGTACAGCTCGGCGCCTCCGCCAAACTGCGCGCTGCTGTTGCTGACGACGAGGTTGTCGAGCCACAACTCGGTGTAGGCATCCGCGTAGGAAGCCATCACGAGCGCGCCGCCCTGCTGGTTCAGCGACGGATCGCCCCAGCCGTTGGTGAGGGTGAGGTTCTGCACGCCGATGCGCGAGGTCAGCGTGCTGCCGTTCTGGCGGTACAGCCGCAGCACCTGGTGCTGGCCGGCGCCTTCGAGGATCGTGCGCGACGCCTCCAGCCGCTGCTGCGCGCAGTCGTTGTTGTCGATGGTGTACCAGCCGCCGGTGACGAACAGCCAGCCCGCGTTCTGGCTGTTGTAGGTGAACGGCTGGTTGAACACGGTGTAGATGCCCTCGCGCACGCGGATCTCGTCGTCGCTGCTGGATGCGGCGGCGTCGGTCAGCGCCTGCTGCAGTTCGGTGCCATTGCGCACGCACCAGGTGGCGGCGGTCGAGACGGAAGGCAGCAGCGTGAGCAGAACAAGCGCGGCAAGGATGGTGCAGGCGCGGGTGCGCATGATCGTCTCCGGAGCGGTGTTTCCCGATCCAGTACGCGAAGGCGTGGCGAAAACCCGAACAACGGCATGGCGGCGGCAAGACTTGCCGTATCCGATCGGATACGGCATGATGGGCCATGAATCGGTTCGTCCGCACGGAAGCGTTCGACACTTGGCTTCGCCGGCTCGGCGACGCGAAGGCACGCGCGCGGATCGCGCAGCGCATCGAGTCCGCGCAGGCCGGCAACGTCGGTGATTGCGAGCCAGTTGGCGAAGGCATTTCGGAAATGCGCGTCCATGTCGGGGCCGGCTACCGCGTGTACTTCACGCGTATCGGCGACGCCGTCTACCTGCTTCTCGTCGGCGGCAACAAGTCGACGCAGCGACGCGACATCAAGCGCGCGATCGAGATGGCGCGTTACCTCAAGGAGTCGAAATGAAGATCACGAAGGCGAACCCGAAATCCCTCGTGGCGCTCGGCGTGAGGGACTTTGATGCGGCCGCTTATCTGACGGACGATGATTCCGTCGCCGAATACCTTACCGCGGCGCTCGAAGATCCGGACCCCGAAATGTTCCTCACGGCGGTCAGGACAGCGGCGCGCGCGCGCGGCATGACGCAACTCGCGAAGGACTCGGGGCTCGGGCGCGAAAGCCTGTACAAGGCGCTGGCCGTCGGCGCGAAACCGCGCTACGACACGATTCTGAAAGTCACGCGCGCACTCGGCGTGCGCCTGCATGCGCAATCGCGATAGCCGCACGTCGACTCTGAATAACATAGCGAATTGTCGCGGCGTCGAAGCCGATTCGGTCGTCGAACGCGCCATCAAGGAGCGCGTGCTGTCCATAACGCCGGCGCATCGCAGCTTCGCGGACCGACTCGCGGCGAGTCCGAAGTCGTCCGCGCGCTGGCATCTCGACGCGGCTTCACTCGAAGACGGTCCGGTTGGGCGCGAACTGCTGTGAGCCGGGTCGGGTCATTGGAACAACCGAATACCCTTCTGATAGTCCTCGCGAAGGCCGGAGTTCAGGTAGCGATCAATTTCGTAGTCCAAATGCTCGCGGTAGAACTCATCGCCGCTTTGCTCCCTGACCTGAAGAAACTTCAGGGCGATGCGATTCAACTGTTCTGCGGCAATCCGCTCTCCCCGACTCTCTGCAGCGGCTCGGAAAGATTCGCAAATAGTCGAATATGTTTCCATAATGAGGTAGTCAGAAACGGCAAGGCTCGGAGATAGACCGTGCTGCTTAGCAATTGAGCGGTAGCCCGCAATAACCACCTTAGATGACGACCGTAGAAACGCGTCATAGGCGGTTTTGTCTTTCCAATCCGTGTACGCCAAGAGCGCGATATCGGCGAACTTTTCGGCTTCAGACCACACCTTGATTGAGGCGAGGCAGGTTGCGCCAAGCTGATTACCGTTGAAGGTCGTATTGTTTTGGCAAGCCAAAGTGAGAAGCGTGAGCCCAGCTCTGTTGATTCTATCGACTGATTCTGTCCCAAACGCGTCCCCAATCTCAGCCTTTAGCCGTTGGAAAGCCGCGGAAACTTGCTGTCGATCCCCAAGCTCGAAGGTGTCGAGAGCAGTCTTCTCGAACTGTTCGTAGAGTGCACGCGCGACCCGCTTTGGGTGCTTCTTTTCGATCGTTGCCAGAGCCGACAAGAGCGACACTTGCATCATCAATAGCGACAATATGCCTCTTGATCGCAAAGATGGCAGCGTTGATGTCGCTTCATCTATTTCCCGTTTCGCAGTCTGCACAATCGGGGTATGAATTGACGCGACCAAGCCTGCGATCATCCTCAACATCACGTCTTCGGACGGCTTTGGCAGGAACCACAGCTTCAATCCCATGATGTTCTCGCAGCGAAACGGATAGTGTTGTCAACTTTCTACCTACTTCTCGAGTTCTAGGAAGTTCCCGTTTGGATCCCGAAGCTTGCGTCCATCTGCCTGCAGCTCCAATTTTGTGGTGCCGTCAGAAAGCGTATAGCGCGAATAGAACTTCGGGTCCTTCAGATCAGCATCATCATGCACTTGAGCTGTTCCGTGATCTCCTCGCCATTCGATAACTGGCTGGCTTTTCCCTGCCGAATCTATCGCGTTGTGCTCGACTGTGAACTCGCCCATATCGCGCTCCTTCAGAAGACAACCTACTCACCCAGCGTCAACAACGACGCATTGCCGCCCGCCGCCGTCGTGTTGATCGTCAGCGTGCGCTCGGTCGCGAAGCGCACGATGTAGTGCGGGCCGCCGGCTTTCGGGCCGGTGCCGCTGAGGCCTTCGCCGCCGAACGGCTGCACGCCGACGACCGCGCCGATCTGGTTGCGGTTCACGTAGCAATTGCCGACCTTGGCGCGCTTGGCGATATGCTCGATGGTCGCGTCGATGCGGCTGTGCACGCCGAGCGTGAGGCCGAAGCCGGTCGCATTGATCGCGTCGATGACCTGGTCGAGTTCGCTGCCCTTCCAGCGCAGCACGTGCAGTACCGGACCGAACACTTCCTGGGTCAACAGCGAGAGCGCCGGGATTTCGTACGCGCGCGGTGCGAAGAAGGTGCCTTCCTCGGTGCCGGGCGCGAGTTTCGCCTCGTTGATCTTCTTCGCCTCGCGGTCCATGCGCGCGGCGTGCTCGACCAGGAACGTGCGCGAGGGTTCGTCGATGACCGGACCGACGTCGGTCGAGAGCTTGGCGGGATCGCCGACCACCAGTTCGTCCATCGCGCCCTTGAGCATCGCGATGACCTTGTCGGCGATGTCTTCCTGCACGAACAGCACGCGCGCGGCCGAGCAGCGCTGGCCCGCGGAATCGAACGCGGACGCGAGCACGTCCTTGACCAGCTGTTCCGGCAGCGCCGATGAATCGGCGATCAGCGCGTTCTGGCCGCCGGTCTCGGCGATCAGCGCGGCGATCGGTGCGTTGCGCGCGGCGAGCGTGCGGTTGATCGTCCACGCGGTTTCGGTGGAGCCGGTAAAGCAGACGCCGGCGACCTCGGGTTTCGTGAGCAGGGTGTTGCCGAGCACCGAGCCCTTGGCCGGCACGAACTGCAATACCGCCGGCGGCACGCCGGCTTCGTGCAGCAGCTTGACCGCGGCATGGCCGACGAGGGTGGTCTGGTCGGCCGGCTTGGCGATGACCGCGTTGCCGGCGGCGAGGCCGGCCGCGACCTGGCCCATGAAGATTGCGAGCGGGAAATTCCACGGGCTGATGCAGACGAACACGCCGCGTCCGCGCAGGAACAGCTGGTTCGATTCGCCGGTCGGGCCCGGCAGCGTTTCCGGCTGGCCGAACAGCTTGCGTGCGAGCGCCGCGTAGTAGCGGCACATGTCGGCCGCTTCGCGCACTTCGGAGATTGCGGCCGGAATCGTCTTGCCGGCTTCGCGCACGCACAGCGCGATGAACTCGCCGCGACGCTGCTCAAGCAGGTCGGCCGCGTGCTCGAGGATCGTCGCGCGGCTCGCCGCCGGCAACGCATCCCACTCCGGCTGCGCAGCGACGCCATTCGCGAGTGCTTTCTCGATCGTCGCCGCATCGGCGTTGCGGCTTTCGCCGATCACCTGGCGGCGATCGGTCGGGCTGGTGACCTTGCGGGCGGTTTCGTTGCTGGTCGCGCCCGGCACCAGCGGTGCGGCGGTCCACGGCGCGCGCGGCGCATTGACGGCTTCGGCGAGCGCCTTGAGTTCGTTGTCGTTGGCGAGGTTGACGCCCATGGAATTCTTCCTGCTGTCGCCATAGAGACCGACCGGCAGCGCGATGCGCGGGTGCGGCTTGGAGGAAAATGCGCGGACCGTTTCGCAAGGGTCGGCGACGAGGTCGCGGATCGACACGCTCTCGTCGACGACGCGGTTCACGAACGAGGTGTTGGCGCCGTTTTCGAGCAGGCGACGGACCAGATACGGCAACAGGTCCTCGTGGCTGCCGACCGGCGCATAGACGCGGCACGGCACGTCGAGGTGGTCTTCGCCGATGACGCCGGCGTAGAGGTCGGCGCCCATGCCGTGCAGGCGCTGGAACTCGAACGGACGCCGCTGCGCATGGTGGTGGATCGCCGCGATCGTGTGCGCGTTGTGGGTCGCGAACTGCGGGTAGATCAACTCGGAGCCGGCCGCGAACAGGCGCTTCGCGCAGGCGAGGTAGGACACGTCGGTGTTCGGCTTGCGCGTGTAGACCGGATACCCGGCGAGGCCGAGTTCCTGCGCGCGCTTGATCTCCGAATCCCAATACGCGCCCTTGACCAGGCGCACGCACCAGCGGCGTCCGGTCTTGCGCGCGCGCTCGGCGAGCCAGTCGATCACGAACGGGCAGCGCTTCTGGTACGCCTGCACCGCAAGGCCGAAACCATTCCAGCCGGCCAGTGATTCGTGCTCGAACACCGCGCCGATGATTTCGAGCGAAAGTTCGAGGCGGTCGGATTCTTCGGCATCGACGGTCATGCCGATGCCGTTCGCCTTGGCGAGCTGCGCGAGTTCGAGCAGCTTCGGCGTCAGTTCCGCATGCACGCGCGCGCGCTTGGCGACTTCGTAGCGCGGATGCAGGGCGGAAAGCTTCACCGAGATCGACGGCGCTGCGAGCACGCTGTCGAACGGTCCGCGCCGGCCGAGTGCGTCGATCGCATCCTTGTAGGCGCGGTGGTAGCGCTCGGCATCGGCGCCGGTGAGCGCGGATTCGCCGAGCATGTCGTAGGAATAGCGGTAGGCGGCGTGCTCCTTCTGCGCGGAGCGGTCGAGCGCTTCCTCGATCGTGCGGCCCATGACGAACTGGTGGCCCATGATGCGCATCGCCTGGCGCACGGCAAGACGGATCACCGGCTCGCCGGCGCGACCGACCAGACGCTTGAACGCGCCGGTGACGTCGCGGCGCGTCTCGTCGGCAAGATTGACCAGCCGGCCGGTCAGCATCAGGCCCCAGGTCGAGGCATTGACGAACACCGAATCGCTGCCGCCGAGGTGCTTCTTCCAGTCCGCCTCGCCGAGCTTGTCGCGGATCAGCTTGTCCGCGGTCAGCTTGTCGGGGATGCGCAGCAGTGCCTCGGCCACGCACATCAGCAGCACGCCTTCCTCGCTGGAAAGGTCGTACTGGCGCATGAAGGACTCGACCGCGCTCTGCTTGCTGGCCCGAGCACGCACGCCGGCGACGAGTTCGGAGGCGCGCGCCAGCACCGCCTCGCGCTCGACCGGCGGCAGGCTGGCCTGGGCGAGCAGTTCGTCGACGGCTTCGCCCTCGTCGCGGGTCCACGCGGCAGTCATGCGTGCCCACACCGGATCGGCGACAGGGGGAACTTCGGGCAGCAGCGGTTCGCTCAAGGCGGATCTCGGCAACGGCGCGCCGCAAGGGCCCGTGGCGCGGGGCCCGCTAGTGTAGTGACGCGGCGGGCGGGGGCCAAGGCCGCCGGCGGCCTTGCGAGGTGCATATGGCGGCTTCGGGCTGGCGCCGGCTGCGGCAGTTTGGCGCAGCCGCGCAGCGCCGCTGGCGGGCGCGAGGTTGCCGCTGCCGCGCACGCTCCACTATCATTGTCGGGTTACGCTCCCGACTTTGCGCATGGGCCGAGGGCCCGTCGGGCCGTCGCGGCGACTGCGCATTGGGGCGCATCCGAGCAAACCAGAAAGGTGATGGCGATGATTTCATCCGGGGTCCAGCGCGCCCGCCGCGCGTTCGCGCTACTCGCATCGTTGGCGAGCGGCGCCGCGTTCGCGAATCCGCAGCCGTGGCAGCTCAACATGACTCCGGGCGTGACGTCGATCTCGCAGCGCATCCACGGCGTGCACATGCTCGCCTTCTGGGTTTGCGTCGTGATCGGCATCATCGTGTTTGGCGCGATGATCGTGGCGATGGTGCGCTTCCGCAAATCAAAGGGTGCGGTCGCGGCGAAGTGGAGCCACAACACGATGATGGAGGCGATCTGGACCGTGGTCCCGATCGTGATCCTGGTCGTGATGGCGTGGCCGGCGACCAAGCTGCTGGTCGACATGGCCGACGCGAAGGATTCGGACATGACCATCAAGGTCACCGGCTACCAGTGGAAGTGGCGTTACGAGTACGTCGACTACTACAACAAGGCGACCGGCGTGAATTTCGTGTCGAGCCTCGATGCCGACTCGAACAAGGCGCGCCAGCTCGATTCGGGCATCGACCCGCATTCGGTCAAGGACGGTGACTTCTCCAGCTATCTGCTCAACGTCGACAAGCCGCTGGTGCTGCCGGTGGGGGTCAAGGTGCGCTTCGTGATCACCGCCGACGACGTCATCCACGCCTGGTGGGTGCCGAGCCTCGGCTGGAAGCAGGACGCGATCCCCGGAATCATCAACGACAACTGGACGAAGATCGACGAACCGGGCACGTACCGCGGCCAATGCGCGGAGTTGTGCGGCAAGGACCACGGCTTCATGCCGATCGTCGTGAAGGCATTGCCGAAGGCCGAATTTGAACAATGGCTGGCCGCGCAGCAAGCTGCCGCGGCCGCCGCCAAGGCCGGTGCAACCGCGCAGGCGACCCCGGCGCCGGCACCTGCATCGCAAGGTTGACGGGAAATTTGTGCGTTCACGCGTGAACGCGAGCGAAGATTAGAGAGGTTCCAGATCATGGCTGCTGCCAATCCCGCGATCGATCACGACGCCCACGACGACCACGATCACAAGCCGCAAGGCTTCCTGCATCGCTGGCTGTTCACGACCAATCACAAGGACATCGGTACGCTGTACCTGGTGTTCTCGCTGATCATGTTCTTCACCGGCGGTTCGATGGCGATGGTCATCCGCGCGGAACTCTTCCAGCCGGGCATGCAGCTCGTGCAGCCGGAGTTCTTCAACGAAATGACCACGATGCATGCGCTGATCATGATCTTCGGCGCGGTCATGCCGGCCTTCGTCGGCCTCGGCAACTGGATGATCCCGCTCATGATCGGCGGCCCGGACATGGCGCTGCCGCGCATGAACAACTGGTCGTTCTGGATCCTTCCGTTCGCCTTCTTCCTGCTGATCTCCGAGATCTTCATGCCCGGCGGCGGCCCGCAGGGCGGCTGGACGATGTACCCGCCGCTGTCGCTCGAGGGCGGCAGCAACGTCGCCTTCATGATCTTCGCGGTGCACCTGATGGGCATCAGCTCGATCATGGGCGCGATCAACATCATCGCGACGATCCTCAACATGCGCGCGCCCGGCATGGACCTGCTGAAGATGCCGATCTTCGTGTGGAGCTGGCTGATCACCGCGTTCCTGCTGATCGCGGTGATGCCGGTGCTCGCCGGCGCGGTCACCATGCTGCTCACCGACAAGTTCTTCGGCACCAGCTTCTTCAACGCGGCCGGCGGCGGCGACCCGGTGATGTTCCAGCACATCTTCTGGTTCTTCGGTCACCCCGAGGTCTACATCATGATCCTGCCGGCGTTCGGCATCGTGTCGGAGATCATCCCGACCTTCAGCCGCAAGCCGATCTTCGGATACCAGGCGATGGTGTATGCGATCGCGTCGATCGCGTTCCTCTCGTTCATCGTCTGGGCGCACCACATGTTCTCGGTCGGCATGCCGCTCGGCGGCGAGCTGTTCTTCATGTACGCGACGATGCTGATCGCGATCCCGACCGGCGTGAAGGTGTTCAACTGGGTCTCCACCATGTGGGAAGGCTCGTTGACGTTCGAGACGCCGATGCTGTTCGCGATCGCGTTCGTCATCCTGTTCACGATCGGTGGTTTCTCCGGCGTGATGTGCGCGATCGTGCCGGCCGACTTCCAGTACCAGGACACCTATTTCGTCGTCGCGCACTTCCACTACGTGCTGGTGACCGGCGCGATCTTCGCGATCATGGCCTCGGTGTACTACTGGCTGCCGAAGTGGTGCGGCAACATGTATTCGGAGAAGTGGGGCAAGATCCATTTCTGGATGAGCGTGATCTCGGTCAACGTGCTGTTCTTCCCGCAGCACTTCCTCGGCCTCGCCGGCATGCCGCGCCGCATCCCCGACTACAACGTCGCATTTGCCGACTTCAACATGATTTCGTCGATCGGCGGCTTCTGGTTCGGTGCCAGCCAGCTGATCTTCGTCGGCGTGATCATCCACGCGGTCTACTACTCGAAGAACCGCGCGACCACCCAGGTGTGGGAAGGCGCGCACGGCCTCGAATGGACGGTGCCGTCGCCGGCGCCGCACCACACGTTCACGGTGCCGCCGGTGATCCGAGACGACATGTTGGCCCATGGCGACGTTAGTCACTGATTTGTACGGCCGTCCATGACCGCCGCTTCCATGGAGGGAGCGCGGATTCGGCGGCCGGTGTGTGCACTGCCGTTCCAGAAGAAGCGGCCATCCATGGCCGCACTCCCGAGGAACAGCACGCTTCGAACAGGCGCAGTTGAAGAAATGAAGGGCCAGCCCGTAATCGATGAACGCTCACTGTCCCGCGCCCGTGCGCGGCGGACGGCGTTGATCGCCGGCATGGTGGCGATCGCGATCTACCTGGTTGCCATCGGCGAAGTGGTGCTGCGGCGGTGAATACGTCCGTGCAGCGCAATCGGGGCGTGCTGAAGACGGCAGCGGTGGTGGTCGCGTGCGCGTTCCTGTTCGGTTTCGCGATGGTGCCGCTGTATCGCGTCGTGTGCGAGCACGTGCTCGGCATCAAGCTCGCCGCCGGCGCGGTCGACCAGAGCCGCGCCGCGGGACTGGTCGAGGA
Organism: Dokdonella sp.; assembly: GCF_044227025.1. GTDB lineage: Bacteria > Pseudomonadota > Gammaproteobacteria > Xanthomonadales > Rhodanobacteraceae > Dokdonella_A. Next base: position 211,154 of record NZ_JBGAFX010000001.1, on the reverse strand, counting down.
CAGCAGCCGCAGCGTGCGCGTGCAGTTCATTGCCAGCGTGAACAGCCGCCTGCCGTGGGTGTTCGCGCCCGAGATGCCCGGCATCGACGTGCATCCGGGCAAGCTGACCGAAGTCTGGTTCGACGCCACGAACACCGGTGGCGAGGCGATCGTCGGCAATGCGGTGCCGAGCATCGCGCCGAGCACCGCGTCGTCGTACTTCAACAAGACCGAATGCTTCTGTTTCACCGAGCAGGTGCTGAAGGCCGGCGAGTCGCGTCGCATGCCGGTGCGCTTCTTCATCGACCCGCAGTTGCCCAGGGACGTGCGCGAGCTGACCCTGTCGTACACGTTCTACGCGAACGAGGTCGCCACCAGGCGCCTCTCCGAAACAGGCTCGCCGCTGCCGGCGGCGGGCTGATACCCTGATCCATCGTACCGACCGAGATCCCGTCATGGCCCAGACACAAGGTGCTTACTACGTCCCCCACGGCAGCCACTGGCCGATCATCGGCTCGTTCGGCCTGCTCGGCACCGTCGGCGGCGCAGGCCTCTGGCTCAACGAGGCCGACATCGGCAAGCCGATCATGGCGCTCGGCATCGCGATCCTCGTGTTCATGCTGTTCGGCTGGTTCGGCACGGTCATCCGCGAGTCGATCAGCGGCAAGTACAACAGCCAGGTCGACGTCTCGTTCCGCATGGGGATGATCTGGTTCATCTTCTCCGAAGTGATGTTCTTCGCCGCGTTCTTCGGCGCGCTGTTCTACGCGCGTGCGCTGTCGGTGCCGTGGCTCGGCGGTGAAGGACATGGCGCGCTCACCAACCATTTCCTGTGGCCGAACTTCTCCGCGGCATGGCCGACCAACGGCCCGGGCGCGGTCGGCGGCGTGTTCTCGACGCTGTCGCCGTGGGGCATCCCGCTGCTGAACACGCTGCTGCTGCTGTCGTCCGGCGTAACCATCACGATCGCGCACCATGCGCTGCGCGCCGGCAACCGCAGGCAGTTGCTGATCTTCCTCGCCCTCACCGTCGTGCTCGGCGTGATCTTCCTCGGCTATCAGGCGCACGAATACGCCGAGGCCTACACCCATCACGGCCTGACCCTCGGCAGCGGCATCTACGGCAGCACGTTCTTCATGCTGACCGGCTTCCACGGCATGCATGTCACGCTCGGCGCGATCATGCTGACGGTGATCTGGTTCCGCTGCGCGAAGGGCCACTTCACCAAGGACCACCACTTCGGCTTCGAAGCGGTCGCCTGGTACTGGCACTTCGTCGACGTGGTCTGGCTCGGGCTGTTCCTGTTCGTGTACGTGCTCTGAGAGCCGGCATTCGGGATTGGGGATCGGGGATTCGACAAGCGGCCTTGAGCGACGTCGGGTTTTTCGCTGTCCCCAATCCGCGATCCCGCGCGGCGTCAGCCGATCCCATGCGGGCGGATGATGCCGGTCCAGATGCCGAGCATGACCAGCGCGATCAGCAGCACAGAAAGCGCGATGCGGCGCGTCAGCGCCTTCACCGTGCGGTCCGTGCCGCCCTTGTCGGTCATCATGAAATACAGGCCGGCGCCGAGGTTGTAGACGATGGCGATGAAGAACACGACGATCAGGACGGTGCCGAGCATGGCTTGCGCTTCCGGCCGGAACGCACGTCCGGCTGACCGATCGATTATAGCGCCGGCCCATCATGGCTGACCGCTGGCGCAGGCCGCGCGTATTCGGGATCGTCCTGATGCTGGTCGGTGTCGGCGCCTTCGTCCTGCTAGGCAGCTGGCAATTGCGTCGCGCGCACGAAAAGGAAGCGCTGTTCGCGGCGTATGCGCATGCCGCCGAGCAGGCGCCCGTCAAGCTCGCGCAGGCGCGACACTCCGCCGATGCGACGCGCTGGCCGCTGGTCGACGTCGAGGGCACGTTCGATCCCGGCCATGCCTACGTGCTCGACGACCAGGTCCGCGACGGTCGCGCCGGGGTGATGCTGTTCAACGTGTTCGTGCCGAGCGCGGGCGGCGATGCATTGCTGGTCAACCGAGGCTTCCTGGCGCGCGACATGCGCGGCGATTCGCCGCAGTTTCCGGCACCGCCGGCCGGCGTGCAGCACCTGCGCGCGTTGTACGCTCCGCCGCCGGGCGCCGGCATCCGTCTCGGCGGCAATGCACTGCCCGCGCAGGCGAACTGGCCGAAGACGACGATCTATGTCGACCTCGGCGAGATCGCCACAGACCTTGGTCGCAGGCTCGATCCGCGCGTGCTGCTGCAGGTGTCGGCCGATTCCGAGAACCGCGGTTTCGTGCGCAACTGGAAGCCCGAGGTGTTCCCGCCGGAGCGCCACTACGGCTATGCCTTCACCTGGTTCACGTTCGCCGCTGTCGTCGTCGCGACGTTTGCGATCCTGCACCGGCGCAATGGGCGATCAAGGCCGATCGCAAGGGGAAATCCACGATGACACCGCGCAACCGCAATCGCCTCGGCCTGATCCTGATCCTGCTGCTGTTCGCCGCGCCGCTGTTGACCGCCTATGTGCTGAACACGCTCGGCTGGCGCCCGGCCGGAACGCGCAACTACGGCACCCTGATCGAACCGCCGCAGGACCTGACCGCCGCGCGTTTCGTCGGCGACGACGGCAAGCCGATTGCGTGGAAGGACGAGGACTGGTCGTGGACGGTGTTCGCCGTGCCCGGACCGTCGTGCGCCAGGGCCTGCCTCGAACGCATCGATGAACTGCGCCGCGCGCGCCTGACCTTGAACCAGAACGCTTTCCGCGTGCGCGTCGTCGTGCTCGGTGACATCGACGCGGAAGCGCTGGCGACGATGAAGCCGGTGGCGCGTGCACGCGACGCCGACGGCGCGCTGGCGGCGCTGCGCCCGGCCGGCGTCGACGAGGTCGCGGTCGCGTTCGCCGATCCGCACGGTTTTCTCGTGCTGCGCTATCCGATCGGTTACGACGGCAACAAGCTGCGCAAGGACCTTGCGCGCGTGATCAAGGGCTGATGTTCATGCGCGCGCTCTTCACGTCCGCCCGCCTGGCCGCGTTCGCGACCCTGTTCGCGTTCCTCGTGATCGTGTTCGGTGCCTTCGTGCGGCTGTCGAACGCGGGCCTGTCGTGCCCGGACTGGCCGACCTGCTACGGCAAGGCCACCTGGCCCGGCCACGAGCAGGAGATCGCGCGTGCCAACGAGGCGTTCCCGGATCGCCCATTCGAGACCCACAAGGCCTGGCGCGAGCAGGTGCACCGCATGCTCGCCGGCACGCTTGGCATGCTGGTGCTGGCGCTGGCGCTGGTCGCGGTGTGGCGCCGCCGCGCTCTGGTCCTGATGCTGCTGGCGGCCGCGGTCGCCGCGGCGATCGGCGTGTTCCTCTACGTCAAGGGCGCGCATGCCGCATCGGCGACGCTGTCCGGGATCGCGATCCTCTTGCCCCTCGTCGCCGCAGCAAGGCTCGATCGCGCCCCCGCGTGGCGCGTCGCGGTCGTCGCATTCGCCGTGGTGGTCTTCCAGGCCATGCTCGGCATGTGGACGGTGACCCTGCTGCTCAAGCCCGTGGTCGTGATGGGGCACCTGCTCGGCGGCCTGCTCACGTTCTCCCTGCTCGCCTATGTCGCGTTGGCGCTTGCCCATCCGCGCGCGCCCGACGCCGCGCAGCGCCGGCTCAAGGCGATGGTCGTCGTCGCGCTCGTGCTGCTGTCGCTGCAGATCGCGCTCGGCGGCTGGACCAGTGCGAACTACGCCGCGCTTGCCTGCGGCATGGATTTCCCGCGCTGCGCAGGCTCGTGGTGGCCGTCGCCGGATTTCCGCGAGGGATTCGTGCTCTGGCGTGGCATCGGCGTGAACTACGAAGGCGGCGTGCTCGATGGCGCCGCGCGCGCGGCGATCCACATCGCGCATCGCATCGGCGCGCTCGTCGTGTTCGGCCACGTGCTCGCCACCGCAGTGCTGGCATGGCGACGCGGCCTGCGCGCGAACGCGACGGCGGTCGCGCTGCTGCTCTGCACGCAGGTCGCACTCGGCATCGCAAACGTCAAGCTGCTGCTGCCATTGCCGCTCGCGACCGCGCACAATGCGGGCGCAGCACTGCTGCTGTTCAGCCTGATCGCGCTGCTGGTGCGCGTGCAGGGAACAGCGAAAGACTGAAACACCAGGGACGAGCACGTTCGAGCAGGAACGGGCTCTCACTCCATCGTTTGCTCGTGCTCCGGTCTTTTCTGGATTTCCAAACTTCGATCCCGATCCGAAACCCGATCCCTCCATGCCGCCGATCGCCCGCCAATACCTCGAACTGACCAAGCCGCGCGTGGTCGCGTTGATCGTGTTCACCGCGGTCATCGGTATGTTCCTCGCCGTGCCCGGCTTGCCGCCGCTGCGCGAATCGGTTGCAGGGTTCATCGGCATCTGGCTCGCCGCGGCGTCGGCCGCGGCGATCAATCATCTGATCGACCAGCGCATCGACAAGCTGATGGCGCGCACCTCGCACCGGCCGCTCGCGACCGGCGCGCTGACGCCGACCCAGGTGCTCGCGTTCGCGCTGATCCTCGGCACGTTGTCGATGGCGATCCTGATCGCACTCGTCAATCCATTGACCGCGGCGTTGACGTTCGCGTCGCTGATCGGCTACGCGGTCGTCTACACCGCCTGGCTCAAGCGTGCGACGCCGCAGAACATCGTGATCGGCGGTGCCGCCGGCGCCGCGCCGCCGGTGCTCGGCTGGGCCGCGGTGACCGGCCAGGTGCATCCGTATGCGCTGCTGCTGTTCCTCATCATCTTCATCTGGACGCCACCGCATTTCTGGGCGCTGGCGATCTTCCGCCGCGACGACTACGCGCGCGCGCAGGTGCCGATGCTGCCGGTCACGCACGGCGTGACCTACACGCGCTGGCACGTGCTGTTCTACACCGTGCTGCTGGTCGTCATCACCGTGCTGCCGTACCTGACCGGCATGAGCGGGCTGTTCTACCTCGGCGGCGCGCTCGTGCTCGGCGGCGCCTTCCTCTGGTACGCGATCCGCCTTATGAACCCGCCCGATCCATTGTTCCCGATGCGCGTGTTCAACTTCTCGATCATCTACCTGATGGCGCTGTTCGCGTTCCTGCTCGTCGACCATTGGCTGCCTGATACGGCCGATGCAGGCCCCGCGATCGTGCTGCAACGCGTCGGCTAGCAAGACGAGCAGGGGAGCCGGATCCGCGCTGCCGGAGCAAAGCCCGGCCGGCTGTTGCACAGCCGAGGCGTCCGCCGCTCCGACAGCGACTCCCGGTCAATTCGCGGCGCCGAGCAGATACTTCTGCCAGAACAGCATTGCCGCCGTGCGGTAATAGTCGCTGTTTGCCTTCTTGCGGAAGCCGTGGCCCTCGTCCTTGAACTCGAGGTACCAGACGTCGCCGCCGTTTGCGCGCACGGTGGCCGCGATCTGCTGGCCCTCCGAAGCCGGCACGCGTGGGTCGTTTGTGCCGGAGGCAACGAACAAAGGCTTGCTGATCGCCTTCGCGTTCGTCGTCGGCGAGATCTTCGCGAGGAACGCCTGCATCTTCGGATCGCGTTCGTCGCCGTACTCGACGCGGCGCAGGTCGCGGCGGTAGCTCTCGGTGTTGGCGAGGAAGGTCACGAAGTTGGAAATGCCGACGACGTCGATGCCGGCGCGCAGGCGGTCGTTGTAGTGCGTCATCGACGCCAGCACCATGTAGCCGCCGTACGAGCCTCCCTGCACGGCGACGCGCTGCGCGTCGAGTTCAGGCTGTTTCGCGATCCAGTCGAGCAGGGCGCCGATGTCCTTGATCGAGTCCTCGCGCTGGTAGCCGTTGTCGAGCTTGAGGTAGTCCTTGCCGTAGCCGTCCGAGCCGCGCACGTTCGGCACCAGCACGGCGATGCCGAGTTCGTCGGCGAGGAACTGGATGTCGGCGCTGAACACCGGTCGCGCCTGCGATTCCGGGCCGCCGTGGATGTTGATGACGACCGGCGCCTTCGCGTCGGCGCTCGCCGTGCGCGGGCGGTAGTAGAACGCGGGGATCGTGCGCGGCTTGCCGGCGGCCTTGTCGAAGGTCGGGAAGCGCACCAGCTCCGGCACGACGAACTTCGATGCATCGAGGCCGCCGATCTCGCTCCTGGTCCAGCGCGCGACGCCGCCATTGCCGAGGTCGACCGTGTAGAGGTCGCTCGGCGAGGTCGCCGAATTGAGGTCGAACGCAATGCGCGTATCGGACGGATCGAAGTCGATCGAGCCGATCACGCCCTTCGGCAGCGGCGGAAGCGCGAGTTCCGCGCGCGTATCGGTGTTGATCACATGCAGCGTGCCGTAGCCCTCCTCGTTGGTGACGTAGGCGAGTCGGCGGCCGTCGTGGGAGAGTGCGAATACCTCCACGTTCCACGGCGCGTTCGCAGTGAGGTGGGTGACGCGACCGCTGGCAATGTCGTGATGACGCAGGGTCAGGAACGCGCTGCCTTCGTCCGACGTGTAGTAGACGCCCTTGCCGTCGCGGGTCCAGCGGAATGCGCCGAACGCGGCTTTCCCGCCATCGGAAGGCCGGGCGTCGACCGGGAACAGGGTGAGCTTGCCGCTGGCGAGATCGACCACGCCCGGGCGCACGTCGTTGATGGACACGTCCTGCTGCACCAGCAGGGACCGGCCGTCGGGCGAGAAGTCGGTCGCGCTCCAGCTGCCACCCGCGATCACGACCGGCTTCGCATCGCCGCTGGCGAGGTCGAGCACCCACACGTCGCTGTCGCTGCCGTTGCGCGCGGTGCTCGTGTAGGCGAGCCGTGTGCCGTCGTGCGACCACAGCGGCGACGCATTGCGCGATTTGCCGTCGGTCAAGAGGCGCGTCTCGCGGGTGGCGCCGTCGAACCAGTACAACTGCCAGAACTCGGAGCCGCCGATGTCCTTGCCGAACACGAAGCCGTCGCGCTTCGGGTTCGGTGCGACCATCGCGATCGGCTCGTCGTAGAACGTGAGCTGTTCGCGCGCGCCGCCCGGCATGCCGACGCGGTGCACCTGGGTGGTGTTCGCGAAACGCGTGCCCATCAGGATCGCCGAGCCATCCGCGGTCCAGCCGCCAAGTCCGGCCGAGCGCGTGTTCGCGTAACGCTGCAGGCGTTCTACCAGGGCTGGCGGTATCTCCGGAATATCCTCGCTGATGCGCGTGTCGCGCTCCTCGCGACGGACTTCGCCGGCGCTGGCGAGCGCGCAGCAGGCGCTCATCGCGCAGAGCAGGATCGGAACAAGCGCTCGCGTCATCGGGTCGTCCTCGTGGCACGCAATCGCCCGAGCGTATGCGACGCGGACGCGCAGGACCAGTGCGGAGCGGTCCTGACGCGCCGCCGCATCGCACCGCACGGATGCACGCGCGGCGGGGCCCGGCGTACACTCGCGCGGAACCAGGAGGCTGGCATGGCATCGATCTACGATTTCAGCGCGAAGACCATCGACGGCGACGAGCAATCGCTGTCTGCATACCGCGGCAAGACGATGCTGGTCGTCAACGTCGCGTCGAAATGCGGCTTCACGCCGCAGTACACCGGACTAGAAGCGCTGTACGAGAAATTCCAGGGACAGGGATTGGTCGTGCTGGGTTTCCCGTGCGACCAGTTCGGCCACCAGGAGCCGGGCGACGAGGCCGAGATCAAGAACTTCTGCTCGCTGAACTACGACGTCAAATTCCCGCTGTTCGCCAAGGTCGAGGTGAATGGCGCGAACACGCACCCGCTCTACAAGTACCTCAAGAAGGAAGCGAAAGGCCTGCTCGGCAGCGAGGCGATCAAGTGGAACTTCACCAAGTTCCTGGTCGACAAGGAAGGAAACGTCGTCAAGCGCTACGCACCGACCGACACGCCGGAAGCGATCGGCAAGGACCTCGCCGGAAAGCTCTGAGCCGATGACGACCGACGCGATGGCCGGCGCCACGCGCGCCGCGGGTGGCGACGCGCTGACCCGGCGCGACCTGCGCACGCTGTTTCTCGCCGCGCTCGGCGGCGCGCTCGAGTTCTACGATTTCATCATCTTCGTGTTCTTCGCCGCGACGATCGGGCAGTTGTTCTTCCCGTCCGACACGCCGGACTGGCTGCGCCAGTTGCAGACGTTCGGCCTGTTTGCGGCGGGCTATCTCGCCCGCCCGCTCGGCGGCATCGTGATGGCGCACTTCGGCGACCGCGACGGACGCAAGCGCATGTTCATGCTGAGCGTGCTGCTGATGGCCTTGCCGACGCTCGCGATCGGACTGCTGCCGACCTACGCCGCGATCGGCTACGCCGCACCGCTCGCACTGCTCGTGCTGCGCGTCCTGCAGGGTGCCGCTGTCGGCGGCGAAGTGCCGGGCGCATGGACCTTCGTCGCCGAGCACGTGCCGCCGCGGCGCATCGGCTTCGCCTGCGGCACCCTGACCGCCGGCCTCACCGCCGGAATCCTGCTCGGCTCGCTGGTCGCGACCGCGGTCAACCGCGGATTGTCGCCGGCCGAGGTTCTCGAGTATGGCTGGCGCCTGCCGTTCATCGCCGGCGGCGCGTTCGGGCTGCTCGCGGTCTTCCTGCGCCGCATGCTGGCCGAGACGCCGGTGTTCGAGGAAATGCGCCGGCGCGCCGAGCTCGTGCGCGGCCTGCCGTTGCGTGTCGTGCTCGGCGGCCACGCGCGCGCGGTCGTCGTCGCGATGGCGTTGACCTGGCTGCTGACCGCGGCGATCGTTGTCGTGATCCTGCTGACGCCGACGCTGATCCAGAAACTGTTTGCGATTCCCGCCGCGACCGCGCTGTCGGCGAACAGCGTCGCAACGCTCGCGCTGACGATCGGTTGCGTCGCGTTTGGTCTGCTTGGCGACCGCATCGGCGGCTGGCGCACGCTCGGCCTCGGCTGCGTCGCGCTCGCGTTCGCCGCGCCGGCGCTCTACTACGGCATCGCCTCCGATCCGACACGCCTGGTGCCGCTGTATGCGCTCGCCGGCTTCTGCGTCGGCGTCGTCGGCGTGATCCCGCTGCTGCTGGTGCAGGCGTTCCCGCCGCCGGTGCGCTTCTCCGGCATCTCGTTCGCCTACAACATCGCCTACGCGATCTTCGGCGGCCTCACGCCGCCGCTGGTCACGTTGTTGATGCAGGGCCACCCGTTCGCGCCGGCGTGGTACGTGTCGGCGCTGTGCGCGCTCGGCGTCGTCGTTGCTGCATGGCGAGGCCCGCGTGAGAAGGGGAGCTGAACCCTGAGCGTGGCGCGCACCGCGCCCACATCGGATAATCGCCGGATGACCGAACCTCTCGACGTGATCCTGATCGGCGGTGGCCACAACGGCCTCGTCTGTGCGGCCTACCTGGCGAAGGCCGGGCGCAGGGTCGTCGTGCTCGAGCAACGCGATGTCGTCGGCGGCGCGGCAGTGACCGAGGAGTTCCATCCGGGTTTCCGCAACTCGGTCGCGGCGTACACGGTGTCGCTGCTGCAGCCAAAGGTGATGCGCGATCTCGATCTCGCGGCGCACGGTCTGAAGATCGTGCAGCGCAAGCTCAACAACTTCCTGCCGCTGGCGGACGACCGGTATCTCATCAGCGGCGGTGGCCGCACGCGCGATGAAGTCGCGAAGTTCTCGCGGCGCGACGCCGAGCGCCTGCCCGAGTACGAACGCCGCCTCGACGCGATCGCCGACGAGCTGCGCGCGCTCGCGCTGGAGCCGCCGCCGAATGTCACGGACGGCGGCTGGTTGAAGGCGTTGCCGGAACTGCTGCGCGCGGGCCGGCTCGGCAAGCGCGTGAAGGCGCTCGATGCGAGCCTGCGCACCGACCTGCTCGACCTGTTCGCGATCTCGGCGGCGGAGTACCTCGAACGCTTCTTCGAGAGCGATCCGATCAAGGCGCTGTTCGGCTTCGACGGCGTGGTCGGCAACTACGCCAGCCCGTACACGCCGGGCAGCGCCTACGTGCTGCTGCACCACGTGTTCGGCGAGGTGAACGGCGTCAAGGGAGCGTGGGGCCACGCGATCGGCGGCATGGGCGCGATCACGCAGGCGATGGCGAAATCGGCGACCGCATCCGGCGTCGAAATCCGCACCGGTTGCGGCGTGCGCGAGATCATCGTCGAGAAGGGGCGGGCTGTCGGTGTCGTCACCGAACAGGGCGAGACGTTGCGTGCGCGCTGCGTCATCGCCAACGTGAATCCGAAACTGCTGTACGAGCGCCTGCTCGATCCGGGCGTGGTGCCGGCGCCGACGCGTGAGCGCATGGCGAACTGGCGCTGCGGCTCGGGCACGTTCCGCATGAATGTCGCCTTGAGCGAACTGCCACGCTTCCGCGCATTGCCCGAGCCGGGCGATCACCTGACCGCCGGCATCATCCTCGCGCCCAGCCTCGACTACATGGATCGCGCCTACCTCGACGCGCGCGCGCACGGCTGGTCGAAGCAGCCGATCGTCGAGCTGCTGATCCCGTCGACGCTCGACGATTCGCTCGCGCCGAACGGTCAGCATGTCGCGAGCCTGTTCTGCCAGCATGTCGCACCGCAGCTGCCGGATGGACGTTCGTGGGACGACCATCGAGACGAGGTCGCCGACCTCATGATCGACACGGTCGACCAGTGGGCGCCCGGCTTCAAGGCGTCCGTGCTCGGTCGGCAGATCAAGTCGCCGCTCGACCTCGAGCGCGACTTCGGACTGCTCGGTGGCGACATCTTCCACGGCGCGCTGTCCCTCAACCAGCTGTTCAGCGCGCGGCCGATGCTCGGCCAGGCCGGCTATCGCGGCGCGTTGCCGGGTCTGTACCTGTGCGGCGCCGGCACGCATCCCGGCGGCGGCGTGACCGGCGCGCCAGGCCACAACGCTGCGCGCGTGGTGCTGTCCGACCTGCGCTGAGGAATTCGCGCGCGCCGCGGGCGCCTGTCGGTGTCCGTGGATGCCAGGGCCGACCAACCCACAGGCGGCGATCGACCTCGACGTGTCATGCCGGCGTGCACGACGCCAACGACGCATCCTTCGATCGACTGATGCGGTTCATCCGGCCGCAGGCGGCGCGGTGCGGCGCGCGTCGCCGCCACCGCGACGTGCGACGAAGCGTTGCCGGTTTACGAAACGTGTCGTTGACGCGACGGGACCGCGCGCTTAGGATCGCGCGCAATCACCCGCCTGGATGAAGGAACCGACGCCGTGACCAGGACCTTCGTGCTCGCCGCGTTGCTGCTTGCCGCCCTTGCGACGTCCGCCCGCGCGGCCGAAACCGCGCCGCCACTCAAGGCGACGACGAAGGACGCGTTCCTGGAAGTGGTCGCCGAACTGCACAAGGAAATGCAGGAAGGTGGACGGTACTCGTACGTCACCGAGAGCGAGCGCGCCGACGTCGAGAAGAACCTCGATCGCATGCGGGCGCTGCTCGAGAAATCCGGCAGCGTCGACACCATGGGCAAGGACGACCAGGTCGCCCTGTTCAACGCGCAGGAAAGCGTCAACGCGACGCTCGAGAAGCGCGACCGCGACCGCCTGGTCTGCGAGCGCGCAGCGACGACCGGCTCGCGCATCGCGACCACGCAGTGCCGTACCTACGGCGAAATCGAGGCGGATCGCGAAGCAGGCCGGAAGCTGATGCGCGAGAAGGCCGCGAGAGGCTGCACGAAACCCGGGTGCAAACAGGGCTGAGATCGACCGCCGGCACGTCGTCCGCGCGCTGCGACGGTCCCCGCGACGCGCGCGGAGCGGACCGGGTCAGCGGGAGCCGGTTTCCGCGGGGTCGCGTGGAGCGCGGGACTCCTCTGCGACCGCGTCCTTGGTGCCCGCTTTCGCCTGCTGTTTCTTCAGGCGCTTTTCGTCCTGCTGCTTCTTCTTCGCGAGCTCGCGCTGGCGCTTCTCGAAATTGTAGTTCGGCTTCATCGCCATCGGCGGCTCCCTTCAATGAAAAACCCCGGGCCTCGCGACCCGGGGTTTGGTGACTCTAGCGAACGTGTAGCGGCTTAGGCCAGCTGCACTTCGTCAGCCTGCATGCCCTTCTGGCCCTGCACGGCGACGAAGCTCACGCGCTGGCCTTCGGCCAGGCTCTTGAAACCGGTGCCCTGGATCGAGCGGAAATGCACGAACAGGTCGGGGCCGCTTTCCGGCGTGATGAAACCGAAACCCTTCGCATCGTTGAACCACTTGACGGTACCGTTCTGGCGATTTGCCATGACTTTCTCCTGCAACTTGAAAAATGAAATTCGCGATCCGGGGACATCCCGAACCGAGACTGGGGTTGGCAAGGAGGAAGCGAGGTGGCGATGAAGCAAATCGTAAGATCGACCGCATCAGGTCACGATTCACAGTGACCCTGACAAACACAGTGCGCCCACCATACAGGGAATCGCTCGGCGAAGCGAGCCGGTCAAGGAGATCCGTTCAGGTTGAGGAGCGCGGCCCGGATCCATCGCCGGCCAGCAGCGAACGCAGCTCGGCCTTTTCCGCCTCGCCGAACCCGGCATCCGGCTTGCGGCGCAGCAACTCGTCGACGCGCCGCCGGCAATCGAGCAGGGTGCGCAACATGGCGCGCTCGGACTCGCTGGTCTCGCCTTCGGTGTCCTTCTTCAGGAAGTCGTCGATGCGCTGCTGCAAGGTCTGGCGTTCGAGCTGGACCGCCGCATCGACGAACTCCGCACGCGCCTCGGTCTCTCCTCCCGGGAAGTCCGTCATCGCGAGCTTCTGCAACGCCTTCGCCTCGTCGCGTTCGGCGAAATGCTCGAGCAGGGCGCCGGTGCCGAGGTTGGCGCGCGCGCGACACAGCGCGATCAGTTCGACCAGCAACGGGATTCCGGGCTGGCGCAGCTCGGCGAACGACCATGGCGGATCGAGCGCGAGGGCAAGGGAGGGACGCTGCACCAGCAGGGTGATCGCCGCGCGCACCAGCGAGCGTTGCTGCGGGCGTGCCGGCTTCGGCCGCGCACTGCCGTCGGTCGGCGGCGGAGCGACCTGCACGTGCACGCCGGTCGATTTGTCGAGTTCGGCCAGCATCAGGTCGCGGAATGCGCCGTCGGGAATCTGCGCCAGCAGCGGTCGCGCGCGCTCGGCGAGGCGCGCCTTGCCATCGAGCGAACCCAGGTTCACGTCCTTGCCGATCTCGGCGAAGAAGAATTCGCTGAGCGGCATCGCGTCCTTGAGTCGCTGCTCGAAGCCGGCCAGTCCTTCCTTGCGCACCAGCGTGTCCGGGTCCTCGCCGTCGGGCAGGAACAGGAACAGCGCCTGGCGGCCGTCGCGCATGCGCGGCAGTACCGATTCGACCGCGCGCCAGGCAGCCTGGCGCCCGGCACGGTCGCCATCGAAGCAGAAGTAGACGTCCGCGCACTGGCGGAACAGGATCTCGGCATGGTCGCGCGTGGTCGCGGTGCCGAGCGTCGCGACCGCCTGCGGCACGCCGAACTGGTGCAGGCTGATCACGTCCATGTAGCCCTCGACGACGATCAGGCGCGGGATCTTCGTGTGCGCCTCGCGCACCTGCCACAGGCCGAACAACTCGCGGCCCTTGTGGAACAGCAGGGTTTCGGGCGAGTTGAGGTACTTCGGACCGGTTTCACCTTTGCGCGCATCCTGCGCGCGAGGATCAAGAACCGGCGGTCCCTCGCCGGACTCTTCACCAGAAGCACGCACTTCCGGGATTATCCGGCCGCCGAACGCGATGGTGCGGCCGCGCCGATCGAGGATCGGGAACATCACGCGGTTGCGGAAGCGGTCGTACTTGCTGCCGCGCTCACCGCTGGTGAGCATGCCGCTCTTCTCGAGCAGCGCGATGCGCTGCGCGTTGGTGCCGAGCGCGTTCTTCAGCGCATCCCATGCATCCGGCGCGAAGCCGAGGTTGAAACGCGCCAGGGTCGCCTCGTCGAGGCCGCGGTTCGCGAAGTAGGCGCGCGCGGTCGTGCTTTCGCCGAGCTGGCGGCGGTAGAACGTTGCCGCGGCATCGAGCAGGTTGTAGAGGTCGCTGCTGTCCTCGCGCGGCGCCTCGCGACCACCCTCGTACGGCACCTTGAGGCCGGCGCGGTTCGCGAGTTCCTCGACCGCATCGGGGAATTCGAGGCGGTCGTAGTTCATCAGGAATCCGATCGCGCTGCCGTGCGCGCCGCAGCCGAAGCAGTGGTAGAACTGCTTGGCCGGGCTCACCGTGAACGAGGGCGAGCGCTCGTCGTGGAACGGGCAGCGCGCCGACCAGTCGCGCCCGGCCTTCTTCAGCGGCACGCGTTCCTGGATCACGTCGACGATGTCGACGCGTGCGAGCAGGTCGTCGATGAATTTTTCGGGGATGCGGCCGGGCATGGCTCAGGATGCCACGAGCGCGTGCCGGCGGTGGCGCGACACGCCTAGTCTTCGAGCGGGATCAACAGCCACAGGATCACGTACACGAGCGCGCCGGGGAATGCCGCGGACAGGATCGAGCCGATCACGTAGATGATGCGCAGCCCGTTCGGGCTGAAACCGAAATGCTGCGCAAGGCCGCCCATGACGCCGCCGATCATGCGGTTGCGGCGCGAACGGCGCAGGGGTCCTGGTGCGGTCATGGTCCTCGCGCCTCAGCCGGCAAGTTTCTGCTTGACCAGCGCCGAGACCTGGCCCATGTCCGCGCGCCCGGCAAGCTGCGGCTTGATCAGCCCGACCACCTTGCCCATGTCCTTTGCGCTGGTCGCGCCGGAATCGGCGATCGCCCGGGCGACGATCGTGTCGATCTCGGAGGCGGAAAGCTGGGCCGGAAGGTAGGCCTGGATCACGCCGATCTCGTAGCGTTCGACCGCGGCGAGGTCGTCGCGCGCCGCCGCTTCGTACTGCGTGACCGAGTCCTTGCGCTGCTTGAGCATCTTCTCGAGCACACCGAGCACCTGTGCGTCGTCGAGCACGATGCGCTCGTCGACTTCACGCTGCTTGATCGCCGCATTGACGAGGCGGATCACGCCGAGGCGATCCTTCTCGCCGGCCTTCATCGCGGCTTTCATGTCGTCGGTGAGTTGTGCTTTGAGGGACATGGTCGGGAATCCTTGAGGCGGAGGGCTGAGTGCTGCAAAGACGGCGATTCTGCCGAGAGAGACGCAAGAGTGCCAAAACCCGCGGGTTGCGGGGCCGTGCCAGCCCTCAGCCCCGGCTTCTCCAGGCCAAACACAAAAAGCCGGCATCGCTTGCGCAATGCCGGCCGATGAACAGCCCTTTCATCGAGGCGGCAACCCGGTCGGGTCGCCGCGGGGCGATCAATACAGGCGCTGGCGCTTGGTCACGTCGCGCGAAACGCGGCGAAGGTGACGCTTGACCGCGGCGGCGCGCTTGCGCTTGCGCTCCTGGGTCGGCTTTTCGTAGAACTCGCGCTTGCGCACTTCGGCCAGCACGCCGGCTTTTTCGCAGGTGCGCTTGAAGCGGCGCAGGGCAAACTCGAACGGTTCGTTTTCGCGAACTTTGACGCTGGGCATAAACTCTCCAATGCAAAATCACCCGGGGCTGTCGGGCGAGCCGTGTATTCTATCCCGATGGAACCCTCCTTTGCAAAACTCCGGCAGACCGGCCCCGTGCTCGGGGTCGAGACCTCCTGCGACGAGACCGGGGTCGCGGTCTACGACTGCGCGCGTGGCCTGCTCGCCCATACGCTCTACAGCCAGATCCGCATGCACGCCGACTATGGCGGCGTGGTGCCCGAACTGGCCTCGCGCGACCACGTGCGCAAGTTGCTGCCGCTGGTGCGCGAGACGCTGGCCAGGGCCGGGCTTGGCGTCGCCGACCTCGGCGGGGTCGCCTACACGGCCGGACCGGGCCTGGTCGGCGCCCTGCTCGTCGGTGCGACCGCGGCGCGCGCGCTGGCCTGGTCGCTCGGCATTCCGGCGATCGGCGTGCACCACATGGAGGGCCACCTGCTCGCGCCGTTGCTCGAAGCCGATCCGCCGGAGCCGCCGTTTGTCGCGCTGCTGGTGTCCGGAGGCCATTCGATGCTGATCGAGGTCGCCGCGATCGGCGACTACCGCCTGCTCGGCGACACGCTCGACGATGCCGCCGGCGAGGCGTTCGACAAGACTGCCAAGCTCATGGGCCTGCCGTATCCCGGCGGTCCGGCGCTTGCGAAGCTGGCCGAACAGGGGCAGCCCGGCAAGTTCCGCTTCGCACGGCCGATGACCGACCGTCCCGGTCTCGACTTCAGCTTTTCGGGCCTCAAGACCCAGGTGCTGCTGGCCTGGCAGGCGAGCGACCAGTCGGACCAGACCCGCGCCGATGTCGCGTGCGCGTTCGAGGAAGCAATCGTCGAGACGCTCGCGATCAAATGCCGCCGCGCGCTCGCGCAGACCGGCGCGCGCCGGCTCGTGATTGCCGGCGGCGTCGGCGCGAACCGGCGTCTGCGTGCGGATCTCGCCAGCGCAGGTGCGCGCGAAGGATTCAGCGTGCACTTCCCGCGCCTCGAATTCTGCACCGACAACGGCGCGATGATCGCGCTCGCCGGCGCATTGCGCCTCGCCGCCGGACAGCACGAGACATCCGCGATCAAGGTGCAGCCGCGCTGGGATCTCGCCTCGTTGCCAGCACTCGCGGCATCGTGACGCTTGCCCCGCTCGCCAATCACATTTCACCAATCACCAACTACGGTTCCCCATGGACCTCGTTTTCATCGAAGACCTGCGCATCGAGACCGTCATCGGCATCTATGACTGGGAGCGCACGATCAAGCAGACGATCGCGCTCGACATCGAGATGGCGTTCGACAACACCAGGCCCGCCGCGAGCGATCGCATCGAGGACACGCTCGACTACAAGGCGGTATCCAAGCGCCTGATCGCGTTCGTCGGCGAATCGCACTTCGGGCTGGTCGAAACACTGGCCGAGCGCTGCGCCGCGATCCTGCGCGAGGAATTCGGCGTGCGCTGGCTGCGCCTGAAGCTGTCCAAGCCCGGCGCCGTGACCGGCTCGCGCGCAGTCGGCGTCATCATCGAGCGCGGCGAACGCTCGCCCGCTTCATAGGAGCGGCTTCCGCCGCGATGCGATGCACAAAGCCTGGCTCAGTCTCGGTTCCAACCTCGAACCCGAACGCCACCTGCGCGCGGCGCTCGCGGAACTGCGTGCACGTTTCGGCGCCGTCATCGCGTCGACGGCGTACCGCTTTCCCGCGGTCGGCTTCGACGGTCCCGATTTCATCAATCTCGCTGCGGGCATCGACAGCGACCTCGACGCATCCGGGTTGAACGAGTGGCTGCATGCGCTCGAGGACCGTCATGGCCGTCGCCGCGACGTGGCCCGGTTCTCCAGCCGCACGCTCGACATCGACGTCGTGCTGTTCGACGAGGCGATCATTGACGGTCCCGGCAACCTGCAGGTGCCGCGGCGTGAACTCGGCGAAACGTTCGTGCTGAAACCGCTCGCCGAAATCGCTCCCGACCTGCGCGTCCCGGGCGACGGCCGCACGCTGGCCGAACTGTGGTCCTCATCGCCGGACCGCGCCAACGTGTTCGAGCGCGTCGCGTTGTAGGGCGGGTCGAGCGCGCAGCGCGAGTCCCGCCGAAGGTGTCGGCGGACCATTCGGCGGCACGCGCGCCGCGCGTACCGCCCTACGAGGCTTCGGCAATTCATTGCCTGGCGCACGGTGGGACTCTGCGCCGTAGGGCGGGTAGAGCACGCAGCGCGAGTCCCGCAGCAGGTGTCGGCGGACCATCCGGCGGCATGCGCGCGGCGGGCCCCGCCATGGGCCTGCGACACCGCCCTCACATCGAAAGCGAGCGGCCGCCGTCGACGCGGATGATCTGGCCGGTGACGAAGCGCGCGTCGCGCAACAACCACAGCACCGCTCCGGCAACGTCCTCGGGCGTGCCCGCACGTTGCAGTGGCGTGCGCGCGATGAGTTCCTTGCGCGCCGCTTCGTCCTTGCCGTCGGGCCACAGCACGGCCCCGGGTGCGACGCCGTTCACGCGCACCAGTGGCGCGAGTTCCTGTGCCAGCGCGAGCGTTGCCGCGGCGAGCGCGGCCTTCGCCATACAGTAGACGCTGTAGCGCGGCAGCGGTCGCTCGGCATAGATGTCGATGAGGTTCACGATCGCGCCGTTGCGTCCGGCCAGATGCGGCGCCGCGGCCTGGGCGAGGAACAGCGGAGCACGCGCGTTCGCCGCGAACAGTTCGTCCCACTGTGACGGCGTGACCGTCGCCAGCGGCGTGGGGTAGAACGCCGAGGCATTGTTGACCAGCGCATCCAGGTGGCCGAAGCGCGCGAGCACGGCGTCGACAAGATCGGGCAGGCAATCGGCATCGGCGAGCTCGGCCTGCAGGGTCAATGTGCTGTCGGGGCGCACCGCCTCCAGTTCATGCGCGAGCGCCTCCTGCTCCGCATACGAATTGCGGGCGTGCAGGGCGAGGTCGTAACCGGCCGCATGCAGCGTGCGCGCGATCGTCGCGCCAACGCGCTTCGCCGAGCCGGTCACCAGCGCCACCCGCCGTTGCCCGCCATCCATCATGCCTTGCCTCCGCTTCGTCGGGTTATGCTCGCGCCATGCATCCTGCCGAGAGTGCCGCAGAACGCTGCGGCCGACCAGCCCTCTGAACACGAACCTGCCCGAACCCGGCACCGAAGAGCGCGCGCATGCCGAGCATCTGGCGACGCTGCTGCGCAACGAGATCCGCGTGAACGGGCCGATGCCGTTCGCGCGCTGGATGGAACTGTGTCTGTATGCCCCCGCTCTCGGCTACTACAGTGCCGGTCGCACCAAGTTCGGCCCCGCCGGCGACTTCGTCACCGCGCCGGAACTTGGCGACCTGTTCGCGCGTTGCATCGCGCGCGCATTCGCGCCGACCTTGCGTGCGCTTGGCGCCGACGCGGATTTCCTCGAACTCGGCGGCGGCAGCGGTGCGTTCGCGCTCGCCGCGCTGCGCGAACTCGCCGCCCAGGACGCATTGCCGCGCCGGTTCCTCATCCTCGAACCGAGCGCCGACCTCGCCGCCCGACAGCGCGAGCGCATCGCCGCGGAGTTGCCGCCCGAGGTCGCCGCGCGCGTGCAGTGGATCGCGCGACCGCCCGAAGCCGGCTGGCGCGGCGTGCTGTTCGCGAACGAAGTCGTCGATGCATTGCCGACCACGCGTTTCACCCTGAAGGACGGCGAAGTGTTCGAGGAACATGTTGCGCTCGAGGGAGAACGCTTCGTGTGCATCGACCGCCCGGCCGACCTGCTCGTTGCCAACGCGGTGCGCCACCTCGAGCGCGCGCTCGGCGCGCCGTTCGACGACGGCTACCGATCCGAAGTGCTGCCACAGCTGCCGTACTGGGTGCAGGCGGTGTGCGGATCGCTCGAAGCAGGCGCGGTGTTGTTCGTCGACTACGGCTATCCGCGCCGCGAGTTCTACCTGCCCGAACGCCGCGACGGCACGCTGGTGTGCCATTACCGCCACCGCGCGCACGCCGATCCGCTGCATTGGCCGGGCCTGACCGACCTCACCGCATTCGTCGACTTCACCGCGCTCGCCGAAGCCGGCGTCGGCGCCGGACTGGACTTCACCGGCTACGCGCCGCAGGGCCAGTTCCTGCTCGCCAGCGGCCTGCTCGATCTCGTTGGCGACGACCTGCCCGAGGTCCTGCGGGTGCAGCGCATCGCCGAGGTCAAGCGCCTGACCCTGCCCGGCGACATGGGTGAACGCTTCCAGGCGATCGCATTCACGCGCGGCGGCGTCGAAGCATTGCCCGGCCTGCGCGCGTTCGACCTTTCGCATCGGTTGTAGAGCGGGTCGAGCGCAACGCGCGAGTCCAGCCGCATCCCGCGACCCGCGCGGCAACCGGCGGCACGCGTGCAGCGCGAGCCGCCATACGCGTTGCGCGCGTTCGATCGCTCGGGCGAATGTCGTGGCTCGGCAGCCTCGGCCCTCAGCCCTCGGCCCTCAGCTTTTGCTTCACGCGCGCTATCGCCTCGACGCGCGCCGCGCGCATCGCCTCGCCGATCTTCGGCCCGGTGATGCCCGCGGCCACGAACGCGGCTGCATCGATCGCGCGCGCGGCCGCATGCGCGGCACGCAGGTAGTCCGCCTGCGGATAGGGGGCGTCGGCGAGGCCGAGGCGGCCGCGTTTGTCCGCTTCGCAGGCGAGCAGGAAGGTCGCCAGGCGCGCGGGCTTGCGGAACGCGTCGAGCCTTTCGAGGAGCTCGAGCACGGTCGACGGACGCAACTCGAGCGCGCGATGCGCATCGAGGTGGAAGCGGCAGACGAGTTCGGCGAGTGCCGCATGTTCGACCGGCACCTTGAGGCGCGCGTTGATCGCGCGCACCGGTTCGACGCCGCGATGCTCGTGCATGACGTGGCGCGGCAGGTCGTCCACGGGCGTCAGCGCCTTGCCGAGGTCGTGCACGAGCGCGCACCAGCCGACCAGGTCGTCGCCGGGCGCGAGGCTTGCGGCCGCGTCGAGCACGAGCTCGATGTGCGCGCCGGTATCGACTTCCGGGTGGTATTCGGCGCGTTGTGGCACGCCGTACAGCGCGTCGACTTCGGGGAAGATCACGCGCAGCGCGCCGCATGCGCGCAAGGCGCGCACGAACGCGGACGGCGCCGGCTCCGCCAGCGCCTTGCGCGTCTCGGTCCAGACGCGTTCGGCAACCAAATGGTCGACTTCGCCGGCATCGACCATGCCGCGCATCAACGCGAGCGTTTCCTCGGCGATGCGGAAACCGAGCGGCGCGTAGCGCGCGGCGAAACGCGCCACGCGCAGCACCCGCACCGGATCCTCGGCGAACGCGGGCGACACGTGGCGCAACACGCGCGCCGCGACATCGCGCTGGCCGCCGAACGGATCGACGATCGCGCCGTCCGCGTCCATCGCCATTGCATTGATGGTCAGGTCGCGGCGTTCGAGATCCTGCTCCAGCGTGACCGACGGATCGGCCTGGAACGCGAAGCCGTGGTAGCCGCGACCGGTCTTGCGTTCGGTGCGCGCGAGCGCGTATTCCTCCTGCGTCGAAGGGTGCAGGAATACCGGAAAATCCTTGCCGACCGGCCGATAGCCCTGTGCGCGCATCTCGTCCGGCGTCGCACCGACGACGACGAAATCGCGGTCGACGCTGCCGTGGCCGAGCAGCGTGTCGCGGACCGCGCCGCCGACGAGATAGATGCGCATGCCTTGACTTGCCCGGGGAAACCGGCTGGCATTGTGCCAGCGAACCCAGCGGGGGACAGCACGTGCACATCGCAAATCGTTACGCCGGCATCATCCTCGTCGCGTTCTTCACGGCCGCATGTTCCGCGCCGGCGCGCAAACCGGAGGCTCCACCGGCGGCGGCCAAGCGCGACGACACGCTGTACCGCGCGCTCGGTGCACAGGCCGGCATCGAGAAGGTCGTCGATGCGGCGCTGGTCGAGATCCACAACGACCCGCACATCAACCTGTTCTTTGCCAACACCGACATGCCCGACCTGCGCCGCCTGCTGGTCGAACAGTTCTGCGCGGCGACCGGTGGACCGTGCGAATACACCGGGCGCAGCATGGAAGAGGCGCATGGTGGCCTCAACCTCACCGATGAGGACTTCGACCGCTTCGTCGGCGACCTCGTGCGCGCGTTCGACAAGGTCGCGGTGCCGAAGGACCTGCAGCAGCAGTTGCTCGCGTTGTTCGGGCCGATGCGCAAGCAGATCGTCGGCCAGTAGGGCGGGTCGAGCGCGCCGCGCGAGTCCCGCCGCGACGTACGCGAGTCCGCCCGGCGGTGCGGTCATGCCGGAGCGGCGGCACGCGCCTTGCGCATACCGCCCTACGCCTCAAGAGCCTCGCGGCTTCCGCTCCCACAGGTTTTGCCTGGCAAGCAGTGCCGGCATCACCGCATCGATCGGTGTCGCGACGATGCCGAGCGCGCCGAGCCCGTCTTCGCGTGCGGCCGAATCGAGGCCGAGTGAACGGAAGTTGTCGCGCGAGATCGGTTTGCCCGGCAGCCATTCGCCAATGCACGCCTGCATGAAGCCGAGGGCGTCCGGCAACGGCAGTACCAGCCGATGCTTGCCCATCATGCGCGCGGTACGACGCACCACGTCGCCGAGCGCGACGACCTCGGGGCCACCGAGCTCGTAGACGTGGCCGATGCTATGCGGATGGGCGATCGCCCGCGCGAACGCCTCGGCGACGTCGCCGACATGGACAGGCTGGAACCGGGCATGCGCGCGTGCGATCGGCAACACGGGTGCGATGCGCAACAACGACGCGAAGCGGAAGAACAGGCCGTCACCGTCACCGAAGATCACCGAGGGCCGGAAGATCGTCCACGCCAGCGGCGACGCGCGCACGAGCGCCTCCGCTTCACCGCGCGTGCGCAGGTAGTCGCTCTCGCCTTCACCCGCGCGCAAGGCGCTCATCTGCACGAGGCGTGGCACGCGCGCTTGGGCACAGGCGGCGATCAGCGTGCGCGTCAGTTCGACATGGGCGGCGCGGAAGTCGTTGCCGCGTCCGCGCCGTCCGTTGAGGATGCCGACCAGGTTGATTGCCGCATCGGCACCGGCGAGGTGGCGCGCGAGCGTCGCAAGCTCATGCACGTCGGCGTTGACGATGCGAACGCGTGGCAGCACGCCGAGCTCGCGATGCAGGTCGCGGTTGCGCGTCAGGAGGGTGATCGAGTGGCCATCGCGCTGCAGGCGCGTCACCAGATGGCGGCCGACGAAACCGGTGCCTCCGAGCACGACGATCGATTGCGGTTTCATCGGCGGCTCCATTGCGGAACGACCGGTTTACAACGTCTGCGCGGTAGTTGCAAACGCGGATCGACGTTTCCTGTGGGAGCGGCGGAAGCGATGCTTCTTGCTTCGCCTTGTCCTGCCGTCCCGCGAAAGCATCGCGGCTCCCGCTGCTCCCACAGAAGAAGATGCAAGGGCCGCCCGCGCCGGGCGATTCCTGCCTCTACGGGTTCGCAGGCGTCGGCGTCGCGTCGCGCGGCGCCTCGACCGGGGGCGCATCGGTCGGCGCGAGTTCCTCGGCCTTCTTCTCGACCGGTTCGTTCGCCGGGCAGACGACGTCCTTGCGCGGCGTGGTCGCGTCGGGCGCGCGGTAGGCCTGGCCGAACTTCGGCATGCGCGATGACAGTGCGAGCGCCTTGCCGTTCATGCGCCAGTCGTAGATCACGCTGAAGGCGAGCACGCGTGCGACATACTCGCGCGTTTCCTTGTACGGAATCGTCTCGACGAAGAAATCCGGTTCGAGCGTGCCGCGGGCGTCGAGCCAGCGCCCGACCGGTGCCTGCCCGGCGTTGTAGGCGGCGCTTGCGAGCCACGGGCTGCCGTCGTAGGCGTCGGCCATCTGGCCGAGGAAGCGCGTGCCGAGCCGGATGTTGAAGGCCGGGTCGAACAGGTCGGACGCGCGCGCATACGGCAGCCCGGCGGACTTCGCGACCTTCTTCGCGACGCCGGGCAGCAGCTGCATCAGGCCGTAGGCGTCCGCATGCGAGTGCGCGTCGGTCATCCAGGCGCTCTCGGCGCGGATGATCGCGTACGCCCACGCCGGGTCGATGCCGGCATCGGCCGCGCTCGCGCGCACGTGCTTCTCCATGCCGAGGGGGAAGCGCTGTTCGTACAGGCGCTGCGTTTGCGGATCGGCCGAAAACGCGAACACGGCGCGGTCGTACCAGCCCTTGCGGTAGGCGCCATCGGCGGCGAGTCGCTGCTGGTTCGCGTCGAGCTTGCCCATCGCGAACTTCCATTCGCGCCGCGCTTCGGAAAGCATGTCGAGCGCGCGGAATTCATACGCGCGTTCGAGATCGCCGTGCTGCTCCAGCGCAGCTTCCGCACTGGTGTCGCCGGCGAGCGTGTTCGGACAGATCGCGTAAGGCCGGCTGCTCCAGTCCGCCGCGAGGAAGCCGTGGAAGTTCGCCTCGCGCGCGACTTCGGCCATCAGCGATGCGGATTCGGCCTCGCGACCGAGCTTGGCGAGCATGCGCGCGCGCAGGTAGCGCCAGCGGGCGTCGGCCTTCTGCGTGTCGGACATGCGCTCGAGTGCCGCCAGCGTTTCCTTGAAATCGCCGCCGGTGAGCGCGATGCGCACGCGCCATTCGCGCGTGGCGTCGTCGGCAGCGGCATCCGGCAGCGCCTTCAGGCGCGCCAGCGCGTCGGGCGAATAGCTCGTCGCGCGATACAACGCGATCGCGTTGAGCACGCGGTTCTTCTGCGCGTCGTCCCACTTGAAACGCGCTTCCAGTTCGGCCCACAGCGTTTCGGCGGCGTCGCTGTCTCGACGTGCCAGGCGGACAAACGCATACGAAACGGCGTCACGCGCACGCGCCTCGTCGGCCCACGCCTTTGCCTTCGCGAGTGTCGCCCGCGGATCGCCGAGCGCCGCGAGGATGCGATCGGCGGCGATGCGCTCGGCACCGGTGAGCAGGGAGGCGGCATCGCCTGCCGCGTTCACGCTGCCGGCATCGGCCGCGCGCAGCAGATGCTCCCACACGCTGGCGTCGCTGACGAGGCCCTGCACGCGCGCGGCGCGCAGCACCGATTTGCACGCGTCGGGCAGTCCGCGCTCGCCGTTCCAGAACGGTTCGATGTCGCGCGCTGCATCGAGCGATGCGCCGGAGGCGAGTCGGCCGAGCAGGGCGTCGCATTGCAGTTCGCGGTCGTCGCTGGCGACGTAGGTCGCCGCGAAGGTCTTCCAGTCACCGCGGCGCGCAAGTTCGCGCAGCCACGCACTGCGCAGGTCGGCGGCGGGCAACGTGTCCGGCCAGCGCTTGAGGAACGCGGTGACTTCCGTCGCACCGGCCTTGCCGAGGTGAGGTCGCAGCGCGGCGAGTTCGATATACGGATATAGCGGGTAGTCCTCGAGGCCGTCGGCGAGCTTCTTCCAGGCCGCCTCCGGCGTGCGCCCGGCGGCCGCCAGCGCGGCGCGGAACTGGCTGCGCTGGCTGGCGCGGTCGGCGGCACCGACCGGCGGCGCCAGCAGGACGACGCAGGCGAGCAGGCAAGGACCGAGGAGGAATCGACGACGAAGCATGGACTGGACCGGATTTGTCAGGAAGGCCAGTAGTTTAGCCTTGCTGCGACGCCGCATGTGGGCGGCCGGGTTAGGTCATTTCTTCCGGCAATAGCAATAACGAAACATTTGTTTTACATTTTCTTGACGCATCACGCCGGGGGAGGGCCACCGACGTATGCCTGCTCCGAAGCATTCCGTGATCCTTACCCTGGAGAGTTCCATGCGTTCACGTCTGGCCAACCATGCCGTACATGCCCTTGCGGGCGCCATTCTCTGCGCGCTCTACGCCTCACCCGTCCTTGCCCAGGACAGCAACGATGTGCAGAAGCTGCAGGCGATCGAAGTCACTGGCTCGCGCATCAAGCAGTCCGAGGTGGAAGCACAGTCGCCGGTGCTCGTCATCGACCGCAAACAGCTCGAGCGCACCGGCCTGCAGACGGTCGGCGACATCCTCCAGCAGCTGTCCTCGAGCGGCAAGGCGCTCAATGCGAAATTCAACTCGTCGGGCAACTTCGGCTATCCGTCCGATGGTGGCGGCATCGGCGCGGGTTCCGCGCAGGTCGATCTGCGCAACCTCGGCTCGAAGCGCGTGCTCGTGCTCGTCGACGGGATCCGCTGGGTCAACGAATCTTCGGCGTCCGGCGTCAGCGGTGCGGCCGACCTCAACACGATCCCGGTGTCGATCATCGACCGCATCGAAGTGCTGGAGGACGGCGCTTCGGCAATCTACGGTTCCGACGCGATCGCCGGCGTCATCAACATCATCACGCGCAAGACCTTCGATGGCGCCGAAGTCAGCGGCTACTACGGCCGCTACAGCAGTTTCGGTGGCGCCACCAAGCAGGGCTCGCTGACCGTTGGCGGCAGCGGCGACCATTTCAGTGCGGTCCTCAACGCGAGCTACTTCAAGCAGGACGCGGTCAGCGCCGGCAAGTGGTGGCAGTCGTCGGTGCCGGAACCGTACGCGGGCCTGCGTGCCGGCAGTTCGGCGACACCGCAGGGACGCTTCACGTTCTGCGATCCTTCGCTTCCGATCGACCAGTACGGCGGTTGCGATGCTGCGCAGGAGAACTGGTACGACATCACGCTGAACAATGGCACGACGACGCCGTCGTGGGATCCGAACGATCCGACCGGCGGTTCCTACCACAATTTCACCGGCTCGCAGGACCGCTTCAATTTCGCGCCGTACAACCTCCTGCTGACGCCGAACGAGCGCAAGTCGATCTATGCGAATGTGAGCTACCAGTTCACCGACACGACGACGCTGCATGTGCGTGCGCTCTACAACAACCGCACGTCGGCGAACCAGGCTGCGCCGGAACCGATCTTCGTCGGTCCATACGCGGGCACTGGAGGCATCGCCGATTCGATCTTCATCTCGGCGAACAATCCGTACAACCCGTTCGGCATCGACCTCGATCCGTCAAGCAACCTCGGCTGGATCACCAAGCGCCCGCTCGAAGTCGGTCCGCGCATCTTCAACCAGGACGTCGATACCTGGTATTTCAATGCGGGCTTGAATGGACAGCTTGAGCTCGGTCGCGGCATGTCGTGGGATGCGAACGTCGTGCACTCGGAAAACAAGGCCGACCAGACGTTCTACAACGGCTTCAACCTTTCGCATCTTGCGCTGGGTCTCGGTGATCCGGCCGTCTGCGCGGCAACCCCGGGCTGCGTGCCGGTAGACCTGTTCGGTGGCCAGGCGCGGCCGATGACGCAGGAAATGATCAACTGGATCCGGGCGACCCAGGTTGACTCGAGCAAGCAGAAGCTCGACGTCGTTTCGTTCAACCTGACCGGCGATCTGTTCAACATCATCGATTCGCGCGCGGTCGCGTTCGCGGCTGGCGCGGAATACCGCCGCTACGAGGGCTCGTTCGATCCTGATCCGTTGCGTCAGAGCGGTGATTCGCAGGACTCGCAGGCGGCTGCGGTCTCGGCGTCGTACAACGTGAAGGAAGTCTACGGCGAAATCGACATGCCGGTGTTCGAGACGCTCGACCTGAGCGCCGCCGGTCGCTATTCGGACTACTCCACGTTCGGCGGTGAAACGACCGGCAAGGTCGGCTTCCGCTGGCAGCCGAGCGCCGACTGGCTGTTCCGCGGTTCGTATTCAACCGGCTTCCGCGCGCCGAACATCGGCGAGCTGTACGGCCTGACGCAGTTCGGCGCGACGCTCGTCGATCCGTGCGGTACCACCGGTTCGCCGGGTCCCGCAGGACCGGAATACGTCGCCGGTTGCGCCGCGCAGGGTGTGCCGACGTCGTTCGAGCAGGCCAATACGCAGATCACCACGATCACCGGTGGCAATCGCAATCTGCAGCCCGAGGATTCGAAGAGCTGGCAGGTCGGCACGGTCTACAGCCCGAGCTGGGCGGAAGGCCTCGCCGGCACCCAGCGCCTCGATTTCGGGCTGACCTGGTACAACCACAAGATCAGCGACGCGATCGGCGCACTCGACATCCAGGGTCTGCTGAATGCGTGCATCCGCTCCGGCGGCACCGACGCGGCGCTCTGCTCCGCTTTCACGCGCCAGCCCGGCGGCAACCTCAATCCGCCGCGCAATACCCTGACCAACCTCGGCGACATCCGCACCGACGGCCTCGACGTGAAGATCAACTGGGCGAGTGACGAATTCAGCTTCGGTCGCCTGCGCGGCTCGCTGCAGGGCACCTGGGTGCACAAGTACAAGGAAGTCGATTCGCTCGGGAACGTGTCGGCTCGCCAGGTCGGCATCGAAACCGACAACGGCTCGATTCCGAAGTGGAGTATCAATACGCAGCTTGGCTGGACGCGCGGCGACTGGGACGTCAACTGGAACCTCCGCTACACGCAGAGCGTCAAGGAATTCTGCAGCTCGGTCGTCTTCACCGGCCCGCAGATTCCGGGTTGCGAGACGGCCAGCTCGGTGCATCACCTTGGGAGCGTGGTCTATAACGATGCGCAGGTAAGCTGGACGAACGCGCTCGGTGTCGACAAGCTGCAGCTCGTGCTCGGCATCAACAACCTCTTCGACAAGGATCCGCCGGTCTGCTACACGTGCACGCTCAACGGCTACGACGCCGGCACGTACGATCTGCCAGGACGTTTCACCTACGTCCAGGCGACGTACAAGTTCTGATCGTCAACGCTTGATGGGGAGGGAGAGGGCCGCCTTGTGCGGCCCTTTTTCTGATGTCCATGGATGGACGGAATGCCGAAAATGCAGGAGCAATTTTCGGCATGCCATGGATGGACGGAATGCCGAAAATGCAGGAGCAATTTTCGGCATGCCATGGATGGACGGAATGCCCGTCCACGGTTGTTCAAGATATCCGCGAACACTTGCGGCAGGCCTACGCGTTTGTCACGAGCGCCGCGGGCAGGCGCAGTGGTCGTAGGGCGGGTCGAGCGCGAAGCACGAGTCCCGCCGCACGCCATCGTCGTGCCGGCGGCACGCACTTCGTGCGTACCGCCTTGCTACCGGGGAGACGTCGCGATTGGCCCCTACGCAATCTGCAGCATCCCCGCACCGCCCTACTTGCCGGGCGTCGTGATCGCCGCCGGCAGGCGCAGCGTCGCGGCGATCGGCAGATGGTCCGACACCGGATGCGCCAGCGCCCAGCGCTTCTCCACTTCGATGCCCTTCGACACGAGGATGTGGTCGATCGCGCGGGTCGGGCGCCAGCTCGGGAACGTCGCGGGTGCGTGGTCGGGTCGCACCAGCGAGGTGCGCGCATAAAGCCGGTCGAATTCCTGACCCTGCGCGGGCGTGTTGAGATCGCCCATCAGGATCGCGTTCGGATGCTCGCCGAGCAATTCGGCAAGGAAGGCGAGCTGGCGCGCGCGTGCGGTCGGTCCGAGTGACAGGTGCGCGATCACCACCACCAGCGACGACTTGCCTTCACCGAAGCGCACCCACAGCGCGCCTCGGCCGGGGATGCGGCCGGGCAGCGGGTAGTCGAGCACTTCGTCGGGTTGCAGGCGCGCGAGCAGGCCGTTGCTGGAGGTCGCCAGGCGCGACACGCGCCGGTTCGGCTGGTGCGTCCAGTACGGGAACTGCGCCGCTTCGGCGAGGTATTGGGTCTGGTTGAGAAAGCCCGAGCGCAGCGAGCCGGCATCGGCTTCCTGCAGTCCGACCAGATCGAAGTCGCCGATCACGCGTGCGAGGCCGTCGAGGTTCGCGCGCTTGCCATGCGGCAGCACGTGTTTCCAGCTGTGCGTGACGTAGTCGCGGTAGCGCTTGATGCTGCCGCCCGCGAGGATGTTGCAGCTGAGCAGGTTCAACCGCCGCGGATCGGAGTCAGCGGGCGCGGCGGGTGCGGGATGGGTCATTGCGCGAGGCTAGCCGGCACGCGCCAGCGCGGCAAGCAAGCGAGCGGGCGTGAACAAGGGCGCGGGTCCTGTTCGCCTCTTCGCGTCGCGGATAGTCGCGCGCGAGCGTGTTTGCGTACGTCCCATCACCCCGGCCCTCTCCCCGGCGGGGAGAGGGAGAGAGCTCGCGCAGCGATGCGGCGGATCACTTCTTCCCGGCGGCCTTGGCCGGCTTTGCGCTCGCTCCGTGTTCCTTGTTCACGAGGAAGTTGACGAGTTCGATCATCTGCGGATAACCGCCTGCCGACTGGCCGGTGACGCGGTACTTGCCGGCGACGACGATGCTCGGCGTGCCGTCGATGCCGTCGGCCTTGACGATCGCGATCGCGTGCGACAGCTTGCTTTCGACCTCGAACGAGCTGGCCGTCGACAGGAACTTCGCGCGGTCGATGCCGTGCTCGGCATAG
This sequence comes from Dokdonella sp., assembly GCF_044227025.1. Classification (GTDB taxonomy): domain Bacteria; phylum Pseudomonadota; class Gammaproteobacteria; order Xanthomonadales; family Rhodanobacteraceae; genus Dokdonella_A. Next base: position 181,598 of record NZ_JBGAFX010000001.1, on the reverse strand, counting down.
AACGAGGCGAGATCCTCGATCGAGCGCAGCGGCATGTGGTCGCGATGCAGTGCGTCGAACAGCGCCTGATGCGTCTTGTCGAGCGCACCGAGCGACTCGGCCGCATAGAACGCGCGCGCATACGGTTCCCACTGCGCGTTGAAGATCGCCGGCATGTAGCCGAAGCGCGCGTACGCCGGCAGCGACTGCTTGAGTTGTTCCGCATACGGCTGGAAGTGCGCGCAGTGCGGGCAGGCGTACGAGAAGATCTCCAGCACCTCGACCTTGTCGCCCGAACTGGTCGGCTGCGGCGGATCGACGAGGAAATAGTTCTTGCCGGCTTCCCACGCGGCGGGCGAAGCAGGCGTGGCCGGCGCGACGACTTCGTCCGCGCACGCGAATGAAGCCAGCATGAGGCCGGCGAGCAGCAAACCAAGTCGCTTGAACATCAGGTATTCCTCTTCTTGATTCTTGCGATAAGGACGATCGCACATGTGACCGGGTACGAATGCCGCAAAGTCGGTTAAACCCGGTTCCACCATGCTGGACAGGAACGGTTCCGAATTCGAGGCGGCTGCTACTTGCCTGCCGTTTCCTTGTCGATGAGGAACTTGACCAACGGAACCACCTGGTCGAGGCCGCCAGCCGAACTCGCCGTGAGGCGGTACCTGCCGTTGACGATGAGGGTCGGCGTCGAATCGACGCCGTAGGCCTTCATCAGGGCATCGGCCCGCTTCATCTTGGTATTGATCGCGAACGAATTCGCGGTTGCGCTGAAGTCCTCCGGCTTGACGCCGAACTTCGCGAATGTCTTTGCAACATCGTCGATCGTCGGCATCGGCTTGACCGGGCGGTGCGTCACCGCGTCGCTGATGCGCAAGGTGCCATCGTCCTTCCACACCGCGTCGAAGGTTGCGTCGTGGCTCTTGTCGATCACGCCGAGCGCCTGCGCGGTGTAGAACGTGCGCTGGAATACCGGCCAGTCCTCGTCCGGGCGGAACGCCGCCGGAAGGTAGACGAGTTCCGCGTTCGCCGGCAGCGCCGCCTTCAGCTTGTGCATCGTCGCCTGGAACGAATTGCAGGCGGGGCAGGCGTACGAGAACACCTCGACCACCTCGACCTTGTCGCCAGTGCTGGTCGGCTGCGCCGGCTCGACCGGAAAGTAGTGCTTGCCGGCTTCGAACGCTTCGGCGGCGTGCGCTCCGGCGCTGATGGCGAGGCCGAACAACAGCGCGGAAACGGTCTTGAGGGGGCCGTTCAACATCGAGGATCTCCTGCAAAGGGCGGTGGCGGCGCGGCGGCCGCCGGTCGACGCGGCGCGAGTGTCGGGTGCGACCGCTGAATGCGGACGCAATCGGCGCGCGGCTTGGATCACTTCGCGGCGGCGGAGGTTCCCGCAGCCGTGTGCAGGCCTTCGACGTACGAGGCGAGCGCGGTGATGTCGGCGTCGGAAAGCTTCTGCGCGATCGCGGGCATCACCTTCGCGTTGGCGTCGTCGCCCCAGGTCGTGCCGGCCTTCCATTCCTTGAGCTTGAGCGCGACGTAGTCGGTCCACTGCCCGGCCAGCTGCGGGAAGCCGGCGCCGGCCATGCCGCGGCCGTCCGGTCCGTGGCAGGCCATGCAGGCGGGCACGCCGAGCTGGCTGTCGCCGCCGCGATACAGCGCCTGGCCGCGCTCGATCAACTTGTCGTCGGCGACGCCCGGCAGCGACGCCTTGCCGGCGAAGAACGCGCCGATGTCGTGCATGTCCTGGTCGCTCTGGGTCGCGGCAAAGCCCATCATGATCGGGTTCTGGCGCTTCTGGCTCTTGAACAGGCCGATCTGGCGCGCGATGTACGCCTCGTTCTGCCCGGCCAGCTTCGGGTACTGCTTGTCGGTCGGGTTGCCGTCGATGCCGTGGCAGGCGCCGCATACGGCCGCCTTCGCCTCGCCCGCCTTGGCGTCGCCGAACAGCGGGCCGGCGTGCGCCTCGGCCTGCGGCGCTTCGGTCGCAGCGGCGGCCGGCGCCGGCGCGGCAGGCGCCTCGCTCGGCGGGGTCTGCGCCAGTACCGGGCCTGCGGCCAGCGCCGTCAGGGCGAACAGGGACTGAACAAAGACGCGCCGAAAGCTCATACACTCACTCCGCAAAATCCGTGGGATGGCCGCGACGCGTCGCCGAAATCGGCGCACGGGCGGAAAACCGCAGAATTATCCCCGCGACCCCGAAGGCGGTCAAACCGTCGCTGCGGGACGGCCTGCCGCTCCGCCTTCGCACCGGCATTGCCCGTGCTGCAACCGACCGAGACCTGCCGTGTCTTCCAAGCCTTCCAATCCGTTCCGAAAAGCGCAATTCCTGACCAGCGCGAACAAGCTCGGCCAGCTGCCGCCGGACACCGGCAACGAGGTCGCATTCGCCGGGCGCTCCAACGCGGGCAAGTCGAGTGCGCTCAACGCGATCTGCGACCAGCAGGGCCTCGCGCGCACGTCGAAAACGCCCGGTCGCACCCAGTTGCTCAACGTGTTCCCGGTCGACGACCCGGCGCGCCGCCTGATCGACCTGCCCGGGTACGGCTACGCCAAGGTGCCCGAGGCGATGCGTCTGCACTGGCGCGGCGTGATCGACACCTACCTGCGCACGCGCGAGTCGCTCAAGGGCCTCGTGCTGGTCATGGACGCGCGCCATCCGCTCAAGGACTTCGACTGCCACATGCTTGAATTCGGCGCGGCGAGCGGGCGTGCCTGCCATTGCCTGCTGACCAAGGCTGACAAGCTCTCGCGCAGCGAAGGCCTGCGCACGCTGGCAGCGGTGAACAAGGAGATCGCGACGATTGCGCCGGGCGCGAGCGCGCAGCTGTTCTCGTCGCTGGCGAAGACCGGTCTTGACGAGGCGCGCGCGCTGGTTGCGCGCTGGCTCGAAATACCGTGAGGAGCGCGGCTGCGTAGGAAAGCACCCTGTGCGCGACCCGCCGCAAGAGGCCGCACCCGATGGGCTTTAGTTCGACCGCCGCATCCCCATGTTGGCGGACCGCCCCACCCGCGAGGTTCCCGATGTCCGGTCCCAGCAGCGTCAAGGAAGAACCGATCCGCGGGCGCGACCAGCTGGTCGAATATGTCGCGAGCGGCGAGAAGCCGATCGCGGACTGGCGCATTGGCACCGAGCACGAGAAGTTCGGCTTCCGCCTCGACGACCTGCGTCCGCCGACCTGGGAAGGCGAACGCGGCATCGGCGTGCTGCTCGAAGGCATGACGCGTTTCGGCTGGCAGCGTGTCGAGGAGCACGGAAAGCTCATCGCGCTGCTGCGCGACACGGCCTCGGTCACGCTCGAGCCCGCCGGGCAGCTCGAACTCTCCGGCGCGCCGCTGGAGACGATCCACGACACCTGCTGCGAAGTCGCCTGCCACCTGCAGGAGGTGAAGACCGTCGCCGACGAGATCGGCGTCGGCTTCCTCGGCATGGGTTTCCAGCCGAAATGGCGCCGCGACGAGATGCCGTGGATGCCTAAGGGCCGCTACAAGATCATGCGCGAGTACATGCCCAAGGTCGGCTCGCTCGGACTCGACATGATGACGCGCACCTGCACCGTGCAGGTCAACCTCGATTATTCGAGCGAGGCCGACATGGTGAAGAAGTTCCGCGTCGCGCTCGCGCTGCAGCCGGTCGCGACCGCGCTGTTTGCCGACTCGCCGTTCACCGAAGGCAAGCCGAACGGCTACCAGAGCTATCGTTCGCACATCTGGACCGATACCGATCCCGATCGCACCGGCATGCTCGACTTCGTGTTCGAGGACGGCTTCGGCTACGAACGGTACGTCGACTACCTGCTCGACGTGCCGATGTACTTCAGTTACCGCGGCGGCGAATACGTCGACCTCGCCGGCAAGTCGTTCCGCAAGTTCCTCGTCGGCGACCTCGCCGAACTGCCGGGCGTGAAGGCGAACCTGCGCGACTGGGCCGACCACACCACCACCGCGTTCCCGGAAGTGCGGCTGAAGAAATACCTCGAGATGCGCGGCGCCGACGGTGGGCCGTGGAATCGGCTGTGCGCGCTGCCCGCGTTCTGGGTCGGCCTGCTGTACGACCAGAGTGCACTCGATGCGGCATGGGACCTGGTCAAGGACTTCACGCGCGAAGAGCGCCACGCCCTGCGCGACGGCGTGCCGAAGCACGCGCTCAAGCTGCCGTTCCGCGGCGGCACGCTGCACGACATCGCCGTCGAGGCGCTGAAGATTTCCGCGCACGGCCTGGGGCGGCGCGCGCGCAGGAACCGCCACGGCGCCGACGAGTCGATGTACCTCGACATCCTGGCGCAGATCGTCGACGCGAACCAGACGCCGGCCGAACGCAAGCTCGAACTGTTCCATGGCGAGTGGAACGGCGACATCGACCGCGTGTTCCGCGAATTCGCCTACTGACTGACGCGTGCTTCGGCGCGCTCGACGGCATCACGCCGTCGAGGCTGGATGTGCGGCAGGTTGCACGGCGTCAAGTGCGCCGTGTGACCTTTCGTCAGCGCGCGCGCTTGCCCTTGCGGCAACGGCCGGTCACGGGATCGTTCCAGTTGGCCGCAACGATCTTCGAGCCGAATGCCATCGCGTCATAGCGCTGGCTGGCTTCCCCCGGATCCTCGTCCGGGCAGGGTTGCGTGCGCTGTGCCGCCGCTTTCGCCGGCAGCGCGTCCAGATTCTCGCCGGGCACATGGATCTGGTTCGCGATCGACCAGTCCTTTTGCAGCAGGCGACGGTTCTCGACCGGCATCGGCCCGAAGGTCATGCCGGGCCGATACTTCCAGTCGATCGCGACGATCGCCTGGGCCTCGATCGGCTTGCCGAGCTTTTCGGCGGCCTTGAACGTCCACGCACGCACGCCTTCGGCGGCGGCCGCGTCGAGCGACGCGACGCCACTGGATGATTCGACGCGAGTGTCGGTGACGCGACCTTCGGCATCGACCGTGACGAGCACGTTGACGCTGCCTTGCAGGCCCGCCAGGTAGGCGTCGCGAGGATAGGCGGGAAGCACGCGTTCGACGACGCGTGGTGGACGGAACTTCGGACCGGTCCACGTCCCCGCATCGCGGTCGCGCGAGCCGCCGACGCCGGCTGTGCCTGCTCCCGCCGCAGCTCCGGCGACGGATGCGCTGTTCGACGCGCCGACCGCCTCGCGACCTTCGGTGACCACGACCGGTTCGCTGCGGGTTGCGCGGGCGGGCGCGGCTTTCGCCGGCGCGCTGCCGCGCCGCGCCGTCGCGGAAGCAGCGGTGCCCGGATCCGCGACAGCATCATTCGGTGCGGTCGGCACGTGCACCGCCTCGCCGTCGAGATGGATCAGGATCATTTCGGCGCCGCGCCGCAGCGGTTCGGCGACCGGCGTCGCAAGCAGGGCGAGCACGAGCGCGACGTGGGCAGAAACCGTGATGATGACCGCGCGCCAGTCGGTTCGAGTGGCGTGATGGCGGCGTGCGGACGGGGCAAGGTGGTTGCGTATCGTGACCATACTCGACGCTCCTTCTGCGATGGATTACACCGCGCTGACGTCGCGCAGCGTCCAGTGCTTGCCGATCAGCAGCGTCATGCGGTGTTTGATGATCGCGTGCGGCAGCGAACTCTTCACTTCGACGCTGACGTGCACGTCGGACTGATGCGCTTCGACGGTCGCGGCGGGATCGTTCGCGCCAAGGCCCGGGTCGACCGCATCGGGATCGGGCTGCATCGCTTTCCAGCGTTGCCACAGCGACGGCTCGCGCAGCGCCTGCTGCAACAAGGCGGCGAAACTCTCCGAGGAGCCGCCCTGGAACGAAAGCTCGTGCGATTCGCCGCGCGCCTTCGGCAGGTCATCGATGCTGAACATGTAGCGTTGCACGGTGTTCATCTCGTCGATCCTTTGCATGGGTCTCTGGATCGAGTCTAGCAGCGTGCCGCGTGCGCGGCGCGAAGGCGACGCAGGCGAATGCGATCAGGCTGGCGAGGCAAGGCCAGTCGAGGTAGCGCAACTCGGCCGATGGGGCGAGCACGCACAGCGGCAACGCATACGCCCATGCGCTCGCGAGCAGCAGCAACGGCAGCTGGCCGCAGGCGCGTTCGCGGCGTCGTCGCCACGCGCCCGGCAGCACGAGCAGTCCGGCCAGCAGGCATGGCCACGCGGCGAGTGCCGGCGTCGACGCGCCGGCGTTCGCGGCGCGCATGAGTGCCGCGTGCAGCCTGCCCTCGTTGCGTGCAACCGGCGGATTGTCGCGGTAGGCATATTCGGCGTCGACCACGATCAGCGTGATCGGCCAGTCCGGCGCATGCGTGCCGAACAGCGCGCGCGAAACGCGCCAGCGATGGGCCAGCCACGCGGCGGGATGGTCGACGACCGCGGCAATCCATGCCGTTCGCAACTGGGCGAGTTCATCCGGCGTCAACGGCGGATCGAACGGCGCGCGCATGCCGTGGCGCGTACCGGTCAGCATCGGCAGGTTGCTCCACGGACGAAACGCGAGCGCGAGTTCCGGCAGGTCGAGCCCGGAACCGATCATGAACGCCGGCAACTGCATTCGCCCGGTTTCGATCGAGATCGCGGCAAGGTCGAACTGTGCCAGCGAAGGCCACACCGGGACCTGGCGATCGACCTGGCGCGCGAGCCAACGCCCCGTGCCGAACAGGCACAACGATACGGCGACCACGAGCACCACGACGGCGCGTGGTGACGCCGCGCGAGCGCCGTGCAGCAGCAACCACGACCACCACGCCAGCAGTGGCAGCACGGCGGGCAACGCGTTGTGGCGCAGCAGCGAGGCGTACGCGAGCAGCACAAGCGCCGGCACCAGCCAGCCGCGCACGCGCGATGTGTGCGCCTGTGCCAGCAGGCCGGTCGCGGCGACGAGTGAGGCAGCGAGCGCCACATCGGTCCACACATGCGCACGCAACAGCATCGACACCGGCACGAAGGCGGGCAGGCACATCGTCGCGAACTGCGCGGGGCGACCGCGTGGAAGCGTTCCGGCGAGCAGGGCGAGACCGCTCCAGAACAGCGCGAGATGCACGGCGTGGATCGGACCGGGCCCGCTCGCGATCCATTCGCACGCGCGCCATGCGTGGATCATCGCGGGCGCGACGATGTCGGTGCTCTCGCCGCCACGCGCCTGCCACCACGCATAGGCCGAGTCGAACGACATCAGTCCCGGCCACCATGCGGTGACGTCGAAGGCGAGTCCGCAGGCGGCAACCAGCCACGGCGCAGCGCGTTGGTTTGCCGCTGCGACGAGCGTCAAGCGTGTCACTCAGAACGCTCGCAGGTCGAGCGCATGCGCGAACTCCGCACTCGTGCCACTCGGTGCGTGCTCGAGCACGCCGAGCAGCGGCGCTGCGATGCGCGCGTGCAGGGCATCGATGTTGGCGGATGCGAACGGCATTTGTGCATCGATGCGGTTGGCGATCCAGCCGGCCAGCCGGCAGCCGTCCGCAGCGATCGCGCGCGCGCTCAGCAGCGCGTGATTGAGGCACCCCAGGCGCACGCCGACCACGAGAATCACGGGCAAGTCGAGTGTGCGCACGAGATCGGCCTGCATCAGCGCGTCCGACAACGGCACCGCCCAGCCGCCGACGCCTTCGACCACGACGCGATCGGCCGTCATCGCGAGGCGGGCATAGGCGTTGCTGACCGGCGCAAGGGTGATCTCTGCGCCGTTCATTGCCGCAGCGAGATGCGGCGCGATCGGGGCGGCGAATGCATGGGGATTGCAGTCGGCATAGGCGGGCACCGGATCGCTCGCCGCGATGAGGGCCTCGGCGTCTTCGTTGCGCAGGCCCGCGGATGTTTCACGGCAACCACTCGCGACCGGCTTCATCCCCGCCGCCCTCAGGCCGCGTGCGCGCAAGGCCGCGAGCAGCACGCAACTCGACCAGGTCTTGCCGATGCCGGTGTCGGTGCCGGTGACGAACAGGCCTTTCATGCAAGGTTCGGCCGTGAAACCGCCGCGAGCGCCGCGCGTTCGCGGCGCGCAATCAGCAGGGTGGCCGGATAGATCAGTGCGTAGACCATGCCCGGCGCCCAGTAGATCAGCATCGAATGCTGCCCTGCCGGAAGCAGGACGGCCAGCACCAGCGAAAGCAGCGCGACACCCGCCAGCGACAGGTAGCGCTCGGCCATGCTGCGCGTGCGCACGCGTTCGCCCGCCGTCAGTTGCAGCGTGTCCGCGCGCGCCAGCGCGTGACGGTAAAGCAGGGTGAAGATGACGACGACGGCACCGTAGCCCGAAGCGAAGGCGAGGTAGAGCGACCGCAGGTCGGCGAGCGTGTGGATTTCGATCGACTGCTCGGCCAGCGCACCACCGCTGAGCACGGCCAAGGTCATGTTGGCAACCATGCGCAGCGGGTACACGTAGATCAGCACCACGAAGACCAGCGCGAGGCTGAGACGCGCGCTCGGGCCATCCTCGAGCCCGTAACAGCGCGACCAGTGGCGATGCGACAGCCAGAAGCGCGCGAGAAGCAGGAAGCTGGCCAGGAACGCCGGCACGCCGCGCATCGCCTGGATCAGGTCCGGCACCGTGGACGGCACGTGGCCGACGGAGACGATAAGCAGGGTCACGGCGAACGCGAATGCTGCGTCGACGAAGGCGTCCATGCGCGTCGGCTGCGCGCCGCGCATGCGAAAACCATGCTCCTGCGAAAAGTCGGCTTCGTTCATTGCGGCTCCGGGGTCGGCGCAGTATGCCAGCGGCACCGACGCTCGGGCACGCGCTACAATCGCGATTCGATACCGGCAGGGCATGCCCACCATGTTCGTCGCGGCACCGATTGACGCCTCCCTCAAACCGGCGCTGTACGCCGAGCTCGCCCAGCAGGCGCGCGGCCTGCTGCATGGCGAACGCGACCGCATCGCGAACGCCGCGAACTTCGCGGCCTTGGCCTGGCATGCGTTGCCGGACATCAACTGGTGCGGCTTCTATTTCTTCGACGGGCGCGAACTCGTCGTCGGTCCGTTCCAGGGCAAGCCCGCGTGCGTGCGCATCGCGCTCGGCAAGGGCGTGTGCGGTACCGCAGCGGCGACGCGCGAGACCCAGCTGGTGCGCGACGTCAACGCGTTCGATGGCCACATCGCCTGCGACAGCGCATCCCAGTCGGAGATTGTGGTGCCGCTGGTCGATGCGTCCGGTGCGCTCATCGGCGTGTGGGACGTCGACAGTCCTTCACTGGCGCGCTTCGACGACGAGGACCGCGCCGGCATGGAAGCCTTGTGCACGGTGTTCGTTGCATCGTTGCTGCCAAACCATGGGGTGCCAACGACATGAGTCGCGACGTGAAGATCCGCAACGTCGGTCCGAAGTCGGCTGCGTGGCTACGCCAGGTCGGCGTACGCACGACCGAGGACCTCGCACGCATCGGGCCGGTGGAGACCTTCCTCAAGGTCAAGCGCGCCGGCTTCCGGCCAAGCCTCAACCTGCTTTATTCGATGGCTGGTGCGCTTGCCGATTGCCATTGGGCGGACCTGCCGGAAGAACAGAAGCAGGAACTGCTTGGTGCACTCGAATCGGCGGAATCAGCGAATCCGATCAAGACCCGCTGGGAAAAGCAGAAGGCCGCGAGCGAGCCCGGCCAGGCGAGCCGCAACGACCAGGGTGGCGAAGAAGCCGCGCCGATGAGCCTGTTCGACGATCCCGATGGCGAGTCCGGCTCCTCCGGCGGCGACACGGATCGCGAATTGAGCCGCTTCGAGTAGGACGATCCGCGTACCGCAACCGCTTCGCGTCCAGGAGTGTCAGCGTACGGCCGCGTAGTCGCGTGCGCTCGCGTCCCAGTCCGGTGTTGCGCGGATCGTCGGCAGCACTTCTTCCACGCGCGCGACGCTCGTCCACAGGCCGCGGTGTTGCGGGTTCATGAACCGCTGCTCGATGGTCTGTTCGAGGAAGCGTTCGAGCGGCGCGTAGAAGCCGTTGATGTCGAGCAGCACGATCGGCTTCGCGTACAGCGCGAGGCGCTTCAGCGTCATCGCCTCGAACAGCTCCTCCAGCGTGCCGCAGCCGCCGGGCAGTGCGACCACCGCGTCGGACCCGGTCAGCAGGCGATGCTTGCGCTCGCGCATGTCCTCGACCACTTCGAGGTTGGCGACGCCGGGATGCTGCCATTCGACTTCGATCATGAAACGCGGGATGACGCCGATGACTTCGCCGCCGGCGTCGAGCGCCGCGCTGGCGAGCGTGCCCATCAGGCCCGAGCCGCCACCGCCGTAGACGAGCGTGCAGCCCGCTTGCGCCAGTGTGCGACCGAGCAGGGCGGCGGCCTCGTGATAGCGCCGGTCGACGTGCTCGCTCGACGCGCAATAGACACAGATTCGCATGCATGCATTGTGCATCAGCCGCCATGCTGCATGCATCCGTGCGCGCGGCGTGTTCCGGTGCAACACTCAGGCGACCATTCCGGGAGGAGCGTGCCATGGCGATTCAGGACTTTGCGCTCACGCGCGAGTTTGTCAACGAGGCGGCGAACCTGCGCGGCTATTCGATCCGACTGGCGGAATTGGCGATCGAACTGGCGAAGCAGGCCGGCGAGACCGTGAGCCGGCCGTTGTCGAAGGCGCAGATCGAGCGTGCCGTCGAAGTGAACGGCGCGGAGACACGCCTGGTGATGGATGCGTTGATCGGCTATCTGGAGCGGCTGTACCGCGAAGGCCGACTGCCGGATGATGCCGGCGTTCCGCGCTGGTGAAGTCCTGCCGCTTGCGAACCGCGCGTCGACGAGACGCGCGGCGGCGCTGCGGCGGCGATCAATCGAAACCGTCGGCGAAGATCACGTCGTTGCATTCGAATGCCTGCTGCGCATCGACGATGACGTCGAACTCGGCGTTCACCGGCATCGCCGCGCCGTCCTGGTTGAACACCGACCAGCGCGAGCCGGTGTACCAGACGCCGACCTGGTGACCGTTGAAGACGCCCTGGCCCGCGCTCTGGGTCACATGCGGGCGCGCGCATGCGTGGTCATTCAGCAGCGGGTGGTCGAGCAGGGTGTAGTTGCCGGCGATGTTGCCGGCGGTCGCGAGGTGCCGGTACGCATTCGCGCTCGGCGCCTGCCAGTACACGTTGTAACCGCCGCCCTCGCCCATCACGGTCGAGTCCAGGTGCGAGACGAACCACGAGCCGGGGCCGCCGAACGCGAAGTAGAACACGCCGAACGGATGAACGTCGTCGTAGACGGTACCGCCGGGATCGACCGAGTTGCGCGTCACCAGCAGGATGCGGTCCGGCGCGTCGTCGAGGCCGCTCGCGGCAAGACGCGTGGTGAAGCCGCTGACGTTCGCCGCCGTCGCGACATGCGCGAAATTGCCGTCGCCGCCGGCCGGCGCGAACAGGTTGAAGCGCACGTCGTCGCCGAACGGGACGAGATCTTCGTCGCGCAGCGACCACCGCGACGTGATGCTGTTCCAGTACGCGCTGACCGCATGGTTCCAGTACAGCCCGGTGCTGCCGTCGGGATTCCAGTTCGCCGTCAGCTGCGGCCGGTGTGAGGCCTGCGCATTGACGCTGGCATCGTCGAGGGTGCTGTAGACGCTCGCCGGCGGATTGGCGCTGCGGTGCAGGAACGTCGTGTCGCCGTATTCGAGCGCGCCGATGTCGGCGGCATTGGCGGCACCCTTGAAGCGGCGCAGGCCGGCGCCGTCGAGGCGTGCGAGGCCGGCGCTCGCGAGGACGCTGGACAGGCCTGCACTGTCGGCGACATCGATGGCGGGTGAGCCGGGATTGAGCCACGGATTGCCGGGTGCGCCGCGCAGCAGGGGATCCGCCGTGACCGCGCCGGCTCCGGGCGTGATGCCGCTGGTGCTGCCGCCGAAGAGCAGATTGTGGTCGTTGTCGACGCCGCCGCTGCCGCTGTTGCTGTAGGCGAGGTTGAGGATGTTGCCGGCGAGCAGGTTGTTGGCGATGCGCCCGCTCAGCGTGGTGCCGCTCGCCGCGTAGACGTTGACGCCGCTGTAAGCGCCGGTCACCGTGTTGTTGAACGCCTGCAGGGCGAGGCCGCCGGCATTCGCCTCGGCCTTGATGCCGTAGGCGTCGGCCGGCTGGCGCAGCGGCGTGACGACATTGTTGACCACGTATGCGGTCAGCGTGCCAGCGCCGCCGCTGAAGCTGCCCTGGCGCAGGTCGATGCTGCCGTAGGAACTGCCGCCACGGACCCAGTTGCCGTCGACGCGCGTGGTGTGCGTACGATTGTTGCTGACCACCAGCACGCCGGCCGCCCACGCGCCGGCGGCAGCGATGCGGTTCTCGTGGATGCGACCTTCGCTGCTGCCGGTCTGGGTGTCGAGGACCTGCAGTGCAGCGTGGATCGCGCCGTCGTAGGTGTCCCATGCAAAGGCGAGGTCGTTCTCGCCAATGTCGTAGCTGAGCGGCGACGTCGTGTTGTTGTACAGCGAGATCTGCGCGGGGCCGGTCGCCATCGGCGCGAGTACGCGCACGCGCCGCACGCGGACGTTCGCGTTGCCGGCGCTGTGGGTTACGTAGACGAAGCCGCGCTGCAGGGTGAAGCCCTCGATCGCATAGTCGCCGTCAATCGTCGCGGTTGCCGTGATGACCTGGTCGACGGCGATTCGCGGCGCGTAGCCGCTCGCCGCGCGCAGGGTCAGCGGCACGCCGAACGAGAGCGACTCGTTGATGACCGCATTGCTCGCGACTTCGACGATGTCGCCGTCGACGGCGCCGTTGATGCAGGCCTGCAAGGTTCCACTGGCACACGGGCCGGTGGTTGGCCAGGTGCGCACGCTTGCGCTCGCAAGGCAGGGTGCGGCGAGCAGGACTAAGCCGCAGAACAGGCGCTGGCGCAACATGATGGATTCTCCTTCCGTACGAAACCCATTCTGGCGCTCGTGCCGTGGTTCGATCGCGGCGCACTGCGCAGGCAAAGCGCGGCGTGGTTCACGAAAAAGGCGCGCGCCGCCGCGGCGTTCGCGCCCGCCTCAATCGAAGCCGCTGGCGAAGATCAGCGCGCCGCCGGTGGTGGCGGAGCCGGATTCGCCCGTACGTCGAACTCCCTGCCGGGCACCATGCCGCCGGTTGCAAGCCGCATATCACCCGGCGGCCGGCGCCGCACGGCGTTGCGCGGCACGATCTCTAGCACTTCGGCGGTCTGTTCGACCGAAAGCCCTGCAAGGAAGCGCCGTTCGACCACCTGCGACAGGCGTGCTCGCCGGCGAGCCATGTCGGGCAGGCACTGATCGCCGCGCTGCGCGGGCTGGCAGGGCTCTACGGTTTGCGGACGGCTATCGTGGCCGGCACTTATTCCACCGTCACACTCTTGGCGAGGTTGCGCGGCTGGTCGACGTCGGTGCCGCGCAGCACGGCGACGTGATAGGCGAGCATCTGCAGCGGCACGGTAAACACCGCGGGTGCGATCAGGTTGCCACCGGAGGCGACCTTGATGACCGCTCCGCGCTCGCCCTGCTGGGTCAACGGTGCGTCGGTGTCGGCGAACACGAACAGCTCGCCGCCGCGCGCACGCACTTCCTCGAGGTTCGACTTCAGCTTCTCGAGCAGCTGGTTGTTCGGCGCGACGGTGATTACCGGCATGTCCTCGTCGACCAGTGCGAGCGGGCCGTGCTTGAGTTCGCCGGCCGGATACGCCTCGGCATGGATGTAGGAAATTTCCTTGAGCTTGAGCGCGCCTTCGAGCGCGACCGGGTAGTGCACGCCGCGCCCGAGGAACAAGGCGTGGTGCTTGGGCACGAAGCGTTCGGCGAGGCGCGCGATTTCCGGCTCGAGCGCGAGCACTTCGCCGATCACGCGTGGCAGGGTCGCGAGTTCGCTGACGTGGGCCGCGATCGTTTCCGCGCTGGCGCCGTTGAGGCGCGCGAGTTCGAGCGCGAGTAGCGCGAGCGCGGTCAGCTGGGTGGTGAATGCCTTGGTCGAGGCGACGCCGATCTCCGGGCCCGCGCGCGTCATCAGCACGAGGTCGGATTCGCGCACGAGGCTGGATTCGGGCACGTTGCAGATCGCGAGCGAGCCGAGGTAGCCGCGGTTGCGGCCGTCGCGCAGCGCGGCCAGCGTGTCCGCCGTTTCACCCGATTGCGACACCGCGAGGAACAGCGTTCCTTCCGGCACGACCACGCGCCGGTAGCGGTATTCGCTCGCGACCTCGACGCTGCACGGCAGGCCGGCCATCGCTTCAATCCAGTAGCGCGCGACGAGGCCGGCGTGGAAGCTGGTGCCGCAGGCGACGATCTGCACGTTCCTCACGCGCGCAAGCAGCTTGTCGGCATCGACCCCGAAGATGTTCGGCAGCACGCGTCCTTCGGCGATCCGGCCTTCGAGCGTGTCGGCGATCGCACGCGGCTGCTCGAAGATCTCCTTCAGCATGTAGTGGCGGTATTCGCCGCGCTCGACCGCGTCGGCGGACAGCTCGCTCCTGCGCTCGATGCGTTCGACCGGGTTGCCGTCGGCGTCGAAGATCGCGCATCCGCCGACGCTGATCTCGGCGACGTCGCCTTCCTCAAGGTACTTGAAGCGGCTGGTCTGGCGAATCAGCGCCTGCACGTCGGAGCCGAGGAAGTTCTCGCCGTCGCCAAGGCCGGCGACCAGCGGGCTGCCGCGGCGCGCGCCGACGATCTGGCCGGGCTGGTCGCGGTTCATCACCGCGATCGCATAGGCGCCGTGCAGTCGCTTCGTTGCGGCGATGACCGCCCCGCGCAGGTCCGCGCCGGCGGCGATCGCGGCGTCGACGAGATGGGCGATCACCTCGGTATCGGTGTCCGAATCGAAGCGGTAGCCCTGCGCCTTGAGTTCGCTGCGCAACTCGGCATGGTTCTCGATGATGCCGTTGTGCACGACCGCGACACGCTCGCTCGATACATGCGGATGCGCGTTGACCGTGTTCGGCACGCCGTGGGTGGCCCAGCGCGTGTGCGCGATGCCGCTGCTGCCGGCGACCGGGGCCGCTTCGTACAGCGATTCGAGTTCGCGCACCTTGCCGGCGGCACGCACGCGCGCGAGGCGGCCGTTTTCCAGCACCGAGATGCCGGCGGAGTCGTAGCCGCGGTATTCCAGTGCCTTCAGGCCGGCGATCAGCACCGGCACTACGTCGCGGGCCGCGGTAGCGGCGACGATTCCACACATGGACTTCAGTTCCTTGGCGTCGGGGAGAGGGTTCGCCTGCCCGGCGCGCCCTGCGTGAACGCGATGATAAACCGCAACTCTGGCGAAGGCGTGGCCGGCGCCTTTCGCGATTCTTTCGGGAGCGCGAGGTGAGCCAGGACTTTGGTCCCCGCATTCGCCGGGACGACCAGACTAGCCGAGCTCGTCGAACACCACCCCCGCGAAACGCTCCGGCGCGAACGCCGCGGCCGCCTGCGCGATCGCACTCGGCGTATCGCGACCGTAGCCGGCCACCAGCAGGACGAAGTCGGCGAGGTCGGACAGGATGCGCGCGTCCGGTGCGCCTTTCACCGCGGGCCCGTCGAGGAACAGGTAGCGGTCCGGGTAGCGGCAGCGCAGCGAATCGAGCGCGGCGCGCATGCGGAACGAGGAAAAGTATTCGGTACCGGTCTCGCGCGCGGTGCCGGTCGGAATCAGGCGCAGGCGCGGGATGCCGGTGCGGTGGATGATCGGTTCCATGCCCATCGCCGGGTGGTCGAGGTAGTCGATCAGGCCGGGGCTGGCTTCGGTGCCGAGCGCCTTGTGCTGCGCCGCATCGCGCGGATTGCAGTCGATCAACAGCGCGGTCTTCGTCTCGTCGAATGCGAACGCCGCCGCGAGGTTGCGTGCGACGAAGCTGCCGCCCGAGGCGGGACTCACCGCCGTGACCAGGGTGATGAAATTGTGCTCGCCGCCGCGCGCGAGCAGGCGCGTGCGGATCTCGCGGAATGCGTCAGCCTGCGCGCGTGCCGATTCGCCGCGATGGATCAGGCGGCGCTCGTCGAGTTGCAGCGTGGTCAGCGCATTCAGCTCGGCCATGCGCGCGATCGTGCGGCTCGCAAGGACGCGCGCCGCGCCCGTGACGGCTTCGTCGGGGACTGCGCCTGCGGGTTTGCTGCTGTCGTCGCCGTTCATGGCGAAGCCCTCAGTTGGAGCAGGAATGCCGCCGTGTAACAAAGCAGCACGCCGAAAACGATCAATGCCAGTGCGCTCGCATGCATGGTCGTGCGGCGACGTTCCGCGGGTGTCGGGCAGGTCGGGATCGTCGCCAGCATCGGCAATCCGGTCAGGCGTTCGACCTGCGCCGCCGAGCGCACGCGCGGGTCCAGGCGCGCCCGCGCGAGCAGCATGCCGAGCGGCACCAGGATCGCGAGCAGCAGGCCGCCGACCGCAAGGTGCAGCAGGCGCAGGCCCGACGCATGCTGCGGCATCGTCGCGGGCTGTTGTATGCGCACGGAAAGGCCTTGCTGGTGGCTGTCCAGATCCATCGCGATGCGCGCGTTCTCGCGCCGCTTGAGCAGATCCTCGACGACGCTGCGGTTGGCCTCGTAATCGCGAATCACGCCGGCCAGTTCATTGTTCGCATGGGCACCATCGGTCTTGCCCAGGTCGGTCTTCAGTGCGGCCTCGGCCTGGTCGAGACGCGATGCCGTTGCGACACGTTCGCGACGTGCAACCGCGAGCTTGTCGCGAAGTTCCTCGTAGGAGCTGGTGGCCGGCGCAGTGTCCGTGGCCGGCGCGGCTGATGGCTCCGCCAGCTGTGTTGCGAGCGCGTCCTCGCGCGCGCGCTGCTCGACCAGTTCGCGGCGCGCCCGTTCGACCTGGTCGAGCAACTGGCTGACGCGCGCCTTTCCGTCGTTCGCCGGCGTGACGGCATCGGCGGCTTCGCGATAGCTCTTGAGCTTGTCTTCGGCGTCCGTCAGCTTGCGCTGGTACGCCTTGACCTGGCGGTCGAGAAAGTCGAAAACGCTGCGGCTCTCGCGTTCCTGCGCGGCAAGCCGCTCGCGCACGAAAAGCTCGCCGAGCTGCCGGGTGATGCGCAACGCCCTCAGCGGGTCGTCGTCGCGATAGCGGATGCGGACCTGATCGTCGCGCGGGCTGGTGATTTCGATGCGCTCGCCGAGCGCTTCGACCATCTGGTCCTGCTCGGCCGCGGAGCGCTGCGCGGCCGCACCATCGGCGGCGAGGACTTCGTCTATGACCTTGCGGTTGGCGAGCAGTTCGCGTGCGCGCGCGACGTGATCGACGGAACCGGCAGGTACCGCGCGATCGCCCGGCAACGCCGTTGCGATGCGGCTTGGCTCCAGCACGAGTGTGGTCGAGGATTCATACCGGCGCGGCAGGCCGATGCCGATGACCAGTGCGGTGATCGCGATGAGCGCGAATGTCGCACCCAGCACGAGCATGCGCCGGCGCGCCTCCGTCGCGAGCACCGGCAGCAGTTCGCCCAGCGGGACCTTGTCGGTCATCGATTCGCCTCCCCGGGATACCCGCCGGATACGGTGTTCCGTCCATTCGCGCGGTCGGATGGCTCGTGGACCGTCTTGCAAAGAGTATTCCAAGCGCAGCCGTTTCCGCGTGACCGCCAGCACTGTCTGCGCCGCTCCCTTCCGGGGATGGCCGGGGTGGAGCACGCCCGCAACGCTCGCGCCGCGCACCGCCCGCGTTGCGCGCGTACTCCTCTCCGCAACGGGGACCGGTGACAAAGCGCGTGGCTTGCCCGCATCAGGATCAGACCTGGTAGTACGCGCGATACCAGTCGACGAAGCGTCCGATGCCGACCTCGACCGGGGTCGAAGGCGCGTAGCCGGTGTCGCGCGACAGCTCGGCGACGTCGGCGTAGGTGTCGGGCACGTCGCCCGGCTGCAGCGGCAGCAGGATCTTCTCGGCGCTGCGCCCGAGCTTCGCTTCGAGCACCGCGATGTAATGGGCCAGCTCGATCGGCTGGTGGTTGCCGATGTTGTAGACGCGGTAGGGCGCCCCCGAGGAAGCGGGATTGGGATGCAGCGGATCGAAGGCCGGGTCGCCCGCGGGCACGCGGTCGAGCGTGCGGATCACGCCTTCGACGATGTCGTCGATGTAGGTGAAGTCGCGCGTGTGCTTGCCGTGGTTGAACACTTCGATCGGCTCGCCGGCGAGGATCTTCCTGGTGAACAGGAACAGCGCCATGTCCGGTCGCCCCCACGGGCCGTACACGGTGAAGAAACGCAGGCCGGTGGTCGGCAACTGGTACAGATGGCTGTAGGTATGCGCCATCAGCTCGTTCGCCTTCTTGGTCGCCGCGTACAGGCTGACCGGATGGTCGACCGCGTCCTGCACCGAGAATGGCAGCTTGCGGTTCGCGCCGTAGACCGAACTCGACGAGGCATACACGAGGTGTTCGACGCCACCGTGGCGGCAGGCTTCGAGCACGTTGATGAAGCCGACCAGGTTTGCCTCGATGTATGCATACGGGTTGGTCAGCGAGTACCGCACGCCCGCCTGTGCGGCGAGGTTGACGACGCGCTCCGGCCGAAACCCGGCGAACGCGCGCTCCAGCGCGGGGCGGTCCTCCAGCGCTGCGCGCACGAACGAGAAGTTCGCGTGCGGCGTCAGTTTGGCGAGGCGCGCTTCCTTCAGTGTCGGATCGTAATAGCCGTTGAGGTTGTCGTAACCGAGTACTTCGTCGCCTCGCGCAAGCAGGCGTTCGCTCAGGGTCGATCCGATGAAGCCGGCGGCGCCGGTGACGAGGATGCGCATGTTGAAGGGCCGGGATTGGGGATTCGGGATTGGGGAGTGGAGAGAAGCCAAGGGTGAATGGTGGACTGCGGGCCGGCGATTTTACGAATCCCCAATCCCCGATCCCCGCGTTTCACAACCGGTCGTCGACGAGCTCGCGCGGCAACGCCTGCTTGACGTCGAACACGATCGAGCCGGGCTTGCCGAGGGCGCGGATGCGCTCGCCGCCCAGTTCGACGAACTGCCGGTGCGCGACCGCGAGGATCACCGCGTCGTAGCGGCCGGGGACGAGTTCGGGCGCGAGTTCGATGCCGTACTCGCGGCGTGCCTCGTCGGCACTGACCCACGGATCGTGCACGTCGACGTTCGCGTGGTAGCTCCTGAACTCGTCGACCACGTCGATCACGCGCGTGTTGCGCAGGTCCGGGCAGTTCTCCTTGAACGCGAGGCCGAGCACGAGGATGTTCGCGCCGGCGGCATGGATGCGTCGCTGCGTCATGAGCTTGATCACGCGCTGGGCGACGTGCTGGCCCATGCCGTCGTTGATGCGTCGGCCGGACAGGATCACTTCCGGGTGGTAGCCGATCTGCTGCGCCTTGTGCGTGAGGTAGTACGGATCGACGCCGATGCAGTGGCCGCCGACAAGGCCAGGCCGGAACGGCAGGAAATTCCACTTCGTGCCCGCCGCGGCGAGCACCTCGCCGGTGTCGATGTCGAGCCGGTGGAAGATCAGCGCGAGTTCGTTGATGAGCGCGATGTTGAGGTCGCGCTGGGTGTTCTCGATCACCTTCGCCGCCTCGGCGACGCGGATGCTCGAGGCCTTGTGCGTGCCCGCGCTGATGACGCGCCGATACAGCGCGTCGACGAAGTCGGCGGCTGCGGGCGTAGAACCCGATGTCACCTTCATGATCGTTTCGAGGCGATGCTGCTTGTCGCCCGGATTGATGCGCTCGGGGCTGTACCCGGCATGGAAGTCGACGTTGTACTTGAGCCCCGACTCGCGCTCGATGATCGGCACGCACACTTCCTCGGTCGCGCCCGGGTACACGGTCGACTCGAAGATCGCGACGCCGCCGCGACCGATCGCGCGGCCGACCGTGCGGCTGGCTGCTTCGAGCGGGCGCAGGTCCGGGCGCTTGGCATCGTCGATCGGCGTCGGCACGGTCACGATGAACACGTTGCAGGCGGCCAGGTCCGCGTTGTCCGCGCTGAAGCGCAGTTGCGCTGTCGCCTGGAGCTCCTCGGTGGTGACTTCCAGGGTGTGGTCGCGGTGCGCGCGCAGCTCCGCGATGCGCGTCTCGTTTATGTCGAAGCCGAGGGTCGGCAACTGCCGGCCAAACCCAACCGCGAGCGGCAGGCCGACATAGCCGAGGCCGATGATCGCGACGCGGATGTCGTCGGCGCGGGGCAGGGGAGCGGCGGTCATGCAAACCTCGGGGCAGCGTTGCGCAAGTCTAGTGTGCCGCCCCGCAAGAATCGAACAACCGAGAATGCCGCCCTGGGTCCGTTCGTGTTGAGCGCTGCGCAGCGGAGTCGAAACACTTCCCCCTCTGGGGTCTTGCCCTTCGACTCCGGCGCTGCGCGCCCTTCTACTCCGCCCAGGACATGGCTGCGCCCAAGGAACGGAACTCTTGAGCCGTACCCGTGCTCAGGCGGACGGGCCCGCTCGGAATGGAAGGTCCGCTCTTGTCGAGCGCAGCGGCGTCGAAACACGGTTGCCGATTCGGCGACGCACCCTGACCGCCGTCAGGTCGTCTTCTTCGGTCGCTTCCATCCCGGCACGACGGTCTGGCGCGCGCGCGCGAGCGTGAGCTCGCCGGCCGGCGCTTCGTTGCCGACCACCGAACCGGCGCCGATCGTGGCGTCCTTGCCGATCCGCACCGGGGCGATCAGTGCGGTGTTGGAGCCGATGAACGCGCCATCCTCGAGCGTGGTCACGTGCTTGTTCACGCCGTCGTAATTGCAGGTGATCGTGCCGGCGCCGATGTTGACGTCGCGACCGATCTCGGCGTCGCCGACGTAGCTCAGGTGGTTGGCCTTGGAGTTCTCGCCGAAGTGCGCCTTCTTGGTCTCGACGAAGTTGCCGATGCGCGTGTGTGCGCCGAGTTCGGTGCCCGGGCGCAGCCGCGCGAACGGGCCGATGTCGCACGGGCCGTGCGTGACCACGCCGTCGAGATTGCAATGCGAATGCACGATGGTGCCGGCGGCGAGCGTCGAATTGCGCACGCGGCAGAACGGGCCGATGCGCACTTCGTCGCCGAGTTCGACCAGGCCTTCGAGGATCACGTCGACGTCGATCTCGACGTCGCGACCGACGCGCACGTCGCCGCGCACGTCGAAGCGCACCGGGTCGGCGAAGCGCACGCCGGCGGCGGCGAGCTGGGTCGCTCGCAGGCGCTGGTGCATGCGTTCCAGTCCGGCCAGTTGCCACGGGTCGTTCGCGCCGAATACCTCCTGCGGGTTCGCGCAGGCCACCGCTTCGGCCGGCTCGCCCTCGTCGTTGGCTTGTTCGAACACGTCGGTCAGGTAGTACTCGCGCTGCGCGTTGCGGTCGGTCAGGTTGTTGATCCACACACGCAGGCGGCGTGCATCGGCGGCGAGGATTCCGCTGTTGACCCAGGTGATCGCGCGCTGCTCGATCGTCGCGTCCTTTTCCTCGACCACCGCGCGGATGCGGCCGATGCCGTCGCGCACGACGCGGCCGTAGCCGTAGGGATTTTCGAGCTGGGTGACCAGTGCGGCGAGCGGGTTCGGCAGTGCGAGCAGGCTGCGCAGGGTTTCGGTACGGATCAGCGGCACGTCGCCGTAAAGGATCAGCACGCGAGCGTCCTCGGGGATCTCCGGCATCGCGAGCTTGACCGCGTGGCCGGTGCCGCGCTGCTCCGCCTGATGCACCCACGCGAGGTCGCCGAGGTCGGTCAGCGCCGCCTTCACCTGCTCGCCGAGATGGCCGAAGACGAGGTGGATGCGCGCCGGTTGCAATGCGCGCGCAGTATCGAGCACATGCGCGAGCATCGGCCGGCCGGCGAGCGGCATCAACACCTTCGGCTTCGACGACTTCATCCGCTTGCCCTCGCCGGCGGCGAGGACGATCACATGCAGGGGTGTGCTCGTCACGGAAAATCCTCTCAACAGGATGCCGCCTGCGCCGCGTGGGACGCATCCGGCCGCCAAGGTCGCGGCGTTGCCGCGCCACCCATCCTGCGGACCTGCGAGGGATCCGCATGAGACGTCGGTCACATTCTAGAGGGAGCGCCGCCCTCCCGTCGCGTCGCCCCGCGCCGATCGGCGGTCTTCGGAGTCCGCCGGTCGGCGCCGGCGCAGGTCGGGAGTCGGGAAACGACCGCTAGTCGAACCCGTCGGCGAAGATCAGGTCGGCGTACTCGACCGCGCCGATGTCCGGCGCGGCGCCGACGGCCTCGTCGTTGATGCCGGGCAACGGCAGGCCGCGGTCGACCAGCGCGCTGCCGGACGCAGGCATGAAGTTGCCATGTGCGGGATCGGCGAGCGCGGGAGGGGTCGCCAGCCCGTGCAGTTCCTGGCCGACGCCCAGCTGAAAAGCGGCGAGCGTCGCGTAGCTGTTCGAGTACCAGCGCACCAGCGGCGCCGTCCCGGCATCGAGGTCGTCGTAGTCCAGATCGAGCGCGATCGTGTTGATTTTGCGCAGCGCGTGGCCGGGTGCCGAATAGACGTTGTTGCGGCTGCGCAAGGTAGTGGTGACGCCGGGGTCGAACAGGACCACCGCATCCGTTCCCGGCACGGTGGTCGCGAAACTGTTGTGGTAGAGCAGCAGTGGCCCGACCGGCGTCGGGTAGTCGCTGTTGATCTTGATCGCGCTCGAGGTGTAGCCGTCGACGAGGGCGGAATGCGTGCTGCCGAGGTTCCAGGCGGTATTGCGCACGATCCACACCGGTCCGGTGCCCGCTGGCGCGACCGCGAATGCCATCAGGCTGTCGTGGATGCGGTTGCCCCAGATGCGCACGTTCGCGCAGTAGCCCTCGGCTTCGATCGCGTCGTCGTTGTGGCGGTAGATCGTGTTCCCGTAGACATCGGTCTCGTTGCTGAATCCGCTCGCCGGCGCGCTGTCGCCGCACGGGTGCAGGCCGTCGTAGGTGTCGTGCACGGTGTTGTAGCGGATCACGTTGCCGCGTCCGAGGTCGTTGGTGAAATACACCGCGTTGTTCTGCGCGCTGCTGTCGTGGGTCGCGGCCCATGGCCAGCCGAAGATCGAGCTGTCGCCGATCGTGTTGCGCTCGATCAGGTTGCGATCGCCGCCCTTGAGCCAGACGCCGGTCGCCGCATTCTCGTGGATCGCGTTGCCGCGCACGATCGTGTCGCTGGCATAGCGCAGATAGACGCCCTTGCCGTACTCGTCGCCGCCGTAGTGGCGGATCTCGAGGTTCTCGATGCGCACGTGGTGCAGGCCGTCGACGACGAATCCGGCGGCGAGGCGCGCCACGTCGAGGTGGCGCTGCGCGGCGGTCGAGCCGTCGCTGAATTTCACCGACAGGGTGGTGCCGTCGAAAAAGAATCCTCCGGGTGCGCCCGAGGAAAGGGCGGCCAGATCGGCGGCACTCGCGTACGGGAACAGGCGGCCTTGGTCGCTGACCACCAGCGCCGTGGAGAAACCGGTCGCGCGCGACCACACTCCGTTGCCGGCGTTGGTCCAGCCCGCGCCCGCGGCGATGCCGGCGTCGGCGCCGTCGAGGATCGCGCCCGGCGCGCCACGGAACACGATCGGCTGGGTCGGCGTGCCCGAGCGCGGCAGGCTGACGCTCTCGCGGTAGACGCCCGCGGCGATCCAGACGAGATCGCCCGGCTGCGCAAGGTTCGCGCCGCGCTGGATCGTCTGCACCGCTTGCGCGGGACTGCTGCCGTCGCGGCTGTCATCACCACCCGGCGAGACGTACAGGGTGCGCGTCGGCGCGAAGGTTGCGGGCTCGGCGCGCGTCGCGACAACCGTGCTGCGTACCGGCGTCGTGACGCCGTCCGGATCGGCGAGCGTCACGCGCACGTCGTAGGCCTGTCCCGTGACGAGCCAGAACAGGCTGCCGAGAAAATGCGTCGCATCGACGCGCACCAGCGGATGTCCCGCGCGCCAGACCGGCGCACCTTGCGCGCGCCATTCCAGCTGCGCGCTTGCGTTGCCGTTCGCATCGCCAGTGACGGTCGCGACGACGCCGCCGGCGACGAAGTTGCCGTAGCCGTCGAGCGCGCTGAAGTTCGCGGCATTCTGTGCCTGCGCGGATGCTGCGCACAGGCAGGCCGCTGCCACGGACAAGGGAAGGCGATGGCGCATGGCAACCGGGATGATCGACGTCGCCGATAGTCTGCCACGCGGGCTTCCCGCGGGTGTGACGCGCGCCGCGAATTGCCGTGCCGTGCGGTGTGGCGCGCGGCGAGCATCAACAGAAACGCCGGCTTTCGCCGGCGTCTTCAATCCTGCTTCGTGCGATGCAGCTCAGTGCTTGAGTGCGCGACGCAGGCGCTCGAGCGCCTGCAACTGCGCCAGTGCCTGGGCGAGCTGTGCCTGCGCCTGTGCGACTTCGAGCGCGTCGGTGCGGTTCGCGAGCGCGCGCTCGGCTTCGTCCTTGGCGCCGCGTGCGGCGGCCTCGTCGAGGTCCTTGGCGCGGATCGCGGTGTCGGCGAGCACGGTGACCACGTTCGGTTGCACCTCGAGGATGCCGCCGGAGACGTAGAAGAATTGCTCCTCGCCATTCTCCAGCTGCACGCGCACCTGACCGGGCTTGAGGCGCGTGATCAGCGGGGCGTGGCGCGGTGCGATGCCGAGCTCGCCCATCTCGCCGGTCGCGATGACCATCTGCGCCTGGCCGCGGAAGATCTCTTCCTCGGCGCTGACGATGTCGCAGCGGATTGTGCTCATTGTCTCTCTCTCGCTTCGCTTGTTCGACCGGATCTGGAACGGGGAATCGGGGATGGTCGGAGCAGGTTTCGTCGGCTTGTCGCCGTTGACGATGCCCTGTTCCCCATTCCCGATTCCCGAAGGCGCCGTCAGGCGGCCTTCTTCTCCATCGCCTTGGCCTTCTCGAAGGCCTCGTCGATGCCGCCGACCATGTAGAACGCCTGTTCCGGCAGGTGGTCGCACTCGCCGTCGCAGATCATCTTGAAGCCGCGGATGGTTTCCTTCAGCGTCACGTACTTGCCCGGTGCGCCGGTGAACACCTGCGCGACCGTGAACGGCTGCGAGAAGAACTTCTCGATCTTGCGCGCGCGGTAGACGGTGTTGCGGTCGTCTTCGGAAAGCTCGTCCATGCCGAGGATCGCGATGATGTCCTTGAGCTCCTTGTAGCGTTGCAGGGTGCCCTGCACGCGACGCGCGACGTCGTAGTGTTCCTGGCCGATCACCAGCGGATCGAGTTGGCGACTGGTCGAGGCGAGCGGATCGACCGCCGGGTAGATGCCGAGCGAGGCGATGTCGCGCGACAGCGCGACGGTCGAATCGAGATGCGCGAACGTGGTCGCCGGCGACGGATCGGTGTAATCGTCCGCGGGCACGTAGACGGCCTGGATCGAGGTGATCGAGCCGGTCTTGGTCGAGGTGATGCGCTCCTGCAGGCGGCCCATTTCATCGGCCAGCGTCGGCTGGTAGCCGACCGCCGAAGGCATGCGGCCGAGCAGCGCCGACACTTCGGTACCGGCCAACGTGTAGCGGTAGATGTTGTCGACGAAGAACAGGATGTCGCGGCCCTTGCCGGTCGCCGGGTCGATGTCGTCGCGGAAGTATTCGGCCATGGTCAGGCCGGTCAGCGCGACGCGCAGGCGGTTGCCCGGCGGCTCGTTCATCTGGCCGTACACCATCGCCACCTTCGACTGGGTCTTGTCGTCGAGCTTGACGACGCCGGCATCGATCATCTCGTGGTAGAAGTCGTTGCCTTCGCGCGTGCGCTCGCCGACGCCGGCGAACACCGACAGGCCCGCGTGCTGGGTCGCGATGTTGTTGATGAGTTCGAGCATGTTGACGGTCTTGCCGACGCCGGCGCCGCCGAACAGGCCGACCTTGCCGCCCTTGGCGAACGGGCAGACCAGGTCGATGACCTTGATGCCGGTTTCGAGCAGGTCGCTCGCCGCGGCCTGGTCGTCGTAGGCCGGTGCCTTGCGATGGATGACCCACTCGTCTTTCGCGCCGATCGGGCCGGCTTCGTCGATCGGATTGCCGAGCACGTCCATGATGCGGCCGAGGGTCGCCTTGCCGACCGGCACCTTGATGCCGTCGCCGGTGTTGTTGGCGACGAGGCCGCGCTTGAGGCCGTCGGTCGAGCCGAGCGCGATCGTGCGCACGACGCCGTCACCGAGCTGCTGCTGCACCTCGAGCGTGATCGCCATGCCGTCGATCTTGAGCGCGTCGTACACCTTCGGCACGGACTCGCGCGGGAATTCGACGTCGACGACGGCGCCGATGATTTGTACGACTTTGCCCTGGCTCATGGGATTGCTCCGAGTAACTCTTTCAAATTTGCCGCAGCGCGGCCGACGCCGTGCTGTTGTTGAAAAGTGCAGACATGGATGGCTGCTGTTTGACTTCGACCTATACCGCCGCGGCGCCCGAAACGATCTCCGAGATTTCCTGGGTGATCGCCGCCTGGCGCGCCTTGTTGTAGATCAACGTGAGATTGCCGATCGCCTTGGTCGCGTTGTCCGAGGCGCTCTTCATCGCGACCATGCGCGCGGCATGCTCGCTGGCGAGGTTCTCGAGCACCGACTGGTAAACCAGCGACTCGATGTAGCGCGTCAGCACGTGCTCGAGCACAGTTTCCGCGTCGGGTTCGTACAGATAGTCCCACCCGTGCGAAGTAGCCAGCTCTTCCGACGGCGGCAGCGGCAGCAGCGCGTCGATCGTCGCCTTCTGCGTCATCGTGTTGACGAAGTCGTTGTAGACGAGGTTGAGGCGGTCGACGCGGCCGGCGGTGTACTCGTCGAGCATGACCTTGATCACGCCGATCAGCTGCGCCACCTGCGGCTTTTCGCCGAGGTGCGTGACCGAACCGACCATGTTGACCTTCAGGCGACGGAAGAACTGGGTCGCCTTCTGGCCGATGCAGACCATGTCGACTTCCACGCCCTTGTCCTGCCACGCGCGGATTTCGCCGAGCATCTTGCGGAACAGGTTGGAATTGAGGCCGCCGCACAGGCCGCGGTCGGTCGAAACGACCACGTATCCGACGCGCTTCACGTCGCTGCGCTCGACCAGAAACGGATGCTTGAACTCGACATTCGCGCGCGCGATGTGGCCGATGACCTGGCGCATCAGGCGCGCGTAGGGACGCGAAGCGCGCATCAGGTCCTGCGCCTTGCGGATCTTCGATGCCGAGACCATTTCGAGCGCGCGCGTCACCTTGCGGGTGTTCTGCACGCTCTTGATCTTGGTGCGGATTTCTCTTGCGCCTGCCATTTCGTCTCTCGGTAGGGCGGACCTTGGTCCGCCGTCATCGCTCGAAGCGGTGGGCCTCGGCCCACCCTGCGCGTCACCAGCTGCCGGTCTTCTTGAACTCTTCGAGGCCCTTCTTGAATGCGCCTTCGATGTCGTTGTTCCAGTCGCCGGTGTCGACGATCTTCTTCATGAGATCGGCGTAGTTGCCGTGGAAGTGCGCGTGCAGCGCGGCTTCGAACGGCAGCACCTTGTTCAGCGGCAGGTCGTCGAGGTAACCCTTCTCCGCGGCGTAAACCGACAGCGCGAGTTCGGCGATCGACAGCGGCGCGTACTGCTTCTGCTTCATCAGCTCGGTCACGCGCTGGCCGCGCTCGAGCTGGGCGCGCGTGGCGGCGTCGAGGTCCGACGCGAACTGCGCGAACGCGGCGAGCTCGCGGTACTGCGCGAGCGCGAGCTTCACGCCGCCGGAGAGCTTCTTGACGATCTTGGTCTGTGCAGCGCCACCGACGCGCGACACCGAGACGCCGGCGTTCACGGCCGGGCGGATGCCGGCGTTGAACAGGTCGGTCTCGAGGAAGATCTGGCCGTCGGTGATCGAGATCACGTTGGTCGGCACGAACGCGGAAACGTCGCCAGCCTGCGTCTCGATGATCGGCAGCGCGGTGAGCGAGCCGGTCTTGCCCTTGACCGCGCCGTTGGTGTGCTTCTCGACATACTCCTCGTTGACGCGCGCGGCGCGCTCGAGCAGGCGGCTGTGCAGGTAGAACACGTCGCCCGGGTACGCTTCGCGGCCCGGCGGGCGCTTCAGCAGCAGCGAGATCTGGCGATACGCCCACGCCTGCTTGGTCAGGTCGTCATAGATGATCAGCGCGTCTTCGCCGTTGTCGCGGAAGAACTCGCCCATTGCGCAGCCGGAGTACGGCGCGATGTACTGCATCGCGGCCGATTCGGATGCCGACGCCGCGACGATGATCGTGTGCGCGAGCGCGTCGTTCTCCTCCAGCTTGCGCACCACGTTCGCGATCGAGCTCTGCTTCTGCCCGATGGCGACATAGATGCATTTGATGCCGGAACCCTTCTGGTTGATGATCGCGTCGACGGCGAGCGCGGTCTTGCCGGTCTGGCGATCGCCGATGATCAGCTCGCGCTGGCCGCGGCCGACCGGGATCATCGAGTCGACCGACTTGTAACCGGTCTGCACCGGCTGGTCGACCGATTTGCGCCAGATCACGCCCGGCGCGACCTTCTCGATCGGCGAGGTCTGCTTCGCGTTGAGCGGACCCTTGCCGTCGATCGGCTGGCCGAGGGCGTCGACGACGCGACCGAGCAGCTCGCGGCCGACCGGCACTTCGAGGATGCGGCCGGTGGTCTTGGCGGTGTCGCCTTCGCGCAGGTGCTCGTAGGCACCGAGCACCACCGCGCCGACCGAGTCGCGCTCGAGGTTCAGCGCGAGCGCGAACGTGTCGCCCGGCAGCTCGACCATCTCGCCCGACATCACGTCGTTGAGGCCGTGGATGCGCACGATGCCGTCCGACACGCCGGTCAGCGTGCCTTCGTTGCGCGCTTCCGCGGACAGCTTGAACTTCTCGATGCGACTCTTGATGAGCTCGCTGATTTCGGACGGATTGATCGTGGTTGCCATGGCTTGGTTCCTCGGGTCATGCGCCGCTTGCGCGGCACACGAAGAATGAGCTTTTAGATGAACAGTGCAGGCACGGATGCCTGCTCCTTGATTTTCGCGGGCATGAACGACCGCACTAGTTACTCAACGCCTGTCCCAGGCGCGCCAGACGCCCACGCACCGAACCATCGATGACGACATCGCCGGCGTCGATGATCGCGCCGCCGAGCACCCCGGCATCGATCGACTGCTCGATCTCGATGTCGCGGCCGAAGCGGCGCTTGAGCGCGTCCTTGAGCTTGGCGGTCTCGCCGGCGTCGATCGGCGTGGCCGAACGCACGTTCACCTTGAGCACGCGCTCGGCTTCCTGCTTGAGCTCTTCGAACAGCGCGCCGACTTCCGGCAGCACCGGCAGGCGGCGATTCTCGGCGAGCACGCGCACGAAACCGGCGAACGGCGAATCCGCCGCTTCGCCTTCCGGCGTTACCAGCGCGACGAGATCGGCCTGCGCGACGCGCGGATCGCTGAACAACGTGGCGACGCGCGCATCGGCGGCGACCTGTGCGGCGAAGGCGAGCTTGCCGGCCCACGGGCCGAGCGCGCCTTGCGAGCGCGCCAGCTCGAACGCGGCACGCGCATACGGACGGGCGAGGGAAAGTGCGTTCGACATCGGTCAGATCTCGGTGACGAGCTGGTCGATCAGCGCCTTGTGCGCGTTCGCGTCGATCTCGCGCTTGAGGATCTTCTCGGCGCCTGCCATCGCCAGCGAAGCCACCTTGCCGCGCAGTTCATCGCGCGCCTTGTGTGCCTGCGCCTCGATGTCGGCAGCGGCGATCGCCTTCTGCTTGGTCGCTTCGACGATCGCGTCCTGGCGCGCCTTGTCGACGATCTGGGTCGCCTGCTGGTGCGCCTTGTCGATGATCGTCGCCGCTTCCGCGCGCGCCTTCTTGATCTCGTCGGCGACGCGTGCGTCGGCATCGGCGAGCTCCTTGCGCGCCTTCTCCGCCTGCGACAGGCCTTCGGCGATCTTGTTCTGCCGGTCCTCGATCGCCGCGATGATGTGCGGCCAGCCGAGTTTCATGACCATGAGGACCACGGCGAAGAACGCCAGGCCCTGGATGACCAGGGTGAGATTCGGAATCATCGTCTGCTCCTGCTAGCGGCGGCCCGCGCCATGCG
The DNA here is from genome assembly GCF_044227025.1 of Dokdonella sp. Lineage (GTDB taxonomy): Bacteria > Pseudomonadota > Gammaproteobacteria > Xanthomonadales > Rhodanobacteraceae > Dokdonella_A. The sequence goes on along the minus strand of NZ_JBGAFX010000001.1, from coordinate 151,861 downwards.
CGAGGCCGCCACGATGCCTGCGGTTCTTACTTGGCGCCGATGTGGCCGAGCAGCGGGTTCGCGAACAGCAGCAGCAGCGCGATCGCGACGCCGATCATCGGCACGGCGTCGAGCAGGCCGGCGACGATGAACATCTTGGTCTGCAGCATCGGGGTCAGCTCCGGCTGGCGCGACGAACCTTCAAGGAACTTGCCGCCGAGGATCGCGAAGCCGATCGCGGTGCCGAGGGCGCCGAGGCCGATCAGGATCGCGGCAGCGATGACGGTCATGCTCAGGACATCGGCGACCTGTGCGACGTTGGCGATGGTTTCCATGTTCTTCTCCGTGGCTCTACTAGGGTGATGAAAAATCGGGTGCTACAGCGCAAAAAATAAAGCGGGTCTTTCGATCCGGGCGTCCATCGAAGAACGCCCGGGCTTCACTTTGAAAGTGCGGCCACGGACGGCCGCTCTGCCTTCGCAATCAAGGACGATTGCACAATCAGTGACTTTCCGCGGCCATGCTGAGGTACACGAGACTCAGCACCATGAAGATGAACGCCTGCAGCGTGATGATCAGGATGTGGAACGCCGTCCAGCCGAAGTCGGCGATGAACTGGCCGATGCCGAGTGGCCAGGTCGAGAACGTGCCAAGGCTGCTGCCGAGCGTCATTACCGCGATCAGGATGAAGATGAGCTCGCCGGCGTACATGTTGCCGAACAGTCGCAGGCTCAGCGAAACCGGGCGCACGCATTCCTCGATCAGGCGCAGCAGCAGGTTCGGGATGACCAGCGCGATCTTGCCGACCATGCCTTCCGCGTGGAACGGCGCGGTCAGGAATTCGCCGAAGAACTTGCCGACGCCCTTGTTCTTGATGCCGACGTACTGGATCAGCAGGAACACGGTCAGTGCCATGCCGAGCGTGGTGTTGAGGTCGGCGGTGGGCACGATGCGCAGGTACGCGTGCGCAGGATCGTGGCCGGCGAGGCGGTGGCCGCTTGCCCACGCCCACGGCAGCAGGTCGATCGGCAGCAGGTCCATGAAATTCATCAGGAACACGAGGCAGAAGATCGTGATCAGCAGCGGCGCGATCATCCTGCTCTTGCCGTGGAAGGTTTCCTTGACCAGGCCATCGACGAACAGCACGACCATCTCGATCGCGCATTGCAGCTTGCCCGGCACGCCCGCGGTGGCGCGGCGTGCAACGCGCACGAACAGCAGGAAGAACACCAGCGCGGTCAGCACCGTGAAGAACAGCGTGTCCAGGTTGAGCGTCATGAACGCGTTGTCACCCAAGCTCAGCTGCCAGTGGTGCAGGTGATGCTGGATGTATTCGGTCATGTTGCCCGAGCCGGCTTCTTCGGTTGCCATCGTTCTACCTGGTTGCGATGAGGGCGATCCAAAACGCGAACTGCGCGGCCAGGATCCCGCCGATCAGGCCGGGAAACGGCAGCTTCCATACGGCTATCGCGAGGTACAGCGTCGCGCACAGCCAGACCCATTTCAGTGCCTCCGCCGCCCAGGCGGAGCGCAAAACGCTGCGCGCCGGGGCCACGCCACGGCCGAACAGGCGCACTGCAAACAATATGTTTCCCATGGAGACGATGCTGCCGCCGACCAGTGCCGCGAGGCCTGTCCGCCAACCGAACCCCGCCACCGCCAGCGATACCGCCAAGGTCGCACCGAGCTGCAGGGACGCGGTGCGGGCCGCCACACGCCAGCCATGGGCGATGGAATTTCGCACTCGGAACTCCCGCCGGCGGAGGATCGTTCGCGGCGCGCGTTCCCGGCGCGCTCCACCTCTCCAAAAGGCCGCGCAGTTTATCAAGCGCGGGGTGTGGGCCGCAATCGAAATGCGTCGGGCTTGGGGTGGCGTCCGGCGGCGGTTGGCGCGACATGTTGCCGCAGTGGGGCAAGTGCCGCTCCCTGTGACCTACCAGCGCATGTCCGGTGTTCGGGCAGCGCGTGGCATCTCGGAAATTGCTCCTGCATTTCCGGGATTCGGTCCATCCTGTACACCTGAAATTGCTCCTGCATTTCAGGTGTACCGTCCATCCATGGACATAAAAAAGGCCGGGCAGAGAGGCCCGGCCTTCAAGTCCGACAGTGCGCCAAGGGGAGTAGCGCGCTGTCTTTCTGGGGACTTCTTCGATCAGCCGGCCTTCTTGGCCGCCTTGACCGTCTTGTTCATCGTGTCCGTGACGGTCTCGTTGACCGACTCGAACGAGCTCTTGGCGAGCGAACCGATCGCTTCCGACGTCTTCATCGAGACGCCGAGGACTTCCTGGCCGTTCGCATACAGCTTCTCGGCGCTTTCCTTGGCGAGCTGGACGCCCTTGGCCGAGATCGACTTGGCAGCTTCGAGGTCGCGCACTTCCGCGGCTTCGGTCCAGAACTCGACGGACGCCTTGACGCGGTCCTCGAAGGTCTTCAGGTTCAGCTCGGTGATGCGCTCGAAGCCGGCGAGGGCGAGGCCCTGGGCCTTCACGAAGGCATCGGCATAGCTCTTGCCGAGCGACAGGGTCTGGGTGTTGATCTGCTCGAACATGTTCGATACCTCTTGGGTATGGGGGGAGTGTTGAGGCGCATCCTAGCAGGGGATTTGTTGCGACGCAACAAGAATATCGAAACGGGACGTGAACGCCCGCCAGAGTACCGGGGTGTTTCTTTTCAATTCAATGAATTGAGCGCGCTTCGCTAGATTGGCGCAGCGCAAGAAATCAATCGGCGCCGGCGTACTCGCAGGCGGTGGTGCAGGTTTCGTTCACGACCACGCGGGACAGCAGGGGCAGGCGCGGCTTGAGGCGATCCCAGATCCAGCGCGCGAGCTGCTCGCTGGTCGGGTTTTCGAGGCCGGCAACCTCGTTGAGGTAGTGGTGGTCGAGCTGCTCGTACAGCGGCGCGAACGCAGTCTTGATGTCGGCGTAGTCCATCACCCAGCCGAGCTGCGCATCAAGTGGTCCGCGCACATGGATGCCGATCGCGAACGAATGCCCGTGCAGGCGGCTGCATTTGTGTCCTGCCGGCACGTTCGGCAGGCGGTGGGCCGCCTCGACGCGGAAAGTCTTGGAAATCTCCATCGTGCAAGTCTAGCGCAGCGACAAGCGCCCTCCGCCTGTCAGCCCGGAACAATCTCGGCCTTGCGAAGGATGAATCCGGCTGGATCCCGACGTCGCGGCGAAGATGTCTCGCCTATGCCGTTTGTCACGTAGCAAGGACCGCGCGCTTCCGACAAGATCGACCGACGCCCGCTGGCGGCGACTCGTTACCCGGAGGCACAGATGGAAAGGCGTGATTTCCTCAAGATGACCGGCGTGGGCCTTGGTGGCCTGCTGCTGCCGGCCCTGCACGGCCGCGTCATCGCCGCGGAGGCGTTGCTGACGAAGATCGACGTCGCGACCAAGAAGAAGCTCGCGGATGTTGCGCTCGGCGCGGCCAAATCGGCCGGCGCGAGCTATTGCGACGTGCGCATCGGGCGCTACCTGCGCCAGTTCGTGATCACGCGCGAGGACAAGGTGCAGAACGTCGTCAATACGGAGTCGAGCGGCATCGGCATCCGCGTGATCGCGAAGGGCACCTGGGGCTTCGCCGCGACCAGCGACATGAGTCCGGACAGCGTCGCGAAGGCGGCGAAGGAAGCGGTCGCGATCGCCAAGGCGAACTCCAAGATTCAGGCCAGGCCCGTCGAGCTCGCGCCGGTGAAGGGTGTCGGCGAGGTCAGCTGGTCGACCCCGATCGTCAAGAACTCGATGGAAGTACCGCTCAAGGACAAGGTCGACCTGCTGCTCGGCGTGAACGCGGCGGCGATGCAGGCGGGCGCGAGCTTCATCAACTCGATCCTGTTCCTGGTCAACGAACAGAAATACTTCGCCTCTACCGACGGCTCCTACATCGACCAGGACGTCCACCGCATCTGGGCGCCGATGCAGGTCACCGCTGTCGACCAGAAGACCGGCAAGTTCCGCATCCGCGCCGGCCTGTCGGCGCCGCGCGGCATGGGCTTCGAGTATCTCGACGGCAACAAGGCCGACAAGGTCGAGCTGCCGGGCGGCGCGATCGTATATGGCAACTCCTACGACATGAAGGAAGACGCGATCGCCGCGGCGAAGCAGGCGAAGGAGAAGCTGACCGCGCAGTCGGTGAAGCCGGGCAAGTACGACCTCATGCTTGATCCCTCGCATCTGTGGCTGACGATCCACGAGTCGGTCGGCCATCCGCTCGAACTCGACCGCGTGCTCGGCTACGAGGCGAACTACGCAGGCACCAGCTTCGCCACGCTCGACAAGTGGAAGGACAAGTTCAAGTACGGCAGCGACAAGGTCACGATCTTCGCCGACAAGGTGCAGAAGGGCACGCTCGGCGCGGTCGGCTACGACGACGAGGGCGTCAAGACGCAGCGCTGGGACCTCATCAAGGACGGCACCCTGGTCAACTACCAGGTGATCCGCGACCAGGCGCACATCCTCGGCCTGAAGGAGTCGCAGGGGTGCTGCTACGCCGATTCGTGGTCGAGCGTGCAGTTCCAGCGCATGGCCAATGTGTCACTCGCGCCGGGCAAGGACAAGATGTCGCCGGCCGACATGATCAAGGGCATCGAGAACGGCATCTACATCGTCGGCGACGGTTCCTTCTCGATCGACCAGCAGCGCTACAACGCGCAGTTCGGCGGCCAGCTGTTCTACGAAATCAAGAACGGCAAGGTGACCCAGCCACTCGAGGACGTCGCCTATCAGATCCGCACGCCGGAATTCTGGAATTCCTGCGCCGCGGTCTGCGACGAGAGCGACTTCCGTTTCGGCGGCTCGTTCTTCGACGGCAAGGGCCAGCCGGGCCAGGTATCGGCGGTCTCGCACGGCTCCAGCACCGCGCGCTTCAACGGCGCCAACGTCATCAACACGGCACGCAGCCTCGGCTGAGCGCGCGGAGGACACATCGAATGAGCATCTACACCGAAGACCAGGCCAGGGCGATCCTCGACAAGGCGATCAAGGCGTCAAAAGCCAACCAGTGCAGCGCGACGCTGAACGGCGGCATCAACGGCAACATCCGCTACGCGTTGAACAGCGTGTCGACCAGCGGCCGGGTCAGCGACTGCGACCTCGCGGTCGAGGTCGCGTTCGGCAAGCGCATCGGCACCGCTACGATCAACAGCTTCGACGACGCCTCGATCGAGGCGGTCGTGCGCCGCGCCGAAGAGCTGGCGAAGCTCGCGCCGGAGAATCCCGAATTCGTGCCGGCGATCGACAAGCAGGCGTACAAGGCGAGCGGCACCTGGAGCGACAAGACCGCGGCGATCACGCCCGAATACCGCGCGTCGGTCGCTGCCGCGTGCATCGAGCCGTGCCGCAAGGACAAGCTGGTCGCGGCCGGGTTCTTCACCGACAACGCGAGCTTCTCGGCGATCGCGAACAGCAAGGGCAACTTCGGCTACCAGAAGACCACCGGCGTAGACTTCACGTGCACCGTGCGCACCGACGACGGCCACGGGTCGGGCTGGGTCGCGCGCAACCTCGGCGACGTGTCCGGGTTTGATGCGAAGAGCGACATCCAGACGGCGATCAGCAAGGCCAAGGGCTCGGCCGAGGCGAAGGCGCTCGAGCCGGGCAAGTACACCGTGATCATGGAGCCGGCCGCGAGCGCGGGCCTGATCTCGTTCATGATGTTCGGTTTCGACGCGCGCCGCTCCGACGAAGGACGCAGCTTCCTGTCGAAGAAGGGCGGCGGCAACAAGCTCGGCGAGAAGCTGTTCGACGAACGCGTGACGATGTACGCCGACCCGTGGGACGAGCAGTCCGCAGTGCTGCCGTGGGACAACGACGGCCTCGCGCGCGAGCGCACCCCGATCGTCACCGGTGGCAAGATCGACTACCTGCAGTATTCACGCTACTGGGCGCAGAAGCAGGGCAAGAAGGCGGTCGGCCAGCCCGGCAACCTGATCATGGTCGGCGGCGACAAGTCGACAATGGACCTGGTCAAGGGCACCAAGAAGGGCGTGCTGATCACGCGCACCTGGTATATCCGCCTGGTCGATCCGCAGACCGTGCTGCTGACCGGCCTGACCCGCGACGGCACGTTCTACATCGAGGATGGCGAGATCAAATACCCGATCAAGAACTTCCGCTTCAACGAGTCGCCCGCGATCATGCTCAACAACATCGAGGAGATCGGCAAGCCCGTGCGCGTCGCCGACGACGAATCGCCGTTCGTGATGATGATCCCGCCGCTGAAGGTGCGTGATTTCACGTTCACCTCGTTGTCCGACGCGGTGTAGCGGATCGTCGCGAGCCACGATGGCCATCTACAGCGAACAGCAGGCGAAGGCCATCCTCGACCGCGCGATCGGCCTGTCGAAGGCCGATCAGTGCGTCGCGACATTGTCCGGTTCGAGTGGCGGCAATATCCGCTACGCGCTGAACGGCGTGTCCACCAGCGGCCACGTGAGCGACGCCGACCTCGCGGTCGAGGTCGCGTTCGGCAGGCGCGTCGGCACCGCGACGACGAACCGCTTCGACGACGCGTCGATCGAAGCGGCGGTACGCCGCGCCGAGGAACTGGCGCGGCTCGCTCCGGAGAATCCGGAGTTCGTGCCGGCGATCACGCCGCAGGACTACAGGGCGAGCGACACGTTCGCCGGCCCGACCGCGGCCATCACGCCGCAGTACCGCGCGCAGGTCGCGGCCGCGTGCATCGAGCCGTGCCGGCGCGAGCACCTGGTCGCGGCGGGTTTCTTCGCGGATGCGCAGAACTTCAACGCGCTCGCCAACAGCAAGGGCAACTTCGGCTACCAGAAGTCCTCGGCGATGGATTTCACGTGCACCGTACGCACCGATGACGGGCGCGGTTCGGGTTGGGTCGCGCGCAACCTGCTCGACGTCGCGAAGTTCGATCCGAAGGTGGAAATCCGTTCGGCGATCGAGCGCGCGAAGACTTCGGTCGAGGCGAAGACGCTCGAGCCGGGCAAGTACACCGTCGTGTTCGAGCCGCAGGCGCTCGCACCGTTGATGCTGTACCTCGGCTTCGATGCACGCGAGGCCGACGAAGGGCGCAGTCCGCTCTCGCGCAAGGGTGGCGGAAACCGCGCGGGCGAGCGCGTGTTCGGCGAGGCCGTGACGCTGTATTCGGATCCGTGGGACGCACAGGTACCGGTGTTGCCGTGGGACGACGAAGGCGTCGCGCGCGAGCGCATCCCGATCGTCACGCGCGGCAAGATCGAACCGCTCCAGTATTCACGCTACTGGGCGCAACAGCAGGGCCGCAAGGCGACCGGCCAGATGGGCAACCTGATAATGGCCGGAACCGACCAGTCGACGATGGATCTCGTGCGCGGCACGCGCCGCGGCCTGCTCGTCACGCATACCCATTACGTCACGCTGTCCGACCCGCAGACCATCCTTCTGAGCGGCGTCACGCGCGACGGCACGTTCTACATCGAGGACGGCGAGATCAAGTACCCGATCCGCAATTTCCGCTTCCTCGAATCGGTCGTCGTCATGCTCAACAACATCGAGGCGGTCGGCGCGACCGAGCGCATGGTGACCATGTACGCGCCGCAGTTCCCGTTGCGGCTGCCGTCCCTGCGCGTGCGCGACTTCACGTTCAGTTCGCTGTCCGAGGCGGTTTGAACCGCATGACCCGCGGCGAATTCCTGCGTCTGGTCCTCGCCGGTTGCGGCGCAGCCCTGCTGGCGCCGCGCGCCGCGCTCGCCGAAGCGGCGACGGCATCGCCGCCACCATCGACCTACGATTTCTGGTTCACGCGCCTGATGTACGAGTCGGGCGACTGGGACGTCGACCAGCGCATGCCGTCGAACCTGCTCGACGCGCTGATCCAGTACACGACCTTGCGTGTCGATCCGCGCGAGCGCGTGCTTCCGCTGTCGGATCCGCGCATGCTCGAACAACCGTTCTGCTACCTCGCCGGGCACAAGCTGGTCGAGTTCAATCCGGACGAGCGACGCAACTTCGAGCGCTATGTGCGCAATGGCGGTTTCGTTTTCGTCGACGACTGCAACCACGACATCGACGGCCTGTTCGCGAAGTCGTTCGAACGCGAGATGGCCGCGATCTTCGGCGAAGATGCACTGCAGAAGCTGCCGAAGACGCATCCGTTGTTCGAAAGCTTCTTCCGTTTCGACGGCCCGCCGAACACGGCGTTCGAGCTCAACGGCTGGGGCGACGACCTCGTGCACGAGTACCTCAAGGGCATCGCGCTCGACGGCCGCCTCGGGGTGCTCTACAGCAACAAGGACTACGGCTGCGAATGGGACTACGACTGGCGCAACAAGCGTTTTCTCGCCGAGGACAACACGAAGTTCGCGGTCAATGTCGTCATCTACGCGCTGACCGCGTGACTCCATTCACCGTCATTCCGGCAAACGCCGCAATCCACTTTCCGGTTTGCCGCAACGACGAACCCGGGTTTTTCGAATGAACGTACAGCACACAGAACCATCCGTCCGGCAGCAACTCGCAAGGCTCGACGCACTGCGCGAGGCGATCGCCCAGGTGATCGTCGGCCAGCGCGCGGTCGTCGAGCAGTTGCTGATCGGCCTGCTCGCCGGCGGCCACTGCCTGCTCGAGGGCGTGCCGGGCCTTGGCAAGACCCTGCTCGTGCGCGTCCTCGGCGACGCGCTCGCGCTCGACTTCCGGCGGATCCAGTTCACGCCGGACCTGATGCCGAGCGACATCGTCGGCACCGAGATCCTCGAAGAGGACCACGGCACCGGCAAGCGCTACTTCAAGTTCCAGCAGGGTCCGGTGTTCACCAACCTGCTGCTCGCCGACGAGCTCAACCGTACGCCGCCGAAGACGCAGTCGGCGCTGCTCGAGGCGATGCAGGAGCGCACGATCAGCTATGCCGGCACGACGCACCGCCTGCCGCAGCCGTTCTTCGTGCTGGCGACGCAGAACCCGCTCGAACAGGCCGGCACCTATCCGTTGCCGGAGGCTCAGCTTGACCGGTTCCTGCTGCATGTGCGCGTCGACTATCCCGACGAGGCGGAGGAGCGCACGATCATTGCGCAGACGACCGGTGCGGCGGCCGCGCGGATCATGCCGGTGATGTCCGGCGACGAGGTCATCGCGCTGCAGGCGCTCACACGCGAGGTCCATGTCGGCGACGAACTGCTGGCATGGATGACCCGCCTCGTGCGCGCGACGCGCCCGCAGACGAGCGACGTGGCCGAAGTGCGCGACTGGGTGCGCTGGGGCGCCGGACCGCGCGCGGGCCAGGCACTCGTGCTCGCCGCCAAGGCGCGCGCGCTGATCAACGGTCGCCTCGCCGCAACGCGCGAGGACGTGCATGCGCTCGCCCCGCCGGTGTTGCGCCATCGACTGCTGCTGTCGTTCGCGGCCGAAGCCGAGCAGCGCAGCAGCGATGACGTCGTCGCCGTCCTGTTGCGCGCGTTGCCCGCTCCGTAGAGGCAAGGCCGTGCAAAAGCAGAGGAGCCTGCAACACGAGGCACGCCGGGCACGCGATGGAAAGGCATTTCCTTCGCGCAGTCGCCAGGCGGCAGGCTTGGTTCGTGGCGTTGCGAGGCCGCGCCCGCTTGCTCGTGCAGCAGCATGCTCCTTCGTGTACCCGGGGCGTTTCGCGTTCCAGTCTTTCCGCTTTGTGCCATGCAGGCCGACCTGATCCCGCCCGACGTGCGCGCGCGCTTGCGCGGCCTGCGCCTCGCGACGCGCGCGCCGGCCGGCGGCGACGGCCTCGGCCAGCATTCGAGCCGCAGCCGCGGCGCCGGGCTCGAGTTCGCCCAATACCGCGCCTATGAGCCCGGCGACGAGCCGCGGCGCATCGACTGGAAACTCTACGCGCGCTCGGACCGCTACTTCGTGCGCGAGGCAGAGCGCGACAGCCCGCTTGCGGTCTGGATCGTGCTCGACGCGACCGCGTCGATGGCGCAGCGCGATCGCGCCGGTGCGGCACGCGACAAGCTCGACGCGGCACGCGTCCTCGCTGCCTGCACGATCGAACTCGCGTTGCGCCAGGGCGACCGCTTCGGCCTCGTCCTGCTCGGCGATACGCTGCAGGCGATTCCCGCCGGCAGCGGCGCACGCCAGCGCGACCGCTGCCTGCTCGCGCTCGCGCAAGCGCGCACGGGTGGCGCGTGGCCGACGGATGCCGCGCTGCGGCCGCTGTTCGAGCGCATCGCGCCCGCATCACTGGTCGTTTTCCTGTCCGACTTCTTCGACGACGCGGCGGTCGATCTCGCCGTGCGTCTCGCGCTCGCGCGCCGCGAGATCGCCAGCGTGCAGCTGATCGCGTCCGACGAACACGACTTTCCGTTCCGTGGCAGCCATCGTTTCGTCGAGCAGGAAACGGGTGCCGAGCGCCGCGTCGACGCCGCCGGCGTGCGCGCCGATTTCCTCGCGCGCTTCACCGACGCGCGGCGCAACCTCGCGCAGCGGTTTGCCGCGGCCGGTATCCGCCATGCCGGGCACGTGCTCGACGAAGCGGTCGATGCGCCGCTGCGTGTCCTGTTCGGTTCGGCGAGCGGCGCCGGGCGATGAGTTTCGCCCTGCTCGCGCCGCTCGGTCTCGCTGCGCTTGCGGCGTGGGTGCTGCCGCTGCTTATCCACCTCGTACGGCGGGTCGAGCTGGAGACGACTCCGTTCGCCGCGCTGCGCTGGATCGGCTCGCGCATCCAGCCTCAGCGCCGCCTGCGCTTCGAACGCCCGTGGCTGCTGCTGGTGCGCCTGCTGCTGCTCGCCCTGCTCGCGCTGCTGCTCGCGCGACTCGCGCTCGAGGCGACGACGGCGGCTCCGACGCCGCGCGTGTACGTTGCGCCCGGCGTCGATCGTGGCGCGGCGCTGGCCGCGGTCGACAGCTCCCATGCGGACTGGCGCTGGCTCGCGCCGGCGTTCCCGCGCTTCGAGGAAACGCTTGCGGCGGGCGGCGTGCCGCTGGCGAGCCTGCTGCGCGAAGCGGATGCGCAGCTGCCGGATGGCGAAACCTTGCAGGTGGTCGTGCCACGGCAGCTCGCCGGACTCGATGGCGAACGCGCGCGACTCGTGCATGCGCTCGAATGGCACGTCGTCGCGGGCGCAATGCCGGCATCGCCGAATGCGGAAGATGCGAGCCCGATCCGCGCCGTGGTGCGCTACGCAAACGAGGACGCGGCCTCCGTGCGTTACGTCGAAGCCGCCGTCGCGGCGTGGAACGTGCGCGAGCCAGGGCGCTACCGGCTCGACGCTGCTGCAGTAGGCAAGCCGATCCCCGACGACGCGAGCTGGCTGGTGTGGCTCGCGCCGACACCGCCGCGCGATGTGCTGCCGTGGATCGAACGCGGCGGCCGCGCGCTCCTCGCGCACGCGGGCGACGAAGGCGACGCGCTCTGGCGCGACGCGCACGGCGACGTCGTCGCGCGCGATCGTCGCATCGGTGCCGGGCACGCGATCGTCTTGCCCGACGCGCTCGCGCCGGACCGGTTGCCGCAGTTGCTCGACCCCGGATTTCCGGAGCGGCTGCGTGTCGCGTTCGCCGGCACGCCGCCGGCGCCGGATCGCGCCGCCGCACGCGCGATGGCGCCGGCGCTGGTCGACGGCGGGGCTGTGCATTCCGCGCGCTCGCTCGCCGCGGCGCGGCCGCTGGATGCCTGGCTCGCGCTCGCGATCGCCGTGCTGTTTGCGCTCGAACGCATCGTCGCTACGGCGCGTCGCCCGGAGCCGCGCGCATGACGCTCGATCCGCGCATCGAACGCTGGCGAGCTGCTGCCACGCGCCGGGAGATCGCGATCGCGCTCGGGATCGGCGCGCCGGCGGCGCTCGCGCTGGTCGCCGCCGTCGCGTACCGTTTCGGCGGCGGTGCGGCGGCGATCTCCACGGTCATTGCGTCGCTGCTGCTGGCGGTCGCCGCAGTACGTGCCGCGCGCCGCGTCGATGCCGGCTGGCTCGCGCGGCGGCTCGACGCGCTCGAGCCCGCGATGGAAGACAGCTCATCGCTGCTGTTCGGGCGCGACATGCTCGCACCGCTGCCGGCGCTGCAACGTGCGCGCCTGCTGCGCCGCCTCGATGAAGTCGGCGCCGACGTGCGCTCCGCATGGCCATGGCGCGCGCTAGCGCTGGCTGCGATCGTCGGCGGACTGCTTGCGCTGGCCGTGGCGCTTGCTCCGAACGCCCGCGACGCGTCAACCAGAAGCGATGGCGAGCACGCGAAGGCGTCGCCGGACGCGACGCGCATCGAGGCATCGACCCTCGCGCTCGCTCCGCCCGCCTACACCGGCATCGCTGCGTCGACGCAGTCCGCACTCGATGCGCGCGTGCCGCAGGACACGCGGCTGCGCTGGCAGCTGCGCTTTGCGCCGAGTCCGCGAGCAGCCGCACTGCAATTCCACGATGGACGGCGCATCGCGCTGCAACGCACCGGCGACGCCTGGAGCGGCGAGGCCAACGCGACCGCGTCGGCGCTCTATCGCATCGTCGTCGATGGCGCGCCGCCGCTCGCCGACGACGGCCTGCACCGCATCGACGTGCTCGCCGACCGCGCGCCGGAAGTGCGCGTGATCGAACCGGCTCACAGTCTCAACCTCGTCGACACCATGCAGCCGTCGTGGCCGCTGGTGTTCGAGGCCGCCGACGACTACGGCATCGCCAAGGCCGAACTGGTCGTCACGCTCGCGCATGGCAGCGGCGAGAACATCGCATTCAAGGAGCAGGTCAACGTGCTCGTGGGGCAACCGATTTCCCGTCCAAGCAGCGACGCGCAATACAGTCTGCCGTCGTCCCGGCGGGACGGTGATTCTGGCGTCGCCTTGCGCTACGGCTATGCGATTGATCTCGCGGCTCTGGGTTTCTCGACGGGTGACGACGTCGTCGCACGTGTCGTCGTCACCGACAATCGCGCGCCCGCAGCGAACGTCACGCGCGGACCGGGCGTGATCCTGCGCTGGCCGCAGGCGGCGTCGAAGGATGGCGGCGGCCTTGAAGGCATCGTGCAGAAGACGATGCCGGCGTACTTCCGCAGCCAGCGCCAGATCATCCTCGACAGCGAGGCGCTGATCGCGGAGCGCTCGCGGCTCGACCAGGCGAAGTTCCTTGGACGCTCGGACGGCATCGGCGTCGACCAGAAACTGCTGCGCCTGCGTTACGGCCAGTTCCTCGGCGAAGAATCCGAGACCCATGCCGAGCACGCGCCGGAAGGCACCGTCGGCGCGGCCGACACGCAGGCGGGTGCGCTCGCCGCCGCGCACGACGCGCACGAGGCGACCGCGCCGCCAGCGCCGGCGAAATTCGGCGACGCGGGCGACGTCGTGGCCGAATACGGTCACGTGCACGACATCGCCGAGGCGGCGACCCTGCTCGATCCGGAAACGAGGGCGACGCTGAAGTCCGCGTTGGCCGAGATGTGGCAGGCCGAGTTGCACCTGCGCCAGGGCGCGCCCGAGCAGGCGTTGCCGTACGAACAGCGCGCGCTCGACTACATCAAGCAGGTGCAGCAGGCGACGCGCATCTATCTCGCGCGAGTCGGCCTTGAACTGCCGGTGCCGGACGAAGCGAGGCGGCTCGGGGGCGAACGCAAGGAGCTCGCGGATCGCGTCGGCACGCTCGGTGCCGCGGAGGATCCGTCGACCGCGCTCGCCGTCCTGTGGCATTCGCTCGATGCGGGCGCGCGCAATGCGACGATCGATCGGGAAGCAGCGGAACGCGCGCTGGCGACGCGCGGCGATGCGCTCGATGTGCTTGCCGCGCTCGATCGGGTGAGCCGTGATCCCGCCTGCGACAAGTGCCGTGCGCGCCTGCGCGCGGCCTTGTGGCCGCTCCTCGGGACGCCCGCGGCCGCGAGCGCGCCGCGCGTCGAGCTGGACGCGCAAGGCCGCGCGTATCTCGAAGCGCTCGAGCGCGCGCCTCGATGAACGTGGCCACGCTGGCGATACTTGCTCTCGTGTTCGCCGCCGCGGTCGGCGTCGTGCGCAGCGGGCGCGATGGGCAACGGTGGCGTGCATTGCGCGTCGCGTTGCAGCTCGTCGCGGCACTGCTGCTCGGCCTCTGCCTGTTCCCGCCGACAACGCATGAACGCTACGCAGCCGGCGAGCTCGTCGTGCTGACGCCACGCGCGACGCCGGCGCAACTTGCCGCGACGCCGCCCGGCACCGAGGTCGTTGCCTTGCCCGGTGTCGATGCGGCGCGCACGGTCGAACGCGTGCCCGACCTCGGCACCGCCCTGCGTCACCATCCCGACGTGCGTCGCCTGCGCGTCGTGGGCGGCGGCCTGCCGGTACGCGATCGGGATGCCGCGCGCGGTCTCGACGTGCAGTTCGATGCGGCGCCGTTGCCGCGCGGTCTGGTCGAACTCGACGCGCCGCGCGTCGTGCGCGCCGGCAATGCCTGGCGCATCGCAGGTCGTGTCGAAGGTGCTCCCGCTGCGCGCGTCACGCTGCGTGATCCGTCCGCTGCGGTCGTCGCATCGGCGACGACCGATGAGCAAGGGCGCTTTACGCTCGATGCGTTCGCGAAGGGCGAAGGCACGGCAATGTTCGCGCTCGGGATAGGCGCCGCCGACGGGACCCCGGTCGACGAGGTGGCGACGCCGCTGGTCGTGGATGCCGGCGTGCCGTTGCGCGTGCTGCTGCTCGCCGGCGCGCCCGACGCCGAACTCAAGTATCTACGTCGCTGGGCCGTCGACGCGGGCGTGGCGCTCGACAGCCGTGTGGGCCTCAGCGAAGGCATCGCACTGAACGAAGGCGCGTCGCTGGTCGATGCGCCGACGCTCGCGAAGACCGATGTCGCGATCGTCGACGAGCGCGCGTGGGCGGCGCTGTCGCCGACGCAGACGGACGCGTTGCGTGACGCCGTGGACAACGGCCTCGGCCTGCTGCTGCGAGTGACCTCGATGCCGCCACCGGCGGTCGCGGACGACTGGGCCGCACTTGGCTTTCGCCTTCGCGTGACCGATGCCGCGCCGAAGCCGTTGGCACTCGATCATGCGCTCGGCCTCGCCGCGGGCAGGCTTGCGTTCACGCGTGCGCCGCTCGACGTGCAGGCGCAAGACGCGGCGCCGCTGCTGCGCGCCGACGATGGCGCCGTACTGGCTTCGTGGCGCGCGCAAGGACAGGGTCGCGTCGCGGTGTGGACGCTTGCGGATGCGTTCCGCCTGCGCCTCACCGGCGAGAGCGCGCGGCATGCATCGCTGTGGAGCGGAACGCTCGCGACGCTTGCGCGCGCGCGCGGCGCCGCACAGCCGATCATCGACGCCGATGCGCGCGTCGACCGGCGGATGGCCCTGTGCGGGATCGACGCGGACGCGCGCGTCGAACCACCACGCGGAGACGCCGTGCCGCTCGACGTTGTCGGACACGCTGCGCGTCGGTGCGCTGCCTACTGGCCGGCCGTGCCCGGCTGGCATGCACTCCTGTCGAACGGTACGCGCTGGCCGTTCCACGTGCGCGCGCCCGATGAAGCACTCGCACTCGCTGCGGCCGACGATGCTGCGGCGACCCGGACGCTGGCCGACGCGCGAGCAGCGGGTGCGGTCGCGGCCGCATCGCGCGATGTGGCCTGGCCACGCTGGCCGTTCTTCCTCGCCTGGCTTGCGGTAGTCGCGCTGCTCTGGACGCTCGAGCGTGCGCGCGGGGCTCGGTAGCCGAGCACGCGGGGTGGCGCGCGCGACGCGCGTCCCGCACTACGCGAGTGCGCTCGCGTAGGCGTAGTCCCCGCCGCGTGCGAGTGCGCGCTGATACGCAGATCGCGCGTGGATGCGCACGAGCCAGCCGCGTGCGTGAACATGCCGATCGGCCAGCACGCCGCGCGCGGCGGCGGCTTCAAGAGGGAAGCTCATCTGCACGTCGGCGGCGCTGAATCGGTCGCCGGCGAACCATTCGTTGCGCGCGAGTTCGGCGTCGATGTAGTCCATGTGCAAGCGCAACTGCGGATCGACGAAGCCGGCACGCACTTTCGCCACGATGCCGTGCGCGATCGGGCGGACGAAGAACGGCATCTTCGCGCTCTCGATGCGATCCATGACCAGGCGGAGCAGCAGCGGCGGCATCGCCGAACCCTCGGCGTAGTGGAGCCAGTAGAGGTAGCGGCCGCGCCCCGGCGAGTCCGCAGGCGGCGCGAGACGGCCGTTGCCGTAGCGGTCGGTGAGCCGCTCGATGATCGCGCCGGATTCCGCCAGCACTTCGTCGCCATCGACGACGACCGGTGACTTGCCGAGCGGATGCACCGCGCGCAACGAAGCAGGCGCGAGCAGGGTGTGCGGATCGCGCTGGTAGCGCACGATCTCGTACGGCTGGCCGAGTTCCTCCAGCAGCCACAGGATGCGTTGCGAGCGCGAGTCGTTGAGGTGATGGACGACGATCATGCGGACCTCCGTGGCCGCGATGGTAGCGGATCGGTGCCGGGCGACGCTTCAGGGTTCGTCTTCGCCCGCCGGCCGCAGGGTTTCGATGCGGCCGGCATCGTTCGTTTCAAATTGCCACGTCATCGTCTTGTGTGCGAACGACACGCGATAGCTGCGCACGCGCCGGCCCTCTGTGCGTCGATCGGCGAGCAGGTCGATGCCGCGGGCGGGACCGACCGCCTCGAGCAGTGCCCGGCCGAAGTCGGACAGGAATCCGACCGACGGATTTGCCGCTGCGCGTTCGAAATGCCGTACATCGAGCCGGCCGCGCGCCGCGTCGCGCAGCGTCGCACGCAACAGGGCGGTGACCGCAGGCTCCGCGTCATCGATCGAAGGGGTTGCCGGCAGCGGCGCGAGATGGAGATCGGCGATGGCTTCGGCAAGCAGCGGGTAATAGTGCTGTTGGTTGCACAGGACGGCGATCGTCAGTTGGCGCGCGTCGATGCGCAGGATGTCGGCGAGTGCGGGACCACCGCTGTGGCCGACCACGGACGTGCCGCGATAGCGGCGAGCCGTCCAGCCAATGCCGAAGCCGCCGCGGCGGCCATCGGCGAGGGTCGGCGGGGTCTGCAACGCTTGCCAGCTCGCGCTCTTCAGCAGGGTGCCCTGGTCGAGCGCGACGAATACGCTGGCGAGGTCGCGGATCGACGCGTACAGGCCGCCGGCGCCGTAGCCCTGCTCGCCGTACAGGAATTCGCTGACGCGCTGTCGGCCGTCACTCCAGGCGTGGATGGACGCGCGATGCGGCACGACATCGGCGGAGCGGATCGACGGTCCCTGGTTGCGCGCGAATGCGAAGCGCGGCGCATCGAGATGCAGCGGCTTGAAGATCTCGTCGTCGAAGATCGCCGGCAGCGCTTTTCCTGCAGCGATTTCCAGCACGGCACGCAGCACCACGAAATCGGTGAATCCGTAGCGCGCTTCGCTGCCGGGTGCGTACACCAGCGGCCGCTGCTTCGCGGCGGCGACGATGGCCTCGACGGTCTGCGGCCGCGGCTGGCCGAGGTCATCGTCGAGGCCCGATGTGTGCGTAGCGAGCTGCGCCACGCGGATGGTCCGCCATGAAGCCGGCGCGTCGGCGAAGAACTTCGACAGCGGATCGTCGAGCGACAGCCGACCGCGTTCGACCAGGCGCATGAGCGCGATGCCGGTGAAGATCTTGGTGGCCGAAGCGAGCTGGAAGGCGGTGTCGACGTCGACTTTCGCCTGCCATTCGAGATTCGCCATGCCGTAGGCGGCGAGCTTGACGATGCGGCCGCGCTCGATCACCGCGACGGCGGCGCCGGGAATGTGGCTGCGCGCCAGCGCGTCGCGCACGATGTCGTCGATCGGGTCCGCGCGCGTGGCGCTGGCGCAGACGAGCAGGACGATGGCAAGGAATGCAGGCTTCATGCTGTCGTCGAACGCGCTGCAGCGGGCGCGGTTGACCCGCGCCCACGACGCTTCGTCGTCGTCGCCGCACGCTTCGGCGCAGGCGGCGATTGCGTCCGGCTTTTGCGGGACTGACGGCACGGGTTGGCGCCCGATCATCGTGGGATGCTCGTTTCACCGGATCATGGAGACCGTTCGATGCACCGCACGCTCGTCTCGTTGGCCATCGCCGTTGCGGTCCTCGCAAGCGGCGCAAGCGCGTCGGCGGCGGCGCTCGCCACCGGCGTCGAACTGCTGCCCGGCCGTTTCATTGCGGGAGAGCAGCCCGATGGCAACACGCTCGTGTTCGACGGTGCCGACGGCCTGGTCGTGTTCGATACGGGCCGCCACGTGGCGCATACCCGGCAGATTGTCGACTACGCGCGCTCGCGCGGCCTGCCGATCGTCGCGATCTTCAACAGCCACTGGCATCTCGACCACGTCGGCGGCAACGCGCTGCTGCGCAAGATGTTCCCGGCCGCGCGCGTGCACGCGAGCGGTGCGATCGAGGATGCGATGCGCGGTTTTCTCGCGGGATATCGCGCGCAGATCGAGCAGGTTCTCGCCACACCCGACGGCGATGTAGCGCAGAAGGCCGCACTGCGCGACGAGCTCGCGCTGATCGACGCAGGTCCGGCGCTGTATCCGGACGAGCGCATCGTGAAGGGTGGAATGACGCGCATCGCCGGACGCCGCGTGCAGGTCGGCCTCGAGACCCGCGCGGTCACCGCCGGCGACGTCTGGCTGTTCGACCCGGCCACGCATGTGCTTGCCGCGGGCGATCTGGTCACATTGCCGGCACCGCTGTTCGACACCGCCTGTCCGGCGCGCTGGAAGGCATCTCTCGCGCATCTGGACCAGATCGGCTTTGCCACGCTCGTTCCCGGACATGGCGCACCGATGACACGCGCGCAGTTCGCGACCTACCGAAGGGCGTTCGACCGACTCCTCTCTTGCGCGGACAGCAAGGCATCGAAGGACGCCTGCATCGACGGCTGGCTGCACGATGCGGATACGCTGATCCCGACGGGCGACGTGAAACTCGCGCGCGGCCTGCTCGGCTACTACCTCGAAGGCATCCTGCGCGATGCGTCGAAGACCACGCCCTTGTGCCTGTAGGGGCCGGGCGCGCGCGAGTCCCGTCGTGATCGACTGGCGGCACGCGCCGCGTGCGCGTCCCGCCGCGTGCGCGAGTCGTGGCCGCTACAGGCCGAGCACGAAGACTTTTCCGTTGACCTTCGGCGTCGGCCAGATCGGCGAGGTCATGCCGGCGGCGACGGCTACGCGTTGTCCGGCGCCGGTGTCGTAGGTGATGACGCCACCCGCGACGGCGCCGCCAAGGTCGGTCGACCACAGCGGCTTGCCGCGCTTTGCGTCGAACGCGTAGAAGTGGCCGCCCATGTCGCCGAAGAACAGTACGCCGCCCGCGGTCGGCGTGATGCCACCCATCAGCGGGTACGGTGCCTTGAACTGCCACGCGCGCTTGCCGCTGTCTGCGTCGGTTGCGGTCATCCAGCCGGCCCAGTCCCTGGTGTCGTCCTGCTTGCCGAAGCCATCGGGCGAACCGCTCCACGGCAGCCCGGTCGGCGCCTTGACCATCTCCTCCTTCGCGGCCGCGCGCACGGTGCTGCACCAGTCGACTTCGCCTGTGTAGATGAAGTTGGTGCGCGGATCGTAGGCCGGGCTGTTCCATTCGGCGCCGCCCTGCGAGCCCGGACAGAAGCGCGTGCCCTCCGGCGTGATGGGCGCGTCCACGTTGAACATGCGCGTGACCGGCTCGCGGTAAACCTGCGCGCCGCTGGCGAGGTCGATCACATGCAGCAAGCCGTCTTTCGGTGCCTCGGCAAGCAGGCGGCGACCGCCCTTGCTGGTGAACAGGCTTGGCGCGGTCGACGCATCCCAGTCGTGGAAGTCGCGCTTGACCATCTGGAAATGGTTCCGGTACGCGCCGGTCTTCGCATCGAGCACCACCACCGAGCTGGTGAACAGGTTGTCGCCGGCGCGATGCGCGTTGACGAAATCGGGCGCGGGGTTGCCGCCGGGCACGTACAGCAGGCCGCGCTCGGGATCGAGCGTGTAGGAAGACCAGGTCGCTCCGCCGGTGATCGGGAACCCTTCGTCCGTGTTCCACGAGCCGACGTGTTCGGCAGCCGAGTTCGGCGCCTGCGGTCCGCGCGCGAAATCGCCGTCGTCCTTCGGCACCATGTAGAACTCCCACACGATGCGGCCGTCGTTGGCGTCGAGCGCGTAGATGCGGCCCTTCACGCCCTTGTTGTCGCTGCCGGCGTTGCCGATGAAAACGAGGCCGTTCCAAGCGATCGGCGCGGCCGGCACCGATTCACCGCGCGCCGGATCGGCGATCGTCGTCGCCCACAGGCGCTTGCCGGTCTTTGCCTCGTAGGCCAGCACGCGACCATCGGTGGTGCCGCGAAAAACGCGTCCCTCGGCGAACGCCGGTCCGCGGTTGCTCTTCAGCATGCCGGAGGCGTAGCTCTCGTGCGCGCGCCAGTTCTCCTTGCAGGTATCCGGGTCGATCGAGAACAGGTCGTGCTCCGTCGTGCCGAACAACGCGCCGTCAACCTGCAGCAATCCGGTGTGGAATCCGGTCTGGTCGCCGGTGTCATAGCTGCACAGGATCTTCAGGCCGGAAACGTTCTTCGTGTTGATCTCATCCAGTGGCGCGTAACGCTCGGAAGTCAGCGTGCGGTTGTAGCTTGGCCAGTCGTGGCGTTCCGCGGCATGTGCCGCAGGCAGACAGGCGAGGACAAACGGCACGAAAGCACATGGCAGGCGCATGAGGGCGACTCCGGCAAGGGCGGGAGATCACCGTCGAGCGGCGTGCGCCAGCGGCGACCGGGCGCGATCATACGCCGTCGGTCGCAGGTCGCGAATCCGCGATCTTTCGCGGCGGTTCAGCCGCGTGGTCGACGCGGCTTCGAGCCGCTCTTCGCGGCGGTGCGCGCGGGTGCCTGCAACGGCTCGTTCTGGCCGCTCGCCTGGAACGCGCTCGCTTGCACATGCAGCCACGCACGGAACGCCTGGAAGCCCTGATGGCGCGTCGAGCGTTCGGGGTAGACGAGGTAATGCGCGTAGCGCGCCTTCATCCGCTCGGGGAACAACACGACGAGGCGACCGCTTTCGACCAGCGGGCGCATCAGCGTGGCGCGGCCGAGCGAGATGCCGAGGCCTTCGGCGGTCGCGCGCTGCAGCGTGTCCGAATCGCTGAAGGTCGCGACGTAGCGTTTCGGTTCCTTGCCGCCGAACTGCTCGAACCAGCGTGGCCACGGATCGTCCGGACTCAGCAGCGGCCAGTCGCCGAGTTCGTCGAGACGCGGCGGCTTGCGACCCTTCAGCAGCGCGGGGCTCGCGACCGGCGTCAGCCATTCCTCGAACAGCAGTTCCGCAGTCACGCCGTCCCAGTGGCCAGGGCCATAACGCAGGGCGCCGTCGAAACGGCCATCGGCGAAGTCGACGCGCGCGACCGACGAATCGAGGTTGAACTCGAAGTCCGGATGCTGCGCGACGAACTGCGGCAGGCGCGGCATCAGCCAGCTCGACGCGAGCGAAGGCAGGGCGCTGATGCTGAGCACGCAGTCGCGGCGCGAGCACAACGGCTCGAGCGCGGCGTCGATCGCATCGAAATGCGGGCCGATCCGCTGCAGCAACAACGCGCCCTCGGCGGTGGTCTTGAGGCCACGCGGTCCGCGCACGAACAAGGTCACGCCGAGGCGTTGCTCGAGCAGGCGCACCTGGTGGCTGAGTGCGCTCACGGTCAGGTGCAGGCGCTCCGCCGCGCGCGTCATGTTCTGCGCGCGCGCAGCCGTCACGAAGACCTGCAGGGCGTTCAGCGGAGTGCGTTCCATGTTCGAAATTCCTCAAGCCTGACTATCAAACATGTCGCTACCGGAACACGCGTATGAGGCCTATCTTGTCGCCTCCAACGCCGCACCGCAACCTGATGGGAGAGAGCGCCATGTTGAAGCAATTGAATGGTATCGCCGCCGGCTTGCTGGGCCTGCACGGCTACCCGGTCGAGCCGATCTCGTGGGCGCCGACGCGCCCGTCGCCGGCGCTTGCCGATCCTGCCGCCGACGCTGCGGCGGCGCCGCGTGTCGCCACACCGACCCCGCGCGAGCCGGCGCCCGCGGCCGCCGCACTGCATTGCTGAGCACGCCATCATGAACCTCTCCGTGCGTCCGTCCGTCACCGCGCTGCCGCTGATCGCGGCCGCGTTCACGCTGGTGGTCTGGTCGTCCGCGTTCGCGGCGATCTCCTACGGCTTGCAGGCGTTCTCGCCGGCCGAGCTTGCGCTGCTGCGCTTCCTCGTCGCCTCGCTGATCTTCGCGCTGCCGGTCGCGTTCGGCGTGATCAAGCTGCCGCCGCGCCGCGACTGGCTGGCGGTCATCGTGCTGGCCCTGCTCGGCATGACCGTTTACCAGCTGTCGCTCGGCTATGCGATGACGCGCGTGCCGGCCGGTTCTGCGGCGGTCATCGTCTCGCTCGCGCCCGGTGTCACCGCGGCCCTTGCGGCGTTGCGCCTCGGCGAATCGCTCGGCGCGCGCATCCTGGTCGGCCTCGCAGTCGCGTTCGCCGGTGCGCTGCTGGTTACGCTCGGTTCGGGCCGCGCGATCCGCTTCGAGCCGATGGCCCTGCTCGTGCTCGTGTCCGTGCTGGTCACCAGCATCTACTTCGTCGGGCAGAAGCCCCTGCTGCAACGGACCACGCCGCTCGGCTTCACCGCCGCGAGCATCTTCGTCGGCACGCTCGGCCTGTTGCCGTTCGGCCTGCACCTGCCGGAGAAGATCGCGCTCGCATCGACACCGCAGATCGCCAGCGCGATCTGGCTCGGGGTTGGTCCGACCATCCTCGGCTATATCGCGTGGAGCTTCGCGTTGTCGCGCGCGCCGGTGTCGGTGGTGTCGAGCTTCCTGTACGGCCAACCGCTGTTGGCCGGCCTGATCGCGTGGTTGTGGCTCGGCCAGACCATGGGCACGCTCGCCATCGCGGGTGGCGCACTCACGCTCGTCGGTGTCGCGCTGACCGTGCGTGGCGCGCGCAAGCCCGCCGTCGTCCCGCCAGCGCCAGCAGCGAAGCCCGCGCTGGCGAAGCTGTGTCATGCCTGCGTCGCGCTCTGGCACGGCGCGCAGGTGCAGATCCGCTGAGGGCCGAGCGCTTGCTGGTGGAGCCGGGCTTGCCCGGCTCGTGGAATGCAAGAACAAGGCGGCGGAGCAAGCACGGCGCTACAAGAGCAGATCCGCACGCTCTTGTGGAGCACGAAGCAGGATGCAGGCATGACCTTCAGGCATCGAAAAGTGCCGCCTGCCCCGGCGTGTCGTCGGGGTCGTGGAAGTTCGCTAGGCCGACGCCGACGAGGCGGTACAGGGTCATCGCCGGCAGCTCGACCGCATCGCGCAACGCCAGCGCGATCGCGGCCAGTTCGTCGGCCGAACGCGGCGCCACATCCGGTGTGCGGCTGCGGGTAAGGATGCGGAATTCGCGTGTCTTCAGTTTCAGCACCACGGTGCGGCCGATGCGTTCGGTACGGCGCGTCGCTGCCCACGTCCTGGCGGCAAGATCGCGGATCACGGCTTCCGTCTCGCCCAGCGGCACGTCGGTCGCGAACGTGTCCTCCGAAGAGATCGACTGGGTCGGCCGGTCCGGCCGAACCTTGCCGTGGTCGATGCCGTGCGCGAGTTCCGACAGGCGTCGGCCGTAACGTCCAAAGCGCGCTTCGAGCGCGAGCGGATCGAACGCGCGCAGTTCTCCGACGGTGCGGATTCCGAGCGCGGCCAGCCTGCCGTCCATGACCTTGCCGACCCCGTGGATGCGCGCGACCGGAAGCGGCGCGAGAAACGCATCGACCTCGTCCGGCCGGATCACGAACAGGCCATCCGGCTTGCGCCAGTCGGAGGCGATCTTGGCGAGGAACTTCGCAGGCGCGACGCCGGCGGAAGCGGTGAGCTGCGTCTCCTCGCGGATCTGCGCGCGGATCGCGCGCGCGATCGCGGTCGCACTCGGCAGCTCGGATTTCGGTTCGGTCACGTCGAGATACGCTTCGTCGAGCGACAGCGGCTCGACCAGGTCGGTGTGGCGCAGCATGATTTCGCGCACCTGTTGCGACACCGCCTTGTAGCGCGCGAAGTCGGGCGGCACGAAGACCGCGTCCGGACACAGGCGTTCCGCGCGCACGGCCGGCATCGCCGAGCGCACGCCGAACGTGCGCGCCTCGTAGCTCGCCGCGCACACCACCGAGCGCGCGCCGCGCCAGGCGACCACGACCGGGCGACCGCGCAGGGCGGGATCGTCGCGCTGTTCGACCGACGCGTAGAACGCGTCCATGTCGATGTGGATGAACTTGCGCATCGCGGGCCAGGTGGGAGTGGTCGCGATGCTACTACCACGCAACGGCGGCGAGGCAGTCGCGACGATTTCCTACGCGACGTCGCGCGATCCTGCCATCGCGCACCCGCGGCGCATGCGCGAGCATGCGCGCTCGGCACAGGGAGGGAGACCGGCATGGACGCCATCGGGCGCAACGGCACGGCACTCGCGCGGATGTTCGCCGCATTCGCGCTGGTCGCGGCCACCTCGTCGTCGGCGGCCTCGGTGTACAAGTGCCGCGACACGCAGGGCCACATTGCATACCAGGACCGCGTGTGCGCGGTGACGCAGCAACAGTCGCAGATCGAGTTGCTGGCGGCGCCGGCGGCGGCGCCCGCTTCCGACCATTCCCGCGCCCCAATGGGCAGGGGAGAGCGCGAGCACAAGACGCGCAGGCCGACACGCGCCGCACGCGTGCGCGAGGTCATGTCGTGGGAATGCCGGGGCGCAGGGGGCGAAGTGTTCTATCGCCATGCGCGCTGTCCGAAGTCGATTCCCGATCCTCGCGCTGCGGCCGGATCGCGCAAGCAGGGCGCGAAGCCGGTCAAGGTGTCGGCAACGCCGCTGCCGCGCGCCGAGGCTTGTCGCCGGCTCGCCCGCGCCGGATCGATCGGGCGCCGCGGCCACGAGCACGACGAGTCGGTCTCGACCTACGACAGGAATGCCGGTCGCGATCCGTGCCGGCGTTATTGATGGGCGCGGCGCGAGTCGACGCATGCGGGTAGGATGGCCGGTGCCTTCCACCGGAGCGAACCGCATGCGTCGTCGTATTTCCCTCGTGCTGGCTGCGGCTCTGCTCGCCGCGTGTTCACCGTCGCAGCCACCGTCGACGAATGCCGCGCCGGCGCCGGTCGCCGACGCGCAACAGGCGAAGGCGCTCGAAGCCTGGCGCCAGATGCTGCAACAACAGCAATGGGAATTCGCGGCACCCGTCGGCAAGGAGATCGTCGAGAAATACCCGGGAACCGCGGCGGCGCAGGAAGTGCAGAAGGATCTTGCCGGCGTCAGCGCGAAAGCCACGGCTGCGGTCACGCATCGCCGCCTCGTCGCGCTGTGGAGCTACCAGGCCGGCAAGGAATCCGGCGGCGACCAGGTGACCGCGTCGATCTACAGCAGCGATGCTACCGCCGACAAGCGCGTGCGACTGATCCTGCGTCGGCATTCCGCGTGGGGGCAGAGCGTGTACCTGTTCGGTGGCGGCAAGGGCTTCGAGTGTCGCGGCGTGTGCAACCTCGCGGCGAAGTTCGACGACAAGCCGCAGAAGGTCGCGGCGTACCTGCCGGATACCGGCGAACCTGCACTGTTCATCAAGGACGACAAGGGTTTCATCGCCAGGCTCGCCGACACGCAGAAATTCAGCGTCGAGGTGACCGAGAAGGGCAAGCCGGCGCGCACTCTGGTGTTCGAAGTCGGCGGCTACGACGCCGCGAAGTTTCCGCCGCTTGCAAGGAAGTAGCGCGGGCCCCGGCCCGACGATTCGGTCTTCCGCCCTTCGCGTTCCAGACCGGCGGGCGGGTCGACCCTACACCGCGCCCGGATCGTGCGCCTCGAGCGTGATCCCGCTCGCGACGATCCGGTAGTGTCTTTTCGACAGCACGCGAAGTTCGCCGCCATCGGCCAGGCAGACTTTTGCGAGACGCTCGATGTGCGCGTTCTCATGGCTCGCCGGTTCGACATAGACATGGATCTCGTAGTCGTTCCCGTCGCTGCCGCGCGCGTGGTACAGATGCTTGAGGACCATGTTCGCCATTGGCCGGCTCCACTTCGCCGCCATTCATAGCGTACTCGTCCTGAATGGATTCGCGGCGAGCGCCGGTTTCCGGCGAGGGCAGGCGTAGACTGTGTCGATCGCGTCGCCACACCGTTCCGTTTGATGGAGGTCGTTCCCGTGAAGCGCGCCAGCGTACTTGGCTTCCTGTTCCTGCTGCTCGCCGCGCCGTCGTTCGGCGCGGACGAGCCCGCCATCACGGGACCGGAAGCAGGGCAGGTCGCTCCCGACTATCGCCTGCAGGACCAGAAGGGTGATTGGCACACGCTGGCGCAGGAGCGCGGCAAGTGGGTCGTGCTGTATTTCTATCCGAAGGATTTCACCCCCGGCTGCACCACCGAGGTGTGCACGTTCCGCGACGACATCGTTGCGCTGCGCAAGGCCGGCGTGGACGTGTTCGGCGTCAGCCTCGACGACGTCGCGTCGCATGCGGAATTCGCCGAGAAGTACCACGTGCCGTTCCGCCTGCTGTCGGACGCGGACCGGGCAACCGCGAAGGCGTATGGCGTGCTGACCTCGAAGCTCGGCTTCAGCTACGCGCGCCGCGAGACGTTCCTGATCGATCCGGACGGCAAGGTGGCCAGGCGCTACAAGGACGTCGATCCGAAGGAAAACTCCAAACAGGTGCTGGCCGACCTTGCCGCGCTCAAGAAAGCCACCGACTGATTCCGCGTCACCGATGTCGGGCCCCCGCAGCGCCGATGCGCCGGTCGTCGCTGCCACCGACGCGTCGCCGCACGTCGAGAGCTTTCCGCCGCAGATCGGCGCCGAATGCCGCGTGCTCGTGCTCGGCACCGTGCCGAGCCTTGCCTCGCTGGCGCTGCGCCAGTCGTACGGCCATGCGCAGAACCTGTTCTGGCCGTTCATGGGCGAACTGTTCGATGCCGGTCCCCAGCTAGACTATGCCGAGCGCATCGCGCGCCTGCATGCGCGAGGTGTCGGCATCTGGGATGTGCTGGAACGGTGCGAGCGACGTGGCAGCCTCGACAGCGACATCCTCGTGGCGAGCGAAGTGCCGAACGACATCGCGGGCCTGCTCGCGCGCGAACCGACCATTGCCGCGATCGCGCTGAATGGCGCAAAGGCGCTGCAGGTATTCAGGCGCCGCATCGCGCCGGATATCGATGCCGCGCGCATGCCGCAGGTGCTCGCGCTGCCATCGACGAGTCCGGCCAACGCCTCGCTCACGCGCGCACACAAGCTCGCGTGCTGGCGCGAACTGCTTGCGTGGTCGAAACTGACCCGTTACTGAGTGTGCGCCACGCAGGTCGCGTTCCGTTCAGGCGACTGCGCAGAGACTGCGCCCGGTCCAAACTCAAGGAACTCAGGCCATGAAGCAACGCACTCTTCCCCTGCTCGGCGCCGGCCTCGCGCTCGCCCTGTTCGGTACCGCCCAGGCGCACGCGGCGCCGGCCAACCTCGACTGCAAGTTGAGTTTCTCGCTGACCGGCTGGTCGCTGATCTTCAAGCACGCAGAAGGCCACGGCACGGTGTCGTGCGAGAACGGCGAATCGATGGCCGTGGACATCTCCGCCAAGGGCGGCGGGATCACGGTCGGCAAGTCGCACATCGACAACGGTCACGGCCGCTTCACCGACGTGCACAACATCAATGACGTACTCGGTACCTATGCGCAAGGCGACGTGAGCGCGGGCGCAGTGAAGTCCGGCACCGCGCAGGTGCTGTCGAAGGGCACCGTCTCGCTCGCGCTGGCCGGTTCCGGCGAAGGCGTCGAACTGGGTGTCAGCGTCGGTGGCTTCACGATCGAGAAGGCCGGCACGATCCACAAGTAGTCCGACCCTGGCAACAGGCGCAACGGCCGCCCGTGGGCGGCCGTTGCGGCGGCATCCGTAGTGACGCGAACACCGCGAACTTGACCAGGGATGAAATCACTCGCCCTTGGCCGCGTTGGACGCATCGGGCGATCCTGGGGAGTCCGCGGCGGTCGCGGAGTAGCGCTTGCGCAATACCGTTGCTCCATGCACCTCGCGTACGACCGACAACGTCGTGCTGGTCGATTGCACCGGATCCAGACGGAACTCGATCGTGGCCTCGGACCCCGCCGCCAGTGCGGGCAATCGGCATTCCATGCGACCTGCAAGCGCGCAACGGCCCACGCTTGCGCGAAGCCCATCCACCACGGCCAGCCCCGATACCGTCGCGCCGATGACCTGTTCGGGCAGCTTTGCGCCTGTGGTGTTCGCGATTCGCAGCGAGATCGACGATGAGCCGTCCGCATGCATTTCGATAGCCGCCTGGATTCCGTCGAGACCCGAGGCATCATCCGCTGGCGCTGTCTCCTCTTGCGCATC
This sequence comes from Dokdonella sp., assembly GCF_044227025.1. Taxonomy (GTDB): domain Bacteria; phylum Pseudomonadota; class Gammaproteobacteria; order Xanthomonadales; family Rhodanobacteraceae; genus Dokdonella_A. The sequence goes on along the minus strand of NZ_JBGAFX010000001.1, from coordinate 123,677 downwards.
CGCTTCGAGGACGTTGGAGGTCGCCGGGCTGTCGAAACCGTCACCGAAGATCTTGTCTGAAAGCGCCACGCAGCGTGAGAATTCCGACGTATCGGCGCCTGGAGAGGTCGCGATCGCGGAGCCCCAGCTCTGCCGGGTCTGGCTGTTCGGCACGCTGTACAACAGGCCACTGATGCTGCCAACTCCATTGGCCCCGGTATGCAGGGTCGCCGAACCGAGCCTGACCTGACCTTCGCCGTATCCGCTCGGATCGCAATGATCGCTGCGGTAGAACGTCAGCAGGTAGGTCTGGTTCGGCTGGCTGGAAAGGCTGGCTGTCAGGGTCGCCGAGTTCGTGCCGACGATCACGTTGTCGAGGCTCGGGAAGTTCTGCTGGTTGTCAGGACCGCCATCGCCGTCGCCTGCGTCGTTCAGGGTGACGCCGTTTGCGCCAAGATCGATGCCGAGCGCGCCGTTGCCGCGGATCAGGTTGTCGACCACCGGATTGCCAATGGTGCCGCTGCCCGCTATCGCGACGCCGTTCCCGGTATTCCCTTCGATCACGTTGCCGAGGATCTGCGTGTCGACGGCCCCCGCAGTCACGAAGACGCCGGTGCCGTTCGGGAGGCCGCTCACGCCGATCAGGTTCTCCCCGACGATATTGTGCGCCGTGCCGGCATCGGCGACGAACACGCCGGTCCCCGTATTGCCGGCGATGTAGTTGATCATAAAGGGCGAGCTGGCATCGCCAATCGTATTGTCGTGCGCGGCGGAAAGCAGCGAGATGCCGGAAGCGCCATTCGGAAGCGCCGCGCCGCCGACCGAGAAACCGATCTGGTTGAGAACGACCAGGTTGCCGTTCGCGCCCGTCTCCAGCTTGATGCCGTCGTTGACGTTGCCGGAGACCAGGTTCTGGCGGACGACCGCATGGCTCGCTCCCTGGTCGAGGCGCACGCCCTCGACGCCGTTGGCGCGCGCGACGTTGCCGCTGCGGTCGGTGCCGACGAAGTTGTAGCGGATCGTCGTGGCATCGGTGGTGTTGCCGCTCACATGGATTCCGGCGCCACCGTTGCCGCCGATGATGTTGCCGTCTGCGAGCGCGGCACCGCCGACGACGCTGTCGTCGGGACCGGCCAGGATGTAGACGCCGGGGCCACTGTTGGCGACCGCGCTGTTGCCGTTGTCGAGTCCGATCACGTTGCCCTTGATCACATTGCCATCGGCATTCTCTCCGGCGACGAGCACGCCGGGCCCCTGGTTGCCGGCGATACGATTGCCGGGCCCCACCGTGTTGCCGCCGACATCGTTGATCCATACGCCGCCATTGCCGTTTGCCGCGGGGTTGTTGTCGTTGGGGTCGTTGGCGCCGCCGCGCAGGCCGATGACGTTGTCGTCGATGAGATGCGCGCTGCCGCCATTGACGTAAATGCCCCAGAAGGTGTTGCCTGCGATCACGTTGTGATCCAGTTGCGCGCCATCGGCGCCGCCGGTGATTCCGATGCCGTCGCCGTTCGGGCGCAGCTGGGTGCGCGCCGTGGTCAGGCCGATCACGTTGCCGCTGACGCGGTTGCCGCTGGTGCCGGCGCCGTCAATGGTCACGCCGCGCGAAGTGTTGCTGGATATCGTGTTGCCTTCGCCGGCGCCGGTGCCGCCGACGATGTTGTTGTCCGCGCCGCCGGAAATCCGCACGCCGGTGCCGTTTCCGCGCGCGAAATCGCCTTGCCGCGAGACACCGATGCGATTGCCGCGCACCGCATTCCGGGCCGCATTGTTGCCGTAGATGTCGACGCCCATCGCCGCGCGCGCGATGTAGTTGGCTTCACCAGGGCCCGCGCCGCCGACCATGGTGTCGTTGGTGTCGACGATGCGAATGCCGCTGCCCCCGATGCCCTGGTTCGGCGTGCCGTCGGGGCACGCCTCGAGACCGGGGCCGGTATCCAATGCCTCGCACTGGCCGATGTAGTTGTTGAACAACTTGTTGTTGCGATCGGACAGGTCGCCGGTGCAGGTGTCCCAGGCGCTGATCGCGTGCCCCGCAATATCGAAGAAATAGTTCTGCTGGCCGCTGCCGGTGCCTCCGATCTGCACCCCGCGCACGCACTTGTCGTTCTCGTCCGAGGTGCCTTCCAGTTGTCCGAGGATCAGCGCAGTGCCGCCGCCGACCGCATTGCCGCTGATCGACGAGAACACGATGTTGCGCACGCGCAAGCCGTTCGTTCGGGGGGCCCAGATGCCGAAGCCGCAAAATCCTTCCACATACAGGTTGCCGATGGTCCCGGTGGCGTAGTCCGCACTGATCGAGACAGGGAAGCCCGTGACGATCGCGCCGGATTGCAAGACCGGACACGTCGGGGCGCCGTGCAGCGCGATATTCGGGCGTGCGCCCGCTTCGAAGGCTCCCCCATCGATGCTGTCGCGTGGATCGAGCCGCACGAATCCGTAGGACAAGGTGATCTGCGTGCCGCCGCGGATGGCGTCCCAGAAACGGATCGTGTCGCCGTCGTTGGGGCCGCAGCCCGGATTGGAGAATGAAAGGCGCCAATTGCGCGAATTGTCCGTGCTAGCACAGAAGATCGGATCATGGACGAAGTTGCCGCCCTCGATGCGTGCCATTTCGAAGCTCGTGTAGCAGCGCGCGTCTCCGTAACCGACTTCGACGGCCTCGCGGAAAAGCATCCTGTCGTCGCTGCCGCCGGAGGCACTCCAGAACGGTTCCTCGGCATCGTCCGTATCGCTGACGTAGATCGTGCAGCCGGCATGCGCGCGACCGGCCTGCGCGACGATGAGGGCTGCGACGAGACTTCCGATGCACCGGCCAATGCGTTTGCAAGGTTTCACGACGTTCCCCTGGCGTTGCGGATGCTTGCCCCAACGACAAACGACGGCGAAACCCGCCACGCACTGGCAGCCGGCTACAATCGATCCAGCGGACGGCGCAACGGCGTAACGGCCGAAGTCGCCCGCCGCAGTGGCAGGCCCGGGGGCGGAGATGGGCAGCAACGGGGACATCACGCAGATGCTGGTGCTGGCCGGGGCCGGCGATGCCGCTGCGCGGCAGCAACTCGCCGCCGCGATCTACGCGGACCTGCGGCATATCGCGCACCGCCAGCTCGCGGGCCAGTGGCGCGAACAGACCATGGGCACCACCGGGCTGGTGCACGAATGCTACCTGCGCATGAGCGGCGCCGTCGCCCCGAACGACCGCGGGCACTTCTTCGCGCTGGCTTCCCGCGTGATGCGCCAGGTCATCGTCGACTACGCGCGCGAGCGCCTGGCGCAGAAGCGTGGCGGGGGTGAGCGCGCTCTTGCGTTGGATGAGGTGGACGCCGCGGAGTTGCGCGAAGCCGAACGCTACGCGGCACTCGACGATGCGCTCGGCGCGCTGATGCGTCTGGACGAGCGCCGGGCGCGCGTGGTCGAGTGCCGCTTCTTCGCAGGGCTTACCGAGGAAGAGACGGCAGAGGCGATGCAGACCAGCCTGCGCAGCGTGCAACGCGACTGGCAGTTGGCGCGTGAATGGCTGCGAGCCGAACTGGAAGCCTGACCTGCGGGTGCGAGGTGCCGACGTGATCGAAGCGCCTGATTTTCTCGAACCCGGTGGCGCCTTGCGTGGGCGCTTGTTCGCACGCCTGGCCCAGCAGTGGGCCGCAGTGGAGCCGGCGGTAACGGGGCAGCGCATCGGAGCGTTCCGCGTCGAACGGGAACTCGGACGCGGCGGCATGGGCGTGGTGTATCTGGCCGAACGCGTCGACGGCGGCTTCGCGCAGCAGGTTGCGCTCAAGTTCGTGCGCGGCAATGCGCAGGCGAGCGGGATCCAGGAACTGTTCCGGCGTGAGCGCAGCCTGCTCGCGGCGCTCGATCATCCGCATATCGCGCGCCTCATCGACGGTGGGCAGAGCGACGACGGCTGGTTGTGGTTCGCGATGGAGCGCATCGAGGGCTTGCGCATCGACCGGCACGTGCACGAACGTGGCCTCGACCTGCAGCAACGCCTCGGCTTGTTCGTGCAGGTCTGCGACGCGGTGGCATTCGCGCACCAGCGACTCGTGGTCCACCGCGACATCAAGCCCGCCAACATCCTCGTTTCGGCGGACGGCTGGGTGAAGCTGCTCGACTTCGGCATTGCCGCGCTTGCCGACGCGGGCACAGGTGCGCCGCAGGCCCTTACGCCCGGCTGGGCCAGCCCCGAACAGGCACGCGGCGAAGTGGTCACCACGGCATCGGACGTTTTCCAGCTTGGCCTGTTGTTGCATGCCCTGGTTTGCACGGGTCGATGGCGCGCCCTCGAATCGACAGGCCTCGACGCGACGCGGGCCGATGCGCATGCAGGCGAGTGCGCGCCGCTGGCGGGTGCCGCCGTCGCCGAAGCCGATCTTGCATCGATCATCGCCAAGTGCACGCACGACGACATCGAATCGCGCTATCCGTCGGTGGCTGCACTGCGCGATGACGTTCGTGCGCGCATGGCGCGCCGACCGGTGGCGGCTCGCGACGGCGGCTGGAGCTATCGCCTCCGCCTGGCGGTCACGCGGCATCCCTGGGTCACCACCGCCTGCATCGCGGCTGCGCTCACGTTGGCGTTGCTCGGGTCGCAACTCGCGCGCGAAGGCAATATTGCGCGCGCCGCTGCCGCCGCGGCGGCGACCCAGGCGGAACGTGCGCGCGCGAGTCTGGGATTCCTCACCGGCCTGCTTGGCGAAGCGCAACCGGCGACGCATCAGGGCCACGTGCCGACGGTCGAGGACCTGTTGCAACGAGGCTCGCAACGCATCGTCGATGATCGCCAGATGCCGAAGACGCTGCGCGCGGAACTGGCGGCGACACTGGGCGCGATCCATATCGAGCGTGGCGAATTCGCCCAGGCGCGGGCCTTGCTGGAGACCGCGGTACCCGCATTGCGCGAACCCGCTGGCGACGCCTCGATCCTGGCGCAGGCCATCGGCAATCTCGCCTACACGCTCGAATACACCGAATCGGCGCGCTCGCTGCCGATGTTCGACGAAGCGCTGGCGCTGCTCGTCGACGACGATTCGCACGCGGAACTGCGCCTGCGCATCGCGCGCTATCGCGCCTCCGTGCTGTACGGCAGCGGTCGACGCGCAGAGTCGGCCGAGGCGTTGCATCGCGTACTCGACGAAGACCGTGCCGTGCTCGGGGACACGCACGCAGAAACCGCGATGGCGAAGATGATGTATGCAATCGCGCTCAGCGCACTCGATCGGGATGCGGATGCATTGCCGCTGATCGAGAGCAGCTTTCGCACCCTCGAGGCTGGCCTCGGCCGGGAACATCCGCGCACCCTGCAGGCGGGACAGACGCTCGCGATAACCTTCTCCAATCTCGACCGCTACGAAGAGCAGGCGGCGCTGATGCAGGAGCTGGTGCCGCGCGTGGCGAAGGTATTCGGCGAGCGCAGCCCGCGCTATGCACGTACCCTGACCTGGTATGGCGTCGCGCAATCGCATACCAGCAACCCCGCTGCTGCCGTGCCGACCTTGCAGCACGCGCTGGAGATTTTCGATGCGGCGCCCGCGCTCGACGATCTCGGCAGTCCCAATACGCTGCAGGCGCTGGGCGAAACCTACGAGCGCCTCGGCCAGTCCGAGCTCGCGCTCGCTGCATACCGGCGCATGCTGGTGCGTGTGGCCGAGCGCCCCTCATCGGTTCCGGTCGACGATGGCAAGCGACCGCTGATCGTGGCCAGGCTCCTGCTCGGCATGCATCGCTACGACGAGGTGCAGGGCCTGATCGGACAGGCGCGCGCGAATGCGCACGTCGACAGCGATCCCGCGAGACGCATCGTCGGCAGCATCGATCTGGCGCAAGCGCAGCTCGATGCCGCCACGGGCGACCTTGCTCGCGCGGCCGCATGCGCGCGTTCGGCGGTCGCGGTGCTGGCGAAGTTCGACTATGCGAGAGACGAATATGATCAGGCGCGGGCACTGTCGAAGAGACTCCCGCCTGCGAGTGTCCCCAACGATGCGCCTGCTGCTTGCGATCAGGCGGTGCAGGCAGGACGCTGAGACTTCCGGGCGGTCGATGCCGATGCGGCATTACGACCTCTGGCGGTTGACGCTGCGGCAACGATCGCGGACGCTGCAACGCTTCGGGCGCATGTGTCCGTCTGCCAGGGGAGCGTCATGAGGCATTTGCTGCGCGGTATCGCGATCGTGTTGTCGATCTGGATCGGAATCTCCCTTGCGCATGCCGATGCCCCCCTCGTGCGCGACCTGCCACCCGGCCTGCAGATTCCCGATGCGGCGCGACCGGGCCCGGCGTTCGATGTCGACAAGGCGACCGAGGCGTATCTCGCGCTGCTCTCGCCGGAACAGCGCAAATTGTCCGACGACTATTTCGAGGGCAACTACTGGCTGACCCTGTGGGGAACGCTGTACGGTCTCGCGGTCGCTGCGATCCTGCTGTGGAGCGGGTTGTCGCGACGCATGCGCGATTTCGCCGAACGAATCACGCGCCGACGCTGGCTGCAACCGCTGATCTACGCGTTCCCGTGGCTGCTCGCCGGCTTCCTGCTCAGCCTGCCGCTCGCGATCTACCAGGGATATTTCCGCGAGCATGCCTATGGCCTCGCGACGCAGGACTTCGGCGCGTGGTTCGGCGACCAGGCCAAGGGTCTGCTGGTATCGCTGGTGATCGTGCCTCCCGTGCTTGCGCTGCTGTACGGCGCGGTGCGCCGCGCCGGCGCGCGCTGGTGGATCTGGGCGAGCGGCGGCGCGTTCGTGCTGATCCTGTTCCTGATCATGCTCGCGCCGGTGTTCGTCGATCCGCTGTTCAATGACTACAAGCCGCTGCGCGAAGGCGCGGTGCGCGAGGCGGTGCTGTCGCTGGCGCGCGCGAACCGGATCCCGACCGACAACGTGGTCGAGTTCGATGCCTCGCGGCAGACCACGCGCATCAGCGCAAACGTGTCCGGCTTCCTCGGCACCACGCGCGTCGCGCTCAACGACAACCTGCTCGACAAGACCTCGCCGGCGGAAATCAAGGCAGTCATGGGCCACGAGATGGGTCATTACGTGCTCAACCACGGCCTGCGCCTGACGGTCTACCTCAGCCTCATCCTGCTGCTTGGCTTTTTCGTGGTGCACTGCACGTTCGATCGCGCGCTTGCGCGCTGGGGTGGCCGCCTGGGATTGCGCGATCGCGCCGACCCCGCCGCACTGCCGCTGGCGATTGCGATCCTCTCGCTGTTCTTCCTGCTGGTGACGCCGCTGACGAATTCGATGATCCGCCAGGCCGAAGCCGAGGCCGATGCGTTCGGCCTCAACGCCGCCGGCGAGCCGAATGGTTTCGCGATGGCGGCGATGCGCCTCAGCACCTATCGCAAGCTGCGCCCGGGACCCCTCGAGGAAATCCTGTTCTACGACCACCCGAGCGGCTACGACCGCGTGCATGGCTCGATGCTGTGGCTGAAGGAACACCAGGACAACCACACTGCGAACGCGCCATTGCCATAAGCCGCGAAAGGGTTCCCCTCATCCGTTCGCGTTGAGCGCAGCTGCTTCGACAGCGAGCGGAGTCGAAACCCGCTGGCTGCGAGGCCCTTCGACTCCGCGCCTGCGGTGCCGGTGAACGGAGGATAGGTTGCGGCGCTGAGGGCACGCGGGTTCCTGAGCCGTTCGCGTCGGGCACGCGGAGCGAAGCTCCGCGAAGTCGAACTACCGGTGCCGATATACGACCCGCGTCCTTCGGCTCGCTAGCCGCCCTTTGCCGCGGGCGCGCTCTTGCGCGCGCCCCATTCCGCCTTCTTCGCGGGCTTCCCCCACGCGTCGTACAACTCGACGAACGTGTCGACGACATCCTGTGCGCGTGGATGTGCCGGCCCGAACCCCTCGGCATGGGTGAACACGTCCCATGCGACGCCGAGTTCCTTTTCAGCCTCGTCGAACTTGCGTTCGCGCAACAGCACGGTCGCCAGTTCGCGATGCATGATCGCGCGCATCGCGTTGTCGCCGAATGCGATGTCGCCGTTCGACACCGCCGTGCGTGCGTGTGCTTCCGCGCCGGCGAGGTCGCCGGTATCGCGCAACAGCAAGGAGAGGTTCGACTCGGCGATCACCGTCGATGGGTTCGCCGGCCCGTACAGCTTGAGCGCGAGCGCCGCGACGCGTTCGTAGTACGGCCGGGCGTCCTCGTTGCGACCCTGCTGGCGGATCGCGCCGCCGAGGTTGCTGACCAGGCGCATCGTCAGTGGATGATCCTTGCCGAACACGCGTTCAAGCGTCGGCAATTGCGGCGCAAGCAGCTTCTCCGCGTCGGCGTAGCGCTTCTGTTCCAGCGCGACGATCGCGAGGCCGTTGATCGCGTCGATCGTCTTCGAGTGCTCGTCGCCGTATTGCTTGCGCCGTTGCGCGAGCATTTCCTCGAGCAACGGGCGCGCTTCATCGAGATGGGCGGTGTCGATGTCGACCGAGGTCAGGCTGTCGATCGTCGTGAGCACGTCCTCGCTTTCATCGCCGAGCAGGCGGCGCTGCTCGCCCAGCACGCGGCGCAGGCGCGTGCGCGCCTCCTCGGGCTTGCCGGCGAGGCCCTCGATCGAGCCGAGCGTCGATTCGACCTCCAGGCGATCGCGATCCCCGGTCGGCAGGGAACTCGCGAGCGCGAACGCCTGCTGCGCCAACTCGAGCGCGTTGCTCGCCTTGTCGTAGTTGGCGAGGTTGGTCGCCGCGCGCGCCTTCGCGCGCGCCCGTTGCGCGACGGTCGCGTGCGCCTGTTCGCCGGCTTCGATCGCGGCCTCGAAATGGCGCTGCGCGATCGCATAGTCGCCGAGCGAGGCGTAGCTGTCGCCGATCGTGCGTTCGATCGACGCGCGAACCGGGGGTTGCGTCGCAAGCTCGCGACCGGCGCGCTCCGCGGCCGAATCAAGAACCAGGCGCATGAGGCTGCGGTCCATGCCCTTGGCGCGGTTCGGGTCGATGCCGGCCAGCATGCCGCGCGTGAAGTCCGCGACCTGTTCCGCCTTTGCCGCTTCCAGCGTGGCGCGTGCCGCCGACTCGCGCGCCCTCGCCATGCCGCCAAGTGCGAGTGCGATGCCGGCGATCAGCGAGCAGGCGATCAGCGCGCTCACGGCGAGGCCGAAGCGATGGCGACGGATGAACGTTCGCGCGAGATACCAGCGCGTCGCCGGCATCGCCCGCAGCGGGCGATGCTCACGCAGGCGCTCGAGGTCGTCGGCGAGTGCAGCGGCGGAGTCGTAGCGATCGGCGCGGTCGAGCGCGAGTGCCTTGCGCAGGATCGCGCGCAGCTCCTGCGGCAGGTGCTGCGAGGCTTGCAGCAGCGCGCCCGAGGTTCCCGCCGCCTGTGCCACGCTTGTGTCGCTGTCGATCGCCGCCAGCAGCGTCTCGTGCAGCGGGCGGGTCGAATGATGGGCGATCGATGTCAGCGCCGCCGCATCGGCCCCGGTCAGCACTTCGTACAGCATCACGCCGAGCGAGTAGACGTCGCTGCGCGTGTCGATCCCGCGCGACTGCGGGCCGGCCTGTTCCGGACTCATGTACAGGCTGGTGCCGGCGCGATCGGTCGCGGTCGCCTGCGCCGCGACGCCATCGCTGCCGGCGACACCGCCGATCGCGATGCCGAAATCGATGATTTTCGGCATCGGCGTGCCGTCGACGCGGCGCACCAGCACGTTCGCCGGTTTCAGGTCGCGATGGATGATGCCCTTCTGGTGCGCATGCTGCACGCCATGGCAGACGCGCGCGAACAGTGCGAGGCGCTCGTCGCGGCGCAAGCCCTCGTCGCGGCAGAAGCGCGTGATCGGGCTGCCTTCGACCACTTCCATCGCGAGATAGGGGTGTCCCTGCTCGGTGGTTCCGGCGTCGAAAACCTGCGCGATGGCCGGGTGCTGCATCTGCGCCAGCGCCTGCCGCTCGACGTCGAAGTACGCGCGCGCAAGCGGGCTCGACACCTGCTCGCGGATCAGTTTCAGCGCGACTTCCCGGTGCACCGGTCGCATCTGCTCGGCGAGGTAGACGCGGCCCATGCCGCCTTCGCCGAGCACGCCGCGAATCACGTAGGCATCGATCTTCGTGCCGGGCAGGAGGGTCTGGTCCGGTCCCGCCGCGGCGGCGACGGCGACGAATTCGGTGGCATCACTGCTGTTGGTGTGCATGGCGTGCCCCCTGTCCGCGTCGCAGTCTATGGATTTGGCCGCCAATTGCCAGCGCCCGTGGTCGCGTCCCCGGTGTCTTCGCGTACACTCGCGCTGATGGCAGGCCGCGACGCAACCCGACCGTCATGAAATCGCGCGACAACGACTCCAGCACCACCCAGCGCCGCACGATCCGGCCGCAGCGCGGCTTCGAACTGCGCGGCGCATCCGACGCCTGCCTCGTCGTGCTGCAGGGGCAGCGCCTCGGCCAGCGCATCGACATCGGCGAGCAGGCGCTGGTCTTCGGGCGCGCGCCTGAGTGCGACTTCCAGATCGTCGAGCGCAGCGTCTCGCGCCAGCACGCGCAGGTATGGAAAGGACCGGGCGGTTATCGCGTCAAGGACCTCGATTCGACCAACAAGACCCTGCTCAACGACCAGCCGATCATCGAAGCGGAACTCAAGGACGGCGACCACATCACGGTCGGCAGCTGCGTGCTGAAGTTCATGGAGCGCTCCTCGGTCGAGGCGCGCTACCACGACGAGATCTACCAGCTCGCGACGATGGATCCGTTGACCGGCCTGTACAACCGGCGCCATTTCCTCGAACTGCTCGAGCGCGAACTGGCGCGCACGACCAGCCACCAGCGTCCGCTCGCCTTGCTGATCATCGACCTCGACCACTTCAAGTCGGTAAACGACCTCTACGGTCACCCGGCCGGCGACGCGGTGCTGAAACTGGTGGGAGCGTCGCTGCAGGCGAATGCGCGCGGCGAATTCATCGTCGCGCGCATCGGCGGCGAGGAATTCGCCGCGGTGCTGCCGGAACAGGACATCGGCGAAGCGGCGGCTTTCGCGGAAAGGCTGCGCAGCGCGATCGAGGCGCTCGAACTGGACGCCAGCGCAGGACCTCGCAAGGTCACGGTGAGCATCGGCGTGGCGTGCTGGAAGCCCGGCATGGCCGGCGTCGCCGACCTCATGCGCGCGACCGATGCGGAGCTCTATCGCGCCAAGCAGGACGGCCGCAACCGCGTCTGCGTCGCGGAGTAGGGCGGCACGAAGCGCGCGAGGCGTTCGCGCGCGACTAGTGTCGCCGCAGGCCGCCGCGCGCGCGGGTCGGCGGCACGCGCTTCGCGCGTACCGCCCTACACGGGGCTCACGCCCACTCGGTCAGGCCTTCGATGTCGTACAGGCGCCTCCAGCTCGCGCGTGCCTTGACGCGTTGCGCGAGTGCGGCCACATGCGGCCAGCTGGTCGCCGGCTTCGGCATGTTGCGCGACCAGCGCATCAGCATGGTCGCGTACAGGTCGACGATGCCGAAGTGCTCGCCGACGATGTGCGGGCCGTTCGCGGCGAGGTGTGCTTCGAGGCGGTCCCACACCGCCTCGATGCGGCGGCGTGCGAACTCCTTCGATTCCTTCTCGTGTTCGGCCGGTGCGAAGTCCTGCGGATAGAACCACTGGCGATACGCTGGCTGCAGCGTGTTGGCGAAGTGCACCATCCATTGCAGGAACGCCGCGCGCTTCGGGTCGCCGGGCCGCGGCGCGAGCGCGGCGTCGGCATGGCGCTCGGCGAGCAGCAGGAGCAGGGCCGCGCATTCGTACACGGGCGCGCCGTCCACGATCAGGGTCGGTACGGTGCCGTTCGGATTGAGGCGCAGGTATTCCGCGCTCTTCTGCGCGTTGGCGTCGAGGTCGAGCTTGCGCAGTTCGTGCGGCACGTCGAGCTCGAGCAGGGTCTGGTGGACCGCCATGCTGGCGGTACCGGGGGAGTAGTAGAGGACGTACATCGTGGACTCCGGAGCGGCTGCGAGGGACGGCGGATTCTACTCGCGTGCGCGGCGCGCGCCGTTGCGCATGACGGCGGACCTCGAAATGGGCGAAACTTGCACACCTGCCTCAGGATCCGGAGCAAGCATGGCTGTCCAGGAAGCGAAGGTGCCGGACATCGGCAACTACACCAACGTCCCCGTCATCGAGGTACTGGTGAAGGTCGGCGACACGGTGACGCGCGACCAGGGCCTGGTCACGCTCGAATCGGACAAGGCGACGATGGAAGTGCCGGCGCCGTTCGACGGCGTCGTGCGCGAGGTCAGGGTCAAGGTCGGCGACGAGATTGCCGAGGGCCACGTCGTTGCGCTGATCGAGGCCGGCGAGTCGAAGGCCGAAGCGCCGAAGCCGGCGGAGGCGCCGAAGCCGGCACCCGCCGCGGCGGTCGCGCCCGCCGCGAAGAGCGATCCCGCGCCGCCTGCGCCCGCGCCGGCGAAGGGTGATGCCGCCGCGCCGCGTACGCCGCCGGTCGCGTTCGACGCGAGCGCGGTGATGCCGGACCAGGTGCCGTATGCGAGCCCGGCGGTGCGCCTGTTCGCGCGCGAACTCGGCGTCGACCTCGCGCACGTGAAGGGCAGCGAGCGCAAGGGCCGCATTTCGAAGGACGACGTGCAGAACTACGTCAAGGCCGCCCTCGCCGGCGGTGGCGCGCCGCGCGCGGCGTCCGGCGGTGCAGTCGGCGGCGGCCTCAACCTGCTGCCGTGGCCGCAGGTCGATTTCGCCAAGTTCGGCGAGGTCGAGACGAAGGCGCTGTCGAAGATCAAGAAGATCTCCGGTGCGAACCTCGCGCGCAATTGGGTCATGATCCCGCACGTCACCCAGCACGACGATGCCGACGTGACCGAGCTCGAAGCGTTGCGCGTGCAGCTCAACAAGGAAAACGAGAAGGCCGGCATCAAGCTGACCATGCTCGCGTTCCTGATCAAGGCGGTGGTCGCCGCGCTGAAGAAATACCCGGAGTTCAACGCCTCGCTCGATGCGAGCGGCGAGAACCTCGTGCTGAAGAAATACTTCCACGTCGGTTTCGCCGCCGACACGCCGAACGGCCTCGTCGTGCCGGTGCTGCGCGATGCGGACAGGAAGGGCGTTATCGAGATCGCGCAGGAAACCGGCGAACTCGCGAAGAAGGCGCGCGATGGCAAGCTCGGGCCCGCCGACATGTCCGGCGGCTGCTTCTCGATTTCCTCGCTCGGCGGCATCGGCGGCACCGCGTTCACGCCGATCGTCAACGCGCCGGAAGTCGCGATCCTCGGCGTGTCGAAGTCGTCGATGAAGCCGCACTGGGACGGCACCGCGTTCGTGCCGCGCCTGATCCTGCCGCTGTCGCTCAGCTACGACCACCGCGTCATCGACGGTGCCTCGGCCGCGCGCTTCACCGCGTACCTCGGTCAGGTGCTCGCGGACATGCGGCGCGTGCTGCTCTGAGGACGATGACATGACGAACGCGATCGAAGTCAAAGTCCCCGATATCGGCGACCTCAAGGGCGTTCCGGTCATCGAGATCCTCGTCAAAGTCGGCGACACCGTGGCGAAGGACCAGGGCCTGGTCACGCTCGAATCCGACAAGGCGACGATGGAAGTGCCGTCGAGCGTCGCTGGCGTGGTCAGGGAAATCCGCGTCAAGCTCAACGACGAAGTCGCCGAGGGCGCGGTCGTTGCGGTGATCGAGACCGTGGAGCCGAATGCCGCGAAGGTGGCGCCTGCCGCGGCACCCGCGAGTGGTGCGCCCGCGCCGACACCTGCAAGCGCACCCGCGTCGCCCGCGCCAGCACCGAAAGCGGCTTCCGCTAGCGGCCGAAAGGCCGACATCGAGTGCCAGGTCGTCGTACTCGGTTCCGGTCCGGGCGGTTACACGGCTGCATTCCGCGCCGCGGACCTCGGCCAGGACACCGTGCTGATCGAACGCTACGCCGCGCTCGGCGGCGTCTGCCTCAACGTCGGCTGCATCCCGTCGAAGGCATTGCTGCATGCGGCGCGCGTGATCGACGAGGCCGCGCATTCGGCGGATATCGGCATCACGTTCGGCGCGCCGACGATCGAGCTCGGCAAGCTGCGCGCGTACAAGGACAAGGTCGTTGCGCAGATGAACGGCGGTCTCGCCGGCATGTCGAAGCAGCGCAAGGTGCGCGTCGTCGAAGGCACGGGCACGTTCGTGTCGCCTCACGAGATCGAGGTCGCGACGAAGGACGGCACCAGGCTCGTGCGCTTCGAGAAGGCGATCATCGCCGCGGGTTCGCAGGCGCTGAAATTGCCGGGCTTCCCGTGGGACGACCCGCGCATGATGGATTCGACCGACGCGCTGCTGCTCGCCGACGTGCCGAAGAAACTGCTCATCGTCGGCGGCGGCATCATCGGCCTCGAGATGGCCTGCGTCTACGATGCGCTCGGCAGCGAAGTCACGGTGGTCGAGCTGATGGACCAACTGATGCCGGGTGCCGATCCCGACCTCGTGCGCCCGCTGCAGCAGCGCCTCGCGAAGCGCTACGCGGGCATCCATCTCAAGGTGAAGGTCGCGAAGATCGAAGCCGAGAAGAAAGGCCTCAAGGCGACGTTCGAAGGAGAGAAGGCGCCCGAGCCGATGCTGTTCGACCGCGTGCTCGTCGCGATCGGCCGCACGCCGAATGGCGCGAAGATCGGCGCCGACAAGGCCGGCGTGCAGGTCAACGATCGCGGCTTCATCGCGGTCGACCGGCAGATGCGCACGAACGTGCCGCACATCTTCGCGATTGGCGACCTCGTCGGCCAGCCGATGCTCGCGCACAAGGCCACGCACGAAGGCAAGGTTGCGGCGGAAGTCGCCGCCGGCGAAAAGAGCGAATTCGTCGCGCGCGTGATTCCGTCGGTCGCCTATACCGACCCGGAGATCGCCTGGGTCGGCCTCACCGAAACCGAAGCGAAGAAGCAGGGCGTGAAATACGGCGTCGGCAAGTTCCCGCACGCGGCATCCGGGCGTGCAGTCGGTATCGGTCGCACCGAGGGCTTCACCAAGCTGATCTTCGACGAAGCCTCGCACCGCGTGATCGGTGCCGGGATCGTCGCGCCGAATGCAGGCGACCTGATCGCCGAGATCGCGCTCGCGATCGAGATGGGCTGCGAGGCCGCCGACATCGGCCTGACCATCCATCCGCATCCGACCCTGAGCGAATCGGTCGGCATGGCAGCCGAGGTCTACGAAGGCACGATCACCGACCTGTACCTGCCGAAGAAGAAGTAGCGCGGTACGCGCACCGCGCGTGCCGCGGTTCGATGGTGGGCGAGGGTGTCGTGATGTTTCGCGGGATTCGCGCCGCGCGCTCGACGCGCCCTACGCACTGCCGAAGAAGAAGCAGGCATCGATTGTGGGAGCGGCGGAAGCCGCGATGCTTTTCTTGTTGAAACTAAAGAGCATCGCGGCTTCCGGCGCTCCCACAGTACCGCGATGGGTTGCTAGGCTTCCGCGCGCGGGTACTTCGCGAGTTCCGCCTCGATCCTGCTCTGGTCGAAACCGTTGATCTTGGCGGTGCCGATCAGGATCAGCGGCGTGCCGACGCCGCCGTTCGCCTTCCATTCGGCGGCGGCCTGCTCGGACTTCTCGATGTCGCGCTCCTCGTACGGTACCGCGTGTTCGGCGAAGTAGGCGCGCGCCTTGGCGCAGTAGCCGCAGGTCGCCGTCGCGTACATCGTGACTTTCGGCGCGTGGATGTCGGTCAGCGCTTCCTGTGCGATCGCGCCGGACCCAGCGAAAAAAGCACCCAACAGACACGCAAACAGCAGTCGCTGCAACATCGGTGATCCTCCCGGTCGGGTCGCCGGTCGGCGACGCAGCACGTCAGAGCGTGCGCGCCGCGATTAGTTCCCGCGGTCAGGGCGTGGCGCCGTCGAAGCCGTTCGCGAAGACCATGTCGCTGCCGACCGTGCAGGTGCCCGGCACCTGCGCGTGGGTGAGCGCGATGTCGTCGACGAACCAGCCTTCGCCGGTCTGTGCGGTATCGGTGCGATAGAGCCAGCGCAGCTTCACGCTCTGGCCGGCGTAGGCGGCAAGGTCGATCTGGTACGGCGACCAGCTGAAGTGGCCCATGCCGGTGAATGCGCCCGAACCCACGGCGACGCCGCACAGCGTGCCGCCCTGGGTGATGGTCGCCGGATAGCCGCCGGCCGGTGTCAGGCGCGCCCAGTTGGTGCCGCCATCGGTGGAGACCTCGACCACGCCGCCGTCCCAGCCTTGCTCGACATCCCACGCGCTCCAGAACGAGAGTTGCGAGGACTGTCCCGCGCTCAGCGTGAGCGCCGGCGTCACCAGGGTGACGCACAGGTTGTTCGCCGCGGTCGACCAGAAGCTCTGCGCGCCGCCGTGCTTGCGAGAAGTCGACATGTGCCAGCCTGCGTGTTCGATCTGGTCCGGCGCCAGAGTTGCCGGTTGGTCGGCCGATTCCGCCTCGAACGGCGGATCGCCGGGCTCGGCGCCGGAAAGGAATGTGCCGTCGGCATTCGCGCCGGTTGCGGTAACCGCGAGGCGGACCACGTTGGCATCCTCGCTGTCATTCGACGCATCGACTGCGCGCACGACGTAGTACTGCGGCACGCCGCCGGCGACGAACGAGTCGGCATAAGCGAGGTCACCGACGCCGTTCGCGATACGGTTTGCCGCAGCGGGCGTGAAGTCGGCGAGATCGGAACGATAGACCGAATACGACGCCGTCGCACCGCAGGCGGGCGTCGCGGCGGGCCACGCGAGGTCGACGCGGCATTGCGCGGATCCGGCGTTCTGCGCGCTGGCGATGCCGGCGAACAACGGCGGTGCGGTGCAGGCGCCGCTGGTGCGGGCCTCGACGCAGGTCGACGCGGGCGCTGCGCAGACGCCACTCGCATCGCGCGCGATGACGCGGTAGCCGTAGTCCACCTGGCCGGATACGCTCGTGTCGTCGAATGTCGTCGCCGCGAGCTGATCGGCGATCGTTTCGAAGTGGCCGCTGCAACCGCCCTGCGCACGCTCGACGCGATAGGTCGCGTCGGGCGCCGAGCCGGTCCAGGCAAGATCGATGTGCTGGTCGCGGTTCGGCGTCGCCGTCAGGGTCGGCGTCGCCGGCGCCGTGCACAGGTGGGGCTCCAGCACGAAGAAGCCTTCGTCGATGCCGGTCACGATCACGTTGCCGCTGCCGGGAAAACGGTAGTTGTTCCAGCTGCCGTTGAATGCTGCGGTGTTGCTCGCGGGATAGGTGTCGAAGTACGCGACTTCGCTGAGCTGCGCGGCCGACAGGTTGTCGATGTGCAGGATGCGGAATCCCGCCTCGTAGTTCGATTGATAGACGTACTGGCCATGCACGTACAGGTTGTGGTCGATCACGCCGAGCGCGCTGTCGTGGTGGCCGACCAGCACCGGCGCGTCGAGGTCGGACACGTCCCACGCGTAGGTGCGGGCGTTGTGACCGTTGCCTTGCTCGTCGAGTTCGTCGTCGACCAACAGGTAGCGGTGGTCGTCGGTGAGCCACCCCTGGTGCGGATACGAGGCGCCGGCATAGGTCACCGACGACAGAGTGACGGGCGCCGCCTTGTTGCTGACATCGACGATCGCGATCCGCTTGGTCGGTCCGTTCGAGTCGACGCAGATCTCCTTGCCGACGTGCGCGCTGTCGGGACCTGCGTAGACCCAGCACTGCGATTCGTGCGTGTAGCCGGCGTTGGGGAGGTGCGTGAAGGCCGCGTCGCTGACGCAGCCGGCGAAGACCGGCGCGTCCGGCACGTGGATGTCGAGCATCTGCAGGCCGCCATGAGCCGAGTCGCCGGGACAGGTGAGGTTGCTGCCGGGCACGTAGGCGAAGCCGGTCGCTTCGTTGATCGAGATCGTGTGGCTGCTGCCGAAGGCGCCGTACCAGGCAGTCTCGGCGAACGTCTGCGGCGTGGTCACGCCGCGCAGCGCGTCGAGGTCGAACACCTGCATGCCGTGGCCGGGATTGTTGTCGCTGACCACGAACGCATGACCCTCGTACACGCGCACGTCACGCCAGAGCGAGCTGCCGGTGCCGGCGTGCGTAGGCAACTTGCCGAGATAGGTCGGATGGGTCGGATCGGTCAGGCGATAGAACGCGATGCCGTTGTCGGCGCCGATCAGCGCGTATTCGGTGTTGTCGACCGGATCGGTCCAGCCCCACAGGCTGTTGGTGCTGCTCGCGGCGAACTCGCTCACCGGTACGAACGCGAGCAGGTCGATGTTCGAGCACGGATAGATGCCGGCCATGCCCGCGATGCACGGCGTGGCGTGCATCGGGGCGAGCGGCCGTGGTGCAACCGGGCGCGCCGCCCGGATCGCCTGCATTTCGCGTTCGGGGCCGTTGGCCACGGCGGCGGTGGAGTGCGCGCTTTCGGCGAGCGCGAACGACAACAACACGATGGCGCACAGGGCGCGCAGGATCGACATCGACTTTCTCCCCAAAGCGACGGCAGGACCACGGCAAGCTTCGTAGTCTAGCCGGCGTCGCGTGCTTGCGTCAGTCCCTTTCGGCTTCACCATCCGTTCGCGTCGAGCGCGGCGAGCGGCAGCGGGCGAAGTCGAAACGCTCGCTCACCACCGGATCGGGCCTACCCGCCATTTGGCAGCGTGGTCGTGTCGGCGACCTCGTACAGGCGCACCAGCGGCTCCATCTCGAGCAGGTAGTTCTCGTCCTCGGGGTAGTAGACCGAGCGCTCGGGGTTCTCGCCGGCGAACGCGCGCAGCGCTTCCATCGAGTCCCAGAGCGATATCAGCACGATCTCGCTGTGCTCGCCCTGCACGCGGCGCAGCACGGTGACGCCGCGGTTGCCAGGCGTGTTCGCATAGTCCTTGAGCCCGGTTTCGTTGAGGCGTGCGATGTACGCGTCCGCCTTCTCGGCCAGCGTGATGCCCCGCCAGATGCGCGCGATCATGGAGCGTCCCCGGTAGTGTCGGGCCATCTTCGCACGGGCCGGCGACGACGGCATTTCCCGCCCGGCGGAAGGGTTCCCGCAGGGAATGCGCGCAAAAACTGTCACGGAGGCGGTTTTCACGGCCATAATGACCCTTGGGACCATCGCGGCGCGGCTGCGGGGAGGACGGGATGCTGGCGTGGCTGGTGTTGGGATTGACGATCGTTTCGGCCGCCCTGGTCGTCGCGTGGCTGTGGCGCGAGCTGAACAGGGAGCGCGCGCGCAACCACGAGCTGGTGTACGAGAAGATCGATCTGGAGAATGCACTCGACGGCGCGACCAACGGGCCGCGAGTGGACACCGGCGCCGTGGCGCACGATGCGCTGGTCGCGGTCGCCAACCGACTCGACGCGCCGCTCGGTTCGGCGCGCGCCCATCTCGAGGACGTCAGCGCGCAGATCGACGACTATCGCGAGCGGGTGCGCCAGTTCGACACCGCCGTGCAGTACTGCCTGCAACCGGTGGAGATGATCTTCGGCGCCGACAAGGCCACCCTCGACCAGTTGGTCGCGCATGTCGAAGGTGCGCGGCGCAAGCTGTTCGAGGCGCGCGCGGCGCTGCAGAAGAGCCCGCTGCACAAGGCGGCCGGACCGCTTGACGGCGGACTCGGCGAGATCGACGTGCTGGCCGACTATGCGCGCGCGTTGCGCATTCCGCCGGCGCCGACGCCCGCGGAAAACGCGCCGGTCGCCGACGAGCACGCGTTGGAGCACTGAGGTCGATGCCGGTCGCGCTGGTGTGCGGCGCGAGCGGCGCGATCGGCCGGTACTTGCTGCCGCGCCTGCTCGGCGCCGGCTATCAGGTGATCGCGCTCAGCCGTGTCGCGCGTGACAGCGACGATGCACGATTGCAGTGGCGCATCGGCGATCTCGAGCATGTGCTGCCCGACTTGCCCGCGCTCGACCTGGTGCTGAGCTGTGGTCCGCTCGATGCGTTCGCGCGCTGGTTCGCGCGCACGCCTGCACGCATCGTTCGCGTCGTCGCGTTCGGCTCGATGAGCATCGAAAGCAAGCAGGCCTCGCCGGACGCCGCCGAACGCGCGCTGGTCGAGCGCCTGCACGAAGCGGAGCAGTCCGTGATGACCACCGCGCAGGCGCGTGCCGGCGCCTGGACCTTGCTGCGTCCGACCCTGATCTATGGCGCCGCCGTCGACCGCAGCCTGACGCCGCTCGCGCATCTCGCCCGCCGCTGGCGCGTGTTCCCGCGCATTCCCGCCGCGCATGGCCTGCGCCAGCCGGTGCATGCAGACGATCTCGCCGGCGCATGCGTCGCGGTGGCGACGAATCCGCGTAGCGCCGGCAAGGTCTATGCGCTCGGTGGTGGCGAGCGGCTCGCGTTCTCGGAGATGCTGGAACGCGTGCACGCCTCGCTGCCGTTTCGCGCGCTGTCGCTGCCGCTGCCATTGACACTGTGGCGGCCGTTCGCGCACCGTCTGCCCGCGCTCGAACGGCTGCAGCGCGACCTTGTTGCCGACGACCGCGAGGCAACCGCCGACTTCGGCTGGGCGCCACGCGCGTTCCGCCCGGATGCGGCGTGCTGGTTCGCGTCGCCGATGCCGTCACGGTTCAGACCGCCGGTTTGACGATACGGTGATTCGCGCCTGATGTGGGGCAACACACTGGATCCGGAGTGAAGCATGAAGCGCATCTGGCTGCTGTTCGCGATCACCGCCGGAACCTGGAGCGCGGCTCCCGCCGCGGATCTGCTCGATACCTGTCACGCCGGCAGCAGCTACGACCTCACGCTCACCGCGGGAAGCCTGCTGTTCGAACGCGCGGCACCGGCACGCCGGCGCATCGAGATGCGCGACGGCGCCCTGCGCATCGACGGCGCGCCGATGCCGCTCAACGCCGAGGATGGCGATCGCCTCGCGCTGTTCGTGCGCGAAGTGCGCATGCTGGTGCCGAAGGCGCGCGCTCTCGCGCAACGTGGACTGGACCTCGCGGCCGGTGTCGTGCGCAGTGAAACGCGTGCCCTCGTGTCGAGCGCGCCGGCACGCGCCGAACTCGACAAGCGCATCGCCGCGCATGTGGCAGATCTGCGTCGTCGCATCGCCACCAGTGCCAGCACGCGCGACTGGCAGGGCGCGGCGTTCGAACGGGACGTCGATGCGATGGCGGAGGACCTCGTGCCGCTGCTGACCGCCGACCTCGGCGGCCAGGCGCTGACCGCGGCGCTCGATGGCGACGTCGATGCCGCGGTCGCGCTGCAGGCGCGTGCGGCGGAGCTCGGCAATGGCCTGCAGCCGAAGATCGAGCGGCGCCTTGGCGAGCTGCGCCCGGACATCGCGGCGCTGTGCCCCTCGATTCGCCAACTGCAGGAGTTGCAGCAGGGGCTGCGCGATGGCGAGGGCCGCGCGCTCGATCTGGTCGAAATCGATCGCTGAAGGGTGGGTTGATGGCGCGACTCGCCGCGCACGCGGCGAGGTCCCGCCCTGCGCAAGGTCATGTGCGCGTCGCTACGCAACCGTATGTGGACCGGCGCGCACCGCGGCCTTAATGCACCGCACGCGACGTTTGCTGCGCCGCAGCGCCTTGCCGTCGCGCGTTTCTCGCCGCAGTGCAGCGTTGCCAACGCTCGTTTGAACGACCTAAGATGCCGTGCGTTTCACCATCACGACGCACTCCAGGACGCCAGACAAAAAGGGGCACGCCCATGCAGGTTCGAATGATCACGACCGCGGCCATCGCCGCGGCGTTGTTTGGCAGTTTGGCGGCGCGCGACGCGCGGGCCTACGATTACACGGCGCCGGTTCCGTTCCATGCGAGCGCCAATTTCGATCCGGCGCACGGCATCATCCCGTTCCCGAACAACCTGCTGTTGTCGGGCACGACGGATCTCACGCTCAACATCCCGGTCGATCCGAACGCGGCCGATGCAGGTCCCAAGCTCGCCATGAACGCGCTGGACGGCTTTGGCACCACCGCGCCGTGGTCGACCGGCTTCTCCGCGCCGATCGACCCGACCTCGCTGGCCGGCAACGTGCGCGTGTTCGAAGTCACGCTGAGCGGTCCGGGTGGGGCCGTCACCGGCGTCGTGCGCGAACTGGCCTCGCCGCAGGAATTCGTCGCCGCGCTGGCACCGTCCGACACCAGCAAGAAGACGCTGGCGATCGTGCCGACGCGGCCGCTGAAGGAGCGCACCTCCTACATGGCCGTGCTGACCAAGGGCATCAAGGATGCATCCGGCGTCGGCGTCCGCGGCTCGTTGACGTATCTGCTTTCGAGCGGATCGAAGCCGTTGTGCGTGGGCGGTCACTCGACCAGTCCGGCACTGGCCGATGCGCAGGCGTGCCAGCTCGAACCGCTGCGTCAGCTCAACAGTTCGCAGGCCGCTGCCGCGGTCGGCGCCGGCGTTCCCGCCGGCTCGATCGCGCTGACCTGGGTTGCAACGACGCAGAGCATCACGCCGACGATGCGCGCACTGACCGCGATCACCCAAGCGTCGCCGCCGGCGGTCACGCATGTCGCGCCGACGGGCAAGACGCTCGCCGACCTCGGTCTGGGCCTGCCGCCGGTCGCGGACATTGCGATCGGCACGATCGACCTGCCGTACTACCTGACGGCGCCGAGCCAGTCCGATCCGACCGCGGCGCTGACCAAGCACTGGAATGCGACCGCAGGTGCGTACATTTCGCAGTGCGCGGGATTCGGGCTTGATCCCAATTCGGTCAACCTGACCGCGTGCAACCCGGTGCCGAAGGCGACCGGCACGCAGACCGTGCCGCTGCTGTTGACCTATCCGAACGCGGCCTCGGGCAAGACCAAGCCCGCTGCGGGCTGGCCGCTGGTGATCTTCCAGCACGGCATCACGCGCAACCGCACCGACATGTTCGCGATTGCCGGCACGCTCGCCGCGCAGGGCTTCGCGGTCGTCGCGATCGACCTGCCGCTGCACGGCCTGACCAGCACGAGCAATCCGTTCTACGTGGGCAACACGCCGTTCGGCGCGATCGCGCACGAGCGCACGTTCGATCTGGACCTGTCCAACAACACGACCGGCGCGCCGGGTCCGGACGGCACGATCGACGGCTCCGGCTCGTACTTCATCAACCTGACCAGCCTGCTCACCTCGCGCGACAACCTGCGCCAGGGCGCGGCGGACCTGCTGCAGCTGTCGCACACGGCATCGACGCTGCCGAACGTGGACGCCAGCAAGATCAGCTTCGTCGGCCAGTCGCTCGGCAGCATCGTCGGCACGGTCTTCCTCGCCAACGATCCGACCGTGCGGGCCGGCGTGCTCAGCGTGCCGGGCGGCGGCATCGCGCGACTGCTCGATGCGTCGCCCGCGTTCGGCCCGCGCATCCATGCCGGCCTTGCGGCGGCGGGTCTCGTGCAGGGCACGCCGTCCTACGACGCATATTTCGCGGCGACCCAGACCGTGATCGAATCGGGTGATCCGATCAACTTCGCCGGCAATCACACGCTGCTGACGCCGCGCGAGAATGCGGAGGATCCGCTGCCGAAAAGCATCCTCGTGCATGAGGTGATCGGTGGCGGCGATGTGCTGCCCGACCAGGTCATCCCGAACCGCGTGCTCGGCGCGCCGCTGTCCGGCACGGAACCCCTGATCGCGGCACTGGGTCTCGCGCCGATCACGCAGACCGTGCTGCTGAGCAACAACGGCCTGCACGGTGCGGTGCGCTTCCTCCAGGGTGAGCACGGGTCGCTGCTGGATCCGACCGACTTCCCCGCGGCCACGGTAGAGATGCAGACCGAGATGGCGAGCTTCCTCGTTTCGGCCGGCAATGCGGTCGTCGTCTCCAATTCCTCGGTCATCCAGGGCCCGCAGTAAGCACTGCATCGCATGACGGGTGCGGACACGCCATTCGTGTCCGCACCGCGCGACGATCATCGACGGTCCGTTCCGTCCCGTCGCGCGGTATCCTTCCCTGCCGCCGTGTCGCGGGGAAACCAGTGAGTCCCGATCCCATGCATGTTCGTTCGTTCGGAGCCGCGGCGATCGCGGCGCTGCTGTTCGCGGGTCCCGCTTTGCGCGACGCGCGGGCCTACGATTACACGGCGCCGGTTCCGTTCCATGCCAGCGCCAGTTTCGACCCCGCGCACGGCATCATCCCGTTCCCGAACAACCTGCTGTTGTCGGGCACGACGGACCTCACGCTCAACATCCCGTTCGATCCTGCCGCCGCCGACGCGGGTGTGAAGGCGGCGCTGAACGCGCTGGATGGCTTTGGCACCACCGCGCCGTGGTCGACCGGCTTCTCCGCGCCGATCGACCCGACCTCGCTGGCCGGCAACGTGCGCGTGTTCGAAGTCACGCTGAGCGGTCCGGGCGGGGCCGTCACCGGCGTCGTGCGCGAACTGGCCTCGCCGCAGGAATTCGTCGCCGCGCTGGCACCGTCCGACACCAGCAAGAAGACGCTGGCGATCGTGCCGACGCGGCCGCTGAAGGAGCGCACCTCCTACATGGCCGTGCTGACCAAGGGCATCAAGGATGCATCCGGCGTCGGCGTCCGCGGCTCGTTGACGTATCTGCTTTCGAGCGGATCGAAGCCGTTGTGCGTGGGCGGTCACTCGACCAGTCCGGCACTGGCCGATGCGCAGGCGTGCCAGCTCGAACCGCTGCGTCAGCTCAACAGTTCGCAGGCCGCTGCCGCGGTCGGCGCCGGCGTTCCCGCCGGCTCGATCGCGCTGACCTGGGTTGCAACGACGCAGAGCATCACGCCGACGATGCGCGCACTGACCGCGATCACCCAAGCGTCGCCGCCGGCGGTCACGCATGTCGCGCCGACGGGCAAGACGCTCGCCGACCTCGGTCTGGGCCTGCCGCCGGTCGCGGACATTGCGATCGGCACGATCGACCTGCCGTACTACCTGACGGCGCCGAGCCAGTCCGATCCGACCGCGGCGCTGACCAAGCACTGGAATGCGACCGCAGGTGCGTACATTTCGCAGTGCGCGGGATTCGGGCTTGATCCCAATTCGGTCAACCTGACCGCGTGCAACCCGGTGCCGAAGGCGACCGGCACGCAGACCGTGCCGCTGCTGTTGACCTATCCGAACGCGGCCTCGGGCAAGACCAAGCCCGCTGCGGGCTGGCCGCTGGTGATCTTCCAGCACGGCATCACGCGCAACCGCACCGACATGTTCGCGATTGCCGGCACGCTCGCCGCGCAGGGCTTCGCGGTCGTCGCGATCGACCTGCCGCTGCACGGCCTGACCAGCACGAGCAATCCGTTCTACGTGGGCAACACGCCGTTCGGCGCGATCGCGCACGAGCGCACGTTCGATCTGGACCTGTCCAACAACACGACCGGCGCGCCGGGTCCGGACGGCACGATCGACGGCTCCGGCTCGTACTTCATCAACCTGACCAGCCTGCTCACCTCGCGCGACAACCTGCGCCAGGGCGCGGCGGACCTGCTGCAGCTGTCGCACACGGCATCGACGCTGCCGAACGTGGACGCCAGCAGGATCAGCTTCGTCGGCCAGTCGCTCGGCAGCATCGTCGGCACGGTCTTCCTCGCCAACGAGGACGAGTACGTCCACACAGCGGTGCTCAGCGTACCGGGTGGTGGCATTGCGCGACTGCTCGAGGCGTCGCCGACGTTCGGTCCGCGCGTCCGCGCCGGGCTGGGTGCCGCAGGATTGCTGCCGGGCACGCCGGCCTACGATGCCTGGATGGTGGCGGCCCAGACGGTGATTGATTCCGGCGATCCGATCAACCATGCGTCTGCCCCGGCGCTGCTCGGCAAGCGCATCCTGTTGCACGAAGTGGTCGGCAGTGGCGACGTGCCGCCCGATCAGGTGATTCCGAATCGCGTGCAGGGCGCACCGTTGTCGGGTACCGAACCGCTGATTTCCGCGCTCGAACTCTTCAGCGTGACGGACACCGTGCACGCGCAGGACATCAACGGTCTGCGGGGCGTCGTGCGCTTCGTCCAGGGAGAGCACGGTTCGCTGCTCGATCCGACCGATTTTCCGGCCGCGACGGTGGAGATGCAGGGCGAAATGGCCAGCATGCTGGTCAGCGCCGGCGGTCTGATCCAGGTTTCCAATCCGACGGTGATCGTTCACTGAGGAACACTCGGTGCATTGGACGGAGACGCTCCGCGTTCGACCGGGAGGCAGCATGCGCGGCATCAACGACTGGTTCGCCAGCTACAGCGCGGATCACCAGCATCCGACCAACCGGCTGATCCACTGGATCTGCGTGCCGGCGATCCTGTGGGCGGTCATCGCCTTGCTGTGGCTGCTGCCGGTGCCCGCCTCGATCGGGCGCGCGGGACTGTGGTGCGCCTTCGTCATGATCGGCGCCTTCACGTTCTACTGGCGCCTTTCGCGGCCGCTTGGCGCGGCGATGTTGGTCTTGTTCGTGCTGCTCGCGCTGCTGACGGAGTGGTTGTACCGCACGCTCGGTGGCCAGCAACTGCTCTGGCTTGCGATCGGCGTGTTCGTCGTCGCGTGGGTCGGCCAGTTCATCGGCCACCTCATCGAAGGCCGCCGACCGTCGTTCTTCACCGATCTCGCCTACCTGCTGATCGGTCCGGCATGGCTGACCGGCAAGCTCATGCGCAAGCTCGGCGTCGCGTACTAGCGGAGCCCGGCGTGGCGTGGGCGGTACGCGCGAAGCGCGTGCCGCCGAAGCGGCGTACGGCGGGACTCGCGTGGAGCGTCCTCGCATCGATCAAGGGGAATCCACGCTGCGTCCCACCCAAGGGGGTCTACTGGCGGCCGATGGCCCACTCTACGCGAGCTCGATGCCGGCAAGCCGATGCAGTGCTTCGGCGTACTTCGCCGCGGTGCCGCTGATCACTTCGGGTGGAATGTGCGGTCCCGGCGCGGTCTTGTTCCAGTCGAGCGTTTCCAGGTAGTCGCGCACGAACTGCTTGTCGTAGCTCGGCGGGCTGATGCCGACGCGGTACAGGTCGGCCGGCCAGAAACGCGACGAGTCCGGCGTCAGCATTTCGTCCATCACGTACAGCGTGCCGTCGGCGTCGGTGCCGAATTCGAACTTGGTGTCGGCGATGAGGATGCCGCGCCCGGCCGCGTAGTCGGCGGCGTAGCGGTAGATCTCGAGCGTCGCGTCGCGCACGCGCCCGGCCATCTCGCGACCGACGAGGTTGACCACATGATCGAAGCTGACGTTCTCGTCGTGATCGCCGACCGCCGCCTTGGTCGACGGCGTGAAGATCGGCTCGGGCAGGCGTTCGGCTTGGCGCAGGCCGGCCGGCAGCCGGATGCCGCACAACGTGCCGGTCGCCTGATAGTCCTTCCAGCCCGAGCCGATCAGATAGCCGCGCGCGATCGCTTCGACCGGCACCGGCTTCAGGCGTTTCGTGATCACGCTGCGCTTCGCGTACAGCGCGACATCGGTGCCCGCCGGCAGCACGCTGGCGACGTCCTTGCCGGTCAAGTGGTTGGGCACGAGGCAGGCGGTCTTGCCGAACCAGAAATTCGAGATCTGGCACAGCATCTCGCCCTTGCCCGGGATCGGATCGGGCAGCACGACGTCGAACGCGGACAACCGGTCGCTGGCGACGATCAGCAGCTCGTCGGCGGACAGTGCATAGACATCGCGCACCTTGCCGCGATGCACGAGCTCGAGGCCAGGCAGGTTGGATTGCGACAGGACGGTCGGCACGCGGGCACTCCGGGGCGCGGGGCGGCAATTGTAGCGGCGTCCGCGATGTTCGAGCGCCCTTGCTAGAATTCGTCCTTTCGATGCCTGCGACCGCCGTGCAGCCAGTCCCCGCGTATCCCCGATCTGCGTCCAGCCTGCCGTCGCGAGTGCCGTGGCGCGGATGCGCCGTGGCTGGCGACAGACGCGCGCGGAGCGGCTGATGACGGGCTACGCGGGCAAGCTGGTCGGTGCGATCCTCGGCTGGATCCTGTTCCACAACCCGTTCGGCGCGCTGATTGGTGCGTTCCTCGGGCACTTCTACGACAGCGTCGCCGCGCGACCGCGCCAGACACCGCTCGGCAGCGGCTTCATCGAACCGCTGTTCGCGTTCGCGGGTGCGCTGGCGAAATCCGACGGACGTATTTCGCAGCAGGAGATCGACGCGGCGGAAGCGCTGATCGCGCGCCTCAACCTCGACGCCGAACAGCGCCGCGCCGCGATCGAGCGGTTCTCCGTCGGCAAGCAGCCGGACTTCAACGTCAACATCGCGCTCGGCGATTTGCAGCACTGGTGCCAGGGCCGGCGCGACCACGCGTTCATCGTGCTTGACCTGCTGCTTGACCTGGTGCACGCCGAAGGACCGCTCGCCGGCCCCAAGCTCGCGCTCATGCGCCGACTCTGCGCCGTGCTGCACGTCAGCGAGCACGAACTCGCCGCGTTGTCGGCGATGCGCGGCTACTCGGCCTGGCAAGGTCCGCGCGGGCCCGCCGGCAACGGTCCGCGGCCGCAACCGCCACGGCCGTCCGAGGTCGATCCCTATGCGGTGCTTGGCGTCGAACGCACGGCCGACGAGCGCGCGATCAAGCAGGCGTATCGTCGTCTGATGAGCCAGCACCATCCGGACAAGCTCGGCAGCGATGTGCCGGACGAAGTGAAGCGTCGTTCGGAACAGCGATCGCGCGAGATCAATGCGGCCTACGAGCGCATCAAGAGCGAGCGCGGCCTGAAATAGCGGGCGTACCGCCCTACACGGAGAAGCACCATGGCCAAGCAATCGCCGATCATCGCTCCCTCGATCCTATCCGCGAATTTCGCGCGCCTCGGCGAGGAGGTCGACGCCGTCGTCGCCGCCGGTGCCGAGTGGATCCACTTCGACGTGATGGACAACCACTACGTGCCCAACCTGACCATCGGCCCGCTGGTGTGCGAGGCATTGCGCAACCATGGCGTGACCGCGCCAATCGATGTGCACCTGATGGTCAAGCCGGTCGACCGCATCGTGCCGGACTTCGCCAGGGCCGGCGCAAGCGTGATCAGCTTCCACCCGGAGGCAAGCGAACACGTCGACCGCACGATCCAGCTGATCAAGGATTCCGGTTGCCAGGCCGGCCTCGTGTTCAATCCGGCGACGCCGCTGTTGTACCTGGACCACGTGCTCGACAAGCTCGACCTCGTGCTGATCATGTCGGTCAATCCGGGCTTCGGCGGCCAGAGCTTCATCCCGGCCGCGCTCGACAAGCTGCGCCGGGTGCGCGAGAGGATCGATGCGAGCGGCCGCGCGATCCGCCTTGAAATCGACGGCGGCGTGAAACCGTCGAACATCGCCGAGATCGCGCGCGCCGGCGCCGATACCTTCGTCGCGGGCTCCGCCGTGTTCAACGAGAAGAACTACGCTGCGGTGATCGCGCGCATGCAGGCGGCGATCGCGGATGGCTAGCCGGGAACGGTCCAAACTCCGTTCGCGCTGAGCGCAGTGCCGAAGGCGCGGGGTCGAAGAGCACGGAATGCGAGATGGCGGAACTTCGTCCGGCCGGCCCTCGATACGAGCGGCGTTGAATCCGGGACAGTTCCTGGCAGCCCAGCCTGGAAAGAAACCGCGCCGGGCCCGGGGGAGGGAGGGGCAAACTGCCCGGCGCGGGTACAGCAAACATGTCTGGATACGTAGGGTGGGATGCGGCGCGCGATCCCGGCGGTGGATACGGCCGCAGTCGGCGCGAGTCCCACCGAACCCGCGGATCACGCCATCAAATCACCAACCATGACGGATCGGCGGTGCTTTCCGTTGCAACCGAACGCAGATCGCACAACTCGCGCAGGTTTGCCGGCGCGATCATCGCCTCGCCGCCCAGCCAGAGCGAATCGGCGATGGCCTCGGGAATCGGGTCGCGTGCGCACAGTGCGCCGCGAAGCAGGTCGTTCGAGCGGTCCATGGGCGGCTCCTCAGAAATGCGCCGCGGCGAGCAGGCCGAGCAACAGGGAACCCAGGGCGAACACGATGCGCAGGCGTTCGCGCGCATGCAGTTCGGCATTCGGGTCGGGGCGGAGCGGTTTCATCGGTGTTTCCTTCGTCGGTCAGGCGAGTGCAATTGCAACGCGCGCCGCGGCGCCGGCGCGGCCCGCGGCAAGGCGTGGCGGCGGCGAGTTCTGGCATTTTGCTGACCGCTGACCCGCGGGCGTTGCGCGCGCGTGGCACCGCTGCGTAAGCTCGGCGCCGACATCACGAGGAACCATCGCCATGCCGCGCAGCATCGCCATCGTCGAGGACGAACCGCTGATCCGCGCCAACTACGTCGAGGCGCTGACCCGCCTCGGCTACGAAGTACGCGGCTATGCTTCGCGCCGCGATGCCGAGACCGCATTCGCGCAACGCCTGCCCGAACTCGTCATCATCGATGTCGGCCTCGGCGACGAGCCGGAAGGCGGTTTCGAACTGTGCCGCGGCCTGCGCGCGCAATCGGCGACGTTGCCGATCCTGTTCCTGACCGCGCGCGATTCGGATTTCGACGTGATCTCCGGCCTGCGCCTCGGCGCCGACGACTACCTTGCCAAGGACACTTCGCTGCACCAGCTCGCCGCGCGCATCAACGCGCTGTTCCGGCGCATGGAGGCGTTGCGCAAGCCGGTCGCCGCCGACAGCGTGTTCGCGCAAGGCCCGCTCAAGCTCGAAACCGAGCGCATGCGCGTTACCTGGAACGGCGCCGACGTGCCGCTGACGGTGACCGAATTCTGGATGGTGCACACGCTGGTGCGTTTCCCCGGCCACGTGAAGAGCCGCGACCAGCTCATGCGCGACGCGCAAGTCGTCGTCGACGACGCGACGATCACTTCGCACATCAAGCGAATCCGCAAGAAGTTCATCGCGATCGACCCCGCCTTCGACGCGATCGACACGGTGCATGGCGCCGGATATCGGTGGAAGCCCTGACAGCCGGGATTCGGGAATCGGGGATCGAAAAGGGTGCGAAAAGCGATCAAGCACTCCGTTTGCGAATGATCGATTCCTGCCTGGGTGCCACCATTCCCGATTCTCCATTCCCGATTCCCGTCCATGTCCCTGCGCATCAAATTGCTGCTGGTCGCCCTCTCCACCCTCGCGTTGCCGTGGGCGGGCTGGCAGTTCGTGCGCCAGGTCGAACTGCTGTTGCGCGAGGGACAGGAGCAGGCGTTGCTGGCGTCGGCCGGAATGCTCGCGAAGGCGGTCGAGGCGCGCGGGATCGCGTCGCCGCCGAGCGGCGCGGTGCTGTACGTGCAGCCGGCGCGTGATCGCATCGTCGTCGACGGGTATGCCGACGACTGGAGCGAGTTGCGGCCGTTCGCGCAGGCGCTCGGCCCACAGCAGGATGCGCAGCGGTTGCGCGTCACCCTCGCAAGCAGCAAGGGCGACCTCTACCTGCTCGCCGAGGTGCGCGACGCGACGCGCACGCGCTTCGATCCGGCCGATCCGCGCACGGCCGTCAGCGACCACGTCGAACTGGCACTCGAGCAGGCGGGCGAGACGCGCCGCTACCGGTTGTCGAGTGCCGCGCCCGGTGCGTTCGACGCGCCAGCGATCGGCGAAGGTGAACTGCCGCCCGCGCATCTTGCCGGCATGCTGCAGGAGGACGGTTCCGGTTATCGCATCGAAATGCGCTTGCCGCACGGCGTGATGCCCGGGCGCATCGGCTTCGCCCTGCACGATGCTGCTTCGCCCGGCGTGGTCGCGGCCGAACTGCGGCGCGTGATCGCTTATGACGAGGCCGCCGCGCGCTCGCTGCAGGCGCTGGTGCCGGCGCATGCGCGCGCGCGCGTGGTCGCGAGCGACGGCTGGCTGGTCGCCGATGCCGGCAAGCTTGATGCGGCCGGCGTCGCGCCGCGCGATGCACCCGGCGGTTTCGCGAACTTCGTCTATCGCGTGTTGATCGCGCCTTCGTTCGCGGGCTCCGCGCAACTTGACGGCACGCGCCCGCGCCTCGACGCGAGCGAGGTCTGGCAGGCGCTTTCCGGCATTCCCGCGACCAGCTGGCGCGCGGCCGATCGCGATGGCGCCGTGGTGTTGACGGCGGCGATTCCGCTGCAGGGCGACGACGGCCAGCACGGCGCACTGGTGCTGGAACAGGCGAATCGCGCATTGCCGCTGCTCGCGAACCGTGCGCTGGTCGGCCTCGCCAGCGCGACACTGGTGGCGATGGCGATCGCCGCCGCGATCCTGCTGCTGTTCGGCGCCTCGCTGTCGCTGCGCATCCGTCGCCTGCGCAACGCAGCCGAGCGTGCGGTACGAACGTCGGGACGGCTGGACGGTCCGATGCCATTGGCCGATTCGCCCGACGAGCTCGGCGATCTCGCGCGCAGCTTCGCCAAGCTGGTCGACGAGGTCGCGGCCTACACCGACTACCTGCGCACGCTGGCCTCGAAACTTTCGCATGAGCTCAACACGCCGCTCGCGATCGTCAAGTCCTCGCTCGACAATCTCGACCACCAGGAACTGCCCGTAGCGGCGCGCCCGTACCTTTCGCGCGCGCGCGATGGCGCCGAGCGCCTCGGCACGATCGTGCGTGCGATGAGCGAGGCGAGCCGGGTCGAACGCGCGATCGCCTCCGCCGAAGCCGAGGACTTCGACCTGCGTGCGCTCGTCGCCGGCTGCGCCGACGGCTATCGCGCGCTCTGCGGCGAGCGCGAGTTGCGCGTGGACTTGCCACCGGCAGGCGTGCCATTCCACGGCGCTCCCGACCTGATCGCACAGGCGCTCGACAAGCTGTTCGACAACGCCTGCTCGTTCACGCCGGCCGACGGCTGGATCGCGCTGTCGCTGCATTCCGTGGCCGACACTGCGGTCGTGCGCGTGGCGAACCAGGGGCCGCAGTTGCCGCCCACGATGCAGGAGCGCCTGTTCGATTCGCTGGTGTCGATGCGCGAACGCAGTTCGCGCGGCGGCGAGGCGCCGCACCTCGGCCTCGGCCTCTACGTCGTGCGCCTCGTCGCCGAATTGCACCGAGGCCGCGCGGATGCCGCGAACCTCGCCGATGGCAGCGGCGTCGCATTCTCGATCGCGATGCCGGGCATGTCGCGCCGGCGCCTCGCCGAAGGCACGTCGGATCGAGCGTCGTAGGGCGGGTCGAGCGCGCAGCGCGAGTCCCGCCGCGTCGGCGGCACGCGCTTCGCACGTACCGCCCTACATCCTGTCGTGCCGCAGCGCGGCGTGTCGTTTCGAGCGTTCGATGTCGTAATGATCCATTCGTGCGCGGCGCTCCCGCCGCGACCATCGACCCCACGGAGCCTGCGCATGAAGCATACGACCCGCACCCTCGGAGCGATCGTCCTCGCATTCATCGGAGCGGTGAGCGCCGCCGAGCCGGTCACCAGCGGCGACGAGATCGACTACATGCCGTCGGTGATCCGGTCGAGCGACGACGGCGCGCGCATCGTCGTGTTCGAGCGGCTGAACGCGTCGACGTTCGCCGGCGATCTGCTGTTGACGCGTTCGACCGATGGCGGCGCCAACTGGACGACACCGGTACCGATCGTTGCCAGTGCCGCGAGCGAACGCCACCCGTCGCTGCTCCAGCTCGGGCCCGCGAGCTATGTGCTGTTCTATCTCAAGGGAACCGGCACCAATTCGAGTTATCGACTCTGGCGCGCGACGAGCACCAATGGCATCTCCTTCACCGAGCAGAACCCGCTCGAACTCGGCTGGACGACCGGCGGCGAGATCAATCCGCACGTGGTCCGCCACGCGAACGGTACCTTGACGATGAGCTACCAACGCCTCGGCAGTGGAAGCTACGTCGCCGAGTCGGTCGATGGCGGAATGACCTGGGACACCCTGAAGACGCAGATCGCGAGCGGCAGCCAATTGCCGCGCATCGCCTATCGCGACAGCGACGGGCTCTATCTCGCGAGCTACCAGGTCGGCAGCACGGTGCTCTCGATGTACGTGAAGACGACGCACGACGTGCGCGACTGGAGCGCCCCGCGGCAGGATTTCGCGGTCGCCGGCAACAACCACGACTCGCTGCCGGTGGTGATGCCCGACGGTGCCTTCGCGCTGTTCTGGATCCGCCAGAACGGCAGCCTTTTCGATCTCGCCGTGCGCCGTTCCGTCGACGGAACGACCTGGAGCGGCGCGCTCGCACTGCCGGGAGTGACCGATGAGGATGCGGTCGAGCCGCATCCACTCATCGGTGCCTCGTCGACCGAGGTGGAGCTGTACTGGGGCAGTGGGCACCTTCCACCCGCCGACCCGGTCGAGATGGACATCGTTCGCGAAGCGCGCGTCGTCGTGGTCGACTCGATTTTCGCAGACGGAATGGAAGGCGCGTAGAAGTACGGCAGTACGCTGCCCGGCGGACGGGCGAAGCGTTCGCGGCGGCATCCCACCCTGGCGATTCCCTGTTATCTTCGCGGGCCGCCAATCGCAGGTTGTCAGCGTGATCACGCAGGAAGAATTCGCCGCACTCGCCGCCCAGGGCTACAACCGCATCCCGGTCGTGCGCGAGGTGCTGTCCGATCTCGACACGCCGCTGTCGGTCTACCTCAAGCTCGCCGACGGTCCGTACGCGTACCTGTTCGAGTCGGTCGAGGGAGGCGAGAACTGGGGGCGTCACTCGATCATCGGCCTGCCGTGCCGGCGCGTGTACGCGTTGCGCGGAAACACGCTCACGGTCGAGGATCTCGGTGAGGTGATCGAGACGCGCGAGCTGGTCGATCCGCTCGGCGAGATCGAGAAGATCCGCGCAACCTACAGGGTTGCGCCGGTGGAGGGGCTGCCCGCGTTCAGCGGCGGCCTGGTCGGGCACTTCGGTTTCGAGACGATCGGCTGGATCGAGCCGCGCCTCGCGCGCACGAAGCGCGACGAGCTCGGAACGCCGGATGCGCTGCTGATGCTGAGCGAGGAAGTCGCGGTCTTCGACAACCTCAAGGGCCGCCTGTACCTGATCGTGCACGCCGATCCTGCGCAGCCGCAGGCGCATGCGCGTGCGCGCCGCCGCCTGGACGAGCTCGCATTCCGCCTGCGCCATTCCGGTTCCGGCTATCCCGACGTGCTCGACCCGACCGCGCTCGGCGAAGGCGATTTCGAGTCGAGCTTCACGCGCGAACAGTACGAGGCGATGGTCGAGAAGGCGAAGGAATACATCCGCGCCGGCGACATCTTCCAGGTCGTGCCGTCGCAGCGCCTGTCGGTGCCGTTCCGCGCGCGCCCGGTCGACGTGTATCGCGCATTGCGCGCGCTCAACCCGTCGCCGTACATGTATTTCATAGACCTGGGCCCGACCCAGATCGTCGGATCGTCGCCGGAGATCCTCGTGCGCCTGAAGGAAGGCCGCGTCGTCGTGCGACCGATCGCCGGCACGCGCCCGCGCGGAAGGACGCCCGAGGAGGATCACGCGCTGGAGCAGGAACTGCTCGCCGACACCAAGGAGCGCGCCGAGCACCTCATGCTGATCGACCTCGGCCGCAACGATGTCGGCCGCGTCAGCAGGACCGGCAGCGTGAAATTGACCGAAAGCTTCGTGATCGAGCGCTACTCGCACGTGATGCACATCGTCAGCCAGGTCGAGGGCGAGTTGCGCGACGGGCTTTCGTACATGGACGTGCTCAAGGCGACGTTCCCGGCCGGCACCGTCAGCGGAGCACCGAAGATCCGCGCGATCGAGATCATCCAGGAGCTCGAACCGCACAAGCGCAACCTCTACGCCGGTGCGATCGGTTACATCGGCTGGAACGGCGACGCCGACACCGCAATCGCGATCCGCACCGCGGTGATCCAGGATGGACGTCTGTACGTCCAGGCCGGCGGCGGCGTGGTGTACGACTCCGATCCCGCGAAGGAATGGGAGGAAACGATGAACAAGGGTCGCGCGCTGTTCCGCGCGGTCGCGCAGGCAGCCGGCGGACTCTGATCCACCGGAGGCCATCCATCCGTGGCGGGTCGAACACATGGGGCAACTCGAGTGCGCAGGGCGGGCCGAGCGCGCAGCGCAAGTCCCGCCGAGATCTCGCGGAAGCCGAACCGGCGGCAAGCGCCTCGCGCGTACCGCCCTGCGCGCGTCCCGTCATCCCTCGACCACACGGTTTACGCGGCTGCCAGGGGTTAGACTGTGCCGACGACTCGCTGCGGACTCTTCGCACCGCACCCATCGATGGAGCCCGGATGCCGCACCACACCCCGCTGATCATGACCCTCGTGTCCGCGTTCGTGCTGGCCTACGTAGCCGGCATGATCGCGCAGCGGTTGCGCATCCCGCCGATCGTCGGCTACCTCGTCGCCGGGATCGTGGTCGGCCCGTTCACGCCGGGCATTGTCGCCGACCAGGCGCTCGCGCCGGAATTGTCGGAGATCGGCGTGATCCTGCTGATGTTCGGCGTCGGCCTGCATTTCTCGCTGGCAGACCTGCTCTCGGTGAAGGCGATCGCGCTGCCGGGCGCGGCGACGCAGATCGCGATCGCGACGCTTCTCGGCATGCTGCTCGCGTGGGCGATGGGCTGGTCGCTCGGCGCCGGCATCGTCCTCGGCATCGCGCTGTCGACCGCGAGCACGGTGGTGCTGCTGCGCTCGCTCGAGGAGCGCAACCTGCTCGAGACGCAGCGCGGGCGCATCGCGATCGGCTGGCTCATCGTCGAGGACCTCGCGATGGTGCTCGCGTTGGTGTTGTTGCCGGCGCTCGCGGGTCTGCTCGGCGGCACCGCGCACGGTGACGCGAATGTCTACCTGACGCTCGCAATCACGTTGGCGAAGGTCGCCGCGTTCGTCGCGTCGATGCTGATCGTCGGCCGTCGCGCGATTCCGTGGCTGCTGGAACGCACGGCGGCTACCGGCTCGCGCGAACTGTTCACGCTCGCCGTGCTCGCGTTAGCGCTCGGCGTCGCCTACGTCGCCGCCATGCTGTTCGGCGTCTCGTTCGCGCTCGGTGCGTTCTTCGCCGGCATGGTGCTCAACGAATCGAAGCTGAGCCACCAGGCGGCGCAGGATTCGCTGCCGTTCCGTGATGCATTCGCAGTGCTGTTCTTCGTCTCGGTCGGCATGCTGTTCGATCCCTCGATCCTCGTGCGCGAGCCGCTGCCGGTGCTCGGTGTTGTCGCGATCGTGCTGGTTGGCAAGTCAATCGGTGCATTCGCGATCGTGCGTGCGTTCGGGCGCCCGACCGAGGTTGCGTTGACGATCTCGACGAGTCTCGCGCAGATCGGCGAGTTCTCGTTCATCCTGGCCGGCCTCGGCATCGAGCTCGGCCTCCTGCCGAAGGACGGTCGCGACCTGATCCTCGCCGGTGCGATTCTCTCGATCTGTGCGAACCCGCTGCTGTTCGCTGCGCTCGACCGCTGGTTCGCGCGCCGCGACGCCGCGACGGCGGCTGCAATGCCGGTCGAGCCGGATCCGCCACCGGGTCCACCGATGCCCGATCGCGACCACGTAATCCTCGTCGGCTTCGGTCGCGTCGGCTCGCTGGTCGGCCAGCGCCTGCACGAAGCCGGCGTGGCGCTCGCGCTGATCGAGCCCGACCCCGACGCGGCAGAGCTTGCGCGCAAGCAGGGCATTCCGTCGCTGGTCGGCAATGCGGCGGCGGTCGACAAGCTCGCAGCTGTCCACGTTGCCGATGCCCGCGCGCTCGTCGTCGCGATCCCCCAGGTGCTCGAAGCCGGCCAGATCATCCGCCACGCACGCGAGGCGAATCCGCGGATAGCGGTACTCGCGCGCGCGCACTCGGACGAGGAAATGGCCTACCTGCTCGGCGCCGGAGCCGACGCGGCGGTCATGGGCGAGCGCGAGATCGCGCGCAGCATGTGCGAGTCGGTGGACAGCCTCACGCGCTGGTTCGAACGCGGCGCGAACGCGCCGAACACGCCCCCGATGGCACGCGACGCCGGCCCGGGTGACGACACTCCTGCCTGACGATGCGCGGGCCGGCTTGTCGCGTCAGCTGCGATCGGCGACGCACACCTGCACGCTCGTCCATGCGCCGGGACAGCAGGTCCACCAGCGCATCCTGTTCCTGCGCGAGTGCGAAGCGCGTGTCGGAGCGCACGGCGCCAAGGCCGCCTTGCTGGAAGACATCCAGCAACTCGCGGATCATCTGCCGTCGCTGCTCCAGCACGGTGGCAAAGCGCGCTGCGTTGGCGCTCTGCTCGGGGTTGTCGGCAACCAGCCCGCGCAGGCGGTCGGTTCGTTGCGGAAGCTGCGGCAGGGCGGCGTACACCTCGGCGAGTCGATCGGCGTGTCCGCCGATCATGTAGGCGCGCTGCGCCGCTTCCGCCCCAAGCAGCGTCGCGGTCGCCGCAATGATCTGTTCCTTCACCTGATGCGTGTGGTTGACCGACTCGTTCGTGTCGACCAGATCGCCGACCGTGCGGTAGACGCGTGCCGCAACCACGGCCAGTATTGCCGCGAGCACCACGAACAATCCGACCAGGCGCAGCGCGAAACGCCGGTAGCGGGGACGATCTGCTCGACGGTGGTGCCCACCGGTCAGCCTCCGTATCGAATGCGCAGGGCGGGAAATCCACGAACACGCCCTTCGTGCCGCATGGCGTGCGAAACTACGCGAATCGCCTCTTCGGCGCACACCGCGGCGCGGCCGCGACACACCTCGGGATTGTTTGGCACATGCTGCTGATGATCGACAACTACGACTCGTTCACGTTCAACCTCGTGCAGTACTTCGGCGAGCTCGGCGAGGACGTGCGCGTGATCCGCAATGACGAGATGACCCTGGCCGCGCTGCGCGCGCTGCGACCGTCGGCGATCGTGATCTCGCCGGGGCCGGGCACGCCCGACGATGCGGGCGTGTCGCTGGAAGTGCTGCAGCGTCTCGGTGGCGAGGTCCCGGTGTTCGGCGTCTGCCTCGGCCACCAGTCGATCGGGCAGGCATTCGGTGGCAAGGTGATCCGCGCGAAGCAGATCATGCACGGCAAGACGTCGCCGATCCGCCATGCAGGCAAGGGCGTATTCGCCGGTTTGCCGAACCCGTTCGAGGCGACGCGCTACCACTCGCTGGTGGTCGAGCAGGCGTCCCTGCCCGATTGCCTCGAGGTCACCGCGTGGACCGAAAACGCGGACGGCTCGCTCGACGAGATCATGGGCCTGCGTCATCGCACGCTGCCGATCGAGGGCGTGCAGTTCCATCCCGAATCGATCCTGACCGAACACGGCCACGCGATGCTGCGCAATTTCCTGTCGCAGTCGCTGCCCAGGGCCGCGTGATGGCGACACCTCGCATGCCACGTGCCGGAGCGGCGCTCGCGCTGCTCGCCATCGCCGGCTGTGCGACGCAGTCGCCGCGCGAGCCTGCGTTCGAACTCGAAGGCGATGCGTCGGTGTTGCTGCCCGGCGTCGTTTCTTCGGACTACTCGGAAATCCGCGCGGCGGTGAGTGCCGACGGCAACACCGTGCTGTGGGGCAGCACCAATCGCCCGGGCGGTGCGGGTGGCTGGGACATCTGGATGAGCCGTCGAGAAGGGTCGGGCTGGAGCGCGCCGGTCGCGGTGTCGTTCGACTCGCCGCAGAACGAGTTCGATCCTGCGTTCACGCCGGACGGGCGCACGCTCTGGTTCTTCTCCAATCGCTCCGGCGGCCTCGGTGGCGACGACCTCTGGCGCGTCGCGTTCGATCCGCGCAGTGCGACGTTCGGCGTGCCCGTCAACGCGGGGGCGTCGATCAACAGCGCCGGCGACGAATGGGCGCCCACGCCTTCGCCGGACGGGCGGGCCTTGCTGTTCGCGACGAACGGGCGCGGCGGCGCGGGCCGACATGACCTGTTCCTGAGCGCGTGGCATGGCGGCGCCTGGCAATCGGCGCAACCGCTCGCCGGCGAGGTCAACGGGCCCGGCGACGATTTCGACGCCGCCTTCGTCGACGACGGACGCGTGCTGGTATTCGCGCGCTCCGAGGATGTGGAGCATGCGCCGATCGCCCTGTGGTCGGCCGTGCGCGAGGGTGGGCGCTACATGCATCCGCAGCGCCTGGACACGCGCGTGAACGTCGACGGCGGCTGGATTCTCGGCCCTTCCGACGACCGCGCGCATCCGGGCACGCTGCTGTTCTCGGGCGTACGCGCCGGCGGGCAGGGACTTGCCGACATTCATTCCATCCACTATCGCGTGCGCTGAGCGCGAGTACGAACCGACCATGCCGATCACCCCGCAGGAAGCGCTGCAACGCGCGATCGAACACCGCGAGATCTTCCACGACGAGATGGTCGACCTGATGCGGCAGATCATGCGCAACGAGGTTTCGCCGACGCTGGTCGCGGCGATCATCGCGGCGCTGCGCGTCAAGAAGGAGACGATCGGCGAGATCGCCGGCGCCGCGCGCGTGATGCGCGAGCTTGCGGCGAAGGTTGACGTCGGTACGCCGGCGCACTTCGTCGACATCGTCGGCACCGGCGGCGACGGCGCACATACGTTCAACATCTCGACCGCGAGCATGTTCGTCGCGGCCGCTGCGGGCGCCAAGGTCGCCAAGCACGGCAACCGCAGCGTGTCGTCGAAGTCCGGCAGTGCCGACGTGCTGGAGGCGCTCGGTGCTTCGATCGACCTCGACTCGGCGCAGGTCGCGCGCTGCTTCGGCGAGACCGGCATCGGCTTCATGTTCGCGCCGAACCACCACCCGGCGATGAAGGTCGTCGCGCCGGTGCGCAAGGAGCTCGGCGTTCGCACGCTGTTCAACATCCTCGGCCCGCTGACCAATCCCGCTGGCGCGCCGAGCATCCTGATGGGCGTGTTCCATCCCGACCTCGTCGGCATCCAGGTGCGCGCGCTGCAGCAACTCGGCGCGCGCCATGCACTGGTGGTCTGGGGCCGTGACGGCATGGACGAGATCTCGCTCGGTGCGGCGACCCTGGTCGGCGAACTGCGCGACGGCGAGGTGCGCGAGTACGTGATCGAACCGGAGGATTTCGGTTTCGCGATGGCGTCGAGCCGCAACCTGCGTGTCGCCCATGCGCACGAGTCGAAGGCACTGCTGCTGGAAGCGCTCGACGACACACCGGGCGTCGCGCGCGACATCGTGCTGTTGAATGCGGGTGCTGCACTGTACGCGGCCGACCTCGCGGGCTCGATCCAGGACGGCATCGACCGCGCGCGCGCGGCCGTCGCGAGCGGTGCTGCGCGCGCGAAGCTCGACGCGTTCGTCGCCGCGACGCGACGGCTCGCCGCGGGAGCGGCCTCGCCGGCGTAGGGTGGGCCCCGGCCCACCATGGCGAAAGAGCATCGCGGCTTCCGCCGCTCCCACAACAGCCTTCAGCCCTCAGCCCTCGCCATGACCGACATCCTTCAACGCATCCTTTCCCGCAAGGTCGAAGAGATCGCCGAGCGCAGCGCACGCCTGCCGCTGAGCGAACTCTCCGCGCAGGTCGGCGACCTGCCGCCGACGCGCGGCTTCGCCGCCGCGATCGAGGCGAAGCTCGATGCCGGCCTGCCGGCCGTGATCGCGGAAGTGAAAAAGGCGAGTCCGTCGCAGGGCGTGATCCGCGCCGACTTCGACCCGGCCGCGATCGCCCGCAGCTACGAGGCCGGCGGCGCGGCCTGCCTGTCGGTGCTGACCGATGCGGATTTCTTCCACGGCAGCGAGATGTACCTGCGACAGGCGCGTGCGGCGTGTGCACTGCCGGTGCTGCGCAAGGACTTCACGATCGACGCGTACCAGGTGTACGAGGCGCGCGCGATCGGCGCCGACGCGATCCTGCTGATCGTTGCCGCGCTCGGCGACGCCGCGCTGCTCGAACTCGCCCTGCTCGCGGCCGAGCTCGATCTCGACGTGCTGGTCGAAGTCCACGACGAAGCCGAGCTCGAACGCGCGCTCGACATCCCGGCGCCACTGGTCGGCATCAACAACCGCAACCTGCGCACGTTCGAGACTTCGCTCGACACGACGCTGCGCCTGCGCAGCCGCGTCGACGAGGGCCGCGTGCTGGTCACCGAGAGCGGCATCCACACGCCCGCCGACGTCGCGAAGATGCGCGACGCCGGCGTCGGCGCATTCCTCGTCGGCGAGGCGTTCATGCGCGCGGCGGATCCCGGCGCGGAACTCGCGCGGCTGTTCTTCGCGCACTGACTCGCGAAGGCCAGTCGCCCACAGGGCCTGCCCCGGACTTGATCCGGGGGATGGGCTCCTACACGAGTGGTCGCAGCTGGTCCTCGATCGAGCGCGTGCGCTCGCTCACGCTGTCGCCGGTATGCAGCGTCGACTTGCGCTCGATCAGCATGAGCAGGCATTCGCGCTCGGCGACCGGGTTGTGCCGCACGCCTTTCGGCACGACGAACATCTCGCCCTCGCCGATCTCCACCGCGCCTGCTTCCATCTCGATGCGCAGGCGGCCATCGAGGATGTAGAACAGCTCGTCCTCGTCGGCATGCGCATGCCAGCCGAACGTGCCGTGCACCTTGGCGACTTTCACGTACGAATCATCCAGCTCGCCGACGACGCGCGGCGACCACAGTTCGGTCAGGGAGCGGGCGACGCTTCGGGGTGAGGCAGTGGCGGACATGGGGTGCTCCTCTCGAACCGTCAGTTGTCCAGATGCGGATGTCGCGTGCCGATGCAAGGCTCAGAACGAAGCACACACGGCCGCACGCTCGCGCAGCACCGATTCCTGCCGGAAGATCGTGCGATAGCGCGCGGCCACCTCGCGTACGCGCGACTCGGTCACGCTGTCGTCGGCATGCACGAGGATGACGACGCGATTCGCTTCGCCAATGGTTGTGCCGTCGGCGCCGCGCCAGTGGCCGTGCGCGTCGAGGACGGTGTAGCCGCGCGGAAACGCCGGCCCGAGCACATCGGACTCGAACCGTTGCCACGCCGCCTCATCGACTTCGCCGCCGCCGGGAATCGCGCGGCCGAAGTACAGCGCATCGCGCACCAGCCGCTGTTCGTCGAGGCGGCAGCCGAGCGGATGCTCGCGCACCCAGTCCGCGTGGCAGCCGGCGAGCAGGGCGGTTGCGACGACGAGGATGCGGGGTGCAAGCCGCCGGATCATTTCGCGTTTCCCGGACTGCACATGGGTGTACTGACGTGATTCAACCATGCGATGGATGCCGCGTGCGTGCACGCATGTGGGCCTGGCTTTCGGATGGCGCGCGACGGGCAAGTGCCGCGATCATCACTCGCCTACGGGCTTGCGCCGCCCGTGTCGCGGCCTGGATTCGCTTTGTCGGTTGGGGAGCAGGTCGCCATCGCGCCAGGCGAATGCCGCGGCTTGCAGGTCCGCGGCCGATCCGAAGCCGAGCTTGCGCTTCACCGATTCACGATGCGCGTCGACGGTCTTCACCTGGATGCCGAGGTTCGCCGCGATCTGGCTTGGCCGATGGCCCAAGCCGATGCGCACGAACACTTCGTTTTCGCGCTCGGTCAGCGGCAAAGGGGGCGGTACCAGGGTACGACGCACCTCACAGCCTTCACAGGCCGCGAGCCCGGCGCGTGGCAGCGGACAAGCGGTCACGACCTCGAGGAGCCGCGTGATCGCCGCAGACGGAACGCGCTCGTTGACGTAGCCGCAGGAGCAATAGGCGCCGAATACGGGGCGGGTGCCTGCATGTGGCCGCGCGCCGACGACGAGGATGCGCGGGATGTGCGGATCCGCATCGAGCAGTTGTCGCGTGGCCACGACGAGTGCCACATCGATGACGAGCACATCGGGTTTGTGCTTGCGGAGCAGCGCCGAAAGATGGCGCGCATTGTCCGCCGCACCGGCAACCGTTATCGGCTCCAGCGAATACGCGAGATCCAGGAATCCGCGCAGCCAAAGGGGATGGCCGGAACCCACGACGAGCGAAGGTCGATGTGGCATCGGCATGCGATCCAGCGCCAATTAGTGAAGGATTGTGAACAGCATCACATTAAGAGCCAAGTCGTGCAAGGGTGATTTTGCGTGTTATTTCAAATATTTACTGTCCGATGAAAGCATGTCGAACAGGATGTTTCAGCCAAAAGGCGTAGGTGAAACCCCGATATACGGTACACACAGCAGTGCTGAAAATGAAGCCATTACCGAGGTCGGAGTTGCAGCTCCACTACTCGGTGAGCTAGTGGGTGATCCGGTGTTGTAAACGTTTACGGAGGCGGGCATGGGGGGAACGCAGCGCAAACCGGACGGACTTCGTCCCGCTTCGTCCGAAATGCTGCGCATCCAGGCGGTCGAATGCCTCGAACTCCTGCTGAAGCGCTCGAGCGCCCTGCGATTCGCCTGCCTCGGCACCGCGGATGGCCGGCTGCTCGCAAGCATCAATGCCGACGCCCAATCGAATGGCGAACGGATCGCCGCCATGACGAGCTCGCTGCTCGCCCTGAGTGAATCGTTCGCCAAGGATGCGTTGCGCGGCCATTGCAACTACTCGGTCGTCGCCACCGACCATGGCTCCATCGTGGTCGTACGCGTGCCGCACGTGGGTCGCGGCTACATGCTTTCCGTCGGCGCGGATGGATCTGAGGTGATGGCGCTGACCTTGCGCGCCGCGCTCGACACCGCCGAGCGGCTCTCCCGGATCATCGCGGACGCTTCTGCGGCCGCGGCTTGAAGACCGCCGGAATTCCGGCCCCGTGAGCGGGGGAACCGCTTCGTTCCACAAAACAGGGCAAACAGACATGGCAAAGGTCTCTCTCGAACCACTGCGCAGCATCGATGGCTACATGGCCTCCGCATTGGTGGACGCCGACAGCGGCATGCTTCTCGCCGGCGACGGCAGCGGCGTCAACCTCGAAATCGCGGCGGCCGGCAACGCGGAAGTCGTGAAGGCGAAGCGCAAGGTCGCCAACAACCTCAAGCTCAACGACACCATCGAAGACATCCTCATCAGTCTCACCAAGCAGTACCACGTCGTCCGCCCGCTCGAATCGAACCAGAAGCTGTTCCTGTACATCGTGCTCGATCGCGCCAAGGCGAACCTGGCGATGGCAAGGCACGAGATCCGTACGTTCGAGAAGTCGGTCGACTTCTCCTGATCGACGTCGCGGGATACGTCCCGGCTGCATGCAGCGGCCGGGGCGTCGAAGTCAGAATGGTGAATGCATGCAATTCGACTTGCGCTACGCGGGGCTGAACCCGGCGATGGAGCAGCGCCTGCGACTCGCCACCACGGCGCTGGCGGCGCACCGGATGCAGGCACGTGCGTCCGAATGGGACGGCACGCGCTGCGACATGGTCGCCGCCGATCCGACCGACGCCTACGGCCGACGCGTGCTGGAAATCGCGCGCCGGCGGGGCACGCCGGCCCTGGAGATCGGGCCATCGACGGCACTGTACGAGCCCGGGGCCACCGTCGCACGCCTCACGCGCGCT
Organism: Dokdonella sp.; assembly: GCF_044227025.1. Lineage (GTDB taxonomy): Bacteria > Pseudomonadota > Gammaproteobacteria > Xanthomonadales > Rhodanobacteraceae > Dokdonella_A. The sequence goes on along the minus strand of NZ_JBGAFX010000001.1, from coordinate 78,742 downwards.
CTCCACGAACTGCTGCTGCGCGCCTCCGGCAATGCCCGCGCACCTTTGTTGCAGGCACCGGCGGCGCCGCACATGCAGCTTGCGAGCATGCCGGCTCTCGTCCGCCTCGCACTCGATCCCGCGCTCGCGGGCATCGATGTCGAGGCACGCTCCCAGGAAGCGCGTTCGCAGAACGTCGTCGTCTGGTTGCTGCCGAGCACGGGGCGGGTGCTGAGTGCGACCGTCAGCGACCAGCTGCGCGCGCGGGAGCGCCTCGCGGTGAAGGAGTGGAGTTTCACGCCGATCACCGAACGGCAGCGCGCGGCACCGCTTGGTGAAGTGAGCGCGAGCCTCGATGCGTTCCTGCTGCAGGGCGCGTGGCACGCCAGGTCGGAGTTGCCGCCGTTTTCGGGGGGCGAGGTCGGCCTGAGCGACTGGCCCGACCTCGGCAGCGCGGCGTCCCTGGTCGAAGCCCTCAAGGTGGTGCAGGCGCTGCAACGATCGCGCGGCAACGCCGCGGGCATCGCGCGTCGTTGCGGGCTGGCCCAACGCGATGTCGACGCCTGCCTGTGGGCGTTCAAGGCGGCGGCATTGCTGGATGATGCCAATGAGTCCGCGCCCGCGGCGGTGCCTGCTGCGGTGCTCGTAGCGGCGAATCGCGGCGGCTTGCTGTCCCGCCTCGCCGCGCATTTCGGATTGTCCAGACCATGAGCGCTGCATCCATGCCCGAACAATCCGTGGTCGCGGGAACGCTTGATGATGGTGTCGCAAAGCTCGTGTTCGCCGGCCCTGTGGGTGCGGGCAAGACGACCGCAATCCGCGCGGTAACCGATCGCGAGCCGATTGCGACCGAGATGCCGCTCAGCGACGGTGCGATGGGCGACAAGACCACGACGACGGTCGCGCTCGACTTTTCGACGGCGGTACTCGACGACGGCACGCCGTTGCTCGTGTACGGAATGCCTGGCCAGGATCGCTTCGCATTCATGCGCCCGATCGTGCTCGAGGGCGCGTTCGGGGTCGTCATCGTGCTCGACGGCAGCTCGGCGGACGCTGCGGACCAGTGCGAGTACTGGTTGCGCGAGCTGCGTGCAATCCGGTCCGACGTCGCCATGGTGGTAGGCATCACCCACACCGACCGGGTGCCATCGTTCTCGCTCGGACCCATTCGCGGCGCGATCCGTCGCTGCGGACCGATCGTTCCGACCTTCACATTCGACGCACGCGACCGCGCCCAGACCGCCCATCTGGTCCGTGCACTGCTGGTCGCGATGCACTAGCGGCGCGAACATGTCGCACGAACTGGTGGAGCGCTTTCGCGAAAACGGCTTGCGCCTGCGCACGGTGCTCGAGGACATGCTCGACGAAGCTCCCGCACACCGCACGGACCGTCGCGGGTGTGGCTACACGCAGGCAACGCGGTTCCTCGCCACCTACATCAACCACCCCGGTGATTCCGATGATCCGGCGGACCTTGACGTGTTCGAGGGCTGGCCACAGCGTGACAGTGGGTTCGTGGCCGCGACGTTGCGCGGCGCAGGCTGGTCAGCCGGTTGGCGTCGGGTTGACCAGGCGCCTGCCGCGGTGCGCGCCGCGGGCGCCCAGCATGCGCATGCACTCGAGGCGCTCGCTGGCCTGCGTGATCGCGTGCACGCCGTGCGCGCGGCACTCGACTGCGAAGAGAGCCGCCTCTTCGTCGACCTGCTCCACCAACTTCTCGCGCGCGACGCATGCATGCGCTACCGCATGCCGCCGATGCCGGTGAAACCGGCCATCGGCAGCTGCTCGCAGGCGGAGGAGTTCTTTCTCGAGCTGGCGCACGGTCGCGTGCGGCGTGGCGGGAGCGTCAATGTGTTCGTCGACGACGCGGGTGATCCGCACCTGATCGAGAAGATGAATCTCGGCGAATCGCACTCCGCGATCGTGCTGGAGCCGGTCGATCTGAATGGAGTGACGTTGCCGCCAGGTTCCCTGTGCGCGCTGTCGCACGCCGACGAGTCGCACGCGCGCATGACGTCGAACGGTCGATGCTTGCCGCTCGCTGCAGTCGCCCAGGCGCGCTTCCTGCGGCTCACGACGCTCGCGGTCGAACCGCCGATCCGCGCGCGCGCATTCTCGGCGCAACTCGAAGCGCAGGTGCGCGCCCGCATGCTGTCGCCCGCTTCGACCACGCTGGCCGAACTGCGCGGATTCGCGCGGCGCGAAGCGCTCGCCGCCCGATGACGCCGCTGCGTACATATTTCCACCCGGACTATTCGCCTCACGAGGTACCCTCGCTGGCGCGCCTTGCAGTGGCTGCGCGCTACCTGCACGAGCGCGGGCTGGCCGAGCTGGTCTCGCCGCCCGCGCTCGATCGTGCCCTGCTGCGCGGACTGCACGCCGAGTCCTACCTCGCGGCGTTCGAGTGCGGATCCGAGCCGCTCGCGTCGAGCCAGGGCATCCCCTGGTCGCCGCGCATGCGCGACGCCAGCTACGCGATGCTGGCCGGGCAGCTCGCAGCCGTGAACCACGCGCTCGACCACGGCATTGCGATGAACCTCGCACGAGGCTTCCACCACGCCGTATTCGAGAGGGGCGCGGGCTTCTGCCCGATCAACGGACTGGCTTTCGTGGCGCACTGTCGCCCCGACCTGCAGGTGTTCGTCGTCGACTGCGACGAGCATGGCGGCAATGGCACGGAGGAATACGCCGCACGCCTGCCCAACCTGTACAACGCATCGATGTTCGGCACGCGCTTCGGCTGCATCGGCAACGCACGATCGTGGCCGTTCGAAGTGCGCCTGGCCCGCGACGGTCGCCGCGCGCATCTGGTGGCGCTGGAGCGCATCGAGGCGCTTGTGCGCGCGACCATGCCGGACCTGCTGCTGTACCAGGCGGGCGCCGACAGCCACGAGCACGACCCCAAGAGTTGCAGCGGCTTCAGCGCGCGCGCGCTCGTCGAACGCGATCTTCGCGTGTTCGCGATGGCGCGCCGCCTGGCCATTCCGATCGTCGTGATCGTGGCCGGTGGTTACCAGGCCGCGGAGGCGATCGCGCGAATCAACGCGGCCACGGCCCGCTGCGCGTTGCGCGCATTCGCGCGCAACGCGCAGTCGCGGACCGGGTCCCCGGGTCCCACATCGATCGCGGCGGCGCCGTAGGCAGGCCCGGGTCGCCGGCATCGCATCACTTCAGGTTCGCCTCGAACAGCTTGTAAATGCGCTTGTACTCGTCGAGCCACGAATCGGCATTGGTGAAGCCGTGGCGGTCGAGCGGATAGCCGGCGAGTTCGAAGTTATCCTTGTGCAGCTCGATCAGCCGCTGGTACAGGCGCACCGAGTCCTCGAACAGCACGTTGTCGTCGATCATGCCGTGCGCGATCAGCAGCGAGCCGCGCAGGCCATCGGCGAATTCGATCGGCGACGAGCGCCGGTAGGCGATCGGATCGAGCTGCGGCGTGTTGAGGATGTTCGAGGTGTACTCGTGGTTGTACTGTGCCCAGTCGGTGACCGGGCGCAGCGCCGCGCCGGCCTTGAACACGTCCGGCGCGCGGAACAATGCCATCAGGGTCATGAAGCCGCCGTAGGAACCGCCGTAGACGCCGACGCGCTGCGGATCGGCCGATGCGTTCTTCTCCAGCCAGTGCACGCCGTCGATCAGGTCTTCCAACTCCGGGCGGCCCATGTCGCGGTAGATCGCGGTGCGCCAGTCGCGGCCGTAGCCCTCGCTCGCGCGGTAGTCCATGTCGAGCACGACATAGCCGTGCTCGAGCAGCAGGTTGTGGAACATCTGCTCGCGGAAATAGTACGGGAACTGCAGATGCACGTTCTGCGTGTAGCCGGCGCCGTGCACGAACATCACCGCGGGATGCTTCTTCGACGCGTCGAAATCCTTCGGCTGATAGAACTTCGCATAGATCGGCTGCTTCGTGTGCGTCGAAGGCACTTCGACGATCTTCGGTTCGACCCATTGCCTCGCCTTGTATTCGGGCGTGCGCGTGTCGGTCAGCTCGCGCACGGCGCCGCCGTCGACGGCAACGACCGCGAGCTGCGCCGGAACATATGCACTCGAATGCAGTGCCGCGAGTTGGCGCCCGTCCGGCGACAGCGCGAACTGTTCCAGGCCCTTGAACGAGGTGACGCGTTCGAGCGCGCCGCCGCCGACGGCAACGCGGTAGGCGTCGTAGCTGTAGGGCGCTTCCCTGTTCGCGCGCAGGTAGAACCATTGGCCGTCCGGCGACAGCACCGGCGCAGAGACTTCGAAGCGCCCGCTGGTCAGCGCGTTCGCCTTTCCGCCCGGGACTTTGGTGTAGAGCTGCGCATAGCCGCTCTCCTCCGACACGTACCACAGGGTGCGGTTGTCGCGCTCGAACCCGAATTCGTTGAAGGCCCAGTTGATCCACGCCGGGTCGCTCAGGCGGTGCTGGGTGAGCAGCTTCGCGCGGTCGAAATCGACCGTCGCGATCCAGCGGTCCTTGTTGTCGATCGCGCGGATCTGGATCGCCAGACCCTTGCCGTCCGCGCTCCACACGATGCCGCCGCCGCCACCGTCCTCGCCGCGGGCGACGATGCGCACGGCGCGTACCCCGGGTGCGTCGGCCTTCTTCTTCGACGAGGGCTGGGGGCCGGGGGCCGAGGATTGCGAAGCGGGCTTGTCGTCGACCGGTCGCTCCTTCGCGTTTTCTTCGCGTACCGCTTTCAGCGGATCGTCATGGATGCCGGGCAGGTCGTCGAGCGCGAGCGCGCTCTGCGTGTGGCGTGCGAGGTCGAGCAGCAGCAGCGATTGCGGCGCCGGATCGGCGCGGCCGACGCGGGTGCGCTCGTCCTCCTGTTCCTCGTAGCCCGATTCGGTCACGAAACGCTGGAGCTTGCCCTGCTTGCCGTGCTCGTACGCCTTGGGCGAGGTCACGACCAGCAGCCAGCGACCGTCCGGCGACAGCGAGGTAGCTTCGATCGTGACCTCGTCGCCAAGGTAGAACGGCAGCGGTGCGCGCGTCGGGTCGCCCTTGGCGAACTCGTCGCCGTGCTGCTTCTGCGCCTCGCGGTCGGCCTTGATCCGGCGCAGGGTCGAGAACCAGCGCAATTGATCCTGAGCGAGATCGTCCGGCTTCTTCGCCTCCGGGTCCTTCTCGGCCTTCAGGATCGCCGCGGGGCCGCCAATCGCACCGGCGATGTCCCACGAGAACCAGGCGTTTCCGCTGCGGTATTGCAGGCTGCGGCCGTCGGCGGAGAATTGCGGCGAGGCTTCGGCCTCGGGCGTGCGCGTGACCTGCAGCAGCCGGCCACTCGCCAGTTCGCGCACGAATACATCGCCATTGCGCACGAAGGCCGCGCGCGTGCGCGCGCGATCGAACACCGCATCCGCGCCGTCCGCATTCGCCATCGCGGCAGGATCGAGCACCGTGTCGCGCGTATCGGCGAGGTCGAGGCGGTGGCGATCGCGCACCGGCGAGCCGCTGCGCTTGAGGTCGTAGTAGAGGCTGCGCCCGTCCGCGCTCCAGTACGGAGTTTCGACCGGCGGACCGATCCAGTCGGGATTGGCCATCGCCTGCTCCAGCGTGACCGCGCGAGCGGGCGCGGCGGCGAGGCAGAGCAGGGCGACGAGGCAAGCGGTGGACAGACGATCCATTGCGGGCTCCGGGCAGGCGCAAAGGCGCAGGATAGCCGGTTGCGCCGCCGCCGGACCGGGCCGGAAGTCAGCGCGCGCGCCCGTTCGCTTGGCAAAACCGCGCGCGGCGGGCAGCCTACGCGCCTGGCATTGCCCCGGAGACCGTCTTGATCCTGCCCTGCGTAGAAACCGAAACCGCGACCAACCCGACCCATGTCGTGATCTGGCTGCACGGCCTCGGTGCCGACGGCAACGATTTCGCGCCGATCGTGCCCGAGCTGGTCGACCGGGTGTGGCCGCCGCTGCGCTTCGTGTTTCCGCATGCGCCGATGCGCGCGGTCACGATCAACGGCGGCATGCGCATGCGCGCGTGGTACGACATCAAGGGCGCGCGCATCGAGGACAAGCAGGACGAGGTCGGCATCCGCGAGTCGATCGCCCAGCTCGATGCACTGATCGCGCGCGAAGGCGAGCGCGGGATCGCGCCATCGCGCGTGCTGCTGGCCGGATTCTCGCAGGGCGGCGCGATCGCGCTTGCCGGCGGCGTGCGCCACGCGCAAGCCCTTGCCGGCATCGTCGCGCTGTCGACCTACCTGCCGCTGCAACCGGCGACCGCGGCCGAGCGCAGCAGCGCCAATGCGGCGACGCCGATCTTCATGGCGCACGGCAGCGTCGATCCGGTGGTGCCGCAGCCGCTCGGCAGCACCAGCCGCGATGCGCTGACGGCGCTCGGTTACGCCATCGCCTGGCACAGTTACCCGATGGCGCACCAGGTCTGCGCGCAGGAGGTCGCCGACCTGCGCGCCTGGATCGGCGCGCGCCTCGCTGCCTGTTAATGTAGGGGCGGTTTCGGAATTCCGGTCGCTCCGGGCGCGGCGCCGACGGCGTGGAGTCGAAGAGCACGGCTGGCGTGATGCCGGGTGTTTCGACTACGCGCAACTTCGTTTCGCCACGCTCGACACGAACGGTCGGGAAGGTGAAGGGGATCGATCGGGAGATGCCGGTGCCATCACGCGCCACCACCAATGAGCGTGCGGGTATCACGGCAGGCCTGCCGCAGTTCTGCAATGCGCCGACTTTGTTCGCGCTGATGGTCGTCGCCGAGCTGGTCGCGCTGGTCATCGTGCTCGTGCCCGAGGCACATGCGCGCGCCTGGTTGCCGCGCCTCGGCGTGCTCAGCCTGTACGTGCAATGGCTGGCCCTGCTCGACGCCGTCGTGCTGTGTTCGCTGCGCAGGCCGTTGCAGCGTTTCAGCCAGCGTGGCGGGCTGGTCATCGCGTGGTTGACCGCGGTGCTGGTGACCACGCTTGGCAGTGCGGTGGTGTGCCGGCTCGACCAGGCGCTCAACCTCGGCCTGAGCGTGCCGCCCGAAGCCAGCCTGCGCTTCGTGGTCGCGAATGCGGTGATCTGCGCGCTGATCGCGGCCGCCCTGCTGCGCTACCTGTATGTTCTGGAGCAATGGCGCGAGCGCGTGCGGGCGGCGGCGAAGGCGCAGGTCGACGCCCTGCAGGCGCGCATTCGCCCGCATTTCCTGTTCAACAGCATGAACACGATCGCGAGCCTGATCCGCACCCGCCCCGCCGACGCCGAACGCACGGTCGAGGACCTGTCCGACCTGTTCCGTGCGGCGCTCGGCGCGGATGATCGTCCGGGCACGCTTGGCGAGGAACTCGATCTGGTTTCGCGCTATCTCGACATCGAACGCCTGCGCCTCGGCGACCGACTCGCACTCGATCTCGACGTCGGCGACCTGCCACGCAACTTCACGCTGCCGCGCCTGCTGCTGCAGCCGCTGATCGAGAACGCGATCTACCACGGCATCCAGCCGCGCGCGGAGGGCGGCACGCTCGAACTGCGCGGGCGGCGCGTCGCCGGCGGCGTCGAGATCACGATCGCCAATCCGCTCCCGCCCGGCGCATCGGCGCGCCGCAACGGCGTCGCGCTGGCCAACGTGCGCGCGCGCATCGAGTACCATTTCGGAGCGCGCGGCGAATTGCGCGTCGAACCGGCAGAGGGGAAATACCGCGTGAGCGTGCACCTGCCAGAGGTGATCGAGCGATGAAGGCGTTGATCGTCGACGACGAGCCGCTGGCGCGCGAGCGCATGGCGGCGCTGCTCGCGGACATCGACGGCATCGAGATCGCCGGCGAGGCCGGCAATGGCCGCGACGCCCTCGAAGCGATAGGCCGGCTCGCGCCGGACGTGGTCCTGCTCGACATCCGCATGCCGGTGATGGACGGCATCGAGGTCGCGCGCCATCTCGCCACGCTGGCCCACGCGCCGGCGGTGATCTTCTGCACCGCTTATGGCGACCATGCCGTCGACGCGTTCGAGGCGAATGCGGTCGACTACCTGCTGAAGCCGGTGCGTGCAGAACGCCTGGTGGCGGCACTGGCGAAAGTGCGGCGCTGGAGCGGCGAAGGCGCGGCCGCGAGCGTGCGCGCCCTCGACGCGCAGGCGCGCACGCACCTGTGCGCGCGCGTGCGCGGCAGCCTCGTGCTGGTGCCGATCAGCGATGTCGATTACCTGCTGGCCGAGGACAAGTACGTCGTGGTGCACCATCCGCGCGGCGAGGTGCTGATCGAGGAGCCGCTGAAGGCACTCGAAGACGAATTCGAAAGCCGCTTCGTGCGCATCCACCGCAATTGCCTGGTCGCGCGCGCGAAGCTGACTGGTCTCACCCGCACGCCGGACGGACGCCTGTTCGCCAACCTCGAGGGCGTCGCCGCGACGCTCGAGGTCAGTCGTCGCAACCTGCCCGCGCTGCGCAAGCTGATAAGGAACCTATGAACATCCTGCGCATTGCCACCCGCCAGAGCGCACTCGCGTTGTGGCAGGCCGAGCACGTCGCCGCACGCCTGCGCGCGCTGCATCCTGGCCTCGTGGTCGAACTGGTGCCGATGACGACGCGCGGCGACCAGATCATCGACCGTCCGCTGGCGGCGATCGGCGGCAAGGGCCTGTTCCTGAAGGAGCTCGAGGTCGCGATGCTGGAGGAGCGTGCCGACCTTGCGGTGCACTCGTTCAAGGACGTGCCGATGCAGCTCGAACACGGCTTCGCGATCGGCGCCGTGCTCGAACGTGCGGATGCCGCCGATGCGTTCATCAGCAACCAGCACACGCGCCTCGCCGAACTGCCGCGCGGTGCGCGCGTCGGTACCTCTTCGCTGCGCCGGCAGGCGCAACTGCGCGCATTGCGACCGGATCTCGAACTCGCCGACCTGCGCGGCAACGTCAACACGCGCCTCGCCAAACTCGACGCCAGCGAATACGCCGCGATCATCCTCGCCTGCGCCGGCATAGAGCGGCTCGGCCTCGGCGAACGCATCGCCGCGCGGCTCGCCGCGCCGGACTGGCTGCCCGCGGTGGCGCAGGGCGCGATCGCGGTCGAGTGCCGCATCGGCGACAGCTCGGTGCAGGACCTGCTGCGCGGGCTCGACGACGCCGACACGCATCGCTGCGTCGCCGCCGAGCGGGCGATGAACCTGGAACTGCACGGCAGCTGCAACGTGCCGATCGCCGGCTACTGCGTCGAGACGGAAACCGGACTCGCGCTGTGGGGCCTCGTCGGTGACGCCAGCACCGGACGCCTCGTGCGCGCCGAAGCGAGCGGCCCGCGCGACGCGCCCGAAGCGCTCGGGCGGGAAGTCGCCGCGCTGCTGCGCGAGCGCGGCGCGGACGCGATCCTGCACCCGCAGGGCTGACGCGTCCGCTACCGACAGGCACGCCGCCTGTGGGCTGCTGGACATCCCCGCAAGGATGTCACGTAGCGTGCGCGCCACGCCGACCCAGTGAGTTCATGGGCGGTAGCGCCGCGGGTCGCGAGCGATGCGGACCGGAGCGCCTACGCTTCGCTCCCGCCCGGCAGGGATGCGCGGCGCGGAACCCCGCGCCGCTTTGCATCAACCGCCGAAGTTGTAGACGAGGTTCGTCGTGATCAGCTGGTCGGTCTTCTTGATCCCGGGCGCGACGTCCGAGTTGTTGCGCACCTGGTAGCCGACCTTCAGCGCGAACGACTTGTTGATCGCGACCTGCAGGCCCGCGTCGTTCTGGATGAAGGTGTTGTTGCTGCCGGCCTCGACCAGGAACGTGTCGATGAACGAGGTCGTTTCGGTGAAGTTGTGCTTGTACGCGACCAGGCCGCGACCGACGACTTCGCCATCGGACTTGTACGAGGTGACGACAGGCGGCGCCACGCTGAGGTCGACCGTGTCGATCGGACGGTAGCGCTTGTAGCCGGGGCCGACTTCGAACGACAGCTCGTCGCTGGCGTTCTTCAGCACGGTGTAGCCGTAACCGATCGACGCGACGGCCTGGTACTGGAACGGCGAGAAGTCGTCGTTCTCGTAGCGCAGCGCGCCGACGATGTAGCTGCGCTCGTCGAGCTTGTAACCCATCGAGGCACCGGCTTCGTAGCGGTTCGCGGTCGTGTCGTAGTTCTTGACGTTGGCGATGCCGCCATTGCCGTCGAGCGTCGCGACGGTCACTTCACCCTTGCTGCGCAATGCAGTCAGGTAGAAATTGTCCTTCCACTCGTCGTCTTCCTTCTTGAACGTGAGCTTCGCGTTCAGGTTTTCAGACTTCGCATTGCCGCGCGAAGCGGCGAAGCCGAGTTCGCCCGCGCCCGACCAGCCGTCATCGGCGAATGCGCAAACCGGCAGGGCAGCGAGTACGGCAGCGGTCAGCAGGATCGTCTTCATCGTCTTTTCTCTCCTCGGGGGCACCAAAAGGGCCGCATCAGCGGCCCCGGGGAGCGGATGGTAGAGACATGCATTGAATCGGGCGTGAACGTTGGTGGCGGCGCGGTCAACTTTCGTGTCGACGTGGGCGCTCAGCGCTGGTAGTACGCCATCACCGCGTGTTTCGCCTCGGCAAAGAATAGCCATCGTTCGACGAACAGCGCGAGAAGGCCGAGCGCGAGCGAGATCCACGCGGAAAGCCAGCCGATCAGCCACGCCGCCGGAAGCATGCCGAGCGGAACGAGGAGGATCAGCCAGAACACGATCGCACGCAGTTTGCGGGCATGCCTGCGGGCGAGCACGAAACCCATTTCATGCGTCAGGTAGTTCTCTTCGGTCTGCGGCGCTTCGAATGCGCGCACGGTGCCCAGCACATCCAGGCCGGTGGCTCGGCCCGCGGACGGCGGCGATGATGCGTCGATGCGACGCCAATAGGCCCGCTTGAGCAGCGCGCACGCGGGTGCGACGAGAACGGCATGCGCGAGCCACAATAACTGCGCCGGGTCGCGCAGGCCGGCGAGAGCGGGCACGAAAGCGATCGCGGTCGACCACAGCATCGCCCCATACAGGCCGAGCAGCAGATACGTCGGCAATACGTGTGGCTGATGCCATGCACCCACGGGCTTCAGGCTCGAGTAGATGCGCGCGGTGCAGAACACGGTCGCGAAGCTGCACGAAGCGAGCGCGAGGCCGGCCACGCGCGAGGAAACGGCATGAGACGTCGTGAGCAGTAGATATGCGCTCGCACTCAAGGGGATGAAAGTGGCGATTGCGAAAATGCCTTCGCGCGACAGCCAGGAACTGCGCCATTGCGTCAGTGCGCGCCATGCACGCTGCGGTTGGCCGAGGTGACCGAGCGAACAGAGCAGCCCCGCGGCCGCCAACAACGCGCCGATCGCAAGCAGCGTGAAGAACGGGATGTGCGGATCGATGACAATCGCCGACACGGGCGGGTGGCCGAAATGGAAGTCGTCGAAGGAGGATGCGTGGTAGGAATCGAGCGGCAAGCCCACTGCGAGCGCGAGCCCGCACAGGAACAATAGGCCGTAGCCTGTACCGGACAGCACCGTGAACGCGATGATCGAGAATGTCGGACGCATCGGGCGGCCTCAGCGCGACAGCACGCGATCGAGCCAGCGCAGCACGCCGGGTAATTTCGCGGTGTCGAGCGTCTCCGTCGGCGCGGCCTTCGTCGTTGCGTCGGAGCAGCCGTCGCGACGCGGTCGCGGCGGCAGGTAGCGGTTGACCGGCTTGTAGTCGTACTCGGGCATGAGCGCGTAGCCGTCGCGTTCGGCGACGAGTTTCGATATGGGTGACTCGCTGTCGCCGAGATCGCCGAAATGGCGCGCACGCGTCGGACAGGCCATCACGCACGCGGGCTGGCGATCGGCCTCGTCGAGCGTCTCGTTGTAGATGCGGTCGACGCACAGCGTGCACTTCTGCATCGTGCCGCGTTCCATGCTGAACTCGCGTGCGCCGTACGGGCACGCCCACGCGCACAGCTGGCAGCCGATGCACTTGTCCGAGTCGACCAGCACGATGCCGTCCTCGGCGCGCTTGTAGCTCGCGCCGGTCGGGCACACGGTCACGCAGGCCGGCGTCTCGCAGTGCAGGCAAGAGCGCGGGAAGTGCACGGTGAGGTCGCGCGTGCCATTCGCGGTGGGCTGCTCGACCGCATAGCTGTGCACGCGGTTGAACCAGACGCCGTTCGGCTGTGCGCCGTAGGGATCGGCGTCGGGCAGCGGACCGAAATCGCCGCCGTCGTTCCATTCCTTGCACGCGACCGCGCAGGCGTGGCAGCCCACGCAGGTGTCGAGATCGATGACGAGGCCGAGTTTCCTCGCGGTCGGCGGTGGCAGGGTCGTCATGGTTGGAGCGGCCAGAAGTGCGGAATCAGGATCATCGACAATGCGCAGAACACGGCGATCAGCGGGATGCCGACCTTCATGAAATCGGTGAAGCGGTAGCCGCCGGCATAGTAGACCATCGTGTTGGTCGGATAGCCCACCGGGGTCGCGAACGAGGTCGCCGCGGCGAACGCGACCGCGATGATGAACGGTCGCGCGTCGGCATGCACCGCGTGCGAGACCGAAATGGCGATGCCGACCATCAGCACGACCGACGGATTGTGGCCCATCAGCTCGGTCAGCAGCGCGGTCAGCAGGTACACCATCAGCAGCGCCGCGATCGGGCCGTGCGATCCGACCAGGTGCATGCCGTTGTCGACCAGCGCCTGCGACAGGCCGCTGGTTTCGATCGCGCTGCCGAGTGGCAGGATCGCCGCGAGCAGGACGATGATCTTCCAGTCGATGCCGGTGTAGAGGTCGCGGCTGCCGTAGCAACCGGCGATCGCCATCGCGACGGCACCCGCGAGCGCGGCGACCGGGATCGGCAGCGCGTGCAGCCCGGACAGCACCACGACCGCGGCCATGATCACGATCGCGGCAATCGCACGGCGCGGCGTGCGGCGCGTGTCATCGCGCTCGCTGAGCACCACGAAGCGGTCGTCATTGCGCACGGCGGCAATCGATTTCTCGTCGACGAGCAGCAGCAGCACGTCGCCACCGACCAGCTCGACGTCCTTGAGTGCGTTGCGCAGCACTTCGCCGCGGCGACGGATGCCGAGCACGATCGCATCGAATTCGCGCGCGAGCGCGATCTCGCCGAGCGCGCGTCCTTCGATCGGGCCGGCCGGTCTGACCATCGCCTCGACCAGCACGCGGCTGCGGCCGTGCTCGGGGCCGTAGCGGTTCTCCGGGTCGATGTCGAGTTGTGCGCGCGTGCGCAGGTCCTCGATCTTGTCCCAGTCGCCGCGCACCAGCAGCACGTCACCCGTTTCCAGGCGCTGCGCGCGCGGCGACCACAGGTGCTGCTCGCCGCGCAGCAGTTCGAGCGGGTAGACGCCCCAGGTTTCGCCGAGTTTCGCATCGGCGATCGTCTGGCCGATCAGCGGCGAGCCTTCGCGCACGCGCAGCTCGGTCACGTACTTGCCGAGTTCGGTTTCATTCGCGGCCTCGGCCGGAAGGTGGCGCGGCAGCAGCCAGCGTCCTACCAGCATCAGGTAGGCGATGCCGACCAGCGCGAGCAACGCACCCATGCGCGTGAACTCGAACACGCCGAACGGCGGCAGGCCATGCTTCTGCGCGAGGCTGTCGGCGAGCAGGTTCGACGAAGTTCCGATCAGCGTGCACACGCCGCCCATCTGCGCGGCATATGCCATCGGCAGCAGCACGCGGCCGGGTGGCGTCTTCGTGCGCGCGCACACGCGCAGCGCGAGCGGCAGGAAGGTCGCGACCAGCGCGATGTTCTTCACGAACGCGCCCATCGGCGCGATCGCGAGCATCAGCGCGAGGGTCAGCAGCCACGGCTGGCGGATGCGCGAGAGCAGGCGACCAAGCGGCTCGAGTGCACCGGAGCGCTCGATGCCGACACTCAGCGCGAACATCGCGGCAACCGTGATGGTCGCCTCGTTGCTGAAGCCGGCGAGTGCTTCGGTCGGCGTGACGAGGCCGAGCATGACCAGCAGCACGAGCACGATCAGCGCGACGAGGTCGATGCGAACCTTCTCGCTCGCGAACATCGCAATCGCACCGAGCACGATCGCGAGCGTGGTCCACGCGGCGCCGCTCACCCGGCGGCCCCGGCGAGCTCGACGCGGTGGCCGTCGCGCCTCGGCTCGGCATCGCGCTCGATGCGCACGCGCAGGTCGAACCATGCGGCCTGGCCGGTGACCGGGTCGGCATTGGCATGCGTCGCGTTGCTGTCGCGGTCGCGCAGCGACTCGTCGATGAGGTGGTTGAGCAGGAAGCCGTCGACATTCTCGGGCGCGTTCGCGGTGAGCTTCCACGCGCCCTTGCGCTTGCCGATCGCGTTCCACGTCCACACTGTGCCCGGCGCGGTGCCGGTGTGCGTGCGCGCCTGCACGCGGATGCGCCCGCGCGGTGCGACCAGCCAGATCCAGTCGTCGTCGGCGACGCCATGCGCGCGTGCGGTGTCCGGGTGCAGACAAAGATAGTTGCGCGTCGCGATCTGCCGCAGCCATTTATTCTGCGAGCCCCACGCGTGGTACATGAACATCGGGCGCTGGGTGATTGCCGCGAGCGGATAGTCGCCGGGTGCTTCAATGTCCCGATACCAGAATGGAATGGGGTCGAAGTAGCGTTCGACGCGCGCTCGTTCGTGGTCGGACGGTTGCGTCGCGCCATGGCCCCTCGCGGCGAGGCGGAAGCGTTGCAGCGATTCGGCGTAGAACTGCATCACGATCGGCTGGGTCGAGCCGACGAAGGCGAGCGACTTCGCCCATTCGAGATAGTCGCGGTTCGCCATCTTGTAGTAGCGGCCGGCGGCGGGGATCTCGCGGTGCCAGTGGCAGCCGTGCTCGATGTAGCGCGCGAGCTGGTCGGGGTTGGGCGTGCCGACGCCTTCCTGCGTGCCGTCGGCGCCGCGCCAGCCGGCAAGCAGGCCGATGCCGGGCGCGCGTTCGTGCTCGACCATGTACTGCGCGTAGCCACGCGGATACTTCGGTGCGCCGGTGTCGTCGACGAGACCGGGCAGGCCGAGGCGCGCACCCAGGTCGAGCAGCACGTCCTGGAACGGGCGCACGTCGCGATCGGGCCTGGTGACCGGCTGGCGGATCGCGTCGCTGGCGCTGTCCGCGTCGGAGATCGGCCGGTCGAGCAGGCTGATGCAGTCGTGGCGTTCGAGGTAGGTCGTGTCCGGCAGCACGAGGTCGGCGAACGCGACGGTTTCCGAATCGTAGGCATCGGCGTAGATGATGTGCGGGATCACGTACCCGCCGCTCGCCGGATCGCGCTCGCACAGCATCGCGCGCGTCGCCGTCGTGTTCATCGACGAGTTCCAGCCCATGTTCGCCATGAACAGGAACAAGGTGTCGATGCGGTACGGATCGCCCTTGCACGCGTTCGCGATCACGTTCTGCAGCATGCCGTGTGCGGCGAACGGGTGTTGCCACGAGAAGGCCTTGTCGATGCGGCGTGGCTCGCCGGCGGCGTCGACGACGAGGTCTTCGGGCGTGTGCACGTAGCCGAGCGGTCCGGCTTCCAGCGTGCCGTTCGCGCGACGCGTCTTGCCGGGACGGTTCGGCGGCGGAGCCGGCTTCGGATACGGCGGCTGGTAGCGGAAGCTCCCAGGCGTGTCGATTGCGCCGAGGATCATCTGCAGCAAATGCAGTGCGCGGCAGGTGTGGAAGCCGTTCGCGTGCGCGCTGATGCCGCGCATCGCGTGCATCGCGACCGGGCGCCCGATCATCTCGGCGTGTTCGCGGCCCCAGGCATCGGTCCAGCGCTGCTTCAGCACGATCGATTGGTCGAACGCGACCTCGGCGAGCTCCCGCGCGAGGCGGCGGATGGTGTCGGCATCGACGCCGCATGCCGGCGCGACCGTGTCGGGTGCGTACTCGTCCGACAGATAACGCTCGGCGAACAACTGGAACGCGGGGACCGCCGTGCGACCGTCGGGCAGGGTGTACTCGCCGACGACGAGCGGTGCGACGTCGATCGCGTCGGCGTGCGCGATCACGGGGGTGCCGCGCACCGCACACAATGCATGCCCCTCGGCGTCACGCGCGATCATGCCGTCGTCGGCCGCGCCCGGCGCGCGGATCACCAGATGGTGCGCGTTCGTGTAGCGGACGAGGTAATCGAGATCGACGCGATCGTTGCGCAGCAGTTCGTGGATGAACGCACCGGCGAGCAGGCCGTCGGTGCCCGGGTTGATCGGCACCCATTCGTCGGCGATTGCGCCGTAGCCGGTGCGCACCGGGTTGATCGCGACGATCTTCGCGCCACGCGACTTCAGCTTGCCGAGGCCGAGCTTGATCGGGTTCGAGTCGTGGTCTTCGGCGACGCCCCACAACATCAGGTACTTCGTCAGGTCCCAATCCGGTTCGCCGAATTCCCAGAAGCTGCCGCCGAGCGTGTACATGCCGGCGGCGGCCATGTTGACCGAGCAGAAGCCGCCGTGCGCGGCGTAGTTGATCGTGCCGTACGCCTGCGCCCACCAGCCGGTCAGCGCCTGCGACTGGTCGCGCCCGGTGAAGAACGCGAGTTGGTCCGGATCGCGCGCGCGAATGTCGCCGAGCCACTGCGTCGCGAGCGCGAGCGCCTCGTCCCACTCGATCTCGCGGAACTCGCGCGCACCGCGCTCGCCGACACGCAGCAAGGGCTTGGACAAGCGCGCCGGCGAGTAGTGCTGCATGATGCCGGCCGACCCCTTCGCGCAGATCACGCCGCGGTTGACCGGGTGCCGCGGGTTGCCGTCGATGTAGCGGACGCGCCCGTCCTTGAGATGGACGCGGATTCCGCACCGGCACGCGCACATGTAGCACGTGGTGGTCTTGACGGCGTCGCCGGTCGGCTTGTGGAGGTTCAACGGGGTGTGCGGCATGTTGCGATGGTAGCGGATGCATCCGCGCAGGGAACCAGCAAGCGTCGCCGTCGCGGCACCATGCGATGATGCATACGCCACGTCCCGGGAGATCGCGATGCAACCGCCGCCGCCTGCAGGGGAAACGAGCGCGCCCGGCGCGATCGGGCGACTGGCCGCACTCGGCATCGTGCTGGTCACGAATGCGATTCCGGTTTACGGCGTGCTGCGACTCAACTGGTCGGTGACCAACGTGCTGGTGATGTACTGGCTCGAGAACCTGCTGGTGGCGGTGTTCACCTGCCTGCGCATCGCGACTCACCGGCGGCTCACGCACAAGCGCGGGCACTGGCGCAGCGGCCAGCTCGGCAGCAGCAGCAATGGCAAACCGTCGAAAGGGGGCCTGCTCGGCGAGTACGCGACGGTCGCGTTCGTGTTCACGCTTGCGCACGGCCTGTTGGTCGCAGTGATCGCGCTGCTTCTCGCAAGCAGGCATCCGCAGGATCCGCTCTGGCAATTCTCGTGGGACGCATTCCGCCAGGGTGCGCTGATGTTGTCCCTTGCGCTCGCCGCCGGCTTCGTCGCCGACCTGCCTGGCATGCGCTCGCGCAGCTTCGCCTGGATCAAGGCGCAGGTGCAGCAGCGCATCGGTCGCGTGCTGGTGCTGCACCTGGCGATCATCTTCGGCATGGCGGCGATGGCGGCGACCGATTCGCCGCTGGGCATCCTGTATGTGCTGATTGGCCTGAAGGCGCTGTGGGATGTCGCGTTGACGCGCGTGGTCGCGGCGCCGGTGCCGGGGCAGCCGCCGCGGTGGTTGCTCAAACTCGGCGATCGCCTCGGCAAGGACAAGGGCGGTGCCGCCGCGATGGCCGAGCAATGGAAAGCCGGCATCGAGGCCGCAGGTCGCCAGGCGATCGAGGATGAACAGGTGGTGCGGGCGTAGGAACCGCCGGCCGCGATAGCCTGCCTGCGAGCCCGATGGCGTCCATGAATGCGGCGCGGGCTGGCATGCACCAGCCCCGCCCACATGGCCGTGTCCCGCGCGGTGGGGTCAGGGCGCGTCGATGTGGATCGACGGATCGTCGAATCCGGAGTAGTGCACGCGTGTCGTTGCGGTGTGGCCCATGAACGTGCCGGTCGATTCGATCTGGATCGGAAGGCCCGTATTCACCGAAACCCACGTCTTCGCATCCGACTTCATCGGCTTGGTCAGCGTGTAGGCGTAGACCTTGGCCGGTTCGCCGTCGACCGTCTCGTCGCCGAGCGCCTTCACGTCCATCCCGGCTTCCATCTCGCCGAGGAACTCGGGGTTGCGGTACTGCGCGACCATCCGGCCGACGCCCGGCACCGGTACCGCCTGCATCTTGCCGCCGATGTCCATGTACATGGTGTCGCCGATGATCAGGCTTGGATGGCCGGCGGAGTCGATGCGATAACGGTCGGGCGCGACGAATTCCATCTTCGACACCTGTTCGCCCTTCTTCACGTCGGTGGCGGTGGCGCGGAAGCTCTTCGCGGCGAGGAACTTCGCGAATGCGGCGTGCAGGTCCTCCTTCGGTCCCGCCACGGCGAGCGAGCAACCGAGCGCGATGGCAAGGCCGGCACAGGTCTTCGGAAACAGCGTCATGGGGTCGTCTCCCTGGTTGGATGAATTACGGAACGCGCCGCGATGCCGCTGCTTGTGCGATCCTGCGCCGATCGCCGCGCGCGCTCGGCATCTTGCCGGACACATACGCGAAAACGACCGCGAACAGGACATTCCATGGACCGCTACGAACGCATCCTGACCCTGCATCGTATCCTGAAAGCCAGGCGCCACCCGGTTTCGTTCGCGACCCTCAAGGACGAGCTGTCCTGCTCGCGCGCGACCCTCTATCGCGACATCGCGTTCCTGCGCGATGCGCTCGGCGCGCCAATCGAGTACGGCGAGGATGAGTCGACATTCCGCTATGCGGTGGACGAAGCGGAGCGCTTCGAGCTGCCCGGACTGTGGCTGACCAGCGAGGAACTGGCCGCCCTGCTCGCGCTGAACGAGCTGCTCGGTCGGTCCGATCCAGGTGTGCTGGCCGGCGCGCTGGCGCCGTTCCGGGCGCGCATCGAGCGCCTCCTGTCCGACCATGCAAGCGGTCGCGCGCTGCCGGTGGAGCGCATCCGCGTGCTCGCCAGCGGTTCGCGCCGACTCGACCAGGCTGCGTTCCGCGCGGTCGCTTCGGCGCTGCTCAATCGCAAGCGGCTCAAGTTCCGCTATCGCGCGCGCTCGACCGACGCCACCACCGAGCGCGTCGTCTCGCCGCAGCGCCTCGCCCACTACCGCGACAACTGGTATCTCGACGCGTGGGACCACAGCCGCGACGCGCTGCGCAGCTTCGCGCTCGACCGCATCCGCGAGCCGCAACCGCAGGACGATGCCGCGCTCGATCGCGACGCGACCGAACTCGATTCGCACCTTGCATCCAGTTACGGCATCTTCTCCGGCGCGCCGAAAGCGTGGGCGACGATCCGCTTTTCCGCGCACGCGGCGCGCTGGGTTGCCGACGAGCACTGGCATTCGCAGCAGCAGGGCGAACGCCTGCCGGATGGGCGCTACGAGCTGCGCGTGCCGTACTCCAACTCGCGCGAGCTGCTGATGGATGTGCTGAAATACGGCCCCGATGCGGAAGTCGTCGCGCCGGTCCCGTTGCGCGAAGAGATGAAGATCCTGCTGCAGCTCGCACTCGGCGCCTACGGCGCAGGCCCGTCGTGAACGGCCTCGACGCCATGACGCCCGCCGCCGGCACGGGCCGCGACCTCTCGCTCGTGCTCGGCTCCGGTGGCGCGCGCGGCTACGCGCACATCGGCGTGATCGAGGAACTGCAGGCGCAAGGGTTTTCGATCCGCTCGATCGCCGGCAGCTCGATGGGCGCGCTGGTCGGTGGCATGCATGCGGCCGGCAAGCTCGACGCGTTCCGCGACTGGGCGCTGCCGTTGCAGCGCTACGACGTGCTGCGCCTGATCGACTGGACTTTTCGCGGCGGCGGTTTCATCAAGGGCGAGCGTGTCAGCGGCCTGCTGCGCGAAATGATCGGCGATGTGTCGATCGAGCAATTGCCGATGGCCTACACCGCGGTCGCGGTGGATCTGGATGCGCAGCGCGAGGTGTGGTTTTCGCGTGGCCCGCTGTTCGATGCGATCCGCGCCTCGATCGCGATCCCGACCGTATTCCGCCCGCACCACTACCAGGGTCGCCTGCTGGTCGATGGCGGCCTGCTCAATCCGCTGCCGGTATCGCCGACGCTGCGGGACCTGACCGACGCCACCATCGCGGTGGACGTCAATGCGATGGCGGAAGCGTTCGGCGACGAGCGTGACGCGGCGGCGATCGACGACGGCAAATCGATGCCGGAGGTAATCGACGATGCAACCGCGCCGCCCCAGTTGCAGCAGCGGCGGCGACGGCTGGCGGCGCTGGTCGATTCGTTCGTCGAGCGCCGCGAACGTCGCATCGCGGCCGCGCGCGAGCCGGGCGCGCTGGAACTGTTCGCGCGCTCGCTCGATGCGGTGCAGGAGACGATCACGCGCCTCAAGCTCGCAGCGCAGCCGCCGGACCTGCTCGTGACCATCCCGCGCAACGCCTGCGCGTTCTACGAATTCCATCGCGCCGACGAGCTGATCGAACTCGGCCGCCGCCGCACGCGCGAGGCCCTGGCACGCTGGGCGCCGCTGCGCCGCTGATGCGCGATGAAACCCGGGATCGCGGGTACGGCCGCAACTGGCGGGCGCGCGGGTGAACGCCCGGCCGCGCTGCAGGGTTGGAAAGCGCACCGCGGGACATTCGGACGTTCGATCGCGCGCCGTTTTCCGTTTAGTAGTATCGGGCGCCCCTTTCGCGGCGCCGGGGAGCCATCCGCATGAACGTTCGACCACTGCTGTATTGCCTCTTGCTGGCCCTGCCCATCGCGAGCCCCGGCGCAGCCGCCGCCGGCGCGGCCGCGCCGTACTTCCGCTACGACAAGATCCGCATGGAAACCAGGCACGCCTACGCCTTCGTGCACGAGGAGCGCAGCGGACCGGCGTCGACCTACCTGTTCCTGACCACCGACCCGCTCGATGCGAAGAAGATCGCCGACGCATTCGATCCGGGCAGCGAGGTCAACCAGCAGGTCGGCGACAAGCCGGGCGGCTTCGTGCGCATCTGCATCAATGCCGAAGGCAAGGAATGCGGCCTGTATTTCTCGCACGAGCAACCGAGCGAGTCGTTCAACATGTCCGGCTCGGGTGAATTCAAGCTCGCGAAACAGACCGCGGGCTCCGTCGAAGGGCGCTGGCAGATGACCAAGCCGGACGACTTCTTCGGCAAGACCTACGACTTCGACCTGCCGTTCAGCGCGAGCATCACCGCCGCGACCCCGGGTACGCCATTGCCGGCCGATGGCGGCGCGCCCGGCAAGGCGTATGCGGCGTATCTTGCTGCGCTGGCGAAGGGCGACCTGCCGACGCTGCGCAAGATGCTCGGCGAAGGTTCGCGCTGGCAGTTGCCGGAAGACGACGAGCAAGCCGCCAAACAGGGGCTCAAGGACCTGCGCGACGGCAAGCCGGTGTCGGTGAAGATCGTGTCGGCGATCCAGCGCGGCGATCACGCCGTGCTCCGGGTCGAAGGCGTCGACCGCGACGAGATCAAGCGCGCCGGCCGCGTGTTGATGGTCAAGGAAGGCGACACCTGGCGCGCCGAGACGCAGGACCTCGGCAGCGTGGACTAGCGAAGGGACCAGGGCAGCGGAGCAAGCTCCGTTCCACGGAAGGATCGATCCAAACGAAAAAGGCCGGCAATGCCGGCCTCTTCCAGGATGTCCGAAGGCGATCAACCGCCGCGTTTCATCGATCCGAAGAACTCGTCGTTGGTCTTCGTGTTCTTCATCTTGTCGAGCATGAACTCCATCGCGGCCAGCTCGTCCATCGGATGCAGCAGCTTGCGCAGGATCCAGATCTTCTGCAGCTGGTCCGGGTCGATCAGCAGTTCCTCGCGGCGGGTGCCGGAGCGGTTGATGTCGATCGAGGGATACACGCGCTTCTCGGAGATGCGCCGGTTCAGGTGCACTTCCATGTTGCCGGTGCCCTTGAACTCCTCGTAGATGACCTCGTCCATCTTCGAGCCGGTGTCGATCAGTGCGGTCGCGATGATCGTCAGCGAGCCGCCTTCCTCGACGTTGCGCGCGGCGCCGAAGAAACGCTTCGGGCGTTGCAGCGCGTTCGCGTCGACACCGCCAGTGAGCACCTTGCCGGAACTTGGCACCACCGTGTTGTAGGCGCGCGCGAGGCGGGTGATCGAGTCGAGCAGGATCACCACGTCCTTCTTGTGCTCGACCAGGCGCTTGGCGCGCTCGATCACCATCTCGGCGACCTGCACATGGCGCACGGCCGGTTCGTCGAAGGTCGAGGAGACGACTTCGGCGCGCACGCCGCGACGCATCTCGGTGACTTCTTCCGGGCGCTCGTCGATGAGCAGGATGATCAGGTGTGCGTCGGGATGGTTGTAGACGATCGCCTGCGCGATGTTCTGCAGCATCATCGTCTTGCCGGCCTTCGGCTGCGAGACGATCAGGCCGCGCTGGCCACGGCCGATCGGCGCGACGAGGTCGAGGATGCGCCCGGTGATGTCCTCCGACGAACCGTTGCCGCGCTCGAGGTGGAATGCCTTGCGCGGGAACAGCGGCGTCAGGTTCTCGAACAGGACCTTGTTCTTGGATACTTCCGGCGGCTCGCCATTGATGTGGTCGACCTTGAGCAGGGCGAAGTAGCGCTCGCCCTCCTTCGGCGGGCGGATGCGTCCGGTGATGTAGTCGCCGGTGCGCAGGTTGAAGCGGCGGATCTGGCTTGGGCTGACGTAGATGTCGTCGGGGCCGGCGAGGTAGGACTCGTCGAAACCGCGCAGGAAGCCGAAGCCGTCCTGCAGGATCTCGAGCACGCCTTCGCCATAGATGCCGCCACCGATGCGCGCATGCGCCTTCAGCAAGAGGAAGATGATGTCCTGCTTGCGCGCCCGCGCGACGCCTTCCTGGACGCCGAGGGTATCGGCCAGTTGCAGCAGTTCTGCCGCGGTCTTCCGCTTGAGTTCCGTCAGATCGATCAGGGGGCCGTTGCCGCCGCCGTTCTTCGACTCGTCGAATTCCTCGTCGTCGTACATGCCACCGCGGTTGGGTTGCGGATTGCCACCACCGCCGCCGCCATGGCGACCGCCGCGACGGTCGCGTCGACCGCGCCGACCGGCCTGGTTCTGGCCTTGTTGGCCGCCCTGGTTCTGGCCGCCGCCCTGCGGATTGGCATTGCCATCCCCGCCGTCGCCGCCGCCATCATGGCTGCGCGCCTCGCTCGGCGCTGGCGCAGCATCCTGCGCCGGTTGTTGCGCCTGCTGCTGTTGCTGGCCGCGAGGGGCACGTTGCCGGGGCTCCGGACGGCCTTCGGCGGCGGCACCCTGGCCGCCATCATTCGTTTCGTTTTCGGACACGGGCAATCCTCGCTGGGCGCCGTTGCTGGAACTGGAGGGAAAGATCGAAGAAGAGGCGGGCGGAGCAGCGTTCGGCTCCGGGCGCCGGGTTTACGTTAGCACCTGTTGAGAGCAGGGGCTAGGGGGCAGGGGCCAGTGTGCAAAAACCGATGGCCCCCTGGCCGCTCGTCCCTCAGGCAATCGCCTTGTCGATGATCTGCGCCAGCTGGGTCTTGCTGACGGCGCCAATCTGCGTCGCCTGCACCTTGCCGTCGCGGAAGATCATCAGGGTCGGAATGCCACGCACGTTGTAGTTGCGCGGGGTCTTCTGGTTGTGGTCGATGTTGATCTTGGCGACCTTCAGCTTGCCCTTGTAGCTGGCCGCGAGGTCGTCGAGGATCGGTGCGATCATCTTGCACGGGCCGCACCATTCGGCCCAGAAATCGACCAGAACCGGCTCGCTGGACTTGAGGACGTGCTCCTCGAACTGCTCATCGCTCACGTGCGCAATGTGTTCGCTCACGGGATCTTCTCCGGAAATCATGGGGTTGGGCGCGACCGCGCGCGTCGGGCGGGGTTCCGCTACACTCACGCGGTTGCGCCGGAGCAGTCGGGACAGCGGGGAGTGCGGAACGCACGGCCCATTTGAGCCCAAACGACCGACCGGTGCAAGTTGGGGACGCCACCCGCGCATTGCAAGAGAGCAGGTACGCGCCGCCATCCCGGCCGCGCGCCGCGTCCCAGCGGCGCAAACTTCGCGAGACGAGTGCGCTTCGGGCGCACCGCAACGCACAGGCGCCTTTCCGTCATCACACAGATTTGGACCCATGTCCCAGCATCCGCTTACCGATATCACCTTCGAAAGTTTCGATCTCCACCCGCTCCTGTTGTCCGGCTTGCACGGCTGCGGCTTCACCCGTTGCACGCCGATCCAGGCGCTGACCCTGCCGATCGCACTGACCGGCCGCGACGTCGCCGGCCAGGCGCAGACCGGCACCGGCAAGACCGGCGCGTTCCTCGTCGCGGTGCTGAATCGCCTGCTCACGCGCCCGGCCGCACTCGACCGCAAGCTGACCGATCCACGCGCGATCGTGATCGCGCCGACGCGCGAGCTGGCGATCCAGATCGACAAGGACTTCCGTGCGATTGGCCGCGACACCGGGCTCAAGTCCGCGCTGATCTACGGCGGCGTCGACTACGACAAGCAGCGCGAACTGCTCAAGTCCGGTTGCGACCTGATCATCGCGACCCCGGGTCGCCTCATCGACTACCTCAAGCAGCACGTGTTCAGCCTCAACGCGATCGAGGCCGTCGTGCTCGACGAGGCCGACCGCATGTTCGACCTCGGCTTCATCAAGGACATCCGCTTCCTGTTCCGGCGCATGCCGCCGCGCGAGCAACGCCAGAGCATGCTGTTCTCGGCGACGCTGAGCCATCGGGTGCTTGAACTCGCCTACGACCACATGAACGAGCCGGAGAAGCTCACGGTCGAGACCGACAACGTCACCGCCGACCGCGTGCGCCAGATCGTCTATTTCCCGGCCAAGGAAGAGAAGCAGCCGCTGCTGATCAACCTGCTGTCGCGCGTCGACGCCCACCGCAGCATCGTTTTCCTCAACACCAAGATCGCCGCGGAGAAGGTCACCCGTTCGCTCGAGCGCCAGGGCTTCACGGTCGCCACGCTGTCCGGCGACGTGCCGCAGGCGAAGCGCGAGCGCCTGCTCGGCAAGTTCCAGAAGGGCGAGATCGAAATCCTGGTCGCGACCGATGTTGCTGCGCGCGGCCTGCACATCCCCGACGTCTCGCACGTGTTCAACTACGACCTGCCGCACGATGCGGAAGACTACGTGCATCGCATCGGACGCACCGCGCGCCTCGGCGCAGAAGGTGATGCGATCAGCTTCGCCTGCGACCTCTACGCGATGGGCCTGCCGGACATCGAGAGCTACATCGAGCAGAAGATCCCGACCGCGCCGATCACGCCGGACATGCTGGTGGTGCCGCCGCCGCGCCCGCGCGCCGCGGGTGCCGCCGCCCACGCGATCGAGGAAGATGAAGCAGCCGACGATGCGCGCAATACCGCCGGCCCGCCACCGAAGCCGGGCAAGCCCGCGCGCGGCGGACCGCGTGCCCCCGGCGAACGCGAGCGCACCGGCTCACGCAGCGGTTCGTCGCGTGGCCCGCGCGGCGAGCACGCACGCGGCGAGCGCCCGGCGGGCGCGAAGCCGGTCGTGAAAGAAGCCGCGCCCGTGGCGGTCCAGCGCGACGATGCGCCGGCAGCCGCGGCCGCGCTCGATGGCGAGGCGTCGCGCAAGCGCCGCCGTCGCGGCGGCCGCGGACGCAACAAGCATCGCGAGGGCGTCGAGACCGCGGCTCCCGCAGCGCAGGCTTCCGAGCGCGGCGGACCGCCCAAGCAGCGCATCGTCGAACGCAAGCCGCATCCGCACGCGGCCCAGGCCAGCTCCGTGGCGGCGCCCGAGGCGCATGCGCCGAAGCAGGGCTTCTTCCGCCGCATCATGCGCATGTTCGGTCGCCGGTAGCTTTCGGCGCGAACAACTGCCCGTCATCCCCGCGAAAGCTCGCGAACGCGGGGATCCAGCGACCCGGGACCTGCCATCCGTTCGCTTGGCGCGCGGCGAGCAGTAGCGTTTCCATCCGTTCGCGTTGAGCGCAGCG
Source organism: Dokdonella sp. (assembly GCF_044227025.1). Lineage (GTDB taxonomy): Bacteria > Pseudomonadota > Gammaproteobacteria > Xanthomonadales > Rhodanobacteraceae > Dokdonella_A. The sequence goes on along the minus strand of NZ_JBGAFX010000001.1, from coordinate 52,915 downwards.
AGCGCCAGCGAGGGAGGTCGAAACGCCGGCGACCGGCCTCCAGTCTGCGCGTCGACCCGATCCGCCCGCACGCGAGCCGCGTTTGCTACGCTTGCGCGCTGGAAGAAGGCGACGCAAGCGCATGCCCCTGTCCCGTTTGGCAACTGATTCGAGTCGGGCCTCCGAGGTCGCAGGCCTGGCCTGCTGCGCCGTGCTCGCCGCGCTCGCGCTGTGGCTGCTCGTGCGCCTGTTGTGGGCGCTGCTGCCCAGTGACGACGCCGCGCTCGGCGCGGTGGCAAGCCGTGTCGTGTCGAGCGGCGCGCCCGCGCCGGCGCGCTCGATCGCGCAATGGCATTTGTTCGGCAACCCTCCCGCGCAAGCGGCCGCGAGCGGCACGACCACCTCGCTCATCCTGCGCGGCACGCTCGCCGATCCCGACCCGAAGGCGGGCATCGCGGTGATCGCCGATGCGGGCAACGGCGAACGCAGCTGGCGCGTCGGCGAGCAGGTCGCGCCTGGTGTGCGCCTGGTCGCGGTGTACGCGGATCGCATCGTGGTTGCGCGCGACGGTGGCGAGGAAACGCTCAAGCTCGCGCGGGACACCAACCTCGCGCCCGCCGACGTCGTGCGGCCGACGCCGACCAGCGTCACGGGTGGCGTCGCTGCCGCGCCTGCCGGCGCGGGCGCGGCAAGCGGTTCGAACCGCACAACCAGCGCGAAGGCGCCGCCGACCTGGCAGCAGACCGTCGATCGCCTGCGCCAGAATCCGGCCGAGCTGATGAAGCGCGTGCAGCTCGTGCCGGTACTCGATGGCGGCAAGCTGTCCGGCGTGCGCCTCTCGACCGGCACCGACGTCGCCCTGCTCAACCAGATCGGACTGCAACCCGGCGATGTCGTGACTTCGGTGAACGGCACGCCGATCGATTCGATCGAGCGCGGGCAACAGATCATGTCCAGCCTCGGCAACGCGAGTTCGGTCCGCGTGACCGTACTGCGCGGCGGCAAGCCGACCGACGTCACCGTCGGACTGCAATGAACAGCACAGCGAACAGGAAACCCACCGCGATGCGTCGACTCCTCGTACCGGCCTTGATCGGCGCCTTCGTCGCGCTCGGCGCGAACGCCCAGACCCCTGCGCCGGCCGCGCAGCAAACCGGGCACACGACGACCGCCGATGGTCGCCACACGCTGAACCTCAACGATGCCGACATCAACGCGCTGATCGCGACGGTGAGCGAGATCACCGGCAAGAACTTCATCGTCGGCCCGAACGTGCAGGGCAAGGTCACGGTGGTGTCGGCGCGGCCGATGAAGCCGGACGAAATCTACGACGTGTTCCTGTCGGTGCTGCGCGTGCACGGCTTCGCCGCGGTGGCGTCCGGCAGCATGATCAAGATCGTGCCGGAAACGACCGCGCAGCAGGACGGCTCCACCGGCGTCAACGGCCTCGGCGCGCGCGCGGCCGACGAACTCGTCACCGAAATCGTGCCGGTCAAGCACGTCTCGGCAGCGGAACTGGTGCCGATCCTGCGCCCGCTGATGCCGCAGGGCGGCCAACTGATCGCGCATGCGAGTTCCAACTCGCTGGTCGTGTCCGATCGCGCCGGCAACGTGCAGCGCCTCGCCGACATCATCCAGCGCATCGACACGGTGTCCGATGCCGAGGTCGAGATGATCCCGCTGCGCCATGCGAACGCCTCCGAGATGGCGCGCACGCTGACGATGCTCGCGGACGACAAGGCCGCGCCGGCAAACGGCGAAGGCGCGCGCGTGTTCGCCGACACGCGCACGAATTCGATCCTGCTCGCCGGCGCGAAGAACGGACGCCTGAAGATGCGCGCGCTGATCGCGCACCTCGACACGCCGATCGAGAACGGCGGCGACACCCAGGTGATCTACCTGCACTACGCCAGCGCGAAGGACCTCGTGCCGATCCTGCAGGGCGTCGCGACGACCCTGTCCGGCGTGGCGCCGCCGACGGCGAAGGCGGGCGACGGCAATGGCGGCGCTGGCGCTTCGGTGGCTACGATCCAGGCGCATCTAGAAACCAACGCGCTGATCATCAGCGCCCCGCCGGCGATCTTCCGTTCGCTCAGCGCGGTCGTGCGCCAGCTCGACATCCGCCGCAACCAGGTGCTGATCGAGGCGGTCATCGCCGAAGTCGCCGACCAGACTGCGAGCGAACTCGGCGTGCAGTGGCAACTGCCGCTCGGCAACAATGGCCGCCACATCGTCGGGGGCACGAATTTCACCGGCACCTCGCCCGGCAACAACATCCTGACCGCAGCGCAGAATCCGCTCGGCGTCGGCAACGGCTTCAACCTCGGCTACATCGACGGCACTGTGCAGGTCGGACGCAACACGATCTTCCAGCTCGGCGCGCTGGTCAGCGCGCTGCGCGGGGACGGCAAGTCGAACATCCTGTCGACACCTTCGGTGCTGACGCTCGACAACCAGGAAGCGGAGATCAAGGTCGCGCAGGAAGTACCGTTCCTGACCGGCCAGTACTCGACCAACGCGACTGCGACCACGGCGACGAGCAATACCAGCGGCATCACCAATCCGTTCCAGACGATCGAGCGCAAGGACGTCGGACTCGTGCTGAAGGTCAAGCCGCAGATCAACGTCGGCGACTCCGTGCGCCTGGACATCCACCAGGAAGTGTCCTCGCTCGCACCGACCGTGAGCGGCGCGGTCGACCTCATCACCAACAAGCGCGAGCTGACCACCAGCGTGCTGGTCAAGGACGACTCGCTGCTCGTGCTCGGTGGCCTGATCGACAACCAGGCCAAGGACAACGTGCAGAAGGTGCCCGCGCTTGGCGACATCCCGCTGATCGGCAACCTGTTCCGCTACCGCACCAACGACCGCACCAAGAAGGACCTCATGGTGTTCCTGCACCCGAGGATCCTGCGCGACGCGGCGACCGAGGCCGCAGTGTCGAGCGAGAAGTACAACTACATGCGCACCGAGCAGTTGCAGATGCGCCAGCAGGACTGGCCGATCACGCCGCGCGCGGAACGGCCGATGCTGCCCGAGGTGCACGACTTCCTCGCCAGCCCGTCGCTCGACGGTCGCCCCGGCCTCGCCGATCCGCAGGTGCCGCGCAGCACGGAGCCGAAACGGTGAGCGAAGCCGCAGCGCGTCCGGCGCGTCCCGCCTTCGGTTACGCGCGTCGCCACGGCGTCGCGCTGACCGGCTGGAAGGAAGGCACCGCCGAGATCGCCTGCCGCGCCGGCGTGCGCACCGACGTGCTGGCCGAACTGCGCCGCCATCTCGGCGCGCCGCTGCATTTCAACACGCTCGGCGACAAGGAGTTCGAGCGCCTGCTGCGCGACCTGTACGAACAGGGCGATGACGCGCGCGCGATGGTGTCCGACCTCGACGAGCGCATGGACCTGAAGGCGCTTGCCGACGACCTGCCGGAGCCGGAAGACCTGCTCGAGAGCGACGACGACGCGCCGATCATCCGCCTCATCAATGCGCTGCTCACCGAAGCGGTCAAGGAAGGCGCGTCCGATATCCACATCGAGCCGTACGAGAACCGCCTGGTGGTGCGTTTCCGCATCGACGGCGTGCTGCGCGAGGTGCTGAGTCCGCAGAAGGCGATCGCCGCCGCGGTGGTCAGCCGCATCAAGGTCATGGCCAAGCTCGACATCGCCGAGCGGCGCCTGCCGCAGGATGGCCGCATCGGACTGCGCATTGCGGGTCGCCCGGTCGACGTGCGCGTGTCGACGATTCCCGCCGGCCGCGGCGAGCGCGTCGTGCTGCGCCTGCTCGACAAGCAGGCCGGCAAGCTCGATCTCGTCCAGCTCGGCATGGATGACGCGACGCGTGCGCGCCTGGAAGACCTCATCGCGCGGCCGCACGGGATCCTGCTCGTGACCGGCCCGACCGGCTCGGGCAAGACGACTACGCTGTACGGATCGCTGCTCAAGCTCAACGATGCGTCGCGCAACCTCATGACGGTCGAGGATCCGATCGAGTACTACATCGACGGCGTCGGCCAGACCCAGGTCAACACGCGCGTCGACATGACGTTCGCACGTGGCCTGCGCGCGATCCTGCGCCAGGATCCGGACGTCGTCATGGTCGGCGAGATCCGCGATCTCGAGACTGCCGAGGTCGCGGTGCAGGCGTCGCTGACCGGCCACCTCGTGCTGTCGACCCTGCACACCAACTCCGCAGTCGGCGCGGTCACGCGCCTGCGCGACATGGGCGTCGAGCCGTTCCTGCTGTCCTCGTCGCTGGTCGGCGTGCTCGCGCAGCGCCTCGTGCGCGTGCTCGACCCGGCCACGCGCGAGGCGTACGCCGCGACCCCGGCCGAACTCGCCGCGTTCGGCCAGCCGGCCGACGCGCGCGTGACGCTCTACCGCCCGCGCACCGATCTCGCCGCGCAGGGCCGCGCGAGCGGCTACAAGGGTCGCACCGGCATCTACGAACTGGTCGCGCTCGACGATGCGCTGCGCCGCCTCGTGCACGAAGGGGCCTCCGAAGCCGATCTCGAGCGCCACGCGCGCACGCGCGGGCCGTCGATCCTCGAAGACGGCTGGCGCAAGTGCGTCGCCGGCATCACCTCGACCGAGGAAGTGCTGCGCGTGACGCGCGAGGAGTGACGCGCCGCGTTCGGCGCGTTCGCTGATGACGTCGCCGCGCTGGATCCTGTTGCCTGGCCTTGACGGCAGCGGTCGCCTGTTCACGCCGTTCCTCGAATGCCTTGGCGACGTCGATGCGGTCGTCGTCCGATATCCCGACGACCTTGCCGCGGATCTCGATGCATATGCCAAGCATGCGGCCACTGCAATCGGCGAGGCCGGCCGCTGCCTGATCGTCGCGGAATCGTTCTCGGGGCCGGTCGCGTTGCGCCTGCAGCGGCTCGATCCGCGCGTCGAGGCGATCGTGCTCGTCGCGAGTTTCGTGCGTTGTCCGCATCCGTTGCTGCGCGTGCTGCCCATTTCCCTCGTCACCGCGCTCGCACGCCGTACCGCTTTCCGACTGGCGCTGCGGATGTCCTGCCTCGGTCGTGACGCGTCGGACGATCGTGTCGACGCTCTGCGCGACGTCGTGCGTGCCTTGCCGGCGGCCACCCTGTCGGCGCGCCTTGCATTGCTTCGCACGCTGGACGAGTCCGCCGCTCTATGCGCGACGCACCTCCCGCTGCTGCACCTGCGCGCTCGGCGAGATCGACTCGTCCGCGTTCCGATCGTGCGCGATGCGCGGCCTGCCTCGCTGCACGAGGTCGTGGTCGATGGGCCGCATTTCCTCTTGCAGGCGTGCCCGCAGGCTTGCCTCGAGGCGATCGCGGCCTGGGCAGCGCACGGAATCGGAGGCAACGATGGCGGCAGGACACTGCGCTTGCACCCGGATTGACAAGAATGGTCGCGAAAGGCGGCGCCGTCGGTTTACTCTTGCAGGAGTGGCGCAAGCAGCGATGCTTCCGCGGGCTGGCAAGAGCATCGCGCCTTCCGCCGCTCCCAGAGTGCAAGGCAAATACCGACTCGCTCGTCGTCACACGGAACCGCAGATGCCCGCCTTCTCCTACCAGGCGCTCGACAGCAACGGCAAGACCCAGCGCGGGGTGCTGCAGGGCGATACCGCGCGTGCGGTGCGCGGCAACCTGCGCGAGCGCGGGCTGAATCCGCTCGTCGTCGAGGAAGTGCGTGAAGGCTCGGCGCCCGGCACGCAGCCGCTGCTGCGTCGGCGCGGACTCGGCGGTGCGCAGCTTGCGTTGCTGACGCGCCAGTTGTCGACCCTGGTGGGCGCCGGCCTGCCGATTGACGAGGCGCTCGGCGCGCTGTCGGAGCAGGCCGAGAACGAGCGCCAGCGCGGCTTGACGATGTCGCTGCGCGCGCGCGTGATGGAAGGTGCGAGCCTGGCGCAGGCGATGGCGGAATTCCCGGACAGCTTCCCCGAGATCTTCCGCGCCAGCGTCGCCGCGGGCGAGCAGTCCGGCCGGCTCGCGCAGGTGCTGGAGAAACTCGCCGACCATGCCGAGGCGCGCGATGCGCTCGGCCAGAAGATCCTTGCGGCGCTGGCCTATCCACTGCTGCTGGCGATCGTGGCGGTCGCGGTCGTCGCCGGCCTGCTCACCTGGGTCGTGCCGCAGATCGTCGGCGTGTTCCAGAACCTGCACCAGGCGTTGCCGCTGGCGACGCGCGCACTGATCGCGCTGTCGGCATTCCTGCGCGCGTGGGGCTGGCTGCTGGTGCTGGTGCTGCTCGCCGTGCTCGTGCTCGCGCGGCTCGCATTGCGGTCCGAGGCAACGCGGTGGCGCTGGCATGCCGTGCTGCTGCGCCTGCCGCTGGTCGGTCGGCTGGTACGAGCGGCCAACACCGCGCGCGCGACACGCACGCTGGCGCTGTTGTCCAGCAGCGCGGTGCCGCTGCTCGATGCGCTCGCGATCGCAGCGCAGGTCGTGTCGAACCTGCCGATGCGCGATGCGTTGAAGCGTGCCGCATTGAAGGTGCGCGAGGGCAGCGCGTTCTCGCGCGCACTTGGCGAGAGCGGCCAGTTCCCGCCGGTCGCCCTGCGCCTGATCGCGAGCGGCGAGCGCTCGGGCCAGTTGCCGCGCATGCTCGAAGAAGCCGCGGCGCAGCAGCAGCGCGAACTCGACCGCTGGCTGACCGCGCTGACCGCGGTGCTCGGTCCCGCGGTGATCCTCGTGGTCGGCGCAATCGTGCTGTTCATCGTGCTGGCGATCCTGCTGCCGATCTTCAATCTGAATCAGATGGTGAAGTAGCCCGGATTGGTGATTCATGATTGGTGATTGGACCGGGCGAGCAGGCGTCCCGGTGCCGGATGCAAATCGGGGCGCAACCCGTACAATCTCCGCGGACGCGGTTTTTGCCAATCATCAGTCACGAATCACCAATCCCGGCCGTCAATGATCCGCTTCGACAACGTCAGCAAGCGCTACACCACCGGACTCGATGCGCTGGCCGAGCTCAGCTTCGAGATCGCGGCGGGCGAGATGGCCTTCGTGACCGGGCATTCGGGCGCGGGCAAGAGCACCCTGCTCAAGCTGGTGAGTCTGGCGGAGCGGCCGACTCGCGGGTACGTCACGGTCAATGATCGCGAACTTGCTCGCGTGCGCCGGCGCGGCATCCCGCAACACCGGCGCGGCATCGGCATGGTGTTCCAGGACCATCGCCTGCTGACCGACCGCAGCGTGTTCGACAATGTCGCGTTGCCGCTCCTGATCGCCGGAACCTCGCGCACGGAAACCGCCAAGCGCGTGCGCGCGGCGCTCGACAAGGTCGGCCTGCTCGCACGCGAGAAGGCGTCGCCGCTCGCGCTGTCGACCGGCGAACAGCAGCGCGTCGGCATCGCGCGCGCGATCGTCGCCAAGCCACCGCTGATCATCGCCGACGAGCCGACCGGCAACCTCGATCCGCAGCTGTCTCTGGAGATCATGAACCTGTTCGCCGAGTTCGGTGCGGTCGGCACCACCGTGCTGATTGCCAGCCATGACCTGCTGCTGCTCAAGCGCATGCAGAAGCGCGTGCTGGTGCTCGACCATGGACGCCTCGTCGACGACTACCATCCCCCGGCGAAGGCCGCATGAGTCCGCAGGCAACGCCCAATCGCGCCGCGCCGGCGCCCAAAGGCGCCGAGCCACGCGGCCCGCGCGCACCGCTCGGCGAGCGGCTCGCGGCCTGGCGCGACCAGCATTTCTACGGCTTCTTTTCCAGCCTCGGCCGGCTCGCCGCAAGACCCTGGTCGACCGCGCTGACCGTGCTCGTGCTCGGCTTCGCGCTCGCCCTGCCGCTGCTGTTCTGGCTGGTGTTCGACAACGCGCGCGAATTGTCCGGCGGCCTGCGCGAGGCGCGCGAGGTGACCGCGTTCCTCAAGCCCGGCCTCGATGCGCGCAGCGCCAGCGCGTGCGCCGACGAACTGCGCCGGCGCAGCGATGTCGCCGCGGTGCTGCTGCGCACGCCGGAGCAGGGTCTGGCCGAGTTCCGCCAGCTGTCGGGTTTCGGCGAGGCGCTCGATGCGCTGCAGGGCAACCCGCTGCCGACCGTGCTGGTGCTGACCCCGCGCGAGGCGACCGATCTCGACGAGCCGCCACTGGTTGCGGCATTGCGGGCGGACACGCGCGTTGATCTGGTGCAGTATGACGCGGCATGGCGGCGCAAGCTGTCCGGAATCCTGCATTTCGGCGAGCGTGTGGTCGCGGTGGTCGCCGCGTTGCTCGCGCTGGCGACCCTGCTGGTGATCGGCAATACGGTGCGCATGGACATCCAGGCAAGGTCGGCGGAAATCTCGGTGATGCAGATGATCGGCGCGAGCAACGGCTTCGTGCGTCGCCCGTTCCTGTACGCGGGCCTGTGGTACGGCCTGCTCGGCGCCGCGTTCGCACTGCTGATCGTCGCCGCGGTGGAGCTTGCGTTGGCCGAGCCGATCGGCCGGCTGGTCGACAGCTATGCACATCGCTTCGCGCTGCACGGCATCGGTCTCAACGCGGTGGCCGCGGTCGTCGTCGCGAGCGCGCTGCTCGGCTGGTGCGGCGCATGGATCGTGACCGCGCGCCATCTGGCGGCGGGGCGGCCGGGATGAGCGGCGAGGTCTCGCTCACTCGCCACATCTCCAGCGATGAGCCGCGCGTGCTCGTCGTCGACGGTTCACGCGTGGTACGCCAGCTGATCGAGCGCGTGCTGAAGACCGAGTTGCCGAACGCGGTGGTGATCGGTTGCGGTACCGGTGCGGAGGCGCGCACCCACCTCGATGGCGGCGTGTTCGATCTCGTCACCACCGCGTTGCGCCTGCCGGACATGGACGGGCTCGAACTCGCGCGCCTGTTGCGCGAAAACTCGAACCAGGCCTACATCCCGCTGATCGTCGTTTCCGGCGACGTGCAGGAACGTCTTGTTGCGCGCACGCTGTCGAGTCATGTCACCGACTATTTCGACAAGGCGCTCGGCTTCGATGCGCTCGCCGCGTTCATCCGCGGCTACGTCAGGCCGGCGGAGCAGGTCGACGGCACGGTGTTGTATGTCGAGGACAGCCGCGTGGTCGCGCTGGCGACGCGGCGCATGATGGAGAAGTGCGGCTTCAAGGTCACGCACGTGGTCAGCGTCGAGGATGCGCTTGCCCTGCTCGAGACATGGCGCGCGCAGCACAACGGGCCGGGCGTCGACCTCGTGCTGACCGACGTCGTGCTGAAGGGCGAACTCAGCGGAGGAGACCTGCTCGAGCGCATCCGCAACCACTTCGGCTGGCCGAAGGGCGCATTGCCGGTGCTGGTGATGACTGGTGACGACAATCCGGCCAACCAGACCACGCTGCTGCGCATTGGCGCGAACGACCTCGTGCACAAGCCGGTCGAGGAGCGCCTGCTGGTCAACAAGTTGCAGTTCCAGTTGCGCGTGTCGCGCCGTCAGCGCGAACAGGCCGGCGCCTCGGCGTGAGCGAGGACCGGGTCCGGCTCGAGCCGACGTGGAAGGCGCGCGTCGGCACCATGTTCGAACAACCGTCGATGCTCGCGCTGGCCGAGTTCCTGCGTGCGGAGAAGCGCGCCGGCAAGGTCATTTATCCGCCCGGGCCGCAGATCTTCGCGGCGCTCGACTGCACACCGTTCGACGCGGTCAAGGTCGTGATCCTCGGCCAGGACCCGTACCACGGACCCGGGCAGGCGCACGGACTGTGCTTTTCGGTCCGCCCCGGCGTGCCGGTGCCGCCGTCGCTGGAGAACATCTTCAAGGAACTCCAGCGCGACCTCGGCATTGCGCGGCCCGACCATGGTTGCCTGTTGCCGTGGGCGCGGCAGGGAGTGCTGCTGCTCAATGCCGTGCTGACGGTCGAGCACGGCCTCGCGGGTTCGCACGCGGGCAAGGGTTGGGAAGGCTTCACCGACGCCTGTGTCGATGCACTCAACCGCGAGCGCGAGAACCTCGTGTTCCTGCTGTGGGGCAGCTATGCCCAGGCGAAAGGCAAGCTGATCGACCGCCAGCGCCACCTCGTCCTCAAGGCGCCGCATCCGTCGCCGCTGTCGGCGCATCGGGGCTTCATCGGCTGCGGGCATTTCTCGCGCGCGAACGAGTACCTGCGCGATCGCGGCCATGGACCGGTCGACTGGCGCCTCCCCGCAGCCACGGATCTGACGGGAGCTGTCTCCGTGGCATGACCTCTTCCACTGGCTTCATGCTAATCAAGCACTTAGCATGAACCCATGGGACACACTGTTTCGCCAGCGCTCATGCAGAATACAAAACTTGAGGGTACAATACCGCTCGGTTCAGTATTCAGGCGTGGCGGGATGGCCACCAGGAACTCTGGCCGGGTTTAGCACTCCAAGGAGGCGAGTGCTAGAGTCACGGCAGCATGAGGAGTCCAGATCCATGAGCAATACCTTGGTCGCAAGCAACTTCCCGATGCCGGTCGCGATCGGCAGCCTCGACGCCTACGTCAATGCGGTCCACCAGATCCCGATGCTGACGCAGGACGAGGAGCAGGATCTCGCGCGTCGCTTCAACGGCGACAACGACCTCGACGCGGCCAAGCGGATGGTGCTTTCGCACCTGCGCTTCGTCGTGCATGTTGCGCGTGGCTATTCCGGGTACGGCCTGCAGGTCGCCGACCTGATCCAGGAAGGCAACATCGGGCTGATGAAGGCGGTCAAGCGTTTCGACCCCGAGCACGGCGTGCGCCTGGTGTCCTTCGCGGTCCACTGGATCCGCGCCGAGATGCACGAGTTCATCCTGCGCAACTGGCGCATCGTGAAGGTCGCCACGACCAAGGCGCAGCGCAAGCTGTTCTTCAATCTGCGCAAGTCGAAGAAGCGCCTCGGCTGGATGAATTCGGAAGAGGTCAACACCGTCGCGCGCGAACTCGGCGTGCCGGCCGCGACCGTGCTCGAAATGGAAGCACGCCTCAATGGTCGCGACGTCGCATTCGACGCGCCGACCGATGCCGACGACGACGAAAAGCCGGCGCCGTCCGCGTTCCTGATCGACCACGCGGCCGATCCATATGCGATGGTCGAGGCGGAGTCGGAGGAGGAGTCGAGCCTCGACACGTTGCAGCGCGGCTTGATCAAGCTCGACCAGCGTTCCCGCGACATCATCCAGCGTCGCTGGCTGAAGGACGGCGAAAAGGCGACGTTGCAGGAGCTTGCCGACGAATACGGCGTCTCCGCCGAACGCATCCGCCAGATCGAATCGAACGCGATGAAGAAGATGCGGACCTTGTTCGAGGCCTGAGCGCGAAGGTTGCTGACGGCCAGGGACGGCCCGAATGCCGAAAACGCAGGAGCAATTTTCGGCTGACGGCCAGGGACGGCCCGAATGCCGAAAACGCAGGAGCAATTTTCGGCTGACGGCCAGGGACGGCCCGAATGCCGAAAACGCAGGAGCAATTTTCGGCTGACGGCCACGGACGGCCCGAATGCCGAAAATGCAGGAGCAATTTTCGGCTGACGGCCACGGACGGCCCGAATGCCGAAAATGCAGGAGCAATTTTCGGCCTGCTTGCCTCATGTGCCGTTCTGACTGAGCCTCGCGGAACGGAGTTCCGCGAAGTCGAAACACCTTCACGCCCGGTGCGCTTCGATCACGCATCGAAGCCGTTCGCGAAGATCACATCGCCGATCTCCCACGCGCCGATGTCGACCGCCGCTCCGGACACTCGCGGCGCGCCGTCGAGATCGGTGCCGATGCCGGCGGCCAGCGCGGTGTTGCCGGCGTCGCGCACGGGCGAGTTTCCGCGCGGGCGGAAGTCGCCGGGGCCGGCGAACAACGGATCGGCCTGCACCGTGCCGGATCCCGGCGTGAACGTGTTCGCGCCATTGCCGAACACGAGATTGTGGTTGTTGATGAAGCCGCCGGCGATGGATGTTCCGATCACCACGCCGCGCACGCTGTTGTCGGCGATGAGCGTGTTGGCGAGCGTGCCGGTAAGGCTCGCGCCGGCGCTGGCCGTCGCGATGAAACCGGTGTCGTTGCCCGCGAGCGTGTTGCCGAGCACGTCGGCATGCAGGCTGCCGGCGCTTGCGAGCAGCGAAATCGCGCCCGGTTGCGGGCCCATGATGTCGATCGTGCCGGTCACGAGGTTGTTGACGACGCGCGCATCCAGCGTCCCGGTCGCGTCGTCCTGTACGAGCACGACGCCGCCGTTGTAGCCACTCGCCGCGATGCGGTTGTGATGGATGTCCACCTCGGCGCTGCCGCCGCTGTTGCGCAGGCGGATCGCGCCCAGCGTGCTCCAGGTGCCACCGCCGAGAATCGCGTTGCCTGCGATGACGCCGGTGGTCGGGCCGGACAGATCCTCGACCCCGATCGCGGCGATATCATCGCCTTGCAGGAAGCCGAGGTTGATCGCGTTGTCGATGACCGTGAAGTGCATCTCGCCGGTGGGGCTGCTGCCGAACGGTCGCACCGCAATCGCCGTGCGGTTGGCGTCGAGTCCATCGGCCTCGATGACGTTGCCCTGGATGGTCGCGTAGAACGGAGCACTGCCGCCCTGGTACGCGGTGATGCTGCCGTCGCGGATGGTCATGCCCTGGATGACGATCCCGACCAGCGCGGCGCCGCCGAAAATGTCGATCGCATCGTTGGACGAGGCGCCGGCAAACACGGGCGAGAATCCGCTCGCAGGGCGCAGGTTCAGGCTCTTGCCCGAGATCTCGATCGTTTCGGCAATCGGACCGTTGCTCGCGATTTCGACGACCTCCCCGCTCGATGCGTGGTTGATGCACGCCTGCAAGGTCGTATTGCAGGGCGATGGGCCGGGCCAGGTCCAGGTCGTCGTGCCGGCGATCGCCGGCGCACCCGCCGGCGCGACGAGGACGAGCAGAACCAGGGCTGCAAACCAGCGGAACATCGGACACATGGCGCAATCTCCGGGCACGGGGATGCTCAGGAAAACGCCGTTTCGTCGCCGACCCGGACACGTGGCTTTGCTTCAGCGATAGCCCGCTGCCTGCAATTCGAACAACTCGGCATAGCGTCGTCCCGCGCCGAGCAGTTCCTCGTGCGTGCCGATCTCCTCGATGCGGCCGCCTTCCAGCACGAGGATGCGGTCGGCCATGCGCACGGTCGAGAAGCGGTGCGAGATCAGCACCGCGGTCTTGCCGGCCGACAATTCCTTGAAACGCTCGAACACCTGGTACTCCGAACGCGCGTCGAGCGCGGCGGTCGGTTCGTCGAGGATCAGCACGTCGGCGTCGCGCATGTAGGCACGCGCGATCGCGATCTTCTGCCATTCGCCGCCGGAGAGGTCAGAGCCGTCGCGGAAGCGCTTGCCCATTGTCTGGTCGTAGCCGTGCGGCAGGCGCCGGATGACCGGATCCGCCAGGCTTTGTTCGGCCGCGTGCACGATGCGCGCGCGATCCTCGCGTGCCTCGATGCGGCCGACCGCGATGTTCTCCGCCGCGGTCAGCGCATAGCGCACGAAGTCCTGGAAGATCACGCCGACGTGGGCGCGCAACTCGGCGAGGTCGTATTCGCGCAGGTCGTGGCCATCGAGCAGGATGTGACCTTCGTCCGGGTCGTAAAGGCGCGCGAGCAGCTTGACCAGCGTGGTCTTGCCCGCGCCGTTCTCGCCGACCAGCGCGAGCACCTCGCCGGCCTGCAGCGTGAACGAGAGCTCGCGCACGGCCCAGCGCTCCGCGCCGGGATAGCGGAAGCCGACGCCGTCGAACGTGAACCCGGTGCGGATCGGCGACGGAAACGGCCGCGGTTGCTTTGGCGACACGATCTCGGGCTGCACCTCGAAGAATGAATACAGGTCGTCGAGATAGAGCGCCTGCCCGGCGAGCTGCGAGAATCCGATCAGCAGGTTTTCCAGCAGGTTGCGCAGGCGGCGGAATGATCCCGACAGGAACGTGAGGTCGCCGATGCTGAATTCGCCATGCATGGTGCGCCACGTGATCAACGCGTAGGCGGCGTAGTAGCCGACCGTGCCGAGCGCGGCGAACGCGCTGCCCCACAACGCGCGACGTTTCGCCAGCGAGCGATTCGCCGCGTAGAACCCCTCCGACAGCGAGCGATAGCGCTCGATCAGGAATGCGTTGAGGCCGAAGATCTTCACTTCCTTCGCGGTTTCGGCGCTGGCGCCGGTCTGGCGTAGGTAGTCGAGCACGCGCCGTTCGGTGGTCCAAGCGTAGTTGAGCGAATAGCTCTGCGCGTTGAAATGCGCCTCGCCGAGGAACGCGGGCACCAGTGCGAGCGCGAGCAGCAGGATCAACCACGGCGCGTACACGACCAGGCCGGCGGCGAACGCGACCACGGTGACGAGATCCTGCGCCTGGCCGAACAACTGGCCCATGAGCGAACTGCGCCCGACCGCCTGCCGGCGCGCGCGTTCGAGCCGATCCTGCATCTCGCTGTCCTCGAAATCCTCGAGGTCGAGCGTGGCCGCGTGTTGCATCAGGCGGATGCTGGTCGCATTGGTGTACTTCTCCGACAGCAGTGCGTCGAGCAGCGACACCACCCGGCCGAACAGGTCGGACAGCACCGCCAGCACGAACTCGCATCCGAGCAACAACGCGAGGTGATGGAAGCGGCCGCTCGCCAGCGCATCGTGCAGCGAGCCGGCGATCGCGCCGCCGCGCAGCAGTTCGACCACTTCGTCGATGATCAGCTTGCCGACGAACAGGGTCGCGACCGGCAGCAGCGCGCGCATCACGCGCAGCACGAGGTCCGACGTCAGCAGGGTGGGACTGGTCGCCCACAGGTCGTGCAGGAACGGTGGCAGGTTGCGCAAGGCGCTGAAGCGCTCGCGCAGGTTCTTCGGCTGAGCCTTCGGCGGTGGCGGTTCGCGCGGACCGCCACCGGACGGTGGTGGCGCGCCCGGCGCGGCGCGGCCTCCCATGCTGTATTGGCGCGGCATCTTTGACCTTGGCCATGGACGGAGCGCGAGGATCGCACATCGCGTCGCCTGCTCCGGCTTTCCTCAATACAGATCCACCGGATCGACGTCGATCGACCAGCGCAGGCGGCGTTCGTCCGGCAGCGCGCGCAGCGCGTCGAGCCAACCGGGCAGGAAGGCTTGCAGGGTCGAGCGGTCGGCCGACTCGAGCAGAACCTGGGCGCGATCCGCGCCAGCGCGGCGTGGCATCGGTGCCGCAAGCGGTCCGTGCGCGCGGATGCCTGCGCAGGCCGCGGCCTGCGTCGCGCTGACGAGGAAGCGCTCGAGCGCGAGCTTGTCCTTTGCTTCCGCGCGCAACAGTGCGAACTGCGCGAACGGCGGCAGGCTTGCGTCACGTCGTTCCTGCAGCAGGCGCTGCGCCAGCGCGCGGTACCCGCCGTCGAGCAGCACGCCGAGCAGCGGATGGTCCGGCGCGTGTGTCTGCAGGATCACCGTTCCCGGTCGTTCCGCGCGACCGGCGCGTCCGGCGACTTGCACGATCAGCTGGCCGAGGCGTTCGCTGGCGCGGAAGTCGATGCTGTACAGGCCCTCGTCGACGCCGACCACGACGACGAGGGTCAGGTGCGGCAGGTCGTGGCCTTTGGCGAGCATCTGGGTGCCGACGAGGATGCGTGCGCCGGCGCCAGGCAGGCTGTCGAGCAGCGCATCGCGCAGGCGTCGTCCGCGCGTGGTGTCGCGGTCGACGCGCACCACCGGGACGCCCTCGAACCGTGACTTGAGGACTTCCTCGAGCCGCTCGGTGCCTTCGCCGAGCGCATTGAGGGCCAGCCCGCCGCACGCCGGGCAGGCGCTCGGCACGCGCTGCTCGAAACCGCAGTGATGGCAACGCAGGCGCGCGTCGGCGCGATGCAGGGTCAACGCGCGCTCGCAATCGGGGCAGTGCGCGCTCCAGCCGCAGTCGTGGCAGATGAGGACTGGCGCATAGCCGCGCCGGTTCTTGAACACCAGCACCTGCTCGCCGCGCGCGACGCAGCTCGCGATCGCGTCCAGCGTGGGTGCCGCGAGCCCATGCTGCAGTCGCTGGTGGCGCAAGTCGA
Source organism: Dokdonella sp. (assembly GCF_044227025.1). GTDB lineage: Bacteria > Pseudomonadota > Gammaproteobacteria > Xanthomonadales > Rhodanobacteraceae > Dokdonella_A. Next base: position 37,034 of record NZ_JBGAFX010000001.1, on the reverse strand, counting down.
CCACGCGCAAGGCAGGCGGCTGCGCGAGCCCGGCGCGGTGGTCGAGGCGCAGGCTGCGGTAGCGTGCAGCGGCGACGTTCGCGAGCGATTCCAGCGAAGGCGTCGCGCTGCCCAGCACGACCGGCACGTCGAGCGCCTTCGCACGCACCACCGCGACGTCGCGCGCGTGGTAGCGGAAACCCTCGTGTTGCTTGTACGAGGTGTCGTGTTCCTCGTCGACGACGATCAGCCCCGGTCGCGCCAGCGGCACCCAGATCGCCGAACGGGTGCCGAGCACTACCGGTGCTTCGCCACGCGCGGCGGCGAGCCACGCGCGCTCACGTTCGCCTTCGCCAAGGCCCGAATGCAGGGCCGCGACGTCCACGCCGAGGCGTTCGCGGAAGCGCCGCAGGGTTTGCGGCGTGAGTGCGATCTCCGGCACCAGCACGAGCGCCTGGCGGTCGCGCGCGAGGCAGTCGCGGATGATCTCGAGATAGACCTCGGTCTTGCCGCTGCCGGTCACGCCATCAAGCAGGAACGCGCCGAAGCCGCGCGCAGCGATCACCGCCGCGGCGGCGTCGCGCTGCGCCGGATTCAGTGCCGGCCCGGGCGTGCCGCCAGCGGTCGCCGGTGCGCCGGTCAGGCGTACGGGTTCGATCCAGCCGCGTGAGAGGGCGCTGCGGCGCGCTGCGGCGCCGGCGAGCGCGGTGAGTTGCGCCGCGCTGCGCGGCCCGCCGGCAAGCGCGGCGAGCAGGGCATCGATGCGCGGCGCGTGCCGGCGTGCGGGATCGGCGAGTGCCGCGCGCCCGCCCGCAGCAAGCGCGAAAGCAGCGATGCCCGGCTCCGGCAACGCACGCACGCTGCGCAGGCGGGTAGGGATCGCCCCGAACAGCACCTCGCCGAGCGGGTGCTGGTAGTAGCGCGCGGCCCAGCGCAGGGTGGCGAGCAGTTCCCCGTCGAGCAGGGGCGCCGTGTCGATGACCGCGCCGATCGGCTTGAGACGCTCCTCGTCGAGCTCGGATGCGGCGACCCGCGCGGCGACGATGCCGACCCGTTCCCGTCGCCCGAATGGCACCCGCACACGGCTGCCGACCGCGGCGGGCGTGTCGCCCTCGCGGTAGTCGAACACGGTGTGCAGCGGCACCGGCAGGGCGACGCGCAGGATCGAGGTCATCGGCGTGGGAAGGGGTCTGAAGGGTGCGCACGAGCGCGCCGCGAGAGGCAGTTTAGCCGGCCTCGTCGTCCCATCGGCAGGGCTACGGAAGCTTGCGCTTTGTTTCTCACGAAACCATGAGAATCCACGCCTAAGTTGCCACCCACACGGGGAAAAAATGCTTATCCACAAGGTTTGTGGATAACTCTGTGGATGACTGCCCGTCTGGAGCGTCGCGGAGCGCGAGAACAAGCCGCCGTGCTTGTGTTGGTGAAAGTTTAATCAATCTGTAATGGGCTTTGTAATTCAAATAGTTGCGATCGAACCTCGGGGCGCGGACGGGAGCGCCGCGTGCGCTCGCAGCATGGGGCTTGTGGCGTTTTGCAGCTGTGCACAACCCATTGACAAGCCGGCTCGATCGGGGTTTGCACGGGCGCCGGTCAACCATTCGCGTATCGCCGCGTTGGAAAGGTCCGAAAGCCCGTGGAAAGGCCCCACCGACCATGCTGCAAACCCCCTGCCTGATGGCGATTCCCGAGTCGATGACCGACGACCGTGCCCAGCGCGTCGATGCTGCGCAGGCGATCGAGCGCTTCCTGCGCGCGGTCGAGCGGCGCGCTTTACGCATGGCGGAGCTGTCCACGCGCCAGCGCGAGGATGCCATCGACCTGGTGCAGGACGCGATGTTCGGTTTCGTGCGCCACTACGGCACGCGCGATGCGGCCGAATGGGGGCCGCTGTTCTGGCGCGTGCTCGACAGCCGCATCAACGACTGGCACCGCCGCCAGCAGGTGCGCGGGCGCTGGCTCGGCTGGTTCGGGCGTGCCGACGAGGAAGGCGCGGACGATCCGGTCGCCGCGGTGCCGGATCCGCGCGAACCCGGCCCGCTCGCCCGTCTCGCCGACGGCGAGGCATCGCAGGCGCTCGAATCCGCGCTGCAGAAGTTGCCGCTGCGCCAGCGTCAGGCATTCCTGCTGCGCCTCTGGGAAGGTCTCGATGTCGCCGCGACCGCGACCGCGATGCGCTGCAGCGAGGGCAGCGTCAAGACCCATTTGTCGCGCGCGCTAGCTAACCTGCGCACGCGACTGGAGGACCACCGATGAACACGCCCCGCAACGACGAACCGTGGGTGGATCGCGCCGTCGCCCTGTTGCAGCAATCCGCCGACGGCCTCGACGCGGCGACGCTTTCACGCCTCAATCGCGCGCGCCAGGCGGCGCTTGCCCAGCCGCGACACGCGCGGCATTTGTGGTGGGGGGTTGCGACGACCTGCGCGGTCGCGCTCGTGCTCGCGGTGGGTATCGCGCGCCGCGAACTGCCGTCGCCGCCCGCGCTGCCGGTGCAGGACAGCGGCGCCATCGACGCGCTGGCTGCCGACGATGACAATCCCGACATGGTCGACGACCTCGATTTCTATGCATGGCTCGATGCGCAACAGCACGATGACGAAGGCTGATCCGGCGCCGCGCGGAACCGGCGTGCACCGGGCGTGCGCGCGGCTGGCGCTTGCGCTGGCGTTCGGCGTGGCGTTCCCGCTCGCGGCCTGCGCCGGACCGGCGCAGGCACCGACGCAAGCCGACGCGCCGGCGCGCGTCGAATGGTCGAGCCTCGCTGCGACCGAGCAGCAGGTGCTCGCGCCGTTGCAGCGGCAATGGGACCAGCTGCCGGCCCAGCAGCAGGCGCGCCTGCGCAATGTCGTGTCGCGCTGGCAGACCGCCACACCACTGCGGCGCGGATTCATCGAACAGCGCATCGCGCGCTGGGCGACGATGGATGCCGGCCAGCGCGCGGAGGCCAGCGCACGCTGGAAGCGTTTCCGCAGCATGTCGCCCGAGCAGCAGGAGGGCGTGCGCGACGCGTTCCGGCATTTCCGCGAGCTGCCACCGGAGCAGCGCGCGGCGTTGCGTGCACGCTACGAGGCGATGTCGCCGGGCGAGCGCGCGGCGTTTCGTGCGGGCGCCGATGCACAGCGACGCAACGAGGCCTGGCAGGGCCTGCTCGCCGACGCGTCGCCGGAGCAGCGCGCTGCCTTGCGCGCGATGTGGCAGTCGTTCACGCAGCCCGAACGCCGCACGCTGCGTCAGTACGCACGCACGCTGCCCGCGGCCGATCGCGTTGCGTTGCGCACGCGCCTGGTCGGCATGAGCGAGACGCAGCAACACGAATACATTGCCACGTTGCCCGCGCCGAAACCTTAGCGACCGCGGCTTGTGCAGCGCGGAACTCGCTCCGCTGCTCTTGCTCTCCCAGCCAGCCCTATAGGTCCTCAGGCAATCGCCAGGCTCGCAATCGCCGCGCCGGCAATGCCGAACGAGAGCAGCATGATGTAGCAGAACCCGACCAGGCAGAACTTGAACGTGGTCATGAACCAGCCCTGCTTGTAGACGCGCTTCGCCATCAGGAACAGGTAGACCGGAATCCAGGTCCATACCGCGGCGCGTACCAGCGTCAGCACCGGAGTGGCCCACGTTGCATGGTTGCCGCTCCAACCGACCGCGAGATGCACGAGCACCACCAGCAGCAGGGACAGGAAGATGAAGGCGTGGCTGTGCAGCGCGACCATCAGGTGTTCCATGTACAGGCGTCGCTTGAAGATATAGGCGACCTTGAGCAGGATCGCGAACAGCGGCATCAGCACGAACAGCGCCTGCGGCAGCACCGAGAACAGGCGCGCGAGCGCATCGGCGGGATGCTTTTTCGCTGCCGCGATGTTTTCCTTTGCGTGCTGCGCCATCGCGTTGAGCTTGACGTTCGCGAATGCGGGCAGCCAGTCGACCGCGATCGGATGCGCGACCGGATCCCACGGCACGCCGTCGAACTGCAACACGCCGACCTCGTCGCTGTCGTTGCCTTCGTCCGGCTCCGGCGGCGGCGCCTTGCCGGCGGCGATCGCCGCGTCCTTCTTCTCCGACCAGGCCAGCCAGGCCAGGCGCTGTTCGGCCTTGTGGCGCAGTTCGGACTCGGCCTTGTCGAGTTTCGCCGCGACCTTGGCGCGATTGCCGGCGGCCGCGCGCGCGGTGGCGAGGCCTTGCAGGCCTGCCTGCAGGCGTGTTTCCACCTCGGCCTTGGTCTGCGCGTGCTCGATGCCTGCGTTGTTTCCCTCGCCGACGAAGTTGATGTCGTCGAAATTCAGGCTGAGCTGGATCGCGAAGAACGAGATCACGCACAGGAAGAAGAACAGCCGGAATGGCGTGACGTAACGCGTGCGGCGGCCGGCGAAGTACTCGTTCGTGAGATAGCCGGGGCGGAAATACAGCGGCAGGATGCTGCGGAAGATTCGCGAGTCGACGTTGAAGATCGTGTCGGCGACATCCGCCATCACGCTCGCGAGGTGGCGGATCATGCCCTTCTCGGGCTGGCCGCAGGCGTAGCAGAACGGCCCGTGCATCGGCGCGCCGCAGTTGCCGCAGGCACGCAGCGGTGCACCCGCGGGCGTCGCCGCGGCCGGAGTTTCGACGGCGGGAGGTGCGGGCGCTGGACTTTCGCCGGCGCTCTCGGCTGCGTCTTCGGGCGCGCCTTCGTGGTTCATCGATCCGGTCCGTTGCGAGCGAAGTGCCCCGTGCTCGGCTAGTGTACTGTCCCGTGAGTAACGCGAAGAAATTCCGAAGACGCCGGAATCATTTGACGGTACTTGCGGGACAGTACACTGTCATCCCGCGCACAGGTTCCCCCGATGCCGACCATTTTACATCGCCACAGGCCGCGTCTTGCGCGCGAGCTGCGAGAGACCTTGCGCCTCGCGGTGCCGCTCGTGCTCGGCCAGCTTTCGGCGGTCGGCATGAATCTCATCGACGTGCTGCTCGCCGGCCATCTCGATGCACACACGCTTGGCGCGGTCGCGGTCGGCGCCAGCGTGTGGACGCTGGCGCTGGTCGCGGTGATCGGCGTGATGATGGCGCTGCCGCCGTCGGTCGCACAGCTCGCCGGTGCCGGCCGTCGCGCGGCGATCGCGCCGCTGTTCCATCAGGCGATCTGGCTCGCGCTCGCGCTCGGCCTCGCCCTCGCGCTGGGGGTCTACTTCGGCGGCACGGCGCTCATCGCGCACATCGGCATCGATCCCGCGCTGGTGCCGGACACGTTGCGCTTCCTGCATGCGATTGCGTTCGGTGCGCCCGCGCTGGCGCTGTTCTTCGCCCTGCGTGGACTCGGCGAAGGCATCGGCCTGACCCGCCCGACGATGTACTTCAGCCTGCTCGGTCTGGTCCTGCTCGGTCCGATCGGCTACGTGTTCATGTACGGGCGCCTCGGCCTGCCCGCGCTCGGTGCACAGGGCAGCGGCGTCGCGACCGCCCTCGTGCTGTGGCTGCAGGCGGTCGCATTCGCGCTGTACGTGCTGCGCAGCCGCCACTATCGCGACCTGCACCTGCTCGCGCACTGGCAGCGTCCCGATCCGGCCGCGCTGCGCGAGCTGTTGCGCATCGGCGTGCCGATGGGCGTCACGCTGTTCATGGAGGCGAGCCTGTTCGTCGCGGTCGCGCTGATCATCGGCACACTCGGAACCGATGTCGTCGCGAGCCATCAGGTCGCGCTGAATGTCGCCTCGGTCGCGTTCATGGTGCCGCTCGGTCTCGCGATGGCGACCACGGTACGCGTCGGCCATGCGGTCGGGCGTGGCGACGGTCCGGGCGTGCGCGACGCGGGTCGCGTCGGCATCGGCCTGACCCTTGTCGTGCAGACCTTGTCCGCCGGCGCGATGCTGCTGTTGCCGCGCCAGATCGCGAACCTTTACACCAGCGACGCGCTGGTGATCGGGCTGGCTGCGCAACTGCTGGTGCTGGCCGGCCTGTTCCAGTTTTCCGACGGTATCCAGGTCGCCGCGAACGGCGCGCTGCGCGGCCTCAAAGACACGCGCATCCCGATGCTCATCACGACCTTCGCGTACTGGGGCGTCGGCATGCCGGTCGGGTGGTGGCTCGCGTTCCCGCACGGCCTCGGCGCGCGCGGCATGTGGATGGGACTGATCGCCGGCCTCAGCATGGCCGCGGTGCTGTTGTCATGGCGGTTCTGGAAACTCGCGCGCCGCGACTTCGGCGGCTAGGTGCGACGGGGTTGCACGAATCCGTAGTGGCGCACCGGGCGTGCGAATCCGCCGGTGCATGACGATTGCGGCATGCCGGCGCACGCCCATATCGGGTAGGCTGATCCACAGTACAGCGCGCGTTGGCGCGGCGAGGAATCCGTGATGTCGAGCAACCAACCCGGCGTGATCCGCCGCTTCTTCCAGGGCGTCTGGAACGCGCTGAACTTCACCCGCCGGCTCGTGTTCAACCTGATCTTCCTGCTGATCCTGCTCGCGTTCCTCGGCGGGTTCCTGGCGAAGCGACCGACGATCTCGCCACGCACCGCACTGGTGCTCGATCCGAGCGGCGCGATCGTCGAACAGTTCTCGACCGATCCGACCCAGCGCGCACTCGCGAGCATTGCCGGCAACGAATCACCGGAGGTCCAGCTGCGCGACCTGCTGCGCGCGATCGACAGCGCAGCAAAGGATTCGCGCATCGAGCGCATCGTGCTGATCCCCGACGAGATCGCCAGCGTCGGCCTCGCCACCGCGCGCGAACTCGGCGCCGCGCTCGACCGCTTCAAGGCGACCGGCAAGGAGGTCATCGCGCTGTCCGGCGGCATGGGCCAGAACGAATACCTGATCGCCGCGCACGCGAACCGCATCCTGCTCGATCCGGATGGCGCGGTTTTGCTTGAAGGTTTCGCGAACTACCGCAGTTACTACAAGGATGCGCTCGACAAGCTCGGCGTCGAGGTGCACCTGATCAAGGTCGGCACGTTCAAGTCCGCCGCCGAGCCGTACATCCTCAATCAGGCTTCGGACGCCTCGAAGGAGGCGGACGGCTACTGGATGGGCGGCATCTGGAATGAATACCTTGCCGAGGTTGCCGCGCTGCGCAAGCTTGACGTCGCCGCGATCAGCGACGACATTTCGCACTACGACGAACGCGTCGCCGCGCATGCGGGCGATCTTGCCAGGCTCGCGCTCGACCAGAAACTGGTCGACCAGCTCACGACGCGCGCCGAGGCGCGCGAGCAGTTGCGCGCGCTCGGCGCGGCCGAAGGCAAGGAAGGTTTCCGCCAGGTCGACTACAAGTCGTACCTTGCCACGCTCGCGCCGCAATCGCTGTCGCGCTTCGGCTCCCAGGTCGCGGTGGTCGTCGCCCAAGGCGAGATCGTGCCCGGCGAGCGTCCGCCCGGCATGATCGGCGGCAAGTCGACCGCACAACTGGTGCGCGCGGCGCGCGAGGACGACAACGTCAAGGCGATCGTGCTGCGCGTGGATTCGCCCGGTGGCGATGCGGTCTCGTCCGAACTGATCCGGCGCGAACTCGCGCAGGCGCGCGAGGCGGGCAAGCCGGTGGTGGTCTCGATGGGCGACGTCGCCGCGAGCGGCGGCTACTGGATCTCGATGGCGAGCGACGAGATCTGGGCGGAACCGAACACGATCACCGGTTCGATCGGCATCTTCGGCCTCATCATGACGGTGCCGGACACGCTCGCCAAACTCGGCATCCACACCGACGGCGTCGGCACCACGCCGCTCGCCGGCACGCTCGACATCCGTCGCCCGCTGTCACCGCAGCTCGAGGCGATCATCACCAGCGTGATCCGCCGCGGCTACAGCGAATTCATCGGCAAGGTCGCGCAGGCGCGCGGCAAGACGCCCGAGCAAGTCGACGCGATCGCGCAGGGCCGCGTCTGGAGCGGCGCGCAGGCCAAGGAACGCGGTCTCGTCGACAAGCTCGGTGGCCTCGGCGACGCGATCGCCGCGGCGGCGTCGCGCGCGAAGCTCGGCGACGACTACTCGGTGCGCTACGTCGAACGCGAGCTCAGCACCTGGGAACGCGTCGCGCTCAGTTTCAGCGACAGCGAAGCGATGGTGCGCGTCGCGCGCTGGACCGGTTTCCGCCTGCCGCCGGGCATGTTCAGCAGCAGCGAGCTGCAACAGGTCGCCGCTACGATCGAATCCCTGCGTGGCAAGCGCTACGGCGCGTTCGCGCATTGCTTCTGCGAACTGCACTGAGCGTGTAGCTCTGAGGGAGTGCCCGCGATGCGTGCGCCGCGCAATGCGCAGCCATTCGCGTCGGCGCGCGGCAGCGGATAGCCGTCGGGCAGCGTCGCGGGTGTCGCGAACCAGTCCGCGAGTTCCATCTCAGCGCAGCGATGCGTTGATCTTGTCGAGCGTCGCCATGCCCGGGCACAGCTCCTTCGCACCGAGCGTGTTGAACGGCGTCGCAACCGTGTTGAGGTGGCCGTGCAGGTCGTGCGCGGCGCTGTCGACGTAGAGCAGGCCGGTCACGACTTCGCCCTTCGCCTGGTGCGCGTTGACGTAGTTCATCGCACCGACGCGGTCGGTCGGGTCGTGGCTCGCGTCGAGCTTGCGCAGGCGCAACACGCTGCCGTCGTGCTGCTCGACTTCGACGATGTCGCCGGGCGCGACGTCGGCGACGATCTCGGCGCGCGGTTCGATGAAGTCGAGGCGGTTGACTGCGTCGTTGTGCTCGCGCACGTACTCGTAGCTCTTGGTGCTGCCGGCGTGGTTGTTGAACGCGACGCACGGGCTGATCACGTCGATGAATGCGGCACCGCGGTGCGCGATCGCGGCCTTGATGATCGGCACCAGCTGCTGCTTGTCGCCGGAGAAGCCGCGTGCGACGAAGCTCGCGCCGAGCTGCATGGCGAGGCCGACGAGGTCGATCGGCGCATCGGTGTTGGCGACGCCCTTCTTCGACATCGAGCCCTGGTCGGCGGTCGCCGAGAACTGGCCCTTGGTCAGGCCGTACACGCCGTTGTTCTCGACGATGTAGACCATGTTCACGCCGCGACGGATCGCGTGCACGAACTGGCCCATGCCGATCGAGGCGGAGTCGCCGTCGCCGGACACGCCAAGATAGATGAGCTCGCGGTTCGCGAGGTTCGCGCCGGTCAGCACCGACGGCATGCGCCCGTGCACGGTGTTGAAGCCGTGCGACTGGCCGAGGAAGTAGTCCGGCGTCTTCGAGCTGCAGCCGATGCCGCTGAGCTTGGCGATGCGGTGCGGCTCGATCGCGAGTTCCCAGCAGGCGTGGATGATCGCCGCGGAAATCGAGTCGTGGCCGCAGCCGGCGCACAGCGTCGAGATCTTGCCTTCGTAGTCGCGGCGCGTGAAGCCGATCGCGTTGCAGCCGAGGGTCGGGTGGTGCAGCTTGGGCTTGGCGATGTAGGTCACGGCGTCTTCCTCGGCGGCGTCGCGTGTGCGGCGTCGCGGTGCAGGCGGTAGATCACATTGTCGAGTGCGAACAGCAACTCGTCGTCGCCAGTGGCGTGGAAATCGATCGCGCCTTCGCAGCCGGTCGCGAGCGTCGCAATCGGGCGTTTCGCGAAACCGACGCGCGTCGCGAGTGCGTCGGCGCCGATCGCCGGGTCGCCGTACTCGGCGAGTCCGCCCTGGAACAGGCCTTCGGCAGGGACGTCCGTCAGCTCGTAGCGCGGGCTGCTGCAGGCGAGCGGATCCGGGCCGTGGATGCGCTTCGCCTCGAACGCCACGTGCTGGCCGACGAGGCGCTTCACCTCGGCGGGATCCACGGAACCTTCGGCGCCGACCCAGGGCGCGGGATCGCCGCGCGCGATCGTCCACACGCCTGCATAGCGGTCTTGCGCCGCCGCCGTCGTCGCGAGCAAGGCGACGACCAGTAGCCACGACGCAGGTGGCGCGCGCTCAGTCACAGTCGTCCTCCGGCATCGCATAGCCGTCGACGAAACGCTGGCCGTAGCCGATCTCGAACGAGCGCGTGTCGCGCTTGTAGTCGAGGCCGTCGACGTCGTGGTTCTCGGCGCGGAACGCGTACGCCTTGCCCGGCTTGCCGTCGACCGGCTTCTCGAAATAGACCTCGATGCGCGCCGGGTGCTTCGGATCCTTCTTCGGCACGATCGTCGCGCCGCCGCACCAGTCCGAACCGGCGTCGATCGGGTTGTCCGGATTGGCGAGCACGCATGCTCCGCCGCGCCAAGTGATGCGCGCGGTGTCGCCGACCGCGTCGTCGAGCCATGCTTGGACGCTGCGCTCGTCGCCGCACTCGCCACGCGCGTAGTCGACGTCGGCGACGCGCGCCGAACGTGCGGCGGCGGCGAGCGCCGCGTCGCTCACGCTGCGCCTGGACGCGGCCTGCGACGAAGGCGGCGTCGCCGACAGCGCAAACGCGATGCCGAATGCGACGGCGGGGTGGATGGCGCGCATGAATTGCATGATCAGCGCTTTGCGCTCGCCTCGATCGCGTAGCCGAGCAGGCCGAGCGCGAACGCGAGGGCGGTAAGGGTCCACACGGAGAACAGCATCGGCGCCGTGCGGATGACGTCGGGGATGACGGTGAGCACGATCCGGAACACCAGTCCAATCGTTTCCGCGGCCAGCGCGACGAGCAGCCAGACCGAGCGGTCGCGCCGCCACAGCAGGGCGAGCGCAAGGATCAGCATCAGCGCCATCACGACCGAGAACAGCGACTGCAACGCGGGCGAGAGTGCGTTCATTCAGGCCACCTTGTCCGCTTCGCGCTGGCGCGCCGCGCCGACCTGCTGCTCGATCGTGCGCGTGATGAAGCGCGCGGTGATCGGCGTGCCGTCGTAGTGCAGCACCGGCACCAGCCGCGCCGGATCCATGCCGAATTCGTTGACGAGCATCGAACGCAGCTGCGCATCGCGGTTCTGCTCGACCACGAACACGCGCTCGTGCGCGGATATGAAGTCGGCGACCGAATCGGCGAACGGGAACGCGCGGATGCGCAGGGTGTCGAGGTGCACGCCGTTGCGTTCGAGCGCTTCGATTGCCTCGTCCATCGCCGGCGCGGTCGAACCGAAATGGATCGCGCCGAGCGTGGTCGGTTGCGTCGCCTTGCGCAGCAGCGGTTGCGGCACCAGCGCCTTGGCGGTGTCGAACTTCTTGAGCAGGCGTTCCATGTTGTAGAGGTAGTCTGGGCCGCGTTCCGAATAGCGCGCGTACGGATCGCGCGAGGTGCCGCGCGTGAAATACGCGCCCTTGTCCGGATGCGTGCCGGGATAGGTGCGGTACGGGATGCCGTCGCCGTCGACGTCCTTGTAGCGGCCGAAGTCCCTGCCGGCCTCGAGTTCCTCCGCGGTCATGACCTTGCCGCGGTCGTACACGCGCGCGTCGTCCCAGGCGAACGGTGCGCACAGGCGCTGGTTCATGCCGATGTCGAGGTCGGTCATGACGAACACCGGCGTCTGCAGGCGGTCGGCGAGGTCGAGCGCATCGGCCGAGAACGTGAAGCACTCGTGCGGGTCCTCGGGGAACAGCAGCACATGCTTGGTGTCGCCGTGCGAAGCGTACGCGCACGAGATGAGGTCGGCCTGCTGCGTGCGCGTCGGCATGCCGGTCGACGGACCGCCGCGCTGCACGTCGATGATCGTGACCGGGATCTCGGCGAAGTAGGCGAGGCCGATGAACTCGGTCATCAGTGACACGCCAGGGCCCGACGTGGTCGTGAATGCGCGCGCGCCGTTCCAGCCGGCGCCGACGACCATGCCGATCGAGGCGATCTCGTCCTCGGCCTGCACGATCGCGAAGCGGTTCGTGCCGGTCGCGGGATCGACGCGGTACTTCATGCAGTATTTCTGGAACGCCTCGGCGAGCGAGGACGACGGCGTGATCGGATACCACGCGCACACCGTCGCGCCACCGTACACGCAGCCGAGCGCGGCGGCGACGTTGCCGTCGACGAAGATCTTGTCACCGACGCGGTCGGAGTGCCTCACGCGTAGCCCAAGCGGGTGCGCGACGTGATCGCGCACATAATCCCTACCGAGGTGCAACGCCTGCTTGTTCGCGTCGAGCAGCTTCTCCTTGCCCTTGTACTGCTCGCCGAGCAGGCGCTCGATGATGTCGACGTCGATGTCGAGCAGCAGCGACAGCGCGCCGACGTACATGATGTTCTTGAACAGCTGGCGCTGGCGCGCGTCGGTCCAGGCGCGGTTGCACATTTCGGTCAGCGGGATGCCGATGACGTGGATGTCGTCGCGGAACTTCGACTTCGGCAGCGGCCGCGTCGAGTCGTACAGCAGGTAGCCGCCCGGCTCGATTTCCTTGACGTCGGCATCCCAGGTCTGCGGATTCATCGCGACCATCAGGTCGACGCCGCCGCGCCGGCCGAGCCAGCCGTGCTCGTTGACGCGCACCTCGTACCAGGTCGGCAGGCCCTGGATGTTCGACGGGAAGATGTTGCGCGGGCTGACCGGCACGCCCATGCGCAGGATCGCCTTCGCGAACAGTTCGTTCGCCGAGGCCGAGCCGGAACCGTTCACGTTCGCGAACTTGATGACGAAGTCGTTGGTCGCGCTGATCGCCTTCATGCGGCCTTCTCCTTGCCGGCGGCGGCGCCGCTGCATGCGGGTCCCGCATGCGTCATCTCGAGCAGGAACTTCTGCATGTCCCACGCGCCGGTCGGGCAGCGCTCGGCGCACAGGCCGCAATGCAGGCAGACGTCCTCGTCCTTGGCCATGATGCGCCCGGTCTTCAGCGTGCCCGAGACGTACAGGTCCTGGCTCGTGTTCAGCGCCTGCGCGGACAGCCGCTGGCGCAGGTCCGCTTCGTCGCCGTTCGCGGTGAACGTGATGCAGTCCATCGGGCAGATGTCGACGCAGGCGTCGCACTCGATGCACTGCTTGTCGGAGAACACGGTCTGCACGTCGCAGTTGAGGCAGCGCTGGGTTTCCTTCCACGCGGTTTCCGCGTCGAAGCCGAGTTCGACCTCGAGTTTGATGCTCTTCAGCGTCTTCGACGCATCCGCCCATGGCACCTTGTAGCGTTCGTCCGGCGAGATGTCGTTGTCGTAGCTCCACTCGTGGATGCCCATCTTCTGCGAGATCATCTCGACCATCGGCAGCGGCCGCTCGCGCACGTCGCCGCCGCCGAGCAGTTTGTCGATCGACAGCGCCGCCTCGTGGCCGTGGGCGACCGCCCAGATGATGTTCTTCGGCCCGAACGCCGCATCGCCGCCGAACAGCACGTGCGGCAGGGTCGACTGGAACGTCGTCTTGTCGACCACCGGCATGTCCCACTGCTCGTCGAACGCGATGCCGATGTCGCGCTCGATCCACGGGAACGCGTTTTCCTGGCCGACCGCGATCAGCACCTCGTCGCATGCGTGCAGTTCGTCCGGCTCGCCGGTCGGCACGAGCGTGCGCCGGCCCTTCGCGTCACGCTCGGCGCGCACCTTCTCGAACGTCATTCCGGTCAGGCGACCGTTCTCGTGCACGAAACTCTTCGGCACGCGGTAGTCGAGGATCGGGATGCCTTCGTGCATCGCGTCCTCCTTCTCCCACGGCGACGCCTTCATCTCGTCGAAGCCGGAGCGCACGATGACCTTGACCTCGTCGCCGCCGAGCCGGCGCGCGGAACGGCAACAGTCCATCGCGGTGTTGCCGCCGCCGAGCACGATCACGCGCCTGCCGACCTTCTCGACGTGGCCGAAATACACCGAGGCGAGCCAGTCGATGCCGACGTGGATGTTCGCCGCGCATTCGGCGCGACCGGGCAGGTCGAGGTCGCGCCCGCGCGGTGCACCGCAGCCGACGAACACCGCATCGTAGCTTTCGGCGAGCAGGCCTTTCAGCGAATCGATGCGCCGACCGCCGATGAACTCGACACCGAGGCCGAGGATGTAGCCGGTCTCCTCGTCGATGACTTCCTCGGGCAGGCGGAAGCGCGGTACCTGGGTGCGCATGAAGCCGCCGGCCTTCGCATCGGCCTCGATCACCGTGACCGAATAGCCGAGCGGCGCGAGGTCGCGCGCGACGGTCAGCGAGGCGGGACCGGCACCGATGCAGGCGATGCGTTTGCCATTCTTCGTCGTCGCCGGTCGCGGCAGCCGATCGCGGATGTCGTCCTTGAGGTCGGCCGCGACGCGCTTGAGGCGGCAGATCGCGACCGGTTCCGGCTTGCCGCCGGCGCTCTCCTCGACCCGGCTGCGCCGGCACGCCGGTTCGCACGGACGATCGCAGGTGCGCCCGAGGATTCCCGGGAACACGTTCGATTTCCAGTTGACGAGATAGGCGTCGGAATAACGTCCGGCAGCGATCAGGCGGATGTATTCGGGGACCGGGGTGTGGGCCGGGCAGGCCCATTGGCAGTCGACAACCTTGTGGAAATAGGCGGGATCACGCGTATCGGTTGGCTGCACTACTGGCCCCTTGCTGGAACGCACAGTGATGGCTACGCCGCGAGACTAGACCTTGTGCCGCCGGGGTGCAAAGCGCGCCGCACCATGCGTCGCCTGCGCCGGCTGTGGGAGCGGCGGAAGCCGCGATGCGTCCTGCCGGTCGGGACCAAAAGAGCATCGCGGCTTCCGCCGCTCCCACACGAGCAAGAAGGCTCAGCCGCCGTTTTCCTGCTTCTGCAATTCCTCGTCGCGCTTTTCCTTGTCGTCCTGCAGTTGCTTTTCGACGCCCTTCGCCTTGTCGAGCGCCTTGAGCTGGTCGTCGAACACGGTCTTCTGCTTCTTCGCGGCCGCCTGCTCGGCGGCGCGGTCCGCGGCCGCCTTGTCCGCGTCCGCCTGCGAGTCTGAGGGCGTGCCGCCGCACGCGGCGAGGGCGAGTACGGCGACGGCAAGTGCGGCAGTGCGGATCATGGCGAACTCCGGCAGGTCGATCCGTTACAGTCTGCGCCGCAGGCACTGAGCGGACAAGCAGGAGGACATCGCCATGACGAACCCGTCACGCTGGCGGCTCGACGGCCGTACCGCGCTCGTCACCGGTGCGAGCAAGGGTATCGGCCTTGCGTGCGCGCGCGAACTTGCTGCGCTCGGCGCGGACCTGTTGCTGGTTGCGCGCGACGAAATCCACCTCGAGCAGGTGCGCGGCGAACTGACCGAGGAGTTCCCCGATCGCGAGATCCTTGTCTGCGATGCGGACCTCGCGAGCCAGGAACAGCGCCTGGAAGTGTTCGACTGGATCGCCGACCTCGACGTCGAATTGTCGCTGCTCGTCAACAACGTCGGCGGCAACGTGTCGAAGCCGGTGCTCGACTATTCGCTCGAAGAAGTCCGTGCGCTGGTCGAGACGAACGTGCTGAGCGCATTCGAGATGTGCCGCCTCGCGCACGCGCATCTGGCCGAGCACGGCAACGCGGCGATCGTGAACGTCGGCTCGGTGTCGGGCCTGACCCACGTGCGCACCGGCGCGCCGTATGGTTTCACGAAGGCGGCATTGCACCAGCTCACGCGCAACCTCGCCTGCGAATGGGCCGAGGACGGCATCCGCGTCAACGCGGTCGCGCCGTGGTACATCCGCACGCAACGCACGGAAGGTCCGCTCGCCGATCCCGACTACCTCGACGACGTGCTGTTGCGCACGCCGATCGGCCGCATCGGCGAACCGGAAGAGGTCGCCGGCGCGGTCGCGTTCCTGTGCCTTCCGGCATCGAGCTACGTGACCGGCGAATGCATCGCGGTCGATGGCGGGTTCCTCCGTTATGGATTCTGAGCAGCGCGGCCTTGGCTGCTGTCCGGCAGGAGCTCCATCGCGCCAGTGACTACCGTTCCACCGCTGAATACGGCGGAAAATGTCTTGTCGGAACTCTGCAGCTTGTCGATGGAGACAGGGCCGGTCTCGCCGTTGTCGAGCTTCTTTTGTATCCAAAGGTAGTACTCCCCGGATTCACGGATACGCAACTGGAAGTCTCCTTCAGCTGGTTCCGCTCCGCTCACGGACGCGACGACCTTCGACGTGTTGCAAGGCGTTCCGCATCGGTTGACGAGGAACGTCTCGGAAGGCTTCATGCCTGTGAACGAGAACCTCAGGATCGCCCCGACGGGCAGCTCGCGTTCTGGTCCGAACGTAAACCGATAATTCGGCTCGACGCGAAATGCGGGTCTCGAACTCGCGGAACATCCGGCCAGGATCAGCACAAGTACCCAGTGGATTGGAAATCGCATTTTTTCTACCTGGCGAGTGAAGGGGTTCATGCAGTACGGATTCTGAGTGGATGCGTTCGGGCATGCTCCAATGGAAGACGTCAGCATTCGGTGTCGGTCGCGCGGCGGGCAGCGCGACCGAGCATGCCCATGAAGATCGATACGCCGACGATGATCGGCACGAACACGAACGTCGCAATCACCCAGAACGGATCCTTGCGCGCGGCGAGATACCACCACAACGCGGACGAGCAGGCGATCGACAGCGCGACCGCCGCGATCGTGTCGCGCACGAGCGCGTTGCAGACGGCTGCGACGAGTGCGGCCGCGACGATCGTCACTGAAAGTGTCCAACCAAAGTCGCCCATGACGTCGCGTCCTCGTTGACCGCCGTTCGTGCGCCGGACATCGGCAGCCGAAAACGGCGAGTCGAAGCCTTCCGGCTGCGCTAGCATGGTCGCATGCAAGCTGCCGCCGTGCCCACCACGTCCCTCGATCCGCGTGTCTGCGACCAGGCGCGCCTGACCCGCGACGCGCGCTTCGACGGGCTGTTCTACATCGCGGTGACGTCGACCGGGATCTACTGCCGGCCGGTCTGCCCGGCGCCGTCGCCGCGCGTGAAGAACATCCGCTACTACGACAGCGCCGCCGCGGCGTCGGCCGCCGGATTCCGGCCGTGCCTGCGCTGCCGGCCGGAAGCGGCGCCGGGTTCGCCTCTGCACCGCGCGAAGAGCGAACTGGTCGGCGGCGCGTTGCGACTGATCGAACAGGGCGCGCTCGACGAAGGCTCGCTGCCCGAACTCGCGGCGCGCGTCGGCGTCGGCGAGCGCCACTTGCGCCGCGTGTTCGCGCAAGAGCTCGGTGCGAGCCCGCTCGATGTCGCGGCGACGCGCCGCCTGCTGTTCGCGAAGCAGTTGCTGAGCGAAACGGCGCTGCCGATATCGCGCATCGCGGAGGCGTCCGGCTATGCGAGCGTGCGTCGTTTCAATGCGGCGTTCGTCGCGACGTACGGCAAGCCGCCGCGCGAGCTCCGTCGTGGCCGCAGCGGCGATGGCGCGGCGAACGAGCTCGTGCTGCGCCTGCCGTACCGGGTTCCGTACGATTTCGCGCACCTGCTCGAGTTCTACGGGCGGCGCACGATTCCCGGGGTCGAATCCGTCGATGCCTCGGGCTACCGGCGCAGCATCGTCGTCGATGGCGTGCCGGGCTGGTTCGCGGTCAGCGCGATCGATGGCGACGACGCGCTCGCACTGCGCGTGCATCATCCATCGAGCAGCGCGCTCGGCACGATCGCGGCGCGCGTCAAGCGCATGTTCGACGTCGACGCGGATCCGCGCGCGCTCGAACTCGCGCTGCGCGACAGTGCCTTGCTGAAGCCACTGGTCCGCCGCTGGCCGGGCCAGCGCCTGCCGGGCGCATGGGACGGATTCGAACTTGCGGTCCGCGCGGTGCTCGGCCAGCAGGTCAGCGTCGCGGCCGCACGCACGCTCGCTGCGCGCGTCGCGGCGACCCACGGCACGCCGTACGCGGGCGGTGCAGCGGCCGGACTGAGCGCGTTGTTCCCGACGCCCGAACGCCTCGTCGATGCGCCACTTGAACAGCTCGGCATCACGCGTGCGCGCGCGTCGACGATCCGTGGGCTCGCCGCGGCGGTGCTCGAAGGCCGCATCGGCTTTCGTGCGGAACAGTCGCTCGCGGAATTCGAACGCGACCTCGTCGCCCTGCCTGGCATCGGCGCGTGGACCGCGCACTACATCGCGATGCGCGCACTCGCGCAGCCGGATGCATTCCCCGCGGCGGATCTGATCCTTCGGCGCACGGCAGGGCAGGGGCGCACGTTGAGCACGCGCGAACTGGAAGCGGTCAGCGAGGATTGGCGGCCGTGGCGCGCGTATGCAGTGATGCTGCTGTGGCGTGGTTCGTGAGGTGCAGACGATGGAATACGACTATCTGGAAACCCCGATCGGTCGGCTGCTGCTCGCGGCGGACGAGCGCGGGCTGCGCTACGTCGAATTCGAACGGGGCGACCAGGGCAAGCGCATCGGTCCGGACTGGTGGCGCGGACGCGCTCGCCTCGCTGCCGTCGTCGAACAGCTCGAGGCGTACTTCGCCGGCGAACTGCACCTGTTCGATGTGCCGCTCGCGGCCGAAGGCACCGATTTCCGCAAGAACGTGTGGGACGAACTCGTGCAGATCCCGTACGGCGAGACGATCAGCTACGGCGAACTCGCGCGGCGCGTCGGCGACCCCTCTGCGAGCCGCGCGGTCGGTGCCGCGAACGGCGCGAATCCGCTGCCGATCATCGTGCCGTGCCATCGCGTGATCGGCGCGAACGGCAAGCTGACCGGGTTCGGCGGCGGGCTGCCGACCAAGCAGTGGCTGCTCGCGCACGAGCGTCGCCACGCGCCGCGCGCGACGTTCGCGTTGTCGTAGTCGTCGCGCAGCCGCGACCTCCTCAGCACCCGCCCATGCGCTCGCGCAGCGTCGCCTGTTCCCGTTTCAGCTGTGCTTCGGTGTCGCTGAATGCGCGGCGCAGCTTGCCGGTGACCTTGTCGAGTTCATTGCGCAGGTAGGCGCAGGCTTCGTCGGCGGCGGCGTGGCGGCATTCGTCGACGACCCAGACGTAGCTTGCGCCGAGCGGGTCCTTGCTGGCGGGAATGGTCGGGCGATTCTGCAGTTCGGGCGCGGAGACGCCGATCCCGTTCGGGCCGCCGTACGCCTGCGAGAGGGTCTGGCGGTTGCCGGAAACCATTGCGAACGGCACTGCGCTGCGCCGGCCGACGCCATCCTCGCTGATGTAGCGGCTGCCGTCGGTCGCGGTGCACAGGTAGAAATCCGGCGCCGCGACCTGCGGCGCGGGCGCCGGTGCGGGCGCTGCGTCGACCGTGGTCGGAATCGTGTCGTCCGCAGGGAGTGGCGCCGGTGCAGGCGGTGGCGGTGGCGGATCCGCGTAGTGCGTGACCGTTTGCGTGAAGCCCGGCGCGCAGGGCGTGTCCTGGTAGGTCGCGCCGTTCGCATCGGTGCAGCGGAAGATGTCGGTTGCCGACGCCATCGGCGCGGCGAGCAGGGCGGCAAACAGGATCGGCGCATGGTGCATGGGCGCCATCCTAAACCGCTTCGAGCGGCGCGGGTCGAATCGTTGCACAGGGGGCGCGCCGGCGTCGCGCCGGACGGACTACGATGCGCGTTCCGACCCCATGCCGAGCACGTGATGCTTCCTGCCGACCTGATCGATCTCGCCAGCGACACCAAGACGAAGCCGACCGCCGCGATGCGCGCGGCGATGGCCGGCGCCGAGGTCGGCGACGAACGCGCGCACGAGGATCCGACCGTCAACCGGCTGGTCGCGCGATGCGCCGAACTGCTCGGCAAGGAAGCCGCGCTGTTCCTGCCCTCCGGCACGATGGCGAACGAAATCGCGTTGGCCGTGCATTGCCGGCCCGGCGAGGCGGTGCTGTGCGACGCAACCTCGCACATCATCGGTTTCGAGGGGGGCGGTCCGGCCGCGCTCGCCGGGGTGATGATCGAGCCGCTGCAGGGAACGCGCGGCATCTTCGACGCCGCTCAACTGCGCGCGGCGATCCGCGCCGATGCGCCGTATGCACCGCGCCAGCGGCTCGTCGTGGTCGAACAGACCTCGAACCTCGGCGGCGGCGCGATCTGGTCGCGGGGCACGCTCGACGACGTCGCCGCGACCGCGCATGCGGCGGGTCTATCGACCCACATGGATGGCGCGCGACTGCTCAATGCCTGCGTCGCCAGCGGTGTTGCCGCCGCGGACTTCGCGCGCGGCTACGACTCGGTCTGGATCGATTTCGGCAAGGGACTCGGCGCGCCGGGCGGAGCGGTGCTGGCCGGTTCAAGGACGTTCTGCGAAGACGCGTTCCGCTTGAAGCTGCGCTGGGGCGGTGCGTTGCGCCAGGCCGGCATCATCGCCGCCGCCTGCGAATACGGCCTCGACCACCATCTCGCGCGCCTTGCCGAAGACCATGCGAACGCGCGCCGGCTTGCCGCGGGTCTGCAAGGGTTGCCGGGCATCGCGATCGATCCGTCCGAAGTCGAGACGAACCTGGTCTATTTCGACGTCGGAGCGAGCGGCCATGGTGCCGCCGCGTTCGTGCAGGGGCTGCAGGCGCGCGGCGTGCGCATGGTGGCGATGGGTGCGACACGGGTGCGTGCCGTGACGCACCTCGACGTCGATGGCGCGGCGATCGAACGGGCGTTGGTCCTGATTCGCGCGTTTTGTGAGGAAAAGCGACAAAACGCGTCATAGATAAAGGATTCCTGGTATTCCCCGAGCTTGGCGCGCAAATTGCGTATTCCCCTAGGGAACTCCGGGAAAGGCGTGTCGTGGACCTACGTTCGGCGAAGCGGAAGTGGCGATGGGCAATCCTGCCCGTCCTGCTGCTGGCTGCGGCGGTCGCTGGCGCCGATGTGCCGGTCCGGATCGAGCGGCTGGACGTCGAGGATGCCGAAGCGGCCAAGGTGATTTCCGGCGCCTACGATGGCCGCTTCGACATCGAATCGTATGCAGCGCTGACGCCATCCCGCAGCGGCAGCCGCTGGTACCGCCTGAGCCTCGGCGCCGATTGGACCGAGCGCCGCCCGGCCGTGCTGACGATTTCCGAGCCGCAAGGCCTCGTGCTCGACGCCTACCTGCCGCCGGCGTACGCGCGCGCGCCGTACAGCATCTATCGCGCCGACTCGAGCGGTGAATTCACGCGTCACGCGCTCGCAATCGTGATGCCGGCCGGCCTGCACGCGAGCGTACCGATCTATCTGCACGTCCAGCCGGGCCTTGCGGTGCCGCGCGCAATCGCGGTCAGGAAGTCGATCGACGCGCGCAGTCGCGACATCGTCAACGCGCGACTGGACCTGCTGTTCCCGACCCTGCAGCTGGCGACGCTGCTGGTCATGCTGAGCTTCTTCCTGGTGCTGCGCGAACGCATGTACGCGTATTTCTCCGCGCAGATGCTGTTCATCGTGCTGTTCGAGCTGTACGAATGCGGCCTCGGTTTCGAGGTTCCCCCGTTCGCCTGGCTGGCGCCGCTCGGCGAGCGCGTATCGTGGCTGATGGCCGCGACCGCGGCGGTCCTGTCGATCGATTTCTCGCGACTGTTCCTCGACCTCGCGCACGCCTCCCCGCGCAGCGATCGCGTGCTGGCGTGCATGCGCTGGCCGCTGGTCGCGATCGCCGCGTGTGCGGCCGTGCCGTGGTTCGCTCCCGGCTGGTGGATCGAGGACGCGCTCTCGTTCGCGCTCCTCGTGCTCGCGCCGATGCTGCTCGGCGCCGGGCTGTTGGCGTGGCAACGCGGTGGCCTGCGCGGTGCCTACTACCTGTGCGCGTGGGCCCCGGGGCTGCTGTTCGTGATCGTGCGCGCGCTGCAGCTGATCCTGCACTGGCCGCAGCCAGCCTGGCTCGAGTTCGCGTTGCCGGCGGCGTTCGCGTTCGCCAGCATCGTGCTCGCGTTCGGCCTCGCCGATCACATCGTGTCGATCCGCCACGAGCGGGATGTCGCGCACCGGCTGGCCGAGCACGACATGCTGACCGGCGTGCTGAACCGCCGCGCGATCCTCTCGCGCCTGCGCACCGCATTTCTCGCCGCGCGCGAAAAAAAACGTCCGCTTGCGGTGCTGTTCCTCGACCTCGACCACTTCAAGCGCGTCAACGACAGTTACGGCCATCGCGCGGGCGACCAGTGCCTGCGCGCAGTGATCGCACCGATTGCGAGCGAACTGCGCCAGGGCGACGCGCTCGGCCGCTACGGCGGCGAGGAGTTCCTCGTCGTGCTGCCTGGCGCCAGCGCTGCCAACGCCGAAGGCGTGGCCGAACGCATCCGCCAGCGCGTGGAGGAATTGCCGATGCTGATCTCGGGCGTGCGCGTCGGCCTGACGATCAGCATCGGCGTCGCGACCCTCGATGCGGACGTGCTGACGCCCGACGACCTGATCGAGCGCGCCGACGCCGCGCTGTATCTGTCCAAGACCGGCGGCCGCAACCTGGTCAGCATGCACCGCGGTCCGAAATCGCCCGCGGGGGAATTGATGCAGGGCGTCTTGCCGCGCGAGTGACGCACGGCGTTGCGGCAAAGCGCGGCGCGATGCGTCTTTTTGTGGGAGCGACGGAAGTCGCGATGCTCTCGGCCGCTGAAGCGAAAAGCATCGCGGCTTCCGCCGCTCCCACAGATGGCGCCTGCGCCCATCGTGCGAATCTTGCGGCGGGTTGACGAGGCGATTTCGCTAGCCGCGCGGGCGTTCGACGCCGACTGGCAGTGTCGCAATGCGGCGGTACTCGGCGCCATCGAACAACGCCGGATCGGCGAGGCGATCCTCGATCATCGGTGTGGCGTCATTGCCCCAATACAACTCGTCGCCGAGCGCGAGCGTCGGCACGCCGAACACGCCGGCGCCGAGCGCCGCATCGGTGTTCGCGCGCAGCGCATCCTTGACTTCGCCTCGCGCGATCTCGGCGGCGACATCGCCGATGCCGAGCGATCGCGCGACCTCGCGCAGATCGTCAACGCCGGCCGCGCCACCTTCGCGCCAGATGTGATCGAAGATCGCCTGCACCGCGTTCCAGCCGCTGCCCGCAGCAACGCACAGGCGCAACGCGGCCAGCGAAGGAAACGGATGCGACGGAGGAAAGCGCAGCACGATGCCGGCGCGCCCGGCCTGCCATTGCACCAAGCGGTAGGTGAACGCGCGCTTGCCCGGAATCTCCGCCGGGCCGAGCTGGCCGTGCCGCGCAAGCACCGCGCCGAACACGATCGGCACGGGCACGACATCGATGCGCTCGCGCAGCGCATGCATCGCCGGCAACTGCAGGTACGCGAACGGCGATATGAAGTCGAAGTACCAGCGGGCCGTGGTCATGGTGGATTTCCGTTCGATCGTTGCGCCCATTGGAGCACACGCGCGCTTTCCTCCCCTCCAGCCCGGGAGTGGCGCCCTCGGGGAGGCGGCTCTCGCGGCGTGCCTCAGTGCAGGGTCTTGAACACCTGCGGATCGAACGCATCGACCGCGATCACTTCGTCGCGTGCATCGCGCGCTTCGTTGAGCAGGTCGTACTCGGCGCCACTGATCACGCCGGCGGCGACGCCGAGGTCGTCGAGCAGGTAGCCGGGCGCGCGGTCCAGCGTGCCGGCGCGCACCGCGTCGCGCAGCTTCGTCTCGATCGGGATTGCGCGCACCGCCTTGTCGAGTGCGGCTTCAAGCGTGCCGAGACCGGGTTCGCCGGGCGGTGGCACGAATACATCGGCGGTGAGGCTGGTGCGTGCCTCGCGGTTCTCGAGGATGTCGCGCGCGACCTCGCTGCCGAGACGGTCGGACGGCGGCCGGAAACGCGCGCCGAGCGGGAAGATCGCCAGCTTCAGCAAAACCGCGGCCGGGCGTACCGGCAGGTTGTCGAGCACACCGACCAGCGCTTCCTGGACGCGGTACAGGCACAGTTCGGCGCACCACGAGGCGAGAGCGAAGTTCGGGCGCGTCTTCGGCTCGTCGTGGTAGCGCTTCAGCGCGCAACTGGCGAGATACATCCAGGCGAGTGCATCGGCGAGGCGGCCGGAAATCTTCTCGCGCCGTTTCAGCGAACCGCCGAGTACGCCCATCGCGGTGTCCGACACGATCGTGAACGCGGCCGAGAAGCGTGACAGGTGCTGGTAGTAGCGGTGCGTGTCCTCGGTGCGCGGCGCGCCGGCGAGGCGCGATCCGCTCCACGCGAGCAGCTTCGCGCGCACGCTGCGCGTGACGAACAGGTTGACGTGGCCGAAGATCGCGTGGTCGAACGCGGCGAGGTCGTTTTTCGCGACCGCGTCGATTTCCTTCTGCACGAACGGGTGGCAGCGGATCGCGCCCTGGCCGTAGACGATCATCGAACGCGTGAGGATGTTCGCACCCTCGACCGTGATGCCGATCGGCACTGCGTCCCACGCGCGTGCGAGCGCGTTGCGCGGGCCGCGCTGGATCGCGCTGCCGGCGCGGATGTCCATCGCATCGGCGATGACCTGGCGCATGCTGTCGGTGAGATACGCCTTGCATATGTTGCCGATCACCGCGGGCTTCTCGCCGGCGTCGAGTGCGCCACAGGTCAAGTTGCGCGCGGCCGTCATCACGTAGGTGAGGCCGGCAATGCGTGCGAGCGGCTCCTCGATGCCCTCGAAGCGGCCGATCGGCGTGTCGAATTGCTCGCGCACGGTCGCATAGGCGCCGCAGATGCGCGTCGCGAGCTGGGCCGCGCCGATCGACAGCGCCGGCAGCGAGATCGAGCGGCCGGCCGCGAGCGATTCCATCAGCATGCGCCAGCCGTGGCCGATCTGTTCGCGACCGCCGATGACGGCGTCGTCGAGCGGCACGAACACGTCCTTGCCGACGATCGGGCCGTTCATGAACGGCACGCCCATCGGGTCGTGGCGCAGCCCGATCTCGATGCCGCTGGTTGCACGCGGTATCAGCGCGCAGGTGATGCCGCGGTCCTCCTTGTCGCCGATAAGCCTGTGCGGGTCCTTGAGGCGGAACGCGAGGCCGATCAGGGTCGCGACCGGTGCGAGCGTGATGTAGCGCTTCTTCCAGTTGAGGCGCAGGCCGAGCACTTCGACGCCATCGACGATGCGCTTCTCTACGATGCCTTCCGATTGCGTCGCGGCTGCATCGGAGCCCGCTTCCGGGCCGGTCAGCGCGAAGCACGGAATCTCCTCGCCGCGCGCGAGCCGTGCGAGGTATTTCTGTTTCTGCGCGTCGGTGCCGTAATGCAGCAGCAGTTCGCCCGGCCCGAGCGAGTTCGGCACCATCACGGTGACCGCCGCGGTGACCGAGCGGCTCGCGATGCGCGTGACCACGCGCGAATGGCCGATCGCGGAGAAACCGAGGCCGCCATGTTCCTTCGGGATGATCATGCCGAGGAAGCGTTCGCGCTTGATGAAGTCCCAGATCTCCGGCGGCAGGTCGCGTTGCTGGTAGACCTCCCAGTCGCTCAGGCGCCGGCACAACTCGTCGACCGGGCCGTCGATGAAGGCCTGTTCGTCGGCACTGAGCGGTGCCGGTGAAAAATCCAGCAGCTTCTGCCAGTCGGGCATGCCCCCGAACAGGTCGCCGTCCCACCACACCGTGCCGGCTTCGAGCGCGATGCGTTCGGTATCGCCGAGCCGCGGCAGCACTTTCGCGAACACCGGCATGACGAAACGCGAAACCAGTGCGCGCCGCAACACGGGAATGCCGAACAGAGCGGCGAGCGCGATTGCGGCGATCACGCAGGCCGTGAACAGTCCTGGATGCGCGATGCCGGCGAGGCGCCAGCCGAGCAACCAGGTACCGATCGCCGCGATCCAGGCGATAAAGCCGAGCCCGCGGAAGGCGAGCGCGGCGAACAGCACGAGCGCGACGAGTACGGCGATCCACATGGCGTCAGCTCCGATCGGGTGCCCGATTATGCCCACGGCGATGCCCGCTCGCGGGTGAACAGCGCCGCGTGTTCCGGGAATTTCCCCGAGCCCGATCCTGCGCACCTCATCGCGCAACCTGGCCTCAGGATCCGTTCTCTCGACGGCTCGTCGTCCGGCGAACGCGTTCCGCTGCACTCGACACGAACGGTTTCGAAGCGGGACAGACACTAGAATGCGTCGCTCGATCGGGGGGAGTCGCATGCGCATCGTCACCATCCTGCTGTTGCTTCTGTCGCTGTACTTCGGCGCGGGCCTGCTCTGGCCGGCGCGTTACGAAGGGCCGCGCTACGTCCCGCCGGCCGCGGCCGACAGTCCGGCCATGCGCACGCTGCGCGCGCGTCCGCTGCCCGGCGACGAGGCCGGTGACACGCAGGTATTCGCCGAGCTTTATGCGTTGCAGCAAGCGGAGGACGCCGCCGCCTATGCGCGCTGGATGCAGGCTCGCGCGTGGCGCCGCTTCCTCGGTCGCGACGATCCGTCGCTCGCGAACGTGGGCGCGGCGCTCGAGGCTGGCCGCGGCAACGAGGAGGAGCTCGCCGCGTTGCGTGCAGACGTGCTGGCGAAAGTCGTCGCGGTGCGGATCGAGACCGCGCTTGCACCGGCGCTGCTCGAGCGCTACGAGGGCGGCGAGGACATGTCGCGCGGGCGCGTGCTCAACGCAATCACGCCCGGTTTGTGGAGTATCGACATCGACCGCTATCACGACTACCGGGCCGCGGTGAAGGTGCGCAACCTCGCCTCCGCGCCGATCACCTCGACGCCGCTCGCGCCGCTGCGCCTGGTCGTCTCGTGGGACGGCGAGCGCGACAAGAGCCTGCGCTGCGAGCCGCATGGTTACATCGACTTCAAGCCGGGCCTCGAAGTCACGTTCTGGTGCGTGAGCATGGCCGATCTCGGCTGGAAGACGGCGAGCGAGCCGATCGAATGGCTGCGCAGCGGTCGCGGCACCGACGACCATCGCGTCGAACTGGTCGCCGCGGAATCCTCGCTCGCGGTTCCCGATCTCCATCTCTCCGTGCGTCGCGGTGGCAACGACTACCGCACGCCGGAGCTGGACCATGAAGCCGAACTTGCGCGCCATCGCGCCGGCGAGCGCAGCTGTTTCGAGCGTGGCACCTGCGCGCGCGAGATGTTCGACAGCGTCGGCCTCTGGCGCGCGACGCTGGCATGGGCGCTCGCCGCGCTCGGCGTGTGCGTGACCGCAGGTGCGCTCAACCGATCCTTCTCATTGGCCGTGCCGTTGGCGCTGGCAAGCACATTCAACGCCGGCGCGCGCGCGCTCGTCGCTGGCGCCAACGATGCGCATCCGTTTCCGCTGTGGCGCTCGCTGCTGTGGCTGGCCACCTGCTTCGGCCTGGCCGCACTCGCGTGGTCGCTGCGTGCTCCATTGTCGGACTGGCGCGCGATGCGGTCGCGGCCACGACCGGACGTCATCTACGCCCGCTGGTCGCTCGCCGCCGGCACGCTCGGCTCGATCGGTGTCGTCGTCTACGGCGCGTTCCTGCTGTGGATGCTGTGGGTCATGTTCCGCCGCTGACCGCGCGCGACGCGGGTGGGGCGGATCGGCGCGGACGTTGCGACGGGCCGCACGAAACTGCGAAGATCGACCGATGAAGAACAAGGCCGACATCGTCGACAACTGGCTGCCGCGCTATACCAGTACCCCTCTCGACGGCTTCGGCCGGCATATCCTGCTGACCAATTTCGGCCACTACGTCGAACTGTTCGCGCAGTGGCACGGGGTGGAGGTGCGCGGGCGCGACCGGCCGATGCCGAACGCGACCGCGGATGGCATCACCCTGGTCAACTTCGGCATGGGCAGCCCGAATGCGGCGACCGTGATGGACCTGCTGTCGGCGATCGCGCCGGACGCGGCGCTGTTCCTCGGCAAGTGCGGCGGCCTCAAGAAGAAGAACCAGCTCGGCGACCTCGTGCTGCCGATCGCCGCGATCCGCGGCGAGGGCACCTCGAACGATTACCTGTTGCCGGAAGTGCCGGCGCTGCCGGCGTTCCAGCTGCAGCGCGCGGTATCGACCATGATCCGCGACCTCGGCCACGACTACTGGACCGGCACGGTGTACACCACCAACCGGCGCGTATGGGAGCATGACGTCGCGTTCAAGGAATACCTGCGCAAGACGCGCTGCATGGCGATCGACATGGAGACCGCGACGATCTTCGCGGCCGGTTTCGCCAACCACATCCCGACCGGGGCGCTGCTGCTGGTGTCCGACCAGCCGATGATCCCGGAAGGCGTGAAGACCGAGGCGAGCGACAAGCTGATCACCGCCAACTTCGTCGAGGCGCACATCAAGGTCGGCATCGAGGCGCTCAAGCTCGTGCGCCGCAACGGGCGCAGCGTGAAGCACCTGCGCTTCGAAGACGACAACGAAGCCTGATCGATCGCGGTTGCGCGACCGAAGCCAGCGGGAGAACGCAACATGCCCAGACATCCACGTGCGAACCGTCACAGCGAACGCCACCGCAGCGAGCACATCGGCTGGCTGCGCGCGGCCGTGCTCGGTGCGAATGACGGCATCCTTTCGACCGCCGGGCTGATTGTCGGCGTCGCCAGTGCCCAGGCATCGAAGTCGGCGGTGCTGCTGGCGGGGTTCGCCGGACTGGTGGCGGGCGGTTTCTCGATGGCCGCCGGCGAATACGTTTCGGTGAGTTCGCAGACCGACACCGAGGCGGCGGATCGCGCACGCGAGCAGCAGGAGCTCGCGTCCGACCCGTCGGGCGAGCGCGAGGAGCTCGTCAACATCTACGTCGGACGCGGGCTCGACCGCGAATTGGCCGGGCGGGTCGCGGACCAGATGATGGCGCACGACGCGCTCGGCACGCACCTGCGCGACGAACTCGGCCTCAGCGAGACGCTGCGGGCGCGGCCGATCCAGGCGGCGCTGACCTCGGCCGCCACCTTCGCGGCGGGATCGGCACTGCCCTTGCTCGCCGTCGTTCCGGCGCCGGCCGCGCACGTCGCGGTGACGGTCGCCGCGGTGGCGCTGGTGGCGCTCGGCGTTCTCGGCGCCGTGGCGGCGCGCACGGGAGGCGCGCCCGCCATCGCCGGCTCCGTGCGCGTGCTGTTCTGGGGCGCCCTCGCGATGGTCGCGACCGCCGCGGTCGGCAAGCTGTTCGGCGTCGCGGTCTGAACCATCCGGCGCAATCGCGTTTGCTGAAAAGGGTACATCGGCACGCATCGACGATCGCCTGATCGGCACGGGCCTTGCATGGAAAATTGCACTTTGTGTGACCTGCGCCGAACGCGATGTCCGCGTTCGCGCTCACACGCCAAATGGGGTGCAGCATCATGCAGGGCATGTCGACGAGCGACCACCAGGATTCGAAGTTGCCCGCGGGCGAGGACGCCGCCACGTGGTATGCGCGTCGCCCATGGGTCGTCCACTACCCGGATTCGATGCCGCGCGACGTCGACATCGAAGCGGGCGCGACCATGCTGTCGTTGCTGCAGGCCGCGTGCAGGGAGCATGCGGATGGCATCGCGTTCGAGTTCGACGGCGAGCTGCTGACCTTTCGCGAATGGCTGCAGCGCGCCGATGCCCTCGCGCGCTTCTTCGTGCACGAATGGCGACTCGAAGCAGGCGATCGCGTGCTGTTCATGCTGCCGAACCTGCCCGCGTTCCCGATCGCGTTGCTCGCCGCCTGGATCGCCGGGCTCGCGGTCATGCCGGTCTATGTCGCGGCGACCACCCAGGAGCTCGAAGGCCCGATCGCCGCGATCGCGCCCAAGGCGATCGTCGGCCTCGACGTGCTCATGCCGACGGCCCGTGCGGCACGCGGCGCGGATGCGATGCGCGAACTCGTGGTCAGCGCTCCTGCCGAATTCTTCGGCATCGCTGCGCCGGGGCCGGCCCATGCGGTCGCGTTCGAGGAGGCGATCCGCGCGGGCGCAGCGATGGAACCGGTGCAACGGATCGTGCGTCCCGACGATCTCGCGCTGATGTCCTACACCGGCGGCACCACCGGCGTGTCGAAGGCGGTGCGGACCACCCACGCGAACATGCGTGCCGGAATCGAGATCCTGCGCATCACGATGTCCGAACACACCTGCGGCGCCGGTGGCCTCGTGGCGAGCGTGCATCCGTTCTCGCACGCGGCCGGAATGTCGGTGAACCTCCTGCAGTATTCGAGCCGTGGCGTCACGCAGCTCCTGTTTCCGAAGATGGTCGACGCCGAGCGCGTCGTGGCCGCGTGGCGCGAGCGTCCGATCAACTCGATCCTCGCGGGACCCGCGTTCCACAACCGCCTGATGGCGACGCCGGGTTTCGCCGAACTCGATTTCTCCGCGTTGCGTTCAGGCCTCGTCGGCGGCATGCCGTTGCGCGCCGACATCCGTGACCGCTTCGAGCAGATCACCGGCAAGCCGCTGTTGCAGGGCTACGGCCTCACCGAAACCTCGGTGCCGATTGCCGGCGAGCTCGGTTTCGAGCGTCACGTCGGCAGCGTCGGCTTCCCGTTCCCGTCGGTCGAGCTCACGATGCGCGACCCCGACCAGGCCGACCTGCGCGCGGTGCCGCCCGGCGCGATCGGCGAAGTCTGGCTGCGCGGCCCGTTCATGATGTCCGGCTACTACCAGCGTCCGGACGAGACTGCGCGCGCGATCACCGCCGACGGCTGGTTCCGCACCGGCGATCTCGGCCGCATGGAGGCGAGCGGCGCGCTCTACCTGCTCGGTCGCATCAAGGACATGATCCTCGTCGACGGCGCCAACGTGTATCCCGCCGCGATCGAGGACGTCGTCGGCGCGCACCCCGGCATCGCCGACGTCTGCGCGGTAGGCATGGCCGACGAGGAAGACGGCGAGCGCGTGCGTCTGTTCGTCGTGCGGCGCGATCCGGCCCTCGACGAGGCGGGCGTCGCGCAGTGGTGCGCCGAACGCCTGTCGCATTTCAAGTTGCCCAAGCGGATCGAGTTCGTCGACGCGCTGCCACGCTCGGCAGTGGACAAGTTGCTGCGGCGCGAATTGAGCGATCGGCCGCTGACGTGAGCAGCGTCGGGCCGCACCGGACGGCAGGCGGGCGCAGGATGTCGCCCGCTTGCACGGAACGTGCACTATCATGCGCCGCTCGCTCCCGCGGCCGTGTATTCCCGTGATGCGCTTCCTGCGACGTCTTCTCGTCCTGTTGTCCGTGCTCCTCATCCTGGTCGTGCTCGGCGCATGGCTCGCGTTGCGCGGCAGCCTGCCGCGCTATGACGGCGAGGTCGTCGCTCCGGCGCTTGGTGCGCCAGTAACGGTCGAACGCGACGCGCTAGGCAGCGTGACCGTGCGCGCAGGCAGTCGCAACGATGCGACCTGGGCACTCGGCTACGTGCACGCGCAGGAGCGATTCTTCGAAATGGACCTGCTGCGCCGGCGCGCCGCCGGCGAACTCGCGGAGATCCTCGGCGCGGTTGCACTGCCGGCCGATCGCACGGCTCGCACGCATCGCATGCGCGCACGCGCGCAGGCGGCCTACGAGGCCTTGCCGGCCGCGCAACGCACACTCATCGACTGTTACCGCGACGGCATCAATGCAGGCCTGGCGGCGTTGTCGACGCGACCGTTCACCTATCTGCTGACGCGCGCCACGCCGGCAGCATGGCGCAGCGAAGACAGCCTGCTCGTGATCGCCGCGATGGCGTTCACCCTTCACGATGCCGAGAACAAGCGCGAACTGGCTTTCGCGCAGATGCATGCGGCGTTGCCGGAATCGGCATTCCGGTATCTCGTGGCCAGCGGCGGCACCTGGGATGCGCCGATCACCGACGAGCCGCTGGTCTGGCCCGAACCGCCCTCCGCCGCCGAGCTCGACCTGCATGCGCTCGATCCGCACCTGCTGCGTCCGACGGACGCGAATGCGGAACGTGCACCAGGCAGCAACAGTTTCGCCGTCGGCGGCGCGCTTGCCGGCGGTGCCGCTCTGGTTGCGAACGACGCCCACCTCGATCTGCGCGTGCCCGGTCTGTGGTTCCGCGTGCGTTTGGTTTATCCGGATCCACACCGCGCCGGCGCGAGCATCGACATCAGTGGCGCGGGCCTGCCCGGCATGCCCGCGGTCGTCATCGGCAGCAACGGCAAGGTCGCCTGGAGTTTTACCAACAGCTACATCGACACCGCCGACTGGGCGCGCGTGGTGCGCGATCCGGCGAACCCCGATCGCTACCGTACCGCCGAGGGCTGGGCAGCCATTTCGAAGCGGACCGAAATCCTGCACGTGCATGGTGCTGCCGACGCGACGCTCGACGTCGAGGAGACGCAATGGGGCCCGATCGTCGCGAAGGATGCCGACGGCACACCGCTCGCGCTCGCGTGGACCGCGCAGCAGCCGGGTGCGATCGACGTCGAACTTGGCCGGATGGACGAAGCGTGGACGGTCGCGGAAGCCGTCGCGGTCGCCCAGGCGAGCGGCATACCGCCGCAGAATTTCATCGTCGGCGACAGCGCCGGCAACATCGCGTGGACGATCGCCGGGCGCGTTCCGAAACGCACGGGCGGCTTCGATCCCGCGTTGCCTGGCGACTGGTCGCAGGCGGGATCCGGCTGGGCGGGCTGGCTTGATGCGGGCGATGTGCCCGTCGTTTCGAATCCGCCGGAACAACGCCTGTGGACCGCGAACCAGCGCGTGGTCGGCGACGC
Source organism: Dokdonella sp. (assembly GCF_044227025.1). Classification (GTDB taxonomy): domain Bacteria; phylum Pseudomonadota; class Gammaproteobacteria; order Xanthomonadales; family Rhodanobacteraceae; genus Dokdonella_A. The sequence goes on along the minus strand of NZ_JBGAFX010000001.1, from coordinate 4,919 downwards.
GGCCCTGGCTTCGCTCGGCGACGGCGGCTACGACATGGGTGCGCGTGCGCGCCAGATCCGCGACGACCTGCGCGCGCGCGCAGCGTTCGTGCCCGCGGACATGCTTGAAATCCAGCTCGACGACCGCGCGCTCATGCTCGAACGCTGGAAGGACCTGATGCTGCGCGAACTGGATCGTGCACCGGCGTCGGCATTGAACGCGGCAATGAAAGAGGCGCTGGCCGGCTGGAACGGCAGGGCCGCCATCGATTCGGTCGGCTACCGGCTCGTGCGCGCATGGCGCAACGAAGTCGTCGACAGCGTGCTGGACGGGTTTTCCGCCGCTGTACGGCGCAGATTTCCCGATTTCGCGATGCCGAAGATGTCGCTGGTCGAAAACGCGGTGTGGAAACTGCTGGAGCAGCGTCCCGCGCACCTGCTGCCGCCCGGCAATGCGGACTGGGATGCGTTGCTCGTCGCATGTGCCGAACGCATCGGCGCGACACTCGACGCGCAACCGGGCGGGCTCGCGGCGCGCACGTGGGGCGAGCGCAACACGATGCGCATCGTGCATCCGCTGTCGCGCGCGCTGCCCGCGTTCATCGCGCGCCGGCTCGACATGCCGTACCAGCCGTTGCCGGGCGACATCAACATGCCGCGCGTGCAAGGTCCCTCGTTCGGGGCGTCGGAACGTTTCGCCGTACGTCCGGGCGACGAAGCGCACGGGTATTTCATGATGTCCGGCGGCCAAAGCGGGCACCCGTTGTCGCCGTACTACGGCGCGGGGCACCAGGACTGGGCCGAGGGCAAGCCGACGCCGTTCCTGCCGGGCGCCGCGCAGCACACGTTGAGATTCGCGCCCGCACCCTGATGCGGAGCCGCTGCATCGAGACGCATTGCGTGGATCAATACGCGAGCAGTGCGTGCAACGGCGCGCCGTCGCCCCAGCGCGCGCGACCCGGTAGCGCAGCCAGCTCGATCAGCACGCTTGCGCCGACGACCTGTGCGCCGAGCTTTGCGACGAGCGATCGCGCCGCGCACAAGGTTCCGCCGGTCGCGAGCACGTCGTCGACAATGAGCACGCGTTCGCCGCTGCGGAACGCATCCGCACGCGCCTCGAGGCGATCGTGGCCGTATTCGAGTTCGTAGTCGACCGCAACGACCGGCGGCGGCAGCTTGCCCGGCTTGCGCAGCGGCACGAAACCCGCGCCGAGCGCGGTCGCGAGCGCGGCGCCGAAGATGAAGCCGCGCGACTCGATCGCGCACACCGTCCGCACCTGCGCATCGCGCCACGGCTCGGCCAGCAGCGCAATGCAGCGCGCGAACCCGCCGGCGTCGGCAAGCAGCGGCGTGATGTCGCGGAACACGATGCCGGGGCTCGGGAAGTCGGGCACCGCGCGGATCAGGGCTTGCAGTTGTTGCATGATCTGAGGGCCGAGGGCTGTGTTGGCGAGCGTGACCGGGATGCGAAGGGGTTGGTGCGCTCGCGCACGCGTGTGCTGCCAGGTGCGACCGGATTGCGCGAGCGCCGGGGCTGCGATGCCTTTCGGCCCTCAGCCCCCGGCCCCAGCCTCAATAACGCGGAATCGACGGATCGATCTCGACCGACCACGCATCGATGCCGCCTTCGACGTTCCACAGGTTGGTGAAACCGTGCTCGCGGAAATGCTCGGCCGCATTGCGGCTGGAATTGCCGTGGTGGCAGATGAACGCGAGCGCGGTGTCTTTCGGCAGCGCGGTCAGGCGCGCGTGCGAGTCCGGGGTCAGCACGTCGGCACCGGCGAACGGTGCGATCGCGCGGTCCTGTTCCGGGCGCACGTCGATGACGAGGATGTCGCCCGCCTGCATGCGTTGCTGCAACGCGTGCACGTCGAGTGATTTCAGTGCCTGCGGGGCCTGCGGCAGGAAGATCGCGAGGCCCTCGCCGTGCGGCGTGCGCGTCCAGTCGATCGTGGCGCCGCGCGCGCGCTGCGCGCTGGCCGCGTCGAAGCGCACTTCGAGGCCGTTGGCGAGCGCGACGATGTCGTTCGCGCCCGGTTCGCGCAGCTGGAACTGCGGCTGGAAGCGGCCGTCGACGACGAGGAAGAGTCTTGCCTCGCCAGCGTCCGCGAGCGCCGCGCGCACCTTTTCGACGGCGGCATCGGAGATCGTGATCTGCGGCGGGGTGCGATCCGGCTCGGCGACGCCGAGCACGCGATGCAGCTCGCCTGAATCGAACATCGATTGCACGATGTCGGCGCCGCCGACCAGTTCGCGGTCGATGTACAGCTGCGGGATCGTCGGCCAATTGCCGAATTCCTTGATCCCGCCGCGGATCTCCTCGTCGGCGAGTACGTCGACGCTCTGGTAGTCGTCGAGCAGCGCGTTGAGTCGGTCCGCCGCGGCGGCCGAAAAGCCGCACTGCGGCGCATGGCGCGTGCCCTTCATGAAAAGCACGACGCGGTGGTTCGCGAGCAGGGTTTCGATGCGCGCGCGGGTGGCGGGGGAGAGCGACATGGCAGGTTCCGGATGGCGAATCGGCAATGATACGCGCCCGTTCGGGACGCGTCTGGCTGCCCCCGGATTTGTAGGCGATAATCCGCGCCGCAAGGGGCACGGAATCCGCCCGCCGCGAGGCGTGCAGGCCGGCAGGACGCCGGGGACTCCGGCAAGGAAAGATGCACAGGCTGGGGAGGGGTGTCATGGCACGTCGCAAGTCGCTGGCGGTCGCAATCGGGTTCGCGCTGTCTTCCATCGTGGTTTCGTCCGCTGCGTCCGCGCAGGCGACGCCGCCGCAACCGCCGAGTGAAGGCTACGTGCCGGTGACCTACGTCGGCTCGAACGCGCGCATCTCGCTTGGCATCAACGAACACGGCGACGTGCTCGGCGAGATCCTCGGCATCCTCGGCAAGACCGACGACCACGCCTGGCTGACCCAGCTCTGGCTCGGCCAGGGCGGCGCCGGTGGCGTGCAGGTCGACTACCACTGGCTGCGCGGCAGCGCCGATGCAGAAAGCGAACACCCGGGCAGTGCCAGCGTGCTGAAGGCGTTCGGCGCGTTCGACCAGAACGTGTGGAAGGACCGCAAGCTCTCGCTCGGCTTTGGCTGGGAGAAGAACGACCTGTCGATCGACGGCTACCTCATGCATGCGACCAGCGGCTCGCGCCTCGCTGGCGCGATCCACACCATCGACGTCACCCAGCTCACCGGCAGCGACGCGAACGGCGACTACACGCAGACGCAGACGATCGACACGCTGACCGAATCGTTCGAGCATCCATACGACAACGGCGTCGGCGTGCGCTTCGGCAAGTACTTCGACCAGCCGCTGCTGCGCGTGCGCGGTGGCCTCGACTACGAGCGCGGCAAGTACAGCTCGGACCAGTGGACGCTGTCGCTCGGCCTCGACAAGTATTTCGCGAACACCGGTTTCAGCGTTTCGCTGCTCGGCGAGAGCCTGCACAAGAGCGGCGACTTCGAGCTCGACAAGAACGACACGCGCGGCTGGCTGCTGCTGCGCTACGACATTGGCCAGAACTACCGGCAACGCCAACCGTTCCGCATGGTCGAGGCCCCGCGTGTGGACGCCGCGCCTGCGCCGGTGGCGCCGCAGGTCGTGCGCAACGAAGTGCGCCTCGACGGTGACGCGTTCTTCGACTTCGACCATGCCGAACTGCGCCCGGACGCGCGCGCCGCCCTCGACAAGCTCATCGCGAAACTGAAGTCGGCGAGCCGCGTCAGTCGAGTCAGCGTGGTCGGCCACACCGATTCGGTCGGCAGCGTCGCCTACAACCAGAAACTGTCCGAACGCCGCGCCGCGAGCGCGAAGGCGTACCTGGTCGCGCACGGCATCGAAGCGGAGCAGATCGACACGCACGGCGAAGGCGAGCTGAACCCGACCTTCCCGAACGACACGCGCGCAAACCGGCAGAAGAACCGCCGCGTCGACGTCGACTTCCTCACCATCGAGGAAACCACGCAGCCGTCGCCGCCGACGCCGTCGCCGCAGGTCGAATGGATCAAGGAACCGGTCAAGGCTTCGCCCGCCTGGATCGAGCGCGCGCTGCGCAACCCGGCCGAACACAAGCGCACCGTCGACGTGTACCGCTTCGAGCGCAACACGAGCACCACCACGCTCGGGCCGCGCGAATACCTCAACCATCCGCCGGTCGCGCAGGACGACGTCGCGACCGTCGACCGCGACTCGACCGACAACACGATCGCCGTGCTCGCCAACGACAGCGATCCCGACGGCGACACGCTGCAGGTCACTGCGGTGACGCCGCCGGCGCACGGCAGCGCGAGCACAAGCGCGAGTGGCGTCGTGTATACGCCGGCCGCGGGCTACCTCGGCGACGACAGCTTCACCTACACGATCAGCGACGGCCACGGCGGCAACGCGACCGCGACCGTGCACGTCACCGTCATCACGCCGAACCATCCGCCGGTCGCAGGGCCACTGTCGGTGCGCGTGCTCAAGGGCAGCTCGATCGACATCCCGGTTCTGCAGGCCGCGTCCGATCCGGATGGTGATCCGCTCACCGTCGTCTCGGTCACCCACACCGGCCCGCTGCCGGACAACACGGTCTCGATCAATCCCGACTTCACCGTGCACTACCAGTCGGTCCACGGCTGGTTCGGCCAGGACTACTTCGAATACACCGTGTCCGACGGCAAGGGCGGCACCGCGACCGGCACGATCGCGGTGTTCGTGTACGAGCAGTCCCCCCCGTTCTAGAGCCTCCTTGTCACATCTCCCGGCCGGGGAGATGTCGACGCGAGCAGCGCGGCGGCAAGGTGCGAGCGTAGCGACGCCGAGACTGTGGGAGCAACTGTCTTCACCCAGTCACAGGCATTTTCCATTCGACCTTGTCGCGCACCATGGCGTTGAGTCGGACGAGCAAGACACGCATGCAGGCGGTAATGGCGACTTTGGCGCACTTGCCCAACTGCCGTAGGC
>NZ_JBGAFX010000006.1:0-383025 GCF_044227025.1 Dokdonella sp. | reverse complement strand
GCGCTCGGACCGAGGTTGCTCACCACCACCGTGTACGACAAGGCACCGCCCAAGCCCACACTCGCCGTGCCGGTCTTGACCGAGCGGATGTCCGCGCTCGGCGTCACCGGAGTGGTGACCGTGCCGGTGCAACGTGCAGCCGCCGGACAGGTCGGATCGCCGCCGCCGCTGGCGGCAGCGCTGTTGTTGCCATTCGTCGCTGTCGCACCGACGTTGACGTTCAGGGTCAGCACCGTGTTCGCACCCGCCGCGATCGTGCCGGTGAAGGTGCAGCTCAATGCCGTCGTGCCGGTGCAACTCCAGTTCGCACCCGTCGCGCTCGCCAGGGTGATCCCCGTCGGCAGCGTGTCCGCGACCGTGATGTTGCCTGCGGTCGGGCCTGCGCCCGTGTTCGACACCGTGATCGTGTAGCTCGCCGCCTGTCCGACGACGAACGGGTTCGGCGTCGCCGTCTTCGTCACCGTCAGCTGCGGCTGCAGCAGGTTCGTCGTCGCCGTGCCGGTGTTGTTGCCCGGCACCGGGTCGGTCGTCCCCGACGGCGGGTTCGCCGTCGCGGTGTTCGTCACCGACGTTCCGCTCGTCGGCGCCGTGCCGGTGATCGTGAACGTCACGCTGCCGCCCGAGGGCAACGTCGTGATCGTGCTCGTCACGTTGTTGCCCGCCACGTTCACCGTGCCGCACGCCGCGCCGCCGGTCGGAGTTCCGCAGCTCGCGCCCACCGCCGTGATCCCGGCCGGCACCGCGTCGCTGAACGTCGTGCCGTTCGCGTTGCTCGGGCCGTGGTTCGTCACCACCACCGCGTAGCTCAGCGCGCCGCCGTAACCCACCGACGCCGTGCCTGTCTTCACCGCTTCGATGTCCGCGCTCGTCGCGACCGGCGTGACGACCGTGCTGGTGTTGTCGGATGGCGTCGGGTCCGGTGTCGGACTCGACACGGTCGCCGCGTTCGTGATCGAACCCGTCACGCCGGCACCGACCGAGTACGTCACGGTCACGCTGACGCCGGCGCCGTTCGCGAGCGTCCCGAGGTTGCACGGGAACCCGCCCGTGCAGGGCGCGGTGGCCGACACGAAGGTCAGGCCGGCCGGCGTCGGATCCGCCAGCGACACGTTCGTCGCATTGCTCGGTCCGTTGTTCGTGACCGCGAGCGTGTAGCTCACGTTCTGGCCCGCGGTCGCACCGGCCGGACCGGTCTTCACGACCGACACGTTCGCCGACGCTGCAACCGTCGTCGTGACGCTGCTGGTGTTGTTGCCCGCGGTCGGATCGGTCGTCGTGCTCGACACGGTCGCCGTGTTCGTGATCGGGCCGGTCACGCCGGCACCGACGGCATAGGTCACCGTCACGCTCAGACCGACGCCGTTGCCGAGCGTCCCCAGGTTGCACGGGAAACCGCCGGCGCAAGGCGCCGTCGCCGACACGAAGGTCAGGCCCGCCGGTGCGGGATCGGCCAGCGCAACGTTCGCGGCATTGCTCGGACCGTTGTTCGTGACCGCGAGCGTGTAACTGACGTTCGTTCCTGCCGTCGCCGTCGCCGGGCCGGTCTTCACGACCTGCACGTCGGCGCTCGTCGTGATGGTCGTCGTCACGCTGCTGCTGTTGTTCGTCGTCGCCGGATCGGGCGTCGGACTCGACACCGCCGCCGCGTTGATCACGGATCCGGTCACACCGGCGCCGACCAGGTACGTCACGTTGATGTTCGTCGTCGCGCCGTTCGCGAGCGTGCCAAGATTGCATGGGAAGCCTCCCGCGCAAGGCGCGGTGGCCGACACGAAGGTCAAGCCGGCCGGCGTCGGATCCGCCAGCACGACGCTCGCTGCATCGCTCGGACCCGCATTGTGCACGGCGAGCGTGTAGCTGACGTTCTGGCCCGCGGTCGCATTGGCCGGACCGGTCTTCACGACCGACACATCCGCCGACGCCGAGATCGTCGTCGTCACGCTGCTGGTGTTGTTGCCCGGTGTCGGATCGATCGTCGTGCTCGACACCGCAGCCGCGTTCGTGACCGGACCGGTTACGCCGGCACCGACCGCGTAGGTCACCGTCACGCTGACGCCGACGCCGTTGCCGAGCGTTCCCAGGTTGCACGGGAAGCCGCCGGCACAGGGTGCCGTCGCCGACACGAAGGTCAGGCCCGCCGGTGTGGGATCGGCCAACGCAACGTTCGCGGCATTGCTCGGACCGTTGTTCGTGACCGCGAGCGCGTAACTGACGCTCGTTCCGGCCGTGGCGGTCGCCGGGCCGGTCTTGACGACCTGCACGTCCGCGCTGGTCGTGACCAGCGTGTTCGCCGTGCTGCTGTTGTTGCCGGGCGTCGGATCGGGCGTCGTGCTCGATACGGTTGCCGTGTTCGCGATCGAGCCGGTCACGCCGGCACCGACGGCATAGGTCACCGTCACGCTGACACCGACGCCGCTGCCGAGCGTTCCCAGGTTGCAAGGGAATCCGCCGGCGCAGGGCGCCGTCGCCGACACGAAGCTCAGGCCGGCCGGCGTCGGATCTGCGAGCGATACGTTGGCCGCATTGCTCGTGCCGTTGTTGGTGACCGCGAGTGTGTAGACCACGTTCTGACCCGCCGTCGCACTGGCGGGACCGGTCTTCACGACCGCAAGGTCGGCACTCGTGGTCACCGGCGTGCTGACGGTGCTCGCGTTGTCAGCCGGCGTCGGATCGGGCGTGGGGCTCGATACCGTCGCCGTGTTCGCGATCGGACCGGTCACGCCGGCGCCGACGAGGTAGGTCACGGTGATGTTCGTCGTCGCGCCGTTCGCGAGCGTGCCGAGATTGCATGGGAAGCCTCCCGTGCAGGGTGCCGTCGCCGAGACGAAGGTCAGCCCCGCAGGGGTCGGATCGGCCAGCGACACGTTCGCCGCGTCGCTCGGTCCCGCGTTGTGCACGGCGAGCGTGTAAACGACGTTCTGGCCCGCAGTCGCGCTCGCCGGGCCGGTCTTCACGACCGACACGTTGGCCGACGACGCGATCGTCGTCGTCACGCTGCTGCTGTTGTTGCCCGGCGTCGGATCGGACGTCGTGCTCGACAGCGTCGCCGTATTGGTGATCGATCCGCTGCCGTTCGCCGGCACGGCGAACGTCACCGTTACGTTGACACTTGCGCCACCCGCAAGCGTGCCGAGGGCGCAGGGGAAGCCGCCTGCGCAGGGCGCCGTGGCAGACACGAACGTCAGCCCGGCCGGGGTCGGATCGGCGAGCGATACGCCGGCGGCCGGACTCGGACCGTTGTTGGTCACCGCGAGCGTGTAGCTGACGTTCGTTCCTGCCGTAGCCGTTGCCGGACCGGTCTTGACGACGGCGAGGTCCGCGCTCGCGATCGGTGTGACCACCACGCTCGCGCTGTTGTTGCCCGGGTTCGGATCGGTCTGGTCGATCGCCGACAGGCTGGCCGTGTTCGTGAACCCGCTGTCGGTGTCCACATCCGCCACGATCGTCAACGTCGCCGTCGCACCCGCGCCACTCGCCGCGAGGTTGCCCACCGTCCACGTACCCGTGCCCGTGTTGTATGCACCCTGGCTCGGCGTCGCCGACACGAAGATCAAGCCCGCCGGCAGCACGTCGCTGAGCGCCACGCCCGTCGCCGCACTCGGTCCGTTGTTCGTCGCCGTGATCGTGAACGTCACCTGGTCGCCACGGATCGGGTTGGCGTTGTCCACGCCCTTCAGCACCTGGATGTCCGCCGACTGGCCGTTCAGCGTCACGCCGCCCGTGTTGTTCGTCGTGTTCGGGTCGTGCTCGTCCGCATCCACCGTCGCCGTGTTCGTGATGTCGCCCGGCAACGTCACCGTCGCCACGATCTGCAGCGTCACACTGTTGCCCGCCGCCACGCTGCCGATCGTCCACAGGCCGACGTTGTCGTCGTAGATGCCCTGCGACGCCGTCGACGACACGTACACCAGACCCATCGGCAACAGGTCGTCCACCGACACGTTCGTCGCGTCGTTCGGACCCGCGATCGTCACCGTCACCGTGTACGTCACGTTCGTGCCGAGGTTCGGGGTCGCGTTGTCGACTGTCTTGGCCAGCTGCAGGTCCGCCGACGGCTGCGCATTGAGCGAGGCCGAACCCGCGTTGTTGCCGGTGTTCGGATCGAACTGGTCGCCTGCGCTCTTCGTCGCGGTATTGGTGATCGAGCCCGGCGTCAGCACGGTCGCGGTGATGTCCAGCGTTGCGTTCGCACCATTCACCAGCGCACCGACCGTCCACAGGCCCGTGTTGTTGTCGTACGTGCCCTGTGACGGCGTGGACGACACGTACAGCAGGCCGCTCGGCAATGCATCGAGGACCGCGAGACCCGTCGCATTGTTCGGGCCGTTGTTCGTCACCGTCACCGTGAACGTCACGTCATCGCCGACGTTCGGCGTCGCGTTCTCCACGCTCTTGGTCACCGCGATGTCCGCGCTCGGGTTGACCGGCACCGTCGTCGTGCCGGTGCAGCGCGCCGCTGCCGGGCACGTCGGATCGCCGCCACCGCTCGCCGTCGCGCTGTTGTTCGCGTTCGCCGCGCTCGCCGCCACCGTCACGTTCAACGTCAGCGTCGTGCTGCCGCCCGCCGCGATCGTGCCGGTGTACGTGCAGCTCAGCGCCGTCGTGCCGATGCAACTCCAGTTCGCACCCGTCGCGCTCGCCAGGGTGATCCCCGCCGGCAGCGTGTCGGACACCGTGATGTTCCCCGCCGTCGGACCTGCGCCGCCATTCGCGACCGTGATCGTGTAGCTCGCCGCCTGCCCGACGATGAACGGGTTCGGCGTCGCCGTCTTCGTCACCGTCAGCTGCGGCTGCAGCAGGTTCGTCGTCGCCGTGCCGGTGTTGTTGCCCGGCACCGGGTCGGTCGTTCCCGACGGCGGCTGCGCCGTCGCGCTGTTCGTCACCGACGTTCCGCTCGTCGGCGCCGTGCCGGTGATCGTGAACGTCACGCTGCCGCCCGAGGGCAACGTCGTGATCGTGCTCGTCACGTTGTTGCCCGCCACGTTCACCGTGCCGCATGCGGCGCCACCGGTCGGCGTGCCGCAGCTCGCCGCCACCGATGTCACGCCTGCGGGCACCGCATCGCTGAACGTCGTGCCGTTCGCGGCGCTCGGACCGAGGTTGCTCACCACCACCGTGTACGACAAGGCACCGCCCAAGCCCACACTCGCCGTGCCGGTCTTGACCGAGCGGATGTCCGCGCTCGGCGTCACCGGAGTGGTGACCGTGCCGGTGCAACGTGCAGCGGCCGGGCAACTGCCGTCGCCACCGCCGCTCGCAGTAGCGCTGTTGTTGCCGGTTGTCGCCGTGGAACCCACGGTGACATTCAAGGTCAGCACCGTGTTCGCGCCGGCCGCAAGCGTGCCGGTGAAAGTGCAGCCAAGCACGGTCGTGCCCGTGCAGCTCCAGTTGGCGCCGCTCGTGCTCGACAGCGTGATGCCGGTGGGCAAGGTATCGGCGATCACGATATTGCCGATCGTGCTGCTGCTGCCGGTGTTTTGCACCGTGATCGCGTAACTCGCCGGCTGGCCGACCGTGAACGGGTTAGGGCTTGCGGTCTTGCTTACCGTCAATTGCGGACAGGGCGACAGGATCGATGCAGTCGCCGTGTTGTCGGCGGCTCCCCCAGGTGCGGGCGAGGTGAAACCGGCCTGCACCGAGGTACCTTCGGCGAAACCGGCCGGGTCGGTGATGGTGGAGGTATTGAGGATGCTGCTGCCGCACGCATTGACCGTGGCGTTGATGACGTAGCTGACCGTGCCTCCCGCCACCGCGTTTCCGGCAGGCAGGCTGGCGTTACCGCTGATCGCACCGGAACCGCTCGTGGTGCCGTTGACCGCGCCACCCGGACAACTTGCGCCATTGCTGGCGGTGCATGTCCAGGAAGTAAACGCAAGACCGGCTGGAACCGCGTCGGCGACCGCTGCAAGCGCATCGTGTGCGGTCAACGGAGCGACGGTCGGCCGCGCCGTGTTGTTGCTGTAAGTCACGGTGTATTGCACCGTGGAGCCGAGCGCCGGCGTCGGGTTGTTGACCGCCTTTGTTGTCCTGAGGTCGATGTCGTTGTCGACAATGGTCAGCGTGGCGGTGGTGCTCGGCACGCCGCCGCAAGCGGCAGTCGATGCGATGAGATAGCTCGCCGACGGCTGCACCGTCATCAGGACGGTTTCGTTGTTCTCGATCACCGCATCGTCGACGATGCTGGATATCGGCACATCGAACTGGCTGGCGGCTGTCGTGCCATCGTAAAAACCGGCGGGTACCGCGACCGTGACGGTCGTCGTGCCGCTCGCAGTGGTGTAATCGCTGTTGAGCGTGGCAGTGCCGGTCAACACGACCTGCACATTCATGCCACCCGCAGGCACCGTACCCACGACGCGGATCTGGGGTGGCGTCAGCACACCACCTTCGGTCAGGCTGCTGTTGCCGGCCAGTTCGACGAACGGCTTCAGCACGACCTGGACGTTGTCGATGAAGTTGCCGAAGGAATTGTCCCCGCCCGCGGAAGAAATTGCCTCGAAGCCGATCCGCTGCACGCCGGCCGCGCCGGTCCAGACGAAGCTGCCGCTGTAGTCGCCCCAGCCGGCCGTCGTCACGCGCGCGCAGGTACCCGCCGTTACCGAGCCATCGTTGGCGAAGCAGGTTGCGGCGCCCGGATTGCCGTCGTTGGAATCCAGCGCCTGCACGACGCGATTGGTGCCGGCGGTATTGCCGATGCGGAATTCGGTGACGTCACCGGTCGTTGCACTCTGGCGTCCGCGATGGCTGAAGGTCCAGCTCACGGTTTCGCCGGTAACCATGCACACGTTCTGATACAGGCGAGAGGCCTGCTGGGCATTGAGCTCGGCGAACTGCGTTCCCTGCCGAGCGGCGATGCCGTTGAAGTTGTTGGACCAGATCTCGATGAGCGGACCGGTGGTTGCCGCTATGTTCGGCGCGCATGCATTGCCCCCAGCCGAAGGATGCGTCGTCTCCCAGCCGGGGACCTGGCCGGCATCGATCTGGAAAGAGCACGAGGACGCGCCCGCGCTCGGCAGTTCGAAGCCGAGGTTGGCGAAGCCGCGTTGCGCCTGCGCGTGCGCATCCGGCGCGCCGACCATGAACATGGCCAGCAAGCACAACGAGGCCAGAAGCCCGCGCCAAGCGCCGTCGTCGCCCCTGCGGGCGGAAGTGCGCCTCAAGAATGCGTGGTTCGAGCCACCAGAATTGGCACAGGATGACTCCCTGCGCAAATTCCGACCGCAGACAGCACGACTAAGCGCTGACGAGCATTCCTGCGTCTTTTCAAGCTTCGCTGTAGCTGCCGCGCAGCTGAACAGGCGGCGCACGGCAGCGCCGTTGCGGTCGATCCCCATGACTCATCACCCCAAAAGTATCGCTACAGCGGCAGAGGACAGACGCGCGCAAAGGCCAAAAACGTCAACCGGATCACGGTTCCGAAGCGCGCGAGTCTAACCGACACAGCAAGGATCGGGCCAAGATCACTTGTAACCGAGGGAAAAATATCGCCAGGACGAGGGATTGATCGTGGCGAAGCCTCCGCCTGCAGGCGGAGGCAATGCAAATCCGGATCAGCCTGCGACGGGATAGGTCGGTGCACTGTCGAGCGTGGCCCCGCAGATCGCTGCGAGCTCGAGCAGGCGCAGGTCGGCGCCGGGGCGACCGACGAGTTGCAGGCCGACCGGCAGGCCATCGGGCAGGCGGCCCATCGGCAGGCTGACCGCGGGACACCCGGCGAGGCTCGCGAACGCGGTGAGGTCGGCGTCGTTCGCGCGTTCCCCTTCGGCGAGCGGATAGGCGCCGTGCGAGACGGTCGGCAGCACCAGCACGTCGATGTCCTCGAACACGCGCCGCGCCTTCAGCACGGTCGCATCGAGCGCACGATCCGCGGCGGCGTAGTCGACCGCGGACTTGCCTTTCGCGTAGTCGAGCATCGAGCGCAGGCGCGGCGACAGCGGGTGCGCGGTGTCGGCGAGGTCGTTGGCGAGTTCGACGCCGAGTTCGCTTTCCATCACCAGCAACGCGGCGCGCCGCGTGCGCGCGAGATCGTGGTCGGAAAAATCCATCTCGACACGCTGGCCGAGCACGCCGCCGATGCGCGTGACGGCGGCATCGAACACCGCGCGCACCTCGGGCGTGACGCCGAGCACGCCGAGGTCGCGCGCGAACGCGCTGCGCAGGCGACCGGGCTCCCAGTCCGGCGTGGCCAGCGGCACGCGCCGGCGGCGCGAGCGCGGGTCGGCGGGGTCGTGTGCGTCGAGCACCTGCACGACGATCGCGAGGTCCTCGACCGAACGCGCGAGGATGCCGACGCAGTCGAGGCGGCGCGCGGCGCGCACCATGCCGCGGGTGGAGATTTCGCCGTGGGTCGGCTTGAGCGCGTACACGCCGCAGTGGCTGGCCGGAATGCGTACCGAACCGAGCGTGTCGCTGCCGATCGCGAAGCTGCACAGGCCGGCGGCCACCGCCGCGGCCGAACCGCCGGACGAACCTCCCGCGGTGTACGCGTTGCGCAAGGGATTGTGCACGGCGCCGTAGTGCGGATTGGCCGAGAACGTGCCGAGCGCGCCTTCGTCGAGGTTGGTCTTGCCGAGGATGACCGCGCCCGCCGCGCGCAGGCGCGCGACGGCGCTGGCATCGTGCGGCGCGGTATGCGTGCGGCGACCCGGCAAGCCGGCCGTGGTCGGCAGTCCGGCGACGTCGAAGTTGTCCTTGATCGCGACGGCGAGGCCGTCGAGGCGACCGATCGTGCGGCCCTCGCGCCGGCGCGCGTCGCTGGCCGCTGCATGTTCCTCCATGCGCGGATCGAGCGCGGTGTACGCGTTGAGGCGCGGATTCTCGCGTGCGATCGCGCCGGCGTAGGCGTGCATCAGGTGCGTGCTGTCGACGCGGGCGCTGGCCAGCCAGTGCAGTTGCTGGAACGCGGCAGCGCCGCGCAATTCGGTGTCGCCGGGGTGATCCGTCATGGTTTTTGAAGGCGTTGTCGGAGGTCGATTATGCCCGAGGGACGCGGATTCGCATGGCGCGGCGCAATGCGGGGAGCGCGGCTGCCGCCGGGCAGCGGTCGCGCTTGCAGAGCGAACGAAGCGGCCCGCAAGGGCGCGCGTGCCACGCGCGCAGCCACTGGAGCAACCACTCTAACCCGCCCGCATACGCTCGCTCGATGACCTACGACTATGTGATCGTCGGCGCCGGTTCGGCCGGTTGCGTGCTGGCGAACCGCCTCAGCGCGAATCCCGCCAACCGCGTGCTGCTGCTCGAGGCCGGTGGCCGTGACTGGCACCCGTTCATCCATATGCCGGCCGGGCTCGCCAAGCTGGTCGGCAAGAAGGGCGTGAACTGGGACTACACCACCGAACCCGAGCCGAACCTCGGCGGGCGCCGCCTGTGGTGGCCGCGCGGCAAGGTGCTCGGCGGATCCAGTTCGATCAACGCGATGTGCTACACGCGCGGCACGCCGCGCGACTACGACGAGTGGGCGACCGCAAGCGGCGATCCGCGCTGGGCCTGGTCGAACGTGCTCGACGTGTTCAAGCGCAGCGAAGGCAACGTGCGCGGTGCCGATGCGTTCCACGGCGCCGACGGTCCGCTGACGGTGTCGCCGCTGCGTCACCACAACGTGCTGTCGCAGGCATTCATCGACGCGGCCGCCGAGGCGGGCCAGCCGCGCAACGACGACTTCAACGCTGCCACGCAGGAAGGCTTCGGCTACTACGCGGTGACCCAGCGCAACGGTGCGCGCTGCTCGGCCGCGGTCGCCTATCTGCGCCCTGCACTCGCCCGCTCGAACCTCGCCGTGCACACGCGCGCGCTGACCACGCGCGTCCTGCTCGAGGGCGGACGCGCGGTCGGCGTGTCATACCGCCATCGCGGCCGGCTCGAACGCGCCGAGGCGGGCAACGTGATCCTCGCCGGCGGCGCGGTCAATTCGCCGCAGCTGCTGATGCTGTCCGGTATCGGTCCGGCCGATCATCTGCGCGAACACGGCGTCGCGGTCGCGCTCGATCGCGCCGGCGTCGGTGCGAACCTGCAGGATCATCTCGACATCTGCACGCTGGTGCGCTCGACGCGCGCGATCACCTACGACAAAACCAACGACCTCGCGGTCGCGCTGCGCTTCCTGTTGAAGCGCGACGGCATCGGCAGCTCGAACATCGCCGAGGCGGGCGGTTTCCTGCGTTCGCGCCTCGCGCCGGACGAGCGCTGCGACATGCAGTTCCACTTCGTGCCGGCCCTGCTCGACGACCACGGTCGCCACCGCCTCGACGGTTACGGCTACACCGTGCACGCGTGCAGCCTGCGCCCGAAGAGTCGCGGCGCGATCCGCCTCAAATCGGCGGATCCGGCGGCGCACGCGGCGATCCACGCGAACTACCTCGGCGATGCCGAGGGCCATGACTTGCGCATGATGGTCGAGGGCGCGCGCCTGTCGCGCACGATCCTCGCGCAGGAACCGTTCGCGCCGTATCGCGGCGAAGAGATTTTCCCGGGCACCGACGCGGACGACGATGCGGATCTCGCCGCATTCGTGCGTCGCAAGGCCGAGACGATCTACCACCCGGTCGGTTCCTGCCGCATGGGCAAGGACGACGCAGCGGTGGTCGACAGCGAGCTGCGCGTGCGCGGCGTCGAGGGCCTGCGCGTGGTCGACGCGTCGATCATGCCGACGCTGATCGGCGGCAACACGAATGCGCCGACCATCATGATTGCGGAGCGTGCTTCGGACCTTCTGCTCGCGCTTTGACTGCAGGAGCGGCGGAAGCCGCGATGCTTACGACGATCGAAGCCTAAGCATCGCGGCTTCCGCCGCTCCCACAGAAGCTGTGGCTCAGCCAGGAAACGCAACGCATTGCATTCACCTCTCCCGCTTGCGGGAGAGGTCGACGCGCGCAGCGCGGCGGGTGAGGGACAGCGAGGCCGAAGGTATCTTCCTTCGAACGCTGCGCTCCGATCTCCCCTCACCCCAGCCCTCTCCCGCAAGCGGGAGAGGGGGAATCAGCCGAGCGCCTGCTCCAGTTCCGGCACCAGCTTGAACAGGTCGCCGACGAGGCCGTAGTCGGCGATCTCGAAGATCGGCGCTTCGGCATCCTTGTTGATCGCGACGATCGTGCCGGCATCCTTGATGCCGGTGAGGTGCTGGATCGCGCCGGAAATGCCGATCGCGACGTACAGGTCCGGCGCGATGATCTTGCCGGTCTGGCCAACCTGCAGGTCGCTCGGCACGTAGCCGGCGTCGACTGCCGCGCGCGAGGCGCCGACCGCTGCGCCCATCTTGTCGGCGAGCGCGTAGATGATCTTGAACGCGTCCGACGAACCGAGCGCACGGCCACCGGAGACGACGCGCGCGGCGCCCTGCAGGTCCGGGCGGTCGCTCTTGCCCTGCGCGAGGCCGACGAAGCGCGTGTGCGTCGGCAGCGCGGCGTCGAGTGCGAGTGCTTCGATCGGCGCCGCATTGGCGCCGTTCGCGGCGGCCGCGTAGGAGGCGGTGCGCACGGTGCCGACCAGCACGCTGCCGGCGGGCGCTTCAACCGTGACGATCGCGTTGCCGGCGTAGATCGGGCGCTTGAACGTGTGCGTGCCTTCGACGGCGGAAATGTCCGACACCTGCGCGACGCCGAGCAGGGCGGCGGCGCGCGGCAGCACGTCCTTGCCGAACGTCGTCGACGGTGCGAGCACGTGCGTGTAGCCGTTCTTCGCCGCTGCGGCGATCTGCGGCGCATGCACCGCCGCGAGTGCGTGCGCATTCTCGGCGCGCGCCACGGTCAGCACCTTCGACACGCCGTCGATCTTCGCGGCCTCTGCGGCCACGCCGGCCGGGTCGGCCGCGAGCACGAGCACGTCGATCGACTCGGCCTTGAGATCCCTGGCGCAGGTGACGCAACGCGCCGTGCTGCCGTTGAGTTTGCCGTCCTGGTGTTCGGCGATGATGAGAATCTTGGACATGGTCGTTTCCTTTGCTTCCCTTCTCCCGCCGGAAGAAGGTGGCGCGCAGCGCCGGATGAGGGAAGGACATCAAGTGTTCGCGGTATCTTCTTGACCGGGAGGCGCTTCCCTCATCCGCCTTCGGCACCTTCTCCCAAGGGGAAGGAAAAGCTAGACCAACCCCTTGTTCTTCAGCGCGGCGACGAGTTCCGCCACGTCCTTGACCATCACGCCCTTGCTGCGTTTCGCGGGAGGCGCGTAGC
Organism: Dokdonella sp.; assembly: GCF_044227025.1. Classification (GTDB taxonomy): domain Bacteria; phylum Pseudomonadota; class Gammaproteobacteria; order Xanthomonadales; family Rhodanobacteraceae; genus Dokdonella_A. Next base: position 370,861 of record NZ_JBGAFX010000006.1, on the reverse strand, counting down.
GGGTCGTCTTGAGGTGGTCGCCGGACTCGACGCCGAGGCTGGCGAACTCGATCGTCTCGATCGGCTTGGACTTCGCCTTCATGATGTCCGGCAGCTTGATGAAGCGCGGTTCGTTGAGGCGCAGGTCGGTGGTGATCACTGCGGGCAGATCGACTTCGATCGTCTCGAGGCCGGCATCGACTTCGCGCGTCACCCGGGCGACCTGTCCGGAAATCTCGACCTTCGACGCGAACGTCGCCTGCGGGCGACCCCACAGCGCCGCGAGCATCTGGCCGGTCTGGTTGCAGTCGTCGTCGATCGCCTGCTTGCCGAGCAGGACGATGCCGGGCTGTTCCTTCTCGACCAGCTTCAGCAGCGCGCGCGCCGCGGTGAGCGGCTGGATCGCCTCGTTCGTGACGACGTGGATCGCGCGGTTCGCGCCCATCGCGAGGCCGTTGCGGATGTGCGCCTGCGCATCGGCCGGGCCGATCGTCGCGACGATCACCTCGCTCGCGACGCCTTTCTCGCGCAACCGCAGCGCTTCTTCCAGCGCGATGTCGTCGAACGGATTGGCCGACAGCTTGACGCCATCGGTGACCACGCCGGAACCGTCCGGCTTGACCTGGATGCGCACGTTGTAATCGACGACGCGCTTATAGCCGACCAGGATCTTCATCGGGTGTCGAACCTCGCTGGGAGAACCGCGCGGCCCGGGGCCGCGCAAAGAGGCGCGATTTTAGCGGAAACACGGCGCCGGCGCCGGACCACCTCCGCGACGGGATGTCGCGGGTTTTCCACAGCCGGCGTGGACAGCCCTGTGGACAAGTCCTGTATCGAAGTGTGCAAACGCCGCTGCCATGCGGCTGTCAAGCGGGGTTGCGCAAGACTTGCGCAAACGGCCGCACCGGTCGCCCGCGCGTCGACGTCTGCGACGTAGGCGCGGCGCGACTCACGCGCTCGTCGACGGAATGCCAACCGATTGCCCGCACGCGTCGCGACCGGCTTCGTCATTCGAAACCGTCGGCGAAGATCGCGTCGGACGCGACCTCGACCGCGCCGATGTCGCAACCCGTGCCTTGCGGGCGCACGATGCCGCGCTGATCGGTCGTTTGCACGCAGTCCACGGGCGCGATCGCATCGATCGCCGCACTGGTCGGGCCCGGCATCATCGTCGGCGTGGAGCCGCCGTTATCCTGCAGCGGACCGAGATCGAGACTGCTGGCGAAGACGAGGTTGTTGCTGCCCGTCCATGGCTCCGCCATGTCGATGTCGCCGCCGGACGACTGCGTGTTGCCGGCAACGATCGAACGGTCGATGGTCGCGGAGCCGTTGCCCTCGAGGCCGCCGCCGACGCCGCTGGCCGAGTTCGCCGAAATGGTCGCATGCACCAGGTGCACGATCCCGTCGGAGTAGATGCCGGCGCCGTCGCGCAAGGAGTGGTTGCCGCTGATCGTGCTGTTGGTGACCGTCAGCGTGGCCGCGGAATGGATGCCGCCGCCGTTGTAGCGCGCGAAGTTGTTGCTGACCGTGCTGCCGGCCAACGTGATCGTGCCGGCGGGCGCGTGGATGCCGCCGCCGTCGTAGTACGCCTCGTTGCCGGCGACGAGGCTGCGCGTCAGGCTCAGCGTGCCGTCGACCGCGATGCCCGCGCCCAGCTTGCCGAGATTGCCGCTGATCGTGCTGTCGACGACGACGAGCGCCCCAAGCGCATGCACGCCGCCGCCATGGGACGTGCCCCATTCGCCGTTGCCCTCGATCGTGCTCGAAGTGATCGTGACGGTGCCGGTCCCGGTGCCCACACCGCCGCCCAGGTAGGAAGTGTTGTGGTCGATCGTGCAGCGCTCGAGCGTGACCGCACCGCTTGGCGAGGCGATGCCGCCGCCGGCGAACGCGGCCGTGTTGCCGCTTACGCGGCAGTCGCTCATCGACAGGTCCGCTGCCTCCATGCACACGCCGCCGCCTTCGCGGCCGCCGTTGCAGCGTGGCTCGAATGCGTCGCCATTGCGTATCGCCACGCCGACGAGCACCAGCCGGCTGCCGGCGGGCGCCGAGTCGCGCAGTACGCCGAATCGGTTGGTCGCGCCGACCGGCCGTGCGATCGTCACGCCGTCGGGGTAGAGGCCGGGGCCGCTGCCACGCCACGCGCTGCCGTCGATGGTCAGGTGCGCGGCCGTGACGAGCAGCGTGCCGCCGATGCCTCCGCCCGCGTCCGCCGAATCGGCAAGCGTGACCGTGCCGGGCGTCGCTGCACCGGTGATCGCCGATGTGGCGAACGTGATCGTGTCGTCGACACCGAATGCGCCGGTCTTGTGGCAGGCCGCCACCAGTCCACCGACATCCATCGACATGATGGCCTGCCGCAGCGTGCACGTGCCGATTGCGCTCGAATCGGAATCGTCCGGCGAGGTGACGGCGATCGTGGCCGCATTCGCCGAGAACGGTGCGAGCGCGAGCAGCAAAGCCGCGGCGAGGCTACGCCGGGACGGAGCGGCGCGCGTCGGCCGCGATGGTGCGCAATACGGGACTGTCGTCGGCGACACGATGGCGTTCTCTCCTGGGGATGGCGCGGCGTGCGCGCCGCATCCTCACTGCTACGCAGGATCGCGCCGAATACCTCAACCCGCCGGGATACGTCCTCGCCGGGTCCTCGTGGCAGGGTCGACTAGGCCGGCGCAGCGATGCGTGCGAGCAGCGTGTCGGCAAAGCGCCGCGCGCTGCCGGCGGCGTGTGCGAAGAACAGTGACGGCTCGGCCAGTTCGAGTTCGAGCAGGCGCGGCGCGCCGTCGGCGTCGTGAATGAGGTCGACGCGCGCGTAGGCGAGCGGCCCGGCGAACGGAATCGCCGCCAATGCGCGCGTGGCGAGCTCGCGCTCGTCCGTGCTCGCCACGCGTGGGGTGATGTCCTCGGCCGCGAACAGCGCATCGGTGGGCCCGTCACCGCGGCGCAGCAGCGGTCCCTTGCGGATCGCGTGGCTGAAGACGCCGTCGAAGTGGATCAGTGCGGTCTCGCCGTGTTCGTCGACGCGCTCGAGGTACGGTTGCAACAGCACGCTGCGGCCGGCATCGAGCAGGCGCGCGATGTGTGCAATCGCGCGCGTGCAATCGACGCGACCGTGGCGCTGTGCATCGCGCGAGCCGGCACCGACGCTCGGCTTGACCACGAATTCGTTCGCATCGGTGCCGGCGAGGAATGCATCGAGCGCGGCCTTTGCGTCCATGCCGGGTTCGACGAACGTGCTCGGCACGATCGCGACGCCCGCGCGTTCGAGGTCGGCGAGATAGTGCTTGTCGGTGTTCCAGCGCAGCACGTCGGGCGGATTGAGCAGGCGGGTCTGGGTCGCAACGCGCTCGGCCCAGGCGAGGAACCCGGGCAGGCGTTCGGCGTAGTCCCAGGTCGAACGCAGCAGCGCGAGGTCGACGCCGCGCCAGTCGAACGCGGGGTCGTCCCAGTCGGCGATCACGACCTCGGCACCGGCCTCGCGCAACGCGGCTTCGAGCGGCGGGAGGTCATCATCGAGCGCGCGCGCGGCGGCGACGCTGGCGAGGGCAATGCGTGGACGCTGCATGCGGCACCCAACGGGTGATGGAAGGACGCGCAAGCATAGCCGTTCGGGTTGCAGGAAAGAGCCGTTCGTGTCGAGCGCGGCGGGGCAAAATTCCGCGAAGTCGAAGCACCTGCAATGCTGAAATGCGCCCTTCGACTCCGGCGCTACGCGCCTGCGCTCAGGGTGAACGGAGTCTTGTAGGTCGCGGGCCAGCGCCCGGCCCGGAGCCTGCCCCGGACGTGATCCGCGCGTGAGCGGAAATTCCGAGCCGTTCGGTAATTCTCATCCATCGCTCGGGAATCTTCAGCCGTTCGTGTTGAGCGCAGCGGAGCGAAGCTCCGCGAAGTCGAAACACCTGCAACGACTAAGGGGAATCTTCAGTCGTTCGTGTTGAGCGCAGCGGCGCGGCGCTCCGCGAAGTCGAAACACCTGCAACGACTAAGGGGAATCTCCGCCGTTCGTGTTGAGCGCAGCGGAGCAACGCTCCGCGAAGTCGAAACACCTGCGATGACTTAGACGCGCCCTTCGACTCCGGCGCTACGCGCCTGCGCTCAGGGTGAACGGAGTCTTGTTGGTCGCGGGCCAGCGCCCGGAGCCTGCCCCGGACGTGATCAGGTAGTGAGCGGGAATTTCGAACCGTTCGGGGAATTCTCATCCATCGCTCGGGGAATCTTCGCCCGTTCGTGTTGAGCGCAGCGGAGCGAAGCTCCGCGAAGTCGAAACACCTGCAACGACTAAGGAGAATCTTCAGCCGTTCGTGTTGAGCGCAGCGGAGCAACGCTCCGCGAAGTCGAACACCCGTGCAGCGGGATTGTTCAATCGTTGGCGTCGATTGCCACGCCGACGAGGTCGGTCGGGAAGATCGGAGAAACTGCCGCCGGGCTGCGTACTGCGCAGCAACGGCCGGAGCCGCCCGCATTCGCAAGGAACGACAATGACCTTCGGGCGACGGCTTCGAGCCGCGAGCACGCTGCGCCGCACTCGATCGCGGCGCGCCGGCGGGGCCGTTTCGCAGTCGCCGGCGCCGGCCTCGCGTATGCTTGGCGCATGCAGCAAGCCACCGCCGACGACATCACCGGCTGGATCCGCGACTGGCAGGACGGTGATCCTGCCGCGCGCGACCGCGTGTTCACGCGTCTGTACGGCGAGCTGAAACGGCTCGCTGCGGCGGTGCTGCGCAGCGAGTCCGGCCACGACACGCTGCAGCCGACCGCCTTGCTCAACGACGCGCTGATCAAGCTGACCCTCGCCGCGCGCGCGCCGCCAGCGGAGGACCGCGGCCATTTCGCGCGCATTGTCGCGCGCGCGATGCGCCAGGTGCTGGTCGACCGCGCGCGGCGCAAGCTCGCCGACAAGCGCGGCGGCGGCGCGGCGCCGCTGTCGCTGGAGGGCCACGACGCCGCGTTGAGCGCGAATCCGGCCGAGCTGATCGCGCTCGACGACGCGCTGGCGACGCTCGCGAAACTCGATCCGCGCGCGGCCAGCGTGGTCGAGCTGCGCGTGTTCGCCGGCCTCACCATCGACGAGACTGCGCAGGCGCTCGCGATCCACCCGTCCGCGGTCAACCGCGAGTGGGCACACGCCTCATCGTGGCTGAAGACCCAGCTCGCCGGCTCGGGCTGAAACCGCCGCGCCGCTGCGGGGATCTCATCGGTGTCAACGCGCGGCGCATTGCTGCGTTGCAGGTCGGCGGGCTTTCATTCGACTGGGGAATGTGATGCGAAGATCTGCCAGTGCAGCGATGCTGCGTTTTGCCGCGGGCGTGTTGATCCTGGCGGCCACCCTGCTGCAACCGGCACGCGCGTACGAGACGGTGTTCCGCAACAGCTTCGACTTCGCGCCGAACGACCGCTCGCCATTGGGCGCCAACCTCGATGCAGTCAAGGACGATTCGACCAGTGCCGACTTCGTCGACGCGATGAAGCAGTCGCGCGAGTGGATCACGCTCAGGCAGAGCGGCGGCTGGGACACCAACGAGGAAGCGTGCCTCGACCTCGACGCGCACGGCTATCCGCGCACGCTGCAACCGCGCAGCGACGTCGCCGGCTGCGCCACGGCACAGTACGACGCGGTCGCGACCCTGTTCCTGTACGGTTCCTACCAGGGCCATCGGCCGGCGACCGGGTCCACCTACGTCGTGACCTGGGACGGCGACGGCACCATCAGCTACCACTATGGCGTGCGCAAGAGCGCCGCGTCCAGCGCGCATCGCGACGTGCTCGAGGTGACCACCACCGACAACGGCTGGGCGATGCGCTTCGACCGCATCAACCCGAACGACCCGATCCGCAACGTGCACGTGTGGATGCCCGGCTACGACGAGCACTCCGGCCCGTCGCAGCTCTTCCATCCAGATTTCCTCGCCTTCATCCGCAAGTACAAGGTGCTGCGCTTCATGGACTGGATGCGCACCAATGGTCCGGACAGCGGTGGCGGCTCCACCCAGGGCGACTTCGATGCGCGCCCGCAACTGGCCGACGTGCGCTGGACCACCGACAAGGGCGTGCCGCTCGAGATCATGGTCGAGCTCGCCAATCGCACCGACACCGACCCCTGGTTCAACATGCCGCACCTCGCCGGCGACGACTACATGCAGCGCTTCGCACAGAAGGTCCGGCGCCTGTTGCGCCACGACCTGCATGTCTACGTCGAATATTCCAACGAGGTGTGGAATGGCGGGTTCGTGCAGGGCGGTTGGGTCGAGCAGCAGGGCACGCAGGACTTTCTCGACGCGCATGGCAATCCGCGCGGCACGCCGTTCGACCGACGCATGAACTGGCACGGCCAGCGCACCGCGCAGATGTGCGAGCTGTGGAAGGCCGCGTGGGGCAGTGACGCCGATCGCGTCACCTGCGTGCTCGGCGCTCAGGCGGCGAATGCATATTCGCAGACGCAGGCCGCCGACTGCCCGTTCTCGACCCTGCAGCCGTGCAGCGCGCATGGCATCGGTGCGGTCGCGATCGCGCCGTATTTCGGCGGCTACCTCGGCCAGCCGTCCGCGCAGGCGACGGTGCGCAGCTGGACCCTCGACACGCTGTTCACCGAGATCGAACAAGGCGGCCAACTCGCGGGCGGTCCGCCCGGCGGCGCGCTGGCCGAGGCGCGTCACTGGCTCGCGCCGCAGCGCACCGCGGCCGATGCGCGCGGCCTGCACCTCATCAGTTACGAAGGCGGCCAGCACCTCGTCGGCGTGTTCGGCGTCGAGAACGACGCGGCGATCACCACCCTGTTCACCGCCGCCAACCGCGATGCGCGCATGGGCGATGCAGTCACGCACAACCTTGCCGACTGGCGCGCCAAGGGCGAGCTGTTCCTGCAGTTCACCGCCTCCGGCAGCTACGGCAAATGGGGCAGCTGGGGCGCATTCGAGTACGTCGACCACACCAGCACGCCCAAGCACCAGGCGCTGATCGACTTCATCGCGAGCCATCCGTGCTGGTGGAGCGGTTGCAGCCACTGAACGAACGGACAGTCGGCGCCGCGAAGGATCGCGCGCCGCATTGCGTACTGCGTCAGGCAATCCTGCACAGACGAGGTTGGCCCGATGCACGCACCCCGCTTTTTCCTCCTGCTTACCCTTTTGTTTGCCGGGATCGCGCCGGCGTTTTCGGCGGTGCCCGCCGATGGTGCGCCCTCGGCCGCGGCCAAGTCGCGCGCGCGTTTCTCGACGCGCTTCTACACCATGGTCTGGAACGCGCCGGACCGGCTCGACTACCGCTTCGATGCCGCACGTGGCGAACTCGTGCTGGCGGTGGAGCAGTTCGGACGCGGCAACGAAAGCGCCCGCCTCGACCTGCGCGTGAAGGCCGACAAGCCCGGCCGCCATCCGATACCCGCGAACGGCGCCGCCGCGTTCCGCGTGATCGGCTGCGACAACACGGTCGGTGGTTCGAGCTGGGTGCAGATCACGCGCGTCGATGCCGCGCGCATCGAGGGCCAATTCGAATTGCACGGCCACTGCGCGAAGATGCCGAGCAACAGTGAGACACTGCGCAACGGCAGCTTCAGCCTACCCTTCGACGCGCCGGTCGACGTGGGCAGGAAGAAGCGCTGACGATGACGTATCGCACCCGCGCGGGCACCAGCGGCCGCGCGCGTGGGGGAGCGGGGACACAGCGGAACCTAGCAGCCAACGGGACTGCGTGCGTCGCAGGCAGACGTACTTCGATTTGCCCGAACCCGCGCGGTCGCGCAGAGCTATTCATGGCTTCGATCGCCTGCAGATCGTCGTCGGATACGGCGTGGCTCGGCGGCGTGGACGGCTACTGCGGCGGCGTGTTCTACAACGAAACCACCAGCGCGCTGAACTACGGCTACGACACCTCGTCACCACCGGACCGCTTGGCTTCCCCGCGCAGGTGCATGACCAGGCCTACGACAACAGCGGCGCGGCGATCACGATTCCCTGACCGCCGACCGCGACAACCTCTCTCCGTGGCGGGTGCTGGTCTGCCGCGACTCCCTGCTCCTGGCTGTTTGCCGGGGCATTTCTTGGGGAACTCCACTCAGCACCCTCTCCCAGCCGGTGCTGCTGCCGGCGGCGTTGCATTGAGTGTCGCCAGCGGTCGAACCTCAAGTACCGACGACACTCAGCGACAAGGCACTCTGACCCCCTTACCGCCGAGCCCCTTACCGCTGCCACCGCGCTTGCAAATAGCTCTTTGCCTGCCAGCAAATAGCGTCCATCTCTGCTGTTGGCAAAACCTTAGACGTCAGCACAACAAATACGCCATCCAATGTTTCCTTCACATCTTCGACCTTTCCTCGCAATCGCTTCACTACTTCTGCGGGCGATACTTCAAGTGCTTGCAAACACAAATTCTTGTGCATGTAGCAAACAGGAGGGAGTCGATAAATAGCACTACGCTTATCGATGCCTAGCTGACGCCGCCGTTCGTGATCGATGAAGATGAACTCATCATCTGATATTTCTGCGTAGTACCCGCCGAACGCCTCGACGTATTGCAAGAAGACTCCGCAAACCAGCGCTTGATAGTCGACCTTCTCCGGATCGAAAACTACGTTTATGTAGTCGACGTCCCCCCGCTTTGAGTAGCGGTCGGATCTAGAGTCCGGGTTCGATGTTAGCCGCTTTGTCGGCCAGTTGTTTCGCATAGGCAGCAGGCGTCAGCCCGCCGAGGGCCTTCTTCGGTCGCTCCTCGTTGTACTCGCGTCGCCACAACTCGATGACGGTGCGGGCGTGCAGCAGATGCGTGAGCCAGTGATCGTTGAGGCATTCGTCACGCAGGCGGCCGTTGAACGATTCGATGTAGGCGTTCTGGTTCGGCTTGCCCGGCTCGATCAGGCGCAGCAGCACGCCACGCGCGTGCGCCCATGTGACCATGGTTCTCCCGCAGAACTCCTTTCCGTTGTCCGAGCGGATGACCTTCGGCAATCCCCGGCTCAACGCCAGACGTTCGAGTACGCGGACGACGCCATAACCGGAGATCGCGCGCTCCGTCTCGATCGCGACCGCTTCGTGCGTGGCGTCGTCGACGATCGTCAGGCACTTGATCACGCGACTATCGGCCGTGCGGTCGAACACGAAGTCCATCGACCACACCTCGTTGGCCTGTGTGGGTCGTTCTAGCGGTTGCCGCTCGCCGATCGGGACCTTCTTGCGCTTGCGCCGACGCACCTGCAGCTGGGCCTCGCGATACAGTCGTTCGACGCGCTTGTAGTTCGCCTTCTCACCCGCCTGACCGAGCTTGAGGTGGATCATCCCGACGCCGTAGCGGCGATGCCGATGCGCCAGGTCGATGATCCTCTGGCGCAGGGCCACGTTGCGGTCCGGGCGTGGCGAATAGCGCAACGCGCTCGCACTCATGCCCACCACCGCCAACACGCGGCGTTCACTCAGCCCCTTGGTCGTCATCTGCCGCACCAGCTCCCTGCGCGCCGGTGCGGTCACCACTTTTTTCGCAGCGCATCCTTGATCACTTCGTTCTCGAGCACCTGCTCGGCAAGCAGCTTCTTCAGCCGGCCGTTCTCCGTCTCCAGCTCCTTCAGCCGCTTCGCGTCCGGCACGCTCATACCGCCGAACTTGCTCCGCCACAGGTAGTACGACGCCTCGCTGAAGCCGTGCTTGCGGCACAGGTCCTTCACCGCCACGCCGGCTTCCGCTTCACGCAGGAAGCCGATGATCTGTTCTTCGCTGAAACGCTTCTTCACGTCCAATCTCCTCTTCGGTGGGGATTGGACTCCAGATCGCGGTGCTACTCAAAATCGGGGGGACGTCGTAGTCGTCCTGCGATGCATCATTGCGAAATGGCCTGCGAAGCTGGTAGACCAAATCCCCGCGAAGCCCTTTCCCCAACAGCCTGGCCACCTTCAATGCGGAACTGAGTCCACTTCCCGGATCGGGCGCCGGAAGGGGATGGCGGACTCCCCAAGGTGACGGAAGGCCGTCGAGTCCATGCAAGAAGGCATTGTGCTTTTCTTGGATGGACCGAGACTGCGAAGCGACTGCTCGAATTTCTAAGTTGTACTTCACGGCGTTATTTGAACGTGGACCGGTGCACTTTCAACATCAGGCTTGTTGATCAAGAGAAACGGAGTCAGAGTGCCTTATCGCGCGCTCGCCTCAGCAGCTATGACCGGCGGACGCAGCTGGATGCGGGTGCACTGGGACATGCAGTCACACCGACGATCCACCTATGACACGTCTAGCTCGCGATAAGGCACTCTGACCCCGTTATCGCGGATCGTTTCGTGCGTGCGGTTGCCGGTCGCGTCGAGCACGTAGCGCGTCGAGCGATTGGCGTCTGCTTGTCGGTCAGGCGGTCCGCATTGTCATAGGTGTAGCGCGTGACCTGCTCGGCATTGCCGGTGACAGCTTGCTACCGGGAACTTCCGACGGGCCGACACTGCCCGGATGTGGATAGCACCCGGTGCGAAGTCGCCGATGATCCACGCATGCATCGCTTGCCCCCTCCCGCGCGCCGTCTACTGACGACACTTCGAGATAAGGCACTCTGACTCTGTTATCGCTCATATGCGCGCGAGCTGAACTGCAATCTTTCCAAGAGCAGCCATATGCCGGCTGGAGTCCATGACAATCAAGTTATCAAGACTGGGACGCCCTCCAAGCGCCGTCTCCAATCGAAAAGCAAAGTGCTCGGAAAGTTTCAAGGGCCCCATAGACGCCACCGCATCCTCGTACAACGAAATGTTTATCGTTCCCTCTGGATCATCGGCAATTGTCTCAAAGAACTGCGGAACAGAGAGAGAGAGAGGCTCTCTTTCTGCTGTTTCAGGCCAAAAAATACCTACACGACCACTTTCTTCAATGTAGAATTGTGTACCGAATGCATCCTCAGCAAATATCACCAAATCGATCGGAGTCAAACTCAAATAGTTCTTCTTCCAGCCAGTCGCTTCATTCCAAACGGCCAAGCCGGGTAGTGCGTTGCAAGAGTAAGGAGGAAAAAATCGGAGCGCGCCGTCAAGCGCGATGGCTCCACCCGTTCTCACCACCCACTGACGGAGAGCACTAAAAGAGATCCCAAGCTCGACATCTGCCGGCATTTCGCAATTCATTGGGCATAGCTTCGGTAGACGCAATGCGGCCGCCTCGATTGATTGAAACGTCGTCAATTTGGTTTCTCCAAAATCACGCTCGTGTACTTAGTGCCAATCGGGTCACTCTTGATCTGATTCCCGATCTTTGCGCCAGACGCAGAGTTTAGTGGTTGATCCAGCCACTGTCCGTTAGTCTTGGCACAGTCGGCACCACCGATACACAACTCAATTTTATGGTCGGCCTGATAAGACTCGCTTGGCGGTGGGCCATGCTCCTGCTCCACTTTAGATCGAAAGCCGGAGCCTCGCACTGTCTTTGGATCCGTTCTAATCAAGCGCCCTTCTACGGCAGCACGCTGATACTCAGCAAGAAGATCGGCCTTTTCTCTAGGTACGACAAACGTTTTTCCAGAGGCTCCCAAACTGGGTTGACTGAGCGGCCTGAAATCACTGTCCGGACTGATCGGCATCTTGCGCTCAAGCCGCGCCGCTGCGCTGGCCGCATCCTCGGCGATGACTACAGAATCTGCAGCCCCGACCTTGCTACGCAATCCGGCAGCCACGCGTGACGCGGAATCGGACAATCCCGGTGCCAGCGCATTGAACGCCCCCTTCGCGGCGCGAGCGACGATCGGGCCACCCACCGCGAACGCCGCGCCGATCGCTTCGTTGCGGAGGAATGCTTCTTTAGGATCGAAGTTCGGATCCGTCGTCGTCAACGCTTCGACACCGGTCTGCATTCCGGCGCCGGTGGTCACAGACGCAGCTATCGCGATCGCGGGGCGAACTCCGATTTGCGCGAGTCCGCCGCCGATCGGACCGGTCGCCGCGCCAACAGCGGTATTGAGCGCCCCTCGCTTGACGTCATAGTCATGTCTGACGAAACCGCCCAGCGTATCGGAGCGGCCCGCGCTGAGGCTTTCATGTTCCTGGCTGAGGAAGTCCGCCGAGAAGCCGATTTCGGCACCAAGCGCAGCTAAGCAAAGGAATGCGGTTACAGGCTCGGCACAGCGTCCATCGGGATCGGTATAAACAGTTGGATTCGCGTAGGCATACAGATACCGATGCAGACTCGGCGGCTGCATCGAGTGGCCCTCTTCCGGGTCCTCGGTCGTGAACCGCGCGATGCACGGGTCGTAGTAGCGCGCCTTGGCGTAGTAGAGGCCGGACTCGCTATCGGTCAGGTAGCCGGTGTAGCCGATCGGTTGTGCGTCGGTGCGCGTGAGGTCGGCGATGGCGCCGTCGGTGTCGCTGTTCGTGACGGTGCCGCTGCTGTTCTGCTGCGTGACGATCTCGCCCCAGGCGTCGTATTTCGTTCGCGCGCTCACGCTGCCTTGCTGGGTCAGCAGGGCGATCGGGGTGGCGAGGCTGTCGAGCAGGTAGTGGCGCTGGGTCGGCGTGCTGCCCGGTTCGGTGCGGCTGATCAGCTGGGTTGCGCTGTAGTGGTAGCGAGCGAGGCTGTTGCCGATGCTGTTGGTCTCGGCCAGCAGGCTCTGCTGGTCGTACTGGTAACGGGTTTCCTGGCTGGCCTGGCGTTTGGCGATGCGCAGGCCGTCGCTCTGGTAGTCGAAGCCGAGCGGTGGGGCGTTCGGCTGCTCCAGCGTCATCAGGCGGTCGCGCGCGTCGTAGCGGAACATGCGCGGGCCGCTGGCATCGGTCTGGGTCTGCGTGTTGCCGTCGGCGTCGTAGGTCAGGGCCACATGGACGTTGGCGGCAGGGTCGTCGCGGGTCGTCAGCTGGCCGCGTGCGTTGTACACGAGCGTGCTGTCGCCAATGAGCACGTTCGATGCGTCGCGGATCGTTTCGTGCGTGCGGTTGCCGGTCGCGTCGAGCACGTAGTGCGTCGAGCGATCGGGCGTCTGCGTGTCGGTCAGGCGATCCCCGTTGTCGTAGGTGTAGGTCGTGCGTTGTTCCGCGTTGCCGGTGACGGCGCCGTTCGCTTCCTTCTGTTCGGTGCGGTTGCCGTTGGCGTCGTAGGCGTACGCCGCGTGCGCGATCTCGCTGCCGGCCTTGGCGTGGACGATCGACTGGATGCGTCCGGCGGTGTCGTATTCGGTGGTGCTGGTCGATCCATCGGGCCGAGTAAGGACATGGAGCTTGCCGCTTGGGAAGTAAGCCAGTGCGGTCGTGCCCTGCCCCGGCACCGTGACCGCATCGTTCTGATTCAGGGCGTTGTAGCCCCACAGCGTGGTCGCACCGTCGCTGCTGAGCTGGAGGCGGTTGCCGACCGCGTCGTAGGCATAGACCGCCTGTTTGCCATGGACGTCGGTATCGGCGTCGAGGCGGTCGAACGCGTCGTAGTGGTGGGTCGCGTGGCGGGTGGTGCCGTTGATCGTTTCGTCGATCTGGACCACGTTGCCGTTGCCGTCTTGGCGGAACCCTGTCTGGGCAATTTCGGTCGCGAGCGGGGCGTCGATGGACTCGGCGGTTTGGCGGTTCAGCGCGTCGAACGTGGAGGTCAGGACCTTGCCGTTCGGTGTCGTCTCGGTTGCGACGTTGCCGTCGGCGTCCCAGGTCCAGTGGGCCGATGCAGTACCAGCCGCGGTCGATGGATAGATGAGCCCGGTGCGGTGGTGACGGGCGTCGTAGTCGAACGTTGTCGTGTGGCCATTCGCGTCGGTCTGCGACGTCAGGTTGCCGTCGAGGTCGTAGCCGAACGTCGTGCTCGATCCGGCCGCCGCGGTCACCGGGTCGGTCACGCCAACGAGGCGGTCGCCTTCGTCGTAGGCGTAGGTCCAGTCATGACCTACGCCGAGCGGACGGCGCATCGAGGTGCGGTGGCCCTCGCCGTCGTAGCCATAGGTGGTCGTTTCGCTGGCGTGGTTGGATTCGGATTCGAGGTAACGGCGCGGCGTGTACGTGTTCGTCGTGGTGCGACCGTCGGCGTCGGTCGCGGACTTGATGTCGCCGAGCGGTTCGTACGTCCACGCCTGCGCGAAACCGAGCGGGCGCTCCTCCTTCACCTTGCGACCGGCGTCGTCCCAAGTGGTCGTCGTCGTGCGCTGCAGCGCATCGGTGTCGCTCTTCAGGCGACCGTTCTCGTCGTACGTGCGCGTGCTCGTGGTCAGGCCATCGCGCACGACGGTCAGCGGGCGGTTCTCGCGGTAGTAGGTCGTTGCGGCAGGGTTCGCATCGCTCGCCAGCACCGCGCGCGCAAGAGCGGTCAGCAGGAGGACAAGCAGCGCGACGCCGCATCGGCGGTACGCCGCTACACTGGCCGCTCGCGCAAAGCGATCAAGGATGATGCGATGTTCGCGCTGGTGTTCCGGCGCTGAACCAGCGCAAGCCGGATTGGGTCCGGCGCGAGGTGATCCGCTTCAAGGCATGGTCGGGCGATCTGGGTTGCCGCAAGATCGCGGATGCGTTCAACCGGCGGCATGCGATCGCGCGACGCATGACGGTCAGCAAGTCGTACGTCGCCTATGTGTTGAAGACGAGCCGCAGCGAAGTTCTCCATTTGCGCCGGACGCTCAAGCACCGCGTGCCGCGCGAACTGCCACGCAACCGGGTGTGGGCGCTGGACCTGTCCACGGTGACGGGCCTGACGCGCAAGCAACGGCTCGTGCTCGGCGTGGTCGATTACGGCACGCGTGCCTGCCTGCGGCTGGCTGAACTCGCGGACAAGCGCAGCCTCACGATCCTCGTCGAGCTGATCGCAGCGTTCCGGCGTTTCGGATTGCCTAGGACAATTCGTACCGACAACGAGCCGTGCTTCGTGTCGCGGACGATGAAGCTCGCACTCGGGCTGCTCGGCGTGCGCATGCAGCGCACCGACGTTCACTGTCCGTGGCAGAACGGACGGATCGAGCGGCTGTTCGGGACGTTCAAGGCGGCGCTGGCCAAGATCATGGTCGTGGACAGCGGCGACTTGCGCGTGAAGCTGATCGAGTTCCGCGCCTGGTACAACCACGCGCGACCGCATCAGCATCTGGCGATGCGCACACCCGTCGAGGCGTGGAGCGGACACAAGCGCGCAACCGGCAAGCCGCGCTGGCTGCGTGTCTGGGATGGCGAGTTGACGGGGTGGTACTTCCCGCCATGATCGATCGCTTTTTCTTTCGCCGCGACCACTCGGGCATGGCTGTCCACGGGCGGACCTATCCGCGGGAAGGAAAGGCGCCTTCCAGAAGCACAAAAACCACCGCGTGGCGGTGGTTCTGATGTGTGCGAGCCGATGCAGAAGCGCTTCAATCATGCGCGGAGGCGGTCAGTTCGTCGAAAACGTGGTCGTTGCGCAACTAGGAAAGGTGCGTGGACAGTCTGGACGGGACAGATTGCACAGTGCACTGGGCAACCGCTCACCCCAAGACTTCGCCGCGTCGGTGTTGTCTAATTAGACTGTCCGAGAAATCGGGGGTAGTCCACTCCGTCCCCTTTTCTTGCAACGCTTCCAGCACGCCGTGCGCCACACCCTTTTATCTGGCTTCGTTGTTCCGCTTCATATTTCCGGATTGCGCTGCGCTCCATCCGGGCTACCTTGCTGGTTTATTTTTGGCCCGATCAGGCGCTCGACAGCTTCTTTGTGAACTCGCACAGCAAATTCAAAATGCTCCTTCGCCGACAGGTCGGAATCTAGAAAAAAACCAACCACAAATTTCGAATCAACGAGCCCAAGAATGCTCCGCGTTTTTCCTTGGGTGAACGTAGCCGGAAACGGTCTCGATCTCAACAGCGCCTCCAGATTGCGAATATCTTCTGGTGTGGCGATCAGTCGTCGAACGATCGCCGGATGTTGAAGTTTTTCAACGTCTCCAAAGGTCTTAAGGACTTCCGATGAAGTGTCGTAAAGAAAACCATAACGCAACCCGAACTCGCTGCCTAGTTGACGTACGATGTCTAGTTGGTCGGACATCATCCGCCTCCTGGGCCGGAATCAATCCAGCCGTGATGTGTTTTCTCAAGACGGCGCCCTTTGGCTTTCCATAGGTTACGTATCTCGCGAGCGCGCATCGCGTTCCCCCCTTCTGCAGCATTGAAGACAGACGAACCAGGGTGCCGTCCTGCCTGCATATGCGTATTTCCCGATGGATGACCAGAACCGGGAATTTCGTCTATCACGCCGCCGTAACTCGTCGGCAACTGGTTCCGGTGATGTGGAGCAAGCCTAGTATCACCGGCCCTCCCTGCGAGGAACGCATTGCGCTGAGCGTCGGTGAACGGGCCTGGATCAACTATCGGCGGTTCGTCGTAGCTCGGGTCCAAGAGGCTTTTTACATGACCTTCGGGAACGACAACGTTCTCGCCACGATAGTTGGTCGGCAGCGTCGAATCTCCTACGATCGCGTTCCCCTTCGAGTCAACGTAGATCGTCTTACCTGGCAGCGCAGGCTCAGCAGCGATGTCGCCGGCGTTTGGAGATTCGGTGATCGTTAAAGGTTCTGCGTTCCCAATTCGCGGCGTCAGAGTATCCAAGCGCGCGTCCAACTGCGATGGCGTCAGTTCCGACAAACGCAGTGCACTCAGCCTCGGTTTCGCTAGCGTTCCCGCACCGGCGAAACTGAACCCCGTCTCGCCGACGCCGAGCAGCACCTGCGACGCGTTTCCATTGGCGATGCCCTCGCCGATGTCGCCGCCGCCTTGATAGGCACCGTACGCGACGGCGCCGCCGACGACCACGCGCGATCCGCCAGCAATCCACGGTGTCGCCGAAGCCAAACCTCGCCCGAGGATCGGGCCACCCCATGCGCTGATGCCACCCATGCGCAGCGACTGTCCGTAGTCCACTTCATCCAGGCTCTTACCTTCGACGGCCGTCTGATGCGCGACATCGATGGCACCTCCAGTTGTGACGATCGCTGCTGTCGCTGGAATTCCAATCGTGCCACCAGACAGAACTGTACCCGTAACTGCAGCGCCGTTGATGATGTTGCGTGAACTTGTCGCAGCCTCACCAAACCCTTTGTTGTTCGACCACTCGTCTTGGATGACGCTGCCCGCCCATGTGATCACGCCTGCAAGGCCAGCGCAGATCACGAACGTCACCGGTTCCGCACACCGGCCACTCGGATCCGTATACACCGTAGGATTGGCATACGCATACAAATACCGATGCAAGCTCGGCGGCTGCATCGCCTCGCCTTCCTCGGGGTCCTCCGTCGTGAACCGCGCGATGCGCGGGTCGTAATAGCGGGCCTTGGCGTAGTACAGGCCGCTTTCCTGATCGGTCAGGTAGCCGGTGTAGCCGATGGATTGTGCGTCGGTGCGCGTGAGGTCGGCGGTGGTGCCGTCGGTGCTTGATGTCGTGACGACACCACCGGCGTCTTGTTGCGTGACGATCTCGCCCCAGGCGTCGTATTTCGTTCGTGCGCTTATGCTGCCTTGCTGGGTCAGCAGGGCGATCGGGGTGGCGAGGCTGTCGAGCAGGTAGTGGCGCTGGGTCGGCGTGCTGCCCTGTTCGGTGCGGCTGATCAGCTGGGTTGCGCTGTAGTGATACCGGGCGAGGCTGTTGCCGATGCTGTTGGTCTCGGCCAGCAGGCTGTGCTGGTCGTACTGGTAGCGGGTTTCCTGGCTGGCCTGGCGTTTGGCGATGCGCAGGCCGTCGCTCTGGTAGTCGAAGCCGAGCGGTGGGGCGTTCGGCTGCTCCAGCGTCATCAGGCGGTCGCGCGCGTCGTAGCGGAACGTGCGCGGACCGCTGGCATCGGTCTGGGTCTGCGTGTTGCCGTCGGCGTCGTAGGTCAGGGCCACATGGACGTTGGCGGCGGGGTCGTCGCGGGTCGTCAGCTGGCCGCGTGCGTTGTACACGAGCGTGCTGTCGCCGATGAGCACGTTCGATGCGTCGCGGATCGTTTCGTGCGTGCGGTTGCCGGTCGCGTCGAGCACGTAGTGCGTCGAGCGATCGGGCGTCTGCGTGTCGGTCAGGCGATCCCCGTTGTCGTAGGTGTAGGTCGTGCGTTGTTCCGCGTTGCCGGTGACGGCGCCGTTCGCTTCCTTCTGTTCGGTGCGGTTGCCGTTGGCGTCGTAGGCGTACGCCGCGTGCGCGATCTCGCTGCCGGCCTTGGCGTGGACGATCGACTGGATGCGTCCGGCGGTGTCGTATTCGGTGGTGCTGGTCGATCCATCGGGCCGAGTAAGGACATGGAGCTTGCCGCTTGGGAAGTAAGCCAGTGCGGTCGTGCCCTGCCCCGGCACCGTGACTGCATCGTTCTGGTTGAGGGCGTTGTAGCCCCACAGCGTGGTCGCAGCGTCGCTGCTGAGCTGGAGGCGGTTGCCGACCGCGTCGTAGGCATAGACCGCCTGTTTGCCATGGACGTCGGTATCGGCGTCGAGGCGGTCGAACGCGTCGTAGTGGTGGGTCGCGTGGCGGGTGGTGCCGTTGATCGTTTCGTCGATCTGGACCACGTTGCCGTTGCCGTCTTGGCGGAACCCTGTCTGGGCAATTTCGGTCGCGAGCGGGGCGTCGATGGACTCGGCGGTTTGGCGGTTCAGCGCGTCGAACGTGGAGGTCAGGACCTTGCCGTTCGGTGTCGTCTCGGTTGCGACGTTGCCGTCGGCGTCCCAGGTCCAGTGGGCCGATGCAGTACCAGCCGCGGTCGATGGATAGATGAGCCCGGTGCGGTGGTGACGGGCGTCGTAGTCGAACGTTGTCGTGTGGCCATTCGCGTCGGTCTGCGACGTCAGGTCGCCGTCGAGGTCGTAGCCGAACGTCGTGCTCGCGCCGATCGTTGCGCCAACCGGGTCGGTCACGCGGACGAGGCGGTCGCCTTCGTCGTAGGCGTAGGTCCAGTCATGGCCTTCGCCGAGCGGACGGCGCATCGAGGTGCGGTGGCCCTCGCCGTCGTAGCCGTAGGTGGTCGTTTCGCTGGCGTGGTTGGTTTCGGATTCGAGGTAACGGCGCGGCGTGTACGTGTTCGTCGTGGTGCGACCGTCGGCGTCGGTCGCGGACTTGATGTCGCCGAGCGGTTCGTACGTCCACGCCTGCGCGAAACCGAGCGGGCGCTCCTCCTTCACCTTGCGACCGGCGTCGTCCCAAGTGGTCGTCGTCGCGCGGCCGAGCGCATCGGTGTCGCTCTTCAGGCGACCGTCCTCGTCGTACGTGCGCGTGCTCGTGGTCAGGCCATCGCGCACGACGGTCAGCGCGCGGTTCTCGCGGTCGTAGGTGGTGGCGGTGACGATGCCGCGGCGGTCGGTGTGCGAGCGCGCATTGCCGGCGACGTCGAACGTCCAATGCTGGACGAAACGGCCATTCTCGGCGCCGGGTGCGCCCTGTGCATCCGCGGTCGGCGGGTCGGTCTGTTTCGTGCGGCGATCGAGTGCGTCGAACTCGAATGCCGTTGTGTTGCCGCGCGCGTCGGTCTGGCTGGTGAGGTTGCCGGCGAGGTCGTAGCCGAATCCGAGAACGGCATCGGGTTCACCGGCAATCGACGGCAGGGTCGTCGAGGTCTTGCGGCCGAGCGCGTCGTAGCGGTGCGTGGTCGCATGGTCGCCGGCATCGGTCGTGGAGACCACATCGCCATGGACGTCGTAGGCCGTGCGCAGCGTGCGCACCTGCCCTGCGATCGGCGGAAGATCCTGCTGCGTCAGCCGATGCAGGCCGTCGTAATGGTTGTGAGTGACGTGGCCGTTCGCATCCGTGCGCGTCTCGACCTGGTCATTGGCGGTCCAGGTGAACGATTCGAGCGGACCGACGTTGTCGGTCGTGGTCGCGTGACGCTCCAGCGTATCGAACGTCGACGTGCGATCGTTGCCGTTGGCCCACACCTCGTGGGTGCGGTTGCCGGCGAGATCATAACGGTAGGTCGTGACCTGGCCCGCGACCGGCCCGATCTCCTTCGTCACGCGGTCCCGCGCGTCGTACTCGAAGCGCGTCAGCTTGCCGCGCGCGTCACTGCGGGAGGTGACGTTGTTCGTATTGTCGTAACCCAAGGTGCGCCGATGGTTTTCCGCGTCGACTGTTGCAGTCAAGCGGTTCGCGTCGTCGTACTCGCGCTTGCGCAGCTGCTCGACCAGGCCGGGGCCCGACAGCGTTTGCGAAACGATGCGATCGGCCGCGTCGTACGCGGTCGTGGTGACCTTGTCGAGTGGCGCATCCTCTTCATACAGGCGATCGCGGTCGTCGTAGAGGCGCGTGGTCTGGCGCAGCAGCGGATCGGTGATCTTCGTCGTGTTGCCGTTCGCGTCGTACTCGCTGCGCTCGTCGGCGCGGGTGCCGGCATCGAGCCGACGGCTTACGAGCGTGCGCTTGTACAGGGGATGCGCGTACTCGTAGGTCGTCACGCGCTGATCGAGCGCTGCGTCGTCGCCTTCGCCGACCGTCTCGGCGAGCACATGCCCGAGTGCGTCGTACGTCGCCAGCGTCGTGCGCCGCTCGGGCGCATGCGTCTCCGTGCGCCGGTTGGCATCGTCGTAGACGTAGGTGGTCGAATTCGGCGGATTGGCGAAATCCGTCTCGCTGAGAAGATTGCCGTTCTTGTCGTAGGACAGCGCGCGCGTGCTGCCGTCGTGGCGACGCACGCCAACGAGACGACCCATCAGGTCGAACGAGGAAACCGTCACATGCGCATTCGGATTGGCGTCGGTGCGCGTGTCGTGGATATCGTCGTAGACAGTCGTCTGCACCGCCACACCGGCCTCGGTCGCCGGGAACGTCGTCGTCAGCAGGCGATCCTGTGCATCGTAGGTCCAGGTCGTGCGATGCCCGTTCGCGTCGGTCTCGGAGAGTTTGCGGCTGCGCTCGTCGAAGGTCGTGGCAGTGACGTGGTGTAGCGGATCTTCCGCCTCGCGCAGCGTGCCCCAGGTGTCGTACCGCCATAGCCAGAGATGTTGGAGCCCATCGGTGTGGCTGGCATGGTCGCCGTTCGGACCGTAGCCATCGTGTTCAGTGATCCCGCCTCGCGTCGTGCCGGTGAGGTTTCCGTGAACATCGTAGTCGTAGCGGGTCGGGTGGCCGCGGCCATCGGTGGCGACATCGACGCGATTGCGGACGTACGGCGGATCGAATTCGCCCCGCGGCTTGTAGGTCCAGCTGCGCGTGATCGTGCCAGCCGTCGGATGGACGATCGCTTCGGAAACGCGATTGCCTGCATCGTCATAGGTGTACGTCGTCGTGGTACCGAGCGCATCCGTGACCACATGCGGTTCGAGGTGCTGGAGGTCCCATTCGGTTGTCGTCGTTCCTGCCGGATCGGTCACGCCCTCGGCAGCGCCGTAGCGGTTCAGCGCGTAGTGGCTCGGCTTGGTTCGCGCATCCGTGATGTCGGTCGTGACCGGGCCGAGACCGCGAATACCCACATAGTCGAACGTGGTGACCCCCGCATCGGGCTCGGTGACCGTGTGGACACGCTGCTCGGGGATGTAGACCACCCCGTGGTCGGTGTTGATGCCCGACCAGCCGAGCGCGTAGTCGTAGGTTCGCACCGCTGCGTCCGGCACATTGGTGGTCGTCTTCAGGCGATAGCCGAGGCGGTGGCAGATGACCCCGCCGTCATCCGGATCGCCAGTGCAGATGTCGCCGAGATCGATATACGCATAAGCGTGCGTGCGGTCGCCGAGATGGCTGGCATCGCTGCGTGTCGTCTTGCTCAGGTTGCCGAGATCGTCGTAGTCGTAGTGCACCAGCAAGCCGCCCGGGCCGCGCGCGTCGCTGACGACCGTGAAGGATTCCTTGAGGGTGTATCCGCCCGATTGGCGCTCGACGTGCTTGATGACGTAGGTGAGATCGATTGCACGGCCGGCCGAGTCCTCGACGCGCTTGACACGCTTCGCGCCCTGATTCGATTCATACGCGTAGCCGACGCGATTGCGGTTGGTGTCCTCGATGTAGCTCAGGCGCGGACCGCGCGTGTCGGCCTCGGCGAAATGATGGCGCGTTCCATCCTTCGCGTAGAAGTCGTAGTTGCCGGCCATCTCGACCAGCGTGCCGTGATAGCCGCTGGTCGCGAGATAGCGGTAGCCGTCGCTGGCGTCGTGGTCGTCGGGATCGCGCACGAAACGCTGCCCCTGCCCCGCCGAACCTGTCACGATGCGCGACCCGCAGTCGTCGATCAGCACCTGCGCATCCAGCTCGGATGACCAGCCGCGGCCGAAGAACGTCCGCTCGTTGCCCTGGTGGCTTGCATACGTGCGGGTGAGCTTCATGCCCGGACCGCGACCGCCGACTGCGATGTCCTCTTCCGACAAGACGGCGCCGCCGGAATGGACATCCACGCCCTTCACGAACGAATGCGCCAGCGGCAGCGCATCGTGCCGCTCACTGCCATGATCGGCACGACCGGCATACGATTCGATGGTGCCGTCGCCGGAGACCGCCTTGAACTCGTACTTGTAGGCGCCGGTCGGCAGATGATCCGAGGTGATCGGCACGTCGTTGAGACCGTGCGTCACTGAAACGTTGTCGAGCGCCGTCCACGTCGCGACGCTGGCCGGGTTGCCGCCGACGTCGAGCCGATAGAAGGCGAGGGAAACGGTCGCATCCTGCGCCAGCACGTAGCCGAAGCGCGCGCTCGACGCGCACGAATAGCCGCTCGGGATATCGACGCTGTCCTCGATCGCGAGCGCGGTCGGATAGCGGCCTTGCACCAGCGCCAACTCGTCACCGATCTCGCCGCCCGGTGGCTGCGACCCTCCATCGAGCGGATGCGGCAGCACGCCGTAGCCGGCGACGATGCCGCTGCCGAACAACACCGGGGTGCGCGGCGATTGGAAGCGGAACGGGGTGCCGTCGTTGAGCACGGTTCGCACGCTGTAGTGTTTGCTGGCGTCGATCGGCACGCCGCGCGGCACGTTGCAGGCGAGCGTGGCGATCTGTTGCATTACCCCGGCACAGCTGAACAACACCTCGTCGTCTTGCAGGAACTCGAGCGCGGCCGGCGAAGCGAGGTAGTCCTCCGGCGTGCCACTCGCCTTGAAAAGCATCGGCGCATCGGTGACGCCGAACGGTGTCAGCGGGACCGAGGCGGGCGCGACCGTCGGAGCGCGCAGGTCCAGCGACCAGGCATGGGTCGTATCCCCACCATTGGGGTCATCCACCGGCGGGCCGCTCCGTTTGGCAAAGATGCGCCCGTGGATCGGACCTGCTTCCGGTCCGGCGCGTACGTCGAGCACGTAGCTGCCGCTCGGTTGACCCTGCGCATCAGCCACTTCGTGATAGCCGACGAGACTGCCATTGGCGAGGAAACCCGCCCAATAGGCATTGTGGATCGGCTGCCAGTCGACGCGCACGTAGCTGGCGTTGGCGACCAACGTTGCGCCCCAGAAGTCCGAACGCAACGGCACCACATCGCCGGGCGCCGCAGCATCCAGCGGTTTGAAATGCCTGGAGCCATGTTGCGGCATGAGGCCGCTACCCGGCACGTAGCTCCACGCGACGACGACGTCGTGCGGATCGGAGCACGCATCGAAGCGGTTTCCGGTGGACAAGTGCAGGCTCGCATCGTCGCCTGCTGCGACGCCTGCCACCGTTACCGTTGCCTGCGCGGTCGCCGGCGGCACCACAAAAACAGTGCTCGGCCGAGATTGCGACCGCAGCGACAGCGCCGGCGTGGCGCAGGCATTGCCGGTCAGTTGCAATTGATCGCGCGGACATTGGTCGCCTTCAAACAAGGCGGCATCGGTGGGTGTGATGGAGGCCGTCCCCCAGCACAGGGCGACAGGCGTGTACTGCGTCGCCGCCGTCAGATTCACCGCGACGTTGGCGACGCCGTTGTCGAAACGATCGGTCACCTGCATCTCGATCTGTTCATAACTCAGGCCCGGCGTGAGGCTGCCGGCATCGGGCCCCTGCAATACCAGCGTCGTCGGCAAGTCAGGCCAGGCGTACAACCAGTACGGCTGACCCGGTTGCAGGTTGCCGAGATCGGATTCGGCGAACACCTCGACGGTCTGCGCTTCGACCCATTGCGGATGCGGCTGGTCGGGAACTACCCGATAGTTTCCAACCCCTTGCTGGCGCTGGCCAAACCGGTAGCGCGCGTGCGCGACGCCCCGTTGGTCGGTTGTCGTCGTCAGCGCATCCACCGGCTGACCGTTGGCATCGATCAGATGGCCGGAGCCGAGCGTGCGCGTGAAGTGCACGATCGCCCCCTTGACCGGGCGCCCTTGCGCGTCCTGCAGGAAGGCGAGCAGCGGCTTCGCCACTTCGGTATCGACCACGCCGTCCTGAAACTGTGCCGATGCATCGAGCGAGATCGCGACGGCACTGCGCGGGTCTTCCGAGGCCTCTGCTCCGTAGGGATTGGAGAGCCATTCCACCAGATCGCGGAAATACCAGAGTTCGGGCGGCATCGCGGTGGAGCCCCCCGCGAGTGCGCCCGCGATGAAGTAGCCCGCTTCACCGGTAGGCAGCGAGCGAACCCGCCACACCGCTCCGCTCCAGTCCTCGTACGTGATCGGATCGCGCGGCACATCGACCACGTAGCCGCGCGCGAGCCATTGCGCAATCGTCTCCTGCACCGCTTGCGGCTGGTTGAGGCCGGAGAGGCCACTGGCCTGGGTCAGGTTGAGCACAGGAATACCCTGCTCGCGCGCGAGCGCGAGGCCCTTGTCGGCGGAAAGGCTGTCCACCGCCCACTGCTGCTCGAACAGCAGGTGCTCCAGCACCGAACCCTGCAGTGCGGCCAGCGCCATCCAGTCCATGGCGGCGGTTGCATTGGCGCTCTGCGCGATCGGTTCGCGCGGACGCAATGCCGCGTCGATCGCGACACCGCGCCAGTCGAGCGCATCGGCGACGCCATTGATGCGCTCGACGTCGTACTGGTTGATGACCAGGGCAACCGACGGAAACGGCTGCACCACGCTGACGCCAAGAAGATTTGCGAGTTCGCCCTCGGCACGATCCCAGTTGGCGAGGTAACGTGCGCCGAAGTTCGCCAGCACGCGCGCTGCCCTGGTTTCGCTTTCGCCGACGAGCACCTCGTTGTCGGCCTGTTCGGCCGGTTCGTTGTCTTGCGCGTCGAACACCAGCGCGGCAAGGCCGCCAGCGGTGACCTGCTGCGCCGCCGAGACGCTCCCGGCCGGCCCGTCCAGCGTGATCTCCACGCGATGGGCGGCGCCACCCTCTAGCTCGCCGCCGCCGCTCGCCGCCGGCTGACCTGCGACGTTGAGCACCACGCGCAAGTGAATTAGATAGGGCGGCGTCGAACCTACCCCGCCGTGCGCGTCCGCGATGCGGCCGTCGTCGATCGAGGCCGGCTGATAGGACAAGGTGACGCGCCGATCCAACAATTGCGCGAGTGGAAACGTGTGGTCGAACACCACCGCATCGCTCTCGCTGCTGCCTGCGCGCACGACGACGTGTGCGTGCTGGCGCAAGGTCTCGGGCAGCTGCGCGAACTCGCCGGTGACTGCCTCGACCGGCACGGGCAGGCTCGCCGGCAACAGTTCGAGCGGCGCCGCGTCCACCTCCCGATGTGAGAGCTGAGCGGCGTAGGCAAGTGCCGGCGTCAGTTGCGACAACGCATCGCTCACCTGCTGGCGCAGCAGGTCGAGCGGCGCCAGCGTCTGCGACGAGGCGAGATACTGCTCGACAAAGGTTCCGGGCACGATGCCGGCGCGCGCGAGCGCTCCCGCGGCGGGCACAAACCGGTGCGGCTTGATCGCCGGCGCCAGCGGAATCCATGCACGCCCGTCGAGGTCGGCTGCCGTGCCGCGGTAGTTCGCATACGGTAGCCACGCCGACACGTACACCTGCTCGATCGCGAACGCGCGGATATGACCGCCGCTGACCAACGGCCGATTCGGCACGCCCGCGGCGGTCAATGCGCGGCCCACGTCGTCGCCGCGCACGCCGAGCATCGCCGCAAGGTCGGTGACCGGCACATCGAACACGCCGCGCACATAGCGCGCCGGCGCGCCGCTCGCGCGCAGCAGGGCAATCAGGAGGCTGGCCTGGTCGGCGTCGTTGCCGGCGTGCGCGCGCAGCGTCGCCTCGGCGCCCTTCTGCGCGCCGGCATACCACTGCGTGCGCACCTGGCTGCGCACGAAATCGAAGATGCGCGTGTAGTCGTGGCCGAGTGCCTCGGCCTGTGCAAGGATCGGCGCGGACAGTGGCGCGTCCTCGCTTGCGCCGTAGTCTGCGGCGATCGGCTCGACGTCACGGGTCGCATCGGCATAGCTCGGCGTCACCGCTGGCGTGATCTGCGGATCGCGCGCCGCGACGCGCGGCCGGAATACGGGCAGGCTGGCCGCACCGTACGCCGGTGCGGCATCGCGCAGCTCGTCATCGATCGCGGCGCGCAGTTCGCTGGTGCGCGACGCGGCGGCGTCGGGCTGCGCCAGTGCATCGATGCGCGACAACGCGGCGAGAAGGCCGGCGCGATGCGCTTGCCAGCGCTGGCCTGCGAGGGCAGGCAACGTTTTCACCAAACGATCGATCTGTGCAATACGCGCATCGACCAGCAAACGCTGCGCCTCAAGGTCGTTCAACGCAGCGCCAAGTGACTCGCTGGCAACATGCGTCGTTTTGCTCGACCACGCGCGTTCGACCTGCACGGCAGCCTGCGCGACACGGCGAAGGCTCGCCACATAGCCACCGAACGCTGAATGCTGCGACGGCACGCCTTTCGCCGAGGCCTGCGTCGGGCGCTCTGCGAGTGCCGCCGCGACGGCGGCACGTGCATCGGTTCCGGCCAGCCAGGCGCGCGTGAGCGGATCGTCGCCGGCCAGCGACGGCGGCGCGGCTGTGCGCGCAGGCTCCACGCCGCCCTTGACGTGCGTGCCAGACCGCGCTGCCGCAGCATCGGCTGACGACGCGCCCGCCACTGCCAGCACCACAGCCATTGCCGCCATGAACGCATGCGCGTGCATCAGCGCTCGCGCATATTTCGCCATCCCTGCGATACACATCAGCGCATCTCCTCTTGCGCGCCTGTGGGCGCAGCAGCATCAACGCGTGCGAACAGCAGTCCGCGCGCCTCCCTCGCAATCGGCAACGCATGCGGCATGCGCGCATGGTGTGGCGACGGTGCAAACCGGGCCGACGCCACCACCGCGCGCGGTTGCGGCATCCGTGGCTTCGGTTGCGGCGATGCCGCCGCGACGCGCGCCTGTCGGGTCGCGTCAGGCGAAGCCTCCGCCAACCAGGCGGTGGCTTCGATCCACGGCTCGAGTCCGCTGCGGGCGAGGGCAAGCGCGAGCGTCGCCGGATCGAAGCCATCGCAGTAGATTGAATCGTCGCGCAGTACACCAATGCCGTCGAAACCATCGGCGAAGATCAAGTCGGCGTGCCGGCACGGCGACATCAGCAACGTCAATGGCACGCTGTCGAGAACGCTCCAGCCGGCTGCTGTCGGCAAATTCGCCGACAAGGTCAAGGTGTAGCCACCGGCCGGCATCGACGCGGCGGCGAGATCGCGAGTGCCGTCGGCCTCGGCGCCGATCGGCAGGTCGATGGCAAACGCGTCTTCGAGCAGCACGTCGCCACCAGTCGCCGCGCGCAATTCAAAGCGCAACGGCAATGCGGGTAGCGCAACCGCGCCGGTGTTGTGCACCGAGTACGACGCTGGCACCGGCGAGCCCTGCGGCCATGTGGAAAGCCCGAGGATCCGGCCGGTGATCGCGACCTGCGGCGGCTGGTAGATGACATTCACCTGCGCCTGCGTTCCGACATTGCCGGCGGCATCGGTCGCGTGTGCGAGCAGCGTGTTCGAGCCTTCCTGCAGCGGCACACCGGCCAGCTCGAAGCGCCCGTCAGCATCGGCCGCGATATCGACGCTGAATGCAGCAGCGACCAGATGCACCGTCGCCAACGCTTCGGTCTGGCCGCTGACGTCAACACTCGGCGTCGTCACCACCGTATCGGGCGCGGGCGCGGTGAAGGTCAACGTCGGCGCATCCAGATCGAGCGTGAACCGGACACGGGTCGATGCTTCGTTGCCGGCGCTGTCGCTCGCCTGCACGTCGATGCGGTATTCACCGCTTGTCGTGATGGCCGTGCCTGACACGAACGGCTGGCCATTCAGACGCACGTCGCTGCTGAACAGATGCGGATCGAACACGCTTATCGCCGGTGTGACCGCATGCGCGAGCAAATCGCCGTCACCAACGCCGGCGATGTTGATCAGCGGTGGCGCCGTGTCGATTGCGATATGCACCGACGCGGCGCCGCCGAGATTGCCGGCACCGTCGTGGCCGCGCAGGTCGAGCCGGTGGTCGCCGTCGGCGAGCGCGAGCGGCGCCGATTCGTAGCCACCGCCCGCGGCGGGGACGAGCAGACTCCAGTCGTCGCCATCGATGCTCGCCTCGACCGAGGCGATGCCGCTCAGTACATCGTCCGCCGTGGCGTGCAGCACGATCGGCGCACGCAGCACATCGCCTTCGTGTGGCGCGGTGATCGCAAGCAGCGGCGGCGTGCGATCGACCAGGGCAATGCTGCGCGTGTCGAGCGCAAGCCAGCCGCTGGCTTGCTGCAATTCGAGCACCAGGGTCAGGTTGCCGAGCGGCCAGCCGTCGCTGGTGAACACGAGATCGGCGGCGTAGTCCGCTTGCGCGGCGAAATCATGCTCCAGGGTCTGCTCAGCGAGCGGCGCGAGCAGCGGATCGAGCACGCGCACGCGCAGATGCTGCGCGTCAAGCGCGACGGCATTCGGATTGTGCACGTCGATGTGCACTCCGAGCGGCGTACCCCAGGCAAGTTCCGCACCCGGCGGTTGCAGGCTGCCGGTCAACGGGCCGATGACCACTGGCTCGTAAGCGACATGGATCGTCACCGGGGCACTGCTGTTGCCGACGCCATCCTGCGCGATCGCGGCGATCGCATTCGAGCCGCTCACCAGCGGTACGCCGCCGAACAGCGCATGTCCCTGCGCATCTGCGACAGCACTGCTCTGGTACACGCCGGTGACCAGGGCCACGTACGCGGCGGGTTCGGTCAGCACATCGACGTCGACCGACGCTTGCGCGACGACCGCACCATCCGCGGGTGCGACGATCGTGACGGTCGGGGCCGTGCGGTCGATCCTGAAACGCACGGAGCGCACGCTGGCGTTGCCGGCGTCGTCGGTCGCCCGGGCGATCAACACATGGCTGCCGTCGCCGTCGACACTGGAACCCGATGCGAACACCGCGTTGTCGAGGCGAATTTCACTCGCCTGCAGATGCGCATCGCTGATCGTGACCAGCGGCGTGACGGCGTGATTGAGCAGGTCGCCATCGGCCACACCGGCGATGTCGATCAATGGTGGCGTCGCATCGACACTGAACGGCAGCGGCGCGGTCTGCGTCTGGTTGCCCCAGCCATCGCGCGCACGCACGCTGAGCGTATGCGTGCCGTCGATGAGGCCGCCAAGACCACGGCTGTACAAACCGTCGGCCCCTGCGCTGAGCGGCTGCCAGGTGCCGGCGTCGATGCTGATCTCGGCCGCGGCAACGCCCGAATGCAGATCGACGATGCGCGCGCTGAACGGCACTACTGCCGGTTGCATTCGATCGGAGCGCGGCGCCAGCAAGTCGATCGTCGGCGGCAAGCCGTCGACGACCGCAAAGCCCTGCCGCGCGAGCAGGCGCCACTGGCCAGGGGTATCGGCGGGCAGGTGCGCTTCGAGGATGGCGGCATGGGCGGTCAACGCGAGCGGTGGCGCTGTCAACGTTGTCGCCGCCTCGTGCGTAGCGCCCGCGGCGAGGTCGAACGTGTCGGTCGACTCGCCCGCCGCGATCTGTCCGGGTTCCGCCACGATGCGCACACGCGCCTGTACGCCGGCGATCGCGGCGCTGCCGGGATTGACGATACGCGCGCGCAGCTGCACTCCCTGCCCGGCGACCAGCGTCGTGCCTGGGTCGAACGCAAGGCTGCCGCTCAGCGTTGCGGTCGGCGTCGCGGCCGTGAGCGAGACGGTCGCCTCGGCCATCGCCGTATAGGCGGCGGACAGCAGTGTCAGGCGCAGCGTGTAGACGCCTTCCGCACGCGCGGCAGTCGGCCATCGGTCGTCCCGCGCGATTTCGTACCCGGGCAGCAAAGTGCCGAGCGCCTGCTCGCTGTACCAGACTTCGGAGCCGGCGGCGTCGAACACGCCGAGTCGCAACACGGCACCTTCGAGCAGCGCATTGCCGTCGCTGAATACCAGCGAGCTGTGTGCCACTACATCATTGCCGACGACCTGCGTCGGCGAATCCGGCCCGAGGTTCAACTGGATGTGACGCACCGCCTGCAGGGTGAATGCGACCACGCGTTCCGAGATCGGGGCACCTCCCGCCGCTGCGTAGAGCCGCGCGCGCAGGCGATAGTCGCCGGCGAACACGCCGTTTGTCGCCCAGCTCACCGGCGCACTCCAGTGCTGGCCAAAGCCGAGAGTCGGCAAGGCGACATCGCCGAGATCGGCGACCGGCGCGCCGGCGGCATCCTGCACGTCCAGCTTCACATGGCCAGCGAACGGCGAGCCGGTATTGCTGACGGCGAATTCGCCGGTCACGCTCCGCCCCGGCGCGAATACCGTGCTGGCGAGATTGAGATCAAGCAGCGGCGCACCATCGGCGCTGACCGCCAGCGTCGTCGACGCTGCATTGTTGTCTTCGCGCCCTTCCCGTACGCGCTGCGCCGGATCCGCTGCTACGTCGATGCGGTAGGTGCCGGCGGCGGCCAACGCGCCGATCGGCACGGTCACCGACACCGCCGAGTGCCCCGGCAGCGATGCGAGCACCGGAACATCCAGTGCCATGCGTGCTCCGTCTGGCGCAACCAGTGTGGCCACCAGCTCGGGCTGCTCGACCGCCGCCGGGCCGTTGTTGTGCAGCGTGACCAGCAAGGCGAAGTCATCCACGGTCGCACCGCTCGGAGGTACGACGAAGAGGTCCGCCGCCGTCACCGCCAGATCGGGCAGCTCGCCGGTTGGCACATCGACCTCGATCGGCGCTGAGCCAAAGCCGTGGTTGCCGGCAGCATCGCTCGCCCGCGCACTGAACAAGTTCGTTCCCCCACTCAGCGGTACCTGGGACGCGCAGAACCAGCCAGGCAGATAGGCCAGATACAGCTCGTAACTGCTGCCGGCGGCAATGCGCCCCGAAGCGGACCAGCTCAATGTCGTCCAACCCATGTAGCCGACCCGCAGCGGTAGCGAAGCGGCGCTGGCCGGATCGACGACATCAAGGCCGTGCGCGTCGAGCACGGCGATGCCTTCGCCGGCGGGCGACCACGCCAAGGCGAACACGGAGTCACGACCGTCCTGCAACGTGGTGTCCGTACTGCCCGCAATATCGAATACGCGCAACTCGTCACTGCCGGTGCCGCTTGCAAGCGCATGGGCGACGCGCTGGCCGTCCGGACTCCATGTCGCGGCGGCAGCAGGCGTGACTGGCAGCACCGCCTGGACCTGCGCGGTTAGCGTGTCGACCAGGTGAATCGCTGCGCTTTCGATGACGAGCAGGTGGGTGCCATCCGGCGACCAACGCAATGGTTGCTGCTGGCTCAACGTGACCGAAGCGATATCGCCGATGCGCCGCGGCGCACCGCCTACCGCGTCGAACAACCACACGCCATCCGTCGGCGTGCTGCCCACAACGACCGTACCGGCAGCCGCATAGGCCGAGCCGCGCGTGTTCGGCGCAAACGCGGTGATGGCGGCGATCGGCGGAATGAACGGCTCGGGAGCGCGACCCAGCTCCCACCGATAGAGCGTGTCGGAGCCTTCCAGGCTGTAGTAAAGCACCTCGCCATGCGCCGCCCAGGTTGCCAGGCGCGTCGCCGGCGGCGAAACGAACGCCGCGACCGCGTCGTCGATGTCGGTCACCACGATGACCCCGTCGTAGTTGACCGTTGCGATACGCGTACCCGACGGCGCGACCAGCGGCGGCGTGCCGTAGTTGGTGATTTGCGCGGTCCTTGCTTCGTACCCGGTGCGCGCGGGGAAGGTTCCCACCGCGGTACCGCTGCGATCGAGATCGACGATCGTGCCGGCCTCAGCCAAGCCGCAGACATCGGTCGCTGCGGAAGACATTGCGATCGGCTCGCCGGCGACCGTCGGATAGGTCAGCACGGGTTGACCCGGCGCAACGTGATCGCGCGGTGTGCCGCTGGCCGGCGCACTCTGGCCGCTGGCGTCGCCGGCAGCATCGAACGCTTCAACGGTGTAGAAATAGGTGTTGCCATTCGCCAACGGAAGATCGCGATAGGTCGTGACGAGCAGATCATCGGCGACGACCGCGAACGGCCCGATCGCAGAGGTCGCACGACGCAACGCATAGCGCACGGACGCAGCGCCGCTGCCGGGCTGCCAGGAGATGTCGAGTTCGGCGCCTTGCGCGGGCGCGGTGACGACCAGGCCGACCGGCACGCCCGGACCATCGCCCGTTACAGTCAGCGTGACGGTGTTCGACGGCGGACCCTCGTTGTCGAATGCGTCGTATGCACGCACGACATACGCGTATGTGCCGAGCATCAAACCCGCATCAACGTAGTTCAGGGGTGCACCCGCAGCGATTGTTGCGGTGGGTTGACCGTCGCGCTGGAGTTCGTAACGGGCGACATCGCTGGCGGCGCTCGCGCTCCAGCTGAGCGTCGCCGAATTGCCGATCAGCTCACCGCTGAGGACGACCGCATCCGGGCCCTGCGTGTCGCCGATGCCGGCATTGACCGGATCGGAAGGCGCACTCTCGAATGCGTACGCATTTACTGCCGTGACCTGATAGTGCCAACTGCCATCCAGCACGGTCTCGGCCAGGCTGGTCGCGCTCTGCAGCGGGCGCTCGTTCAGGCGCACGTCGGTCAGCTGATACGTGCGATAGCTGCCGGTGTCCGTGCCTTCCGAGCGCAAGATCAGCCGCACACGCGTCGTACGATACGCTTGGCTGAACGTGATCGTCGAAGTCAATTGCGCGGTGCCACGCACCTGCGCAACCCGCACCCATGCATGGCCCGACCAAGCCTCGATGTCGAAGCGGCCATCGGCCAGGCCGAGCGACGACCATGCGAGGTTCGCGCCGACGACGATGCGCGGCTCGACCCAGGCGAGTTCAAGCGCAGGGTCGGTGTCCGAATCCGCCGAGCGGTCGTACACGCCGGCCTCCCAGTAACTCTGAGGATCTGCATCGACCGCCGCCGCGGCATTGCTGCCACTGGCGCTGCTCGCGACCGTCAACTCGCCGAGCAGATGATCGGCGGAAAGAGGCTGGCCGTTGCGGAACACTCGATAGCCAAGCAGATCCGGTTCACTGTTCGGATCCCAGCCGAGCGTTACCAGGTGATCGTCGATGCTCGCGGCGAGACCCGTCGGCGTTGCAGGCAATGCGCCGCGATCGACCCACCACTCGGCCGGACGACTGATGTCGCCGGCGGCGTCGGTGACGCGCAGGGTGAAATGGTTGCTGCGCATGGCGAGCGCCTGCGCGGACAGTGCGATCGCCCCGTCGGCCGACGTCGTTCCCGCAGAAGCATCCGCTGCACCGGACTCCGTCTCGACATGCAAGGCGATGCTGCCGGCACGCGCGCTGTGTCCGAACAAATCGACGCTCGCTTGCGCCGACGGTGTGAACGGCTGCTGCATCGAGACACTGAACACGGTGGCGTCGGCGACGTTGGACGGCGACGCATGTCCGGCGCCGTCGATGGCCGACACGGTGTAGGTGTAATGGCCATCACCGGCGGGTACGTCATCGCTGGTCACCGCCGTTGCCGGCAGGGTTGCCAGTGACGA
This sequence comes from Dokdonella sp., assembly GCF_044227025.1. Taxonomy (GTDB): domain Bacteria; phylum Pseudomonadota; class Gammaproteobacteria; order Xanthomonadales; family Rhodanobacteraceae; genus Dokdonella_A. The sequence continues at coordinate 337,264 of NZ_JBGAFX010000006.1, read as the reverse complement.
TCCGTTGCGGGCAAGCAGGTATCCGGTGACATCCACTGCACTGCTCGCGTTCCACGTCAGATGCACCGTGTCGCCATCGGCATGCGCGTGCAGATTGGTCGGCGCATCCGGCGCCGTGAGATCCACGCGCACGACACGCACACTGGGCGGCGCCGGGTCGTAGCGACCGCCCGCATCGCGCGCGAGCGCCCGGATCTCGTAGGTTCCGTACGCGATGTCGGAGGCCGGGGTCCATGTGACGCGGTAAGGCGCACTTGTCAGGGCTGGACCGAAATCGGTCCAAGACGACACGCCTTGTGCCCGATAGGCAAACTGGACTTGCGCGATATCGGAATCGCGGCTTGTCGCAAGTACAGTGATACTGCTCTCGAAGCGCGCGTCCTCGGCCGGCGACTCGATCGTCATCGACGGCGGCGTGTTGTCGAGCGGATCGAGCGACGCCGGATCGGAAGCGAGGCTGACATTGCCAGCCTGATCGATCGCATACACCACGTAGGTGTGCTGGCCATCGGGCACGTGCGCATCGAGGTACTGCACGTCGGTCAGCGCGAACGGGCGCAGGTCGGCAGGCAGGTTCGGTCCGGTTGCATTCACCAAGCCGTTGTCGCGATACAGCAGGTAGCCGAGCAGGTCCGCCTCACTGTTTGCATTCCAGTGTACCTGCGCGTCCGCGCCCACGAGAATCGCGACCAGACCTTCGGGCTTTGCCGGTGGCGCATTGTCGATGACGACATCGACGTCAGTCTGCGCGACGTTGCCGTGGGTGTCTTCCGCTTCCAGATGCAGGCGCACACTCGCGTCCTGCTCAAGCGTGCTCGTGTCCCACGCTGCCAGCGTATGTCCCTGCAGCGCGAGCGTGCCGTTGGCGAGCACCTGTGCATCGTGCGGCGGAACGATCGCCTGTGCCGCCAGCGTGTAGCGTTTGAAATCGTCGCTGCTGTAGGCGGTACCCACGATGTCGTAGGTGCCATGCACACGCTCGCCCGCACGCGGCCGGAGAATCTGCACCGTCGGCGGCGTGTGGTCGATCAGCAAGGTCACCGTATTGCTCGGCGCACTCTCGTTGCCGGCCTGATCGACCGCACGGACGCGGTACGGCCAGTTGCCTTCCGGCGCGTCCTGATCGACGTAGTGGGTCGTCGCAACCGCTGTCGGCGTGATGCGCTCGTCGCCGCGATAGACCACATAACCGGCAAGATCGCCGGCAACGACCGCGCTCCAGTCGAGCAGCGCATCGCGATGATTGCCCACCTGTCCACTGAGCCCGATCGGCGCCGGCGGCGGCTGCGAATCGATGCGCACCCGTACCTGGCTGCTGCTGCTGAGACCGACCCGATCGGTAACCGTCAGACGCAGCAGATAGTCGTTCTCGGTCAAGCCGAGGTTGATCGCCGCCAGTCGCCCTGCATCGACCGGCTCGGTGCCAGCATAGATGTCAGACCACTGCCCGCTGCCCACCTGCGCAGCAACGATCACGCTGAGTCGATAGCCGGCAAAATGCGCGTCCGTGGCGGTGCCGTCGACGTTGCTGGCGCCGCGAATGTAGCTCCCATCCGCCGGCGCGCTGATCAGCGCGGTCGGCACGGTGCCGTCGATGTCGATCACATGCACGACCTCGGTCGCACTGCCGGCCTGGTCGGTTGCACGCAGACGCAAGCGATAGCGACCATCCGGCAGGTTTGGCGTCCACGCCAGCAGTTCACCGGAGGGCATACTCGCACTGCCCGCCTTCAAGTCGGTCCAGATGTCTTCGTTTTCGGACGCGACCGCCAGCGTCCACGTCGCCAGATGCGGGTCATCGACGCTGCCGACGACCGATGTCGCCGAGGCGGATGCGATCAATGCCCCATCTGCTGGCGTCTCCAGCGCGACGACCGGTGCCGTCGCGTCGATCTCGAATTCACTGTCGCGAACCGTCTTGTTGCCGGCGCCATCGCGCGCTTCGACATGCAGGGCGTAACGACCTTCCGCAACGCCAGCCAGCGTGGCGAGCACGACGTCGCCGGCTTGCGTGCCGCTCTGCGTCGCAATCTGCACACCGTCGGAGACACGCGTCAGACGTGCTTCGTAACCCGCAAAGTGAAGGTCGTCGAAGTGCAGCTCCACCGACGACGTAGACGATGCGAACGCGCCGGCGGGTCGTCGGACCTCGGCCAGCGGCGGTGTCGAGTCGACGATGACACCGAGGTCAACGGTTTCAGCCGGGGCCGTTCCGTCCTGCGCCTGGATGCGCACCTTGTACGGCCCATCGGACACGATCTGTCCCTGACTGCCAGCGCCATTCCATGCGTAGCCAGCTGCTCCGGCTGGTTGCGGACCTACATACAGAGTTGACAGCAGGCCACCGCCCGCATCGAGCACGCGCAGATCGACGGTCGCACCATGCAGCAGGTTCAACTGCACGCGCGCCGCGTCGAGTACGCCATCCGCATTGGGCGAGAACAGCATCGGCTGTACGTCGGCGCCACCGATCAACACGGAGGGCTCGGCGAGGAGCAAGGGCAGATGGGCTTCGGAGCGGTTGCCCATCGCGTCCGTTGCCGTCAGTCGAATATCGACCGCTCCGGACAGCGAACCTCGCGACCAGTTCCTGAGCACCTCCGGCACGGGCACCGGTGAAGTACCCGTCGCGATGTTCTGCCAATTGTCCGGGGATGCAGCGGTCGCGAAATCGAGCTGCCAGCCGGTCAGGATCACGTTGTCCTGCACGCTGCCGGCGATTGGCACCGCCGCCGTGACAACCGTGCTTCCGGCGGCAGGCGACGTCAGCTGCACCACTGGCGGCGTGGAATCGACCAAGGCGCCGTACACGATGCGGCGCGTGTGGGTGCAGTCGTCACCGCCGTCGATCGCGATGCCGTACAAACCATCGGCGGCGGACTGGCTGTTCAAGTTGCCGTCCCACGCAATGTTGATGTCGCCGCTGGCAGCGTTCCGGGGCACCAATGTCGCGAGACTCTCGCTGTCGAGCTGGAGTTCGCGATCCTCCCCGACGATGTGTGCCCGGTGCAGCGTCGCCTCCACGCTCACCGGCTCGTCCGCGCGCAGGAAGAACAACCCCTGTGCATGCGTGGAGTCCCCATGAGTCGAGATGCCGACAATCGGTGCGTCCGCCCGCAATATCGGCACCACGGTCCGTGGTGGCTGGCGTTCGGCAAGTTCGACGAGGGAATCGAGCACGAACGTCCGCTGCTCGCAGACCGTGCCTCCGGACCAGCCGAGGCCCTTCATCTGCAGCGTCGCGACCCCGTTCAACGATTCGAAGTGACCCGCGAGCCTGCTCGTCAGGCCATCCAGGCCTTGCAGACTGAAGCCTGCAATCTCGCTGTATGAAGGGCACGGGATGACCTGCGGCAGCGTATAGCGCTCTCCCACTGCCAGCTCACAGGCGAAGCGCGTGGGCGCGGGACCAGCGCCAATACCCAGTCGATAACTGGCTTGTGTCGCGCTGTGAAGATCAATGCTGGCCGGAAACTGTTGCTCGTCACCCGTCGGCAAGGCACAAACGCGTTCGCCCGTGCGCGGCAATTCGATGGCGATCGTCGGCGCCTGCCGCGTTACCGGCAGGGGGGCCGGAAACGATTGATGACGCCCATCGGGGTATTCGACGTCCAACGCGGCGGCATATTGGCCTTCCGGCCATCCTTCGGTCGAAACCTCGTACCTTTGGCTCACTTCGTCCGGATTGTCGCCCTCGGCGAGTACGACCGGTGATCCGGAGATTCCGTCTGTGTAGCTGAGGCGGTAGTGCCTTGGAACCGGATACTTCGGTGCCGCAGGCCCCGGCACGACAATATCGAAGCCGAGCGCAATGCGTCCGGTCGGCTGGCCATCACACTGATCCCGAATGACTGGTGCAACGTAAGCTCCGATATAGCGGAAATCGGGGTAGGTGGGAGGCTGTGGACAGGACATCGCCACGTCTTTGGATCGATACGTCCTGCCCGCAGCATCCGTTGCAGTGACCCATGCATTGGGTTGCCCACCAATCCAGGGCGCGCGAAAGAACATCTGATCGTCGGCAAACCGGTCGGCCTCGACCGTGTGCACTCCGTCGTCCTGCATATAGTGCAATGTCGCATGCGCCACTCCGTCCAGGTATTCGAGCGCGTTCACGCTTGCGTATCCATGATCGACGGATGTACACACCGGTTGATCAATGCCGCCGATACGAAGGTAGCCCTGATTTGAATAGAACCTGCGACCGTCGGAATGCTCTCCGCGCAACCGCACCAGCGCGAGCCCACCCGCCGGCAGATCGTGCACATCGAGTGGAATGCGCAGATCACCGGGCACGCGGTGCAAGCAGGGTCCGAGCGGCGCACATGGCACATCCTCGAGCACATGCATCGCGCGTTCGGTCCATTGCTGCGGCGACTGGGGATCGGCGATCTCGACCGCGACGCGAACGAGTCCGGTCACGACATTCGCGGCCGCCAGGTAGTCACCGTCGGCATCGCGGTCGACCGGGATCGCTTGCCAGTCGTGCGTGTCCGGCGCTCCGTCGAATGGCGGCGCCTGGTAGGGAAAGGAAGGCCGGCTGTCCGCCCCGGAATCCGGGCCACGGTCTTCACTCACCCTTTCCAGGGCAAGAACGTCCTCGGCGTTGCCAATGGCGAGTCCGCGCGTATTGCCGGCAGCATCCGTCGCAACCAGACGGAACTGCCGCGTGGCGTAGCTTGAAGCCGGAAGCGGGAGTTGGAGCCAGTAACGAGGATCCGCCGGATCCCCTGACCGACCCATGGAGGTATCTTCGCGACTGTACGCCTCGGACCAATCGCCACTGCCGATGGGCGACGATTGCAAGGACAAATGGACGACGTTCGGGTCCCGGCTCGCAAAGCGCACCTGCGGGCGGACCTCAACTCGAGGTGGGCAATGATCGCCATGATCATTCGGATCGCAGGGCAGCTGACGGACATACGCCGGCGGCACGTCTCCGCCAAGCTCCGGTGCCACGCTGTCGATCGTCACCCATGCCGCGAAGCCATCAATGCTGAGGCGATAGCGGGCATCGGGCACGCGCTGTCCGTTGTCGTTGCGTCCGTCCCAGCTGAATTCCTGTGCCCCAATGTCCGCGGCGCCGTACGTCAGGTCGACCGACCGGACCTGCGCTCCGCTGGCGTCGGTAATGCGGATGGCAAGGGTTGCCGGCAGGCGCACGCGGTACTTCGCGACTACGACGTCCTTGATGCCGTCGCCGTTGGGGGAAAAATAGCGTGGCGCGAGCGAAAAATTGTCGATCACCGAACTGTCGAACGATGATGCGGTAGCCTGTACCGACGTGCGGTTGCCGGCCTTGTCGACAACGGTGAGGCGAATGACAAAGGTACCGGGCTGTGGCGGCACCCACGTCATGAACTCGTCCATCACGACTTCGTCTGGTGTCGATGGCAACAACGCCTGCCAGGCGCTCGGACCCTGATTTTCGATCGGCGCCCAGTCGATGTGGTAGCTGGCGAAGTTGCGGTCCGCGGCGATTCCGCTGAGCTCGATGCCACGCCCAAGCGTGCGTGCATGGAGCACCGCATGCAGGTTCTGCAGCGTCGTGAACATCTTCCCGTTGCTGAGCAGGGTGCGGGCATCGTCGGGCCAGATCTGCTGGATCTGCGCTCCCTGCTGCGGCCACGATTCCGGTAGCACCCCTCTATCGATCGACTGAATACGTCCGTCTGTACGGATGGTTGCACCATCACGCAGGATCAGTTGCGGCCAACTCGCCGCTGGCGATCCGAGGCATGGTTCAAGCAGCGGATAGACCATCTGGTCCGCTTCCGATTGCAGAGGCAGCAATGTCCCTTGCTGGATCACTTCCGCCCCGCCATCGTCCGCATCGAAGCTGAAGTAGGTGCGAATGCCGGGATCGAGAACCAGATTCCAGCCCTCGTTGAACACGTCATGCGCAACGTCCTCACCCAAACCGAGCAGCAGTTGGTTGCGTGCGGGATCGAAGATCCTGCGCTCGACTCCTGCATCGCCGAACGGGCCCGTGCAAGGCTCGCCAGCGAGTCCCGCGAAGGTCGTGGCAAAGATGCTGGCGGGATCGGTCGGGATCGGTGGCTGGCGGTCTTGCAGCCAATATGCGCCGATGCGATGCATCGACGGCAACTCGCGTTGCGACAAACGCTGCCCGCTCTCGGAATGAATCGTCAGCAGTTGCGAAGCCGCATCCATGACCAGCAGTTGGTTTCGGCTGGACAACCAGCCCATGCCAAGGTGCCCGACACTGAGTACGTTCCCGGACAACTCGCCATGGGCGATGCTGGATGGCAAGCTCGCGAGCATCGAGCGCGTTCCGCGGGCGAGATCGACCAGTTCGATGGTTTCGCGCTCTGAGTTGCGCCTGTAGACCGCGACAGCGGCCCCCGATGGGGATACTTGCGCATCGTAGATTTCACCCGCCTCCACCGACTCAGGCTGCAGCCGAATCAGCGGCTTCGCAGGATCACGCGGCAGGAACGCAACCGGGGAATCGGATGTCGCATGCAATATGCCGAGCGGAACGATCGTGTTCACGCCACCGCTTCTGAATTCCTGCTCCAATGGGCGCAGCGGCGAGACGACGTGGCTTGTCACGTCGATTGCATCCAGCATTCCATCGCGATCGGGACCGGCGAGGACCGTGGTTGCATCCGCGAAACCCAGCACCGGCAAGTCTTCGACACCGTCAAATTCTGCAAGAATGATCGGCGCGTCGATCTGATCCACGGCCGTTTTCGCGATCCATATTCCCGGCTCCCAGCCCCTTGTTCCGCGCAGAGCCGCGACGAGATTACTGCCGTCGTGGCTGAATGCAATTGCCTGCGCCTGCAGAACACCGGCGTTGTTCGCGGTACCGTAGGCATCCAGCCAGAAAATGGAAATCAGCGGAATCAGGCGTGGGTAAACGGTATCGGTCCGGTACACGCCACTCGGTCCGCCATTCAGGCCCCATCGACCAAAGATCTGATCGCGCAACGCGCCAGACGCGGGCGGAATGCGCGGATCCACCAGACCGGTCGGCAACTCGCCGTAAACGCCGTGTGGCGTACCCACGGCCTCAAGCAGCGACGAGTGATTGTTGTCGACCGTCACGTGCACATCGCTCAAATGCCCGTCGCCGCCTGCAGCGACGATGCGATAGTCTCCGTCGGGCACGATCCGTCCGCGATCGTCACGACCATCCCACAGCACCTGTCCACGCAGATCGCCGTTCAACGCAATGTCGGAGAAGTGACGCACCGTGTAGAGTGCGCCATTGATGACATCCACCTCGACAGGGTCTGCTTGCTGCATGCGAAACACGATCGCCGCAGCGTCCTGTACGCCGTCTCCGTTTGGTGAGATGTAGCGTTCGCTGGTGAAGAAGTCGCTGTCCTGCACGTCGTACGGCAGGCTGGCGACATTGTTGTCTGCGCTGCCTTCGCGCACGATGTCTTCGGGATCGACGATCGCGCTGACGCTGCGCGAGTTCGCGTTGAGTCCGAGCGTCCAGTTCCACACCAGGGTCGTCGACGCGCCGGCTGGCAGCGTGCCGGCGTCAATATCAGCCCCTGCGGGCACGCCGCTCGCGACATCACCTTCGAGGAGGCGCACCTTCACGCCTTGCGCATCCTGGCCGCCGAGGTTGCGTACGGTCACCCTTGCCTGCACCGACTGGCCCGGCGCCGGCAATGGCGGCGACAGCACCACGTCGGCGACGCTGATGGCGAGATCGGGCAGCGCTAGTACACGCAGGGGCTGCACCACCGTATTGTTGCCCTCGTCGCCCTCGGCGATCTGGTCGTCGGCGTCGATCTGAGCGAACAAGCGCTGGTCGCCGCGCAACGGCATATCCGGCACGCTGATCGACACGCTGGTCTGGCTCGATCCGGCCAGCGATGCAACCGTGCTGCTGCCGATCGCCACCGCGCCGGTGTGCGGATCGGCGGCGTACAGCGCAACGCGGAACGCGCCGGTTGCGACCGAACTCAGGTTGCGCACCCCGAGGGTCGCCGTGAAAGGCTGTCCTTCGAGCGCGGGCGTCGGCAAAAAGACCAGACTCTCGCTGATGAAGGTCAGATCGGCCTGTGTTGGTGCGTCTACTGTGAAGTCGAGTACGCCGACGTTGTTGCCTTCGTCCGTCTCGGCCACCTGGTTCGCAGGATCGAGCACGACGCGCAACTGCACCGGACCCGGCTGCAACGGACGCCAGGTGAAACGACGCCGGCTGTTCTGGCCAGCGGTTACCTGTATCGCCCCATCGAAGATCGGCGTGGCCACACCGTCCTGCACGACTTCAGCGTGCAGCGTGACCGGCGGTGAATCGACCGTGCCGCGGTTCCGCACCGTGCCTTCGAAATCAAGGCTGCGACCGACCAGTGCCGGCGTCGTGAGCAACGCGAGATCGGCATTCGTGGTTTCCAGGTCGAGCGACTCGCCGAATCGCAAGGTCAACTCCGCGTCGTTGTTTGCCTCACTGCCTTCCGCGATCGCTCCGTCGGGATCGGCGCGCACCAGCAGATTCAGCGTCGCCGCCTGCGTCGCGGTGAACGCGAGCTCGATGGGTACGCTGCCGCGCGCCGGTACATCCACGCTCGCTTCTGCCAGTGCGTGACTGAGGTCCGGTTGCGCATACAACCGCAGCACGGCGCCACTGGCACCCTGTGCGCCAATGTTGCGCAGCGTGCCAGTTACGTGGATCGCACTTGGCAACGTCGATACCGACGCCGGAACGAGGCTGAAGTCGGCTGCGGTAAGCGCGAGATCCGGCTGCGTCGACGGCGGCAGCACGGTCGCGCTCAGCTGGCCGCGATTGTCGATCTCGCTCGCTTCCACCACCGCGCCAGCTGCGTCCAGCACGAGCCACAGCTCATGCGTACCGGCCAGGCCCGTCGTGTCCCAGTACTGTTTGACGTTCGCACTGGAACCCGCCGCGAGATCGGGCACGACGACGTCGCCGCCGATCCGCACGCCGCCCAGATCGGGATCGCCGTCGTACCAGCGCAAGGCCGTCGCAGCGATCGGTACATTGCCACTGTTGGCGACGACGGCGGAGAGGGTCGCGCGCTCGCCGTCCTGCAGGGGCACCGGCGCGATTGTCGGCGCTGTCGCCAGCGTGAGGTTTGGGCGCTGGTCGTGCGCGTAGGCGAGCATGGCGGTTGCGGTAAGGTAGGTGCTGCCACCCCAGTCGCCGCTCACCTGTTGCTGCTGTCGCACGAAGTTGCGCACGCCGATCGTGAGTTCCGACGCCAACGTGAGTCGACCGAACAACGCGTAGGTATCCACCGTCGATGCGAGCGCGCTCTGCAGCGGCGTACCGACACCACCGTCAGCGGCTTGGCGCGTCTGCATCCACCCGCTTACCTGCGCCAGACGTTGCGTACTGTCGCTGTCCGACTGTCTGGCAAGCAAGCTGGCGACGCGCAAGGTCGGCAACAGATGGCCGCGCCCGCCGGGCGCGACGCCGAAACTGCCATCCACATTCTGCTGTGAGCCGAGCGCCTGCAACGCGGCGTTGAGGCCCGGCGCGTCGCGACCATGATCGGTCAGCGCCGCAGCGACCAGCGCGGTGTCGACACTGCTCGCATTCCAGCCGGATTCAAGTGCGAAGCCACCGTGGCTGTCCTGCGCGGCGGCGAGTGCCGTGGCATCGCTGTCGCCCTGCGCCCCGATCAGCCTCCAACTGCGCTGGTCGATATTTGCGACCGGGTGATCGGCCAGCCACGCGCGCGCCAAGGCGAGGCCTGGGTAGGCAGGGTCGAGCTCCTCCAGCGCACGCACCACCGCGACCGTATCGCGCAATGCAGTCGCAGGGCGGTCCTGCCAATGGCCATCGGCAGCCTGTTGCGATTCCAGCCAGACGATCGCGGCGGGCACCCCGCCGGGAGCGGCGGTGCTGCCGCTGCCATGCAGGATCGTTGGCGGCGCCGCTGCTGCGCCGCGCGCCTGCGTGTAAATGTGGATCGCCGCGCGGCCGTCGGTCATCTCCGTCAGCTGTTGCTGGAAGCGCACCCTGAAGCGCTCAAGCTGCAGCAGGCGTTCCGTCGCTACGTTCTCGCCCGGACGCTTGAGCAGGATCAGCGCGGCGTTGAAATCTCTCTGCGCATTCGCCGCCGAGGGCACGCGTGCTCCCGATGCCGCAATGATCTGATCGATGGTGATCGTCTCGGCTACGCCATGGATGCTCGCGCCGAGTTCCGGAAGGTCGGTCGCCGCACCCGCGTTGGCATTGCGGATCAGGGTGAAAGGCGGCACTTCCTCGCGCGATGCGAAACCGGCCAGGTACAGATCGAGCGGGCTGTAACGATGGCGGATGTCGACGCTGCGGAACGAGCCATCGGCCTGCGCTTGCCAGTCGCTGCCGTACATGACGGAGGCATCGGTATCGACAAAGTAGCTCCAGTGTGATGCTTGCTGACCAATCAGGTCGGCACTGTCCTGACCGGAGGCATCGATGAAATGGACGGCGACGCCCCAGCGATGCATGAGTTCGTGAGCGAGGGTATCGACTGACTTGTGATAATCGGGAGCTATGGAGTTGAAGCTGTAACGGCTCATCGCCGCCATGTCGATGTAGCCCTGCAACCGGCTTGGGCTGCCGAAATCGGCGCCAAGGTCGAGCATCGGCTGGCCAAGACCTGCCGTGTCATTGCGCACGAGATTGTGAAACGCAAGTGCGGCGCCGGTATCGAATTCAAAGGTCGTGAACACGACGAGGAAGTCGTAACGATCTTCGTGCGTCTGGTAGAAGCGTGTCGCCGCCTGCCTGCGCGGCTCGTTGAAGCCCTTGCGGTAGTCGCCACTGACTTCCATCACGCTGACGTTGCCGATGTCCTCGGCCGCGCCGATCAGAGGCGTACCGGCAGCCGCCTTGCCGGAACGCGGCTCGACCGTCTGCACGCAATCCTGCAACTCGCGCGGCGCTTCATCCGCTCGCGCGTGCACCAATGCGAGCCCGGCACAGACAGCCCATATGAAACGCGACAACGTCGCCGAAAGGTACGTGCGCATGATCCCTCCCTGGAGTCTTGGCTATTTCATTCCCTGACGTACCGTTGGCAAAATGCGCGCGCTGCCTAGGGGTGCCGCCACAGATTCGTGCGTGGTGAGTGGCACGTGTGGATCAAACCGCTCACCAACGTTCACGCGCAGCTCGACCTTGGCACCGGCCTGCCGCTGCACCCCTTCCAGCGTCGCCGAACCACCGCGCACGTTCACCACGCGCCACTCCGTGCCAGCTACGACATCACCCCTGGCACAAGACACCAGTCGTCCTTCGCTATCGCGGACGACCATCGTCTGCACATCTGCCGCCATCGCAACGACAGCATATGAGCGCGCCGATTCGGCGCCCGCCGTCGCCGCAGCAACGCTGAGCACGGCCAGCACGAAGCGGCAGCATCTGAAAAACTTCAAGATCAACCCCAGCACCCGATTGGCGAATGCACGCAACGCGCAGAGTCGGTCTGCATGCACAATCCGCGCAAACTCGGCAGACCATGCATCTCCCCGCAAACCGTTGAAGATGGTTGCACGCTGTCGACATGCCGGCAAGTAGGAATTTCGCTACTTCTTCGACTTTAGCGCGGCTGCAATTCAAGGAAAAAGATAGATCGGTTTTCCTGTGTAACCTCTCAAACATCAGAGTTCGCCATCCGATGGATTGCCACAAAAATGGGTGGTCAAGTGGGAGGCGCCTGAAACAGAAGGCTGGCCATCCTTTTGCCGCGTAGCACACGCGGGGTGCCGCCGAGCGCTTCGAGCCCGGCGGCACCGGCTGTTCAATTGCGCGTATCACGACGACCGGCGGCGAGACGGCGCTTGCCGCCAGACTCTCAAGTCGCACGCTCCGATTCGGCCTCGAAGCGAGGGGAGCGTCAGGCTGTGTACATCGCCACCCACAACGTGACGACGAACTGCACCGGCCTGTAGATGTAGAGGTTGACCGCGATCATCGCCGCGATGAGCGCGGCAGCCGATGCGACGGCGCGCACCCATCCGGTGCGGTAGGCGCGATGCAGCATGAGCACCGCGTAGAGCGCGTAGAGGAAGCGCGCGACCCAGTCGAGCGCGGACATCGGAACGATCGCGTCAAATGACGGGACCAGCGATTGCAGCACGGTGATGACGTGCACGAGCGTCGTCACCATGAGCAGCGCGAACGCGAAGTAGTGCAGCGTCACCACGAAGTGTTCGGCGTAGTAGTGGCGCCGGTCGGCGTAGAGCAGCGCGAGGACGAGCGCGACGAACGGCAGGTGCAGGATGACGAGCGCCTTGCTCACGTCGTCCGCGCGCGCGTCGTAGCGTTCACGCAACTTGCGGTAACCGTCGCCGTGGTGGTCGGGATCGAGCCGGGCGGCTTCGCGGTCGACCCAGGATTCCGTCAATGCACTGTGCGCCTGCGCGTTGCGCGCATACATGCTCGTGTCCGTGCCGGGGTCGGCCGCCGCGATCGCGATGCGCGGCGTGACCTGGCGGCTGAACTGCATCGCGTAGTCGCCGTGCAACGGCAGGATGAAGTAGACCACGTTGACCGCGAGGAACAGCGTCACCGGCGACAGCCAGCGCGCGCGGCGGCCCTCGTTGTAGTCGAGCGACAGCAGGCCGGGACGGAACAGCAGCGCGAGCAGCGAGCGCCATACGCGCCCATCGAGGTCGGTCAGCCCGTGCACGAACTCGCCGAGCAGATGGCCGAAGCGCCGGTCCGCGGCTTCGAAACGCTTCTGCCCGCAGCTCGCGCAGTAGCGGCCTTCGAGGGGCACGGAGCAGTTGGTGCAGGACACGGTCATCGGCGATCGCGCGGATGCGGGCGGGGAGCGCATCCTAACGCGAGGGGTGCGGCGTCACGACCCCACTTTTCCTCGACCCGCTGGCGGCGCAACATGCCGTCGATGGATGCATGCGCTACCCTGCCCGCACGCAGCTCGCCAGGGAGCCCTAGTGAACACGGAACTGCTCTCCATCGACGACGCCGTCGCACGCATCCTCCAGCGCGGGGGTGACGCGGTCGCAGTCGCCGCGCCGCTTGGGCTCGGCAAGCCGAACCACCTGCTCAATGCGCTGTATGCGCGCTTCAAGGCGGAGCCGGCGCGGCGGCTGACCTTGTACACGGCGCTCTCGCTCGACCTGCCGGCGGCGGCAAGCGATCTCGAGCGGCGGTTCCTCGGGCCGTTCCTCGCGCGCCAGTTCGGCGCCGACTATCCGCGCCTCGATTATGCGGTCGACATGAAGGCGAACCGCGTGCCGGCGAACGTGCACGTGGAGGAGTTCTACTTCATGTCGGGCGCGATGATGCATGCGGAGCGCGCGCAGCGCGAGTACGCGAGCATCAACTACACCTCGGTCGCGCGCGACCTGGCCGAACACGCGAACCTGCACGCGATCGTGCAGCTGGTCGCCACGCGCGGCAGCGGGCCCTCGGCGCGCTACAGCCTGTCGTGCAATCCGGATGTGACGCTCGACGTGATCAAGGCGATCGCCGCGAACGGCGGGCAGCGCCCATTGATCATCGGCGTGGTGCACCCGGACCTGCCGTTCCTCAGTGGCGCGGCGGAGGTGGGGCCGGAGTTCTTCGATGCCCTCGTCGACGGCAGCCTGCCGCGGCAGGAGTTGTTCGCGCTGCCGCGCAATGCGGTGGACCTGACCGAATACGCGATCGGCCTGCACGCGAGTTCGCTCGTGCGCGACGGCGGCACGCTGCAGATCGGCATCGGCGCATTGTCGGATGCGATCGTGCACGCGCTGCTGCTGCGGCACCAGCGCAATGCCGACTACCTCGCCACGCTCGCGGCACTGCGCGGCGGCACCCAGGCGCACCCGTTGCCCGGCCGCTGGGGTGGCACGGGAGCGTTCGTGCACGGCCTGTACGGCGCGAGCGAGATGATCATGGACGGCTTCATGCACCTGCGCCGCGCGGGCATCCTCAAGCGCACGGTGTACGACGACATGGAGGTGGAACACGCGCTCGCCACCGGCGCCGCGGTCGATCCGTCGAAACTGCGCAACGGCCATTACCTCAAGGGCGCGTTCTACCTCGGTTCGAAGGAGTTCTACGCGTGGCTGCGCGAACTCCAAGGCGAGGACTACAGCGGGCTGGCGATGAGCGCGGTGTCCGACGTCAACCAGCTCTACGGCGGACGCGAGCAGCTCGATGCGTTGCAACGCCGCGATGCGCGCTTCTTCAACACCTGCATGATGGCGACCCTGCTCGGCGCGGCGACGTCGGATGCGCTCGAGGACGGGCGCGTCGTCAGCGGCGTCGGCGGGCAGTACAACTTCGTCGCGATGGCGCATGCGCTGGCGGGTGGACGGTCGGTGCTGCTGCTGCGCGCAACGCGCAAGAGCGGGCGCAAGGTCGAGTCGAACATCCGCTGGAACTACGGCTACACGACGATCCCGCGCCACCTGCGCGATGTCTACATCACTGAATACGGCATCGCGGACCTGCGCGGGCGCTCGGACGAAGCCTGCGTGCAGGCGATGCTCGCGATCAGCGATGCGCGCTTCGTCGACGAGCTCGCGGCCACGGCGATCCGCAATGGCAAGCTCGCGCGCGATTTCCGCGTGCCGGATGCGTGGCGTGCGAACACGCCCGAAGCACTTGCCGAGCGCCTGCGCCCGCAAGTGAGCGCAGGCCTGCTGCCGACCTTCCCGTTCGGCAGCGATTTCGACGCGACCGAGCGGCGCATCCTGCCGGCGCTGTTGTGGCTCAAGGCACACGTCGCCGAACCCCGCCGCTGGCCGGCGTTGCTGGGTGCGTTGCTGGCGCCGGGCGGTCGTGCGGAAGACACACCGCTACTCGCGCGGCTTGCGCTGGCGCAGCCGCAGTCAGTGGGCGAGCGGGTGTTGGCGCGGTTGGTGCGGGGGGCGATTGCGCGGGCGAAATAGGCGCTACCGGGCCGCGGTCAATTGGCGCGCGTCTTCGCAATCGTTTCCAGGCGATGATCGAAACAGAACGGGGCGATGCGCACATCCGTGATCTGCGATGCGCCTGGCCTTCCGACGACACCCAAATTGCTATCGGCCTTCGCGGTATCGGACCCCGAGCATCGTTAGGCCAAGGATCGCCGCGACGACCGAGATAGATGGACAATCGAACGCAAACCCCGCTCCGCAAGCCAAGCACAGCAGTCCCATCGTCGCGCTATATGTTCGGCTCATCGGGCGCACTCCATCCGCGAGGATTGTCCTCGCTTTGTGGCGTACGAAAAATCAGAGGTGGTCCACTCCGTCCCCTTTTGTCCCCTTTTGTCTTTTAGCTGCTGCTATCAGCAACGACGTTTACCGCGAAGCAGGAACAAGACCGGCGGAAGCGTGACGGCCATTAAGAGAACCCAATTGGGCCTTACAGGCTCCGGCAAGAATTGCCCGACAGGCAAGGCGCACCAAGCGCCATAGCAAAAGACACCGAGCAGAGTGGGCTTCAATGTGACAAATTTCTGAACTAGGACAATACCCAACAACCCGAGCGCGTACGCGCATCCTGCAACTATCGGCGTCAGAACAAGTCCGGTTGTCGGATGCGTATTGTAGTGCCCGATGTGCATTGAATAGAGCTGGATGCGCGCAAGAACTACTACTAGATAGACTGCCACCGCCCCAGAAAAGAATGATACAACAGCCTTTTTGTTCATCATTTGCAAGCATAAACCGAAAATTTCTCGATACAAGAAAGACCAAACCAGAAAGGAATTCCTACATCTGCAGCCCATGCGGGCAAATGCCAAAATTGGCGAAGGTCAAGTGGGTCTTTGAACAAGTCTTTTGTCGAATGTTGGAGCGCGCATATACCAGTAACGCAACATCCATTTCCTGAAAAGATGCATGCGACGTCTGACTTTCTTGAGCCATTTCCAAATGAATAGATCGACGTTATCCAAAGCTCGTTGGTTTCTTCGTAGCTCCATACTTCAGCGCCACTGAACCCTGCGTTGGCAAGTGTTTTCGCATGCGCGTACGCTTTCAGCTTCAGTCGAGCAGTTACTGCCTGTACAACGGGATCCGCCAAATAGTCACCACACCATGCAGAAATGTCTACGAATTGTCCATCGCCATGTAAATACCAATCGACCAAGAGTGCATCGGCGGAGGAGAACAGGCCCGAATGATCTACGCGCCGCACTGGATTCGAGCGGACGTATGCAAAAGTATTCGCGCCACCCAGAAGGCCAATCGCATCACTCTCAACATACCGGCCAGTCCCGGCCTCGTAATCCCGGAAATAGTTGTAGCCTAGTCCCGTCTCCGCATCGAAGTATTGCCCCGGAAACCTCAACCCCAGCACGAACTGCACCGAGTCCCCATCCGGATCCTGATTCGGCGTGCTGTTGCCAAACGTGTTCTGCAGGAAGTCCCACTTCCACACCACGACATTGCCGGTCGGCTTCACCACCTGCCTCGGCGTCCCGAGGTGATCGGTTTCGATGTAATACAGCACCCCGCCCTTCACCACGCCGACCGGGGTCGAGTCGAGATAAATGTATTCCGCCTGCGCGACACCGGTGCCGCTGTATTCGCCAATCAGCCGCCCGCCCTCGTCATAGGCGAACAAGGTCGTGGTCGGCGTGCCGCTCACCGTCACCGTCTTGCCGACGCGTTCGCCGCGACCGCTGATCGCGTAGCTCGCACTCATGGTGCCGTTGACCGCGCTGGTGAGGCGGTTGCGGTTGTCGTAGCCGAGGGTGAGCCCTGTTGCCGTACCGGTCTGCGTGTTGCCGTTGAGGTCGTAGGTGCGCGCGACGCCGCCGACGCTGGCAAGGTGGTGCGTGCCGGCGGCGTAGGAATAGGCCGTCGGTGACGCGCCATTGAGGCTCGCGCTCAGGCGATCGCCGGTCTTGTTGTAGGTGTAGCTTTCCACCGGGCCGCCGACACCGGTCTGCGCATCGGTCAGGCGGTATAGCGGGTCGTAACCGTAGACGCGGTCCGGGTGGATGCTCAGCGTTTCCTTCGCGCTCACGATGTCGCCCATCACGTCCACGCCGAGGTACAGCGTCAACGCGTTGCCGGGCGATGGCGTGCCGCTGATCGTGCTGATCGCGTAGTCCTGGTCGTAGTTCTTGGCCAGCGTGCGGCCGTTTCCGAAGGTCAGCACATTGAGGGGACCAAACGGGAAGTAGGTTGCATTGCTGATGACGTTCGTATTCTTGGCGCCCGTGGTGGTCGACCACTGCACCACGTTGACGCGACCGAGCGCATCGCGCGTGTAGGTTGCGACTCCCCCACTCGGATAGGTGACCGTCGCCAGCCGATCCGCAACCGTGTAGGTGTACTGCGTGACGAGGCTGACGCCATTGGCGACCTGCGTCTTCTTCAGCACATTGCCGCGACGGTCGTAGCAATACGTCGTGCTGCCCGAGGAATCGGTCATCCGGGTCAGGCGACCGAGCGGGAACGAGCCGCTGCAGCCGGTGGTGCCGTCGGCCTGGTCGTAGGCATAGGTGACGTTGAGGCTGGTGGTCGGATAGCCGATCGCGGTCAGCCGGTTCAAGCGGTCGTAGGTGTAGGTGCTGGTGACCCCGCGGTTGTCGGTCTGGCTGATGCGGTTGCCGGCGGCGTCGTAGGTGTAGCCGGTGTGGCCGGTGTCGGGGCTGTCGAGCGCGGTGAGGTTGTTGAGGCCGTCGTAGGTGTAGTTGGTGTTGAGGCCATCCGGATCGGTGACCTGGCGCAGGTTGTCGCGCGTGTCGTAGGTGTAGCCGGTGGTCGCGTTCTGCGTCGCCGGATCTGTACCAGCCAGGTTCTGGATCGTCGTCTTGAGGCGATTGAGCGGGTCGACGTCCTGCTCCGTGCGGATGCCGAGGCCGTCGTCCTTGAGGATGCGGTTGCCGTTGCCGTCGTAGCCATCGGCGATGCCGGATCCACCGATGCCGGCGGAGGTCTCGACCGGCACATTCGCCGCGTTGAGCACCTGGGTCAACTGGCCGAGCTGGTTGTAGACGCGATGCAGCTGGCGCTTGACCGCATTGGACGGATCCTTGACCTGCTCGACCTTGCGGTGGCCGGCAGCGTCGAGGCAGTCCGCGTTGCCGACGCCACCCGGGCAGTAGTCGATCGTGTTGGCGAGGTTGTCGTTGATCTTCAGCAATCGATGGGCGTCATCGTAGGTGTATTGCAGGTACGCGCCATCCGGCTGGGTCACCTTCGTGACATTGCCGACCGCGTCGTAGTCGATGTGCATCGTCGCGTCGCCCGCGCCGGGGGTTCCACTCGCACTCGCGCGCACGATGCGGTCGGTGAGCCAGCCACGCGCGTGGTAGGTGAAGTCGGTGTAGGTGCCGTTCGCGTCCTTCGTGCGCGCGACGCGGCCGTTCTTGTCGTAGCTGACGTATTCGGTGACCTGTCCGAGCGCGTTGGTGACTTTCCAGAGGTCGCCCTTGCGGTAGGTGCAGGCGCCGTTCGTGGCGCAGGTCGAATCGTCGGCCATGCGGTAGGTGTAGGTCGTGGTGTCATCGAGACCGCCCATGCCGGCATTCGTGGTCAGGCGCGCGCCATTGGTGGAGGTGACGAGGCCGACGAGTGGGCAAGCGCCTGCGGTGACGTCGGAGGCTTCGCAGTAGGTCGTTTTCGTCTGGCGCACGCCGGCGGGCGCATTCGTGGACGAGCCGCAGGTGTAGCTGTTGGCGCCGCTGACGGCGTTGTCGATCCCGCAGCGCGCGGTCGCCTGGCCGCGCGTGTTGTAGGTCCATTTCGTCAAGGATTCGATCGTTCCGAGATAGTTCTTGACAGTTCGCAGTGTCGGAACGCGGAAGCTCGAATCCCATGTGGTTTCCGTCGTTCGCTTGACGCCTGCATCTGGGCCGGATGCATTCGAGGCGTCAATCCGAGATGTCACGACCCCGCGGCTGTCGTAGGTGTAGTCGGTCTGGTTTCCACCTTCGACTCGTGTTTGCAAAAGTCCCGCGGAATCGTAGCTGTACGTTTTCTGCTGCGTCTGACAGCCGGTGCAGCTCGTCGTCACGACACGAGGACGAACCACTCCGGCCACGAGCACGTACTTCGTTTCCTGCGTGGCGCCCAACGGTTGCGTGACATTTGATCTGTTGTAGTCGCCTACAGCATCCGGCGGCAAGTAGGAGATTCCGTACGAATCGACGGATCCCGCCAGAGACGTTGCCGTTGCGCGCATGCTCGAGTCGTACCACGTCGTCGAGTGGCGCACATTGAGTTCGTCAATCTCCCCAGTCAGCAAACCCGCTGGCGACGCACCACTGTATGGCGACTCGTCATACAGATACTGCCGTGTCGAACCGCCGGGATAGGTCACAGTCGACAAGTCGGAGGACGTCGTGTATGCGAAACCGATCTGGTTTCCATCGGGTGTCTGCAGCGTTGAAAGCAAGCCCGCGGAGTTGTACGAGAATGTCAGCACGCGTCCATTGGGATCCGTGACGGTCGCGAGGCGCCCCGAGACGTCATAGGTGACCGACTGTTTCTTACCGGCGACGTCGAAGAGGCTGAGAAGGCGTCCATTGCTGTCAAACCACTCGCGACCACCCCATTCATCCTCTACTTGCCAAGCGG
Organism: Dokdonella sp.; assembly: GCF_044227025.1. GTDB lineage: Bacteria > Pseudomonadota > Gammaproteobacteria > Xanthomonadales > Rhodanobacteraceae > Dokdonella_A. Next base: position 317,788 of record NZ_JBGAFX010000006.1, on the reverse strand, counting down.
CGGAAGGATCGGGATTGACCGTAAGCTTGGTCTTCGATTCTCCGTCAGCGACCCATGGACCGCCTGGTAAAGCTTGCGTGAAATACACCCCCTTGCCGTCGGGCAGATGCACCGTGGCTACGGGCTTGAGCAATCCCTGGCTATGCAACTCGATCGACCACGAATATGTATGTGCGCGATGGCGGCCAACGATCGAGATGGGATAGTTGCCGGGCCACGAGTCGAGGCTGTTGTACGTCCATGAAAATCTCAGAGGAAAGATGCCAGTGCCCGCGAATTCCACCCTCGTTTCCGTCTTGTTGCCGACGCCCGGGTTCACCGGGTCCGCTACACACGGATCGGGACAGGAATGACCCGAGTTCTTGTCTGGAATCACTACCGACGGAATCAAGAAATGCTCTAGGGCAAACGGAACGGCCGTGTCCGGATAGTGAAAATAGAGGTTGCCCGCGTGATATCCAGGACCCCAGCCCCAGATGCAGAACTCATTAGGTGTATATCCGTGAAGTGTCGTGAAGGCACTGCATGCGTCCAACGCATCCTGCTGGTTACTGCAGCCGGAGTAGATCACCTGGTGGGTCGGATACGGCGCCCAGAACGAGTACTCGATGGAACAGCCCGCGAAAGACTGCTTTGACAGCAGCACGAATGCAGCCAACATGACCAGCTTCAATGCGGCTTTCACGGTTCACCCCGAGGCACGACGCGGACAAGAAGCATCGTATACGGGCAAATAAGTTATATATGTAGGACATTTGCTATCGACTTTCGAATCGTGACGGCGATCACACAACGCTCATCGTTCGCGTGCGGGACGCGTCCGCCGGCAATGAAGCACATGACGCCTTCAGAAATTCTCGTCAATCGAACCCATCGGCGAAGATCGTATCCCCCGCTCCGATCAACACGCAGTTGGAGAACTCCGAGGTCATCAGCGCAGGGATCACGGCCGTGGTCGAGAACGCGCGCGCGAGTGCGGTGAGGTGGCGGCCTGCGGGCAGGAACTGCGCCGCCTGGTTGAAGGCGGCATGGCCGGTCGCGTCGGTGGTCAAGCTTGCGAACGTGGACGGAAACAGGGTCTGGCCGCCGCCGGAGCCGCCTGCGTCGCAACTGTCGTTGAGATAGAAATGGATTTCGTAGGTGCTGTTCGGCACCGCGTCGATCGAGCCGGCGACGTGGCCGACCTGGCTGCCTGCGTCCGGCACGGCCGCGGTGAGGAATGGACGGTTGAGCAATTCGTTCGGCCCGGTGTCGGCGTCGCCCGCGTCGTTGGCATTCACGCCGACCGGTGCGAGGTCGAGTGCGAGGCCGCCGTTGTGGGCGCTCGACAGGTTGCCTGCATCGACGATCGCGGCGTCGTCGACGAACAGGCCGGCGCCGCCGTTGTTGGAAATCGCGGCGGCAGTCGGCGCGAACAGCAGGCGGCCGCCGACGGTGACGCCGGTGGCGTCGTTTGCGACGAGCACGCCATGTCCGCCATTGCCGAGCGGCTGGCCCGCGATGCCGATGCCGATGCCATTGCCGATCACCGCGGTGCCCGGAAACGGACTGTCGAGCACGGCGACGCCGTCGCCGAGATTGGCGCTGATCAGGTTGTCCTGGATCTGCGCGCCCGAGCTGTTCGCCGCCATCGTGATGCCGCGACCGGCGTTGGGCAGCGCGGCCGAACCGGTCGCATCCACGCCGATGTAGTTGTTGCGGATCGTGTGCGACTGCGACAGGCCGCTGCCGGAATCGGCCGAGATCGAGAACATGAGGATCGCGTCGTCGCCGTTGCCGGAGATCACGTTGCGCGACTGCGGACGCGGTGAACTTGGGCCGCCGTTCTGCAGCGTCTGGTCGCCGACCACGTTGACCACGCTGCTGGTGCCGAACACCAGCGCCGGGCGCGCGAGCGCGATGCCGTTGCCGCGCGCGTGCGTGCCGGTGACGTCGGTACCGATGTAGTTGCCCTGGATGAGCACGCCGCCGCTGTTGCAGAACTGTCCGACCGGGCACGTCTCTTCGCCCATCGAGATCGCGGCGCCCGCGAAGCGGTTGATCACGAGTCCGCTGAAGCGGCTGGTGTTGCCGGGACACAGGCCGGACCCGGGTATCGCCGCGCCGACGACGAACGCGTCGGTGTTGCCGGCGAAACTTCCGTCGAGTTCGATCGCGATCACGGCATTGCTGCCGGTGAACGCGGTGTTCTCGCTCGATCCCGGCTGCGAGTAGCCGTCGAACGTGATCGGGATCCGGATCGTCGGCAATGGCGACAGGGGCTGGATCGTGTGTGGCGCCGCGCCGGCGATGTTGAACGTGATCGTGTGCCGCGCGCACTGGCTGCCCGCGGTGACCTGGTGCGCGTTGGCGTCGAGGATCGCCTGGCGCAGGCTGCCGGCACCGCTGTCGGCGGTGTTGGTGACGACGTATGTATCCGCCATCGCGGACATGCAGCCGATGCCCAGCAGCGCGGCGGCGACATGGCGCGTGAAGGTACGGGGTGCACGGCGTGTCGTCGCGCGAACGCGTGACGCAGGAAATGGACAATCACTCATCGGGATGTTCCGTGCAGCGGTACGAAGTGGATTCGCGCGGGAGCCGTCGAAGCACCGGTCCCGGCACGCTTGCAGGCAGGGATGACCTGCAAGCGCGCCGGTGCTGCGCTCAGCGCAGCATGACCAGCATCTCGATCTCGCCGGTGGCGCTGTCGAGTTTCTGCATCGCCTTGCCGATCACGGTGCCGGGTGCCGGCATCGCGGGTGCGCGCATCGCGCGACCCGGCCGCGACGAGGAGACGAGCAGGTCGCCGGCGCGGATCGGGCCGTTCTCCGACGTCACCTTCACCGGCACGCGGCCACTCAGCGCGAGCCGCGGCATGCCCTTAGCGGCGGATTCTTCCGCGGTCGTCGTGTTGAGCGACACGCCGGGCCTGGTCGAAATCACGCCGCCGACGGAATGGCTGTTCGGGCGCGACGACAGGCGGAACGATTGGCCGTCGTCTTCGTCGATCTCGACGACGTCGCCGGGTTCCAGCTTCTCGCTGAAGGGCACGTACTCGGCGACGTCGGCGCCACCGGCGTTGTAGTCGCCGTTGGCGAACACCGAACCGTTGCCGTTGACGCGGAACACGTCGGTCGAGGGCGTGCCGGAACTCGCGATGATGAGGTTGCCGATCGTGTCGTTGCGGATGTTCATCACGCTCTGGCATGCGCCGGCGCTGTTGCACGAGATGCTGTCGGTCGCGAGCAGGCCGCCTTCGGCCCACACGCCGGTGCTGCCGACGCCATGCACGCCGATGTTGCCGAGGCCGCGCACGCCGTCGCTGTTGGTGCTGGTGCCGCGCACGCCCGCGCTGCTGGTGCTTTCACCGTTGACGCCGGGGCCGCCGGGCGAGCTGCCGGCGACCGCCGAGAAGCCGGAGTTGCTCGTGATGACGCCCTTGATCGCACTGCCGCCATCGGCATTCTCGATCTGGAACGACGGCGCGGAACCGGTGTTGACGACGCGCGCGAACGGCATCGGCAGGCCCATCGCGTACGGTGCCGCGGTCAGCGCCTGGCGCGGCGCGAGCGTGGTGTAGCTGCCGCCGCCGGCATGGCGCACGTGCACCTCGATCCATTTGACCTGGCCGTTGTAGGTGGCCGCGCCGAAGTCGACGAGCGTGTTGACGAGGCCGCCATTCACGACCACGCCGGTCTTGGTGACGGTCTGCACCGCGCTGCCGCCGGAGGCGACCGTGAACAGCGCGAACTCGAAATCATACGCGCCGCTGGCGGGCACGCCGGCATCGGCGAACGTGCCCTGGTAGGTGATGGCGGAACCGAGCGTCTGCGCGGACGCGCTGCCGGCGGCGGCGAGGAACATGCAGGCGACGAGCGTCGCGCGGACAAGTGGGGAAACACGCATGGTGCACTCCTTGGAAAAGGTCGAAAGGGTGTAATCAGAAGGAATCGAAACCGTTGGCGAATATGACGTCGCCGAGCAGGCCGCCGACCGGTGCCCAGAACCCGTCGACGATGACGAAGCCCGCGCCGGACAAGGTCGACGTGGCGGCCTGTCCGATCGTGCTGCTGATCTGGAAATTTCCGCCGGCGATGGGGCTGCCGCCGCCCGCGATGACGACGGCCTTGATGTCGTAGGGGCCGCCGCTCGACTGCGCATGCGCCTGCAATGCGAACGCACTGCCGAGTGACCATGCGACCAGGGCCGCCCACGTACTCATTTGCTTCATTGCCGATCTCCTCTCGATGCGCTTCCTGCAAGCCGCGTTGGGGGCCGTCCGGGCGCCGGGGGAAGCGCATCGGAACGGTCTACCCTGTTGGAACCGCAAAGCGCGCCGGATCCGGCCATCGGCGCAGCCGACGGCAGCGGGGGCACGGCGGGTTGGGTATCATCCGGGCATGACTGGAGTGGACCCCGCGGTTCCGAGCGATCCGGTGCACTGGGATGCGACGCTGTCGCCGGACGTGTGCGTGCTCGCCGATCGCCTGATGCCGCTGTTCCACGCCGACCTCAAGCGGCTCGCGCATCGCGAGCGTGGCCGGGTCAGTGCCGGTGCGACGCTGCAGACGACGGCGCTCGTGAACGAGGCCTACCTCAAGTTGCGCGGGAGCAAGGGCTGGAACACCGACGAACATTTCCTGCGCGCGGCCGCGCTCGCGATGCGCCATGCGCTGGTCAGCCACGCCGTCGCGAAGCTGGCGGAGAAACGTGGCGACGGCGCCGTGCACGTGCCGATCACCGCGGCCCTCGACGTCGCCGCCGACGACGACGCGACCCTGGTCGCGCTGAACGATGCGCTCGCCCGACTCGCCAAGGATTCGCTGCGCCTGGCGCAGGTGGTCGAATGCCGCTACTTCGCCGGTTACGACGACGCCGAAACGGCGCGCGCGCTCGACATCTCCGAACGAACGGTGCGGCGCGACTGGACGCTCGCGCGCGCCTGGCTGCACCGCGAACTCGCGGATGCGGGCTAGCCGACGCCTGCGGCGATCGATTCAGCCCCGACGTTGCGCCAGCGCCATCTGCAGGTCGCGCAGCGGTGCGCGGTACTGCTCGCCGAGGTCCTTGTGCGACGCGTGGATCGCCGCCGCGGCGGCGGCCAGCGCCTGCGCGGGCGCCACGTCGCCGAGCGCGAGATCGCAGCGCGCCAGCGCGATCTCGGCCTCGGCAATCTTCGGGCTTGCCGGCGCGAACAGTTTCTCGCGCGCCGCCAATGCGCTTTGCAGATGCGGCGCCGCGGATGCGGCCTGGTCCTGGGCCAGCAGCGCGGCGCCTTCGATGAATTCGCTGCGCAGCAAGTACAGGCCGAGCCACTCGGCGAGGCCGCTGCGTTCGATGCGCTCGCGCACGCCGCGCGCGAGCGCCGCCGCTGCCGCGTTTCCACCCGCCGCCAGCTCCACTTCGGCGGCGGCGAGGTCGTGGTCCATCGCGGTGAACGAGACCGCGGACTTTTCCGCGGGATCGACGAAGACGTCGTCGAGCAACGAACGCGCCGTTTCGAGCTGGCCTTGGGCGAGCGCAAGGCGCAGGCGCACGAGGACGTTGTAGTTGGTGCGCGTCGTGCGCGGCTTCACGCCGTTGGCGGTCTTGATCCGGCTCGCTTCATCGAGCGACGCGGCGGCTTCGTCGTAGCGGCCAAGCTCGATCGCACCCGCTGCATTCGTTTCGAGCACGGTGGCGAGATAGGTCGTCGCCGCACGGTGTGCGCGTCGGTTTGCGAGCGCCGCCGCGAGGTCGGTCATGCCGGCCTCGGGCAGGCCGAAGCGCACCAGCGCCGACCCGTGTTCCATCAACGCGAGCGGCACGTGGTCGGGGTCTTCCGCGCCGCGGATCGCGAGTGCGCGGTTCTTCGCGCTGAGCAGCAGCGCGAGCCCTTCCTGCGTCTTGCCCGAATCGAACAGCAGGCGGCCGAGGCGCAACTCCGTTTCGAGCGTGTCGACGTGGTTGTCGCCATTCACCGCGACGGCCATCTGCAGCGCGAGCCGCGTGCTCGCTTCGGCCGCCGCGATGTCCTGGCTGCGGTACTGGTATTGGCCAAGATAGGCGTAGTAGCGCGGCAGGCTCGGGTTGGGCGATCCATCGACGCTGCGCGACACCTCGATCGCGCGCGACAGCGACGCGATCGCCTCGTGGTCCTGGCCGACGGCGTGCTCGCCGAGGCCGCGCACGAACAGCGACTCGGCCAGGTTTGCCGACGGTGGTCGTGCTTCGAACAGGCGTACCGCTTCCTGCGCGGACGCGAGCGCCTTGCCCGGATCGCTGCCGTAGTAGTGTTCGGACAGTTTCTGCAGCAGCAAGCCGCGCACGACCGAGGAATGGTCGCCGGCGCGATCGAGGATCGCGCTCGCCTGCGCGAGCAGCTTCTCGCGTTCGCCAGTATCGCTCTTCGTGTAGTGCATCGAGCCGGCGAGTTCGAGCAGCGCGCCCGCGACGTCGGGCGAATCGTCCCCATGCAGGCTGCGCGCGAGGTCGACCGCCTGGCGGCGCAGGCGCACCGACTCGTCGTCGAGCGCGAGGTCGTCGTACAGCTGCCCGAGCAACTTGAGTACGCCGAGCTTCGCGGCCGGCGCATCGCCCATCGACGTCTCGATCTTCTTCGCGCCGAGGTCGAGCAGCTCGCGCGCGGTCGTCATGCGCGCCTTGACCGGATCGTCCTGGCGGCTCGTGTTGGCGCGGAACAGGTCGCCGATGAAGGTCTGCACCGCGGCGGACGTGCGCGCCTGCGTTTCCGCGCGCCGCGCCTGCCAGAGCGTTCCCGCGAGCCCCGCGCCGAGCGCAAGCACGAGGGCGGCGGTCGCCGCGACGGCCCATCGGAAACGATGCAGCAGGCGGCCCGCGACGTACAGGCGCGCGCCTTCGCGCGCGGCCACGGGTTCGTTGCGCAGGTGCCTATCGATGTCGCGCGCCAAGCCGACCACGGTTTCGTAGCGATGCGCCGGTTCCTTGCGCAGGCATTTGGCCACGATCGCATCGAGATCGCCGGCAATCTGCGCCGCCGGCACCGGCGAGGCCGGGTTGTCACGTGCGACCTGGCTCGGCGCCGGCGCGGTGCGATCGAGCAACACCTTGAGCACCTGCGTCGACGGCAGTCCGCGCGTGCGCAGCGGCAAGGTGTCGGTGAGGAGTTCGAACAGGACGACGCCGAGCGCGTACACATCCGTCGCCGTCGTGACCGCCTCGCCGACCAGTTGTTCCGGTGCGGCGTAGTCGGGCGTGAACGGCGCGACCGTCAGGTCGGCGTCGGCATTCGTCGCGCTCGCGTCGAGCAACTTGGCGATGCCGAAGTCGAGCAGCTTCACGTTGCCGCCCGCATCGACGAGGATGTTCGCCGGCTTCAGGTCGCGATGGACGACGAGGTTGCGGTGCGCGTAGGCGACCGCGGCGCAGACCTGCGTGAACAATGCCAGGCGTTCGCGCAATGACGGCCTGCGTGCGCGGCAGTAGTCGGCGAGCGACTGTCCGGCGACGTGCTCCATCACCGTATAGGGGCGGCCATCCGGCGCGACCCCGCCATCCAGCAGCCGCGCGATGCCCGGATGCTCGAGCTGCGCGAGGATGCTCCGTTCCGAATGAAAGCGTTGCAGCTCGCCCGCAGCTTCGAAGCGCAGCAGTTTCAGCGCGGCGCGCTGCTCGAAGCCGCCGTCCGCGCGAGTCGCCGCATAGACCTCACCCATGCCGCCGCGACCGATCAGATTGCCGATCCGCCAGCCGCCGACGCGCGTGCCGTCGGCCAGCGAAGGATGCACCGCCGCTCCGGCGGCCATGCGCGGCGCGAAATCCAGCGGCCCGGGCGAATCATGGGCACGCAGCAGCGCCTCGACTTCGGCGCGGAGTCCGGCGTCGTCGCAGGCGGCCGCGAGGAATGCATTCCGCTGGTCCGTCGCGATGTCCAGAGCCCGCGCGAACAGCTCTTCTACCCGGCTCCATCGATCCTGGTGCAAGGGCCTCTCCGGCCAAGGCGGTGACGTCGATTGTGCACCGGTTTGCAGCGGGCCGGCCGCGACGTCATCGATTCAGGATCGAGGCATTGCCAGCGACTCTGGCCGCGTTGCGGGCCATGTCGACTATGATCGGCGTCTCTTCTAGGGAGGATCGGACATGGGTGTGGACGGCAAGCGCATCGCCATCACGGGTGGATTCGGCACGCTCGGTGCGAGCGTCGTACAGGTCGCGCGCGCGGCCGGCGCGCATGTCGTCGCGATCGACCGCGCCGACGCCGCGCCGCAGGCGCTCAAGGATGCCGGCGTGCATGCCGTCGGTGGCGTCGACCTGTCCGATGCGGACGGCGCGCGCAAGGCGATCGATGCGGCCGTGCAGGCGCTCGGCGGACTCGACGCACTCGTCAACATCGCCGGCGCGTTCCGCTGGGAGACACTCGCCGGCGGCAGCGTCGATACCTGGGACCTGCTCTACCGCATCAACGTGCGCACCGCCGTCTGTGCGAGCAAGGCGGCGCTGCCGCACCTGCGCCAGAGCAAGGCCGGTCGCATCGTGAACATCGGCGCGAATGCGGCGAGCAAGGCCGCCGCCGGCATGGGTGCGTACGCCGCGTCGAAGGCCGGCGTGATGCGTTTGACCGAAGCGCTCGCGGAAGAACTCAAGGACGCGAACATCACCGTCAACGCGATCCTGCCGAGCATCATCGACACGCCGCCGAATCGCGCCGACATGCCGAAGGCGGACTTCGACAAATGGGTGAAGCCGGAGCAGCTGGCGGACGTGATCCTGTTCCTCGTCTCCGATCGGGCATCCGCAATCACGGGCGCGCTGCTGCCGGTTACCGGCCGCGTGTGACGACCGGCGGCTTGCCTGCAGGGACACCGTCGCCGACCGGCACATGAACGCACCGGGAAATGCGCGTTTACCGTCGGCGCCGGCATGACGTATCGTTTGCGCGACTGGATGACGCGGAGTGCCCATGCGCAATACCGATGAAGCGGAACGCCAACGCGTGCTCGACATGTACCGCATCGTCGACACGCTGCCCGAGTCCGCGTACCAGGACATCGTGCAGCTTGCCTCGACGCTGTGCGACACGCCGATCGCGCTGCTCACGCTCATCGACCGCGACCGCCAGTGGTTCAAGGCGAGTCACGGCCTCGAAGGGACGCAGACGCGACGCGAGGACGCGTTCTGCGCGCGTGCGATCGAGGCACCGTCGGACCTGATGGAGGTGCCGGACGCGCAGCAGGATCCGCGCTTCCTCGCCAACCCGTACGTGACCGGCGCCCCTCATGTGCGCTTCTACGCCGGCATGCCGTTGGTGGCTCCGGGTGGCGAAGCGATGGGGACGGTGTGCGTGATCGACGAGGTGCCGCGCCGGCTCGACGAGCGGCAGCGCAAGGGCCTCGCGGCGCTGTCTCGCCTGACCATGACGCTGCTCGACGCGCGCCTGCACGAACGCGAACTCGAACGCGCGGTGGCATTCGCCGAATCCGCCGCGGCGCATCCGGGCGAGCCGTTCACGGTGATGATCCTGCAGGTCCAGGGCATGCCGGAGGCGGTGGCGCGCATGGGCGACCGCGCGGTCGAACGCCAGCTGCAGGCGCTCGAACAGCGCTTCGGCGCCGTGCTCAAGGCCCGCAGCGGCGACAGCGTGAACCGGACCACGGACAGCCCCGATTTCATCGCGGTGCTGCATGCGGGCGCGCAGGAGACGGAGCGTCGCCTGCGCGAGTGCGCCGAGACCTTCACGCGCGAGGGCGGCATGACCGTGTTGTGCGCGAGTGTGACGGCGGAAGCGCCCGACGATCGCATCGAGCGGGTGTATCTGCGCGCGGACGAAGCGCTCACGCGCCTCAAGGACGAAGCCGCAGCGGCGGCGGCCTAGGCCACGCGATCGCGCGAGCCTGTACCGCGGATGTCCGTAAACCGGCGCCACTAATACGCCGTTCAATGCGGGAAGCCTCCAATCGGCTCCTTCGATCGGAGGAGTACGTCATGAGCAAGACACCGCAGGAACTCGAAACCCGCTTGTGGAAAGCGCTGCAGTCCGACCGCACCGTGATGCTCGGGCTCTCGGCTGCCGAAGATGGCCACACGCGCCCGATGACCGCGATCATCGAGGACGGTCACGGTCCCGTGTGGTTCTTCACGAGCCGCGACAACGCGATGGTCAACGCACTCGGCGGCGGCGCGCGCGCAGTCGCCGCCTTCTCGTCCAAGGGCCATGACCTGTTCGCGAGCATGCAGGGAACGCTTTCGATCGACCAGGATCGCGCCGTGATCGACCGCCTGTGGAACCCGTTCATCGCCGCATGGTTCGAAGGCAAGGATGACCCGCGACTGGTCCTGCTGCGACTCGACGCCGACCAGGCGGAAGTCTGGCTCAACGAGAACAACCTCGTCGCCGGCGTGAAGATGCTGTTCGGCGTCGACCCGCGCAAGGACTATGCGGACAAGGTTGCGAAGGTCGACTTGCACCACCATTGATCGCAGGCGTGCGCGACGCGACGCGTCGTACGACTTCAGGCTTGCATAGCGCCGGACGCCGGTTGTGTGGGCGTCCGGCTGTGTGTAGCGTGACCGCATTGGAGCCGCAGCGGCTTCGATGATCGTCTGCGCCCGTGCCCGATCCCCGCGACTACCAACGCTTCCTGAAGGCCGCCGCATCGGACAAGACGACGATGCGCGGCCTGCAGCACCTGCTGCCGGCACCACCCCCCGCGGCGCGCTTGTGGAGCCAGGCCGCGCTGATCGTCGCGAGCAGCGTGGTGCCGCTGGTGCTGTGGCTCGCGGGTCGGCTCGCGCCGGTCGACGTGATCCTGCTGTACCTCGCCGAAGGCTGCGCGTACGGCCTCGCCGTGATCGCGCGCGTGCTCGTGACGGCGGCAGCGCCGACGGACGGCAAACGACCGCGCGTGCTCACTGCGCTGCGCTACGCGATCCACCTCGCGCTGCTGTGGGGCGGGCTCGGGCTCGGCCTGCTCGAATGCATCGCGCCGAAACCGGATGCGTCGTCGATGCACGACTGGCTGGCGGCACTGCTGCTGCGGTTCGCGCAGGCGCCGATGGCGCTCGCCGCGCTGGGCACGACCGCGTTCCTGCTGCTCGATGTCGTGCGGCGCGGCGACTACATCGATGCCTATCTCGACTTCGGTCCACGCGAGACCGCTCGCTACGGATTCACCTACCCGTTCGCGCTGATCTTCCTGCTCGGCAGCGCGCTGCTCGTCGGCGTGTTCGTGCTGCACACCGATGACGCGTTCGTGCAGCACGGCACGCCGCTCGTCGCACCCGCATTCTTCGCGTTTTGGTTGATCGGCTGGCGCCTCTTCATGCAACTCTCGAACCTCACCTTGCCGGTCTGGGGTCGCGGCCTTGGCCGTTTCGAGGAACGCGTCGCGCGCGCGGTCGGCGAGCCGCCGGCGAACGAGGACGGCGGCTGAGTCCTGCCGCAACCCCGCGCCGCGCCCTGCCGCGTTACTTCTCCGCACACCACCGGAGGAGGTACGACCATGGCGACCCGCGCAGCCGACCATCATCCGCAACCCGACTGGCAGCGCATCGCGGCGCTGAGCACGAGTTTCCTGATGCACGCGGCGGCGGCGCTCGTGCTGGCGATTCCGCTGGCGATGCAGGCCCAGCGACCTGCGGCGACGATCGTCGAGGCGACCATGCACAGCGAGCCGCTGCCGTTGCCGCCGATTCCGCCGGAGCAGAAGCCGTTGCCGCGCACGACGCCGGCGCATCGCGCGGCGCAGCGCCCGACGCCGGTGCCCACGGTGCCGCAGCGGAGCGAGGTGCAGGCTCCCGCCACGCCGTCGCCCCCGGTCGACATCACGCCGGTCGCGAGCACGCCGATCGACGCACCCGTTGCCGGCATCGGCGGCGGTGCCGGCGAAACGCGCCAGCTCGCCTACGACGGCGCGCTGAAACTGCGCTACCCGGTGGCGTCGCTGCGCCAGCGCGAGCAGGGTCGCGTGCTGCTGAGCGTGCTCGTCGATGCAAACGGCAACGTGCAGCGCATCGAGATCGCGCGCAGCTCGGGCCATGCGGGCCTCGACGCAGCGGCGCGCGACGCGGTGCGCAACGCACATTTCAAGCCGGTACTGGAGAACGGCAAGGCGACCGCGGCGTGGGGGCTGGTGCCGATCGAGTTCCGCCTTGAGTGCGTGTAGGCCAAGAGCATCGCGGCTTCCGCCGCTCCCACAACAGCACGCCGATGCGACGCTGCAGCCCGCCGCTTCGCTGTGGGAGCGCCGGAAGGCGCGATGCTCTCCCTGATGGCCAAAGCATTGCGGCTTCCGCCGCTTCCACAACAGCACGCCGATGCGACACTGCAGCCCGCCGCCATGCTGTGGGAGCGCCGGAAGGCGCGATGCTCTCCTTGATGGCCAAGGCATTGCGGCTTCCGGCGCTCCCACAACAACGCGCCGATGCGACGCTGCAGCCCGCCGCTTCGCTGTGGGAGCGCCCCGAGGCGCGATGCTCTCCTTGATGGCAAAGGCATTGCGGCTTCCGCCGCTTCCATGACAGCGCGGGCGTTGCCGCAAACGGCTAGAGTGCGGGATCCCGGAACACGGAACGGCACCCAATGGATCTGCATCAACTCTGGTACGTCGTCGCCACGATCCTCGTCGTCGTCGGCCTGATCGGCACGGTACTGCCGGCGCTGCCCGGTGTACCGCTGCTGTTCTGCGGCCTGCTGCTCGCAGCATGGACGGACGGCTTCGCGCACGTCGGCGCGTTCACGCTGTTCGTGCTCGGCGTGCTGACGGTGATCGCGATCGGCATCGACTTCATCGCCGGCGTGCTCGGCGCGAAGAAAGTCGGTGCGAGCCGCTACGCGGTGATCGGCGCCGCGCTCGGCACCCTGCTCGGCCTGTTCTTCGGCCTGCCCGGCCTGCTGCTCGGGCCGTTCGTCGGCGCGCTCGTCGGCGAACTCGTCGCCGGCGGAACCCTGCGCAAGGCGACCGGGGTCGGGGTCGGCGCGTGGCTCGGCTTCCTGCTCGGGGCGGTCGCCAAGCTCGCGATCTGCTTCGCGATGCTCGGCCTGTTCGCGTTCGCGTTCTTCACCTGACGGAAGAGCGGAACGAGGGCTCCGGGTGGACTCTCAGCCGAGCGAGAGATGCGCGATCGCCGCTTCGCTTTCTTCGCGGCGGGTATCGTCGAAGGCGGTGACGTCGATGCGCTCGATCGTGGCCGGATCCAGACAGTGCACGTTGACGTCGAACCCGTCCGGGTTCGAGCGCGGCACGTAGAAACTCTTGATGCCGCAATGGCGGCAGAAGCGGTGCCTGGCGGTACCGGTGTTGAACGTGTATTCGGTCAGCGCATCGGCACCGGCGAGCAGGTGGAAACGCGTGGCCGGAACGATCAGGTGCAGGAATCCGCTCATGCGGCAGATCGAGCAGTTGCAATCGAGCGCCTCGATCACCGCCGGGGCCTCGACTTCGAAGCGCACCCGGCCGCAGTGGCAGCCGCCGCGATGCACGACGAAGGCGGCATCGCTCATGCGCGCGGCAACACGTAGAAAAGCACTGCGAAGAACTGCAGCACGCTGCCGAGCAGCACGAACGCATGCCACAGCGCGTGGTTGAACGGCAGGCGCCTGCTCAGGTAGAACGGCACGCCGAGCGTGTAGGCAGCGCCGCCGCCGAACAGCAGCCACAACCCCGCGGGCGCGATGCTCGCGACCAGCGGCTTGAGTGCGATCAGGCCGACCCAGCCGAGACCGACGTACAGCGACGCCATGATCTTGCGGCTCTTCACGCCGGCGAATTCGAGCGCGATGCCGGCGAACGCAAGCGTCCACACGATCGCGAACAGCGACCAGCCCCACGCGCCACGCAGGCTGATCAGCGCGAACGGCGTGTAGGTGCCTGCGATGAGCAGGAAGATCGCGGCGTGATCGAGCACGCGCAGCACCGGCTTCGCGCGTTCGTGCGGAATGCCGTGGTACAGCGTCGAAGCGGTGTAGAGCAGGATCAGGCTGGCGCCATACACGCACACGCTCGCGACATGGCGTGCATCGCCTGCACGCGCGGCGACCGCGACGAGCGCCGCGAGTCCGGCGATGCTCAGCACGATGCCGAGCCCGTGGATCAGGCTCGAGGCGAGTTCCTCGCTGGCGCTGTAGCGCGGCGCGATCGACGCGGTCATCACGGACTCCGACGGTGCATGGCGCACCGCAACATGAGCCACCGTACCGCAACCCGCCGCGCGTGCCAACCGTCGCCGCTCAGCGGCGCCGGATCGTGAACTTGCCGAACGCGACGCCGATGTCCCAGCCGGTGCCCTTGCCCGACAGCGCGAGCGAAACCGGCCCCTTGGTCAGCGCCTGCGCTTCGGCCGATTTCGCCGCGCCCGCGTGCGCACCGGCGCTCGCATAGGCGCCGAGCACGTCCTCGATGTCGTAGACCTCGGTGAACTTGCCGAGGCCATCGTGGATTTCCGATTTGCCGAACGTGAGCCCGCCGCCCTTCGCCTCGATCGTCACGCGCATCGTGTCGCCGTTGCTGCAGGTGATCGTGCCTTCGCCGGAGGCTTCCTTGTAGAACACCGACCAGCCGGACAGCGAGAAACGCATCCGGCAATCCAGGTCTTTCGCCGCCTGCGCCGGCGCCGACACGGCGACCAACAGCAGCAAGGCGACGGCGATGCGGGCATGGGCGTGCATGGGAGCCTCCAGCGGATTCGGAATGAAGCGATTGTCGCGAATCAGGCGCGACAAAGCACGCGACGCCGTAAGCTATGGCTTCCGCACTACCGGAGCATGTCATGTCGAATGCAGCGAATTGCCCGTTCGACCTGCTCGTCCACCTGCGACGCACCGATGCGCTCGGCGCGGCCGGTGCGGTCGGTCTGGCGCTGGCGCGGCGACTCGACGCGTGGACGACCGGTCTGCACGTGGTGCCGATGGCGCCGGTCGCATTCGCCTCGCCGGAGGCGGTCGCGCTGTACGTGAACGAGGCGGATGCGGCGTACCGCGACGCCCTGCAGCGCACGCCGTTCTGGCAGGCCGCGCTCGATGCGCACGGCGTGCACGGCGAGTGGCAGGTCGGACAGGGCGACGTGGTCGAGTCGTTGTGCCATGCCTCGCGCTGGAACGACCTCGTGGTGGTCGAGCGGCCGCAGCTCAATCCGGACGCGCCGATCGGCTGGGGCACGGTGTCGCGCACGGTGTTCGGCGCGACAGCGTCGGTCGTGGTGGTGCCGGACAGCGCGATGGCGACGACGGTCGGCCAGCGCATCGCGGTGGCGTGGAATCGCAGCCGCGAAGCCGCGCTGGCGATCCGCGGTGCGCTGCCGTTGCTCGCGCGCGCGGAATCGGTACAGGTGTTCGAGGGCGAACCGAGCGAGAATCCGCTCGGCCTGCGCAACCTGCCGAACGTCGACCTGCGCGCATGGCTGGCACGGCGCGGCATCGATGCCACCATGGTCCCGTTCGGCGCACGCAGCGCTATCGGCGCCGCCTTGCTCGACGCCGCGCACAAGATGGACGCGGACCTGATCGTGATGGGCGCATGGGGCCACTCGCGCATCACCGAGCTCGTGCTTGGCGGCACCACCCGGCATCTTTTCCAGCACAGCGACCTGCCACTGCTGGTCGCGCATTGACGGCGACATGAGTGCGACCATTCCACCCATACCCGAACTCGTTGGCGCACGGGTGCGCCTGCGCGCACTCGCTGCGCACGACGCAAACGCGTTGTTCGCGCTGCATTCCGATGAGCGCGTGATGAAGTACTGGAGTTTTCCCGCCTGGACAGAGCGCACGCAGGCGGTCGCGCACATCGAGCGGATGGCACGCGAGCGCACGCAGACGGAGTTCTATCCGTGGGTCGCGACGCTGCCGGGCGACGACAACCTTGTCGGCACCTGTTCGCTGTTCGGTGTGGATCGCGAACACCTGCGCGGCGTGATCGGCTACGCCCTTTCGCCGGCGCTGTGGGGACGCGGACTCGCCAGCGACATGCTCGCGCTCGCGCTCGACCACGCGTTCGACGGCATCGGACTCAATCGCATCGAGGCCGACATCGATCCGGAAAACGTCGCCTCGTGCAGGCTGGTCGAACGCGCCGGCTTCCAGCGCGAGGGCTACCTGCGCGAACGCTGGCGCGTCGGCGGCGGCGTGCAGGACACCGCGTTGTATGGCTTGTTGCGCAGCGATCGAAGCGTGTAGGCCGGTCGAGCGCCAGGCGCGAGTGCCGCCGCACGTCGCGACACATCCTTTGCGGCGGCAAGCGCCTTGCGCGTACCGCCCTGCGTCGTTCGCGAGGGTCAGGCAGATGATGCCGATCACGTAGGGCGGGTCGAGCGCGAAGCGCGAGTCCCGCCGCACGTCGCGACGCATCCTTTGCGGCGGCACGCGCCCTGCGCGTACCGCCCTACTTCACTTTGCGTTCGCGAGCGTCAGCGTCATGTCGAGCATGCGGTTGGAGAAGCCCCACTCGTTGTCGTACCACGACAGCACCTTGACGAGGGTGCCCTCCATCACGCGCGTCTGGGTCGAGTCGTAGATCGACGACAGCGGGTTGTGGTTGAAGTCGACCGACACGAGCGGTTTGGTGTTCACGCCGAGGATGCCCTTGAGCTTGCCGTTCGCGGCTTCGTTGACCGCGGCGTCGATCTCGTCCTTGCTGGTCGCGCGCCTGGCGACGAACGAGAGATCGACCACCGAGACGTTGATCGTCGGCACGCGCATCGCGAAGCCGTCGAGCTTGCCGTTGAGTTCCGGCAGCACGAGGCCGACCGCGGCGGCGGCGCCGGTCTTGGTCGGGATCTGCGACATCGTCGCCGAGCGCGCGCGGCGCAGGTCGGAGTGGTAGACGTCGGTGAGCACCTGGTCATTGGTGTAGGCGTGGATCGTGGTCATGAGTCCATGCACGATGCCGATCTTCTCGTGCAGCACCTTGGCCAGCGGCGCGAGGCAGTTGGTCGTGCACGACGCGTTCGAGATGACTTCGTGGCTCGCCTTGATCTGTTCGTGGTTGACGCCGTAGACGAAGGTGCCGTCCACGTCCTTGTCGCCGGGTGCCGAGATGATGACCTTCTTCGCGCCGGCGGCGATGTGCGCGCCCGCCTTCGCCTTGCTGGTGAACAGGCCGGTGCACTCGAGCACGATGTCGACGCCGAGCTCCTTCCACGGCAGCTTCGAAGGATCGCGCTCGGCGCAGACCTTGATGCGATCGCCGTTGACGACGAGGTCGCCGCCGTCGACCGACACGTCGCCCGGGAACTTGCCGTGCGCGGTGTCGTACTGGGTCAGGTGCGCATTCGTTTCCGCATTGCCGAGGTCGTTGATCGCAACGATGCGGATCTCGTTCGTGCGCTTGCCTTCGTACAGCGCGCGCAGCACGTTGCGGCCGATGCGGCCATAGCCATTGATCGCGACTTTCACAGCCATGAAACAGCTCCTTCGGGAGGGTGCGGAATGCGGAACGCGCATTCTAGCGGCCCTGCGCCATCAGCGAACAGGGCCGCTTCCCGGGAGCCAATCCGCGGTTCAGTCGTCGTCGCTGAAGCGGTAGTCGATCGGCACGAGGATCGTCGAGGCAGTCGCTCGGCCATCGACAAGCGCCGGATTGAACGACCATTTTCGGACCGCGGCGATCGCCGACTCGCCAAGCGCCGCCTCCGCTTCGGGCGGGTCGGCCTTTGCGACCGCGACGTCGCGCGGCTGGCCCTGCTCGTCCACTTCGACGCGCAGGTCTAGGTGGCCTTGCTGGTGCGCTGCGATCGCCTCGGGCGGATAGGCCGGCGGGAACATCGTGCGGAACGTTACGTCCTCGCTGGCCGGGCGCGTGGCACCGGACTGCGCGGAGATGCGCCAGTCGGCGGGATGCAGGAACAGCGTCGAGTCCAGGCGCAGGTAGTCCGGCGAACCGCGCTCGCCGATCTCGATGAAGCTCGGCTCGCCCTCGGCGAGGACGAGCGACGGGCGCGCGACGATGCGGCCGCCGCGCGTGAAGGTCGCGACGAGTGCAATGCCTTTCGGGTCGCGGGCCGCGACGAAATCTCCGTGCCATGCATTGGCATCGTTGCCACTGTCGACGGAGAAGACTTCGCCAAGCCGGGCGACGAAGCGCAGGTTCGACACCTCGCTGTCGCCGATGGCGACGGTAAGACGAGCATCTATCTGTTCCGCGCCGGGATCGGACGATCCTGCGGTGCGTGGTGCCTGTGCGGCCCAGGCCGCGTAGCCTCCGCCGCACCCGAATGCGGCGACGAGGATGATGCCGAGCGCGCGCACTGCGCGTGACGGCTTGGTCTGTTTCAACATGAGGAGTCGCTCCTTGAAGGGATGTCGTGAGGGCCAACGACAACCGACGGGCAGGCGAAACTCCTGTCGCGCCTGTACCGCCAGTTGCGTCTTCAACATTGCGCCGGCGTAGGCCGCGCGCGCTTCCGGAAAGTGGTCGATCACCGCCGCGTCGCACGCGAGTTCCTGGTCGTAGCGGAACCGCGCGGCAGCGAAATGGACGATCGGGTTGAACCAGTGCAGGCAACGCAAGGCCGCGACGACGGCGTTCACGATCGCGTCGCCACGCGCGAGGTGCTGGCGTTCATGGGCAAGGATCAGCCGGCGTTCGCGCGCATCGTAGCGATTGACGAAATCCGCCGGCACGACGATGCGCGCGCGCCAGGCGCCGACCAGCGCGGGTCCGGCGTCGCCACTTGCCGCGCGCATGACGCGCGCGCCGGCGCGGCGGAGGTCGCCGAGCGATCGCAGGTAGCGAAGCTGCTGCGCGGCGAACGTCGCTGCAGCGACGACGACGCCGACAAGCCAGGCCGCGAGCAGCCACGGGCGCGGATCGAATGCCGCGATGGCCGGCGCGGACAACGGTGCGGCAGCGAGCGCGACTGCGCGCAACGCCGGTGCCGGCGGCGCGATCGGCGCGATCGGCGCGGGCAGCAGCGCGGCGAGCACGATCGCGGGAACCACGACCCATGCCGCGTAGGCGATGCGCGCGCCAAACGCGTTTCGCAACGGCACGCGCAGCAGGAGAACGAGTGCGCACGCGAACGTCGCGACGAGCGCGAGCCTCATGCCGACCATCCATGCCTCAGCGATCACGTTCGAGCTCCTCGATCAGCGCGCGGATTTCCGCAATGTCCTTCCGGCTGAGCTTGCTGCGCTCGGAAAAGTGCGCGACGAGGGGGGCGATGCGCCCGCCGTAGAGGCGATCGAGCAGGCTCTTGCTTTCGACGTGCACGTAATCGGCACGCTTGAGCAGTGCGCGATAGAGGTAGCGGCGGCCGTCACGCTCGGCGGCGATCGCGCGCTTCTTCAGCAACCGGTTGAGCAGGGTCTTGACCGTCGCCTCCTGCCAGCCCTGCGCCTGCGCGGTCGCGGCGACGATGTCCTCGGCGCTTTGCGCGCCCTCGCGTCGCCAGAACGCCTCCATCACGATGCTTTCCGCTTCACTGATACGCATTCGATTACATCCATAAACGATTGGATGAATTTACACCCGTAATCGCCAAAGTCAAGCGTTCCTCCACCGCGCGCCGGCGTTGCAAGGCCCGCGCACGCCGGATGCGCTACGCTGCTCCTTCACCGCGCGGACCGCCCGATGTCGAACACGCCTGTCGTCCACAGCATCCATCACCCGACCAGCGGCACGTGGACGCACGTGATCGCCGATCCCGCGACCGCCAGGGCGGCGCTCGTCGATCCGGTACTCGACTTCGACGCGGCCTCGGGCCGCATCGGCACGCAACCGGCGGCGGAGCTGCTCAAGCGCATCGGTGAACTTGGCCTCGAGGTCGAGCTGATTCTCGAGACGCACGCGCATGCCGATCACCTCAGCGCCGGTGCGTGGCTGCGGGAGCGCTGCGGCGCACCGCTCGCGATCGGCGCCGGCATCGTCGAGGTGCAGCGCACGTTCCAACGCCGGCTCGCGCTCGATGACGGCTTCGTCGCCGATGGTTCGCAGTTCGATCGCCTGCTGCGCGATGGCGACCGCTTGCGCATAGGCTCACTGGATCTGCATGTGATCGCCACGCCGGGGCATACGCCCGACAGCCTCAGCTACCTGGTCGGCGACGCCCTGTTCGTCGGCGACACGCTGTTTGCCCCGGCGGCCGGAACCGCGCGCTGCGATTTCCCCGGCGGCAGCGCGGCGACGTTGTATCGCTCGATCCGCCGCCTGTACGCGTTGCCCGACACCACGCGCGTGTTCCTGTGCCACGACTATCCGGCAAGCGGCAACGCGGCGCTTGCGCAGTCCAGCATCGCGGACGAGAAGAGCGGCAACACGCAGTTGCGCGCGGACACCGCGGTCGCTGCCTATGTCGAAGTACGCGAACGGCGCGACGCCACCTTGCCGGTGCCGAAGCTGTTGTGGCCGGCAATCCAGTTCAACATCCGTGGTGGCCGCCTGCCTGCAGCCGACACCGATGGCCGTGTGTTCTTCAAACTGCCGATCGACTTCGATGCGGAGTAATCGCCGGGGCGCGCTGTGGTTCGTACTCTGCGTCGGATGCGTAATGCCGTCTTTCGCGCAAGCCTGGGGACCGGCCGGGCATCGCATGGTTGCCGCGCTGGCCGAGCGCGAACTGACGCCGGGCGCGCGCGCCGAAGTGCGCACGCTCCTCGCGATCACGCACGCCGACGAACTCGCCGACGTCGCGGACTGGGCGGACGGGCTGCGCGACGACCCGCGTCAGCGCGCGCTCTGGCGCAAGACCTCGGCCCTTCACTTCGTGAATTTCGGCGACGCATCCTGCCGCTACGTCGCGCTGCTCGATTGCCCGGGCGGACGCTGCGCGGTCGGCGCGATCGAACGCCATGCGCATGTGCTCGCTGATCGCACGCGCCCGGGCGACGAGCGCGCCGAAGCGCTGCGCTTCCTCGTGCACTTCGTCGCCGACGTGCACCAGCCGCTGCACGCAGGTTATCGCCGCGACGGCGGTGGCAACGGTTATCAGGTGCGCTTCAATGGGCGCGGCACCCATCTGCATGCGCTGTGGGACACGCCCGTGTTGCAGGCGCGCGGCGAGGGTTGGCGCCGCCACGCCGCGCGGCTCGCGCGTACGCCGTTGCCGTTGGCGCACGGAGAAGCGGCGCAATGGGCGGAGGAATCGTGCCGCATGACGCGTGACGCCGGCATCTACCCGCGTGCGCATCGGCTCGACGAAACCTACCTCGAACGCATGCGCCCGCTCGCCGAACAGCGCGTGCGTGAAGCCGCGGCACGCCTGGCCGCATTGCTGGACCGCGCGCTCGCCAGACCCCGCTGAACACCTCGAAACCGCGCGGGAGCGCCGTTTCCCGTCGCCTGAACAATTTCTAAACCGTACGGTGTTGAAATAGCGGACCTGAATCCCATCTTGATGGGGGTCGCCGAGGGATGAAACCCGATGGCGAAGACAAGCATCCAAGCCCTGGTGACCTGCGTCCCGCGCCGGCACCTTCCCCCAAAAGTTGGAGTTCATCATGAAGAACACCTTGCTCGCTCTTGCCCTCGCGACCGCTGGCTTCGTCGCACTGCCCGCCGCCCACGCCGCCGACACCAGCGGCTTCTTCATCAACGGCAACGTCGGCCAGTCCAATCTCAGCAAGGGCGCGTACGACGACAGCGACACCGGCTACGGCATGAACCTCGGTTATCGCTGGGCGGTCGCGCCGAATGTCCTGCTCGGCGTCGAGGGTGGTTATACCGATCTCGGCACCGTCTCGCCGAAGTCCGGCTATCCCGGCTTCGCCGATGCGGAAATCAGCGGCTGGAATGTCGGCGCGAACGCGCATTTCAACCTCAACGAGAACTGGTACATCAGCGGTCGCGCCGGCCTGTTCCGCGCCGACGTGAAGGGCAGCTACGGTCCGCTCGCGACACCGGTGCTTGTCGATGACAGCAGCAACAAGTGGTACGCAGGCGCAGGCTTCGGCTACGACTTCAGCAACAACTTCAGCGTCGGCCTGAACTACGACTACTACAAGGCCGAGAAGAACGGCCTCAAGTTCGACCCGGACCTGGTCTCGGTGAGCGCCGAATACCGGTTCTGACCTTCTCTCCGACCGGAGCACCAGAGGCAAGGACGCCATGAAGGAATCGGCCCGCACGCGCGGGCCGATTTTTTTGTACCTCTCATTGCCAGCGCGCGAGCTGCTGCCGCACCGGTGCGGCGGCGGCGAATGTCGACTCGATCATCGCGCGCAACGGCGCGACCAGCGCGCGCGCATCGGCGTCGTGGCCCGCGTCGGACAATGCAGCGGCGTAGGCCAGTGCGAATTCTGCGACGAGCGGATGCTGCGCACCGAACTTCGCACGCATGCTCTCGAAGGCGCGGAGCCGCAGGCGCAGCACGGAGGCCTTGTCTCCTTTCGCATGGGCGATCCGCGCGGAAATCGAATCGCGACGTGCCTGCATGAGCGGCGTGAATGGCGCGTGCGACGCCGCCAGGATCGCGTCCGTATCGATCGCCTCGTCGATCCGGTTCGAACGAAGCTGCCAGTCCGCCAGCAGCAGCTCGCACTTCACGGTGTTCGCATCGTCAGCGCCGAAATGCGAGCGCATGCCGGCCAGCGCGAGATCGAGGTGCGGCTTCGCCGCCGCCAGCCGATCGGCTTCGGTCAGCACGCGTGCCAGGTTGTAGCGCGCTCGCAATACGGACCCGCTGTCGTCGGCCAGGGTCTTGCGGCGGGTCTCGAGCGACCGCTCGTACAACGGGGTCGCGGCCGCATAGTCGCCGATGTCTTCGTACGCGTACGCCAGATTGTTGAGCGGGATCGCGTAGGCCGCGCTGTCCTCGCCGGAGACGTCGGCATGGATGCGCATCGCCTCGCGATAGTTTTCGATCGCCTGCGTGAACCGGCCCAGGTCATGCAACGTGTAGGCGAGTCCATTGTGTGCGGCGGCGACCTTGGCGCTGCGCTCGCCGTAAAGCTCGCGGCAAAGCTCGACATTGTGCTCGAGCAGCGGTCGCGCCTGCTCCGCGTCGCCCGAATCCGACAGCGCCTTTGCATATTCCTGCAAGGTGCTCTGGTAGTCCGGGTGGTGTTCGCCGTATTGCGCACGCTTGAGCTCAAGCGATTGCCGGTAGAAGTCCAGTGCATGGGTATAGTCGCCGCGCTTGGAAGCAACCAGACCGAGATTGTGCAGGGAGGATGCAATGTCTTGCGGCCTGTCCATGCCGCGCCGCAGATCGAGCGCTTTGCGCAAAGCGGAATCCGCCTCCGGATAGCGATCCTGTGCCTCGAACACGAGCCCGAGCGTATTCCATGAATCCGCCATCCCGGCTGCATCGTCCGGCGAATGCGCCTGGCGCAGCGCCAGCGAGCGGCGAGCGGCGTCTTCGGCATCCGCGTTCGGATACGTGTTGTTCGCGTACACCACGGCGAGCTGGCTCAGAACTTCGGCCGCCTTCAGCGGTTCGTCGACGCTTGGATCGAGATAGAGGTCCGCTGCCTTGCGGAACAGCCCGACGCTTTCCTTCGGCTGGCCAAGATGGCGATATGCAGTGGCCAGCACGTCGAGCAGATGGGCCTTCACCCGCGGTGTCCCGGTCAATTCGCGGTCGATGCGCGCGGCGCCCTCGTCGAGCACCTCGCGTGCACTGATGTCGCGATGGCCGCTGTTGAGCCGCGGGTTGGACACATCGAACACCGAAACGAGGAAATCGCTGACCCGCTCGGCGGTCGCCGCCTGTTGCTTCGCTTCGCGCTCGGCCGAGCGCGCCCGCTCGCCCTCGACCGCGAGGCGCCAGGTGAACGCGGTGAGCAGCAGCAGCGCGACTGCGGCGGCCAGCGCAACCGGCCAGCGTCGGCGCAGCAGGCGCGCGCTGCGATAGCGCAGGGTCTGCGCTCGCGCCAGCACCGGCCGATGCTCGAGCAGCCGCTGCACGTCGTCGGCGAGTGCCTGCGCCGCCGCGTAACGCCGCGCCGGCTCCTCCGCGGTCGCGCGCAGGACGATCGCGTCGAGGTCGCCGGCGACACGACCACGCCACGGCACGTCGTTGGCGAGTTCACTGGGCCGCACTTCCGCGCGACCGAGGCGGCTGATCGTGCGGTCGGCGGCATCGAGCCGTGCCTTGCGTCCCGTGACCAGCTCGAACAGGATCAGGCCCAGTGCGTAGACATCGCTCGCGGTCGTGACCGACTCCCCGCGCAGCTGTTCGGGACTGGCGTAGCCGGGTGTGAAGTAGCGCGCATCGGGCCGGTCATCGGTCATGCGCGGACGATCGAGCGCGCGTGCGATGCCGAAATCGAGCAGCACCGGCGTGCCATCCCCCTTCACCAGCACGTTCGATGGCTTCAGGTCGCAATGCACGATCAGGCGCTGGTGCGCGAACTGCACGGCCGCGCAGACGATGCGGAACAATTCCAGCCGCGCGCGCAGGTCGAGCCTGCGTTCGCTGCAGTACTCGTCGATCGGCACACCCTCGACGTACTCCATCACCAGGTACGGCTGTCCGCCCGGCGTCGCGCCGCCATCGAGCAGGCGCGCAATGCCCGGGTGCTGCAGGGTTGCGAGGATCTGCCGCTCGCGCGCAAACAGCGCGAATGTGTCCGCATCGGCGACGCCGCGAATGAGCTTGACCGCCGCGACCTGCTCGAAGTGGCCGTCGGCGCGTTCGGCGAGATGGACCGCGCCCATGCCGCCACTGCCGAGGCACCGCAGCAGGCGCCATGCGCCGAGACGGTCGCCCTCCGCCAGCTCGGTTTCCGGCAGCGCGCCGAGTGCGCGCCGCACCGGCGCGTGCAACGCGGTGTCGCCCCGCTCGCACTCGAGCAGCGATTCGACCTCCGCGATCGTCGCCGCGTCGACGCCTTCGTCGGCATACAGACGCCTGCGTGCGTCCGGCGCCAGCTCGCAGGCGAGATCGAACACGCGCCGCACTTCGTTGAAGGCGGGGCTCGTCGACTCGTTCACGCCAGGAGCTCACGGCTCAGCCACGCGCGTGCGAAGCGCATGTCGCGAGCGACCGTCGGAACCGAAACTCCCATCACGGCAGCGATTTCCTGCTGGTCCATGCCGGAGAAGCAGCTCATTTCCACGACGCGCGCCGCGCGCTCGTCATGATCTGCGAATCGCGTGAGCGCCTGGTCGAGGGCCAGCAGGTCGAGCATGTTGCCGGCATCGGCGATCGGCGCCGCGTCGGTCGCGCCGAGGGTCACGTGCAGCGCGCCGCCGCCCCGCTTGGCCGCCTGGCGTGCGCGCGCATGGTCGACGAGGATCGAGCGCATGTGCAGCGCGGCGATGCCGAGGAAATGCGCGCGACTGGCGAAATCGGTGTCGTTGCCGAGCATGCGCAACAGCGCCTCGTGCACGAGCGCCGTCGGATTGAGCGTCTGTTCGCGTTCGCCGCGCAACCGCTGCGCGGCGCTGCGGCGCAGCGCGTCGTAGATGCGTGGCATGGCGATCGCGAGGGCAGCGCGGTCGCCCATGTGCCAGGCATGCAGCAGTTGCGTGATGTCCTGTTCCACCCACCCTCGCCGCGCCGCGCCGTAGAGGCAGGCAATGTAGGCAGCGGATCGGCGTCTTGCAACCTCGATGCGACGCGCGATCGCC
The DNA here is from genome assembly GCF_044227025.1 of Dokdonella sp. GTDB lineage: Bacteria > Pseudomonadota > Gammaproteobacteria > Xanthomonadales > Rhodanobacteraceae > Dokdonella_A. The sequence goes on along the minus strand of NZ_JBGAFX010000006.1, from coordinate 292,343 downwards.
CCGGTGTGCAGCAGCACGCCGGGGCGATGCGAAGGTGCTACGGGCGCCGGCGTTCGTTGCCGGCGGGCGTCAGGGCACGCAGTCGATTGCCTGGATCGGCAGGACGAGCGGGGCGTTCAGCACGAGGTCCCAGCGCCCGGCACCTCCATTCCATTGGTAGTACGAACCGGAGGAACCGGCAACGCCGACGAAGCCGAAGCCGGACTGGCCGATCATGCTGCACAGGCGGGCCCGGCTGCCGAGATCCGAATTGATCGGCATGCCGTTCAGGCGTGCGTTGAAGCACTGGTTGTCGCCCGCGATGTGCCCGGCATCGCAGCTGAGGATCACGCCATCGATGTACTGCATCGCGGTGAAGTTGCCGTTCGGCGGCAGCGTCGGCGCCGCGGCGCCGTTGCAGACGTAGCGATTTTGCGCTGCGTTGACCTCGCCTGCGTCGAGCACGCCGTTGCGATTGGCGTCGAGGCCCACACGCACGAGCGTGCCGCCCGCGCTGCAGTTGGAGCCGGCGGGCTCGGCCGTGGTTGCGAGCAGCGTGTCGAACCCGTTGCTGCCGTTCGCCCCGGCCGGACCGGTCGCGCCGGGTGCGCCCTGCATGCCCTGCGGCCCTTGTTCGCCTTGTGGCCCTTGTATACCTTGCGTGCCCTGTGGCCCAGGCGGGCCGGGCTGCCCCTGTGGACCTGTCGCGCCGGTCGCACCGGCAGGGCCCTCGGCGCCCGTCGCTCCAGGGGGTCCCGCAGGCCCCGCGGGTCCGGGCGCCCCTTGCGGACCGGCGGGACCTGGATTCCCGTCCAGCGCGTACTGTGCAACCGGCGCGGTGGAGACTGCCTGGCGCGGCACCAGCGCCTGCCCGTTGACGCTGACTTCGAGCCAGGTCTGGTTTCCGGTGAACACGCCCGGGAACGCGAGCGAAATCGTGAAGAGTCCATCGACGACCGGAAACTGTGGTTCCAGCTGCGACGCGCCGAGTGCATTGCCACCACTCGCCGCGTCATACAGCGTGAACGCGAGGTCGTAGGCGCCATTGGCCGGGTGGCCGTCCTGCGCGAGCCGCCCCTGATAGGTGAAATCGGGCAGTTGCGCGATCTGTGCGAGCGCCTTGCCAGTGACGAGCGCCGCGAGCAGCACCGCCATGCATCGTGCCGTCGCGGTGTTCATGCCGAGCACCTCTCGAACGAGGAACGGAACAGTTCGTCCGTCTGCGCGACGGGTGCGGCCCAGAAGCCCGAGACGAGCGTGATGTTGTTGCCATGCATGGCGCCGGCAGCCGGTTCCCCGGCGGTCGCCGACACGGTGAAACAGGCGCTCTGCAAACGAGTCGCGCCACCCGCGGCGATCACGGCCCGCTGTAACGAGAAGTTGCCACTCGGCGCCGCCAGGACGGTCGATGCCGCCGCGACCAACACGATCGCCAACGCAGGCCGCGAATGCCTGCACGCATGAATTTGGATGTCCATCAACCCTCCTGACCCCGAATCGGGGAACGGCCCCTTGCCGCTCCGCTCCCGGTCAGTCAGGTAAGCGTGGAATCGTCGCGTCGGATATCACGCTCGCGCGACGCGGGTGCGCGTCCTCGCGTCGCTGCCGGTCGACGATGGCATGCGCTGCGTGCGGCGAGGGCGCGTCGAATCCGTCCGTGAAGATCCGGTCCTTCCATCCCCCGCGAAGTTCCCACCGCGCCTCGCTGAACGTGGTCGCGTAGGTCTGGAAATCGGGAACGACCCCGATGTCCAGATCGGTCGTGCCGGGCGCGACGTCGAGCAGCGCTTCCTGCTGCTGCCAGCGGCGCAGCGGATTCGCCGCCACCGGCGGAAAGGCGCCGGCGGCGATACCGTTGACGAAGATCGTCGCGGCGGCCGAGCCGGCCGTCTCGCCAGGCACTCCGGCGCCGGCGTCGAAGGTTCGGCGCAGCCGCAACGGCACGATCGCATCGGCGACATGGAAACGGAAATGACTCGCGCCGGAAGCGAAGCGGCAGGCGCGCGCGCTGCGCGAGGTCGGCGGCTCATCCTCGAACTGCGCGGCGAGCATCGCGCAGGACGATGCCGGCGCCGGCTGAAACTCGTGCGCGGCCGCAGCGGCCGCGTCGCCGATCTCGAAACCGTCGTAACCGACCAGCGAAGGTTGCGGTCGCCGATAGGCATGGACGACGGCGCGCACGCAAGTCGGCACCGGCATGTCCGGCGCGTAGCCGGCTTCCTGCACCAGGCGCAGCGCGCTGGTCCAGCTGATCGGATCGGTCGGCATCAGGCGCCAGACGCTCGTGCTGCCGCTGCCGTCCACGTCGACCGTGCTCGCGCCGGAAAGCGGTCCGGTGTACGCGCCTTGGTCGAAGTAGAAGCCGCCGTCGTGGAAGTCCTCGACGCCGGTGCCGTACCACGCCGGAGCGGTCGCGCCATCGACGCTCGCGCGTTCATCGCCTTCAAGATAGCCGCGTGTGACGACGCCGTCCGCGCGGAAGCGGGCGGCAACGCCGACGACCTTGCCGGCACCGCCCGCGGCGTCGAGCACCAGCGCTGCACCCGAACTGCAGGTGTCGACGAGATGCGCATCAAAGGTACCGGCATCGACAGGCACTGCTTCGCCGTCGAAGCTGAGCGCGCTTTCGATGTTGATCGACGTCGATGATTCGCTGACGAGCTCAACCTCGGCCGTCGCAGCGAACGGCTGCGGAAACCACGCGTACAACCATCCCGACGCGTCCTCGCCGAGCAGCACGCCGCGCGGCGGCACGACGGCATCGACGGGCGTCGCGAAGTACTCCGAGAGCAGCAAGTCGATCGTGGTGATGCCGTCGACATGCACGCGCAGGCGGACCTGCGCATACGCGGGGCGCGGCAGGCGCAGGCGGATGCCGCGCAGCCAGCCGGGACCGCTGCGCGTCGCCAGCGTCGCGCTGGCACCTGCTGCGAGATCGGTCGTCGCAGTCTCGGGCAGCAGCATCGCGTTCCACGGATCGTCGCCCGCATGCGCGAGGAAGCTGCGCCATGCCGGCTCGTCGTGTCCGGCCGTGAAGCTCGCCACCGGCGTGCCGGGTTCAAGCTGGTGGTGCTGCAACTGGAACCAGAGCAGGCGTTGCAGCGTGCCGGTACAGGGATTGCTGCCGCCGTTGTCGGCACCAACCAGTGCGACGCGCAACGACTGCGCATACGCGATCGGCACGCGACTGGCGTAACCGCCGCTCGACTGCACGCGGTCGGCGACCAATGGCGGCGTGAACGGGGCAGTCGAGCCGTCGAACAGCGCGGCCAGCGGCAGATCAAGCACCGGCACCGGCGCAGCATCGACGTGCACGCGGACGTGCACCGCGGGATCGATGCAGGTCGAGGTGCCGAAGCCGGTGGTCAACCACAGGCGCGTCAGCGCGCCCGGGCCGCGTTCGTCGAGCAACACGGCTTCGTCGCCGTCGCGATACAGCCAGCGCAGCGGATACGGATTGCCCGCCGCGCTTTCGCCACCGGCATTGCTGCGGTCGTAGCGGCAGGCGCCGGAGCAATGGCTGGAGCGTTCGAGCACGCGGTCGCGCGCATCGAGGATGGCGATGCGTGCCGGGGCTTCCCACACTTCCCACGGCAACCCGCTCGCACGCGCGGCAGTCGCGGCGAGCAGCAGCAACGTCAGGCGATGCGCGCTCGCCACGTACGCGGCTCAGTCGCGCGTCGGATACAACGGCGGCAGCGGGTCCGTCGTGCTGGCGGCGCGCGCCGGTGCATCGACCCATGCGATGCCCGCGCCGAACGCCTTTTGCAGGCGCGCGGCGAGGCCATCGCTGGATTCGCCGGCATAGCGCGCACGCTGCAACGCCGAGGTCGCGTTGCGTTGCGCGTCATCGGCGAGTCGTGCGCACAACTCGCCGAGGTTGCGCACTTCGGCGCGCTCGTTGCGCGCCCACGCGACCAGCGCACGCTCGGCGCCGGCGAGATCGCCGAGCGCACACGCGCGCAGGAATGCCGCGCGTTGCGAGTTTGAGTCCAGTTTCGGCACGCGCACCGGCGCCAGCGGTCGCAGGCCCGCGACGCGGCGCGACGCCCACCACGCGAGCAGCGTCGCGACCCACAGCATGAAACCGATCACCGCGATCATCTTCCACAGCCCGATGCGACTTGCGTCATTGAAGGTCGACGCCCCAGCCGGCAGGCCATTCACGTTCGCCGGCAGCGGCGCCACCGCTCCGCCGGCAGTGGGCGCGGCCTGTGACGCCGCGCCGGCGGCCGGCAGCACCTTGATCGTGCGTGCGGGCAGCTCCGCCGTCTCGAGCCGATCGTGCGTGGTGTCCCACCACGTCACGGTCACACCCGGCACGCTCAAGGTGCCAGCGCGATCGGGCACGAAAGCGAACTTGCGCACGCGCTCGCCATACAGCCATTCGCCGTCGTCGCGCGTGCGCGTCTCAGCCTTGTCCGGATAGATCTTGGCCCCCTCGGGCGCGGACAGCTGGAGTTCGGGCAGCTGTTCGTAGCCGAGTCCCTGCGCCTGCATGCGGATCGTGCGCGTGACCGGTTCGCCGACATGCACCTCGGTCGGCAGCTCGCCCTGGTCCTGCAGCAGCAGCGACGCCGCCGGCAACCAGGTCGGTTGCGTCCACGCGGCCGGCTTCGGCTTCACCTCCAGCTTCAGCGCATCCGATCGCGCGCTGACGCTGCGCCCGCGCCCGAAGAACGCGGCCGGATCGCTCGCGTCGAGCACGCTGCCGCGGAACGCGAGCGCGGGGATCCCGATCGTGCCGCTGCGCTCGGGCGTCAGCGCATAGTGGCGTTCGAGTACATGGTAGCGGCGCGTGCCGACGGTCGCGATGTACTGCTTGTCCTGGCCAATGCGCTGCGTGGCGAGGCCGTCCGCCTTCGGCTCGCCGAGATTGCCGTCGGTGAGATCGAACGCGTAATACAGCTTGACCGTGTAGCGCACCTGCTGCTGCACATACGGATCGAGTGGCTCTGCACTTGCTTCGAGGAACAGGTCGCCGCCGGCCTGCTGCGCGGCACTCGCCGCGGGCAACACGCTGAGGTGGATCGGCGCGGTCTGCGCCTGGCCGAGCGAGATCGGCGCGATCGTGATCGAACCTTCACGCTTCGGTTCGAGGCCGACCGCCCACAGCGTCTTCGCGCTGCGCGTACCGTTGACGATGCTGACCTGCTGGCTCGACTGCGTGCCGAGCACGTTGAAATCCGCTGCGAGCGCGGAGAAATCCGGTTGCCCGCCGGCGGTGCCGTCCGCTTCGACATTGAGCGTGACCGTCTCGCCAAGATGCATGCTGTCGCGATCGAGCCAGGCGCGCACGCCCGCCTTGTCGTCGGCGAAGGCCAGCAGCGTAACGAACATGCCAACAGCGGCGATCCAGCCGCGCAGGTCGGGCCATCCACGAATCATCCGCCGTCTCCTCCGCGTTGCTGGCGCCGCTGGTATTCGAGCTGGAACTTGCGCCGCAACAAGCCGCCCGGATCATCCGGCACGCGCTCGAGCCAGTGCTCCAGCGCCTGGCGCTTCTCGCGCGTCGCATCGTCCTCGGCGGCCTGTGCCGCCACCGGCTTGCCGTCGTGATCGTCCGACTTTTCCGGCTTGCCGGCGAGCGCACGATCGACATCCTGCTTCAAGGCCTGCTGCTGCGCGGCGTCCGGCTTGCCCGATGGCTTGCCGTCCCGCGCATTTGCGTCGGCGGCGGCGTCCTTGTGCGCGCCGTCCTTGTCGTCGCCCGGTTTGCCTGCCTGCTCGTCCTGCGCATTCTTGTCCTGCGCATCCTTCGATGCATGCTCGGGCTTGCCCTGCCCGTTCTCGCCGTCCTGCGTCTGCTGCTGCGACGGCTGCTGTTGCTGCTCGTGGGCGGCATCCTTGGATGCGTCCTTCGACTCGCCTTGCTGGCCTTGTTGCTGCTGATTCTGCTGGCCTTGCTGGTTCTGCGGATCCTGCTGCTTGCGCTGCTGCATGAAGTCCTCGACCGCCTTGCGGTTCGCCAGCGCATCGTCCATCCCGGGCGCTTGCCTGAGCGCCTCGTCGTACGCGGCGATCGCCTCCTCGTAGCGGCCGAGTTTCGCCAGCGCGTTGCCACGGTTGTAGGCGCCATCCGCCCCAATCGCCTGCGCGTACGCGGATTCGGCCGCGCCGAAATCCCCACCGCGATACGCAGCCCCACCCCGCCATTCGGCAGTCGGCGCCACCGCGGCGGCGGCCTTCGCGTCACCCGCGGCGAGTGCCGCAGCCGCCTGCTGGTCCGGGCGTTGCCACAGATCCTTGAGCGATGCCGCCTGCGCGTCGACGCGCGGCAACGACAACGCAAGCAGCAACGTCATCAGCCAGCCGCGCCGGAACCCGATCAGCGCCAGCGGCAGCAGCGCAAGCACCAGCCACGGGCCGCGATCCTTCCAGCGCGCACTGTCGACCTCGGCGCCATCGGTGCGCGCGTTGCGTGAGCGGATATCGGCTTGCGCGGAAAGCAGGCTGTCGATATCCGCCGCATCGGCGCGCAGCGTTGCGTAACGTCCGCCCCCCGCGGCGGCGACAGCGCGCAGCGCGGATTCTTCGAGTCGCGAGACGACGAGGTTGCCGGCGTCGTCCTTGAGGAAGTCGCCCTGCGCAAGTGCGACCGGTGCGCCGGCATCGGTGCCGAGACCAAGTATCGACACCTCGAACCCGCGCGCACGCGCCTTGCGCGCGGCGCTGGTAGCGTCGCGGCTCGCGCTGTCGGCGAGCACGATGATCTCGCCGCGATGCAGACCCGCCTGTTCGATCAGGTCGGCGGCGGACTCGATCGCGCGCGCGGTCGAGTTGCCCGGCGCCGGCATCGTCGACGGGTCGAGCGACTCGACCAGGTTCTTCACGGTTTCCACGTCGTCGGTCAGCGGCGCCGCGACGAAGGCATCGCCGGCGTAGCCGATCAGCGCGGTCTGGTAGTCGCGGCTGCGCGCGAGGATGTCGTCGATCTTGTAGCGCGCGCGTTCGAGCCGGCTTGGCTTGACGTCCTGCGCGAGCATGCTCGGCGCGAGTTCCAGCGCCAGCACGCGCGCGGCCTGGTTGCGATACAGCGGCATCGGCTCGCGCTCCCACGCGGGACCGGCGAGCGCGATGCAGGCGAGCGTCCACAGCGTCGCCGCGAGCACGAGGCCACCACGCCCGCTGCCGCCGTCGATGCGCTCGATCAGGTGCGGCAGCAGGTGCGCATCGACGACGCTACGCCACGCGCCGGCGTCACTGCGTCCGTGTCGCCAGGCGTACCAGCACAGCGGCACCGCCAGCAACAGCAGCAGGGCGAGTGGCCGCAGGAAATGGAAGTCGCCCAGCGCGTTCATGCCGGCGCGATCCCGGGGCGCGCGCGCACCCGCAACGCCGGCACGCCGAACGCGAGCGCGGCCGCGGCGAGCGCCATGGCGAGTGGCATCCAGTACCACTCTTCGATTGGGCGCAGGCTCTGTTTGGCGTCCGCGGCCGGCTCCAGCGTGTCGATCACGCGGTAGATGCCGGCGAGCTCCTCACTGTTGCGCGCGCGGAAGTAGCGCCCTCCGGTCTTGTCCGCCATCGCGGTGAGCATGGGCTCGTCGAGGTCGGCGGACGGATTGACGGTGCGGCTGCCGAACAGGCTGTCGACGCGCATGCGGTCCGCACCGACGCCGATCGTGTAGATCCGGACGTGGTTGGCGGCAGCAAGGTCGGTCGCCTTGGCCGGGTCGAGTTCACCGGACGTGTTGACGCCGTCAGTCAGCAGGACCAGCACGCGTTGTTCCTGCGGACGATCGCGCAGGCGCTTGACCGCGAGACCGACCGCGTCGCCGATCGCGGTCTCGCGCCCGGCGAGGCCGATGGTCGAATCGAGCAGTTGCTTGCCCACGGTCTTGAGGTCGAACGTCAGCGGCACCAGCAGGTAGGCGCGCGTGCCGAACAGGATCAGGCCGACCCGATCGCCCTTGCGGCGCTCGATGAAGTCGCTCGCGATCGCCTGGATCGCCGCGAAGCGCGGCACGGCGCCGCCGCCGAGCTGCATGTCCTCGATGCTCATGCTGCCGGAGGTGTCGACCGCGAGCAGCAGGTCGCGACCCGTGCGCGCGACGTCTTCGGGTGGGCCCAGCCACTGCGGACGCGCGGCCGCGGCGACCAGCAGGCACCAGGCGAGCAGCGCGAACAGGCGCCGCGTATTCGGCACCGCCGATGTGTCGGCCTGCTGCGGCAGCTGTACGCCGAGGTGAGGCAGGTGCAGTGCGCTTCCGAACAGGCCACGCGCGCGCGGCAGCAGCAGCATCGCCAGCAGCGGCAGCGGCAGCAACGCGAACATCCACGGCCAGGCCAGCTCAAGCATGCGCAGGCTCCTCGCGCAGTGCGTGTGCGAGCCAGCGGCGCGCGAGAGCGATCAGCGCGGCGCCATCGACGTTCGCATGCTCGTCGCCGGGTCGGCGAAACGGCGCATCGACGAGCATTTTTCCGTCGCCACGGAACGTCGTGCTTCCCGCGGGCAGGCGGGCATCGAGAAAATCCAGCCAGTCCTCGCCACGCAACGCCGCGGCGCGTGGATCGAGCAGCAGGCTCGCACGACGCAAGAGCTGCGACAGGTCCGTTGCGAGACGCAGCGTGTCGGCAGTGTGCGTATGCGCCGCCGCGATGCGCTCCAGCTCCGCGCGCACGCGACGGCGCCAGCGACGCCGTTGTTCGCGCCGCCACAACCAGCGCACACCGCAGGCGAGCGCGACCAGTGCGAGCAGCGCAAGAATCCACCATCCGGGCGCTGGTGGCCACCATCCCGGTTGCGGTGGCAAGTGGATGTCGCGCAATTCGGGGCCGGTCGGATTCATGCGACCACCGACGAGTGGCGGCTGCGTGCGAGCAGCGGCGCCAGCGCACGCCGCAGGTCCGCGTGCGCGTCGAGCTCGATCGTGCGCAGGCCGAGCTTGCGCGCCTGTTCGAGCAGGCGTGCGCGCGAAGCGGAAAAGCGCTCGGTCCAGCTGCCGCGCACGCGCTCGTCGGAAAAATCGAGGATGCGCCGCGCAGCTCCGAGATGCAGCGCGTAGCGCCCGGGGGGCGGCGGGGCGATCTCGAGCGCGTCGCGCAGCACGACCAGCGTGATCTCGTGTCGCGCCGCGAGTTGCGGCAACAGCAAGGCGGCTTCCGCGTCTGTGCTGAAACCATCGCTGAGCAGGACCAGGCGCATGCCGGGGCGCAGCAGGCGGCGCACGCGAACCAGTGCGCGTGACAGCGGAGATTGGATCGAGGTGTCCGCGACCGAATCCCAGTCGCGCAGCGCGCGCAGTACCTGCAGCACGCCTCGGCGTCCGCCGGCGGGCTTTACCTCGCCGTCGATGCCGCCGCCAAAACCGAGCGCGCCGACGCGATCGCCGGCCGCTGCGGCCATCCACGCGAGCAGCGCCGCCGCGCGCGCCGCCTGCACGCTCTTGAAGCGCACGCGGGTGCCGAAGCGCATGCCGGGATTGAGATCGAGCGCGAGCAGCAGTCCCTGTTCGCGTTCCTCCTCGAACAGTTTCGTGTGGGGCTTGCCGCTGCGAGCGGTGACGCGCCAATCCATGTGGCGGATCTCGTCACCGGCCTGGTAGATGCGCGACTCGCGGAAATCCACCCCTCGACCGCGCCAGCGCGAGGTGCTGGTGCCGCTGCGCAACGCCGCCGTGCGGCGCCGCGCCAGACTCGTGCCGTGCGCGAGCGCCGACAGCGCGATCAGCTCGTCGAGCGCGACGCGTGTGCCGGTGTTGGGTGTGGGCGCGGGCATGGTGCGGGGAACGAGTGGGGAAAAGAGGGAAATGAGTGATGGATGAAGAACGAGTGCAGAGGAGTGGGGAACGAGTGGTGGAAACGCGTCAGGGTGAACTCACTTCTCGGTTCCCGGTTCTCGGTTCCCCGACCTTCAAGGCAGCGGCACACGCTCGAGCAGCATTGCGACGACGCGGTCGGCGCTGACGCCCTCCGCTTCCGCCTCGTAGCTCAGCAGCACGCGATGGCGCAGCACGTCGGCGGCGATTGCGTGCACGTCTTCGGGCGTGACGTAGTCGCGGCCGCACAGCCATGCATGCGCGCGAGCGCAGCGGTCGAGTGCGATGGTGCCGCGAGGGCTCGCGCCATAGGCGACGTAGCGGGCAAGCTCGGCACCAAAGGGCGAAGGCTCGCGCGTAGCCAGCACCAGCTGCACGATGTAGGTCTCGAGCTGCGGCGCGAGGTGCAATGCGAGGACTTCGCGACGCGCGTCGAACACTTGCTGCTGGCTGAGCTTGCGCGACGCCGCCACCGGGGTCGCCAGCGCTTCGCGCGCACGTTCGCGCGCGAAGCGCAGGATCGCCGCCTCGGAAGTGGCGTCCGGGTAGCCGACGCGCACATGCAGCAGGAAACGATCGAGTTGCGCTTCCGGCAACGGATAGGTGCCCTCCTGCTCGATCGGATTCTGCGTCGCCATCACGAGGAACAGCGCCGGCAACGCATAGGTGTCGCGCCCGACCGTGACCTGGCGCTCACCCATCGCCTCGAGCAGCGCGGATTGCACTTTGGCCGGAGCGCGATTGACTTCGTCGGCGAGGATCAGGTTATGGAAGATCGGGCCACGCTGGAACTCGAAGCTGGTCGTTTGCGGCCGATAGATCTCGGTACCGGTCAGATCCGCCGGCAGCAGGTCCGGGGTGAACTGTACGCGGTGGAAGTCCGCTTCGATGCGCGCCGCCAGTTCCTTGATCGCGGTGGTCTTGGCAAGCCCGGGCGCGCCCTCGACCAGCAAGTGGCCGTCCGCGAGCAGCGCAATCAGCAAGCGATCGATGAGGCCCTCCTGGCCGATGATGCAGGTGCGCAGCTCGTCGCGCAGCGCAGCGAAGGCGGCGGATGCCGTGGTCGGTTCTGGCATGTCCATGGGCTGTCCGGGGAAAATCCGATGATCGCACGGGTTGGTGCCAGCTCGGACAGCGCAGGGCACGTTTGGTTTCGCGATCCATCATGGAACCGTTCACGCAGCATGGCCGCGGCATGCGCCGGGGCGCCTGCAATCGCTTCCGGTCAGTGCCGGCCGAGCACGTCTTCGAGCGAAAGCGGCTTGCCGACCAGCCAGCCCTGCGCGTAGCGGCACCCGAGTCGATGCAGGACTTCGCGCTGCTCGCGTGTCTCGACGCCTTCGGCAATGAGGTCGCAATCGAGCGCATGCGCCATGCCGACGATCACGCCGACCATCGCCACGCCTCGCGGGCGGTCGAGCGCGCGGATGAAGCTCGCATCGAGCTTGATCTGGTCGAAATTCAAGGTCAGCAGCGGCCCGAGGTTCGAATAGCCGGTACCGAAATCGTCGAGCGCAACCGGCATGCCGACGGCGTGGCAGCGCGCGAGCAATTCGCCGATGCGCGCATGGTCCATCACGAGGCTTTCGGTGACTTCCAGCTTGAGCCGGTCGGGCGGCAGGTCGCGTGCACGCAGCAGGGCCAGGATCCGCTCGACCAGGGTCGGATCATCGATCTGCCGGCCCGACAGGTTCGCCGCGATGAACGGCAGCGGCTTGAACCCGCGCTTGCGCAGTTCGACCAGCATGTCGCACGCGCGTTCCAGCACGTAGTCGCCGATCGGCAGGATCAGCGAGGTCTCTTCGGCAAGCCGGATGAACTCGGCCGGCGAAACCGCACCGCGCTCGGGATGGGTCCAGCGCACGAGCGCCTCGTAGCCGGCGATGCGACCGCTGACGATCTCCTCGATCGGTTGCAGGCGCAGCTCCAGTTCCTTGCGCTCAAGCGCCGCGCGCAACTCGCTTTCGAGGCGGATCTTGCCGAGCGCAAACGCCTCGTGCGGCTCGACCGTCGCGGCGCTTCCGGCATCGCGCGTATCGCCGGTCAGGGTCGCAAGCGCGGAGCGGTAGCGCGTCAACTGGCTCATCAGCAGCGCGCGGACGACAGGATCTGCCGCGGCAAGCCGTTCGGCAAACTGGTCCTTGCCGATGAGGATCAGGCGACAGTCGGTCAATGCGCGCGCCGTCGCGGTGCGCGTGGATTCGTCGAGCACCGCCATTTCGCCGAGCAGCATGCCGGGGCCCAGCACGCCGAGCACGCGCGGCTCGCCGAGCTGGGTCGTGCTGATCTCGATGCGGCCGGATTCGATCAGGTACGCGCCGGACGGCGCGTCACCCTCGGCGAACACGAGCTCGCCGGCCTTGAACAACTCGCTGTAGGGCTGCAAGCGCGATCCCCCTGGATGCCACCGGTGCGCGGGCACGTGGACGTAGCCGGATCGTACATCGCCCGCTCGCACGTTGCAGGCTTCGCGACGTGCGTGGCGCCGAGCGTCGGATGCAGATCGCTTGCCGCATCCAGTACGTCGCAACGCCGGAAAAGAAGAAGGGCCGCATCGCTGCGGCCCTTCTACTCGGTTCATTGCCGATTCGTCACGGCCCGCACGGCGGACTGAAATCGTCCGCACCCGGGATCAGGACGGTGAGGGTCAGTGGCGCGACGCCCTGGGCGGTAAACGTGCAGGTGGTCGTCGAGTCCGGAGTACCGGTGACGTTGAATGTTGCTGAACCGTTCTGCCCGGTGACCGAGGTGCCCGGAGTCGCCGTTCCGCCGGAGCAGACGGCGGTGATCGACACGCCCGCAGCGGGCGCGCCCGTGGTCGTGAATGCCTTCACCGTTACCACCGCCGTTGGCGCGCTGTTGGTGCAGATGCGTCCAACACCGCCATTCGAAAGGAAGGCGAGCTGCACGATGATATCGACCTGGGCCGTCGCACCGCCGACGCTGAACGTGATGCTGCCTGCAGCCCCGGCTCCACTGCTCACCGGCATGCCGCTGGTCGTCACGATTGCGTCCGCGCAACCGTCCGGCCCGGTCGCATTGTCGAGCGTACCGCTGGTGCCGTTGCCGTCGATGTTGCCCGTACCGCCACCAAGCTGCATCTGGAAGCCGATATGGACACCCTGGATCGGAGAGTTCAGCGCATCGCGGAAGCACACGGTTACCGGCGTCACGGTGTTGCCCGGGATCGGCGACGGGAAAGCAACCAAGGTCGCCGGCGCCACGCCCGGATAGACCAGCTCGACTGCATCGGTGACGCGTCGCGCACCCTGCGTCACGCGGTCGATGCCATCGCCCTGCGCCCACATCGCAACGATGTGGCCGAGCGTGCTGACCGTGTAGTTCAAGGTAGCGTGGGCGACGCCCAGATTGTTGGTCGTCGCGCTCGCCGTGATGTTGCCGTGCTGGCTGCGGCCAACGATGTAATCCAGTACGTTGCCGTAATCCACGCTCGTGCCGGTGGTGTCGTTGTTGTTGAACGGAGAGCTCGTGTTCAGGCTCGTCTCGGAATTGACGCGCGCTACCGTCAATGCGCTCTCGAGGTCTTCATTCCCCTGGGGTGCGCCATGCTGGGTCTTGCCGAACACGACCAGCGCATCGCCCGGACCCGCTCCACCGCCCGCGGTACGGAAGTGCCCGCCCGGCGCGGTGAACAGCGTGCCGCCCTCCTGCGGATTGCCGTCGCCGCCTGCAATCAGGAAGCGGTTCGCATCGACACCCGCATTGAACGTGCCCACCGGCTCGTCGATCGAGCCGAAACGGATGGGCGTACCCGGCAGCACCGGATTGCCCTGGCGGTCGGTACCGAGCGCGCTGACCGTCAAGCTGTAGGTGGCATCCGGATCGGGCGGGGGAATATCCGCAGAAACCTGATCCGAAACCGTGTTCACCAGGATCGCGTTCGTGTCCGGCGAGGTGATCGTGATGCTGTAAAGCTTGCCGTCGGAGACGATCACCGAAGTGGTGAAGCTGACCGGATCCTGGATGCCATTGCTGACATTGTTGTCGGCGCGGTCGGCTGTCGCTCGAATCTGGATCGGTCCTTGGGGGGTCGAATCGCCCGCCTGGAACGAAGCGGTCGCGACGCCATGGACCGTATGCGTCGTCACACTCGTGCCGCTCGCCGAACCACTCGCCGAGGCCGCCGTCAGCAATGCGTTGCCGGCTTCGCTCAGGATCTCGTATCGAAGGTTGTCAGTGCCACTCGCCGGATCGGGCACCAGCTGGGCGCCACCATCGCGCACCGTCGCGGTGATGACCGAATTGGAGCTGCCACCGGAACTCGGCAGGTATACGCCGGGCGGGTCTGGTACCAGCGCGACAGTCGCGGGATTCGTACCGACGCCGCTGGTAACGGTAAATGCCACGCTGGCGCTCACGGTGCGCAATGTCGTCGGATCAATCGCACTCACGACGAGATTCGCGGTACCGGCGGTCAGGCGCGAATTCACGAAGAACGTGGCTTGGCCATTGGTCCCTGCGATCGTCACCTGGCCATAGAGGTCGCTGGTGGTTCCACATGTCGCACCACCGCCGCCGGCGCCGCCGCTGCCGGCCGCAAGGCAGGAAATGGCCGCGACCGTGATCGGCGAAATACTGACCGAGATGTCGTGGCCGGTGACCAGAGACCCGTCGGGGTTACGCCAAATCGCAGTAACTTCGGCCTGCGTGGGTGCGCCGCGTTGGGCTGGATCATAGCCGGCCGTATTCAATGGCAACGTCGTCGTCGACGCGGTCAGCGTGATCGTTCCGCTCTGCGGAATGAAGGTTCCACCGTCACCGCCACCGCCACCACAGCCGGCCAGCGCGAGGCCGGCGAGCATCAGCCCCAGGGTCTTGCCGAAAAATTTCATGTGCTATCTCCAGTCCAGCGAATTCGGTTGCAGTCGATGATCCGCGATTCAATGCGCGGGATTCGTTACAGCGACCGCACTTATTTCAGGTTGTCGCTGAGGATGCGCGGCGTGACGAAGATCAGGAGCTCCGCCTTGTTGTCCTGCCGGCCCCGGTTCTTGAACAGGTTGCCGAGAATCGGGATGTCGCCGAGCATCGGCACCTTTTTCTGCGTCTCCGACTTGCTTACCTCGTAGACGCCACCGAGCACGACGGTCTGGCCGTTGTCGACCAGTACCTCGGTGCTGATTTCGCGTTTGTCGATGGTCGGCACCTGACCGCCACCCGGGCTGTCGACGAAGCCGGCGACATTGTCCTTCTTGACGTTGAGGTTCAAGACGACGCGGTCGTCCGCGGTGATCGTCGGGGTGACCTTGAGCTCGAGCACGACGTCCTTGAAGTTGACGGTCGGGGTGCCGATACCGCCACCACTGCCCGCCGAAATCGTGACGTAACCAATTTCCTGTCCCTGCTTGATGTCCGCTTCCTGCTGGTTGGCCGTGATCACGCGCGGACTCGAAATGACTTCACCACGACCCTCGGTCTGCGCCGCCGAGAGCTCGAGATCAAGCAGGTAGTCCGCACCGAGAATCGCCAGCCCGAGGCTGCCGGCGGGATTGGTTACCGGCATGTTCACATTGTAGCGATTGTTCAGGACGTTGCCCTCCTGCGTGACGCGACCGCCATTGAGGCCCGGCGGGAAGATCGGATAGGGAGTGCCGCCCGGGGTCAGACGCCCGGCGAACGCCTGATCGATCATGTAGTCGGCGCCGAGTGAATTTCCGCTGGACGCGACCACGTTGCCGTTGCTGTCGCGACGCGCGCCGGTCACACCGAACTTGACGCCGAGTTCGCGGGCGAAACTGTCGGTCGCAATCACGATGCGCGACTCGATCAGCACCTGCTGCACCGGACGATCAAGCACGGCGATAAGCTGGCGAATCTCCTGGACCTTCGACGGGATGTCGCTGACCAGCAGCGTATTGGTGCGGTCGTCGAACGTCACGCTGCCGCGGGAAGACAGGAAACCGCGCTGCACCTGCGATCCCGTTGTTGCTGTGCCGCCGGCGCTGTTGGTCTGCGTGTCCTTGGTGAGCAACGCGGCGATGTCCTTTGCCTTGCCGTAGCTGACCGGGATGTAGTCGGTGATGAGCTCGTCCTTGTCTTCCATTTTCAGACGCGCATCGGCAATCGCTTCCTCGCGATCGGCGATCTCCTTCTGCGGGGCGACCCAGATGACGTTGCCACGACGGCGCTTGTCGAGACCCTTCGCCTGCAGCACGATGTCGAGCGCCTGGTCCCACGGCACGTTGATCAGGCGCAAGGTCACATTGCCCTGCACGCTGTCCGAGACGACGATGTTGAGGTCGGACACGTCCGCGATCAGCTGCAGCACCGAGCGCGTCGGGATGTCCTGGAAATTGAACGTGACCCGGCTGCCGTTGTAATCCGGCTCGGCGTTCTTGCCCTTGAGCTTCTCTTCCTTCTTCGGAGCGACCTCGACCACGTATTCGTTGCCGCTTTGGTACGCGAGTTGTTCGTACGGTTGCTTGGCGACGATCTCCATGTGCACGCCGGCACCACGCACGCGGGTATCGATCGACTGCACCGGAGTGGCGAAATCAAGCACATCGAGATGTTGTGCCTGGCTCGCAGCCAGCTTCACGTTGAGAAGATCGAGGACGATGTTGTTGCCCTCGCGACGCAGATTCGCCGACGCGCCGGGACCGCTGAAGCTCACGACGACGCGGCCCTCGCCATTCTTGCCACGGCGGAAATCGACATTGGAAAGCTCGACGTTCTGTCCTCCGCCGACCGCCTTGGTCGGATCCGCCTTGGCGGCGGAAGCGGCGACCGTCGATGAGCCGACGATACCGTTGTTGATCGAGAGGACGACGTTGTTGCCGTTCACGCGGGTGTCGTATCCCGCCATGCGGAACAAATCGGCAACGACGCGAGTGCGTCCGGCTGCCTCGATCGCCGACACCGCGGATACCGCGCCAGCGCCGACGTCGACCTTGCGCTTGCTGAAGGCATTGCGCGTGTCGGCGAAATCGAGCGCGATGCTCGGCGGATTCTCGGTCGAGAATACCTGAGGCGCGATGGCCGGACCGGTGAACTTCAGCGTGACCTCGACCTTGCCGCCTGGCAGGGCCGTGTACGCGATGTCCTCCAGCACGCTCTCCGCATGCGCGCTCGCACCGAGAACGAGGCCCACGAAGGCCAGGATTCCAAGCAGGTGAGACCGCACCGCGCGGAAGGCGAACTTGCGCTCCGAGGTTGCAGCGAATGTCGTGGTCATGAGCTTCGTCCCCAATGAATCGGTCATTGCTTGGTATCGCCGAGGGAAATCTTTGCCTGCCGTTCCATCCAGCCGCCGGCACCGTTCGGGACCAGCTCGACCAGGTCGATGTGATCCTCGGCGATGCCGATGATGCGACCGTAGTTCTGGCCGATGTAGTTGCCGACACGAATGCGATGGACTACTCCATCGGGATCCCGGAGCAATCCTTCCATGCTCTTGGATGACCCGAGTGTTCCCGACATCTTGAGCCCATCCAGCGGGAACGATTCCAGGGCTTCGCGCGGTCGGTTCTGGTCCGGATGCGGTCCGCTGCTGTTGGCCTGGTCCTGCTCTTCCAGACTCAGTCCGAACGGATCACGCAGATCCTGATCCTTGTACAGGAACGCCTCGAAGGTCTTGATGACGGGCAGTGGCGCCAACGGCGCACCCTTCTTCGCCTTTTCGCGCGCGACCCATTGCTGCGGTGACTCGCCCTGGCTGCAACCGACCAGCGCAACTACCGCAAGAATGCCCGCCATGCGCAACGGGAATGTGATCACCTTGCTCATCTCATTCCCCTCCCGCCTTGGCCTTCGCCGCCGGTCTGGCCGGCGCGGCCTTGCCGGCCTTTGCGGCTGCGGCAGCCGCAGCATTCGCCTGCTCTTCGTCGTCCAGGTAGCGATAGGTCTTTACCGTGCCTTCAAGCAGCAGCTGACCGGCAGGAGCGCTCTTGCCTGCCTCGGCTCCCGCAGGCTTCAACGACACGTCATGCATCGTGAGGATCACTACGCGCGGCAGCGATGCGACATTGCTGATGAACGTGCCGAACTGGTGATAGGTACCGAGCATCTTCAGCGCGATGGGCTTCTCGGCATAGAAGTCCTTCATGACCTCTCCGCCGGGCTGGAACAGTTGCGTCTCGATTCCGGCACTGAGCGCGGCCTGCGTGATGTTGTTCAGCAGGTCGGGCATCTCGGTACGACTCGGCAGCTGCCGCAGCATCGTCTGCAGCATCTCTTCCATGTCCGCCAGCTGCTTGCGATAGGCCTCGAGATTGACGACCTTGCCCTGCTTGTCGGCGAACTCCTTCTTCAGCGTGAGTTCCTTTGCCTGCACGTTCGTGAGTTCGTCCTGCTGGCCGCGGATGACGAACCACCAGCCGGCAAGAAGGATCACGGCAACGATGAGTGCGGCGAAGAAGAACTTTACGCCCTTCGACCAACCGCCGATGTTGTTGCGGTCCAGATTTCTCAGATCGTCGAGGAAGCTCATTTCTTCTCCCCCGTCGTGGCCGGAGCTGCTGGCATCTTGGTATCGGCAGGCGCCTTCACGCCGCCCGCCGATTCATCGCCCGCCGCCTTTGGCGATTGCGCCTTGGCGGCATCGGTCTGATCACCCTTCTGATCGTCCTTTGTCGCCTCGGCTTTCTTCGCCTCGTCAGGCTTGTGCAGCTTGACTTCCAAGGAGAACTGATAGGGCATCTTCTTGTCGGCTTCCTTGACTCCGGCCTTGTTCTCGATCTTGCTGAGGTCCGTGCGACCCATCCAGGGCGAATTGTCGATGTTGCGCATGTAGCTGGCGACGCGCGAGTTCGATTCCGCGGTGCCCTCGAGCGTCAGCGTGTCGCCCGCCTGTTTCATCGTGGAGAGGCGCGCACCATCCGGAATCGTCTTCACCATCTCGTCGAACAGATGGACCATCTGCGAGCGGTTGGACTGAAGTTGCTCGATGATTTCCTTGCGCGTCAGCAACTGGGAGCGGCGCTTGTCCAGTTCCTTGATTTCCTCGATCTTCTTGTCCAGTGCCGTGATCTCCTGCTGCAGGTAGGCGTTGTCCGCCTCCTGCGAGCTGATCAGGTGACTCATCCAGGACATCGCGGCGAGAAATGCGAGGATCGCGCCCGCGGCCGCGACCGCGAGCATCATGTAGAACTCGCGCTCACGCAGCTTGCGCCGTTCGGCTCGCCAAGGCAGGAGGTTGATGTTGGCCATCAGTCGAAGCTCCTGAGCGCGAGCCCGCAGGCAATCATCAGCGCGGGCGCATCCTGGGCGAGCGTTTGCGCCTGGACGCGACCGGAGAGCGACATGTCGGCGAGCGGGTTGGCGACGATGCACGGCACGCCGAGGTGCTCCTCGACCATGTCGGCGATTCCCGGAATCGAAGCACAGCCGCCAGCGAGCACGACCTGGTCGACGCGGCTGTATTCGCTGCCGGCGAAGAAGAACTGCAACAGGCGACTGATCTGCTGGACCATCGCTTCCTTGAAAGGCTCCAGCACTTCGGTCTCGTACGATTCGGGCAAGCCGCCCTGGCGCTTGGCCAGCCCGGCTTCCTCATAGCTGAGGCCATAGCGGCGCATCACCTCGTCGGTGAGCTGCTTGCCGCCGAAGACCTGCTCGCGCGAATAGATCGTGCGCTGATTCTTGAGGACGATCAGGGTGGTCATGGTGGCGCCGACGTCGACGACCGCGACCACCGCGTCCTTCGGCACCGACAACTGGTCCGAGATCAGCTTGAACGCGTTCTCCATCGCGAACGCTTCGACGTCCATGACCTTGGCGCCGAGGCCGCCCAGATCGAGCGCGGCGATGCGCAGGTCGACGTTCTCGGTGCGCGAGGCAGCGAGCAGGACGTTGACCATGTCCGGATTGTCCTTGATCGGACCGAGCACCTCGAAGTCGAGACTGACTTCCTCGATCGGATACGGGATGTACTGGTTCGCCTCGACCTGGATCTGGGCTTCCATGTCCTCGTCGGACAGGTCGCCCGGCATCGGGATCACCTTGGTGATCACGGCCGATCCCGCGACGGCGGCGGCGGCGAACTTCGTGCGGGTCCCCGAGCGGTTGAAGGCGCGGCGAATCGCTTCGCCCACGGCTTCGACCTCGACGATGTTCTTTTCAACCACCGCATTCGGCGGCAATGGCTCGACCGCGTAGTGCTCCACGCGATAACGACCACCGACCTGGGCCAGCTGGAGCAGCTTGACCGCGGTGGAGCTGATGTCGACGCCGATCAGCGGCGGCGCTTTAGGTGTGAACAGGCCCACACTTTTTCCCCTTCCCACGCGCCCTTACGAGCGAAAGATGCGCCGTTACATTAAATACGATGATTAACGGTTTTTCAACAGCTGTCCAGTACCTGTGTCAAAATTCAGGCAAGACAGTGGCTTATCGGTGATTTTCCCCGCTGTCCCTGCCCGGACACCTGTCCGCAGCGACAGCATACGCTCTATACTCCGACACTTACCGCACATACTTTGACTAGCATCACAAGTCTCGCCGCATGACGATCTTTCTCCGCCTCCTGCGCTATGCGCTGTATCTGGCGCTGGCCGGTGTCCTCCTCGGCGGACTCGCGATCGGCACCGCCTACTGGCTCATCGCGCCCGGTCTTCCATCGGTCGAAACCCTCAAGGACGTGCGCCTGCAGGTACCGCTGCGCATCGATTCCGCCGATGGCAAGCTGATCGCGACGTTCGGCGAGACCAAACGCACGCCGGTGCGCATCGAAAACGTCCCCGAACAACTGAAGCAGGCGTTCCTCGCCGCCGAGGACGCGGATTTCTACAACCACCGCGGAATCGACCTGGGTGGCATCCTGCGTGCGGTGTGGCTGACCGTCACCACCGGCAGCAAGCACGTAGCCGGCGGCAGCACGATCACGCAGCAGGTCGCGCGCATGTTCTTCCTGAGTTCGGAAGTCAGCTACACGCGCAAGCTGTCGGAGATCTTCCTCGCGTTCCGCATCGAGAATGCGCTGAGCAAGGACGAGATCCTCGAGCTCTACCTCAACAAGAGCTTCTTCGGTCATCGCTCCTACGGCGTGGCCGCCGCGGCGGAGTTCTACTACGGCAAGTCGCTTGCCCAGCTCAGCCTGGCCGAGTGCGCGATGCTCGCGTCGATTCCGAAATTCCCGTCGACCGGCAATCCGCTGAGCCGTCCGCAACGCGCACGCGAGCGCCGCGCGTACGTGCTCGGCCGCATGCTCGACAACCACTTCATCGGCAAGGCCGACTACGACCTCGCGATGGGCGAGTCGGACAGCGCGCAACCGCATGAGGCGCCGGTCGAAATCGATGCGCCGTATTTCGCCGAGCTGGTTCGCCTCGAAGCGATCGAACGCCTCGGCAACAACGCGCTCACCGACGGGTATCGCGTCCGCACGACGCTCGATTCCACCTTGCAGGAAGCGGCCGAGAGCGCGTTGCGCAACGGCCTGATCAACTACGACCAGCGCCATGGCTGGCGCGGTGCGGAGGGGCATGTCGAGCTGGCGGCGGACAGCGGGCCGCAGGCGTGGGCGGAAAAGCTGGACGACTACCGCACCATCGGCGGACTGACGCCCGCCCTCGTTACCGCCAGCGACAAGCAGTCTGCGACGCTGTATCTCGCCGACGGCCAGAACACGACGCTGGAGCTGGCCAGCCTCGCCTGGGCGCGACCGCATATCGACGAGGATCGCCGCGGCGCCGTGCCGAAGTCGGTCGCCGACGTGCTCAAGCGCGGCGACATCGTGCGCGTTGCGCGCGACGACGTAGGCGCCTGGAAGTTGTCGCAATTGCCGGGCGCCGAAGCCGCGCTGGTCGCGCTGGACCCGCAGGATGGCGCCGTCCGCAGCCTCGTCGGCGGCTTCAGCTTCCAGCGCAGCAAGTTCAATCGCGCGACGCAGAGCGCGCGCCAGCCGGGCTCGGGTTTCAAGCCGTTCCTGTACTCGGCCTCGTTCGAACACGGCTTCACGCCGGCCTCCGTCCTCAACGACGCGCCCGTGCAGTTTCCCGACCCGTCCAAGCCGGACGGCGTATGGACGCCGAAGAACGACGACGACACGTTCCAGGGGCCGATCCGCCTGCGCGAAGCACTGGTGAAGTCGGTGAATCTCGTCTCGGTGCGCCTGCTCGACGCGATCGGCGTGCGCTATGCGCGCGAGTACATCACCCGCTTCGGCCTCACCCCCGACCAGATCCCCGAGAACCTGTCGATGGCGCTCGGCACCGCCGCGGTCGCGCCGATCGCGATGGCACGCGGCTATGCGGTGTTCGCCAACGGCGGCTATCTCGTGGACCCGTACCTGATCAGCGCGATCGACGACCGCGACGGCAAGACCGTCTACCACGCCGATCCCGCCGTCGCCTGCAACCATTGCAGCGAGCACGCCGTCGCCGCGCCGAACACGCCCGCCGCGGACGACAAGACCGTCTCGCTCAATCCGCTCGGCGACGCGCATGCCGGCAGCGCCGGTGCCGCGACCGGCAGCACGCACGACGCACCGCGCGCGATCGACGCGCGCAACGCCTACCTCGTCACCTCGATGATGCGCGACGTGGTCAGGCGCGGCACCGGCGCCGCCGCGATGGTGCTCAAGCGCAATGACCTCGCCGGCAAGACCGGTTCGACCAACGACCATCGCGACGCCTGGTTCACCGGCTTCAACGCCAAGCTCGTCACGAGCTGCTGGGTTGGCCTCGATGATTTCGGCTCGCTCGGCCGGGGCGAGTTCGGCGCGAAGGCGGCCTTGCCGATCTGGATCGATTTCATGCGCGTCGCACTCAAGGACGTGCCGGAGCAGCCGTTCGACATGCCGCCCGGCATCGCACGCGTGCGCATCGACGCGGCCAGCGGCCTGCTCGCGGCGGCCGGCGATCCCGGCGCGATCCTCGAGGTGATGAAGACCGAGGATGCGACCCGCCTCGCTTCGCAGCCGCCCGCGACGGACGAGAGCAGCGAGCAACACGAAGCCTACGACGTGTTCTGATGCGCGGACGCGGCACCACCCAGGAGCTGCGTCGGCGCATCGCGATCGAGGCGGCGCGCCTGGTGAGCGAAGGCGGCCTGCGCGACTACCGCCACGCGAAGGAGAAGGCGGCCGCACGCCTCGGCATCTTCGACGAGAGCAGCCTGCCGAAGAACAGCGAGGTCGAGGACGCACTGCGCGAGCACCAGCGCCTGTTCCATGCCGACGACCAGCCGCGCACGCTGCGCCGCCTGCGCGAGGCCGCGCGCGAGGCACTGCGCTTCTTTGCACGCTTCGAACCGCGGCTCGTCGGCGCCGTGCTCGATGGCACCGCGGACGTACACTCCGCCGTCTGCCTGCACCTGTACACCGACCAGCCGAACGACGTGCTCGCCCAGTTGCAGGAGCGCAGGATCGCCTACGAAGAGGTGTCGCGGCGCGTGCGCGTCGATCGCGTGACGACGCGCGACTATCCCGCGCTGCGTTTCAGCGCGGGCGACGCGCCGATCGACGTGACCGTGCTGCCGTACGACCTGCTGCGCCAGGCCCCGCTCGATCGCGTCGGCGAGCGCCCGATGCAGCGCGCGAGCCTTGCCGCACTCGATTCGCTGCTGCACGACTCCGCGCGCGACTGACCACGCCCGATCCTCCACAACGACGGAGAACCCTTCGACTCCGGCCTTGCGGCCTGCTCAGGGCGAACGGGTCCTGCGTCGAGCTTGCGAGGGGTGAACGGTTTCACTGCGGCGCCACCGCATCGCGCGCGGGCCCGGGCGCGATGCAGCGAATCCGTCGATTGCCGACGGATCCATCATCTTCCCTATGCCCCGCTCCCTCAGCGCTTGCCGAGCGCGACGAAATCGCGCTGCGCGGAACCGGTGTAGATCTGGCGCGGACGACCAATTTTGGTCTCCGCGTCATTGTGCTGTTCGAGCCAATGCGCGACCCAGCCGGCGGTGCGCGCGATCGCGAACATCACGGTGAACATCTCGGTCGGGATCTTCAGCGCCTTGTAGATGATGCCGGAATAGAAATCGACGTTGGGATACAGCTTGCGCTCGACGAAGTACGAATCCTTCAACGCGGCCTGCTCGAGTTCCATCGCAACATCGAGCAACGGATCGCTGACGTTGAGGTCCTGCAACACCTTGTGGCACATCTCGCGGATGATCGTCGCGCGCGGGTCGAAGTTCTTGTAGACGCGATGGCCGAAGCCCATCAGGCGGAAGCCCGAGTTCTTGTCCTTCGCCTTCTCGACCGCCTTGCCGACGTTCTTCGCGTCGCCGATCTCGCCGAGCATCTTCAGCACCGCCTCGTTCGCGCCGCCGTGCGCCGGGCCCCACAGCGCGGCGATGCCGGCGGCGACGCACGCGTAAGGATTCGCGCCGGTCGAACCGACCAGGCGCACGGTCGAGGTCGATGCGTTCTGCTCATGGTCGGCATGCAGGATGAACAGCAGGTCGAGCGCCTTCGCCGCGACCGGATTGAGATCGAGCGGCTCGCTCGGCACCTCGAACATCATGTGCAGGAAGCGCGTGACGTAGTCGAGGTTGTTGCGCGGATAGCGGATCGGCCAGCCGATCGAATAGCGGTAAGCGGCCGCCGCGATCGTCGGCATCTTGGCGATCAGGCGGATCGCCGCGAGGCGACGCTGCTCGGGGTCGTTGAGGTCAAGCGTGTCGTGGTAGAACGCCGACAACGAGGCGATCGAGGCGCACAGCATTGCCATCGGATGCGCGTCGTAGTGGAAGCCGTGCAGGAAGTTCTTCAGCGCCTCGTGCATCATCGTGTGATGCGTGATCTCGTGCTCGAATGCGGCGTTCTGCGCCGCATTCGGCAACTCGCCGTTGATCAGCAGGTAGGCGACCTCGAGGAAGTTCGACTGCTTGGCGAGCTGGTCGATGGGATAGCCGCGGTAGAGCAGCACGCCGGCGTCGCCATCGATGAAGGTGACCGCGCTGCGCGTCGCCGCGGTCGACATGAAGCCCGGATCGAACGTGAAGTAACCGGTTTCCTTGTTGAGCTTGCCGATGTCGAAAGCCGGATCGCCGAGCGTGCCGGTGACGACCGGCAGCGCGGTACTCTTGTTCGTCACGGAATCGGTGATCTGGACGGTCTTGTTGTCTGGCACGACGCGGCTCCTTCTGGCGCTGCGGCGCGCGATGCGCCTGGTAATCCGGCGCCACGCGCTGCACGGTTGGAATGCAATGGGCGACCGCGATACTGGACCGCGATCAACACACGATTATTGCATGGCGCCCATGGCGTCGGTACGCCTGCGCACGGTCAGACACCGTCTGCGTACGCGGCGGATTGCAGGAAACACGAACGCCGGCTCGAGGCCGGCGTCGGGTTCGGGTCCGTGGAGGCGGATCCTGCAGGGGATGGATTCGGCTCGGCGTCGAGTACACGCGCGAGCCGGAACAAGGTCGGGCGACCTTACTTCGTGTAGCGGCGCTTGAACTTGTCGATGCGACCCGCGGTGTCGACGACCTTCTGCTTGCCGGTGAAGAACGGGTGCGAATGGCTGGAGATTTCCACCTTGATCAGCGGATATTCCTGGCCATCTTCCCACTTGATCGATTCCTTGCTCGACATCGTCGACTTCGTCAGGAACGAGAAGTCGCTGGAGATGTCCTGGAACACGACCGGCTTGTAGGTCGGATGAATGTCGGCTTTCATGGGCTGGCTCCGCGGTACGGCCGCGATAAAAGAGCGGTAGTTTAGCCGGCGCGGCGCCGAACGCGCAAGTCACCGGCACGAAAAAGCCCTGATTCGGCCGTCAGCGCCCCGACTCAGGCGGCCCCGAGCGCCCCGGCGACCAGCGTCTCGAAGCGCATCTGGTCGACCTCCAGCACGATCCGAGCGTTCGCCGGGCGGCCCATGCGGAGGTCCCAGTCGACCACGGTCGCGCCGCGGGTCAGGCCGCCGGAAAGCTCGATGCCGACGTGGCGGCGTTCCGCGCGCCGGACCATGTCCGGCTCCAGTGCGACCGCCATCGCCAGCGCATCGGCGGCGATCATGCCGTGGCCGCGCGCGGCGTTGAATGCGCGCGCCTTGCGCGAAATCGCCGTGTAGAAGCGCGCACGCGCGTCGCCGGCCGCGAGCAGTCCATCGAATCGGGCGAGCGGCATCGCGTGCCGCACGCACGCCTCCCAGTCGATCAGGTCGAATTCCGGCCAGCACGAGAACACGACGTGCGCGGCCTCCGGATCGAAGCCGATGTTGAACTCCACCGGCGCGAGGTGGATGTTGCCGCGCCCGCTCACCGCGCCGCCCATGACCACCAGGCGCGCGAAGCGCGACGGCAGCTGCGGGTCGAGTCGCAGCGCGAGCGCGAGGTTCGTCAGCGGCGCGAGCGCGACCAGGGTCAGCTCGCCCGCATGCTCGCGCCCCATGCGCACGATCGCCGCCGCGGCGTGTTCATTCTCGGCCGCGCGCGACGGCGCAAGGTACGCGGTGTCGCCGAAACCGTCCTCGCCATGCACGAAACCCGCGCCCGGCGCCGGCAGCACCAGCGGAGAGGGACAACCGGAGTAGACCGGAATGTCCGCGCCGATCATCTCGACCAGCTTCAGTGCATTGCGCTCGGTGTGCACGAGACCGACATTGCCGGCGGCGATGCACAGGCCTTCGATGCGCGCGTGCTCGTGCGCCATCAGGATCGCCAGCGCGTCGTCGACGCCCGGATCGGTATCGATCAACAGTCTCGTCATGCCCCTTCCCCATGCTTCAAGCGCCGGCGTAGCGTGCCGCGCCGCCGATCCAGCGCGCGATCAATCGTTCGGCGAGTGGCGCATGATCGCGCATCATCGCCTCGCCGACACGCTGCACCGACGGCAGCAGGTGCGCATCGCGCGCGAGGTCGGCGACGCGGAATTCGAGCTGGCCGGTCTGGCGCGTGCCGAGCAGTTCGCCCGGGCCGCGCAACTCGAGGTCCTTTTCGGCGATGCGGAAGCCGTCGCTGGTTTCGCGCATCGCTTCGAGGCGCGCCCGCGCCATCTGCGACAGCGGCCCCTGGTACAGCAGCACGCAGCTCGATGCCGCACTGCCGCGCCCTACCCGGCCGCGCAACTGGTGCAGCTGCGCGAGACCGAGCCGCTCGGCGTTCTCGATCACCATCAGGCTCGCGTTCGGCACGTCGACGCCGACTTCGATCACGGTCGTCGCGACCAGCACGCGGAGCGCGCCGGCCTTGAACGCGTCCATCGCCGCCTGTTTTTCCTTCGGCCTGAGGCGACCGTGCACGAGGCCGATCGCGACGCCTGGCAGGGCGGCAGTCAGCTCCGCATGCGCGACCTCGGCCGCCTGCGCTTCCAGCTGGTCGGATTCTTCGATAAGCGTGCAAACCCAGTACGCCTGGCGCCCCTCGGCACAGGCCGCACGGATGCGCTCGATCACCTCGGCGCGCCGCGCGGACGAGATCGCGACTGTCTGTACCGGCGTGCGTCCCGGCGGCAGTTCGTCGATCACCGACACATCGAGGTCCGCGTAAGCGGTCATCGCGAGCGTGCGCGGGATCGGCGTCGCGGTCAGCACGAGCTGGTGCGGAACCACGTCACCGCTGCGACCCTTGTCGCGCAACGCGAGGCGCTGGTGCACGCCGAAGCGGTGCTGCTCGTCGATGATCGCGAGACCAAGGCGACGGAACGCTACGCCCTCCTGCATCAATGCATGCGTGCCGATCACGATCGGCGCGCCGTCGGCGACCGCGGCGAGTGCAGCACTGCGCGCCTTGCCGAGCACCTTGCCGGCGAGCCACACCGGCTCGATGCCGAGCGGCTGCAGCCAGCTGCGGAAGCTGTTCCAGTGCTGCTCGGCGAGCAGTTCGGTCGGCGCGACGAGCGCAACCTGCGCTTTCGCCTCGACCGCGGCGAGCGCGGCAAGCGCGGCGACGACGGTCTTGCCCGAACCAACGTCGCCCTGCACCAGCCGCAGCATCGGCACGGGCCGCGCCAGATCGCGCTCGATCTCCGCACCGACGCGCGCCTGCGCGGCGGTCAGCGCGTACGGCAACTGCGCGCGCAACGCCGCGCGCAGCCTGCCGTCGCCGCCGAGCGCAGGCGCCGCGTGCCGCCGCACTTCGGCACGCAGGCGCTTCAGGCTGAGGTGATGGGTCAGCAGTTCCTCGAAGGCGAGGCGCTGCTGCGCCGGATGGCGCGCACCGAGCAGGGCGCCGATGTCGGCATCGGCGGGAGGCCGATGCACGGTCAACAAGGCCTCGCGCAACGAGCACAGCTGCAGCGGTTGGCGCAGCGCATCGGGCACGAGTTCGAGCGATGCATCCGAAGGCAGCCGCTCGAGCGCGCGAGCGATCACGCCGGCGAGGCGCTTCTGGCCGAGTCCTTCGGTGCTCGGATACACCGGCGTCAGGCATTCCTCGGCGAGGACCGGCGCGTCGCCGACGATGCGCCGGTATTCCGGATGCACCATCTCCGGGCCGTGCGTTCCATGCCGCACTTCGCCATGGCAGACGATGCGCGTGCCCGGCACGAACTGCTCCGCCTGCGCGCGGTTGAAATGGAAGAAGCGCAAGGTCAATGTCGCCTGCGAGGCGTCGACCAGCGCGACGCGCAACTGCGGCCGATAGCGGAAACCGCGCTCGACCGCATCGACGATCCCTTCGACCTGCGCGCTCGCGCCGACGCGCAACTCGCGGATCGGCGTGATGCGCGTTCGATCCTCGTAGCGCAACGGCAAGTGGAACCACAGGTCCTGCACGCGCGCGAGGCCGAGTCGCTCAAGCGTCTGCGCCAGCGCGGGCCCGACCCCGGCAAGCGTCGTCAGCGGTGCGAGGCCGGCATCGGCGGGGGCTGTGACTGGCGGGCGAGCGGGACGGGGCATCCGGCGATCACCGTCATCCCCGCGAACGCGGGGACCCAGCGACTTCAAATCGATGAACGTGCCCCATGTTCAGCCGGCAAGCACCATCACCGCATCGATCTCGACGCGCGCACCGCGCGGCAACGCGGACACCTCGATCGTCGAGCGCGCCGGATACGGTTGCGTGCACGATTCGGCCATGACCGCGTTGACCGCGGCGAAGTCACCGAGGTCGACGAGGTAGATGCCGACACGCGCCAGATCCGCGAGCGAACCACCGGCGGCCGCGCAGACCGCGGCGAGGTTCGCGAACACGCGTCGCGTCTGCGCCGTGATGTCGCCGCCGACCAGTTCGCCGGTGGCCGGATCGAGCGGAATCTGCCCGGACAGGTACACGGTGTTGCCGACCCTCACGGCCTGCGAATACGGCCCGATCGCCTTCGGCGCGTTGTCGGTGTGGATGATCGTGCGGGACATGGGGCACCGGCTGATGGAATTGGAACAAGCATAGCAAGGAAGAGCGCATCGCCTCGCTGGCAGGGGACGGTACTTCGCCCGTGTCGCCGGCGAGCGCGCCACGTGCAAGGCCACGGGTCAGCACGAAGCTGATCCACATGTCGACGCGTCTCAGTGCGCAGCCGATTTCGGCGGACCGTCGAGCGCTTCGAGCGTTGCCTGCAGCGGTCCCTCGGTTGCACGCAGGCGTGCCGCAACCGCCTCCGCACCCTCCATCGCGCGCAGCAGGTTCGCCCCCGCGAGCCGGGCGAGGTCCGCATCGCTCCAGCCGCGGCGCGCGAGTTCGGCGAACAGCGCCGGGTACTTGTCGACGCCGTCGAGGCCGGTCGGCGCCTCGGGAATGCCGTCGAAATCCGAACCGATGCCGACATGGTCGACGCCGGCGACATCGCGGATGTGCTGCACGTGGTCGGCGACGTCGGCGACGCCGACAACCGGCGCCGGATGCGCGGCCTTCCATTGCGCGAGCGCCGCCTGCGCGCGCTCGGGGTCGCCGATGTACAGGCCCCCGAATGGCGGGCTGTCGAGGCGCGCTTTCTCCGCCGCGAGGTCCGCGTCCCAGCGGCGGCGCGCCTCGGATACGTAGCCCGGCGCGAAGTTGACCATGACGACGCCACCGTTGGCGGCGACCAGTCGCAACACGTCATCGGATACGTCGCGCGGATGGTCGACCAGCGCGCGCGCGGACGAATGCGAAAAGATCACCGGTGCGCGCGCCACTTCAAGGGCGGCACGCATCGCCGTTTCGGACACGTGGCTGAGGTCGACCAGCATGCCGATGCGATTCATCTCGCGTACGACCGCCTTGCCGAACGGCGTCAAGCCGTGATGCACGGGCGCGTCGGTGGCCGAATCCGCCCATGCGGTGTTCGAGGAATGGGTCAATGTCATGTAGCGCGCGCCGAGGTCGTAGTACTGGCGCAGTACCGCGAGCGAATCGTTGATCTGGTGGCCGCCCTCGACGCCGATCAGCGACGCGATGCGGCCTTCGCGCTGCGCGCGTCGGATGTCGGCGACCGAATACGCCATCGCGAAATCGCGCGGCCAATGCGCCGCGACCGCCTTGACCAGGTCGATCTGTTCGAGCGTCGTCTGCACCGCCGCCGGCCCGGTGATCGTCACCGGGATCCACACCGACCAGAACTGCGCGCCGACGTGCCCGGCGCGCAGGCGCGGGATATCGGTCATCAGCGCCGGCTCGCCGGCAGGCGGCACGATATGTGATGTGTCCGTCGCCAGATCGATCTTCGACAGGTCGCCGCCGAAACGGCCCCGGAGCACCTCCGGCAGGTCGTTGTGGCCGTCGATGACCGGCGTCCTCGCGAGCACGGCTTCGACGCGGGCGACGACAGGGTCGGATGCGCCGTTCGCCGAAGCGACGCCCGGCGCGACCATCGACATGCAGGAAAGCAGAAGGATCGCGCGGCGCATCGCATGCTCCCTTTGGTGAGCAGCGATCATAAGCGCAAACGTCGCGGGCCCGCCGCGTGCGGGCGATCAGACCGGATGACGCCGGACCGCGGTGACGACCTGCAGGCGACGCACGCGCCGCATCACGTCGGCGAGGTGCTTGCGGTTCTTCACCTCGATCGTGAACAGCATCGTCGCGGTGGTGAGGTCGCGTTCCTTGTACTCGACGTTCTCGATGTTCGAGCCCGCCTCCGCGATGCCGGCGGCGACCTGGGCGAGCACGCCCGGGCGATTGGACACCTCGATGCGCAACTCGACCTTGTAGTCGCCCTGCACGCGCGCGTCCCACGCGATCCCGATGCAACGCTCCGGCGTCTTGCGCAGCTCGGGCACGTTCGGGCACTCGATGCGATGCACGACAATGCCCTTGCCGGCCGACAGATAGCCCATGATCTCGTCGCCGGGCAGCGGATGGCAGCAGTTGCCGAAGCTGAGCACGCCGCGCTCGCTGCCGTTGATGAGGATCTTCTCGGTGCTGCCGCGCCGCGCGACGTGCGGATGTTCGCCCTGCGCGGCGAGCAGCGCCTGCGCAGTGGTCTCCGCGGCCCGGTTGCCGAGCGCGATATCGCTGAGCAGTTCCTCCAGCCGCTTGTACTTCTGCTCGCCGAGATACTTCTCGAGCGCCGCGTGCGGGATCGCCTCCAGCGAGGCATCCAGCGCGCTGAACGCGCGGTCGAGCATGCGGTGGCCGAACTCGACCGCGTCCTCGTGCTGCAGGCGTTTGAGGTGGTGGCGGATCGCGGTGCGTGCGCGCCCCGAGACGACCCACTCCAGCCACTGCGGGCTCGGCGCCGCCGATGGCGCCGTCACGATCTCGACTGTCTGTCCGCTCGCCAGCGGCGTGCGCAATGGCGCCAGGCGCTTGTCGACGCGCGCGGCAACCGCGTGGTCGCCAACGTCCGTGTGCACGAAATAAGCGAAGTCGAGCGCGGTCGCATTGCGCGGCAGGGCGAGGATCTGTCCCTTCGGGCTGAACAGGTAGACCTCATCCGGGAACAGGTCGACCTTGACGTTCTCGATGAATTCCAGCGACGAGGACATGTCGGTCTGGCGGTCGACCAGGTTCGACAACCACTCGCGCGCCCTCGATTGCGCGCTGTTCGCCGGAGTCGCGTCGGTCTTGTAGGCCCAGTGGGCGGCGACGCCGCGCTCGGCGATCGCGTCCATTTCCTCGGTGCGGATCTGGATCTCGATCGGCGCGCCGAACGGTCCGAACAGGACCGTGTGCAACGACTGGTAGCCGTTCGCCTTGGGGATCGCGATGAAATCGCGGAAGCGTCCGTCCAGCGGCTTGTACAGCGCGTGCACCGCGCCGAGCGCGTGGTAGCAGTGCGGCACGCTGTCGACGACGACGCGGAAACCGTACACGTCCATCACCTGCGCGAACGACTTGTGCTCGCTGCGCATCTTCGAATAGATGCTGTACGGCGACTTGATGCGACTGACGATCCGGTGCGCGAGGTGTTCCGCCGCGAGGCGGGTGCTGACCGTGTCCTCGATGCGCGCCATCGCCTCGCGCCGATTGCCGAGCACGGCACGGATGCGTTCGGCGATGACCCGGTGGCGGTCCGGATACAGGCTGCGGAAACCGAGATCCTGCAACTCGGACTTGAAGCGGTTCATGCCGAGGCGCTGCGCGATCGGCGCGTAGATCTCCAGCGTCTCGCGCGCGATGCGCCGGCGTGAATCGACTTCCATCGCGCCGAGCGTGCGCATGTTGTGCAGGCGGTCGGCGAGCTTTATCAGGATCACGCGCAGGTCGCGCGCCATCGCCAGCAGCATCTTGCGAAAGCTCTCGGCGGCGGCTTCCTGGCGGCTGCGGAAGCGCACCTTGTCGAGCTTGGTCACGCCGTCGACGAGGGCCATCACCGGCTGGCCGAACTCGGCGGTGATCTGCGCGGAGGTCAGCGCCGTGTCTTCCAGCGTGTCGTGCAGGATCGCGGCGATGATCGTCTCGGCATCCATGCCGAGTTCGGCGAGGATGCCGGCGACCGCGACCGGATGGGTGATGTAGGGTTCGCCGCTCTTGCGCGTCTGGCCGGCATGGGCGAGCGCGCCCATCTCGTAGGCGCGGCGGACACGCGCTACCTGCTCGGGCGGCAGGTAGGACGACAATTGCTGTTCGAGCACCCGCATGTCGGCGGGCGGACCATCCGCTCCGGGCGCCTGCGCGCGCATGGACGTGGTCGTGACCATGGCGCCGGCGCGGCCGTCAGGCCGCTCCGTCGGGTTGATGCCGCGGGCAGCCCGGCTGCATCAAATATCGTCGCCGCCCTTGCTGAGGTCGTCATCGACTTCGGCAGCGGCCCATTCGAGCGCCTCGCGCTCCTTGCGCTCGCGCTCCTGGCGATCGATCTCGTCGATCATGGTCTGGTCGACCTTCCGATCGGCGATTTCGCGCAACGCCAGCACGGTCGGCTTGTCGTTGTGGCCCTCGACCGCGGCCGAAGCGCCCTTGGCGAGCTGGCGCGCGCGCTTCGTCGCCATCAGTACGAGCTCGAAGCGGTTGTCGACCACCTCAAGGCAATCTTCCACGGTGATCCGTGCCATTGCGAACACTCCGGTAAAATTGAAGCCAATTCATGGCTTTACGATCGGTCATTGTAGCGCCACAAAATGCTGCGGTGCAATCGGTGCTGAACAGCCCGCCAATCTTCGCCCGCGACGGGGTGCATGACGGGCCCGAATTCGCGTAGCCTTGCGGATGTGGAAAGGAATACCCACGTGCTGCGGACCCGTGCGCCCGCGCCATCGAGACCACTGATGTCCCTGATCCCGACCCCTGCCTCCGTGCGCGCGGTCCTGCTGAGTGCGTGCGTCGTACTCGCCGCGGGCTGCACCATCGCCAAGCCTCGCACCGACGATCCGTGGGAGCATTTCAACCGCAAGATGTACGCGTTCAACGACGCCGCCGACAAGGCGGTGATCCGGCCGACCGCGGTCGCATACCGCAAGATCACCACCGCGGACATGCGCCGCATCGTCGCGAACTTCTTCGCGAACATCCGCATGCCGATCACGATCGTCAACGACATCCTGCAGGTGGAGCCGCGCCTGGCGCTGCGCAATACCGGCCGTTTCGCGATCAACACGACGCTCGGTTTCGCCGGCCTGTTCGATCCCGCCAGCAAGTTGCACATGCCGCTGCAGGAAACCGACTTCGGCGTGACCCTGGCCAAGTGGGGGCTGCCGGAAGGCCCGTATCTGGTGCTGCCGCTGGTCGGTTCGACCTCGGCACGCGACTTCTGGCGCCTGCCCGCGGACCACTACCTCGACCCGCTCGGCTGGTATGCGGACCACCGCGACCTCGCCCTGAATGCCGAGCAGGTCCCGAGCATGGTGTACCTGGTGACCCTGCGTGCGCGCGGACTCGACGCCGAAGGCCTGCTCGATGGCGTCTACGATCCGTACGTGTTCTACCGCGACGCCTACCGCCAACGCCGCCTGTACGACATCTACGACGGCCAGCCGCCGGCCGAGGTGATCGAGCAGTTGCAGGGCACCGGCGACGTCGACGTCGACCAACTGCTCGACGAGCAGCGTGCCTTCGAGAAGAAGGACGGCGACAAGTAGGCCACTCCGCGCAACCCGGCTTTTCCGTTCGCCGAGATCGCGAAGTCCGTCGACGTTTCGACTCCGCCGCCTGCGGCCGCCGTGCTCGCTCGACGCAAACGGAGTTTGCCGGGGCGGGAGCAGGCGGACGCTCCGCTACGACAGGCCGAGCAGGCCCTCGGCAGCGCACAGGCGCGCAAGTGCAGACAGCTCGGCTGGCGCCGCGACGAGGCGCAGGCGTCGTCCGCTCGCCTGCATGCGCGCCGCCCACTCCAGCAGCACGGCGAGAGTCGCACTGTCGACGCTCTCCAACGCTCCGACATCGGCGACGATCTCGGCGGAACCGTCCGTTGCCAGTTCGCGCCAGCGGTCGGCCGCCGCGGCGGCCTCATGGAACCCGAGGCAGCCGCTGACACGCGCACGGGTCGCGTCGATGCGTTCGATGCGCAAGGCGCCCATCAGCCCTTCTGGTCCTTCTCCATCGACTGCAAAACCTTCTCGCCCTGGGTTTCCAGGCGAGTGGTCAATGCGTCGAGGCTGGATTTCTCGATCTCGGCGCCGACCTGGTTGCGGTAGTTCGTGATGTACGAAATGCCCTCGATGATCACGTCGTAGGCTTTCCAGTCGCCTTCCTTGGTCTTGCGGAACGCGTAGTCCACCGCCAGCGTCTTGCCGTCGTCGAGCACGACCTCGGTGCGCACGATGGAGCGCTTGTCGCTGAGCTCGCCCTTGCTCGGCAGCACGCGCACGCGACCCTTGGTGTAGTTCAGCAGGCCCTCGGCGTAGCGATGCGCGATCGAGTTGTAGAACGCCTTGGCGAAGCGCGCGCGTTGTTCCGGGGTCGAACTGCGCGCGAACTTGCCGAGCACGAGGATCGACGCGTAGTCGATGTCGAAGCGCGGCAGCAGGATGCCGTCGATGACCTTGATCAGCTTCTCGTGGTCGCTTTTCAGTTCGTCCTGATGGCCTTCGATCGCCTTGCCGAGGTCGTCGGCGATGCCCTGCACCACCGTGTCGGGCGTCGCGCCATCGGCATGCGCCGGGCGAATGGAAGCCACACCGAGAATGCAGGCGAAGGCGAGGCCGAGGATACGCACGAGCATGGGCAACTCCTGGAATTTCAATGCACGATTCATCGAAAGGGCTTAATCAGTGCGCGGGTTCGGTCGCGGGCGCCGGCTTTTCTTCCGGCGCCGCCGATCCGTTCGCGGGCTTGGACGGGGACCCGTTGACGAGGAATTTCCCGATCAGGTCTTCCAGTTGCATCGAAGACTGGGTCAGCACGAACTCGCCACCGTCCTTGAACATGTCCGGCGAACCGCCGGGCTGCAGGCCAACGTACTGGTCACCGAGTAAACCGCTGGTGAATATCGCGGCGGAGGAATCATCCGGAATCTCGGCATAGTGCTTGTCGATCGAGATGCTCACGATCGCGTCGAGCTTGGCCGGATCGAGCGCGATCGATTCGACCGAGCCGATGCGCACACCCGCCATCTTCACCGGCGCGCGCAGCTTGAGCTGGCCGATGTTGGTGAAGCGCGCCTTCAGCAGATAGCTGTCGCCCTGGTGGAAATTCGCCACCGACGTGGTCTGCGTTGCGAGATAGGCCAGCGCGGCGAACCCGAGCAGGATGAACAGGCCGGTGCCGATCTGGTAGGAACGTCGTTGCTGGGTCATCTGTAGCGTCCTGTTGGTACCTGTAGGAGCGGCTTCAGCCGCGATCCT
The DNA here is from genome assembly GCF_044227025.1 of Dokdonella sp. Classification (GTDB taxonomy): domain Bacteria; phylum Pseudomonadota; class Gammaproteobacteria; order Xanthomonadales; family Rhodanobacteraceae; genus Dokdonella_A. The sequence goes on along the minus strand of NZ_JBGAFX010000006.1, from coordinate 256,607 downwards.
TTGCAACCAGTGCGAAAGCCGAAGCATCTCGCTGAACCCGCCCCTACATCAGGAATGCGGTCATCACGAAATCGAGTGCGAGCACGACGATCGAGGAAAACACCACCGTGCGCGTGGTCGCGTAGGCGACGCCTTCGCTGGTCGGCGGCGTGGTGTAGCCCTGGAACACCGCGATCAGCGACACCACGGCACCGAACGCGACGCTCTTCCAGACGCCATTGACCACGTCCTTCCAGACGTCGACGCTGGAAGTCATGTTCGACCAGAACGTTCCGTTGTCGAGGCCGAGCCAGCTGACACCGACCAGGTGCGCGCCGAAGATGCCCATGGCGTTGAACACGCAGGCGAGTAGCGGCATCGCGACGATGCCGGCGAGGAAGCGCGGAGCGGCGACATAGGCCAGCGGGTCGACCGCCATCATCTCCATCGCCGCGATCTGGTCGGTCGCGCGCATCAGCCCGATCTCGGCGGTGATCGAGGTGCCGGCGCGCCCGGCGAACAACAGCGCGGTCACGACCGGGCCGAGTTCGCGGTAGAGCGAGAGCGACACCACCGTGCCGAGCGCCGCGGTGCCGCCAAAGATCGACAGCACGTAGTACAGCTGCAGCCCGAGCACCATGCCGACGAACAGGCCGCAGGTCATGATGATGACGAGGCTCATTGCGCCGGTGAACCAGACCTGGCGCACCGTCTCGCGAAAGTGGCGCAGGCTCTTCGGGACCGCAGCGAGAACCTGCAGCAGGAACAGACCGCAGGCACCGACCTGCGCGATGGAATCGGCAATCATCGACGATGGCTTGCGTACTGCATTCATGCGGCACCTGCCGGCTGCACGGCGGGGAAGCCGAGATCGGTTGCGTAATCGCGCGCCGGATACTGGAACGGCACCGGCCCGTCCGCTTCGCCACCGAAGAACTGTTTCGTCCACGCCGAGTCGGCGTGTTCGAGCTCGGCCGGCGTGCCACTGGCGACGCGCTTGCCGCCGGCGATGAGATGCACGAGATCGGCCGCTCGCGCGACCGCGGCGAATTCGTGCGCGACGAGGATGCTGGTGATGCCGAGCGTGTCGTTGAGCGTGCGGATCAATTTCAGCACCTGGTTCAGCGCGATCGGGTCGAGGCCGACGAATGGCTCGTCGTAGAGGATCAGCATAGGGTCGCGCACGATCGCCCGCGCCAGCGCGACGCGGCGCGACATGCCGCCGGAGAGCTCGCTCGGCATCAACTCGGCCGCGCCGCGCAGGCCGACCGCCTGCAACTTGGTCAGCACGATGTTGCGCACGATCGGCTCGGGCAGCTTCAGGTGCTGGCGCAGCGGGAATGCGACGTTCTCGAATACGCTGAAGTCGGTCAGCAAGGCCGAGTTCTGGAACAGGTAGCCGATCTTCTCGCGCAGGTCGAACAACGCGTTGCGCGACAGCGCCGGCACGTCGTGGCCGGCAACGCGTATCGTGCCGGCGTCCGGCATCAACTGGCCCGTGATGTGGCGCAGCAAGGTCGTCTTGCCAGTGCCGCTCGGCCCCATGATCGCGGTGACCTTGCCGCGCGGGATGTCGAGATCGAGGCCGTCGAAGATGGTCTTGCCGCCGAGCACCGTGCGCACGCCGCGCACCTGCACCAGCGCGCTGTCGGCTTGCGGAGTCTTGGCGGGGTCGTCGGTCACGGGCTGGCTCGTTTCGGGAATGGCCGCGCGGTCCGCAGCGGCGCGCTACCTTAGCCGATGCCCCCGCACGCGACCAGTTGCGCCGCGCGCCGCGTTCAATCCGCCTTCAGCAGATCCGCGAGCAGCGCCGCGTGGCGGTTCGCCTGTGCTTCGCGGCGCAAGCGCTGGCAGGCGACGATCGCGCGCAGGTCGCCGAGCGCATCGGCGAACTGGTCGTTGACGACGATGTAGTCGAAGTCGCCGGCATGCGAAATCTCGACGCGCGAATCCGCCAGCCGCCGCGCGATCGCGGCTGCATCGTCCGATGCGCGGGAGCGCAGCCGGCGCTCGAGTTCGGCGCGCGACGGCGGCAGGATGAACACGCTCACGCTGCCGGGACAGGCCGCGCGCACCTGGCGCGCGCCCTGCCAGTCGATCTCGAGCAGGACGTCGCGCCCTTGCGCGAGCAACGGTTCGACCGCCGTGCGCGCGGTGCCCTTGTAGTCGCCATGCACGTTCGCGTACTCGTAGAACATGCCCGCCGCGGCCATCCGCTCGAACACCTCACGCGAGACGAAGTGGTAGTGCTTGCCGTCGACCTCGCCCGGACGCGGCAATCTCGATGTGTACGATACCGAAAGGCTGATCGTCGACTCGCGTTCGAGCAACGCGTTGACGAGGCTTGTCTTGCCAGCGCCGGACGGTGCCGCGACGATGTACAGGACCCCGCTCATTCGAGGTTCTGCACCTGTTCGCGCATCTGCTCGATCAGAACCTTGAGTTCGACCGCCGCATTGGTCGTGCGCGGATCGGCCGCCTTCGAGCCGAGCGTGTTCGCCTCGCGGTTGAATTCCTGCATCAGGAAATCGAGCCGGCGCCCGACCGCTTCCTTCAGGCCGAACACGCGGCGCGCCTCGCCGATGTGCGCGCTGAGGCGATCGAGTTCCTCGTCGACGTCCAGGCGCTGCAACTGCAGCACGACTTCCTGCTCGATCCGTCCCGGCTCGAGCGGCTGCTTGAGTTCGGCCAGGCGCGTGTCGAAGCGCGCGCGCATCGCGGCGCGCACTTCCGGCATGTGGCCGCGCACTTCGGCGACGATGCGTTCGATGCCGTCGAGGCGTTCACGCAGGAAACCGCCGAGGCGTTCGCCTTCGCGCGCTCGCGCCGCGACCATCTCGTCGAGGGTGGTGTCGAGCAGGGCGAGCGCGGACTGGCGCAGCGACTCCTGGTCGGTGCCCTGGTCGCGCAGCACGCCCGGCCAGCCGAGGAGGGAGGCGAAGTCGACGTGCAGTTGCGGAAATTTCGCCGCCAGCATCTGCGCGGTGTCGGCGAGGCGCGCGACCAGGTCCTCGTCGACCGCGATCTCGGCTGCGGACGCCGCAAGCGGCTTCCAGCGCAGGCCGAGGTCGACCTTGCCGCGCGCGAGCTTCGCCGCGACGCGCTCGCGCATCGCGGTCTCCAGTACGCGCAATTCGTCCGGCAGGCGCAGGCCGAGTTCGAGGTAGCGGTGGTTGACCGAGCGCAGCTCGATCGCCAGCGAACCATGGCCGGTGTCGGCTTCGGCACTGGCAAAGGCAGTCATGCTGCGCAGCATGGCGGTGCTCCACGGAACGGGCCGCGGAGTATGCCATGCGCGGGCTGAGGACCGAGCGCCGAGGGCTGGGACCGAGGCACGCGCCAACCGGCGCGCCGCGAACCTGGCGTCGCGTTTGTGTCAGCCGCGCCGTCCGAAGATCCGTTCGCCCTGAGCGCATGCCTGAAAGGCCGGAGTCGAAGGGCGTCCTTGCGCGTTTCGACTCCGCGGCCTGCGGCCGCTGTGCTCGACGCGAACGTTGGTTCGGCCCACAGCCCTGCTGGGCTAAACTGCACGACCGTCCACGGAGTCGACCTCGCATGTCCTCGTCACGCCCTTCCGGCCGCGCGCCCGACCAGTTGCGCATGGTCAGCATCGAACGCCGTTATACGCGCCACGCCGAAGGCTCGGTGCTGGTCGCATTCGGCGACACCCGCGTGCTGTGCACGGCGAGCGTCGAGGAAAAAGCACCGCCGTTCCTGCGCGGCAAGGGCGAAGGCTGGGTCACCGCCGAATACGGCATGCTGCCGCGCGCGACCGGCTCGCGCACGCAGCGCGAAGCCGCGCGCGGCGGCCAGGGCGGACGCACGATGGAGATCCAGCGCCTGATCGGCCGCTCCTTGCGCGCCTGCGTCGACCGCCACGCGCTCGGCGAGCGCACCATCACGCTCGATTGCGACGTGCTGCAGGCCGACGGCGGCACGCGCACCGCCGCGATCACCGGCGCCTACGTCGCGCTCGCCGACGCGATCGGCTGGCTCAAGTCGCGCAGCCTCATCAAGCGCGACCCGCTGTTCGGCGCGGTCGCGGCGGTCTCGGTCGGCATCGTCAACGGCACGCCGGTACTCGACCTCGACTACGCGGAAGACTCGGCCTGCGACACCGACATGAACGTCGTCATGAACGACGGCGGCGGGTTCATCGAGCTGCAAGGCACCGCCGAAGGCCACGCGTTCCGGCGCGAGGAACTCGACGCACTGCTCGTGCTGGCGTCGAAGGGCGTCGCCGAACTGTGCGCGCTGCAGCGCGAAGCGCTGGCACGCGGATGAAACCCCGCATCGCCCAGATCGCGCTGCTCGTGCGCGACTACGACGAAGCGATCGCCTGGTTCGCGCGCGCACTAGGCTTCGTGCTGCTCGAAGACAGCGACCTCGGTGGCGGCAAGCGTTGGGTGCGCATCGCACCAACCGCCGACGCCGCGTTCTGCCTGTTGCTTGCGAAGGCTGCGAACCCGCGCCAGCTCGAAGCGGTCGGCAATCAGCACGGCGGCCGGGTCGGCTTCTTCCTGCACACCGACGACTTCGCGCGCGACCACGCGCGACTCGCTGCCGCCGGCGCCCGTTTCGACGACGAACCGCGCCATGAGGCCTACGGCACCGTGACCGTGTTCGAAGACCTGTGCGGCAACCGCTGGGACCTGATCGGGCCGCGCAGCGCATGAAGCGCGTTCCGGCGAAGCTCGTGCTCGCCAGCGGCAACCGCGGCAAGCTGGCCGAGATGGACGCGATCCTCGCCGACCTCGGCATCGAACTGGTCGCGCAGGGCGAACTCGGCATCGACGACATCGACGAAACCGGCCTGACCTTCGTCGAAAACGCGCTGCTCAAGGCGCGCCATGCCGCACGCGCATCAGGCCTGCCCGCACTCGGCGACGACTCCGGCCTGTGCGTCGACGCACTCGGCGGCGCGCCCGGCCTGTACTCCGCGCGCTACGCCGGCACGCACGGCGACGCTGCCGCGAACATCGCGAAGCTGCTCGACGCACTGCGCGAAGTTCCCGATGAAGACCGCAGCGCGCATTTCCACTGCACCATCGTCCTGCTGCGCTCGCCCGACGACCCCTCACCCGTGATCGCCGAGGGCCGCTGGCACGGCCGTATCCTGCGCGCGCCGCGCGGCACCAACGGCTTCGGCTACGACCCGGCGTTCTTCGACGACACACTCGGCGCCGGCGCGGCGGAACTCGACGCCGCCACCAAGAACCGCGTCAGCCACCGCGGCGTCGCGCTCGCGCGCCTGCGCGAACTGCTGCAGCGCTGAGCGCCCCGGGCCTACAATGCACGCATGTCGTTGATCGCTCCGCCACTGTCGCTGTACATCCACATCCCGTGGTGCGTGAAGAAGTGTCCGTACTGCGACTTCAATTCGCACGCGCAGAACGGCGCGTTGCCGGTCGAGGAGTACGTCGCGGCGCTGCTGGCCGATCTCGATCGCGATCTGGCTGCATTCGCGCAGGCACGGCAGCGTCCGCTGCACAGCATCTTCTTCGGTGGCGGCACCCCGAGCCTGTTCGCGCCGGACGCGATCGCGCGCATCCTTGAAGGCGTCGGCGCGCGTCTCGATCTTCCGCGCGAGGCGGAGGTCACGCTGGAAACCAATCCCGGCACGGTCGAGCACGGCCGTTTCGACGGCTACCTTGGCGCCGGCGTGAACCGGATCAGCTTCGGCGTGCAGAGTTTCGACGACGACAAGCTGCGCCGGCTCGGGCGCATCCATTCGGCGACGGAAGTCGACCGCGCGGTGAAGTCGGCGCAGGATGCGGGATACGCGAACATCAATCTCGACCTGATGTACGCGTTGCCCGAGCAATCCCTCGCTGGCGCACTCGATGACGTCGAACGCGCGCTCGCTCTGCAGCCGACGCATGTCTCGCACTACCAGCTCACGCTCGAACCGAACACGTTGTTCGCGCTGCGCCCGCCGCCGTTGCCGGACGAGGACAGTGCATGGGACATGCAGGAGGCGTGTCAGGCGCGGCTGGCCGCGGCCGGTTACGCACAGTACGAAGTGTCCGCCTATGCGCAGGAGGGCCGCCGCTGCGTCCACAACCTCAACTACTGGGCGTTCGGCGATTACCTCGGCATCGGGGCGGGCGCCCACGGCAAGCTCAGCTGTGACGGACGCATCGTGCGCACGAGCAAGGTCAAGCTGCCGCGCAGCTATCTCGAGCGCGCCGCGCGGCGCGAGGCGTTCGGCAGCGTCGCCGATGTCGCACCGGACGACTTGCCGTTCGAGTTCATGATGAATGCGCTGCGCCTCAATGACGGCGTCGAGGCCGCGTCGTTCACCGAACGCACCGGACTCGCTGCGGACGCCATCGCGACGAGGCTGCAGCGGGCGCGTGTGCGCGCCTGGCTGCTCGATGATCCGGCGCGACTGGCGCCGAGCGAACTCGGTCGGCGCTATCTCAACGACGTGGTCGCCTCGTTCCTGCCGGAGACGTCATCATGATCGAACCCGTCGTCATCCACTGCCCCTACTGCGGGGAAGCATTCGAGACGCAGGTCGACACCTCGGCCGGGTCGCAGCGGTATGTCGAGGACTGCGCGGTCTGCTGCCGGCCGATCGAGGTCTCGGTGCAGGTAGGCGAGGACGGCGAACTGCTCGGTTTCGACACCGCGACCGATCGCGATTGAACCCTGCCTTGCGCGCGACTACACTGCGCGCCGCCTCAGGTGCCCTGCGCGCGCTGCGCAAAGGGTGAAACGGGAAGCCGGTGAGAGTGGCGTGTTCTTGCGATCGATCCGTGATCGCAAAGCCAGGAAGCGGTCCTCAATGACCGCAGTCCTCTGCTCGATTCCGGCGCTGCCCCCGCAACGGTAAGCGAGTCATGCCCCTATCTCATGCCACTGTCGCGTCGCGACGGGAAGGCGATCGGGGCTGATGTGCCGGGAAATTCCGGCGCATCACCCGCGAGCCCGGAGACCGGCCAGGGGTTTCGTGATCCGCGCGTCCGGCCTTGCGCCGCTGCGCAGCGGACACGTTTGGCTCCAGGCGTTGCGGCGGGCAACGGACGGGCATGGACGTCTGGATGTCCGTGCGTCCGCCCCTCGCAGCCCTGGTCACGCGGGTGTGCGAAGGAGTATTGCGATGTTGCGTCTTTCCGTTCTGCCGGTCGCGGTCGCGACCGCATTGTGCGTTTGCGCCCATGCCGACGAAGTCGACCTGCAACCGACCGTGCAGGTGACCGCCTCGCGCGTCGCCGAAACCGTCGACCAGACCCTTGCCGATGTCAGCATCATCACGCGCGCCGACATCGACGCCAGCGGTGCGCGCGACGCCTACGACCTGCTGCGCCTCGAGGCCGGCGTCGACCTGTACCGCACCGGCGGTGCCGGCCAGCAGACCTCGCTGTTCCTGCGCGGCACCAACTCGAACCAGGTGCTGGTGCTGATCGACGGCGTGCGCGCGGCGGCGGCGACCACCGGCGCGTTCGCGTTCGAGCAATTGCCGCTCGACACGGTCGAGCGCATCGAGATCGTGCGCGGACCGCGCGCAAGCTACTGGGGCTCGGACGCGCTCGGCGGCGTGATCCAGATCTTCACGCGCAAGCTCGAAGGGCCGCGCGTCGCACTGTCGTACGGCAGCTACCGCGACGCCGACGGCAGCGCCGGCATTGGCCACTGGGATGGCGCGAACGGCTACAGCGTGCAGGTCGGCTCGCGCCACGTTGGTGGTTTCTCCGCGACCAACCCGGGCATCTGCAACGGACCCGAAGATCCGTATTGCAGCTACAACGCCGACGACGATGCGTATCGCAACCGCAACCTCGTGCTGCGCGGCGCACGCGAACTCGGAAGCCAGTTGCTGTCGGCATCGTTGTATCGCAGCCAGGGCCAGTCGCAGTTCGACCAGGGCTACACCGACATCATCGAGCAGACCGAAGGCGTCAACCTCGAAGGTCCGCTCGCGGCGAACTGGAGCCATCGACTCAGTCTCGGCCACACCCGTGAAGACCTCGACACGCCGACGTTCGGTACCACCTACCTGACCCGCCGCACCAGTCTCCTGTGGCAGAACGAGTTCCGCCTCGACGCGAACCAGCGGCTGACCGCCGGTTTCGACTTCGTGCACGACAAGGGCGAGACGCTCGACGCATTCGCCGGCGCCGCGCGCTACCGCGACAGCCGCCACGACAGCGCGCTGTTCGTCGGCTGGCGCGCGACGTTCGGCGCATTCGACAGTGAAGTGTCCGCGCGCCACGACAACAACAGCGCGTTCGGCGGCGCGAACACCGGCTCGATCGCGTTCGGCTGGCGTGCGAACGAATTCCTGCGCATCTATGCCAGCGTGGGCCAGGGCTTCCGCAGCCCGACCATGAACGAGCTGTACGACCCCGGCTATGGCGGCTACTACGCCGGCAATCCGGGGCTCGATCCGGAGCGTTCACGCAGCAGCGAACTCGGCGTCGAGTTCACGCCGGCGGCAAACCAGCGCCTGAAGGCGAACCTGTACTCGAATCGGGTCAACGACCTGATCAGCTTCACCGGCGTCCAGAACCAGGCGATCAACATCGCGCGCGCAAAAATCGATGGCACCGAACTTGTCTACGAAATCGACGCGGGCAAGTGGTCGGCACGCGCGACCTGGACCTGGCAGGATGCGCGCAATGGCGACACCGACCAGCCACTGCTGCGCCGCGCGAAGAACAAAGTCTCGGCACTCGCCGAACGCCACTTCGGCGAGCGCTTCAGCGCCGGCGCCGAACTCGCGTATTACAGTCGGCGCGAAGACATCGCGGGCGTCGGCCTGCCCGCTTACGCGCTGCTGAACCTGCGCGCGCGGCATGCGCTCGACGACGCATGGAGCGTTGGCGGTCGCATCGAGAACCTCACCGACCGCGACTACGAACTCGTGCACGGCTACAACACCGCCGGCCGCTCCGCCTGGCTCGAGGTGACCTGGCAGCCGCACACCCACTGAAATCGCCGCCCCTGTTCCCGCGCAGGGGCGACGTGCCAGAATGCGGCGATCCGGCGCGGAACGCGGCGCCGGACCGGGGGCACCCGTCATCGGCGCACGGCTGGACCGTGCCGAGACGGGCTGCGACGGAACGCGCTGGAGTGACTAAGGGGCATTCGGCGGATGGCGACGGGGCAGGCAGGCAACGGCAACCGGGCCAGCGGGCAGGAACGCCTGCTGACGATCGGCCAGCGCGCCGACCTTCCACCGCGCGTGCGCACCCTGCTCGACGGCCTTTACCGGCATGCGGCCGGCTGGTTCCAGCCGACCATCACGCGGGCGATGACCGAGCTCGAGAACAGCCTGTTCCAGTCTGCCGAGCGCGCCGGCAACAGCGGCGAGCAGCAGCGCAAGTTCGAGGCGCTGCGCGCGATCAAGGACGGTCGCGCCCATGTGCTGCCGCGCTTCCAGCGTCGCATCGAATCCGATCTTGCACAGGTGCGCCGTGACGCAGCGGCTGCGCCTGCGCCCAAGCCACGCGGCGCGCCCGGCTCGTCGCTGGAACTGGTCGACGCGGATGTGCTGGAGGAAAACCTCGGACTGCAGGAAATCGCCGGCAAGGCCGACGTGCGCAACAGCCAGGCGCTGCATGCGTACACGCATCGCTTCGCGATCATCGCCGCCAGCGCGGTGCCGGCAAGCGAGACGGTGCCGCTGGGACCGACGCGCCTGACCGACGCATTCCGCTATGCGCTCGCCGACATCCCGCTCGACGTCGAGCATCGCCTGATCGCCTATCGCCAGTTCGACCGCGCCGTGATGCTCGCGCTGGCACCGTTCTACGAACGCGTCAACAGCTGGCTCGCCGGACAGCGCGTATTGCCGCATCTGCAGGCCCCGGCCTACCGTCGACCCGACGGCGCGCATGCGGAGGCACCCGCGCCGGAGGCGGAGCCTGCCGCCACGGAAGACGCTGCCGACGCGCCCGCGACGCCATCCGCGCCCGCCGCCGCTCCGGGCCGCGCGCCGTACCGCCATCAGGAATTTTCCGGCCCGGAACTGTTCAACACCCTGCGCGACCTGCTCGGCGCGAAGCGCCGCGCCGAGGGCGAGCCGCTGCTGCCGCCCGACCCGAACACGCAAGCAGCCAGTCGCGACGACCTGCAAAGCGTGCTCGGCGCGCTGCAGCATGCGCCGCTGTCGCCGACGCAGGCGGCGCGCTACGACAGCGAGCACTTCAAGAACACCTTGCAGGTGAAACTGCGCCGCGCCAGCCCAGCCGGCAGCACGCTCAGCCTGGGCGAAGAAGATCGCGACACGGTCGACCTGATCGGCATGCTGTTCGACTACGTCACGCGCAACGTGCGCGACGGCAGCGGCGCGCGCAGCCTGCTGACCCGCCTGCATGTGCCGGTGCTGCGGGTGGCGCTCGGCGACAAGACCTTCTTCACGCGCCGCGACCATCCCGCGCGCGAGTTGCTCAACACGATCGCGGAGACCGGCACGCGCTGGTTCGACGACGGCGAGGAAAGCGACCCCGACCTGGCGCGCAAGATGCAGATGGTGGTCGACCACGTCACCTCGGATTTCGACGGCGACCAGTCGGTGTTCGAGAAGCTGCTCGGCGACCTCACCACGCACATGCAGTTGCTGGCGCGGCGCGCGGAAGTGGTCGAGCGCCGCCATATCGATGCGGCGCGCGGCCGCGACCGGCTCGAGGTCGCGCGCGAGAACGCGCGCGCCGCGATCGTCCGCGTCCTGCAATCGACAAGACCGGCGCCGCGCGTTCGCACCCTGCTCGAACAGGCCTGGACCGATGCGCTGGCGCTGAGCGCGATGCGCGAGGGTCAGGAGGGCAGCGAGTTCAAGCGGCGCCTGCATGTCGCCGAAAGCCTCGCGCAACGCGGCCAGACCCCGCTCGGCACCAGCGCCGAGGACGAGGCGGTGCAGCAGGAACTTGAAAGCGGCCTGCGCCAGGTCGGCCTGCACGACGAGGACGTACGCGGCCTGGTCGACAACCTGCATGCGCAGACGCCGACCGGACCGGCCGCCGACCGTTTGCGCAAGATCGACGAAGCGCTCAAGGACAAGCCGCGTCTGGGCGGCGACTCCGCATCGACTGCCCACGCGTCGGCGGAGGCGTCGGTCCCGCTCACCCCGCAGGAAGCCGATTGCCTCGCGCAGCTCAAGCGCACGCCGTTCGGCACCTGGTTCGAGTTCGTCAAGAACCAGCAGGGTGAAACGGTCCGGCGCAAGCTCGCCTGGTACTCGCCGCTGACCGGTCACTGCCTGTTCGTGAACCAGCGCGGCGCTCGCACCGACGACTTCACGCTCGAACTGCTCGCACGCGAGATGGCGCGCGGCCAGGCGCGCATCGCCGATCTGGAACAGCCGTCGCTGATGGATCGCGCATGGAAGGCAATCATCGACCTGCTGCGACCGCACGGCGACGCCGCCAAGGCACCACCCGCCACCGCTGGAGCACACGCATGAACGAGAAGCGTCGTCTGCCGCGCAAGCGCCCCGAGGCGGCGCTGCATGTGACCGACACGATGACCGGTGAAGTGGTCGGCCACATCGGCAACCTGTCGCAGGAAGGCATGCTGCTGCTCGCGCAACGCCCGATCGTCGACGATGCGCTCTACCAGTTCTCGTTCCATCTGCCCGACGTGCACGGCCGCCTGCAGCCGATCGAGGTCGGCGTGCACGAGCAGTGGAGTGCCGCCGGCACGATGCGCGGGCAGAACTGGGTCGGGTTCCGTTTCATCGACCTCAATCCGGACGACGAGGGCGTACTGCACGACTGGCTGCAGCACGCCGCCGACTTCACCTGGTAGCACGGGACGTGCGCGACACGCTGGGCGGTTGCGAAACCGTCGAACGCGAGTCCCGCCGCGCCATCTCTCAGAGCGCGACGAGCCGATCCGGGCTGACCGCGTAGGCGCGCAGGAAGAACTCGACCGTGGCGCGGATGTGCAGGTCGATGTCGCGTTCGGTGAACGGTTGCGAACATCCGCACAGCATGCGTGCGTGCAACTCGCCCTTGAGAAGCGCGAAGAACTGCGAAGACGCGCGCGGGATGTCGCCGACGGCGAGCTGGCCCGCCGCCACTTCCTGGCGCAGGAACTCCTGGAAGCCGCTTTGCACGCGCTGCGGCCCCGCTTCCCAGAACATCTGCACGAGCTTCTCGGGCATGTCCCCGCCCGAGGTCAGCAGGCGATGCAGAGCGACCGATTCCGGTGCGGTCACCAGCGCGAAGAACGCGCGCGCGATCGCCTCGAGCTGCTGGCGCACCGGCGCCGCTGCATCGACGTAGAAAAGCATTGCCGGCATCTGCTCCTCGCAGCGCGCGCGGATCGCGGCGAAGAACAGCGTCTCCTTGTCGGTGAAATGGCTGTAGACCGTGAGTTTCGACACTCCCGCCTCGGCCGCGATTGCGTCCATGCTGGTGCCTTCGAAGCCGCTCTGTGGAAACAGGCGCTTGGCGGCGTCGAGAATCGCGGCGCGCTTCTCGAGATCCTTCGGGCGGCCGGGGCCGCACGTCTTGGCGATGGCTACGTTCATATCGTCGATACCAGCTGGACTATCGGGTACAGTTTCGATACTATACCGGATAGTTTATGAATGGCGGGTCCGGTCGCGTCGGGGAACACAGTCCCTCATGACACCGGATCACCCAACGATTATGCCCCGCCGCCCCTGTCGGCGCGCGGGTTTTCACCTCGCGACACGATTTGTTCTCTGGTTTTTCAGGCTCTCGCCGCACCGTCCGGGACTCTCCCTCCCCCGCGTCCGGGCGGTGCGGTCGGGGGCTTTTCCACGCGGGTCGTCGACCCCGTGACCCGGGGCGATCGGCGCGGAAGCCGCCATGGCATGTGTCTTGCTGAGGAGCGACACCATGCAACCTTTCGCACCATCCACGCATCCCAACGCTGCCGATTGCGAAGGTGCGGATGAATCGGCGCCGGTGGGCGACGCCAGTCTCGCGCTGCGCGTGGCACAGCGGATGTTCGCGCCGCTGCTTGAAACGGGCGTGCGCCACACCACGTTCCGTTTCGCGCAATTGCGCAGTGGCGCCCGTCGTGCGCTGTCCGCGTTGTCCGCGGACGACCGCGTCCGGCTGGCGCGATGGCTGGCGCTGTTGTGCGCGCACGGCGGGGACGGTGCGCACGAATTCGTCGATTCGCGTCTGCTGCGCGTCGATGCGTTGCTCGCCGCGGCGGTGCTCGCGCGGCTCGCAACGTGGTCGAATGGACAGGCTGCGCGAGGCGTGGTGGCAGCCTGACGTGGCGCTGGTGACTTCCGGCACTTCGGCACAAAGCATGTGATCGCCAACGATGGATTTGCCGCCGACGCGGCGAGTGCCTATGCTCTTGACCCTTTTTCGTTGCCACGGCAGGAAGCGCCGACGATGCTGACCCAGACAGAGCAGGCTAGACAGAACATGGTCGAGAACCAGGTACGCACCTGGGAAGTTCTCGATTCGCGCGTCCTCGACGTGCTGCGCAACGTGCACCGCGAGGACTTCGTGCCGGCACGCCATCGCAATCTCGCGTTCGCCGATATCGAACTGCCGATCGGCCACGACGAGGTCATGCTCAAACCGGTGATCGAAGGCCGCCTGTTGCAGGCCCTCGCGCCGCAGCCGGGCGAGAAGGTGCTCGAAATCGGCACTGGCAGCGGGTTCCTGACCGCCTGCCTCGCGCGCCTTGCCGGCACCGTGACCAGCATCGAACGACACGCCGATCTTGCCGAGGCGGCGCGCGCGCGGCTTGCCGCGACGCAGGTGCGCAACGCGAAGGTCGAGACCACCGATGCGTTCGGCGATTTCCAGCCCGGCGAGGCGTTCGACGCGATCCTGGTCGGCGGCGCGACGTTCGCGCTGCCCGAGCGTTTCCGCAGTTGGGTCCGCCCAGGCGGTCGCCTGCTCGCGATCGTCGGCGAATCGCCGGCGCAGCAGGTGACGCTGTATCAGCGCGCCGCCGATTCGCGCTGGAGCTCGGCGAGCCTGTTCGAAACCGATCTGCCTTACCTGCATGGCGCCGAACCGCCCCGCCGCTTCACGCTTTGATCCACGATGGAACAATACCCTTTACCCCGAGGATGAATCGATGACCCGCTTTCGTTCCCTGCCGTTGGCCGTGGCGCTCGCCTGCGCCGGCACCGCGGCGCATGCAGACGACCTGATGCAGGTCTACCAGGAGGCGCGCGTTTCCGATCCGACGCTCGCGGGTGCCGAGGCGACCAAGCTCGCCACCGACGAGAACGTCGACCAGGCGCGTTCGCAGTTGCTGCCGCAGATCGGCGTCGACCTCACCTTCACGCGTTCGCGCGGCGGCGAGAACGGCATCTTGCAGATTCCGAACCCGGCCAACCCGGGCGATCCCGGCGACCTCGTCACGGTCGATGGCATCAGCCAGACAAGCTACACCCGCTCGACCAGCGCATCGCTGCGCCAGAGCATCCTCGACATCAGCAAGTGGACCGCGCTGAAGGCGAGCCGCTACGGCGCGGAGGCCGGCGCCGCGACCTACGACGCCGCCCAGCAGCAGCTGCTGATCAATGTCGCGCGCGCCTACTTCAACGTGCTCAGCGCGATCGACACGCTGAAGTTCTCGGATGCGAACGAGAAGGCGCTCGCGCGCCAGCTCGAACAGGCACAGCAACGCTTCGAAGTCGGCCTCGCCGCGATCACCGACGTCAACGACGCCAAGGCGCAGCACGACCAGGCAGTCGCCAGCGTGATCGCGAACCAGAACGCGGTCGACACCGCGCGCGAATCCGTGCGTCAGCTGACCAACAAGGAACCTGGCGACTTCAAGCGCCTGCGCGAAGACCTGCCACTCGACCACCCGACTCCGGACGATCCGGCCGCGTGGGTCGACGTCGCGCTGAAGAACAACCCGTCGCTGAAGTCGTCTGCCTTGCAGGTCGACGCCGCCAACGCGAACATCAACAGCGCACGCGCCGGCCACCTGCCAACCATCACCGGCAGCCTCAGCTACGGCCGCGCGCCGACCTGGTCGGACAGCCACTACGGCGGGCTGGGCGGCGATCATGCGTTCGCCGGCGATCCACGCTGGGGCAGCACGATCCAGTTGCAGTTGAGCGTTCCGATCTTCTCCGGCGGCTACACCCAGTCGCGCGTGCGCCAGGCGATCCACAACCGAGACTACAGCGAAGACCAGCACGAGTTCACCCGTCGCCAGGTCGAAGCCGCGACACGCAACGACTACCGTTCGGTGATCGCCGGCGCGAGCGAAGTCGAGGCGACCAAGGCCGCGGTGGTCTCCGCGCAGAGCTCGGTCGAGGCGACCCAGGCCGGCTACGAAGTCGGCACGCGCACGATCGTCGACGTGCTGATCAGCCAGCAGACGCTGCTGCAGGCACAAAGCGCGTACTCGACCGCACGCCACAACTTCGTCGTCAACGGTCTGCTGCTGAAGCAGGCCGCCGGCGTGATCGAAGTGAAGGACCTCGAGGCGATCAACGCGCTGCTCGAGTGATCGCTGGGCGGTACGCGCGCCGCGCGTGCCGCCGGAACACTCCGGTCCTTTGCGGCCGGAGTGCTACGATTTCGCCATCGCCTTGTCGGAAAGCACCCGCTCCACGATCTCCATCGTGCGATCGACCGCGCCGCGCTCGCGTTCCATTACCGCGCGCGCGGCTTCGCCCATGCTGCGACGCTCGACGTCACGCGACAACAGGCGCACCACCGCCGGACCGAGCTGGTCCGCGTCCTCGATGCGCTGCACCGCGCCGGCGGCGATCAGGTCCTCGGTGACTTCGGCGAAATTGAACGTCTGCGGACCGACCACCACCGGTCGCGCGAGCGCGGCCGGTTCCAGCAGGTTGTGCCCGCCGACCGGCACCAGGCTGCCGCCGACGAACGCGACATCGGCCGCCGCGTAGAATTCGATCAGCTCGCCCATCGAATCGACCACGAAGCACTGGCAGGACGGATCCGCGCCGCCGTCCTCGCTGCGCGTCGCGGTGCGGAAGCCGAACGCGCGGCATGCGGTCGCGAGCGGCTTGAAGCGTTCGGGATGGCGTGGCGCGACCAGCAGCAGTGCATCCGGAAAGCGCCGCAATACTTCCGCGTGCGCCTTCAGCACCGGCAGCTCCTCGCCTTCGTGCGTGCTTGCCGCGATCCACACCGGGCGCGCACCGCCTGCGGCAACACGGAACGCCACGCCGCGCTCGCGCACGCCGGCGGGCACGCTGAGATCGAACTTGAGGTTGCCGACGATCGCGAGCTGCGGCTCGTCGGCACCCAGCCGGCGCAAGCGCTCGTAGTCGGACATGGACTGCGCCGCGACGAAGCTCGCGCAGCGGATCGCGCGGCGCGCCAGCGGCTGGATCGGCCAGTAGCCGCGCAGCGATTTCTCCGACAGGCGCGCATTCGCGATCACGATCGAGATGCCGCGCTCGGCGCAGGTCATGAACAGGTTAGGCCAGATCTCGGTTTCCATGATGACCGCGAGGCGCGGCCGCACGCGATCGAGGAAGCGCTTCACCGCTGTGGTCAGGTCGTATGGCAGGTAAACGTGGAACACGCGGTCGCCGAACAGTCGCAGCACGCGGTCGGAACCGGTCGGCGTGACCGTGGTGATGACGAATTGCGAATCGCTGTAGCGACGCATGAGCGCCTCGATCAGCGGGATCGCCGCATTGACCTCGCCGAGCGACACCGCGTGAATCCAGATGCTGTCGCGAATGCCGGGATCGGCAAAGAAACCGAAACGTTCGCGCCAGCGCGCGAAGTAGCCGTGGTACTTGATGCCGCGCGCAGCCAGCCGATACACCACGAATGGCGTCAGCAGGTACAACGTCAGGGTGTAGATCAGGCGCTGGAACACGGGCGCTGCGAGGGCAAAGGTGCGGCAGTATAGCTTTGAGAACCCGCGTCGCGGCTCGAAACCAACTGCGCCTGACCGTTCGCTTCCCCGATCGGTACGTGTTGAGCGCAGCGAGCGGCGCGAGCGAAGTCGAAACGCTGCCGCGGGCGAGGCCCCTTCGACTCCGGCCCTGCGGGCCTGCACTCGGGGCGCACGGAATTGCCAGCGTGGATCAGGTTCGCTGATGATCGACCCTCAAGCATAATCCGCGCATGCCGCAACCCGCGCCGCCGTTCCGACCCGCCTTGTTGTCCCCGCTGCACTGGCCTGCATGGCTCGGGCTCGGTGCGATCCGCCTCGTCGCGCTGTTGCCGCACCGCTGGCTGCTGCGCATCGGGCGCGGGCTCGGCTGGATCGCGGCGCGCGTGTTCGGCGAGCGTCGGCGCGTCGCCGCGCGCAACCTCGAACTGTGCTTTCCCGAACTTGAGGCGGGCACGCGTGCGGCGCTGCTGGAAGACAACCTGCGCGACGCCGGCGTCATGCTGGTCGAGTTCGCGCTGGCGTGGATGGGTTCGCGTCGCGTGGTCGAGCGCATCCCGGTCGCGTTCGAGGGACTCGATCATCTCGAACGCGCGCGCGCTGCCGGCTGCGGCGTGCTGCTGGTCGGCGCGCATTTCTCCCATCTCGAACTCTGCGCACGGCTGGTCTCGCAGCGCATCGCGATCGCCGGCATGTACCGCGAGCATGCCGACGCCGCGTTCGAGTGGGCGATCAAGCGCGCACGCCTGCGCTACGCCGACGCGATGTTCGCCAAGCACGAGCTGCGCCAGACCGTGCGTTACCTCAAGGGCGGCGGCACAGTGTGGTACGCGCCGGACCAGGACATGCGCGGCAAGGACGCGGTGTTCGCGCCGTTCTTCGGCGTGCCGGCTTCGACGATCACCGCGACCCATCACCTCGCACGCCTGTCCGGCGCAGCGGTGATCCCGTTTTTCCATCGCCGCACGCGCGACGGCGGTTACGCGATCCGCCTCGAAGCGCCGCTCGCGGACTTCCCGAGCGGGGATGTGGTCGCCGACACCACGCGCGTCAACGCGGCTATCGAACGCATGGTGCGCGAAGCGCCGAGCCAGTACCTTTGGCTGCACAAGCGTTTCAAGACGCGCCCGTCCGGCGATCCACCTTTGTACTGATCCGCTTGCAGCCACTGGGGAGAGAACGGCATGGCGTTCCTGATCGTCGTCGCGATGTGCATCGCCGGCCTGTTCATCGGCGGCAGCTTCGGCGACGGCGGCGACGTCGCGCTCGGCTTCTTCGCCGGCCTCGCGGTCGGCATCGCGTTTGCGCGCATGCACGGCTTGTCGACGCGCGTGCAGGCACTGCGGAATGAACTCGACGAACTCAAGCGCGCGGGCGCGCCGACGAAGCACGCACCGGCGCCTGCGCAAACCGCAGCGGTCCGCGCGGAGCCGGTTGCGGAGGCCGCGCCGATGGCGCCGACGGTCGAGCCGTCGATCGCACCGCCACCCGACCCGCCCGTGATCGAGCTGGACATGCCGGGCGCCGGCACGGCGCCACCTCCGGTCGCGCCCCGGCGCGTGTCCATTCCCTCGCCGCGTCCGCCGCGCGGGCCGGACCTGTTCGAGCGTGCCGCGAACGGGGTCCGGCGCTGGTTCAGCGAAGGCAACGTGCCGGTCAAGGTCGGCATGCTCGTGTTGTTCGCCGGCGTCGCCGCGCTGCTGAAGTATGCGGCCGACCAGGGCTGGTTCACGCTGCCGATCGAGTTTCGTCTGCTCGGCATCGCGCTCGCTGCGCTGGCGGGCCTCGCCTTCGGCTGGCGCGAGCGCCTGCGCCGGCCGAGCTTCGGCCTCGCCCTGCAGGGCGGCGCGATCGGCGTGATGCTGATGACGGTGTTCGCCGCCTTCCGCCTTTACCACCTGCTGCCACCGGCGCTCGCGTTCGGCCTGATGCTCGTGCTCGTCGCCGGGACCGGCGCGCTCGCGGTGCTGCAGGATGCGCTGGCGCTGGCGATCCTCGGCATCCTCGCCGGCTTCGCCGCGCCGATCCTGATCTCGACCGGCAGCGGCGACCACGTCGTGCTGTTCTCGTACTACGCCCTGCTCAACCTCGCGATCTTCGCGATCGCCTGGGTGCGCTCGTGGCGCGCGCTGAACCTGCTCGGCTTCTTCTTCACGTTCGCGATCGGCACCGCCTGGGGCGTGCTGCGCTACCAGCACGCGCTGTTCGGCAGCACCGAACCATTCCTCGTGCTGTTCTTCGCGATCTATCTCGCGATCCCGATCCTGTATGCGCGCCGGCGCGAGCCGCAGCAACGCGACCTCGTCGACGGCACACTGGTGTTCGGCAATCCGCTGCTCGCGTTCGCGTTGCAGTCGGCCCTGCTCGAAGGCGAGCGCATGCCGCTCGCGTACTCGGCCCTGGCGCTGGCCGCGCTGTACGCGGTGCTCGCCGCGTGGCAGTTGCCGCGTCGCCGCGTGCTCGGCGAGTCGTTCGCGGTGCTTGGCGCCGGCTTCGCGACACTGGCGCTGCCGCTCGCACTGAGCGCGCGCTCGACTGCGTGCATGTTCGCGCTCGAAGGCGCCGCACTGGTCTGGCTCGGCCTGCGCGAACAGCGCCGCCTGCCGCGCATCGCGGGGCTCACGTTGCAGGCACTCGCCGCGTTCGCGTTCGCGTGGGCGCTCGCCGACGGCGCGGCGAACAACGAAACCGTCGCAATCGCGAACGGCACCTGCATCAGCGCGCTGCTGGTCGCGCTCGCCGCCTTCGCCAGCGCATGGCTCTACCACCGGCGCGACGACACGCGCCGCGTGTCGTACGTGCCGCTGTACCTCTGGGGCCTCCTCTGGTGGCTCGGCGCCGGCCTGCGAGAGGTCGACCGCTTCGTCCCGGTGTCGCAGCGGCCGGCGGCATGGCTCGCGCTCGTCGCGCTGACCGCGGCGCTCGCGGCCGCCGCCACGCGCCACACCCGCGCGTTCGCGACCGCACTCACGGCCGCACTCGCGCTCGCCGTCGGTGTACCGATCGCCCTGCTGTTCGATGATGCCGACCTGCGACCGTTCATCGGCTGGGGCCTCGCCGCATTCGCTTCCTACGCGCTTGCCGGTGCGTACGCCTTGCGGCAGCTCGGCGCGCGACGCGATCCGACGCCGGCGCTCGCGCAGATCGGCTGGCTGTGGACCTGGACCTGCGCCGGCGCGGTCGCGCTCGGCCAGTTCGCCGGCGACCTCAGGCTCGGCACCGGCTGGCAAATCGCATTCAGCGCGTCGCCCCTGCTCGCCGCGTGGGCGCTCGCGCTGCTGCGCCCGGGGTGGATCGCTGCACCGCTCGCGGCCCGTTTCGCCGAATGGCGCGGCACGCTGCTGCTGGTGCAGGCGGTCGTCGCGGCCTGTCTGTTGCTGGGCCTGCTCTGGCACGACGGCGACAGCGTGCCGCTGCCGTACCTGCCGCTGCTCAACCCGGTCGAACTGGTGCAGCTGGGCCTGCTTGCACTCGGCGCGCGCTGGCTCGCCGATACGGACGCGCCGCGCGACCTCGCATCGCGGCGCGCGCTGCTGCTCGCCGGCGCTGGTTTCCTGTTCGTCACCGCGGCGACCTTGCGCGCGACGCACCAGCTGGGCGGCATCGCGTGGGATGAACACCTGTGGTCATCCAACCTCGCGCAGACCTCGTTGACGGTAGTGTGGAGCGTGCTTGGCGTGCTCGGCTGGGTGCTCGGCTCGCGGCGTGGCCATCGCACGTTGTGGCTCGCCGGCGCGTTGCTGATGGGCGTGGTGCTGGCGAAGCTGCTGATGGTCGACCGCAGCCACCTCGGCAACCTGTTCGGCATCGCCTCGTTCATCGCCTACGGCCTGCTCTGCACGGTTATCGGCTACTTTGCGCCGGCACCGCCGCGCGACGAGGCGCGCGAACCCCATTAGCAGTGGTGCCACCGGCCGGTTCAGGCGTAGCATTCGCCCCGGCAGCCCGCGAGCGGGCGTCGCCGCCGGGAACTCCGATCGATCGACTGCATGCCGCATCGCCGCGGCGTGCGGGCGTGCGACGGATGCACGCGGCAACCACATTCTTTCCACGATGGAACGCCACCATGCATGAAGCGCTGCGCGAGAACACCTACCTCGTAAAGGAACACGTCGGCCTGTTCAAGGCCGCCAACAACTTCGACATCTTCAATCCGGGCAACGGCAGGAAGGTGCTCGAGTGCCGCGAGCCGAACCTCGGCTTCTTCACCAAGCTGCTGCGCTTCACCGACTACAAGCGCATGACCCCGTTCGACGTGCGCATCACCACGCCGGAAGGCCGCAAGGTGTTGACGGTCAAGCGCGGCATCTCGCTGTTCCTGTCCAAGGTCGACGTGCTCGACGAGAATGACCGCGTGGTCGGCGTGTTCAAGCAGAAGCTGTTCTCCATCGGCGGCAAGTTCGACGTGTTCGACGCGAACGAGAAGCTGCTGTGCACCCTGGTCGGCAAGTGGACCAGCTGGGAATTCCGCTTCATGAGCGGCGAGCGCGAGCTTGCGAAGGTGTCGAAGAAGTGGTCCGGCCTCGGCAAGGAAATGTTCACCTCGGCCGACAACTACATGCTGTCGATCAGCCCGAGCGTGAAACCGGACGACACCGTGCGCATTCCGATCATGGCCGCGGTGATGTGCATCGACATGGTGCTCAAGGAGTGACGCGCCGGCGGCACGCGCGGCGCGCGTACCGCCCTACGCCGCCTCGCGCGCACCGAGCGCGGCGCAATACAGCGCGAGCAGCCACCAGAACAACAACCCCCACCACGCCGAATAGAACGCGAGGTGGGTGTTGAGCGGGAAGCACATCGCGGCAAGCGCGAGTGCCGGCGCGAACGCGCGCGCGCGCGCGGCCGCATCCGCGCGCCACCACGCGCGCAGCGCGAACCACGCGCCGGCGATCCAGCACAGCAGACCGGCCACGCCGGTCTCGCTGAGCACTTCAAGCACGATCTGGTGCGCATGCGAGGCGCCGGTGTCGCTGGCGCGATCGACGAAGCGATCGTCCGGGGCGGCGTAGTCCGGATACGCGTAGCGGAAGCCGCGCACGCCGACGCCCGTGAGCGGATGCGCCGCACTCATCGCGAGCGCGGTGCGCCAGATGCGCAGGCGTCCCGCCGAGGCTTCGTCGATCGCCGCCTCGGTGCCCTGCAGCGCGCGCAGGCTGCGCTCGATGCGTGCACCGAAGCGCGCCGAATCATGCCAGGCGAACGCGGCGAGCGCGCCGATGCACAGCGCCAACGCGACGCATGCGCCGAGGAAGCGGCGTGGATTGCGGGTTTCGTGCCACGCCAGCAACACGCCGACGAGCGCATACGACAACCACGCCGCGCGCGAGCCGGCGAGCAGGATCGGCGCGGCGAGCAACAGGAACGCGACGACCAGGCCACGCCAGCCGAAGCGCGCGCGTGCCGCAAGCAGCACGAATGGCGACAATGTCGCGAGTACCGGCCCAAGCTTGAGGTTGCCGGCACCGAAGATGCCGGACACGCGCTCCTTCTCAGCTGCGCCACCGAGGCTGTAGCCGGTCGCCATCTGCACCCATGCATCGAGCCCCCAGAGGCCGGCCAGGATGGCGGCGGCCGCGACCAGCGCCGGCCAGCGCGATGCGTCACGCAATGCCCATGTCACAAACAGCGCGAACGGCAGGAAGCGCAGCGTAGTTGCGACGGTGCTCCAGGTCTTGCCAGGCTCCACCGCGCCGAACGCCGAAAGCAGGGTCGGCAACCAGTAGCAGGCGAACAACACCAGCACGAGTCGCACGCCAATGTCGTCGAGACGCAGGCGACCGCGCGCCAGCAGCACGAGGCCCGCAAGCGCCGCAATTGCCACCGGCAGCTCGGCGCTGCGCCCCAGCGGCAGCAGCACCAACGCCGAGAGCACGATCAGGATCGCGACGAGGGTCGTCGCTGGCATTGGGCGGGAGTTCACGGCGCGCGACCCGATTCGATTCGATGGAGCTTAGCGAGTGGTTGCGCCTGCCGCCAAGCGGACAACGCTGCTCGCGGTCATTGCGGCGCCCGGGCACCCGTCATCAGGCTTTCGTAGACGGCCAGCGTGGAATCCTGCATGTCGACGAGTCGATAGCGCTGCAAGGGCGCGATCGGCGGCGCCGCGCGCAGCAGCTCGGCCGCCCGTTCGGTCAGACGTTCGCGATCGCGCGCAGGCACGCGCCCGGCCGGGTACAGGTCACCGAGCAGTTCGCCGACGCCGCCGTGGTCGTAGCCGAGAACCGGCCGACACAGTGCAAGCGCCTCAATCACCGTGCGACCGAACGCCTCCGGTTTGTTCGACAGTTGCAACACGAGCGAGGACGCCGCGAATACGTCGCGCGCATCGTCGCGCTGCGCGCTGATCGCGATCCAGTCGGCCACGCCGAGCTCGACCGCGAGGCGCTCCAGTTCGGCGACATACGCCTCTCGGCCCTCCTGACGCGCACCGAGCATCAGCAGGCGGGTCGGAATACCGCGCGCCTTGAGGTCGGCCACCAGCACGATCGCGTCGGCATGACCCTTGAGGCGCGTACCGCGCCCGGGCAGGGTCAGGAGCGGCGCGCCGACGAGTTGCGGGAACTCGGCGAAGAACCATTCGCGCCACGATCCGTCGGCCTGGTAGCCGAACGGATAGTCGGCCTGGTCGATGCCGCGCGGGATCACCAGCAGGCGGTTCGGATCGGTGCTCGGGTAGTTGCGCAGCAGGTAGTCGCGCACCGTGTTGGACACGCAGACGACACGCTCGCCGCGCACCATCACCGAGCTGTAGATGCCCGGACTGTTCAATCCGTGTGCAGTTGTGACGAAATGTGTCTTAAGCCCGCGTACCGCGAGCCAGCCAACCCAGGCCGGCATGCGCGAGCGCGCATGCACGATGTCGGCGCGTTCGCGCCGGATCAGGGCACGCAGTTTCGCTGCCTGCGCAAGCGCCCGGAACGACTTCGCGCCGATCGGCATCGCGAAATGTTCGCTCCCTTCGCGCAGGAGTTGTTCGACCATGCGTCCGCCGGCGGACACGACGATCGAGCGGTGCCCGGCCGCGACCAGCGCACGCGCCACCTCGAGCGCCGAACGCTCGGCGCCACCGGCTTCCAGCGCCGGCAGCAGCTGCACGACGGTGAGGCGAGCTTCGCTCATTCGCTCAGGCCGCGAGGTCGTATTCGGCACCGCAGTACGGGCATTTGGCGTGCCCGCCCTGCTCGGCAATCGGCAGGTAGACCTTCGGATGCGAGTTCCACAGCGACATGCCCGACATCGGGCAGCTCAGCGGCAAGTCGGTCGAAGAGACCCGGTAGCGGTTCTCGGCATTGGCGGGAATCGTCCTTTCCGCCGCAGGATTGGGGCGCAACATGCTCTACTCCATGGACAGAGCTTTGCAGTTTACCAGCACAAGGCATGCCAACCAGTATGTGAAATGCTTCACGGCAGTTCAGTGAACAGCACGCAGGCACGCGCACGGGCCGAGTGGCCTAGAATGCCGCGGCTTCGTTCGATACCCCCATCGATCAGCAAACGGGAGGGAATACGTGGATATCAACAAGTTGATTGCACGCGCCAAGGCGATTCTGCTGACACCGAAGACCGAATGGCCGGTCATAGCAGGCGAAGCGGCGACCGTGCCGGACCTGTACAAGAACTGGATCGTGATCCTGGCGGTGATCCCGCCAATCGCCGGCTTCATCAAGGGCAGCATCATCGGCACGACGTTTTTCGGCGTGACCTACCGCGCTGGCATCGGCACCGGCATCACCGGCGCGATCGTCGCCTACGCGCTCGCACTTGCGATGGCGTACGTGATGGCGCTGATCATCGACGCGCTCGCGCCGAGCTTCGGCGGCGAGAAGAATCCGGTGCAGGCACTGAAGACGGTTGCCTATGCGTGGACCGCGAGCTGGGTCGCCGGCATCTTCCAGATCGTTCCCGGCATCGGCTGGCTGATTGCGCTCGCTGGCGGCATCTACAGCATCTACCTGCTCTACCTCGGGCTGCCACACACGATGAAGGCGCCGGCCGACAAGGCCGCCGGCTATACCGCGGTTAGCGTCATCATCGCGATCGTGCTGAGCTGGATCTGCGCGCTGGTCGTCGGCGGCATCATCGGCGCGGGCGCGATCATGAACATGGGTGCCGCGGGTTCCAATCTACACATCGGCAGCAGCGACGGCAGCATCACCATCGACAAGGACAGCGCTCTCGGCCAGCTTGCCGCCGCCGGCCAGAAGATGGAAGCCGCGGGCAAGCAGCTCGAAGCCGCGCAGAAGTCCGGCGACGCCGATGCACAGGGCAAGGCGATGGGTGCGGTCATCGGCGCCGCGATGGGCGGCGGCGACCAGGTCGAGGCGCTCGCGCCGGACGTGCTGAAGCCGTTCGTGCCGGCGACGCTCGCCGGCCTGCCGCGCACCGACTTCTCGGCCGAGAAGAATGGCGCGATGGGCATGCAGGTGTCGACCGCGAACGCGACCTACTCGGACAGTACTTCGGGGCGCTCGCTGCGCCTCGAAGTCACCGACATGGGCTCGGCCAAGGGCATCATGGCGATGGCCGGCTGGGCTGCGCTGCAGCAGGAGCGCGAAACCGACCACGGCTTTGAGAAAACCTACAAGCAGGACGGTCGCCTGATCCATGAGGAATGGGACAGCCAGGACAAGCACGGCGAGTACAGCATCGTGCTCGGTGATCGCTTCACCGTGAAGCTGTCCGGTCAGGCCGGCAGCATCGACGAACTCAAGGGCGCCGTCGGTACCCTCAACCTCGCCGGCCTCGAAGCGCTCAAGGCGCAGGGCGTCAAGCAGGGCTGATTCCGCACTCGCAGGGCGGTACGCGCGAAGCGCGTGCCGCCAAATACAACTTGGGCGCGGGTGGCGGGACTCGCGCTGCGCGCTCGTCCCGCCCGCCCCTCATCAGCCCTTCGGCTTCTTCAGGCTCTCGGCATACGCCTTCGCGTCGATCGCTTCGGTCGTGATGCGCAGGTGGATGTCGTCGCTGACCATCGGCACGTAGGTCTTGATGCCGAACTCCGAACGCTTGATCGTCGCGGTAGCGTCGAAACCGACCGCTGGCGCCTTGCGCATCGGATGTTCGCCGACCTGGTTGACCACCGCATCGAGCACGACCGGCTTGGTGACGCCGTGCAGGCTGAGGTCGCCGGTGACGATCAGCTGGCCTTCACCGGGACCCTTCTCGACCTTCGTGCTCTTGAACACGGCGTCCGGATACTTCGCCGAATCGAAGAATTCCGCGCTCTGCAGATGCTCGTCGAGCTTCTCGACATTGCTGTTGACGCTGGCGAGCGGGATCGTGACCTTGACGCTCGCCTTGGTCGGATTCGCGGCATCGAACTCGAGCGAGCCGTCGATCTTACGGAACTGTGCGGTCGGGTTCGAATAGCCGAAGTGGTTCCAGCTGAAGACGACCTGGGTATGGCCGGGATCGAGCGTGTAGCTGCCGGCAAAAGCGGCCGGTGCGGCGAGGGCCAGCGCGCTGGCAAGAGCGATGCGACGGAACATGGACAAACTCCTT
Source organism: Dokdonella sp. (assembly GCF_044227025.1). Lineage (GTDB taxonomy): Bacteria > Pseudomonadota > Gammaproteobacteria > Xanthomonadales > Rhodanobacteraceae > Dokdonella_A. Next base: position 230,330 of record NZ_JBGAFX010000006.1, on the reverse strand, counting down.
TGCGATGAGGGCGTGGATGAAACGCTGCCAATGCGGAATAGGCAGTGAACGCTGCACCTTGGCCCGGATGTGTTGACACCTGAAAGAATGTGGCAGGGCACGGCACATCGCAAGAGCCGCGCGGCGGAAGCAGTGTTTCCCGCGGGGAACGATGGCCGCCGGTCGCGCCCGCCGAGTCGCTTGCATTAGGCTGCACCGATGGATCCGGTCACATGTTGGGCAATCACCGACGGAGCCGCGGGGAACGAGCGCCAGGCGCTCGCGCTCGCGCGCGCGCTCGCGCTCGAGCCGCGAGTGGTGCGCATCCGCGTGCGCCAGCCGTGGGATGCGCTCGCGCCGCGTCTGCTTGCCGGCGCATCGCACGCGATCCGCGATGAACATGGCGCCGCGCTGGCGCCACCATGGCCCGACCTCGCGATCGGTTGCGGCCGGCGCGCCGCGCTCGCCACACGCCTGCTGCGCGACTGCAGCGCGGGGCATGCGCGCACCGTGCAGATCCTCGACCCGCGCATCGACAGCCGTGCGTTCGACCTCGTGATCGCGCCGGCGCACGACGGCATTTCTGGCGACAACGTGATCCGCAGCATCGGCGCGTTGAACCCGGTCGACCACGCCTGGCTCGCCGACGGCCGCGCGCGCTTCGCCCGGTTCGCGGCGTTGCCGGGGCCGCGCACGAGCGTGCTGGTCGGCGCCTCCAATCGCGCGCAGCGGCTCGACGCTGCATATTTCTCCGCCCTGCTCGATCGCCTAGAAGCCTGGCACACCAGCGACGGCGGCAGCTTCCTCGTCAGCGTGTCGCGACGCACGCCGCGCGCGGTCACCGAATCCCTGCGCCGCGCGTTCGCGAACCTGCCCGGCATGTTCTGGTCCAGCGATGCCGACGGCGAAAACCCCTACGCTGGCCTGCTCGCATGGGCCGACCGCCTGGTAGTCACGCCCGACTCGGTGAACATGCTGAGCGAAGCGTGTGCGACCGGCAAGCCGGTCTACACCTATGCACCGCGCGCGATCGGCGGCAAGCTCGCCGCATTCCACGCCGAGCTGGCGGCCAGCGGTCACCTGCGCGCGCTCGGCGATGAAACGCCGCGCCCGCAACCGCCACCGCTCGCCGAGACGGCAGCCATCGCCGAACTCGTGCGCGCGCGCTGGCACGCCACACGGCGTCCTTTGGGCACGACGTCCCCGTAGGGCGGGTCGCGTCGCGCAGCGGCGACTCGCGCGTACCGCCCTACAACGGCGGCCGGATGCGCAACACCGGTCGCGGATGCGGGCCGTCGTGCGCATCGTGGTCGAACGGCGAATAGCCGAGATCCTCGCGTTCCTGCGCGAAACGGCGCGCGAGCGCGAGCAGTTCGCGATACGCCGCGAGCGCGGCATCGCGCTGGCGACCGGAACGGAAGGCGTAACTCGGCGGATCGGCGTGCATCGGCTGCAGCGCGGCATCGCCGTCGGCAGTTCCCGCTTCGGCACGCAGCAACCCGTCGAACGCTTCGCCGAGTACGCGCATCGCAACGCGATAGCGGACCCAGCGATGGTTGCGCCAGCCGGTCACCACCCCCGGCGGCGGATCGCGCTGCGCATAGTGCGCGAGCAGCAGGTCGGCGGCGGCCTCGCCGCGCACGGCGAGGCGCTCGATCAGCGCCGGCGCCATGCGCAGGTTGAGCCCGCCCTCTCCTTCCTTCAGGCGCACCGCGACGATGCGGTCGCGGTAACCAGGGATCGCGAGCTGGGTGCTGTCGCTCCAGTCCTGCATGGTGGTCAGGATCGCGCCGATGAAACTGCGCAGCCCCTTGCGCTCCACATCCACCACCGTGCTTGTCGCACCGCTGCCGTTGTGGTCGGGCATCCAGACGAAGTCGACCGGATCCCGCGGCTCGGGCGGCACGAATTCGGCATCGACCAGATTGATGCCGAAAGTCGGTCGCGACGGCACCAGCGCGTCGAAGTAGTGGATCGGGAAGTTGCTGCAGATGCCGCCGTCGGAGAACCACACGCGTTCGGCGACGTGCCGCCACTGCCCGGGCGCACGCGGAACCGGGTCGAGCCTTTCGCGCCACAGCGGCACCGCCGAAAGCAGCAGAGGGAATGCGAGGCTCATGCGCACCGCCACCAGCACCGGCAGGTCTTCCATCTCCGGCATGCGATAGCGTCCGCGCAATGCGCCGTCCTCGATGCGGCCGGGCGAGTCCGCCAGCAGTGCGTCGACAACGTCCTGCGGAAACAGCGCGCGCATTTCGTCGACGTCGAAGCAGAACGTCGCGTTGTCGAGCGGCAAGCTGTACGGACGCCCCTGGCTCAACGCAGTCGTCATCAGGCGCAGGTCGATGTCGCGCTCGCGCGCATGCACGCGCGCGGACGCGGCGACGTAGTCCGCCGGCGGTGCATGGCCGCGCCAGAGATCGCCGAAGCGCAGCGGGCGCCGTGGATCGAGTCCGGCCAGCGACTGCAACGTCGCATGCAGCCACGGCGTCAGCGCATCGTCGCCACCGAGCCCGGAACACAGACCGTAACCGTTCGCCGGCAGGACGCGCAGCGCGTGGCAGGCGATGCGCACGGCCAACACGAGAACAAAGGTGACAAACGCTGCAAACAGCGCAGCCGCAGCGCCCACCCATGCGAGCGCACTGCCGGCGAAATCGGAATGACCCAGCAGCGACAGCGCCAGCAGCGCGACCAGCAACGCGAACAACGCCGTGAGCGGGAACCAGCGCAGGGACGCCAACAGCCAGCGCGCAGCCGCAAGTCCTCGTGCGCGCTGTTCCGGCATCAGGCCGGCAACCAACAGGTGGTACAGGCGTCGCGTCGACGACTGCGGCTGGAACAGGCGGAACAGGCGCGTCGCGCCGCGCGCGCTGCCGTCGACGGTTTGCGCCAGCTGGTCGGACAGGCCGCGCAGGCGCTCGAAACCACCTGTGGCGCGCCCGTATTCGGCAGCGGCCGCAGCAGCAGCGGCGATCGCACCGGCCGATGCGCCGCCAACGCTGCGCAGACGGTAGTGCGCGGCAAGTCGCGCGATCGCGCGCGGATAGACGACGCCACTGGTAATGCCGCCCTTCATGACGACATCGCATTCGGGCCGATTCATCGCCACGTCGTGCATGTTCCGCTCCGTCGCCGTTGCCCTGCGCCACCATACCAGCGCGCCGGCGCGGGGCACGCTTTTTTACAATGCCGCATCGCGCGAGGTCCTCCAGTCACCTGCCCGTGGAGCGCAGCTTGCGCTGCCCTTGCCTTCTCGTGCGCCTGCGCCGGGCAAGCTCGGCTACGAGGACATGGCATCCGCGAAATCGAAGCCGCACCGTCGCGCGGCGGCGCGCACGGCCTGCGTCGCGCGCTCGATGTCGGCATCGCGCGCGACCACGCGCGGGCGCGCATCGAGCGTGCAGCGGATCGCGCGCGCCAGCAGGTCGGCATGCGCGGTGGCGAGCGCGCTGGCGGTCTCCGCGTCGATCACGCCGCAGGCACGCAGCGCGTCGATCAAGGCGGCGCTGCCGCCATCGGCGAGCAGTGCCGGATGCCGCGCGGCGTGCTGCAACACCAGACCCTGCAACAGGAACTCGATGTCGACCAGCCCGCCGGCGCCCTGCTTGAGGTCGAACTCGACCGCAGTGGATCGATCCCGCTCGGCGCGCCAGCGCGCACGCATGTCGGTCACCTCGACCCGCAGGGCGTCGGCGTCACGCGGCTGCGCAAGCAGGTTCGCGCGGATCGTCGCGAAGCGCCGCGCCAACGCGCCATCGCCGGCGGTCGCCCGCGCGCGCACCAGCGCCTGCAGCTCCCAGGTCCAGGCGCGTTCGCGCTGGTAGGCCTCATAGCCGTCGAGACTCTGTACCAGCATGCCCTTGCTGCCGTCAGGACGCAGGCGCACGTCCACTTCGTACAGTCGCCCGGCGCGCGTCTGCGTGCCGAGCAGGTGCACGATGCGCTGCGCGAGGCGCGCGTAGTAGCGCATGCCATCGAGCGGCTTGGCGCCGTCGGACTCGCGCTGCGCGCGTGCGCCGTCATAGAGGAACACAAGGTCGAGGTCGGAACCGAAGCCGAGCTCGCAGCCGCCGAAACTGCCGTAGGCAACCACCACCAGGCCGCTGCCGCCACCCTCGTCCGCCGCAATGCGCCCATGTGCGGCGACCATGTCGCGCTCGGCAATGCGCAGCACCGACTCGACGACCGCACCGGCGACGTCGGCCAATGTCCGCGCCGACGCGACCGCGCCGACGCGATCGGCAAGAAACGCGAGCCCGACACGGAACAGTACCGACTGGCGTTGCTCCTGGATCAGCTCGATCTCCGCCTCCGGATCGGCCTCGCCGAGCAGGGCGAGGCGGCGCGCGAGTTCGTCGCTGATCGCCACGGCAGTCGGCGAGCTGGTGTCGATGCGATCGTCGAACAGGTCATCGAGCAGCAAGGGGTGCGCGATCACGCGCTCGGCCAGGAATGCGCTCGCGGAGAACACCGCGCCCAGCCGCTTCAGCGCAGCTGGCTGCTCGTCGAGCAGGGCTAGGTAGACCGAACGCCGCAGGATCGCCTGCACCAGGCGCAACAGGCGCACGAGGCAGCGCGCGGGCTCGGCTTGCGCGGCGGCTGCGGCGAACAGCGCCGGCATGACCGCATCGAGGCGCTCGCGCGCGCGTGCCGACATCGTGCGCAAGGCTGCGCCTCCGACCAGGGCTTCCAGCTCCGCCACGACTTGCGTCGGCGGATCGAACCCCGCCGCCGAAACCGCCGCCGACGTCACGCCCTCGTCAACCGCGGCGCGCCAGAACTCGGGCCAGCGCGCCTGCGTCTGCTGCACGGTGCTGCGCGCATCGACCGCCATCAACGCCGCGAACTCCTCGGCGACGGCCATGCGGTGGCGTTGCAGTTCGATCTCCAGCGAAGCCCAGTCGGGGTGACCCAGGCCGAGCGCGAAGCGTTCGCGCACGCCGGCATCCGCCGGAATGGCGTGGGCCTGCTGGTCGGCGAACATCTGCACGCGGTTCTCGAGCCGGCGCAGGAAGCGATAGGCCTCGCGCAGCCTGTGCGCGCGAGCGGTCGGGATGAAACCGAGTTGCTCGCAGGCGGCCAGCGCCGGCAGCAGGCCGCGTGCGCGCAGCGTCGGTTCGCGCCCGCCACGAATCAACTGCACCAGCTGCACGATGAACTCGATCTCGCGGATGCCGCCCGAGCCGAGCTTGAGATCGTCGGCGAGGTCCTTGCGCGCGACCTCGGCGTCGATCAGGGCCTTCATCTCGCGCAGCCCCGCGAACGCGGTGTAGTCGAGATAGCGGCGGAACACGAACGGACGCAGCGTTTCGAGCAGGCGCGAACCGGCAGCGCGATCGCCGGCCACCGGACGCGCCTTGATCCATGCGTAGCGTTCCCAGTCGCGTCCTTCGCGCTGGAAATACTGCTCCATCGCGTTGAACGACAGCGCGAGTCGGCCGGCGCTGCCGAACGGCCGCAGGCGCAGGTCCACGCGGTATACATAACCGTCGACGCTGTGGTCGGCAAGCAGGCCGACCAGCGCCTGGCCGATACGTGCGTAGTAGGCAGTCGCATCGAGCGGGCGCGCGCCGTCGCTGTCGGCGTGCTCGGCGAACGCGAACACGAGATCGATGTCGGACGAGAAGTTCAACTCACCGCCGCCGAGCTTGCCGAGGCCGAGCACGACCATGCGCTGCTCGCGACCGCGCGCGTCGCGCACGACGCCGTGACGTTGCGCAACCTGCGCCTCGGCGCCACGCAGCGCCGCCTCGAGGCAGGTTTCGGCGAGCACCGAGGCACCGGCGAGCGTGGTCTCGACGCTGTCCGTGCCGGTCACGTCGCGCCAGATCAGGCGCAACGCCTCGCGCAGTCGGAAACGCCGCAGCTGGCGGCGCAACTCGGTCGTGTCGCGCACGTCGGCAAGCATGCCCGCGCGCGCGTCCGCGTGGCGCGGGTCACTCATCAGCTGCAGGAAATCGGCGCTGAGCAGGGCCGGCTCGCGCAGCAGGCTGTGGTATGCGAAATCGCTTGCGAGCAGCACGCACGACAGATGGTCGTCGACGCCCGCGTCATCATGGAATGGCACGCTCGCCTCGCGGCAGGCCGCCTCGATCCGCGACAGGCGTTCGTTGAGGAAGGCGGCGGTCGGGCGCGGCCAGCGGGTCGGTTCGAGCATGGTCGGCGCATTGTGGCAGCACCCCGGCGAGTGCGGCCAGCGCGCCCGGCGACCAGCACGGCGTTGGCGCCACGCCGTGGAGGTGCGGCAGGACACAACCCGCACCCGCGCGGCCCGGCATTGATGGGAAGCGTCGCCCGCTCCGCGTCGTGCCATGATGTCTTCGCGCTTCGGCGACATCGTGGCCATTCATGCAGCCGTTCATCGTTGACGCATGGCGCCACGCATGATAAGTGGAGAATTCCTGTGTCGCCGCACGGCGTCTCACACCGTGCAGCGATCCGGACTGGCGACCGTCCGCGACGGGCGCAAAACCTACGGGAGCGAGTATTGCGGGGTTTTGCCAGGCAATGCACGCAGTCGGTCGTCGCCGCTACACGCGATCGACACTTGTTCCTGTACTTGGGGGGTTCACGCAGTCATCTTAGGAGGTTGCTTTGAATACACGAGACATCAGCAAACCATCGGTACTTGCCGTCTGCATTGCGATCGCGCTCGGCGTGCCGATGCTGGCTTCCGCCCAAACGCGCGAGGTGATCGGTCCGCAGTCCAACGCCAAGCAGCCGCCGGCTCCGCCGCAGGCTCCCGGCATCAAGGCGGTGTGGTTGCCGCCAGCCAATGCGCTGTTCGACACCGGCAACCTTGCCGACGGCACCACTGCTTCCTGCTCTGCCGACGCCGGCAATTCGAGCTTCCTGCAAGCTCCCGGCACCCTCTTCGGTTTCGGCGCCTCCTCGGCCGGCGCCACGCGCATGGCGGACGATTTCGTCGTTCCGGCCGGTGGCGCCTGGACCCTGCAGAACGGCTACATCTTCTCCTACCAGACCGGCTCGACCACCACATCGACCTTCACGGCCGTATCGGCACGCATCTGGGACGGTCCGCCCGGCGATCCCGCGTCGAACATCGTCTGCGGCGATGACACCACCAACCGCATGACCGCCACCGAGTTCTCCGGCGTCTACCGCATGCAGGACACCGCACCCGGCTGCACGCGCCCGATCATGGTGGAGACGATCGACCTTTCGAGCTGCCCGGTACTCAATCAAGGCACCTACTGGCTCGACTGGCAGGCCACCGGTTCGCTTGCTTCCGGTCCGTGGGCGCCGCCACTGGCGATCCTCAACACGCAAGTGACCGGCAATGCCATGCAGTTCGCCACGGGTGCCTGGGGACCGGCGCTCGACGGCACGTCGACGCTTGGCATTCCGTTCGTGATCGCCGGCACTTCGGGTGCGGGCGTACCGACCATCACGGTCGATACCGCTTCGGCCGTCTTGACCGACCAGTGCGTATCGGCGCCTGGCCAGAACAACGGCGTGATCGAGCCCGGCGAGACGGTGCAGATCGCAGTGCCGGTCAGCGCGCTGAATGGCGACTTCCACAACGTCGTTGCCAGCCTCGGTCCGGCGCCGGCGGGCGTGACGTACGTGACGTCGAGCGTCCCGCTCGGCACCATCACGGGCGGCAGCTCGGCCACGGCGAACTTCGACATCCGCGTGGACACGACGGCGGCCTGCGTCAGTTCGTTCACCCTGCCAGTGAACATCGCCAGCGACGACGGCAGCGCGAGCGGCTCGATCAGTGCCGATGTCGGCGCGCCCGCCGGCTTCCCGCCGACCGACGTGCCGCTGCCCATTCCCGACAACGACCCGGCCGGCGCCACCTCGACGATCAACGTCACGCAGGACCTCACGCTCACCGCTCTCACCGTGCACGTCGATGTCACGCACACCTGGGTCGGCGACGTGACGCTCGTGCTGCACAGCCCGGCCGGAACCGCCATCACGCTGCTCGATCGCCCGGGCTACACGGGGACCGGCTTCGGATGCAGCAACAACGACATCCACGTCACCTTCGCGGATGGCCAGCCTGATCCGGAAACGGCCTGCGACGCCGCAGGCTCCGCCGCGGCATGGCCGGTGGCCGATGCGGCTCCGGTAACGCCACTGTCCACGCTGGCGGGCGAAAGCACGCTCGGCAACTGGACGTTGACCGCCTCCGACGGTGCGGGAGGCGATACCGGAACGATCGTCAGCTGGTCGCTGACACCGACACCGGCGTTCGTGGGCACCTGCTCGATCTGCGCCGATTCGGACATCATCTTCCGCAACGGCTTCGACGGACCGTAATCGTTCAACAGCGACGCAAACCAGGGGCCGGGACGTTTGTCCCGGCCCTTTTCAATTCCTAACGAACGGTTAATACAGCGTTGCCCCCTTCATGGCATCGTCACGCCCCTGTCATGAGGCCCCTCGCTCCCACTTCACTCGCCGCCGGCCCGAGCGTGCCGACGTGGCGACGCGAAAGCGCGCTGTTCGGCGCCTGCGCGTTGCTGCTGTTGCTGATGCTGGCGCGGCTCGATTCCGGCGCCGCGATCGAGCATGGCTCCACCGCAGACGAACTGCTGCGCCGGCTGCTGCTCAACGCGCTGCCGGCGCTCGCCGTGTTCGGCCTGCTGCTCGCGCTGACGCGACGCCTGCTGCTGTCGACGTGGCTGATGCTGCTGGTGCTGCTCGGCCTGTACGGCGCCAACGCCGCCAAGCTCGGCAGCCTGCAGGTGCCGTTGTTGCCGGCAGACCTGCGTTTCCTCGCCGAACCTGGTCCGGCCTTGCAGTTGTTCTCGCAGTATTTGCGTGTCGATGCGCTGCACGGCGCGCTGGTCGGGTGCGCACTCGGCATCACCCTGTTGCTTGCACGCGAACGCCGTCGCTGTGCGCTCGGCGGCTGGCCGCGGGTCGTGCTTGGCGCCGGCTCCCTGCTGGTCTGCGCATCGCTTGTTGCCGGCGCGACGCCATGGCGCCGACTGTACGACGCGGGCATGCCCGCGTTCCAGCCTTGGGCACTGGCCGAAAGCGCGAGCCGCACTGGCCTGATCGGCGGCATGCTGCTCTATCACTGGGAACTTGGCGGCGGCGATGTTCCCGCGGCTGATCCCGATGCCGCGCGCGCCCTGCTCGAGGCGAACGCGCCGGAGCTGCGCGCCGGCCTCGCCGCATCGACCAATGACGACGCGCTGCCCGACATCGTCGTCGTGCAGAGCGAATCGTTGTTCGATCCGGCACGTCTCAAGGGCGTCCTCAGCGGACGCTATCTCGGCAACCTGCATCGACTGGCGAAGAAGAGCGGGACTTCCGGCGATCTCGGCGTGCCGACGTTTGCCGGCGGCACCATCCGCACCGAGTTCGAAGTGCTGACCGGCGCGCCACTGGCCAGCCTTGGCGGCGTGCAGTACCCGTGGCTCGAACTCGATCGCGAGAACTATCCCGGCCTGGTGCGCGTGCTGAACCGGCATGGCTATCGCAGCGTCGCGATCCATCCGAATGCGGCCGCGTTCTGGAATCGCGCGCGCGCCTATCCGGCGCTCGGCTTTTCGCGCTTCGTCGACAGCGAATCGTTCGCGAGCGACCGCATCGTCGGCCTGTTCACTTCCGACGCGGCGCTGACCGACCGCGTGCTCGACGAGCTCGCCGATGACGGACCGCCGCAGTTCGTGTTCGCGATCAGCATGGAGAACCACGGTCCGTTTGACTGGCGACCTGGCCTCGATCCAAAGCGCCTCGCCGCGTTGCCGATGCCCGAACAGCTCGATGCCGGCGGGCGCCTGTGGCTGGGCAACTACCTGTACCTGCTCGACGACGCCGACCGCGAGCTGGCCCGCCTCGCCGAGACGCTCGCCAAGCGCAAGCGCCGCACCCTGTTGCTGTTCTACGGCGACCACCTCCCCGACCTCGGCCCGACCTACGCGCAACTCGGTTTCGACGACGGACGCGAGGCGAAGCAGCAACCGGTGCCATGGCTGTTGCTCGACAACCGCGAGCATCGCCCGCATCGCCTCGACACGCGCGCATGGATGCTGCCGGGCTTGCTGCTGCAGGCGGCCGGCATTCGCGACGACGCCTGGTTCAATGCGCTGGCAACGCTCGCACGCTCGCAGGATTTCGACCCCGACGACCCGCATTCGGTCGCCGGCGTCGACGCGCTGGCGCGCCTGCAACTGCGCGGCGAACTCGAACCGCTGCTCCACGACGCGCTGGCCCTCGCGCGCGAACACGCCGAAGCGCCGTAGTGGCGTTCGCCTGCTCGCGGGGTGTGACGGCGGCCACGCATCGGCTGCGAACAGGGCACGGATTTAGTTGATGCGGGTTGCCGGACGGGCCACTACACTGGTCCGGCTCGCGCCGAGGTGCTCGTGACCACCGCCACTCCACCGCCCGACGGCGACCTGATCCGGGACGCCTCGCTCGACGAACTGTTCAACGCCGTCTACGACCGACTCAAGGCGATGGCGAGCCGCCAGCTTTCGCGCGGCGCGCCCGGCACGCTCGACACCACCGCGCTGGTGCACGAGTTGTACCTGCGCTTCGATCGCGAGCGCGATCTCGCGTTCGAACATCCGGCGCAGTTCTTCGCCTATGCCGCACGCGCGATGCGCCATCTGCTGGCCGACCGCGCCCGCGCGCGCCTGCGCCTGAAAGCGGGCGGCGAATGGGTGCGCACGACCCTCGGCACCGATGCCGGCGACGCGCTCGCGATCACCAATGCCGAACAGGCGCTCGCGCTCGACGAGGCATTGACCCGGCTCGAACAGGACGATGCACGCGCCGCGCGCGTGGTGGAGCTGCGCTATTTCGCCGGGCTGCCGGCCGAACGCATCGCCGAGCTGCTGCAACTGACCCGGCGCACGGTCGATCGCGACTGGCGCTATGCACGCGCGTTCCTGCACGCCGCGCTGGAGTGAATGTCCAGATCCGGTCGCTTTCGTCGTTATCGTCAGGATGCACGCACAGCAGGCGGGTCCCCGATGGACAAGACAGGCGCGAATGCACGGGCATTGTTCGAACGGGCGCTGGAACTGGTTCCGGCCGAGCGCGCCGCATGGCTGGCAGCCAACTGCCCTGACCGCACGCAGCGCGAGGCGATCGAGCGCATGCTGGCGACCGACGCACAGGCCGACGCCCGCGTGCTCGACCGCTCGTTCGACGCCTTGCTCGAAAGCATTCCCGAGTCGCCCGCCGACGCCGATGCGCCGCCGCCCGGCACACGCATCGGACCGTTCACGCTGCTGGACAAGCTTGGCGAGGGCGGTTCTTCGGTCGTCTATCGCGCCGAACGCGAACAGGATGGCGTGTGCCAGCGAGTCGCACTCAAGCTGCTGCGGCGCGGGCTGTACACGGCGGCGGAACAGCGTCGCTTCCGCGACGAGCGACGCGCGCTGGCGCAGCTGCGCCATCCCGGCATTGCGCATCTGGTGGAGGGCGGCATCACCGATTCGGGCATTCCCTACATCGCGCTCGAACTGATCGAGGGCACATCGATCACCGAGCACGCACGCTCGCACCAGCTCGATCTGCGCGAGCGCCTCGGCCTGTTCGTCGCCGCCTGTCGCGCGGTGGACGCCGCGCATCGCGCGCTGATCGTGCATCGCGACCTGAAACCGTCGAACGTGCTGGTCACGCCCGAGGGCGCGGTCAAGTTGCTCGACTTCGGCATCGCCAAGCTGCTCGACGACGAACCGGACGCGACCCGCACCGACCATCGCGCGCTGACTCCCGGCTATGCCGCGCCCGAGCAATTCAGCGGCGGCGCGATCACCACCGCGACCGACGTGTATGCGCTCGGCGTGCTGCTCGGCGAGCTGATGACCGGCCAGCGCCGCGCGCCCGGCGACACCCATACGCCGTCCTCGCGGATTGCCGTGAATACACCGGCCGGCGTGCTGCCGGCGAGTGCGGACCGGACCCGCCGCCAGTTGCGCGGCGACCTCGACAACGTCGTGCTGAAGGCGACCGCGGAAGAACCGGAACGACGCTATCCGTCGGCAGCCGCGTTCGCCGACGACATCGAGCGCCACCTCGCGCAGCGGCCGGTACACGCGCATCCGCCGTCGAAGTGGTATCGCGCACGCAAGTTCGTCGCGCGCCATCGCGGCGGCGTGGCGACGACCTGCGCGTTCCTGCTGGCGGTGTTCGCCGCACTCGGCATCGCGCTGTGGCAGGCCGGCGTCGCGCGCGAGCAGGCGCAGCTGGCACGGCAGCAGGCGCAACGCGCCGAAGCCGTGCGCGACCTGCTGGTCGGCCTGTTCGATGCCGAAATTCCGTCGCGCCCGCGCGACGAGATGCCGGGCACTGCCGAACTGCTCGAACGAGGCGCCAACAACGCGATGCATGATCTCGGCGCTACGCCCGCAGTGCAAAGTAACCTGCTCGTCGCACTCGGCCGCGTCTACGACCACCTCGCGCTGCCGGACAAGGGCGAACCGGTTCTGGATGCCGCGATCGCCGCGGCGCGGCGCATCGAACCGCCCGACCCCGCCCTGCTGGCGGAAGCGCTCGGCGAGCGCGGCGAACTGGAGCTTTCGCGCAGCCATTACCCGCAGGCGCTGGCGTTCCTGCAGCAGGCATACGACCTGCAACTGGCGCATGTTCCCGACAGCCTCGCGCTGGCCCTGACGCTCGACCGCCGCGCGCACGCGCGCAGCCAGACCGGCGCACACGACGCGGCGATCGCCGACTACCATCGCGCGCTCGCGATCCGCGAACGCCTGCTGCCCGCCGGCGATGCCGAGATCCTCAACGACCTCAACGCGCTCGGCTCCGCCTACAACCGCGCCGGCCGCCCGCGCGATGCCTTGCCGCTGTTGCGCCGTGCCGTCGATGGCGCGCGTGCGGCGTTCGGCGACCAGCATGTGAAGACCGCCCACTACATCAAGAACCTCGCTGCGACCTTCGGCGCGCTGCGCGACTACGCCGAATCCGCACGCCTGACCGCGCAGTCGGTCGCCATCGAGCGCACGCTGTATCCGAAGGGAAGCCCCGACATCGTCAACGGCCTCAACAATCTCGGCGCGATCGATCTGACCCTTGGCCGCCTGCACGCGGCGCGCGAGGTGCTTGAAGAAGGCCGCATGGTCAATCGCGATGCCGGCCTCGACGTCTCGATGGGACAGACCTTCGTGCTCGGCAATCTCGCGCGCGCCGAAAGCCTGCTCGGCGAGCGCACGCAGGCGTTGCAACTGCTGGACAGCGCCGAACGCAGCGCGATCGCGCTCGTCGGTGCGGAGCACGCGCGCACGCGTTCGCTGGTGGTGCAGCGCGACGCACTCGCGCTCGAAGAGGATCCGGGCAACGCCGCCCTGGTCGTCACGCGCATGCAGGACGTGCTCGCACATGCGGATGAGCTTGGCCAGTTCCGCGCTCGCAGCGAAATCGAAGCGCATTGCACGCTCGGCCTCGCGCAGGCGATCCTCGGCCACGACACCGAAGCGGACGCCGCGCTGGCCGCGGCCGCAGCCGCCTTGCCGGTCGATCACGTCGACCCGTTGCTGCTGCCGGCGGTCGCCGCCCGCGCGCAGTGGCAGCACGCGCATGGCCAGGATGCCGCGGCGTACGCGCTGCTCACCGACTGGATCGCACGCGCCGCGCGCGAACTGGCGCCGTCGCACTACGCACTCGGCCTGCTCCATCTGGCGCTCGCGGAGATGCAGTCGCCTGCAGACGCGCGGCCGCATCTCGAGGCCGCGCGCTCAGCCTTCGTCGAACTGCCGAATGACCACCCGTGGCAGCGGCGCCTGGCTGCGCTGGATGTTTCGCGCTGAGGTCCGACCTCGGTGCCTGCGGGCGCCAGCACACGTTGAACTGCGGCAGCGGCACTGCCGAAACGATCTTTTGCGACGGCTTCGCGCTCTTCTGATCGCGCACGGCGACGATTCGTCGCGTGCCAACGCCCTCCGCACGCCGCCGCCGATGTCCAGGATCCGCATGGAACGGCGTTCTTCTGGAAAGCCCGCGCATGGCGGCATCGGGAGAACGAAATGGACGCTGCGAAGAGCAGGATCACGACGCGGTTGGATTCGATTCGTCGCGCACTCGCATGGGCTGCGACCGCCGGCATCCTCGCCTGCCATGCCGCGCAGGCGATGATCACGGTCGGCAATCCGTCCGATACCGACTGCAATTTCCACGACATCGCCGCGGCCGTGCAGGCAGCGGGCCAGTCGCCGGGCTTCGACCTCATTGCGGTTTCGGGCGGCCCCTGGACCTCGCAAACCACGATCACCGACCACGACGCCGACGGATTGACCATCGAAGGCGGTTTCGCCAATTGCAGCGCCGGCATCTCGACCGGCCGCTCGACCATCGACGGTTCCGGCGCGGCGCCGTCAGGCCCGCTGATCGTCCACAGCGGCAACGGCAGCCTCACCCTGCTGCACCTGGTCCTGCAGAACGGCAAGGGAGGCGTCCAGTCGGTCGTCGCAGGCCCCCTGACCCTCAGCGACGTGCTGGTCTATTCGAACCACGCCGACTATGGCGGCGGCTTGTTCGTCAGCGGCAACGACATCTTCCGCATGCATCTGACGCTGATCGGGACCAGCATCAACAGCAACTCGGCGACCGCCAATGGCGGCGGCCTCTATCTCAGCAACGTGGATGCGTCGATCTCCGGCGGCAGCAACATCCTCGCCAACATGGCGCAGGGCAGCAGCACCAGCGACGGCGGCGGCATCTACGCGATCGACTCGAACATCACCATGCGCGACCACAGCGTGTTCCCGTTCCCCAACATCGGCAGCAACTACGCGCAACGCAACGGCGGCGGCGTCTACTACTCGACGTCGCACGCGGGGGCGTACGAAATGCTGCTGTGGAACGACCGCGCGAATGCGCCGATCATCGTTTCCGAGAATACGGCGCAGAGCCAGGGTGGCGGGTTCTACCTGTCATCGATTGCTTCCGGACACCAGGTGTACTCGTTCATCGGCCTCGAGAACGCCCGCATCGACAACAACAACTCGTATGAAGGGGCTGCGATCTACGCCTTTTCCAGCGGCAGCACCTTTTCGGTGGGCACCCAGATCCAGATGGCGCAAACGGTACCCGGCAATTCTATTCCGCCCTGTGCCGCCGGCGTCGAATGCAATACGATCAACGGAAACCATGCGATCGGCGGCTCGGTGGTGCAGCTGAGCGGCGCGGGGGATTCCGGATCGACGTCGTTCGCGATGTATCGCGGCCGCATGCGCGACAACCGGGGCGGCGCCCTGGTCGGCGGCAACGCCTACATCAACATCGAGAGCAGCCTGATCACCGGCAACGAGATCGATGGCGGTGGCGACCTCATGTTCGACATCTCCAACACGCTGCGCATCGCCAACAGCACGATCGCCTACAACACCATCGCCGGCAGCGAACTGTTCACCGTGATCCTGCCGCCGGCATCGCTTGAGATCCTGCACAGCCTGCTGGTGCAATCGACCGCGGGCGCGACGCAAGGCTATCTGATCGGCGCCGGCGTGCCCGTCACCGTGCGCGACATCGGGGCACTCAATGTCGGCATCAGTGGTACCAACGTGCAGTTCCTGACCGACCCGTTCGTCAACTCCGCCGGCGGGAACTTCCACATCCTCGGCACGTCCTCGGCCGTAGATCGCTGGGGCGACAGCGGCGACCCGAATGATCCGCCGCCGACGATCGACCTCGACGGCGCGTTGCGCCCGCACCTGCGCAATTCGCCGACGACACCCTACGATTTCGGCGCCTACGAGGCCGATGCAATCATCGATCCCATCTTCATCAATGGCTTCGATCCGTAGCGACAAATTCAACGATCCATGATGCACCACCCCGCCGCTCGCCGTCGGCGAGCTGGCGGCGGCGCGCTGCGGAACTCGCCCGCGCCGCCGCCGATTGCAACGACGGGCGACGCAGCTCATGCTGCGCGGATCCAGGGGAGGTGTGCATGACGAAGGAGAACGCGGAACGCGGTCGACGGCGCGTGCGCGATCTGTTCGAGGAAGCGGTCGCGCTGCCACCTGCGGCGCGGGGCGACTGGCTCGAAGCGAACGTCGACGACGCCGGCACGCGCGCCGAAGTCGAACGCCTGATCGCCGCCGACGACTTGCCGGACACGCGCGTGCTCGACCACTCCGTCGACGACCTCGTTGCGCGCGTCGGCGAACCGGATGAAGAAGCGGCGCCTGCTGCCGGCGACACCGTCGGCTCGTTCTCGCTCGGCGACATGCTCGGCGAAGGTGGCTCCTCGCTGGTCTACCGCGCCAGCCGCGAGCAGGACGGGGTGCGCCAGCACGTCGCACTCAAGCTGCTGCGCCGCGGACTGCAAACGGCCGACGAGCGCCGCCGCTTCCGCGACGAGCGACGAGCGCTCGCGCAACTGCGCCATCCCGGCATCGCACACCTGATCGAAGGCGGATACAGCGACGCCGGCGTGCCCTACATCGCGCTGGAACTCGTCGACGGCGTGCCGATCACCGACCATGCGCGCGCACGCGAACTCGACCTGCGCGCGCGCCTGCGCCTGTTCGTCGATGCCTGCCGCGCGGTCGAGACCGCCCATCGCGCCCTGATCGTGCATCGCGACCTCAAACCATCGAACGTACTGGTCACGCGCGATGGCGTGGTCAAGCTGCTCGACTTCGGCATCGCCAAGCTGCTCGACGCCGACGACGATCCGCAAGGCCAGCACACGCAGCATCACGCGATGACCCCGGCGTATGCAGCGCCGGAACAGTTCGCGCGCGGCGCGATCACCACCGCGACCGACGTCTATGCACTCGGCGTGCTGCTCGGCGAGTTGATTTGCGGACAACGCCGCGCACCCGGCGACACCCATCCGCCGTCGGCGCGCGTCAGCGGCGAGCCGGGTCCGGGCGCCCTGCCCGCGCCGCCTGCGCTCACGCGCCGGCTGCTGCGCGGCGATCTCGACAACATCGTGCTGAAGGCGACCGCGACGGAACCGGAACTGCGTTATGCCTCGGCCGGCGCGCTCGCCGACGACATCGAGCGTCACCTCGCCGGGCAACCCGTGCTTGCGCACCCGCCATCGGCGCGCTATCGCGCACGCAAGTTCGTCGCGCGCCATCGCGCCGGCGTCGCGATGAGCGCAGCCGTCTGCGTGGCGGTGCTGTTGTCGCTCGGCATCGCGGTGTGGCAGGCAAGGATCGCGCGCGAGCAGGCGCGCCTCGCGCACCATCAATCGATGCGCGCGAACGCGACGCGCGATTTCATGGTCGAACTGCTCAAGACCGCCAGCGCCGACCTGCCGAAGGACGAGCGCCCGTCTCCGCAGCAGCTCGTCGACCAGGCCGCGCGCGACGTGCGGGAGGATCCCGACATGGATCCGTTCGTGCGCGCGCAGGTCCTGCTCACGCTCGGCTCGATCGCGCGCAGCGACGGCGACTACGCGAACGCGGGCCGCCTGATCGACGAGGCGATGCAGCGGGAGCGCGAACTCGGCGTGCCACCGGAGTCACCGGACTGGCTGGCCGTCGCCACCGAGAAGGGCAACCTGTTGCACTCGACCGGGCGTTCCGACGAGGCGGACCGCCTGATGGCCGACCTCGTTCCCGCGATGCTCGCATCGGATACCGAACCCGCGCTGTCCGGCCTGATGCTGTACGGCGCGACGCGCGCCTATGCCGGCGATACCGAACGCGCCGCAACGATCGCGCAGCAGGCGCTGACCAAGGCACAACGAGTGTTCGGCGCCGATTCGGTCAACGGCATCGCGACCGCGACGTACCTTGGCCAGCTCTGCTCGAGCATCGGCCGCTACCACGAAGCCGAGACGATCCTCGATGAGGCAATCGCGCGCTGGCGCCGCCTCGGCCGCCCGCAGGACCAGCAGTTCGCACGCTCGCTGCTGCACCTGGCGGTCGCCAGACAGCAGCTCGGCAAGCGCGCCGAGGTCGAGCCGCTGTTCCGCGAAGGCATCGCGCTGATGCGCCGCATCTACGACGGCCCGCACGACCGTCTCGCGATGGGCCTGGTCCGCTACGGCACGTTTCTCACCGAGGCGGAGCGCTTCGACGACGCACAAGCGGCGATCGACGAAGCGCTCGCCGCCTATCGGAAACTGCTCGGTGACGATGACGCCAAGACCGCGACCGCACTCGATGCGGCGGGCGAGCTCGCGCGCGCGCGCAACGCGCCAGCGCAGGCGGAGCCGTTGCTGCGCACGGCGTACGCAACGTTGCAGGCTCGCGCACACGATGCCGGATACGGCCTCGAACTCGCGGCGGCCCGCCTGCATCTGGCCGACACCCTGCTCGACCTCGGTCGCACGGACGAGGCCGCTGCGCTGGCGGCGATCGGCATCGAGGACGCACCTCCGCTCCAGCGCGAGCCGCTGTCTCCGGAAGCGCAGCGCATCGGCGGTCGCATCGCACTCGCACGCGCGCAGCCGCAACCTGCGCTCGACGCCGCCGATCGCGCGCTCGCGCAACTCGGGCGCCGCGACCCGCCGCCACCGCTCGCGCAAACCCGCATTCGCGAACTGCGCACGCAGGCACTGCTCGCGCTTGGACGCACCGGCGACGCGGTCGCCGAGGCGAATCGCGCGCTCGCCAGCCTGCATGCAGCGGTGCCGGAAGCGCACTTGCGCGAAGCCGGCCTGCTCGCGCTGCGCGCACGCTGCGAGCGTGCCGACGGACGCGCCGACGCCGCCACCGCTTCGATCGCACAGGCACGCGCACTCGGCGTACCTGCGGCCCTGCTCGCCGAGCGCGACCGCGCGCTGCTGGAGACGACTGCTCCCTGATCGCCATCCACCTGTTCCCGCCGACGCTACCGGTGCGATTCGGCGTGGCACGCGATTCGCGGTCGCGGTCCGCATCGGCGCAGGAATTCCCGCTCGTCAGCACGCCAGGTCCGTGCACAAGCAAAGCAGGATGTCCACTCTCCGACGCAACGGCGTTACTCGACAGCACGATCCCGAGATGCGCCGCCATGCCTGCTCCCTCCAGCCACTCGCCGTTGCGCTTCGCATCCATCCTGTTCGCCGCCCTCGCCGCAAATCGCGCCGAGCCGATGATCGCCGTCGCGCAACCGCGGTCGACCTCGATGGCAACGCGCCCTTGCCAGTTCGACAACGCGTCCACGCCTTGCGACTTCGGCTGTTGCGCAGCGGACGCGGTCGCTGTTGCATTCTTCGCCAACGCCTTCAACGACCGGAGAACAACGCTCGTCTCGTCCACCGAGGCGACAGCAATCATTCAACCGCAGCGGGGGGAGGTTGCATGAAAGCCATGTTCCGCATCGCGCTCCGCGCCATGTTCGTCGTTGGCACCTGCACCGCGGCGCCGATGGCCGTCGCGCAGAGCTGTGCCGTGCCTGCCCAACTCACGCCGAACACGTCGCAATCGCTCGACAGGTGCCAGGGAGAAACCGGCCTCGTCCTCGCCTGCAATGCTTTTCCACTGTATGGACGCGCTGCGATCGTGCGAATGGACCTGCCTTACCCTGCCGGCCTGCTCGAAGTGCAGTCGATGACGGTCGGCTACGATCCCGCGCTGTTCCTTCTGCGAGCGGCCTGCAACAACTCGGCCGGCTGCGGCTATGCCAGCAATTCCGGAACCGTGGTCGACTCGATGGACCTCGCCCTCGTCGATTCGGGCAGTTACTTCCTCGCGATCGCGACGCCATATCCGGGAACACCGGATTGCGGGCAGGTACTGGTTACCTACTGGCTCACGCCCGAGCAGCAGGCACTGCTGCAGGACGGCGTTTTCCGCGGCGGCCTCAGCGCACCGCCGATACTGCCGTGAACGCAGCGACGCGCGCGTTCAGGCCACCGCCACGCGCGCACGGAGCAGCGCCTGCGCGACGCCTTCGCCGGTCTCCACGCCGCCTTCCATGAAGCCCTGGTTGTCGAGCGCGCAATGTTCGCCGGCAAAATGCAGGTGGCCGACCGCCTCGCCGATCGCGCCGCGGATCGTCGTCCACTGACCCGGCGTGAAGCACGCGTAGCTGCCGCGGGTCCACGCGTGCGTCGGCCAGTGGAAGCGTGCCTCTCGCGCACCCGCGCGCGCGGCGGCGATGCCGGGCCAGATCGCTTCGAGCTGCTGCGCGGCCGTGTCGGCCTGCTGCTTCGGCGTGCCGTTGCCGATCTCGACACCGTGGCGGCCGCCGACGAAGTTGGTGAGGATGCCCGAGTTGCCGGCCTGCATGCGGCTGGTCTCCCAGGTCGTCTGCAACGGCAGGTCGCTGTAGGTCGCGCCGGCGCTCGCATGGCGCGTGCGCCAGACCCGCTCGCCGAAGCCGATCATGAGTTTCGCATTGGTGCCGTAGCGCAGTTCCTCGATCGCGCGGCGCTTCTGCGGCGGCAGGTCGAGGTCGAGCTGCACGTCGCGCAGGGTCGTGAACGGCAACGCCAACACCACCCGCCGCGCACGCACGTCGTTGCTGGCGGCGCCGCGGCGGAAGGTCAAGCGGTAGTGGCCGTCGGCCTCCTGGCGCAGCGCTTCCAGCACGCTGCCGGTGCTGATCGCGTCGTCGAGTTTCGCCGCCAACGCATGCGGGATGCGGTCGTTGCCGCCGCGCACGTGGTAGCGCTCGTCGCTCGCGCCGAAGATGCGGAACGCGTCGGTGCCCGGATCGATGAAGGTTAGGAAGTTGAGTGCGGACTGCTCCGCGCATTCGAGCCCCATCTCGGTGGTGTAGGCGACTTCGATCAGCGCGCGCAGCCAGCCGGCGGCGCCATTGCGATCGAGCCACTGCGTCATCGATTCCCGGTCGAGCGCTTCGGCACCGCCGGGTGCCGCCCAGGTGATCTGCTCGTCCGGCAGGCTGTCGGCATCCCGCTGGATCGCGGCAGCGAGCGGGGCGAACTCGCGCAGGATGTCGTGCTCGGAGTAGCGGCGCCCGCCGTGGAACCAGAGATCACCGAACACGGTGGTCGGGTCCTCGGCGAGATCGTCGAGCACGAGTCCGAGCTCGGCCGCGAGTGCGCGGATTCGTGCGTGGCCGCTATCGATCAGCTCGCCGCCGAGCTCGCATACCTGGCCGTCGGCGAAGTGTTCGCGCAGCGAGAACATGCGCCCGCCGATGCGCTCCTGCGCCTCGTGGAGCGCCACGCGCACGCCCGCCTGGCGCAGGCGCCACGCACAGGTCAGGCCGGCGATGCCGGCGCCGACGATGACGACTTCCTCCGCAGCGTCGTCGTGCATTCGCAGCGCCGCCGGCGTGCACGCGGCGAGTGCGAGTGCCACCGAGGCACCGAGCGAATCGCGCAGGAATCGCCGGCGCGCGCGGTCGACGCGCGCTTCGCGCTCGCGCGCGATGGCCTCGTCCAACGGCTCGCCGCTGCGCGCGCAATGCGCCGCGATCGCGGCTCCCCGCCGCAGGATGTCCACGAGTGGTGTGCGCGCCATGAAGACTCCCCCATCGTCGTCAGGACCGACAGCCTAGCGCAGTCGCCGATGTGCCGCCGCGCGAAGGCGCGCCCGTGGCTGGTGACCGCGAGCAGCCGGCCAGCCAGGCAGGCTGAATCCGGAGTCGTGGTGGCACACGCGGCGCACGGGCGCGGCCCCGCACACTCACGCCACTGGCCCCCGATCGCCCGCGACTGCGTGGACAACGCGAGGAGGACCATGCCATGCCCGCCCGACACCCGTCCCACGCCGCCGCGTTCGCCGCACTTGCACTCGTCGTCACTTCTGCCGTGCATGCAGCGAACACGCCGATGCACAAGCGCTTCGAGTTCGCGCGCACCGACGTCGCCATCGCCGCGGCGGGTGGCATCGGTGCGCCGACGGAACAGGGTGGGGGCGCGGGGGCACTCGAGCTCGATGGTGTCCAAGGCGATGTCACGCTCGCGCTGCTCTACTGGAATGGCATCGACATCGAACTCCCCGCCATGGGCCTCACCGGCGGCGACGCCAACTACGATCAGCCGCAGATCCAGTTCGACGGTGTCCAGGTCACTGGCGACCCTGTCGCGGCTGGAGGAAGCAACGACTGCTGGCCGGACGCGAATTCAACCTTGCCGCCGAGCGCGGCGACCTGGCGCGCCGATGTCACCGACCGCGTGCGCCTGCGCGGTGATGGCACCTACACATTCTCGGGGCTCTCCGCAAAACCCGGCCACAGCGCGAACGGCCTCTCCCTGATCGTCTACTTCGACGACGGCAATCCTGCCAACGACCTGCGTGTCAGCCACTACGATGGCCTGCAGAGCAATCGTGAGCAGATGGCATTCGCGACCGCATTCGACTATGCGGGTGGCCCCGTCGAAGCGATCCTGCATGCGTCCGATGGCCAGAACACGCTCGCCGACTCGACACTGCTCTGGACGACGCTACCCGGTCCGACCAGCGGCAGCTCGACGACGCTGCGCTACGGCACGCTCTACGATGGCCTCACGCTCTGGCCCGGCAGCAGCGTGCCGCACATGGGCCATCAACGCGGTGCGCGGCCCGACACCTTGTGGGACGTCCGCCACATGCCGCTGACAGCGATGCTCGGACCACAGCGGCACTACACCACTTCGTTTGCGTACGCATCGGCGCAGGATTGCGTGTCCCTGCACGTCGTGCAGGTCGTGCGCCAGGCGGATCCGCTGCCGCCGACCCTGGCCCCAGCGCCGTACGACTTCGGCGACGTCGTCGCCGGCGCGACATCCCCGCCGAGACGCTTCACGTTCAGCAACTGGATGCCGGGTCCGGTGCAGATCGGTACGCCGTCGCTGACCGGCGGCGGCGTTTTCCACATCGTGGCCGACACCTGCTCGGCCCAGTCCGTCGCTCCGGGCGCGCAGTGCACCGTCGACGTCACGTTCGCGCCGACTTTTGTCGGCCCGGTGATCGCCTACGAGGGGACATTGACCGTGCCGTTCGAGGACGCGGTCGTGCATTCGCCCAACCCGGCGAAGCCCTATGCCCTGCTGCGCGGCTCGGTGGTGCCCACAGCGCCGTTCTCGCGCCTCGTGTTCGATCCCGACCGCTGCGCATTCGCCTCGATACCGATCGGCACCACATCGGCGCCGGTCCGATTCCGCGTGCGCAGCAATGGCACCCTGCCGCTCACGCTCGACACAATCACCGGCAGCGGCGCGACTTATCCCCTGCTCGCCACCACCTGCACAGCGGGCAGCGTGCTCGCGCCCGGGAGCGAGTGCGCCATCTCCGTCGCGTTCCGTCCGCCGTCGATAGCCACGAGCACGGGGTTCGTGCGCGCGGGCTTTCACGCGGAAGATACGGCGGACGCTTCGAGCTATCTGCCATTGCAGGGACGCGGCGTCGACGTTGCGGGCGCGGAGATCTTCACTGATGGCTTCGAGCCAGCACAGTGCTACTGAACAGGTCGCGTCAAGGCCGCCAACCAACGAGGAATTGCCATGATCCACTACGCCATCCCGTGCTTCGCGCTCGCAGTCCTGACGAGTCTCGTCGCGCCCACGTCGCAGGCAACGTCTTCCGGTGACAGAGCGCAGGGAACGCTGGTCGTGCAAGCGGAAGACAAGCCTCTGCACGTCGACCTCAAGCACGCCTATCTCGTCATCGGACCGGATGCGTTCGAGCCGAACAAGACCACCCGTCGCCTGGTCTTCGCCGCCGACGACCTGCGCGCCGCCATTGAAGCCTGCAAGGAAATCCGTTGCGCCACCATGATCTCCAACGACGGTCTGGTGCTCGACTTGGATGACGCGGGACCCCGCTACTGGGCGCACGTGCAGCCGATGCAGTACTCGGGCTCGCTCGACGCCCGCGGACTCGTCCTTCGCACCGACAGCCCCGACCGCCTTGCGGGAACGCTGATGGTCGACAACTCCGGCGTGACGACCACGATCGAGTTCGATGCTCCGCTGGTGAAATCGTTCGGTCCCGTCGAATGAGAAACCCGCGGCCATGCGCTGTCCCGCAGTCGCGGAATCATGCGCACCCCGACCCCTGCCGGCGACACCCACCGCCGTCGAACGCCCCGATCGGAACAGTGGAGGACATGCGATGAAGACGATGATGATGATGCTGGCGCTGGCTTTCTCCTTCGTCAGCGGTTGCAGCGGAGCAGGCGACACGGCCCAGCGCGTGTTCGCGGACATGTCTGCGAACATGAGGGAAATGTCGGCGATCCTGGCCAGCGTCACCGACGAAGCCAGCGCGAGGGCCGCGCTGCCGAAGATCGATGCAGTACGCGCGAAGATGCGCGACTGCGCCCGGCGGGCCAGGGGCGTGCCGAGGCCCGACGCCGCCACCGAGCAGGCGCTCAACGCCGCGATGCTGGCGGTCCAGCGCGACGTCATGCCGGCCATCGCCGCCGCCAAGCAGCGACTGGCGGCGCAACCGGAACTGATGGCGATCATCGCGCCGGCCCTGCAGGGGATGGAGAACGATCTCTGAAGCGGTCCGCATGGTCGTCGCGCACCGCGATCGCGGCGGCCTGAAATCGTCGGTGCGATGATGCTCCCGCGCGTTTTTCCGGAGTCAGCATGAATCAGCACCGCGATGCCGCCCTGCCGGCCGCTTCCCTGGCGGCCAAGCGCCAGTCGCTGGCGCAGTGGAAGCAGCTGATGAAGCGCTATCCGCTGATCTCGCCGTGGACGCTGGTTTCCCCGATCCTCACCGCGCTCGGCGCCAACGCCATGACCGCGCACCTGCTGATGAGCGGGCGCATGACGCCGTTCGAGTTGGTGGTGCTGGTGGCCCTGGAGGCCGTCCTGCTGACCGCCATTGCCTGGCTGCAGGGCCTGGGGATGCCGCCCGCGGCGATCGAGAGGAATCCAATGCCGGCGCGCGAACGGTTGGCGACGCTCGCCTTCGGCCTGTTCTGGCTGTGCGGTGTCTACACGATCGTGTTCTTCGCGATGGTGCCGGCGGGCGACGAAATCCTGCGCGCCGCACACGACCCGCTCGCGTTCCTCGGCCGTTCCACCCTGAAGTGGCCGCTGCTGATCACGGCCGCCGGCGCGCTGGTGGATTGGATGCAGGACGCGGCGCACTACCGCCGACACGGCGGCACCTTCCTGAGCACACCGGGCTTCCACGGCGCCGCTCGCTGGCTGACCTTGTTGCTCGGCGGCATCCCATTGTTCGTGCCACTGGTCGGGCTGGTGTTCGGGATCGCACTCGTCGGCAGAAATATCGTCGCCTTCTGGAAGAAGCGCTTCGGCACGCCGCGCGAGCGCGTGCAGGCGGTACTGATCGTGACGATTCCAGTGGTCGGCTGGCTCGTCCTCAACGGCATCGGCTGGCTCGATGCATGGCTCGAACCAAAGGTCCGCGGTGTGGGCTGGTGGGCGGTGTGCTACGCCACGGCGAAGTTCAACGCCGAATTGTTCGTGATCTGCCTGCCGCTGATCGCGAGCAAGGCTTATGCGGAAGAAGCCGCAGCGCTGGCGCATCCTTCACCAGCAGGCGCCCGGATCGAGAACTAGTGCTGCCCGCCCACGATGCGGATTGAAACCGACGCGGCGGCGCGCCTTGCGCGACCGGCGTCTCGCGCCTGCAGTCGGACAACTCTTTGCCAACGTCCTCGACTGGTCGACATGGCTACCGAACCGCATCACGCCCGCGGCATCGACCCCGCGGACGAACGGCGCTTCTTCGCACGGCTATGCACAGCCATCCTGGCGATGGCCGTGACCGGTTTCTCGTGGCGCGGGCCCGGTCCGCGCGAGGGCTGGTCGGCAGCGAAAGCGTACTGCCCGTACAGCGCCGCTGAGGCAGCGGCGTTCGGCGTCGCACAGGCGGTGGCCCGCGCACGCGCGTTCCTGCGTGGACAACCACAGACCCTGCCCCTGGATTGAATGCGATGACACTCTTGCGTTCCACGCGACGCGTGTTTGCCTGCGCGGTGCTGTTGCCGGCACTGTTGGCCGCGATGCCGCCCGCGCGGGCCGCCGACGGCGACCCCGACCCGACCTTCGACGGCGATGGCCGCGCCTGGTACGTCTGGCCGGACACCTTCGTGCAGGTCGAGACCACCGCGGTTGCGGTGCTGCGCGACGGCAGTGTCGTCACCGCCGGCTGGGCCGATCGCGGCAACGACAACCGCGACTTCGCGCTGGTGAAGTTCCGCAGCGACGGCAGCCTCGACACGGGCTTCGGCGATGCCGGCACTAGGGTGATCGCGTTCGATCTCGAAAGCGGCGGAGACGATCGCGCGCTTGGCGTGTTCGAGCTGGCCGATGGCAAGCTGCTGGTTGCCGGCTCGGCCGGCGTCGGCGTCTCGCCGTATGTGTGGCCCGCGACCGCGCGCCTGCGCGCCGACGGCCAGCTCGACACCAGCTACGGCACCGGCGGCAAGGCGTGGTTGAGCACTCGACCGTGGACGGGCTCGAACACGATGTTGAGCGCGGTGACGCGCGCCGCCGATGGCGACCTCGTCTTCGGCGGCCTTTGCTCAAGCTGCGGCCAGGGCGGCCTGCCCGATCTGCTCGCGGTCCGCGTGACTCCGACCGGGCAAGCCGACACCAGCTTCGGCGTCAACGGCTGGCGCAGTTTCGGGCGCGTCGGACCGGACCAGTCGTGGATGGTCGAACGTGTCGAAGCGGTCGCGGTCGACCGCCAGAACCGCGTGCTGCTCGCCGGCCATGAGGAAACCTACACCGACCCGGACGAACGCCAGCGCGCGCTGGTGCTGCGCCTGGATGCCAGCGGCGCGCCCGACGCCACGTTCGGCGACGCCGGCCTGTTCCTGCTCGATACGCTCGGCAGCTGGAGCGCGCGGGCGCTTGCGGTCGATCCCGCGAACGACTCGATCGTGCTCGCGCTCAATACCACCAACATGCCGGCGGTCGCACCCGCGACGATGATGATTCGCGTACGCAGCACTGGCGTGCTCGACACGACATTCGGCGACGGTGGCGCGAACGCGTTCTCGTGGGCGGAAGGAAATGCCGTGAACGCGCTCTCGATCGGCAACGACCGGCGCATCAACGCGACGGGTCGCGTCGACCCGACCGGCGCGGCCGAATCCTATTTCTTCGCCGCGCGCCTGCTGCCGGACGGCACGTTCGACGCCACATTCCACGGCAACGGCGTCCGCCAGCTCGGCATGCCGATCGGCACCAACACGCACGCCAGCGCGTTCGCACTCGCGCTGCCGGGCGGTCGCCAGGTGCTCGCCGGCAGCCTGTACGACACAGTCGGTCCGCGCTACGCGACCGGCGTCGCGCGATTGCAGTCGGACTGGATCTTCGCGGATGGGTTCGAGTAGGGCTGAGGGCTGAGGGCCGCGCACTGTAGCTGGACTTCGCGTAGCTGCGCTCCGCTGCGCACGAACGGATTCATGATCTCCGTTCCCCTGAGCGCAGGCGCGCAGCGCCGGAGTCGAAGGGCCATACTCTGAGCCGCCACTCGCGGATGGCCCTTCGCGCGGCGCAATCGCGTTGAAGAGATCGCATGCGCCCATCGCGCACGGCGCGCCGGCCGCATCGTCGGCCGAGGGGAACTGCGATGAATCCTGTTCGAGTAGTGCTCGCCACGCTGCTGGCCACCTGGGCCGCGCTCGCGCATGCGGGCGAAGCCAGGGGCACGCTCACGCTCGCCGGCACCACCGTCGAGCTGAAGGCCGCGACCGCGCTCACCATCCAGAGTGGCGGCGAACCGATCACGCTGGTCCTGCTCAGCGAGAAGCCGATAGACCTCAAGGCTGCGCTCGCGACGGACGATCCCTACCTGACCCTCATCAACGATCCGGTGCTGGATGGGGTGACCCACGCAGCGGTGTTCGTCAGCAGCAAGCGCACGTCGATCAACGCGCACAAGGCCGGCGACTCGACGCAATACCTCGCGTCGCGCAAGTTCGGCCTCGACGCGACGGTCTCGGGCGGCGACGGCACGCCCGTGAAGGGCCGCCTGCGTTCGACCGACAAGGAAATGTCGGTGCAGATCGACGCCGAATTCAGCACCGACATCGCGAAGCCGGGGGCATGATGCTGGGATGCGTTGCCGGATGCCTGTCGCTGCTGCTCGCCGGCGCTGCGTACGCGGCGGACGGCGAACTTGATGCCACCTTCTCGGGCGACGGCGTCGCGTGGGCGGCGTGGTCGCTGCCGATGACGGGTGCAGCGCGGATCGGGCCTGCTGCCGATGGCCGTATCGTGGTCGCGGCGACGGTTGCCGATGGCGCGAACCGCGACTTCGCCGCCGCGCGCTTCCTGCGCAGCGGCGCGCCTGACGCGGCGTTCGGATTCTTCGGCCTGCGCACGATCGACATCGACCTGATCGCGGACGGTCGCGACACGCTGCTCGGCGCATTCGTGCTCGCCGACGCGCGCACGATGCTGCTCGGCACGGCGCAGGCGCCGGGCGGTGCGCAGCTTGCGGCGCTGGTGCGCTTGACCGCCGCCGGCGACGCAGACCCCTCGTTCGGCAGCAACGGCCGACGCGTGATCGCCAGCGCGCCGTGGCCGCTGCCGGATATTTCGATCAGGGCCGTCGCGCGGCAGACGGATGGGCATTACCTGTTTGCCGGCACCTGCAGCAACTGCCCGGGCGCACGCGCGGCCGTGGTGCTGCGCGTGGACGCGAGCGGGGTCGCGGACGCCGCGTTCGGCAACGGCGGCTGGGCCAGTCTCGCGTTGCCGCCGGTGACCCACGTCGAGCACGTCGCGGTCGATGCACAGGGCCGCATCGTGCTCGCCGGCTACGAAGGCGATCTCGCCAACGACGATCACAACCCGCTGCTTGCACGCTTCCTGCCGGGCGGATCGCCGGACACCGCGTTCGGTGCCGGCACCGGCTACGTGCGCCTGACCGGCATCGCCGGCGCGCCGGTCGGCGGCTGGATCGGCCATGCCGCGGTGGCCGATCGCGACGGCTCGCTGCTGCTCGCGCTCGCCACCGACGAAGACCGCGATTCGCTGCGCGCCGGCATCGTGCGCGTGCACGCGAACGGCAGCCGCGACACGAGCTTCGGCAGCGGCGGCGTGTTGCTGGTCGATCTCGAGAACGGTACCCAGCTCGATGCGCTCGCCCTGCAGAGCGACCGCCGCATTGTCGCCGCGGGAGTGATCTCGCACAGCGGCAGCGGCGATGACGTGTTCGTGCTGCGCGCGCATGCCAACGGCACGCTCGATGCGTCGTTCGACGGCAACGGCGTCGTGCGCCATTCGCTCGATGCGCAGACCGACCGTGGCTACGCCCTCGCGCTGGTCGATGGCCGACCCTTGATTGCCGGCCTCGCAAATCGCGGCGACAGCTGGGATGGATTCGCGCTGCGCCTGACCGCGGACCTGATCTTTTCCGATGGCCTGGATTGAATCGCAGCCGTTGGCCCCGCGCGCTCCGATTGCGCGTGAATGAAGCTGACGCGGCACTGTCGCCACGTCCTCAACGCTCCCACGAGGATGAAACCGTGAATTGGAAAACCCTGCTGTTCTCGTTCGAAGGCCGCGTCGGTCGCGGTGCGTACTGGGGCCTGGTGGTCGCCTCGCTGCTGCTGTTCGGCGCGCTCGGCGGCGCGAGCGTCATGAGCATGCTCAACGCAAGCGACCCCGCCGCCGCGGGCGGCGGCACGAGCGTGGCGATGATGGTCGCAGGCCTGCTGTTCCTGTGGCCGGCCCTCGCAATCCAGGCCAAGCGCTGGCACGACGTCGACAAGTCCGCGTGGTGGATCCTGATCAATCTGGTCCCCGCCGTCGGCGGACTGATCGCGCTGGTGTTCAACGGCTTCATCGCCGGCACGCCCGGCGCGAACCGCTTCGGCCCCGCCCCCGCCGCTCAAGCGCGCCCCGGCCAGGCAACTGCCGGCGCCTGACCGTCGCGAGGCATGCAATCGGCGCGCATCGCCAGATGGCGGTGCGCGCCGTGCATCGTTCCTGCAGCAAGCGGCCGCCGCGCGGGTTCCTTCGCGGACTCCGGCGTTCGACTTCTCGGAACTTCGTTCCGCTGCGCTCAACGCGAATGGTTTGGGTCCGCTGCGCTCACCGCGAACGGATTTGGTCAGCCGCGCTCAACTCGAGTGGTCCGATTTCGAGACGGCTCCAACGCTGCGCAGCGGCAGCGATGTCAGCCGGCGCGGCGGCCGAGGGTGCTCTCCAGCGCACGCGCCTCGCGCAGGCGCTTGGCGTGCTCGGGTGACTGCAAGCGGCGGATCGCCTGCGCGATGTCGCTGCGTGCGCCGGTCAGATCGCCCTCGTCGCGGCGGACGCGGCTGCGCACGAGGTAGACGTGACCGAGCATCGGCTGCGTCGTTTCGTCACCGCCGCGTTCCAGTGACGCGCGCGCCTGTTCGACCAGCGCCGCGGCTTCGCGGCGCAATCCGGGATCGTTGGTCGCGACCAGGCTCGCGGCGAGTTCGGCACGCGCCTGCGCGACCTCGGCGTGGTCGGGGCCGTACGCCTTCTCGATCAGCACCGCTGCGCGGCGCCGCGCGGTGATCGCCTCGGGCAGGCGCTGCTGTTCGTGGCGCAACGTACCGATGATGCTGTTGAGGTAGGCGGCTTCGTACGAATCGTCCTTCGACAGCTTCGCCATCGCCGCGATCGCCTGCGTCGCGAGCGCGTCGGCTTCGTCCAGGCGCCCGAGTTCGCCGAGCGCGCTGACGACTTCGAGCGCGGTCAGCCACGTGTAGACGCTGTCGCCGGTGACCGCGCGGAACGCCTCGAACGATGCGCGGTAGCGTTGTGCCGCGAGGTCGAGGCGGCCTTGCGCACGCGCGAGGTTGCCGTGGAATTGCAGCGCCTGCGCATACTGTCCGCTCGGCGTCCTGGCGAGGATGCCGATCGCTTCCGCCAGCGACGCGTCGGCCGCTTCGAGGCGGCCGCTGCGGCGTTGCAGGTCGCCGAGGCGGATCAGGGTGCCGCCGAGGATTGCGTGGTCGCCCGGCAGTTGCGCGCGTTCGATGCGTAGCGCGGTCTCGTACTCGGGCAGCGCCTCGTCGTACTTGCGCTGCACGCGCAGCGAGTCGCCGATCGACGTGTGCAGGACCGCGGCGCGCGCGTTGTCCGCGCCGCCGGCGGCTTCGACGATGCCGACCGCCTCGCGCAGGACGGCCAGCGCCTCGGCGAAGTGCGCGCTCTCGTGCAACACCTTGCCGAGCGTTTCGAGGTACGCGACCAGCTCGATGCTGCGCGACCCGTGCAAGGTGCGCACGATGTCGACCGCATCGCGCGCGAGGCGCTCGGCTTCGTCGGCCCGCCCCTCGATCAGGGCGATCTTCGCCGCGGTCGATTCGGCCTGGGCCATGCGCGCGCTGCGCGCCGCGCCGAGTGCGCGCAGCTGGTCCATCGCGGCCGTGACCAGCGGCGCGGCGGCCTTGACGTCGCCGGACGCATACACGCCGTCGGCATGCGCGACCAGCGCCTCGGTCGCCGCGAGGCTGGCGGCGCCGCTCAGTCGCTTCTGCATCTCCCATGCGCGCGCGAGGGTGAGGGCGCCCGCCTTGTTGTCGTCGAGGTTGATCTGGATTTCGCCGAGGTCGCGCAGCAGTTCGGCTTGCAGGTCCGGCTCCGCGGCGAGCGTCGCATCGATCTGCGCGACGCCGTCGCCGATCAGCTGCGCGGCCGAGCGCGCCTTCGCCTTCGCACGACTGATCGGATCCTGTTCGCGGAACAAAGCGAGCATGTAGTTCTTCACGCGTTCCGTGCGCGCCAGCTGGCGTTCGGCATTGGCGCGTTCGGCGTCCGCGCGTGCCGCCTGCGCGCGTGCATGCTGCGCCTGCCACAGCGCGACGCCGAGGCCGGCGACGAGGGAGGCTGCCACGAGGATCGACGCGGCGACGCCAACCCGATGGCGAAGCACGAACTTGCGCGCGCGATAGACGCCGGAGTCGGCGCGCGCCGCGATCGGCCGACCCTGCATCCATCGGCGCAGGTCGTCCGCAAAGGCGGCGGCCGTCGCATACCGGCGCGCGGGCTCGCGCTGCAGCGCGGTGGCAAGGATGACGTCCGCGTCGCCGCCGAGTCGACGCGCGAGCGCGGCCGGCGTGACGCCTGCGCCGTACAGCGCCTCGATCTCCTGCTCCGACGCGCGCGCCGCGATCGCGCTTGGCCGCTCGCTGATCTCGCGCGTCGCGTCCTGCGCCAACGACGCGGCGTTTGTCGAACGGCGCGCCTGCGGCAGCCGGCCGGTGAGCAGCTCGCACAGGATCAGGCCGAGCGCGTACACGTCGGCCGGCGTGC
The DNA here is from genome assembly GCF_044227025.1 of Dokdonella sp. Classification (GTDB taxonomy): domain Bacteria; phylum Pseudomonadota; class Gammaproteobacteria; order Xanthomonadales; family Rhodanobacteraceae; genus Dokdonella_A. Next base: position 198,331 of record NZ_JBGAFX010000006.1, on the reverse strand, counting down.
CGACCGGTTCGCCAAGGATCTGCTCGGGCGCGGCATACGCCGGCGACAGCACGCGAGCGCCGGTGCCGGTCATGGTCTGCTCGCCGCTCTCCTCGATCAGCTTGGCAATGCCGAAGTCGAGCACACGCGGTTCGCCACGTGCATCGACCAGCACGTTCGAAGGTTTCAGGTCGCGATGCACCACCAGCTGCGCATGCGCATGCGCGACCGCATCCGCGACCTTCGCAAGCAGCTCGACCCGCGCTTCGACGCCGAGCCGCTGCCGCGCGGCATGCCGGGTGAGCGATTCGCCTTCGACGTGGTCCATCACGTAGTACGGGCGGCCGTCGGTGCTCATGCCGCCATCGATGAGGCGCACGATGTTCGGATGCGACAGGCGCGCTAGGATGCGCCTCTCGCGCAGGAAGCGCCGCACGATCGCCACGCTGTCCATGCCGCGCTTGATCAGCTTGACGGCGACGCGCTGTTCGTAGCTGTCATCGCTGCGCTCGGCAAGGAAGACCACGCCCATGCCGCCTTCGCCGATCACCCGCAGCAGGCGATACGGCCCGGCGCGTCCATCGGCGGGCGCGGCCGCATCGGCGCCGGCCGGGAGGCGTGGCAGTGCGGCGGCGACACCCGCATCGAGCACGCCGTCCGTGTCGGCGTCGGCTTCGAGCAGGCCGCGCAGTTCCACCGCCGCCGCAGGATCCTCCGCGGCGATCGCGGCGAGGCGTGCCTCGCGCATCGCCGGCGGTCGTTCGACCAGTTCGTCGAACCACGCGGAGATGCGCGTCCAGCGATCAGCGGCCCCGGGCATGCGCTTCGCCTCCTGGGCTGTCGATCCGCGCCAGCAGATCTTGCTGCGCGCGTTCCATCTCGGCCAATTCGGGTGCGTGGTCTTTCTTCGCCAGTGGCAACGCATGTTCGAACAAGGCGGCGGCCTCGGCAAACCCGGCCGGATCACCGACGGCGACGAGATCGAATCCGACCTGATACGCCGCCTGATAGGCGTCGCGCGAATCGGCACCATACAGCTTCACCGCCAGTGCGCTCCAGCGCCGATGCGCCTTTAGCGCGGTCGGCAATTCGCCTTGCGCGCGCGCGACCTCGCCCAGTGCGCGCAATGGACGCATGATTTCCGGTGCGTCCGCGTTGCCGGTGACCTGATCGATGCCGGCGATGGCGGCGTCGATGGCGGCTCGCCCGCGCAGCGGATCGCCGGTCTGGAACAGCATGAAACCGTAGTCGGCGCGGGCGCGCCAGCGCTGGATGTCGTTCGGCAGGTCGGCTTCGCGGTACATGCGCTCGGCCTCGGCGAACTCGCTGGCAGCGGCCGCGTACCGGCCCTGGCCTTCGAGTGCGCGGCCGAGGTAGCGGTGGCGATGCGCCGTCTCGTTCACGCCTTCGCCGGAGTCGAGCGCGATCTTCAAGTCCGCCTCCGCTTCGACGAAGCGTCGACGCCCGAGCAACAGGATGCCGCGCGAAAACAGCACGCGCGCATACGGCATCGAGTCCTTGCCATACAGTTTCGCGTAGCAGTCCAGCGTCTTGTCGAACAGCGGTTCCGCTTCGTCGGCACGACCGAGGCGGTCGAGCAGGCCGGCATAGTTGCGCTCGGCCTCACATGCGCGCGGCTCGACCGCGCCGCGCTCCCTCACCAGCGCCGGGATCGCGACGCGGTACTCGTGCTCGGCGGCCGGGTAGTCGCGCGCCTCTTCGAGGAACAGCGCCAGCGCGACGCGATGGTCGGCGACCGCGGCGTTGTCGCTGCCGAGGCGCTGTCGCACGCGTTCGACCAGGCCGCGCTGCAGCGTCACCGCCGCGGCAGCGGACTGGGTGACGGAGACGACGTAGGCGAGTTTCGATTGCACCGCTTCGATCTGCGCAGGATCGGTGCCGGGGTCGCCCTGCATGATCGCCAGCGCGGCGCGGAAGTCGTGCTCGGCCTCCGGGTTGCGGTCGGAATCGTTGTAGAGGCCGCCGCGCACCGCGTACGCATGGGCCATGCGCGGATCGTCGGCCGCAACGTGTTCGCCGAGCAAAGCGAATCCCTGGTCGATGCTCGCGCTCGCATCCTGCCGCGCCCCGAGGTTGCCCTGGATTTCCGCGATCGTGACGAGCAGTTCGCCGCGCGTCTGCGGATCCTCGGCCAGCGAGGTATCGAGGGCGACGCGGCCGCGACGCAGGACTTCGGCCGCGCTCAGTCCCGCGCCCTTCGCGACGGCTGGATCATTCTGCTGGAAGATCGCGACAAGAAACCCTTTCACGCGCTCGGCGCGGGTCGCCTGCTGTTGCGCAAGCTGCGCCTGCTGGCGCGCATGTTCCGCCTGCCAAAGGGCAACGCCGAGACCGGCGAGCAGCGACAGCACGACCAATGCCGCGGCGGCGACGCCGAGCCGGTGGCGCTGCACGAATTTCGCCAGCCGATACGCACTCGAATCGGCGCGCGCGGTGATCGGCCGGCCATCCAGCCAACGGCGCAGGTCGTCGGCGAACGCCGCGGCGGTCGGATAGCGGCGCGCCGGATCGCGCTGCAGCGCCTTGGCCGCGATCACGTCGATGTCCCCGGCGAGCGAGCGCACGATGTCGCGAGCTTCGACGTCCGCACCGTACAGTTCGATCATCTGCCCGCTCGTGCGCCGCATGGCGAGCGTGCTCGGCCGTTCGCTGTCCGTTCCCTCGACTTCGCGCGCAAGCTGCGCCGGCGAGGTCGCGAGGCGCCTCTGCGGCAGCTCGCCCGCCAGCAGCTCGCACAGCATCAGGCCGAGCGCGTAGACGTCGCTGGCGGTGCCGACCGGCTCGCCGAGGATCTGCTCCGGCGCGGCGTATGCGGGCGAAAGCACGCGCAAGCCGGTGCGCGTCAAGGTCTGTTCGCCGCTATCCTCGAGCAGCTTGGCGATGCCGAAATCCAGCACGCGCGCCTCGCCGGCAGCGTCGACGAGCACATTCGACGGCTTGAGGTCGCGATGCACCACCAGTTGCGCGTGCGCATAGGCGACCGCCTCCGCGACCTGCGCCAGCAAAGCGATGCGCGCACGCACGTCCAGATGGCGCGTATTCGCATGGCGCGTGATCGTGTCGCCATCGACGTGGTCCATCACGTAGAACGGTCGCCCGTCGCTGCTCATGCCGCCGTCGACGAGGCGCACGATGTGCGGATGATGCAGGCGCGCGAGAATGCGTCGCTCCTGCAGGAACCGGCGCAGGATCGCCTGCGTATCCATGCCGCGCTTGAGCACCTTGACCGCGACCTGCTGCTCGTACGCGCCGTCGGTGCGCTCGGCCAGCCACACCATGCCCATGCCGCCCTCGCCGAGCGGGCGCAGCAGCCGGTACGGACCGGCGCGGCGATCCGACGGCGCGCCTTCGTCGAGCAGGGTCGGCACGGCGGACGGCGCATCCGCGTCGAGCAGGGCGTTGCCGTCCTCGTCGGCAGCGAGCAGCGCACGTACCTCGGCCGCGAGCGCGCCATCCGATCGCGCGACGACGTCAAGACGACGCACGCGCTCCTGCGCCGGCAGTTCGACCAGTTCGTCGAACAGCGCGGCGATCTCGTTCCAGCGGGCGGCATCGGCCATCGTTTCCTCCGTAGCGCGGTACGCGGGTCGCGCGGGCCGCCGGGATGCCGCGGCATGCGACTCGATCCGCCTTGCCTGTGGCTCTCGGGTGCCGAGGGGGCTCGCGCCACACGCTTGACCCGCCCCGCATGCCCGCTCCTCCCTACCCTGCCCGCTCGACCCTACGCACCGGCGATCTCGCGCTGCAGGAACGCACGCGCGCGGCGCCAGTCGCGCTTGAGCGAGCGCTCGGACCGATCCTGCACGCTGGCGATCTCGGCCAGTTCGAGGCCGGCGTAGAAACGCATCTCCACCAGCGCCGCGAGCGGCGCGTCGAGTTCCGCGAGGCGGTGCAGCGCCTCGTCGAGCGCCAGCACTTCCTCGCCGCGATCCTCGGCCGCAGCCTGCAGCGCGGTCGTGTCAAGCGAGCCGACGGCCTGGTTGCCGCCACGACGCAGCGCCGCGCGTGCGCGCACGTGGTCGATCACGATCTGGCGCATCACGCGCGCGGCGACCGCGAAATAATGCCCACGGTCGTTGACCTCGATCGCACCGTGCTGGGCCAGCTTGAGGTAGGCCTCGTGCACGAGCGAGGTCGTGCGCATCGCCTGCTCGCCGCGCAGCTGTCCCGCGGCAAGCCGGCGCAACTCGTCATAGAGCAGGGCGAACACGCGCTCGGAGGCTTCGCGGTCACCGCCGCGCGCCCTTCCGATCAGTTCGGTGATTTCGGCCATGCGCCCCCCAGTGGGGCGCTACGTTGCCACGCGGGGGGCGCCGCGGCAATGCGGCACCGGCACGGCCGTTCGGGGGTAGCCCTCACGCACCGTCGAAACCGTTCGCGAAAATCAGGTCCGGCTGCACCTGCATCTCATACGCACCGATGTCGACGATCCCGAACTGCACGCGCGGATTGCCGTCGAGGTCGACGGTGCCGACGCCGCCCGCGGGCAGGTTGTGGCCGGCGTTGTACAGCGGCGACGTCGCCTGCAGGTGGTGGTTGTTCGGGTTGACGAACTGCGGGTCCTGGTTGCGGTTGCCGGCGCTGCCGCTGGCCGGGGACACATTGAGCACGTCGACGTCGTTGTTGAGCATCAACGGGTGCAGCGTGATGTTCTGGTCGAATTCGGCGCCGCCATTGCCCCACAGGATGTTGTTGGACAACGTCATGTTCGCGATCGGGCTGAGGAACACCGCGCCAGCGGAGGAAGGGGTGGTATCGAACGTGTTGTCCGCGATCGTGTTGTCGTTGAGGTAGACGTCGAATGCGGAACCGGCGCTCAGATCGAAGCCCGCCACGTACTCCGCACCCAAGGCCGAATTGTTCGCAACCACGTTGCCGATGAAATACATCGGCCCGGTGTCCGTCGACAGGTAGACGATCGCCTGGCCCGACCCTGGCGTGTCGGACGTGTTGAGCCGGAACCGGCAGTTCTCCACGCGCAGCTCGGCGGGCGCGTGGGCATTCAGCGCGGCCGCGCCGCCAGTGGCCCCCACGCCATGCAGGAATGTCAGATTGCGCACGGTGATCGTTGCCTGCGGATCGCCGGCCACGCCCACGTACATCACGTGGTACATCGACTGCCCGTCGAGCGTGGTCAGGCTCGCATCCGGCGTCTGCGTCGTGCAACCGGCATTCCAGCCGCCTTCGATATCGAGCGAACCGCTGCCGGCAATGCGGTTGTAGAAGAACCCGCCGGAGCTCGTCGCGAGGTACGTGCCGGAGCGGATCGAGATCGTGTTGCTCTCGCCGTTGTTGCCGGCGGTCGTGAATGCGGTCTGCAGCGCAGCGGCGGTGCCGACGCAGAACGTGGCGGCGTGCGCGATCGGCACGGATGCGATCGTGAACACGAGGGCGAGCAGGATCTTGTGGCGCATGGCAGTACCCCGATTTGGCGTCCAATGTGAGGGAACGCCAAAGCGCAGGGAATCCGGCTGCCCAATGTGACATCGCCGGCTGAGCGGACGCATTCCCGCCGCGCGGGCGGCGTCCGGGTCAATTTCCGACCGGCTCGAAGCCGTCGGCGAAGATGAGGTCCGGTGCGAATTCATAGGCGCCCAGGTCCTGCGGGCCGAAGCGGTCCTGAAGGTTGGTGAAGTCGAACACGCGGGGCCCGCCGTCGCGCGTCGCCGTTTGCGCGGTCGCCGGCGCGAAATCGACCGCGATCGAGCCGAGCGACAAGCGGTAGTCGCCGGCGGCCGCGTCGCGGAACAGCGGATCGGCGACGACGCGCTCCGCCGCCGGCGGCAAACTGCCGAAGTCGTTGGCGACCAGATACTGGAAGCAGCCCGACCGCAGCGCCGAGGTCGGTTCGATCAGTGCGTTTTCGGGCTGCCAGACGATGTCGAGCTGCGCGTACGTCCCGCGCACGTCGTCCTCGGGATCGCAGCCGCCGGCACCGGCGATGACGCCGCGCCCGGGGCCAATCGCGTTGTAGGTGATCGTCGTCGCGGTCAGGACCAGGGAATTCGCCGCGCCCGGCGCATCAAGCAGCGCGCCACCGACATTGTTGTCGACGATCAGGGCGCCGTTGAACGCGACCTGGCCGTAGTCGCCTCCATGTCGCACCAGCGATTCGCCGAAGCTGTCGTCGATGCGCGTGCCCCTGAACATCGCGTGCGCGGCATGCGCGACGGGGCTGGCGACGACGATCGCCGCACCCGGCTTGCGGAAGCCGCCATCGATCGCCCGGTTGCCGCGCATGCGGTTGCAGCTTTCCGGATCGGCGCATCGGACCGCCGCCGCGGGCGCGCCGTCGGTCGATCCCTGCATCGTGAAGCGCGTGTCCCCGCTCGCGTCGGTGGCCGCTTCAACCAGCACGGCGCCTCCCGCGACCGACGCGGTATTGTCCTCGAGGTTCGTTTCGGACAGGCGCAGGTGCGCGTCGCGTGCCAGCGCGATGGCACCGCCTCGCGCCGCGCTGTTGCCCAGGATACGCGCCGGCATCGATGCGTCGATCGTATAGATGTCGGCGTCGCCGCGGGCACCGTACAGGTACAGGCCGCCGCCGTCGCCGCCAGCGCTGTTCGCCCACAGCACGGCGCCGCCGATGCCGCGCGACCCGATTTCCAGACGGCAGTCCAGCGCGTAGATGCCACCACCGTAGTCCGTCGCGGTATTCAGCGAGACGTGCGTGCTGTCGAACAGGTGCACCGTCGCACCGATGCACTGCACGCCGCCGCCGGCCACCGCCGAATTGCTGGTGACGGCGGAATCGCCGAACAGCAGCAACTGCATGCTGGCGGGGTCAGCGTTCGCATCGCTGTTGAGTACGGCAATGCCGCCGCCCGCATAGGCCTGATTGCCCCGCACCAGGGTATTGGACAGCGCCAGCACCGCGCCATCGCCGCCTGTTGCGTAGATGCCGCCACCGCGACCCGCGGTGCCGCCACCCTGGATGTCGAGCCGTTGCAGTGCGACCGTGCGCGTCGCGTTGATGCGCAGCACGGGAGAGTTGCCGTCGCCGTCGATCACCGTGCGCGCACCCGCCAGCGGTACGGCGTCGCTGCAACTGGCGTAGCCGCCGGCCAACACGAGCACGCCCTGCACCTGGTCGACGAGCAACGCCTGCTGCGAATAGGCGAGCGTCGCGCTGAGGCGGATCTCGTCGTCGGCAGTGGTCACGGCCGCGGCGCCGATCGCGGTCTGGATCGACGCATGCGTGCAGCCGGGGCCGCTGCCGACGCGATAGACCGCGGCGGCCGCCGGTGTCGAGAACGAGATGACTGCGAGGGAAGCGATGAGGGCAGGCAGGCGATGCATGGTCGACTCTCTCGGTGGGAAACGGCACGTCCCTGTGCCCGGGGGAACTTAAGGATTTCGCGGCGCCGTCACGTGCCATCGAAGCCGTTGCGCAGCAGCACCAGCGTGTCGCTGTCGCTTTGCATCGCTTCGTCGCCGTTCGCGCGGACTTCGAAGCGGACCCTTGGCTCGGCGGTCGTGGCGAGCACGGGTACGATCACGGTGTAGGTAACGCTGCGACCGATCGGAAGCGCTGCGTTGTCCGCAAGGCCGCCGACACCGCTTGCACCGCAAGCCGCGCCGCCGCTGCCCGCAACGCAGGTCCAGGTCAGTGCGGAGGTGTCGAGGCCCGGGCTCGCGAGCGCGGTGACCGCGACGGCGCTCGCATCCGCGTTGCCGGCGTTGGTCAGCGTCACGCTGTACACCAGTGTCTGGCCGTAACGCGCGTAGACGATGCCATCATTGACGGCGACCGACAGGATCGCGTGCGGCGCGCTCGAACAGGCGACGGCAACGCTCGCCACGTCGCCGGCCGGCATCGTGCCACTGCCGTTGCTGACGGTGCAGAACAGGCCGCCCGGATGCGTGGCGACGTTGACCGTGTAGCTCGCGCCGACCGCGACCGCCGTGCTGAACGCGAACGTGCTCGCACCGATCGGCGCACCGATGACCTGCACCTCGTCGCCACCGACGGACAGTCGCAGCACGAGCGGTTCGGCAGTGAGGCCGGTGATGGTGCCGCCGACGAACTGCGGCGTGACCTGCAGCGTCTGCGTGCCGACGCTCGCGCTGAATTGCGCGTCGCCGGAGTAGCTGGCCGACAGCGTCAGTACGCCGGTCACGTTGAGAGGCGTCAGCGTGCAGCTCGCCGCCGGCAGCGTGATCGTGCAACCGCCGGAGCCGGAGCCGAAACCGACCAGCACCTCGATCGTGCCGGTCGGCGTGCCGCTGCCGGGCGAGGCTGCGGACACGGTCGCGATGATCGTCGCAGCCTGGCCGAGGCGGATCGGTGTAGTCGGCAAGATCGTCGTGATCGTCGCAGCGCGGTTGACGGTCTGCGCGAGGGCCGGCGAGGTCGCCGGCGTGTTCTGCGCGTCGCCGGCATACTGCGCAGTGATCGAGTGCGCGCCGACGCCAAGCGCGGTCGTCGTGAAATTCGCCGAGACGCCGCTGAGTGGTGCGGACCCGAGCACCGTGGCGCCATCGCGGAACGTGACGCTGCCGGTCGGTGCCGCGGCGGCCAGCGTCGCGGTAAAGGTCACGCTCTGGCCGTACACGCTCGGCTCCGCCGAACTGGCGAGCGTGATCGTCGTCCCGTGGATGAAGGAAGCGACCACCGAGCAAGCCGCCGTGATCGGACCGGTCGTGTAGTTGGCGCCGTCGAGCGTGCCCACGGGGCAGTCGCCGCCGAACGGCAGGATTGCGTGGTATCCGCCGAAGGCGAACACGCCAAGGTGCGCCACTTGCCCGTACACAACCGCTTGCGAAGATGGCGTGATCGTGCCGCCTGTGCCGGTGACCGATGCGGTCACCGTTGGCGAGTAGACGCGCTCGAACGCACCAAGGTCCTGCGGGCCGAACAGGTTCGTGACAGCGGGCAGGTCGATCACACGCGCGCCATTGTCGAGCGTCGCATCGCCTGCATGCGCCGGCGCGAAGTCGAGTGCCGGCGAGCTCGCGGAGAGCCGATAGTTGCCGCCGGCGACGTTCTCGAACAAGGGATCTGCAACGAGGCGATCGGCGCCGGCACCCAGCATGCCGAAATCGTTCGCGACGAGGTCGTCGAAACAGTTCGCCTGCGGCGGCTCGAACAGCGAGAACAGCAGGCCATGTCCCGGCTGCCAGATGATGCTGCGGCGCAGGTGGATGCCGACCTCGTCGTCGGCGACGTCGCAGGTGGTCGGCGTGCCGAATACGAGGGTGCCCGCCGCGATAGTGTTGTTCGCGATCGTGGTCGACTGCACGACGACCGCTGTGTCGGGACCGAGGCCGACGATGGCGGCGAAACCGCCGTCGACGTGGTTGTCGGTGACGAGCACGCCGTCGAGCGTGACGCGGCTGCGCGACGTGCCCTGCTGCAGCAGGCTGAAGCCGTCGTTCTGCTCGATGCGCACGCCGCGGAGCGTCGCATGGGCGGTGCCGCCGTCAGCGGTGTCGATCAGCAAGGCGGCGCCGATGCCGGAATGGCCACCGACATCCACCACGCGATTGCCGCGGATCATGCTGCAAAATTCCGGACTCGGGCACGCAACGGCATTTTCCGGCGCGCCTTCGAGCGTGCTCTGTGCGAGGAAGCGCGTGTCGATACCAGCGCTGGTACCGGGCGCGATCCAGACGGCACCGCCGGAAGCGTCCGCGCTGTTGTCGAGCAATCCGCCGCCACCGAACATGCGCACCTGCGCGCCGCCGGCGATCGCAATGCCGCCGCCGTCGACCGCACGATTCTCGCGCACGAAGGTGAGCATGCCGCTCGACACGGCATAGAAGTCGGCGCTGCCCTGCGCGCCGGTGAGATACAGGCCGCCACCGCGGCCACCCGCTGCGATCGAGTTGCGGTACAGCAGGCGCACATCGCTCGATGTCAGGTCGAGGCGGCAGTCGTCGGCATACACGCCGCCACCATCGTGGCTGCCCGCGAAGCCCGCATCGCCGGCCTGGTTCTCGTGCACGCTCGAAGCATCCTGCACGGCGACCGTCGCAAAGTCGCAATGGATTCCGCCGCCACGGGCCCGTCCGATGTTGTACGCAACCTCGCTGGTGCCGGACAGTCGCAGCTGCAGGCGATCCTGCGGCGTGGCCGGGTTGTAGTTCGCGACCAGGATGCCGCCGCCATTGACGCTGGCGTTGCGCACGACGATCGTGTCGACCAGCTCGACCATGCTCGCGGCACTGCCCGCCGCATTGGTTTCGACCACGAGGCCGCCGCCACTGGTGGCGTCGCGGATTTCAAGGTTGCGCAGCGTCGCATCCGCCGTGTCGCTGATGCGCAGCGCCGGGTCGGCGCCGCTGCTGCGCCCGCCAACGATGGTGCGTGCACCAACGGTCGGAGTCGGACTGGTGCAGGTCGCGTAGCCGCCATTCAAGGCGACCGCGCCATGAGCGGCCGCGATGTGCATGTTCAGCGCCTGGGCGGTATACGGGCCGCCCGCGACGCGGATCTCGTCGGCGCCGGTGCTGCCGGCGGCATCGGCGGCGTCGATCGCGGCCTGGATGGTCGCGTGGGTGCAGCCGGCACCGCTGCCGACGGTGTAGATCGCGGCCGGGACGGGAGCGGCCGCGAACGCGGCGACCACGGCAAGGAGGCAGGCGGGCAGGCGGTGCATGGCGCGCTCTTCGATGAGGGTGTCCCGGACAAGGACGCGCAACCATCGTCGCGAGCGACATCCCTCTTTCACGAAACCCGCGGGCGCTCGTTCCGACCATCCTGCTACAGTGACCGCCGGAGGGAAGTTGCCGTGAATGAAGCTGGGGCGGAACGAACCGCGGATGCCGCGTTCGACGACATCTACCAGCGCCTGCGGCTGGTCGCGCGACGCGAGCGTCGACGCGTCGGCGCTGGCGACACGATCAACACAACCGCGCTCGTGCACGAGGTCTACCTCGACATCTGCCGGCGCGACGGCGCGCTCGCCCTGCGCGATTACGTCGGCTACGCCGCACGCGCGATGCGCCACCTGCTGATCGATCACGCGCGCCGCTACCTGCGACCGAAGCATGGCGGCGACCTGCAGCGCACCGCGTTCGATACCGGAGCGCTCGACGGCGTGCGCATCGATGCCAGCCAGGCGCTCGAGCTCGATTCCGCGCTGTCCCGCCTCGCCCAGCTCGATCCGCGCGCCGCGCGCGTGGTGGAGCTGCATTTCTTCGCCGGCCTCGAACTCGAGCGCATCGCCGAACTGCTCGAGGTCTCGCTGCGCACCGTCAATCGCGACTGGCGCGTGGCGCGCGCATGGCTGCAGGGCGAACTCACCAGCTGACACCTGTCGCGTTCGGCGACGATTCCTCGTCGAGTATCCGCATGAGCAACGCTGACCACGACGCCTACGCCCGCCTGCGCAACCTGTTCGAACACTGCGCCGACATGGCGCCGGGCGAGCGCGAAGCCTGGCTCGAGCGCGAGGCCATCGACACCACGACCCGCATCGAGCTCGAAATCATGCTCGCCGCCGATGCGAACGGCGGCGGTCTGCTGCGTCGCGAAGTGGTCGACCTGATCGAACGACTCGACGAACCGGCCGACGAGTTCGACGCCGGCGGCCTCGTCGGCCGGCGCTACGGCGCGTTCCAGCTCGTGCGCCTCATCGGTCGCGGTGGCCAGGGCACGGTCTACGAAGCGGCTCGCGTCGAGGGTGATTTCGCCCAGACAGTTGCCGTGAAGCTTCTGCGCCGCGGCATCCACGACCCGCACGAGCACCGACGCTTCCGGCGCGAACGCGACATCCTCGCGCGCTTCGACGACCCCGGCATCGCCCGCCTGATCGATGGCGGCGTCAGCGCCGAGGGCGTGCCCTACCTCATCATGGATTTCGTCGACGGCGAACCGCTGGACCGCTGGTGCGAACGCCGCCCGACCGATCTCGCCACGCGCCTCGCGCTGTTCGAGCGCGTCTGCGGCATCGTCGCGGCGGCGCATCGGGCCCTGATCGTGCACCGGGACCTGAAACCCGCCAACGTGCTGGTGACCGCCGACGGCACGGTCAAGGTGCTCGACTTCGGCATTGCGCGCCTGCTCGACGAGGACGACGCGCTGACGCACACGCTGGTGCCGCTGATGACGCCCGGCTACGGCGCGCCGGAGCAGCTCGACGGCAGCGCGATCACGCTCGCGACCGACGTGCACGCGCTCGGCGTGATCCTGCGCCAGCTGGTCACCGGACGATCGCCGCAGGACGCCGGCGCCGGTGCAACGCCACCGCCGGAACTGCACTGGATCATCGCCAAGGCGACCGCCACCGAGCCGGAACGTCGCTACCGCGACGCCGCGGAGCTGCGCGACGACGTCGTGCGCTACCGCATGGCGCGCCCGCTGATCGCGCACCCGCCTTCGCGGCTGTACTTCGCGCGCAAGTTCGTGCGTCGCCATCGCGGTGGCGTGCTGGCGACGATGCTGTTCGTGGTCGGCGTGCTCGCCAGCGCCGGCGTCGCGCTGTGGCAGGCGAAGGTCGCGCGCGAGCAGGGCGCGCGCGCCGCCAGCGAGGCGGAACGCGCGAAAGCGGCATTGGCTCGCGCGGAGACGGTCCGCGACTTCGTCGTCGAGGTGTTCGAGACCGGTGGCTCCGGCCTGCCGCGCGACCAGTTGCCCGATACCGCGACCCTGCTCGAACGCGGGCGCAGCGCCGCACTGGCCGGCGGTTCGCGCGCGCCGGAGACGCGCGCCGACATGCTGTCCATGCTCGGCCGCATCTACCTCGGACTGCAGCGCGAGGACCGCGCGCTCGAACTCGTGAACGAGGCGCTGGCGATCCTGCAGAAGCAGCTGCCGCGCAACGACGAGGCGTATGCCGTTGCGCTCGCGCGGCGCGGCGAACTGCACGGCAGGCTCGGCCATGGCGAGGAAGCGCGCAAGGACTTCGACGCCGCGCTGGCGCTGCAGGCCGCACGCGACCCCGAGGGACTCGACGTCGCGCGCACGCTGATCGCGCGGGGCGAGCAGCGCGCCGCGAACGCCGAGGTCGCGGAAGGCGTCCGTGACTACGAGCGCGCGCTCGCGATCGAGGCGAAGCATGCGGACGCGCCGATCGCGCTGCGTGCGCAGACGCTCAACGGCTACGGCATTGCGCTGTGGCGCGCCGGCGATTGCGCGGGCGGCGAGGCGCCCCTGCGCGAAGCGGTCGAACTGTCCCGGCAGGCCTGGGGCGACGATCACGCCGAAACCGCCGGCGCGTTGTCGGGCCTTTCGCTATGCCTGACCCAGCAGCTGAAGTTCGCGGAATCGGAAGCGGTCTCGCGCGAAAGCCTGGCGATCCTCGAGCACATCTACGGCGCCGATCATCCCGCGCTCGGGCAGTCGAAGAACAACCTGGCCAACCTGCTCGCCCGCGTCGGCAAGCTGGGCGAAGCCGAACCGCTGCTGCGCCAGAAACTCGCGGCCGACCACGAAACCGGCGTCGACGAGGCCGGCAGCGGCCTCAATACCTGGATCAATCTCGCCAATCTGCTGCGCAACCGCGGCGATCTCGATGGTTCACAGGTCGCGTCATTGACTGCCCAGCGCATCGCCCGGCGCATCGCGCCGGATGCTGCGGTCGGACACGAACCAGACCTGTTGCTCGCGCATCTGGCATTGGCGAGATCGGATCTCGCGGCGGCGCAGTCCGGCATCGACGCCTACCGCCGCTGGCAGGCCACGCCACAGGGTGCGCAGGCCATGCTGCCGGCGCGTATCGACTTCCTCGAGGCACGCATCGCGTTGCAACGCCGCGACCTCGCCGCCGCCGAGCCGCTGGTTGCGCGCGGACTGGAAACGGTCGAGCGCCTCGGCTGCACGGACGGTGCACGCGGCTACATCGTCGCCGCGGCCCTGCGCCAGGCGCAGGGCCGCGATGACGAAGCGGGTGCGCTCCTCGACAGCGCCGCCGCACTGTGCGAACGGCTCGGCACACCACGCCACTTCGCCTATGGCGAGGCGCTGCTCGCGCGCGCCGAATGGCGCCTGCGCCACGCCGACCGCCAAGGTGCCGACGACGACGCGCGGCTGGCCGACGTGGCGCTCGCCGCCGAGTTGCCAGCGGAGCACGACAAGCGGCTACGACTGGCGGCGCTGCGCTCACGATTGCGATGAACCCAATGGATGAGCTGGATCAGACATCCGTGCCGCCCATGCCAACACCGCCACCGCCGTGGTCGTGCGCCTCTTCGGCGCGTCGGCGACCACGGCTTCCGCCGCGATGACGTGTCCGGCGATCGACGCGGCGTTCTGCAGCGCGCAGCAGGTGACCTTAGTCGCGCGGGCCAGCGGTCGTCGCTTGCGTCTGTTCACGATCAAGGCATCGGCATTCCCTTCAGCCGTCGAAACCGTCGGTGAACAGCGCGTCGCCGACGTCGAAGCGCACCGGCACGACCGTGCGTGGATGCTGCGGGTCATTGCTGCCGATGCACAGCGCGGCTTCGTAGTGCCCGGCCGCCAGCGCGGACGGATCGAGTGTCACGCTGATCGAGGCGGCGCCGTGCGCACCGACGTCGCCGGAAACCGCGGACAGCGACAGCCATGGCACGTCGGACGGCAGTGCGCACGCATCGGGCGCCTCGACCGCGCGCACGAGCAGCGCGTGGTAGTCGGGGAACTGGTCGACGATCGGATCCCAACCACCCGGCGCACCGGGGTTGCCGCGCATCAGGTAGCCGTTGCCGGCATCGGGCGTGCCGTTGACGTCGGACGCAACATAGACCACGCCGGGATCGATCGGATCGAACTGCACGCCGATGTAGACGCTGCCGGAATCGATGCTGAGGCCGAGGCCCGACAGGTCCACGCGCACGAACGACGCGACGGCGGTGGTCGGGATGTCGGTCGCGACCGCATCCACCGCGGCGAGCAGGTTGCCGGGGCCACCGTCCCAGCCGCTGTCGTCGTAGACGACGAGCTGGAACGCCTGGCTGGTGCCGGGCGCGCTCGGTGATGCGAGGAACGACACGCATGCGCTCGTGTACGTCGCCGGGTACGCACTCGGCGTGAAGCGGTCGACGTAGCCGGCGAGGCTGAACAGCCCGGAACCGTCGCGGTAGCCGTCCTCGGGCGCGCCGTCGTCGTGCACCACGATGCCCGGCGTTGACTCATCGCAGCCGGCGGTCGTCGCGCCACGCAGCGAAACGACGTCGCGCGCGTGTCCGCGCCAGCGATCGCGCGTGGCGTCGTTGCCTCGCTGCTTGCGCAGCGCAAGCGGCGTCGGTGCATGCGCGGGCGGCGCGGTCGACGGCCGAGCCGCCGGCGCTTCAATCGCGTTCCATTGCAGCGGCAGGTCGCCGTCGTTGCGGATCTGCAACGGCAGAACGACCGCGGCGCCACCCGGCTGCGCGCTCGCGCCGAGCGGCGTTGGCGTGACCGCGATCGTCGCCGGCTGCAGTGCCGGCGCGACCGCCAGGTGCACGGTCGCGCTTGCGCTGTACGCGGTCGGCGAAGTGCGCGTCCAGGCGAGCGCACTCCCCGGCGCAATCGATGGCGAGTTGTACGAGTACTGGTTGCCGATTGATGCGTCGACGTTCTGCAGGCCGACCGTTGCGCTTCCACCCATGTCCCAGTCGGCATTGCTGGCGTCGCCGAACACGGTATTCGCGTAATGGAACTGGAGCGAGCCGTCCTCGCCGAGCAGCGCCTCGAACACGGCCGGGGCACCGCCGTTCTGGAAAAAGTGCGGACGTATCCACTGGACGATCGCGCGCCGGTTCGGCGATGCGCCGTCGACCTGCCACCAGACATTGCCGGCGCTGTCGGCAAAATCGTCCCAGAACGGCGCGATGATCGGTCCGCCCATGAAGATGTCGGGTTCGTACGGCAACGGATCGTTGAACGCGTAGCTGAAACCGTCGAGCGTACCGAGCACGAGCGTGCCGTTGTTGCCGATCGTCAGCAGGTTGCTGGCGCCGTCGTAGAACGGAAACGCGAACGGCAGCGTGACACCGGTCGCGGCATCGTCGGCGAGGCCGAGCGGCGTACCGGTGCCGACGATGTCGGTGAACGCGAACGGGATCGCGGTGGCCGCGTAGCCGGGTTCCTGGTCCTGCGCGGTCCAGGTGGCGGCATAGTCTCCGGCGGACAGGGTCGCGGTCACGATGCGGTTGAATTGCATCGACGCGCCAGGTGCGACGGCCTCGTGCATCAGCGCGAACAGCTCGCCATCGACGCTGTCGACAAGCGTGTGGTAAGCGAGCGTCGAACCGCCGAGGTTCGTCAGCGTGTAGCAGAAGTTGACCGCATCGCCGGCGTGCACGTCGAGCTCGGTCGCGCTGCCGCAGGTGGCGGGATCGCCATTGTCCAGCGCGAGGCCGACGGCCAGCTGGAGGTCGCCGCCGGCCGGATTCGCGGCGGCATGCAGGTGGATGGGCTCGCCCGCCGCGACGACGGAAGTCGCGAGCAGGGGCAGGCAGACGGACAACAGCAGGCGGATCGTCGAAGACAGGTTCACGGGCGCTCACCACGGCAGGAGTCGGGATCGGGCGGAACGGTGGCGGCCGCTCCGCCTGCGACCGTAGCAGGCCGCTCGCGCGCCGCATGAAGCAGGCGTCAACACCGCGTGACAGGGGCGTGACAATGACGCAAATCGCAGCGGATCAACCGCTTGCGATCGCGATTCGCGCATGCACGCCGGCGCGGCGCTGGCGTGCGCGGCGCAGCGATTCGTCGTCGCCAAGGCGCTGGTACAGCTCGATCATCGCGTCCGCCGCGTCGCCATCCCGGTCGGCGTAGACGGCAAACCGTCCCGCAATGCGCTCGGCATCGCTTTTGCGCCCGGCGCGCAACAGGAAACGCGCATAGGCGGAGCCGGCGACAACCGTGCGGTCCGGTCGATGGGCCTCGACGGCACGCGCGAACGCCGCCGCATATCGTTTCTCCGCGTTCGCGGTGTCGCCATGCGCATCGGCGACGCGCGCTTCCGCGAGATCGAGCGCATAGGCGAAATCGGAATCGGCCGCAGCGTCTCCGGCGCCGCGCAGGCGGACCAGCAGGCGTACGGCGAGCGCGTCTTGATGCGCGGCCAACGCGGCGTCGATCAGCACGCCTGCAGCCCATGCCGGGCTGGCATCGGTGGTCGGATCGACCGGCTTAACCACGCGTTCGAGCAATGCGTCGGCATCCGCAACGGCACCGGCCGCGTCGCCGCGCGCGCGCGCCAGTGCGCGGCGCAGCACGGCGAATTCGGGTGGCGCGTCGGCGCGACCATCGTCGTAGCGATCGAGCAGTGGCAGCGTCGCGTCGAGATCACCGCTCGCGAGCAGGGTCAGCGCGCGCGTGAACGCGATCGAACGTACCGCGCGCGGATCGTCCATGCGCGGCGTCAGGCGCCACGCGCGCTCGCTGCTCGCGAGCGAGCCGTCGAAGTCGAGCATGGCGCGCTGCGCGTCGGCTTTTGCCGCGAGCGTCGATGCAAGATGGTCCTGCACGCCGAAACGCTCGAATGTCGCCGCGGCACGGTCGAACGCCGCGATCGCCTGGTCGAAATGGCCGTGCCACGCATGCGCCATGCCTTCGTTGTTGTCGACGCTCGCCTCGCCCGGCAGGTTGCCGGCACGGCGCCAGGCGATGCGCGCGAGGCCGAAGCTCGCGAGGGCGTCGTCGTAGCGGCCGCTCTCGTCCTCGATCGTGCCGCGCAGCATCCACGCCCGGCCGAGCAGCATCGGTTCGTCGAGGCCGTCCAGCGCCGCGAGTGCGGCATCGCAGCTTGCCTGCGCGCGCTCCAGTTCGTTGCGCCGGTACGCAATCGCGCAAAGACCGTACGATGCACGCGCGCGCAATGCCGCCGGCAGGGCGTCGCCTCCCGCGGCAAGCGCTTCGAAACCACGCTCGGCCAGCGGCAGGCGGCCTGAACGCTCGTCGATTTCGGCCGCGCGCACCGCAATCGCCGGTTCGCTGCGCAATCCGGGCGGCGCCGACTCGACCAGTTCCGATGCGGCGCGCATGTCGCCTTCGAGGAAGGCGGCATCAATGCGCTGCTGCAGTTCGAGCAGAGGCGGTTGCAACGCGGCATCGCGCGCCGGCTCGAGGCCGAAATGCCGCGCGAGCACGAGATCGATCGCTTCGAGCGGGGTCGCCGCGGTCGCACTGTCGCGCATGCTGTGTTCGGCGTCCTGCACCTCGAGTTCTGCCGTCCAGCCGTCGTCGCCACGCCGCATGCGCGTGGGACGCCGGCGGCGAACGCGAGCCGCTGCGCCGGATCGGCGGCGACGCCGGCATCGGCGCGCGCGAGCAGGGCGATCGCCTGTTCGGTCGGCAACGCGGTGACGCCAGCGCGTTCGCGCAGGCGCGAGACAAGGTAGTCCATCGCTCCGAAGCGGATCCAGCGCGACGACGCATCCTCGTCCGCGACATCGACCGGCAGCGCCAGCCAGGTGGCGGCGACCGGTGCGCCCGACTCGGCCGACGACGCATTGGCCTGCGCTGCGGCCGGGGGGTCCGGCGGCAGCGGTGCGTTCCAGCGCCGGATGAACGCGACGATGGCGACGGCGACGATCGCCGCGAGCACGAGCACGACGCCCGCAAACGCGACGCGGTGTCGGCGTGCGGCCGCGTCCGTCGCACGCGCGCTGGCAGGCACCACGGCAATGTGCTCCGCCGCTTGCGCGATCTGCTCGATCGGCGCCGTGGCGACCTCGCCCGGCGGCGCGTCGTTGCCGACGATCTCGACCGGTGCGACCCAGTGGTAACCGAAACGCGCGACCGTGCGGATCACGCGCTGCTCCTCGCCGGTGTCGCCGACCGCACGGCGCGCGCGAGCGAGGGTCTGGCCGAGCAGCGCGTCGCTGACATCGACGCGACCCCAGACCGCGCTGATCAATTCGTCGCGGCCGACCGCGCGCTCGCGCCGTTCGAGCAGGTAGACGAGGCAGTCGAACGACTTCGGCGGCAGCGCGACCGGCCCGCGCGCACTGCGCAGCTCGCGGGCAGGCGCGTCGAGTTCGTAGTCGTCGAAACGGTAATGCAGTGCGGACATCGGGACATCGTGCAGGGCCGCCAACCGGCGGGCAGACGCGCCGCGCCACGGCATCCCGTCGACTGTATCAGGTTGTCGCTGCGGTGCCGGCGAGTAAGCGGCGCCCCTCGGGGTCCACCGCGGGCATTTCTTGCCGGCGGCCGCCGAGACGGGCGGCCGTGCGCTGCAGCGACGACGTCACGCGCGCTGCATTCGCGCGCCCGCGAAGCCAGGGCGCGATTGCGTCCGGCCCTCAGCGCGAGGGCGTGGCCGCGCCATCCGCGCCACGCACGCGCCAGCGCATCTGCGGTGACGCGAGCGTGGCTGCGAGCGGCGGCTGCGTACCCTCGACGACCAGGGTGACGCCGTCGTGGTCGTCGACGAACGCGAGCGACGGCGCGTCCGACGTCGTCGCCCATGGGGTCGCCCGTGCGCGTCGCGTGGCATCGACGACGACGACGCGCAGGTTCGCGGCCGGCGTCGCATCAATGCGGAAACCGCTGCCGTCGGCAGCGCGCGCCGAGAGCATGGTGTGCACGTCGGCCGCGCCGGGTTCCGTGCCGGATGGCAGCGCGCGGATGTCACCCGCCGCCAGCCCGGCCGCATTCGCGAGCAGGTCGGCCGCGTCGAAGCTGTCGCGGAACAGGACGAGCACGTCGGTGTCGTCCGCGCTTGCCGCGTAGCCTGCGTAGGCACCCGATGTCTGCACGGCCGTTTCCACCGCGGAACCGCCGGCATCGGCGCGCACCGGCACGCTGAGCAGGTACGTCACGCTGCCATGCGCGGGAACGAGCGCGACGTCGGCGAGGGTGCCGCTGCCGCCCGCGCTGCAGGCACCACCACCGGCATCGAGGCAGATCCAGCTTGCCTGCGCGGCATCGACGGCATCCGCGAGGGTCGCGACGATGGCAGTGCCATTCGCGGCGACGCTGCCGTCGTTGCGCACGATGATGGCGTAGTCGAGCATCTGTCCGTAGCCCGCATGCGCGATGCCGTCGTCGATCGAGACGGCGAGCGCGACATCCGGCGCGAGGTTCTCGAGCGCGAACGCTGCCATCCCGGCGACGCCTGCCACCGTCGCATTGACCGCGTAGCTGCCTGCCACGGCATTCGCGATTGCATCGACGGATGCGTAGCCATCGGCGTCGGTGACCGCACTCGCGGCAACCGTCGCGCTCGCGCCGCCGACCGGAGCGGCGAATGCGACGCTGACGCCGGGCACGCCGAGGCCGCCGTCGTTGGTCACGCGCACGGTCAGCGGCACGGCAAACGCGTTGCCGACCGTGACCGACTGCGGCGTGCCGGAAACGGCGGCGACCACGCTCGGCGGATTGAACGCGAACTCCGCGACGACGCTGCACGCGGCGACGATCGGGCCCGCGGTGAACGTGTCGTCGTCGAGTACACCGGGGCAATCGCCGCCGACGCCGCCGACGTGATAGCCGGCATCCGGCAGCAGGTGGAAGAACGCGCTGCCGCCGAACGCGACGGTCAGCGCGCCGGGCGGATCGATCGAGCCGTGCCCGCCCGAAGCGGGCGTCACGGTGAACGTATCGATCGCGAAATGCGCGAGGACGCCGCAGTCGCTCACGACTGCCGCCGTCGTGAACACGTTGCCGACGAGCGCGCCGCCGCAGTCGCCGTCGACACCGGCGACATGGTGCCCGGGCTGCGGCGCGAGCGTGAACTGCACCTGCGAACCCTCGGCGACGATTTGCGGCGCGTCCGGGCCGATCGTGCCCGCGCCATCGGCGGCGGGCGTGACCGTGTGCGAGGTAACCGCGCTGCCCGCCAGCGTCGCGACGAACGGATTCGGCACGCCGTCGCTCGGGATCTCCACGCGCGCGGCATGGCTGCCGACGGCCGCCGGCGTGTAGGTCACCGAGAACGCGCAGGTCGCCGAAGGCGCGAGCACGGCGCCGTTGCAGGCGGCGACGTCGCCGCCTGCCGCGAACTCCGCCGCATCGGTGCCGGCGATCGCGATCGAGCCGAGCTGCAACGTGCTGTCACCGCCGTTGCGGATGGTCAGCATGCGCGTGCTCGCAAGCCCGAGCGGCACGGCGCCGAAATCGGCCGGATCCGGCGCGACCTCGAGTTGCGGCACGATGCCTTCGAGGGTCAGGCGCACGCCGAAACCGGGGAACCAGGTCGTGTTGATCCATTGCGAGGCACCGGAACCAACGAGATGGTCGCCGATCGCAATCGGATTGGCGATGCCGGTCGCGCCGAAAGCGCCACTGCCGTAGACAAGCGCGTAGGAGCCTGGTGCAAGCGCGACGTCGTCGAAAACGCCCGCGTACTCATCCGACACGCTGCCGATCGGCACCAGCGTCGACGCGACGACGGCGTCGGCGAATGCGGCCGAACCCGGGCCGGGCAATGGCGTCGTCGGCGTGGTCGTGCGCAGGATCGCCGCGTACACGCTGCCGCTGCCGCCGGCGTAGGACCAGATGCCGGTGCGGCCGACACGGGTGGCGCGCGCGAGCGTGAAGCGCATCGCAAAGAGGTGGTTCGCGTCGATCGTCCAGAAACCGCTCGCCCACCACGCATCCGGCAGCGCGGTCTGCGCGAGGAAGCGGGTCGATGGCGGCGCAACCGGCGGCAACGCGTGGCCGCGCAGGAACACGCGCAGGTTCACGCCTTGCAGCACGAACGCATTGGTCGTCGCGTTGACCGTGTACGGCCCCCGCGTCTGTGGCGCCGTCGGCTGGCCGGTGTGGTTCAACGTCGCGAAGAAGTCCGGCGCGGTCGCGCCATGGCGGCCGGTGCCGATCACCAGCGCATACCAGCCCGGCTCGAGCGTCGCGGACAGTGGCGCGGCGACATCGTTAGGCGTCGTCGAGTCGACCGTCAACAGGCTCGTCGCGAGCAGACCGGTCTCGCCGACCGCATCGGGCGTCGACACCGGCGTGCCGACGCGATGGAGCGCCGCGTAAACCGTGTGCGTGCCGGCGCCGAACCGGCTCAGTTCGGCGCCGACCTCGCTGACCTCGGTGCGCTCGGTGACCCGGAACGTGATGCCGGACGGGTTCGCGCTGATCGCGATGCCGCCGCCGGCATCGCCCGCCGCCGAACTCTCGAACACGAACGGATCGCCGGCCTGCGCGGATGCGGCGAACGCGAAAAGTGCCCAGAACGCGATCCGGACCAGCGATCGCAGCGGAAATTGCGGCCGAAGCCGCCCTGAAGATGCCTGCATAAGCGTTCCCCCCTTTCCATTGCTCCCGTCTGCAAGCGCAAATCAGTGCCCGCGCGAATCACGGCCGCGGTATCGGTCGCAAAGAAAAAGCCCCGCATCGCTGCGGGGCTTTTGATGTTGCGGGGCGGAGGCATCAATACCATCCCCACCCAACCCTCCCCTTGAAGGGGAGGGCTTGTTCTCGCGAAGCGGAGCGGCGCTTAGAAATCCATGCCGCCCATGCCGCCCATGCCGCCACCGCCACCGCCGTGGCTGTGGGCCTCTTCCTTCTTCGGCGCTTCGGCGACCATGGCTTCCGTCGTGATGACGAGGCCGGCGATCGACGCGGCGTTCTGCAGCGCGTAGCGGGTGACCTTGGTCGGATCGAGGATGCCCATCTCGACCATGTCGCCGTATTCGCCGGTCGCGGCGTTGTAGCCGAAGTTGCCCTTGCCGTCGGCGACCTTGTTCAGCACCACGCTGGCTTCCTCACCGGCGTTGGTCACGATCTCGCGCAGCGGCGCTTCCATCGAGCGCTTGGCGATCTGGATGCCGTGGTTCTGGTCTTCGTTGTCACCCTTGAGCTTGGCAAGGCCGGACAGCGCGCGGATCAGCGCGACGCCACCGCCCGGGACCACGCCTTCCTCGACCGCCGCACGCGTCGCGTGCAGGGCGTCTTCGACGCGCGCCTTCTTTTCCTTCATCTCGACTTCGGTCGCGGCACCGACCTTGATCACGGCCACGCCACCGGCGAGCTTCGCGACGCGCTCCTGCAGCTTCTCGCGGTCGTAGTCCGAAGAGGTCTCCTCGATCTGCGCCTTGATCTGCTTGATGCGCGACTGGATGTTCGCCGCTTCGCCGGCGCCGTCGATGAGCGTGGTGTTTTCCTTGGTGATGTGCACCTTCTTGGCGCGGCCGAGGTCCTTCAGCGTCGCCTTCTCGAGCTGCAGGCCGACTTCCTCGGAGATGACCTGGCCACCGGTCAGGATCGCCATGTCCTCGAGCATCGCCTTGCGACGGTCGCCGAAGCCCGGCGCCTTCACGGCGGCGACCTTGACGATGCCGCGGATCGTGTTGACGACGAGGGTCGCGAGCGCTTCGCCTTCGACTTCCTCGGCGACGATCAGCAGCGGCTTGCCGGCCTTGGCGACGCCTTCGAGCACGGGCAGCAGCTCGCGCACGTTGGAAATCTTCTTGTCGTACAGCAGCACATACGGGTCTTCCAGCTCGACCTGCTGGCTTTGCTGGTTGTTGATGAAATACGGCGAGAGGTAGCCGCGGTCGAACTGCATGCCCTCGACGACGTCGAGTTCATTGTCCAGGCCCGAGCCTTCCTCGACCGTGATCACGCCTTCCTTGCCGACCTTGTCCATCGCCTCGGCGATGAGCTTGCCGATCAGCTGGTCGCCGTTGGCGGAGATCGTGCCGACCTGCGCGATCGACTTGCTGTCGGCCGACGGCTTGCTGAGCTTCTTGAGCTCCTCGACGGCGCCGATGACGGCCTTGTCGATGCCGCGCTTGAGGTCCATCGGGTTCATGCCCGCGGCAACGGCCTTGAGGCCTTCGCGGATCAGCGCCTGCGCGAGGACGGTCGCGGTGGTGGTGCCGTCACCGGCGACGTCGGAGGTCTTGGAAGCGACTTCCTTGACCATCTGCGCGCCCATGTTCTCGAACGCATCGGCGAGTTCGATTTCCTTCGCGACGGACACGCCGTCCTTGGTGATCGTCGGTGCGCCGAAGCTCTTCTGCAGCACGACGTTGCGACCCTTCGGGCCGAGCGTCGCCTTTACCGCATTGGCGAGGGTATTGACGCCGCGCAGGATGCGCGCGCGCGCGTCTTCGGAGAAACGGATTTCTTTGGCAGCCATGGTTGTTCCTAATGAGTGTCTGGATGGATTCGATTGCAGCGGCGCAGCGCGCCTGCTTACTTCTCGACGACGGCGATGAGGTCTTCTTCGCGCATGACCAGCAGTTCCTGGCCCTCGACCTTGACCTCGGTGCCCGAGTACTTGCCGAACAGCACGATGTCGCCGACCTTGACCGCCATCGGGCGGACCTTGCCGTCTTCCTGGATCTTGCCGGTTCCGGCGGCGATGACCTCGCCCTTGACCGGCTTCTCGGCAGCGGCGTCGGGGATCACGATGCCACCGGCCGACTTCGTCTCGGCTTCCAGACGCTTGATGATCACGCGATCGTGCAACGGGCGAAGCTTCATGGATGTCTCCATCAACAGGTTGATTTGAAAGGGATTGTCTAACTCTGTTAGCACTTGTACTTGCTGAGTGCCAATTTTAGCGACGAAAGCGCCCCTGCGGAAGGGGCGTCGTCGACACGCAGCAGGAGATGGCGCCCGCCGCGGGTGATTCAAGGGCGCGGCCGGCCGTCCTGAAAATGTCGCGGGCGCCGCTTATAGTAGGCAATGCAGGTCTGCGGCGAGGTGCCCGGACCTCTTTCCTGGGGGAAATCCACATGCGGTCCATCCGAGGCGCCGGCGGCGCCATGCTCTGCTTTTGCCTTGCGCTCGCCGCGCCTGCCGCGCTGGCGCAATACGTTTCACTCACCGGCACCACCGTCGAACATTTCGACACGCTCCTCGCGAACGGCACCGGCTCGACCCTGCCGACCGGCTGGCGCATGCTCGAGGCCGGCTCGAATGCGAACACGACGTACGCGGCCGACAACGGCGCCACGCCTGGCGGCAACACCTACAGCTACGGTGCGACCGGCAATTCCGAGCGCGCACTTGGCACGCTGCGTTCCGGTTCGCTGCAACCGCTGATCGGTGCGCAGCTCGGCAACGACAGCGGCCTCGTACTCGACCACATCGACGTCAACTATGCCGGCGAACAATGGCGCCTCGGCGTCGCCGCTCGTGCCGATCGCCTCGACTTCCAGTACAGCCTCGACGCGACCTCGCTCAACGATGCCGCTGCGACCTGGGTCGACATCGATGCGCTCGACTTCGTCTCGCCGAACACCTCGGCCGCGGTCGGCGCGCTCGACGGCAACCTCGCCGCGAACCGCGTCGCGCTTGCCGCCACCATCGACGGCCTTTCCCTGGCGCCCGGCGCGACGCTGTGGGTGCGCTGGATCGACGCCGACATCGCCGGCGCCGAAGACGGCCTCGCGATCGACGACGTGCAGTTCAGCGTCGACGGCACGCCGCCGGTCGACAATCCGCCGACGGTGGCCTCGACGACGCCGGCCGCGAACGCGAGCGGCGTCGCGCTCGCCGCCTCGCTCAGCGTCACCTTCAGCGAAGGCGTGACGGCGACCGAGCCGTGGTACTCGATCGTCTGCACGACCTCGACCACGCACACGGCGACGGTCTCCGGCGGACCTGTCACCTTCACGCTGACCCCGTCGCCCGCGTTCGCCGCGAATGAAAGCTGCACCTGGACGATTCTCGCCGCCGGCATCACCGACCTCGACGGCACGCCCGATCCACTCGCCAGCGACCAGGCGGTCACGTTCACGACGATCGATCCCGCGACGGCGCCTCCGACAGTTGCTTCGACCGAGCCGGCCAACGGCGCGATCAATGTCGCGATCGCGAGCGACATCCGCGTCACCTTCAGCGAAGCCGTGACGACCAGCAATGCGTTCACGCTCACCTGCGACTCGACCCCGATCGCGCTCGACGAAACGGGCAGCGGCACGCAGCGCACCTTGACGCCCGCGACGGTGCTGCCGACCGGCGGCACCTGTGCTTTCAAGGTCCTCGCCAGCGGCGTGCTCGACCTCGACAACATCCCGCTCGCAGCGGATTACGTCGCGACGTTCCAGATCGCGAGCGGCTCGCTCGGCGACTACTACTCGCACGTCAATCCGGTCAGCCCGGAGCAACTGCGCTGCTCGCTGCACAACACGATCAAGGGCCACACGGTGTATCCGTACAGCGGCGGCGCGCAGAACAGTTGGACGATCCTCGAGATCGCGCAGCAGGACCCGAACAACGCGGCAAAGATGATCGACGTGTATCGCAACCGCTCCTACACGATCGGCAGCGACCGCGCCGGCACCGGCGGCGGCATCACCTACAACCGCGAGCATACCTGGCCGAACTCGCTCGGCTTCGCCAACTCCAGCCTCGCCGCGTACACCGACACGCACATGCTGTGGCTGTCGGACACTGCGCAGAACGCGAGCCGCGGCAACAAGCCGTACGACAACTGCGCCAGCGGCTGCACCGAACTGCCGACCGAGGTGAACAACGGCGTCGGCGGCACGGGTCAGTCCAACTGGGTGAAATCGCCGGACGGCAACGCCGGATCGTTCGAGGTCTGGAGCCACCGCAAGGGCGAGATGGCGCGCGCGATGTTCTACATGGCGATCCGCTACGAGGGCATCGCGGCCGAGGACGCGCACGACGGCAACATCCCCGACCTCGAACTCACCGACAACCGCAGCCTGATCGTCATCACCAGCAACACCGCCGCGAAGGCGTACATGGGCCTGCTCTCGACCCTGCTCGACTGGAGCGTGCAGGATCCGCCGGATGCCGAAGAAATCGCGCGCAACGACGTGATCATGAGCTTCCAGGGCAACCGCAATCCGTTCGTCGACCATCCGGAATGGGCGACGCGCGCGCTGTTCGAGTCGAATCAGCCGGCAGTATGCGAGCCGGTCATGCCGAACGACACGATCTTCGACAACGGCTTCGACGCGGCGCTGTTGTTGCACTGACCGTGGCAAATCCAAACCGTTCGCGTTGAGCGCAGCTCGCCCTGCGAGCGGAGTCGAAACGGCTTGACACGCACCCTTCGACTCCGCGCCTGCGGGGCTGCGCTCGGGGCGAACGGAATTGGGCAAATCCAAACCGTTCGCATGGGTCAGGCCCGGGGCAAACGGAGTGTGGTGTGCGATCATCGGCGGCCCAGCCCAACGCCGATCGCCATGCCCGCTGCCGTCCTCCACTGCAGTTGTCCCGACGCCGAAACCGCTGCGCGCATCGCGCGTGCGCTGGTCGACGAGCGGCTTGCCGCATGCGTGCAGGCGCTGCCGGGCGTGACGTCGACGTATCGCTGGCAGGGCGAGGTGCAGGTCGATGCGGAGACGCTGCTGCTGGTCAAGACCTCGTACGCGCGGATCGAGGCGCTGAAGTCGCGCATTGCCGAACTGCATCCGTACGAGCTGCCCGAATTGCTCGTGCTGGAGGTCATCGATGGCGCGCCGGATTACCTTGCGTGGCTCGAAGCCGCAACCACGGCCACCGCCTCACGATGAACGTCCTGCAAGATTCGCGGTCCAAGCGCGGTCCCTCTGCCGCAGCCGATGATTCCACGGAGTTTTTCCCGATGCGCAACCTGTTCGCCGGTCTCGCCACCGCGCTCGTGATCACCCTCGCCGGCGCCGCAAACAGCGCCCGCGCACAGGACGAGAGCGGCCTGCTGCCGGTCGAGCAGGCGTTCAAGCTGAGTGCGCGTACCGACGGCGCCGGCAAGCTCGCGCTGCACTGGGACATCGCACAGGACTACTACCTGTACCGCTCGCGCATGAAGGCGAAGACGACGCAGGCCGGCCTCACGCTCGGCACGCTGGATCTCCCGCCCGGCGAACAGAAGCACGACGAATTCCTCGGCGAGGTCGAGGTCTACCACCACTCGATCGATGCGACTCTGCCGTACACGCTCACCGATGCGAGCGCTAAAAGCGCCAGCGTCACGCTGACCGTGCAGGGCTGCCACGAGACCGATCCGAAGATCTGCTATCCGCCGAGTCCGACCACGGTCAGTGTCGAGGTCGCGGATGCCGGAGCGAAGAGCATCGCGGCTGACGCCGCTCCTGCAGGAGCCGGCGGGACGGCGCTCGGCATCCAGCTCGGCACCGGCGCAACGAGCGGGCTTCCGGGAACCGACGCTTCGCCGCTACCGCCGGAACAGGCGTTCGTGTTCGAGGCGATCGCGCAGAGTCCGACCACGATCCTCGCGCGCTGGACGATGCCGAAGAACTACTACCTGTATCGCGACAAGAGCATCGTCACGCTCACCGATGGAAACGGCGTGCAACTCGGGGCGCCGCAGTGGCCGGCCGGCGTCGACCACACCGACGAGCACTTCGGCATGGTCAAGGTGTATTTCGACCAGGTCGAACTGCCGATCACGCTGCTGCGCGAACAGGGCACGGCGCAAAGCGTGAAGCTGCATGCGGAATACCAGGGTTGCCTCGAGAACGGCATCTGCTATCCGGTGATGCAGAAGGACGTAGTGGTCGAATTGCCGACCGCGAGCCTCGAACAGCTCGCGGCGGCGAAGGCTTCGTTTGTGCCGGTGCCGAAGAGCATCGCGGCGCAAGCCGCTCCTGCAACCGCCACATCTTCCGCCTCGCAGCCCTCGCCCCCCGACCCTCAGCCCTCGCTCGGCGGCATCCTCGGCGCCCTGCTCGCCGCCGTGCTCGGCGGCCTCGTGTTGAACCTGATGCCGTGCGTGCTGCCGGTGCTGTCGCTGAAGGTGCTCGGCCTCGCGCAGAGCGGCGAGAGCGCGGAGAAGGCGCGCAAGCACGCGCTCATCTATACCGCCGGCGTGCTGGTCGCATTCTCCGCGATCGGGCTCGCGGCGATCGGCCTGCGTGCGGCGGGCCAGGCGCTCGGCTGGGGCTTCCAGTTGCAGCAGCCGATCTTCGTCGCGGTGCTCGTCTACGTGCTGTTCGCGATCGGCCTGTCGCTGTCGGGCGTGTTCAACATCGGTGCCGGCCTCGCCGGTGTCGGCCAGAATCTGGGCAACCGCGGCGGCGCGGCCGGCGACTTCTTTACCGGCGTGCTCGCGGTGGTGGTCGCGAGCCCGTGCACGGCGCCGTTCATGGGTTCGGCGCTTGCGTACGCGTTCTCCGCCTCGTCGCTGGTCGCGCTGCTGGTGTTCCTCGCGCTTGGCGTCGGGCTTGCCCTGCCGTTCCTGCTCATCGGTTTCGTTCCCGCGCTCGCGGCCCGCCTGCCGAGGCCCGGCGCGTGGATGGAAACGCTGAAGCAACTGCTCGCGTTCCCGATGTACCTGACCGCGGTGTGGCTGGTATGGGTGCTCGGCAACCAGCGCGGCATCGATGCGGTCGGCTGGGTGTTGATCGGCGCGGTCGTGCTCGCGCTCGGCCTGTGGTGGTGGGAGCGCAGCCGCTACCGCGACGGCATGCTCGCGCGCGCGTTCGCGTTGCTGGTCGTGCTCGGCGCGGCGCTGCCGCTGTGGCAGGTTGGGCAGCTCGCGCTGCCGAAAGCCGCGCAGGCGGCGAACGCCGACACGTTCGCGTATTCCGCCGAACGCCTTGCCGCGCTGCGCACCGAAGGTCGCGGCGTGTTCGTCGACGTCGGCGCCGACTGGTGCGTGACCTGCAAGGTCAACGAGAAGGCCGTGCTCTTCACGGATGCGTTCCGTGACCTGCTCAAGCGCAACAACGCGGTGTTCATGAGCGCCGACTGGACCAATGTCGATCCCGCAATCACCGCGTTCCTGCAGCAATACAAGGCGGTCGGCGTGCCGCTGTACGTGGTGTTCCGCGCCGGCGAGCCGGGGCCGGGCCAGGCGCTGCCGACGGTACTGACCCAGGCAATCGTCGAGGACGCATTCAAACCGAAGGCGCACTGATGGCGATGGATCGCAGCCATCTGCTGGTGATCGCGCTGGCGCTCGGCGGCGCGCTCGGAGGGTTCGGGCTCAGCGTGTGGCTGTATCCGGCGCGGATGCCGCAGACGACGGCGCTGGTCGGCGCTGCCCGTCCGGCGCTGGAACTGCCCGATGTCGATGGCAGCCGCGCCTCGATCGCACGCTGGAACGGGCGCCTGCTGCTGCTCAACTTCTGGGCCAGCTGGTGCGGACCGTGTATCGAGGAAATGCCGCTGCTCGAGCGCGCCCAGCAGCGCCATGGCGGCGCCGGCCTGCAGATTGTCGGCATCGCGGCCGACGGCGCGCAGGCCACGCGCGCCTTCCTGGCAAAGCACCCTGTTACCTATCCGATCCTCGTGGATGATCCGGATCTGCACGCGAACGACCGCGATTCCGCCGCGATCTACGGCAATGACCGCAACGTGTTGCCGTATTCGGTCCTGATCGGGCGCGACGGGCACATCCTCGCGCAACGGTTCGGCAACTTCACGGAAGGCAGCCTCGAACAGTGGCTGGCACCGCATCTGTGACCCGCAATTCCTGAAATCTCGGCAAACAACCGCCGAACGTCGCCGAACTGGACAGATCGCGCGCCCTCGTCCAGACTTGCACCCCCCGTTTTTCGGCGAACCGCCCCGCGTGGCCAAGCTGCTCGTCCTCCACGGCCCCAACCTCAACCTGCTCGGCACGCGCGAGCCGGAGCACTACGGGCGTGCCACGCTCGCACAGATCGACGCGGAACTGGCAGGCATCGCGACCGCATCCGGACACGAACTCGCAAGCTTCCAGTCGAACGCCGAACACGCGCTGATCGAGCGCGTGCATGCAGCGCGCGCCGACGGCACCTCGTTCATCCTGATCAACCCGGCCGCGTTCACGCATACCAGCATCGCGCTGCGCGACGCGCTCGCCGCGGTGGCACTGCCATTCATCGAGGTCCACCTCAGCAACGTGCACGCGCGCGAACCGTTTCGCCGTCATTCCTATTTCTCGGACCTCGCGGTCGGCGTGATCGCCGGCTTCGGCGCGCACAGCTACGCGCTCGCGCTCGATGCCGCCGTGCGCCGCCTCGCGGCCTGAACCCTTTCCAGACTTACAGCCCGGAGTCCCCATGGACCTGCGCAAGATCAAGAAGCTGATCGACCTGCTCGAGGAATCCAACCTCGCCGAACTCGAAATCAAGGAAGGCGAGGAGATCGTGCGCCTCTCGCGCGTGCCCAAGGGCATGGTCAGCACGATGGCGATGGCACCCGCGCCGATGCCGGCGCAACGCATCGAGGCCGCGCCTGCTGCGGCGACCGCCGCCGACGCCGCGCCGGCTGCCACCGGCAAGGTCGTGCCGGATGGCCATGTCCAGAAGGCGCCGATGGTCGGCACGTTCTACGCCTCGGCCAACCCCGACTCGCCGCCGTTCGTGAAGATCGGCCAGCAGGTCAAGGCCGGCGAAACGCTCGGCATCATCGAAGCGATGAAGATGTTCAACCAGATCGAAGCCGACGTCGCCGGCACCGTGCGCGCGATCCTCGTCTCGAACGGCCAGCCGGTCGAATTTGACGAGCCCATGTTCGTCATCGGCTGAGGCGACACACCATGCTCGACAAGGTAGTGATCGCCAACCGCGGCGAAATCGCATTGCGCGTGCTGCGCGCCTGCCACACGCTCGGCATCAAGACGGTCGCGGTGCACTCGACCGTCGACCGCAACCTCAAGCACGTCGGGATGGCGGACGAGTCGATATGCATCGGCCCGCCGGCGGCGGCCGACAGTTACCTCAACGTGCCGCGCATCATCGCGGCGGCCGAAGTCACCGACGCGCAGGCAATCCATCCGGGTTACGGCTTCCTGTCCGAGAACGCCGACTTCGCCGAGCGCGTGGAGAAGTCCGGCTTCATCTTCATCGGCCCGACCGCGGACGTGATCCGCCTCATGGGCGACAAGGTCGAGGCGATCCGCGCGATGAAGGCGGCCGGCGTTCCGTGCGTGCCGGGCTCCGGCGGCCCGCTCGGCGACGACATCGCGGCGAACACGAAGGTCGCGCGCGAGATCGGCTATCCGGTCATCATCAAGGCAGCCGGCGGCGGCGGCGGACGCGGCATGCGCGTCGTGCACACCGAAGCGCATCTGTCCAACGCCATCCAGATGACCAAGTCGGAAGCCAAGGCCGCGTTCGGCAATGGCGAGGTCTACATGGAGAAGTTCCTCGAGAACCCGCGCCACGTCGAAATCCAGGTGCTCGCCGACGGCCAGGGCAACGCGATCCACCTCGGCGAGCGCGACTGCTCGATGCAGCGCCGCCACCAGAAGGTGGTCGAGGAAGCGCCCGCGCCGGGCATCACGCCGGAGCAGCGCGCGGACATCGGCCGCACGTGCGTCGAGGCGTGCAAGCGCATCGGCTACCGCGGCGCCGGCACGTTCGAGTTCCTGTACGAGAACGGCCGCTTCTACTTCATCGAGATGAACACGCGCATCCAGGTCGAGCACCCGGTGACCGAGCTCATCACCGGCATCGACCTCGTGCGCGAGCAATTGCTGATCGCCGCGGGCGAGAAGCTCACGATCCGCCAGGAAGACATCGTCCTCGACGGCCACGCGATCGAATGCCGCGTCAACGCCGAGGACCCCGACACGTTCATGCCGAGCCCGGGCCTGGTGAAGCGCTTCGAAGCGCCCGGCGGCCCCGGCGTTCGCGTCGACACGCATGTCTACGACGGCTACAGGATCCCGCCGAACTACGACTCGATGATCGGCAAGCTGATCGTGCACGGCCGCGACCGCGCGACCGCGATCGCGCGCATGCGCATCGCGCTGTCGGAGATGGTCGTCGAAGGCATCAAGACCAACGTGCCGCTGCAGCAGCGCATCATGGCCGACGGCGGCTTCCAGGCCGGCGGGCAGAACATCCACTACCTCGAGAAGCGCATGGCCGAGGCGAAGGAAAAGGCGATCGGGATCGGGTGATTCCCAAGCGGCGCGGCCTGGGCCTTGCTCGCTGCGCTCGCGTTCACGACCGTCGCAAGCATGCTCAAGCGCTGACCGAGTGCCGTTGTCTATGCCTTTCCTCGAACTCTCACTGACCCTCCGTGCGACCGAACAGGAACGCGTCGAGCTCGCGCTGGAAGAGACCGGCGCACTCGCGGTGACCCTGCTCGACGCCGATGCCGACACGCCGAACGAGCGCGCGATCCTCGAACCCGGCGTCGGCGAAACGCCGCTATGGGGCGAGATCGCACTGTCCGCATTGTTCGACGCCGATGCGGATCGCGCCGGCCTGTTGCACGTACTCGCTGAACTGTTGCCGGAGATCGAACCGGCGCAGGTGCGATTCCGCGAAGTCGAAGACCAGGACTGGACGCGCGTCTGGATGGACGATTTCAAGCCGATGCGTTTCGGCCGGCGCCTGTGGATCTATCCGTCCAATATCGAGCCGCCCGGCGACGACGCAGAGACGGTCGTCGTGCGCCTCGATCCCGGCCTCGCATTCGGCACCGGCACGCATCCGACCACCGCGCTCTGCCTCGAATGGCTCGACGGCCTCGACCTCGTCGGCAAGCACGTGATCGACTACGGCTGCGGCTCCGGCGTGCTCGCGATCGCCGCGATCAAGCTCGGTGCCGCGCACGTCGACGGCATCGACAATGATCCGCAGGCGATCCTCGCCAGTCGCGACAATGCCGAACGCAACAGCGTCGCCGACCACCTCGCGCTGTACCTGCCGCACGAGTTTGCACACGCGCCGGCCGACGTGTTCGTCGCGAACATCCTCGCCGGCCCGCTCGGCGAACTCGCGCCGCGCTTCGCCGAGTGCGCGAAGGCGGGTGCGCCATTCGCACTGTCGGGCATCCTCATCGGCCAGGCCGATGAACTGCTCGCTCGCTACGCCGAATGGTTCGACGAGCTCGTCGTCGAGACGCGCGAGGACTGGGTGCGCATCTCCGGCCGGCGCCGCGCCTGAAGCAGGCCTTGCGGCTTCGCCAGGATCGGCCGCGCGCTAGACTGGCACGATCGCATTCAACGCGGAGGTACTCGTGGGTCCGTTGCAATGGCTCGGCCACCAGCTCGCGCGCTACCTGGCCCGGCCACGACCGGGCCTGCACGTCGCGACCAGCCGTCCGGGCCTGCTCGCGGCGACCTTGCGCAAGGGCGACGTGCTGCTCGTCGAAGGCACCAGCCGCTTCTCGGCCGCGATCCGTACCATCACCCAGTCGACCTGGTCGCACGCGGCGTTGTACATCGGGGATGCGCTGTCGGCGACGCGCGGCGACGACACGCCGCTGCTGATCGAGGCCGATGTTAACGAAGGCGTGCGCGCGGTACCGGTCGCACGCTACGAGCAGATGCACACGCGCATCTGCCGACCGGTGGGTGTTTCCGACGCCGACATCGACAGCCTGCTTTCCTACGCGATCAGCCGACTCGGCCAGCAGTACAACCTGCGCAACGTGTTCGACCTCGCGCGCTTCCTCGTGCGCCCACCGCCGGTTCCCGAACGCTATCGCCGCCACCTGCTCGCGTTCGGCGGCGGCGAACCGACCAGCGCAATCTGCTCGTCGCTGATCGCCGCCGCATTCGGCTCGATCCGCTACCCGGTGCTGCCCGACATCGAGATCGCGCGCAGCAAGGGCGAAGCCGGGCGCGAACAGGTGCGCGAGATCCTGCACATCCGCGATTCGCGCCTGTACGTGCCACGCGACTTCGATGTCTCGCCGTACTTCAGCATCGTGAAACCGACCCTGCTCGCCGATTTCGACCCGCGCACGCTGACTTGGGCCAGCATCCCGTCATTGCCGATGGACGCCGCCGAAGACTGACGCAGCCGCGCTGCGCGACGAGAGTGCAGGCACGCTGGCAGGCCGTTGCAGGAAAGCACTTTCTCGACATCCTGCTAGAATCGGTCGATACCGTTGCATGATGCGCCAATGTACACGCAGTGCCCCGAATGCCTGACGATCTACAGGGTCGACGGCGCCGATCTCGCGGCGGCGCATGGCAGCGTGCGTTGCGGGCATTGCGCGGCGGTATTCGATGCGTTGCGCACGTTGAGTCCCCAACTGCCACCCGAGCCGATCGAACGGATCGAGGCGCATCCGTCGCGCAATGCGCCGCCGCAGCTGGAGTCGCCGGTGTTCCGGCCGAACCCGGCACAGGCTTCGCTGTTCGCCGAGGCAACCGACCGCGCGCGCGCTGCCGAGCGATCGTCGTTGCCGGCGTTCGCGAAGCGGCGCCGGCGTGCTCGCCAGCGCAGCGACTGGCCGTGGCTGGTCGGCTGCGCGCTGCTCCTGCTCGGCCTGGCCGGCGAGATCGCCTGGGCCGAACAGGCGCGCTGGATCGACGATGCGCGTGCGCATGCATGGTTGGCCCCGGTGTGCGAGAGGCTCGGTTGCAAGCTGCCGCTGCGCCATGACGCATCGACCCTGCAACTGCTGTCGCGCGACATCCGTCCGCATCCTTCGGTGCCGGGTGCGCTCATCATCTCGGCCACGTTGCGCAACGACGCGTCGTTCGTGCAGGCGTTTCCGACGGTCGAGATCACCCTCTCGGACCTCGACGAGAAGCGCATCGCGATGCGCCGCTTCCAGCCGCGCGAATACCTCGGCGACACGCGCGCGCTCAGCGCCGGACTCGCCCCGGGCGCGAGCAGTTCGCTCGTGTTCGAGGTCGCCGACCCGGGCCGGAATGCGGTCGCCTTCGAATTCAAGTTCGAGTGACGCGTTCACGCTGCGCGGGCCGCGGCAAGGTCGGCCTTCTCAGCACATGCCGAGATAGATGACGCAAGTGCCGATGGCGCAAGGCATCTCGTCGCGATACGCGTGGCGCGAATGA
Source organism: Dokdonella sp. (assembly GCF_044227025.1). Taxonomy (GTDB): domain Bacteria; phylum Pseudomonadota; class Gammaproteobacteria; order Xanthomonadales; family Rhodanobacteraceae; genus Dokdonella_A. The sequence goes on along the minus strand of NZ_JBGAFX010000006.1, from coordinate 162,842 downwards.
AAATTCGTGCGACGAGGGACTTATCAAGGCTCGGAGTCGGCGCTACTATCGTCCTCCGACGCGCGCCCGCGATAGCTCGTCGGCCCCATGGAAGAACGTTCGCCGAGAAGGGCCTGATCGTTGTGAATGCCGCCATTCCCCTGCGTGCCGATGCGCACGAAGCCTCGTTGCAGCCGGCCCTGCGCGACTGCGTGGTGCGCGCGGTACGCCGCTATCTGGCCGACGTCGAGTCGGAGCCGGGTGAGGGGCTGCATGCGCTGGTCATGCGCGAAGTCGAATCGCCCCTGCTGCGCGAAGTGATGGCCTGGTATGGCGGCAACCAGAGCCGGGCCGCGGCGGCCCTTGGCATCAACCGCGCGACCCTGCGCAAGAAGCTGCAGCAATACGGCCTCGCCGACTGACCAGCCGGCCCGCTCGCAGGGTCCGGCGGCGGCTCTTGCAAGGACCCGGCACACGGGCAGTCCCGCCGCTATAATCGATGGCTTAGCCCCGGGACGAACCCCATGTTCGATGCCACCCTGGCGCCGGTTCGCCGCGCCCTGCTCAGCGTCTCCGACAAGTCCGGCCTGATCGACCTCGCGCGCGGGCTCGATTCGCTCGGCGTCGCGCTGCTCTCGACCGGTGGCACGGCGAAAGCGCTGCGCGAAGCAGGCCTGCAGGTCACCGACGTCAGCAGCGTGACCGGTTTCCCGGAAATCATGGATGGCCGGGTCAAGACCCTGCATCCGGCCGTGCATGGCGGCCTGCTCGGACGCCGCGGCACCGACGACGTGGTCATGGCCGAGCACGGCATCGCGCCGATCGACCTGCTGGTGGTGAACCTGTACCCGTTCGAGCAGATCACCGCCATGCCCGACTGCAGCATGGGCGATGCGATCGAGAACATAGACATCGGCGGGCCGGCGATGCTGCGCGCGGCCGCCAAGAACCACGAACACGTGGCGGTCGTGGTCGATCCGTCGGACTATGCGGAAGTGCTCGAGTCCCTCGCGCACGGCGGCACCCGCCTCACCCTGCGCCGCCGCCTCGCCGCCGCGGCCTACGCGCACACGGCACGTTACGACGGCCTGATCGCGAACTGGCTCGGCATGCGCACCGATGCGGAAAAGCCGGAGGCGTTTCCACCCGCGCTGCGCCTCGCGTTCGAGCGCAAGCAGAGCCTTCGCTACGGCGAGAACCCGCATCAGGACGCCGCGCTCTACGTCGAGCGCAACCTGCCGCCCGGTACTGTCGCCGGCGCGCGCGTGCTCGCCGGCAAGGAACTTTCGTACAACAACATCGCCGACGCCGATGCCGCGCTCGAATGCGTCAAGGCTTTCCAGAAAACCCCCGCCTGCGTGATCGTCAAGCACGCGAACCCGTGCGGTGTCGCGCTCGGCGCGAACCTCGGCGAGGCCTACGAGCGCGCCTACGCATGCGATCCGACCTCCGCGTTCGGCGGTATCATCGCGTTCAACCATCGCCTCGACGCGACGACCGCCAGGCAGATCATCGAGCGCCAGTTCGTCGAGGTGGTGGTCGCGCCGGAGTTCGAGCCGGCCGCGCTCGCTGCGATTGCCGCGAAGCCGAATGTGCGCGTGCTGAGTGTCGGCGAATGGGGCGAGGCACCGGAACAGGTTTTCGACTACAAGCGCATCGCGGGCGGCCTGCTGGTGCAGGACGCGGACCGCGACACCCTGCTGCTGTCCGACCTCAAGGTCGTGTCGCGCCGCCGACCCGACGCGGCCGAGTTGCACGACCTGCTGTTCGCCTGGCACGTCGCGATGTTCGTCAAGTCGAACGCGATCGTGTACGCGCGCGGCGGCCGCACGATCGGCATCGGCGCCGGCCAGATGAGTCGAGTCGTCAGCGCGAAGATTGCGGCGCTGAAGGCCGCCGAAGCGAAACTCGACGTCGCCGGCAGCGTGATGGCGTCCGACGCATTCTTCCCGTTCCGCGACGGCATCGATGCAGCCGCCGAAGTCGGCATCCGCGCAGTGATCCAGCCCGGCGGTTCGATGCGCGACGCCGAAGTCATCGCTGCCGCGGACGAGCATGGCATGGCGATGGTGTTCACGGGCGTGAGGCATTTCCGTCATTGATGCCGCTGGCGCGGCATCAATCCCAAAGTTCGCGGAGCGAACTTCGGGCCCCGGCCGTGCTCTTCCACACCCCATTCGCGCCTTCGGCGCGAATCGCCCCCTGACTCAGGGGGCATTTTCCTGCAGGATCGCACCATGAAGAACCAAGGGCCGGGCGCTGAGGTACTCGCATGAAAATCCTCGTCATCGGTTCCGGCGGTCGCGAACACGCGCTCGCATGGAAACTCAAGCAGTCACCACGCGTGTCCGAAGTCATCGTCGCACCGGGCAATGCCGGTACCGCGCGCGAGCACGGCATGCGCAACGCGAACGTGCAGGTCACCGACGTCGACGGCCTGCTCGCGCTGGCGACCACCGAAGGCGTCGGTTTGTCGGTGGTCGGTCCCGAGGCGGCGCTCGCCGCCGGCGTCGGCGACCGCTTCCGCGCCGCCGGCCTGCGCTGCTTCGGCGCGAGCCGCGTCGCGGCGCAACTGGAAAGCTCGAAGGCGTTCGCCAAGGATTTCCTCGCCCGCCACAACATCCCCACCGCACGCTACGCGGTGTTCACCGACGTCGATCGCGCGCTCGCCTACGTACGCAAGCACGGCGCGCCGATCGTGATCAAGGCCGACGGACTCGCTGCCGGCAAGGGCGTGGTGGTCGCACTGACGCTGTCCGATGCCGAACAGGCCCTGCACGACATGCTCGGCGCGCGCGAGTTCGGCGACGCTTCCGCACGCGTCGTGATCGAGGAATTCCTCGAAGGCGAGGAGGCGAGCTACATCGTGCTCAGCGACGGACGCAACGTGTTGCCGCTCGCGACCAGCCAGGACCACAAGCGCCGCGACGAAGGCGATCTCGGGCCGAACACCGGCGGCATGGGCGCGTACTCGCCCGCACCGGTGGTTACACCCGCGGTCGAGCAGCGCGTGCTCGAGGAGATCATCCATCCGACCATCGCGAGCATGGCCGCCGAAGGCGCCCCGTTCATCGGCTTCCTGTATGCGGGACTGATGATCGACGCCGGCGGCGCGCCGAAGGTGATCGAGTTCAACGCGCGCCTCGGCGATCCGGAAACGCAGCCGATCATGCTGCGCCTGAAGTCCGATCTGGTCGATCTGGTCGAGGACGCGCTCGACGGCCGCCTCGATCGCGCGAGCGCAAGCTGGGACACGCGCCCGGCACTCGGCATCGTTGTTGCGGCCGCGGGATATCCGGGCAAGGTGCGCAGCGGCGACGTCATCGAAGGACTGGATGCCGGCGACGGCGATGGCGTCAAGGTGTTCCACGCCGGCACCGCACTGGATGCCGCCGGCAAGGTCGTCAGTGCCGGAGGACGCGTGCTCGCGGTGTGCGCAATCGGCGAGGACCTCGAGGCCGCGCGCGCGCGCGCCTATACGCGCGCACGCGCGATCCGCTTCGACGGCGCGTTCTGGCGCCGCGACATCGGCCATCGCGCCCTGCGCAAACCCTGACGTCGCCTGAACTCCAATCGTTCGTTTCGAACGAAGCTCCTCGAATCCGTTCGTGTTGAGCGCAGCGGAGCGAAGCTCCGCGGAGTCGAAACACCTGACTTGATTCAGACGCGGCCCTTCGACTCCGGCCGTGCGGGCCTGCGCTGAGGGTGAGCGGGGAATTTCAAGCCCTGCGGGCCTGCGCCCAGGGTGAACGGGGATTTTCAAGCGAACCTTCGCACATGGCCCACTCGAATCCGTTCGTGTTGAGCGCAGCGGAGCGAAGCTCCGCGGAGTCGAAACACCAAGCTTGATTCAGATGCGGCCCTTCGACTCCGGCCCTGCGGGCCTGCGCTCAGGGTGAACGGGGAATTTGACACTTGCCTCGCCCCGGACGCCGGGAGTATCAAGCGAGCCTCGCCAAGAACGACCGAACGTCTACTTGCGTGCCGCTGCAGCAACCGGCTTCGGGTCCGGCGCAGCGCGCTGCGGATGGAACAGCACATGCCCGGGCGGCCACGGACGATCCGGCAACTTGTGCGCCTGGAACGCCTGCATGAACTCGCGGTAGTCGCCGATCTCGTCCCTCTTGTTGTTCTTCAGCAGCACGAACATCGCGGCCTGCTGCGTCTTGACGGCGTTGTCCCACTGCCCGTTCGCGGCGAGCGCGAGGGCATAGGCTTCGCCGACCGGCGCCGCGTCGACCTGCTGGTACATCGCCTGGGCGTAGTCGAGCGCCATCTTGCGTTCGCCGGCGCCGACTCCGGGGCAGGTGCTGGTAAGGCGCACGAACAACTGCAACAGGAATCCGTTTTTCGAATCCTTCGCCAGCGCGGAATTGATGTCCTTCAGTACCGAAGCGCAGCGTCCCGCGGCTACCTCGGCCGCGACCAGGTGCACCCAGCCGGCGGTGTCCTTGGGATCGCCCTTCACCACTTCGCGATACGCGGCGGAGGCGTCGTCAAGGCGCCCGGCGCGCATCAGATAGTTGCCGCGGCGGATGTGCGGCTCGACCAGGCCGGCATCGAGCGCGATCGCCTTGTCGTAGGCACGCTGCGCGCCCACGTCATCATTGGCCATCTCCAGCACGATGCCGAGGTTGGCAAAGGCCAACGCATTGTCGGGGCCGGCCGCGACCGCGGCATCGGCGCGCGCGCGTGCTTGCGGGAGATTGCCGGCCGCGCCCTCGATGCGCGCGTACAACGCCAGCAGGGTCGGATCGTTCGGTCGCAGCTTGAGCGCACGATCTGCCAGGCTGCGCGCCTTGTCGTACTGGCGCGCTGCGAGCGCCATGTTCGCCTCGGCGGCCGCCTGCATCAGCGGGTCGGTGTTTTCCGCCGGCTTCGCCGCCGGCGCCGGGCCGCTGAAGCGCAGCCCGACCGGATCGGCGAGTGCCGGAACGCCGTTGCCGGCTTTCGCGCGCGCATCGGCAGCGGCCTTGGCATTGCCGCTGCCTTCATACGCATCGGCCAGCTGCGCGTACACCTTGGTCGCCTTCGGATCCAGCTTGAGTGCGGTGTCGAACGCATCGCTCGCGTCGGCGTAGCGCTTTTCCTTCATCGCGATTTCGCCGAGCAGGACGAACGGCACCGCGACCCCGGGATGGCGCTGCGTGTACTCCGTCAGCAGGTTGCGGGCGCCAACAAGGTCGCCGGCCTGGACGCGCAGGTTGACCAGCGCGACGCGCACGGGCAGGTAGTCGGGGCTGAGCGAGAACGCGCGGGTGAACAATGCGCGCGCATCCTCGTCGCGCTTCTGCAAGTGCGCGACCACGCCCTGCGCATACGGCCAGATGCCGTTGTCGGGTGCGAGTCGCGCGGCATCCTCCAGCGCGACCGCTGCCTCGTTGTAGAGGCCGGCGCGCGCATAGGCGGAGGCGAGCAGGGAATAGGTCTCGACCAGCGCGTCGCCGCTCACGTTCTTGCTCACGTTGTCGAAGCTCGCGCGCTCCTTGCGCAGCGCATCCGCGGTGGCCTGCGGGAACCTCGACAGATCGGGCACCGGCACCGGTTGCAGGGTCGGCTCGGCGGCTGCGGCGACGCCGGAGAAGAACAACGCGAGGGCGAACGCCGATAGGCGGATGGGTTTCATGGGCAGGAATCCGGGAGGCGGCATGCTGGAACATGCAAGTCTAGCGGCTCGCACGCGGCTCCGCTGCGACCCTGCCTGCGTGCGGAAGTTCCCCCGGCAGATCGCGGCCGAGCGAGCCTCGTCGCGGAACCCAGGCAGCGCGGCGGCGCCGTTCTGCTAGATTCGCCGCACCCCGATCGCGAGCGTCTGTCCATGTCCGGCAACAGCCAGTTCTCCCTGCTCGGCAGCCGCCGCTTCGCCCCGTTCTTCGCCACCCAGTCCCTCGGCGCCTTCAACGACAACGCGTTCCGCAACGCGCTGGTCGTACTGGTCGGCTATCACATGGGACTGGACGAGCACGCGGTCGGCTTCTATTCGAACATCGCGCCGGCGCTGTTCATCCTGCCGTTTTTCCTGTTCTCGGCCAGCGCCGGCCAGCTTGCGGAGAAGTACGAGAAGACGCGCATCATCCGCTGGGTCAAGCTGTTCGAGATCGCGGCGATGGCGCTCGCGGCGATCGGCTTCTTCCTGAAGAGCATCCCGTTGCTGCTCGGCGTACTGTTCCTGATGGGCCTGCATTCGACCGTGTTCGGCCCGATCAAGTACGCGATCCTGCCGCAGGCGCTGAAGCCCACCGAACTCGTCGGGGGCAATGGCCTGGTCGAGATGGGCACCTCGCTCGCGGTGCTGGTCGGCATGATCGCCGGCGGTGTCGCGATGGGCAGCGGACCGCTGCCGGCCTCGGTGCTGGTGATCGCGGTCGCGCTGCTCGGCTGGCTCACTTCGCGCTCGATTCCACCCGCGCCGGCGACCGCGCCGGAGCTGCGCTTCAACTGGAATCCGTTCACCGAAACCTGGCGCGTACTCGGCTTCGTGACGAAGAACCGCACCGTGTTCAATTCGGTGCTCGGCATCTCATGGTTCTGGTTTTTCGGCGGCGTGTTCACGATGCAGCTGCCGAACTACACGAAGATCTTCCTTGGCGGCACCGAGTCGGTGCAGATCTTCGTGCTCGCACTGTTCTCGGTCGGCGTCGGCATGGGTTCGCTGCTGTGCGAGCGCCTGTCGGGGCACAAGGTCGAGATTGGCCTGGTGCCGTTCGGCTCGATCGGCCTGACCGTGTTCGGCCTCGACCTGTACTTCGCGCGGCCCGCGGCGACCACCCTGCACGACCTGTCCGCGTTCGCGTTCCTGGCCGCGCCGGGCGGCTGGCGCATCGCGCTCGACTTCGTGCTGGTCGGGCTGTTCGCCGGCTTCTACATCGTGCCGTTGTTCGCCCTCGTGCAAAGCCGCGCCGATCGCAGCGAGCTGTCGCGCGTGATCGCCGGCAACAACATCGTCAATGCGCTGTTCATCGTAGGCGCCGCGGCGTTCGGCATCGGCCTGTCGGCGCTCGGCCTGTCCATTCCGCAGATCCTGCTCGTGACCGCGGTGCTCAACGCGCTCGTCGCGATCTACATCTACACGCTGGTGCCGGAATTCCTGATGCGGTTCCTGTCGTGGATCCTGGTCAACACGTTGTACCGGATCAAGGTCGAAGGACTCGAACGGATTCCCGACGAAGGGGCCGCCGTGCTGGTGTGCAACCACGTCAGTTTCATGGACGCGCTGATCATCGGCGGCTGCGTGCGCCGCCCGGTGCGCTTCGTGATGTACTACAAGATCTTCCGCATCCCGGTGCTGAAGTTCATCTTCCGCACCGCGAAGGCGATTCCGATCGCCGGGCGCAAGGAAGATCCCGCCCTGCTCGAACGCGCGTTCGACGAAGTCGATCGCGCGCTCGCCGACGGCGAGCTCGTATGCATCTTCCCCGAGGGCGGGCTGACCCGCGACGGCTCGATCGACACGTTCCGGCCCGGCGTCGAACAGATTCTCGCGCGCCGACCGGTACCGGTGATTCCGCTGGCGTTGCGTGGCCTGTGGGGTTCGGTGTTCAGCCGGCACGACACGGCGCTCGGCCGTTCGCGCCTGCCGCGTCGTTTCCGTTCGCGCATCGGCCTCGCGGTCGGTGCTCCAGTTGCCGCCGACGCGGCCAGCGCGCCCGTGCTGGAACAACGCGTGCGCGAATTGCGCGGAGACTGGGCGTGAACACTCCGCGGCGCCTGCTGCTGCTCAGCGTTTCGGCGGGCGCCGGGCACGTGCGCGCGGCCGAGGCGCTGCGCGTCGCGGCCAACGGCCAGACCGGCGTCGAGGCACTGCACCTCGACGTGATGGATCATGTGTCGCCGGCATTCCGTGCGCTCTACACCGACCTCTACCTGAAGCTCGTCGAGCACTCGCCGACCACCTGGTCGATGCTGTACCGGATCATGGACCGCACGCCGCCGAACGCGCCGGTCGCGCGCCTGCGCCGTGCGATCGAGCGCCTCAACACGCGCGACCTGCGCCGCGCGATCGCCCGCTTCGCACCCGACGCGGTGGTATGCACGCACTTCCTGCCGGCCGAGCTGCTGATGCGCGAGCGCAGCCGCGGCCGCCTCGGCTGCCCGGTGCATGTCGTCGTCACCGACTTCGACCTGCATGGCATGTGGGTCGTGCCCGACATGGCCGGGTGGTTTGCCGCCAGCGACGAGGTCGCGTTCCGCATGCAGGCGCGCGGACTCGATCCCGCACGCATCCATGTCACCGGAATCCCGATCATGCCCGCGTTCGCGCAAGCGAACGACCGCGCTGAGTGCACGGCCGAGTTCGGCATCGATCCGGCGCGCCGCGCGATCCTGCTGATGGGGGGCGGCGCCGGCCTCGGCGGCCTCGACGAGGTCGCCGCGCGCCTGCTCGCGATCAAGGGAGATTTCCAGCTCGTCGCACTCGCCGGCCGCAACGCGAAAGCACTGGAGAAGTTGCGGGCACTCGCCGGCGCGCACCCGGGCCGGCTCATCGCGCAGGGTTTCACCGACAGGGTCGAACGCCTGATGAGTGCGTGCGACCTTGTCATCACCAAACCGGGCGGACTGACGACCTCCGAATGCCTCGCGCTCGGCCGACCGATGATCGTGCACGCGCCGATCCCGGGCCAGGAGGAACGCAACTGCGACTACCTGCTCGAACAAGGCGCCGCGGTGAAAGCCATCGACGCGATCGCGCTCGACTGGCGCGTGCAAAACCTGCTCGCGGACCCTGCACGCTTCGCCGCGCTCGCAGCACGCGCGCAATCGCTCGGCCGCCCGCATGCCGCGCGCGACGTGCTGCGGGTGGTGCTTGGGAGCGCGACTGCGAAGTCCCCGGCGGCTCGCCCGCTGCCGCCGGAGCGGCAGTACGCCTCGCTTCCGTAGCAGCGACCAAGCCGCTCGTCGTGCCGCAAACCTTGCTCCGCCGCCCTACAGCTCGCGCAGCGCACTCGTGACCGGCATGCGCGCGGCGCGCAGTGCGGGGTAGAGGCCGCCGATGAAACCGATCGCAAGCGCCCATTTGATGCCGGTCCACAACACCTTCGGTGCCACCGCGAACTCGAACGTGAGCTGGCCGGTGCTGCCCGCGGCAAGTGTCGAGGCGGTGTAGCCGTTGAACACCAGCCATGCGATCAGGCCGCCGATCACGCCGCCGATCAGCGCCAGCAGCATCGTCTCGAGCATGATCGCGACGACCACCGGCAGGCCGCGGAAACCGATCGCACGCAGCGTGGCAATTTCGCGCGCGCGTGCCGCGACCGCGGCGAACATCGTGTTGAGCGCGCCGAACACCGCGCCGATCGCCATGATCGCGCCGACCACGATTCCGATTGCGGTGATCACCTTCGACATGCCTTCGGACTGCTTGCTGAAATACGCCACGGTCGTGTCGACGTCGACCTGCAGGCGCGGGTCCGAGGTCAGTGCAGCCTTGAACGCGTCGAACGCGTCGGCGCCGGTCAGGCGCACGAACACCGAGGTCGAGCTGTTCGCGCCGTTCGGCCGGTAGGTCGGGCCGACCACGTCGGCGTCGCCCCACAGTTCCGAATCCATCGCGTCCTTCGATTCGAAGATGCCGACGACCTTCCACATCTGGTTGCCGAGCTTGATTTCGTGATCGACCTCGAGGCCGTCGAACTGGCGCTGCGCGCCCCTGCCGGCGACGAGCTCGCGCAGGCCCGGAGTGAACTTGCGCCCAGCGATGATCTTCGCGTTCGTGCGCAGCTTCCACGCCATCTCGCCGATGCCGCGCAGTTGCACGCTGCCGAAATCCTCTTCCGGGTTGCCGCCCTTCATCGGCAGGTTCGCCGCGACGACGAGTTCGGGCGAAGCGATCGGCTTGCCCTGCTCGTCCCGCGCGATGCCGGGTGCCTGCGCGATCACGACGGTGGCGTCATGACCGAGCACCGACGACACCTCGGATGCGGACGCACCTCGCAGCACGATCGCGGTGTCCTCGCCGCCGGTGCGGCGCAAGGTTTCGCTGTAGCCGTTCGCCATCGCGAGCATCGCGACCAGCACCGCGACGACGCCGGCGATGCCGACCACGATGACCGCGGACGAGCCAAGCCGATCGCGCAGGGTGCTGACGCCGATGCCGGTGACGGACGCCGCCTGCTGGCCGCGACGGGTCAGCACCATCCACAGGCCGAGCACGAGCAACAGTACGAGCAGCCCCTGCCACGGCAGGTTGAGGAACACGATCACGCCGGCGATGACGACGACGAAGGTGAGCAGTCCGATCAGGAATTTCATGGTATGGGTTCCTCAGCGCCCGGCCAGCGCGTCGACGATGTTCAGGCGCATCGCGCGCAGCGCGGGCAATGCACCGATGACGAGTCCGATCGCAACGGCGAGCGCGATGCCGATCGCCCAACTGCTCGCGTAGACGTGGGTGCGCGTGATCATGCCGCCACTCATCGCGGGCAGGACCAGGCTGATCAGGCTGACCAGGCCAAGCCCGACCAGCCCGCCAAGCAGCAGCAGGAGCACCGATTCCGCCAGCACCAGCGCGAGCACCTTCGGACTGGAGAAGCCGATCGTTTTCAGCACCGCGAGTTCGCTCGTGCGCTCGCGCACCGCCTGCATCATCGTGTTGCCGGTCAGCAGCACGAGGGTGAAGAACACCGCGCCCATGATCGAGGTCACGATCAGGCCGATGTCGGCCATCTGCTTGATCCAGTTCCTGGTCGCCGCCTGCTCGGTCTGCGTCTTCGTCTCGTGGTCGGAATTCACCGACAACGCATCGATCGCCTTGGCGATGCGGTCCGATTCGTTGACGTCGGCGACCCGGCTCACGTACCAGCCGACCGCGCCGCGGTTGTACGGCGTGGTCTCGTCGAAGGTCTTCCAGTGCATCACGATCATCTGGCTCTGGAACGCCTTGTTGTCCTTCGACTTCATCGTGCCGACGATCTGGAAGCTCCAGTTCTTGCTGCCTTCCTTGTTCGGGAAGATCTGCGACATCAGCGGGATGCGGTCGCCGACCTTCCAGCCGTATTTCTTGACCAGGATGTCGCCGACCAGCACGCCGTCGGCGGTGGCGTCGAACGCCTTGCGTTCTTCCGGCGCCACCGTGACTTCGGGATAGACGTCGAGGTAGTTGTCGCTGACCGCGAACGTGAAGATCTGGTTGTGCGCATCCTGGTAGGCGCCGCCGAACCAGTTCGCATGCGCGACGTCCTTCACGCCGGGCACCTGCGCGATGCGAGCCTGCAGGCTCTTCGGCAACGGCTGGATGAACGACAGCTTCGCACCGGTCTGCAGTCGCTCGGCGCCGTTCGCGGACTGGCCCGCCTCGGCGAACGAGACGCGCACCGCATCGAGCAGGCCGAACAGCAGGAACGCCATCGTGATCGACAGCAGGGTAAGGATCGTGCGGGTCTTGCGCCGGAACAGCGCCGCCCAGATGAGATGGAGATATTTCATCGTGGCCTCCGTCAGGCGTGCTGCGATTGTTCGACCAGCGTGCCCTTGTCCAGATGCAGCGTGTGGCTTGCGTACTCGGCCGCCTTCGGATCGTGCGTGACCATGATGATGGTCTTGCCGTGCTGGCGATTGAGCGTCTGCAGCAGGCCGAGCACGTCCTCGGCAGACTGGCGGTCGAGATCGCCGGTCGGTTCGTCGCAGACGAGCAGGTCCGGGTCCGACACGATCGCGCGCGCGATCGCGACGCGCTGCTGCTGGCCGCCCGAGAGTTCCGTCGGCTTGTGGCTGGCGCGGTCGGCAAGACCCACCAGTTGCAAGGCAATGCTCGCATTCCTCTTGCGCTGCGCCGCCGACAGGTTGGTCAGCAGCAGCGGCAGCTCGACGTTCTTCTGCGCCGACAGCATCGGCAGCAGGTTGTAGAACTGGAAGATGAAGCCGACGTGCTCGGAGCGCCATTTCGCGAGCGCGCCCTCGCCGAGGCGATCGATCTTCTCTCCGCCGACCGCGATGGTGCCATCGCTCGGTGAATCGAGCCCGCCGATCAGGTTCAGGAGGGTGGTCTTGCCGGAGCCGGACGGCCCCATCAGGGCGAGGAAATCGCCCTTGGCAATGTCGAGCTCGATGTTGTGCAGCACCTCGACCTTCTGCTTGCCGCGTGCGTAGACCTTGCTGACGTTGCGGATCTCGACCAGTGCGCTCATGGCTTTGTTTCCTTTCAGGTGCTGGAGTGTGTTTTCGACGAACGAGACGCTGCTATTTCGACACGGCCCTGGCCGCGATCCGCGCGCCGTCGACGAGTTCCGCCGGCGGGTCGCGCACCACGCGCGTACCGGCCACGATGCCTTCGACCAGGCGCAGGTCCGCGTAGGCCTGGCCGGGCGTTACGCTGCGCAGGCGCGCGCGATCGCCCTCGAACGCGAACACGACACTCTTGCCGTCGCGCTGCACGATGCTCGCTGCCGGCACGAGCGCACCCTTCGGCACCACCGGCGCGGCTTGCGCTTCCTTGCTGGCGGCTTCGAGGAAGGAAACGCGCACGCCCATGTCGGGCACAATGCGCGCGTCCTTCTGGTCGAGCGCGACGCGCACCTTGACCGTCGCCTTGCCGCGATCCGCGGTCGGGATGATCGCGATCACATGGCCGGGAATCTTCCAGTCCGGGTACGCATCGAGGATCGCCTCGGTGCCCTGCTTCGCGACGACGCGGTTGATGTAGGACTCGTTGACGTCGACTTCGACTTCGAGCGAATCCATGTCGACGATGGTGCCGACGCCGGTGCGGGTGAAACCGCCGCCGGCCGACAGCGGCGATACGATCTCGCCCGGCTGCGCCGCCTTGGCGATGATGACGCCGGCGAACGGCGCGCGCACCGTGCAGTAGTCGAGTTGCACCTGCGCGCCGGCGACGCCGGCGTGCGCGACCTCGACCTGGCGGCGCTGCGATTCCAGCTGCGCGGACTGCGCCTCGACCTGGGTGCGCGCCAGTTCGACCGCCTGCTTCGACACCAGCTTGCGACCAACCAGTTCCTCCGCGCGCGCGACGTCACGCCGGCTCTGCGCGAGCTGCGCCGCGATCTGCGCGAGCTGCGCCTGCGCGGCCTTGTAGCCCGCCTCTGCCTGCGCGAGTTGCGCCTTCTGCGCGGTGTTCTCCAGATGCGCGAGCACCTGCCCCTGGTCGACGTGCTCGCCTTCCTCGATCAGCACGTCGGTGAGGGTGCCGGTGATCTGCGCCGACACGGTCGCCTGGCGACGCGCGGTCACGTAGCCGGTCGCCTGCAACACCGCGAGCGGCCCGCTGCCACCCGCGGTCGGCGCCTGCGCGGTCGCGAGCTCGACCTCGACCGCCTTCGCACCACGCAACCACCACCAGCCGCCGCCCGCGAGGCCAGCCACGAGCAGCGCGACGAGCGCACCGGCCACCCAGGCGCCACCGCCCCGTACGCGCGGCGCCGGTTCGCTGCGGTCGATGCGCAATTGTTGCAAGAGATCCGACTTTTCCACTGCACCGATCCTGATGTCGCACACAAGGCTTTCAAGTCTGCCATAGACTCGCGGTCATGCCACGACGCGGCAAGGCGCCGTGGTCAGGTCAACGGGATGACAGATGTCACCATCACAAGCCGGCTATTCCGGCAAACCGGTCTGGCGGAAACTGGGACTTGCCGCGGGCATGCGCGTGCACGTCGCTGGCGCGCCCGACGACTACGCGACGCTGGTCGGCCTCGATGCGGACGCGATCGCGCTCGTCGGTGCCCGCGCCCGCTTCGATCTCGCCCACCTGTTTGCCGACGACGCCACCCGCCTCGCGCGCAGCGTCGTGGCATTGGCCGCCCGCCTTCCCGCGGACGGCGTGCTGTGGGTGTCGTGGCCGAAGAAGAGTTCCGGCATCGTCACCGACATCACCGAAGACGTGGTGCGCGCGATCGCGCTGCCACTCGGACTCGTCGACAACAAGGTCTGCGCAATCGACGCGACCTGGTCCGCCCTCAAGCTCGTGTGGCGACGCGAACTGCGCGCCGGCAAGCCGATGCGTCGACGTTGAGGCGGCTGTTATCCTGCGCGCGCCCCGCTGACCGGATCTTCCATGTCCTTCGCCATCACCGCCGCCGAGATCCCCGCCATCCCGATCGCCGGCTCGGACGCGCGTTTCCCCGTGCACCGCATCTACTGCATTGGCCGCAACTACGCCGAGCACGCGAAGGAGATGGGCGCGTCCGTCGAGCGCTCGCAGCCGATGTTCTTCATGAAGCCGGCCGACGCGATCGTGACCGATGACGCCGACGTGCCGTATCCGTCGGCGACGCAGGACCTGCACCACGAAGTGGAGATGATCGTCGCGCTCGCGCGCGGCGGTCGCGACATCGCGCGCGAACATGCGCTCGATTGCGTGTTCGGCTATGGCGTCGGGCTCGATCTCACGCGCCGCGACCTGCAGGCGGCGGCGAAGGCGAAGGGCCATCCGTGGGATGCGGCGAAGGGTTTCGATGCATCCGCTCCGGTTTCCATGCTGCGTCGGGTCGAGGACGTCGGCCATCCGCGCACCGGACGCCTCAGCCTCGACGTCAACGGCGAGCGGCGCCAGCAAGCCGACATTTCGGAAATGATCTTCGACGTCGCGGCAATCATCCACGAGCTGTCGAGACTGTGGACGCTTGCGCCCGGCGACCTGATCTTCACCGGCACGCCCGCCGGCGTGGCCATGCTGCAGCGCAACGATCGCGTTCACGCACGACTGGACGGCATCGTCGAGCTGGACGCTCGTATCGTCTAGATTCAGGGAATTCCTGCAACAACGCGCCACCTCAAGCCCGCGAAAGCCCGACAGCCGCGGCGTTTTGCGCGCGACGAGGCAAACGGACGGCGGACCATCGCCGGGCCCAAACGCGCCGGCCCGATCGGCTAGAGTAGCTTGGCGCCGCCGAGTCGGCACGAAGTCCCCAACCACTGAAGCTGGAGAGAGCTCATGGGCATGCTTTCGGAATTCAAGGCCTTCGCCATGCGCGGCAACGTCATGGACCTCGCCGTTGGCGTGGTGATCGGTGCCGCATTCGGCAAGATCGTCACCTCGCTGGTCGACCAGGTCATCATGCCGCCGATCGGCATGATCATCGGCGGCGTCGATTTCTCCTCGTACAAATGGGTGCTGCAGGCGGCAGGCCCGGACGGCAAGGGCGAGGTCGCGTTGCAGTACGGCGCGTTCCTCAACACGATCATCCAGTTCGCGATCGTCGCGCTCGCGATCTTCCTCGTGGTCAAGCTCATGAACCGCATGATCAAGAAGGAAGAAGCCGCGCCTGCGCCGCCGTCGGCGGAAGTCGTGCTGCTGACCGAGATCCGCGACCTGCTCAAGAAGGGCTGAATCCGGGCGCGGGCCAACGCCATCGAGGCGGTGGCCCGCGCCATTCACGAAGTGACAAGGACGCCCGCAGCGGCTCCGTCGATTCCGTGACGTTTGGCCCGATGCGCCCCGCTGCACGCGGCGCATACTCGGCGTTTTCCGCAAACCGGAGATCGCCCATGCCCCGCCTGCATTCGCTCGCCGCCGCTGTCCTGCTTTGTGCCTCGCCTGCGTTTGCCGCGAACCAACCGACCACGATCGCCGCGGCGGATATCGCGACCGCGACCCAGTTGCGTGACGCGGCCCTGCAGGATGAAAGCGCGTACCAGTTCATAGAAGGCCTGACCACCGAAGTCGGCGCACGCCTGGCCGGCGGCGACAACGATCTCAAGGCGCGCGAGTGGGTGATCGCGAAGTTCAAGGCGCTCGGCTTCGACAAGGTCTGGACCGAACCGGTCATCTATCCGAAATGGGTGCGCCGCAGCGAGCATGGCGAAGTCCTCGCGCCGTTCGCGCAACCGATTGCGCTGACCGCACTCGGCTACTCGGCGGCAACGCCGAACGGCGGACTCGAAGCCGAAGTCGTCGGCTTCGACTCGTTCGACGCGCTGAAGGCGGCCGATCCCGCGCGCGTGCGCGGCAAGATCGTGTTCGTCGGCGCACGCATGCATCCGTTCCGCGACGGCCACGACTACGGCATCGGCTCGACCGTGCGTACGAAAGGACCGGCGCTCGCATCGCACATGGGGGCAGCGGCGTTCCTGCTGCGCTCGGCGGGCACCGACAGCAATCGCCTGCCGCACACCGGCGTCACCGATTTCACCGGCGCGACGCCGATTCCGGCGGCGGCCGTGTCGGCGCCGGATGCCGACCAGATCGAACGCATGCTCAAGAGTGGCCAGCCGCTGACGATCCGGCTCGCGCTCGATTGCGGCGTCGACGGCCAGTACACCGGCGCGAACGTGATCGCCGAACTGCGTGGCTCGCGGAAACCGGACGAATACTTCGTGATGGGCGGCCATCTCGACTCGTGGGACCCGGGCACCGGTGCGATCGACGACGCCGCCGGCATCGGCATAGCGGTCGGCGCCGCGCACGCGATCGCCGCGTTGCCGCATCGGCCCGCGCGCAGCATCCGGGTGGTCGCGTTCGCGAACGAGGAATCGGGCCTGTTCGGCGGCAAGGCCTATGCACAAGCGCACAAGGCGCAGATCGCCAAGGCCGTGCTCGGCAGCGAATCCGACGCCGGCGCCGACCGGATCTGGAAAATCAGCGCAAGCGTGAAATCTGAAGCACGCGGCGCGATTGCGCAGATCGCCGAGGTCCTGAAGCCACTCGACATCGAATACGCCGCCGATGAACCCGGCAATGGCGGTTCGGACCTGTCCGCGGTACATGCCGTCGGCATGGCCGGTGTGTCCTTGCACCAGGACGCGACGCGCTATTTCGACTGGCATCACACGGCCAATGACACGTTCGACAAGATCGATGCGGTTCAGTTGCGACAGAACGTCGCCGCCTATGCGGTGACCGCCTGGCTCGCGGCACAGGCGAATGGCGACTTCGGCTCCGCACCCGGCGCGTTCGCTCAGGACGACGGCAAACATTGATCCCGGCTCCCACACGCGCCTGTCCCCTCTCCCCGCCGGGGAGAGGGAGAAATTCGTTCACGCCGGGCATTCGCGCATCTTCACGCTGCGCCAGTACTCGCCGAGCAGCACCGCGACGCTGGCGGCGACATTGAGGCTTTCGATCAAGCCGCTGCCGGGAATCGTCAGGCGCAGCCGGGCTGCGTCGATCATCGGGCCGCTCATGCCCTCGCCTTCCGCGCCGAACACCAGCACGAGCCGCGGCGGCAACGTCGTCGCGTACAGCGGCGTGCCGTCGCGCGGCACGGTTGCCGCCAGCGTGTAGCCGTGTTCATGCAGGGCGGCGAGCGCCTCCGATGAGTCCGCCTGCACGAGCGGCACGACTTCCGCCGCGCCTTCGGCCACGCGCGCGGCCGCCCCGGACACGTCGAGTCCCGCCTGCGCGGACACGATCACCCCGCCGACACCGAAGTGCGCGGCGCTGCGCAGCAACGCGCCGAGATTGTGCGGATTGCCGACGCCATCCAGCCACAGCAGCAGCGACGGCGCCGGTGCGCGCGGTTGCCGCTCGAGCAGCGCGTGCAGCGACAGTGGCGTGGGCGGCAACAGGTCGAAGCAGACGCCCTCGTGATGGCGCGACGCGGTCAGCTTGTCGAGGTCGGCCGCTTCGACGATGCGATAGCCGATGCGCTGCTTCACGCACCACGCTAGCACTGCCTTCAGCGCCGGGATGCGCGCCTCGGTGAGATACACCTTGCGCAACGCCTCGGGCCGTCGCGCGAACGCGGCGAGGCAGGCGTTGAGTCCGTACAGGCGTTGCTCGCGCGGCACTTTCGGCGTCGCCGCCACGGCCTCGGGTTCGGCGGCCTGCGTGCGCGGCGACGGATGCGCCCGTCGCGGACGTGACGCTGCATCACGGCCCTCGATGTATGCGCGCGCGCGCTCGTCGTCGCGACCGGAACGACCATCGCGCGCAGGCATGGGGCGCGCGCCGTCGCGCCGATCGGAGCGCGGGCGTGCCTGCGCCCAGGGTGAGGGCTTGTCCTTGTCCTTGCTCATCGTCGCCGCGCCTCGCTGGTTGCTGTCGCGCCACCAACCACGGCGGCGACGTCATTGTTGCAGAACCGTGGCGGCGGAACCGTCGGGATCGAGACATTCGCGGGTCCGCGCGTAAACGATGATGTCGAGCAACTCGCCGCGCTTGACCACCGCCGACTTCTGCACGCCCTCGCGCTCGAAGCCGGCCTTCTCCAGCACGCGCATCGACGCGGGATTGTTCGCATACACGGTCGCGTACAGGCGATGCAGGCGGAACGCGCTCATCGCGCGCGGTGCGAACGCGCCGATGATCGCACTCATCAGGCCGCGATCCCAATAGCGGCGGCCGAGCCAATAGCCGAGTTCGGCCGAATGGCGATGAACATCGGCGCCCGGATGCAGGCTCACGCCACCGACCGCAACGCCTTCGACCTCGATCGCCCACGCACGATCGGACTCATCGACCGCACGCGCGAGCCAGGCGCGACCGTCCTCGCCGGTATACGGATACGGAAAGCGGTCGCGCAAGCCGCGCGAGACATCGGCGTGGCTCGCGTTCGCGACCAGGCTGTCGAGGTCGTCCGCCCGCCAAGGGCGCAGGCGCGCGACAGCGCAATCGAGGTGCGGCAGCGGCAGCGAATCGGCATCGGTGACCATCGCACCATGCTAGCGCGAGCGGATGGCCGGCGCGCTTTGGCCGCTCCGCAGGGCGGTACGCGCAACGCGGGTGCTGCCGGCTCGGCGACCATCGTGGGCATCGCGACATGCGGCGGGACTCGCGCGGTGCGCTCGGCCTGCCCCGCGATCAATGATCCGCCACCACCGCCGGCGCCATCGCATGCCTGACCGGCCGCAGCAACAGCAGCAGCGGGATCGCCGCGAGCGTCATCACCATCATCAGCCAGAAGTCGTTGAGGAAGGCGATGCCGCTCGCCTGGCGCGTGACCTCGCCATTCAACGCGGCGAGGCCGCCGGCGGAATGGCCGACCGTCGCGGCGATCTGCGCCGCGTTGTCGCCGAACGGTGTCAGCCGCGACGCGATCTCGGCGTGGTTGAGCTGGGTGTTGCGCGACAACAGCGTCATCACGACCGAAATGCCGACGCTGGAGCCGATGTTGCGCATCAGGCTGAAGATTCCGGCCGCTTCGGTGCGCGCGCTCATCGGCAGGGTCGAATAGGCGACGGTCGAGATCGGCACGAACACGAGGCCGAGGCCGAGGCCCTGGATCATGCCGCTGGTGACGATCAAGTGCTGCGGCACCTCGAGATTGAAGTGCATCATCTGCCACAGCGAGAACGCGGTCAGCAGCATGCCGATGCCGGCGAGCACGCGCGCGTCGGCGCCGCGCGCGAGCAGCCGCCCAACGATCATCATCGCGATGAGGGTACCGATGCCGCGCGGTGCGAGCAGCAGGCCGGTGCTGACGACCGGATAATTCATCAGGCCCTGCAGGAACGGCGGCAGCAGCGCCATCGTCGCGAACAACACCACGCCGAGCACGAAGATGAAGAGGTTGCTGGCAAGGAAGTTGCGGTCGGCGAACAGGCCAAGATCAAGAAACGGCCTTGGGCTGAACTTCCAGTGCACCGCGTACAGATAGAAGCCGAGGAACGCGAGCGCTGCCTCGATCCGGATCTCGACCGAACCGAACCAGTCCTGTTGCTCGCCGCGATCGAGGAACAGCTGCAGCGCGCCAATGCCGATCGCGAGGAACGCGAACCCACGCCAGTCGAAACGCGTCTGATGCGTGTCGTCGGTCGGCAGGCTGGCGGCGACGCCAAACAGCGCGAGCGCGCCAATCGGCACATTGATCAGGAACACCCAATGCCAACTGTAGGCTTCGGTCAGCCAGCCACCGAGCGGCGGCCCGAGGATCGGGCCGATCATCACGCCCATGCCCCACAGTGCCATCGCGGCGCCGTGCTTCTCGCGCGGATAGACGTCGAGCAGGGTCGACTGCGAGAGCGGCACCAGGGCCGCCCCGAACAGGCCCTGCAACAGGCGGAACGCGACCATCGCGCCGATGCTGGTCGCCATGCCGCACAACACCGAGGCAACGGTGAAGCCGCTGATCGCGATCAGCAGCAGGCGTCGGCGTCCCATCACCGAGGCAAGCCAGCCGGTTGCGGGGGTCGCGATCGCGGCGGCGACAATGTAGGACGTCAGCACCCACGAGACCTGGTCCTGGGTCGCCGACAGCGTGCCCTGCATGTTCGGCAGCGCGACGTTCGCGATCGTCGTGTCGAGCGCCTGCATCAGCGTCGCAAGCATCACCGACACGACCAGCAGGCCGCGATTGGCGACTTCGCGGTGGGTGGCGACCGTCGTACTCATGCGCGCTTCAACGCAGCGCGTCGCCGAGCGTACTGGCGTGACGCGTGAATGCTGCGCTGGCGATGCGCCGCGCGATCTCGCGGTAGACCGGCGACAGTTCGCCGGTGCGGTCGGTGAAGGCGAAGGCGATGTCTAGCGCCGATGCCGCCGGCGCCGGCGTCGCGTGCTGCTGCCATGCGAAGGTGTCGATCAGCGGTTCAAGTGCGTGTTCGCGAAACATGGTGTGTTTCCGTCAGGTTCAGTCCTTCCCTTCAAGGCCGGTCCTGGGCGCCGTCGAAGGGGAAGGGTGGGTGGGGATGGTGTTGCTCGAGTGGCGCCAACCAGTCAAGGCGCTTGCGCGACGCGTGTCGGCGACGTCGTGTCGCTGCCCTGCCAACGCCCGATCGGCGAGTTCTGCCGGCCGGTGTCGATGTCGACGACCGCACTCATGCCGGCGCGCAGGATCAGGCCATCCTGCTGCGGTGTTTCGAGCGCGAGGCGCACCGGGATGCGCTGCACGATCTTGACCCAGTTGCCGGTCGCGTTCTGCGCCGGCAGCAGCGAGAACTCCGAGCCCGAAGCCGGGCTGATGGAGGCGACGCGCGCCTGCCACTTGCGACCCGGGAACGTGTCCACCTCGATCGAAGCCGGCTGGCCGACAACCACGTGCGTCAGGTCCGTCTCCTTGAAATTCGCATCGACCCACAGCGTGTTCGCGACCAGCGGCATCGCTGCCTGGCCGACGCCGAGGAAATCGCCCGGCTGCAGGCTGGTCTTGCCGATGGTGCCGTCGATCGGCGCGCGCACGGTCGCGTGCTCGAGGTCGAGCCTCGCCTGCGCGAGCTGAGCCAGCGCGAGCTTGTAACCGGCGAGCTGCTCATCGGGCGTGCTCGGCAGGCCACCCAGCATGTTCTGCGCCTTGCTCAGCGCGGCGTTGTTCGAGTCCTGCTTGGCGCGCGCGGCGGCGAGGTTGTTGGCCGCGTCGTCGAGCGCCTGTTGTGCGACCAGGCCGCGCGCGCGCAGCTCCTCCAGGCGCTGGAACTGCTGCTTCTTGTAGTCGAGGTCGGCCACCGCGGAACGCACGTCGGCCTGCGCCGCGCTGTAGCCGCTGCGTGCGGCGTCGAGCAGGCTGCGCACCGACTCGACCTGTGCCTGCATGCGCGCAACCGCGATCTCGAGTGGTTCGGCGTCGATGCGAAACAGCACGTCGCCGCGCTTCACCGCCTGGTTCTCGCGCACGTTCACCTCGACCACGCGGCCACCGATCTGCGGCGCGATCGTGACGCGATCGGCCTGCACATAGGCATTGTCGGTCGAGGCGTAGCGCCCGGAAGTCAGGTAGAGCCAGCCACCGGCGCCGAGCACCAGCGCGGGCCCCAGCACCCACATCAGCATGCGCGTGCGGTTCTTCGCCGGCTTCGGCGCGGCGATCGCGGGTTCGACCTTCGGTTGTTGCTCGGTCATGACTTGCCTCGTTCTTCGGTCGGTGCGCCATCGAGCGCGACCAGGTTGTCCTTGATCTGCGCAAGCACGCGCAGCAGGGCTTCGAAATCGGCGGGCTTCACGCCGCGCAGTGCTTCCTCGCGCAGGCCAGCGCCGATCACTTCCATCTCGTCGACGATCGCGTGGGCCTTGGCCGCCAGGTGCAGGCGCCAGCGCCGGCGGTCGGTGGGATCCGCGCGCCGCTCGACGAAGCCGGTCTTCTCGAGGCGGTCGATCACGCGACCGACCGGGATCGGCTGCATGTCGAGGTTATCGGCCAGCTCGGCCTGGCTCAGCCCCTCGTGGCGGCGTATCACCTTGAGCGCACGCCACTGCGCACGGGTCAGCTGCAGGCGCGTCGCGCGGCGGTCGAAATGCTTGCGCATGAGCCGGGTGACGTCGTGCAGGCGGTAGGCGAACGTGTTGTCGGTGGTCTGGATCATGGATGCCGCGAATATTATGTCCTAGGCAACATAATTTCAATACCCGCAGGTACAAATTGTTTGCAGTGCAGCAAAGATTGCGCACGAATGCTGGTAAAACAATGCATTGCATGAGTCCAGCCAGGCACCACCTGCCGCCCATGAGTCCACTGCTGCAGGTCATCGAAGCCGACATCACGACGCTCGCCGTCGATGCGATCGTCAACGCGGCAAACGAGGCGTTGCTCGGTGGCGGCGGCGTCGACGGAGCGATCCACCGCGCCGCCGGTCCCGGCCTGCTGGCCGCCTGCCGCGCCCTCCCCGAGCTGCGACCGGGCGTGCGGTGCCCGACCGGCGAGGCACGCATCACGCCCGGCTTCGACCTGCCGGCGCGCTGGGTCGTCCATACGGTCGGCCCGGTCTGGCACGGCGGCGACCGCGGCGAAGCCGACCTGCTCGCCGCCTGCTACCGCAACAGCCTGCGACTCGCGCACGCGCACGGCGTCCGCAGCATCGCATTCCCGGCGATCAGCTGCGGCGTGTTCGGATATCCGATCGAGGCGGCCGCGGCGATCGCGGTGCGCGAAGCGCGCGCATGGCTGGCGGGCGCGGACACGCCGACCTCGCTGGTTCTTTGCTGCTTCGGCGGCGCGGTCGCGGCTGCCTGCCGGCGCGAACTGGCGCACGCATAAGCGCATAACCACGCATTCTTTCCGCAGCGGCGCCGGCGCGCCTAGCATCCGGGTTCGTGGACGTTTGGACGTCCAGATGGATGGATGCCGTGCCTGCCGTATCGCCCTTGCCGGCGCTGCCGTTGCCCGAGGAAAAATCCGCCGAGGCCCTGCGCCTGTTCGACGGCCTCGATGCCGGAGCACTGTGGTGGTTGTCCGGCTACGCTGCCGCACTCGCGCGCACCGCGCCTGCGCGCCCGGTCGCGGAGCCGCTGCGCGAAGCACCCGAGCTGGAACGCCTGACCATCCTCCATGGTAGCCAGACCGGCAACGCTCGCCGCGTCGCCGAAAAGCTTGCCCGCGACGCCGAAGGCGCCGGCCTGTCGGTGCGACTGAGCAGCTCGGGCGCGTATCCGATGCGCGAACTAGCACGGGAACGCCTGCTGCTGGTCGTCATCAGCACCCAGGGCGATGGCGACCCGCCCGACGACGCGCGCTCCTTCCTCGAGTTCCTCGCCGGCAAGCGTGCGCCGAGGCTGACCGGGTTGCACTACGGCGTCCTCGCGCTCGGCGACTCCAGCTATCCGAAGTTCTGCGCCATCGGCCGCAACCTCGATGCGCGACTCGCGGAGCTCGGCGCCATCCGTGCGCTCGATCTCGTCGAAGCCGACGTCGACCTCGAAACGGTCGCGAACCCGTGGCGCGCGCGTGCGCTCGCCGGCGCGCGCGAGCTGCTGCGCGGCGCGCCGCTCGCCACGGTCACGCCACTGCGTCCGCAGCCGACCGCCGCTGCCGCGCCTTCGCGCGAGCATCCGTTTGCGGCGCCCGTGCTGGCGAACCAGCGCATCGTCGCGCGCGATGCCGCGCGCGACGTGCGCCATGTCGAGTTTTCGCTGCAAGGCTCCGGCCTCGTCTATGAGCCCGGCGATGCACTCGGCGTGTGGCCGGTGAACCCGCCCGCCGTCGTCGACGCCGTGCTCGCCGCCACCGCGCTCGACGGCGATGCGCTCGTCACGCACGACGGCCGCAGCCTGCCGCTGCGCCAGTGGCTCGCGCGCGAGCGCGAACTGACCCGCCTCGCACGGCCGTTCGTCGCGCTGCATGCCGAACGCAGCCGCGACGCCGACCTCGATCGCCTGCTCGCGCCGGATCGTGCGCCCGAGCTGGCCGCGTTCCTGCGCGCGCGCCAGCCGGTCGACCTGCTGCGCGAGCAGCCGCGGGCGTGGGATGCGCCGTCGCTGGTCGCCGCACTGCGCCCGCTCGCGCCGCGCCTGTATTCGATCGCATCGAGCCGCAAGGCGGTCGGCGACGAGGCGCACCTGACCGTCGGCGTGGTCGATTACGAAGCGTTCGGGACGCGCCATCACGGCAGCGCCTCGCGCCATCTCGCCGATGCGGGCGATGACGCGCTGATGTCGGTCTACATCGAACCGAACGAGCGCTTCCGCCTGCCGCGCGACGGCACGCGCGACCTCGTCATGATCGGTCCCGGCACCGGCGTCGCACCGTTCCGCGGGTTCGTGCAGGAGCGTCGCGAAACCGGCGCAACCGGCCGCAACTGGCTCGTGTTCGGCAACCGCCATTTCGCGAGCGAGTTCCTCTACCAGACCGAATGGCAGGACGCGCTGCGCGACGGGTCGCTCGACCGCCTCGACCTCGCATTCTCGCGCGACAGCGCCGGAACCTACGTGCAGCAGCGCGTGCGCGAACACGGCCGAGAACTGTACGCCCGCCTCGAAGGCGGCGCCCACGTCTACGTCTGCGGCGACGCCATGCGCATGGCGAAGGATGTGCACGCCGCACTGCGCGACGTGCTTGTCGAACACGGCGGCGTCGACCGCGAGCGCGCCGAGGAACACCTGGCGCAACTCGTCGTGGAGGGTCGCTATGCGCGCGATGTCTATTGACGCGGGTCGCGCCTTCGTCGCTGCGCTCAGGGAGAGCGGAGGTTTGCCACGCTGTTGCGCCGGCACATCCATCGATATCCAGCACGATCAGCGGCCGCACACTTCAAGCAGGGTTCCAATCACCCAGATGCCCACCATTCTTTCCGAACTCGAACGCATCAAGGCCGACAGCCGCCACCTGCGCGGCACGCTGCTCGCGACGCTGGCCGATCCAGTCACCGGCGCGATCAGCGATGCCGACAACAAGCTGCTGAAGTTCCACGGCAGCTACCAGCAGGACGACCGCGACCTGCGCGACGAGCGTCGCCTGCAGAAGCTCGAACCGGCGCATTCGTTCATGATCCGCGCGCGCCTGCCCGGCGGCGTGGTGACGCCGGCGCAATGGCTCGCATTCGACGCGATCGCGCGCGACTACGCCAACGGCACGCTGCGCATCACCACGCGCCAGACGTTCCAGTGGCACGGTGTGATCAAGCGCGAGTTGAAGCAGACGATCGCCGCGATCAATGCAACGCTGGTCGACACGATCGCCGCCTGCGGCGACGTCAACCGCACCGTCGTCGCTTCCGCCAATCCGGTCGAATCATCCGCGCACGCACAGGCGTACGGATGGGCGAAGCGCCTGTCCGAGCACCTGCTGCCGAAGACGCGCGCGTACCACGAGATCTGGCTCGACGAGGAAAGGATCGCCGGCAGCGACGAACACGAGCCGCTGTACGGGGCAACCTACCTGCCACGCAAGTTCAAGATCGGCATCGCGGTGCCGCCGACCAACGATGTCGACGTGTTCGCGCAGGACCTCGGCTTCATCGCGATCCTCGAACACGGTGAACTCGCCGGCTTCAACGCCGCGATCGGCGGCGGCATGGGCGCAACGCATGGCGATCCGACCACCTACCCGCGTCTGGCCGACGTAATCGGCTTCGTCACGCCGGAGCAGGTGCTCGCGGTGGCCGAACAGGTGATCGGCGTGCAGCGCGACTGGGGCAACCGCAGCGAGCGCAAGCATGCGCGTCTCAAGTACACGCTCGACCATCACGGCCTCGACGCGTTCGTGGCCGAACTCGAACGCCGCCTCGGCTTCGCGCTCGCGCCAGCGCGCGCGTTCCGTTTCGACCACAACGGCGACCGCTACGGCTGGATCGAAGGCAGCGACGGCCGCGCGCACCTGACCCTGCAGGTCGAAGCCGGCCGCGTCGCCGATCGGCCAGGACAGGCATGGTCGAGCGGACTGCGCGATATAGCGCGCGTGCATCGCGGCGACTTCCGGCTCACCTGCAACCAGAACCTCATCATCGCGAACGTCGAACCCGCCGAACGCGCGACGATCGACGCGCTCGTCGCGCGCCACGGCCTCGACGGCTGGCGTCGCGGCAGCGCGATCCGCCGTCACGCGATCGCCTGTGTCGCGTTGCCAACCTGCGGCCTCGCGATGGCCGAAGCGGAACGCTACCTGCCCGACCTGCTCGAAAAGATCGAGCGCCGGCTCGTCGCGCACGGGCTCGCCGACGCGCCGATCCTGTTGCGGGTGTCCGGCTGCCCGAATGGTTGCTCGCGCCCCTACCTCGGCGAGATCGCGCTGGTCGGTCGCGCGCCGGGTCGCTACGACCTGCGCCTCGGCGCCGATTTCGGCGGGCGCCGGCTCAATCGCCTGCATCGGGAAAACATCGCCGAAACCGAAATCCTCGAAACCCTCGACCTGCTGTTGGCGCTGTACGCGGGCGAGCGCGAAGCGAACGAGGGCTTCGGCGATTTCCTGCTGCGTACCGGCGTGGTTGCGCCGGCGCCGCGCATCGCGGCCGAGGTGGCGCCATGATTCCGCCGGATCTGGTCAGTGCGGCCGAGGATGCCCGCGCCCTCGCCGAACTCAACCGCTGGCTCGGCGAGCAGGCCACCGAAGCGCGCGTCGAATGGATGCTCGACACCCTGCCCGGCAACCAGGTGCTGTCGTCGAGTTTCGGCGCGCAGGCTGCCGCGATGCTGCACGTGGTCACGCGCAGGCGTCGCGACATTCCGGTGATCCTTGTCGATACCGGCTACCTGTTTGCGGAAACGTATCGCTTCGCCGACACGCTGACCGAGCGACTCGGACTCAATCTCAAGGTATACCGTCCGCAGATCGGCATCGCCTGGATGGAAGCACGCCTGGGTCGCCTGTGGGAACAGGGGCTCGACGGCATCGAGCGCTACAACCGCCTGCGCAAGGTCGAGCCGATGCAGCGCGCGCTCGACGAACTCGGAGCGCGCAGCTGGTTTGCAGGCCTGCGTCGCGCGCAATCGGCAAGCCGCGCCGGTACCGACTTCGTCGAACTGCGCAACGGCCGCTGGAAGGCCCACCCGATCGCCGACTGGAGCGACCGCGACATCGGCCGGTATCTCGCGCAACACGCGCTGCCGTACCACCCGCTGTGGGACGAAGGCTACATCTCGATCGGCGACGTGCACACGACGCGCGCATGGCATGCAGGCATGGCCGCCGACGACACGCGCTTCTTCGGCCTCAAGCGCGAATGCGGCCTGCATGTAGAAGTGTGAACACAACCTCGGCGCGGACCAGCGCGGATCGAGCAGCGATTCCTGTCCCTCTGCGCAGGGCCTTGCACCACGCGGACGGGGTGGTTTGGCCCCATCCGCGTCGAGCAGGGGATTCACGCCGCCATGCGCGCCGGATCGAGATCGCGCCAACGTGGCGGCAGCGGCCATTCGTCCGCGGCGATGCCATGGTCGAATGCGCGGCGCACGTCGCGGCGGTCGATGTGCGGGGCGAAGCGCGCGATGAACTCGAGTGCGTATTCGCGCAGCACGCGGTCGCGGCGCAGCACGATCCAGGTCGTGCACGAGGGCAACAGGCCGCCAAGGTCGAGGCCGACGACTTCGCGGTCGGATTCGTCGAGCGCCATCTCGGCAAGCACGCCGACGCCGAGGCCGGCACCGACGTAGGTGCGGATGAGGTCGGCATCGCGCGCGGTGAACGCGAGGCGCAGCGGCAAGCCCGCTTCGTCGAACGCGCGTCGCAATGACGACTCCGGTTTCAGTGAAGATTCGTAGCTGACCAGCGCATGCGCGGACAGCTCGGCCAGGGTCGGCGCATGCCCGGACTTCGTCAACGGGTGGCCACGCGGGACCAGGGCGACGCGATCCCAACGGTAGACCGGCAGGGCGAGCCCGGCGGGAGGCGGCGTTCCGGCGGTCGACACCACCGCAAGATCGGTCAGGCCGCGTTCGAGGAGTTCGAGGATTTCCGCATCACCGCCCGGTTGCAGGTGCACGCCGACTTCCGGGTAGCGCTTGCGCAAGGCGGCGATCGCCGGCGGCAGCGCGTAGCGGGCTTGGGTATGCGTGGTGGCGATGCGCAATTCACCCTGCGCTTCGTTGCGCAGGTTCGCGGCGAGCGCGCGGATGTTCGCGGCTTCGGACTGGATGATGCGGGCGCGTTCGATCACCTGCGCGCCAGCGGCGGTGATCGCTTCGAGGCTCTTGCCGCGACGGGTGAACAGCGTGAAGCCCAGTTCTTCCTCGAGCTGCTTGAGCTGCTTGCTTAGCCCGGGCTGGGTCGCGTGGACGCGCTCGGCGGCGAGGGTGATGTTGAGGCCGGAATCGGCGATGGCGATGAGGTAACGAAGCTGGGTGAGGGTCATGGCGAGGGGTCCGCAGGTGGTCGCAATCGGTTCGTCGAGGCATGGCGGATGGCGGAGCTACAACAGCACATGTGCTTGACCGATGCGTATTTCATGGCAATCCCCTGCGTTCGGACGGCCGGATGGCCGCCCCTGGTCAAGCGAGACTAGCGCATGAATGTTTGGACGTCCATACGTCCATCGCTGGGCGCGCGCCGGTCGACCGCCGCGGCGATAACCCGCGGGCATATCCGCGTCGCCACAAGTCATTTCCACGCAGCCGGGCCGCCACCGAGCATGGAAGACCGCGCTGCAGGCGTCGAATCCGGCCGAATCCCATGAACTTGTTCCCGTTGTTCGTCGACCTGGCGCGCCGCCCGGTGCTCGTCGTCGGTGGCGGCGAGGTGGCCGCGCGCAAGGTCGCCGCGCTGCTCGCGGCGGGCGCGGATGTGACCGTCGGCGCGCCTGCGCTTACGCCCCAGCTGGCGCGGCTGGCGGCCGACCGGCGCATTCACCATCTCGACGGCCCCTACGCGGAGCGCTGGCTCGACGGCAGCTGGCTGGTGGTTGCCGCCACCGCCGACCGCGCGACCAACGAGGCGGTGGCGAGCGACGCCGCGCATCGGCGCCTGTTCGCGAATGTCGTGGACGACGCCGGGCTGTCGACATTCCATGTGCCGGCCATCGTCGACCGCTCGCCGGTGATCGTCGCGATCTCGTCCGGGGGCAGCGCACCGATGCTTGCGCGACGCCTGCGCGAACGTCTGGAAACCCTGCTCGATCCCGACCTCGGCGCGCTCGCGACCCTGCTCGAACGCTTCCGCACGCGTATTCGCACCCGCCTGCCGGCACCCGCCGCGCGTCGGCACTGGTACGACGCGCTGTTCGACAGTCCGCTGATGGCCTTCCTGCGCGCGCGCCAGCCGGCGCTCGCCGAAGCCGCGCTCGAAGCGTCGCTGCACGCGCCGACGGCGCCGGCCGAAGGCCGCGTCGCGCTGGTCGGCGCCGGTCCCGGCGATCCGGGCCTGCTCACGCTGAAGGCGCTGCGTGCGCTGAACCAGGCCGACGTGATCCTGCACGATCGGCTGGTCAGCGCGGAGGTGCTCGCGCTCGCGCGCCGCGACGCCGAGTTCATCGAGGTCGGCAAGCGCGGCGGCGGCCACTCGACATCCCAGGACGCGATCCACCAGCTGATGCTCGAACAGGCGCGCGCCGGGCGCCGCGTCGTGCGCCTCAAGGGCGGCGATCCGTTCGTGTTCGGCCGCGGCGGCGAAGAACTCGAATTCCTGCGCTCGCACGGCGTTCCGTACGAGGTCGTGCCCGGCATTACCGCGGCACTCGCCTGCGCCGCGTACGCGGGCGTGCCGCTGACCCACCGCGACCACGCGCAATCGGTGCGCTTCGTCACCGCACACTGCCGCGACTCGTTCGATGCGCTCGACTGGCGCGCCCTCGCGCAGGAGCGGCAGACGCTCGCGATCTACATGGGCGTGGCCGGGCTCGAACGGTTGCGCGCGCGCCTGCTCGCGCACGGCCGCGCCGCGACGACGCCGTTCGCCCTGGTCGAGAACGGCTCGCGCGCATCGCAGCGGGTCGTCACCGGCACCCTCGGACAGTTGCCGCAAACCGCGAACGCGCACAAAGTAGGCTCGCCGGCGCTGCTGATCCTTGGCGAGGTCGCGGCACTTGCCGAAACCCTGCACTGGTACGGCGCGCCGCCGCTCGTAGCGCTGCGCGAACTGTCCATCCCGCACGCCGCTTGACGTTTTCCGCATGGACTGCCCGGCACAGCAGACCGCATCGACCTGAGGACACCGACATGATCCACGACAGCATTCTCGACACCATCGGCCGCACGCCGGTAGCCAGGCTGCACCGAATCGCCCCGAAGCACGTCGAGTTGTACGTGAAGGTGGAGGCATTCAATCCTGGCGGTTCGGTCAAGGACCGCCTCGCGCTCGCGATCGTGCTCGACGCCGAAGCGAAAGGCTTGCTCAAGCCCGGCGACACGATCGTCGAAGCGACTTCCGGCAATACCGGCGTCGCGCTTGCGATGGTTGCTGCCGCACGCGGCTACAAGTTCGTCGCGATCATGACCGAGACGTTCTCGATCGAGCGGCGCAAGCTCATGCGCGCCTACGGCGCGAAGGTGATCCTTACCGCAGCCGCCGAACGCGGCAGCGGCATGGTGAAGAAGGCCGAGGAACTGGCGAAGAAGCACGGCTGGTTCCTCGCGCGCCAGTTCCAGAATCCCGCCAATCCTGCGTATCACCGCCAGACCACGGCAGCGGAAATCCTGCGCGACTTCGCCGGCCGGCGCCTCGACTATTTCGTCAGCGGCTGGGGCACCGGCGGCACCCTGACCGGCGTCGGCGAGGTGCTGCGTGTCGCGCGGCCGGAAGTGCGGATCATCGCGACCGAACCCGCCGGCGCCGCGCTGCTGTCGGGCAACGAGTGGAAACCGCACAAGATCCAGGGCTGGACGCCGGACTTCGTTCCCGACGTGCTCGACCGCAAGGTCGCGCATGCGATCGAGCCGGTCGACGACGTCGTCGCACGCGACACCGCGCGCCGCCTCGCCGCCGAGGAAGGCATCTTCGTCGGCATCTCCTCCGGCGCCACGCTCGCCGCGGCGCTGAAGGTGGCCGAAGGTGCACCGAAGGATTCGGTGCTGCTCGCGATGCTGCCGGATACCGGCGAACGCTATCTGTCGACGTTCCTGTTCGAGGGCGTAAACGAAGGTTCCGACGACGAGTGGCTGGCATCGCTCGGCTGAACGCCAGCCTCCCCGGCGCTACGTCGTCGCCAGTGCCGCCTCGACCGCGGCATCGGCGTGCAGCGCAGTCGTGTCGAACAGCGGGACGCTGGCGTCGGCGGGGCCGACCAGCAGCGAGATCTCTGTGCAGCCGAGCACGATCGCCTGCGCGCCACGCGCCACCATCTCGCGCATGATGCCGCGATAGGCTTCGCGCGACGCGTCGCGGATCATGCCGAGGCAGAGCTCTTCGTAGATCACGCGATGCACCACTTCGCGGCTGGCGGCGTCGGGCACCAGCACGTCGAGTCCGTGAACGTCGCGCAGGCGCTCGCGGTAGAACGCCTGTTCCATCGTGAAGCGGGTGCCGAGCAGCCCGACGCGCCCTAAGCCGGCACGCCGGATCGCCGCGCCGGTCGGATCGGCGATGTGCAGCAGCGGAACGGCGACCGCTGCCTCGATGGCACCGGCGACCTTGTGCATCGTGTTCGTGCAGAGGACGAGCAGGTCGGCACCTGCGCGTTCGAGCGCGCGCGCCGCATCGGCGAGCACGACGCCGGCTGCGTCCCAGTCGCCCGCCTGCTGCAGGCGTTCGATGGCATGGAAGTCGACGCTGTAGAGCACGAGGCGCGCCGAATGCAGGCCGCCCAGGCGACCTTTCACGCCCTCGTTGACGAGGCGGTAGTAGCCCGCGCTCGATTCCCAGCTCATGCCGCCGATCAGGCCAATGGTCTTCATCCGCGCCTCAGTCGACGATGAACAGGCGAGCCCCGGCATCGGTCGACGACCGATGCGCTTCCGCGCCATCGCCGACCTGGTAACTCATGCCGGGCGTGAGCGTGAAGTGGCGGCCGTCCTCGAGCTCGGTGCGCAGCTCCCCTTCGACACACAGGAGGATATGGCCCTTGCGGCACCAGTGATCGGCGCGATAGCCGGCGGAATAATCGACCATGCGCACGCGCAACGGGCCGAATTCGCGCGTGCGCCAGTACGCGACACCGCGCTCGCCCGCGTGTTCGCTCGGCTCGAGTCGCGCCCAGTCGGTCGTGTCGAATCCGAACGCCGGCATCTGCATGCAAATCCCCCGCGTCGCCGCGAAAGCCACGGCTGCAACAGCGTAGCGCGGATGGCATGACGTGCGCCTGCGCCCGGAAATGAAAACGGGCGCCGCGGCGCCCGTTTCGTTGCTTCGATGCGATCCGGGGGATCGCGTGGCTCACGCCACCTTTTTCCACTGGCCGAGGGCGGCGAGTCCGTTCTGGCGCGCGCGCAGCACGACCATGTCCTGGGCGGCCTTGAAGTTCGCCTGCATGTCCTTGCCCCACAGCTGCAGCGCGGCGGTCTGCATCGCGCGGCCGTAGGAGAACGACAGCGGCCACGGGTGCGGGCCCATCTGGTTCATCGCGTTGAGATGCGCGGTCGCCTGCTCGTCGCTCTGGCCGCCGGAAAGGAACACGATGCCCGGCAGCGTCGCCGGCACTGCGGACTTGAGGCAGCGCACGGTCGCGTCGGCGACTTCGTCGGCGTCGGCCTGGTCCGGGCAGTCCTTGCCGGACACGACCATGCTCGCCTTTAGGATCGTGCCTTCGAGCAGCACGTTCTGCTCGTACAGCGCGCCGAACAGCGATCGCAATGTCGCCTCGGTGACTTCGTAGCAGACGTCGAGGTCGTGGTCACCGTCCATCAGCACTTCCGGTTCGACCATCGGCACGATGCCCGCTTCCTGGCACAGCGCGGCGTAGCGCGCGAGCGCATGCGAGTTCGCCTCGATGCAGGTCCCGCTCGGCGTGTCCTCGCCGATCGTGATGACCGCGCGCCACTTGGCGAACTTGGCGCCGAGGCGCGCGTATTCGGCGAGGCGCTCGCGCAGGCCGTCGAGGCCTTCGGTGACGAGCTCGCCCGGGAAACCGGCCAGCGGCTTGGCGCCTAGGTCGACCTTGATGCCGGGCAGGATGCCGGCGTCCATCATGATCTTGGTGAACGGCACGCCGGCCTTGGTCGCCTGGCGGATCGTTTCATCGTAAAGAATTGCGCCGGAGATGTGCTCGCCGAGTTTCGGCGCGGTCAGCAGCATCTCGCGGTAGGCGCGGCGGTTTTCCTCGGTGTTCGGCACGCCGACCGAATCGAAGCGCTTCTTGATCGTGGCGGTCGACTCGTCGATCGCGATGATGCCCTTGCCCGGTGCGACCATCGCCTGGGCGACGCTTTCAAGCTCTTCGATGCTCATCAAGGACTCCGTGGAACGAAAGGACGCCGCGGCCGCGCAGTGCCGGCCGGAGCGGGAAAATTTCAGGGGCGACGATTATAGGCCAGTTCCGCCGCAGTGGGCGTTCAGCCGGACGGCTCCGGCACGAGCAGGGCTTCGTGCAGCGGCGGTGGCAGCCTGGCGGTGTCGACCGCGAACAGGCCGCCGGCGTTGTTGCCCATCCAGAGAACGCCGGTGGCGGGATCGAGGTCGATCGCGCCGATCTCGCGCAGCTCGCTGCGTCGGGCTGCGGCGATGCGCACGCTCAGGCCTGCGGCCGCGCGTTCGAACACGCAATGCACGATCACGCCACGGCCCGCGGCGTACACCCCCTGCCCTTCGCGGTCAACGGCGAGACCGAACAACGCATCGTCCAGATCCGGCACGCGCAGCAGATGCCGCTCATCGATATCCCAGACATGAACGCGCGTCGGCTCCGTGCCAAGCACGACGACGATGTGCGCGTTCGGCACCTCGACCAGACGATAGCCGCCGTGGCTGTCGATCGGCATCGAGCGCGCACGCCAGCGCCCGTCGACGCGATCGAGCGCAATCAGGCGGTCGTTCCAGGTACCGACCAGCGCGTGCGTCGCGCTGGCGTCGATCCAGAACGCATGCAGGTTCGTATCGGGCGCGCCGGTCAACGCGCGCAGGTCGATCGTCTCTTCTTCTTCCAGCGTCGGCCAGCGCCAGCGCTTGAGCGTTCCGTCGGACGAGCTCGACCACAACGAGCCGTTGGCGAGCACGAGCTGGTTGACGAGATAGTCGTGGCCGCGCGTGCGCCACTGCACGTCCATCGCCGGCAGGTTCCAGATCGCGAGCGTGCGATCGTCCGATGCGCTGGCCAGGTGCTCGGCATCGCCCGCCAGTGCGGTCACGCCGTCGGTGTGCAGCGCGTGGTGCTTGATCGCGCCGTGCGAGAGCTCGTGCAACGTGCCGTCGCGTGAGCCGACGAACACTGCCGCGGGTTGCGTGGTCGCATGCAGAGCCCAGGTTTCCTGCGTGCCGAGCGCGTGCTGCTCGGCCAGCGGCAATACACCGTAGTCGAGCCATGCGAGCTTGTGGGTATTCGTGTCGAGCGCGAGCACGCCACTGCCGTCGGCGTGTAGCCCACCGCTCGCGCTGACGATGTCTTCGCTGCGCTCGGAAAGGAATGCGCCGTCGCGCACGAGCGCGATGCCGCGATCGCCCGCGGCAAGCAGGGTCGGCGCATCGGCGATCCACGCCAGCGCCTGCGCACCCTGTGGCAGCGACAGCACCAGCGGCGCGGCATGCCCGGCAAGGTCGAGTACCAGCAATTCAGGCCCGCTTGCGGCCAGCGCCAAACGCCCCGGCGCGTCGAGCAGGGCAATCTCGCGCACGCCACCAAGGTCGAGCGCCTGGTCGAGTACGGGCGTACCGTCGCGACGCCAGACACGCACGCGCTTTGCATCCCCGGTGACCAGCGCGACCTGTTCGCGCGACAACGCGACCGCTTGCGCGGAAGTTGTTTCAGGCCACTTCGCCACCTCCTTGAACGCATCGCCATCGCGCCGGTACAGCACCGCACCTTGCGTCGACACGACGAGCGCCGCGCGACCATCCGGCGCGAGCGTCAGCATCGACGCGGCATCGATCGCGCCCGGCAGGCGCGCCAGCGGCCGTGCCGCGCCTTTGAGCGGATCGACCGCGCGCAGCTCGGCGCCTTCGAGCACGGCGAGACTGCCGTCTTCGAGCGCACCGATGAGGCGCTGGCCCGCCGGCAACGTGACGCGACTCGCCTCGACATCGCGGTCGAGGGGACGCAGGTACCAGCCATCGGCCGAGGCGAGCACGGCGACATCGAGCGTGCGCGTGAGCACGCTGCGCGCGTCGACCGGGACCCTCAACTCGGCGCGGCGGCGCAGCCAGCCCTTCGGCTGGGCTTCGATCGTCGCCACGCCGGGCGCGGCTTCTTCCGCCGAAGGGGCGCTCGCGGAAGGCGGCGCCGAAGCATTTCGATGCTGTGCGTACCGGAACGCCGCCGCGACGAGCAGGGCTGCCGCAAGCGCGAGTGCGATGGCGAACGTGCGCCGCGGCGAACGCGCGACCACGAGTCGCGTCGTCCCCGGTGCCGGCGCGGTGAGGCGCGGTGCCGGTCGCGTCGGCGCGCCCACCGGCGCCTGCGCGGTGCGTTCGTCAAGACCGAGCGCGTGCGCGAACGCCTCGACCGAGGCGTGACGCTCGTCCGGATCGACCGCAAGCGCGACCGCGAGCGCCTGCACCACGGCAGCCGGCGTACCGGTCGGCAGTTCCGCGGTGATGCCCGCCGGCGCCCGCGCGAGGCCTTCGAGGCTGATCTCGCTGAA
Source organism: Dokdonella sp. (assembly GCF_044227025.1). Classification (GTDB taxonomy): domain Bacteria; phylum Pseudomonadota; class Gammaproteobacteria; order Xanthomonadales; family Rhodanobacteraceae; genus Dokdonella_A. Next base: position 127,237 of record NZ_JBGAFX010000006.1, on the reverse strand, counting down.
GCTGCGCCCGCTGCGCAACGGTCGACCGCGCAGCATTTCGGCGATGAGCAGCGCCAATGCGTACTGATCGGTCGCGAGCGTGACCGGATAGCCGTAAAACTGCTCCGGCGCGAAATACTGCGGCGTGCCGATCACGAGTCCCGTCTGGGTCAGGCGCGTCGGCGCATCGGCGCCCTCGTCAACGAGGCGCGCGATGCCGAAGTCGAGCAGCTTGACGCGCTCGCCGCCGGCATCGCGCACGATGAAGACATTGTCGGGCTTGAGGTCGCGATGGACGATGCCACGCCCGTGCGCGTACGACAGCGCAGCGACGATGCCGCGCAGGATCGGCACGCAGTCCGGCCAGGACAGTCCGCGCGGCGCGTCTGCGATGCGTCGCGCGAGACTGTCGCCGACGAGCAATTCCATGACGTAGTACGGTACGTCGCCGGGCGATACGTCGAAGTCGTGCACCTCGACGACATTCGGGTGGTGCAGGCCGGCCAGCAGGCGCGCCTCGCGCAGGAAGCGCTCGCGGAACGCCGCATCGCCGAGCCCCGGCTGCAGCAGCTTGACCGCGACGTCCCGCCCGAGCGTCGCATGCGTGCCGCGCAGCACCACGCCCATGCCGCCGCTGCCGATGAGGTCGACAAGGCGGTACTTGCCGAACATCTGCCCGACGAACGTGCGCGCGTCCGCGGCGACGGTGGCAGCGTCGCAACGCGGACAGCGATCGATACCTGCGGCCGTCGCAAGACCGCACGCGGTGCAAACCCTGAAGTCCATCCGGACCCGCCCCTGGGCGACCGCGCCATGGTGTCGGCGGGACCGGTGCGCGTCAATGCCGCCGAGCCGAACGGCAGGAATCGCTCCTGCAGCGCCGAGCTTGCGCGGCTCAGCGGTCGCGAGAGCCGCGGGGCATCCTGATCAGTATGGCCCGTTCCAGCGCTGCGCGATGCCGACCGCGAAGCCGGGATCGTCGGAAACTCCAAGGCGCAGCGTCTGCCCGCCGATCGAGCTGTCGACCAGCACGATGCCCTTTTCCTCGTCGAGATCATCGGCGAAGTCGGCAACGACAAAGCCTTCGAGGAGCCAGCGGAACGCGCCGGTGAAATCCGGGCACGCGCCATTGGCGGACAGGTTGTGTTCGCTGCCCTCCTGCGAGGTCCAATAGTAGATGCCGCGTCCGCCACACGCCTTCGTCGGCGGCGGCCGGTACACCAGGCCGCCAAGGCCGTCGCCGACTTCGGTGAACAACAGCGTGCTCGCGCGCAGCAGTTCCTGCATCTTCGGTGAATAGTCGTCGGTCATCGCCGATTCCGGCGTGCCCCAGTCCGTGACGATCGCGCCGTACGCATCGCGCAGCGACGCCACCCGGGTCATCCCGTGGTCGCCGATGCGGATCGCGCCCAGCGTGCGCTGCAGCGAAACGAACTCCGGCGGCAATGCGAATCCGAGGCGTTTTTCCGCGGCGGCGATCGCCGCCGCATCGACCGGCGTGCCGGCTTCGATGTCCAGCTCTACGCCGTTGTCGCGCGCGAGCGATCGCAACGCATCGATGTAGGCGCCGACGCGTTCGCCATACGGTCGCTGCACATCGAGCAGGTGTCTGGACGTCGACGCCATGTCGAGCAAGCGCAGGGCCTGCGTACCCGCATGCGCCACCGGCTTGCCGGCGCCGTTGTTCGTCGTGTAGCGACCGCGCACCTGCAGTACACGCGTCGCCGGAGCGAGGTCGAAGCGGCAGCCCGGCTCCGCCGCCGCGTTGCCGGCCTCCTTGCCCTTCAACGTGCAGACGGTCTTGCCGTCGGCGAGAATCACGAGATCGACTTCGATGCCCCGCCACAGCAACGCCGACAGCTCGAACGGTGCAGCCGCTGCCTGATGCATTGATGCGAGCCCGCACAGCACGATGGCTGCCGCGCAGGCGCGCTTCCATCCCGCCATCAGTGATCTTTCCAGGCGAGCTTGTCGATCTGGCATTGCTGCATGACCGCGGTGCGCGCCGCGGCATCCTGCGGCAGGTTGAACGGGAAGATCAGCCAGCTGAACACGCGGTCGCGACCCGCGTTCGACACGGTCGGCTCGAAGCGGATGTTCTTCGCCATGCTCCCGGCGATCTTCGCGAGGTCGCCACCCGGCACTACGCGCTGCACCTTGATCGTGCTGGTGCTGCCATCCTTCTCGACCACGAACGAGACCGCGGCACAGCCGGGTGAGCTGATGTTCTTGGCGATGTTCGGCACATCGGCCTCGACCGATGAATTGATCAGCACCCACGAACCCGCGAGCTTGTCGGGCACGACCACGCGCGGAGGAGCGTCGGACTGCGCGAAAGCGATGCCGCCGCTGACCAGCAACAACAATGCAACGATGCGACGCGACATGGCAGCCCTCCGTGAATTCCTGCGATCCGGTTGATCGCTGCCCGCATCTTACGACTGTGCGCGTGTGCGCGCAGCAGCATCGGAGCCGGCGTTCGCCGGCGCTTCAGCCTGCGGCGGCATGCCGCCATGGCGGATGCGTTGGAGCACGCCGGTCAAACCGCGTGCGCCGAGTGTCAACGCCATCCCGAAACCCATCTGCAACAACCAGTAAAGGGCGACCTGCACGAACTTCGCGAGGCGCATCTCCCGGTCCGCGATCGCGCCGACGATCAGTTGCTGGATCTCGTAGTGCGCGAAACCGACCAGTCCTTGGACGAAGAAATACATGCCAAGCACACTCAGTGCAATCCACTGCACATGCGCAGCCGCGATCGGACTCTCGAGCACCTGCTGGCTGCTCCGGGTGGAGGCCATGCGCGCGAGCGGGCCGGGATAAAGCCACAGGAAAAATGCGACAAGCAGGGTCAGCACGAACGCAACCAGGGCGGGAACGAGTTCCAGGGCAGCGGTTCCGTCCCGCAGCGCGAGGCACATCGAGAGCACACCGCCAAGCGTACTTACCGCGAGCAGCACCGCGCCGAGGCGAATCACGATGCAAAGGATCGAATACAGCGATGTACGCATGGCGCAACCTCCAATCCGCCGACAGGCCAATGGGGGCAACCGCTTCTGTGGGAGCGGCGCAAGCCGCGATGCCTTCTCGCAGGGTGGAGCGAAGAGCATCGCGGCTTGCTCAGCGACGCCTTCGTTGCCGACCTGCAGCAGCTTGAGCGTATTGGTGCCGCCGCCCTGCCCGGTGTGGTCGCCATTGGTGATCAGCACGCGATCGCCGACCGCGAGGTGGCCGAGGCGGAACAGGTGCTGGATCGCGTCGCGCGAGGCCTGCGTCGGTCCCGCGCCGTGCGCATCGAACTCGACCGGATTCACGTCGCGGTACAGCAGCATGCGCCGGCGCGCCGCGGCATTGCGCGAGAGCGCGTAGATCGGCACGGTCGAGCGGTAACGCGACAGCCACTGCGCGGTCGCGCCGCTCTCGGTCAGCGCGATGATCGCGCGCACGCCGACCTGGTCGGCGAGGAACATCGCGGCGAGCGCGATCGCCTGGTCGGTGCGATCGAGCCGGTGCATGCCAGGACTCATGTCTTCGGTCGGCTCGAACTGGCGCTCGGCGCCGAGGCAGACGCGGCGCATCGCCGCAACCGCCTTGTCCGGGTGTTTGCCGGCCGCGGTTTCCTGCGACAGCATGACCGCATCGGTGCCGTCGATGACCGCGTTGGCGACATCGAGCACTTCCGCGCGCGTCGGGATCGGCGACTCGACCATCGACTGCATCATCTGCGTCGCGGTGATCACGACACGACTCTGCGCCAGCGCCTCGCGGATGATCTTCTTCTGCAGGCCCGGCAGCTCGGCATCGCCAATCTCCACGCCGAGGTCGCCGCGCGCGACCATCACCGCATCCGACGCGTCGACGATTTCGGAAAGATTCGTGATCGCCTCGGCGCGCTCGATCTTCGCGACCAGGGCGGCATTTCCGCCGGCCTCGCGCAGCAGGCGGCGCGCCTGCTCGATGTCGTCGGCGGTCTTCACGAAGGAAACCGCGAGGAAATCCGCGCCGAGCTCGGCCGCCAGCTTGATGTCGTTGCGGTCCTTGTCCGACAACGCGGCGACGGTGAGGCCGCCGCCCAGGCGATTGATCCCCTTGCGGTCGGACAGGCGTCCGCCGATCAGCACGCTGCAACGCACTTCGCGACCAACCACCTCGACGACCTCGAGCGAAACGAGGCCGTCGTCGAGCATGAGCACGTCGGCCGGCTTCACGTCACGCCAGAGGTCGTGATAGCTGACGCCGACGCGGGTAGCGTCGCCGGCCGGCGCATCGTCACTGCAGTCAAGCGTGAACGGCTGGCCCGGCTCGATCTCGATCGGACCGTTCGCGAAGCGCTCGATGCGGATCTTCGGGCCCTGCAGGTCGGCCAGCACGGCGACCTCGATGCCGAGCTCGGCCGCCGCGGCGCGTACGGCAGCGGCGCGCAGCTTGTGGTCCTCGGCACTGCCATGTGACAGGTTCAGCCGCACGACGTTGACGCCCTCGGCGATCAGTCGCTTCAGCGCTCCCGGCGCGTCGGTCGCGGGACCGAGCGTGGCGATGATCTTGGTGCGACGGATCTGCTCGAGCATCACGCGATTTCCTTTCCGGGCAAGCTTGTTAAGCTAGCACAGGCTCCGCACCGACAGGCATCGCCGATGAGCAGCGCCGGCGTGACGAACCTCGCCCTTTCCGCATCGATGCAGCGCCCGCTGCGCTGGCTGCTGGCGCTCGCATTGCTGCTGCCGCTCACGCTGGTCGCCGCCTCGCTCGCGCTGACGTGGTCGCTGGCGCGGACGACGCCCGTGGTGCTGGTCGCACCCGCCGCCGTGTTCGCCACCACGCTCGCTATGTACCTCGGGTTGCGGCGCAGGTTCGCACGCATCCATGCGCGCATCGAAGATGGTCGCCTGCACCTCGAAACCGGCTTCAGCCGGCGCGACTACGCCCTTGCCGAACTCGCCGCGAATGGCATGCGCGTGGTCGACCTCGATGCCGAACGCGATCATCGACCCGGCCTGCGCACCTGGGGCATCGGCCTTCCCGAGCTTGCCTCGGGCTGGTTCCGCCTGCGCGATGGCGAGCGTGCGCTGTGCATCCTTACCGGCGCATGGAACCGGGTCTGCCTGCTGCGCGCGCACGATGGCACGCGCATCCTGCTTTCGCTCGCCGATCCGGCAACCCTGCACGCCGCACTGGCGTCGGCGCGACCTGTCCGCGGTGTGGACGGCAGCGCGTGAAGCGGGGCGCGTGACGGCGGCACGCGCGCTGCGCGTACCGCCCTACGACAGCAGGGCGGGCAGTTCTTGCGGCGTCGTCGCGATCGCGTCGGCACCGGCATCGCGCAGTTCCTCGCGGCTGCCGAAGCCCCAGCCGACGCCGATTGCGCGCACGCCGTTGGCGCGTGCGCCCTCGATGTCGAAGTGGCGGTCGCCGACCATCGCCGCGTGTTCCGGCGCAACGCCGAAGTCGCTGAGCGCACGCGCGATCATCGTCGCCTTTTCACTGTGCGTGCTGCCCGCCGCAGCGGCGTAGACCCGCTCGAATTGCGCGCCGAACGGCAGGCTCTGCACGATCCTGCCCGCGTGCAGCTCGACCTTGGTGGTGACCACCGCGAGTCGCGTGCCGCGCGCGGCGAGCGCGTCAATCACCGCATCGATGCCTGCATACGGCGTGTGCTCGGTCCAGCCGATCGTCGTGAAGCGCTCGCTGTAGTGCGCGACCGCCTGCTCGGTGCGCGCGGGATCGTCGCCGAGCACGAGCGGGAACGTCGCGCGCAACGGCGGGCCGATCCAGCCGCGCAGCGTTTCGCGCGGCGGAGCGGTCGCGCCGAGACGACCAAGCGCGTATTCGATCGACTGGACGATGCCGGTTTCGGAATCGATCAGGGTTCCATCGAGATCGAACAGCGCAAGCTTCACCCGTTGAATCCGTTCTTGAAGATGACGTCACTCGATGCGCCGCGCTGCAGGTTCAGCACGAAGCCGTCGGTGGTCGCGCTCGCGACGCTGACGGTGAACGCGTTGCCGGGCGCAGTCCAGGTTTCGCCGACCTTGAACATCGAGCCTTCGTTGTTCGACACGTTGGCAGGCGGCACGCTGGCGTCGACGCTCCATGCCGGCGCATCGCGATCGGTCTTCACCTCGTGGATGATGACCGCGTCGCCGGCGAGATTCGCCTCGTAATTGCCGACGCGCTTGCGTGCCTCGATCACGTAGTAATGCGTGGCCGGCTCCGGTGCCGGCAGGGTCACGACGATCATCTGCACGTGGGTCGAACCAATCAGGCTGGCGCGGTCGAGCACGATGCCGTTGACCGCGCCATTGGTCGACACCGTCAGCTTGCGCGCCGCATCGATCCAGCCGAGGTGGTCGCGCGACCAGATGCCGATGTGCTTGGGCTGCGCGCCATAGGTCGCATCGCTGCCGGCGTTGTGCCAGCTGTCGCTCATCACGTCCCACGGATTGTCGTAGGTGTCGGAATCGAGGTCGGAATTGTTCGCATGCGGCAGGCCGAAGCCGTGTCCCATCTCGTGCGCGAGCGGCGCCTCGTTCGCATACCCCCACGGTGGCTCCCACGTCACGTACCAGACCTTCGACACGCCATCGAGGGTCGCATAGCGGCTGCCGCCCCAGGCAAAGCCGTCGAGGTCGTCGTTGTAGAACGTGTTGACGCCGACGAAACCGGCGAAGTTGACCGTGCTGTCGGCAACCGCCGTGCAGTCATTGAACAGGTTCGTGAGGTTGGCGGAGCCGCTTGCCGGCACGTAGTACGAACGCGGATGCGGCAACGTGAACCAGCCATACGCGGTGCTGCCAGCGACATTCACCTTGTTGTAGGACACCTCTCGCCAGTAATGATCGAGGCGACCGGGCTGGTTCGACAACATCGTGCCGAAATAGGCGAGATCGTGCGGCTGCGCGGCGACGTCGCTGAACTTGCACGCGAGCGTGACCCACGGCTGCGCACCTGCGACGCGCGGAGTCTGCGGTGCATCGGCCGTCGGCGTCGCGTCGACCATCGCCTCCGGCGCGAGGCGCCCGCCGATCCACGGACCCGGCTGCAGGCTGAGCGCGACCTTGCGACCGGCCAGGTCGAACAGGTTGCCGGCGGCGCGCAAGGCGCTGTCGGTGTCGAGGGGGCGTCGCATGCCACTTGCGTCGACGAGAGACACCTCGAACTGCGCCGCTTGCGACGAACCCGGCGACGGGTCGCCCCAGAGCAGTTCCAGCGTGCCCTGCTCGATCGCCTGCGCATGCAGGCCGGCGCCCGCGAGCAACAGCGGCAATGCGCAAAAACGGGATTTCATGGCAGCGTCCAGCCTAGTTGTCGAGATGCACACCTTAGCAAGGAGCGCGCGCGCCGCCTGCGACCGCGCGCACATCCCGTCAGCCGCGCGCATCGAGCGCGACGACCGCAGGCAGTTCCTTGCCTTCGAGGAATTCGAGGAAGGCGCCGCCGCCGGTCGAGATATAGGACACCTTGTCGGCGACGCCGTATTTCTCGATCGCCGCGAGCGTGTCGCCGCCGCCGGCGATCGAAAATGCGTCCGATGCGGCGATCGCGCGCGCGAGCGTCTCGGTGCCCTTGCCGAACGCATCGAACTCGAACACGCCGACCGGGCCGTTCCAGACCACGGTGCCTGCCTTCGCGATCAGTTCGGCATAACGCTGCGCGGTGTCCGGCCCGATGTCGAGGATCAGGTCGCCGTCACCGACGTCCTCGACCTTCTTCACCGTCGCCGGCGCATCGGCCTTGAAGTCGGGCGCGACGACCACATCGGTCGGCACCGGCACGTCGGCGCCGCGCGCCTTCGCCGCGGCGATGATGCGCCTGGCGGTGTCGACCAGGTCCATCTCGACCAGCGACTTGCCGACCTTGTGGCCAGCGGCGGCGATGAACGTGTTCGCGATTCCGCCGCCGACGATGAGCTGGTCGACCTTGCCGACCAGTGTTTCGAGCAGGGCGAGCTTGGTCGAAACCTTCGAGCCCGCGACGATCGCGAGCAGCGGCCGCGCCGGATGTTCGAGCGCCTTCGCGAGCGCGTCGAGTTCGGCCATCAGCAACGGTCCGCCCGCGGCGACCCTGGCGAAGCGGATCGCACCATGCGTCGACGCCTGTGCGCGATGCGAGGTGCCGAACGCGTCCATCACATAGACATCGCACAGCGCGGCATACTTCTTCGACAGCGCCTCGTCGTCCTTGCCCTCGCCGACATTCATGCGGCAGTTTTCGAGCAGCACGAGCTGGCCGGGCTTCACGTCGACACCATCGAGCCAGTCGCGCACGAGCGGCACCTCGCGACCGAGCAGTTCACCGATACGCTTCGCCACCGGCGCGAGTGAATCCTCGGCACTCCACGCGCCTTCCTTCGGGCGGCCGAGGTGCGACATGACCATCACCGCCGCACCCTTGGCGAGCGCCAGTTTGAGGGTCGGCAATGCGGCGAGGATGCGCGTCTCGGACGTGATGCGGCCATCCTCGATCGGCACGTTGAGATCCTCGCGGATCAGCACGCGCCTGCCGGCAAGGTCGAGATCGTTCATGCGCACGACGGACATCGGAAGTTCCCGGGTCTGGAAGAACGCGCATTATCGCCGAAGCCGCGCGCGCCACGGCAATGGTTTGGGAGCCCGCCGCAGCGCGCGAACCGCATGGCACCGTGCGACCGCCCGCGAAGTGGCCCGCGCCTGCCTGCCCGTGCGGCGCTATCCTGCCCATGTCCCGACGGAGTCCGCATGAGCACGCACGGTGCAACGATCGCATGGCAGCGCGGCGACGCGGGTTTCGCCGACGGGCGCTATTCGCGCCGGCACGAATGGCGCTTCGATGGCGGCGCCATCGTTGCCGCGTCGCCCTCGCCGCAGGTGGTGCCCGCGCCGTGGTCGGACGCGTCCGCGGTCGACCCCGAGGAAGCGTTCGTCGCCGCGATCGCGAGCTGCCACATGCTGTGGTTCCTTTCGCTCGCGGCCGAGCGCGGGCTGGTGGTCGAGTCCTACGTCGACGAGGCGATCGGCACGATGGCGCGCATCGCCGCGGGGCGACAGGCGATCACCGAGGTCGTGCTGCGTCCGCGCATCGCGTTCGCAGGCGCGATGCCCGAGGCGGCCATCGTCGCCGGCTTGCACGACGCCGCGCACGAACGCTGTTTCATCGCGAACTCGGTGAAGACCGCGATCAAGGTCGAGCCCCGTGCGGTTGAGGGCTGAGGGCCGGCAAGCATCGCGGCTTGTGCCGCTCCCACACAAGACTGTTGCTGCTACAGGGCGGGCAAGCCGAGCTGCTTGCGCAACGCCGCCTCGACCTTTTCCGGCGCATCGCCACCGACCCGGCGATAGGTGATCGCACCGCTGCGATCGACGAGCAGCAGGCCAGGCGTGCCCTTGATGCCGTAGAGGTCGGCGATCGCATCGCCGTCGCGCACGAGCGTGAATGTCTGCCCGCGCTCGCGCAGTTCGGCAACCGGGTCGCCGTCGTCCTTGATGTCGATCGCATAGACATCGAGATGCTGCTTGCCGGCGGCGTCGTATACCTTTTGCAGATACGGCATCAGCGCCTTGCAGTACGGGCACCAGGTCGCCCAGAACAGCAGCACGGCGGGGCGCTGCAGGTGGGCCGGATCGAAACGGATCGACTGGCCATCGGCGCCATGGCCCTGCCAGGCGATCGCGCGCTCCTGCGCGTCGACGGAAGCGGACAGGAGGAGCAGGAAAAGCAGCAGGACTGCACGCATCGTCGATCTCCGGCGGGGACTACCTTCCGACCGGATCGCCGGACGCTTCCTTTCGGGTCTGGCGGACTGCCTGGCCGGGTCGCCGTGCGTCGGGCCGAAAGTGCCAAGGATTGGCATTCCCTGCCGACCGCGCCAGCGCCAGCAGGAAGGATTTACCCGAAGCGGGTCGGACCGCGACCGGAACGGGCCGTTTTGCGAACCCCGTCACAAGGGACGCTGAACGGGGTGGCGAGCCAGAATGAGACTGCCGTCACAAAACCGGCGACTCCCGCCGGATCAACGAGTTTGGCGGAAAAACTGGCATGTCGCTTGCTTGTGTCCTACCCGACACTGACGACGACAGCACGACATGCTTGCGATTGTGGATTCCTTTGAGCCGCTTGGCGGCGACTTTCCAGTAGCGACGTCGCCTTCGACGAGCTCGCTGCAGTGGCGCAGCCGTTACGATGGCCTCGTCTCCGTCGCCTACATCGACGGCAAGGCGGTCGCCGGCATTTCCGGTCCCTGGTCGGGCAAGTACGCGCTAACCTGGTGGGAACGTCCGATGCCGGCGCGCGAGCTCGAGCTGCACGATTCGCTCGGCTCGGCCCAGCGTGAAGTCGAGGAATGGGCGCTGCGCATGCATTCGGGCAACTACGCGCTGCCGCTGCCGCACCCGCAGGCCGTCGCGCATGCCCACACGCTGCCGTTGTCGGTGCAGCGCCAGCGCGCGGCGAATACCGCGGTACGCAAGGCCGGACTGTTCGAGCGCGTGCGCTCGCTGCTGCCGATGCTGCAACCGTCAAGCGGCGAGAAGATCGAGCGCTTGCGCCTCGCCAGTGCAGACGCCGAGCCGGACCTGCGCGGCCTGCACTTCGCCGCGACCGAGTAGCGACCCGCCTCAGGTCGTTCGCTTGCGTGCCACGCCGCGGCGGTTGCGGACATAGGTCGACGTCGCACCGCTCTCGCCGCTCTTGCGTTTCTCGACCTCGAACAGGTCGCTCGCCGCGATCAGCTCACTGAGCTTCTTGTAACCGTAGTTGCGCGGATCGAACTCCGGCGCCTGCTTGGCGATCGTGCTGCCGACCGGCGCGAGGTTCGCCCAGCCGGAATCGTCCGATGACGCATCGACGGCATTGCGCAGCAGCGCGACCAGGCGCGTGTCCTGCTTCAGTTGCGCGGCACTGCGCGGCGCAACCGTCTCGTCCTCTTCGTCGTCTTTCGCGACGAGGATTTCCGTGTAGATGAACTTGTCGCAGGCGGACACGAACGGTGTCGGCGTCTTCTTCTCGCCGAAGCCGTACACGACCAGGCCGGCCTCGCGCACGCGCGCGGCGAGGCGGGTGAAGTCGCTGTCGCTGGAGACGATGCAGAAGCCGTCCAGCTTGCCCGAGTAGAGCAGGTCCATCGCGTCGATGATCAACGCCGAGTCGGTCGCGTTCTTGCCGGTGGTGTAGCGGAACTGCTGGATCGGCTGGATCGCGTGGGTCAGCAGCGCTTCCTTCCAGCCCTTGAGCTGCGGCCCGGTCCAGTCGCCGTAGATGCGCTTTACCGTCGCGGTGCCGTACTTCGCGATCTCGGCGAGCAGGCCTTCGACCACGGCCGGCTGCGCGTTGTCCGCATCGATGAGCACTGCGAGTTTCGTCGACTGCGTCGCCATTCCGCTTCTCCGCCACCAGGGTTCCAGCCTACTCCGTCGCCTTCCCGGCGGTAAGCGCCGCGCTCGAAGCCGTCGCCGTATCGACCGTCGCGAGGTGCGGGTCCACACGTGGGCGCCTGCAACGAACGCCATCGCCGCGCCACATCCTCGCCACGCCGCCGACGCTCGGCGCGGCCACTCTGGCGCTCGAGGGAGGTCGCACATGCACGCACGACGCACCGATGACACCGCACCGCAGGATGCCGGCACGACACCGGCCGATCGCGCCTGGCCGTTGATCGCGCATTTCGCCGCCGCCGAGGCGCGTTTCGCCGAGCGCATCGCGCGCACGCGCGCGCGCACATTCGCCTACGAATTCGTGCGCTTCGGCTGCAAGCAGGCCTGGGCCTGCCAGTTCGGCGGCGCAATGGTCGCGCTGATCGTCGCCAGCCACCTGTGGTATCCGGCCGACGCGCCGCTCGCGCGCTACGACGCGCTGTTCCTCGCCGCGCTCGTGCTGCAGGCGCTGCTGCTTGCGACGCGCATGGAGACGCCGGACGAGGCGAAGGTGATCCTCGTCTACCACGTGATCGGCACCGCGATGGAAGTGTTCAAGACCGGCGTCGGTTCGTGGAGCTATCCCGAGGCCGCACTATTCCGCATCGGCGGCGTGCCGCTGTTCTCGGGCTTCATGTACGCGGCGATCGGCAGCTACATCGCGCGCTGCTGGCGCCTGTTCGACTTCCGCTTCACGCACCATCCCAAACCGTGGGCGGTCGCGCTGCTCGCCTTCGCGATCTACGCGAACTTCTACACGCACCATCGCTGGCTCGACCTGCGCATCGTGCTGTTCGCCGCGACGGCGCTGCTGTTCGCACGCACGCATGTCCACTACCGCATCTGGCGCGCGCACCGGCGCATGCCCCTGCTGCTGGGATTCCTGCTGGTCGCTTCGTTCATCTGGATCGCCGAGAACCTCGGCACGCTCACCCACACCTGGACCTACCCGCACCAGGCACACGGCTGGTCGCTCGTGCGCCTGGGCAAGCTCGGCTCGTGGTTCCTGCTGCTGATCGTCAGCTATGCGCTCGTCGCGATGGTCAACCGGCCGCGGCCGTACGCGGCGCCGCGGTCGCGGCGCGCGCGCCCGCTTCAGGTCAGGTACGTGAACAGCAGCACGATGTAGCTGCCGATTACGAACGCGGCGATCACCGCCAGTGCTTCATGCACGCGTGGTCGGGTGGTTGCTACACCGGTGACACCCAGTGCGATGAACACGCCGTGGTAGGCAAGATCGCGCCACTCCGGCAAGTTGCCGCCGACGACGACGCTTTTTACCAGGCTGATCCCGATCAGCAGCAACAGCATCGAAGAGAACCAGCGGTGGTTGCCGATGAAATGCGCGCGCAGGTCGACAACCTCTCCAGGCGCGAAATCCGGCAGCACGAGCGCCGCCAGAAGGTAAATGGCGATCGTTTGCGTGACCACGATGGAGAACGCGAAGAACGTCCAGTCGCTGTGCTCGCGCAGGCCGAACATCGACCACCACGTCTGCACGGCGATTACCAGCACGAGGACCGCCCAGGTCACCGCCGGCCAGTACGACCGGGTGCGTCCGCGCGCGAGCATGAGCCCGCGAAAACCCTTGAGGACCTGGGTGATCGCAAGGCCGACGATGATCGAGAGCAGGACCGAGAGATAACTGAACGCGTCCATGAGTGCCTTCCAATGCCGTGTCGTTCGAATGGAGCATGAATCCTGCGAGAGGTCGGATCACTCCGTGCGGACGACCGGCAAGTCGATGAAGCTCGCCTGCTCGCCCGCGACATGCACGCGTTGCGTCGCCTTGCGGTAGTCCCCCGGTTTCGCGAAGAAGATGTTGTCGACGAAGGTCTGCGGGTTGCGGTCGTACAGCGGGAACCAGCTCGACTGCACCTGCACCATGATGCGGTGGCCGGGCAGGAAGACGTGGTTCGCATTGGGCAATTCGAAGCGGTATTTCTGCACGGTGTCGGCAGGAATCGGCGCCGGGTGTTCCAGGCTGTCGCGGTATCGCCCGCGGAAGATGTCCATCGCGACACCGAGTTGATAGCCGCCGAGGTCGGCCTGCGCAGGCACCTCGTCGGGGTAGACGTCGATGAGCTTGACGACCCAGTCGCTGTCGCTGCCGCTGGTCGAGGCGAACAGGTTCACCACCGGCGCACCGGCGATCTTCAACGGCGCGGTCAGCACGTCCGACGTGTACGTCAACACGTCCGGGCGACCATCGACGAAGCGCTGGTCGACCACCAGCCAGCGCCGCCAGGCGTCGCTGTCCTCGAAGTGCACCGGACGCGGCTGGTACGGCACCGGCTTGGCCGGGTCGGACACGTATTCGTCGAACGCGCCGCCCGCGGCGGGCACGCTGAAATCGACGCGCCCGCCGGCATGCAGGTACAACGGCTTCGACGTCGCGGCGCAGCCCCGTGCACACGCGAGCGGCCAATGCGTCTCGCGCAGCCAGCGATTCGTGCCGGTCTCGTAGACGAATACCGGCGGCGTGTCCGCCTTCGCTGCGCCGTCCTTGAGGTAGGTGTCGAGGAATGGCTTCATCACGTCGCGGCGGAACTGCAGCGCGGTGTCGCCATTGAACTTCAACGCACCAAGCATGCTGCCGTCGTAGTTGACGCCGCTGTGGCGCCACGGTCCGAGCACGAGGAAATTACGGTCGTTCGCGCCGTCCTTCGGTTCGGTCGCCTCGTAGGTCGCGATCGCGCCGTACATGTCTTCCTGGTCCCACAGGCTCGCGACGATCATGCGCGGCACCGCCAGCGGTTGCGCGGCAATGACCGGGTCGAGTGCCTGCTGCTGCCAGTAGGCGTCGTACGCCGGGTGCTCCGCAATCTTGTTCCAGAAGCCGAGCTGTTCGAAGCCGAAGTGCCGGGCGTAGTCACCGGCGGAGCCGTACTTCAGGAAATTCGCATAGTCGTCGAACGCGCCGCGCGGTACCGCCATGCTGTCGTCCTTCGCCGCGGTCTGGCCGTAGATGTAGTCGAAGTTCGTCTGGCGGAATGCGCCGTTGTGGAACCAGTCGTCGCCTTTCCAGCCATCGACCATCGGACTCATCGGCACGGCGACCTTGAGCGCCGGATGCGGATTCACCAGTGCCATCAGCACGGTGAAACCCTCGTACGAGGAACCGATCATGCCGACCTTGCCGTTGCTCTCCTTGACGTGTTTGACGAGCCAGTCGATCGTGTCGTACGCGTCGGTCGAATGATCGACCTTGCTGTCGTTGAGCGGTCCGCGCAGCGGGCGCGTCATGACGTAGTCGCCCTCGGACTTGTGCTTGCCGCGCACGTCCTGGAACACGCGGATGTACTCGCCGCTGCCCGCGAATACCTCGTCGCCGATCGGCAGCGCGCCCGTGATGTGCGGGCTGACACTGCGCTCGGCGCGTTTCGCCGCGTTGTACGGCGTGCGCGTGAGGATGATCGGCAGGTGTTGCGCGCCCTTGGGCATGAGGATCACCGTGTACAGCTTCACGCCGTCGCGCATCGGGATCATCTCCTCGCGCCGAACGTAGTCCGCGTCCGCCTGCGGCACCACGAATTTCTTCGGGATGTCGGGTGCGAGTGGTGGCGTCACCGCGCCGGCGAGGCCGCTGGCGAACACGGCGCATGCACACAGGGACAGCAGCATCGGGCGCGAGATCGTCATTGAGCGTTCCTCGGCGGTTCGGAACGGCGACATTAAACGCAAACGGGCATGCTGCGAAGGGACACGATTGCGAGAATCCCTTGGAGCCACGCGGGGCTCGAGCCCTCGATCCTGTGAAGTGCGCGAGGCTGCCGCACGGTATACGTGCGATCAACACTGGCGGAGGACCCTCTCAGGCGCGGGATGCGATCGCCTGCAGTGCCTCGCGCAGCACGACCGCCTGGTTCTCGGTCTCGCTGCGTGCGCCGTAGACGAGGGTGATGCGGCGCTTGCCGGCTGCCGCGAGCAGGGCTCGCAGACGCGCACGCTGCGCGGCGGCGTCAAGTTCGCCGTGGTAGCGCGTGCGGAATTCCTCCCAGCGCGCTGGATCGTGACCGAACCAGTGGATCAGCGCGGGATCGGGCGCAAGATCGCGCGCCCATTCGTCCAGCGCCAGCACGGCCTTGCTGCGGCCGCGCGGCCAGAAGCGGTCGACCAGCACGCGGTAACCGTCGTGCGGAGTCGGGTCGTCGTACGCGCGCTGGATCGCGATCGATGGCTGCGCGGCCTTCTTCTTCGGCGCAGTCATGCGCGCGTTCCCGCCAGCACCGCATGCACGCGTTCGCGCAGGTGCGGCAACACGTCGTTCGCGAACCACGGATGACGTTGGAACCACGCGGTGTTGCGCGGCGACGGATGGGGCAGCGGAATGCAGCGAGGCGCGTAGTCGGCGAACGCGGCCACGGTGTCGGTCAGGTTCGCCCTGGCACGCGTGCCGAGGAAATGGCGCTGCGCATGCGTGCCGATCAGCAACGTGAGTTCGATGCGCGGCATGCCCGCGAGCAGGCGGTCCAGCCACAGCTGCGCGCATTCGCGGCGCGGCGGCAGGTCGCCGCCGGCGCCGCGGCCCGGATAGCAGTAGCCCATCGGCGCGATCGCGATGCGCGATGCGTCATGGAACGAAGCGACCCCGATGTCGAGCCAGTCGCGCAGGCGCGCTCCGCTCGCGTCATCCCACGGCACGCCGCTCGCGTGCACTTTCGCGCCCGGGGCCTGGCCGACGATGAGCAGGCGAGCCGTCGGGGACGCCTGCACGATCGGCCGCGGCCCGAGCGGCAACTGCGCCGCGCAGGCACGACAGGCGCGGATCGCCGCGAGCAGAGCGCCAAAGTCACGATCCACGGCACTCGCTCGCGCGGGCGGGATGGCGTGGATCGCGTAATGCGTTCGCCCCATGCCTCGCCTTTGCGGAGAGGATGAGCGTTCGAACGAGGTCATTGCATGATTGTACGCCCGCCAGGCTGCCTCAGTCGTCGTCGCGCGGCACATCGACCTTGCCACGCACCCCGTGGTCATGGACGTCGCCGGAGCCCTTGCGGCGCAGGGTGAAGTCGCCCCCGACATCCGCCACGTCGAGGTCGCCGGAGCCGAGCGAGTCGACGCTGACGCTGCGTTCGACGTGCCCGATCGTGACGTCGCCGGAACCGACATTGCCGATCGTCACGCCGCCGCCGACGTTGTCCAGGCGCAGGTCGCCCGAGCCGACGCGGCCCACCTGCACGTCGCCGTGCACGTCGCGCAGCGTGAGGTCGCCGGACGAGACGCTGCGCACGTCGGCGCTGCCGACATCGCGCGCCTGCACGTCGCCGGAGCTGAGTTCGAGCGAGAGCAGGCCGGCGATCTTGTCGGCGATCAGGTCGCCGGAACTGCCATCGTAAGCGAGCGACGCGACGTCGCGCACCCTGGAGTCGCCGGACGAGGCCTTGATGTCGACCGCCATCGACGCCGGCACGCGTACCTCGAGGTCGATCGAGGCATAGCTCGATTCGAACCAGCTCCAGTTCGTCCCGCGGCCCTGCTGCGGGGTCAGGGTCAGGCGATCGCCGCTGCGCTGCTGGTCGACCTTGAGATCGGCGAGCCACGCTTCCTCGGACGCACAGGCGCGGCCGCGCACTTCGACCTTGGCAAGGCCTGGCACGCCCTCGACCACAAGGTCGCTCGATCCGAGCCGGAACGCGATGGACTTGAGGCCGGCCGCATCGACGTCGAAGTCGCGATGCGCGATGAACTTGCAATCGGTATCGGCGCTGGCGAACGCCGGCGCGAGGGCGAACAGGAGAAGGGCGAAACGACGCATGCGGGCGGCTCCAGGTGGTTGCACCTTGATCCAGATGCCCAAGCGGGGCAATGGGTTTAAAGGGCTGGCCGCGCTAACCTGCGCTTCCCGAACGGGCGCGGAGCCGCCGTGCACGAACTGCTCGGTACGAAACTGCCGTTGATCCAGGCGCCGATGGCCGGCGTGCAGGCAAGCGGGCTTGCCCTCGCGGTCGGTGTTGCCGGCGGGCTCGGCTCGCTGCCCTGCGCGATGCTTGCGCCGGATGGACTGCGGCGCGAACTCGACGCACTGCGCGCCGGCGGCCAGCCGTTCAACCTGAACTTCTTCTGCCACGTGCCGCCGCCGGCAGACGAAGCACGCGAACGCGCATGGCGTGACGCGCTGCGACCGTACTACGAGGAATGCGGCCTCGCTGCGCACGACGCACCGACCGCCACCTCGCGCGTGCCGTTCAACGCGATCACCGCGAATCTGGTCGAAGCGTACCGGCCCGCCGTGGTCAGCTTCCACTTCGGCCTGCCGACGCCGGAGCTCGTCGCGCGCGTGCGCAGCTGGGGCAGCAAGGTCATCGCCTCGGCGACCACGCTGGCCGAAGCATTATGGCTAGAGGCCCGCGGCGTCGACGCGGTGATCGCACAGGGCCTCGAAGCCGGCGGCCATCGCGGTCATTTCCTGTCGAGCGATCTCACCTTGCAGGCCGGCACGTTCGCGCTGCTGCCGCAGCTGGTGCGCGCGCTGCACGTGCCCGTGATCGCGGCCGGCGGCATCGCCGATGCGCGCGGCGTCGCTGCCGCTTTGGCACTCGGCGCGAGCGCGGTGCAGGTCGGCACCGCCTACCTGCTGTGTCCGGAGGCGACCACGCATTCGGTGCATCGCGCGGCGCTTGCCGACGACCGTGCCCGCCACACCGCGCTGACCAATTTGTTCAGCGGCGGCGTCGCGCGCGGCATCGTCAATCGGCTGATGCGCGAACTCGGCCCGCTCAGTCCGCTCGCGCCACCGTTCCCGCTCGCGGCATCCGCGATCGCGCCCCTGCGTGCGCATGCCGAACGCGCCGGCAGCGGCGATTTCTCGCCCTTGTGGGCCGGCCAGAACGCGAGCGGTTGCCGCGAGATCGGCGCGGCCCGGCTCACGCGCGAACTCGCCGGAGACTGAACCGCACCCGGTGCAGCGCGGGCGGCCGGACGGACCGCCGGCCGACACGCGCCTCGCGGCCCCCAGACACACCGGTAGACGATGGCGGCGCCATGTCGACGTGCGCACGGCATCGGCAGTGCCGCGCTCCACGCCGGCAACGATGCCATCGGCCTTGATGTTCGATCAGCGCAGCGTGTGTGCGGTCGGCAATCCGCCGGGCATCGGCGTGCATGGGATGCAGACCGGCCTCGCCGAAGTCATTTTCGCGAACGGTCTTGAGCTGCCGCAGCGCGGACCGACGATGATGGCGGCGCGCGGTTTTCAAACGGCGGCGGCAAGGCACGCAGGGGGACGAACGGCAGCGGGCGCGGCCGGACCAGACGGAACACCGGCGAAAGCAGAAGCAATGACATGATCCAACTCCGCTGTGGCACGGGCGGATATTCGCGGCAGGACGCTCACGCGCCGCTGAATGAAGTTGTGCCTGCGCCGATCCGTTCAGCGGACATTCCACCGGGGAGCCAGGCAACTGCATCTACCAAGCACGGGTACGCCGGGATGTTCGCGCGGCGCGCCAACCGGAGCGCCCGCGCGTCCATCCGCGCCACACCTTTGGCGACAATCGAGTCGACTCACGCCACGGAGATTTCCGATGATCTCGCCCAGGGCCCTCGGCCTGGCCGTGCTCGCCGCCACCGGGGTGCATGCCGCCGACACGCCATCGGTGCCGCCACCCGGCTGCACCAGTGCTGCCTCGCACGCCTTCGACTTCTGGATCGGCGTATGGAACGTGACCGATCCGACCGGCAAGACCGTCGGCCACAGCCGCATCGAATCGATCCTGTCCGGCTGCTCGATCTCCGAGCACTGGGAAGGGCGCAGCGGCTTCACCGGTGTCAGCTACAACGCGTGGGACGCGAAGACGAAGTCGTGGCACCAGTTCTGGGTGGATGCACAGGGCAATGTTGCGCGCCTGCAGGGCGGTCCCGTGAACGGATCGATGGTGCTGCAATCGTCGCCCTCGCCGACCCACGTTGACCGCATCACCTGGACGCCGAACGCCGACTCCAGCGTGCGCCAGTTGTGGGAAGCGAGCGAAGACGGCGGCAAGGCGTGGAAGACGGTGTTCGACGGCCTGTACCGCAAGGCAGGCTGACGCCGCGGTGGAACTTCGGCCGCGGGTGGCACACCAAAATGGCGCCAGCCACCGCGGAGGACCGCATGAAGAAGCTTGCGATCGCATTTGGCATTGCAGCGGCCGCCGCCGCGAGTGCCCGTGAGCCGATCCCGAACCCGGAGATCGACTACACGGCGTTCGAGCGGATCGTGCATGAGTCGAAAGACGAACGCGAGTCGCATCGCCTGACCGAGGCGCAGTTCCTGGCGCGAATGCGCCAAGCCGGCGTGCTCGTGCTGGATGCGCGCACCGAATCGCGCTATCGCCTGCGCCATATCCGCGGCGCGGTGAACCTGCCATTCACCGAGTTCACCGCGCAAGCGCTCGCCGCGATCGCGCCGGACAAGGACGCTTCGATCCTGATCTACTGCAACAACAACTTCCGCGACAGCCCGGTCGCGTTCGCGCCGAAGGCCGCCGCGGCCTCGCTGAACCTGTCGACCTACACCGCGCTGAGGGCCTACGGCTACACGAACGTGTACGAACTCGGTCCCTTGCTCGCGGTCGCGGACACACGCATCCCGTTCGAGGGAAGCGAAGTCGACTGAACCTGCGGATGCCGACGGCCCCATCGCAGGCGCCGGGCGTCCGGCGTCCTGCCGACATGCCTACCCGCGAGGCCTCCTGAACGGCACGAGCATCGGCACGCGCGCGCGGTAGTCATCGTAGTCGCGGCCTATCTTCGCGCGCAGGTCCGTCTCTTCGAGGTGTACCCCCACCAGGACATAGCCACTGGTCAGCAGCGCGAAAAGCAGATGGCCCTGCGACATTGCCGGGGTCGCCCAGAACGCGACCAGGAAGCCGAGCATGATCGGATGGCGCACGAATCGATAGAAGAAGCGCTCGACGAACGGCGCTTCCGGTTGCGATGACTGCGCGCGAGCGCTACGCCAGGCCTGGGTCAGGCCGAATAGTTCGAAATGGCTGATCATGAAGGTCGACAGCAGCACGACCAGCCAGCCGAGCGCCTGCAGCGCGAGCAGCATCGGTGCAAGTGGCGTGCTGCGCACGTCCCAGACCAGCACCGGCAGCGGCCGCCACGCGACGAAGACCAGGCCCAGCAGCACGCTCGACAGCAGCACGTACGTGCTGCGCTCGATTGGCGGAGCGACGAAGCGTGTCCACCAGCGCTTGAACGCCGGTCGTGCCATCACGCTGTGCTGCACGGCGAAAGCACCCAGTACCAGCGCATCGACGAGGAACGCCGGCCAGCCGGTCGGCGTGACCGGTGCATCGATCGTCTTCGGCACGAGCAGGTTGCCGACAAATCCGATCGCGTAGAGGAATGACGCGAGGAACAGGATGTAGCACATCAACGCATAGCTTCGACGCAGCATGGTCACGACTCGGCAAGGGGGCGACCGAGTAGAACGCCGCGAGGCCGCCGATTGGGACATGCACCGCCGATGCCGTGCGATGTCCAAAACGCGCTCGACCCGGCGTTGTTCATCCATGCCCCTGCCGGAGAACGCCATGCCGACTTCGACCCATCCCATCGCATTGCGCGCGCTCGCGCGTGCCCTCGTCCTCGCGTTTGGCGGTCTCGCCGTGCTCGATGCCGCTGCGGCGCCGGATGGCGGCAACATCGCGATCACCAACTGCAACGACAGCGGGCCCGGCAGCCTGCGCGCGGCGATGGCAATCGTGACCAACAACTCGACCATCGACTTCGACCAGTTGACCTGCAGCACGATCACCTTGACGACGGGCGCGTTGACCGACCCGAACGTCGATTCGCTCAAGCTGCTCGCAACACCGCACTTCGTCGCCGGCCGACCGGTACCGGCGGTGACCATCGACGGCAACCACAACAGTCGCATCATCGACCACGCATCCGGCGGCTCACTTGAACTGCGCGGCCTCGCGCTGCGCAACGGTCGCACCACCGATGCCAAGGGCGGCGGCTGCGTGTATTCGGCCGGCCACGTGAAGACGATGGCGGTCAGCGTCAGTGGCTGCGTCGCCGCGGCGGTCGGCAGCGGCAATGCACTCGGCGGCGGCATCGCCTCGAACGATGCGATCGAGCTGCACTTCAGCACCATCAGCGGCAACAGCGCGCTCGCGAACGCCGGCGGCTATGCGTATGGCGGCGGCCTGTTCACCCGTTACGGCCTGTATGCGGTGTACAGCACGATCTCCGGCAACACGGCGACGGGCTTCGGTTACGGCGGCGGTGCCAGCGTGCTCGGCTACACGACCGTGTATTCGTCCGTCGTCAGCGGCAACACGGCGTCGTATGGCGCCGGACTTGCCTTGTTCGGAGGCAATGTCGGCCCGGGCGACCTGAAGATCGCCAACAGCACGATCGCGCAGAACCACGCGACCGGTTTCGCCGCCGGCATCGAAGCCGCGGGTCCGCTCAACGTATTCAGCAGCACGATCGCCGGCAACATCGGCGACCGTGCGGACCATGCCGCCGGCATCGTCATCAATGGCGCGAACACACTGCAACTGGTCAGCACGATCGTCGCGACCAATATCCAGGGCGGCGTGGCGCACGACATCAGCGGCGCCAGTGGGATCAGCGGCAGCGCGAACCTGGTCGGCGCTTCGGCGGTCGCGCTTCCACCCGGCACGCTGTCCGGCAACCCGATGCTCGGCGCGCTCGCCGACAACGGCGGGCAGACGCAGACGATGCGCCTGCTGGCCGGCAGCCCGGCGATCGATGCCGGCAGCAACCCGAACCTTGCTGTGTGCGACCAGCGCGCCGGCAGCTACTTGCCGGGCGGTGCGTTCACCGCGCGCTTCCTGCGGACGAAGGGCAACGCCACGGACATCGGCGCGTTCGAATCGGGCACGGGTGACTCGGTTTTCGCCAGCGGATTCGAGCAGCCCTTTGCATTGCTCTGCCATCCGATCTGACGCAAGCCGGCAGCATGATCCCCGGACGGCCTACCCTGCGTATGCAGGGACAGGCTCGTCGAGGATGTCCCCATGCGCCGCTTCGCAATGCTCTATTGCCTGTTCGCCGCGATTGCATTCACGCTGTTCGCGCTCGCTCCCGCACACGCCACCGACGGCTCGTCGGAACGCCGGAGCGGAACAGTCTCCGCTCCGGCAGACTGACGCTCTAGGCGCGCTGCCTGTCGCGCCGGACCTTGAAGCGGTTGAGCGCCGCGCGCAGGTCCTCCGAGCGGTCGCGCAGCAACTTGAGCTTGTCGCGCGTGCGAATCACTTTCTCGATGAGCTCTGCGCGCTGGCGCAGTTCGTCATCGCTCATCGGCATCGCCAGCGGCTTGAGGTTCGCCGACGCATCCTGCGAGCGCCGCAGCGCATCGATCGCGAGGGCGGCCTTGCGCAAGTTCGTGTTCACGCTCATGGGCGCTGCTCCATAAAAGGGAAATCGACTCGTCGCTTCATCGGCGAGTCGCGGACAGACTGACGGCGACGCGCTGAACGCCGCGCATATGTGGAACGCGAAGCGGGTCACACTCCCGCTGCGCGTTGGCCGGTTCATGTGACGCAGCCGACAATTGGCGCCGTCGTATCATGAAGGCTGTACGCCGTCCGACCTCGCGCATGTCCTTCGATACCACTGCCCTCAATCGCCGGCGCCATCGCTTCGAAGGCCGCTCGCAGGTCTGGCTGTTCGGCTACGGATCGCTGATATGGAAAGCCGACTTCGAGTTCATTGAGCGCCGCATCGCGCGCCTGCACGGCTGGTCGCGGCGGTTCTGGCAGGGTTCGCACGACCATCGCGGCACACGCGAATCACCGGGACGCGTGCTGACGCTCGTGCCCGATCCGGACGCGACCTGCATCGGTGTCGCGTACCTCATCACGCCGGCGGTGTTCGACGCGCTCGACCAGCGCGAGAAGAACGGCTACCTGCGCCACGTCGTGCCACTCGCGTTCGGCGACGGCACCGAAGTCGAAGGACTTCTCTACCTCGCCGACGAGCACAATGCGGCGTGGCTCGGGCCTGCTTCGGACGCGGCCGTCGCGCGCCAGGTCGCGCACGCACAGGGGCCCAGCGGCGCGAACCGCGACTACGTGCTGCATCTCGCCGAGGCATTGCGTGCGCTCGATGCGGATGATCCGCACGTGTTCGCGATCGAGCGCCTGCTGCGCGAAAGCGCGACGGCGACGGGTGCGTAGCGGGCGGGATGGCACGCGCGCCACGATCACAAGTGGCTCTTCTTCGAACCGGCGAAGCGTCGCAGGCTCACGTCGGTCGAATCGCCCGGAGTCCTGCATGAACCGCTTGCATGGCGCGCTCGCCGCGCTGCTCGTAACTGTTCCGATCGCGCTGCCCGTCGATGCCTCGACGCCGGTCGCGTCCGCGCGGGGCGACGCCGAAGCGACGGGTGTCCACGATTTCGATTTCATGTTCGGCGACTGGCGCGTACGCCATCGCACACTCAAGCCAGGCGCGCACGCGTGGGTCGAGTTCGACGGGACGAGCACGACCCGCCCGATCATGGGTGGCGCCGGAAACCTCGAAGACAACGTGCTCAATCCCGCCAGCGGCAGCTATCGCGCCTCGGCCGTGCGAGCCTACGACGCCAAGACCGCACAATGGGCGATCTGGTGGATCGATGGGCGCAATCCGCACGGCGTCCTCGATCCGCCGGTGAAAGGACGTTTCGAGAACGGCGTCGGCCGTTTCTATTCCGACTACGAACAGGGCGGAAAGGCGATGCGCGTGCGCTACACCTGGACACACGCGACGCCGTCGAGCGCGCACTGGGAGCAGGCCACGTCGAGCGACGGAGGCGCGACCTGGCAGACCAACTGGACCATGGAATTCACGCGCCTCGAATGACGCCACCAGGCGCAGCACCAATACGCCAGCGTCCCGGGCGTGCGCGCGCTCGCTGCCTGACGCCCGCCCATTCGCAGTCACGCGTGCGCAGCGCATCCACGGGCCGCGGCCGCGAACACACGGCCAGCGCGACCCGTCAACCGGTATCGGGATCGTTTCCGCGGTGCTCGCGCCGCACCCGTGTCGACCAGGGCCAACCGAACCGCATGGGCTTGGGATACGGCAGCCGGGAAACGACCCAGCCGACGCCGACGAGGGCGCCGCCAAGCCCGGCCGGCGCGGAACCGCCACGCACCAGGATGCACCCGACCCACACACCGACACCGGCGAGGTAGCACATCCCGACGAACGCGGACTTGAGCCGCATCGGCATGTCACGCAAGCGGTCTATTCCGCTTCGTCGCAGATAGCTTTCGATGCCCGCGGTTTCGAAGACGCCGTCGAAATCTTCGCGTGTGTCGGCATCGGACTGGCGGCACAGATCGACATCGATCAAGGCATAGACGACGCTCCCGATGTCACGGCTCGAGGCGATGCCTAGCCGTTCCAGAGTGATGCGGATGTCCTGTGCACTGCGCGCATCGATGTCGGCGACGAGCATGCGACACAGTTCGTCTGCGTCGACGTGGCCCGTATCGGACCCGAGGCGGCGATAAGCGCCCGTGAAGCGGATCGCATCGGCGATCCAGCGCACCGTTTCAAGCGGCATCGCAGTTGCCGCAACCACCTGGTCGAGAAGCTGCGCGCGGCAACGTGGGTGCGCGAGCAGTACCTCGCTCATCGTCGGGGAGCGCGCAGCCTACTTTGCCTTGCGCGTGCGCGGCGTGCGCGGCTTGCGCACCTTCGGCGTCGACAGCGCTTCGAGTCGCTGCTGCGCTTCCTTCTTGCCGAGCGAGCGCAGGCCCGCGATCGCCGCGACCTGGCTTGCGCGCGGCACGGCGACCTTGCGTTCCCAGTTGTAGACCGATTGCATGCTGACCCCGAGCAGCTTGGCCAGTTGGTCGGCCGACAGGCCGAGGCGAGAACGCATCGAACGCAGGCCCTTCGGCGAGAACCGGTTCTTCGACTGAGGTTCTTCCTGTTCCGCCTTGCCGGCGGCCGGCGCGCGCCCGGCGAGCTGCCTTGCGCGCCGCTCGAGTGCGGCGTTTGCGCGCTTGAGCGCGGCGATTTCACGCCGGTGGGTGCTGCTTGCCTTGCGCAAGGCCTGTACTTCCTTGCGCACTTCCTTGCGGGCGAGGCGGACGATCTCGGTCTTCAGAAGCGAGGCAATATTGGCCATTGACGGTCTTCGAGTGGGGAAATCCAGCCCGTAGTGTGGCAGACCTCGGAGCCAAGTGGCGTCCAGCGGCGCCCGGCACGGGGCGAATTTCCCTCCGTTCAGGGCATCTGGCAGTCGAACCCGTCCTGGAATATGCAACCGCTCGCGGGATGCGGCTCGCCGTAGATCATGTCGTCCATCGCCACCACATCGACACCACCGACGCCGTCGTCGTTGGAGGCGGACAGTGCGTGCGTGCCCGCTCGGATGACTACGTGATCGATCTTCTCGCCAGCATTGAACGAGATGCCGACGAACGACAGGCCGCCGCTCAGCGCCGGAGCGCTCGCCGCGACCAGCTGGCTACCGTCAGGCGCGAATGCCGAGACCTCCGTTCGGCTTCCGCCGCTGCTGCCGTCAACGTCGCTGAACACGACGCCGAATCCGCTGACTACCGCCCGGTTGGTCGTGCCCGGCTGGTAGAACTGCACCTGCAGCGCATGCGCGCCGCGCGGCATGAACAGGCGTTGCGCCGAAAACGTGATGAAGGTCGAGGTGTAGCCCGGGTTGATGTCGCCGAAGCGCACCGGCGTACCGGACGCTGCGCTCGCGCTGACCATGAAATCGTTGAATGCGCTGCCGGTGTCCTCGAGCAGGGTATGGAACACGATCCCTCGCGGTGACGTGGTGTTGAAGAAGTCCGGCGCGAGGAAGCTCGGTGCAGCCGACGCATCGGGCACGCCATCCCAGTTCACCTCGCGCCGACCGCCCGGGAATGTACCCCCGACGCCGTTGTTGGCGCCGCCGAGGTCGGCGCGGAAGGTGTCGACGATCGCCTGCAACGCAGCCGGGGTCGCCCCCGAACCTTGGCGAACCAGCGCCGCCGCGTGCACTCCGGTGCCGGACAGGCTGGCAACGATCCATGCGGCAACACGAAACGCACGACTGCGGCAGACAGGCATGGCAGGCTCCGGCACGTCTCCCCGGCGGGACTTCGCGACCGAATCATCGCACGCTGCGGAGGGCGAAGACATCTACGCGCGCGTCCTCGCTGCGAGAATGCCGACGCGCGTCAATGCGCCGCGTACACCCGCATCACGTCGCGACGCAACATCGCCTGGCTGTCGCCGCGGCTGTAGAACATGTGCCCCCCCGGATACTCCTTGACCTGCACGCGCTGCGGGTCGCCCATCACAGGCATCTGGTCGACGATCAGCAACGAGGCCATGAACGGGCACGACAGGTCGCCCCAGCCGTGCGCGATCAGCACTTGCAGCTTCGAATCGATCGCGACCGACTGGCGCAACTGCTCGACCGAGCCCTTGTTGTCCGCGTCGCGCTCCCACAGGCGGTTCACTTCGTAGCTCAGCGCGTTGTAGCGTCCGCTGTACTTCCAGCCGACCGTGCGGGTGATGAAGTCGACCATCGCGGTCGTGGTCGGCGCGATGATGCCGTCGAGGATCGGATCGTTGGTGCGCTGCTGCGGCGCGAACGGGAACGGATCCCACGAGGTCACGTTGGAATCGTAGCGGCTGCCGAGCTTGCCTTCGCCGCGGAACACCTCGCGCAGGTAGGCCTGGGTCTCGAGGCGGCCGCCGGCGCGGCGCACGAACTCGGGTTCCAGGCCGGACAGTTCGGTAACGCGCTTGACGATGCGCTCGACCGCCAATGGATCGCTGCGGCCCTTGAGCAGGTCGGTCACGTAGTCGCCGCGCGTGTAGTCGACGATGTCCTTCATCGCCGCGTCGCTGAGCTTGCCGTGGCGCTCGAGGTTCGCCGCCGAAATGCTCGGAAGGGTCAGCATCCACGGCAACGGCGAGAGGTCGCCGTTGTCGTTCGCGGAAGGATCGAGGTACGGCGACACCAGCACCACGCCGTTCATCGCGACGCCGAGGCGCGTCTGCAGGAAATGAGTGATGCGTGGTCCGCGGAAACCGCCGTAGCTTTCGCCGACGAGATACTTGCGCGACATCAGGCGGTCGTTCTTGACCAGCCAGTCATAGATGATGCGCGAGAGGTACTCGATGTCGGCATCGGTCGAATAGAACTTCTTCTTCGCTTCGTCTTCCGGAATGCGCGCCCGGCTGAAACCGGTGCCGACCGGATCGATGAACACCATGTCGGTGAAGTCGAGCCAGGTGCCCGGGTTGTCGCGCGCGACCGCCGGATCGGACGGGCTGTTGCCTTCCGCGCCGAACTGCACGCGCTTGGGACCGAGCGCGCCGAGATTGAGATACACCGACGAGGCACCGGGGCCGCCGTTGAGCGCGAACGTGATCGGCCTGTCCTTCGCGGGCATCGTGTAGGCAACGAACATCACGTCGGCGATCGTCTTGCCCTTGTCGTCGACGACCGGCAGCGATCCTACCGTGGCGTCGTACGACAGCGAACGGCCATCGACAGTGGTGCTCTGGCGTACGGTCTTGTCGGCCGGGAACGGCTGCAGCCTGGAGAAGTCGTCCCGGCCGCCTTCCTTGCCTGCCTCCTTCGCGCCTCCGTCATCGGCGCTGAACGCCGGCGTCACGACCGCCGCGGCGAGCAGCATCAGCGCGGCGAGCGCCGCGGTCATCGGCCGTTTCATATCGGAATTCCGCGTGGGAGGAAGGGGATCTTCCGAGCTTAGTCAGGGCGACTCGCAAGGCGATGTGCCGGAAGTCTTGCGTCCGGGCGGGCACCGCAGCCGGCAAGATCGCCGGATGCGCCCATGCGCCGGCGTACGCACGCGGCCGCGGCATCACGGCAACCGGCGTGCGTTTCAGCGCTGCAGCGCGCCGCGCATGCGGATAGACTGCGTCGCCCCCGCGAGCGGCGTTGCCGCCGGTCCTCTGGCCGGTCCGCGCACTGCGCGCTACCGGCGGGTGCCATCCATCATTGCCGTTGGGGAGTGTCAATGAACCGGTTCCAGAACACGTCGAGCGCCGCGTCCATGCGCGTGCGCGGTTTCGCAGGTCTCGCGCTCAGCGCACTCGCACTCGCCTGCAGCCACGCGCTAGCGGCCGAGATCAGTCCATCGCTCACCCTCCAGGCCGATTCGGCAGGGCGGGTCGAAGCCCTGATCGTGCTGCCGGACCAGGCTACGCCGGCGCTCGCGCCGCTCGCGACCGATGCCGACTACCTCGTGCGCCGTCGCGCGCTGGTCGACGCCCTGCGCACGCGCGCGGCGAGCCAGCAGGCGGACCTGCTCGCGTGGTTGCAGGCGCGCGGCATCGAGCATCGCGCGTACTGGATCTCGAACCTCGTGTGGGCACGCCTGTCGAGCGCGGACCTCGCCGAACTCGCGACGCGCAGCGACATCGCGCGGGTCGAGGCGAATCCGCACCTGCAACAGGCGCTGCCTGCCGAGGAGGACGAGGCCGCAGTCACGCAGCCGACCGCGATCAACGCGATCGAATACGGCGTCAACAAGATCAATGCACCGGCGGTCTGGGCGCTCGGCTACACCGGACAAGGTGTGGTGATCGCCGGCGAGGACACCGGCTACCGCTGGGATCACGCCGCCCTGAAATCGCACTACCGCGGCTGGAACGGCACCAGTGCCGACCACAACTACAACTGGCACGACTCGATCCACGACTCGAGCGGCAACACCTGCGGCAACGACGCGCCGGCACCGTGCGACGACCATGGCCATGGCACGCATACCGCCGGCACGTTCGCCGGCGACGACGGCGGCACCAACCAGATCGGCGTCGCGCCGGGCGCGAAGTGGATCGGCTGCCGCAACATGAATGCCGGCGACGGCACGCCCGCGCGCTACATCGAATGCATGCAGTGGATGCTCGCGCCGACCGACCTTGCCGGACAGAACCCGGATCCGGACAAGGCCCCCGACGTGATCAGCAACTCGTGGGGCTGCATTCCGTCCGAAGGCTGCACCACCGGCAACGAGATCAAGACCGCGGTCGACAACCTCGTCGCCGGCGGCATCTTCTTCGCTGCCGCGGCGGCGAACGACGGCCCGGGTTGCGGCACGATCACCGACCCGCCGGCGATCTACGATTCCGCCTTCGTCGTCGGTGCGACCAACAGCGCCGACCAGATGGCCGGGTTCTCGAGCCGCGGTCCGGTCAGCGGCATCACGCACATCCGTCCGGACGCGTCCGCGCCGGGCGTCAACACGCGTTCCTCCGTCAAGACCAGCACGACCAGCTACGGCACGATGAGCGGCACCAGCATGGCGACGCCGCACGTCGCCGGCGCCGCGGCGCTGCTGATGTCGGTGAACCCGGCGCTCAAGGGCCATCCCGACCAGGTCGGCGACCTGCTGCGCAACACCGCGGTCACGGCCGGCGTCACCGATCCGGGGAACTCCGGCTGCGGCGGCCTGACCATGGCCAACCATCCGAACTACCAGGTCGGCTGGGGTCGCATCGACGCGCTCGCTGCGGCACAGGCTGCGATGCCGACGACGACGCACACCGTCACGCCGAGCGTCGCCGGCGGCAATGGCACGATCACCCCGGACACGCCGCAGGCGGTGAACGACGGCACCACGATCAACTTCACGCTCGCCCCCGCGGCCAACCACCACGCCGTGCTTCCGCTCGGTGGCACCTGCCCGGCCGGGACGCTCGCGGGCAGCGTCTACACCACCGGCGCGATCGTCGCCGATTGCAGCGTCATCGCCAGTTTCGCCATCGACACGCATTCGGTGGGCGGCAGCGTCAACGGCCTCGTCGGCGGCAGCGTCACGCTGTCGCTCAACAGTGGCGCGCAGACCAAGGTCGTCTCCGCCGACGGCGCGTTCGCATTCGACACTGCCATGGACAGCGGCAGCAGCTATACCGTCACGGTGGCCGCCCAGCCGACCAATCCGACGCAGTCGTGCAGCGTGGCCAACGGCAGCGGCACGATCGGCGCGAGCGACGTATCCGATGTCGTGGTCAGCTGCGTGGACACGATCTTCAGCGACGGTTTCGAATAAGCCCATCAGGACCGTTCGCATCGAGCGCAGACGAACGAAGTTCCGCGGAGTCGAAACGCCAGAATCGCATTTGGCTCTTCGACTCCGCCTTCGGCGCCGCGCTCGGCGCGAACGGACTGGTTGATCCGTGCATGTTGAGCGTAGCGGAACGCGGTTGCGCGAAGTCGAAACACCGGAGAGTCGCACGTGGCTCTTCGACTCCGCGCCTTGCGCTGCGCTCAGAGCGAACGGAGTGGTCGAACCGTTCGTGTTGAGCGCAGCGGAACGCAGTTCCGCGAAGTCGAAACACCAGAGTCGCACTGCGCCCTTCCGACTCCGCGCCTTCGGCGCTGCGCTCGGCGCGATCGGAAGCTCGAGATCGGCTCGAGTCCCCGGCGGCCCGGTCGCCTCGCGCCGGATCCGCCGTCCGCCGTCTGTAATCGCCCGCGGCAAACATCGAACCTGCTCCAGAGCGCATGCGGGAATCCTTCCGCAGCGCCCCACCGCCACGCCCCGCGTGGCGGACCAACGGAGCCAAGCCATGGGATTCGACACCAACCTGCGCAACGCCGTCCTCGCCATCGGTTCGTTGCGCGGCGCGCAGCAGGCCTGCGCCGACCTCAAGCCGACCGCGATGCCGATGACCGACGAGGAACTGCGCGGACGCGCCGAGCTGATCGAACGCGTCATCCGTACCCGCGCCAAGCTGCAGGAAGTGCGCGACCGCGCAGAGAACCTGCAGGCCGCGCTCGAGCGATTCAAGCAGCGTCGCGCCGCGATGAGGATGTAAGCCGAGGCAACCCTGCTGCGCGAATCACGCGCTCCGCATCAATGGCGCTGGCGATGGATGGCGCGACTGTTGCGGTTCTCGGCACGATTGAGCCGCTGCGTTTCTGCTGCCGTCAGATGCCCGCCGTGGCGCGCTTCGGCAGCGCTCGCACGCTGGGCGATGTTGGTGGCATGCCGCTCGTCGCGTGCGGCCTGGGCCGGCGTGATGGTGCCATCCGCGACACCGGCATCGATGCGCTGCTGCTGATGGTCGATGCGACGGTTCACTTCGTTCACGCGCGGATGGCCCGGCACGTCGGTGGACTGCGCCTGCGCGGCGCCGGCGAACAGCGCGGCGGGCGCGAGGAGCACAAGCAGGGCAAGGCGGGCGATCGTCTTCATGGCGTTCTCTCTCGTTGGAATCGGCGACGCCGAGTGCGGCGCACATGCGTTCCAACGCACGAGCGGCGCGCCGGTTGACTTCCACATGGGTCCGGGGCCGCCTACGGTGTCTGCTGCGCGAACGTGGCGAGCTTCACCCGGTACGCCTGCTCGTCGAACCCGGTGATTCGCAGGTTCGCGGTGACCAGCACCGGCACGCTGTTCGCATGGAGTTGCTCGTACAGCGCGCGAGCAGGCTCCGACGTGTCGACGTCGTATTCCACGTGCGCGACGTTCATCGCATCGAGCAGGCTGCGCGCCTTCGCGCAGTACGGACAGGTCGTGGTTGCGAACAACACCACGGGTCGTCCCGCCGTCGTGACGATCGCGGAGTAGTCTCCCGCCTGCAGCGCCGGTTCGGCGCGCAGGCCGCGTATCGCGAGCGTGCCGAACCAGCCGCACGCGGCCGCGATCACCACCAGTGCGATGGTCGACAGGAGGTTGTGCAGGATTCGCATGCCCGGCGCCTTTCGTCAGGTCGTGGCCGCATTCCGTGCGGCCATCGACGAACATCACGAGCCGGGCGACCTCCGTGTCGCCCGGCATCGGACCACGCAGGGAGCGCCGCCTACAGGCCGTAGACCGCGCAGCAGAACGAGCTGCCGAACCAGTTCAGGCAGGCCAGGTACGCACTGGTATTGGCCGGATCGATCATGCACACGTGGCCACCGCCGCCACCCGGCGGCCTGGCCATGGCGGAGGCGCCCGCCAGGCCGAACACCAGACCAAACAGCACCGCACGGACACGCATGGAGCAAAGTATCTTCTTCATTTCAGGGGTCCTTTTGAAGAAATGGACCGCATCATCGCGGCCCATCCACGCAGAACGCCCAAGCGCGCGCGAATGAGACATGGGGAACGGTTGTTTCGCACGCCATCAGGCCCGCGTCGCGCCGGTCGCTGCAGGAACCCTGCACGGCGCCGGCGGCACGCTCATCGCACCGAGCGGGTGCCCGATGGATCGAAGCCGTCGGTGAAGATCGCATCACCGCCCGACTGGAACGCGAACAGCCACAGCGGCGCGCCTTGCGCCGGCGTTGTCGCCCACGACACGTGGTAGGTGCCCGCCGCCGCGACCTGCTTCCAGGCGACCACGCACTGCACCGCGCTGTTCGGCGGCAGGTCGACGAAGTTCTCGATGATCGTGAAACCGTTGCCGGGCACCGCGGAATGATGCAGGCCGCCCGCGTCACCCCACCAGAGCGCGACGAGCGTGGCCGGTCCGGTCGTGGTGACGTCACCGCTCGTGAGCGTGTTGCCTGCAGGCGGATAGTTCTGCGCCACTGCCTGCAGCACGCCGGCATCGCGGATCTCGATGAAAGGCACCGTGATCTCGCCCGCCGGCACGCCGTTCTTCACGATCGTCACGCTGTGCGCGGAACCGCCGCTCGCCGCCATCGCGCGATATGCCTTCACGTCGAAAACGCCGTCGTAGCCGCGATACACGACCGGATTGCCGAGCCGTACCCAGCTGTTGGCATAGTTGTCGGTCGGCGCCTGGTCGTTGCTCGCATACCCCGCACTGAACGCGATCAGCGCACTGCCGCTGGCGGCAGTCGCGATCGGCGCAGTGGTCGCCAGCGCCGGACTGTTGCCGTCCTCGTGGCCGAGAAGGGTGTGCGCGCCGAGGCTGCTCGCTGCGTCCGCGCGGCCGACCCATCCGCTGCAGAGGAGCAGCAGCGCGACTTGCAGCGCTGGGGACCCGATCATTCGTCGTCCTTCCATCATGTCGACAATCCCGCGGGATGGTCACGCTGGTCGCGCAGGATACATCGTCAGGTACTGCACCACGCGCGGTCGCACTCCACGATTCGGGCGGCTGCCGTGCGGCAATGCGTGGTGCCAGAGGATCAGGTCGCCGGCGTCGCCGGCGATCGGGCGTGCCGCTTCGGCGGGGATGCGCGAGTACGGGTCGACGCCGGGCGGCAGCGCGCGCAGCCAGTCGTCGATGCCGCGATGGAATCCGGGAATGCAGGTGAACGCGCCCTGCTCCGCCGGCGTGTCCGCGAGATACAGGATGCCCTGCACGCCGGGTCCCAGCGGCGGTTGGAGCACGGCATCCCAATGCAGGTGCGGTCCCGGAAACTGGAAGTGTGCGCCCTCGGGCGGATTGAAGCCGACGCGATCGGTGCTCATGACGAGGTCCTCGTCATTCCACAACTGTGCGCAGGCCTTGTGGATGCGCAGTGACGTACGCGCCGGTTCCAGAGCGGGGTGCTGGAACAACTGCACCATGATGCCCTGGCGCCGATGCGCGGCATGCCACGTCGCAGGATCGTCGGCATCGGCGCCGACGTGCGCATGCACGGCCGCGAACGCATCGGCACACTCGCGCGGCGTGATGGCCTGCTTCACGACGACATAGCCGTGCTCGTCCCAGTGCGCGAGGTCCGCCGGGTCGAGCACCGGCGCGAGTGCGCGCACCTGCGCATGCCTCTCGCGCACATCCGGCGGATATTCGTTACCGTCCTGCAAGGCGTTCACCCACGCCACGCGCGTTGGCGCAATCGCGCCGCCGAGGCAGTCGAGCACGAACTGCTGCAATGCCTCGAAGCTCGGCTGGTTGGACAGGAAGCGCGCGATCTGCTCCTGGCCGATGCCGAGGCTGTCGGTCAACACGCGATCCAGATGCTGCCGGCGCGGATCGTATTCGCCGGCCGCCTCGCCGCGCATGAACCGCAGCCGGCGCGACCAGAAATCGTGCAGGGCCGGTATGGCGAGGTCGTCGCGATGGATCGTATCGTCGATGGGCATTGGCTACAGTCTAGATCGTGCGGTGATGCGCTCCAAAGCGTTGCGCCGCCAAGAGCGTACGCGGATGACAGGATCCGGCGCCATGCTCCGTATAGGCATCAACACCGAAGGAGCACGGCCGATGCACAAGACCGCAATCCCACTGCTGTTCGCCTGCCTCGCGAACAGCGCATCCGCGGACTGGACCGCCGAGTGGCAAGGCGTGTGGCAGCACCCGGAGCCGATCCACTCGCCAACGAGCGTGGACGTCGCCCGATCGGCGACGGGACACGTACTCGCGGCGCTCGCGGTCGGCCACCACGGATTCAACCACGCCGCGCTCGTGCGATTCGCCGCAGACGGTACATTCGACTGGCTGCGCGAAGCGGTGTCGGGCGAGACGATCGGCATGTCGGCGCTCGGCGACGGGTCGCGCGCAGCGATCGTGGACGGCTCCGGCGCCGATGGCGCGCGCATCCAGGTGCGCGCATACGACCTCGCCACCGGCGAGCTCGCCTGGTCCGACACGACGCGAGTCGGCCGCTTCGTCGGCGGCGCGCACCGTACCGCCACGGCCAGCAACGGCGACCTGCTCGTGCGTGCGAGCGACGGCGGCGACCTCGTCGTCCTGCGCTATTCCGCAGATGGCACGCCGCTCGCGGACTGGCGCTGGTCGTCCGGACAGGCGCTGGCCTCGGCCGACGACATCCTCGCACTGCCGGACGGCGGGGCGATGGTTGCCGGCCGTGGCGCGGCGATCGGCGGCGGGTACCTCACGGTGCGCTTCGCGGCCGACGGTGCCGTGGTGTTCACCGACCGCGAGGACGGCGAACTCGGCAACCCGCTCGGCAGCCCGCGCCTTGCCGCGGTCTCCGACGGCATCGTCGTCGCGGGCGCGCCCGAATCCCGCTTCGGCGTGTTCAAGGCGCAGGTATGGAAGCTTTCCGCCGACGGCGCGCGTGTGTGGACGCACGCGTTGCCGAACCCCGCCGGCGATTTCGGCAGCCTCGACACCGCCGGCATCGCCACACGCGACGACGACGTGTTCGTCACGCTCGCCGGCAATCCCGCCGACGGCTTCCGTCTCGTGCGCCTCGACGGCGCGGACGGCGCCGTCCTGCACGACGCACACGGCGGCGTCGGTGGAATGCCGACGACACTCGTGCAGGCAACGAACGGTCGCTTCCTCGTCGGCGGGTTCGACTTCATCGACAGCAGCGGCCACGTCGGCGCGCGCATCGCGGAGTTC
Organism: Dokdonella sp.; assembly: GCF_044227025.1. Taxonomy (GTDB): domain Bacteria; phylum Pseudomonadota; class Gammaproteobacteria; order Xanthomonadales; family Rhodanobacteraceae; genus Dokdonella_A. The sequence continues at coordinate 91,706 of NZ_JBGAFX010000006.1, read as the reverse complement.
GACGCGGAAGGTGCGCCGTGCCGGGCCAGCGCAAACCTCGGCCTGCATGGCGGCGTCGCGGCCGCGGGCGATGGCGACGGCTGGCTGACGCTCGGCAACGGCGCATGGATCGACGGCGTCGGCAGCGAAGCGCTGGTCGCGCGCTACGATGCCTCAGCTCCTTGCGAGCGCGGCGAGACGGTATTCACCAACGGCTTCGACGCGACCCCGGCACGCGCACCGCAGGCCAGGCGCGACCTGGCGCTATGATGCAGACCCTTCCCCGGTGCCGACCATGGCGATCCGAGCCGGCCGTTGTGCGATCGCGTGCTGCCTGCTGCCGCTCGTGGCAGCGGGAAACACGCTGCACGTCGGTCCGGGCCAGGCGTATGCGGCTCCCTGCGCGGCGATCGCCGCCGCCGGTGCCGGCGACACGATCCTCATCGAGGCCGCCGGCGCCTACGACGGCGACGTCTGCGCATGGTCGACCAACGGGCTGACGCTGCGCGGCGTCAACGGAAGACCGCACATCGACGCCGCCGGCAACGATGCCCAGGGCAAGGCGATCTGGGTGATCAGCGGCAACGACACCACGATCGACAACGTCGAATTGTCCGGTTGTCACGTGCCCGACGCGAACGGTGCCGGCATCCGCCAGCAAGGCACGAACCTGACCGTTCGCAACGCCTGGTTCCACGACAACGAGAACGGCATCCTCGCCGGCGAGAACATCGCCAGCACAATCACGATCGAGCACAGCGAGTTCGCCCACAACGGCGCCGGCGACGGCTATTCGCACAACCTCTACATCGGCCATGTGGCGCGGCTCGTGTTCCGCTACAACTGGTCGCACGGTGCCGTCGTCGGCCACCTGCTCAAGTCGCGCGCGGCGCGCAACGACATCCTCTACAACCGTCTCACCGGCGAAGCCGGCGGCAGCGAAAGCTACGAGATCAACCTGCCGAACGGCGGCCTCTCGTACGTGATCGGCAACCTCGTCGAACAGCCGTCGACGACGCAAAACGGCGCCATGCTCGACTACCTCAGCGAAGGACTCGGGCCGAACACCGATGATCGCCTGTTCGTCGTCAACAACACCTTCGTCAACGATCGCGGCAGCGGCACGTTCCTGCAGATCGGCGCCACCGCGACCACGTCGGCAGTCGCGCGCAACAACATCTTCCACGGCGGCGGCACGCCGAGTTCGCAGGCGAACGCGCTGCTCGATCACAACTACATCGGCAACGCCGCGCTGTTCGTCGATGCGGCGCACTACGACTACCGCCTGCTTGCGGGCGCGAACGCAGTCATCGACGCGGGCGTCGCTCCCGGCAGCGGCGGCGGCGAGCCGCTCGCGCCGACCCGCGTTTACGTGCATCCCGTTGCGGCAGGCGCTCGCCCCGTGCTCGGCGCGTTCGACATCGGCGCCTACGAATGGCCCGGTGACGCGATCTTCGAAGACGGCTTCGACGGCTGACGCGGACCTCGCAGATACGCTAACGCCCCCTTTCCGCGCTGCCCGCAATCGGCGAAGGCGAGCATCGCGCGCGTGACTCGCCGCCTTGCGAGGCGCAGAATTTCGGCGGGGAGGCGCACTTGCCGATTCGGCCCGGCCGACGGTTCCGGACACTCCCCGCAGCGACGGCCATCGGCACCCGCTCGACAAGCAGGGGTGCCCGCCGCACACCGGTGTTCCCGATCGTTTGTCACTTGGTCATTCGAGGGGATCTAGCCATGCCGACCCGCACTCGCGATTTTCGTTTCGCTCCAGCCAGCCATGCTCCAGGCGCGGCGCGCGGACTCCGACGACGACGTGCGCGCAGCGTTGCTGCATGGCTGCTGCTCGGTGTCTCGGTCGTCGCGATGCAGGCGAGCTCGCAGACGTTGTCGGGTTCGGTGATAGCCGGTGGCGGAGGACGCAGCACCTCCAGCGGAGGCTGCTTCCGCCTCGACGCCACGATCGGGCAGCCGCTTGCCGGCGTCGCCAACGGCGGCACCTTCACGATCTTTTCCGGCTTCCTGCCCGGCCGGGCCGACCGGGACTCCATTTTCAACTACGGTTTCGAGGTGTGCTCATGAACACTCGCACAGTTCGTTTGTTCGCCGCGACCTGCGTGTTCGCCTGCGGCGTCTCGCTCGCACGCGCCGACCAGCGTGCGCCGGAGGTTGCGCAACTTCCGGACTTCACCTACCAGGGCCAACTGACGCAGGCCGGGCAACCCGCCAACGGCAATTTCAATCTGACGTTCGCGCTGTTCAATGCGTCCAGCGGTGGTTCGCAGGTCGGCTCGACCATCACCGAGAACAGCTTCCCGATCACCGGCGGCCTGTTCACCGTTTCGCTGTCGTTCCCCGGCGCGTTCACCGGCACGCAGCTGTGGCTGCAGGTCGGCGTGAACGGCACGCCGTTGTCGCCGCGCACTGCGGTTTCGACGACGCCCGTGGCGCAGTTCGCGCTGGACGGAAGCATTTCCCCGAGCGGACCGGCGGGCGGCAGTCTTTCGGGCAGCTATCCGAATCCCGGCATCGCCAATGGCGTGGTGACGCTGGCGAAGATGGCCGGAAACACCACCACCGGCTCGATCAGTTTCAGCCTCGCGGCGAACGGCTGCGGCACTCTCGGGCTCAGCCTCGGCAGTGCCCAGGTCGGCGACCTCGCCGTGTTCGGACTCGGCAGCGGCGCCACGCCGCCGGCGAGCGTCGTATTCGGCCCGATCGTGATCACCGGACCGGGCGCGGGCAGCATGCGCGCGTGCAACCAGTCGGCGAGTTCGGTGAGCATAACCAGCCTGCCGGTGATCGTGCGCACGTTCCGCTGAACGTCGGGAGCCGTGCGCGAGGTGCGCACGGCTCCGAGTGGCGTCGAATTGTCCTGCGGCACGCGGTCGCGCGCTTGCCCGCTCGCATCGCGATCGCGCCCGCCCTCAATGCGACGGGTAGCGCACCTCCGCCGAAACGACGGTCAGTCCCTGGCCGTAACCCTCGCCGTTTCCACCCGCGACGGCACTGCCGCGCTGGAACATGAAGGTCCACTGCGGATCGTCGGCGAAATCGTTGTTCGTGTTGACGCCCGCGCCGAAGTACCAGGTGTGGTAGGTCTGGCTCCAGTGCGCGGTCCAGGTCTGCGACTTCATCATGTTCGTGCGCCCCGGCGCGGCATAGATGTTGAGCGGCTGGCCGTCCTCCTGGCCGCCGTAGCCGAGCGTGTCCCAGCCCGAGTTCGCCGATCCGACATCGAGGTTGAGATTCTGCGAGCCGGCCTGCAGGCGCCAGTTGACGATCGAAGAGGCCGACAACGTCGGCACGGCGAAGTACAGCGTGACCGTGAACGGCTGCGTCTTGTCCCAGTCGGCCGGCTGCGGAATCGAGAAACCGATCGGTTGCGCGGTCGCCGACAGGCGCGGCCCGTATGTCGTCGAGGTCGTCTGCGCGTCGCTCGGATTGTGGAACATCGCGTTGCCGCTCACGACGATCGAACGCATCCGCTGCGCGAGCGTGTAGGGCGTGCCGGTGACTTCCTGGCGCGGCGTCAGTGTCTCGTACGTGCCGGCGCCGGCCGGACTGACCGCGATCTGCAGGTAGCGCCGGTCGCCATTGAACGCGCCGGCGCCGAAGTCGAGCGTCGTGCCGAAGCGGCCCGCCGAGACCGTGAGGCTCTGCTGCAGCGTGACGCCGATCTGGGTGCCGCCGGATGACGCGTCGTACAGGCTGAACTGGAAATCGTGTGCACCGCTCGCGACCTGGCCGGCGCTGCGCAGTTCGCCCTGGTAGGTGAACGCGGAGCCGAGGGGTTGTGCAGCGTGCGCGACCGACGCGAGCAGCAGGGTCGCCGAGACGGCGAGGATGAAGGAGCGGAATCGGTTCGTGGCCATGGGTGAACTCCTTGCAGCAGAGGTTCGGGAAATCGATCAGTGTTCGAAGGCGTCGCAGAACACGACGTCCGGCGTGGTGTCGCACGGCACGCCGGTCCAGTAGCCGCTGGTCAGCGTCCAGTCCGCCGCGGCGCATTCCGCGGCGCCCGGACTGCATGAGGTGACGACGAGCGGCTGGCCGACGGTGCCCTCGATGCTGAACACGCTCGGCCCGGCGGAAAGGCCGCCACCACCGGCGGCGACGTACCAGTCAATGCGGTAGTCCGCGTGAGCCGCGAACGCGGCGACGAGCAGGCACAAGCCCAAGGGAATTGCGGGACGGCGGGACATGGCGGATGGACCCTCGATTGGCAGGCTCCATCAGGGAAACGGAAAATCGCGCCCAACCCGAACATCCCGTGGCGCGGACATGCGACTGCGCGGCGCTGCAGCTGAGCGCCGGGCGTGCGCCGGCTACGGCGACGCCGGCGCGCCCGGGTCGCGCACGATGCGCGCCAGGCGGTGCATCGTCCCTGTCCGTTCACACGGGACCGTGGAGACGATCGGCACAAGGACCAACGCGCGCAGATGTTCGGAGCGGACCGGCGACCTTCCGCTCAGCCGTCGAATCCGTCGGCAAAGATCGCATCGCCTGCCGCAGGTTCGATGTAGCGCCACACGATGCCGTGCGTATGGTCGCCCATGAGGATCACGTAGCTGCCGATCGCGGCGGAATACGCGACCGCGGTACCGAACGGGTTGGATCCGTTCGCGCTCACCGCGGGCGCGTAATCGCGCGACCAGTTGGTGTCGTCGCCGATCGGCGCGCGTGCCTGCGTCGTCTCGATGAAGGAGTTGGCGTAGAGGTAGCGACCGGTCGCGACGATCGCCGACGTGTTGACGCCGTTGAACGTGCCGGGCCAGTTGCCGGACACGACGTCGACCCAGGTCGCGCCCTGGTCGGTCGACTTCGCGATTGTGGTCCAGCCGGCGACGTACCAGGTTCCGTCCGCGAGTTTCCACGCACCGAAGCTGCCGTGCACGTGTTCGACGCTGCTCACCTTGGTCCACGCCGCCGTGCTGATCGTGCCGTCGCGGTAATGCAGCGCCGGCGTACCGCCGACGCGGCCGGCGGTGGTCGTGCGCCAGATGCCGCTGTCGCCGTTGTTGCTCTGCGCGATCACGCACCAGGTCGTGCCGCTGATCGGGATCACGTAGTGCGAGGTACCGACGCCGGCCGGCGGCGGATGCACGACCCAATTGACGCCGCCGTCCCACGATTCGCCGAAGCCGCCGTCGTCGTTGTTGGCGAAGCCGTAGTGGTAGGTGACGAGTACGTGGTTCGGCGGATCGTCGGGCAGCACCATCGCGTGGTAGAGATCGGTCAGCGTCGGCCCGAACGGGTTGTACGGCGCGAACGCAGTGTCGGCGCCCGGCATGCGCTGCCAGCTGGCGGCGCCGTCGGTCGATTTCCATACGCCGAATGATCCGTAACCGGCCGGCGAATACAGCGTCGGCAACGTGCCGGGATCGCGCGACGGATTCGGGTCGATGCTGAAGCCCCACGGATTGCCGTGCATCGTCGCATGGTCGCGCAGTTGCCAGCTGTCGCCGAAGTCGGTCGTGCGCAGCCAGATGATCGCGCGACCGTCGTTGTTGCCGGCGCCGACGTAGAACGTGCCCGGATTCACCGGGTCGGCGATCACGCTCTGGATGGTGTCGCCGTTCTCGACACCGGCGTCGCCGCCGTTCAGCGCGGCGAGCGTGATCGGTTCCCAGACACCCGGCGTGCCGGATGGCGAACCGTTCGGCGCAGCCGCAAGCGGAAGCGCGCCCGAGACGAGCAATGCCATCAGGTGCGAAAGGATCCATCGCCGCGCCATCGCCCGTACTCCGCGCCGTGTGCGAAGCGCACTGTGCGCGCTGCGCCTCGCGGCAACCATGACCGACTGCGCAGTTCGCGCCGGATGCGGCACCGTCCGCGACAGGGAACCGGCCGACCACCACGCGCAACGGGATCGATCAGGGGTACAGCGGACGCACTGCATCGGCCCACAGCTGGTTCATCGAACGCGAACCGGCGTCGTTCGGATGCACGCCGTCGTACAGCTGGTCCGGATGGGCGAGGAACCACGCATACAGGTCCGGCGCGGCGCCGAGCCCGAGTTCTCCGACGACCGCATCGACCTGCGCGTTGTATGGAGCGAGGTACGCCTCGCCGCCGGTCTTGTACGGGATGCGCGGCACGAATACGGTCTTGCCCGCTGCCTGCAGCGTCGCGACGATGAAGCGCAGCCGCTCGCCGAATGCAGGCGCGAACTGCGGATCTTCGTTGGCCGAATCGTTGGTGCCGTAGGAGATCACCCAGTTCTGGAAATGCGGATGGATCGCCAGCCATTCGTCGATGCGCGCGACGCCATCGACGGTGCTGGTGCCGCCGACGCCTGCCCCGATCATGAGCGGGAAGAACGCCGGCGAGACGGTGTGCACGCGTTCGGGGAAATTGCCTTCGAACAGGCCGCGATGGAACGCCGCGGCGGTGATCGAGTCGCCGACGAACATCCAGCTGTCGGCGTTGCCGGTGCTGGCGTCCTGCACGTCGATCTCGTCGATCGAGATCGCCTGCCCGACATCGTGCGCGCGGGTCACGACGAAGCGCACCCATTGCTGCCCGGCGAATGCGAACGGATGCGCGCGCGCCTCGACGCCGTTGTCGACGACGGTCACCGCCGTCGTCCAGGTGCCGTCCGCGCCATTGCTGGAATTCGCCGAGGTCTCGATGCGGTAGTGCGTAGGCAGGTTGCTGCCCGGGTACGCGACCCAGTTCAGCATCGCGCGCGTCGGGCCCGCGCCGACCTGGATGGCGACCCACGCCGGCGTCGCGTCGCCCGGCACGACATCCCAGGTCGCGCCGCCGTAGTACTCGCCGTCGTTGACCGCGGCGGCATTGCCGGCACTCGCGAACGCGGGCCGGTTGCGCGAGACCAGCGGCATCGGCGTCGGTGTCGCAGACTCGAAGCCGTCGCTGCGGATGCGATCGATCGAGCGCGGGTCGAACGCGCGTGCCGCCGGCGAAGCGAACACGCATGCGAGCGCAAGCGCAGCGCCGGCGACCCGCAGGCGCTGCGCGATCGACATCGCGCATGCGGCGTTCATTGCACGGCCGTCGACTTCGGCTTGAAGCAGGCGCCGGCATCGAACGTGAACTGCGACGGGATGTCGATCTTCTCGCTCTGCCCGACCGCATCCCAGATGCGCGTGTCCGACCACGGCGTGTTCATGATGTAGTGGAAGCTGCCACCGACCGCGCCCTGGTACGACTCCACGCCGGTGTAGGCGGCGCTCGTTTCCGCGCTCGAGTGGTAGAGCACGTTGCCGTAGGCGATCAATCCGTAGTGCATCGCAAGCGGCCGCTCGCTGAGGTCGCCGCACCAGGCCTGGCGCCCGTTGATGTACAGCACCACGCGATCGTGGCGCGTGAAGATGTCGAAATGCGTCAGCGGCGCCTGCTGGTCGAACGGCTCGAACATCGGGCTGGTCGGATGGCGGTCCGCGTCGAGGCGCCAGAACATGCCGCCGGTCGCGTCGGGATCGTAGTCGTCGATGCCCGCAGGCTTGAGGTTGATGATGCCGTTCTCCACGCCCGCCGGGCTGATGAACGCATGCAGCTGCGAATGCGGCTCGTCGTACCAGGTCGGCCCCGCGTTCGGCGGCGGTCCCCAGTTCCAGTAGCCGCCGATCTGCACGAGGCTCAGGCATTCCTTGTCATGGTACGGCGTGAGCGGCTCACCGAGCATCGGCGCCGTCGGATTGCGGCCGTCCGGTGCGTAAAAGAACGGTTGCGCGACCGGGCGTCCGCGCGGCACGTGGGTGGACGGATCAACGAGTTCGTCGCGCGTCGCGCCGCCGCACATCATCCAGTGCCAGTAGCGCCGTGGCGTCGCGCCCGAGTCGATGCGGAAGAACGAGTGCACGTACTTCGTCGCATCGAGTTCCTGCGGCTGCGTGCGCGTCGAGGCGAAGTACACCGCGCCGAGCACGTCCTGCGCCCAGTCGCCGAAGGTCGAATACAGGCGGCCGTGGCGACGCCACACCTGCACGCCCTTCGGATTGTTGCCATTCTCCCAGTTCGACATCGCATCCAGCGCCGGCTGCACCGCGATGGTCCAGAAGTACCAGTCGCCGAACTGGCCGCCGCTGACGAGACCCGCGCCTTCCGAACGCGTCTCGGTATGGAACGAGGTCATCACGGCGTCGCTGCCGAAATCGTCGAACACCGCGTTCGGCCCGATGTCGAAGATCGGCGCGTTGACCGCCTCGTCGCCGGCCGGCCGCGACACGCGCAAGGTACTGCGCGCGATCACCTGCGGATCGGCCGGCATCACGGCATCGTTGGGTGGCACCGGCTGGCCGATCAATTCCGCCGGTGCTTCGTGCGCGGCATTCACGTTCTTGTAGTCGGCCAGCGTGCTGCCCTGTCCGTTGAGGATCTCGTTGCCGTACATCGCCCTGATGTCGGCGAAGCTGCGGAACGAGAAATGGTCACCACCGCTGCTGGACGCATCGACCGTCGTGAGCGGGATCGTCGCATTGGTGTGCGCCATCACGCCGGGAAACGGACACGGCGAGGCGAGCGCCTCGACGACGATCGTGTACGGGCCGTTCGCGACCAGTCCCGGTACCTCGATCGCCTGCAACAGTTCGCGGTGATGCACCGCGCTGACCAGCGGATTGTTGCTTTGCAGGGCATCGATGTTGCGCACGTAGCGCTGGCGGAAACCCGCACAGGCGACGGTCGCGCCGCGCGGCTGGGTGCCCGCGAACGTGACCGACGAATCCACCATGTAGGCGCGATAGTCCGCCGCGCCCTGTACCGCCGGCACGTAGACGATCAGCGCATCGCGCCGACCGAGTACGCCGACCTGGGGAATGCTCGGCATCGTCGGGCTGGCGAGCGCGGCGGGTGGTGGCGCCCAGCGCGTCGGCACGACATGGCGCGGCGCGTGGCTGAGCGTGTCGGCGATCAGGCCGAGGCCGTTGAACGCGACGGTCGAGGGCGGACCCAGCGCTGCCGGCGTGGTGCCCGGCATCACGGTCGGAATCGGATCGAAGCCGGTGCAGAAGATGTCGTCGACGAGCACGCTGCAATCGGCCGGCGTCGCCAGCGCTGGCGCCACCGAAACGGTCGGCGGTGGCGTGACGATGATGACCGGTGCCAGCAGGCCGACCCATTTTGCGGTGCCGTAGGCACTCAACGACAACACGGCGGCCGCTGCCGTGAGGGCAACCCGCGCGCGACGACTGGCCATGATCGATCTCTCCCCGGAACGATGTGCGACGGGCGCGGACGACATCGCGTCGCCCGCTGCGAGCGCACCCGCCCCCACGGCTGCGCGACGGCGAGTCTAGGCAATGCGGCGAAAGCGGCTTGCGGACCGCGTCGCAGATTCGAAGCCGCGGTGACGGCACGCGGCGTCGCTGCCGTCCCTGCGTGCGCTCAGCTGCGCAGCTTGTAGCCGGTGCGGAAGATCCACCACACCGCGACGAGGCAGAGCGCGAGGAAGCCGAGCGTCGCCAGCGCGCTGACCGCGACGTTGACGTCGGCGACACCGTAGAAGCTCCAGCGGAAGCCGCTGATCAGGTACACGACGGGATTGAACAGGGTGATCTTCTGCCACAGCGGCGGCAGCATGTTGATCGAGTAGAACGCACCGCCGAGGAAGGTCAGCGGCGTGACCACCATCAGCGGGATCACCTGCAGCTTCTGGAAGTCGTCGGCCCACAAGCCGATGATGAAACCGAACAGGCTGAAGGTGACCGCGGTCAGCACCAGGAAGAACGCCATCCACAGCGGATGCGCGATCTGGTATGGCACGAAGAAGCGCGCAGTGACCAGGATCAGCACGCCGAGCATCACCGACTTGGTCGCCGCGGCGCCGACGTAGCCGAGCACGACTTCGATGAAGGACACCGGCGCCGACAGCAGTTCGTAGATCGTGCCGGCCCACTTCGGCATGTAGATGCCGAACGAGGCGTTCGAGATGCTTTCGTTGAGCAGCGACAGCATGATCAGGCCCGGGATGATGAAGGCGCCGTAGCTCACGCCGCCGATCTCGCCCATGCGCGAGCCGATCGCGGCACCGAATACGACGAAGTAGAGCGAGGTCGACAGCACCGGCGAGGCGATCGACTGCGTGATCGTTCGGAAAGTGCGCGCCATTTCGAAGCGGTAGATCGCGCGGACGGCGTGCAGGTTCATGCGGCCGCCTCCTGCGCCTTGCCGTTGCCGTGCACGAGGCCGACGAAGATGTCCTCGAGCGAGCTTTCGCTCGAATGCAGGTCCTTGAAATCGATGCCCTGCTCGGCCAGTTGCCTGAGCAGGGCGGCGATGCCGGTCTCGTCCGTCTGCGTGTCGAACGTGTAAACCAGCGCGTGGCCGTCATTGGCGAGCTCGAGCGGCAGCCCGGCCAGCGCCGCCGGCACCTGCTGCAACGGCGTGCGCAGGGTCAGCGTCAGCTGCTTGCGCCCTAGCTTGCGCATGAGGGTCGCCTTGTCCTCGACCACGACGAGCCCGCCCCTGGCGATCACGCCGATGCGGTCCGCCATCTCCTCGGCTTCCTCGATGTAGTGCGTGGTCAGGATGATCGTCGCGCCCTCGTCCCGAAGGCGGCGCACCATCCGCCACATGTCGTGGCGCAGCTCGACGTCGACACCCGCAGTAGGTTCGTCGAGGAACAGGATCGACGGTTCGTGCGACAGTGCCTTCGCGATCAGCACGCGTCGCTTCATGCCGCCCGAGAGGGTCATGATCCTGCTGTCGCGCTTGTCCCACAGCGAGAGTTCGCGCAGCACCTTCTCCAGCTGTTGCGGGTCGGGCGCCTTGCCGAACAGGCCGCGGCTGAAGCGCATCGTCGCCCACACGCTCTCGAACGCGTCGGTCGACAGTTCCTGCGGGACCAGGCCGATCTTCGAACGCGCCGCGCGAAAGTCTCGCACGATGTCGTGTCCGTCCACGGTCACGCTGCCCGAGGACGCGTTGACGATGCCGCAGATGATGCTGATCAGCGTGGTCTTGCCGGCACCGTTCGGTCCGAGCAGGGCGAAGATCTCGCCACGACGGATCTCCAGGTCGATGTTGCGCAGCGCATTGAACCCCGACGAATAGACCTTGCCGACGTTGCGCACGGAAATGATCGACGGCATGGATGGCTCGCGGACGTCAGGGTGTCGACATGCTAGCCGAGCCGTGGCCCATCGTGCGCGCACCACTGCATTCCGACCACGGGACAATGGGTGAAATGGACCGGCGTGCCTTCGCACATGGCGCGCCCTCACTCGCCATGCACGCTGAACAGGGCGCGTGCGCCGATTCGAAGATTCAGCCACCGTCATAAGAACGCGGCCCATCCTCCGGTGCATGGCACCGGAGAAGCACCATGCCCAAACGCGACCGCAAGGACCTGCCGCACGACGGACATTCACCGCCGCACGAGGAAACGCCCACCGAACGCAGCGAGCGCAAGGCGCGGGAGAGCGACGCGCTCGACGAAGCGCTCGAGGAGACGTTCCCGACCAGCGATCCGGTATCTCCGTTCGTTCCGGCGATCCGCACGACTGGCGACAAGCACGACGAGGACAAGGCGGCCGCTCGACGGTGCGCCCATGACGGTTGCACCTGCAACGTGGAACCGCCGGAACGATGGTGCAGCGAAGCCTGTCGCGAATCCCAGCAGGGATTTGCCCGCGTCGCCGACGCATCCTGCGCCTGCGCGCACGCGAAATGCGGGGGTTCGCATTCCCGCGCGGCGCATGCGTGACCGCCTTGTCGTGGTCGAGCCGCGTCATGCCCGACGCGTCGATCCTCGAACACCAGCCGGCAGAACTGCGAAACCTCAGGAAGCCACCGCCATGACAGAGCGCCCCGTCACCTACAGCGAAAGACATTCCATCTTCGATCGATTCGCGGGTAGCGTGACCCGCCTGGCCGGCTCGCCCTGGGCATTCTCGATCGCACTCGGTTGCGTGCTGGTGTGGGCGCTCACCGGACCGATCTTCCGCTTCAGCGAAGGCTGGCAGATGGTCATCAACACCGGCACGACGATCGTGACGTTCCTGATGGTGTTCCTGATCCAGCAATCACAGAACAAGGACAGCCTCGCGGTCCACATCAAGCTCAACGAGTTGCTTGCGGCACATGAGCAAGCAAGCAATCGCGTGGTCGCGGTCGAGGATCTCGACGAAGCGGACCTCGAGAGGCTACGCACGTTCTATTGCAAGCTCTCCAAACTCGCGGAGGAGGAAGGCGGCCTCAAAGCAACCCATTCCCTCGACGATGCGGAAGACCTGCACGCGCGCAAGGTGCGGACGAGATCGGCAAACCGGCCGATCCGCAGCACACGCTGAATCAACCCGTGTTGCGCAGGAATGTCCTGGAAGGCGACACCCTGTTCACCCAACGCCTGGCAAGCCAATGCGCAACGCCGGCAGGATTCCGGTTGCAGCCGGGCCGCCGCCGCTCGGGAGTGGTCGCGAATTCCGGCGAGACGCCGGGAGCCACTTCGGCATGCATCTGTGCCACCGCGAGATCCAGCCATTCCCTGCCGGCCACAAGGCGATAGCCGGGGAGTTTCGCGCGCCCCACTTCTTCGATGAGGCATGACGCCACACGGATGGCTCGCCGCTCCCCGATCCCGAAATCCACGCGCGCCTGGAACCAGACGCGCGCGGGCAGACAGCGCGGGACTGGCAGGACCACCCATTCGGAGGATTCGAATTCGGCCCTCAACCTGGTCAGCAGGGAATCGACGATGCTTGCGCCGCCTTCCACTTCAAAAATGGCGACCTGTTGCCAGCTTCCATTCGGATTCATCGCAAAGCCCATGAGCACCCCTCTTTGATGCCCTAGACAATGCGCCCGCAGACGTTAAGGCGATGTGATCAGAAGATTCGCTCATGCAAGGTGAAGAGCAGGACGCGGAATTCCGCGCTGTCACATTCTGTGTCCGCGTGTGTCATGAAGGGACATGCATGCCCGTGCACGGAGGCGCCAGGCCCGCGCTGGTGTCGACCGTTCCATGGCACCGTTCTTGCTTCGACGCTCTAGCGCGCTTTGATGCAGCGGCGACATCCGCACTGCGGAGTGCGTTCAAGCCATCGCCGCAACGGCGCAGGCATTCCACGAAGAACAACAAGGGGAATTCATGTCCACCACCAACACGATGCGTGCGGGTCTTCTGTTCGCCGCGCTCGCACTGCCCGTCCTGCATGCGACGGCCGCCGACCAGTGGCACTTCAAGGTGAGCAACACGACGGAATCACGCATCACAAAGCTGCAGGTCTCGGAAGACAAGAAGGAATGGGGCGACTTCGACATCGGCAAGGGCATCGCGCCGGGCAAGACCGAGACGATGGTGTGGGACGCCAGCACCAACAATGAAGGTTGCGACCAGTGGATCAGAGCGAAGTTCAGCGACGGCAGCTTCAGTGAGCCGAGCAAGCAGAATTTCTGCGAAGACCTCGACACGCCGATCGAGTTTTCCGAGTAACGGCACGTACGCGTAGATGCGATATTCGGACCGACGCCGCAAGGGCGTCGGTCCGTCGCCGTCACGAAGATCGAGTGTTGCCGCGGCCTACCGCACGAACAACGCGATCAGGATGATGATCGGAATCGGGACGCCGAGCAGCCAGAGCAGTAGTGAGCGCATGGAAACTCCTGGAATCAGCGGTGGGCGGTGCGGGGACCATGGACGAACACATCGCGATGACGCCCGCCGATGGTGGCGGACAGGCTCGCGAAGAATGCGCCGCACAGCAACGAGATGAACAACCAGATGGCGATGCCGGCACTCGCCTTGCGCGCAGTGTCCGCGGCTTCCTTCGCGTTCGTCTTCGCATTCTCGACCGATTGCTTGAACTGCACGTAGACATCGTTCACGCGTTGTTCGCCCTGCACCGGATCGATGCCCGCGCGACGCGCGACCACCTGGCCCAGATACGCGCGATCGGCGGCGGACAGGTCTCCCGTGGCAATCGACGTCGCGAAGATGCGGCCGACTTCGTCACGGACCTGGGCATCGGTCGAGGCCGGTGCCGGCAACGAAGCGTCCGTCGCAGCGGCGGGAGGCGCACGCAACAGCGAATCCACGAAGTATCCCTGCGCATCGAGTTCGCCGGCGGCTTTCGTCGCGACCACTCCGGCCGCGGCGGCGGCCGTACCCGCGGTCGTGGCCGCGATCTTCGCGCCACCGCCGATCACACCGGCGATGGCATTGGCCAGGAATGCGGCGACCAGCAACGAGGCCACCGCCCAGCTCAGGAAGCCGTGCGCGGTGTCGCGAAAATAGACTTCGTCGGTATGCACGGTCGGCCACTTCACGCGCAGCCGTCCGGCGATGTAGCCGCCGAGGCTGGAAGCGGCGATCTGCGTCAGCGTCAGCCACAGGATCGTCGCGACGCCGATCGTCGTAGCGGATGCGCCCGCGGCGGCCCACGGCGAGACGGATGACAAGCCGAGGCCGAAGCCGAGGATCACGAGCGCGTAGGACAGCGCGGCCGCGCCTGCGGCGCCGGCGAGAACCGCGGCCCAGCTGACGCCGGACAGATTCACGTCCTCGCCCGTTCCGAAGGCAACCGTTTCCCGGCGTGCTGCGGAAATTTCCATGGTCATGGGTGTCCCCTGGTTGGGATTGGATGGGAGCAAGCGGCGGCTCAACGACCTGCCAGCTCGCGTTTGCGCTGTTCCATCTGTTCGCCGAGGGCGGTGAGTTCCGCCTTGTCGAGCAACTTCCTTGCGCGCGGGAACATCTCCTTTTCCTCTTCGTCGGCATGATGTTCGACGAGTTCCTTGAGCACCTTGGCGCGCCCGCTGAAATTGTCGGTCGACGGGTCCGTGCCCAGCAGGTCGGGCAATACCAGATCGCCTGCCGCGCGATGCTCTTCGAGCGCTTCGAAATACATCTTGTCGTCATCGGACTTCTGCCCGGCCTCCTTGAATGCCGGATAGAAGATCTCCTCCTCGATCGACGTATGCGCCTTGAGGTTCGTCTCAATCTTGTTGAGCAGGCTCTGGCGCTTCTTCACGGCGCGCGACGTCGTTGCTTCGAGCGCGCCGAGCAAGGCGCGCATCTCCTTGTGGTCGTTCTTGAGCAGCGTGATGGCATCCATGGGATTCCTCGATGTGGGGTGTCAGAGGTGGAACTGGAGGCAGCGGGCCCCGCTTTTCGGGGATCGACCATGTCACGCGGGGACAGCGCGGGCGCTGAACGGCACGCGCGGGCGCTCAGCACCCGCTCAGCAAGCGGCGCGCCGATGCAGCCATGTCGCAGCGGGAGGCGCGAGCGCGTGGCCTCCGTCACCGCCGGAATGCGTGGACGACAGGGACCGCGCGACTGCGCGGGACATCGTCGGGCGACCGCTGCATGAAAATACCCTCGTCGTTGCTGCCCTTGGCGTTCATGGCGCTCGCGACGTCCGCGCACGCGGAGATCTACTGCGTGGCCGACGGCACCATCCTGCAGCTGGCCCTGCAGGCGTCGGCACAGAGCCCGGCCGTCAACGATTCGATCAGGCTCGAGGCCGGGACCTATCGTTCGACGTCGCCGAACGGCTTTTACGCCACCTTCGGCGACTCCAACACGGGCAATCTGGACATCAGCGGCGGCTGGTCCCCTGGCTGCCAAATCCGCCTGCCGGGGCGGCGCAGCACCATCGATGGCGAGTTCGCCCGGCCCGGAATGCACCTGTACGGCACGCTGTTCCTGCACGGACGCGTGCGCATCACGAACCTCGAGTTCGTGCGCGGCCGCGCGACCAGCCAGAACATTTCCGGCGGCCTCACGGTCAACCGCGGCTACGACATCGAGATCGAATCGAACGTGTTCAGCGACAACGCGCTCGACCATGCGAACAGCACCGCCGGCGCGGGCCTGTTCGCGATTTCCGAAGGCGCGATCAGCGTGCGCAACAACCTGTTCGTGCGCAACGACGCCGACACGCCGATCAGTATCGCGGCGGGTGGCGCGGTGGTGTACTGCTACGGATCCGGCAACGTCGGCCGCTTCATCAACAACACGGTCTACGACAACACCGCGGACGCGGGCGCGGCCGGCGATGTCGGCGGCGTCTACGTCGGCGGCGAGCCCGCATGCGGCTGGGACGTCGCCAACAACAGCCTGTGGGGCAACCCGGGCCTCGATCTCTCGCTCGGCAGCGCGAGCGTAAACGTGCGCTACAACGACCTGCAGAACCGCGGCGGCACCGAAACGCCGTCGACCAGCAGCGGCAACTTCAGCGCGTCACCGCAGTTCCTGTCCGCCACCGACTTTCGCGTCAAGCGCAGCTCGCCGCTTGTCGATGCGGGCCTCAACGCGGCCGGCGGCGGCGTGACGGGCGGTTCCCTGGATGGTGGCCCGCGCCTGGTCGGGCCGCACGTGGACATCGGCGCCTACGAACTCGACCGCCTGTTCGCCGACGGGTTCGATCCTGTTTCGCCGTGAGGCAGGTGCGTCGCCCAGACGCCGGTCGCGGGCGCTGCGAAAGAACTGGAACATGCGATGGCGACGACGCAGGGACCCCCGCCCTGCGTCGCCGCCATCTTCCCGCGGGGCAACGCAGGGTCAGAACTGCAGGGTGGCCTCGACATCCTGCGCGGCACGGCGCGCGAGCGCGAGGTTCGACTTCGCCTTGTCGAGAACGAGGTAGATGAACAGCCCGGGCTTCGTCGCGACCGGACGGATGATGTGGTACTGCTTGCCGAGCGTGATGAGGATGTCCTCGATGGTGTCGTTGAGGCCGAGCGACTTCATCGTCTTCATCTTCGCGCGCACGACCTCGGTATTGCCGGCCGCCGCGAGGTCGAGATCGACGCCCGAGCCCGCCTTGCCGAGCAGCATGCCGCTGTTGGCGTCGACGATCGCGGCGCACATCGCGCCGTCGATTTCGAGCAGTTTCGCCAGACCTTCGTTGATGTTTGCCATGGTTGTTCTCCGAGACATCGGGGTGGCTGCGTCGCGGTCGGTGCCTCTTCCGTCCGCGGCGTGGTGGTGAATCAGGGGTCGAGCAGTTTCGCGAGCGCCTGGCAGCAGCGCTGCGTCGTCCACAGCAACTGGCCGAGCACGGCGTTGCGGTTGGCGACGACGGCGAGCGACATCGACTGCCCGCTGCCGACGCGCATGATCGTCACGGCGCCGCCTTCGCTTTCGATGGTCACGCGGCCGAACTCGCCGAGGCCGGCTTCGGTCGACAGCGCCGTACCGAGGGCGGCGAGCGAACTGCCGATCGCCGCGAAGCGTGCCGAGGCGTTTGCGTCGGTCGCGTAGGACGCGATCTCGAACCCGTCCGAGGAAAACAGCACCGCACACTGCGCGCCGGCGACTTCGCGAAAGCTCTCCAGCACCTTGCGCGCGAGCTCGCGCGACAGCTTGGCAGGTCGTGCCTTGCTCATGCATCGGCTCCGTGGGCAATCGAATCGAGGATGCACACAAGCGTGCGCACCAGCATCATCACGTCTTCCCTGCGGCGCACGTCGACCGACAGCACCGGCGCGACGATGCCGCGGGCATCCAGGCGCGAGGCGAACGCGTCGGTCGTCGGCGCACCGCGTTCGCCGGTTCGCCCGACGCCGACCACGAGCGCGCCCTGCGGCACGTGCGGGAGGAACGCGTCGACGAACAGGTCGAGCTGGACGAGCGCCCCGGGCTGGCTCGCATCGAGCAGCACGATCACGCCGGCGGCACCGCGGCCGAGGATGTCCCACATGAAGCGGTAGCGCGCCTGGCCGGGCGTCCCGTACAACCGCACCACGCCGCCCTCGGCGAGCGTCAGCCGGCCGAAGTCGCAGCCGACCGTCGTCGACGCCTTCGAGTGCGCAGCCTGGTCGGTGTTGTCGACCTCGGTCTGCACCGGCGCGATTTCGCTGATCGCGGCGATCGCGGTCGTCTTGCCCGCGCCCATCGGGCCGGTGAAGACGATCTTGAATTCGCCTGCGTCGTCCTCGCTCATGCAGCGAGCCCGAGCTTGCGGCGCAGGCCACCGATCAAGCGACGCCACCCGCTCGGCATGCCGGCGCCCGCGCGCGGGTGCGATGCTTCGCCACGCGCCGCGTGCGTCGTCGCGAGCAGTCCCGCGAGCGAAGCCGCATTGAGGAAGCGGTTTACGGCGTCGGGCGATTGGCCGGTTGCGTTCGCGAGTGCTGCCGGCGTCCACACGCGTGTCGTCGCATACGCGCACAGTTCGAGCAGGCCCGCGGTCACGCCGAGTCGGCCGAAGTCGGGCCAGCGGCGCAGGCGGTAGCCCGCGTCGGCCTCGAGCCACGGCGCCAGCTGTCCCGCACCGCGCACGCCGACGAACCAGGCGAGGTCGCACAACGGAAACGCGGTGGTGCCGGCCCCGGGGCCGTTGCGCACCGGCCGGAACGCGGACAGATGGATATCGCGTTCACGCAGCCGCGCGAGCGTGGACGGATCGGCGTGCGCGTGGCCGCCACCGAGCCAGATTTCCTCGCCGAGGTCGCCACGCGCGACCTGCCATTCGCCGCTGCCGGCGCGCGACATGCACTGGCGCAACGCTTCGGCAGCAGACCATGCAGCGGTGTCGACCGATGCCGGCGCAGAGTGCGCGCACAACTCCTCGGCGACGTCGTCGAGGATCGAAAGCAGCTGCATGACGCGGAACGGATGGCGCAACACGAAGGGCGCCGGCGGCCAGCTGCCGCGGTCGTCGATCACGAGTACGTACGGCTTGCCGCTCGCGCCCCACGCCGCGAACGATGCGGGGTCGCCTTCGGACGAGGCGATCATCACGTCGGCGTCGCCGACGCCGCCCACCGACCAGGCCGCCTTGGAGCGGCCGGAAACGACCTTCAGCATCGAATGGAACGCGTGCGAGGTGTCCGGCGCGAGGCCGATGTCGCAGATCTTCAAGCTTTTCATCGCGCATCCCTCCGCGAAGATCTCATGTCCATGCAACTGGAAAAGCAGGAATTGGCAGCTGGGGTCCACATGTGACGTTCCTCCTCCGTGTCCGTGTCGTGTCGCCGCTCCTGCCGCGGCGGACGCGGATCCGCGCGCGGATCCTTTCGTCTTGGTGTGCCCGACCCTGCCCTTTTGCAGTGCCTGACCACCGGTTCGAAGGTCATTGCAATGCGTAGGCCAATGTATACGCCATTACATGTATAGTGGATTCGAGGGCAGCAGATTCCTCGCGGAGCGTGCGCCGAACCCACAGCGCCGCTACAGACGCAGCAACATTGATTCAATTCGATCAGTACGTCTGAGCACGGACTCGACGACGGGTCGCGTGAATGAGAAGGGTTGCGCGCGAACGGCCAGGGCCGCGCGATCACGACGATGAATTCGGGGGCGTCGGTCGACCTCCAAACGCCGCCGCGTGTTCCGATGTGACGCACATCGGCAGGACTGGCTTACCGGACAGGGCCACGCCCGTTCGTCGCCGATCGACCATGCCCGCGGATGGCCCATGCAGGTGCGACACCTGGTCCCGCGAGCGCCGCAGGACCGCGGGTCGGACCCGTCAATGCATGGGTGGGTGCGTCGCGAGGTGCATGCATCCGATCGCGACGGCGAAGGACGCCGCCACCCGGGACAGCGCCGTCGGTTGAAGCCGGCAGAGGACACAGGCGGCGACGACCGCGGAACTCCTTGCACGTAAGGATGCTTGCGGATTGATCGATCAGTTTTCGAACGCGCTGCAGAAGACGACGTCAGGCGTCGTGTCGCACGGCACGTTCGTCCAGTAACCGCTGGCCAGCGACCAGTCGCGGTGGCGCACTCGGCTGCACCCGGACTGCACGAGTCGACGACGAGCGGCTGGCCGACGGTGCCCTCGATGGTGAACACCGACGAGCCCGCGGAAAGGCCGCCCCCACCGCCGATGACGTACCAGTCCACGCGGTACTCGGCGTGGGCCGCGATCGACTGCTTCAATCAAGGGAAACGCGAGATCGCGTCAAAACCGAACTTCCCTGCCATGGCTGCACGACCGGCAGGCGGCCACGCGTGCGCCGGTCGAGCGCCACTGCCCTCCAGGCGCCGGGCGACCGGCGGTCGCGCGTCGCCTGCGGGCTATGGGGATGCGTGCCAGCCCGGCCCGCGCACGACGCGCCCCGGCGTCGCGCCCGTGTGCTCGCCGTTCCTGAGCACGGCGATGCCGTTGACGAACACGTCGCGAACGCCATCGGCGAGCTGCGCGGGCTCATTGAACGTCGCGTGGTCGGTGACTTTCGCCGAATCGAACACGACGAGGTCGGCGAAATAGCCGTTGGCGACGAGGCCGCGATCCTTCAGCTTCCACGCCTGCGCCGGCATCGAAGTGAGGCGGCGCACGCCGTCGGCAAGTGTCGCGACCCGTTCGTCGCGCACGTAGTGGCCAAGAAAGCGCGCGACGTTGCCATACGCGCGCGGATGCGCCTTGCGCTTGAGGAACACGCCTTCCGGTGCGTACGCGCCTTCGTCGGAACCGAGCGCGACCCACGGCTGCGACAACCCGAGTTTCACGTTGTCCTCGCTCATGAGGAAGAACACCGTGTCGATGCGGCTGTGGTCCTCGATGACGAGATCGACGATCGTGTCCTCGGGACTGCGGTGGCGTTCCTTGGCGATGTCAGCGAGCGTGCGTCCGGACAAGGGTTTCAGCTTCTCCGTGTCGAAGCCGCTGAGCACGATGCGGTCCGGCGAACCGGCGAGGAAGCAGAGGTTCTCCCAGCCCTTGCCCGGCTGCTTCATCTCGCGCACAACGCGCGTGCGCACCGCGGGTTTTTTCAGGCGCTCGATCCACGCGTCGAGCCCGCCTTCCTGGATCGCCGGGTCCATGCACGCGTACAGGCCCGTGCCGCCGGCCGTGTAGGCGTACATGTTCGCGCCCACGGACAAGCCTTCGGCGCGCGCGGCGTCGATGCGTGCGATCGCCTGCGCCATCTTCGGCCAGTTCGCCGCGCCCGCCGCCTTCAGGTGATACGCCTCGGCGCGCGCACCCGTCGCGCGCGCGATCCCGACGAGTTCGTCGACCGATTCGAGCAGGCGATCACCCTCGCTGCGCATGTGCGAAATGTAGCCGCCACCGCTGTCGGCCGCGGCGCGCACGAGCGCGGTCAGCTCGTCGGTCTTTGCGTAGGCGGCCGGCGCGTAGATCAGCGAGGAGCCGACGCCGAGCGCGCCTTCGTGCATCGCTTCGCGCACGAGGTCCTGCATGCGCGCGAGTTCGGCCGCGTCCGGCGCGCGGTTCGCGCTGCCGAGCACGTACTGGCGCACGGTCGTCGCGCCGACGAACGAAGCGACGTTCGGCGACACGCCCTTGTGCTCCAGAAAACCGAGATAGTCGCCGAGCGAGGTCCACGTGATGTCGTAGCGGATGTCCCCCTGCTGCGACTTCATCTCCTGCTTCAGCGCCTCGTTGAGCGGCCCGTACGACCAGCCCTCGCCGAACACCTCGAGCGTGACGCCCTGCCGGATGTCGGACAGGCCACGACCGTCTTCGATCAGCGTGTCGGTCGCCCACGACAGCATGTTGATGAAGCCCGGTGCGACCGCGAGGCCATGCGCGTCGACGTTGTTGAGTGCCTTTGCGTTCGACAGGTCGCCAACCGCGACGACACGATCACCGCGCACGCCGACATCGGCGATGCGACCCGGCGCGCCGGTACCGTCGTAGAGCATGCCGCCGCGCACGACGAGGTCATAGGCCCGCACCGGTGACGGTGTCGACTCGGGTGCAGGTCGCGGTGGCGCCGCACAGCCCGCGAGCGCGAGAAGTGACAGTCCCGCGGCGATCCATGCGGATCCAGCCAGGCGATGACGCTGCATCTGCACTCTCCCACGCGATGGGTAGCCACAGTGTCGCGGTACGCGTGCGCGCTGCCAAGTGCGCGTTCTGATTCCATCGCCGCGGGAGCCGGTCATCCGCGAGCGTTCATTCCCGTTGCACATCCATTGCTGGCGATCCGCCGCAACCGGCTGGCCCCTACCCGGCCCCGACGCCGAGCAGTGTCCGAGTAAGGCGGTCGTTGTTGAGCGCAAGCTCGCCGAGTGCCGCGTCGACATCGCTTGCTTCGACGCGCGTGCCGCTGGCGCGCTCGATCACCAATTGCGACAGGCGACGCATGAGCTCCTTGATGAACGCCGCGCTGACCCCGTCGGTGCGCCGTGCGAGCTCGTCGGACACCTTTGAATCGATGTCGAGGTCGCCCCGGTAGAGAGAGATGAGCTTTAGCCGGTTCGCGAAATCGGGGGCCGGGAATTCGACGGCCTGGTCCACGCGGCCGGGACGCTGCGCCAGCGCGGCTTCGAGTGCCTGCGGGCGATTGGTCGTCAGCACGACGAAGATCGCTGCATCCGGTTTCAGCCCGTCCATTTCATTGAGCAACTGGTTGAGCAGCACCTCTTCACACGCGCTGCCCATGTCTTCGCGGTTGCGCGCGATGAGATCAGCGTCTTCAATCACGAGGATGGATGGCTGGAGGAGGCGCGCGAGCGCAAAGTACTCCGAAATCAGTCCAGCCTGCCCCGCTGTGACGAGCAGGGTCGTGTGGTCCGGCAGGCAACCAGCAAGGTAGCGCACCGTATGGGTCTTGCCGGTGCCTGGCGGACCATGGAACAGCAGACCCTTGCGGCCGGATTGACCAAGCGCGACGAGCTTTGGACGCAGTCGCGCGAACTGCACGACATTGCGGTCGATCAGGCGCACGGTCGCCTCCGGCAGAACCACCTCGTCGCGCGTGATTGGCGGCAGGCGGTGCACGGCGATACCGGTTGCAAACCCGCGATAGTGATCCTGCTGGTCCAGCGAAAGGACTTTCCCGCGGTACGAGCGGGCGTCGGCGATCGCCTTCTCGAGTGAACGGAACAGTGAGTCGGCGAATTGCTGGCCGATCGCTCCCGCCGGCGCCGCGACGGTGACGGAAAGATGCGATCCCTCGTGACGCGGTGGTCGCGACAGCAGCACGACGACGGGAGTGTTCGATTCGCGCAGCAACCACAAGCCGTTCGCGAGGCAGCGCATCGGCATGTCCTCGCCGATATCCACCTCCTCGTACTGGAGAGGTCCGATGGCCTTGGGGTGACGCCGCTCGCCGAACAATGCGGCGAACGTGATCGCCTCGTAGGAGGTCCCCCCGTGGATACCGACGAGGCGGACTTCGCCCTGCGCGAGCACCTCGTCGAGGGCACGCTGCAGGTCCGCGCGCATGCGCCCGGGAAACGTGCGCTCGACCGCGACGATCTCCGCCTCTGGAATACCCCCGAAGTGCCAGTCGAGCACCTCGTAGACATTGCGCATCACCGAACTCGGTGTCTGCAGATGCATTGCCTTCGCCGAATTGATGATGCAGGCATCGCAGACGAAAGCACCTGCGGACCCGCGGTACATCCACTTGCAGTCCGCCTGTGCCCGCGCACAGAAACTGCAGGCGATCGTCCCGCTCGTGGTCGCCGCGCCCGCCAGACGCACGGTGAAAGGAACTTCCGCAACTCTTGCGCGCTCAGCCGCGACGTCGACCATGGACTGCGCGATCGAGGGTGCGAACGGACCCAGCCGCGCCACCCCATTGTTGTGGATCGCATTGGTGAGCGAGCGCGCCTGTTCGACGTCCTTGCCGAACACCGACTGCAGGATCTGCACCACGAAGTCATAGGGCGTCGTGTCGTCGTTGAGCAATTCGACGCTGACGTCGTCGATGGCGGCGGGGGTATCGCGCATGGTCGTGACTCGAAGACGCTGATGCAGCGGATAGCTTGCCGGAATCCGGCGCGAGGCGAAATCCCGCAAAAGGCCCCGAAGTACGCTGAACCCATGCGGCGCACCGCATCGGACTGCGAGGGCTTCCGCCGCGCGGTCGGCGCAGCCCTCGTCCGACGGCACGTCTGCCTGCTGCGGGTTGAGCGGACCTCACCTTCTCCAGGCGAGGTGTGCGTTCCGCGTGCGTCCCCCGTGCATCGCGTCAGCGCGAGAAGCGCGGCCACAACACGACCACGATCGCGACCAGCAGCGGCAGGACAAGACCGTGCAGGTACAGCAGGCCGCGCGCGTCGGCGAGCACGGCGAGCGGACCCTGCCCCTGCACGCCCGCGTAGGCGAGCACGACCAGCAGCAGTTCGAACGGGCGCGGATTGCGGCAGAGGATGCCGAGTGCAAGGCCCGCGAACGCAACGTTGGCGGCCGCCAGCAGCAGCGCGCAGGCCGCGGGCGGATCGCTCGCGCACAGGTGCAGCAGCGCCGGCGCGACGGCCAGCACTGCGAGCACGAGCGCGACGCCGACACGCGCGAACAGCAGGCGCCGGGCCGCGCCGGCAGCAGACCACAACAGCGATCCGGTGCCGGTCTCGCGCTCGCGCAGCACCGCGCGTGCGAACACGTCGATGCTTGCGAGCCATGCGCCGATCACGCCGACGCCGATCGCCTCGCGATTGCCGGACACCTGCGCGCCCCACGCGATCGCAAGCGCGAGCCACCATGCGGCGCGGCGCTGGCGCAGCACGAGCTTGAGCTCGGCCGCGAGCAGCAGGCCGAGGCGCGTCGACGCGAGCGGTCGCAGCACGCGGTCGAGCCAGGCCAGGCGCCGCCCGGCGTTCGCGCCCTGTGCAACCGCCGCGCTGCGCATGCGCGATGCGGCGCGGTCGAGCGCGGGCGCGAGCGCGACCACGCCGAGCACCGACAGCAGCACCCACACGCCGCGCCCGGCGAGATCGCGCGCGTGCATCGGCCACGCCCGCCACTGGAACAAATGCAGCGACGCAACGTGGTCGCTCATGCCGATGCTGATGTCCGTCGCCTTGACCCAGGGTGCGGAGCGGACCAGCGTCGCCGACATGTCGCGCATGACCATGACGATGCCGCTCGGATCGCTGATCCAGGTGGCGTGCGCCCACGCGGACTTGTGCGGATCGAGGGCCACGCACATGACCACGAACAGGAACATCCAGACGAAGAAGAACAGCACGTTGCCGGCGGTGCGCCGCAACCACGGCACGAGGTCGAACAGCACGGCGAGGAACGCACTGAACGCGAGAGCGGGCAGCGCGATCACGACGACCGGCTTGAGCAGTTCGACCAGATCGAAGGCGCGGTCCTCGGCGCGCACCCATTGCGCCGCGACGGCCACCGCGAGTCCGACCAGCATGATCAGGCCGAACACCGCCATGTGGCTCGTCCATTTCGCGAGCAGGTAACCCGCGCGCGTCATCGGCGTCGCCACGAGCAGCTGCCACACGCGCGTGTCGAAGTCGCGCACGAGCGTGCCGCGCACGAGGTAGAAGCCGACCAGCGACAGCATCGTCGAGTACATGAGCCCGAGCACGAGGCCGGCCCACGCGCTCGAATACGCCGCGCGCGTGTCGTCGCCGAAACCGACCGCGAAGCGCCCGCTCTCGACGCCGGGGAAACACGCCCAGGTCGCGATGCCGACGAGGGCGAGCACGACCCAGAAGCGCGTGCTGCGGCTGCGCTCGCGCAGGTCCGCGAGCACGATCGCGTTGAAACGCCGGATCGCGTCCATGTCAGCGCACGCCGTCGCGGGCGAGCAGCCACAGGTACGCGTCGTCGAGATCCGGCGTCACGGCCTGTGCATCGTTCGACGGCGCGCGCGCCGCGACGACGCGCAGGCGCACGCCGTCGGGCCGGCGCAGCGAACTGCTGATCGTGAACTGCGTGCGCGCCTGCGCGAGCTGCGATTCCGGCACGAGCCACTCCCACACGTGCCCGTGCGCCTGCGCGACCAGCGGTTCGGGCGCGCCGGCGAACAGCAGTTTCCCCTTCGCCATCACCGCGAGCGCGGTCGCGCTCGCTTCGACATCCGAGACGATGTGCGTGGACAGGATGATGAGGCGATCGCCGGCGAGATCCGTCATCAGGTGGCGGAAGCGCAGGCGCTCTTCCGGATCGAGGCCGACCGTCGGCTCGTCGACGATCAGCAGGCGCGGGTCGTTGAGCAGCGCCTGCGCGATGCCGACGCGCTGGCGCATGCCGCCGGAAAAATCGCCGAGGCGACGATCGGCCGCATCACCGAGACCGACCAGGCCGAGGCATTCCTCGATGCGCGACTGCGCGCGCGCCGGCGGCAGGCCCTTGACCGCGGCGAGATAGGCGAGGAACTCGCGCGCGCTCAACGACGGATAGATGCCGAAATCCTGTGGCAGGTAACCGAGCTCCGCGCGCAGCGCGTTCGGCGTGCGCGCGATGTCGACGCCGTTCCACAGCACGCGCCCGACGCTTGGCCGGGCCAGCGTCGCCAGGATGCGCATCAGGGTCGACTTGCCCGCCCCGTTCGGCCCGAGCAGGCCGAGGATGCCGGGGCCCATGTCGAGGTCGATGCCGGCGACGGCCTCGAAACCCTTGGCGTAACGGTAGCGGACCGCCTCGACGGTCAATTGGCAAGCCATGTTGTCCCCGGAAGTGGCGCCAGAGCGCGCCGCACCGGGGTAGTATGGTGTTCTATTGAACTAAAACACCGTGCCGAACGACCGGGTGACTTCCGGCAGGGTCGACTGACCCTTTCGACACCAGACGCGGACGTCCACGTCCCATCCCGGGACTCGGTCTGTGCACGGCCGCAGCCCCCGCGCGCAGGCGAAAAGGCGCGCGCACCACACCGCCGATGGACGCTCCGAACAGGAGCTTGCGCCCGCGCAGGGATCCACGTCCAAACACGCAAGCCGACGGGCGGATCGCGCACGAAAATCATCGGAACGCGCACGGATGGGCCGCGGTGTTGCACCTGAGAGGTGCATGCGCGCATGCCGGAGCTTGAAGGCTCCAACAAAGACTTTCGATCGCCAACGAAAACCTTCGGTGCGCGCAAGCCGGGACTTCGATGAATTCAAGCGCGGACTTGCACGATCGATGCAAAAAGCTTCGCGCGTCGACCTTCGGCGTGCAGTCGTGCAACCGGAACGTTCGCGCGACCATCCCGGCGCTGCACGCGTCGACGCACAAGCATCGCGATTTCCAACCCCACCCTTCCGAGCGCCGAAGGTTTTCCTCGGCGCTCGCAAGGCCTTCCTGCGCACGTCGATCTTTTTCGTGCGCGTGCGCACCATCCTGGTGCGCGATCGAACCCGCGACCTGCGCGATCGCAACCCGGGCCTGCGCGCACCCAACCCGCGCATGCAGGCTCCAAGCACCACGATGCACGCTCCGAACCCGCGCTCGCCATGCACGCTGCCGTCCGATGCCGCATGATGTGCGGCGCACGTGGCGACTCGACAACGTGACGACGGACGCATCGGCGCACGAAATCCTTGCTTCGTTTTTACATTCTGCTGTCATTCGATCACGTAGCTTTCGATCAATGGCTATTGGAAATCTCCTTCTGCAGCGCGCGCCGCTGCGACTGTCTCCCGTGCTGCTTCTGCTGCTGCTGCCACGCACAGGCGCCGCGCTCGACGACGATCCTGCGAACGTCACCGTGGCGTGTCCGGGTTTGACCGCGCACATCGTCCTGACCGACTACGACGGCACGCATGTCGTGAACGCCTGCGTCGCGCCGGGCGGCCTTTCGATTTCCCAGAATACCGTCACGCTGATCGCCTACGACAATCTCTCCGACGGCCTGTTCCACAGCGGTTTCGAAGCGCCGCCCTGAGGCGCGCATGCGCGGCAGATTTGTGCCAATGGCACAAATCTGCCGCTGCAGGGGTTTGACAGCGCGACAGCGCTGGACGAAGGTCGGAGGTTCCTGGTGCCGGGGCGTTCGCCGCCGACACCTGCCCTACTTTCGAGGTACAGCATGCGCAAGCAGTCCCGCGCGCTCGTCGCGCTCGCCGTCGGTATCGTCGCCACGTCCGTTCCCGCGTTCGCCGATGTCGTCGGACAGTCGATCGGCAGCGACCTCGTCGTCGATGCCGGCTTTGGTGGCGGACTCGGCTACACCGTCGTCAACTGGAACGACGCGGACGGCACCTGGGACGAGGCCGTGCGCCTGATTCCCGCCGACAACGGCGCGACCTGGATGATCGGCTTCCATCGCACCGACGCGACGGGCGACCGCGCCGCGATCTCGCGCCTCGATGCGGACGGCGCACTCGATCCGACCTACGGCACGGGGGGCAAGCAGCTCGCGGACACCGGCATCGGCCAGATCCATGATGCGATCCGCGTCGGCGACCGCTTCTACGTCGCCGGCATCCACTATCTCGACACCCCCGGGCTCGGCGATGCCGGCGTCGCCTGCTTCCTGTTCGACGGCACGCCGTGCACCGGCTTCGGCAACGGCGGCACGGTCGAACTCGCGCTCGCGGCGCCCGGCTTCAACAGCGACGCGGCGCGCATCCTGCATCGCGACGGCGCGCTGTACGTCGTCGGCAACACCGATCCCGGTGGAGCGAACGGCCATTCGAGCGACATCGTCGTCGCGAAGCTCGACGCCGCAACCGGCGCGCTCGACAGCGGATTCGGCGACGGCAGCGGGCCGCTGCCGGGATCAAGGGTCTACGCACCCGATCTCGTCGCCGACGGCAACGACTACGCGTACGCCGCCGCGTTCGATTCCAATGGCGCCGTGCTCGTCGGCGGCAGCGCGCAGGGCGATCGCGGCAGCGTCGGTTACGTGCTTGCGATCGACGCCGCGACCGGCGTACCCGAGGCGTCGTTCGGCGACGCCGGCTACGTGCGCTATTCGCTGAACACCGGCGTGCACTTCGACGATCTCTCGATCCACGCGATCCAGGTCGCCGCCAACGGCCGCATCATCGCCGCCGGCAACGCGAACCACGACGACGAATTCTTCAACACGCTGACCGCCGTGCTGCTCGTGTCGCTGCAGCCGGACGGCACGCCGACGCCCGGTTTCGGCGTCGCCGGCGTCAGTTCCGTCGAGGTCGGCATCAACACCAGCGTGACCGACCTCGTCGTGCGCGCGAACGGCGACCTCGTGGTGTCGACGCCGTCGAACGGCATCATGCCCAATCCGTACAACGGCGACACGCTGCAGTCGATCGTGCAATTCGACGCCAGCGGCAGCGGCCCCACCTCGACCGTGTCGATCGAGTATCCCTCGCAGGTCACGCCGCAGGGCTGGCCGATGACGATGCTCGTCGATGCGAACGACCGCGTGCTCGTCGGCGGGTTCCGCCTGTGGGACTTCAACTTTCCGATACCGGATTCGGACCACGTCGTGACGCGACTCATGCGCGACGGAATCTTCGGCAACGGCTTCGATTCCTGACCTGCGTCGCCGCGGCGCGCGTTGCTTACCCAGCGTCCGCGCGCTGCATGTGCGCGCCTCTCGGCGCCCTCAGCGCAGCAGGGCGTGCAGCAGCACGGCCGGCAACCAGGTGAACAGCATCGACAGCGCGATCGAGACGTAGAGCAGGCCAAACACGACCATGCCGAGCAGGCCGGCGACGATCGCACCGAGCGGCAGCAGGATCGCCCATGCCCACGCCGGCATCGCCTTCGCCGTGTGCGGTGTGACGTGCGCACCCATGATCCCGAGCGCGACCAGGCGCCGGTCGAGCGACGGCGCCATCGGCACCGCGCTGCCGCCGAGGATGCTCGCCGCGCCGCTGCTGCCGGGCGGCACCACGCACAGGTGCGCGATCCAGTCGCCGAACGCGCCGGCGACCGGCGCGCCGCGCAACTGGCCGAGCGCGGCGCCGAGCGCGGCCGGATCGCGCGTGAGCTGCACCGCGATCGCATCGGCGAGGTATTTGCGGCGTCGCCACGACAGCGCAAGCAACGGACCGAGCAGCACCATGCAGAGCAACCCGCCGAAGAAGCCGCTGATGACGAGCGGTCCGGCCAGCGGCATCCACAGCCAGGTGCGCCAGGCGGGTATGTCGCTCTCGCCGGACGCGCCATGCGACGCGCCCTTTTCCGGTTCGAACGGATTGGTGAGCTGCATCGCCAGGACGCCGTCGCCAGCGCCCCCACCGGGCCGCAGCGCGTGGCGCAACAGGGCCGCGAACCGTCGCGCCGCTTCGCGATCGGTGAACGAGGTGGACAGCCGCGCGATGAGTCCGAACATGCCGAGCACGCTCGCGTAGCGCGCACCGATGCGCATGTCGCCGTTGGCGATGGAGCCGACCAGGTGCGCCGCGATGCCCTGCAGCTGCGCACGCTCGAGCGACGCGAGCAGGCCGCTCGTGACGACGATGCTCGCGTGCCCGCGGTCGGCGCCGAACGCGACCGCGTTGACCGCGTCGCTCGTCGCGACGCGCACGTTCGGCGGCGGCAGCGCCGCGGCGATCGCCATTTCGGCGACGACGTTGGCGAAGCGTTGTTCGGCGAGCGCTGTTGCATCGACCGGCCGCGTGGAGGCAGCCAGCGCCTCGCCACCCATGGCCTCGCGCATTGCACGGCCAAGCGCGCGCCATGCGAGCGTCATCAACACCAGTCCCGGCAGCGCCGCGACGACCAGCACGCCGAGCCAGCGCGACAACGACACGACGTCCATGTGGTCGATCAGCGCCGACATGCTGTCCGTGATGCTGCGAATGAGATCCGGCATCGGCGTGAGGTGGTTGACCAGATCGAGCAGCAGGCCGATCAGTGCGTACAGCAGCGGTGCCATCAACGCCGCGACCACCAGCGCAAGCACGCTCGCGCAGGCGAGCGCGACCGCGGCAAGGCGTGATGCCGAACGGCGGTGGCGCGCGATGCCGTCGAAGAACGATTCGCGTTCGGCCGGCGTGAACGCAGGCAGCGTGGCCCTGCCAAGCGAGGCGTCGGAGGAGGGATCGGTGGATGCACGCATGCAGGGACGATCCGCGAAGAGCAGCGGCGAGTGTGCCGCGTCTGCCACTGTACGGTAAACGCTGCGCCGCGCGCCTGAAGCGCCTCGCGCTTCGCGCTTCGCGCCAGCATGCAGCCGACTCCCCGTCAGCGGCGCGTGGCCGTATTGTCCGCCGTTTCCTGTTGATCCTTTCGAACGTGCGGCGCACTTGCGCCGGCGCGCGCATGCGGCGTCATTGCGACCGCCGATGAATCCATTGAATCGGGAGACAGCTCGTGAACCGCCGTTCGATACTCCTTGCGATGGCTGGCGTCGTGCTGGCGGGACTGCTGCCCCTGCGCAACGCACGCGCGGACGTCACCTTCGTGGTCGACAACGTCGTCGACCGCATCGACGACAACACCGCGGACGGCCTCTGCCACACCAGTGCCGGCACCTGTTCGCTGCGCGCGGCGATCATGCAGGCCAACCACCTGGACGTCCCGGCAGTGCGCATCGAGGTACCTGCCGGTACCTACACGATCACCATTCCGCGCAGCGGCGCGGACTTCGACGCCGAGGACAGCGGCGATCTCGACATGAAACCGCTGAATGGCAACCAGCGCGTGTTCATCCATGGCGCCGGCGCCGCGAACACGATCATCGACGGCAACCACACCGAGCGCGTGTTGTTCGTCAGTAACGGCGCCCGCACGACGATCGCACGCCTGACCATACGCAACGGAGCCACGCTGTCCGGTGGCGGCATCAGCAATTTCGGCGAATTGACGGTGCTCGAGAGCGTCGTCGAAGGCAACGAGGGCGCCGACGGCGGCGGCATCTACAGCTCGGGCACATTGACCGTCGAGCGCAGCACGATCCGATCGAACATCGCCACCCGCGGCGGCGGCTTGTACCTGACCGGTCCAAGCAGGTTGCGCGGCTCCACCGTGCACAACAATGGCGCGAACGACGGCGGCGGCATACATGCCACGAGCCAGCCGCTCTACCTCGTCAACAGCACCGTGAGCACGAACTACGCGAACACGAACGGTGGCGGCATTTACAGCGCGGGCACCACCAGCCTGTACAACGCCTCGGTGATCAACAACGACGCCGACCATGATCGCGACGAGAACGGCGGCATCGGCGGCGGCGTGTATGTCGCCTCGGGAACCTTCGGCATCAGCAATACGCTGATCGCGCAGAACACCATCCTCGATGCACCGATCGACGACGACTGCAACGGCTTCGTCGTCGCGTTCGGCTGGAACCTGTTCGGCGAGACCGACGGCTGCGCGTTCGGCGGCATGGGGGCGGCCAGCGTTGGACGGGTGTCCGCATCGACCATCGGCCCGCTGCAGGCCAACGGGGGTCCCACGTCGACGCATGCGCTGCTCGCCGGCAGCCAGGCGATCGACACCGTCTTCGCCGCGGACGGATGCTACGACGAGAACCTCGCGCGCTTGTCGATCGACCAGCGCGGCGCACTGCGCCCCGCGGGCGCGCGCTGCGATGTCGGCGCCTACGAATACGACGCGCTGTTCGACGTCCTGTTCCAGGACGGCTTCCAACACTGAGCCGCCTGCCGCACCTGCGACGCGCAGTGCGCGCCGTCGCTCGCCGCGTGCCCTATTCGAATCCGGCGACGAAAATGTAGTTGCTCTCGTAGGCGCCGAGATCGATCGCCACGCCGTCGATGCGCTGCGCGCCATCGAGGTCAACGACCGATGATCCTGCGATGGCGTCGACACCCGCGTCGATCAGCGGCGACGACGGCGACAGGCGGAAGTCGTCGACATCGGAGAATCCCGGCGAGATGTTCAACGCGCCCGTCGACGTGACCGGCGTTCCGACGAGCGACTGGATGTCGTTGTTGCGCAGGTCCGCATGCCGGAACTGTCCGCTGACGTCGATATCCGCCATGCCGGCGGCGGTCGAATTGTCCCAGAAGATGTTGTTGTCCAGCTTGAGACCGCCGAACGTGAAGTAGTCCAGCACCACGCGCTGCGTCAACTGCGTGTCGGTGGATACGTTGCGTGCGAACGTGTTGTTGGCGACATCGATGGCGTTGTTCGAGAACAGGTACGCCGCACTCGCGTTCGGCGACTCGTTGTCGACGAACAGGTTGCCGCGGACGATCAGCGGCTGGCCATCGGTCGCGACGAGCAGGCCGCCGACCGCCTGTTCGCCGGGGCCCGCGACGCCGATGTTGTGCCGGAAGATGTTGCGCTCGACGAGGACACTGCCGCCGGCGACGGGACCGGGGTCGCCGATCTTGAGGCCGCCTGCGCTGGACTGGAACGGCGACGAGCCGCGACCATTCTGGAACGTCAGGCCACTGATCACGATCGCGCTGTTCGGTATGGCATTGGCGTTGATGGTCAGCACGCCGTCGACGCCGCCACCATCGAGCACCGTCAGCGATGCATCCATGCGCTGTTCGGCGCATGCCGCATCGACATAGCCTCCACGGATCGACAGGTCATGGTTGTTCGACACGCTGCCGACCCACCCGCCCGCGGGCGCCGCGTAGGTACCGACGCGGATGCGGATGTCGTCCGCATCGTTGTCGCCGGTCGATGTCGACAGGGCCGACAACGCCGCGGCCAGCTCTTCGGCGCTGCCGACGCAGGCGACCCGCGTTTGCGCTGCCGCGCCGCTGCTCGCGCCGAGCAGGATGACCGTGGCGAGGACGACCCCGTGTCCCACGAGTGCCGCGCGCGGGCTTCGCCCCCGGGCGATGGTCGGCGATCGGTGGACGGTGGACTGGACGATGGCGATGTCGAACACGGAAGAATCCTGCGTCGGAAGGTGGGCGATGCGTACAACGATGTTCCGGGCGCATGCACGACACGCACGCCGTCACGTCGCGCGGCATCGACCGCGCGCACGAGGCGCCATCCCGGTCGACACCGTTGTGGTCCGGGGTGTGTTCCATTCCGGCGAAGGAGGGTTGTGGCCGCGCGTCGGCGCATGCGCGTGCTGCAGGCGTGCGCCCACGCGGCGATGACTGGAACGCTGGATCCGGTCCTCACCCGCCGCCACGACCGGCTTGGCGGTTGGAACCGCGCGCCGACTTGAACGCGCGGCAACGCGAAACGGCGGCGTTCAGTCCACAGTGCGATGCATGTGGTTCATTGGTGACCCTGACTGGGGTTCGCCCATGAGTAGACGCTACGTGATGCATCTGGTCCACCGCAACGCCGACGACCGCTGGCATCTGCAGCACCTCGGTCGATCGATCTCCGCGTTCGACACCCGGGAGGAGGCGATTGATGCCGGGCAGACGCGCGCCCATCGCCTGCACGAAGTGGGAACGAATGCCCAGCTCGTGATCCACCGCCAGGACGGCTCGATCGAGAACGAATTCAGCTACGGCGAAGACCCGCACGAAATTCCCGGTTGACACAGCGGCCGCAGGTGCTCGATCGAAACCGGACTGCCTGGCCGAAGATCCGCGCGGGATTGCATTCCGATGCGACAGCCGTCGGCCACCCATGCAGCGACGCGCCGCCACCACACCCCGCGGCGACACGCGCGAGTGCGCGCAGGACGGCACTGCCGCTTCAAACGGCGAGTTGTTCCTGTCGTCTTCTGACCAGCCACGACTCGACGCTGTGCGGCGCGTAATAGTTGCCCGACGCGACGTCGTTGAAGCCACGCTTGTCGAAGCATCCTCGGCGCGCCTGGCATTCGTCGCGAAGGGAGAAGTAGACCATCGCCCCCATCTGCGGCAGGCGGTCCCTGGCGATACCCCATGCGACGGCATTGGCGGTCATTGCACGTACCTCCGATAACGCGTGCAGGTTTTCCAGCGCAGCCTGCCGGCCCCCGTGTTCGGGATGCGCGCGCCGGGAAGCACGCGGAAGTCGCTCAACGCACCGCGCTCTGCGGCTGCGTCCAGCGCGAGCAGCACCGCACTCGTGTTCTCCACCGCAGCCTTCAGATCGTTCTCGTCGGCGCAGATGTCGAACCCGTCGAGCCCGAGCGGCGAATCCGGCAAGCGTTCGATGCGCACGGCCGCGTGCCACCCGGCGACGAGCGTGCGGATGTCCTCGGCGCGCGCGGATGCTTCAAACGTGGCGAAACAGCGCACGCGGCGCTGGTCGGAATGAATTGCATGCATGGAATGGCCTGTCTCGTGGAACTTGCGAGATCAGGCGCAAGGGGGACGGCCGATACGAAGCGGGAGGTCGATGCGACCAGGATACGAATCGCCGCCGATCAGCGGTGTCCGTTGGCTTCGAATGGCTCGGGATGGTGCCGCACTATAACACCCGGGTTGTGCGCCAAACCGCGGCGAAGATGGTCCGGCACGGGTCCGTTCACAAACGCGGGCATTCGCCATCGGGTACGGCCTGCGTCGCCGCACCCGTTCGATCCGCTGCGCCGTGTCGCGCGATGCGCGCGGCACGGCATATCTATTCACCCTTGCGCTCACTCCGCCGGGCACTGCGCCGTCGCGGAGTCGAAACCGTTGCGGAACACGACATCGGCTGCGCTCAGCACGACGACAGTGAGCGGGACGGATGCCGTGCTGGCGGTATTGTTGCCATCCCCGCTGTAGCCGGCACCCAGCAGGTAGGTGGTTGCGGTAGCGCTCGGAGAGGCGAGCGCGCTGCTGGTGCAGGTTGCCGTTCCGGCCGACAACGGGACGCTCGAGCACAAGGTCTGGAAATTGCCGTCGTCGAAGGTGACCGTCCCGGTCGGGCTCAATCCGGTCACCGCCGCACTGAAGGTGAACGGCTGCGACTCGACGAACGTGAGCATGCACGTGCTGACGAGACCGAGCGAGGACGTCACCTTGGTGATACTCAAGATCTGCGATGCCGTGCCTGCGAGGTAATTGGCGTTGCCCGCCTGGCTGGCCGTGATGGTGCAGTTGTTCGAGCCGACCTGGAGGCCGGCGACGACACCGCTGGAGGAATTCACCGAACAATCCGGGGACAGCGTCGAGTACTGGATCGGGTTGCCGGAATTCGGATTCGCGCTGGTGGCGAGGACGGTGCCGGTGCCGCCGACGGTCACGATCGGTGGCGGAACGAACGTGAGGAACTGGCTCGCTTGTCCGACCACCTGGGCCAACGTGGACGAAACAGCGCCGCCGTAGTTCGCGTCGCTGTTGTACTGCGCGGATATGGAATGCGTGCCGACGCCGAGCAACGTCGTCGAGTACGTCGCGACGCCACTGCCATTGAGTGGGGAGCTTGCGAGCGTGCTGAAACCATCCAGGAAGGTCACCGTTCCCGTCGGCACCGGACCGGATCCCGCTACGGTTGCCGTGAACGTGACGTTCTGGCCCGGCGTCGACGGGTTCAGCGAGGACACCAGCGCCACCGTGGGCAGGGGCAGTCCGTTCAACGAAGTGAGCACCACATCGTTGCCGCTGCCGCCGACATAGCTGAGGACAAACTGGTAGACCGAATTCAACGTGACGACGCTGCCTTCGGGCAGGCCATTGAAGATCCCGTTCACCGGATCGGCGCCGTCGTTGTTGATCAGCACGAACGGCTGCCCCAGCGCCGGTATGAAACTCGGCGACAGGCTGACATTGAGCGAAGAGCCGGCACCCAGCGACACCGTGCCCGCCACGTTGAGCTGGCTGTAGCCGGTTCCCACCGCGGCGCCGTTCAACGCGAAGCAGCCCTGGCCGCCCAGGCTCAGGTTGCCGGTGTTGATCTGGCCTGCGCTGCTGCCGCTGCCACACGAATAGCTGCCGCCGGGAAATACCGCACCGGTCGCGGTCAGCGTGCCGATCGTGCCGTAGCCGTTGAGGGCGTAAGGTCCGCCGTTGTGAGTCACCGCGGTTGCGGGCAGCGACGCTCCGTCCAGGCGCAGGATGCTGTTGCTGGCGATGGCCGTCGCCGGCAGCGAGACTGCGTCGAAGCGCAAGGGTCCATTGCCGGTGAACGTGCCGCTGTAGCTGCCCGATGCGGCGATGTGCACGCCGTATCCGCCGGTGGAACTGACGGTGATCGGACCGGTGCCGCTGAGGCCGCCACCGAGCACGAGGTCATAGGCGTCGAACGTCACGGCATTGATGCCGACGTTGATCGGCAGATTGATCGTCGTGCTGCCCACCGTCGCGGAGATCGCCGTGGTCAGCACGATGCCGTTGCCGTTGAGCGTGTAGCCGTTGCCGCCGAATACCAGGTTGACGAACGACGTGAAGGGCGCGAGGTCGTTCGTGTTCGTGAGGTTGGCCG
The DNA here is from genome assembly GCF_044227025.1 of Dokdonella sp. Classification (GTDB taxonomy): domain Bacteria; phylum Pseudomonadota; class Gammaproteobacteria; order Xanthomonadales; family Rhodanobacteraceae; genus Dokdonella_A. Next base: position 55,008 of record NZ_JBGAFX010000006.1, on the reverse strand, counting down.
CGCCCGAAGGAAACAGCAGCGTGTCGCCGGCTTGCGGCACCGTCGCCGGGCTCCAGTTGTTCGGATTGGACCACAACGCACTGGTCGCACCGGTCCACGCGTGCGGCGCGACCGTGCAGGTCAGCACCACGTCATTGCCGCTGCCGCCGACATAGCTCACGGCGAACTGGTAGACCGAGTTCAGCGTGACGACGCTGCCTTCGGGCAGGCCGTTGAAGATCCCGCTTACCGGATCGGCGCCGTCGTTGTTGATCAACACGAACGACTGCCCTTGCGCAGGAACGAAGCTCGGCGACAGGCTGAGGTTGAGCGACGACGCGGCTCCCAGCGACACCGTGCCCGCCACGTTGAGTTGGCTGTAGCCGGTTCCCGCTCCGACGCCGTTCAACGCGAAGCAGCCCGGGCCGTTCAAATTCAAATTGCCGGTGTTGAGCTGCCTCGCGCTGGCGTTGCCGCACGAATAGCTGTCCGCGGGAAAGACAGGACCGGTCGCGGTCAGCGCGCCGATCGTGCCGTAACCGTTCAACGCATAACTGCTGCCGCCATGCGTCACCGCGGTCGCCGGCAGCGAGGTACCGTCGAGGCGCAGGATGTTGCTGCTGGCGATGGCCGCAATGGGCAGCGAGACCGCGCCGAGCTGCAGGTGTCCGTTGGCGGTGATCGTGCCGCTGTAGCTGCCCGATGCGGCGATATGCACGCCGTATCCGCCGGTGGGGCTGATCGTGATCGGACCGGTGCCGCTGAGGCTGCCACCGAGCGTGAGGTCATAGGCGTCGAGCGTCACCGCATTGATGCCGACGTTGATCGGCAGGTTGATCGTCGTGCTGCCCACCGTCGCGGAGATCGCCGTGGTCAGCACGATGCCGTTGCCGTTGAGCGTGTAGCCGTTGCCGCCGAATACCAGGTTGACGAACGACGTGAAGGGCGCGAGGTCGTTCGTGTTCGTGAGGTTGGCCGCGCCCGAAGGAAACAGCAGCGTGTCGCCGGCTTGCGGCACCGTCGCCGGATTCCAGTTGTTCGGGTTGGACCACAACGCACTGGTCGCACCGGTCCACGCGTGCGGCGCGACCGTGCAGGTCAACACCACATCGTTGCCGCTGCCGCCGACATAGCTGACGGTGAACTGGTAGACCGAGTTCAACGTGACGACGCTGCCTTCGGGCAGGCCGTTGAAGATCCCGCTCACCGGATCGGCGCCGTCGTTGTTGATCAACACGAACGACTGCCCTTGCGCGGGAACGAAGCTCGGCGACAGGCTGAGGTTGAGCGACGACGCCGCACCCAGCGACACCGTGCCCGCCACGTTGAGTTGGCTGTAGCCGGTTCCCGCTCCGGCGCCGTTCAACGCGAAGCAGCCCATGCCGTTCAAATTCAAATTGCCGGTGTTGAGCTGCCTCGCGGTGGCGTTGCCGCACGAATAGCTGTCCGCGGGAAAGACCGGACCGGTTGCGGTCAGCGCGCCGATCGTGCCGTAGCCGTTCAACGCATAACTGCTGCCGCCATGCGTCACCGCAGTCGCCGGCAGCGAGGTACCGTCGAGGCGCAGGATGTTGCTGCTGGCGATGGCCGCGATGGGCAGCGAGACCGCGCCGAGCTGCAGGTGTCCGTTGGCGGTGATCGTGCCGCTGTAGCTGCCCGATGCGGCGATATGCACGCCGTTGCCACCGGTGGGACTGATCGTGATCGGACCGCTGCCGCTGAGGCTGCCGCCAAGCGTGAGGTCATAGGCATTGAACGTCACCGCGTTGGTGGCGACGTTGATCGGCAGGTTGACGGTCGTTGCACCACCCACCGTGGCGGACAGCGAACTGGTCAACACGATGCCGTTGCCGTTGAGCGTGTAGCCGCTGCCGTTGAATACCATGCTGACGAACGACGTGGAGGCGGCGAGGTCGTTCGTGTTGGTGAGGTTGCTGGCGCCGGAAGGAAACGCGAGCGTATCCCCATCGGCGGGTACACCGTTCGGCGTCCAGTTGGACGGGTTCGACCACAGCGCGCTGGCGGCACCGGACCAGCTGTAGAGGCTCGATGCCCACCCCGGCGGCGGCGCCAGCAGCAGGATCGCTGCCGTGCACGCGATCAGGATCGTTGCGCTGCCGCGAGGTGGCCGGCGCGTGACCCTGTCAGCCGCCATGCGAGTCGCACCAACAAGCCGTGCGCCCGGCCGTGCCGAACGAGATGTCGCGATCCGCATTGCTTTCCCCTGGAAGAGCCCTGAATCCGCGACTGTGCGTGCTGATGCCAGCGACGCCTGGTCGCACCTGCCGTCGACGCCTGCGGTCCCCACCACACGACTCAGCCGATGGGCAGGATTTCCCTACCCGGGTCGCAAGTCAAGCGGACGCGCGCGCTTCCTTTGTCCGCTCTACGTCGCCTCTGCCCGACACCGTCCGCCCGCGTAGTCGCGACAAGGCAGGTTGAACGCGCTGTCGCGGCGTCCTCGTCGTCGTCGACTGGCGCGAACCCGAGTTCGAAACAAGACCCTTCTGCGCGGCCTGCACCGTGCCACCCGTGAACAGCATCGTCGGCGCCGGGCGCACGCCGCAGGCAAGCGCTCTTCCGATTCCCGTCGAGATCGACCTTCGCAATCTTCAGGCGCCCGTCGTACTGCGTCGCAGTCGTTCGCGGGCGGCGCGCGCGCCTTGCCCGGACCACACCGTTCGCCTGCATCGTGTTGCTCGGCCATCATGCTGCGATTCAATCGGAAAATTCCTCCGTTCCCTTTTTTTCCCAGTGGCCCGGTCCTGCCGCTTTCGGCGCGTAGTTGATGGCAGGCCGGACGTCGCCGCATGCGCGGCGACGTTGCGCCTGCACATTCCCCTACTGGAGACACCCGAAATGAAATTCCGCATCCTTTCCCTCGCCCTGCTCGTCGGCACGTTCGCCGGTGCCGCGTCCGCGCAGGACTTTTCGTACGATCCGGCGCGCCTGTACGGCGTCGAAGGCTCGCTGACGCAGGTGAGCGACGGCCTGTACGCACGCGTCGGCGACGATGGCGAGGCGTATGTCGCCGTGTCGCCGGCCGGCCATCGCGCGCTGCTGCAGAAGCTGCTCGACCTGCGCGCGCGCGTTCCGGTCGCGAAGTCCGGCAAGGCAACGCATTCCGCCTTCGACGACCTCATCGAGACGCTGAGCGCGCCGGAGCCGAAGAACCAGGACGTCGGCGGCGACTGCAATGGGCCGATCAATGGCGCGACCGGTCCGCTGCGCGCGCAGGCGCTCGCGGGCGGCTTCCCGGGCAACGACTACGGCGCCAGCGCCAAGGCGTCGAATGCGACCAACCCGATCATCGCCACGACCAACAAGGCGACGGCCGACGTGCAGGATCGCAATGGCACGACCGTGGCTTCGCAGTCCGACACGAAGAGCGGCGCCACCGCCGCCATTGCGACCGCCTACAACGCGCAGCGCGGCTGCACGGCGCAGGCGACCGCGTCGGTGACGTGCCCGGGTCACACCCAGCCGTCGATCAGTGCTGTCGCTCTGAACCACAGGCCCAACTACGTCAACCCGCTGGGCCAGACGGTCTCCTGCATCGTGAACTGATCCATCCGGCCGGAGGCCGACCGGGGACGAGGACGGCGCGTTGCCGTTCTCGTCGTCGTCTCGCGCGGACGGCGGCGAGGGAACCCCGGTCATCCGGGCGGCCTCGCACATGCGAGGCCCTTCGCATGCTTGCAGCACCCATGGGCGCGACCACCTCGCGCATTCCATGGACCACTCCAATGACGCAGCCCTTGAACGGAGATCCACCATGAAACCGCTTCGATCATTCGCAATCGCCACCGCCTTCGCAGTCACCGCCGCGCCCGTGGCAATGGCAGCCACCGGCGCGCCCGACGCGTTGCTGCCCGAAACGACGCGCCTGGAACACGCACTGACCTTCGCCACCACCAATTGCGGTGGCGCCGTGCTGCAGACGCCCCAGCCGGGCACGCAGTTCGCGAGCGACGCCGCCGACATGCCCGCGCCGGCCCGTTCGTTCTACGCCCTCGCCGCACAGCATCGCGTGCGCTGGCTGTCGAGCATCGACTGCGAGCGCACCGGTCGCACGCATGCACTGATCCCGGCCGGGAGCGACGCCAAGGACGCGCCCGGCGTGCAGAGCGTGAACACGAACTACACGTCCTCGAACTGGTCGGGTTACCAGTTCAACCACACCGCGCGCTTCGTACAGGCGACCTACATCGTGCCCACCGTCAGCAATCCGACGCCGGGCTATTCCACCAACGGCTACGCCGCTTCGGTGTGGGCCGGCATCGGCGGCGGCTTCGGCGCGAGCACGTCCGACCCGCTGATCCAGTCCGGTACCGCGCTGCAGATCAACGGCACGGTCAAGACGTACTACCACTGGTACGAAGTCGTGAACGGCCCAAGCGACACGAATGGCGAGATCCGCATCAACTCGCTGACCGCGCATGCCGGCGATTCGGTCGGCACGGTGTCGCTGTGGCTGTCGAACACGCTGCAGGCGGAGATGGGCATCTGCAACCTCAGCAGCGGCGTCTGCGTACAGTTCTACGTGCCGAATACGCCTGCGCCTGGCGCGTCGACCGAGTGGATCGTGGAAGCACCGACCTCCGGCCTCTACCCGCGTCCGCTCGCGAAGTTCGGCACGGTCTCGTTCGGCAACGTGTGCTGGGCGTCCACCTATACGCCGAACTCGACCGTCAACTGCGGCGCCTTCACGGGTGCGAACCCGATCAAGCTGCAGCAGAACGTGCTCGGCGGCTACCAGACCCTGGCGCAGCCCGGTGCGATGGCCGCGAACGGCGACTTCACCGACTACTACCAGCAGCCGCAGCAGATCGTGATCTGCGGCAGGCTCGGCTATCCGCCGTGCCCGTGACGATGCGTACGCCACCCGCCGGACGACACGACTGACGAGGCTCCCATCGCATGGATGATTGCGCCGGCGCCGGAGTGCGCCGGCGCTCTCCATATTGCTCCGCGGTGTTGGAGCGGCGGCGCAAGCGCCTTGCACCTGCGGGCCGCCTGAACACAAGACAGTTGCTCCGTCCCAGGCAAGCCGGATGATCCCTGGCCAGTCGATCTGGCGTATGCAGCTGTGAGACGCCCGTCGTGGCGTTCACTCTGCGAGGCCTGTCATGTTCTTCCGCAACGCTCTTTTCTGCACCGCGCTGGCGGCGAGCACGCTCGCGACCGCCGCGGACAGCGACGTCGACACGTCGTTCGGCATCTTCTCGACCGGCCACAACGTGGTGTCGATCAACGGTGGCGGCGGCAACGGCGACGCCGTGGCCGAAACGCTGGTGGCGCCCGACGGTTCCCTGTATCTGGTCGGCACCACCGACATCGCCGGCGGGCAAACGCGCATCGCCCTCGTGCACCTGCTTGCCAACGGCCAGCTCGACACCGGCTTCGGCAACAATGGCCACTACGTCGGCCCGACGCTCAACATCAAGGCCGCGGCCGCCGCGTTCGCCGCGAACGGCGACATCCTCGTCGCCGGAACACGCCGCATCGCGGGCGACAACACCGACTTCACCGTGTGCCGCCTGCGCAACGCCGGCGTGGCGCAGTTCGGCAACACCGGCCTGCCTTGCATCACGCTCGCCTTCGATCTCGGCGGCACGCTGCAGGACACTGCGCGCGACATCGTGCTGCTCGATGACGGCCGCATCGCGCTGATCGGCTCGGCGGCCGCCGCCAACGGGGTGATCGAGGCGGCCGTCGCGATCATCCATTCCGATGGCACGCCCGACGTCGTGTTCGGCCCCGGCGGCAAGCGCCACTGGATCCAGGATGGATTGCACGAGGTGAACCTGCATGCGGGCGTGCTCGACTCCGATGTCATCCAGGTGGTCGGCGATGCCAAGGAAGAAGGCAGCCCGCGCCTCGGCGCGTTCAGCGCTTGGGTAAACTTCGGCACGGGCGCACACCTGAACGACAAGATCGACTACCTCGCCGATGCCAACGGCCAGGCGTTCTATCGCGACGTGGTGCTGGACAACGGTCCCAGCCTGCGCATCCTCGCCGTCGGTGGCGTGCTGCAGAACGGCAAGTACCGCGGTGTGCTCACGCGCGTCAACCAGTTCGGCGACTACGACACGAGCTGGGCCAACGGCAACGGCTACGCCACGATCAACGCCGGCGAATCGGTGCAGCTGACCAAGATCGTCAAGCAATCCGACGGCAAGCTGCTGGTCGCCGGCACGCTGCAGAAGACCGGGTTCACCGGCTCGTCGCTGCTGGTCGGGCGCTACAACGCCAATGGCAGCCTCGATCTCGGCAGCTTCAATCTGCTGCAGGGTTACCGCGAGATCGATTTCCAGATGCCCGGCAACTACGACTACGGCGCCGTGCTCGCCCTGCAGTACGGCAAACCCGTGCTGGCCGGTTCGGTCCAGGCGAGCGGCAGCAACACCGACTACGACTTCGGCGTGGCGCGCCTCGAGAACGACCTGATCTTCGCCGACCGCTTCGGCAGCAGCCCGCAGGACAATTGAGCGACGCGTGGGCGGAGGCGACGACGCCTCCGCCCACTCGACGTGTCCACGGTGGATTGCGGCCGCGGAAACGAAACAAGCATGGGCGATGTGCGTCAGCGCGCTTCGCGGCGAAAGAACACCAGGCTCCACACCGGGCCGAAGACGAACCAGAGCGCGGTCGAACCGGCGCCGATGGCATACCAGGCACGCAGCGGCCTGGTGATCGCATCGTCGCCAATGAACGCGATGAGGCCGGTCAGCAACACGAGCGCGATGACCCACGCGACAATGCAACGCAGCCACAGCTCGAATTCGTAGCGCACCGCCTTCCATCCCGTGGACGGCGCCTTCGCAGGCACCGCTCCCGCGGCGAAGCGATGCGCGAAATGCGCATCGGCCCAGCGCACCGCGAGCGACCCGAACGCGAGCGTGAATCCGACGTACGCCGCCGCGAGGCCGTGGGCCGTGGTGGCCGGCGTACCCGACTTGAGGTCGAGCGTCGCGGCAGTGAACAACAGCGCATCCACCGCCGGCAGCGACCACAGCAACCAGCGGCTGGCTTTCTCCCGGCGCAGCAGGTAGCGCACGACGAGGCTGAGCAGCAGGATCAGCCAGAACGCAACCTCGCACGCGACGATCAGCAGGTAGAGCGCGACGGATTGGCTGTGCATGGTGGAGGACCGTTCCATGGTGCCGAAGGCGTGTCGGGTGGTGCCCACGCGCTGAGGCATCTCTGAAAAATGTACCAAACCACTGTTCCCTTCTGCGGCCCGTCACTGTTGGAAGGCGGCGCCGTGAAGCGCCGCCTTCCTTCGTGATCGGCGTTTCAGCGGGACGAGCTGCGCAGGTGCCGGATGGCAACCCAGCACACCACGATCACCATGCCGACAAGGCCGTAGTCAGTCAGTGCAGGAAGAGCAACGGGCAATGGAATAACCCAACACCTCCAGGTCGAGGGCGAGGTCCAGGGACTGGACCCCGTGGTAGCGGGGAGTGGAATCGAACCACCGACCTCCAGCGGGTTAAGCTAGCGAGCTGCCACTGCTCTACCCCGCCGATCCAGTCTGCCGGGACGCATCCGGCCGTGCAAGCACGCATCCCTGCGCAGATCCATGCTTACCGATACGGACCCGGTCCGCTCCAGACCACGTCGCCGAGGTGGTAGACGCGCCGTATGTTGATGACGTCGCGCGCGTCGCCGATGACCTTGAGTTGCGGTGAGTCCGGGTCGACCATGCGACAGGCGCTCGAGCCACGTCGCAGTGCGACCTCCAGCGGGCAGACCATGAGCCGCAGCGAGCCGGGCATCGGCAGGAAGAGTTCGGTCATGCCTTGCGCGCGCCAGGCGCGCAAACGGGTTTCGTTGGCGAGCTCGTAGAACACCTGGAAGCCATCGACTCCCATGTCAGGTCCGACCGGCGGCGGCGCCGTGTCGCTGCGCCCGCGGTTGCTGCCGAGCTTGGCGGCCAATGCCGCACTCGCGATGGCGTTGTCATCCGGGGCGCTCATGCCGGGCGGTTGTCCCCACACGTGCGCAGGGCGAGCGACCTTCGCGGTGTCGCGCGGCGCGGCGCTCGGTTCGGGCGCGGTGTCGGGTGGTATGTCCGCGGGATCGGTGGTGTCGGCCACCTCGGCAGGCATCGGCACGGTGGCCTGATCGATAGGTATCGGCGGCGGGCGCTCGATCGCACGCGGCGCCTTCGGCTTGTTCGGGCGTGCGCGCTTGTGCACGGGTGGCACCGGCTCGGCGGGCGATGGCGGGAGCGTCTGGTCGAGGAGCGTCACGCGCATTCCGCTGCTGCCCGCTCGGGCCTGTTGCGTGGCCGTCGTGATCGGCGGATCGCGCATCATCACCACCAGGAGCAGCGCATGCAGCAGCACCGACACCAGCGCAGCCAGTGCGCGATGCACGCGATCGGTCCGGTCCCGAGGCCCATGGATGGCCCGGTGCGACGTCCTGCTCATGCCGCCGTGGAGGGATGGACGCGGCGGGCTTTCATGATTCTTCCGGGGCGGGTCTGGAGACAGGGTCAGGCGGAAATGACGGGGCTGGATCATTGAGCCCGCGACGGGAGTCGATCGCGAGTATCATCGCGCGTTCGAGCCGGATACGACATTCTAGCGAACTGAAAGTTGCAGGACGTGGTGAAGAAGGTCGTGTCGGGGTGGCGAAGACGTGTTCTGCACTCATCGACGGCATTCCAGAGAATCAAACTGACCCCTGTCCGCTTTCGCGATGGCAGCCATCGCACCGCTCCATCGTCTGAACCGAAAGACACCGTTCAACCGCCCGATGGAGAACGACATGGTCACTTCATTTGCGCACCGCATGGGGCGCCACCTGACCTGTGCCGGCGCCTTGGTCGCACTGGCCTGCGGTGCGCCGGTGTGCGCCCGGACGATCACGGTGACGAGCAACATCCTGGCGAGCTTCGAAGGCGAAACGCTGAGCCACGCGGTGCTCACGGCACAGGACGGTGACATCATCGACTTCGACCTCCCCCATCCGTCGACGATCACGTTCAATTTCGGACTCACCCTCGACAAGGACGTGACGATCGTCGGCCCCGGCAGCGACAACCTAGTCCTCGACGGAAATTTCGATCCCAATTTCTTCATGCTGACGGTCGCGGGCGGGCACACCCTCACGATCAGTGGCCTGCAGATAAGCGCCGCGGGCGCAAACGCGCTCATCAACAATGGCACGCTCACGCTGGACCATGTCGTGATGGCCAACAACAGCGGAAGCCTGATCAGCAGCGGCACGCTGACGGTGAACGACTCGACGTTCCGCCAGAACACCCGCGCGAACTTCGGCGGAGCGATCAGCGGAAGCGCAAGTGCGCACGTCACCGTCAACCGCAGCAATTTCTTCGGCAACGGTGCCGGCGTCGGCGGCGCAGGGATCTACATCCCGGCCGGCGGAACGCTGGTCGTGAACGACAGTGCATTCGTCTCCAATGTGTCGGACGGCGCGGGCTCTGCCGGACGCGGCGGCGCGATCCTCAGCTTCGGCAACGCGACCGTGAAGGCCAGCACGTTCAGCGGCAATGCCAGCGATGCAAACGGCACCGGCGGCGCGATTGAAAGTACCGGCTCGCTCATCGTCGACAGCAGTACCTTCGCCGCCAACGTCGGCTTGGGCGGCGGCGGCGCCATCAGCAACCTCGGTACCGCCACCGTGAGCCGCACGATCGTCGTCGGCGACTGCAACGGCACGGCGATCGTCTCGGCCGGCGACAACATCGGCACCGACACCTCGTGTTTCGCCAACTCCGCCGCGCTCAACGATCGCCAGAACCTCGATCCGCACCTCGGCGGCCTCGGCGATTTCGGCGGCGGGACGATCACGTACGCCTTGCTGCCCGGAAGTCCGGCCATCGACGCCGTCATCGTCAACGCCGCGACGTGCAGCGGAACCGACCAGCGCGGCGCCCCGCGCCCGATGGGGACGCGGTGCGATATCGGCGCGTTCGAGTTCGACCCGGATCGGATTTTCGCGAGCGGTTTCGACTAGAGCCGGGGAAACTGAACCTCTATCCCTCTCCCCTCGCCCTGTCGAGCATGCAGGCCGCGACGACGATCATCGGGACTGCTGACGACGGTCCAAACAAGAGATCAGCGAACCTACTCCCAAGCCTGCCACCCCGACGATCCGTCGCGACAAGGCACTCTGACCCCCTTATGACGCGACGCTTCGGCGCGCTCGCGCATCCCGTACCCGTACGCCCCTTCCGCCGACGCTCGAGGTCCCCATGAATTCCCACGCTATTCTCGCCTGCGCATTCTGCCTGCTCGCTGCCGTGCCGGCGCAGGCGCGCGACTGCAGCGCCGCGCGCGTCGCGCCGCAACGCCGCGATGCCGACACGATCCAGCGCATCGAGCGCGGCTGGCTCGCTGCCGAATACCACGGCGACGTCGCCTTCCTCGATTGCCTGCTCTCGCCCGGCTATGGCGTGATCGTCGCGCGCGACGACCGCGTGCGCAGCAAGGCCGACCTGCTGCAGCGCGTCGCCGGGAATGCCGGCAAGGACACGCCGGTGCCCGCGCTCGCGACCCGCGTCGTCGTCGACGGCGACCACGCCACCGCGTACTCGACGATGCGCGTGACCGGCAAGGACGGCGTCGAGAAGACGGTGCAGTACGTCGACGCGTACGTGTTCGACGACGGCGCGTGGCAGGCGGTCGGCGGCGTCGACCTGTAGCGGTGTCGCCGGCCCGTGCCGGCGGCGCTGCGAGCGATCGCGGCGAACATCCTCGCACTCGCGTGCATCCCGCCACTTCCCGATTGGACGCGGCCAGCATGTGCGGATGCCGGACACATCCGCGAATGGCCGACGGCGACATGGCTACCGAAGAAGTCCTGCGCCTTGGCGGCGGGCGGCGTCGGGGTCGCGACCAGCGTCGAGCCGCATGGCCCGCACCATTCGCCCCGAAAGTTGACGAGCACGGGTGTCGGCGACTGCAGGACATCGGTGACGAAGGTGGTGTCGGTGGTGGCGACGGAGGTGGGATTGGTCACGGCTCGGAGCACATCCCAGATGCCGAAATTCAAACGGATAATTACTCCGTCGCCTTTGTTCGAGGATCGCTTCGATGCCTGTCACCCGACCTGCCCTTGCCGACGACAGCGACGCGGTCATCGCGGTCGTGCGCGCGTCGATCACGCAAGGTTGCGTCGCCGACCACCAGAACGATGCGGACACGCTGGCTCGCTGGCTGTCGAACAAGACGCCGGCACATTTCCGTACCTGGCTTGCCGATCCGGACAACCATACCGTCGTCGCCCTCGTCCGCGGGCGTCTCGTCGGTGTCGGCATGCTCCATCGCAGCGGCGAGATCCGCCTGTTCTTCACTGCGCCCGGCATGCAGCGCCAGGGCATCGGCACGGCGATCCATGCGTCGCTCGAAACGCATGCGCGTGCGTGGGAAGTGCGGCGGCTGCACCTGCACAGCACATGGCTTGCGTGTGCGTTCTATGAAGCGCTCGGCTACCGGTCATGCGGGAACGCCGAGGTGCTGTTCGGTGTGCTGCAGGGTTATCCGTACCAGAAGGCGTTGTGAGACTTGCCGGCACTTTTCGACCGGTCATCTACTCCGTCCGGCTTGCCACTATTCTCTTGCCTGGCATTGATGCAGCGGATCGCCGATGCGCCTGGCCAGATCCAGCATGGCCCATTCGATCAGCTTCAGCGACGGTCCCGCGAGGACGCGTCGAGCGTAGATCTCGCGCACGTTCCTGTAGATCGCCACGGGCGTGGCCACGATACCGCGCAACGACCACCATCCGAACACGGCACACGCGGCGACCGCAGACCAGTTCCTGCGTTGAGCACAGCGCCGGCAGGACAACGCGTACTCCACCTCTCCGACGCTTGAAACGACGTACGAGAACACGACCCAGCGCGGTCGCATCTCGACGGGCTTCCCTCGCGCGCCACAGCGCGGACAAGCGCCGGCGAACGTGGAGCGAGCGTGCTCGAGCACCAGGTCGGGCGCCAGGCCGACCGCAACTTCGTACAGCTGCGCATCATCGCGACATTTCAGGCTGCAGAAGCGCCGCCCCTCCGCCTTGACGGCCCCCAAGGCGATCGACTCGCCGCAATGGTCGCACTGATTCGTGACGCCGGTCTGGCGCACGAGGCCCACTCGAGCTTTGTGGTACTCCAGTTCAAAGCGTTCACCGGAAACGCCCCGTTCGACCAGGACGAGCCGCGCCGCTTCGCGCGCCTCATCGGCGAGGTCACTCCGGATCATGTGTTGCAACAACTCTTCTGTATCGAGTTGCCGATACCGCTGGAAGAAGTTTTCTTGCGACAGCATCACGGATCCCGTTTACTACGACCCCTTTTTCCCTGCGCGGCCTAGCCGCGCGTGCGACGCCCGGACGGCAGGCGGAACGGCGAGTTCTTCGCGAGCCAGGCGCGGGCTCGCTCCACGTCCGGCGCCGGGACCTTCGAGAGCCAGTACGAGTGGCGATCCAGGTACGCCGCGAGCGCGATCGCACGCGTGTGGCTTGCATCCTTGGCATCGCCGTAGGCGGCCTCGAGTGCATACGACCAGGCCATGGTCGGTTCCATGCGCTGGTTCGCGCGCGCCCACTCGAGCGCGCGATCGCGGTAGCGCGCGTCATGGGTCTCGTCGAAGAGCCAGATGCAGGCTTCGGCGTACAGGTAGCTGTTGAGCCCGTGCGTCGTCCAGGTGGTCGCCTCGTCGCGGCGCGCCTGCTCCAGATGCGCCAGCGCGGCGTCGTGCTCGCCGGCAAGTCCGGTGAAATACGCGAGGGCGAGGTGCCGGGCGAACATGGCGTCGGCGTCGGTGCCATTGTTGAACGAGGCGGCCGGCAACGCCTCGATGAACGCGCGCAGCTTCAGCGTGTCGCCGCTCTTCGCCGCGGCGAACGCGAAGTACGGCAACGCGGTACTGGTGTTGAGGTCGTACCAGTCCCCCTCGATCGCGTTGTAACGGGCGTAACGGTCGAACGCGGCCACGGCCGCGGGGTAGTCGCCCTTGCGCAGCGCGAGGTACGCCGGGCCGAACAGCACGTAGTGGGACGGCAGCGCCTCGTCGCTCGACGCCTCGTGGGCGTCTTTATGGAACGCACTGCGCTGGATCGGCATCGAGGAGCGACTGCCCGGGATCGGCCGCATGACCGTCCTCGTGCTGTCGACGCGGATGGTGGGTGCGCCCTCGATGCGCGAGAGGAGCGCGGGCAGGCCGTCGAACGGCGCGCGATCGATGAGGAAGTAGGTCAGCGCCGAGCGCACGGCCGGCGTCCTGCCGGAGATGTGCGTCGAATCCCAGTTCGCGTCCATCGCGCGTACCGGATCGCTCGAATACCAGGTCGCGACGTCGGCGTCGCTGGCGCCTTCGACGCGCTTGCCGACCAGTGCGGCGAGCCAGAATTCAGGCAGCTCCGGCTGGTCCGCGTTCGCCATGAAGGCCGGCCACGTGTCCTTCGCGAGGCCGAACGCGAACGACATTCGAAGGTAGTCGTAGAGCGCCCAGGCGGACTGATAACGGCCGTATCGTTGCTGCGCCACGCCGGCGGCGGTCGCGTAGTCCCCGTCCAGGATCGCGATGCGCTGCTCGGAAAGCAGGCTCGCGTCCGACCCTGTCCGGTACCCGGCCGAACGTGCGTAGAACGGACGCGCGAGATCGAGCCGGCCATACCAGAAGAGGCGGTTGCCGATGTCCGCCGACTGGTTGGACAGCTCCACACCATTGCCGCTTGCCTGCGAGGAAAACCCCGGGTAGCTCTCGCCGACTTTCGCGGCGCCTTCCGCGTCTCCCTCGGCTATCAACGCGGACACCAGAGTCGGGTACGGCGCCCAGCCTTCGGGATCGCTCTGGATCTGCGCGCGCAGTGCAGCCGTGTCCGACCGCTGGCCCGGCGGGGCCGCTTTCAGCGCCGCGAACTCCGCGGCGCCGAGGGAGCCGTGGAAGCGCGTCTGCAGCGCGGCGAGCAGCGCGTCCGGCGCTTCGGCCTGCATCTCGACACCGGGATAGTCCTGCGCGTACGGGAGCCGGTCGATCGCCTTCGCCCACGTCGAATTCGGCGGAAAGTCGCTGCCGTACGCCTTGGCGAAATCGGGGCGACCTTGCGGCCGGCCGAGCACGCGCCATGCGCCCGCCGAGTAGAACGTGCCCTGCTGTTCGAAATACACGGCGACATCCGCCTCGGCCGTCGCGAGCCGCTGGTCGTTCGGGTTCACGTCGCCGGGGCGTGCCTGTGCACGCTGCGCAAGCGCGGTCGCGCGCAGTGCGGCGAGGTGCGGATGCCCCGCGTATTCGGCATCGTAGGCGTCGGCAAGTGCGAGCGCGGCATCGATGCGCCCCTGGGTCAGCTGTTCGAAGCGGAACGCCTTTTCGAGCGTTCCGAGACTCCGCGCCGAGAGCAGCTGGAGGAAATCCAGTTCGGTCGGATCGAGCGCGAACGACGTGCAGCAGAAGCGGCGCGGTTGCTGCGCGAGCAGACGATCGATATGCCGTTTGGCGGACAACGCAAGATCTTTGGCGGGCGACGCGCCCAACGCGGCGGCGCCGCGGGCGATGTCCTCGACGCTGAAGCCAGCGATCGGATAGAGCGCGTCGAGCACGCGCTTGAGATCGACGTTGTCGTCGACCTGCCAGCCGTCGTATTCGCCGGCGCGGGTCCGCAGCAGCACCGCCCAGCTCGGCGACTGGGCCTGCTTCGCCTGCGCGACGGCGGGCATCGGCTGCCCCGGCGTTCCACGGCCATTGGCGAAGCGCATGTCGCGCGCATCGAATTCGCTCATCAGTTTTTCCGCAGGCGCCGGAATCGAAGGCAGGGCCGCGAGCACCTCGGGCATGTTGCCGTTGAGGAGCTCGCGCAGCACCTGCGCCGTCGCATCGCTGTCGCTTCCGAGCACGGCGAGCGCGGCCGGACGTTCGTCGAGATGCATGAGCGCGCGTGCGCGGATGCGCCGGCTCTCGGCACTTTCCGGCGCCATGGACGCCGCGAGCCAGGCCTTTTCGAACAGGTGCTCGGTGCCGCGGAACGACGGCGTCGGGCCGAGCATGGCGAGCAGTTCGTAGCGCCGGGCGGCGTCGAGCATGTCCACCGGCGCACCCGCGACGAGCTTCTCGGCCGTATCGGGAAGCTCGAAGGGTGCGGCGGGTGCGGGCGCTGTGGGCGTGGCCGCAGGCGTCACCGCGTCGCCGAGGCCCAGCGCGGCGATGATCCCGGGCAATTTCGATTGCCACGCGACGAACGGCGGGACTTCGTCACTGAATTCGATCCCGTCCCAGCGTTGGTGGGCGACCGTTCGATACGGCAGGGGATCGGGTTTCTGGACGCTCGCAAACACTTCGAGGTGATGGTGCCCGTCGTGGCCGACGTAGGTCGTCACCACGGTCTTCGCATGGACCGCGCGCGCAAGCTCGTCCACGGCATTGGCATCGAGGCGGCGCAAGCCCTCGCCGAGGGCTTCGGCCGCGACGTAGGGATCGACCACGCAGCGCCCGTCGCGCGCCAGCGCAAGCGCGAGCTGCGCAGTCATGATCGAGCGGGTGGCGCGGTCGAATCCGAGGTGCTGGCTCTGGAACGGCACCACGAGGGTGTCGCAATTCGTTCCGTCGACCAGCGCCGAATAGCGCTTGCGTTCCGCATCGAACCAGGGCGAACGCACGTCTGCGGAGACGGCGGGCTGCAGCGAATCGGGGGTCGGCGCATCGGGATCGGTCTTGAACACGACCTTGGCCGCGGTCGGCGGAGGTGCGGTCTGCTGATGGTAAGAAAGGCCGACGGCGACCACGATCGCCGCGCCGATCGCAACGAGGATGCCCGAGAAGACTTTAGAACCCATGTGCGCACTCCCTATTCTTTGCTCGCGGCGCTCCGCTGGAGCGCGGCGTCTATGGCCTTCGTAATCTGCGCTTTCGAGTCGAGTCCCATGTGCGTCGCCTGCCCGCTGCCGGCGAAGGCGTGCCGCATGCCGTTCATCAGCTGCCGGGCACCTGATCCAAACGGAAGATTACTCCGTTCCCTTTTTTTCCTTTTTACCGCATGTCAGTGCGGAGCGCAGCAGCGCAAACGCACCGCGCCGAGAGTTCTGGTGACGGCGATTTCAGTACCCCATGCAACTGCGACTGGCCTGGTGGTCATAGACGGCTCGCGATGCGAACTGCGCGTCGTAGGTATCCTTGGCGGGCAGTGGTGCGTCCTTGTAGAACCATGCGCTGGCATCCGCATTCGCAGCCATTGGGACATGCTGATTCCAGCACCAATCGATCACTTCCGGCGCGTTGAGAATACCGATCTTGAGGCCGAGTTGCGGCAGCAGCAGCAGCGTGTCTTTCGCGCGCTTTCCGAAGCACGTCATGCTGCACGCTTCGACCGCGCTCGTCGGTATCGTCACGACGCCCATGCCACGTGTTCTGGAGGCAGGCTCCAGCTGAATGCCCGCGTCGGACATCCGAAGCAGGAGGGTCGAGTGGTATACGCGGGGCGAAATGTTTCGATGACGGCTCTCCAGCGTCACCTGCGTCGCCAGCGTGGCCGGCGACGTCCATGCCGCCTGGCTGCCGTATAGTTTTGCCAGCTCGCTGTATTGCGTCGACGGCATTGCAAGGGGATCCGGAGGCGGCTGCGAGATGAAATCGAAGGCATCCGTCGACCGCCAGTGGACCGCCATCACGCGCAGGGGACGGTCGGACAGCAGGTCGATCGACGCGATCTCGGTGCCCTTGGGCGGAGCCTCCAGGCTTTCCCATCTGAGGCACGCATCCATGCGGTAGGGGCCGGCACGGACTCCGGATGAGAGGGACCACGAGTCGCCCTTCCACTCGTAATCCTTGCCGTCTCGCGCATGCAGTACGGCAGACAGGTGGGCACCTCCCTTCTGCTCCGCAAACTGCCCGTCGATGACGTCGCCGTCGGCGCCGGGATCGACCTTCGCGTCGCGGGAAATCGTCGCGCACAGATCGGTCGTATTTCCCGCGACCTCGATTCGCTGGTCGCTCGTCAGGCGTGTCGGCTTCGTGTCGAGCAGCAACGGCTGCTCCGACAACACCACACGATGCTCATTCGGGAAGAGGAAAAAGTCCCGCAATCGATCACAGCCCACCAGCGCAACCGCGAGCGCAGCGAATGCCAACCCCAGGCTGAGCCTTTTCTTCATGCCTCAAGTACCCGCTTCGACAGCCCGACACACCCGCGGCTGGTTGCAGGTCCTGCAATCCAGCGCGATGGCTTCGGCGATATGGCGAAAGTGGTGTCGCTGGTGGCGAAGACGTGCTGCGTGGCGGTCATTGGCTGCCCGGTGCGTGATTCGAACGAAAAACTCCTCCGGCCCCTTTATTGCGCTCCCAACCTGCCAGTCGGGTGTCATTCCCCGTTGTGTGTGCGGAACTGCGCTCGCTGCGCAGGCGTCAGCGTCTTCGCCAGCGCGACCAGGACCTGATCGATCCTTTTCGCGAGCGCTGCCTCCGCACGCAACTCACCCGTTTGCGCACGCTCGAACGCGGCGGCGTCGGGCTTGTCACGCAGCAGCACCCCGACCTTGTGGTGATGCGCTTTGATCGCGGCCTGGCTGAGCCGGTCGAGATCCGCTTCAGCGCCCGTCTCGATCGCATCGATCGCCTTCGCCTGTTCCGGCGCGGCAGCCTGCCGGACCTGATCGATGATCGCGTGCAACTCCGCCACGGTGGTCGGGTGGTATTCGACTTCCGGGCGGCTGGCGTCGTGCGCGGAAGCCAATGTGCCGATGAGTGCGAGACCCAGCGCCAGCGCGTGGGCCTTGCGCGAGAGTCGACGGATGGATTGGGTGATGACGTACTGCCTTGTTGCGCTCATATGTTGCGGCACCTGCCTATGAACTCGCAATTCAAACGGAAAATTCCTCCGTCCCCTTTTATTTGCCGGTCCAGAATGAGTATGCTCTCTGCGCGATGTCGGCAAACATGGCGGCCGTCAGGAGCACTACGACAGCACGCATGAGAAACTTGTGGGCGCTCATAGCGCGGCGTCGATGACCTTGGTGAGCTGTGACTTCGAGACCAGGCCCATCTGCGTCGCCTGCACGGTGCCGCCCTTGAACAGCAGCATCGTCGGTGCCGAGCGCACGCCGTAGGCGAGCGCGGTCTTAGGGTTTTTGTCGAGATCGACCTTGGCGATGTTCAGGCGCCCGCCGTACTGCTCCGCGAGTTGCTCGAGCAACGGCGCAAGCGCCTTGCACGGACCGCACCATTCGCCCCAGAAGTCGACGAGGACGGGCGTCGGCGATTGCAGGACGTCGGTGGCGAAGGTGGTGTCGGTGGTGGCGAAGACGTTAGGGTTGGTCTGGGCTCGGAGCTCATCTCAGACGCTGAAATTAAAACGGAAAATTCCTCCGCCCCCTTTGTTTCAAACGGAGAATTACTCCGCCCCCTCTTTTTCAAATCGACCTCTGCATCTTCAGGCGGCCGTCGTAGTCGTTTCCTCCGGAGACGTAAGAAGAGCCGCAATCGCTTCGAGCTTGGCCAGAAGCTCGTCGAAGGT
Source organism: Dokdonella sp. (assembly GCF_044227025.1). Taxonomy (GTDB): domain Bacteria; phylum Pseudomonadota; class Gammaproteobacteria; order Xanthomonadales; family Rhodanobacteraceae; genus Dokdonella_A. The sequence goes on along the minus strand of NZ_JBGAFX010000006.1, from coordinate 36,555 downwards.
CAAGACCACGACGTCCTTACTCGCTTGTCGAAACAGCTCCAAGGAGCGGCGTTTTCCTTCGTCTTCCGGTACACGCCCGGCTATGACCACGCAGTGGATGGCGTAGGGGTGGACATCTCGGAGCTGGGCTTGGTAGGCCTTCTCCGCGAAACTGCGGTGAAGGCGAAATCGCTGATCGAGGACCTGCGCCACTGCCCCGGAAAGTTCTTTGTGAGGTGGGTACACCTCGCCTCGATAGAGAGCACCCAATAGTTCCGTTCTCGGACGCTTGATTTCAATGAGTGCGAGATTGCCACTGAAATTTTGCGCGTAAAGGAAGTCGGCGATTTTTTCGCCGGCGCCTTTGAGGGTGGTGCCTCCCACGTACGCGTGGTCCTGCATCATGAAGACGGGATATGAAAAGGCCAGCGAAAGTACGAACGGGTTCTTGGCTAGAAAAGCCTGCCACGTGCCCTCGGATAGATCGGCCGTCATCATCTCCTTCATTTTCTGCAAAAGGGTCCGAAGGGTTGTTTTTTCGATGTCCTCACGCAGCGACGATAGGGCGTCGAGGTCATGCCGCGCGATTTCCTCGACCTCGGAAGACACGATTGACACGGCAGCTCGGCGTTCGCGATCGCCCAAATTCCGTTGGCGAATGGGTACGGAGGCCAGCTCGTAAATCATCCCTGGCCGAATCTTCTTAACTCGTACTGGGAACGCAACTGGGTCGATTACCCGGAGCAGGTTGGTGTACGCCGTCAATCGCTTCTCCTCCAAGGCTTCGGTACGATGGCGGAAGCTGCTTCGATCGAAGACGCGACGTAACTGATCGAATCGGTCGATACCAAGGGTGTAGACGGGGCTCGTGAAATTCGTGGCGGTTCCGGGGAGCAAACGCAGACGGGTCGCATCGCGAAGTTGACCGATGGCCGTCATGATGTGTCGGTATTGCCAGCGCAATCCGAGACCGTAGATCGCTTTCCTAGCAAAACCAGTGGGCAAACGCTCAAGGAGCTCTTCAAACTCTTCGACGGAATGAGGAAGTTCCCAGGAACGATTCGAGTGGAATTCGATCCATTCGATGGGACCGTATTTCGGCTCCAGAAAATCGCGGTGATGCGGACTGACGTTCACCGGACGCATGTGAAGCGCGTGCTCGAAGACCCGCGCAATGAGGACGCCGTGGTGAAGAACGCCTGGCCCTGGAGCACTTTCAATGAACGCGTCGGGGGACAACACGTACAGAAAGACTTCGGCGCACGGCAATCCGTCGAAAACAGCTTCCTGGAGTTCGACGTACGGTTCGGGATTCGAAGCGGTACGGGGCACGTCATCCATCAAGCTAATTTCGTCGATCATGGTGAGCTCTGCGCGATCGATGCGGAAGCATGGTCAGTCTGTCACAGAAGAAGTTCGGCCGGTGGCCCTTCCATACTCCGAAGGTAGGTGCTCATGAAACTGCGAAAAATTGCCATCAGTCGAGAGAGGCTTGATCAAATGCCTGAGGATGAGCGACTACTTCTAATAATGGCGGCGCACTCGTGGAACGAGCTTACGACTGTCGTAAAAGTACTTCATTGGACTACGCACACGGATACCGGAAACACGGATGCGGAGCTAGCTGGAAGAGACTCGATGTTTTTTACGCTCGTCAAGGTGGTAATTGGAAAGATCTTTGAGAGTTGGAACATGCTCACCGCGTGCTACTTCAGGACGCGGCTTGGGCAGACGTACGATGCGTTGATCCCTCAGGAAGCGATGGCGGCTCTTAAAGAACTGAAGAAATATTTCGGGAAGAAGAGCGTCTTGGCGGATGTACGCGACAAGAACAGTTTTCACTATGACCGAGCGCTGGTAAGTGGAGCATACGTCTCCATTGAGAATAAAGAAGCTCTGGACATTTATTTTGGCCACAATGGCTTGAATGACTATTTCCGCTTCGCCGATGTGTTCTCAAATGGCGCGATGCTGCACGCGATAAATCCTCTAGATTTTCAGAGGGCGATGACGAGGCTAGAGGATGAATCCACACGGATTCACCGTCTCCTCAACACCGTCCTGAAAGCCTTGGTCGAACTCTTAGTTGAACGCTTCACGCTCGGAACGCTTTCGGAGGACGTGATCGAGTTTAGGGCCTTGTCGCCAGAAGATATGAGGATCACCTACTTCGTTGAGACTCCCAGTTTTTTTGCTAGCAACTAGCAAAAATAGCCGTGATTGCCCCACTGTTTTTGGCTAGATGTCGCGTGGATATCGCCGAGTTCGCTGCTTCTACTAGCCCAACCCACCGAGCACATAGAACAAAGTCGAGCCGAGGCCGTCGAGATCTTGATATATGAAATGGTCGTCGACTCCACACTTGCTCAACTCCACGAGAATTTCTCGTCGATTGGCGTTTGGAATACGAAAGCGAGTTAGTGGTTTCTTAGGCGCGAACTCAACCTCACCTTTCGGATGGTAGGTGAAGATCCCCGCCTGCGCTGTTATACGCTTTGAGATATGACGAGGCGCATAGCAAAAAATCTCGTCAGTAGCTTGAAGGTCGGGAGGGTTCGAGGATTTTGGGCGAAAGATCCTGATGCCAGGGTCATCACAGCAATAGACAGCTGCGTCACCTCGTTGGGCTAACGGTCTAGATTCACCTCTTTCATCAATGGCAAAGAAGAGCGCAACCAATGGATTCAGTGTCCAGTCCATGAAACACGTTGGAAATCCATAGTGTTGTGCAAGCGCCCATGTTTCGTACACATCGGTAGGATCGTGGTCTGGAAAGCTGGCGAGCTTATCGGCGAACTGCTGCATCTTCGCGGCAACGTTTGGCCAATATTTGGCCCATGACCATCCGTTAGGCTGGTATTGGCTTAGGAATAGTCGCCCGGCTTTTGAGATGAGTCGATGATTGTCTGCATCCTTGACGCCACGAAAGAATGCGCCCGAGCTCGCGGGCGTTATCCCAAAGACTGCGTCGAGATACTGCGGCAGTGAGGCAACCACAATCTCTTCCATGCAGCCCCCTGCAAGTTGCGCTATGACGTCCTAATGTCGTCGTCCACCACGAAGCTGGCGATCGCGTTGTAACTCACCCGCACTTCGAATACCCACAATTCAGACACGTCGCACACCCGTCCATGATGATCACGGCCGAGGTGTTGCACTTGTGGCACATCGTGGCGCCGGGCGGGAAGGCGCTGGCTTCGGTGCCCTTGGCGGAGGATTCCGCGCCGGCACCGGCGACGGAGGTGTTGAAGCCGCCGTTGCCGGCGGGTTCGACGCTCAGGGCGTTTCGATCAGACTTTTTTTTTGCGCGTGCGTCGTACGCGGCGCGCTTCTCGGCGATGAGCTTCTTCTGGTGCTCGTCGAGTTCGGGGTCGTGCAGCAGGCCGATCATCTTGAGGTGGGTCTCGATGACGTAGCCGAGCTCGGCGACGATGCTCGGCATGTAGACGCCGCCGGCCTTGAAGTAGCCGCCGCGCGGGTCGAAGACCGCCTTCAGCTCCTCCACCAGGAACGTCACGTCGCCGCCCTTGCGGAACACGGCGGACATGATGCGCGTGAGCGCGACGATCCACTGGAAATGCTCCATGTTCTTCGAGTTGATGAAGATCTCGAACGGGCGGCGCATTTCGTATTCGGTGCCCTGGTTGAGCACGATGTCGTTGATGGTCACGTACAGCGAGTGCTCGAACAGCGGCGACTTGATCTTGTAGGTGGCGCCGATCAGCGAGTCGGGGCGCTCGACCTTCTCGTGCATCTGGATGATTTCGGCCATCGGCACGCTCGGTGCGCTTTCGGGCGCTTCGGCGGCGGGCACGATCTTGGCGGTTTCTTCGGGCTTGACGACGGCGTAGCCCTTGATCTTCTTGCTGATCTTCATGGTCTTCCAGGAATTGCGTTGCGTGTCGGATGTACCGGCCGGGGCCGGTGGTGCAGGGCGCCGCGCGTTCGCCGCGGCGGCGCCTGCACGGGGTTCAGCGGCGCGTGCTTTTGCGCACGGCCTTCTTCTTCGCCGCCTTGCGGGCGGGTTTCCTCTTCGCCGGCGCCTTGCGGGCGGCGGCCTTCTTCGCGACCTTGCGCACCGCCTTCTTCGTGGCGACCTTGCGCACGGCTTTCTTCGCGACCTTCCTCACCGCCTTCTTCGCGACTTTCTTCTTCGCGACCTTCTTTGCGGCTTTCTTCTTCGCCGGTGCCTTCTTCTTCGCGGCGGCAGCGACCTCGTCGGCACTCGTGCGCTGCATGTCCATGCGGTGCGCGCGGGCATAGCTCTGGATGTCGTTGAACGTACCGTCGGCGTTGCGCACGGCGTAGAGCTTCTTGCCGCCGGTGCTGTACATCGTGGTGCGCTTGCGGGTGGCCATTCGCTGAGTCCTCGGCGGCGCGGTGGACTTCTTCACCTTCGGCCGGCCGCCGCGGGCCGGCCGAGGGTGGTGCCGGATCGGTTGCCCGATCTAGCGGCGACGCGCGGCCTTCCTGGCGGCCTTGCGTGGAGCCTTCTTCGCCGGTGCCTTCTTCGCGGCGCGACGCACGACTTTCTTGGCCGCCTTCTTGGCGCCCTTCCGGGCCGGTGCCTTGCGTGCGACCTTCTTCGCGACCTTCTTGACCGCCTTCTTGACGGCCTTGCGGGCGCCAGCGGCCTTCTTCGCGACTTTCTTCGCCGCCTTCTTGGCTGCCTTCTTCACCGGCTTGGCCTTCTTCGCGACTTTCTTGGCGGCCTTCTTCGCCGCCTTCTTGGCGGCCTTGGCCGGTGCGGCCGGCTTGGCGCCGACGGCAGCCTTCGCCTTCGCGACGACCGCCTTCACCTTGCGTGCGGCCTGCTTGCGTGCCTTGGCCGCCTTGCCCGCGACTTTCTTCGCGGTGTTCTCGACCGCCGCCTTGGCGTCGGACGCGGCATTGCTGACCGAACTTGCAACGGCGCTCGCGGCGTCGGCAATGGAGCTGCCGATCTGCGACGCGCCTTCCTTCAGACCATCGAACGAACCACCTTCGCTATGCATGACAGGTATCCCCTCTCCAAGTTTCTGTGAACCTGATGGATGACGTGAATCACGAGACACGAGGTACGCAACGCCTGCGGGCCGCTGCCCATGCATTCAGGGGCGTCGTCCGCGCGCGGATCAGAACTTGCCGTAGTAGCCTTCTTTCAGCGCGTCGAACAGGTTGGCCGCGGTGTGCGTTTCGCCATCGTACTCGATCTCTTCGTTGCCCTTGACCTCCACCACCTCACCGTCCTCGAGTTCGAAGCGGTAGGTGGTGTTGGCGAGATCATGCTCCTTCACCAGCACTCCTTGGAAGGCCGCCGGGTTGAAGCGGAACGTGGTGCATCCCTTCAGGCCCTGCTTGTGGGCGTAGCGGTAGATGTCCTTGAAGTCTTCGTAGGGGTACGCGGTGGGCACGTTGGCGGTCTTGGAGATCGACGAATCGACCCATTTCTGCGCGGCGGCCTGGATGTCGACGTGCTCGACCGGGCTGATGTCGTCGGCGGACACGAAGTAGTCCGGCAGCTTCTCGTCGGCTTCCTGCGAGAACGGCATCGCCTTGCCGTTGATGAGTTCGCGGTAGGCGAGCAGTTCGTAGCTGAACACCTCGACCTTTTCCTTGGACTTCTTGCCCTCGCGGATCACGTTGCGGCTGTAGTGGTGGGCGAACGACGGCTCGATGCCGTTGCTGGCGTTGTTGGCGAGCGACAGGCTGATCGTGCCGGTCGGCGCGATCGAGCTGTGGTGGGTGAAGCGCGCGCCGTGCTCGGCGAGGTCGGCGACGAGCTGCGGCGCGACTTCAGCGACGCGCTGCATGTAGCGGCTGTACTTCGCGTGCAGCACGCGGCCGGGGATCTTCGCGCCGACCGTCCAGCCGTCGGCGACCATTTCCGGGCGCTTGCGCAGCATCTCGCCGGTGACGGTGAAGTCCTCCAGCAGGATCGGCGCGGCGCCCTTTTCCTTCGCCAGCGAGGCGGCGACTTCCCAGCCGGCCAGCGCCATCTCGCGGCTGACGTCCTCGGTGAACGCGCAGGCTTCCGGCGTGCCGTAGCGCTTCTTGAGCATCGTCAGGGTGCTGCCGAGGCCGAGGAAGCCCATGCCGTGGCGGCGCTTGTTCATGATCTCGGCGCGCTGCTGCGCGAGCGGCAGGCCGTTGATCTCGACCACGTTGTCGAGCATGCGCGTGAACACGCGCACGACCTCCTTGTACTCCTCCATGTCGAAGCGCGCGTTCGGGCCGAACGGGTCGCGCACGAACGTGGTGAGGTTGACCGAGCCGAGCAGGCACGAGCCGTACGGGGGCAGCGGCTGTTCGCCGCACGGGTTGGTCGCGCGGATGTGCTCGCACCACCAGTTGTTGTTCATCTCGTTGACGCGGTCGATCAGGATGAAGCCCGGCTCGGCGTAGTCGTACGTCGAGACCATGATCATGTCCCACAGGTGGCGCGCGCGCAGGTGGCCGTAGATCTTGCAGGCGACCAGGCCGTCGTCACGCGTGACGTAGTTCTTGTGCGTCGGCCACTCGCGCCAGACCACCCTGGCCGCATCGGCGAGGTCGATCTCGCCCTGTTCCTTGACGTGGATCGGGAACACCAGCGGCCAGTCGGCGTCGTGCTCGACCGCTTCCATGAAGCCGTCGGTGATCAGCAGCGACAGGTTGAATTGCCGCAGGCGGCCGTCTTCGCGTTTGGCCTTGATGAACTCGCGTACATCCGGATGCGAGACATCGAAGGTTCCCATCTGCGCGCCGCGTCTGCCGCCTGCGGACGAAACCGTGAAACACATCTTGTCGTAGATATCCATGAACGACAGCGGGCCGGACGTGTACGCGCCCGCACCCGAGACGTACGCGCCGCGCGGGCGCAGCGTCGAGAATTCGTAGCCGATGCCGCAACCCGCCTTCAGCGTGAGGCCGGCCTCGTGCACCTTGTCGAGGATGTTGTCCATCGAGTCGTCGATGGTGCCGGAGACCGTGCAGTTGATCGTCGAGGTCTTCGGCTTGTGCTCCTGCGCGCCGGCATTGGACGTGATGCGCCCGGCCGGGATCGCGCCGCGGCGCAGCGCCCACAGGAAGCGTTCGTACCAGTACGCCTTCTTCTCGGGGGTCGCCTCGACCTCGGCGAGCGCCCTGGCGATGCGCTGGTAGCTGTGGTCGATGTCCTTGTCGACCGGTTCGCCCTGCTTGGATTTCAGGCGGTATTTCTTGTCCCAGATGTCGTAGGACGCCGGCTGCAGTGGAATCTCCACCGCGCCGCGCGCGAGTTGTTCAAGGCGCACCGTGCTCATCTTGTTCCTGTTCTCCCAGTCTCTCTCACACCGGGCCCCTGGACCCGAAGCGCATTCCATTCCGCCCTCCCCAGAGCGGTCTTGCAGGCCTTTTCCCCGTCATGCCGGCGTCACACTCGGCACAATCTATGGGTAGGGCACGACGCGACGACCACAATATCTTGTGACGCCGGCGGCCAAAGCTACGCCGCTCGACCGGGCTTGTAAAGCGTTGCTGCCGGCCTGCGGATGTGCAGCGGCGCGCAGGCTGAACAAAGCCCCGCTCGAACCACAGCGGCGCTTGAAACCGTGGAAACCGGAGCGGATCTGCGTTGTCTGAGCGATGCTTTGCCCATCCGTCGCATCGGCGCTCCGCCTCAGGAGGAACGCCGCACGGCGATGGAACCGGTCATTCAGCCGCGCGCTCCGCGAACCGTGCGCCGACTTGCAAGCACCGCTGTCCGCCAACCCGTTTTTCGACCAAGGACGTTGCCATGCCCGAATCCACGCGCCATCGCCTGTACCGCTCGCTCGCGCTCGTTGCCCTGCCGCTGCTGGTCGGCCTCGCACTCGGCACCCTCGGCAGCGGTGGCGGCAAGCCTGCCAGCGCCGCGCTGCCACCGGCGGTCGACGGCCAGCCGCTGCCTTCGCTCGCGCCGATGCTCGAGAAGGTCACGCCGGCGGTGGTCAACATCGCCTCGAAGACGCACGTCGCGGTGCGCAATCCGTACTTCGACGACCCGATCTTCCGGCGCTTCTTCGGCGTGCCGAACATGCCGCGCGAGCGCGTGCAGCAGTCGCTCGGCTCCGGCGTGGTGGTCGATGCAGGCAAGGGGTACGTGCTGACCAACAACCATGTCGTCGACGGCGCCGACGACATCTCGGTGACGCTCGCGGACGGGCGCACGGTCAAGGCGAAGGTGCTCGGCACCGATCCGGACACGGACCTCGCGGTGCTGCAGATCCCGGCCGAGAAGCTGGTCGCGCTGGCGGTCGCCGATTCGGCGAAGTTGCGCATGGGCGACTTCGTGGTCGCGGTCGGCGATCCGTTCGGCATCGGCCAGAGCGCAAGCACCGGCATCGTGTCGGGCCTCGGCCGCAGCGGCCTGCGCGGCTCGGGCTTCCAGAACTTCATCCAGACCGATGCCTCGATCAACCCGGGCAATTCCGGCGGCCCGCTGGTCAACCTGCGCGGCGAACTGGTCGGCATCAACTCGATGATCTATTCGCCCTCGGGCGGCAGCGTCGGCATCGGCTTCGCGATCCCGTCGAACCTCGCCGCCGACGTGATGCGCCAGCTGGTCAGCACCGGCGCGGTCAAGCGCGGCGTGCTCGGCGTCGAGGCGCAGGACGTCACGCCCGAGCTCGCGCGCGTGCTCGCGCTCGACAATGCGCACGGCGCGGTCGTCACGCGCGTGCGCGCCAACTCGCCGGCGGAAACGGCGGGCATCAAGCCCGGCGACGTCATCACCTCGCTCAACGGCAAGGCGGTTGCCGGCGAGCAGGACCTGCACAACATCGAAGGACTCACCGCTCCGGGCGCAGCGGTCGAGGTCGGCGTGCAGCGCGACGGCAGGCCATTGACGGTGAGCACCGCGCTGAAGGTGAGCGAACTGGAGACGCTCAAGGGCGACGCACTCGACCCGCGCCTTGCCGGCGTCACCTTCAGCGAGATCGCCGACAACCTGCGCCGCCAGGGTATCGGCGGCGTCAGCGTGAGCCGCATCGCCGAGGGCAGCCGCGCGTATGCGGCGGGCCTGCGCAGCGGCGATCTCGTCGTCGCGCTGAACCGGCGCGACCTGCAGGGCACGAGCGACTTCTCGCGTCTCGCGGCGAGTCATCCGCGCCAGATGATGCTGACGCTGTTGCGCGGCGACGAGGCGTATTACCTCCTGCTGCAATAGGTTTGATTTGGTGCGCGGCGCGCGGGTGTTCGGCGCGCTGCGCGGTCGTACTGGGTGGATTGTTCCTTAGGCGAAGCGGGCAATGCTTCCTTCGCGCACACCAGGCGCTTTCGCAAGGATTCCGCTCGCCTCGGCGGCGAGCGGGTAACTTTCTGTGACTCCGGGCATCCTGCCCTCCGCCCTTCGGGCCAGCTTTGCTGTTCGCGCCGCTCCTACGGCGCAGTGCTTGTCCAAGAGAAAGTCACCAAAGAGAAGGACACCCCACAGCGCCGCCCGCGGGAAGAAGCCCCGCGGGTTCGCGAACGTCGGCCGGGTTGCGCCGACAGTGCATCCCTGCACTGACGGCGCAATGGGCGCGATCCATCGCGCCCACCCTGCGGGCCTTTTCGTCCGCCGCCCGCCGGCGCTGAAGGGACCCGGGGAGCGGGAGCACAGCAAAGCAAGAGCAAGCGCGGCAATCTTGCAGGGGTGCGCCCCGCTGCGCGCGCAGGAGCGCGCGTGCTTGCGCTCTACCCGGGTTCCCTTTGCGTCCCGGCGAGCGGGTGGAGGAGAAAGCCCGAAGGGGCGCGTGCACGGATGCACGCGCGTTCGTTGTCGGCACAGGATGTGCCGTCAACGAACCCCGTAACCCGCTCGCGCAGTCGACGGACAGGATGTCCGGCGACCGGGACGCCAGGGTGCCCTTTCTTTTGGTTACTTTTCTTTGGGCATGCAAAGAAAAGGAACCCGCTCGCCGCCGAGGCGAGCGGAACCTTGCGACAGCGCCCCGCATCCACGAAAGAAGCATTGCCTTCGCAGAAAAAAGAAGCATTGCCTTCGCAGAACAAGATGAACAGTAAGCGGCGCCGCGCACCACCTCAAAGAAAGCGCCCACCCCCCGTGCTAAGGTGCGCGCCTCCGTTCTTCGAAGTACCCGAACATGTCGCTACGCCGCCTGTTTTCCTCGACGCTGCTCGCCGCCAGCCTGCTCGTCACCGCCATCACCGCGTCCGCCGCGGACGACCTCGTCTGGCGCGGCGACCATGCCACCGGCCGCGCGCTCATGGACGATCTCGCCAAGGAGTACAGCCGGGCGAAGCTCGGCAAGATCACCCTCGAGCCGTTCAGCACGGTCTCCGGCCTCGACGCAGTCGCCGGCGGCAGCGCCGACCTCGGCGGCAGCGCGCGCGGCAAGTTCGCGCAGCGCGGCGAGGAAGCGAACCTCAATTTCGTGCCGGTCGCGCTGGATGCGGCGGTGCTGGTCACGCACCCGAAGAACCCGGTGCGCAGCCTGACCCTCAAGCAGGTCTACGACATCTACTTCGGGCGCATCAAGAACTGGAAGGACCTCGGCGGCCCGGACAAGGAGATCAACCTGTACGGCATCGCCGCGCCGCTCGACGGCGTCGAGTACAGCTTGCGCGAGCTGGTCTACCGCAAGGGCAACCAGCCGGTCGCGGTGCCGCGCCTGTACCTCAACACGGTCAAGCTCGAGGAAGCGATCACGCTCGACCCGGCCGGGCTCGGCCTGTCGACGCTTGCCAACAGCTGGGCCAACAAGGGCATCAAGGCGCTCGCGATCGAGGGCGTCGATCCGTCCACGCGCAGCGTCGCCGACGGCACCTATCCGCTGTACATCACGCTGTATTCGGTCAGCCGCGTCGATTCGCCCAAGCAGGCCGCGATCGACCGGTTCCTCGCCTTCCTTGCCACGCCGCCGGCGCAGGCGATCCTGCGCAAGCACCAGCTGATCCCGTACGCCGATGCAAGCGATCTGGTCGCGAAGAACGAGCAGCGCATGGACTTCATCGATGCACGCGTTGGCCGCGATGCAGTCGCCAGCGCGGCGATCGCCGCGGGCAGCACGCCGCCGGCCATGCAGTCCGCGCCGCGTGCGGTATTGAGCAGCAAGACCTCGATCGCGCCGACCGCGGAAAGCACCCAGGCCGCACGCGAGAACCTCGCGCGCATCGAGGCGAAGAAGAAGGCCGAGGCCGACGCGCAGAAGCTCGCCGCGGAGAACGCGAAGAAGGCCGCGCAGGCTTCCGCTTCGCCGACCGCTGCCGCTGCGCCGAAGGCACAAGCCGCGCCGGCAAAGAAGGCCGTCGCCGCAGCGCCGAAGAAGCCGGTGGCGAAGGCGAAGGTCGCCACGGCCAAGCCGAAGGCCGACAAGCCGAAGGCGGAAGCGCCGGCGAAGGCACCGGCCACGTTCGGCAATGTCAGCTCCGGCAGCCCCGGCAACTGAGGCCGCGGATGCGCCGCCGATGCGCATCCTCGCGATCTCGCTCGACCTCGACGACACGCTGTGGCCGGTCGAGCCGGCCATCCTCGCTGCCGAGCAGGCGCTCGATGACTGGCTCCGGCAGCACCACGCCGAGGTCGCCGCCGCGTGGCCGATCGACGCGTTGCGCGGCTTGCGCGAGGCAGTCTCGGTCGAGCGCCCCGATCTCGCCCACGACTACACCGCGCAGCGCCTGATCACGCTCGAACGCGCGTTCGCCGCGTGTGGCATCGACGCGGCGCCGGTCGAGGCGGCCTACGAGGTGTACTTCGCCGCACGCAACCGCGTCGATTGCTACGAGGATGCGCTGCCGGCGCTGCACGCACTCGCCGCGCGCGTGCCGCTCGTGAGCATTTCCAACGGCAACGCCGACCTCGCGCGCATCGGCTTGCGCCAGCATTTCCGGCATTGCATTGCCGCGCGCGATTGCGGCGTCGCCAAGCCCGACGCGGCGATCTTCCACGACGCCTGCGCGCGTCTTGGCCTCGCTCCGGAGAACGTGCTGCACGTCGGCGACGACGCATTGCTCGACGTCGCCGGCGCACGCGCCGCGGGCTTGCGCAGCGCATGGCTGAACCGGCACGCTGCGGCGTGGCCGGCGCACGCGGTGCCCGCCGGCGCACGCGCCGACCTCGAATTGCGCGATCTCGCGCAGCTGGTGCACTGGCTCGACCGGCACGACCCGAATTGAATCCGAACGACACGTTGCAACTGGCATGAGGGGATAGCGATGGACGCATGGATCACGGCCACGGACGCCGACGGCGCGACGCCGCTGCTCGCGGTGGATCGATCGAATTTCGGCGCGATCGCCGACCTGTTCGGTGCGCAAGCGCGACGCTGGTGCGTGGCGAACGGCTTCGCCGGCGAGGCCGGCCGCTTCGTGCTGATTCCCGGCGCCGACGGCGCGCCGAGCGCGGTGCTCGCCGGGTGCGACGCACGCGATGCGCTCTTCGGCCTCGCCTCTCTGCCGGTGCGCCTGCCCGAAGGCCGCTACGTGCTCGATCCGCGCGGCCTCGCGCTCGACATCGGCGACGTCGCGCTCGGCTGGGCGCTCGGCGCCTACCAGTTCACGCGCTACAAGAAGGCGTCGCGTGCGCCGGCGCGACTGGTCGTCGACGCCGCGGTCGCGCAGCGCATCGACGTGCTCGCGCGCGCCACCTACCAGGTGCGCGACCTGATCAACACGCCGACCGAGGACATGGGGCCGGCCGAACTCGCCGGCGCGGTGCGCACGCTCGCCGAGGCGCACGGCGCGAACTATCGCGAGTGGGTCGGCGACGACTTGCTCGAAGCGAATTTCCCGACCATCCACGCGGTCGGCCGCGCCAGCCATCGCGCGCCGCGCCTGGCCGAACTCACGTGCGGTGCAGCCGACGCGCCGCACCTCGTCATCATCGGCAAGGGCGTGTGCTTCGACACCGGCGGCCTCGACCTCAAGCCGGCTGACGGCATGCGCTGGATGAAGAAGGACATGGGCGGCGCCGCGCATGCGATCGGGCTGGCGAGCCTCGTGCTCGCGGCGAAGCTGCCGCTGCGCCTGACCCTGCTCGTGCCCGCCGTCGAGAATGCCGTCGCCGGCAACGCGTATCGCCCCGGCGAAGTCATCACGACGCGCGCCGGGCTCAGCGTCGAGGTCGACAACACCGATGCCGAAGGCCGCCTCGTGCTGTGCGACGCGCTTGCCTACGCAGCGGAACACAAGCCCGACCTGATCCTCGACTTCGCGACCCTCACCGGTGCCGCGCGCGTCGCGCTCGGACCGGAACTGCCGGCGCTGTTCGCCAATCAGGACGACCTCGCCGACGGCCTGCTCGACGCCGCGCAAGCCACGCGCGATCCGCTCTGGCGCATGCCGCTGTGGCGTCCCTACCTCGCGATGCTCGACTCACACGTCGCCGACCTCGCCAATGCCGGCGCATCACGCCACGCCGGCGCGATCACCGCGGCGCTCTATCTCGAACGCTTCGTGCCGGAAGCGCAGGCATGGGCGCACCTCGACGTGTACTCGTGGAACGACTCCGACAAGCCGGGCCACCCGCGCGGCGGAGAGGCGCAGGGGTTGCGGGCGTATTTCGAGTTCCTGCGGAACCGGTATTCGTAGGGTTCGCGGGTGGGCTTCCGCTCTACCGCTTGGGGGAATGGTGCTCTTGCCGTGCTTTCGCTGTTCGCGTCTTGAACAGCGGGCTTGATGATCTTTAGCGAAAACCTACCCACATCCCTGTCGGTTCGTCCCGCATCCATGCGGTCTCCTTCCCCTCTCCCGCTTGCGGGAGAGGGGAAAGCGAAAGGGATGCGGGACGAACGAACCCCGGAAACAACAAGGCCCGGAAACCCGGGCCTCGTCAGTCGATTCAAATACCCGCGAAGGTCAATTGACCTCGGTCGGCACGATCGCTCCGCGCGGCAGCACCTGCGCGGCGAGCTTGGTGTCGGCGCGGATCAGCCCGATCTCGTCGGCGAGGATATGCGCCGCTTCGTCGAGGATGATGTCGCGCTTGTCCTTCGCTTCCTTCTCGCGCGCGATGTCGGTGTTGATTCCGCGCTCGTCGGGCTGCAGGCCGTCGTCCTGCGTGAGGGCGGCGTCGCCGTCGTCACCGCGCGGCGCTTCGGTGCCCGGCTTGGCCGCAGGCTTCGCGGGATCGACCTCGACGCGCTTGGTGTTGCCGGCGACACCGCGCTCGGCCGCGACCTTCTGCACCGTCTTTGCGGCGGGATCGGCATCCGGCGTGGCATGGCCCATCGCGACGTCGCGCGCCTTGCGCTTGGCTTCCTGTTCGTCGCGCTCCTTGCGGCGTACCTGCTCGTTCAGCGAGATCGTCTTCAGCTCGCGCAACGCGCGTGCGTCGGCAAGATCGGCCTCGAAGTTCTTCCATTCGCCATTGCCGGCGACGCGACCTGCATGGCGCTCGGCCAGCAGCGGCACGACCGGCTTGAGGTCGGCGACCGCCTGGTATTTCGCCGGCGCGATCGAGGTCCACGGCAGCGCGTTGTCGTAGCTCGATTCGCCGAAATCCTTCGCGTCGACGGTGAGCGGGAAGCTGATGTCGGGCGTCACGCCGCGCAGCTGGGTCGAGCCGCCGTTGATGCGGAAGAACTGCGCGATGGTCATCTTGACCTCGCCGAAGATCGGCTTTTCGTTGTGCGCGACGTCGTCGAGATCGACCAGGTTCTGCACGGTGCCCTTGCCGAACGTCGGTTCGCCGATGATCACGCCACGACCGTAGTCCTGGATCGCCGCAGCGAAGATCTCCGAGGCGGACGCGGAGGCGCGGTTGACCAGCACCGCGAGCGGGCCGTCCCAGGTCATGCCGGAACGCGTGTCGGATTCGGATTCGACCTGGCCGCCGGCGTTGCGCACCTGCACCACCGGACCTTTGTCGATGAACAGGCCGGTAAGGTCGGTCGCCTCCGTCAGCGAGCCGCCGCCGTTGTTGCGCAGGTCGACGATCACGCCGTCGACCTTGTCGGCCTTGAGCTCGACCAGCAGGCGCTCGACGTCGCGCGTCGCGCTCTTGTAGTCGCGGTCGCCGCGGCGGCGGGCGTCGAAGTCCTGGTAGAAGGTCGGCAGCGAGATCACGCCGATGCGGCGCGTGCGCGTCGTGTCCTTGACCTCGATGACCGACTTCTTCGCCGCCTGTTCCTCGATGCTGACCTTCTTGCGCACCAGCGCCAGCGTGAAGTGCTTGCCGTCGGGACCTGCATCGGCCGGCAGGACTTCGAGGCGCACGGTGGTGTCCTTGGCGCCGCGGATCTTGTCGACGACGTCGTCGAGGCGCCAACCGACCACGTCGGCAATCGGGCCGTTCTCGCCCTGGCCGACGCCAACGATGCGATCGCCGATCTTGATCTGCTTGGACAGTGCAGCCGGGCCGCCCGGCACGATCTCGCGGATCGCGGTGTAATCGTCATCGCGCTGCAATACCGCGCCGATGCCTTCGAGCGAGAGCTTCATCGCGATGTCGAAGTTCTCCGACGCGCGCGGACCGAGGTAGTTCGTGTGCGGCTCGATCGACGAGGCGTATGCGTTCATGAAGGTCTGGAACACGTCCTCGCTGTTGAGCTGGTGGACGCGGTCGAGGTAGTTCGCGTAGCGCTTGTCGAGCGTCTCGCGGATGTCCTTCTCGGCCTTGTTCGCGAGCTTGAGGCGCAGCCAGTCGTTCTTGATGCGCTTGCGCCAGAAATCGTTGACCTCGGCCTCGTCCTTCGCCCACGGCGCCTTTTCGCGCTCGTACTGGTAGCTTTCGTCCTTGGAGAAGTCGAAGCCCTTCGCCAGCAGCGCGCGCGCATACGCCACGCGTTCGCCGACGCGCTGTTCGTAGATGTTGAAGATCGCGTACGGCCCCGCGAGATCCTGGTCGTAGATCGCGTCGTCAAGCTTGTCCTTGTAGGCGCTGAACTTGTCGATGTCGGCCTGGGTGAAGAACAGGCGATCGCCGTCGAGCGCATCGAGGTAGCGCTTGAAGATCTGCTCGCTCATCGCGTCATCGAGCGGCGTCTGCTTGTAGTGGAAGTGGGTCAGGAAACGCGTCGCCCACACCGCCGCCTCCGCTTCGGAGGTACCCGCCTTGAGCAGCGGCGCGCCCGATTCGCTGGCCGGCTTGGCGAACACCGGACCGACGAGGGCGGTCAGGGCGAGGGTCAACAGCGTCTTGCGCATCTTTGTTTCTCCATTGCCGTACACGGATGTACGGTTTTTTCTTTCGCGGAAGGGACTCCGCGTGAAGTACTGCCTTCTTTACCTCAGGCGACCTGAACGTATCCGGCGGCGTGCGCCATCTGGTCGGCGTGGTACGACGAGCGCACCAGCGGGCCCGAGGCGACATGCTGGAAGCCGATCCGGTAACCGAGTTCCTCGATCGCCTTGAACTCCTCCGGGGTCCAGTAGCGCAGCACCGGGTGGTGGTGCGCGGTCGGCTGCAGGTACTGGCCGATCGTAACCATATCGACATCGTGCATGCGCAGATCGTTCAACGTTTCCTCGACCTGTTCCAACGTCTCGCCGAGTCCGAGCATGATCCCGGACTTCGTCGGCACATCGGGGTGCTGCGCCTTGAAGCGCTTGAGCAGGTCCAGCGACCAGTCGTAGTCGGCGCCCGGGCGCACCTCGCGGTACAGCGCGCGCGGCGTTTCGAGGTTGTGGTTGAACACGTCCGGCGGCTGCCGGGCGAACACCTCGAGCGCGCGTTCGACGCGACCCTTGCCGCGGAAGTCCGGGGTCAGGATCTCGATGCGGATGTCGGGATTCTCGAACCGCACCGCCTTGATGCAGGCGGCGAAATGTTCGGCCCCGCCATCCCGCAGGTCGTCGCGGTCGACCGAGGTGATGACGACGTACTTCAGCGCCATGTCGCGGATCGTGCCGGCCAGGTGCGCCGGTTCGAGCGGATCGGGCGGCTTCGGCCGGCCATGCGCGACATCGCAGAAGGAGCAGCGGCGCGTGCAGACCTCGCCGAGGATCATGAAGGTCGCGGTGCCCTTGCCGAAGCATTCGTGGATGTTCGGGCAGGACGCTTCCTCGCACACGGTGACGAGGCGGTTCTCGCGCAGCTTCGCCTTGAGCTTGGCGACCGCGTTGCCGGGCGGGATGCGCACGCGGATCCAGGACGGTTTGCGCAGCATCGGCGCTTCGGCGAAACCGGCGCGATTGCGCGCGATCTTGTCCTCGCCGAGTTGCTTCGCATCCTGCGCGTGCAGGGGCGACTGGTCGACGACGGTCAGGGGAATGGTCTTGGGTTCGCTCATGCGGGCTGCGCGACGCGCAGGGCATCGCCGGTCGGAACGCGGGGGAATTCGGCGGCGGCGGGCGTGGCGTCCAGCCCGAACTGGCGCGCCAGTTCGCCGATCAGGATCGCTTCCACCGCGGCGAGCGATCCCGGTCCGCCCAAGTCTAGCACCTGGGTGACGGCCAATCCCTGATATCCGCACGGATTGATGCGGTGGAACGGCTCGAGGTCCATCGCCACGTTGAAGGCGAGTCCATGGAACGAACAGCCGCGCCGCACGCGCAGGCCGAGTGCGGCGACCTTGGCGTCGCCGACATACACACCCGGGGCGCCGTCGCGGCGCGCGGCGACGATGTTCCAGGTGTCGAGCGTGTCGATGATCGCCTGCTCGATCCGCGTGACCAGCTCGCGCACGCCGATCTTCATCCGGCGCAGGTCGAACAGCGGATAGGCAACGATCTGCCCGGGACCGTGGTAGGTGACCTGGCCACCGCGGTCGACCGGCACCACCGGAATATCGCCCGGCAGCAGCACGTGCTCCCACTTGCCGGCCTGGCCGAGCGTGAACACGGGATCGTGCTCGAGTATCCACAATTCGTCCGGCGTTTCCGGCCCGCGCGCGTCGGTGAACGCCTGCATCGCGCGCCAGACGGGTTCGTAGGGTTGCCGGCCGAGGCGGCGGACGAGGACAGGGACGGACATTCGGGATCACATGGGGATGGCGGGCCGGGCGCGCAATGCAGGGACCGGACGACTGTCGCGTGCCTTGCAGGATGCCCCGGATCGACTCCGGAATGCCGCAAAAGCGTTGCTACACTGGCATATCGGGACTTGGGCGAAGGAGATCGTCATGCGTACCGGATCCAGGTGGAAGATCGTACCCGTTCTTATGTCGGCCGCGATCACCGTGCACGCTGCGGATGCGCCGCCGTCCGTCGACGACGCCGACGCGATGATGTCCCGCTACAAGCAGGCGCAGATCGCATTGTTCGATGCTCTGCGCAGCGATCCCTCACCGGCCCGGCAGGTCCTGGCCGGCCGCCTCTACGTCGACGACGACGACACCCCGAGCGCGCTGCGTCCGAAGAGCGCCGATGTCGTCGCGCGCGCGGCCGGGCTGGCGCCCGACGACGCGTTCGTGCAGTGGCTCGCGGCCGACGTCGGCAGCTACTACAGCAGCAAGTGCGGCCCGACCCGCTGGCCCGAGGCCGAAGTCGCGAACCTCGTGCGCCTCGAACCCGACAATGCGGGCGCGCTGCAGTACGCCGCCGCACTCGCCCATGCCAGGGGCGACCAGGCCGGCGTCGACGATGCACTCGCGCGCATGGCCTCGGCGCGTCGCGCCGACGACCACCTGGGTGACGAGATCGCGGCCTGGGCGCTGGCGTACATCGCGCACCCCGTCGCGTCGCCATTCGACGAAACGAGCGGCGAGAGTGGCAAGAGCGATGCTTCGCCGCAATCGAACGCACTCGCGAGCGCGCTGCAGCGGACCGATTTCCGCTCGTCGCCGGCCGAATCCGCGCTCGAGGAATCCTGCAAGCCCGCAGCGGACAGCGATCGGACCTGGCAACGCCTCGGCTGGTGTGCCGATGCGGGCGTGTTGCTCGCCACGCGCGGCAACAGCTTCAACCTGCGCGAGCTGGGCCTGAAGATGCTTGCCGCCGCGGGCGCCACGCGCGATGACGTCGCCGACCTGCAGCGCCAGCTCGACTGGCTCAAGGCAAATGCCGCCAGCCCGATGCAGAACGGCGCGGCGTTCACCGACGCGCCGGCGGACCGGGCCGCCGACTGGAACGGCGCACCGAGCGAGATTGCCGCGACCGAACGACGCCTCAAGCGCCTCGGCAAGCCGTTGGCGCCGCCAGCGGGATGGATGCCTGCGAACGACGAAAGCGTGGAAGACCCGGACCAGAAAGCGGCCCGCCAGACCTGGCAGGACTACGTCGAGTCCGTGATCAACGACCTTCGCGGCAGCAGCGACGCGCGCGAACGCGCGACCGGGCTGGCTGCCGCCAGGCGCACGAGCGAATTGTCCGCGGGTGGCGCCGCGAAGACACCGGGCGGTGGCGATGCCCCGGCGAACGTCGACGCACCTGCAAAGCTGGCCGATCTCGCCGCGGCAAACCCCGGCGACCTCTTGCTCCAGTGGATCGCCGCGACGCCTACCGACGGCAAGCGCGACGCGACCGCGCTCGCGAACGTGCAGCGTCTCGACAAGGACAACGCGGCCGCTTGGGCGTTGTCGCTCGACGATCCCGCCGTCGACGTCGGCGAAACGCTGCAGCACATGGCCGCCAGCCATCGCTACGACGAGCATTCATCGGAAATCATCCGGATCTGGCTGGCCGCGGTGAAACGCCATCCGGTCCCGGCGGAGACGCTCGATGGTGTGCGTGCACAGTCCCCGCAATGGAATTTCTCGGGCGAGGACATTGTGGCGAGCACGGCGGTGATGCTGGCGGCGATGACTTCGGTCGAGGCTTCACCCTACACCGGCCTCCTTTCCGCCTGCGCGACAGCAGACGCGCAGCGCAAGCCCATGTGCATCGCGACCGCCCGCCTGCTGTTCGACAGCGGATACTCGACCACGACGGTGATGATCGGAGAAATGTTGCTGCGCAAGCTCGATGCCCTCGGACCGGACGACCAGCTGCGCGCGCGCAGGTTGGCGTGGTGGACCGAAAGCCAGATGTCGATTTTCATGACTGGCGATGCGCTCAGCCAGTATCTGCGCGACACGCTTTCGACCGGCAGCGAAATCGAGGCGCTGCGCCTCGCGGCGACGCGCGCCGGCAAGGCCGAGCCGCCCGCGGACTGGAAGTCCCCGAGCGAAAAGGCCGCTGCGAAAGCCGAAGCGCGCAAGGCAGCGGCAGCGGCGCATTGATGCGACTTCACCCGGGGAGCGGGTGCGCACCCGACGCCAGGCGGAGCAACCGCCGAAGAGCATCGCGGCACCCGCCGCTCCCGCAAAGAGCGCGGTGACAGCCGCGCCTACAAGGTCCAGCGGATGTCCGGATCCGCGCGCAAGGCCGCATGCGCGGCGTCGTACTTCTCGCGCGACGGACAGGTGAAGCTGAGCGCGACCGATACGTAGTTGCCTTCGCGCGACGGGCGCACGCGCACCGATCCGGCGAGCACGGCGAGGCCGATGCCTTCGATGAGGCGCGGGACCTTCTGTTCCAGGCCGGCCGTGGCGCTGCCCATCGCGGTGATTTCGAACAGGCCCGGAAACTGGAAGCCCTGCTGCGGATTCTGGGGCTGGATGCTGTCGAGGTTCTTCATGTCGTGACGCCCGAAAAGCGAAGCGCCGCGTTCGTCGCGGCGCTTCAGTGAAGCACGAAATAGGGGTGGCACGCCGCTTTTCAACGCGCCGCATCCACCGCACTCGCGGCACGGGCATTTTCGGGCGGGTTGCGGACGAATAGTGGCTCCGTTCGGGCATTTCGCATTCCGTGCGCGGATCGCGTGCGATGCAGCAAGGGCGCTGCTAGGATCGTGCCGCTACGCAACGGGTGGAAGGGTCGATGCAGAACACGACGGTCGCAGTCAGCCGCCGGCTTGACGAAGTGCGTTACGACATCCGCGGTCCGCTCAGCCGGCGCGCGCACGAACTGGAGGCCGAGGGCCGAACCATCCTGCGCCTCAACATCGGCAATCCGGGCCTGTTCGGTTTCCGCGTGCCGCAGCACCTGCGCGACGCGATCTCGGCGGCCCTGCCGAAGAGCGAGGCGTACTGCCACCAGCAAGGCCTGCTCGAAGCGCGCGAAGCGGTCGCCGCGCAGCATCGCCGCAACGGCGCCGAGGCCAGGGCCGAGCAGGTATTCATCGGCAACGGCGTCAGCGAACTGATCGACCTCAGCCTGCGCGCGCTGCTCGATGCGGGCGACGAGGTGCTGGTGCCGGCGCCCGACTATCCGCTGTGGACCGCGGCGACGCGCCTCAACGGCGGCGTGCCGCTGCACTACCCGTGTCCGCCCGAACGCGCGCACCTGCCCGACCCGGACGAGATCGAGGCGATGATCACGCCGCGCACGCGCGCGCTGGTCATCATCAATCCGAACAACCCGACCGGCGCGGTCTATCCGCGCGCGCTGCTGCTCGCACTGGTCGAGGTAGCGCGCCGGCACGGCCTGGTGCTGCTCTGCGACGAGATCTACGACAGCGTGCTGTACGACGGTGCCACCTTGACGCCGCTGGCGCCGCTTGCCGGCGACACGCCGTGCATCAGCTACGGCGGCCTGTCCAAGGTGCACCTCGCCTGCGGCTACCGCGTTGGCTGGCTGTCGCTGACCGGCAGCGACAAGCGTGTGCACGACCTCGTGCGCGCACTCGACCTGCTTGCGAGCCTGCGCCTGTGCAGCAACGTCACCGCGCAGTGGGCGATCAAGCCGGCGCTGGAAGGACCGAACGAGATCGGCGCGTTGACGCGTCCGGGTGGCCGCCTGCACGCCGCGCGTGCGGCGATCGTCGAGGCGGTCGCGCGCAGCGAATTCCTGCACATGGTCGCGCCGCAGGGTGCGCTGTACGCATTCCCGGGCGTCGACAGCGGCCGCCTCCCGGGCTTCGACGATGCCGAATTCGCTCTCGACCTGCTCGAACACGAACAGATCATCCTGGTGCCGGGATCAAGCTTCAACATCGCCGCACGCAACCACTTCCGCCTGACCCTGCTGCCCGAGCCCGCGGTGCTCGCCGACGCACTCGCGCGCATCGAACGGCAGCTCGAGCGCACCGCCGAGCGCGCCGGCGCGAAGCGCCGCGTCGCGTAGGGGCGGCCCCGGGCCAAGGCTGAAAGCATCGCGGCTGAAGCCGCTCCTGCCGGACGTGCATTGCCATGAACCCAGCCACCTTCCTCGCCCTCGGCGACTCCTACACGATCGGCGAAGGCGTCGAAGCGGACGAGCGCTGGCCGGCGCAGCTCGCGCGACGGCTCGGCGCGCTCGGCGTCGCCGTTGCCGAGCCATTGGTCGTCGCGCGCACCGGCTGGACCACCGACGAACTTTCTGCAGCGATGGACGCAATGACGTTGGCGCCGCCGTACGACCTCGTGACCTTGCTGATCGGCGTCAACAACCAGTACCGCGACCGCCCGCTCGCCAACTACCGCGACGAGTTCGCCGCGCTGCTCGGGCGCGCCTGCGGCCTGTCGCGAACCGGCGCACGCGGGGTCGTCGTGGTGTCGATCCCCGACTGGGGCGTGACGCGCTTCGCCGCGAGTCGCGACGCGCAAGCGATCGCGCTCGCGATCGACGCCTTCAACCGTGCCGCGCAGGACATCACCGCGGCAGCCGGCGCCGCCTTCGTCGACGTGACCGCGGCTTCGCGCGAGGCGGGTGATGCCGCGGCAATGCTGGTCGGCGACGGCCTGCATCCATCCGCCGCGCAATACGCACTCTGGACCGACGAAATCCTGCCGGCCGCACACCACGCGCTGCTGAGCGGAAAAGCAGCGGCAGCGGAGCAAGCTCCGCTCTAGGCTGGGCGCGCGCATCGCGGTTTTTGCGCGCGCTGTCCGTCGGCCCGGTCGCAGTCGAAAGCGGAACTGGGTCACAGAATCCAGGCCAATCCCCGGTTTTCTTAACGCCAGCCAAACAACTCCCCGAAAGTCCTTTGCTACCGTGGCCCTTCCACGGGGGTGGGCTTGAACGACAGCGCGCCCCTCTTGTCTGCGATTCCGGAGCGCCGCCGAATGCCATTCCAGCGAATGACAGCCCTGATTTTGTTCGCTTTTTCAGCGATCCAGGGCACCCAGGCCATGGCCGTCGGTGCGCCCGGCATCGACCTTCGCGCCTGGCACATGGAGGCGGATTCGGCGATCGCCTCGACCGCACTGCCCGCCTCCGGCACGCTGGAACTCTCGAATTCGCGCCCGACCCTGCTCGACGCCGCTTCCGGTGCGGTCAATCCGATGACCGGCGGCTCGCACCTGCGCAAGCTGCTCGCCGATTTCTCGATGACCCTGCAGAACATCCGCTACCGTCGCGGCGGGCGCGACCCGAAGTCCGGCTTCGATTGCAGCGGCTTCGTCCATTACGTCTTCAGCAAGAGCGTCGGCGCCGACCTGCCGTCCGACTCGGCCAGCCAGTACCGCTACGGCAACAATGTCGCACGCGCGGACATGAAGGTCGGCGACCTCGTGTTCTTCAAGATCCGCGGCCAGCGCATCTCGCACGTCGGCATCTATCTCGGCGAAGGCCGCTTCATCCATTCGCCCTCCACCGGCAAGACCGTCAGCATCAGCCGCCTCGACGAGGCCTACTGGTCCCATCGCTTCGCCGGCGCCAAGCGCCCGAACGTCCTGTCCTGAGCGCAGGCTTCAGTCGCGCCGCGGCCGGCGCACGACCCTGACCTTTCCGCTCTCGCCGCCGCCGCAGAAGAATCGGTCCGCGCCGTCGGATTCGAGCCCCGATACGCCCACACCGGCGGGCATCTCGATGCGCTCCAGTACTTCGCCCGAGCCCGGCTCGATGCGCCGCAACTCGCTTTCGTCGCCTTCCCAGGTGGCGTGCCAGAACTCGCCGTGGACCCAGGTTACACCGGTGACGAAGCGGTTCGATTCGATCGTGCGCAGGATTGCACCGGTTTCAGGGTCGATCTGGTGGATCTTGCGCTCGCGGTAGTGTCCGACCCACAGCGTTCCCTCGGCCCATGCGAGCCCCGAATCGCCGCCGCCGGCAGGCGCCGGGATCGACGCTAGGACGGCGCCGCTGTGCGGATCGATCTTGTGGATGCGGTCCTCGGCGATCTGGAACAGGTGGCGTCCATCGAACGCGGTGCCCGCATGCGCGGCGACATCGATCGAGCGCCGCAACGCGCCGCTGTCCGGATCGATCGCGCGCAGCGCATCGCCAGCGGCGAGCCAGACGTCGTGGCCATCCCAGGTCACGCCACCGACGCGCTCGACCTCGGGGAAGGGGCCGTATTCGCGGATGATCTGCGCCGCGGATGTCTTCATGTTCGCTTCCTCGTTTGGGATCACGCCACACTAGCCGCTCGCGAACGGCATGGGGAGTAACAAGGTGGTCGTGAATCCGACCGCGGGCGGCGTCATCCAGCGACGCGCCCGACCTTGGCCGAACGCCTGCGCCTTTCCGCTTGCCGCGAGCACGCCGAGCGCACGCTGCACGTTGCGCTGGCTCTCGCCGAGTGCAAGCGCGAGCGCCGAACTCGACCACGACTCGCCATCGGCAAGCAACGCGAGCACCGCCGCATGCGCTTCGTCGAACGGCTGGGCGAGCACGACGACTTCGCTGCCACCGCGCGGCACCAGCACGAAGCCGCGTGGCGTCGCGCTCACGCCCGCGAGCCCGCGGATCATCGCGCGCAGCCGGCCCAGCTCGACGCGCAGGCGCGCGCGGTGCGACTCGTCCGCGGATTTGGCGCGGAATGCGCGCGCGACGAGCACATCGCGCGCGACGTCGCCCGGCCACGACTCGGCCAGGGAACGCGCGAGCGCGAAAAGCACCGGTCGCCGCGCGAGCGGGATCAGCGTGCGCGAAACTCGCACCGCATTGCGGCACGCATCGACGACGAGCGTATTCGACGCCAGCAGATCCTCGACTTCATCGAGCCGCAGCAGCCGCTCGGTGCCGCGCGTGATGCGGCGTGCCGCCGGCACATCGAGCACTGCGCGGGCGCCATCCACTTCCGCGAGCAACGCGGGAATCCCGGCTGCGCGCGCAGCGCGCGCGGCACGCTCGAGCGCGGCGTGCGCCGCCTGCGTGTGCAGGCGACGCAGCGCGATCCCCGCGGAGACGAGTTCGAGCCCCGCGCGCGAAGCGGCCGGCAATGGCGCGGGATCAAACCCGGCGAGCGCGCGCTCGGCCTCGTCGAGCTGTCCGACGAGCAGCAGACGCCGCACCTGCAGGTAACGCGCGTGCGCGGCGTTCGCGGGGTCGGCGTGCGCTTCCAACGTCGCACGCGCGGCCTCGAGCGCCCTGGTCGTCCAGTTCAGTTCGCGCGAGACGAGCGCGATTTCAGCCTCGGCGACGACGCAACGCGCACGCGCGAGCGACTCCCTCGGCACGAATGCACGCGCGGCAGCGCGCAACAGCGCCTTCGCGCGCGCGAGGTCGCCGAGCTGGGCCATCGCGATGCCGCGCAACGCGAGCGCCGCCGCGTCGTCGCGCAGCGCGACGCGCTTGAGTGCTCCGAGCGGATCGCCCATCGCGAGCGCGCGGCCCGCGGCGGTGATCAGCGAGTCCATCGGGCGCGGTTCCTCAATCGCGACACACTTGTCACTCCCCGGGTTCGATGCAGCGCTCCTAATCTAGCTCACCCGCACCGAGCGGCGTGTCGCACCCAAGGCGGCAGGCACAGGTGAGCCCGACCGGAGTATCAATCATGGGAACGCACACGATCGCGACACGCGAACAAGGGCTGCAGGCGCGCCTCGCGCTGCTCGACGCCGAGAAGGACCTCGTGCGCCGCAGCGACGAACTCGCGCGACGGCGGCAGGCCCTGCCGTGGGTACGCATCGACAAGGACTACCGTTTCGAAACCGACGCCGGCAGTGCCACGCTCGCGGAGCTGTTCCGCGGGCGCTCGCAACTGCTCGTCTACCACTTCATGTTCGGACCCGACTACAGCGCGGGCTGCCCGTCATGCTCGTCGATCGCCGACGGCTTCGATGGCTTCGCCGTGCACCTCGAGAATCACGATGTCGCGCTGACCGCGATCTCGCGCGCGCCGTTCGCGAAGCTCGATGCGTTCAGGCGGCGCATGGGCTGGTCGTTCCCGTGGGCGTCCTCGTTCGGCAGCGACTTCAACAACGATTTCGCGGTCGCGTTCACCGAGCAGCAGCAGCGCGACGGCGGCATCGAGTACAACTACCGCGGCGAAGCACCGATGCAGCCGCCGCTGGCGGGCAAGACGGTGCAGCAGTGGCAACTGCGCGGGCAGGAAGGACCGGTCGCGCAGATCGCGGCGAGCACCGGCACCGATGTCGCGACCTACACGCGCGATCGCCCGGGCCTGAGCGCGTTCGTGCTCCACGACGGCTTCGTCCACCACACCTATTCGACCTACGCGCGCGGCCTCGACGGCCTCTGGGGCATGTACCAGTGGCTCGACCGCGCCCCACTGGGCCGCAACGAGACCGGCGTGTGGTGGCGCCGCCACGACGAGTACGGTCGGCGCTGAGCGGCATCGCGGGCGGAGATCGCGCCAGTGTCGAACGAGCGTACTGCCAAACGCCGCTTCATCGCCGCCTGCACGTTCCTGTTCGCGCTCAGCGCCACGGCCACCGTGCTTGGCAGCCTGTCGATGCCATCGCGCGGCATGCCGATGCCGGGCGGCTGGACCATGTCGATGGCATGGATGCGCATGCCGGGCCAGGGCACGTTCGGGTTCGTCGCCATGTTCCTTGGCATGTGGACCGTCATGATGACCGCGATGATGCTGCCGTCGCTGGCGCCGATGCTCTGGCGCCAGCGCGTTGCCGCCATTCACGCCGGCGCCTCGCATACGGGCCGGTCCACGCTTCTGGCGGGCGCCGGATACCTGTTCGTGTGGAGCCTGTGCGGACTGCCCGTGTTCGCACTGGGTGTGCTGCTCGCGTCGATCGCGATGCGGTCCCCGGCGCTCGCGCGTGCGGCACCGCTCGCAGCGGTTGCCGTCGTGTTGCTCGTCGGCGCCTTGCAGTTCAGCCAATGGAAGGCGCGGCATCTTGCGTGCTGCAGGCCGGAATCAGTCTGTGCGTGCATGCCGGACGAACCCGCCTCGGCATGGTGGCATGGCGTACGACTCGGGCTGCGCTGCTGCCAGTGCTGCGCCGGATTGACCGCGGCGCTGCTCGTCGCCGGCATCATGGACCTCCCGGCGATGGCGCTCGTCACGCTCGCCATCAGCGCCGAGCGTCTCGCATCCGACGGACAACGCGTCGCCCGCGCGGTTGGCGTGGGCCTCCTTGGCGCGGGCATGCTGCTGCTTGCGCACGCGGTCATGGCCTGAGCGGTCCGCGCTACAGGATTGCCGCCCGGCA
This sequence comes from Dokdonella sp., assembly GCF_044227025.1. Lineage (GTDB taxonomy): Bacteria > Pseudomonadota > Gammaproteobacteria > Xanthomonadales > Rhodanobacteraceae > Dokdonella_A. The sequence continues at coordinate 9,460 of NZ_JBGAFX010000006.1, read as the reverse complement.
CCCGGGCATGCAGGATGCGCGTTTCGACGGAGCATCCGATGAACCAACGTCCCCTCGGCCGATCCGGCCTTTCGGTCGCGCCGCTCGCGCTCGGCGGCAACGTGTTCGGCTGGAGCGCCGACAAGACCGCGTCGTTCGCCGTGCTCGACGCCTTCGTCGACGCCGGCCTCGACCTCATTGATACCGCTGACGTCTACCCGGCGTGGGTACCCGGAAACCGGGGCGGCGAGTCCGAAGCGATCATCGGCGAATGGCTCGCGCGCAGCGGCAAGCGCGAGCACGTCACGATCGCGACCAAGGTCGCGAAGTGGTCGCCGCGACGCGGCCTGTCGCCGGCGAACATCGCCGCTGCCGCCGACGAATCGTTGCAACGACTGGGCGTCGACACGATCGACCTCTACTTCGCGCACGAGGACGATCCCGCGGTACCGCTCGCCGACACCCTTGGTGCGTTCGCGCGCCTGATCGACGCCGGCAAGGTGCGCGCGATCGGCGCCTCCAACTACAGCGCAGCGCGCTTCGCCGAAGCGCTCGCGATCAGCGCCGGGCAGGGGCTGCCGCGCTACGAAGTGCTGCAGCCCGAATACAACCTGGTTTCCCGCAAGGATTACGAAAGCGGATTCGAATCCCTGGTCCTGCGCGAGCAGGTCGGCGTGGTCTGCTACTACGCGCTCGCGAGCGGCTTCCTCACCGGCAAGTACCGCAGCGAAGCCGATCTCGGCAAGAGCGCTGCGCGTGCAGGTGCGGTCGGCAAATACCTCAACGGTCACGGCCTGCGCGTGCTCGCGGCGCTCGACGACGTCGCGAAGCGCCACGGCGCCACGCCCGCACAGGTTGCGCTCGCCTGGCTCATCGCACGCCCGGGTATCAGCGCGCCGATCGCCAGCGCGACGACGCCGGGGCAGATCGCAGAACTCGCGGGTGCGACCACGCTCGCGTTGTCGAAGGATGACCTCGCCCGCCTCGATCTGATCGGCGACTGAGACGTGTCCTTCGCCTGTCGCCAGAGCCTCGGATCGAGTTGACTGTCTTGCGCGCCGTGACTTTGAACGGGTTGGAATGCGCAAGCGGTTGCGTGCAATCTGCAACTCGGCCTCAGGCACCAGCCATAATTGCCATGCAACGCGAGGGTGGCGCGATCAACGCCGTCGTCGATCGGCTCAGGCGGCATCGAAACCGTTGGCGAAGATCGCATCGCCGGTCAGGCCGAAACGGCCGAAAAGGTCCGCGTCGTGGCCGTCGGCGTCGATCGCGCCGATATCGGCGCGGCGGCCGTGGCTGTCGTTGTCGGCGGGATCGCCGGCGTCGATGATCGGGCTCGTCGCGGCCGGTGCATAGCGTGCGCGGAATGCGGCGAGGATGCTCGACAGGGTCTGCGTGCGCTGCCACACCGCGCTCTCGTCGACCAGCGATTCGTACGGGTCGACGCGCGCGCCGCTGAACGGATCCGCGGCGAGCTGGCCGTCGCGGACGCCAATCGCGCCGGTGCCGCTCACGTCGTGCGCGGCGAAGCCGGGCGTCGCCCCTTCGGTCCAGCCGGTGATCGCGTAATTGTCGTGCGTGCTGTTGTCGGGCGAATGGAACGCGTTGTAGTCGACCGAACCGAAATTCGCCGACGTGCCGACGATGCGCGCGAGGCCCGGGCTGCCGTTGTCGTAGTCGCGCGAGTAGGTCACGAGGTTGTTGCGCAGGCCCGTCACGCGCGAGGCGTTGTCGACTTCGATCGTCGGCCCCGCGAAGTCGCCGTGCGGCCCGCCGCCATCGAAGGTGTTGTTGTAGAGCGCGATGCCGGTTTCGCCGCCGTAGAACCACACGCCCTGGTTGAGGTCCCCGCCGCCCTTCTCCGGCGCGAATACGTTGTGGTGGATCGACGCACCGTCATTCGCGCTGCGCAGCCAGGTGTGGCCGTAACCGTAGACGAGGTTGTAGCGGAATTCGCCGGCGAGGTCCTGCAGCGGCCACGAGCCGCCGCGGATGAGGTTGTGCTCTATCAGGATGCCGCTGCCGCTGGCGCCGCTGCACTCGTTGCAGGTGAAGGCGAGATTGAATCCCTGGCTCCAGCCGCCGCGGTAGTTGTGGTGGTCGTAGTTGCCGCGCACGACCATGTCCGAGCTGCCATCGACGAGGTACATCGTCGCGCGCGGTCCGATCAGGATGTTGCCCTGCGCATTGCCGTCGCCGCCGATGAGCCAGTGGCGCGTGTTGGAAAACACCAGTCGCCCCGCGCCGATGCGGTTGCCCTGGAAAGTCTTCTGCGCGCTGCCGTTGCCACGCAGCGTGACGATCGGCGACGCATCCGGGTCGGATGCGTCGAAACGCAACAGGTTGTTGGCGCGGAATTCCGAATCACGCACGAGCGCCGTTCCGGCAATCGTGAGGTCGAGCGCAGCGGTCGCTTCGAACACGGTCCGCTCGATGTCCACGCTCGCCGCGGCGCCGGCGATGCCGGGCGTCGCGTCGTTGCCGAGTCCGGTCACGAGGCTGTTGCGGATCACGACCGCCGCGCCGGCCGGATCGACGTGATGGCCGTGGCCGATGACGATGCGGTCCTGCCAGTCGATCGCGCCGCTGACGTCGGCGCCAAGCTCGAGCACGGCGTGGCCGCTCGGCAACGGATCGACCGTGATCGTGATCGATGCGCTGTCGAGCGTGCTGCCGTCGGAATCCGGCGGCGGCGCGTAGTGGCCGCGGACCCGCATCTGGTGCACGCCGGGCGCGATGCCGGTCACGCTGAAGCGGTAGAAGTCGATCGGGTCTGGATTCATCTGTGCGTTGAACACGGTCGTGCCAGGCACCGTCAGCTGGCCGGTCACGCTGTCGGTCTGCACGACGCCGTCGACGAGCACCTGCATCTGCGGCCACCCAGTCGGCGTGCCGCCACCGGAACACGTCGCCTGGCCGCCACCCGGCGGATTGCCGACCGTCTGTCCGCCCGGGCAGGCGATGATGCCGTGCCCGTTGTTGCTGTCGAACAGGTCGGCGAACACGATGACTGAACGCCGCCTCGTGGGCGCCGACGACGCGCGCGAGCAGCAGCGTGGCGACGAGCCCTGTGCGCAATCGGTTGTTCATCGTGTCACCGTCAGCCTGCGTCGGCACGCGATGCTCCGGCAGGCGACGAAGCGCAGTCGTCGGCAGGACCATCGCGCGAGCCCTCGTCGGTCGGTACCGATTCGACGCGATCGGGTTGCCGGCGACTGTCGCGAAGTTCTCGATTGCGCAGACCGCACGGCAGGGAGCGATGCCGTCGACCCCGGACGCTCACGTTATGATCGAGCTCCATTTCCCTTTCGTCGTCTCATGACCGCCGCACCGACGTACCGCCTCGATGACCTGCGCATCGACCTCGAGCGCCAGCGCGTCGAGCGCGACGGCGTAGTCCTCGACGTGGCGGGGCTGAGCTTCCAGCTGCTGCGCTTCCTGCTCGAAGCCGGCGACCGCGTGGTCGGATTCGACGCATTGATCGCGGGCGTGTGGGCACCGGCGGTGGTCAACGAGGAAACCGTGACGCAACGCGTGAAACTGTTGCGGCAGGCGCTCGGCGACGACGGGCGCAATCCACGCTACATCCGTTCGGTGCGCGGGCGCGGCTACCAGTTGTGCAGCGTTCCGCGCCTGGAAACGACGCCCGCCGACAATGTATCGGTGGTGCGTCGCGCGGCACCGCGCGCGCGCGCAGTCGCCGGCATCGCGATCGTGACCGTCGTCGCGCTCGGCGCCTACGCCTTGTACGCCGCGCGCGCGCGGGTACCGGTCATGGTCGATGCGCGCCTCGAACGCGCGCGCTACTACGCCGGCATCGGCCAGGCCGAGAACAACGATCGTGCGATCGCGCTGTACGAGGACGTGCTCATCGCCGCTCCGCGCGACGTCGCGGCAACGCTCGGGCTCAGCCATGCATTGAGCGCGCGCATGTGCCTGTACAACGGCAGTCCGGAGTCGGCCGAACGCGCACGCGAGCTCGCCCGGCGCGTGCTCGCGACGAGCCCGGACAACGCGCTTGCGCACGCGGCGCTCGCGTACGCCGACGACTGCCGCGGCGAGGTCGACGCGGCCATCGGTGAATACGAGCGCGCGGTCGCGCTCGATCCCGCCGGGCGTGACGATGCGCGCGCATCGGCGGCAAACCTGTATGTCGAGCGCGGCCGCCTCGCCGATGCGCTCGCCGCGAACGTGGTGGTCGAGCGCAACGGCACGCGCTTGCGTTTCCTCGACCTGCAGATCGCGCGCAACCTCGACCTGCTCGGTTTCGCCGCCGCGGCCGAGCGACGCTACGCGCGGATCTTCGAGCTTTATCCGGACAACGTGTTCGGCAACGTCGCCTATCCGCGATTCCTGTTCACCCAGGGCCGCTACGCCGAAGCCGAAGCCGCACTCGCGACGGCGAAGTCACGCCCTCTGCATCCGCAGGCGCATCTGCTCGCCGGCGAGCTTGCCCTGATACGCGGCGACCGCGCCGGCGCACTCGCCGCGTTCGAGCAGGCGGCGCGCCTGCGCCCGCACCAGAGTCTGCCGCGCGCGCTCGCGGACCTGTATGCCGCAACGCCGGATTGGCCGGCGCTCGCGCGGCGCGCCGACGAGATCGCGCGCGACGCCGGCAATAGTCCGGATGGCTGGATCGAAGTCGCGCAGCTGCGCGTGCAGGATCATGCAGGCGCCATCGATGCCCTGCGTCATGCGGTCGCGGGCGGCTTTCGCGATGCGGCGTGGCTGCGCGCGTCGCCGTTGTTCCGGCCGCTTGCCGACGACCCCGGATTCGCCGAGGTCGTCGATGCGATCGGTCGCGCGGTGGTGGCCGAGCGCGACAAGGTGCTCGCGGCGCCGTGGCTGCCGGCCGACCTCCTCAATGCGGCGTCGGCAACGCCTTGAGCACGACATCGCGGAACACCGCCTGCGACTGCGGGTGCGCATACGACTGGTTGTAGGCGCGACTCGTGATGACCGCGACCAGGCCGCGCTCGGGCAGCATGAATACGTAGTTGCCGCCGTTGCCGGACATCGCCCACACCGGCGTATCCTTGCCGTCGACGACGAAATGGAAACGCCAGAACAGGTAGCCGTATTCGGCATCGTCGCGTGCCTGCGCATGCGGCGTCAGCGCCGCGTCGATCCAGCGCGCGGGCAGCACCTGGCTGCCGTGCCAGCGGCCGCGGTCGGCGACCATCGCGCCGATCTTCGCGATGTCGCGGCTGCGGTAGCGCGTGCCGCCGCCGCCGATGACAGTGCCTTCGGGCGAGCGGTTCCACTGCGAGCGCGTGATGCCGAGCGGCTGCTCGAGCACGCTGCGCGCGAATCCGTCGAGCGGCTGCCGGGTCGCGCGCTCGACCACCGCGCCGGCGACGAACGCGCCGGCGGTGCAGTAGGCAAACGAGCGCCCGTACGGGCTTTGCGCCGGCGTGTGCATCCACGGCGCGAAACCCTTGATCGGCAACTCCAGCGCGTAGCGCAGCCAGTCTTCGGTGACGTACATGCGCTCTTCGTTGCCGGTCGAGAACGCGTTGTCGTCGTCGCATTCCCACAGCGAGCTCATCGTCAGCAGGTCCTCGAGCGTGATCGCGGCCTTGCGCGGATCGGGATGCGCGAGCGGGCGCTTGTCGGCGAAATGCGGATACACGCGCGCGTCGACGCCACGGATGGCGCCGCGTTCGATCGCGGCACCGACCAGCAACGCGGTCAGGCTTTTGCTCGCCGAGCGCATGTCGTTGAGGGTGTCGCGCGCGCCATCGCCGAAGTAGCGTTCGTAGACGAGGCGTTCGTGATCGACGACGAGGACGCTGGTCAGGCCCTTGGCCTCGTTGGTCGCGACGCGCCGCTCGAGTTCGCCGAAGAGGGCGGTGTTCCAGCCCAGCTGCGCGGCGTCGGCGACCGCCCAGCCATCGGAAGCCTGCTCCGGCACGCGATACGTCGGCGGCGCATCGGCGGCGCCGGCGGAACCGGCCGTCAGGGCGGTGGCAAGCAACAGGATTCGGAACGGGTGCATGGCGGACTCCACGGGAAGGAGTGCCGAGTCCAGCGCCGGCGCGAATGAAGTGCCGGAAAATCGAATGAAGAATTCTGAAGGCCGCGCTGTGGCGCCGCCGCTGGAGGATGAATCCTGCATCCAGCCACCAGGCTCCCGGGGCGCCAGCTCGACTTCGCCCACCACTGAACCGGATCAATCGGGCCCGAGACGACCGAGGAATCGATAGAACGGCACTCGCATCGCCGGCAGGTAAGGCACGCGCGCCGTCGATTCGACCACGGCATTGCGCGGCAGCGCGCGACACAGTTCCGGCAAGTGCTCCGCGCTGGGGCGAACGCCATCGTGCGCGAACCACCACGGCCAGAAGCGGCGCGTGAAAGCGGAGTGCTGCACGCGGCCGTCCTGCGCGCGCGGGGGCGAGACGTGGAAGTCGACCACGGCGAGCGTCCCGCCGGGCTTGAGCATCGCCACGGCGTTGGTGATCGCGGCACGCCAGTCGGGGATCATCGTCAACGCGTACGAGAGCATCACCACGTCGACCGGATGCCCTGGCTGCCAGTGCGTCGCGTCGGCTTCGATCGGGCGCAGCATCGGCAGGGTGCGGGCGCGCTCGCGCGCACGCAGCAGCAGCGGCGCGCACAGGTCGACGACGTCGTAGCGGGCGATACGCGCAATGCGTTCGGCGAAGTACTCGAGATTGCGACCGGTGCCGCCACCGAGCTCGACCACGTGCGCGTCGTGCGGCAGCGCTATGTCGGCGATCAGTTCGGCGCGACCCTGCAGCAGGCGCTCGCGGAAATGGTCGTAGTGCGTGGACTGCTTGCCGTAGAACGCAGCGAGCGCATCCGAGTGCGAGGCACGCCGCGGCATGCCGCGCGCGAGGCGCGCCAGCACGGCGGCATCGGCGCGCACCCGCTCAAGCCGGGACATCGGCGATCACGAAGCCGGCGTAGGTGTGCACGCGGTCGTGCGGCTGCAGGGCGTCCGCTTCTGCGTCCATGAAGCGGAATGCGTCGCGCAATCGCACGCCATCGGAGCCGATGCGGATCTCGTCGAGCCAGGTCGGGCGCGCATGCGCGCTGCGCATCAGGATGCGCGCGCCGGGCGCCGCGCGTGCGCGGATCGCCTCCCATTCCTCGACCAGTGCGGCGGGATGGTAGGAACTCATCCAGTCCATGTGGTCCAGCAGGACGAAGCGCGTGATCGGTCCGTCGTGCGCGCGCAGGAACTCGGTGACCGTCGTCGTATGCGGTTCGATGCAGTCGACGAGGCCCGCCTTGAGCCGCTCGAAGTTTTCCTGCTTCAGGTATTCGGGGCAGCAGTCTCGGCGGTAGCGGCCGGTCATGTAGACGTGCCAGAAGTAGTTGTCGGCCAGCGGCAACTGGCGGAACACGTATTGCACGGCACTGCGGATGAATCCGGACACGCCGTTCTCGTGCTGCGCCTCGACCAGGCGTCGCTGCGGACAGGGCACGCCGAGCAGGCTCATGACGAACTGCCGCGAGATGATCCAGTTGACCGGCTTGGTCCACAGGGCCGGCGCCACGCGGCGATCGTAGATCGTGCGCTGCTCGTCGACGTCGCGCGCAAGGAGCAGATCATCCATCGCGCGGCGCAGGCGCGGACGCGTCGCGAAGTACGCACGCACGCCACGCGCGACCGAGCCGGACAAACCGTGGAAGTAGAAGCTGCCGCGGCGGCTGGTGAACCAGTTCGTGCGCCGATCCCACCAGTCGCGCGCGAACGGCGACAACTGCTCGCGCAAGCGCGTGCGATACAGCTCGGCGAAGCGCGCGTGCCAACCCTCGCCGAAGATCGCGAAGAAGTCGTCAAAGCCGAGTGCGCGGATGCCGGCGATCTTGAGTTCGAGCAGGGCGTTCTGGCGCGGGTTCGCATCGACCGCGAAGATCCGGCGCGGCGCCTGCAGCGCGTAGTCGAGCGCGTTGCAGCCGGCGCTGGTGATGACCAGCACGCGGTCGTCCGCGCCGAGCGCAAGCGCGCGCCGATCGACCGCCGGGTCCTCCCAGCAGGTGTTGTATACCAGGCTGCGCGAATAGATCGCGTCGAAGATCTTCTGGTCGAGCTTGTCACGCAGGTTGGGAGTGGTCGACATCGCGCGGCTTCGTGGTGTTCGTGTGCGCACGCTACCCGCGGTGCATGACAGCCATGTTGTGGTCGCGTCGTTGGCGCACCGGTGCCGCACAACGTTCACATACTGCCGCCGCGCTCGCACACGACATCTGCGGCATCGCCCATGCTTGCGGCTGGGTCCACATGAACACCTACGACGTCAGCTATGCGTTCTGGGGCCTTTGGTGCAGGTCAACGACGCCACGGCCAACCCGTCGATCGTGGTGCGGTTCGGTTCGACCTACAACCTCTATTGCGGCTACCGCTCCGAAGGTTCCGGCGCGCGCGCTGTCACCCGCGCGTAACCCCCGCGCAACGCCCGCGAGACGCGCGCACCCGACACTGGCTGCGACCACCACGGAGATGCGCGATGACGCGGCTCTCGTATCGCAGCGTGTTCGTTTCGGACGTCCATCTCGGCTACGCCAGTTGCCGAGCCGACTACCTGCTCGACTTCCTGCGTTCGCTGCGCTGCGAGCGCCTGTACCTGGTCGGCGACATCGTCGATCTCGAGAACATGGCGAAGCGCCCATACTGGAACGCGCGCCATGGCGAGGTGGTCGCCGAAATCCTCGCGCTTGCCGCACGCGGGACGCGCGTCACCTACATTCCCGGCAACCACGACGCACCGTTGCGCTGCCTCGCCGGCCAGCGCATCGCCGGCATCGAGTTCGCGCTGAACGCGGTTCACGTGGGCGCCGACGGGCGCCGCTACCGGGTCAGCCACGGCGACGAGTTCGACGCGCACTGCGCGACGCCCCGCTGGCTGCTGCGCCTCGGCGACTCGCTGCAAGGCTTCGTCTGCGCCGTCAACCGGCGCTGCAACGCACTGCTGCGCCTGCTTGGCTGGCACTACCGCCCGCTGTCGATCTTGCTGAAGACGCGCGTCGGTGCCGCATTCCGTTTCATCCGCGAATTCGAACAGCGCGTCGCCGATGATGCGCGCGCCGGCGGCTTCGACGGCCACATCTGTGGCCACATCCACTACGCGCGCCTGCACGACCACGACGGTGTCGTCTACCTCAATGACGGCGACTGGGTCGAGCATTGCACCGGCCTGGTCGAGCACCACGACGGCACGTTCGAGCTGCTGCACTGGACCGAGCAGCGCCTGACCCTGGCGCGCCACGAGGCCTCCGCGCCGGTCTCGATGCCGTTGCCGGTGGCGGCATAAGGCGACTCGAGTCGCGATGCCCTCGGTCTTGTCGCCAGAACATCGCGGCCGAAGGCCGCTTGTGTCTGCACTTCGTCGTAGAGTCTGAGTGGAGAGCGATGTGCGGCACACCGACAGGCCGCAGTGTTCGAGCACGTGTGGGAGCCAGGGTGGCCGCACATCGACCTCGTCCGCAGCCCGAACAGTTGAACGAG
>NZ_JBGAFX010000005.1:0-412423 GCF_044227025.1 Dokdonella sp. | reverse complement strand
TCGTGTACGTGTTGCCCGCCATCGAGCCCGCCGGGCAGGTGCCACCGATCGTGTCGAAGTGGAAGCCCGCATTCGCGGTCACCGTGAATGCCGCGGTCGCACCATCGTTCACCACCACGCTAGGCGGCGTGATCGTGCCAGACGGGGTGCCCACCGACGAGGTCACCGTGTGCGTCACGACATCCGGCGCGAAGTTCGCCACCACCGTGCAGTCCGCGATGATCGCGCCGGTCGTATACGTGTTGCCCGCCATCGAGCCCGCCGGGCAGGTGCCACCGATCGTGTCGAAGTGGAAGCCCGCATTCGCGGTCACCGTGAATGCCGCGGTCGCACCATCGTTCACCACCACGCTAGGCGGCGTGATCGTGCCCGAGGGCGTGCCGACCGACGAGGTCACCGTGTGCGTGACCGCGCCGGCATGGCCAATCGTGATGCTCCAGTTCTGGATCGAGCCCGTATCGCCACCACCGGCATCACCCACGCACAGCGTCCACGTGCCCGAAGCCGCCCCACCATTGAAACCGGCGAAGCTGGTCAGCCCAGCGGCTGCGCCATGATTGGCATGGTACGAACATACCGAATCGTCCTGGCAGATCACGCCACTCGATGCGAGTGTTCCTCCCATCGTTTCTGCATCCGCCGCCGCTGCATCGTTGAACATCAACGGACTCGTAGCCAGCAGATTCGAGCTGTCGCCGAAGCCGCCCGTACCATCATCCGCAGGTTCCGCGAAGCCCGGGCGGCTGAACACCGCCAGCACCGACCCGCTCGGACTGAACAATTTGGCCACCAGGTCGCCCGCCCACGTGTGCGTCAGGCCCGTCGTGATCGTGACGCTGGTCACCGTATCGCCTGCCGGCAACGAACTGGCATCGATCGCCGAACACGCCATCGACGCCTGCGTGCCGTTGTACGCGTCGTCCGGAATGTTCACCGGATTGTTGTTGCTGAACGTGTCACTGCCGCCACCATCGGCCGCGAAGTTCGCCACCACCGTGCAGTCCGCAGTGATCGCGCCCGTCGTGTAGGTACTGCCCGCCATCGAGCCGGCCGGACAGGTGCCACCGATCGTGTCGAAGTGGAAGCCCGGGTTCGCCGTCACTGTGAACGCCGCGGTCGCGCCATCGTTCACCACCACGCTCGGCGGCGTGATCGTGCCCGAGGGCGTGCCGACCGACGAGGTCACCGTGTGCGTGACGATATCCGCCGCGAAGTTCGCCACCACGGTGCAGTCCGCGGTGATCGCGCCGGTCGTGTAGGTGTTGCCCGCCATCGAACCCGCCGGGCAGGTGCCACCGATCGTGTCGAAGTGGAAGCCCGGGTTCGCCGTCACCGTGAACGCGGTGGTCGCTCCGTCGTTCACCACCGCACTCGGCGGCGTGATCGTGCCCGAGGGCGTGCCGACCGACGAGGTCACGGTGTGCGTGACCGGCAAGCCGGTGCCGCTCAGCGTGAAGGTGGTGTCGCCGGCAACATTCGCCGTCACCGTGAACGGCTGGCTCGCCGGTCCCGCAGCCGTCGGCGTGAAGGTGTAGTCGAGCGTGCAGCTCGCGCCCACCGCGATCGTAATCGGGGTCGGGCCACAGGTTCCACCCGCTGCGGAGAACGGCGATGCCGCGGCAGTGATCGCGGTCACGCTCAACGGCGCACCGCCGGTGTTCGACAGCGTGATCGACGTCGGCGCGCTGGGCACACCGACGGTCTGGTTGCCGAAATCGAAGCTGGCCGGAGCGATCGTGATGTGGCCCGGCACGAATTCGTCGGCGCCGATGCTCGGATTGACTGCCGGACGAAGATCACCGTCGAAGTCGTCGGTGATTCCCGCAATGCTGGTACCCATCGCGATCGCCGGGCTGCCGGGCTGCAGATGCAGGTTCGTCAGTGCGACGAACATCGGATTGACACTGAGCGACAGCGGATCTTGCGTGGTAGCCGTCTGCCAATTGGCAAGGGTCGGATAGATCGTGGCGTTGAAAACGCCGACCGCGCCATCCGTGCCATCTGCCAGCAGGTCGTTGTAGTTGCTGGTCAACCCGGCAGTGGTCGCCCCGATGCGGATTGCGAGGTGGGCCGAGCCGCCGGCGACCGCGTTGCCACGCGTGTTCCAGAGGATGTTGTTCTGGAAATTACGCGGGTTGGTGACGACATTGCTGTATAGCGCATAGCTGTTGGAACCCGGTGCAGTGACGCCCGAGCCGCCAATGAACACGCTGTTGTAGTAGAACTGACTCGTGGTGGCCGTCCCGGTGACGGGATCGAACAAGCCAAGAATGACGTAGCCTGCGGTGATCGGATTGCCCGCGGCATTGAAGCCGAGACTGACGATGTTGTTGCGATATGTCGTCGTGCCTGCACTGGCCACGATACCTGCGAGCTGATAGGCCGTGTTGGTGGCCGTTGCATCGAAGGTGTGCAGCAGGTTGCGCTCCACGACATTCGCCAGCGTGGTTGGCAGCGACGCGCTGATTCCGTATACGGAACCGCCGTTGGCACTGACGCCGGCGTTGTTGCTCAAGTGGTGCGCCGAATTGCGCGCGATCGTGGACGGAACGGTCGTGCTGGTCGAACCGATGATGTATCCGGCGACCGTCACGATTGGCGTGGCAGCACTGATCGAGTTTGCGCTGAGGTAGCTCGCGGTATTGCCGCTGAGGTTCGCCGCGGCAGACACGCCGTTGAAGCCGTAGACGGAATTGTTGCCTACCTGCAGATCGACGATCGGGCCGGTCGCACTGCCGACCGTATTGTTGGTGACCGTCTCCGTGAGTGCGGCCCCGGTGTTCCACAGAATGCCGCGGAAGCCGGTGGCGGTACCGGTGCCCTGGATCGTGATGGAACCGATGGAGTTGTTCGCGATCGTGTTGCTCTGGAAGCTGAAATCGAAGATGCCGTAGACGAGAGTGCTGGTCGTCGTGCTGTTGTTGAGCACGATCGTGCTGGACCCGTCGAGGCTGCCGACTTGGTTGCCGATGGCGTTGTAGCGACCGTCGCTGGTGCCGAGCGTGATGCCGATGAACGAGGCGCTCGTCGTCGTGCCGCTGTCGGACGTGCTCTGGTTGATGCCGGAAACAATGTTGTTCTGGTAGACGGTCGGCGTCGTGATGTTGGTCGTCACCGCATCGATGCCACGGAACTCGTTGGCGCCACCGCTGATCGTTGTGGTGCCCGTGCCGTTGGAAGCGCCGAAGCCGATCGTGTTGCCGGTGACAGTGAAGGCACCACCGGTGGTCGTGCCGCTCAGCGTGATGCCTGCGTAGCGTGCCGTTGCCGTGAACGTACGCGGGGCCGTCTGGTAGAGCTTGTTGTTGCTAATCGTCCACGCATCGTTGCCGCCGAGGACGTGGATGCCCGAAACGGAAGCGGCGCCCGTGCCGAAGAAGTCGAAGATGTTGTTGTGGTCGATCACCACGCCGCTGTTGTAGTTCGCCAGCGTCGTTGTCGTGCCGAGGCCGAACACCGCCTTGATCGGCAGGGCTGCGCCAACGGGGCCGATATCGCAGAACGAGATCGTGTTGTTGTCGTTGCCGGTGAGGGCGACCGTATCGGTGCTGAACGTGATCGTTCCGCCCGCGGTGGCGAGAGGCACCAGCGACGAGCCTTGCACGGCCGTGCGCGTGATCGTGTTCCCGCTTGCGCCGCCTATGAAGCGAACGGTACTCGTACCCGCAGTGGCAGCCGTGCTGGCGTTCTGCAGCGTGAGCGAGTTGCCGCCGGCATTGAGACCGTCGATCGTGACTGCATCGGCGCCGTTGAGGTCGATCAGTGGCGCGCCGGCAAGCGTGCCCGCGAGCGTGCGCGCTGCTCCGCCCACCGGCTTGATCGCGATGTCGGTGTAGAGGGCTGCGCCGCTGCCGCTCGCATTGAGAACTGCGCTCGCGGCTTCCGTCGTGTTGCCGCAGACCTCGATATTGATCGAGCCCTGGTGCGTGCCGGCATTGATCGCATCGAACGCCAACTTCAACGTGTTGTAGCTGGTTGGACCCGGGGTTCCCGCTGTCGCCTCGACTTCGACGTTGTCCGCGGGCAACGCATCGCAGACGCCCAGCGCGGCATGCGCCGTGGTGGACAACAATGGCGCGGCGGCGACCGCCGACCACGCTAGAACGACATTCAACAAGCGTTTCATGCGATGTACCCCTGTAGATCGATGACTGACGGATTGCAGACACACACAAGCGCGCGTGCCGGAGACTCCGGCACGCGCAAGTTGGAGAGTGATCTTGGTTCCAGCGACCGCGCGCAGTGCGGTCCACAACGACATCGGTTCATGCGCACACCCCAGAGCGCAAGGGACAACTACCCCGCGGATGCCGGAGCGAATCCCCCACCGGCAACCACCTGCGTGTCGATCCATGATTGCCTCCACACGCTCCGGAAACCGGAACCCATGCAGGTTTGCCGACTATATGCCTGTCCGGCATGGACGAACAACTCCCCCCATTCAGGCAGCTTCCGGTGAACGCTTCATGTGCATGCGCAACATGCGGTTGGGCAACGCCGGAGCCCGCTGCACAGACGCACTTCGACGCCGGCCTGCGGCCTGCGCCCGGCGCGAAGGGACAACACCGGTAGACGTCGGACACCCTGATAGCATTCGCGCTCCCTGAAGGAACCGCACCCACGATGACTCGACCGTCGCGCCTGTTGAAGAAGACCGCGCTCGTACTCCTGCTGCTGGCGATCGCCGCACCCCTCGCCGGCTGGCTCGCCCTTCGCGGCAGCCTGCCCCGCTACGACGGCGAGGTGCGCGACAAGGCGCTGGCGCAGCCGGTGCGTGTCGAGCGCGATGCGCTCGGCAGCGTCACCGTCCGCGCCGCCAACCGCCGCGACGCGGGGTGGGCGCTCGGCTACGTGCATGCGCAGGAGCGTTACTTCGAGATGGACCTGTTGCGCCGTCGCGCGGCCGGGGAGCTGGCCGAGCTTTTCGGTGCGGCCGCGTTGCCGATCGACCGCAAGGCGCGCGCCCATCGCATGCGTGCGCACATGCAGGCGGCACTCGCCTCGCTCAGCCCGGAGCAGCACGATGCGGTCGATGCCTATCGCGATGGCGTCAACGCCGGACTCGCGGCGCTGTCGGTGCGACCGTTCCCGTACCTGGTGACCTTCAACGCGCCTGCGCCCTGGCGCAGCGAGGACAGCCTGCTGGTGGTGGCGGCGATGGCGTTCACGCTGAACGACGCCGAGGACAAGCGCAGTCTCGCGTTCGCGCGCATGCACGCGGCGCTGCCCGCATCGGCCTATGCCTTCCTGACCGCGACCGGCGGCGCCTGGGATGCGCCGATCGCGGGCGGCCCGTTCGACCTGCCCGAAGTGCCCACTGCAGCGGAGCTGGACCTGCATGCGCTCGACGCCAAGCTGCTGCGCGACGACCAGCAGGAGCCGGACGCGCGCGTGCACGGCAGCAACGCATTCGCGGTTGCCGGCGCGCTGACCGGTGGCGCGGCGATCGTTGCCAACGACATGCACCTCGACCTGCGCGTGCCGAACCTGTGGTTCCGCATGCGCATCATCTATCCCGATCCACGCCACGCCGGATCATTCGTCGACGTGACCGGTGCCGGACTGCCGGGTGCGCCGGCCGTCGTCGCCGGCAGCAACGGCCAGGTGGCGTGGGGATTCACCAACAGCTACGCCGACACGACCGACTGGGTGCGCGTGCTGCGCGATCCGGCAGATCCCTCGCGCTATCGCACGCCGGATGGCTGGGCAAATACGATAAGGCACGCCGAGACGATCCGTGTGCACGGCGCGCCCGACGAGACGCTCGAGGTAGAGGAAACCCGCTGGGGCCCGATCATCGCCCAGGATGTCGACGACACGCCGCTCGCGCTGGCATGGATCGCGCAGGAGCCCGGCGCGATCAATGTCGACCTGGTGCGCCTCGAAACGGCGGAGAACGTCGACCAGGCAGTCACCATCGCGCAATCGAGCGGCATACCGCCGCAGAATTTCATCGTCGCCGATCGCGCCGGCAGCATCGCGTGGACGATCGCCGGGCGCCTGCCCAAGCGCATCGGCAACTACGATCCTGACCTGCCAGCAGACTGGTCGCAGGCCGGCACCGGCTGGGACGGCTGGCTCGATCCGGGCCTGCATCCCCTCGTCAGCAATCCGCCATGGCAGCGCCTGTGGAGCGCGAACCAGCGCCCGGTCGAGGGCCCCGCACTCACTTCACTCGGCGACGGCGGCTACGACCTCGGCGCGCGCGCGCGGCAGATCCGCGACGACCTGCGCGCACACGATCACTTCACCACCACCGACCTGTTGCGCATCCAGCTCGACGACCGCGCGGTGTTCCTCGAACGCTGGAAGGACCTGCTCAAGCTGCAACTCAACCGCCTTCCCGCAACCCCGCTGCACGATGCGATGAAGCGCATGCTCGACGAGTGGAAAGGCCACGCGTCGACCGACTCGGTCGCCTACCGGCTGGTACGCGCGTGGCGCAACGATGTCGTCGATCATGTGCTCGACGGGTTTTCGGCCGCGGTGCGCAAACGCTTTCCCGACTTCGCATTGCCGAGGATGCCGCAGACGGAACACGCGGTCTGGAAGCTGCTGTCCTCGCAGCCCGCGCATCTGCTGCCGCCGGGGAACGAAAGCTGGGATGCGCTGATGGCTGCATCGGTCGAGCGCGTCGGCGACAAGCTCGACCGCCAGCCGGGCGGCCTCGCCGCGCGCACCTGGGGCGAACGCAACACCGACCACATCGCGCATCCGGTCTCGCGCGGCCTGCCCGCGTTCCTCGCGCGGTATCTCGACATGCCGTACGAAGCGCTGCCCGGAGACAGCAACATGCCACGCGTGCAAGGTGTCGACTTCGGTGCATCCGAACGCTTCGCGGTCGCACCGGGCGACGAGGCGCACGGCTACTTCATGATGCCGGGCGGACAAAGCGGTCATCCGCTGTCGCCCTACTACGGCGCGGGGCACGCGGACTGGGTGAAAGGCACGCCGACGCCGTTCCTGCCGGGACCGGCGCAACATGTGTTGCTGCTGCAACCGGACCGATAGGACGACGGCACACCACGCGAAAGGAATCGTCGTCCCGGCCGAACAAGGGTGCCGTGTCTTCAGTCATCCGTCGCAGGCGGGAATGCGCCAGCCTCCTCTACCGGAGGAGGCTGGCATCCCATTCGACGTCAGGGGCTGTCGTAGCCGTTCGCGAAGATCAGGTCGGCGAGGCTGACGGTCACGTTGACCGGCACCGAAATCAATGCGTGCACCGGATCGTTGCTGTGCACGCAGATGAAGGCGGAATAGTTGCCCGGGTTCAGCGATGTCGCATCGATGCTCGCCGTGATCGTCGAGGTGGCCGCCGCCGCGACCGAACCCTGCCCAGGCGAGCGGCCAAGCCAGGCGACTGGACCCGGACTGGCGCACGTGACGGCCGCAGTGTCGATCGTGTAGTCGAGCGTGCTGCCCGGATCACCGGAGTTCGTCAGGCCGAACATGTCGGTGGTGCTCGCGCCCTGCATCACGGTGACGTCGATGTTGCCGGGTGCGACGGTCGCAGCCGGAACGCCTGGCGTGGTATCGACCCATGGGCCGAATGCGACGAAGGTCGGGCCGCGCTTCTTGCAGACCATCGAGTCCTGCGGAATGCAGGTGCCGCCCGAGCAGCCCGGCGGCCAGTTGTTGCTCGTGCTGTCACGCACCGATACGCGGTAGTAGAGCGCGATCGAGGTATTGACCAGGCTTTCGCCATTGACCAGCGCGTTCTGGTTCATGGCACACGCACTGAGAGGATTGTCCGAGCGATCGGCGTACTCGCCATCGTGCTGCTTGGTGCCCATCACGTCGATGGTGTGGAAGCCACGCCCGGACTGGTTGGTCGGAATGAGGTAGTCCTCGCTGCTTGGAACGAGGCGATAGCCGTTGCCGGTGGTCGGGTTGCGGACTTCCCAGGTCTTCGGTGTGCCGCCCGGTCCACCGGTCGCATTGCGTAGATCGGTGAATTCGGTCGTCTTGTCGACATCGTTGACGCTGAGCGTGTTGATCGCGTTCGCCGGATCGTCGATCGCGAATTCCATGCGCCAGTAGTTGTGGTGCCAGTGCGTCGTTTCGTTGCCGGTGCCATCGTTGTTGCCGAAGCCGAACTCCGGTTCCATGCGTCCGTCGGAATAGAACGTCCAGCGCGAGGTGTACTGGTACCACGCCGCGGAATGCTGGGTCGTCAGCGTGACATGGTCGCCGCCATCCTCGACGCTGACGCCCGATGCGCAGCCTGCGGTCGCGTTCGGATAGCCGGCGAGCTGGAACGGGCAGTTGCCGTAGGCCTGGGTCGGCGCACTGGAACGGTCGCACGAAGTCGTCGCCTGCGGCGGGTCGACCGAGATGCCAAGGTGGTTCTGCACCGCATGGTCGGCGAGGAAATTCGCATCCGCATCCTTCCAGTCGCGGTAACAGGTCGAGCTCTGGTATTCCGCGAAAAGCATCGGCACATGCGCGCGACGCATGACCAGGTGCCCGTTGAAATACACCTTGCGCAGTTCGAGGCTGGATCCGTCCGTGGCGACGCTCTCGCTCGGCTTGACCCAGCACATTTCCCAGATCGGGTTGGTTGCGGGCCAGCTCAGCAAATGCTCGCTGGCGCCCACGCACGTAGGTGAGTCGGCCTGTGCGCGGGCGGAGTAGGCGCCCGCGGCGGCGAGGAATGCGAGGAACAGGACCTTCTGTACGCTCATCGAATTGGCTCCCATGCTTGTCTAGTTGCGGGCTGTGGCAGGAACGTCGCGTCGTGATTCGGCGTCGAAATCGGGGTACACCACGCGATCGCGCTGCAGGTCGACGATTGCGCGACGAAGCGGTTTGAAACCGCCTTCCTCGGCGAGGATGGCATAGATGCAACGGGTGCCGCGGTCGCAGTAGCGATCGCCGCGCTTGCGCATGACGAACCCGCCGGCCCAGATCACGACGCCGGGCCGCGTTGCGATGGAACGAAGGTCGGGATATCCGAGCACCAGCGCCTTCACGCGGTCATCTTCGGCCGGCGTGAGTCGCATTTCGGCACCGGCAAGGTCTTCCGTCTGCAGCAGCTTGCCGTCGAGGTCGTAGGTGCGCTGAATCGCCGTCGCACGCTCATAGTCCCAGGCGAGTTCGATCCGCCGGCGCGTCTCGACGCCATCGTGGACGAAGAAGTCTTCGTAACTGCGATTGATCACGATTCCCTTCATGCGTCCTGCATCGGGAACATCACTGGCGACGAGCTCCGGCATTGCGCGCGCCGGGCCAGTGCGCGGCGTCGAAGCGCATCCGGCCAGCGCGAGCAGCGCCAGCGCTGCCGGCATCAAACGGCTTGCATGTGTCGATTTCACGTATACCGATTCCCGATGGAAAGATTCATGTTTGCGCGGGCTCGTCATCGCCGCGACGGAACCGCGCCGCTCACGGCGGTCGCCATCGCGACGGGCTCCGGTGGCGACTTGCCGTGAAGCGGATTGCTCCAGAGTTCGTACATGTATTCGCCGCGCGAGAGATTCTGCGGTCCGACGGTGAACGGCCGTCCAGGCCCGGCCAGGCACAGGTCGTTCTCCGCCGGGATCGCATTGTCGACCGCCTCGTTGCGCAGGAACTCGATGTATTCCCTGCTCGATACCTGATGATAGAGCGTCGCCGCCGCACTCACCGGCCCGGTGGTTCCTGCCGGTATGGCGAACGTGTAGGTCGCCTTGTCGAAATTGACGAGGATGCCGGAGCCGGGCGACGTCTCCGCGTACGTCGCAGCAACCGGCCGCACTTCGTACCCGGAAGGGTCGTCGGGCGCGGCGACGCGAAAACCGATCGGCGGAATGCGATTGTCCTTCGCGACGCAATTGTTGAGCACGAAATGGAATTGTTTCGCACCTGCCGATTCCACCTCGCAGGCGTGGCTCGACGTGTTCCAGATGCCCTGCAGGATTTCGTAGACGCGTGCCTGCGTGTCTTCGGTCAGCGTCGCGGTCGCCGCATCGTAGGCACCGCTCTCGGCGATGAGCGCGTTTGCGGCTGAGCGCAGTTGCACGTTGAGCCACATGCGTCGCCCTTCCGAATAGCCGGTCGGCAACTTGTGGCCGCTGAGGTTGGTCACGGTGACCGCAAGCGTGATCGATCCGGCGGCCGACGGCGTAGCCGGCGTGTAGGCCGTGATGGTGGTGGCTACGGCCGCGCTTGCAGCGAGCATCGCGCGCGCTGCAGCAATGGCGCGATCGTAGTCCTGCGGTTGCTGCGTGAGGTTGTTGCCATATTCATTCTTGATGATGCCCGGCACCCACGCATTGGCGCCGGCGAATTCGTGCACGGGCAGGTTGCCGCTGCGCGAGCCCGAGGGGTTCACGGTGCAGGCTTTAGCCAGCGGATCCTGCGACGGGCGCATGTGGCAGTCCTGGCACTGCTGCGCCTTCGCGACCACCGGGTTGCCCGGCAAGGCATCGCCGAAACCGTCGCGCAGGATCGCATCGGAGAACAGGCTGCGGTTCCACTCGGTGTAGGTGCGCTCGATCGGAAACGGCCGCGCCGTATTCGTGCCGTCGTTGAGCACGAGCGTCCTGAGCGGCCCCTGATCGGTATCCGGCGTGGTCACGTCGTGGCAACTGCCGCACAGCGCCGAACTCGTGTGATGAGACGAATAGGCCCAGCCATGCGGTGCCACGAGTACGCTGCCGGCCGGATACTCGTACGGCCCACGGCGACACGGGCCGAAGAACCCGGGCGTGTTGGCGCAACTGATCGAGTCGTCGACCCACGCGTTCGCATTGCCGATGAGGTTCGCCTGCCCTTGCGGCCCGTCGCGCATGAGGCGATGGCAGAAATGGCAATCGACGCCGGCGTAATCGTTGTCGTCACGATCCTTCTTCGCGTGGTTGCCGATCAGGCGGCACCCGCTTTCGCCTCCGGCACCGGTAGTGCCGCCACTGCCGTCCTTGACAACGCGGCCGTTGAGCCATCCGCGCGGCGTGTGGCAGCGCAGGCAGTAGTCGCCGACGCCGGGCTGACCCAGCGTCGCAACATCGTTGTTGGCGACATCGAGCGCGGCCCAGAACAACGGGTCGCGCAACGCATTCGCCATCATCGAGCCGCCCCAGGTCGAATGCGGCATGAAGCCCGCATCCGCGGAATTCTGGCTGCGATGGCAATCGGCGCAGGTCTGCGCGGAATCGAGCTGCACGCTCAACCCCGGCTGCGTGCCGTGCGGCGTGAAATCGAGCGCCATCAGCGGCACACAAACCAGCAGGCCGAGCACGACCAGCAGCGACTTCAATCGCATCTTCGGAGGATCCCCGCATCACCCAGAATGGATGCGCCCCAGGACTGGGCGTCGCACCCGGGCAGGCTCGTTGAGCCTGCCGCACGCATGGAGCCCACATCAGCGAGCGTGGAGACCCGACCGCGCGCGGCGGCCGGGCCCCATCGGATCAACGCGTGGCGCCGCTTGGCACCAGCGTTGCGACGTCGTACGTCGCAGGCGTTCCCGCCAGCGCGACATGCAACGTCGCGTTGCCCGCTACAGGCGCGCGGTTGCTGATGAACGAGAACGAATACAGCGTGCCCCAGTCCAGCGTCGGCAGAACGACCGGTGGCGAACCGCTGCTGCTGTTGCTCCACGTCAGCTGGCCGCCTGCGATGCTGGATCGCCAGTTGCCATTCAACGCGGTGCCGCCCAGGTCCGACGCCGGCGACAGGATCGAAACACCCGCGGCCACGGGCACGCCGAAGCTGTCGAAGCCCTTGTTGCTGAGCACGCGCAGGTTCGGTTCCGCCCCTTGCGTCTCCGCGCGCGCGAAGTCGAAGTTCATCACCGCGTAGTTGTAGCGCCACTTGCCGTTGCCGAGGTCGGTCACCTTGACCGCGACCTTGGCGTGGCCCTCCGGCGCGGCCAGCTCGGTGTTCATCGCGTTCGCGCCGGGAGTCACCGGATCGACCCAGCGGTCGATCGCGCCGCTGAGGCGATAGTTCGATGCGCCACTGAGCGACCACTGCGAGCCGGAGAACTGCGGGTTCACCGATTCGGTCGCCATCGAGTTGTAGATGTTGATGTCGTCGCGCACGATGTACCACGACTCGAACAGGAAGCTGATGCCGTCGCCACTGGTGTGGGCAAGCTTCTGCTCCGGCACCTTCATGCGCTGGGTCCACGAATCGTTGCCGCTCGAATTCGCGACACCGTCGCAATTGGTATCGTAGATGGAACCGCAGCGCCCCCACTGCCCCTTGGCCGGGATGATCTCGCTGCGCGGCCCCATCGCGCTCGGGCTGTCGTTGTTGCCGCTCGAGTAGGTGTCGCTGCAACCGAGGCCGAGCGCATGTCCGCCGTAGACGCCACAGGTGCTCGTGCAACCCTGGTTGGTCGAGACAAACGCGTGTTTCACGCCGGAACGGCCGACCTGCGAGATACCGCCGTTCGCATTGACGCGGTACAGGTTCCAGATCAGGAACGGATGCTGGTCGTTGTTGTAGGGCGGATTGTTGCCGCTGAACTTGGTGAACCAGGCGACGTCGGCGGTGTACAGCGCGTCGCTGGTGCCGAGCGGGTCGCCGCCGATGGTCGCGACCTTGACGCCATCGTTGACGTTGTTGCGCAACGTCGATGAGGGAGCGAACGCCGCCGTGCCCGTGCCCGCCGCGCCGGTGCAGGTCTGGCAACCGACCGGCTGGATCGAGATGTTCTGCATGAACAGGTCGGCCTGGTACGTCGCACCCGCGACACCGGGCACGGCCACGCCGGGCCACGGATAGGTCGTGCACACGCGGTCCGGCTGTGCACCGCTTCCCGAGATGTTCACTTCGGTGTCCATCGCGAAATCGCCCAGGCCCCAGCCTTCCGACTCGGGCGCATGCATGCGCTGCGCGAGTTCCGGCGTCACGCGAAGATCCGCCGTGTGGACCTTCAGCGTGCGATTATTGTCCACCAGCTCGAACATGATGCGATCGGTGTAGAACCACACCTTGCCATCAGTGGAAACCAGGTCGAGCACGAGCGGATTGTTCGCATTGACCCGCAGCGTCGCATCGCGCAGGTCGATCGTTCCGCCATCCGCAAGGCGCAGCACGTAACCGCCGCTCATGCGCAGCGAACCACCGACGAACTTCTGCAGGGCGGCGTCACGCACGCTGAACTCGAGGCCGCCCGCTTCGCGCAGCGGGAACCACTCATGCCCGTCGCGATCGCTCTTGCGCATCTGGCCGGCGCGCGTATCGACCCGGATGCCGAGGTTCTGCATCAGGTCGGCATTCCAGCGTACGCCCATCGAGCCACCCCAGGCGGACCAGGATTGCGTGCCTTTCGTCGTGGTTGCCGGCGCGCGATCCGTGATACCCGCGCTCGCATTCGCCACGCACGCAAGCGCGACGCCCATGCACAACATCAATCGCTTCATCGATGTACCCCAAGTTGTCATCGGTTCGGCGTTCCGCGAATGGAACGCCGTTGCAAGTCAATGCGGTCGGCGACATACCGTTCAGTTGAACGCTCGCCGACCCTGGCGTCCGAGGCGCAATTCGCAAATGTAGCACTACCCACCGGCCTGGTCATTCCTTGCGCCGCAGCCTCAGTGCAGACGGCCAGGCGCACGAGGACGTGCGCCCGGCCGTCCGAAACGGTCGGGCGCCATCGGATCAACGCGTGGCGCCGCTTGGCACCAGCGTCGCGACGTCGTACGTCGCAGGCGTTCCCGCCAGCGCGACATGCAACGTCGCGTTGCCCGCTACAGGCGCGCGGTTGCTGATGAACGAGAACGAATACAGCGTGCCCCAGTCCAGCGTCGGCAGAACGACCGGTGGCGAACCGGGGCTGCCGATGCCGCCGTTGCTGCTGCTGTTGCTCCACGTCAGCTGGCCGCCTGCGATGCTGGATCGCCAGTTGCCATTCAACGCGGTGCCGCCCAGGTCCGACGCCGGCGACAGGATCGAAACCCCCGCGGCCACGGGCACGCCGAAGCTGTCGAAGCCCTTGTTGCTGAGCACGCGCAGGTTCGGTTCCGCCCCTTGCGTCTCCGCGCGCGCGAAGTCGAAGTTCATCACCGCGTAGTTGTAGCGCCACTTGCCGTTGCCGAGGTCGGTCACCTTGACCGCGACCTTGGCATGGCCTTCCGGCGCGGCCAGCTCGGTGTTCATCGCGTTCGCGCCGGGAGTCACCGGATCGACCCAGCGGTCGATCGCGCCGCTCAGGCGATAGTTCGATGCGCTACTGAGCGACCACTGCGAGCCGGAGAACTGCGGGTTCACCGATTCGGTCGCCATCGAGTTGTAGATGTTGATGTCGTCGCGCGCGATGTACCACGACTCGAACAGGAAGCTGATGCCGTCGCCGCTGGTGTGCGCGAGCTTCTGCTCGGGCACCTTCATGCGCTGCGACCATGCCGTGTTGCCGTTGGAGCCTTCGTTGCCGTCGCAATTGGCGTCGAAGATCGACCCGCAACGTCCCCATTGGCCCGTTGCCGGGATGATTTCCGAACGCGGCCCCATGTCGCTCGGGCTGTCGTTGTTGCCGGTGCCGTAGGTGTCGCCGCAGCCGAGGCCGAGGGCATGGCCGGCAAACCCGCAGGTGCTGATGCAACCGGAATTGATGGTCAGGAATGCGTGTTTCACGCCCGAACGACCGATCTGCGAAATGCCGCCGTTAGCGTTGACGCGATACAGGTTCCAGATCAGGTACGGGTGCTGGTCGTTGTTGTACGGCGGGCTGTTGCCGCTGAACTTGGTGAACCACGCGACGTCGGCGGTATACAGCGCGTTGCTCGTGCCGAGCGGATCGCCGGGGATGGTCGACTGGTGCGTGCCATCGTTGACGTTGTTGCGCAACGTGGACGACGGTGCGAACGCGGCGGTGCCGCTGCCCGCCGCACCGCCGCAGCTCTGGCAGCCAACGGACTGCGTCGAGAAATTCTGCATGAAGAGGTCGGCCTGGTATGTCGCACCAGCGACGCCGGGAACCGAGGCACCGGGCCACGGATAGGTGGAGCAGGAGCGCTCCGGCTCGATGCCGCCGCCCTCGATGTTGACTTCGGTGTTCATCGCGAAATCGCCGAGCTCCCAGCCATCGGCTTCGGGGGCGCCGATCCGGCTCGCGAGCGCGGGCATGATGCGCAGGTCCGCCGCACGCACGGCGAGCGTGCGGTTGCTGTCGGCCAGTTCGAACATGATGCGATCGGTGAAGAACCACACCTTGCCGTCGCTGGAAACGAGGTCGAGGATGTTCGGGTTGCCGGCGCGCACGCGCAGCGTCGCGTCGCGCAGGTCGATCGTGCTGCCGTCGCGCAGGCCCAGCACGTAGCCGCCACTCATGCGAAGCGAACCACCGTTGAATTTCTGCAGCGCCGCGTTGCGCACGCTGAAATCGAGGCCGCCGGCTTCGCGCAATGCGAACCACTCGTGTGCACGCAGGTCGGTCTGGCGCAACTGCCCGGTACGCGACTGGATGCTGATGCCAAGGTTCTGCATCAGGTCGACATTCCAGCGCACGCCCATCGACCCGCCCCAGGCGGACCAGGACTGCGTGCCCTTGGTCGAGGTTGCCGACGCGCGATCCGTGATCCCCGCACTCGCACTCGCCGCGCACGCGAGCGCAACGCCCATGCACAACATCAGTCGCTTCATCGAATTCACCCCAAGGTTGTCGGTTCGGCGTTCCGCGAATGGAACGTCGTGGCCAGTCAGCGGTCGGCGATGCGCGTCCATTCGAACGTTCGCCGGCCCTGGCGTCCGAGGCGCAATTGGCAAATGTATCACCCCGGGTCCGTCCATGTTTTTGCGGCGCAGCAGCACGCCGTGGGCGCTCAAGGCGTGGTTGCCGCGCCGACCTGCATCAGTTCAGGCGGCGATTTGCCATAAAACGAGACGGTGGCCCCATCGAAGGCGTCGGCGAATATCCGGGTGCCTCCGAGCGCGCCGCTCCAGAGGTCGTACATGTACTGCCCGCGCGTGCTCGCCTGCGGCCCGACCGTGAACGGCCGTCCGGGGCCTGCCGCGCACATCGTGTTCTCAGCGGGCGTCGCGTTCGCCGCCGCCTCGTCGCGCAGGAACTCGATGTACTCGCGACTGGAGGTCTGGTAGTACAGC
Organism: Dokdonella sp.; assembly: GCF_044227025.1. Classification (GTDB taxonomy): domain Bacteria; phylum Pseudomonadota; class Gammaproteobacteria; order Xanthomonadales; family Rhodanobacteraceae; genus Dokdonella_A. Next base: position 396,391 of record NZ_JBGAFX010000005.1, on the reverse strand, counting down.
CGCGCCGTCGCCGTGAACGGACCGGTTGCACCCGCGGGAACCGGCAGTGCGTAGTCGATCGTGTCGTAGTTGACCAGGATGCCCGACCCCGGCGAGGTCTCCGGGTAGGTCGCCGCGACCGGCCTCAACGTGTAGCCGTTCGGATCAGCGACGGTGGCTGGCTGGAATCCGAGCGGCGGAATGCGGTTGTCCTTCGCGATGCAATCGTTCAGCACGAAATGGAACATCGCCTTGCCGGCGCCGTCCTCGACATCGCAGCCGCCGGTCCCGTTGTGGTTGAAGATGCCCTGCAACACTTCGTAGACGCGCGCCTGCGGGTCGATCGCCAACGTCGCGCTCGCTCGATCGTAGGCGCCGCTCTCGAACACCAGCCCACCGTTCGCATCGCGCACCTGCAGGTTCACCCACATGCGCCTGCCTTCGCTGTAACCACTGGGCAACTTGTGTCCGCTCAGGTTGGTGACCTTGACGCGAACCGCCATCGATCCGGGGGTGGCACCGACGGGGGGCGTGTACGCCGGGATCGTCGTTGCGACGGCGGCCGCATTCGTCAACAAGTTGCGCGCCCACGCGATCGTCTGGTCGTACGACGCCGTGCGGTTCGGTCCGCCGTTCGCGACGATGCCGGCGGCGTATTGGCCCTTGATGATCCCGGGCACCCAGGTATTGCCGCCGGCGAAGGCGTGCACGGGAAGATTGCCGGTCCGGTTCGACCCGCCCGCACAGGCGCTGGCGTTCGGGTCCATGCTGTCCGGCATGTGGCAGGCCTGGCAGGTCTGCTGCGGCGCTTGCGCATACTGGCTCTGCTGCCACTCCGCAAACGTGCGCTCGATCGGGAACGCGAGACCGGTATCGTTGCCATTCGCAAGCTTGAGCGTCTTCAGTGGACCGCTGACCGTGTCGGGCGAGCTGACGTTGTGGCAGACGCCGCAGATCTCGCTCTGCGTGTGATAGGGGGAATGTTCCCAGGCGTGTGGCGGGGCATTGCCACCGGAGGTGTAGTCGTACGGCCCGCGTCGACATGGTTCGAAATCGCCGGAATTTGCGCACGCCGCATCGTCGATCCAGGCATTGCCGTTCTCGAGATAACCGGGCTCGCTGTTCGGTCCCTGCGGCATCAGGCGATGGCAGAAATGGCAGTTCAGGCCACCGAAGTCCGAGTCGAGGTCATCGGCCGAGTCGTAGGTGCCGGACAGCAGGCAACCGGCACTGCCCTGCGCGACGTCGTTGTCGGGATTGCCGAACCCGACTTTCACCACGTGCCCGCCATACCAGCCGCGCGACGTGTGGCAGCGCAGGCAAAAGTCGCCGGAGCCGGGCACGTCATGGTTCGCGATGTCGAGCGCGGCCCAGAACAGCGGGTCGCGCGTCGCGTTCGCCATCATCGAACCCGCCCAGGTCGGGTAAGGTCGAAAGGTGGTTTGCGCAGGGCTGCTGCCCCCATGGCAGCCGCTGCAGTTGTCGGCAAAAATCAGGTCGCTGAACAAGCCAGGCTGGGTACCGTGCGGCGTGAAGTCGACCGCCGCTGCGCCGCCCGGCGACAGGCGCTGGGCAAGTTTCAACCACGCATCATCGGCGGCTCGCGCGTCGCGGACGAGCGTGCCGGACAGGAGAAGGATCGCAACGGTCGACCAGAGGAAGTGCAGTTTGCGCATGGCTTAGCGATGTCGTGGAGTGGCTCGGTGCGGCGCTGCCGGTCCGATGAGGTCAAGCGTATACGATGGCGCCTTCCCGGCCGTTGTTGCCGCTCCGTCCATCTGCACGCGGCGCGCAGTCGGCGGCCCATTCGCGACGAATTCGAAGTGATGGAGCATTCCCCAGCCGAGGGTATTGGCTGGATCGGGCGCCGTCCAGCTTAGCGCATCGCCGCTGGCCTTTGCCGTCCAGTCGTTGCCCGCGTCGCCATCCGCATCGTCGAAGCGCAGCGACGTGGCGACCACGCCGCGGGGCAACGGCACCACGAAACGGCCGAAGCCGCGATGGTCGAGCAACTTCACGTCGGGCTCGCTCGCGTGCGCGGGATCCACGCGTACCTCTGCATAGTCGAAGTTCATCAGCGCGTACTCGTAGCGCCAGCGGCCACCACCGAGCGCGGTCACCTTCACCGCGACACGTGCGCGCCCAAGCGACGTCGACAGTTCAGCGTTGCGTGCCGTGTCGGATGACGCGACGGGATCGATCCAGCGATTGATCACCGGTCCGAGAAAGAAATCGTGCGGCGGCGCCTGCGCATCGACGAGTTCGACGCGCCAGTTGGCGCCTTGCTTCGCCAGGCGGATTTCGCGATGTCCCATCGTGTTGTAGATGTCGACGTCGTCGCGGACGACGTACCAGTATTCGAAGAAGTAGCGCGCACCGGTCGAGAGGGGCGGCAGCAGTTCGGCCTCGTCGACGGTAAGGCGGTAGCGGTACAGGTCCTGTGCACCGCTGCCGGCGTCCATGCGGCCATCGCAGTCGTGGTCCCAGATCGAACCGCAGCGCGCCCAGATTCCCTTGAACGGAATGATTTCCGCACGCGGGCCAAGGTTCTGCTCCGCATTGCCGCTGCCATTGTCGTTGCTGCTCGACGAGTAGATGTCCTCGCAGCCGGGCCAGAACACGTTGCCGGACTTGCATCGGCAATGCTCGTTGATCGAGAAGAACGCGTGTTTGACGCCGGACGCGCCAATCTGCCGGATGCGTCCCTCGCGATCCATGCGATAGAGGTTCCAGATCAGGACCGGATGCTGGTCGTTGCCGTACGGCGGATGATTGCCGCTGAAATGGCCGTACCACGCGACGGCGGTCTGCCCGACATTACGCAGGCTCGCATCGGTTCCGAGCACGAGCTTGCCATTCGTGCTGCTGGCCGTGCACGCACCTCCGTCCGGCAGCGGAGGCAAGCCGCAGCGCGGCGCATAGATCGAATCCCAGAATCCGCTCAGGTTGGAGTAGCTGAGCTGGATGTCGGTCACGAGCCCCGGTCGCGGCCATGGCGCATCGCATTGCCCGCCCGCTATCGCATCGGCCGCGGCCGCGGGCGCGAACGCGCGGAACGCGAGCGTGCCGATCACCTGTCCGGCCAGGCGCGGCAAGCCCAGCGTTGCGGCGAACTGCGGCGACAAGCGCAGATCCATCTGCCGCATGGAGAATTCGGGCGGCACGCCTTTGCTGAACTCGTGATGCGCGTGGTCGGCCGTGAGCCACACCTTGCCGGCCGCGTCCGCGACCTCGATGCCCATCGGTGCGCCTTCATCTGCACGGAGTTCGAAACCACGCAGGTCGACGATGCCGCCGGCATGCGCGAACACGACACCGCCGATGAATCGCAGTCGGCCGCCGCCAAGGCCAACCGTCACGCCGTCGCGCACGCCCACGTCGAGACCATCGCCCGGCCGCGCATTGAATCCGGCCGTCGCATAGCGCACGCCCGCCTTGCCCTGCACCGGTTGCCGGGCCTGCTCGAGTGCATCGAGGCGCAACCCGCTCGAAACCAGCGCGTCGGGATTGAACGCGAACTCCGCCACGCCGCCGGCAACCTGCACCGCCGCTGGCGCGCCGGAGAGCGCGCTCGAAGCGATCGCCAGGCTCCAGAGAAGAACGACCCACCGCCTTGGCAACATGCGTTCGTGAGACTCCCGGGCTTGCCCTTGCCGGTGGAACAGGACTGGATGCGATGGCTTGACGCATCCGTCCGCCGGATCAACGCACCAGTCAAGGCTGGCGCGAGGCCTATCGTACGCGTTAGCGTTCCCCAATGAATGTCAGACCGTCGCTGCACGCAAGACTGGAGCGCATCGCCGAGATGATCGGTGCCGGTCGGCCCGACCTTGCCGCGACCGAGGCCGCGCAGGCGCGTGCGCGTGCGCCGCGTGAAAGCGAGGCCGCGCGCCTGCACGGCATTGCACTGTTCCAGCTCGGCCGACTCGATGAAGCGCTCGCCACGCTCGAGCACGCGCTAGCACTCGCGCCGCAGTCGGTTGAAGTGCTGTGCAACCTCGGTAGCGTGAATCTCGCTGACGGCCGCATCGAGGCGGGACTGGCGGCGTTCGAAAGCGCGTTTCGTATCGCCCCCGAGCATCCGGCCGTGCTGAACGGCCTCGGCAACGCGCGTCGCGCGCGCGGCGACGCGATCGGCGCGCGCGATGCCTATGCCGCGGCGACGCGTGCGCAACCCGATCACGTTGGCGCGTGGTGCAACCTCGCCGCGGCGCAACTCGCCGTCGGCGAGGCACAAGCGGGTGAAGTCAGTGCTCGCCGCGCCATCGCCCTCGCGCCGGGCTATCCAGAGGCACTGTTCGTGCTCGGCCACGCGCTCGCCGCCCAACATCGCCATGCAGAGGCCGCCTCAGCGTATGCGACCGGCGAACGCAGCGCGCCGAACGACGCGCGTTTCCCGTACCAGCGCGGCTTGATGGCCGAGGAGCAGAAGCAACTCGCACCTGCTGCCGCGGCCCATGCGCGCGCGCTCGCGCTCGATCCTTCGCTGGATGCGGCGCTGTCGCAACTGGTGTTCCTGCGTCGCCAGCTGTGCGACTGGAACGGACTCGACGCATTGTCGGCGCGCTTGCGCGCGCGCGTCGCGGCTTCTGCACACGGCATTTCGCCATTCGGATTCCTGGCCGAGGACGCTGGCGCGGCCGCACAACTGCATTGCGCACAGACGCATGCGAAACGCATCGCGTCGCAAGTCGCACCGTTGCTGGCGCGACGCCACGTGCGGACGCGCATCGGCGATGGACCGCTGCGCCTCGGTTTCGTCGCGAACGGATTCGGAAACCACCCGACCGCCTTGCTGGTCGTCGCCTTGTTCGAGGCGTTGCGGACGCACGACGTGCGTCTGCACCTGTATTCGACCGCACCCGACGACCGCAGCGCGCTGTTGCAACGCGTGCGCGCCACCGCGCACGTCTGGCGCGATGCGTCGGCGATGGCCCCCCGGATGCTCGTTGACAGCATCGACGCCGACGCAATCGACATCCTCCTCGACCTCGACGGCTATTGCAGCGGCGCGGTGCCGGAGGTGTTCGCGCTGCGTCCGGCACCGCTGCAGGTCAACTGGCTCGCCTACCCCGGCACGCTCGGCGCGCCGTGGATGGACTACGTGATCGCCGATCGCAGCGTGCTGCCGGAGTCGCTCGCCGCGCAATTCTCCGAACAGGTTGCGTGGTTGCCGCGCTGTTTCCAGCCGTCGGATTCGACTCGCAGCGTCGGCATCCCGCCCGCGCGCGAGGCCTGCGGCCTGCCCGCGAGCGGCGTCGTGTTCGCCTGCCTCAACAACAGCTACAAGATCAACACGGCGAGTTTCGAGCGCCTGCTCGCGGTGTCGCGTGAGGTGCCGGGCTCGGTGCTGTGGTTGCTGTCCGCCGCCGGCGACGCTGACCAACGGCTGCGCGAGGAAGCAGCGCGCCGCGGCTTCGACCCGGCACGACTCGTGTTCGCGCCGAAGCTGCCGCATTCCGACTACCTCGCTCGCTATCGCCACGCCGACCTGTTTCTCGATTGCACACCGTACGGCGCGCATACGACGGCTTCGGACGCGGTCTGGGCGGGATGTCCGGTCCTGACCGTCGCCGGATCGGCGTTTGCATCGCGCGTCGCGGCAAGCATCAACCATCACCTCGGCTTGCCCGAGCTGAATGCGCGCGACGACGCCGGGTTCATCGCAATGGCTGTCCGTCTTGGCCAGGACGCCGCCGCGCGCGACGCGTTGCGCAGGCAGCTTGCCGAATGTCGCGAGCACAGCGGCGTATTCGACATGCAAGGCTACGCGCGAGACTTCGTCTCGCTGCTGCAACGCATGGCCGAACGACACCGCGCCGGACTGCCGCCGGCGCAACTCGATTGACGCGCGAAACGACGGCATTGCACCCGCATTCGTCCGCGCGGATCCGCGTCCGCCGCTTTGCTTCGGAAAGCCGAAGCGCTAGGCTCGCCGCATGACTGCCCAAAGCCGATTCGTGCCACTGACCCTCTGCGTGCTGACAGTGTCCGACACGCGCACGCCGGACAACGACAGCTCCGGTGACTATCTCGCTCTGTCGCTCGGCCAGGCCGGGCACCGCCTGCATGAAAAACGCATCGTGCGCGACAACCGCTACGCGATCCGCGCGCTCGTCGCGCAATGGATCGCCGACGAGGACGTGCACGGCGTGCTGGTGACCGGCGGCACGGGCTTCACTGGCCGCGACTCCACTCCGGAAGCGCTCGCCCCGCTGCTCGACAAGGAGATGCCCGGCTTCGGCGAGATGTTCCGCATGCTCAGCTACGAGGAAATCGGCACATCGACGATGCAGTCGCGCGCGTTTGCCGGTCTGGCGAACAACACCTTCGTGTTCTGCCTGCCGGGCTCCACCTCGGCCTGCCGTACCGCATGGGAAAAGCTCATCCGTGCGCAACTCGACGCGACCACGACGCCATGCAATCTGGCTGGGCTGATGCCGCGCTTGCGCGAAACCTGAAGGCCTGAGGGCTGAGGGCTGAGGGCCGAAATGCATCGCTGCTGAAGCCCGCTCCCACAGAAGACAGTTGCTCCTGCATGCAGCCGCAAAGGAGAAGCCCTTGAAGAAGAAGAAATACGCCAACGCCATCGAAGACCACTACGACGACCTGCTGAACCTGCAACGCTGGATCATCGCCAGCGGCCAGCGCGTGATGATCCTGTTCGAGGGGCGCGACGCCGCAGGCAAGGGCGGCGTGATCAAGGCGATCAGCGAACCGCTCAACCCGCGCTACACGCGCATCGTCGCGCTGCCGAAACCGGACGAGCGCGAGGCCACGCAGTGGTACTTCCAGCGCTACGTCGAACACCTTCCCGCGGCTGGCGAACTCGTGCTGTTCGACCGCAGCTGGTACAACCGCGCCGGCGTCGAGCGCGTCATGGGGTACTGCACCGACGCGCAGTATCGCCAGTTCCTCGCCGACTGCCCGGCATTCGAGAAGCTGATCACCGGTGACGGCATCCTCCTGCTCAAGTACTGGCTCGCGGTAGACCAGGAATACCAGGAACAGCGCTTCGCCGAACGCGCGAGCGATCCTCTCAAGCGGTTCAAGATTTCGCCGATCGACCTCAAGGCACGCGAGCAATACGCCGCCTACGGGAAGGCGCGCGACGTGATGCTGAAAGCGACGCACACCCCCTGGGCGCCGTGGGCCGTCGCGGACTTCAACGACCAGAAGCGCGGTCGCCTCGACGTGATCGCGCACCTGCTGAAGCGGCTGCCGGAGCGCGCCGCCCCCGACAAGCCGCTGAAGCTGCCGAAGCTGAAGGAGAAGCCTGCTACGGAGCGCCTCGTCGACGAACGCCTGTGGATTCCGAGAAGCTGATCGAGCGAAGGCTGAACACGGAGCGTACCGAGCACACGAAGGGATCGTACCGGATCCGGCATCGACCACCGACAGCGCCAGGCGATGCTCGACGAGTTCGCAGGACGAGAAAAGCAAAAGGGGCGCAGTGCATGCGCCCCTTCCATGTTCTTGCTCCGATTGCGCCCTGTGTCTCGACCCAGGGCGTACACGTCACGGGCGGCGTTCGAGCTCCGGATTCTCCCGCGAGACCGGCATGAGGTCGGACTTCGACACGCCGAGCCAGTACAGGATCGGATTGGCAAAGAAGATCGACGACAACGTGCCGATCACGATGCCGATCAGCATCGTCAGAGCGAAGCCGTGCACCGCCGGACCGCCGAAGAAGTACAGCGCGGCCATCGCGATGCCGGTCAGCACCGAGGTCATGATCGTTCGCGACAGCGTCTGGTTGACCGCCTTGTTGAGGATCTCGTACGGCTCCGCCTTGCGGGTCATGCGGAACAACTCGCGCACGCGGTCGAACACGACGACCTTGTCGTTGATCGAGTAGCCGATCACCGCCAGCAGCGAGGCGAGCACGGTCAGGTCGAACTCCATGTGGGTCAGCGCGAAGAAGCCGACGGTCAGGATCGTGTCGTGGATTTCGCTGGCGATCGCCGCGATCGCGAAACGCTTCTCGAAGCGGATTCCGATGTAGATCATGATGCCGAGCATCACGAACACCGCCGCGACGATGCCGTCGTTGCGCAGCTCCGCACCCACCGACGAGCCAACCAGGGCCGGATGGGCCTTCATCGACACGTCTGCCCGCTGGGCCTTGAGCGCCGCGATCACTGCAGCGCCCACCTGTTCGGCATCCTTGTGGTCGGCCTGCGGTTGCAGGCGGATCGACACTTCCTTGGCGCCGCCGACGCTCTGTACCTGCGCGCTGTGGAAACCGCCGGTTTCGAGTGCGCTGCGCACCTGGTCAATCTCGATCGGTTGCTCGTATTTCGCCTCGACCAGCACGCCGCCGGTGAAGTCGAGCGCGTAGTTGAGGCCACGCGTCGCGACCAGGCCGATCGAGATCAGCACCAGCGCGGCGGACAGGATGATGCTGACCTTGCGCCAGCCGAGGAAGTCGATATTGCTGTTGGGATTGAACAATTCCATGGACTTTTCCTCAGGCCGTCGCGCCGCTGGTGTAACCGCTGCCGATCGACAGACCCTTGAGCTTCTTGCGGCCGCTGTGGATCAGGTTGGTGATCGCGTGGGTCACCGTGACCGAGGTGAACATCGACGTCAGGATGCCGATGAACAGCGTCACGCCGAAGCCGCGGATCGCGCCGGAGCCAAGCGTCATCAGCGCGAGCGCGGACAACAGGTGGGTCACGTTCGCGTCGAGAATCGTCGCCCACGCCTTGTCGTAACCGGCGCGGATCGATGCGAGCGGGGTCGATCCGTTGCGCAATTCCTCGCGGATGCGCTCGCAGATCAGCACGTTCGCGTCGATCGCCATGCCGAGGGTCAGCACGATGCCGGCGATGCCGGGCATGGTCAGGGTCACGCCGATCGCGCTCATCACGGCCAGCAGCAACACGAGGTTGAAGAACAGCGCAATGTCCGCTATCAGGCCGAACAGCCAGTAGTAGAACGCGACGAACAGCAGCACGGCGGCGAGGCCCATCAGCACGGCCCGGATGCCTTTCTCGATGTTGTCCTTGCCCAGGCTCGGGCCGATCACGCGCTCCTCGACGATGTCGATCGGTGCGGCAAGCGCACCGGAGCGCAGCAGCAACGCGGTGTCCGACGCTTCCTTGTTGCTGGACAGGCCGGTGGTCTGGAAGCGGTTCGAGAACACGCCGCGGATGCTCGCGACGCTGATCACCTCCTCGGTGATCTTGGTGCTGCGCACTTCCTTGCCGTCGATGATCTTCGTCTCCGGCGTGCGTTCGATGTACAGCACCGCCATCGGCTTGCCGACGTTCTGGGTGGTGAAGTCGAGCATCTTGCGTCCGCCGGTGGCATTCAGCACGACCGACACCGCCGGCGTGCCGCTCTGCGGATCCGGCGCGCTGGAGGCATCGACCATCTCGTCGCCGCTGACGATGATCTTCTTCTTCAGCAGGATCGGCACCGGCTTGCCGTCAGCGCCGCGCTCGCGCCTGTAGTAGAGCTTGGAGTCGGGCGGCACCTGGCCGGTGCGCATGGCGTCATACGGGCTGCCGTTCTCGTCGACGGCGTGATATTCGAGGGTCGCCTGCGCGCCGAGCACCTTCTTCGCCTCGGCGGTGTCCTGCACACCCGGCAGTTCGACCGCGATGCGCGTCTCGCCCTGCTGCTGGATCAACGGCTCGGCCACGCCGAGCGCATTGATTCGATTGCTCAGGGTGGCCTGGTTCTGGCGGATCGTGTTGAGCGCGATCTCGCGGATCTTCTCCGGTTTCACGTTCGCGTTCAGCGTATAGGAGTCACCGACCTGGCTGCCGTTGGAGACCACGACGTCGGGCACCTTCGACTGGATTGCACTGAGCGACGCATCACGATCCTCGCTGCTGCGCAGTTGCACGACGACGCCCTGCGGGCCACGCCCCACCGACTGGTAGCGGATGTTCTTGTCGCGCAGCGCCGAACGGATGTCGTCGGCATAGCGCTGCAACTGCTTCTCGACCACCTCCTTGTCGTCGACCTCCAGCAGGAAATGCACGCCACCCTGCAGGTCGAGGCCCTTCGGCATCTCGCGCGCGCCGATCGCGCGCAACCAGCTGGGTACGGTCGAGGCGAGGTTCGGCGCGACGACGTAGCGGTCGCCGATGGCGCTCTTGATCTTCTCGAGCGCAAGGGACTGCACATCGGCCGAATTGACCCGCGCGAGCAGTGTGTCCTTCTCGATCGCGACGCGGTCGAACGGCAGCTTCTCCTTTTCGAGGACGCCCTGGACCTGTTCCTTGAGCGCCTCGTCGATGGTGCCGCCGCGGTTTGCGGTGACTTGCACCGCGTACTGCTGCACGTACAGGTTCGGAATGCCGTAGAGCACGCCGAGCAGCAGCACGACGACCACAAGCGCGTATTTCCAGCGGGGAAAATCGTTCATAGGCTCTTTATTGGCAGTGCGGTCATGGCTGACCGCTTCTTGATGGTGTGATCAGGACAATCGCACCAATTAACTCGCTTTCAGGGTGCCTTTCGGCAACACGGCAGACACCGCGTCGCGGCGCAGCTTGACCACGACGCCGGGGGCGACTTCGAGCGCAACAAACTGCTCGCTGATGTCGTCGATGCGACCGAGCAGGCCGCCGTTGGTCAGCACTTCGTCGCCCTTGTTGAGCGCGGCGACCATCGCGCGCTGTTCCTTCGCGCGCTTCATCTGCGGGCGGATCAGCATGAAGTAGAAGACGCCGAACAGGATGATCAGCGGCAGGAACGACATGATCGGGTTCGGCGCCGCGGCCGCTCCGCCAGCCGCCTGGGCATGTGCGCTTGCAATGAAGAAATCCATGGGTGCTCCGGAAGCAACAGGTTGGACGGATCGGCGCGTCGCTGGCGTCCGGCCCGGTCAAAAGGCCGCCGATTATGCCATAGGCAGGGCCGAGGGCTGTGGGGTGAGCGCCGGACTCATCGCAGGACGGAAGGTTTTTGGTCGAAATCGACCCCTAAACCCGGTTTCCCGGCTCTCAGCCCTCCGCCCTCAGCGTTGCCCTCAAACCATGAAACTCCGCCACGAAGTCGGCGAGGCGTCCTGCCGCGACCGCGTCGCGCAAGCCCGCCATCAGTTCCTGGTAGTAGTGCAGGTTGTGGATCGTCGCAAGCATCGGCCCGAGCATCTCGCCGCAGCGGTCGAGGTGGCGCAGGTAGGCACGGCTGAAGCCGGAGCGGCATGTGTAGCAGGCGCAGGCCTCGTCGAGTGGCCGCGTGTCGCGCTCGTACTTCGCGTTGCGGATGCGCAGGGTCCCTTGGCGCGTGAACAGGTGTGCGTTGCGCGCGTTGCGGGTGGGCATCACGCAATCGAACATATCCACGCCACGCCGGACCGCCTCGACGATGTCCTCCGGTCGACCCACGCCCATCAGGTAGCGCGGCTTGTCCCTCGGCAGCAACGGCTCGGTTCGCTCGAGCGTCGCGTTGCGCTCGTGCTCGGGCTCGCCCACCGCGAGCCCGCCGATCGCGTAGCCGTCGAAGCCGATGCCGATCAGGGCCTCCGCCGAACGCCGACGCAACTCCGGGTACACGCCACCCTGCACGATGCCGAACAGCGCATTCGGGTTGCCGAAGTCGTCGAACGCGCGACGCGAGCGCTCGGCCCAGCGCAGGGACAGTTCCATCGAGTCGCGCGCCTGCTTCTCGGTCGCCGGATACGGCGTGCATTCATCGAAGATCATCGCGATGTCGGAATCGAGCACATGCTGGATGCGCATCGATTCCTCCGGCGAGAGGAACACCTTCGAACCATCGACTGGCGAGGCGAACGTCACGCCCTGCTCGGTGATCTTGCGCTTGTGCGCGAGGCTGAAGACCTGGAAGCCGCCCGAGTCGGTCAGGATCGGCTTGTTCCAGCCGATGAAACGGTGCAGCCCGCCAAACTCGGCGACGACATCCAGACCGGGCCGCAGAAACAGGTGGAAGGTGTTGCCGAGGATGATCTCGGCGCCGATCTCCCCCAGCGACTGCGGCGTCATCGCCTTGACCGAGCCATAGGTGCCGACCGGCATGAATGCCGGCGTCTCGATCGTGCCGCGCGGAAACGTGATGCGCCCGCGGCGCGCGGTGGCGTCGGTGGCGAGCAGGTCGAATTGCATCGAGGCGGGAATTGGGGAATTGGGGAATGGGGAATGGTAGGTGCTGGTGACTCGAAGCGCACGAAATCCTTGCTTGACCATTCCCTGTTCCCGGTTCCCCGTCCCTACTCCCGGCTCTGCGGATACAGCAGCATTGCGTCGCCATACGAGAAAAAGCGATAGCGCTGCTCGACCGCGTGACGGTAGGCGTCGAGCATGAAGTCTCGTCCGGCGAAGGCCGACACCAGCATCAACAGGGTCGACTCGGGCAGGTGGAAGTTCGTGACCAGTGCGTCGACGCTGCTGATGCGGTAGCCCGGGAAGATGAAGATCTGCGTCTCGCCCGCGAACGGCGCGACCGCTCCGTCCTTGATCGACGATTCCAGCGCGCGCACGACCGTCGTGCCGATCGCGACGACGCGCCCGCCACGCGCACGCGTGCGCTGGATCTTCTCGACCAGTTCGGCGCCGACGTTGAGCCACTCGCGGTGCATCGTATGGTCTTCGAGGCGCTCGCTGCGCATCGGCTGGAACGTTCCGGCGCCGACGTGGAGGGTCACGAAACCGGTCTCGATCCCGCGCGCGGCGAGGCGTTCGAGCAGCGCGGCGTCGAAGTGCAACCCCGCCGTCGGCGCCGCGACCGCGCCGCTCGCGCGTGCGAACACGGTCTGGTAGCGCTCGTCGTCGGCGGTGCCGGCCTCGCGCTCGATGTACGGCGGCAGCGGCATGCGACCGAGCTTCAGCAGCACCTTCTCGACCGGCTCGACCGTCTCGAAGCGCAGCAGGAAGAACTCGCCATCGCGGCCGAGCACGCTGATCTCGCTGCCGTCGGCAAGCACGATGCGCCCACCGGCCTTCGGCTTCTTGCTGACGCCCAGCTGCGCGCGCGCCTCGTGGCTGCCGGTCACCCGCTCGATCAGGATCTCGACCAGGCCACCGCTCGCCTTGCGCCCGTGCAGTCGCGCCGGCAGCACACGCGTGTCATTGAACACAAGCAGGTCGCCCGGCCGCAGCAGGTCGACCAGTTCGGTGAAGCGTCGATCCTCGAGCGTGCCGCTGCGCGGATCGGCGACCAGCAGCCGGCTTGCGGAGCGCTCGGCCAACGGCACCTGCGCGATCAGCTCGTGCGGCAGGTCGAAGTGGAAGTCGGACTTCTTCAAGGGAACGCCGGGCTGAAGGTTGCGATCGCGAATTATCGCCGCAGCGCCGCGATCCGTCACAGGGTTGGTTTGCCGACTGCGCGCGATGCGCGCAAGATGGACGTCGGGCGCATCCGCTGCGGCGTGCATGGCGGATTTCCAGGGGCTTCCGACATCGTGCACTTCACCGTGGTGGAGAATGGCCATGCAACGCTTGCTTGCGCTCGTCACTGCCTGCTTCCTGCTCGCCATGTTCGACGCACGGGCGGTGGACCTGCCCGTCTACACCGACGGCCTGCAGAACGGCTTTGACGACTACTCCTACGGCGGCGGCAGCAATCTCGCCAATGCCGCGCCAACCCACGGCGGCAGCGCGCTGTCGATCGCGTTCACCGGCAACGCGAGCTTCAACGCGATGGCGTTCCACCATACGCCAGCGTTCGCGGCCGGCGCGTATTCGGGCCTGCGCCTGTTCATCCATGGCGGCGCCTCCGGTGGCCAGCAACTGGCCCTCATCCTCTACCGTCCGGACGACACCACCACGGCGCCGTATCTGCTGCCCGCCGCCACCGCCAACACCTGGACGCAGATCGACGTCTCGTTCGCCACGCTCGGCTTCAATGACGCGTTCAATCGCATCGACCTGCAGACCGCCGGCGGGGTGCAGCCGATCATGTATGTCGACGATGTCAGCCTGATCGCTGCGGGCACGGGCGGACCGCAACCGGATTCGATATTTGCCGACAGCTTCGAGACGGAATACCTGCTCGTGCCGCAGTACGACGTGGCCGTTGGCGGCGGCAACGGTGGCGCCCTGCAACTCTTCACGCGCGTACCGGCGCCCGCGCCCGCGGCGCCTCGATTCGTCTACGCGGGGAGCGCCGAGCTGGCCTCGACGCATTCCATGAACACGGTTTCGATCGCGCCGGACGGCAGTCTATGGGCGGTCCACGCGCTGGCCGGACGTCTGGATCGCTACAACCGCAACGCTGTGTTGGCCGGCGGACTGGTTCCTTCCACGGGTCAGACCGATCTCGGGTCATGCGGCAATGGCGACGTATTCGATCTGGCGTTCTTCGGCAGCAATGCCTATGTCACGCGCGGATTCGGCGTCCACCAGATCTGCCGCTACACGATTGCCGCGCTCAACGGCGGAGGCACGCCTGCGTCGACCCTGCTCGGCGACAACAACGTGCTTTCCACGCCGGTCGGCCTCGCGTTCGATGCGCAGGGCAAGCTCTGGGTCGGCAGCTATGACAACCAGACGATCGTGCGCATGGATCCAGCAACCGGGCACATCGACAAGAGCATCACCCACGCGACCATGACCAATTCGGAAGGGCTCGCGTTCGATGCCTTCGGCAGTCTCTGGGTCGGCAGCAACAACGGCCCGACCATCGCCGTGTACTCCGCCGCCCAGCTCGCCGCCGCCGGCCTCAACGCAACCACGGCGCCGCTGTACTCCATCGACACCGGCGGGACGCCGCACGCGGGCACACCCAGCGGCTACGTCGGTGGCCTCGCATTCGACAGTCGTGGCCAGCTTTGGGCCGGTTACGAATACTCATTGACGGTCGTCGGCTACTCGCTGGTTCCGACGGTCGGCGCCGGCGCCGTCACCGGCTACGCGGCGACGGCACTGGCGCCGCTTGCCAATGCCACCACCGATCCCGGTCGCGCCGGCATCGCGTTCTGGCCGCGACCGCCGACGTTGCATATCCACTGAGATACCCTCTTGCGAAAAATCCGCGCCGCGCGGAATGTTTCATCGACGAGTCCGGCGCATGTCCGGACTCGCCTCGGCAAGCTCTCACAGCCAGCCTTTCTGCCGTGCGAGCCGATAGGCTTCGATGCGGTTGCCGACGCCGAGCTTGCCGATCGCTTCGGAAAGATAGTTGCGCACGGTGCCCTGGGAAAGGTTCAGGCGTTCGGCAATGTCGCCGGCCGAAAGCCCCTCGCCCGCGAAGCGCAGCACCTGCCGTTCGCGATCATTCAGCGGGTCGGCATCGGACCAGGCTTCGACCGCGAGTTGCGGATCGATCGCGCGCCCGCCGCGATGCACCTTGCGCAAGGCCTCGGCAAGCTGCTCGGCAGGCGCATCCTTGAGCAGGTAGCCGCCGACCCCGGCCTCGAGTGCGCGGCGCAGGAAGCCGGGGCGCGCGAACGTCGTCACGATCACCACCTTGCACGCGAGTCCGTGGCGCTGCACGCGCTGCGCGAGTTCGAGCCCGGTCAGTCCCGGCATCTCGATGTCGGTGACGAGCACGTCCGGCTTGAAGTGCTGCACGCCGCGCCACGCCTCCTCGCCGTCCGCGGCGGCGCCGACCACGTCGATGTCGGATTCGAGCTTCAGCAACGCGGACAGCGCGCCGCGTACGAGCGCCTGGTCTTCGGCAAGCAGCACGCGGATCACGGTTGAAGGGTCCTCGGCGGGCAATTTCGTGGGCGGGCGGACTGTAGCGCAAGTCGCCACCCCGATCCGGGTATCCGCGGGATCAGGCGAGTGCGTGCGCGGTTGCCGCCACATCGGACGATGGCAGCGGGATCGACGCCCGCAACCTCGTCCCGCGCCCGCGCGCCGACTCGATCTCGAGGCGACCATCGAGCAGGGCCAACCGTTCGCGCATCCCGCCGAGTCCGTTGCCCGGCACGATCACGCCACCGACGCCGTCATCGAGGATGGCCAGGCGCGCCTCACCGGCTTCGACGACCATCTCCACCCGCGCCTGCGACGCGCGCGCGTGGCGCTGGATATTGGTGATCGCCTCGCGCAAGGTCAGCGCGAGCACGGTTTCCACCTCGGGCGGCAGCGTGGCCGTCGCAATCGCGTAGTCGAGGCGCACGTCACCCGATTCGAGCAGCAGGCGCGCCGATGCCAGCTCTGCAGCGAGACCGGCAGTACGGATGCCGGTAACCGCGCGCCGCACCTGACCGAGTGCATCGCGTGCGACGCGTTCGACATCGACGATCTCGCGGCGTGCCGCCAGCGGCTCCCGGTCGAACAGTTTCACGGCGAGTTCCGACTTCAGCGTGATCAGCGACAAGGTGTGTCCGAGCAGGTCGTGCAGGTCGCGACCGATGCGCTCACGCTCGGCCAGCGCCGCGAGTCGGCGCACTTCGTCGTGACTGAGCTTCAACTCGGCCTGACGCAGGCGCTTCTCGTGGTGGAAGTGGTTGGCGGCACCGATCGCAACCATCAGCATCGCGGTGACCACGACCGACAGCCCGACGAACCGCTCCGGCCAGGCGAGCAGCCACGCTTCGAGCGCAAACACCAGCGTTGCAGCGATGATCCATTTCAGCAACGCACGCAAGCCGACCCCGCTCGCACCCACCATCGCGCCGGCGTAGATGAGGTACGTGTTCGCACCGGTGTTCTGCGGCAGCAGCAGATAGCCAAGCAGGGCGACGGCCATGGCATAGACCAGCTGGCGCCGCCCGCTGCGCAACTGCGCGAGAAAATACAGCGGCAGGAACACGAGCACGCTGGCCACGGTAAACCCCAGCCAGTACCGGCTCGCGCTGAAGTTCATGAACAGGAAACCGAGATAGAGCAGGCTCCACAGCGGCGCCCAGCCCTGCTCGGCCAGGCGCGCATGCAGTCGCGAGCGCAAATCCGCCAATGCGGTGTCGAGACGTCTCATGCCGGCTCCCTTCGTTCCGGTCGATGGATGCGGATCATAGGCCGGTCGCATTCACGCGTGCAGGCGCATCATCGCGAATGCGAGCAGAGCCATCAGGTACACGACGGCCGTCACGCGCAGGCGAGCACGGATCGAGCGCACGCTGGCCCCGTTCACCCGCGCACCAGGCGCCGGCGCGCAAGCAGGGCGAACAGCGCGGCGACCAGGGCGAGCGCAAGCACATGTGGCAGCAACGCCTCCCCTGGCGCCTGCCCGACGGCCGCAAGCGCCAGTCGGCCGAGGTGCCAGGCCGGCCACAACGGGGCCAGCTTGGTGATGAATGCGGGCAGCACGGCGAGCGGCATCCACAAGCCGGACAGGAACGACATCGGCAGATAGATCAGGTTCGCGATCGCCGGTGCCGCGCTGCCACCGACGAGGCTGCCGATGAAGAGCCCGATCGCGCAGAAGGGCAATACGCCGAGCAAGTCGAACGCCAACAGTGACAGCCAGGCCGAAAGCGGCAGCCGTACCCCGCCGAGCGTCATCGAGATCACGGCAAGCATCGCGAAGATGATCGCCGCGAACAGCATCGCCATCGCCAGTTTCGACACGATGTAGGCGCCCGGCGGCATCGGCAATGCGCGTTTGAGGGTCAGCCAGCCGCGCTCGCGATCCGTCGCCACGGTGACGCCGAGACCGAACAGACCCGGACTCATCACGCCGAACACGCCGTAGGTCGCCAGCAGATAGACGTTCGCCTCGAAGCCGCTGTGACTTCCGAACAGCACGGCGAACAGTACATAGAACATCGGCGGAAACAGCAGTGTCGGCAACACGAATGAAGGCGCGCGCAGCATGCGCAGGAATTCGTTGCGTGCTTCCAGTGCGTAGCAGCGCCACAGCGAAAACCGCGGCGCGGGCAATGCGAGCGTGTTCATCAGGCAGCCTCCCGGGTGATCTCGACGAACGCCTCGGCGAGGCCGGCGCGCTGCACTTCCAGTTCGCTGACCGCGCTGTCCTCGAACAACAGCTGCCGCACGACGATCTCGGCGGCATCGGTCACGATTTCGATGCGCTCGCCATCGCGACATACGCTGCGCACTTCCGGCCATGTACCAATCGCGGTCGCATCGAGCGCGCTGATGCAACGGATGCGGCGCTGGGTCACCCGGGCGCGGATCTGCTGCACGCTGCCCGCAGCGACGACGCGTCCACGCGCGAGCACGGCGACGCGATCCGCAAGCGCTTCGGCTTCCTCCAGATAGTGCGTCGTCAGCACTACGGCGCAACCTTCGGCGACGAGGTCGCGCACCGAGCGCCAGAGTATTTCGCGCGCGTCGACATCGAGCCCGACCGACGATTCGTCGAGGAAAAGCAGGCGTGGTCGACCGCAGATCGCCAGGGCGTACTGCACGCGGCGCTGCTGGCCGCCGGAGAGCCGGCCGTAACGCCGATCCATCAGACCGTCGAGGCCGGCTCGCCGCACGCAATCCTCGGTTGCGCGCGGGTCTGCGTAGTAGCTGCGCGTCTGCGCCAGCAGTTCGCCGACCTTCAGCGTATCCGGCATGCTCGCCGCCTGCAGCATCACCCCGACGTGGCGGCGCGTCGCCAGCACACGCGGCGACTGCCCGAACAGGAGCACCTCGCCCGCGTCCGGCTCGACCAGACCGAGCGCGGCCGCGATCGCCGTGCTCTTGCCGGCCCCGTTGGGCCCGAGCAACGCCAGCAATTCCCCGGCGCCGACCGCGAGATCGATCCCGTCCAGCGCGATTGTCGCGCCATAACGCATGCGCACTCCGTTCCAGCTCGCCGCGGCCGCCTGACTCATGGAACCATTCCTGCGTGGATTCATCGGGGCCACTTTAGGCGGAGTGCGAAAATCCCCACAGAATCAGCTATCAGGCCGTCTGCGTGACGACTGTCATGCGCACACGACCCACCGTGCCGGGGTACCGCGGCCAGCCCCCCTGTGGTACATTGGTTGCTTGCCGTTTTTTCCATTCCAATCAAAGATTAAAGCGGACGTGCCCGCACCCGGCGAGGGGCGGGCACGTGTCGTTTCGAGGAGGTTGCTATGAATCCGATGCTGGCCAAGCTCAAGGAAATGCGCGAGTTCGACGGCGCCGTGCGCACCACGGGCCTGCCCGACGCGGTCATCGAGCGCTTCCTCGCGAACGACGCCGAACTGGTCGAGGCAATCGACGAGGCGTATGCGGCGCATCTGGCGCTGCGTTCGTGCATGGCGGATTTCCTGCACCTGGATGAAGTCGAGCAGATCCGCCAGGCGCAGGCGGACTTCGTCAACTTCTACCCGGAAGACGGCGTCAACCCGTATATCGCGCTGGCCGCGCACGGCGCGTGGCTGGTCACGCTCAAGGGCGCGGTGATCTACGACGCGGGCGGCTACGGCATGCTCGGCTTCGGCCATGCGCCGAAGCACATCCTGTCGGTGCTCGCGCGCCCGCAGGTGATGGCGAACGTGATGACGCCGAACCTGTCGCAACTCAAATTCGGCAAGGCGCTGCGCAAGGAGATCGGGCATACGCGCGGCGGCTGTCCGTACGTGAAGTTCATGTGCCTCAATTCGGGCTCCGAGTCCGTCTCGCTGGCCTGCCGCATCATCGACGTCAACGCCAAGCTGATGACTGACCCGGGCGCGCGCCACGCCGGTCGCACGATCAAGCGCGTCGCGATCAAGGGTGCCTTCCATGGCCGCACCGAACGCCCGGCGATCTACTCCGACTCTTCGCGCAAGGCCTACGAGCAGAACCTCGCCAGCTTCCGCAACGAGAACAGCCTGCTGACGGTCGAGCCGTACAGCATCGAGCACCTCAAGCAGGTGTTTGCCGATGCCGACAGGAACGGCTGGTTCATCGAGGCGGTGTTCATCGAGCCGGTGATGGGCGAAGGCGATCCGGGCCGTGGCGTGACGCCGGAGTTCTATGCGGCTGCGCGCGAGCTGACCCGTGCCCACGGCAGCCTGCTGCTGGTCGACTCGATCCAGGCCGGCCTGCGTGCGCATGGCGTGCTCTCGATCGTCGACTACCCGGGCTTCGAACAGCTCGAAGCACCGGATCTGGAAACCTATTCGAAGGCGCTCAATGCAGGCCAGTATCCGCTGTCGGTACTGGCGGCGAACGCGCACGCGGCCGAGCTGTACAAGAAGGGCATCTACGGCAACACGATGACCGCGAACCCGCGCGCTCTCGACGTCGCCTGCACCGTGCTCAAGGCGCTCACTCCCGCGATGCGCGAGAACATCCGCACGCGCGGCAAGGAATTCCTCAGCAAGCTCGGCAAGCTCAAGGCGGAACTGCCGGGTTACATCACCAAGGTGCAAGGCACCGGCCTGCTGTTCTCGTGCGAACTGGCGGCCGAGTTCAAGTGCTACGGCGCCGGCAGCACCGAGGAGTGGATGCGCGAGCATGGTTACGGCGTGATCCACGGCGGCGCGAACTCGCTGCGATTCACCCCGCATTTCGGCATCACCCCCGCCGAAGCGGACCTGCTGGTCGAAGGCGTGCGCCGCGCCCTGCTCGAAGGCCCACGCAAGCCGGAAGTCGCGCGCGCCGCCGCTTGATCACGCGCGGTGCGGCGCGGCCGCAACCGCACAAATTCCTCGCATAGCCGTGGCGTCGCCACGGCTGAATCGCCGGCAACGCGATCATGAGGATTCCCCGGCCCCCTCTTCCACCCGACGGTGCGCGGCGTAGACTGCGCCGCACCGTTGCCGCACGGCAGCGGCCCATCATCGCAGAGAGGAGTTCCATCATGCAGCTGAAGACGACGTCATCGCTGGTCCTGGCGCTTGCGCTTGCAGTCGGTTCCGGCGCTGCGTTTGCGCAGGACGCGTCGAAGTCGGGCAAGAGCCTGACGCCGCAGCAGGAACGCATGGTCCAGTGCAACAAGCAGGCAACCGGCAAGACCGGCGACGAGCGCAAGACGTTCATGAGCGCCTGCCTGAAGGGCGAAACGGTTGCCGCGGCGCCGAGCGCGAAGACGACCCAGCAGGAAAAGATGAAGACCTGCAGCGCAGACGCGAAGTCGAAGTCGCTGAAGGGCGATGCGCGCAAGAACTACATGAGCACGTGCCTGAAGGGTACCGCGGCCACAGCAGCGCCTGCACCGGCCGCGGCAGCGACCACCGCCAGCACGGACAAGGCGACCCAGCAGGAGAAGATGAAGACCTGCAGCGCAGACGCGAAGTCGAAGTCGCTGAAGGGTGATGCGCGCAAGAGCTACATGAGCACATGCCTCAAGGGTGACGGCGCCGCCGCACACTGAACCCTGGTTCGAGTTGCAACAACGCGAAGGCCCGCCAACGCGGGCCTTCCGCTTATGACCATGGACGGTCGGTATGCCTGCAATGCAGGAGCAATTGCAGGCGTATGACCATGGACGGTCGGTATGCCTGGCATCTGGCGCTCCCGACGCCAGCGAGCACTCCGCACATCCCCGTGTGTCGCGATCCAGGAGCAATTGCAGGCACGCCCGGGGGCCTCCGTTTTCCTACAAGAACGTCGGCGTTTTCGTCGCTACTACGGCGATGACGGCTTTCATCGCGCGCCGGGTTCTTCCTCTGTGCGGCCCGTGCCGACCTGCGCACACTTTCTCCACCGCGATCGGAACCGGTCGCGGATTCATCCATCAGGGAGGAGTGTCACCAATGCAGATCAGGAACATCCCGTCGCTGGCCCTCGCTATCGCCTTCGCGTTCGCAGGCAGTATCCACGCAGCCCCGGCGCAGGACGCCACCGCCGTCGGCAAATCCGGCAAGGCGCTGACCGCGCAGCAGCAGCGCATGAAGAACTGCAATGCAGAGGCAAAGGCGCAGTCGCTCAAGGGCGACGATCGCCGGGGCTTCATGAGCACTTGCCTCAAGGGCGGCTCGACCGAGCTCGCAGCGCACGCGGACAAGTCGGCGCCGACTCCGGCCCAGCTCAAGCGCAAGGCCTGCAGCGCCGAGGCGAAGGAGAAGGGTCTCAAGGGCAATGAGCGCAAGACCTTCGTGCGCGAATGCATCAGCGACGACGCGGTTGCCAGCGCGGACTGAGGGGCTGCAAGGCCTCGAAGGCAAACCACGGAAGGTTTGCACGCGGATCGAGCATGACAGCCCGATCCGTGGCAGCGCATCCGGTCGCGTACCGGATGCGCAAATCGCGGAGAAATCGACAGGACGCCGATTGCTTCACGAGCCCTGGCATGGGTACATCCCGGAACCGCCAGGGCCGGCACAGGGATGTGCCACCCGCAAAATCGATCCACCGCCCGATCGAGGCGAAATCGCGGATACAAGAGCAGAGCTCGCTCCGCGGCCCTGACGGCGATCAATCAACGGAAGCGGTCGGTCGCCTCGACCAACTCGTGCACGATGCCCGGTTCCAACGCCGAATGACCGGCGTCTGCGACGATGCGCAAGTCCGCTTCCGGCCATGCGCGATGCAGATCCCACGCGCTGCGCATCGGGCAGACGACGTCGTAGCGCCCTTGCACGATGACCGAGGGGATGCCCTTCAGGCGATGCGCATCGCGCAGCAACTGGTCGTCGCTGTCGAAGAAACCTCCGTTTACGAAATAGTGGTTCTCGATGCGCGCGAACGCGAGCGCGAACTCGTCCTCACCGCTGGAGGCGATGTGCGCCGGGTCCTGCAGCAGAAAACTCGTCGCACCCTCCCAGATCGACCATGCGCGCGCGGCTGCGACGCGCGCCACCGGATCCGGGCTGGTAAGGCGGCGATGATAGGCGCTCATCAGGTCGCCCCGCTCGGCCAACGGGATCGGCTCGAGGTATTTCTCCCAGACGTCCGGGAACAGCGCATCGCAACCTTTCTGGTAGAACCACTCGAGTTCCCAGCGCCGCAGCATGAAGATTCCACGCAGAACCAATTCGGTCACGCGCGCGGGGTGCGTCTCGGCATAGGCCAACGCCAGCGTGGATCCCCAGGAACCACCGAATATCTGCCAGCGCGCAATGCCGAGGTGCTCGCGCAGGTTTTCAATGTCGGCGACAAGATGCCAGGTCGTGTTGTCCACGAGCTCGGCATGCGGGGTCGAGCGCCCGCAACCGCGCTGGTCGAACAGCACGATGCGGTAGCGCGCGGGGTCGAAATAGCGACGCGAATTCGCGTTGCAACCTGCACCTGGCCCGCCATGCAGAAACACCACGGGTTTGCCGGCGGGGTTGCCGCACTGCTCGTAGTACATCCGGTGCAACGGCGACAACTGCAGGAAGCCGGTGTCGAACGGTTCGATCTCGGGGTACAGCGTGCGGCGCGTGGCATTCATCTGTATGGGGAGGCTGCGAAGCAAGCGCCGCTCGGCTGGAAGGGAGCCGGGCATGCTACGGCGCATGACCTGCGTCGACAAGCCGGCGCTTTTGGGGCCAGCGTGGACAGGTATCGTCGGAGATGGAAAATATTACGCAGTCGAGCCATCGCGCGTTTCCCGCGAAACACGAGTTTCTCGTCCTCTCCTGAGCCAAATGAAAAACGGGCCACAAGGGCCCGTCCTTTCGTTTGGTCGGGGCGGCGGGATTCGAACCCACGACCCCCTGCCCCCCAGGCAGGTGCGCTACCAGGCTGCGCTACGCCCCGATTGGTAATCATCCGTGATTGCGAACATCAAAAAGCGACCGTCCCGGCCGTGGTACTTCTGCGATCATCCTGAATCGCGGACATCAAAACGCGGCCGTCCTGGCCGCACTTCTCAACAAGAGCCGCGCATTCTAGCAGATGCTTCGCGGGGTCAGCGGCGCAGGATTTGCAGGACTTCCTCGAGCTCCATGCGCACCTGG
This sequence comes from Dokdonella sp., assembly GCF_044227025.1. GTDB lineage: Bacteria > Pseudomonadota > Gammaproteobacteria > Xanthomonadales > Rhodanobacteraceae > Dokdonella_A. Next base: position 372,792 of record NZ_JBGAFX010000005.1, on the reverse strand, counting down.
CGCACGATCTGGCCCGATATGCTCGATTCGGCACGCGCCTGCGTGCCTTCCAGACGCTGGCGCGCGCCGGTGATCGTGAAGCCCTGATCGTACAGCAGCGAACGGATCTGCCGGATCATCAGGACGTCATGACGCTGGTAGTAGCGGCGGTTGCCGCGACGCTTTACCGGCTTGAGGTTCGAGAACTCCTGTTCCCAATAGCGCAGCACGTGCGGCTTCACGGCGCACAGCTCGCTGACCTCACCGATGGTGAAATAGCGTTTTGCCGGGATGACCGGAAGTTCGCTATTGCTGCCCTGATCCAGCATAGGCTTCGACCCGGACCTTCAGTTTCTGTCCCGGACGGAACGTCACCACCCTCCGCGCGGAAATCGGAATTTCCACGCCGGTCTTGGGGTTACGCCCTGGACGCTGATTCTTGAAACGCAGATCGAAGTTGCCGAAACCCGACAGCTTCACCTGCTCCCCTTTCTCAAGCGCATCGCGCACGACTTCGAAGAACGCGTCGACGAATTCCTTGGCTTCACGCTTGTTGAGACCGACGTCCAGAAACAGACGCTCGGCCATCTCCGCCTTCGTCAACGCCATCCTACCCTCGCAACTTTGCTTTGCATACCGATTCCAGTGCGGCAACCGCGAGAGCCGTGCAGCGGTCAGCGTCCTGATCCGTAAGGGTGCGGTAACCATCCTGCAAAATCAAGCCAATAGCGAGACTTTTGATGCCGCTGCCGAGGTTTGCACCTACATAGCGGTCGAACAGGATGACTTCCGACAGGGTTTCGCCAACCGCATCACGGATCGCCGCCTCGACGGCCCCGTACGCGACCGTTTCCGGCAACTCGAACGACAGGTCGCGCCGCACCGACGGATAACGCGACACCGGCTCGGCCTTCGGCAGGTCGCGCCGCGACAGTGCATCGACCTCGAATTCGAACACGAAGACGTCGCCGTCGATATCGAGTGCTTTCAGCAGGTCCGGGTGCAGCGCACCGAGCCAGCCGACCACGGCGCCGTCACGATGGACTTCCGCGGCCTGTCCCGGGTGTAGCCAGGGCGGACCGCCCGGCACGAAACTGAACGACGCCGGCGCATTGGTGAGCGCGAACAGCGACTGCACATCGCCCTTGAGGTCGAAGAAGTCGACCGCACGCGCCTCGCTCGCCCAGTTCTCGGCGACTGCGCGCCCGCAGGCGACGCCGGCGATGCGCTGGTCTTCGTCCGCTCCCTCGCGAAAGACATTGCCCGTTTCGAACAGGCGCACGCGCGTCTGCTGCCGGCGGCGGTTCGTCGAAAGCGCCTCCACCAGGCCCGGCAGCAACGACGTGCGCATCACGCCAAGTTCGGCCGACAGTGGATTGGCGAGCGCGACCGCGCCATCGTCCAGTTTCCACTTGCCGAGCAGTTCGGGCGCCACGAACGCGTAGCAGATCGCCTCGGCGTAGTCGCGCGCGACCAGTTGCGCGCGCAGGCGCGCCGTTTCCAGCCTCGCCTCCGGCAGCGTCGGGCCGAGCAGTTCGCCGCGCGGCGCACGCGTCGGCACTCTCTCATAACCGTGCACGCGCACGACTTCCTCGATGAGGTCCTCCTCGATCTGGATGTCGAAGCGATGGCTCGGCGGAATCGCACGCCAGCCGTCCGCGGTGGTCTCGACCTTCATTCCGAGCGCAGCCAGGATGCGCGCGACATCGGAATCGGCGATTTCGATGCCGAGCAGGCGCGTCATGCGTGCGCGACGCAGCACGACCGGCGCGCGCTGCGGCAGGTTCCCGCGCTGCACCGACTCGCTCACCGGCCCCGGCGAGCCACCGGCAATCGCGAGAATCAGTGCGGTCGCACGTTCGATCGCTCGGCGCGGCGAGTCCGGGTCGACGCCACGTTCGAAGCGATGCGAGGCGTCGGTGTGCAGGCCGAGCTTGCGCGCACGCCCCATGATCGCCGCCGGCGCGAAGTGCGCGGCTTCGAGGAATACCGTGCGCGTCGCATCGGTGACGCGCGAGTCGTATCCGCCCATGATGCCGGCGAGACCATGCAGCCCGGTACGATCCGCGATCACGAGGAAATCCTCGTCGACGGCGTGCTCGTTGCCGTCGAGCAGTCTCACCTTCTCGCCAGGGCGCGCTCGCCGCACGCTGATCGCGCCATCGAGTCGATCGTTGTCATAGGCATGCATCGGCTGGCCGAGCTCGAGCATGACGTACTGGGTCACGTCGACCATCGCGCTGACCGGACGCACGCCGCTGCGGCGCAGGCGCTCCGCCATCCACAACGGTGTCTTTGCGGTCGTGTCGATGCCTTCGATGACGCGACCCAGGTAGCGTGGACAGTCGGCACCGGCATCGAGCGTCGCATCGCGCGATCCGTTCGCGACCGCCGCAACGGCATCCGCAGCCGGTACGTGCAGCGCGCTGCCGAACAACGCCGAGGCATCGCGGGCGAGGCCGGACACGCTGAGGCAATCCGGGCGATTCGGCGTCAGCTTGATCTCGATGCTCGCATCGGGGAGCCCGAGATAGGCTGCGAGCGGCGTGCCGACCGGCGCATCCCCCGGCAGTTCCATCAGGCCGGACGCGTCCGCGTCGATGCCGAGTTCTTTCGCCGAACACAGCATGCCGTTCGATTCGATGCCGCGCAGTGCGGCGCGCTTGATCTCGATGCCGTTCTGCATCGTTGTTCCGATCATCGCCAGCGGCGCTTTCAACCCGAGACGCGCGTTCGGCGCGCCGCAGACGATCACGAGCGGCGCGTCCGCACCGATCGCGACCTGGCACACACGCAGCTTGTCGGCGTTCGGATGCGGTTCGCAACCGACGATTTCGCCGACCACGACCCCGTCGAGCGCCATACCGAGCGGTTCGACGCCTTCGACCTCCAGGCCGGCCATCGTCAGGCGGTGCATCAGCGCATCACGGTCGACGGGAATGTCGACGAGTTCGCGCAGCCAGTTTTCGGAGAATTTCATGGAAGGGCCGGGGTTGGAGACTCGGGATTGGGGATTCGGAAGAGCTTGCGCGGTGATTCAGGATGGAGTCCGGCTTCTACGAATATCGAATCTCCAATCCCGAATCCCGGCTCTCAGGCAAACTGCCTGAGGAACCGCAGGTCGTTCTCGAAGAACTGGCGCAGGTCGTTGACGCCGTAGCGCAGCATCGCGAAGCGCTCGCCGCCCATGCCGAACGCGAAGCCGGTGTAGCGCTCCGGATCGATGCCGCAGTTGCGCAGCACGTTCGGATGCACCATGCCGCAGCCGAGCACCTCAAGCCACGACTGCGTGCCGTCCTCGCGATCCCAGCGGATGTCGACTTCGGCACCCGGTTCGACGAACGGGAAATAGCTGGGCCGGAAGCGCATCTCGAAGTCGCGCTCGAAGAACGCGCGCACGAATTCGGTGAGCGTGCCCTTGAGGTCGGCGAAACTGACGTCCTCGCCCACGAGCAGGCCTTCGATCTGGTGGAACATCGGCGAGTGCGTCTGGTCGGAGTCGCTGCGATAGACCTTGCCGATCGAGATCAGGCGGATCGGCGGCGTGCGCCCGGTCGCGGCGCGGATCTGCACCGGCGAGGTGTGGGTACGCAGCAGGCGACCGTCGGGAAACCAGAAGGTGTCGTGCATCGTGCGCGCCGGATGGTCCGGCGGGAAGTTCAGCGCCTCGAAGTTGTACCAGTCGGTCTCGATCTCCGGGCCGTCGGCAAGTTCGTAGCCGAGGCGCGCGAAAATCTCGACGGCGCGATCCAGCGTGCGCGTGATCGGATGCAGGCCGCCGCGCGTGCCGCGCCGGCCCGGCAGGGTCACGTCGATGCGCTCGGAAGCGAGGCGGCGATCCAGCTCGGCCTGTTCCAGCGCCGCCTTGCGTACGGCGATCGCGTCGGCGATGCGCTCCTTCGCGCGATTGACCTCGGCGCCGCGCGCCTTCTTTTCGTCCGGCGGCAACGCACCAAGCGCCTTCAGCGCAGCGGTGATCGCGCCGCCCTTGCCGAGCAACGCGACGCGTTGCGCGTCGAGGGCTTCCAGCGACGGCGCCGCCGCGATGTCGGCCAGGGCGGTGTTGGACAGCGCTTCGAGATCAGCCATCGTTGCGGTTCCTGTGCTTCTGCATCCCGCGCGCGCGGGAACTACGATTCACGTCATGCACGATCACCACGGACTCCCGCGTTCGCGCGAAACGGCTCCCAGGAAGGAGTCCTTCCGTGATTTTGCATGCGTTCAAAAACGCAAACGGGGAGGAGGCCAGGCCTCCTCCCCGCGTACTTCACGCATTGCGATGGCCGGCGGCGGAAGCTTCCGCGCGATCAGCCTTCGCAAGACTCAAGCCGCCAGGCTGGCCTTTGCCTTTTCCGCCAACGCACCGAACGCCTTGATGTCGTGCACGGCGAGATCCGCCAGCACCTTGCGGTCGAGCGTGATGTCGGCCTTCTTGAGGCCGTTCATCAGGCGGCTGTAGGACAGGCCGAACTGGCGCGCGCCCGCATTGATGCGGACGATCCACAGTGCGCGGAAGTTGCGCTTCTTCTGCTTGCGGCCGATGTAGGCGTACTGGTGCGCCTTGGTGACGGCCTGCTTGGCGACGCGGAAAACCTTGCGGCGCGCGTTGTAGTAACCCTTGGCCTTGCCGAGGATCTTCTTGTGACGACGGTGGGCGATGACGCCACGCTTTACTCGTGCCATGTCTCGTCCTCCTTATGCGTACGGCAGCATGCGCGAGACGCGACCGGCGTCTTCCGCGCGCACGTGGTTGGTCGCACGCAGGCCACGCTTGCGCTTGGTGGCCTTCTTCGTGAGGATGTGGCTCTTGAACGCGTGGCCGCACTTGAACTTGCCGGACGCGGTCTTGCGGAACCGCTTGGCAGCGGCCCGATTGGTCTTCATCTTGGGCATGACCCAACTCCTTCGGTGATTTTCGTTACTGGTGCGAGCGGTGGCCTTCGCCACGCTTTCCGTCCTGCTCGTTCCGGCTTGTTTGGCCCGCATCGCGGGCCGGCTCCTAGTGTTACGTCTACTTTTGCGCTCGTCCTGAGCGCGAAACCAAAGCGGTCGTCCTGACCGCACTCTTCAACAACAGCAAATCAAATCTTCTTCTTGGGCGCGATCATCATGACCATCAGGCGCCCTTCCATCCTCGGATACTGCTCGATCACCGCTTCCTCGGCGATCTCGGCCGAGATCTTGTCGACCATCGCCCGACCAAGCTCCTGATGGGTCATCTCGCGACCGCGGAAGCGGATCGTGATCTTGACCTTGTCGCCTTCCTCGAGGAAGCGCCGCAGGTTGCGCATCTTGATCGTGTAGTCACCGACATCGGTAACCGGGCGGAACTTGAGTTCCTTGATCTCGACCTGCTTCTGCTTCTTCTTCGCCGCGTGCGCCTTCTTCTGCGCGTCGAACTTGAACTTGCCGAAATCCATGATGCGGCAGACCGGCGGGTCGCCGTTCGGCTGGATCTCGACCAGATCCAGACCAGCGTCCTGGGCCATGGCGAGCGCTTCGTCGCGGGACAGGATTCCGACCTGCTCCCCTTCAGCGCCGATCACGCGGACTCGCGGAACACGGATTTCGTGGTTCCTGCGATTCGGCTTGCTATCAGTGGCGATACGTCAGTCCTCCAAGGGGGAAACTCTTTTCCGCGTGACGGCGCTTCAGCGCGGGCGGCACTCGGACTCCAAGCGTTCGGCGAAGCTGGAAATCGGCATCGACCCCAGATCCTCACCCGCACGCGTACGCACGGCGACGGCCCCCGCCTCCCTTTCCCGGTCGCCAACGACCAGGAGGTAGGGCACCTTGTCCAACGTGTGTTCGCGGATTTTATAACCGATTTTCTCGTTACGCAAATCGGCCTCCACCCGGAAACCTTTTGCCACAAGGGCTTGCGCCACTTCATTGACGAAACCGGCCTGGGCATCCGTAATGTTCAGGACGACCGCCTGGACCGGGGCAAGCCAGGGCGGGAACGCGCCGGCGTGGTTTTCGACCAGGATCCCGATGAAACGCTCCATGGAGCCGACGATCGCGCGATGCAGCATGACCGGATGGCGCTTCTGGCTGTGCTCGTCGACGTATTCAGCGCCGAGGCGCTGCGGCATCATGAAGTCGACCTGCATGGTCCCGAGCTGCCAGGTGCGGCCAATCGCGTCGTTCAGGTGGTACTCGATCTTGGGGCCGTAGAAGGCGCCCTCGCCCGGCAGCTCCTGCCACTCCACCCCGGCGGCACGCAGGGCCGAGCGCAGCGCCTCCTCCGCCTTGTCCCAGGTCGCATCGTCTCCGAGGCGCGGTTCCGGGCGCAGGGCGATCTTCAGCTGGACGTCGCTGAAGCCGAATTCGGCGTAGACCTGCATCGCCTGGCGGTGGAACGCCGTCACCTCGGCCTCGATCTGGTCCTCGGTGCAGAAGATGTGGCCGTCGTCCTGGGTGAAACCGCGCACGCGCAGGATGCCGTGCAGCGCGCCGGACGGCTCGTTGCGGTGGCAGGCACCGAACTCGCCGTAACGGATCGGCAGGTCGCGATAGCTGCGCAGCCCCTGGTTGAACACCTGTACGTGGCCGGGGCAATTCATGGGCTTCAACGCGTAGGTCCGCTTCTCGGACTCGGTGAAGAACATGTTGTCCTTGTAGTTGTCCCAGTGACCGGACTTCTTCCACAAGGACACGTCGAGAATCTGCGGGCAGCGCACTTCCTGGTAGCCGCTGTCGCGGTAGACCTTGCGCATGCGCTGCTCGACCACCTGCCAGATCGACCAGCCCTTCGGATGCCAGAACACCAGACCCGGCGCTTCTTCCTGGATGTGGAACAGGTCGAGCTGCTTGCCGATCTTGCGATGGTCGCGCTTCTCCGCTTCCTCGATCTGCGTCAGGTAGGCCGCAAGGTCCTTGTCGTTGAGCCAGGCGGTGCCGTAGATGCGCGACAGCATCTCGTTGTTCGAATCGCCGCGCCAATAGGCGCCGGCCACCTTCATGAGCTTGAAACTCTTGAGCCGGCTCGTGTTCGGCACGTGCGGGCCGCGACAGAGGTCGGTGAACTCGCCCTGCGAGTACAGCGACAGCGCCTCGCTGGCCGGAATGCTTTCGATGATCTGCGCCTTGTATTCCTCGCCCCTCGCGCGGAAGAACTTCACCGCCTCGTCGCGCGGCAGGACCGAACGCGACACCGGCAAGGCCTCGGCCGCGATCTTCTTCATCTCGGCCTCGATCAGCGCGAGATCCTCGGGCGTGAACTGCCGCTCGAACGCGAAGTCGTAATAGAAACCGTTGTCGATCACCGGACCGATCGTCACCTGCGCCTTCGGGAACAGGCGTTGCACAGCCTGGGCGAGCAGATGCGCGGTCGAGTGACGGATCACCTCGAGCGCTTCGGGACTTTTTTCGGTGACGATCTCGAGCCTCGCGTCATGGTCGATGACGCGGCTGCTGTCGACGAGTTCGCCGTCGACCTTGCCGGCCAGCGCCGCCTTGGCGAGCCCCGCGCCGATCGATGCAGCAACGTCCTGCACACTGGGCGGGTTGTCGAACTGCTTCCTGCTGCCGTCGGGTAGCGTCACATTGATCATGGGATCTTCTTCCGTTCGCCGGAAGCCGCCTGTCGCGCTTCCAGCCTGCTGGCCATCGGCCAATAAAAAAGGGCGCCAAGGCGCCCTTTCTTGATACCAGGAGACCTTGCGCGGCTTTCAGTCGATGTTGTCGAAGGTTCGCGTCATGGTGATCATGTTCTTTCGAACTAAGGCTCCTGGTGGGCGGTACAGGGATCGAACCTGTGACCCCTACCATGTCAAGGTAGTGCTCTACCGCTGAGCTAACCGCCCGGTTGGAATCGAAACTGCCTGCGCAAACTGCCGCCTTGCGAAGGGCGCGCAAGGTAGCACAGCGCCAGCGACGGAACAACCCGTCGAAGCGAAAACGCCCGCCCCGTTCGCCCCAGGATTCATGCTGGGGCATGGGCAAGCGGAATCAGGCGATGCGCATGACCGCGGCCTCGCGCAGGCGACGCCACGCCCGCAGCAGGCGCCCGGGCATCGTCGCGGACGATGGCACGCTCGACACCTCCACCGCGTGTCGGCGCAGCAGGTTCGACTGAGTCCGCAGCTGCTCGTGGCGCTCGAGCGCGGCGATCAGGCCACGCCGCAGCAGCTCGCGCGGCGGCGGTTGCAGCAGGAAGCGGAACACCTGGCCTTCATTGATCAGGCCGATCAGCAAGCGACTGTCGCGCAACGTCGATACCACGATCGCCAGCGTCGCGGGCCGCAACGTCTTCAGCTGCTTCAGGGCATCTGCAACCTCGCCGTCGGCGCTCGACAGGCGCGCGACGATCACCGCGACGTCATGGTCGACGAGCAGATCGAGTGCTCCCTCCAGGTCACTCGCGTGTTCGACCTGCACCGCCCCGGGCAGCAGCTCGCGCACCTGCGCCGCAAGGGCCCCCTCCTCGTCGAGCACGACGACCCGCGCGGCCACCGAAGCGAACGCGGCCTCCGGCGGCGCCACGCGGATCTGTTCACGCGATGCCGCGGCGAAATCGTGCATCGCGACGCGCGCGGCCTGCTCGACCGTCGCGATCAGCTGCCGCGCCAGCCACGGCTTCTCGATGAAGCGGTAGATCTCGCCCTCGTTGACCGCAGCGGTCACCGCATCGATGTCCGCGTATCCGGTCAGGAGGATGCGCATCGTCGCCGGCGAAATCGTCGCGACCTCGCGCAGGACCTCGACGCCACCCATCTCCGGCATGCGCTGGTCGCTGACGATCACGTGCACCGGGCGCTGGCGCACCCACTCGATCGCCTCGCGCGCCGACGTTGTCGCGAGGGTTTCGCAACGACCACGAAACAGCATGCGCAGCGAGCGCAGGATGCGTTCCTCGTCGTCGACGAACAATACGCAGGGCAACGGCGCGTTCATGCATCCGCCCCGTCCGGGCCCAGCGGCAGCACCACGAGAAAACGGGTGCCGACGCCCGGCTTCGAGCTGACCCGGATCACGCCGCCGTGCTGATCGACGATCTGGTGCGAGATCGACAGCCCCATGCCGCTGCCCTGCCCGATCGGCTTGGTCGTGAAGAACGGATCGAAGATGCGCGGCAGGTTGCTCGCCTCGATGCCCTTGCCGTTGTCCTCGATCATGACGATCGCGCGGCGATCGAGCATCCGGGTCGCGACGACGATGCGCCCGTGGTTGTGCTCGATCGCCTGCGCCGCGTTGCCCAGCAGGTTGAGCAGCACCTGGTTGATCTGCGCCGGCGCGCAGTCCAGCGGCGGGATCTCGCCGAGCTTGAGCACGACTTCGATATCGCGCTTGCGCAGCACGTGCGCGACGATGCGCAGCGCGCTCTCGACGAGGCGATTGATGTCGGCCTTCTGCATGCCCGCCTGGTCGAGGCGACTGAAGTCCTTGAGGTTCAGCACGAGCTCACCGATCTGGCCGATGCCGTGCACGGTGTCATCGAGCAACCCGCACAGGTCGTCGAGTGCGGCCGGATCGACCGTAACCCGCAACTGGCCGATCTCGGCAATGAGCGCATCGAGCTGGTCGCCCGGCTCGCCCTCGCCCGTCACCGCGTCGATCACCGCCTGTTGTGCCGACACGAGGCGCGCGGCATCGCCGAGTGCCACCCGCGTCATTTCGACGTTGTTGCGCACGTAGCCGAGCGGCGTGTTGATCTCGTGCACCAGCCCTGCAACCATCTGTCCGAGCGAGGCCATCTTCTCCGACTGCACGAGCTGCGACTGCGACGATTTCAGACGAGCATAGGCACGTTCGAGTTCGTGCGAACGCTCGGCGAGGCGGCTCTCGACCGCGTGCAACACGTCGAGGACGAGGCCGGTGCCGGCGTAGCCGCGTTCATCCACCAGCACGAAGTCGTCGGTGATCGGACTCCTCACATGCGACGCGATTGCTCGCGCCGCCTCGTCGATCGAGCTTGCCAGCGACAGCACCAGCGGCGCGCGATCCATCAACACCGCGATCGGACGGCGTCCGTACAGCTCGCGCCCGTACGGCTGCAGGAACATGCGCATCAGTTCGTAGCGACTGATCATGCCGACAGGACGGCCGTCCGGTGCGACCACCGGAAGACTCAGCAGTCCCGCATGACGGGTTTCGAGGAAACGCTGGGCTGCATCGAGCACGCAGGTTTCGGGGCGCAGCGGTTCGGTCGCGAGCAGCAGCGCAGCCAGCTCGCCGCGGCCGGCGCCAAACCGCGCATCACCGGAAATCGCGCGCGTGAGAGGGTCGCCGATCGGCGCCCCTGCCGGCGCCGCCAATGCAAGATTCATCGTTGTCGTCCATGCCGCGGATGCGGCGCAGCCTAGTCGGCATCGACGACAGCCACGTTACCGACAACGATCAGCCGATCAGTCCCTGCTCGCGCACGCGGTGGATCTCGTCGCGCAGACGCGCCGCGTCCTCGAACTCGAGATCCTGCGCATGCTTGTACATCTGCGCCTCGAGCTGGCGGATCTTTGCCGCGATCTGCTCCGGCGACAGCAGGCGGTAATCGGCAACCGGCTCAGCCACCTTGCGCGCGCCGCGGCCACGACCTCGTTCGCTTTCGCCTTCGCTGCGCGCGCCTTCCATGACATCGTTGATCTTGCGGACGATCGACGCCGGCGTGATGCCGTGCGCCACGTTGTACTCGACCTGCTTGGCGCGACGACGATCGGTCTCGTCGATCGCCGCCTGCATCGAGCGCGTGACGCGGTCGGCATACAGGATCGCAGTTCCACGCAGGTTGCGCGCGGCGCGGCCGATGGTCTGGATCAGCGAACCGGTGGAACGCAGGAAACCTTCCTTGTCCGCGTCGAGGATCGCCACCAGCGACACCTCGGGCATGTCGAGGCCTTCGCGCAGCAGATTGATGCCTACCAGCACGTCGAACTTGCCGAGGCGCAGGTCGCGGATGATCTCGACCCGCTCGACCGTCTCGATATCCGAATGCAGGTAGCGCACGCGGATGCCGTGTTCGTCGAGATATTCGGTGAGGTTCTCGGCCATGCGCTTGGTCAGCGTCGTGACCAGCACGCGGTCGCCCTGCGCGATGCGCAAGTTCGCTTCGGTCAGCAGGTCGTCGACCTGGGTGCGTGCCGGCCGCACTTCGATGCGCGGGTCAATCAGGCCGGTCGGGCGCACGACCAGTTCGACCACGTTGCCCTGCGACTTGTCGATCTCGTACGGCCCCGGCGTGGCGGAAACGAACACCGTGCGCGGCTCGCGCTCCTCCCACTCGGCGAACTTGAGCGGCCGGTTGTCGAGCGCGGATGGCAGCCGGAAGCCCCACTCGACCAGCGTCTCCTTGCGCGAACGGTCGCCCTTGTACATCGCGCCGATCTGCGGAATCGTCACGTGCGATTCGTCCACGACCAGCAATGCATCCGCCGGCAGGTAGTCGAACAGGGTCGGCGGCGGTTCGCCCGGCTGGCGTCGGGTCAGGTGGCGCGAATAGTTCTCGATGCCGTTGCAGTAACCGACCTCTGCCATCATCTCCAGATCGAAGCGCGTGCGCTGTTCGAGCCGCTGCGCCTCGACCAGCTTGTTGGCCGAGTACAGGTACGCGAGCCGTTCCTTCAGTTCCGCCTTGATCGATTCGATCGCGTTCAGCACGCTCTCGCGCGTGGTCGCGTAGTGGGTCTTCGGGTAGACCACGAAACGCGGAATCTTGCGCAAGGTCGCGCCGGTCAACGGATCGAACAGCGAAAGGTTCTCGATCTCGCCGTCGAACAGCTCGATGCGCAGCGCTTCGGTCTCCGATTCCGCCGGGAACACGTCGATGACCTCGCCGCGCACGCGGTAACTGCCGCGACGCAGGTCCATGTCGCCACGCGTGTACTGCAACTCGGTCAGGTGGCGGATCAGCTTGCGCTGGTCGGTGTGCTCGCCACGCGCGAGGATCAGGCGCATCTGCAGATAGTCCTCGGGATCGCCGAGGCCGTAGATCGCCGAGACCGTCGCGACGATCAGAGCATCCGGGCGCGACAGCAGCGCCTTGGTAGCGGCGAGGCGCATCTGTTCGATATGTTCGTTGATCGATGCGTCCTTCTCGATATAGGTGTCGCTAGAGGGAACGTAGGCTTCGGGCTGGTAGTAATCGTAGTAGCTGACGAAGTACTCGACCGCGTTGTGCGGGAAGAACTCCTTGAATTCGCCGTAGAGCTGCGCCGCGAGGGTCTTGTTCGGCGCCATCACCAGCGTGGGCCGCTGCACGTTCTCGATCAGGTTCGCGATCGTGAACGTCTTGCCCGAACCGGTCACACCGAGCAGGGTCTGCTGCGCGAGGCCCGCTTCGAACCCCGCGGTCAGGCGTTCGATCGCGGCCGGCTGGTCGCCGGATGGCTTGAACGGTGAAACAAGCTGGAAGCGGTCGGTCATCCGACGAAGTATACGGCGTGCGTCCATGCGAATCGGGCGTCGGCTCGCGCGATTTTCCTACACTGCTGCACGAATGCGCCCATCGCGCGCGGCCGATCGGCCGCCTAGGATGTGCCCGACCTCACACGGAGTCGTGGCCATGCCGCAGGAAGCGAAGGCAATGCGTGGATTCACCCTGGTCGAGCTGATGATGGCGCTCGCGATCGTCGCTGTACTCGCCACCGTCGCGATTCCGGCTTTCGGCAACCTGCTCGGACGCACGCGCCAGCAAGTCGTGATGGCCGATCTGCAGGCGTCGCTCAACCAGGCGCGCAGCGCGGCCGTCAGTCGCGGCATGCATGTCATAGCCTGTCCAAGCGTCGACCAGAGCACCTGCCTGCACACCACGCAATGGCATCTCGGCTGGCTGCTGTTCGCCGATCGCGACCACGATGGGCAGCGCTCCGACGAAGAGCCGGTGATCGGGGGCGGCCAGGCGCAGCCGGAAGGCATCGGCATCCTCGCCACCGTCGGCCGGCCACGCATCGACTACCAGTCCGACGGCTCGGCCTCCGGCACCAACATCACGTTGACCGTATGCGACCGCGCCGCCGGGCCGACGCGGGCGCGCACTCTGGTGGTCAGCCAGTCCGGCCGCATCCGACTCGGCCAGGCTACGGCGGGCGCGGCATCTGACTGCATTGCCGGCGCGGGATGAAGACCGGGTCGACCCGTCGACGGCTCTGGCAGCGATCAATGCACGCTTCGCGGGCGGCAACCCGCCAGCGGCGTGCGGCCTCGCGCGTACGCAGGGGAAACGACGGCAACAAAAAACCCCGCGGTCCGCGGGGTTTTGGTGTTTCCGGGATGTCCCGGCGAAAGCATGTGGCGCCCGAAGTTGGACTCGAACCAACGACCCCCTGATTAACAGTCAAGTGCTCTAACCAGCTGAGCTATTCGGGCGAGCCGCATATTCTGTGGCGACGTGTGCCGGACGTCAAGTCCCTGACGGCGCGACGTCCGTCACGCGTCCGCTGTGGCCCGGCGCACGTTTTCAATCCGTTGTAAGCGTAACGTATGCTCCGTCCAGCGGGGGTTGGGGAAAAATCATGGGTATGCATGGGATTGTTCGTCGCACTGCGACTTGCGCCATGGCGGCGCTCGCCGTCGCGGTCTCCGGCATCGTGTTCGCGCAGAGCCATGCGCCGGACGCGATGCTCCACGATGGCTTCGAGGGCGCCGCACTCGGGCCGTTCACCGACTCCGACGCTTCGCGCTTCCTGGCGCAGGCGACGTTCGGACCCACCGACGGCGACATCGCGCACCTGCGCGCGGTCGGCTACCAGACGTGGCTGACGGAACAGTTCGCAGCCGCACCGACGCACACGCTCGCCTACATGGACTGGGTCGAAACCACGCTTGGCGAACAGGTCGGGCAGGACTCCCGGCGCGAAGCATGGTTCCTCGGCGCACTCGGTGGACCCGATCCGGCCAACATTTCGTTGATCCATTCCGACCAGCTGCGCCAGCGCGTCGCGTTCGCCCTCAGCGAAATCATGGTGGTTTCCGAACAGAATGCGATGCTCGCCGCGTTTCCGCGCGGAATCGCCTACTACCAGGACACGCTCGTCGACGGCGCGTTCGGCAACTTCCGCACCCTGCTCGAGAAGATGACGCTGAACCCGGCGATGGGCGTCTACCTCAACATGCTCGCGAACCAGCGCGCGAATGCGGCGCAGAACATCCACCCGGACGAGAACTACGCACGCGAGATCAACCAGCTGTTCAGTGTCGGACTCGTGCTGCTGAATCCCGATGGCACCCCGACGCTCAGCGGCGGACAGGAGATCCCGACCTACACGCAAGACACGATTTCGGCGTTCGCGCATGTGTTCACCGGCTGGAACTGGTCGGACTGCGCCGACTTCACGACCTGCGGCCCGGACTGGACCAACAGCACGAACTTCATGCAGCCGATGGCGCCGATCGCGGCGTACCACGACAACGGCACGCATGCCGACGACATGCACGCCAAGCAGCTGCTCGCCTACCCCGGCGCTCAAAATGGCGGCGTGCTCACGGACGGCGGCACGCCCGCTTCCGACCTCGCGTTCGCGCTCGACAACATCTACAACCACCCGAACGTCGGTCCGTTCATTTCGAAACAGCTGATCCAGCGCCTCGTCACGAGCAACCCTGCGCCGGCTTACGTGCAACGCGTGGCGGCGGTGTTCAATGCGAATCGCGCCAATGCGAACCAGCTGCGCGAAGTGATCAAGGCGGTCCTGCTCGATCCGGAAGCACGTTTCGGCCAGTGGCGCTCCATGGATACGTTCGGCAAGTTGCGCGAACCCCTGCTCGCGCTGACGCACTTCTGGCGCGCGATGCATGCACGCCACATCTGCGGCACGGATGGACCCAATGGCCACTATGCCAATCCATACCGCTATGCCGGCTACATCACCGCATGGGGCACCTCCGACAGCCAGTACGGATCGGGCGTGGCGCAGGCGCCGATCAACGCGCCGTCGGTGTTCAACTTCTTCAAGCCGAGCTACCTGCCGCCGGGCGAGATGACCACGCGCGGACTGCGCGGCCCCGAATTCCAGCTGCAGACCGACAGCATCATCGCGAACACGGTCAACAGTGTCGGCGTGCGATCGTTCGCGCTCGACTTCTCCGACAGCTGCGCAGGCGACGACTTCGGCGAAGTGAGGATCGATCACCTGCAGGACATCGCACTCGCGGCCAGCGCGAACGGCGGCGCCGCCGACCCGGCGAACCGGCTCGTCGATGCCTACAGCAAGCGTTTCATGTCCGGGCAGATGTCGCCCTTCATGCGCCAGACGCTGCTGACCTACCTGAATCCCATCGACTCGACCTGGACCGATGGCGTTTCCGACTGGCGCTTGTGGCGCATCCATACCGCGCTCTACCTGATCCTGTCCTCGCCCGAATACATGATCCAGAAATAAGGAGCCGGCCATCATGCGCACCTACAACCCCGATCGCCGACGCTTCGTTCGCGACACGCTTTGCGCGGCCTTGGGCGGCGCCAGCGTCTACTCCGCCCTCGGCGGCATGAAGTTGCTGCAGGCGGCGACGCGCGCGGGCACCTACGGGTTTGCCGACTATCGCGCGCTCGTCTGCGTGTTCCTGTACGGCGGCAACGACGGCTTCAACATGATCGTGCCAATCTCGGGCCAGGCGCGCACCGACTACCTCGCGGTACGGCCCACGCTCGCACTACCGACCGCCGGTCTGCACGCGCTGAATGCGCCTGCATCCGGGTTCGGCAGTCCGGGCGACGGATCGAGCTACGGCCTGCACGCATCGATGCCGGAGCTGGCGACCGTCTTCAATGCCGGGAAGGCGGCGATCGTCGCCAACGTCGGCACCCTGGTGCAGCCCGTGACGAAGGCCGAATACCAGAACGGCAATCCGCCGTTGCCGCCGCAGCTGTTCTCGCATGCGGACCAGTCGGCCTACTGGCAATCCTCGCCACCCAACAACCAGCCGGTGACCGGCTGGGGCGGGCGCATCGCCGATCTGGTCGTCAACGCCAATCCCGCCAACATCCCGACCCTGACCTCGCTCGGCGGGCAGGATGCGTTCCTGCGGGGACAGGACGTCAACGGGTACGTGATGAACTGGTACGGCCCGAACGTGGTCGACTTCCCGTACGAGTTGTCGCAGACGAACGCGCTCCAGAATGCATTCAACGCCCTGCATGCGCCCGGCCAGGTGAATGCGCTCGAACGCACCTATGGTTCGTCGATGCGCCACTCGATGGCGACCGCAAGCCTTATCGATGCAACGCTCGGCGCGGCCGGGATGCCGGATTTCAGCGGCTTCTTCACCGGCACCGACACGCTCGGCCAGCAACTCCAGACCGTCGCCAAGCTGGTGTGGGCGGCGAACAACAACGTGCCCGGCTACACCGGCATCCAGCGCCAGGTGTTCTTCGTGACGACCGACGGCTACGACACGCATTCGGACCAGCTCGTGCGTCAGGACCCGCTGCTGGTCGATCTGTCGCGCTCGCTCGCCGGCTTCCACAATGCAATGAACAGCGTCTCGCTGGCATCGCGGGTCACCGCATTCACGGCCTCCGATTTCGGCCGCTCGCTCTCCAACAACCAGAACGGCAGCGATCACGGCTGGGCCTCGCACCACTTCGTCGTCGGCGGCGCGGTCAATGGCACCAGGTTCTACGGCGACGATCTCGGCCATACCGGAACTGCGCACATGCCGAGCCTGGCACCATCGGCTTCCAATCCGAACGATGCCGGCTACGGCCAGATCATCCCCACCACGTCGGTCGAGCAATACACCGCGACGCTGGCGAAATGGTTCGGACTCACCGACGGCGACATCGACCTGATCACGCCGAATCTCGCGAACTTCAACACGCGTTATCTCGGCTTCGTCTCGTAGGACGGGTCGAGCGCGGAGGGCGCGCGCCGCCGGCGTCAGTCGATCGTGAATGACTGCAAATCGACCGGCGTCGAAGGCAGCACGACGATCGTGCCGCGCATGCCGTCGGTGGGCGAGCCGTGCTGTTCGCAGTAGTAGCCCACCTCGCCGAGCTGGTTGAAGACGATGTCGACAAACCAGAGGTCGCTGCTCGGCGCGCCATTGCCGCCGGTACCGTCGCAGCCTCGCGCGCACCGGAACGACAGGTCGTCCGCGACCACGTTGTGCAGGCCGCCGCGGTTGCGGAACCGGACCGTATCGCCGAGCGCGATCGTCAGCGTCGCCGGACTGTAGGAAACGCCCGGCCCGACGTTGACGGTGTGGCTCGCCGCGAACAACGGCGTGGCGAGGCTGCAAGCTGCGAAGGCAAGGAGTCGGCGCATGCGCACAGCCTGACGCAGTTCGGTGCCTGCTGACAACTCGCGCGCCCCCGATCGGTCGACCAGATCGCATTCCGTCCCTTGACGTGCTGATTTTTACGCGATGTTTATGCGCACGCGCTGATTCTCTACGCGTTCCTTACGCGCTGCCTCCTATCGTGACGGTCACGCTGGACCTGGACGACTCGTCATGGACATCGCCTCTCTGCTGTTGCTCGCCCTCCTGGTCGCATTGACCGGCGGCTACCTCTGGCTGTGTGCCCGGCTGGAGGAACGCAAGTGAACCCGCTGTCCACTACGGTCGCGCCTAGGGCCAAGGCCCCTTCCGCGATCCCCGTCTACTGCCGCGCGGAGCGCCGTCCATGAACGTCCTGTACACCGTCGCAGCGCTGATCGCACTCGCGCTTTCGATCTATCTGGCGATCGCCCTGCTCAAGCCGGAGTGGTTCGAATGACCACGAACAACTATCTGCAACTCGGCCTGTACCTGGTCGTGCTGGTATCGCTGGTGAAGCCGCTTGGTGCCTACATGGCCGCCGTCTTCGCCGATTCACCCAACCGCGTGCTGCGCATCGGTGCGCCGGTGGAGCGCGGTCTGTACCGCGTCGCCGGCGTCGACCATGGCGAGGACATGAGCTGGAAGCGATACGCGCTGGCGATGCTCGCCTTCAACGTCCTAGGCCTGCTCGTCGTTTATCTGCTGCAACGGGTACAGCAGTGGCTGCCGTTGAATCCGCAGGGCTTCGGCGCGATCTCCCCAGACTCCGCTCTGAACACGGCCATCAGTTTCGCGAGCAATACCAATTGGCAGGGGTACGGCGGCGAGTCGACGATGAGCTACCTGACCCAGATGCTGGGCCTCGCCGTGCAGAACTTCCTGTCCGCGGCGACCGGCGTCGCCGTACTGATCGCATTGGTCCGAGGCTTCGTGCGCAAGACATCGAACGGCATCGGTAACTTCTGGGTCGACATGACGCGCTGTACGCTGTACGTACTATTGCCGCTGTCGCTGCTGCTGTCGCTCGTACTCGTCTCGCAGGGCGTGCCGCAAAACTTCAAACCGTACGAGAACGTCCCGCTGCTGCAGGCGACCACGCAGACAGAAGCGGTCAAGAACGCCGATGGCAATCCGCTCAAGGACGCGGACGGCAATGCGCAGACGAGGCAGTCGCCGGTGGTCGAGCAGTCGCTGCCACTCGGCCCCGCCGCATCGCAGATCGCGATCAAGCAGCTCGGCACCAACGGTGGCGGCTTCTACAACGTCAACTCGGCGCATCCGTACGAGAATCCGACACCGCTCAGCAACTTCCTCGAAGTGCTGGCGATCCTGCTGATTCCGGCTGCGCTCTGCTACACGTTCGGGAAGATGGTCGAAGACCGTCGCCAGGGCTGGGCCCTGCTGGCGACGATGCTGGTGATCTTCGTACCCCTGCTGCTCGCCTGCACGGCTGCAGAACAAGCCGGCAATCCTGCTTTCACTTCCGCGGGAGTGGATCAGCTGGCGTCGGCCGCGCAGGCAGGCGGCAACATGGAAGGCAAGGAAGTGCGCTTCGGCGTCGTCAACTCGACCCTGTGGGCGAGCGCGACGACCGCCGCGTCGAACGGTTCGGTCAATGCGATGCACGACTCGTTCACACCGCTGGGCGGCCTCGTTCCGATGTCGTTGATGCAACTCGGCGAGGTCATCTTCGGCGGCGTCGGCAGCGGCCTGTACGGAATGATCGCGTTCGCGATCGTCGCGGTGTTCATCGCCGGCCTGATGGTCGGGCGCACGCCTGAATACCTCGGCAAGAAGATCGAGGCCTACGAGATGAAGATGGCGAGCCTGGTCGTGCTGATCCCGTGCGCACTGGTCGTGGTCGGCACCGCGATTGCAGTGCTCGCCCCGGCCGGCGTTGCGGGCACCGCAAACCCCGGCATCCACGGCTTCAGCGAGATCCTGTACGCACTATCGTCCGCGTCGAACAACAACGGCAGCGCGTTTGGCGGCCTCTCCGCGAACACGCCGTTCTACAACAGCCTGCTCGGGATCTGCATGTTCCTGGCGCGCTTCCCGCTCGCGATCGGCATGCTCGCGATCGCCGGATCGATCGCTGCGAAGAAGCACGTCCCTGCTTCCGCAGGAACACTTCCGACGCACACGCCGCTGTTCATCGTGTTGCTGGCGAGCACCGTCGTCATCGTCGGCGCCCTGACGTTCCTGCCTGCGCTCGCGCTCGGGCCGATCGCGGAACATCTCTCGGCCTTCGGACATTGATTGCACGAATCCCCTCCCGTTTGCACCGCCCGTGCGAACGGTTCTCGCGAGTCGCCCAGGCGATCGCCTGGCGCGAACGGGACTATCTGGACTCATTCACATGACATCGACCACCGCACGTACCAGCGCGCTGAGCAAGGAACTCATGGTTCCGGCGATCACGGCTGCATTCCGCAAACTCTCACCGCGCCAGCAATTCCGCAACCCGGTGATGTTCGTCGTATTCGTCTGCAGCATCCTGACCACGGCGCTCTGGGTGCAGGCGCTGGCCGGCCATGGAGAGGCGCCGGCAAGCTTCATTTTCTGGGTTGGCTTATGGCTCTGGTTTACCCTGCTGTTCGCGAACTTCGCCGAATCGATCGCGGAAGGCCGTGGCAAGGCGCAGGCGCAGGCGCTGCGTGGGGCACGACGCGACGTCATCGCGAAGAAGCTGACGGCGCCGCGCCGCGATGCCGATGTGGTCTTCACGCCCGCAGGCGAATTGCGCGTTGGCCATCACGTGCTGGTCGAAGCCGGCGACAGCGTTCCGGGCGATGGCGAAGTCATCGACGGCGCTGCATCGGTCGACGAAAGCGCGGTGACCGGTGAATCGGCACCGGTGATCCGCGAATCCGGTGGCGATCGCAGTTCGGTCACGGGTGGCACACGCGTGCTGTCGGACTGGATCGTCGTGCGCATCGCGAGCAATCCGGGAGAAAGCTTCCTTGACCGCATGATCGCGATGGTCGAGGGCGCAAGCCGGCGCAAGACCCCGAACGAGATCGCGCTGACGATCCTGCTCGCGAAGTTCACACTGATCTTCCTGCTCGCGTGCTCGACCCTGTTGCCCTATTCCCTGTACGCCGTCGCTGCCGCCGGCCACGGCAGCCCGGTCACGCTCACCGTACTGATGGCCCTGCTCGTCTGCCTGATTCCGACCACGATCGGCGGCCTGCTTTCAGCGATCGGTATCGCCGGCATGGACCGGATGATCCAGGCAAACGTGATTGCGATGTCCGGCCGCGCGGTCGAAGCGGCTGGCGACGTCGACGTGCTGCTGCTCGACAAGACCGGCACGATCACGCTCGGCAACCGCCAGGCAGTGGCGCTGCATGCGGCGCCCGGGGTCGACGCGAAGATGCTGGCCGACGCCGCCCAGCTCGCCTCGCTCGCCGACGAGACGCCCGAAGGGCGCAGTATCGTCGTGCTGGCGAAGGAGAAGTTCGGCCTGCGCGAACGCGCGCTGCATGAGCTCGACGCGCATTTCGTGCCGTTCACCGCGCAGACGCGCATGAGCGGCGTCGACATCCACGGCAGAAGGATCCGCAAGGGTGCGGTCGATGCGATCCGCAATCATCTCGCCGCGGTCGGCGCGACATTGCCAGCCGCGCTCACCAAAGCAGCCGAGGACATTGCACGCAAGGGCGGCACGCCGCTGGTCGTGGCCGAGGATGCGAATGCGCTCGGCGTGATCGAGCTCAAGGACATCGTCAAGGGCGGCATCCGCGAGCGCTTCGCCGAACTGCGCCGCATGGGTATCCGCACGATCATGATCACCGGCGACAACCCGCTGACCGCCGCATCGATCGCCGCCGAAGCCGGCGTCGACGATTATCTCGCGGAAGCGACGCCCGAAGCGAAACTGAAACTGATCCGCGACATCCAGGCCGAAGGTCGCCTCGTCGCCATGTGCGGCGACGGCACCAACGACGCGCCGGCGCTCGCCCAGGCCGACGTCGCAGTCGCGATGAACAGCGGCACCCAGGCGGCCAAGGAAGCCGGCAACATGGTCGATCTGGATTCGAACCCGACCAAGCTGATCGAGGTGGTCGAGATTGGCAAGCAGATGCTGATCACGCGTGGCTCGCTGACCACGTTCTCGATCGCCAACGATGTCGCGAAGTACTTCGCGATCATCCCGGCCGCATTCGCCGCGACCTATCCCGCGTTGAACGCGCTCAACGTCATGCATCTCGCCACGCCGCAGAGCGCGATCCTGTCCGCGGTCATCTTCAATGCACTGATCATCATCGTGCTGATCCCGCTCGCCCTCAGGGGCGTGCGCTACCGCGCCATGAGCGCGGCACAGCTGCTGCGCAGGAACCTGCTGGTTTTCGGCGTCGTCGGCCTGCTCGTGCCGTTCATCGGCATCAAGGCGATCGATCTGCTACTGGTCACGTGCGGCCTGGCCTGAGTCGAGCCCCATGCGCACGCATCTCATGCAGACCACTCATGCGTCGACCTCGGCTCGACCGGACACAGGCCACGCGGCCAACGAATCCCGCTCGCACCATTTCCAGCGCCGGTCACGGCGGTGAACGCGCCGAAAGCATTCAAGGATATTGATGAACAAGTCGATTACGCCCGCGGCGTTGCTCGCCGCACTCATTGCACCTGCATCCACCATGGCGCAGACGACGGAGACGGGAGCAGACTCCTCGAGCTACATAGTCACCGGCAACATCGCGCTGGTTTCGGACTACATGTTTCGCGGCCTGACCCAGAGTTGGGGCACTCCCGCGATACAAGGTGGCGGCGACCTCACGATGGAGAACGGGTTCGCCGCCGGCTTCTGGGCCTCGAGCGTCAGCGACAAGAGCTATCCTGGCGCGTCGCTCGAGCTCGACGTCTATGCGAACTACGGCCTGTCGATCAACGGCGACTGGTCCTGGCGCGTCGGCCTCTACAGCTACCTGTACCCAAAGGGCAATCTTGACGAAGCCGGCCTCGCGTCGCGTTCGTTCAACACGCTCGAGGCGAACGCGGCGCTGTCGTGGAAGTGGCTAACCGTGAAGTATTCGCGCGCCCTGACCGACTACTTCGGCATCGATGTCGAACAGGGCTATCGCGGCGATTCCCGGGGCACCGGCTACCTCGAACTGAACGCAGCGATCCCGTTCAACGAGCAATGGAGCCTCGCCCTGCATGCCGGCCGGACCGACGTCACGACGCGCCTCGCGACGCCACT
Organism: Dokdonella sp.; assembly: GCF_044227025.1. Classification (GTDB taxonomy): domain Bacteria; phylum Pseudomonadota; class Gammaproteobacteria; order Xanthomonadales; family Rhodanobacteraceae; genus Dokdonella_A. The sequence goes on along the minus strand of NZ_JBGAFX010000005.1, from coordinate 350,414 downwards.
GGCGAACGGAACAACGAAAGCCGACTACACCGACGTCGGCGCGACATTGAAGTTCCAGCTCGATCCGCACTGGTCCGCAAGCCTCGGCGCGACCCGTGCCGACAACGACGCGTTCTTCGGCCACACCGCCAGCTTCACGAATGCCGCCGACACGCGCAACACCGGCGGGACGCGTGGCTTCGTCACGCTGCAGGGCACGTTCTGAACAAAAAGGGGACACGATCATGGGCAAGATCATTCGTCAATCCGTCGTCATGCTCGTCGCGCTGACGATCGTCACGGGCATCGTTTATCCGCTGGTCGTGACCGGTCTCGCGCAAGCGTTGTTTGCGCGGGCAGCCAACGGCAGCGTGATCGAGCGCGACGGCAAGGTGTTCGGGTCGGCGCTCATCGGGCAACCGTTCTCCGATCCGAAGTACTTCTGGCCGCGACCCTCGGCAACGGCGCCGTTCGCGAACAATTCGGCCGCGTCCAGCGGCTCGAATCTCGGACCGACCAATCCCGCGCTCGCCGATGCGGTGAAGCAGCGCATCCAGGCGTTGCGCGCGGTCGATCCCGGCAACGTGGCACGGGTTCCGGTGGACCTGGTCACGGCCTCCGGCAGCGGCCTCGACCCGCACATATCGCCTGCGGCGGCACAATACCAGCTCGCGCGAGTGGCGCGCGTGCGCGGCATGCAACCCGAACAGGTGGCGGCACTGATCGCAAAGGCGACCGAGGGCCGCCAGCTTGGATTGCTCGGCGAGCCGCGGGTCAACGTGCTGCAGTTGAACCTGCTGCTCGACGGCAAGGGTTGACCGCGTGACCGCGCGATCGCCCGGCGACTTGCGCAGTCGTTGCCATCGGGGACTGCGCATCGCATGATGCGCGAAGCTGCGACCGCGCGACCATGTCTTCGATACCCGAGCGTCCGGATCCCGATGTGCTGCTCGCCCGCGTCCAGGGCGAAGCTGCGCGCGCACGGCGAGGCCGGCTCAAGATATTCTTCGGCGCGACGGCCGGTGTCGGCAAAAGCTATGCGATGCTCGAGAGCGCACGGCACCTCAAGGCCGACGGCGTCGACCTCGTGGTCGGCTATGTCGAATTGCATGGACGCCCGGAAACGGAAGCGCTGCTCGATGGGCTGGAAGTCCTGCCACCGTTGCGCCTCGAGCATCGCGGCATCGTTCTGACCGAGTTCGACCTCGATGGCGCGCTCGCACGCCATCCCCAACGCATCCTGGTGGACGAACTTGCGCACAGCAACCATCCGGGTGCGCGGCATCCCAAGCGTTGGCAGGACATCGAAGAGCTGCTCGAGGCGGGCATCGATGTCGACACCACGGTCAACGTCCAGCATGTCGAGAGCCTAAATGACGTCGTCGCGCAGATCACCGGAGTGCAGGTGCGCGAGACGGTGCCGGACCAGGTATTCGCCACAGCGGACGAAGTCGAGCTGGTCGATCTGACCCCGGACGAATTGCTCGAACGCCTCGCCGAAGGCAAGGTCTACCTGCCCGAAAAGGCGCGCCAGGCCGCGGAGGGGTTCTTTCGCAAGGGCAACCTGATCGCTCTGCGCCAGTTGGCGCTGCGCGCGACCGCCGATCGCGTCGATGCGGCGATGCGCGAGTACCGCGAACGCCATGCGATCTCCGATACCTGGGCGGCCAACGACCGCCTTCTCGTCTGTGTCGGTCCCGATCCGCTATCGGCGCGCCTGGTTCGTTCGGCGCGGCGCATGGCCACCGCCATGCACGCGCAATGGCTCGCCGTCTACGTCGAGACGCCGGCGCTTGCGCGCCTGCCGCAATCTGCACGCGACGGCATCCTGCGCACGCTGAAACTGGCGGAGCAACTCGGCGCCGAAACCGCGAATCTCAGTGGAGAGAGCGTCGCCACGACGCTGCTCGATTTCGCGCGGCAGCGCAACGTCACCCGCATGATCGTCGGCAAGCCCCTGCGCGCGCGTTGGCGGACGCTCCTCCGGCGCACTCTGGTCGACGAAATCATCGATGGCAGCGGCGACATCGATGTCTACGTGATCACCGGCGAGCAGCACGACGATCGTCCGGCACCGCCACGCCTGCCCGCGCGCAACAGCCATTGGCCTGCCTATGTGAAAGCGCTTGCTGTGGTTGCCCTGACCACGCTGTTGTGCCTGCAGATCAACGGTTTGTTCGAACGCACCAATGTCGTGATGATCTACCTGCTCGGCACCGTGTTCGTCGCCGCGCGCTTCGGTCGCGGACCGTCGATACTGGCTTCCGTGCTCGGCGTCGCGCTGTTCGATTTCCTGTTCGTGCCGCCAGTCCATTCGTTCACGGTCTCGGACACGCAATACCTGATCACGTTCGGCGTCATGCTGACGACGGCCCTCGTCATCAGCCAACTGACAGCGCGCGGCAAACGGCAGGCATCGGTCGCCCGTCAGCGCGAGCGGCGCACTGCCGAACTCTATGCACTGAGCCGGGAACTGGCGCGTCGCCGGAACATCGAGGAACTGTCGAAATTCCTCGTCCGACATGTGCTCGCCAGCGTCGACGGCGAGGCTGCAGTACTGCTGCCGGACGCCGACGGCAGGATCCGCGACCCGGCCGGTTTCTGCGATCGCGGCGCCGAGCGTGCGTCGTCCGGGCTCGCCCGCATGCCGGTGCCAGGCAACGACCTCGGTATCGCGCAATGGACCTTCGATCATCGCCAGAAGGCTGGCCTCGGCACCGATACGCTCGCCAGCGCCGCCGCAATCTACTTGCCATTGAACGCGCTCAAGCGCTGCATCGGTGTGCTCGGCCTGCGTCCGCGCGAGCCGCGCCAGCTGACCGTGCCGGAACAGATGCATCTGGTCGAAGCGCTGGTGAACCAGGCGGCGGTCGCGATGGAGCGCGTGCAACTCGCGCAGGCGGCGCAGGATGCCAATGTCCAGATCGAGTCGGAACGCCTGCGCAACACATTGCTGAGCGCGATCTCGCACGACTTCCGCACGCCGCTCGCGACCATCATCGGGGCGGGATCGACCTTGCGCGACAGCGCGCCGGGCGCGCTCGACGCGGTACAACGCACAACCCTCCTCGACACGCTGCTGCACGAGGCGGAACGCATGAACCGCCTGATGGGCAACCTGCTCGACCTGACCCGCCTCACCGGCGAGCGCACCGAGCTGTGCCGCGACAGCATCGCCATCGACGAACTCGTCGGCGGCGTGCTTGAGCGATTGCGCGCCGTGCTCGCACACCACCCCGTCTCCCTTGCGATTCCGGAAGACCCTCCGCTGGTTTGGGCCGACGAAGTGCTGCTCGGACAGGTGCTGTCGAACCTGCTCGAGAATGCCGCACGCCACACGCCGGCGGGCACCACAATCGAGATTTCGGCGCAGGTCTCGCAGGACACGTTGCGGGTGAGCGTACGTGACCACGGCCCCGGATTCGCGCCGGGCGACGAGCAGCGCGTGTTCGACAAGTTCCACCAGGGCGCGCCGGAGAGTGCGCAGAGCGGGTTCGGGCTCGGCCTCGCCATCAGCAAGGCGATCATCGATGCGCACGGGGGGACGATATCGGCGCGCAACGTACCGGGCGGGGGTGCGGAAATATCCTTCACGGTACCGACCCAGGCGCCGAGGCCGACGCCCGCATGAGCGCATCGCGCACCACCCTGCTACTGGTCGAGGACGATCCGCAGATCCAGCGCTTCCTCGTTGCGGCGCTCGAAGCACATGCGTACGAACTGCTTATCGCGTCGAACGGCGCGGAAGGTATCAAGCTCGCCGCGATGCGCCAGCCCGACATCCTCATCGTCGACCTCGGGCTGCCCGACATGTCGGGGCTGGACGTAATCCGGCGACTGCGCGAATGGTGCACGCGGCCGATCATCGTGCTGTCGGCGCGCGACAAGGAAGGCGACAAGGTGGTCGCGCTCGACGCGGGTGCCGACGACTACGTGACCAAGCCGTTCGGCATCGGCGAACTGCTCGCTCGCCTGCGCGTGGCCGAACGGCACCTGTCGGCGCGCGCGGACGGAACGAAGGAAGTGCGCATCGAGATCGGCGGCATCGTGATTGACCTCGCTGCCCGCCGCGTGACGCGCGACGGCATCGACATCCACCTGACGCCGATCGAGTACGACCTGCTCTGCGCGCTGGCCCGGCATCGCGGCAAGGTCATGACCCATCGCCAGTTGCTGAACCACGTATGGGGCGCCGCGCACGTGGAGTCCCCGCATTACCTGCGCACCTACATGCGCGCCCTGCGGCGCAAGATCGAGCCCGATCCCGCGCGGCCGATGTACCTGCTGACGGAAGTGGGTATCGGCTACCGCATCGCGGACAGCTAGTCGAAGCGAACCGGGCCGGCAAGGCGCCGGCCCGACATGCGCCAAGGCGAACGGTGGCCGCGCCGCGCCGAACCGCGATCCGCAACGATCGATTCATCCTAATATTACCGGATGACCTCCGTTCGAGTGACCACGCGTCGATGATGAGCCGCCAACGCCAGTTCTGGTTGCTGCAGACCGGGGCCTGGCTCGCCTATGGACTCGAGACTTTCCTCTCCGAGATCGGCTACGGCCGGCCGCTCTCGATGTGGAGGCTCAATCTCTACGACGCCTTGTGCGGCTTTCTGCTGACCCTCGCGATCCGCGCCGTGCTCAAGGCCACCTGGTCGCATCCGCCGGCGGAACGCCTGCGCTGGGGAGTCATCGCCCTGGTCGTGGCATCGGTCGTCGGCGGCTATGCGTGGTGGCTGGCGCTGTCCAATTTCTGCACCGAATGCAAACCGCCGAAGACCTGGCTCGGCTACCTGTCCTACTTCTTCGGCTGGCTGCAGCTGCTGGTCGCATGGACTGGCGCCTACGTCGGCATCAAGCTCGCGCGCCAGTTGCAGCACGAGAAGGAAACCGCGTTGCAGGCCACCGCGATGGCGCACCAGGCGCAGCTGCGCATGCTGCGCTACCAGCTCAACCCGCATTTCCTGTTCAACACGCTGAACGCGATCTCCACCCTCGTACTCGACGGCCGCGCGCAGCAGGCGAACGGCATGGTCGGCGCACTCTCCGGCTTCCTGCGCTATTCGCTCGACAGCGATCCGGAGCAGAAGGTTTCGCTCGACCAGGAGATCGGTTCGATCCAGCGCTACCTCGCGATCGAACAGGTGCGTTTCGGCGATCGCCTGCAGGTCGGCATCCTGATCACGCCGCCGGCCGGCGAGGCGATGGTGCCGAGCCTGATCCTGCAACCGCTGATCGAGAATGCGGTCAAGTTCGGCATTTCGAAGCGCGAGGAGGCAGGACGCATCGAAATCATCGCGCGCGTCGACGACGACGTGCTCGAGATCGTTCTGCGCGACAACGGTCCCGGCAGCCTCAACTACCGGCCAGAGCGCACGGACGGCCAGGGCGTCGGCCTCGCCAACACGCGCGAGCGCCTGCGCGTGCTGTACGGCGAGCGCCAGCACTTCGAGATTTCCCGCCTGCAGCCGCAGGGCACCGAGGTCCGCCTGCAATTCCCCTTCGAACCCGCGACCGAGGCAGACGCCGATGCGCATCCCAACCCTGATCGTCGACGATGAACCGCTTGCGCGCCGCGGCATCGCGCTGCGCCTTGCGCGCCACCCGGACATCGAAGTCGTAGCCGAAGCCGGCAATGGCCGCGAGGCGTTCTTCGCGATCTCCGAACACCAGCCGACCCTGATGTTCCTCGACGTGCAGATGCCCGGTGTCGACGGCTTCGAACTGCTTCGCGCGGTTCCGCTGCCGCAGCTGCCGCTGACGATCTTCGTGACTGCCTACGACCAGTACGCGCTGCGTGCGTTCGAGGCCAATGCGATTGATTACCTGCTCAAGCCGATCGACGACGCGCGCCTCGACGACGCGATCGAACGCGTCCGGCGCGACCTCGCCGCACGCGAAGCCGACGACCACTGCGCGCGCCTGCTGCGCCTGCTCGGCGACGTCTCCGGCCGCCCCGAGCTGACGCTCGAACAGGCACTCGTCGACGCCGATCGGATCGCCCAACCCGCCGAGCAGCGCCTGTCGATCAAGGATGCCGGACGCATCCTGCGCGTGCCGCTCGAGGATATCCTGTGGATCGACGCCGCCGGTGACTACATGTGCGTACACACGTCGAAGGAGACACACGTGCTGCGCGCGACCATGCGCGAACTCGAAAGCCGCCTCGACGCACGCCGCTTCCAGCGCATCCACCGATCGACCATCGTCAACGTCGCGCGCGTGAAGGAACTGCGCGCGCACCTCAACGGCGAGTATTTCCTGATCCTCGATTCCGGCCAGCAGCTGAAGTTGTCGCGCAGTTACAAGGAGAAGGTGCGGTTGTTGCATTGAGCCGATGGCGGGACTCGCCATTGTGCGGCTCGACCCGCCCTACGGCTTGACGACACGCGCGCAGGGCGGTACGCGCAGGCGCGTGCCGCCGTCCGTTGCACGCCTCGTCGCCCTCAGGCCACGGTTCGGCGCAATCGACGCAACCTTTGTTACTCATGGCGCATCCATTCCCCGGTGACGACGGCGCACGCTGGCGTCGAGCCGGGAGCCTGCCGCCATGCGCTTGATCGAATCCTCCATCCGCAACCCGATCGCGGTCTGCGTCGCCGTCCTGCTGGTCTGCCTGTTCGGCGGGATGAGCCTCGCCAAGCTGCCGCTGCAGCTGTTCCCCGACATCGAGCGGCCGAACATCACGATCTTCACCGGCTGGCGCGCGGCGTCACCGGAGGAAGCCGAAGCCCAGCTGCTGGAGCCGCAGGAGCAGGTCCTGCAGGGCCTGCCCGGGGTTGAGGAAATCGAAGGCAACGCGAACAACGGCGGCAGCTTCATCAACCTCAATTTCTCGATCGGAACCGACATGCGCGCCGCGCTCGTCGACGTCATCGGTCGCATGAATCGCATCCGCCCGCTGCCACAGGACGCGGATCGCCCGGTGATCCAGATCGGCGGCGGCGGCAACGACTCCAACGATTCGCTGTCGTGGTTCTTCGTGCAACTGCTGCCCGGCACGCAAGGTCCGATCGAAAGCTACCGCCGCTACATCGAGGACGTGATCAAGCCGCGCATCGAATCGGTGCCGGGCGTCGCATCGGTCAACGTCAACGCGGGCCCGCCCGACGACGTGCGCATCACGGTCGATCTCGCCAAGGCCGCGGCGATGGGCATCGCGATTCCCGACATCGCGCAGAAGGCGGCGAGCGCAAGCGACGTGTCCGGCGGCCAGGTCGAAGTCGGCCGGCGCCAATACCAGTTGCGTTTCACCGGCCGCTACAAGCCCGAGGATCTCGCCGGGCTCGTGCTCGCCTGGCGCGACGGGCGCCCGATCAAGCTCGGCGATGTCGCGACGATCGAGCGGCGCCCGCCGGAACAGCAGTTCTTCGTCTACCAGAACGGCAATCCGGCGGTCGGCCTGCAGGTGCTGCGCGCACCCGGCGCGAACGTGCTCGGCACGCTCGAACAGGTCAAGAAGGTCGTCGCCGAACTGCGCGACGGCCCGCTCAAGGCACGCGGCCTCGGCATCGAGCAGAGCTTCGATTCGGCGCTGTTCATCCATCGTGCGGTGAACCTGCTCACCGAAAACCTCATCGTCGGCGCCCTGCTTGCGCTGATCTGCGTTTGGTGGTTCATGCGCGACTGGCGCGCGACGCTGTTGATCGCGAGCGCGATCCCGATCTGCCTGCTGGCCACGTTCGGCGCGCTCGACCTGGCCGGTCGCAGCCTCAACGTTATCTCGCTCGCGGGCCTCGCGTTCGCGGTCGGCATGGTGGTCGAGGGCGCGATCGTCGTATCGGGCAACATCATCCGCCTCAAGGAGGCCGGCATGACGCCGGTGGAGGCCGCGCGCGAAGGCACCGCGCAGGTCGTGCCTGCATTGATCGCATCGACGATCACGACGATCGCGGTGTTCCTGCCGGTGCTGTTCCTGCGCGACGTCGAGGGACAGATCTTCGCCGACCTCGCGCTCACGATCTCGATCGCAGTCGCGCTGTCGATCCTCGTCGCGATCACCGTGCTGCCGGCCGCAGCCGGCGGCTGGCTCAAGGCGAAGAAGCTGAAGTCCGGTTACGGAGACGGCTGGCCGGCATTGACCGAACGCATCCTGCGCTGGACCGACACGCGCCCCAAGCAGCTTGGCTGGGTGTTCGGCCTGCTCGTGCTGCCGCTCGCAGCGAGCTGGTATTTCCTGCCCAAGCTCGACTACCTGCCGCCGGTCAAGCGCGCGGCGATCGACACGTTCTTCAGCTTCCCGCCGGGCATGAGCCCCGAGAAGGTCAACAGCGAGATCGGCGATACCCTGATCAAACGCCTCGAGCCCTACATGAAGGGCGAGAAGCAACCGGCGCTGAAGAACTACTACATCTGGCTGTGGCCGGGTGGCGGCACGATCGGCGCGCGCGTCGTCGACGAGAAGCGCATCGGCGACCTCGAACGCGTGATGCGCGAAGAGATCACGGTCGGCTTCCCTGACACGCGCGCGTTCTCGACCGAAGGCGAGCTGTTCGGTGGCGTCGGTGGCTCCGCGCGTTCGGTCGCGATCCACCTGCAGAGCGACGACGCGGAGACGCTCAATCGCGTCGCCGAGGAAGGCCGCAAGCTGCTCGAGCAGAAGTTCCCCGGCGCGAACGTGCAGGCGAACCCGGCCACCGACCAGACCACGCTCGAACTGCACGCGATCCCGGACGACCGGCGCATCGCCGAGGCCGGCTGGGACCGCGCCTCGCTCGGCACGATCGTGCGCGCTCTCGGCGACGGTGCCTGGCTCGGCGAATACTTCGACGGCCAGACGCGCCTGCCGATCATCCTGCGTGCGGACCGGCGCGAAACGCCGGAGTCGCTCGCCGAAGCGCCGCTGGTGTCGCCATCGGGACAGGTCGTTCCGCTCGGCGACGTGATCAAGCTCGAGACCGCGCTCGGCCCGAACCAGATCCGCCGGCTCGACCACCGCCGCACGGTGACCCTGACGATGGATCCGCCGCCGACGCTGTCGCTCGAAGATGCGCTGAAGACGCTTCAGAACGAGGTGGTTCCCGCGCTCAAGGCCAAGCTGCCTGCCGACGCGAACATCCGCCTCGCGGGCAGCGCCGACCGCCTCCAGGCGACCGTGTCGACGATGGCGAAGAATTTCGTGCTCGCGATCCTCGTGCTGTTCCTGCTGATGGCTGCGATGTTCCGCTCGCTGCGCGACTCGCTCGTCGTCGTGCTGACGGTCCCGGTCGCGCTCGTCGGTGGCGTGCTCGGCCTGCGCGTGCTCGGCGCGATCGCGTTCCAGCCGCTCGACCTGCTGACGATGATCGGCTTCATCATGATGGTCGGCGTGATCGTCAATCATGCGATCCTGCTCGTCGATCGCACGCGCGACGCGCAGAACCACGGCCACGACCTCGAGGATTCGATCCGCCTCGCGCTGAACCAGCGACTTCGCGCGATCCTCGCCAGCACCCTGACCGGCGCACTCGGCGCATTGCCGATGGCGATCAACCCGGGGCCTGGCAGCGTGATCTATCGTGGCCTCGCGGCGGTCAACGTCGGTGGCGTCGTCGTCGCGATGGTGTTCTCGCTGCTGCTGTTGCCGAGCCTCATGCGCCTGACGACGCGCGAACACAAGCAGGATGCGAAGACCGCACCCTCGCCATCCGGCGAGGAAAGCGCGGCGATCGCGCGCGCCGCATGAACATTCGTACACGCATCCGACTGGAGGTCAGCATGCACCGTCAACTTCGAACCCGCTCCCTGGCGTTGGCGCTCGCGCTGCTGCTGCCGGCGCTCGCCGCCGCCCAGGCGCCGACACCACCGGCACCGATCGTCGAGGTGGCCAAGGCCGACGTCGCGCAGATCGCACCGCGCCGCTGGGTTCCCGGCAGCGTGGTCAGTCGCGACGACGCCAAGCTCGCGACCAGTGCTGCCGGCCGTCTGGAATTCGTCGCCGAGGTCGGCACACGCATCAAGGCCGGAGAGCGCGTGGCGAAGCTCGAGGACCAGGCGATCCGCCTGCATCTTGAGGACGCGCGCAGCGAGGTGGAACGGATCAGGGCCCAACGCGCGCTCGCGCAACGCCAGAAGGAACGCTTCGAAAGCCTCGCCGCGAACCACAGCATCGCGGCGAACCAGGTCGACGAAGCGCGCGCGCAGGTCGAGCAGTACAGCGCGCAGTTGCGCCAGGCCGAGGCGCGCGTGCGCACCGCGCAGTACGAGCTCGAGCAGACCGAAGTGCGCGCGCCGTTCCCCGGCGTCGTCAGCGAGCGCCTCGCGCAGCGCGGCGAATTCGTCGCGACCGGTGCCTCGATCGCGCATCTGGTCGACACCTCGAGCCTCGAAGCGCGCGTGCAGGCACCGCTCGCACTCGCGGAAATGCTCAAGGCAGGCATGGAACTGCCGGTGCGCTTCGGCGAGAAGATCGCGAAGGCGCGCGTGCGCGCGGTCGTGCCGGTCGGCGAGGAACGCTCGCGCCAGTTCGAGCTGCGCTTGTCGCTGATGGATTCATTGCCACTGGTCGGCAGCGCGATCGAGGTCGCCCTGCCGGAGCGCGTGCCGGTCAAGGCCATGGCGGTGCCGCGCGATGCGCTCGTCGTGCGTGCCGACGGCACATACGTAATGCGCATCGGCGGCAACGGCAGCAGCGAACGCGTCGCCGTGCGGACCGGCACCAGCGACGGCGAACTGACCGAGGTCGAGGGCTCATTGAATCCCGGCGACCTCGTCATCGTGCGCGGCGCCGAACGGCTCGGCGATGGCCAGAAAGTGCAGATCGCCTCGCGCAGCCAGGTCGTCGCAGGCGTCACCTCTACCGCAGCGAAACCGCCCGGCTGACGGATTCAAAGCCGAAAGATTGAAGCGCGAATGAGATGAGGAACGGCGAACAACAAGCCTGGGGCGCCCAGCACACGGAGCACGCGAAAGAAAGAATCGTTCTGCTCTTCCGGACCCGGCGACTCGACATCAGTCCGTGAGTACGCGGTAGCAGGGCACGTAGCGCGAGCCCGGCAGTTTCATGCGCTGCTGCGCGACGAAGCTTGCGAGCAGCGCATCCAGTGCCTGCATGATCTCGCGGTCGCCGTGGATCTCGAACGGGCCATTCTTCTCGATCGCTCGCATGCCCTCTTCCTTGACGTTGCCGGCGACGATGCCGGAAAACGCGCGGCGCAGGTCCGCGGCGAGGCGGTGCGGCGGCTGGTCGCGATGCAGGTTCAAGCCGGCCATCGCCGCATGCGTCGGCTGGAACGGCACCTGGAACTCCCGCTCGATGTGCAACGCCCAGTTGAAGAAGAATGCGTCCTGGTTTTCGAGGCGGTACAGACGCACCTTTTCGATGCCTTTTCGCACCTGGCGCGCGACCTCGCGCGGATCGTCGACGACGATCGAATAGTGTTTCGCGACCTCGTCGCCGAGCGAGAGGCGCAGGAAGCGGTCGATCTGCTCGAAGTACCCCGCCGATTCCTTCGGACCGGTGAACACCAGCGGGAACGGCAACTGCGCGTTGTCCGGATGCAGCAGGATGCCAAGCAGGTAGAGGATCTCCTCCGCGGTCCCGACGCCACCCGGGAAGACGATGATTGCGTGGCCGATGCGAACGAATGCTTCGAGGCGCTTCTCGATGTCCGGCATGATCACGAGGTTGTTCACGATCGGGTTCGGCGACTCGGCCGCGATGATGCCCGGCTCGGTGATGCCAATGTAGCGATTGCTGTGCCGGCGCTGCTTCGCATGCGCGATCGTCGCGCCTTTCATCGGCCCCTTCATCGCGCCCGGGCCGCAGCCGGTGCAGATGTCGAATGCGCGCAGGCCGAGCTCGTAGCCGACCTTCTTGGTGTACAGGTATTCGTCGCGCCCGATCGAGTGGCCGCCCCAGCAGACGACCATGTTCGGGTCGGTGTTCGGACGCAGCACGCGCGCGTTGCGCAGGATGTCGAACACCGCGTGCGTGATGCCGGGCGATTCGGTGAGGTCGAACGCGCCGGCTTCGATCTGCGTCGCGACGTAGACGATGTCTCGCACGACCGCGAACAGCAGCTCGTTGACGCCGTGGATGAGATGACCGTCGACGAACGCCTCGGCCGGCGCATTCTTCAGCTCCAGTTTGACGCCACGATCCTGCTGCAGGATCTGGATGTCGAAGTCCGGGTAGCGGTCGAGCAGCGCACGCGCATCGTCGCTGCCGGTACCCTGGGTCAAGACGGCCAATGCGCATCGCCGCAGCAGCTCGTGCAGGCCGCCGGCGCCCGCATCGCGCAGGCGCGCGACTTCGTGGCGCGACAGGACATCCAGCCCGGCAACCGGCGAGATGCGTGCGCTGAACGTGGCGGACTTGGTCGGGATCTGCTGCTCCATTCGTGTTCCTTGGCTGTTCTTCGTCATGTGGACTGCTAGCAATGCCACCATGCCGCGCCGTGGTCAAGAGCATCGCGGCTTTCGTCCCCCACACGATGCGCGCCGCCCTCCGCTGCGCAGGAGCGGCGCAGCGCGACCGGCCTTCGGCGTGCGAGGCATCGGTCGCGCCTGAAGCGGCCCCGGCAGCATCGCTCCCGCAGACGCTTTGCCCCCAAGCAAAACGGCCGGCGCAAAGGCCGGCCGTCTGCTTCAAGCGTGCAGCGGGATCAGAACGTGTAGCGCAAGGTGACCATCATCGACCAACGCGAGACGACGTTGGTCTTGATGTCGCGACCGGCGTCGTACACCGTCAGGCCACCCGGCTGGTAGTTTCCGTTGCGATCGGTCGGCAGGCCGTAGACCATCTGGCCGTTCGAGTTGACGCCCTGGAAGTTCGCCAGCGTGCGGTTGTACGGGAAGCCGACGTACTCCTGCTGTCCCCAGTCCTTGTTGAGCAGGTTCATGAAGTTGAAGATGTCGAAGCGCAGTTCGCCCTTCGCACCTTCCGGGAAGAAGCCCGGCACTTCCTGACGGAAGCTCAGGTCCACCTGGTTGACCCACGCCGAACGCGCGCGGTTGCGGCCAGCGTCCATGCCCTGATGATCCTTCAGGTACGAGTCGCTCTGGATGAAGTTGTAGAACTGCTGGATCTGCTCCGGCGTCGTCGCCGACGTGAAGGCAACCATCGGGTCGTTGACGCGCGGGATGTAGGCCAGGTCCGAGCCGCTGTAGCTGTCGCCGTTCGCGTCGTTGCCGAAGGTCCAGCTGTACGGGTTGCCGGTATGGCCGTCGTAGAACGCCGTCACCGCCGTCGCGTAGTCGCCGAAGAAGTTGTGCTGCCACGTCAGCGAGGCACTCAGGCGCTGACGGATGGAGCCGTTGGCGGGCGCCTCCACGTCCTCACCGGGGATGACCCACGCGCTGTTCGAGAAGTTCGAGGTCGCCTGGCTCGACGTACCCGGATTCACTTCGGTTGCACGCGCGAACGTCGCCGCGACATTGCCGGACCAGTTGTCCTCGAACGGCTTGCGCAGGGCCAGCGTCAGGCTGTCCGCGCTGCCCTTGTCGGTGTTGCGCAGCAGCGTCACGCCTTGGGCGAACGCCGGGTTGGCATTCGCACGCGAGCGGTTGCTGCCACCCGGGGCACCCGTCGGATTCGAGAAGTAGGTCGGGCGTCCGTCCGGCAGCGTACCGGTCGGGGCACCGATGTTGAGGTTCTGGTACCAGATGCCGTCTTCAGTCGAGATGTGCTGGAACTCGGCCGACGCGACCAGGTTCCACCACGGCAGCTTGCGATCAAGCGCAATGGTCGTCTTCCACGCGGACGGCAGCTTGAAGCCGGGCTCGATCGCGTCGACCGCCATCGTGCGGCTGCCCGCGGGCGGCAGACCCTGGTTGAACGGGTCCGGGCTGAAGTCGGGCGGCGTCGTGCACGTCGTGTTCGACGCGGCGGGCTGGCAACTGTAGACCGAGGTGGTCAGACCGTTGTTCTGGTATGGATTGGTCATCCACACGATCGGAGGATTCGACTGGAACAGGCCGAAGCCGCCGCGCAACTGCGTGGTGCGCTCGCCGTCGAGGTCGAGATTGAACGACACGCGCGGCTCAAACAGCTTCGAATTGTTGATCGTCGAATTGTTGGGGATGCCGAACGCCTGCTGGAACTGCGGGTTGTAGCGCGGCACGTCGTTGGTCTTGGCGATATCGGTGCGGATGCCGTACTGCACGGACAGCGCATCGGTGACCTGCCAGGTGTCCTGCAGGAACAAGCCCCACTGCGCGTACTTCCACTTGGCCGCCACGTCGTCGATCGTCAGGCCATTCGCCGGACGATACAGGTCGAACTGGCGGTAGTTGCCGGCGGCGAAATTGTCGATGCCCCAGAACGTGTACGCGCCGAACTGCGTACGACCGAACAGGTTGTAGATGTCGCTGTTGGCGTAATCGACACCGCCCTTGATCGAGTGGTCGCCAACGTTGTACGTGCCGGCGAAGAATGCGTTCCAGCCCTTCACGTCGAGGACGTTGTAGTGGCTGAACTGGTCCTCGCCGAGGTTCACGGTCGGGCCGGTGCCGTCCGGATTCAGACGGATCTGCACCTGCGGCTGCTGCGTCGGGCCCGAGCGCAACTGGTCGAACGTCGTGCGCATGAACGAGGCTTCGGTCGAGAAGCTGTCGGTCCAGTCGTCGTAGAAGTGCAGGACCGTGCTCTTGGTCGTGCTGTTCTTGTTGTAGTAGTAGCTGCTCAAGCCGATCGACGTCGCGTTGTTGCCCTGCACGATCGGCTGGAAGTCCTTCGTGCGCTGGAAGCTCAGGCTCGCGCGATGGCTGTCGTTGATGTTCCAGTCGAGCTTGGCCAGCAGGCGCTTGTCGGTCTGGTTGCCGGCGGCCGCGCCGAACGTGCCGGGCACGAGGCCGAGGGCCGTCGCGGCGTCGGTGATGCGCTGCAGGTCGCCCGGGGAGATCTGGTTGCTGGTCGACGGACCACCACCCAGCGATTCGTTCAGGCCATTCGCCGCATCGGCACCGACGTCGGTGGTCTTCTGGTCTTCGTACGAGAGGAAGAAGAACAGCGTGTCCTTGATCAGCGGACCACCGACGGTAAGGCCGGCGGTGCGATCGATGCCGTAGCCCTTGTAGTCGTAGAACTGGTTGCTGCTGTCGAGCCAGCCGGCCTCGCCGACGAGCTTGTGCGCATTGCGGTACGCGAAGTACGCCGAACCGTGGAAGTCGTTCGTGCCGCTCTTGGTGACTGCGTTGATGCTGGCGCCGACCGTGTCGGAGGTGACGTCGAAGTTCGCCGTCGACAGGTTGTATTCCTCGATTGCATCGACCGAAACGGGCGAGCCGACGTACGGCATGCCGTTCGAGTTCAGACCGAACGGGTCGCCGATGTTGACGCCATCAACCGTGATGCGGTTGTAGCGGCTGTTCTGACCCATCGCCGACATCGAGCCGTCGCCGCGATCGGAGATCACGATGCGCGGATCGAGGCGCGCGATGTCCTGCACCGAACGGCTCGGCGCCGGCGCATTCTTGAGATCGCGACCGGAAATGTTCGTGCTGATGCCCTTGTTGTCGGCCTGGAACGTCGCGCCCGGAGCCACGGTCGTGACCGTGATGCCCTCGAGCGTCTGCGCGGCAGCGGCGCCGACGGTCAGGTTCAGCGTGGTTTCCTCGGCGAGCTTCAGGTATACGTCCGGCTGGTCGGCGCTCTCGCCGTGACTGCCGGCGGCCTTCACCTCGAACGGTCCGCCGACGCGCAGACCCTGCGCGGAATAGCGACCGTTCGCATCGGTCACGACCGTGCGCGACGTGCCCGACGGCACGTGGATGATCTCGACCGTCGCACCGGCGACAGCCTGCCCGCTTGCGTCGAGGATGCGTCCGCTGAGGGACGAAGAAGTGTTCTGCGCGTACGCGGCCGATGCCGCGAAGAGCGAACCGATCACCAACGGCAGGAGCCGCATGCGAAGCTGCTTGTTCATTGTTGCCTATCCCTCGTGGACGTCGTCGAAGTGCCGGACACGAAAGCCGCAACACTCGCGCTTGGGCGGAGCGGTTGCGGTCGTTTCGTTGATTTCGTTGGCCGCCCCCGGGACGACCCGGATGCAGGCTCCGTACGGAGCCGCATCCTTAACCCTAGTTTAACAGGGTTCGGTGACGGATTTGTAACAACCAGTCAACTGGCAGGGTCAACCGTCTGGCGCATGGCGCGGTCGAGATAGCGCGCGCGCTTGGCCGGGCGCAGATGCGCCAGATCCAGCTGGACCAGGCCGTCGACGCAGCCACCGAACGCCGGATCGATGCCGAAGCCGAGGAAACGCACCCCTTCCGGCTCGCACAGGTCGGCATATTGTCGATACAGCACAGGCAGTTGCGCCTGCAGCGCGTCCAGCTGTTTGCGCAGGACAGGCAGCCCTTCGGCCACGCTGCGTCCGCTCCACGCTGCGCTTGCGGCGGTGGCGACCGCAGGCGAAATGACAAACGGGTTACGCGGCCGCGCCAGCCCCGCGTCCGATCCGAAATAGTGCCGGTGGTAGTGGACGATCCATTCGCGCGCCTCGAACGGCAGCGACGCGCTCAGGCTGACCGGGCCAAACAGGTAGCGCACGTCGGGGCGGCTGGCGAGATAGGCACCGATGCCCTGCCACAGGTAGTCGAGGCTGCGCGAACCCCAGTAGGCCGGCTGGATGAAACTGCGACCGAGTTCAACCGCCTGGTCGAGGAACGGGCGCGCTTCGTCCGCGTAATCGAACAGGCTGGCCGAGTACAGGCCATCCATGCCGCGTTCGCGAAGGATCCGCCCGGCTTCGCCGAGACGATAGGCGCCCACGATCGCGAGCGCATGCTCGTCCCACAGCACCAGATGCCGGTAATGCGTGTCGTAGCGATCGAGGTCGCGGCGCGCGCCAGTGCCTTCGCCAACGCGCCGGAATGCAAGTTCGCGCAGGCGACCGATCTCGCGCAACGCCGGGCAATCCACTCCGGCATCGAGCAGCAGGATCTGCTTGCCGTCGACCGTGTGGCCGAGCGGTTCGGCCTTGCGCAACGCACTGCGCACGGCCAGCGGCGATTCCGGATGGGCGATCGCGGTGGAAGTCGGGAACACAGTAGGCCGGCGCCGCGCGAGACGGTAGACGTGACGGCGCATCTGCGCCGCGATGCGCTCCGGCTGTTCGGCACCGTCCGCCAGAGCTTCGCTCGGCACCATCTGCCCGATCTGGAAGCCGATCCGGGTGTGTTCGGCGCCGAACATCTCGCGCACCAGCATCAGCGAGGCGAGCGGCTTGGCCAGCATCGACACGCCGTAGAACATCGGCGAGTTCTGCGCGCGGATATGCACCGGCAGGACCGGCGCACCGGACTTCAACGCGAGCCGGGCAAATCCGCTCGACCACTTGCCGTCACGCACACCCTGCGCGCGCATGCGCGAGACTTCGCCGGCCGGGAACACGATCAGTGCCTCTTCGCGATCGAGCGCACGATAGGCCTCGCGCGCGCCACCAAGCGCGCTGCCCGAACCGAATACCGGCAACGGCAACAGCAGCGGAGTCATCGGCTCGAGCTGCATCAACACGTCGTTCGCGAGCACCTTGACGTCACGACGCACGGAGCCGACCAGATGGATCAGCGCGAGCGCATCGAGCGCGCCGAGCGGATGGTTGGCGACGATCACGACCGGCCCCTCGACCGGGATGTTCTCGCGATCCGTATTGGCGACGGCGTAGCTGACCTTGATGCTGTCGAGCACATGCTCGACGAAAGCCAACCCGGTCATTTGCGCGCCCTGTTGCAGGATCGCGTTGATACGTTCCTCGCAGGCGATCCGGCGCAGCAGCCCGACCACCGGCTGCGCGAATGCGCGCGCACGCCCCTCGGCCAGACGCGGGAACTTGCGGTAGAAACTGCGTTCGACGCTGATCAAGGGACACCTCTGCTGACGCGGCGCACACTATCGCCGATTTGTGACAGACATGCGCGCATCCCGATGGTACTTGCGCGACGGCGCGTCGTTCTGCCGCATGCCCTCCGCCCCGCCTCAGCGCAACGGCTGCACGTAGGCGACGATGCCGTCGAGGAACATCTGCACCGAAAGGGCGACCAGCAGCATGCCCATCAGGCGCTCCAGCGCGGTCAGGACACTGGCGCCGAGCCACCGGTACAGGTAGGTCGACGACAGCAGGATCAGCGCGGTAGCGAACCAGGCGACGAACAACGCGACGCTCCAGTCGACCGTGCGGCCCGGGTTGCTGTTTGCAAGCAGCATCACCGCCGCCATCGCCGAAGGCCCGGCGACGCCCGGTATCGCCATCGGCACGATGAACGGCTCGCCTTCGCTGTCGCCGAACACGCCACCCTGCTGCGGGAAGATCATGCGCACGCCGATCAGGAACAGCACGATGCCCCCGGCGATGCCGACCGACTCCTGCTTGAGCTGCAGCACATGCAGCAGGTACTGACCGCAGAAAAGGAACACGAACAGCACGACCAGCGCGATGAGCATCTCGCGCACGAGCACCAGTCTCCGGCGTTCCTGTTTGACATTGCGCAGCAACGCGAGGAACAACGGAATGTTGCCGAGCGGGTCCATGATCAGGAACAGCAGCAGGCCTGCCGACACCGTGCTCATCGAACTTTCCATGGCGCCCCCCTTCAGGAATTACCGCCGCGCTCGGCGCGACACCACGCGTTCCCCTCGTCCCGCAACGGTTTCATCGTTGTGGGAGAGTGAACAAATCTGTGCCTCACCACCAACCCATCTAGCGCAGGTCGAGGACCTTGCCTCGCACGTCGCGCGCGCCGGCACCCAGCAGCCACGTCACCGCCTGCGCCGCATGCGCGGGATCCGGGTGCGCCAGGGTGTCCTCGCCATAGTACGCGGCACGACGCAGGGTCGTGCGCATCGGACCAGGCAGCACGGCATGCGTGCGCACGCTCGAGCTTTCGGTTTCTTCGTGCACGATCGAGGCAAGTGCTTGCAGCCCCATCTTGGCAACGCCATAGCCCCCCCAGAACGCGTTGCCGACGCGCGCCGGGTCGTCGAACACGAACACGACCGCCGCGTCGTTCGCACGCCGCAACACGGGCATGCAGGCGCGGGTCAGCAGGAACGGCGCGGTCAGGTTCACCTGCTGGGTCCGGTTCCACTCCTCGGGCGCCTGCTGCTCGAACGGCTGCAGGGTGTCGAAGTGCGCCGCCGCATGTACCAAGCCATCGAGGCGGCCGCATTCGCGCATCACCGCCGCAGCAAGATCGGCGTAATCGTTCGGCGTGGCACCCGCGAGGTCCATCGGATACAAGGCTGGGGTGGCGCCCCCGAGGCGCTCGATCTCGTCGTACAGCGCCTCGAGCGGCCGCACCTTGCGACCAAGCAGTACGACGGTAGCGCCCGCGGCGGCAGTGGCAAGCGCGGTCGCGCGCCCGAGTCCGCCGGTCGCGCCGGTCACAAGCACGACCCGCTCGCGCAGGGAGTCCGCGGCAGGCGTGGCGACGCCGTCCGCGAGTTGCACCGGAACGAGCATGCTCAGGCCTTTTGTGTGTCCTGCACCAGGCGTTCGAGCTCGCCCGATTCGTACAGTTCCAGCGCGATGTCGCAACCGCCGATCAGCTCGCCATGAATGAACAGTTGCGGGAACGTCGGCCAGTTCGAATAGCGCGGCAGGTTGGCGCGGATTTCCGGGTCTTCCAGCACGTTGACCGAGTGGAAGTCGGCACCGACCGCCTTCAACGCCTGCGAGGTGCGGCTGGAGAACCCGCACATCGGGAACTGCGGCGTGCCCTTCATGAAAAGCACGATCGGATGGCCCGCGAGGGTGCCCTTGATGCGTTCGATGACGTCCATTGCTGACCTTTCGGGTTAACGCGGCATAATCGCCGATGATACCACCCGCACCCCGCGGTTGATTTGCCGCGCGCCGACTGCCTAGACTGCAAGACCCTACCCATCGGCAAGGAGTGTCCCCATGGCGATCGAACTGCCTGCGCTTCCCTGGGCGCGCGACGCGCTGGCTCCGCACATTTCCGCGGAAACCATCGACTACCACTATGGCAAGCATCACCAGACCTACGTCACCAATCTCAACAACCAGATCAAGGGCACCGAGTTCGAGAACCTCTCGCTCGAGGAAATCATCCGCAAGTCTTCCGGCGGCATGTTCAACAACGCCGCACAGATCTGGAACCACACGTTCTACTGGAACTGCCTGAAGCCGAACGGCGGTGGCGAGCCGAGTGGCCGCCTCGCCGACGCGATCAACAAGGCGTTCGGCGGTTTCGCCCAGTTCAAGGACGAGTTCACCAAGACCAGCGTCGGCACGTTCGGCTCCGGCTGGGGCTGGCTGGTGCAGCGACCGGATGGCAGTCTCGCGCTCGCCAGCACCTCGAACGCGGGCACGCCGATAACCGGCGCCGACCGCCCGCTGCTGACCTGCGACGTCTGGGAGCACGCCTACTACATCGACTACCGCAATGCGCGTCCGAAATATGTCGAGGCGTTCTGGAATCTCGTGAACTGGGATTTCGCCGCGAGCCAGATGGCCTGATTCGTCGATGTTGCGAACCGTACGAAAAAGCCGCTCCCGTGAGCGGCTTTTTCGTACAGGACCCCGCTGCGTGCGCAAGCACTGAAGGAAGGCTCAGCGTAGTGCGTCGAGCACGGGGGCTACCTGGCTCTCGCGGCCAAGCACGTGGGCGACACGCAACAGGCGCTCGCGCATCCCGGCGGCATCGTTCGCGCAGAACGTCGCGTGACCGACCTTGCGCCCGAGGCGCGGACTCTTGCCGTAGTCGTGCCAGTGCGCGCGCGGTTCGGCGAGCACGGGATCGGCGGGTGGCAGTTCGCCGACCCAGTTCAGCATGACGTTGACGCCGAGAGCGCTGGTGTCGCCGAGCGGCAGGCCGAGTACCGCGCGCACATGATTCTCGAACTGGCTCGCGGGCGCACCCTCGATGGTCCAGTGGCCGGAGTTGTGCACGCGCGGCGCCATCTCGTTGCCGAGCAGCTTGCCCTCGCGCACGAACAGTTCGAGCGCGAACACGCCGACGTAGTCGAGCTCCTCGGCAATCCTTCGTGCGTGCGCGAACGCGATGGGTGCGAGCGCGTCGGTACCCGGCGCAGGCGCGAGGCTGGCCGAGAGAATGCCGTCGGCGTGCCAGTTCTGGGTCAGCGGCCAGGTACGGAACTCACCGTCGCGGGAGCGCACCGCGATAACCGACAACTCGCGCTCGAACGGCACGAACGCTTCCAGGATCGATGGCGCGCCGCCGAGTGCGTGCCACGCCGCGTCGACATCGGCCGGCGACTTCAGGCGGAACTGGCCCTTGCCGTCGTAGCCGAGGCGACGCGTCTTCAGGATCGACGGCGTGCCGATCTTCTCGACCGCGCGCGCGAGATCGTCGCGGCTGTCGACCGCGGCGAACGACGGCGTATCGAGCCCGATTTCGCGGAACAGGCTCTTCTCGGCGAGTCTGTCCTGCGAAATCGACAGCGCGCGCGGATTCGGGAAGACCCGGGTGTGCTCGGTCAGCCAGTGCGCGGTGTCGGCCGGCACATTCTCGAAGTCGAAAGTCGCGACGTCGATGCGTCGGGCGAAGTCGGCGAGCGCGTCGAAATCACGCCAATCGGCGCGCAACAACGGTGCGACCTGCGCCGCGCACGCGTCCTCGGCGCTGTCGACGACGAGGAAGCGCAAGCCAAGCGGCGCGCCGGCCAGCGCGAGCATGCGCGCGAGTTGCCCACCGCCAAGGATACCTATCGTCGCCATGTGCGGAGGCTTTCCGACCAATGCGTGCCATCGACCATCGCGTGCCTCATGCCGGAACCCGCGGATCGGGATTCGCAAGCACGTTCGCGGTCTGCTCGGCGCGGAAGGCATCGAGGCGCTGCGCCAGCATGGAGTCTGTGAAGGCGAGGATCGCGCTCGCGCACAGCGCGGCATTCAATGCCCCGGCACGGCCGATCGCGAACGTCGCGACCGGAATGCCGGCGGGCATCTGCACGATCGACAACAGCGAATCCATCCCGTTCAGCGCATGCGACTGCACCGGCACGCCAAGCACGGGGACGCGGGTTTTTGCGGCGAGCATGCCCGGAAGATGGGCCGCGCCGCCGGCACCGGCGATGATCGCCACCAGCCCTCGGTCCAGCGCCGAGGCGGCATAACCGAACAGCAGATCCGGCGTGCGGTGTGCGGAAACAACGCGCACTTCACAGGCGACGCCAAGCTGCTCGAGGGTCTCGACCGCATGGCGCATCGTTTCCCAGTCCGAGCGGGAGCCCATTACCACGCCGACCTTCGGCGTTGCATTCACGCTTTCTGTCATGGTCGTCGCAAGCCCAAATGGTTATTGTACGCATCACGCCCGCCGCCGACACCCGCCCCCGATGGACAAGCGCCTGCTCGACATCCTCTGTTGCCCGACGACGAAGGCGCCGCTGCGCCTGCTTTCCGACGCCGAGCTTGCCGCCCTCAACCAGGCCATCGCCAAGAAGGGCGTGCGTTTCGGCAATGGCAGCGAAGTTTCCGCTGCCGTGGCGGCCGGCTTGATCACCCGCGATCGACGCACCATCTATCGCGTCGAGGACGAGATCCCGGTCATGCTCGCCGACGAGGCGATCGCGACCGACCAGTTGGGCGACTTTCCCGACCGTTGAGACCATTTTCCCCAACCAAGTGTGACCGGCCTCACATTCCGTCGCCAGAGCGGGCTTAAGCTACGGTATGGCGCAGAAGATGCATCGTTTCCCCTGATGCGGTGCAGCTACGGAAGAACGCAATGACCGCCCCCAAAGACAATCCGAACGTCGTGGATTTGCAGCAGCGCCAACCGGGAACGGCATCGACGGATCGTCTCGGCGATCTCATGAAGCTCGTGCGCGGAGTGTCTCTGAAGCGCATCAATGCGCTGGTCGGGACGCTGTTCGAGAACGTCGACGATGCGTTGTTCGACCTTGCCGAGCGCGCTGGCAGCAATGCGGTGCAGACCGAGTATTTCGACGGCATGCGCGAAGTGCGCAAGAAGCGCCAGCTGGTCGAGCGCCTGTTCCAGGACAATGCGACCAAGGCCTTCAACGAGTTCGCCGATGGCAAGCTGAAGGCGGTGAAGGCTGAAGTGGCGCCGCAGGGCAGCAACAGTGGCCTCGCGCTTGTCGACGACGTCGAGCTGGAAGAATCGCTGGCCGTGACCAGCATGGTCGCCAAGGCCGAAAACCGCCTGCAGCGTGCGCTCTATCAGGTCAACCAGCGGCTGTCGGTGATCGTCGGCGGCGGCAAGGTCGAGGACTCCAGCAACCCGATCGGCCCGGCCGTGCTCGGCAACGCGTTCCGCGGCGCGATCCGCGAGTTCGACGTCAACGTCCAGGTCAAGCTGATCATCTACAAGCTGTTCGACCGTTACGTCATGGCCGGCCTCGAGCCGATCTACGACGAGGTGAACGTCGAACTGATTCGCGCCGGCGTGCTGCCGCAGGTCCGGCATGTGATGCCGGCCGGCACGCGTCCACCCGCCGCTGCGCGCATGCCCGGCTCGGCGCCTGGCTCGCCCGCCGGCGGCGACATGGTTGCTGCTGCCGCTTACTACGATCCTGCGGCGGACCAGTTGCAGGCCGAGATCTACCACACCCTGCGCTCGCTGCTGGCCAATCGTCACGGCGCGGATGCCTACGTGGGCAGCGGTGACGGTGCCGGAGGTGGCGGCCTCGGCCTCAGCCCTACGGATCTGCTGAGCGCCTTGACGATCCTGCAAAGCCAGAATGCGGTCGCGCAGGCGCGCGCCGACACCGTCGCCGACGCGGCGCAGGCGGTGCAGCAGATCAAGCGCGAACTGCTCGAACAGGTCAACAAGATTTCGGGGGATGCCAGGCGGGTCTCTACCGCGGACGAGGACACGATCGACCTCGTCGGCATGCTGTTCGAATACATCCTGCAGGACCGCAACCTGCCTGCGCAGATGCAGGCGCTGTTCGGGCGTCTGCAGATCCCCTACTTGAAGGTCGCGATCCTCGACAAGCACCTGTTTGCACAGAAGTCGCACGCGGCACGGCGCCTGCTCGACCTGCTCGCTGATTCCGGCAAGAGCTGGTCGGAGGAATCGGACCGCGATCATCGCCTGTACGATCGCATCAAGGCTTGCGTCGAAACCGTGCTGCGCGACTTCGATGACGACGTCGGCGTGTTCGAGCGCGAGCTGACCTCGTTCACCGACTTCATCGACCAGCACAAGAAGCGCGCGGAACTCGCCGAGCAGCGCGCCGCCGACGCCACGCGCGGTCGCGAGAAGCTGCAAGCCGCCCGCCGCACCGCAGCCCGCGAGATCCTCAAGCGCATCGAGGATCGCAACCTGCCGCCGGTCGTGCACAGCGTGCTGTCGCGCCCGTGGGCGAACTACCTCGTGCTGACCGTGCTGCGCCAGGGCGAGGAATCGGACGAGTGGAAGAACGCGCTGCGTTTCGCCGATGAATTCGTCTGGAGCGCGCAACCCAAGACGACCGAAAGCGAGATCACGCGTCTGCGCGCCCTGCTGCCGCAACTGGAAAAGGCGCTGCGTCACGGCCTTGCCACCGTCGCCTATCACGAAAGCGACATCAAGCAGCTGATGGGCGAGCTCTCCTCGTTCTACAAGCGCGTGCTCGACGGGCAGAAGATCGAGACCAAGACGGTCAAGGAAGTGATCGCGGAATCCAGCGGCTCGAACGGGACAACGGTGGATGGCGCGGGCCCGGCACAACAGGATGATGTCTCCGCGGCCTCACCCACGGCAACACAGAGTCCGGTCGAGGAAATCGTGCTCGGCTCGTCTCCGTTCGAACCCGAAGCGGAAGCGCCAACCGAGGCGGAAGACGAGTTCGTGAAAACCGTGCGCGCGATCAAGGTCGGCACCTGGATCGAGTTCACCGACGAGGCAGGACAGAGCGAACGCGCGAAGCTGTCGTGGATCAGCCCGATCAGTTCGAAGTACCTGTTCGTCAACCGGCGCGGCTTGAAGGTCTGTGACAAGACCGTGTTCGGCCTCGCCGCGGAGCTGCGTCGCGGCAGCGCCGTCGTGCTCGAGGAGGTACCGCTGTTCGATCGTGCACTCGACGCGATCGTCGCGCGCCTGCGCCACCCGGGTGATGAATCGGCTCCGGCGACCGCCTCTGCGACGCCACCGGCAACGCCTGCCTGATTTGCGGCACACGCGGGCGGTCGGCGCTATCCTGCCCGTCCGCCAGTCGCCCAAGGGTCCTGATACGTGACGAATCCGGTTTTGCTCCCAGCGCGCGATTCGATCGTGCGCGACGTCCATCGCGCTCTCGAGGAAGACATCGGCAGCGGTGATGTCACCGCCGACCTGCTGCCAGCCGAAGCGCGTGCGCGCGCGCGCGTGATCGCGCGCGAGGTCGCGGTATTGTGCGGCAGCGCCTGGTTCGACGAGTGCTTCCACCAGCTCGACCCGCATGCGCGGATCGAGTGGCTTGCCAGCGACGGCGAGCGCACGGTGGCCGGCGCGCCACTGTGCCGGATCGAGGGAAATGCGCGCGCACTGGTCAGCGCGGAGCGTTCGGCACTGAACTTCCTGCAGACGCTGTCGGCCACCGCGACCACGACCGCCGCCTATGTCGAGGCCGCGCGCGGTACCCGCACCGCGATCCTCGACACGCGCAAGACCCTGCCCGGCCTGCGCCTCGCACAGAAATACGCGGTCCGTTGCGGCGGCGGCATGAACCATCGCATCGGACTGTTCGATGCGGTACTGATCAAGGAAAACCACATCGCCGCAGCAGGGTCGATCCACGCGGCGGTCACGCGCGCGCGCTTGCTGCATCCGGGCGTCCTGGTGGAAACCGAGGTCGAGAATTTCTCCGAGCTGCGCGAGGCGCTCGCTGCCGGCGTCGACCGCATCATGCTCGACGAATTCGAGCTGCACGAACTGTCGCAGGCAGTCGCCGAAGTCGGCGGCCGGGTGCCCCTGGAAGTCTCCGGTTCGGTGTCGCTGGAGCGCGTGCGCGCGATCGCGGAAACCGGCGTCGACTACATCTCGGTGGGCGCGCTGACCAAGCACATCCGCGCGCTCGACCTGTCGATGCGCATCGAGCTCGTCGGCCACGAATGATGCAACGGGCGGCGGCCGCGCCTGCCGCCCGTGTCCAAATCAGAATACGCCGGCAAAATGCAGCGCGGCAGCCACCACCGCTGCCACGACTACCGCGATCACGATCAACATGCCGCTGGAGCCGCCCGCGGCCTTCTTGGGCTCGGCTTCGACCGGACGCGCCGACTGCTGCTTCGCATCCATGCCGGGCGTGATGAGCAGGAAGCGCACGGTGTCGAGGCGCAATTCCTCGCCGGGCTTGAGCAGGCCGCTCTGCACGCGCTTGTCGTTGATCCAGGTGCCGTTGGCCGAACCCATGTCCTCGACCAGCACGCCTTCCGGAGTGACCTTCAGGCGCGCATGGTGGCGCGACACTTCCTCGGCCGGGATAGGCAGGTCGCAATCGGGCTGGCGCCCGATGACCGCGTTGTCGGTGACCGCATAGGTCTTGCCGAGCGTCGCGCCCGAGACGCCACGCAGCAGGAAGCGCGGCAGCGCCGCGCGCACGCGGGTGCGGTCGTCGTTGGCCGGCTCAGGCTTGGCAAGCGCAGGTGCCTTGCGTTCCGCGACGACCGAAACACCAACCCGCCCGAGCACGAGCAGGTCGCCGTCCTTGATCGGCGTCCGCGCCGAGACCTGGCGCCCATTCAGGACGGTAGGCATGTTCGCGTCGAGCGATCGCACACTCGCGTCGCCGCCTTCGAAAGTGATCTCGCAATGGTGCTCGGCAACGCCGTCGCCCTTGAGCACGACCCGGCAATCGGCAGCACTGCCGATCGAGGTTGCCCCACCCGCCAGCTCCACCGGAACGTGTTCACCGCCAGGAAACACCAGTTTCATCACTTCCCCCAAAGGTTGCGCACCGCGGCGGATTGTAACCGCGCGCGTGCCCATGTGGGCCGCCCCGCCCTTGCGTGATCGGACTCGACAGGGACTTGCCCGGGCCGGTGCGCGTCCCCACACTGTGCGGATGATCGGTACCTGGCTCCTGCTGCTCGCAATCGCCACCACGCTCTGGGCCTGGATGGATGCCCTCCGCGCGCGTGAACTCGCGATCCATCACGGTCGCGCCTTGTGCGGCGAGGCGGGCGTGCAACTGCTTGACCAGACCGTTTCACTGAAGCGGATCGGGATCGCACGGCGCAACGGCCTGCCGGCCGTGGTGCGGCGTTACGGCTTCGAAGTCAGCCTCGACGGCAGCGATCGCCATCGCTGCCACCTCGACATAGCAGGCGGGCGGCTCGAAGCGTGGAGCCTGCCGCTCGCCGAAGACACCGCAGCAGCGATCGCTCGCCCCAATCACCTGCACCTTGTGCAAGGTGGAACACAGCCATAGGGTTGGGCCTCGCCCACTCCATTTCGTTCGCGGGCGCCACGCGGCGCGCTCGAGTCCGCCCTACTTGATGACGCGCAGGTGCGGGCGTTTCGGCGATTCATCGGGCGCAGGCGTGGTCGGTGGCGGTTCGCCCGGCGCCCCGTCGGCCTGGAACATCATGCCCTGGCCGTTTTCCTGCGCGTAGATCGCGAGCACGGCGCCCATCGGCACGTCGACCACCTGGCTCACGCCGCTGAAACGTGCGAGGAAATGCACCCGCTCGTTGCTGATCTCGAACTGTCCGACCGCGCGCGCGGCGATGTTCAGGATCACCTTGCCGTCCTTGGCCGCGCCCGGCGGCACGCGCACGCCTTCGACGCCGGCGTCGACGAGCAGGTACGGGGTCAGGCCGTTGTCGCTGATCCACTCGTACAGCGCGCGCAACAGGTAGGGGCGGTTGGGAGTCATCGGGGGAGAATTCACACCGGCTCCCGGCACGCGAACACGGAACTCACGGGCGCAGGCTCTTCTCTTCGGCGGTCAGACTGCGCGTGAACCCCTGGCTGCGGAAGATGCGTTCACCGTAGTCGGCGATCGCCTGCGCCTCGCGCGGCAGTTGCACGCCAAGCGAATCCAGACGCCAGACCAGCGGTGCAAGTGCGCAATCGGCAAGGCTGATTTCCGGGCTGAGGAAGAAGCGCGAAGCCTTGAACGCCGACGCGTTCTTGACCAGATCGTCGCGCAGGGCCTTGCGCGCGGCATCGGCGCCCTTGCCGCCCGCCTCGATATCGTCGACCAGGGTCAGCCAGTCGTTCTCGACGCGCACGATCGCCAGGCGCAGGCGCGCACGCGACAGCGGGTCGACCGGCATCAGCGGCGGGTGCGGGTAGCGCTCGTCAAGGTATTCGCAGATGACCGAGGTGTCGTACAGGACCAGGTCGCGGTCGACCAGGGTCGGCACCGAGTTGTACGGATTGAGGTCGATCAGGTCTTCCGGCGGGTCGTTCAGGTCGACCAGGACATGGTCGTAGGTCACGCCCTTGGCGGCGAGGGTCATCCGCACCCGGTGGCAGTGGACGCAGTTGTGGGCGGAATAGAGGGTCAAGACGGTACGCGAACGCTGGTTCAAGGCCATGCTGGATCCCCTGCTCCCCTCTCAAACGAGCCCTTCAGCGGGAATGTACTACGCGAGGCCAGCGGCCGCCTAGGAGGGTGGGAGCGGACGCCCGCAGGGCGCATGCCTTGTGCGGGAGCGACTGGCCGCGACGCTCTCAGTCTTGCCCTTCAAGGGACGGCGCGTCGCGGGAGCGGCGGGAGCCAACGACGCTCGCTCCCGCACGGGTTCGTGCGGGAGCGGCGGCCACGCTCAGTGCACGTCTTTCCAGAACTCGTGCTTGAGCAGATACGCGAGCAGCGTGAACAGGGCGAGGTAGAGCAGCACCCACACGCCCATCGACTCGCGCTTGAGCGCGGCCGGCTCGCCGGCGTACTGCAGGAACGCAGTGATGTCGCGCGCGGTGCGGTCGAACTCCTCGGCGTTCTGGCGGCCCGGGGTCTTCAGATCGAGCTTCTCGACCACGGCATCATGCCCCTCGCTGGCGGGCTTCATCACCGCCACCTGGAGGCCCTGCAGTTCCCACAGCGCGTTCGGCATCGACGCGTTCGGGAACACCGTGTTGTTCCAGCCCAGCGGACGGGTCGGATCGACGTAGAACGACTTCAGGTAGTTGTAGATCCAGTCCGAACCCTTCGAGCGGGCTTCCAGCGACAGGTCCGGCGGTGCCTTGCCGAACCACTTCGTCGCGTCGGCAGCCGGCATGTGGTTGATCGCCGGCTCGCCGATCTTGCCGCCGACGAACATGAAGTTCTTCTCGACGTCCTTCGGGTCGAGCTGCAGATCCTCGGCAATGCGCGAGTAGCGCAGGTACTGCAGCGAGTGGCAGCCGGAGCAATAGTTGAAGAACAGGCGCGCGCCGCGCTGCATCGAGGCGACGTCGTCGAGGCGGATGTTCGCCTGCTCGAGGCCTTCGCTCTCGGATGCACTGGCGACGCCGATCGTCATCAGGGCGGCGACCAGCAGGGCGGCAATCTTGATGGACATCGCGGTCCTCGAATTCTTGGTGGTGGCCTTAGTCATGCGACGTCACCCGCTCGGGTACCGGCCTGGTCTTCTCGAAACCAAAGCGCGTGTAGACCCAAAGGAACACGAAGAAGCCGAAGTAGACGAACGTCCAGATGCGGCCGAACAGGTTCTCGATGAACGTCGCATCGGCGGCCTCGCCGAACCATTTCGGGATCAGCTCCGCGGTCACGCCCGCACCGACCGCGGCCAGCAGGACGAACGACAGGGCGAACAGGCCGAGCGCGATCTTGTAGCCGAGGCCGCGATAGCGGATCGACTTGACCCTGCCCTGGTCGATCCACGGCATCAGGAACAGCACCGCGATCGACCCGAACATCGCGATCACGCCCCACACCGCGGTGCCGAAGAACGACGGAACCATGCGCAGGATCGCGTAGAACGGCGTGAAGTACCACACCGGCTTGATGTGCGTCGGCGTGGCGAGGTTGTTCGCCGGGATGAAGTTGTCGTGCTCGAGGAACCAGCCGCCGAAGGTCGGCGCGTAGAAGATGATGAACGCGGCGATCAGCAGGAAGAAGCCGGTGCCGAACAGGTCCTTCACCGTGTAGTACGGATGGAACGCGATGCCGTCGAGCGGGGTACCGTCGGGCTTCTTCTTTTCCTTGATCTCCACGCCGTCCGGATTGTTCGAACCCACTTCGTGCAGCGCACCGAGGTGCAGCACGACCAGCAGCAGCAGCACCAGCGGCAGCGCGATCACGTGCAGCGCGAAAAACCGGTTCAGCGTTGCATCGGCGGGCAGGTAGTCGCCCATGATCCATTCGACCAGCGACGGCCCGATCCAGGGGATCGTGCCGAACAGCGAAATGATGACCTTGGCGCCCCAGAACGACATGTTGCCCCATGGCAGCACGTAGCCCATGAACGCCTCGGCCATCAGGACGAGGAAGATCAGCATGCCGAGGATCCACACCAGCTCGCGCGGCTTCTTGAACGAGCCGTACATCAGGCCGCGGAACATGTGCAGGTAGACGACCACGAAGAACAGCGAGGCGCCGGTCGAGTGCATGTAGCGGATCAGCCATCCCCAGCTGACGTCGCGCATGATGTACTCGACCGATGCGAACGCTTCGAGCGCGTTCGGCTTGTAGTTCATCGTCAGGAAGATGCCGGTCAGGATCTGGTTGACCAGCACGAGCAGGGCGAGCGAACCGAAGTAGTACCAGAGGTTGAAGTTCTTCGGCGCGTAGTAGCCGCTCGTGTGCGACGACAGGAACGAAAGGACCGGCAGGCGATCCTCCACCCACGCGAGCACGCGGTTCTTCGGCTGGAGCCGGGTCATGGTGGTACCCATCAGACCTTCTCCCCCGGATTGACGCCGATCAGGATGTGACTGTCGTCGACGAAGTGGTACGGCGGGACGGCGAGGTTCGCCGGGGCCGGCACGCCGGAGTACACGCGCCCGGACAGGTCGTAGCGCGACTTGTGGCAGGGGCAGTAGAAGCCACCCTTCCAGTGCGGGTCGAACGGCTCGGGCTTGAGCTCCGGGAAGAAGTCCGGCACGCAACCGAGGTGGGTGCAGATGCCGGTCACGACCAGCCACTCCGGCTTGATCGAGCGGTATTCGTTCTTCGCGTACTCCGGCTGCTGCGCGGTGTTCTCCGACTGCGGATCACGCAGCAGCGAATCGACCGAGGTCAGCGTATCGAGCTGGCCCTTGGTGCGGTTCACGATGAATACCGGAAGGCCGCGCCATTCGAAGGTGACCTTCTGGCCCGACTCGATCTTGCCGATGTCGGCGAGGACCGGCGCACCCGCCGATTTCGCCTTCTCGCTCGGCTCCCACGACTTGACGAAGGGAATCGCGGCCAACGCGACGCCCGCGCCACCGACGACCGAAGTCGTCGCGGTCAGGAATCGACGGCGCCCCTTGTCCACCACAGCATCGTTTGCCATCAGCACTCCGCTGCAAACTTGAAAAAACCGGTCGACGGAAGCCGGATCACTCCGAACGACCGCCATTGCGCGCCACGAGCAGTGCCGCCCTGCGCGTAGCGCGCAAAAACGGCATTGCACCCGCGTTCTCCGCGGGGGTGAGCCCCAAAATCGTGTTAGTTTAACGAACGCCTCCGCACCGCACAATCAAAGGCGATGCCCTGCCCGCCCTCGCCGCGGGTGTCGCGGCGCCAACGGAAGTCCATGCACAGCAGCAAACTGCACGCCATCGCCGTTTTCGTCGCCCGCAGCATCGTCGTCGGTCTTGCCGTCGCGTTCGTGTTGAGCGTGTTCGCACCCGGTCTCGTCGACCGCTTGCGCGGCACCGGCAGCGCGCCCGCAACGATGGCGGGGGCCCAGACCTCCTATGCACGCAGCGGCCCGGTTTCGTACGCCGATGCCGTCTCGCGCGCCTCGCCCGCGGTGGTGAACATCTACGCCAACCGCGTCACCATGACGCGTCCTGCCTATCCGGTTTCCGACCCGCTGAGCCGGCGACTGCTCGGCTATGCGCTGGGACCGATCCGCCAGCAGCGCGACCAGAGCCTCGGCTCAGGCGTCATCTTCAGCACCGACGGCTATGTCCTGACCAACAACCACGTCATCACCGGCGCCGACGACATCCAGGTGCTGCTCGATGACGGCCGCGTCGCGCAGGCACAGGTGACCGGCACCGATGCGGAGACCGATCTCGCAGTGCTGAAGATCGCCGAGCACAACCTGCCGGCGATCGAGGTCGCCGGGGATGCCAGCGCCGACGTCGGCGACGTGGTCCTCGCGATCGGCAATCCGGCCGGCGTCGGCAAGACGGTCACGATGGGCATCGTCAGCGCGACCGGCCGACAACTCAACATGTCCGCCTACGAGGACTTCATCCAGACCGATGCGGCGATCAATGCCGGCAATTCAGGCGGCGCGCTCGTCAACGCGCTTGGAGAACTGATCGGCATCAATACCGCGGTCTACAACAAGCCGATCTCGTCCGGGCTCGGGCGCGCGCCGGAGATGCCCGAAGGCATCGGCTTTGCGATCCCGGTGGCGACAGCCAAGGCGGTGCTGGACCAGATCGTCAAGCACGGACACGTCATCCGCGGCTGGATCGGCGCCGACTACGCAGACATTCCCCCGGCCAATGGTGCGACGGCTCGCCAGCAGGGCGTGGTGGTCGTGCGCGTGGTGCCGGAAAGCCCCGCAGCTCAGGTGGACCTGCAAGTGGGCGACCTGCTGCTCAAGCTCGATGGCGTAGCGATCGCCGACCAGGTGGACCTGCGCAATCGCGAAGCCGCTCTCGCGCCCGGCACCAAGGTGCGCCTGGAAGGCCTGCGCGGCAACGTGCCGTTCGCGCTCGACGTCGTGCTGGTGCAGCGACCGGCGCCGAGTACCACTGGAGCCTAGGGGCTAGGGGCTAGGGGCTAGAGGGGCTAGGGGCTTGGCCCCTGCTCACAACGCCTTCGCGTACCGGTCACGCAACTGGGACACGCGCTGCACGTACACTTGCGTCTCGTCATAGGGCGGAATGCCGCCGTACTTCTGCACCGCGCCAGGACCGGCGTTGTAGGCTGCGGTTGCGAGCTGCGCATTGCCGTTGAAATTCTTCAGCAGCATCGCGAGGTAGCGTGCACCGCCGCGGATGTTCTGAGAGGCGTCGAACGCATCGGCGACGCCCATGTCGTTGGCGGTGTCGGGCATCAGCTGCATCAGGCCCTGCGCGCCCTTGTTCGACATCGCCATCGGATTGAAGGCGGACTCGGCGTGGATCACGGCATGCAGCAACGCCGAATCGAGACCGAAGTCGGCGGCGGCTGCGGCGATCTCGTCCTTGTAGGCGTCCAGATGCAGGGTCGTGCGTGCGAAATCGATCTTCGAATGGATGTCGCAGGCAACGCAGGTCGCGATGTAGGTGAATAGCACCGCGAACGCGCCGCCGGAAGGTTTCACGTTCGTGTACTCGGTGATGCCGCCCTTGCGCTCCACCTTGTAGACCGCGCCGCGCAGGATGCGCGGCATCGCCGCCGCGGTCGAGGCAACCAGCGGTGCCGCGCGCGGCGGTTCCGCAACCGGCCGTGGAGTTGGTCGATACGGCGCGGCGATGAACAGTGGATTGCCGACGGTCGTCGCGCTGCTGGCGACATCGGCAAGCACGGTCGAGAAATCCTGCGGCACGAACACCGGCGCACTGCTGGCGACGCCGGCATAGGTCGCGCGGAAGTCCGCCCGCACGATCGACGCGGGGTCACTCGCGACCGCGGCGCTGATCCCGGAGAAGTCGGCTCTCGCCGTTTCCCTGGCGCCTTCCTCGTAGACCCAGCCGGACTTCGGCAGCGCGGGCTTGGGTGCGGCGGCGGCTTTGGGCTTGGGTGGATCGGCGAACACCGAAATCGCCTTGCAATTGGTGTAGCCCTTGCTCGTGCTGGTGTAGGCGATGCTGCCGTCGGTGGTATCGCACTTGTAGAGCACACTCGCCCGCGCACCACCCCCTGCACAGAGCAGGAGAGCGAGTCCGCTGAAGGCGAATCGTGTCAGTAACGTCATGGAAGCGATTTAACCCATCCCGCTCAAGAGTTTCCGCTGCATTGTTCACGTTGCCAAGCGGAAGTTGTGCCGCAATGCAACAAACGAAGGTCGCCGGCCTGTTTCTGGACCTCCCGGCCTGGCGCACCAGCCTGTGACCCTCGAAACCTCTGGCAGTTCCACATATCGCGCCATAAGCCCTTGCCGCACAATGCTAAACTGCGCAGTCTTCCCCCGCCCGCCAGCACCATGACCGGCAACGCTGCCCCCATGAAACTCTTCATCAAGACCCACGGTTGCCAGATGAACGAGTATGACTCGGCCAAGATGGCCGACGTACTGCGCGCTTCGCACGGCCTCGAACTGACCCAGGAAGAGGGCGAGGCCGGCGTGATCCTCGTCAACACCTGCTCGATCCGCGAAAAAGCGCAGGAGAAGGTGTTCAGCCAGCTCGGCCGCTGGAAGCAGTACAAGGCCGACGGCAAGCCGGTGTTGATCGGCGTTGGCGGCTGTGTCGCAAGCCAGGAAGGCGAGGCGATCATCCGGCGCGCGCCCTTCGTCGACCTCGTGTTCGGGCCGCAGACCCTGCATCGCCTGCCGCAACTCATCGACGCCCGGCGCAGCAGCGGCAAGCCGCAGGTCGACATTTCCTTCCCCGAGATCGAGAAGTTCGATCGCATGCCCGAGCCACGCGCCGAGGGCCCGAGTGCGTTCGTCTCGATCATGGAAGGCTGCTCGAAGTACTGTTCGTTCTGCGTCGTACCGTACACGCGCGGCGAGGAAATCAGCCGCCCGTTCGACGACGTGGTCGCCGAGATCGCCACGCTCGCCGAACAGGGCGTGCGTGAAGTCAACCTGCTCGGCCAGAACGTCAACGCCTATCGAGGCCCGATGCACGATGGCGCCGTCGCCGACCTCGGCCTGCTGATCCACGCAATCGCAGAGATCGACGGCATCGGTCGCATCCGCTTCACGACTTCGCACCCGCTCGAGTTCTCCGATTCGCTCATCGACGCCTACGCGAACGTGCCGCAGCTGGCGAACTTCCTCCATCTGCCGGTGCAGTCGGGTTCCGATCGCATCCTCGCCGCGATGAAGCGCGGCTACACCGCGCTCGAGTTCAAGCAGAAGATCCGCAAGCTGCGCGCGGTGCGCCCGGACATCTGCATCTCGTCGGACTTCATCGTCGGCTTCCCCGGCGAGACCGACGCCGATTTCGACAAGACGATGAAGCTCATCGACGACGTCGGCTTCGACCAGAGCTTCTCGTTCATCTACTCCAGGCGCCCCGGCACGCCCGCCGCGAACCTCGCCGACGATACGCCCGACGCAGTCAAGCACGCACGGCTCGAACGCCTGCAGGCCGCGCTCAACGCGAACGCGGCGAAGATCAACGCCGCGATGGTCGCAACGACCCAGCGCATCCTCGTTGAAGGCCCTTCGCGCAAGAACGCCAACGAACTCACCGGCAAGACCGAGAACATGCGCTCTGTGAACTTCCCGGCGCCGACGCGACTGGTCGGGCAATTCGTCGACGTCGTAATCACCGAAGCGCTGACCAATTCGCTTCGCGGCCGCGTCCACCTCGACGACGGGCTCGCCGCTTCCGCCGCGTGAGCTCGCCGCTCGCCATCCGCGAGATCCACGCGAGAGGCTTCGCGCGCGCGTGGCAGATCTTCCGTGCGGTGGTCGCCGCGGGAGACACCTACAGCTACCCGCCCGACATTGACGAATCGCAGGCGCGCGCAATGTGGACGACGCCGCCGAGCCGCTGCTTCGTCGCCGAACGCGACGGCGAGGCGCTCGGCATCTACATGCTGCGCCCGAACCAGCCCGGCCTCGGCGACCACGTCGCGAACTGCGGCTACATGGTGTCCCCGCACGCGCGTGGCCAGGGCATCGCCTCGGCCATGTGCGAGCACTCGCTCGCGTTGGCACGCCGGGCGGGCTTCACCGCGATGCAGTACAACTTCGTCGTCAGCAGCAACGAAGGCGCGGTACGGCTCTGGCAGAAGCACGGCTTCGCGATCGTCGGCCGCGTGCCCGGTGCGTTCCGCCACGCACGCCTCGGGCCGACCGACGTCTTCGTGATGCACCGCGCGCTCTAGCGACGCGCGCGCCGGTCGCCAGCGTCGCACGGCGCCGCCGCCTAGCCCCGCATCGTGGCGTCGAACGCGGCACAGGCCGGCACGTCTCTCAGCTGGACGCGCCACGCGGTCCCGTCCGGATCCACCTCGAGCCAGGCGTCGCGGGCGAGTGCGCAGCGGGCTGCGCGCTCGTTCCCGGCGCCGGCTTCGTAGACGAGCAGCGTCAGGAAGGTCGCGACGACGACCCGGTTGACGGCCTCACCGAGGTCGCGGCGGCCCGCGGCGATCGCGGCCGCCGCAGCCGCACGGTCGCCCTGCGATCGCGCCAGGCGAAACGCCCCGACCGCGGCCGCGACGCGATCCTCGGCCGCGGCCGGTCGCGCCGCCGCGGACGCCGCGAGCCGTCGCTGCGCGCCCGCCGTGTCGCCGATGTCGAGCGCGGCCTCGACGAGCATCTGCTCCACGGTGGCCCGGTAACGGTCATTGCCGGCATCCGCAAGGTAATCCTCGCCGATGCGCACGAGCGCGTCGTAGGCGCCGGTCGAACGCTTCGCCTCGAACGCGGTGAACGCGCGCTCGATCGCGCACCACGCTAGATCCTCCACGGCGTTGCCGCCGAGCCTGGCGTAGATCGCGGCCGCGCGGGCAAACCGCTCGTCGGCCGCCGCGTACTCGCCGACGACGCGGAGGTCATCGCCCTCGATGCGCAGTGCATACGCGTGGTAGACCGAGTCCGGAAGGTTAGTTGCGTAGATCGCGCCGGCACGCGCCGCGCTGCCTGCCGCGGACCGTGCGTGACCGCGCTTTCGCTGGGCGAGCTCGAGGCTCGAATGGAACGCCGCGAGGCGCGTGCTGCCCGCGCCGTACGATCGCTCCGCCGCGGGCGCGAGCGCGGCGAGCAGCCGTTCCGCGTCGTCGGCACGCCCGGCCATCGCGAGCGCACTTGCGCGCTGGCGGCCGACCCATACACGCATGCCGTCGAAGCCTTCCGGCAACGCCGACGCCTCGCTCCACAGCGCATCCGCCTCGGCGAGTGCCTCATCGTCGCGGTGCAGGGTCGACAACAGGTCCATGCGCTTGAGGCGCAGCGCGAGGCGCTCGTCGGCATTGCCGTCGCCGCGGGCGATCGCGCACAGCGCGAGCGCGGCCTCGACGTCCGCGAGCGCCGCCTCGGGTGCGCCGAGCGTGCGCTGCACGTGCGCACGAATCCCGAGCGCCTCGATGCGCAGTGACGCATCCTGACGCGCGATCGAAGGCCACAGGGCGGCCAGCGACGCGAGCGCAGGCGTGGTCGGATCGAGCTCGAAGCGGCTTGCGACGTCGCGCAGGGACAAGCGCACGCGCAGTGGGTCCGCTGGCGCCACCTCGGCCGGCAGCGCACGCAACGCCGCTGCGAAGGCGACGGCAGCGTCGCTGCTGCGTCCCAGCGCGAACAGGCCATGGCCGATCGCATCCAACAGCTGCGCGCGCAGGCGCGGATCGAGCCCCGCCTGGGCGCGTGTGCGCGCCGACGCCGCGTCGAGCATTTCCGCCACGGTCAGACTCGAACCACGCAGGTCGTAGGGATCAGCCGCGTCGACCAGCGAAACGAGCAAGGCGTTCTGCCGCTCGGCGCGATCGCGCTCCAGCAGCGCCTGGTCGCGCTGGTACACGGCGACCGCGAGCCCGGCGAGCAGGCCCGCAGCCGCCAACGCCGCACCGCCGACCGCGGCGCGGTGGCGACGCACGAACACGCGCGCCCGGTATCCGAGCGATCGCGGGAGCGCGTCGACCGGCTCGCCGGAGAGGTGGCGACGAACGTCCGCGGCGAACTCGCCGACCGAGCCGTAGCGCTCCGCGGCGTCGGTGCGCAACGCGCGCGCGACGATTGCCTCGAGCTCGCCGCGCAGGCGGCGGCGCAGCGCGTTCGGCGTGGTGCTCCGTGCAGCCGCGACATGGACCAGGTCGTCCGCCGATGCGCCCACGCGATCGCGCAGCAACGGCGTTTCGGCGCGCGGGCGGGCGGAGCCGTCCATGCGGCCAAACGGAAACGGGCCGACCAACAGTTCGTACAGCAGCAGGCCAAGCGCGTAGACGTCGGTCGCCGTCGTCGCGGATTCGCCGCGCAACTGCTCCGGCGACGCATAGCGCGCGGTGAATCCGACCGTCGCAGTCGCTCCATCGTCGGCCGAGAGCAGCTTGGCGATGCCGAAATCGAGCAGCTTCACGTCGCCGGCGGCATCGACGAGGACATTGCCGGGCTTGAGGTCGCGATGGACGATCGCGTGCCGGTGCACGTAGGCGACCGCATCGGCCAATTGCAGCCAGAGCCGCAGGCGCTCGTTCACGTCGAGGCGCGCCGTGTCCGCGTGCGTGGCGAGATCGGTGCCCTCGACGAGTTCCATCGCGAACCAGTGGCCGAGTTCCGGGCTCGTTCCCGCATCGAGGATGCGCGCGACGTGCGGGTGCGAAAGGCGCGCCAGGAACGCACGCTCTCGCTCGATGCGCTGCTGGACGGGCCCGGACAGGTGCAGGCGTCCGGTCAGTTTCAACGCGACGCGCTGCTCGATCGCGCCGTCGCGGCGCGAGGCGGCGTACACGACGCCCATCCCGCCGGCGCCGAGGCGCCGCTCAAGCACGTAGGCACCGACCGCACGACCGACCAGCGGATCGCCGGCGGGCGCGAGATCGGTTTCGTCGAGCGCGGCCATCCAGCGCGCGAGTTCGGCGGCGAACTCCGGGTCGACCGCGGCGAGTTGCGCGAGGCGCGCGGCGCGCGCGTCCGGAGGCTGCCCGATCAGATCGTTGAATTCCGCCTTGAGTCGTTGGAAGCGCGCGCCTTGCATGATCCACCTTCACCCGTGCGTCATGCAGTGCGTACGTCGTCGGCGCGCGTACCCGACACGTGCTGCGCGCTCAGGCGCCCAGATGCTGGCGCAACCATGCGCGAGCCATCGCCCAGTCGCGATACACGGTGCGTTCGTCGACGCCGAGCAGGTGGGCCACCTCGGTTACCTCGAGGCCCGCGAAACTGCGCAGCTCGACGACCTCGGCCATGCGCGGATCGAGTTGCGCGAGCGCATCCAGCGCTTGCGCCAGCGCGCTCACGTCGGTCCCGGGCTCGATCGGCAGCGCGATCGCCTCGACCAGGTCGACGCGCTGCCAATGGCCGCCGCCGCGCTTTTCGCGCTGCTGCGCGCGCGCGCGATCGACGAGGACCTGGCGCATGAGCCTCGCCGCCGTGGTGAACAGGTGACGGCGATCGGTGATGCGCACGTGGTCGGTGCCGAGCAGGCGCACGAACACGTCATTGATCAACGCGGTCGGCTGCAGCGTGCCGTGGCCGGCGTTCGAGCGCAGTTCGGATGCGGCGATCCGCCGCAGGTCGTCCCACACGTCCGGCAGAAGATCGTCGAGCGCCTGCATGTCGCCCTCGCCCCAACGCCGCAGCAGACCGGTGACGTCGGCACCGCCCTCCCCCATGTCCGTGCCTCCACGATACCTCCGCGGAAGTCTAGCCGACCCGCGCGTGTCAGGTTCGCCCGTCGGCAGCGTAAGTCGAAGCTGGAGGGCGCATCTCGCGCCGAGGAGTGGATCGATGCTCACGAAATCCGGGATGGGCTGGGCGTGCTGCCTGCTGGCAGCGACGGCGGCGCATGCAGGCGGGGAACTGGACGCAACCTTCGGCGATGGTGGGCGCATGCTGTACGCGATCGCTTCGCGCGATCCGGCGCAGACACCGGGCGCGCTCGCGTGGGCCCAGGTGAGCCCGTTAAAGGTGCTGCCGCTCGGCGACGGGCGGTCGATCGTGCTCGCCAATGCCGCGACGCCGTACGATGTGCCGATCAGTACGGAGTCCGTGCCGGTCGCGGTCCGGATCGGCGCGGACGGCAGCTGGGACACGAGCTACGGCATCGGAGGACGCGCGCTCGTCTACGTCGGCGAGGACTACGACTGGCGCGCGAGCGATGCAGTGCTGCTCCCCGACGGGCGCGTCGTCGTCGTCGGCACGATCGACAACCCGGACGGCAGCAGCGACATGGCGGTGTGGGCGCTCGCACCCGGCGGCGAACCCGATACGTCGTTCGGCGTCGGTGGCCTGACGCGCCTGCATCGCGGCGGCGTGCCTTCGGACGCCGGCAAGGCGATCGCGCTGCTGGACGTCGACCTCGCCGGCACGGGCAGCGCGAGCACGGTACTCGTCGTCGCCGGCAACATCCGCGACGGCCTCGCCGGACCGCATACGCTCGGCGCAGCGATCCTGGGCCTGGATGGATACCTGTGCCCTTCGGGCCTGGCCGGCTGCGGCAACGTCGTCGGCGGCGCGGGCGACGGCTACAGCGGCGAATGGCGGATGCTGCGCATCGACACCGACCTATGCCCGAACAATGCGGACATCGATGTCGCCGACCTGACCGGCTTCGCTGCGGGCGTGTCCACCGCGATCCCGATCGCGATCCGCGGCTGCGGCGATACCGGGGTGGTCAAGCACACCCGCGTCGGCAATTTCGGCGGCGCGTGGGCCTGGGGCGCGAGCGGCGCATATGGCAACCAGAGCCGCTCACTGATCGGCTTCGGGCCCGGGCTCGCGGTCGAGGTCAACGCGATCGCTTCCGCCCCGATTGCCGGCGATGCCGGCAATGAATCGATTGTCGTCGCCGGCTTCGTCGCCAATGCCGATCGCAGCTTCCCCGCGATCCTCGCCGCGCGAATCACGCGCGACACGATCACGACCGCGGCCTACGGGATGGAGATCCCCGGCGATCCGTGGCAGAGCCCGGGTGCTTACGCCGGTGCGATCGTGGTGCAGGCGGACGGCAAGGCGGTGCTCGGCGGCGGCTATGCGGCCAGCGACTGGACCTACGGCGACGCCATGCTCATGCGCCTGAACGCCGACCTTTCACCGGATGATTCGTTCGGCTACCTCGCCTCGAGCCTGCCGGGACGCATGGGTTACGGCTATACGATCGGCGGCAGCGATCGCGACAACCGCGTCGACACGCTCGCGCTCACGCCGGACGGCAAGCTGCTGTTCGCCGGCTACGCCTACGCGAGCGACGACGGCCAGTCCCGCTACGGCTCGGTCATGCGCGTCCTGCTGCAGGGCGACCGCATCTTCGCCAACGCCTTCGACAGCTCGCCGTGAGCGCGCCGTCCGGCTTCCGTGCGAACGGCACGACGCTCGCCGCTCGGGCGATGGTCATGGGGATCGTTTTCGCCCTCGCCGCGTGCGGGCGCGGCCCTGCACCCGTCGTCACCGGCAGTCCGCAGGATGCCGGCGCGACAGTCGCGACGAATACGTCGACGTGCACCCGCGCGAACGTACTCGCGCTCCGCATCGATGGACGCGCGTGGCACGCCGATCGCGCGATCACGGCCATCATGCATCCGATCGGATTCGACCGCATGCTCATGTTGTCGGGATCGTTCGGCGCGAAGGATCGCGACGAACAGACGTTCAACCTCA
Organism: Dokdonella sp.; assembly: GCF_044227025.1. Classification (GTDB taxonomy): domain Bacteria; phylum Pseudomonadota; class Gammaproteobacteria; order Xanthomonadales; family Rhodanobacteraceae; genus Dokdonella_A. Next base: position 309,072 of record NZ_JBGAFX010000005.1, on the reverse strand, counting down.
ACCTCGCCGGCGTCGACCGCCCCGGGCGATACGTCATCAGGGGTGGAAACGTCGCCGCAGGCGCCATCCAGCTCGCCAACCTCGATGCGACCCGCTACCTCGCCGGCGGCGTGCTCGGTGCCGATGTCGTCGTCGACGTGCGCCTGTTCGAGCGCTCGCCCCTTGCCATCGAGGTCGCCTTCGAAGGCACGCTGGTCGCGAACGACGGCACGCTCCTGCGCGTCGAAGAGGGGCACTTCGCATATTGCGAGTGAGCGGGCCCGCGGTGTCAGGTCGCCACGTCGACGTCGTACGCCTGAGTGAGGGGCGACACCCGCCCTACCGGAGAACCGCCGTGAAAACCATCCTCCGCCTCGCCGGGCTGCTGGCCGCCGGGAACGCCATCGCGGCGACGTACGTCGTCGACACCGCCAGCGACGACGCACTCGACGCATGCACCGCGGCGGCCGCCGACTGCTCGTTGCGCGGCGCCATCGCGCGCGCCAACGCAGGGTCCGGCGGCGACCTCATCGCGTTCGACATGCCGGCCAGCGATGCCGGCTTCGTCGCCGCCACGCAACACTGGCGCATTGCGCCCGCGACCGACCTGCCCCTCATCACCGTGCCGCTCGACATCGATGCCTACACCCAGCCAGGCGCATCGCCGAACACGCTCGCGCCGACCGACGGCGGCAGCGATGCGGTGCTGCGGGTCGAGTTGCACGGCGACGGCGGCCCGAGCGGATCCGGCTTGTCGGCCAGTGCCGCGCTCCACGTACGCGGGCTGGCGATCAACGGGTTCCACGCGAACCTCGAACTGTATGCACCGGGCGGCCATCGCATCGAAGGCTGCTTCATCGGCACCGACATCACCGGCATGCAGGCGGCGTCGGCGCCGGGCGCGATCGGGATCCACCTGCGCGGCAGTGCGGCCGTCGGTGGCGTCCCGCCCGCCGCACGCAATGTGATCGCCGGTAATGCGTACATCGGCGTCTGGGACGAAACCGGGACGGCCTCGTCGCCGGGCACCTACGAAGGCAACCTGATCGGGCTCGCCGCCGACGGCGCATCGGTCATCGCGGGACAGGACTACGGCGTGTACATGAACGACCCGGCAGCCGGTACGCGCATCGGCGGCGCGCTGCCCGGGCAGCGCAACGTCTTCGGTGGCAATGAAATCAATGCCCTCTACGTCACCGGCGCTGCGCTCGCGGCGAGTGCCGCGCCCGTGCGTGTCGTCGGCAACGTCTTCGGCACGGACTGGAGCGGCACGCTCGCGCGGCCGAACGGCGCCTACCCAGGCTCGCCTTCCCAGCCGCAATCGACGATTTCGGTATTCCGTGGTGGACATTGTGGCGTCTCGATCGGCGGCGACGCCGCGGGCGAAGGCAATCTCGTCGCCTACGGCGCGGCGGCCGGCGTGCAGATCGCCACGTGCACGGGAGGATCGGTGCTCGGCAACGCGTTCATCGGCAATCGCATCGGCATCGACCTGTCGCCGACGAGCAATGCCGACGGAGCGACCGCGAACGATCCCGCGGACGCCGACGAAGGCGGCAACCGGCAACTCAACGCACCGGTGATCGAGAACGTCGCCTACCTCGACGCGGGCGCCACCATCCGCCTTCGGTATCGCGTCGACGCGGCGCCGGCGAATGCGAACTATCCGCTGCGCATCGACGTCGGCTGGGGGCGCCGCGGCCAGGCGGCGGGCATCGCCGTATCCGACGCGTATACCATGGCCGACGCGCAGGCGACGCGTAGCATCGAGTTCCCTGCGGCGGACCTGCACGGGCAGGCACTCGTGTTGTCGGCAACCGACGCCGACGGCGACACGAGCGAGTTCTTGGCCGAGGGCCTGTTCGACGACGGCTTCGAGCCGTGACGCGCCGCTTGCGGCGCGATCGGTTCAGTCCAGGCGCTTGTGGAATCGCAGGATCGCCGCGCTCATCATCACCGCGATGAATGCGACCAGTGCCAGCACGTCGATCCACATCTCGACGAGGCTCGCGCCACGCAGCATCACGCCGCGGATCAAGCGCAGGAAGTGCGTCAGAGGCAACACTTCGGCGAGCCACTGCACGAGCTTCGGCATGCCGGCGAACGGAAACATGAAGCCGGACAACAGGATAGACGGCAGGAACACGAAGAACGTCATCTGCATCGCCTGGAACTGCGATTGCGCCTTGGTCGATATGAGCAGGCCTAGCGTGAGGTTGGCGATGATCAGCAGGCCGGACGCAAGATAGACGTCGAGCACGCTGCCGCGCACCGGCACGTCGAACAGCCAGACGCCGAGTGCGAGTATCACGGTCGTCTGCACGAAACCGATGGCGACGAACGGCAACACCTTTCCGATCATCAGTTCCGAACGCGTCAGCGGCGTCGCGATCAACAGCTCCATGTTGCCGCGTTCGCGCTCGCGCACGATCGCCACTCCGGTGAACAGCACCATCGTCATGGTCAGGATCACGCCGATCAGTCCGGGCACGATGTTCACCGCGGAGCGACGCTCGGGGTTGTAGAAGGCGACCACGCCGATCGGGGTTTCCCGCGGCGTGCTGCTGTGCGGCGCGCGCATGTCGACGCTCCCCGGATCGAGCGGCGTCTGCGCGAGCTGCGCCGCCGCTCCCTGCACCGCGGTGTCGCTGCCGTCGACGAGCACCTGGATCGCCTCGCGCCCGTCGATGCGGCGACGCTCGAAGTCCGGCGGAACCGCGATGCCGATGCTGATACGCCCCGCGCGGATCATGGCCATCAATTCGTCGGGCGTGTTCGCCGTCGCGACCGGCGACACCACCCCGGTAGCCAGCATGTCCATCACCGCCGCGCGCGAGGCTGCGGTATTGGCCTGGTCGGCGATGCCCGCATCGAGGTCGCGCAAGGTGAAATTGATCGCGTACCCGAACAGCACGAGTTGCATCACCGGAACACCCACGATCATCGCGAGCGTGATGCGGTCGCGCCGCATCTGGCGCAACTCCTTCAACACGATCGCCCACAGTCGGCGCGCACTCACGCCGCACGCTCCGGGCGCTGCCTGTGGGTGCGAGTGACAGCGACGAACACGTCCTCCAGGTTCGGCGGTGCGGGCACGACATCGGCTCGCTGGCCTGCACCGGATAATGCGTCGCGCAGGCGATTTCCGATCGCGGCGGCGTTCTCGCCGGTCAGCACGCGCAGACTGTTGCCGACCTGCGCGACGCCGAGCACGCCGTCCAGCCCGGTCAGCACCCGTTGCGCACGGCGCGGATCGGGGGCCTCGACGACGAACGTGCGGCCGGTCAGCCCGCCGGTGAGTTCGGACGGCGTTCCGTCCGCGACCAGGGCGCCGCGATCGAGGATCGCAAGTCGATGACAACGCTCTGCTTCGTCCATGAGATGCGTGGAGACCAGCAGGGTGGTGCCGAGATCCGCGAGTTCGAACAGCTTCTCCCAGAAGTCCCGGCGGGATTCCGGGTCGACCGCACTGGTAGGCTCGTCGAGGAAAAGCAGTTCCGGCTCGTGGATCACTGCTCCGGCAAGTGCGAGGCGCTGCTTCTGGCCTCCGCTCATCGTGCCGGCCAGCTGCGACTGGCGATCCGAGAAGCGGTACTGTTCGATCAATTCGTCCACGCGCGCGCGCGTGCGCGGCCTCGGAACGCCCTGCACAGCAGCGAGGAACTCGAGGTTCTCGCGCACGGTGAGATCCTCGAACAGGGAGAACTTCTGCGTCATGTAACCGACCCGGCTGCGCAATGCGTCGGCCTGCTCGGGTATCGACAGCCCGAGAACGTCAATCTTGCCTTCGCTCGGCGTCAGCAATCCGCACAGCATGCGGATCGTGGTCGACTTGCCCGATCCGTTGGGACCGAGGAAGCCGTATACCCGCCGCGCCGGCACGTCGAGGTCGACATGATCGACCGCAACGAGGTTGCCGAAGCGCTTGGTCAATCCGCGTACGCGGATGGCGTTCGCGCCGTCGGCGTGTTCGCTCACTTGCCGGCGCCCGCGAGCACGACGCGAACCGGCAGACCGACGGGCAACGCGGCCGCCTCGGCGCCGAGCGCGACTTCGGCAAGATAGCTGAGCCTTGCCGCGTCGTCGCCGATGAGCGCGTAGTACGGCGTGAACGTCGGCTCGCTGCGGATCATGCGCACCTTGCCCGCATATGGCTGGTCGCGCCCGGCCACGTGCACTTCAATCGCGTCGCCGACCCGCACGTTCACGCGCTGCTGCATCGGGACGTAGATGCGTGCATACGGCGCGTCGCCGGCGAGCAGGATCGCCAGCGGCGCGCCGACCGGCGCCTGGTCGCCCAGGCGATACGGCAGGCTGTCCACCCGCGCGGCGCGTGGTGCGACGACGGCAAGCTTGTCGAGCAGCACGCGCTGCGCATCCGCCTGTGCTACCGCGCTGGCGAGCGCAGCCTCGGCCTGCGCGACCTGTTCGACGCGCGTGCCGTGCAGCAGTTCATCGAGCGTGGCGTTCGCCGCGCCGACCCGGCCGTCGGCACTGCCGGCGGCCGCCCGCGCGCGATCGAGATCGGCGGCGGCGATGTAGTTCTTGCCCTTCAGCGGCAGCAAGCGCGCGTAATAGGCGTGCGCTTCGCGCGCATCCGCTTGCGCGCCGGCGAGATTCGCGCGCGCCTGCGAGATGTCCTCGCTGCGAGGTCCTGCTTTCAGCTCCGCCAGCACGTCGCGCGCGCGCTGCGCCAGCGCCTCGGCGGCGGCGAGATCGGCCTTCGTGTGCGCGGGATCGAGCTTGAGCAGCGACTGCCCTTGAGCAACCGTTTCACCTTCGTGCACATCGATTGCGATGATGCGCTCGGCCGCCGGTGCCGGCAGCACGATGCGGTCGAACTCGAGCGTGCCAAGCGCCTGTGGCGGGGTCTTGGCACAGGCACCGAGCACAAGCACGCCGAGCAACATGGCGAGGAAATGCAACGGCGCGCGGAATCTGCGTTCTGGGAATGTCATGGCTTGATCCTGCTCGCCGCGGGCGCTTCATCGAGTGGCCGGCCTTTTGTTGCATTCAATCATGGGGGCTCCGGCGAAGCGATACACCTTCGGACCCACTGCTCTCCGAACGGGGGATGGATCCGGCGGACGAGCTCGCGACACCCATACCCGGCGCACTTGACGGCAGGATACCCACCTTGTCGATTGCTACCAGCCTCGACCTCGATTGAACGGGCTTCCGCCGTCGAACCACTCGCGTTGCAAGGCGCGACGCCGCACTGGCGAGCGTCGCCACGCAGGCGACTCGAAACTGCCCGTGCCTGCGAAGGCGATCCGCAGCGCTGGCAGGACGAGGCTCCACGCGTTAGGCTCGCCGCCCCATGACCGATCTCACCCACCACGACTTCGCGCTCGAACCCGCCGATGGCGCGCGCCTCGCCAATCTCGCCGGGCCGTTCGACGAATACCTGCGGCAGATCGAACTGCGCCTCGGCGTCGAGATCGCGAACCGCGGCAACGTGTTCCGCGTGACCGGCGCCGAGCACGCCGTCAAGATCGGCGAGCGGGTGCTGCGTGATCTCTACGACGCCACCGAAAACGAGACGCTCAGCGGCGCGCAGGTCAACCTGCGCCTGTCCGAATCGGGCATCGACGCACTCGATGCACGCGCCGCCGACGGTGCGCAGTCGGTCGCCGTCAAGACCAAGCGCGGGACGATCCGCGGCCGCGGCGCGAACCAGACGCGCTACCTGCATGCAATCGCCACGCACGACATCAATTTCGGGGTCGGCCCGGCCGGCACCGGCAAGACCTACCTCGCCGTCGCGATGGCGGTCGACGCGCTCAACGACAGCCGCGTGCAGCGCCTGATCCTGGTGCGCCCTGCGGTCGAGGCCGGCGAGAAGCTCGGCTTCCTGCCCGGCGATCTCACGCAGAAGGTCGATCCGTACCTGCGCCCGCTGTACGACGCGCTGTACGAGATGCTCGGCATCGAGAAGGTCATGAAGCTGATCGAGCGCAACGTGATCGAGATCGCACCGCTCGCCTACATGCGCGGGCGTACGCTCAACGATGCGTTCGTTATTCTCGACGAGGCGCAGAACACCACGGTCGAACAGATGAAGATGTTCCTGACCCGCATCGGCTTCGGTTCGGTCGCTGTCGTCACCGGCGACATGACCCAGACCGACCTTCCGCGCCATGTGAAATCGGGATTGCGCGACGCGATCGAGGTGCTGCGCGACGTTGACGGCGTCAGCTTCACGTTCTTCACCGCCAAGGACGTCGTGCGCCACCCGCTGGTGCAACGCATCGTGCGCGCCTACGAACAGCGCGAGGCGACCGCCGAATCGGTGGCGTCACGCTCGAGCACGACCGATGAAGGATGAACCGCGCGCGCGCGCGAAGACCTCGACCGCGCGCGCCGGCGAGCCTCCGCGCATCTGCCTGTGGCTCAAGAACGAGGCCGGCCGCAAGGGCGTGCCGTTGTTGCGCTCGTTCGAGCGCTGGCTCGCCGCGATTCCGGACCTGCGCGAGCGCCGAGGCTGGAGCGAGGTGAACGTATTGATCGTCGGCAGCACGGCCGGCCGTCGCTACAACCGGCAATTCCGCGGGCGCGACTACGCCACCAATGTGCTGAGCTTCCCGTACGAGCCGATGCCGGGCGAACACAGTGGCCTGCTCGGCGACCTGGTGATCTGCGCCCCGGTGGTCGCGCGCGAGGCACGCGAGCAGCACAAGCTGGTGCGCGATCATTTCGCGCACATGACGATCCACGGCGTGCTGCACCTGCTCGGCTACGACCACGAAGCGGGCGTCGACGCAGAGCGCATGGAAGCGCTGGAAACGCGCATCCTCGCCTCGCTCGGCATCGGCGATCCGTACAGCTAGGGGCCACAGGCGAGGAGCGGTGGTCGACGACCACGGCAAGTTCGCGGTGCCGCGACAAGAGCAAGCTGTTCACCTTTTCGATCCGTGACGACCTGATGGCGTGCCCTGGCCCCGGCGCCCAGCCCCTGGCCCCTAGCCCCTCCCCCCTGCTTTGCTACACTGCGCCCCCGCCCGCAAGGGCCCGCAGCGGTTGCCAATGAGCGAGGACCCTCCCAGTACGCCCGCGCCACGATCGTGGTTCGAGCGCATCACCCAGGCACTTTCCGGCGAACCGCAGAGTCGCGAGGAGCTGATCGAGGAATTGCGCCACGCCCAGGCCAACGGCCTGATGTCGAACGACACCCTGTCGATGGTCGAAGGCGCGATCGAGGTCGCCGACCTGACCGTCGCCGACGTGATGATCCCGCGCGCGCAGGTCGTGTCGCTGCCGGTCGATGCGAGCCTGCCGCAAATCCTCAAGGACGTTCTCGAGTCGGGACATTCGCGTTTCCCGGTGCATGCCGGCGACAAGGACGAGATCCTCGGCATCCTGCTGGCGAAGGACCTGCTGCGCTGTTTCGCGGAAGGCCCGACCGGTGACATCCGGGCGCTGCTGCGGCCGGTCACGATGATTCCGGAATCCAAGCGGCTCAACATCCTGCTGAAGGAGTTCCGCCTCTCGCGCAACCACATGGCGATCGTCGTCGACGAATACGGCGGCGTCGCCGGCATCGTCACGATCGAGGACGTGCTCGAACAGATCGTCGGCGACATCGACGATGAACACGACGACGACGACGACGAGCACACCATGATCCAGCCGGCCCCCAATGGCGACTTCCTCGTCAACGCGCTGACCCCGATCGCCGAGTTCAACGAGCGCTTCGGCTGCGATCTCAGCGACGAGGAGTTCGACACGATCGGCGGCATGATCACCTCGGAAATCGGCCACCTGCCCGAAGTCGGCGAGGAAACCACGCTCAGCGGCTTCCACTTCCACGTGACCAAGGCCGACGCACGCCGCGTGCAACAGTTCGCGGTGCGGGTGCATGAGGCCTAGAAGCGGCGACTCGGGATGGGTGATTCGTGATTCGGGAAAGCCGGGCTTTCGCGATCTGGTTGCCCGCGCTTGCCTGATGATGCTGTTCGCCTTCGCAGCCGCGGACGGAGCAGGCGCACAACCTGCGGCCGAACCGGCTTTTTCCGAATCACCGATCGCCGATAGCCAGTCACCACCGGCGATCAGCCTGCTGACGATCGGCCCCGGCGAGATCTTTTTCGAGCGCTTCGGCCACAACGCGATCGTGGTGCGCGATCCGGCGTCGGGTGAAGCGCTCGCGTACAACTACGGCATCTTCGATTTCGACCAGCAGGACTTCCTGCTCAACTTCGCGCGTGGGCGCATGCGCTACCGCATGGCGGTCGACGAACTCGCCGACGATCTCGCGATGTATCGCGACGAGGGCCGCGAAATCACCGAGCAACGCCTCGCGCTGACCCCGCAACAGACGCAACGCCTGCTCGCGTTCCTCGAATGGAATGCGCGCCCCGAGAACGCGCAGTACCGCTACGACTACTTCGAGGCGAATTGCTCGACGCGCGTGCGCGACGCGCTCGACCGCGCGCTCGGCGGCGCGTTGCACGCGCAGGCCGAGGGGCGCTCGCGCGGCTTCACCTGGCGCCTCGACGCGCTGCGCCTGATGGCACCCGAACCCGCACTGATGCTGCTCATCGACCTGGGGCTGGGCCCGTACGCCGACGAGCGCATCGACTACTGGCAGGAAAGCTTCGTGCCGGCGACCTTGCGCGATGTCGTCGCGGACGCGCAAGTTGCGGATTCGGCGGCCAAACCTGTGCCGCTCGCCGTCGCGACGCAGGAACTCGCGCACGGAGTGGTCGAAGAACCGCCCGTGCTGCCGCCGGACCTGCGTTGGCCATTCCTGCTGCTCGGCCTCGCGCTCGGCGGCGCGCTGGCCTGGCTGGGCGCATCGGCGCGCTCGCCGCGTCGGGTTCCGCTGGCCCTGTTCGCGCTCGCGTTCGAACTGTTCTGCGGCCTGGGCGGCCTCGCGCTGCTGTTCCTCTGGTTCGGCACCGAGCATCGTGCGGCCTGGCGCAACGAGAACCTGCTGCTGCTCAGTCCGCTCTGCCTTGCGCTGCTGCCCGCCTGGTTCGGCCTTCTGCGTGGTCGCCTGCGCGATCGGCGATTCGCTCGCGGCTGCGCATGGCTCGTGGTGCTCGGCGCCGGGTTCGCATTGTTCTCGAAGATCCTGCCCGCGTTCGCGCAGGCGAACCTGCACTGGATCGTGCTGTTCCTGCCGATCCACCTCGCGCTGGCGCTCGCGTTGCGACCCCCGGTCGTCAATCTGCATCGGGGCTGAAGCCCGTTCGCGAGCGATCGCGCACAGGATTGCCGCGGTCCCGACCGGCACGGCATCATGCGCGCATGGAACTCGCCGCAAATCTGCTTCCGACCGATCCGACCTGCACCGACCCGATGGTGGTGAACTGCGTCGCCTATTCGGCCGATGGCCGCCGCCTGCGCGACATCACGGTCGAAGAGATCAGCGACGTGCTGGAGACGCCGGACGAGTGGGTCTGGGTCGGCGTGCGCGAGCCGAGCGAGGACCTGCTGGATAAACTGCGTGAGGAATTCGGCCTGCACGAACTCGCGGTCGAGGACGCGCACAATGCGCACCAGCGACCGAAGATCGAGGTCTATGGCGATTCCTTGTTCATCGTCGCGCATACCGCGCAGGTCGTCGCCGGCAAGATCGCATTCGGCGAAACGCACGTCTTCATGGGCAAGCGGTACATCGTGACCGTGCGCCACGGCGCTTCCCTGAGCTACGCGACCGCCCGGCGCGGCTGCGAGCAGTCGCAGGAGATGCTCGCGCTCGGGCCGAGCTACTCGCTCTATGCGGTGCTCGACTTCATCGTCGACAACGTATTCCCGATCGTGCGCGAGTTCCGCGAGGAGTTGCAGGAACTCGAGGACGAGGTGTTCGAGGAGACGTTCAAGCGCGAGACGATCCGCCGCCTGTATGTGCTGAAGAAGGAACTGGTCACCCTGCGGCTGGCGATCGCGCCGCTGCAGGACATCCTGAACCAGCTGATCCGGCAGTACCCTGGCCTGATCCGTGACGAAGTGCGGCCCTACTTCCGCGACGTCTACGACCACGCCGCGCGCATCAACGAATCGACCGACACCATGCGCGAGATGCTCACCGCCGCGCTCAGCGTGAACCTCGCCCTCGTCACCGTCGCGCAGGGCGAGGTGGTCAAGCGCCTTGCCGGCTGGGCCGCCTTGCTGGCCGCGCCCACGCTGCTCGCGAGCTGGTACGGCATGAACTTCCACCACATGCCCGAGCTCGACCAGCCGTGGGCGTATCCGGCGATGATCAGCGTGACCGCCGGCATTTGCGGCGTGCTGTACTGGCTGCTGCGTCGCGCCGGCTGGCTGTAGCCGGCGGCCGGCAATGCCCGACTGCCAGCCGGGCGGTCGGTCCGACCCGCCGAACGGTGCTGGAACTCGCCCGATTTTCGGTTCAGGATCACACTTGTTCGACGATCCTCTGGCGATAATGCGCTGCCGGATCGCCCCTAGTCGGTCCCGGATCAGCCTCTGGACATGAAAGCCAGCAAACACCTCGTGGTCGCCGGCGCATCCGCAGCGGAAGTGGCGGAAATCGCCACTTTCATCCGCGCAACCCAGTCCCAGCTTGACCATGCATGGTCCTTCGCGACCGACGATGACGGCATCGACTTCGTGCTGGTGGACCTGACCGACTTCGGCGGTCGTTGCGCGCGCGTGCGTGCGCTCGACGAAGGCAAGCATTTCGCGGTACTCACCGAGCCGGGCCATGACGTGCTCGGGGCGGATCTCGTGCTGCATCGACCGTTCAGCGCGAAGGCGATCGTCGGCATGCTCAATCACGTCGGTCGCGCGGTGGCGCCGGAGCCGCGCAAGCTGATCGACTTCAGCGCACAGGAACGGCGCATCGTGCCGCAGCGCAAGCCATCGCGCCGCAAGGGCGACGAGGGCGACGCCGAAGCCGAACCGGAATCGACGCGCGCCTGCTTCATGGACGTGCGCCTGCAGCGCCCGTGCACCGACCTCGACGCGCTGATCAAGCGCGGCGCGGTGCTGGTGCAGCGCCACGGCATCCCGGCACTGCTGATCGACCCGATCACCGACACCTTCCACACCAGCGCGCGCCTGGTCGACCTGGAACCCTACTTTCTCGACCCGCTCACGGGCCACGAACGCAAGCGCGTCGGCGGCGAACAACTCGCCGCGCTGCGCAAGGAACATCAGGGGCGTCCGCTGATCCGCCTGCGCTGGCTGCATGCGTTCCTGCGCTCGAACGGCTGGCTCGCCGCGCATCTCGACCCGAGCGCGACCTACAAGCTGAAGAGCTGGCTGCCGCTCGACAACGACTACCGCAAGCAGCATCGCATCGCGCTCGCGCTCATGCGCGACGCGCCGCTGCACGAGATCGCCAAGGCCGCCAAGGCGAAAATGGCCGACGTGTTCGACGTGGTCAACGCCTACGATGCGCTCGACCTGATCGAGACGCGGCGCTCGGCCAGCTGGGATCCGAGCCCGGAAATCGTCAACAAGCGCAAGCGCACGAACCGCAAGGCGCAGCAGCTGATCACGGCGACCGCGCTCACTCGCCCGTAGCACGCGGTCGTCCACGGATCGCGCCGTTCATTCGAAAACTGCTACCTTGCCGGAAGCCGTTCATTCCCGAGGAGAGCCCGTGCACATCCACGCCGCACTGCAACCACTGATCGCGCTCGTCGCCGGCATCCTGATCCTGATCCGGCCGCGCCTGCTCAACTACATCGTCGCGCTCTACCTGATCATCATCGGCCTGTTCGGCCTGCTGCCGGCCCTGCACCTGTCCTGAGCCTGTCCTGCTATAACTGCGTGATGCGCTCGCCCGACGGTCCCTTCCGCCAACGCCGCATCCTCCGTGTGCTGCCCTTGCTCCTGTTCGCCGCGGGGACGGCACATGCCGGGCGCGTCAGCGTCCAGCTCGATGGCGTCGACGGAACCCTGCGCGACGCCGTGATGGCCGGGCTCGAACTCGTCCAGTACGGCGAGCGCGAGGTCAGTGCCGCGCAGGCTCGACGCCTGTACGAACACGCCGAAGCGCAGGTGCGCAAGGCGCTCGAACCCTATGGTTACTACGCGGTCGACGTAGCTGGCGAGTTGCGCGAGGCCGCTGACAACTACACGGCGGTGCTGCATGTAACCCCGGGCGATCCGGTCAAGGTCGGCACGCTGGACATCCGTCTCGACGGCGACGCCGATGGGCAGCGCGAAGTGCGCAAGGCGCTCACGGCCTTCCTGCCGGCGAAGGGCAGCGCCCTCGACCACGTCGCGTACGAGAAGAGCAAGGCGACGATCCAGGCTGCGCTGTTCGCCAGTGGTTACCTCGATGCCGAACTCGTCACGCATCAAGTCGAAGTCACGCGCTCGTCGAACAGCGCCGAGGTGCATCTCGCCTGGAAAGTCGGCGCGCGCTACCGCCTTGGAGCGACGACCTTCGAGGGCGGGCAGTTTCCGCCGCAGTTCCTGCAACGCTACATCCCCTGGAACGAGGGTGATTTCTACACCCAGGACCAGGTGCTGTCGTTGCAGCAGCGCCTGATCGACGCCGACTACTTCGCGGTGGTGCAGGTGCAGCCGGACATCGAGCATGCCGCCGACGGCACGGTGCCGATCAAGGTCATGCTCGCGCCGGCCAAGCGCACGATCTACACCGGTGGCATCTTCATCGGTACCGATACCGGCCCGGGTGTACGCGGCGGCATCGAGCGGCGCTGGATCAATCGGCGCGGCCACAAGATGAAGGTGGAGACGATCCTCGCCACGCGCCTGAGGACCGCCTCGGTGCAATACCAGATTCCGCTTGCCGGACCCGACAACCACACCCTTTCGTTCGGCGCGAACTTCCGTGACGAGAACACCGACTCCAGCACCGCGCGCACGTTCGGCCTCGCCGCGACCGACTCACGCATCTGGCATGGCTGGACGCGCACGCTCGGCCTGAAATTCCTGACCGGCGACTTCCGCGTCGCGAACCTCGAAGGTGACACGACCCTGCTCTACCCCGAGGTTTCGTTCTCGCGCAAGCGCGCGGACGACCCCTCGTTCGTGCGCGACGGCTGGTCGCTGACCGCGGTCGCGCGCGCCGGGCAAGAGGGGCTGCTGTCGGACACCAGCTTCGCGCAGGCAAGCGTCGACGCGAAGTGGATCCGCGGCATCGGCGAGCGCTCGCGCTTCATCGCGCGCGGCTCGATCGGTGCGACCCATGCCGGTGACTTCGACAAGCTGCCGCCGGAACTGCGCTTCTTCGCCGGTGGCGACCGCTCCATCCGCGGCTATCCGTTCCAGACCATCGGCCCGCCGCTGGCGGACGCACTCGTCGCGCAGGCCCAGGCCGAGTGCGCGGCGCATCCAAAGCGGGATTGCCAGGACCTCATCGTCGGCGGCAAGAACCTCGTCGTCGCGAGCGCCGAGTACGAGTACTACTTCAAGCCGAACTGGGGCATCGCGACCTTCATCGACACCGGCGATGCATTCTCGAGCTTCGGCAGCTACCGCCAGAAGGTCGGCGTCGGCGTCGGCGCACGCTGGCGTTCACCGGTCGGCATGGTGCGCATCGACCTCGGTTTCCCGGTGCGCGACGAGAATGCCAGCGGCGTCGAGCTGCATATCGTCATAGGGCCGGATCTATGACCCGCCCGCACACACCGCCGGACGGTGCGCACCGCTCGGTCGTCATCCCGGCGAGGGATTGTCGCGGGCCTGCTGGAGGTTTCGCGATGACGCGCCTGCTCGCGCGCATCGGCATCGTGCTTGGCGTGCTGCTCGTGCTGGTCGGGGCGCTGTCGTTCTGGCTGTTGCGCACCGAGTCGGGCTTGCAGTTCGTGCTCGCGCGCGCGACGGGCGCGACCGAAGGAAAGCTGACGATCGAACACTCCAGCGGCCATCTCGCGGGATCAGCGACGATCGAAGGCCTGCGCTACGCCGATCCCGCAGCCGGCGTCGACGCGCGCGTCGCACACACGACGATCGCGTTCTCGCCGCTGGAACTGCTCGCCTCGCGCCTGCACCTGACGCAGGTCGCGCTCGATGGCATCGATGTCGCATTGACGAGCGTCGCGAAAACCCCCGGGCCCGAGTCGAAGTCCGGCGAATTCACGCTCGCCGCACCGCTCGACATCGTGCTCGATCGCATCGGCATCACGCAGGCAAAGGTCACGCTCGACGGCCAGCCGCTGGTCGCGGTCGATTCGCTCGACATCATCGGCCGCTGGACGAAACAGGGCGTGAAACTCGATTCGATCGCACTGCGCTCACCGGACGGCACGCTGGACCTGCACGGCAGCGTGTCCGCGCTGCCCGGCTATCCCGGCGACGGCGCGCTCGACTTCCACTGGAAGGTCGCAGACACATCGTATGCGGGCACGTTGAAGGCGAACGGCGACGGCAAGGTCGCCCGGCTCGCCATCGCGCTCAGCCAACCGACCAGTGCGACGATCGACGCACAGCTCACGCAGGCGAAGGAGTGGCCGTGGACCGCGAAGATCACGATTCCGCGCTTCGATCCGAAGCGCGTGCAGAAGGATTCCACCCTCGCCTCGCTCGAACTCGCGCTGACCGGCACGGGCGATCGCACGCACGGCGAAGTGGCCGGTGAGGTCGCCGTGAACGATCACCGCGTGCGGCTCGAACCGCTGCGCTATGCCCTCGACGGCCCGTTGCTGAAGATCGAGGCCCTGACGCTGCGCAGTCCCGAAGCCGCCGGCTCGCTCGATGCGAGCGGCGAAGTACAGCTCGACGCGAAACCGCCCGCGGCAAAACTGGCGCTGCGCTGGACCGACGTCGTGCTGCCGGCCGATCTCGCCGGTCAGGTGCTCGCGACGCATGGCCGCCTCGACGCGGACGGCAGCGCCGAGCGCTTCCATGCGCAGGGAGCGCTGTCGGTCGGTCCGCCCGGACACCCCGCCGACATCGCGCTCGAACTCGACGGCACGCCGGATGCGATCGCGCTGAAACAACTCGCGTTGCAGCAGCCGAATGGCGGCCTCGACGCGCACGGCACGCTCACGCTCAAACCAGCACTCGGCTGGCAGATCGACGCGAAGGCGAACAAGCTCGACCCCGGCGCGTTCGCGAAGGAATGGCCGGGTGCGATCGACTTCGACCTCGCCACGCGCGGCACGCTGACCGACCGCGGCCCCGATGCGACGATGAAGATCGACCGCCTCGGCGGCAGCTTGCGCAAACGCGCGCTGTCGGGCAAGGCCGACCTCGCGCTGAAGCCCGGCTACGTCGTCGACGGCATGCTCGACCTCGGTGCCGGCAACAGCCGCATCGAGGTCACCGGCCACGGCGGCGAGCAGACCGACGCGAACGTGAAGCTCGCGATCGCCTCGCTCGGCGACTGGCTGCCCGACGCGGGCGGTCGCATCGACGGCGATTTCCGCGTGCGTGGCAGCTGGCCGAAGCTCACCGTCAACGGTCGCGCGCGCGGCGCGAAGCTCGCGATCGGCGATACCACCATCGACGCACTCGACCTCGATGCCGGCATCGCGAGCCTCGATCCGCCCCAGGGCAAGCTCGACGTGAACGCGACGTGCCTCGCCAGCGGCAGCCTCGTGTTCGACACGCTCCGGCTCGACGCCAGCGGCGATCGTGATGCACACCAGCTCAGCCTCGAAGCAAGCGGCTCACCGCTCGGCCTGAAATTGGCGGTGTCCGGTAGCGCGAAGGGCGATGGACGCTGGAATGGCACGCTGAGGACTCTCGATGTCGCGATCAAGGACGCACCGCCGCTCGCGCTCGATGCCGCGGCGGCGCTTGCATGGAACGGCAAGCAATTCGAAGCGCAGGAAATCTGTCTTGCCGGCGGCGGTCCGCGCGTGTGCGTCGCCGGCACTGGCGGTGCCGACGGTGCGCTTGCCGCGCGCTATCGCGTCGAGCGACTGCCGATCGCCCTGCTCGCGAAGCTCGGCGCACCGGAGGCACCCTTCCGCGCCGACGGGCTGCTCGCCGGCCATGGCGAAGTGCGCCGCGGCGCCAACGGTGCACTCGACGGCAATGCGACGATCGGCTCGGACAAAGGCAGCATCGCCTATCCGGACAACGCGAACCAGCCGCTGCTCGCCTGGACCGGGCTCGCGCTCGACGCGACGCTGTCGCCACAGTCCACGCATGCGACGTTGCGCGCCGCGCTCGACCACGACGGCAAGCTCGATGGCGATGTCACCCTGTCCGGCGCAGCCGGTTCCGCGCAAGCCCTGTCGGGCCGCATCGACCTCACGCTCAACAGCCTCGCCTTCGTCGAGCTGCTGACGCCCGAGGTCGCGAACGCGAAAGGCCGTCTCGCCGCGAACTACGCGATCGCCGGCACGCTCGCCGCGCCGCGACTCGACGGCGCGCTGACCCTGAAGGAATTCGCGGCGGAGCTGCCGAGCGCCGGGCTGAAACTGCACGACGGAGACATCAGCGCGCGTGCGACCGATGCCGACCATTTTGTACTCGAAGGCACCCTGAAATCCGGCGACGGCAGCCTGACCCTGTCGGGCACCGGCGGCATCGGCCCGAACGCGCCCCTGAAGGCGAGCATCAAGGGCGACCACTTCCTCGCTGCGGACATTCCCGCGGCCAAGGTCGTCATCTCGCCAGACCTGACCATTGAACGCAGCGCCGAGAACATCACGGTTGGCGGCAGCATCACGATCCCGGCAACCGACGTGAACCTCGCCAAATTGCCGGGCGGCGGGGTCGCACAGACTTCACCCGATGTGGTCGTCGTCGATGCGGAACAAGCCGCGCCGGGCAAGCCGTTGCCGGTTGTGGTCGGCATCGAGGTGCGGCTCGGCGACGACGTCAAGCTCGCCGGCCTTGGCCTCGACGGTCGCATCCAGGGACAACTGCGCATCGACCAGCGCCCCGGCAAGGTGGCGACCGGCACCGGCACGATGAACGTCGAGGGCACCTACAAGGCGTACGGCCAGAACCTCAAGATCGAAAGTGGCCGCCTGTTGTTCGCCGGCACTGCGCTGGACAATCCCGGCCTCGACATCCGCGCCGCGCGCACGATCCTCGGTGCTTCCGGCGGACAAAGCGACGACAGCATCACCGCCGGCCTGCAGGTGCGCGGCACCGCGCAGGTGCCGGTGCTGACGGTGTACTCGCACCCGGTGATGGAGCAGTCCGAGGCGCTCTCGTACCTCATCACCGGCAAGCCGCTGTCGGGACTCAAGAGCGGTGAAGGCGACATGCTGGGCACTGCCGCGCGCGCACTCGGCAGCGCGACCGGCGACCTGCTCGCGAAGGGCATCGGCGCACGCATGGGCGTCGATGCCGGCGTGTCCGACAACGCCGCGGTCGGCGGCGCCGCGTTCACGGTCGGCAAGTACCTCGCGCCGAAGCTCTACCTCAGCTACGGCGTCGGCCTGTTCACGCCGGGCGAAGTCGTCAGCCTGAAGTATCTCTTCAGCAAGCGCTGGAACTTCGAGGCGCAGAACGCGACCAGCGGCAGCCGCGCCGGGCTCAACTACCGCTGGGAGCATTGATGCGATCGCCGCCGCAGCCGCGCGACAAGGAAGTTGCACGCGTACGTGCGTATCTCCTGCGCGCAGGATCTCCGCGCGTGCGCATGCTGGTGATCGTGATGCTCACGGGTGCATGCGGCCTTGGCGCGTCGTACCTGTTGTTGCGAGCGGGCCTGCTGTCGATGCCGGTCCGCTATCCGATCGCGCTGCTGATTGCGTACCTCGCGTTCCTCGGCCTGCTGCGCCTGTTCGTCGACGATTCCGGCCCGGGCAATCCCGATCTGCCCGGCAACTCGTTTGCGGGATCTCACGAACCCTCGTCGGCACAAGCCAGCTCCATGCACGACGTCATCGATGCGCGCGGCAGCCGCAGCGGCAGCGGAAGCTGGTTCGACAACCTCGGCGCCGCCGACGAACTGGTGCTGCCGCTGCTGTTGCTGCTCGCCATCGTCACGATCGCGTTCGCGTCGGCATGGGTCATCGCCTCGGCGCCGACGCTGTTCGCCGAACTGGTCGTCGATTGCGCGCTGTCGGCCGGCCTTTACCGGCGCCTGCGCACCCTCGAGCGGCGCCATTGGCTCGACACGGCATTGCGCCATACGATCTGGCCATTCGCCGCCACGGCGCTGGTCGTCATTGCGTTCGGCGCTGCCGCGCACTACTACCGACCGCAGGCGCATTCAATCGGCGAGGTGTTCGCACGACCGCCCGGAAACGGTTGAAGCAGCCGCTTCGCCCTTCTTTACACTCCACCCCCGAACTCGTCCGCGGCCCGTACGGTCAAAGTCGCCATGTCAATGCTTGCCGACCTCCGTCCGCCCCATCCCCAACCCGGCGAGCGCACTCTCGAATCGGACCTGTGCATCCATATCTTCACCACATCCGCGGCGCTGGTCGGTGTCTGCCTGACCGTGATCGGGCTCATCCGCGTCGTGATCGCGACTACCCAGGTCGGCACCATCGCCGACGACCTGCTCGCCGGCGATGCGACCCTCTTCATGATCTCGTGCGTCCTGTCCTACTGGGCGCTGCGTGCGCGCAGCGCGCGGCGCATGCACCGCATCGAACGCGCGGCCGATGCGATCTTCCTGCTCGGCCTGCTGCTCATGACGATCGTCTGCGGCGTGGTGACCTGGGCGTTGCTCTGACTCTTCGGACAGGATTCAACGCCCTGCAGCGATCGCCCCCAGCGCGCGGCGCAGCGGGCGAACGCGACCGGCACATGCCAGCGCGGCGCCACGCAATACGGCGATCGGCATGCTCGCGGACGCATACACGCGCTCGATCCCATCGAGACCATGCGCGGCCAGCGTGCTCTCGCTGCGCCGTTCGCGTTCATAGCGGCGCAGCACATGTGCGGCGCCGAGGTCGCTGCCACGCTCGCGCGCATCGCGCAGCACGCGACGCAGGCAGGCGACGTCGCGCAGGCCAAGGTTCATGCCCTGCCCGGCCAGCGGATGAACCACGTGTGCAGCGTCGCCGGCGAGCACGCAGCGGCCTTCAACGTAGCGTTGCGCGAGACGCAGCCGCAGCGGGAACGCGGCACGCGCGCTCGCCGCGGTGATCTCGCCGAGGCGGAAATCGAATGCGCAACCAAGCTCCCGGCGGAACGCGTCGTCATCAAGCGCGAGGACGCGCGTTGCTTCGGCATCGGGCAGCGACCACACGATCGAACAGCGGCCATCCGCGAGTGGCAGGAACGCGAGCGGACCGCCGGGCTGGAAACGCTGCCACGCGGTGCCTTCGTGCGGCCGCTCCGTAGCCACGTGCGCAACGACCGCGCGCTGGCCGTAGTCACGCCCTACGAACGCGATGCCGAGTTTCGTGCGCACCGACGATTCGGCGCCTTCAGCCGCGACCAGCACCTTCCCCCGCAGGCGAGTGCCGTCCGCGAGCGTCGCGGTCACACCGTCGTCGCCATTCTCGATCGCTGCGACTTCGCCGGGGCAATGAATGCGCACTCTTGTGGGAGCGGCGGAAGCCGCGATGCTCCTGCTCCTGGTCTCTCCGAATGCAGGAGCATTGCGGCTTCCGCCGCTGCCACGGAGCCCATCATCCTGCAGGACGCGCCATAGTGCGTGCTGGACGAGCTTGTTTTCGACGATCCAGCCGAGCGCGGCTTCGCCCCGCTCCGCTGCATCGAAATGCAATTCACCCGGCGCCGCCGCATCCCACACGTGCATGTGCCGGTAGGGGCCGACCCGCGACGACGCGATGGATGCCCACACGCAAATGTCGTCGAGCAGCTCGCGCGCGTCCGGCGCGAGTGCGACGACACGCAGGTCGACTTCGTCATCGCCCCGCCACGGTTTCGGCTCGCGCGCTTCGACCACGACGACTTCGAAGCCGTCACGCGCCAACGCGAGCGCAAGCGCGCCACCGATCGCGCCGGCGCCGACCACGATGACGTCGATGTCGCCGCGACGGCTCATCGCGACAGGCCTGCCGCCGGCGTGTCACCGCGAAAGCCCATGCCACGCAGCGCGAAGCCGCGCTTCAGCGGTGCAATGCGATCGAGCGCATGCAGTCCTAGCGAGCGCGCGATCCGCAACGGCAGGAAATCGCTGCCGGTCAGGCGCACGAGTTCGTCGCTGAATGCCGTGGTGGCCGCACGATCGTCGGCACGGCGCTCGACATGGCGCGCGAGCAGCGCGTCCGCTCCGGGATCGGCGCCGCTCGACTGCGCCTCGCGCAGCAATTCGGCGAGCACGAGCGCATCGCGCAGGCCGAGGTTGAAGCCCTGCGCGCCAAGCGGGTGCACCGTCTGCGCCGCGTTGCCGATCAGCACGCTGCGCGCCGCGCTGGTTCGATCAGCGAGAACGCGCGCGAGCGGATACGGCTTGCGCCGGCCAGGCCGCGTGAAGCGGCCGGCACGCCAACCGAAACGCTCGTGCACGAAGGCGATGAACGCCGCGTCGTCGAGCGCTGCGACACCTTCTGCCTGCTCCGTCGGCACGCTCAGGACGAGGCCGGCGCGGCGCTCGCCGAGCGGCAACAGCGCGACCGGGCCACTGTCGGTGAAGCGTTCGTAGGCGAGTCCGTCGAGTGGCTTGTCGACCGTCACGGCCGTGACGATCGCCGACTGCCGGTAGTCGTGCCGCTGCACGTCGATACCGAGCGCGCTTCGCACGAACGATTCGCTGCCGTCGGCACCGACGAGCAGGCGTGTGCGCACGCTTCGCGTGGAGTCGCCGCTGCGCAGCTCGACCCGCACCGCATCCGCGTTCGCCTCGATCGCGACAGCCTGCGCCGGCGCGATGCGCACGAGCCGTGTGCACGCGTCCAGACGACGCAAGAGCGCGTTGCCAAGCTCGCGCGCCGGGATCACCGCGCCGAACGCGGGCAAGCCAAGCTCGGCGGCATCGAGGCGCGCCGCGCCGAAATCGCCGCGGCGACTGACATGGATGCGCCGGATTGGCGTTGCAGGCGACGCAGCATCCAGCACACCGAGTGCTTCGAGCGCGTTGACGCTGGCACGCGCGAGCGCGAGGTTGCGCTCGTCGTAGCTCGGCTGCAGGTCGACGCGCGGAGGCACCGCTTCGGCCAGCGCGACGGCCAGGCCGGAGGCGTCGAGGGCTATCGCCAGACTGGCGCCAACCAGGCCACCACCGACGATGAGGACATCGAGAGTCTCGTTCACCTGCCGATGATAGCGGACGCGCCCGAGGCGGGTACGCTCGCACCGGGGCTGCGCAAAGCGGCTGCGCGGGCGGTGCGGTACACTAGGCCGCCCCCTCCTCGCGGCGCGGCCGCTTCAAGCGCATGTCGAACGACGCCCGCGACGCCATTCCAGAACCGATTCCGTTCCGCGAATTGGGCCTTTCCGAACCGTTGCTGGCCGCGCTGGCCGAGGTCGGTTACGAAACGCCATCGCCGATCCAGGCGGCGACGATCCCGTCCCTGCTCGAAGGGCGCGACCTGCTTGGCCAGGCGCAGACCGGCACCGGCAAGACCGCCGCGTTCGCGCTGCCGGTGCTGTCGCGGCTCGACCTTTCGAAGACGAAACCGCAGGCGCTGGTGCTCGCCCCGACGCGCGAGCTCGCGATCCAGGTCGCCGAGGCATTCCAGCGATATGCCGCGAAGCTGCCTGGCTTCCACGTGCTGCCGATCTACGGCGGGCAGAGCTACGGCCCGCAGCTGTCCGGGCTCAAGCGCGGCGTGCATGTCGTGGTCGGCACCCCCGGCCGCGTGATCGATCACCTCGAGCGCGGCTCGCTCGACCTCTCGCAGCTGACCACGCTGGTGCTCGACGAGGCCGACGAAATGCTGCGCATGGGCTTCATCGACGACGTCGAGGCGGTGCTGAAGAAAACCCCACCGACGCGCCAGATCGCGCTGTTTTCGGCGACCATGCCGAGCCAGATCAAGCGCATCGCGCAGACCTACCTGCGCGACCCGGTCGAGATCTCGATCAAGAACAAGACCACCACCGCCGCGAACATCCGCCAGCGCTACTGGTACGTCAGCGGCATGCAGAAGCTCGACGCGCTCACGCGCATCCTCGAAGCGGAGAGCTTCGAGGCGATGATCATCTTCGCACGCACCAAGTCGGCGACCGAGGAACTCGCGCAGAAACTGCAGGCACGCGGTTTCGGCGCAGCGGCGATCAACGGCGACGTGCAGCAGCAGCAGCGCGAGCGCCTGATCCAGAACCTCAGGGATGGCAAGCTCGACATCCTCGTCGCGACCGACGTGGCCGCGCGCGGCCTCGACGTCGAGCGCATCAGCCACGTATTGAACTACGACATCCCGACCGACACCGAAGCCTACGTGCACCGCATCGGCCGCACCGGGCGCGCCGGCCGCAGCGGCGAGGCGATCCTGTTCGTCGCCCCGCGCGAGAAGCGCATGCTGCAGGCGATCGAGCGCGCGACGCGCCAGCCGATCGCCGAAATGCAGTTGCCGAGCGTCGAGACCGTCAACGACCATCGCATCACCAAGTTCAAGCAACGCATCGCCGATGCACTCGGCGGCGACGACCTCGGTCCGTTCCGCCAGTTGATCGAATCCTTCGAGCAGGAACGCAACGTGCCGGCGGTGGAAATCGCCGCGGCGCTCGCGCGCCTCGTGCAGGGCAAGGAACCGTTGTTGCTGCAGGCGCCCGCGCGCTTCGAGCGCTCGCCATCATTCGACCGCGGCGAGCGCGAGGCACGCTCGTTCGATCGCCCCGCCCGTGAAGGGCGGTTCGAGAAGCCGACCGGGCGCGCTCCGCGCGAAGAACGGCCGCATGCCGGCTCGCAGCAGCGACCGTCTTTCCCTCCGAGGCACGAATCCGGCGCTGGCGAACACGGCCACGCATCGCGCCCGCCACGGGATGCAGGCGCGAACCTGCACCACGAATCGCAGGCGCCCGCACGCAGCGAAACACGCCCGCCGCGTTCGCACCACGAGGAAGGTCGTCGCGACGAAAAGCTGTCGCGCATGCGCCGCGACGATCGTCCGCACGTGCCCGATGCGGGCTTCGAGACGTTCCGCATCGAAGTCGGCGACCAGCATGGCGTCAAGCCCGGCAACATCGTCGGCGCGATCGCCAACGAAGCCGGCCTCGACAGCAAGAACATCGGCCGCGTCGACATCCGTGACGACCACAGCCTGGTCGACCTGCCGTCCGGCATGCCGGCGGAAATCTTCAAGCATTTGAAGAAGGTGTGGGTGTCCGGCCAGCAATTGCGCATCACGCGCGGTGGCGACGAACCCGATGCCGGCCCGCCGCGCAAGGCAGGGCCGCGCAAGCCTCCCTCGTTCGATCGAGGTGGCTTCGCGCCGCCGAAGCACCGCGACGCCAAACCACGCCACGGCGGCAAGCCGCAGCGCCCGAAATAGACATCGCGCCCCGCTCCTGGCGTGATGGTGGCGTCGTTGCGGGTGTATGGCCAGCTCAAGCTCACGGGTGCCAGCGAGGGCCTGCAATTGTTGCCGCGTGACCTCGGCATGCGCTTCTCACGGACGTCGAAGCCGGAGGAAGCGAAGGCGGCCTGGCCCTCGCGGCCTTCGCTCATGCAAGCCTGAGCCGCAGTGATGCGGCTTTTTTGTTTTCGGATTCGACCGACCACCGTTGCGTCGGCTTCGCGCACGGTTGATTTGAAGCATCGCAAAATTTCGGTGCGGCCTTGCACCTTTTCGGTGCGTCCGGGCAAATCCGATTTGCTCCGTCGCAAATTTTCTTTGGAAGGCCGGAGTCTTCGGGGTCCGGTCGCGCATGATTTCGGTGCGGCGTTGCATTTCGCCGGTGCGCCTTCGCAAATTTCATTTGCTCGCGAGCATGTTTCATTTGCCCGCTCGCAAATCCGGTTTGCCCGGACGCAAATCCGATTTGCGCGGTCGCATGTTTTCTTTGCGAGGTCGCATCCGTGATTTGATGGGCTGCACCGAATGGGTGCAATGCCGGGGCTTTTCGAAGCCGCGATGCTCTTACGTAGGGTGGACCCTGGCCCACCCGTGCTTTGATCCGCGACGCGGAAAATGGTGGGCTTCAGCCCACCCTACCAAGCTGACGGGGCGTTGTGGATTGCTCCGCCGGGGGCAGCGCGGCTTCCGCCGCTCGTGCATGGGTGCTACGCGCGGGTTCTGTACGGCGCGAGCAACGCAGGATCGGCGAACAGCGCATCGGGCACGAGCCAGCGTGGTTCGCGTCCCGACGCGAGAATCGCGCGCACCGTGCTCGCGGAAATCTCCAGTGGCGTGACCGCGATCGGCAGCACGCGACCGGCCGCGCTTTCGCGCAGGCTGGCCGCATCCGCACAGCGGCGTGATGCGATCTTGGTTCGCAACTCGGTCGGCAACGCCGCGCCGTCATGGCCGGGACGTGTCAGCACGCCGATGTGCGCATGGTCGAACAGTTCGCGCCAGCGATGCCAGGTGGTCAGTCCGGCGAACGCGTCGGCACCGACCAGCAACACCAGCGGCCGCGCTTCGCCCATCTCGGCGCGCAGCTCCAGCAGGGTGTCGATCGTGTAGGAAGGCCCCTCGCGTTGCAGTTCGCGCGTGTCGAGCGTCAACCGCGCCTGTCCGACCAGCGCCGCGCGCACCAGTGCGGCACGCTGGCGTGCGTCGGCAACCGGCTGGTCGCGATGCGGCGGAACGCTCGCGGGCAACAGGCGCACATCGGCGTCGAGCGCTTCCGAGGCTTCCCATGCGACGCGCAGGTGCGCATTGTGGATCGGATCGAAGGTCCCGCCGAAGATCGCGAGTGGGCGCTGCATGCAGGCTTCAACCGCCGATGAGCTTTGCCGCACGGCGCGGCGCCGCGATCGCCGCGACCAGGCGCTCGAGTTCGCGCCAGGCGTTCGCTTCGCGCCAGGCGGTGAGGTCCGGCAGCTTGCCGACCGTGAAGTAGATCGGCGTGAGCTCGTCGCGCCCCTTCACGATGCGGTCGATGCGACCGGCCTGTTCGAGGCAGCGCTCCCAGTGCGCGCGATCGGCATTCTTCACCGCGCGACGGAACAGACCCTCGCGCGACTGCGGCCAGATGCGCTCGTTGCGCAATGCCGCGTCGACGCTCGACGCCGAGGCAAGGCGCAGCAACAGGCGCAATTGAGTCAGCATCCAGCCGAGCAGCGGGATCAGCTCCTCGCCCTCCGCGCGCAGGCCGGCGACGATGTGCAGGGCGCGACCGGCATCGCCACCGATCGCCGCATCGGCGAGGCGGAACACGTCGTAGCGCGCATCGTCGGCAACGCTCGCCTCGAGCGCGGCGACGTCGAGCACCTGCCCCGCGTGCAGCAGGGCAAGCTTGTCGATCTCCTGCGCCGCGGCAAGCAGGTTGCCTTCGACGCGATCGGCCAGCAGCGCGACCGCTTCGGTGCTCATCTTCAGGCCGCGCGAGTTCGCGCGCGCAGTGATCCAGTCCGGCAATTCCTCGCGCTTGAGCGGCCAGGCGATCACCGCCGCGCCGACGCGTTCGATCGCGGTCGACCACGCGCCGGTGTGCTTGGAGCTCCAGTCATTCGCGCTCACCAGCAGCACCGTGTCGGGCGGAGGCGACGCGCAGAATTCGGCGATCGCGGCACTGCCCTCCTTGCCCGGACGCCCGGTCGGCAGGCGCAGGTCTATCAGCTTGCGAGTCGCGAACAGCGACATCGAGCGACTGGAGTCGGCGAGGCGATTCCAGTCGAAGTTCGGCTCGACATCGAGCACGTCGCGCTCGAGATAACCCAGATCCTTCGCGCGCGTACGCAGCGCGTCGGCCGCCTCGATCACCAGCAGATGCTCGGCGCCGGCAATCAGGTAGGCGGGTTTGAGATCGCTCGTGGCGAGCTGCTTGCGGAAGGCGGTCAGCGTCGCGGCCATCGATGCCTAGCCACCGGCCTTCGATCGCACCTCGAGACGGCGCAGGATCGCCTGCACCATGTCCTGTTGCAGTTCCTTGCCAAGCAGGTCGGTCTCGGCGGCGACGCCGAGTGCCTGGCTCGCGTCGAAGGTGAAGTCGCGGCTCAGATCGATCGTCTGCTTCGGCACGATCGCCGTTCCGGCGGCATCATCCACAGAGAATTCGACGTGGTATCGCAACGCGTATTCGGTCGCGCGCGCATTGCCTCCGACCGACAGCACGTCGGTCGACAAGGTGTTCGCGCTGATCTTCATCACGGCGACGTCGGCGCCGGCGGCATCGACCACCTGCACGCCCGAGCGCGGCAACGCCTTGGCGAGCCCCTTGGCGAGCGCGCTCGATGCATCCGCGATCTCGATGTGCATGCGCTGCATGCTCGCCGGCAATTGCGCCTCGCGGCGCAGGTGGAAACCGCAGGCCGCCAGCGGCAGGGCAAGCATTGCGACGAGAGCGAAGGAACGGCGGCTCGGGTTCATCATGTGCGGGTTCCGGCGGAGATCGGGGGACTGGCGATCAGCAGATCATACGGTGCCGACCAGCCCGGCAGCGAGCGGATGCGCTCGAGCCAGGCGATGATCGCCGGCCATGGCGCGAGGTCGACGTCGGCCTGGCCGGTCCAGAACAGGTAACCGCAACAGGAGATGTCGGCGATCGTCGGCGCGTCACCGACGAGGAACGGCATGCCCTGCAGATGCCGGTCGAGGCACTCGAAATCCGACTGCATGCGCGCGGCCCACCACGCCTCAAGCACCGGGTCGGCCCGCGTGAAGCGGCGCGAGAAGCGCAGATGCGGAAAGCTCATCGCGAGGCGATTCGCTTCCCACGCGAGCCATTCGCGCACGCGCACGCGCGTCGCCGGGGTGCGACCGTCGAGCTTGGCGTAGCGGCGCGCGGCGTAATCGAGGATCGCGTTCGACTGGCACACCGCAAGACCATCCTCGTCGACGTAGACCGGCACCTCGCCGAACAGCGAGACCGCGCGGAAGTCCGCGCTGCGCTGCTCGCGCGGCAGGTTGAGGTCGACCGGACGCTGCTCGTACGGCACGCCCATGAGGCGCAGCGCGAGCGCAACCTTGTAGCTGTGGCCGGATTCGCGGTTGCAGTAGAGAATGGGAGCGGTCATCGCGTGCAGTGTATTCGACGCGGCAGCGGTGACCACAGCCTGTCGTCTCCCGATCACGACGCTTGATGGGCCTGGGCCTGCAGCCACTGGCGAGGCGATTCGCCTACCGTCTGCGCGAACGCGCGCGAAAACGATGCCGGACTGCCATAGCCAAGGCGGAAGCTCGCCGCCTTGATCGAGACACCTTCGCGCAGCAGCGATTGCGCGATCGCAATGCGCCAATGCTGCAAGTGGTCGGCCGGTGTCGAACCGACGACCTCGCGGAACGTCGCCGCAAACGCGCTTCGAGACATGCCGGCCTCGCGCGCCATCGACGCGAGCGTCCACGGCTGGCCCGGTTCCTCGTGGATCGCCGTCAGCAGGCGCGCGAGCCGCGGATGCGAGAGCCCGGCGAGCAGCCCGCCGCGCAGTCCAGCCTCCTCGGCATGATCGAGTAACCAGCGCAGCAACTGCAGCACCAGCACTTCGAACAGGCGATCGGCAAGCAGGCGCTGCCCGCACTGCACGCGCGCCGCCTCCGCGAACAACAGGTCGAGCGTCTGCCCGAGTCCGTCCATCTTCCGCAACGGCAGCACGAGAACCGCCGGCAGCGCGGCTGCGACCGGATGGTTCGAGCCGCCGTCGAAATCGAGTGTCGCGCAGACGAGATCGGCACCTTCCCCGGGATTCTCGAAGGTGTGCTCGAACGCGCGCGGATAGAACAGCAGGGTCGGCTCATGCAGCTCGACCCGCGCAGGGGCGCCCGAACCCGGCCGATGCACGACAGTCATCTCGCCGCGCTTGAGCAGATGCAGAAACGCGCGACCGGGCCTCGCATCAAAGCGCGTCAGCCCGCACAGCGAACCGGTATGGAACAGGTGAGCGCGTACTCGGAACCGTTCGAGCAGAGAGGAAAGACGATCGATCGAAGTCATTGCCCGGAGCGTGCCTGGACGAATTGCATCAAATCACGGACTAAATAATACACGACGTCCTGCGAGCTCCACGAAAATCTCGTTCACCGGTTCGCCGAGGCTCTCAAGGGCCGAGCGCCCCGGCTACTTACCCACAGAACGGAGACAAACATGACCCGTGTTCCCCTGATCGACCGCGCCGCCACCACCCCGGAACGCAAGGAACTACTCGATTCCATCCACGGCGCGTTCGGCGTGACGCCGAACATGTTCCGCGCCGTCGCCAATTCGCCAGCGGCGCTGAAGAGCCTCTGGGGTTCGTTCGGCGCACTGGGCGGCGGCGTCCTCGGCGCCAGGCTCGCCGAGCAGATCGCGGTCGCCGTGGCCGACCGCAACGGCTGCGAGTACTGTCTCGCCGCGCATACGATGCTC
This sequence comes from Dokdonella sp., assembly GCF_044227025.1. Lineage (GTDB taxonomy): Bacteria > Pseudomonadota > Gammaproteobacteria > Xanthomonadales > Rhodanobacteraceae > Dokdonella_A. The sequence continues at coordinate 280,929 of NZ_JBGAFX010000005.1, read as the reverse complement.
GGCAAGAACGCCGGCGCAACCGCCGAGCAGATGCGTGCGGCACAGAACGCCGAATCGACCGATCCGAAAGTGCGCGTCGCCCTGCAGTTCGCGGCCCGCGTGGTCGACACGCGCGGTCGTGTCAGCGACGCCGACGTGAAAACCGTTCGCGACGCCGGTTACGGTGACGAGCAGATCGTCGAGATCATCGCGCACGTCGCCCTGAACCTGTTCACGAACTACGTCAACAACGCGCTCGCCGTCGAACTCGACTTCCCGGCCACGCGCCTGCGCAACGCGGCCTGACGCAATCCGAACCTGCCGGATCGGATACCAACGATCCGGCAACTCCAGGACGACGACGTTGCTGCAACACGCCCGCGCGAGGTCGGGATCAGACGACGATATTGACGATCTTGCCCGGCACCACGATGACCTTCTTCAGCGCCTGGCTGCCGACGAATTCGACGACTTTCGGTGCCGCCAGCGCGAGGCGTTCGACCTCGTCCTTGCCCGCCGATGCGGCGACCTCGATCGTCGCCCGCAGCTTGCCGTTGACCTGCACGGCGATCGTGAGCGAGTCGCGCACGAGCGCGGCCGGATCCGCCTTCGGCCACGGCTGGTCCTCGATCAGCGTTTCGGCGTGACCGAGCACCTGCCACAACGCGTGCGCTACGTGCGGCGTGACCGGATTGAGCAGCAGCACCATCGCTTCGAGCGCCTCGTGGCGAACGGCGCGGCCCTGGTCGGTCTGGTCGTCGAACTTGCCGACGGCGTTCAGCAGTTCCATCAGAGCAGCGATCGCCGTGTTGAAGGAATAGCGGCGACCGATGTCGTCGGAGACCTTCTGGATGGTTTCGTGGACCTGGCGGCGCAACGTCTTCTGCGCCGCATCGAGCCTGGCCGCATCGACGACGCCTGCGGCGTCTTCCCTCTTCCGCCCTTCGGGCACCTTCCCCCGCTGCGCGGGGGCAGGCGAACTGGAGCGACCTGCGGTCGCAGCAACGATCATGGGATGATCGGGATTCGCCGCGTGCGTCACGACTTCGCGCCAGAACCGTCGCAGGAAACGCGCCATGCCTTCGACACCGGCTTCGTTCCACTCCAGCGACTGCTCGGGCGGCGCCGCGAACATCGAGAACAGGCGCACCGTGTCGGCGCCGTACTTGCCGACCATCGACTGCGGGTCGACGCCGTTGTTCTTCGACTTCGACATCTTCTCGGTGCCGCCGATGCGCACCGGCTTGCCATCGGCCTTGAGCACGGCGCCGACGACGCGCGCCTTGTCGTCGCGCTGGATCTCGACGTCGGCCGGGTTGATCCAGTCCTTCGAACCGTCGGCGTTGTCGCGGTAGAACGTCTCGGCGATGACCATGCCCTGGCAGAGCAGATTGGTCGCCGGCTCGTCCGAATGGACCAGCCCCGCGTCACGCAGCAGCTTGTGATAGAAGCGGAAATACAGCAGGTGCAGGATCGCGTGTTCGATGCCGCCGATGTACTGGTCGACCGGCAGCCAGTGGTTCGCACGGGCATCGACCATCTCGGCCGCACCCGGGCTGGTGTAGCGCGCGTAGTACCAGCTCGACTCCATGAACGTGTCGAACGTGTCGGTCTCGCGCTCGGCCGGCCCGCCGCACCGCGGGCAAGTCGTCTTGCGCCATTCCGGGTCAGACTTGATCGGCGACTTCACGCCGCTGAACGCGACGTTTTCCGGCAGCAGCACGGGCAGCTGGTCTTCCGGAACCGGCACCGCATCGCACTGCGCGCAGTAGATGATCGGGATCGGGCAACCCCAGTAGCGCTGGCGCGAGACGCCCCAGTCGCGCAGGCGCCAGTTCACGCGGCGCGCACCCTTGCCTTCCTTCGCAAAGCGCGCGGCAAGCGCATCGAACGCGCCACGGAAATCGAGACCGTCGTACTCGCCTGAATTCACCAGGGTGCCGTACTCGGTGTAGGCGCCGTCCTCGATGATCGCGCGCTCGAATTCCTCGACGATGCCGACCGCGGCTGGCGCTTCGTAGACATCGATCGCGCGGCTCTCACCGAGCGCCGCGCTCATCGCATCGGGATTGCGTGCGGCGTCGCGACCCAGTTCGCTGATCGCGTCGCGCACGGCATCGCTGATGATGACCATGCGGATCAGCAGGTCGTACTTGGTCGCGAATTCCCAGTCGCGCTGATCGTGCGCGGGCACGGCCATCACCGCACCGGTGCCGTAGCCCATCAGCACGAAGTTCGCGATCCAGACCGGGATCTCCTCGCCGGTGATTGGATGGACCGCGGTCAGGCCGGTGTCGATGCCCTTCTTTTCCGCGGTCTCGATATCCGCCTCGGCAGTTCCGCCGTGGCGGCACTCCTCGATGAACGCGGCGACCAGCGGCTTGCTTTGCGCCGCCTTCAGCGCGAGCGGATGCTCGGCCGCGACCGCAAGGTAGGTCACGCCCATGAGCGTATCCGGGCGCGTGGTGAACACGGTGAGCGGCTCGCTCTCGCCCTCGACCGCGAACTGGATCTCGAGGCCTTCCGACCGCCCGATCCAGTTGCGCTGCATCGTCTTGACGGCGTCCGGCCAGCCCGGCAGCTTGTCGAGGCCGTCGAGCAGTTCCTGCGCGTAGTCGGTGATCTTGAGGAACCACTGCGGGATCTCGCGCTTCTCGACCAGCGCGCCGGTGCGCCAGCCACGCCCGTCGATGACCTGCTCGTTGGCGAGCACGGTCTGGTCGACCGGATCCCAGTTCACGACCGACTGCTTGCGGTAGGCGAGCCCCTTCTTGAACAGGCGCACGAACATGCGCTGCTCGTGCACGTAGTAGTCCGGCCGGCAGGTCGCGAACTCGCGCGACCAGTCGATCGCGTAGCCGAGGGTCGCGAGCTGCGCGCGCATGTGCTCGATGTTCGCGTAGGTCCATTTCGCGGGCGCGGTGTTGTTCTTGATCGCCGCGTTCTCGGCCGGCAGGCCGAACGCATCCCACCCCATCGGCTGCAGGACATTCCTGCCCTGCATGCGCTGGTAGCGGCTGATGACGTCGCCGATCGTGTAGTTGCGCACATGGCCCATGTGCAGCGCGCCGGATGGATACGGCAGCATCGAGAGGCAGAAGAACTTCGGCTTCGAAGGGTCTTCCTTGACCTCGAATGCACGCTTCGTGCGCCAATAGTCCTGCGCGGCGGATTCGACGGTCTGGGGTTCGTAGCTTTCCTGGATCGGCATGGGCTGGGCGCGACGTCGTGCCGCGAGGCTCGGCTTGGGGGTCGGTCAGCCTAGCGCAGCGCCGCAGTCGAGGAAAGGTGGAACCGCGGCGGGCAACGTCACCGCCGCGATGCGAAACTCAGTGGGCTTCGAAACCGTCCTCGAAGACGGTATCGCCCACGCCAGTGAAATACGCGGCCCCACCGCGACCGTCGCCAGGTGCGCCGATCACGGCTGTCTCACCGGCCATTGTCACCGCACTGCCGAACCCATCACCCTCCAATCCGGGCTGCGTTGGCGGCGCTTCTCCCGACAATTCGACGTTCGGCAGCCAATCCGACCCGCTGATCGCGAAAACGAACGCACGCCCATTCGCATTCGGCCCGGCGCTGTCGCGCTGACCGACGACGATGCGGTCGCCTGCCTGCGAAATGGCCACCGCGCTCCCGTAGCTTGTCGATACGGCGTCCGGGTTCGCCGGGATCAGCGACGATCGCAGCGTCGCGGCGCCGCCAAGCCACGAATAGACGTAGGCGGCGCCCCGGTTTGCGCCGACCGCGCCGACAACGATCGCATCCCCCTCGAAAGCAACCGAATGACCGAATCCGGCAAGCTTGGCGGGCACAGGGGCAGTGATCTTCGCGTGCTGCGCCCACGCACCGCCGCCGTCGTCGAACACATACACGGCTCCGCCACCGGTCTCGATGCCGATGTCGGCATTCGGCGCACCGATGACGAGGGTATTACCCGAGAGCGCGAGCGAGGATCCGAAGCCGTCATCGACTGCGCCGTCCGCGGCCTGCAGGACGACAAGCGGGGACCACGTCGTTCCAGAGCGTGTGAAGAGGTGAACACGGCCTTGTATGTGGGCTTGCCTCAAACCCGGTTCGCCTACCGCGAGGAGGTCGCCGCGAACGGCGACGGCTGCTCCAAAGGCGACCGGCTGACCGGTAACGTCGCTGGTCAGACGCGCCTGTTGCGGCCAGCTGCCGTTGCCACGCGTGAATACATACACTTCGTGGCTTGCACCTATGACCGCAGTATCCTGGTCCAGCGCGACGGACGAGCCGAAGAGAGAAGCCGGCGCGGACGGCAGGAGGCGTGCCTGTTCAAGCCAACCACTGTTGCCTGCCTCAAATACGTATGCGACACCGGTCGCCAACGGATGATCGGTCGCCGCAGTGGGAGCTCCGATGAGGACGGTATCCACCGACGCGGCCGCAGCAGCGCCAAACTGCTCGTCCCGATGCTCGTTGCCGGCATCGAGCACGGCAACCTGCGACCAGTCGCCACCGATCTTCGAGAACACCGTCGCATCGCCCGTGGCGCCTGCCATCGTGTATGCGCCCGGCGCACCGATGACCATCGTGTCCCCGGCGAGCGCCACAGCCCGGCCGAAGCTGTAGTCGTAATTGTTGACGGGAGTGTGTGCAACGTGCGCCACCCGAGACCAGACGCCGCCAACGCGTTCGAATACATACGTCGTACCGGCGCCGGACCATCCGTAGACCCGGTCATCAGGCGAAGAGGCAAGCGCGCGATCGCCGTCGATGGCGACCCGCGCACCGAAACCGGGCGCCGCCGTCAGCGGATCGAACACATTCTGCGCCGACCAGCTGCCATCGCCCGCGCGCACGTACGGCGTGACGACGCCATTCCATGCGACCAGAGCCGTCTGGCCGGATAGCGCGAACGACGCCACTGGCGGCGAGAACGCCCCCGTCATCCCCAGGTCAATGCGCGCTTCGCGCACCCAGCCGGTCGCGCCGTGGTTGAACAGGTACGCGTAGTTCCGGATCTGGAACGTGCTGTCGAATGCGGATGACCACGCAAGTGCGAAATCGCCGTCGAGAACCGTCGTCGCGAAGATTTCGCCCGCGTCGGCCTGCAGTTGCGATTCCTGCGTCCAACCCGCTCCATTACGGACGTACACCGTGCCGTTGCCGATCGCGAGTCGTTGCCCGGACAGCGAAACCGGACCGGTGCCGGTGAAACTGTCCACCTGCTGCCAAGCGCTTCCAGCACGGATGAAGGTGTAGATCGAATCGCCGCCTGTCGCGACGACGATATCCTCCCCCAGCGCGACCGACCCACCAAATCCCATTCCGTTGGTGGCGCCGGCCGGATGCAGGACCGCTTCCTGCTGCCACACCGGGCCGACGTGGCGGTACAGGTTCACGCTGGTGGCGCTCTGACCGGGCGCGCCGACGGCGGCCACTTCGCCATGAAGCGCGACGCTGTAACCGAGCGTGCCGCCCGTTCCGGGGATGCCCTCGGGCGTCGATTCCACGCGTGTCGCCGCGGAGGTGCCTGATGCGGCGAGCATGCACGCCGCTGCGAGGAGCGCGCTGGCCGCGCGTTGCATGCGGAAGAAGCATTCCACGAATGACCGATCGCGGTGTGTCGAATCCATGCTGTTTCTCCGACGCTTGTGGCGGCTTCAACGAATTGTGCCGATCCTACTCGCGCCCGATGTGCGCGAGAAGCATCGCCAAAAATCGTCGTTTCTGAACAGCCGCCGCAACCCGCCGGCAAGTCCTACAAGGCCGGCGTGAAGATCGCATTCGGACCGACGCGTCGCTCCATTGTCAATTATATTTCTACATCGCCTTGCGATCTCCTCGCGCTGGCACAATCTGCGGTCGACCTGGTCCAGGAGCGTCATGATGTCTGCAGCGACACCGTCCCCACATGTATTCGATGCGACCGAGGCGAACTTCCAGGTCGACGTGCTGGACGCCTCGTTCGAGCGGCCGATCCTCGTCGACCTGTGGGCAACCTGGTGTGGACCATGCAAGACCCTCGGCCCATTGCTCGAAAAGGTCGTCGGGGAATTCAACGGCGCCCTGACGCTGGCGAAGATCGACTGCGACGCGGAACAGGCGCTGGCGGCATCGTTCGGCGTGCGCAGCATTCCGACCGTGGTGCTGATCCGCGAGGGCCAACTGGTCGATGCGTTCACGGGCGCGCTGCCCGAAAGCGCGATCCGCGAATTCCTCCTGCGCCACGTCCAGCCGATGGAAGCGGCGCCCGAATCGGAGGAAACAGCACCCGCTCCCACCGAAACGCCGGAACAGGCGATCGCACGCATCCAGCAGGAACTCGCGCTGCAGCCGGACAAGGCCGAGCTCAAGCTCGACCTCGCCGTCGCGCAGATGCAGGTCGGCAATGCGGACGCAGCCGAGGCCGAACTCGACGCATTGCCGGCGAATCTCGCCAGCGACGATCGTGCGCGTCGCCTGCGCGGCCAGCTCGATTTCGCGCGCTCGTTGAAGGACGCGCCATCGGCTTCCGAATTGCGCTCACGCATCGCGCGCGACGGCCGCGATTTCGCTGCGCGTGACCTGCTCGGCGTACGGCTGCTGCTGGAAGGCGATGCGCCCGGCGGACTCGACCAGTTCCTCGAAGTGTTGCGCTCCGATCGCGACTGGAACGAAGGTCAGGCAAAGAAGCGCCTGATCGCCGCGTTCGCCGTGCTCGACGATTCCGAACTCGTCGGCAACTATCGGCGACGCATGTCGTCGCTGCTGTTCTGAGCCCCTTGGATGCCATCGCGACTTCCGGGCTCCTGCTGCAGTGAGCGGCATCAGCCGGCCTGCTCCTCGAGCCCCGGCTCTCCGGAACATCGCGACTGAAGCGTTCTGCGACAGCATGGGCGCGCGGCGAAGTCAGATCCCATAGCGTAGACCGCGTCACACATGCAGTGTGGATGACGCCCGCTGCCAGCTGCCGATCCGTCGGCGGCAAGCCGTCATGCGTCGGCATAGGATCATCGTCCAGCGCTCGCATGCCCGGCGGGCGAAAGCTGACGCGCTGCAACAGACCGTTCAGGGTTCGATCGGCGAGTCGTGCAAACCGTCCACGCTACGTGCAGAGGCGCTACACTTTTTCACGCGGCAGACCCGGCTGGGGACGGCACCGGGTCAGCCCGGTGCAAGGGCAGTACCAGGTTGTTCACCAGCAGGGAGGTTTCTCCATGAAACGTGTCAGACAACGCGCCATCGACGCGCCGCGCCTCAACTCGCTCGCGAGTTGCCTCGCGACCGCGCTAGCGTTGGGAACGAGCGCGCTCGTTCCCACCCTCGCCCATGCCAACGTTCCCCCACCCCTTCCGGCGGCAGGGGCACACTCCGCCGTCGCGTCTGTTCCAACGGCCCTGTCGGGGGTCGAACGCGACCTCATAATGAACACGGTCAACGCCGCGATGCGAACGCCGCCGGCCGTTCCGGCCACGAGCATTCCGGTCACCAACTGCAACGATTCGGGCGCAGGCAGTTTGCGCGACGCGGCAACCGCGGCGGTCGACGGCGACATCATCGACATGACTACCCTCGCCTGCAGCACGATCACGTTGACCAGCGGCCAGATCAGCATCGGTGCGAACAACCTGACCCTGCAGGGGCCAGGCATCCTCGGACTGGAAGTCAGCGGCGGCGATTCATCCCGCGTGTTCTGGCACATCGGCAGCGGCACCCTGACGGTCAACGACATGATCGTCAGCCACGGCAAGAAGTATCTCAACGACGGCGAGATCGGCAATGCGGGCGGTGCCTGCCTCTTCTCCAGCGGCACGATCGCCATGAACAATGCATGGGCGAAGTACTGCGACACCGGTTCGAATGACGTCGACAACGCGGTCCACGGCGGAGCGGTTTACGCAGCGACCGGAATCCTCATGAACAGCAGCCTCGTCACCGCGAGCACGGCGCACTCGTCGACGTTCCAGGCACGCGGCGGCGGTCTCTACACGCCGGGGACGCTGTTCATGCTGAGGAGCACCGTGTCGGGCAATACCGTCACTGCTGCGTCCCTCGCGACGGGTGGCGGCGTACAGGTCGGCTCCGTGCGTCCCGAGGGAGTGGCGGGCACGCCGGGCCATTCGGCCGGCGTCAAGTACAGCAGCATCACCGGCAACAGTACATCGGGTTTCGGCGGCGGCGCCTACTTCACCGGAGATGCGGCGGTTGGCAATTCGACGATCTCCGGCAACCAGAGCTGTCGCGCAGGCGGCTTGTACTTCGTCAACAGCGCCACCGTGACGCAGCCTGCCTCCGTCTACAGCAGCACCGTGTCGAGCAACACCGCCGCCTGCACGACGGGCGGCGCGGGCATATCGATCTGGAGCCGGAACTCGTCCTTCAAGGACACGACGATCGCGTTCAACACGACCCACAGCGGCGGCTCCACCAAGTACGGCGCCGGTGTACGCATGCCCAACGCGAACACGATCGACCTGCAGAACACGATCATCGCGAGCAATTTCGTCGACTTCGGCGCAGGTCCGCTGGCGGACGACATCGGCGGCGGCGGAACCCTCACGGGCGCCGCCAACCTCGTGTACTTCCCCTCGTCCATGACGACGCCGGGCGGCACGATCCTGCTCCAGGATCCGATGCTCAGGGCGCTTGCGAGCAATGGCGGCCCCACTGCGACCCACATGCCGAACTACGGCAGCGTGGTCATCGACGCCGGCAACAATGCATCCGGCGCGACCGTGGATCAGCGCGGAACCGGACATCCGCGCATCTTCGGGCCAGCGGCAGACATCGGCGCGGTCGAGTTCGACCTGGCCGACCTCATCTTTGCCAACGGCTTCGATCCCTGAGCCACGACGACCCTGCAGCCGCCCGCGGGCGGCTGCAAGGTCGCGTTTGCGCCCATTCCCTGCAGGAAGCAATCCACGTGACCAGGCTCGACGAAGCACCCGATTCCCTCGCTGCCGCACACGGCGGCTTCCAGTTCATCAGCAGCTGGCCCTCCGTCACCGCCGAGGATGCCGCCGCGATCAAGGCGTTCTGGCGCAGCGAGGGCGCGCTCAACGACGAAGCGGCGATGGACCAGCGCGTGAAGCAGGTCGTCATGCATGCGCGCTCGAACGACGGCGAGGTCGCCGGCGTCTGCACCGCGATGCCGATGACGCTGCCGCGCCTCGGCCAGCCGATGTATTACTGGCGCACCTTCGTCGGCGCGCGCTGGCGAGCGAGCGCGCTCGTGATGTCCCTGCTCAAGCGCTCTTGCGTGCTGCTGGAGGAATTCGCCCGCACGCACGACTACCCGTGCATCGGCGTCCTGCTCGAACTCGAGAACGACCGCTTCCGCGAGCGCGGGCGCATGGCCACCTGGTTCAATCCGCGCTTCGTCTACATCGGCCGCAGCGAACGCGGCCTCGACCTGCGCGCGCTGTATTTCAAGGGCGCGCGCCTGAAGGCGCCGCCGGCGAAGACCTGACCTCGAGCGATGGGCGGTTGCCAGCGGCGATGCCTGCCGTGCACGATTGCGCATTCGAACCTGCGGAGACACCATGAACGCCTACGACACCCCGGCCAACTCCGCCGGCGCTGCGCCGGCGTCCGCGACCGAAGGCGAAGCCGATCCGAAAACCGTCGCCGAAGTGCTCGGCAGCGTACACACGACCAACTTCCCTGACCTGCTGCGCCAACTCGGCGGCAGCCTGCTCGTAAGCACCTACCAGGCCGGCAAGCTGGTGATCCTGCGACCGGACGGCGCGAGCATCAACACGCATTTCCGCAATTTCATGCGACCGATGGGCATGGCGGCAGACAACCAGCGCCTTGCGCTCGGCACCGCGATCGAGATTGCCGAGTTCCGCAACATGCCGGCGGTCGCCAAGCGCCTGCAGGATCCGCCGCGCCACGATGCGGTGTACATGGCGCGCCGCGTGCACATCAGCGGCGCCATCGACATCCACGAGATGGCGTGGGACAAGCACGGCGACCTGTGGTTCGTGAACACGCTGTTCTCCTGCCTGTGCACGCTCGACTCGAAATCGAGCTTCGTGCCGCGCTGGCGACCGCGCTGCGTCAGCCATTACGCGCCGGAGGATCGCTGCCACCTCAACGGCCTCGCCATGCGCGATGGTCGCCCGCGCTACCTGACCGCGCTCGGTGAATCCAACGAACCGCAGGGCTGGCGCGTGAACAAGCGCGATGGCGGGGTGCTGTTCGACATGGCTGGTGACAAGGTCATCACACGCGGCCTGTCGATGCCGCATTCGCCGCGCTGGTACGACAACCGCCTGTGGGTGCTCGAATCGGGCCGCGGCAAGCTCGTCACGATCGACCCGAAGACCGGCCAGAAGACCGATTTCGCGTCAGTGCCCGGTTTCGCACGCGGCCTCGATTTCCTCGGTCCGATCGCTTTCATCGGGCTGTCGCAGCTGCGCGAGTCCAACGCGTTCACCGACATCGAGATCACCGACGACAACAAGGATCGCCAGAGCGGCGTATGGGCGGTGCATATCGGCACCGGCAAGACCGTCGCCCTGCTCAAGTTCACCGGCGGCGTGCAGGAAATCTTCGCAGTGCAGGCACTGTCCGGCGTGCTGTTCCCCGAGATCGTCCACGAGGGCGAGCTCCTCGCCAGCACCTACGCGTTGCCGGACGAAGCGCTGCGCGAAGTCGGCTTCACGCAGGCCCCGCCGCCGACCAGCGGCTACGCGGCGCCGTCGTAGCATCGGCGCAGCCGCGACAAGCATACGACGAGCGCCAGGCATTCAGCCAGGCAGGTGCTCCTGCAGGCGTGCAGCAACCGCCTTGAGCGCGGCCTCGCACATGCGCACCGGCGATTCGTGCGCATCGATGCGCACGACGCCGGGCGGCAGTTCCTCGAAGCAACCAGCCAGTGCATCGACGAGCGCCGGCGTGCGATCGAGTGCGGGATGCGCTGCTTGCAGGCGATCGTTCGCGATGCGGGCCCGCGCCCGCGCGGGGTCGCATGCCGCCAGCAGCCAGAGCAGGTCGAACCCGTGCCGATCCGCAATCTCGACGAGGCGGTCACGGTCCTCGCGCCGCGAGAACGTCATGCCGTCGATCACGCTCGTCTTGCCAAGCAGCCCGTTGATCTCGACTGCAAGCAGCACGCCGCGGAATGCCGCGCGCTTCTCGATGAAGCTGTAGTCGCACTGCGGGAACATCGCATGGCGGATTGCATCCCGGCAGACCCGGCGCAAGCCGAGCTGGTCGACCAGCGCGCTGGCGATGGTGGTCTTGCCGGCTCCCGGCAACCCCATCAGCGCCACTACCAGAGGCCGGTTCTGTCGTTTTTGCGCGTCCGCAGCCATCGTGCTCATCGAAAATTGTGTCGGAGTGTGTCCGCCCGCGGGTTTCTCGCGCGATGCGGCGCAGCGCGCGTGCGAGCGCTTCGATAGAATTGTCGCCCTGCCGCATCGCAATTGCCATGACCAACCTGAAGCAACCGTTCACGATTCCCGGCTACCGTCTGATTCGCCGGCTCGGCGTTGGTGGCATGGCAACCGTGCATCTGGCCAACCAGGAGTCGCTGTCGCGCCTGGTCGCCATCAAGGTGCTGGCGACCGATCACGCGCCCGGCGAAGAACTCGTGCAGCGCTTCGAGAACGAGGCGCGCACGATCGCCCGTCTTGACCACCCGCACATCGTGCAGATCTTCGACGTCGGGCGCACCTCGACCGGGCAGATCTACTACACGATGCCCTATCTGCCGAACGGCGACTTGTCCGCGCGCAACCTGCGCGAAGATCCCGAAGGCGTGCTTGGTGTCATGCATGCGCTGACCGAGGCGCTCGGCTGCGCGCACGACCACGGCATCGTGCATCGCGACGTCAAGCCGGAGAATGTGCTGTTCGACAAGCTCGACCGGCCCATGCTGGCGGACTTCGGCATCGCGCTGACCGGTTCGCACCAGCCGCGCGTGACGCGCGAGGGAGCGACGATCGGTTCGTCCGGATACATGAGCCCCGAGCAGGCACGCGGCCAGTCGATCGATGGTCGCTCCGACCTCTACAGTCTCGGCGTGGTCTGCTACGAATTGCTGACCGGCGAATTGCCGTTCGAAGGTTCCGACGCGCTCGCGGTCGCGCTCGCCCATATCGAGAAGCCGGTGCCGCGCCTGCCCGTCACGCGCCGGATCTGGCAACCGCTGATCGACAAGGCGCTGGCGAAGCATCCGGACGAGCGTTTCCAGAGCGCCGAAGAGATGACCGCGGCGCTCGAGGTCATCGCGCGCCGCATGCGTGGCCCGTCGCGCCACGGCATCGCGCGACGCTGGCAGACCGTGGTCGAACGCATCGTCGCGATCCCGCGCCGCCGGCGTGCATTCGGCATCGCCGGACTGCTCGTGCTCGCGTTGCTGGCGTTGATGGCATTGTCGCCGCATGCGCCCGAGCGAACGCCTCCACATACCGATGCCGCCGCAGGCGGCTCCGATGCCGGAGATGCAGCGCCGCCGGACGCCCATCCGGCCGACGCGCTCACCGAAACGCGCGTGCAGCATCTGCAGCAGGCGGAAGACCTGATGTCGATCAATCACGTGGCAACGCCACCCGGCGAAAGCGCCGCGGATGAATATCTGGCCGTACTCGCCAGCGAGCCGCATCAGGCGGAAGCGCAAAAGGGAATCGCGCGCATCCTCGAACGGCTCGGCACCGATGCAGCCATCGCGATCTCGGCCGACAGCACACGCTCCGCCAGCGAGGCGATCGAGAGCGCACTGTCGATCGGCGCCCGCGCCGGCGATGATGCGGCCGCGGCACGTGGCGCCTTCGCGCAGTCGGTGCATGCCGCCGTCGAGCAACGCCGCGCGCGCGGACGCGGCCCGCTCGACCTCGCGCCGCTGCAGGCACTGAAGCCCTTGCTGCCCACGCTCGCGCGCGTGGATGCGGCGCAGGCAAGGGAGATCGGCGCCGAGCTGGCCAAGGCGCAGGCGCAGCCGGCCGCGGGCGGCGCGCTGCGCGACGATGGCGGCCCGGAGCTGATCGTGTTGCCGGCAGCGGACGGCGCCGCCGCCACGCTCGCCATCGCAATGCACGAAGTCACGCGCGGCGATTACGCGAAGTTCGCCCGCGACACCGGTCGCGCGGCATCGCGCTGTCGTGCCTCGCAGAACGTGCTCGCGCTCGTGCGCAATCGCGACATCACCTGGCGCAATCCGGGCTTCGCGCAGGGCGACGATCATCCGGTCGTGTGCGTCAGCTGGAACGACGCCATGGCATACGCGCGCTGGCTCGGCCAGAAGACCGGAGAACGCTACCGGTTGCCGAACTCGAACGAGTGGCTGCTCGCGGCGCGACCTGCCGGCAAGGGCACCGGCTGTCGTGCGGCGAACATCGATTCACACGCGAACGGCTGCAGCGACGGCTACGAATACACCGCTCCGGTCGGCCATTTCTCGGCCAGCCCGAACGGACTGCGCGACATCTCCGGCAATGTCAGCGAGTGGGTCGATGTCTGCGCCAAGCCCGGTCGCGTCGGCAGCAGTTGCCCGGTGCATCGCTTCCGCGGGCTGTCGTGGCGCGACGACGAAGACGAGTCGAACCTGGACCGGATGGACACCGCCGGGGCCGATCTCGGTTATGCCAACGTGGGCTTCCGCGTGGTGCGCGAACTCGGCGGGAAACCTGCACAATGACCGCGTTGAATCCGATACTCGCATCGTGCTGAATCCATGCGACCTCTCTACATCCAGCGTTACCTGCTCACCGGATTGCTCACGTTCCTGCCGATCTGGCTGACGTGGATCGTGTTCAAGTCGATCTTCTCCCTCCTCTCGCAGTTGAACCTGCCGTGGATCTCCGCGTTGTTCGAGGCTTTCCCGGGCACGCTCGGGAGATTGAACGAGAGCGGCCTGGTGTCTCTGCTCGCATTCGTGGTGACGCTCGTCGCACTGTATGCCGCCGGCTTCGCCGCGAACCGCGTGTTCGGCCAGCGCCTGCTCGGCGCACTCGAGCGCGTGATCGAGCGGATCCCGATCGCGCACAGCATCTACGGCGGCGCGAAGAAGCTGATGACGATGTTGCAGAGCAAGCCCACCGGTACGCAACGCGTGGTGCTGATCGACTTCCCGTCGCCGGAACTGAAATCGATCGGTTTCGTCACGCGCGTGTTCCGCGATGCAGGCGGCATGGAGGTCGCCGCGGTGTACGTGCCGACCACGCCGAACCCGACTGGCGGCTACCTCGAGATCGTGCCCCTCGAGCGCCTGATCGCGACCGACTGGAGCGTCGATCAGGCGATGGCGTTCATCCTGTCGTGCGGAGCAGCCGGACCCGACGCGCTGCCGTTCGACCTGCGCGGCACACGCCCGACCCCGCCGCCCCTCTCGTAACGCGCCGCGCGATTCGCTGTCGTCGCGCTTCGCGGAGCCGAGCAGGCTCGGCTCCACACCGACCCGGCTTCGCGAAATCAGCCGAGTCACACCACGGGTTCTTCCACGAGCGCTCGCCGTGGTACGCGACCCAGCGCGTCGGCGTGTACCCGGTCGTCCGCCTCGGGGCCGAGGCGCCTGGCGCATTCGCGCGGCGAAAAGCCGAATGACGGCGGGACTCGCACTGCGCGCTCGACCCACCCCGCGTTGAGCGCGCAGGAATCGTGCGGCGACGCCAATGGAGATGCGCGCGAAGCAGGTGCCGCCGGCGACGATCAAACGTCGAGGCGCATGACCGAGCCGAAAAACAGTTCAAGCACGCGATTGGCTACACCGTCGTCGACGCGCGCGGGACTGACGATATGCGCGAACTTGACCGACTCGGCCAGCGCGCACAGGCCGATCGCTATCTCGCTCGGCGGAATCGGCGTCGTCTCGCCGGTCAGCTCGCAGTAGCGCTCGACGAAGCCGGTGATCTCGGCATAGTTCTCGTCGATCAGCGCATTCATGCGCGTGCGGAACGCCGCATGCCTTGCGGCGTGCAGGCGCGCCTCCATCCACAACAGGCAGTGGTCGTTGTTGCGGTACAGCTGGCCGTAGAACAGGCGCAGGCGGTTGGCGAGATCCTTCGCGTCGGAGGTCGTGCGGAACACCTCGTGGAACACGCCAAGCATCTGGCCGTGGTCATCGCGCAGCAGTTCGATGAACAGGTCGTCCTTGCCCTTGAAGTTCGAGTAGAACGCGCCGCGCGTGTAGCCGGCCTCCTTCGCGACGTCCTCGACACTGGTGCCGCCGAAGCCGCGCTTGGCGATGACCTTCGCCGCCGCGGCCAGCAATGCCTGCCGCGTCTGCGCCCTGCTTTCCTCTCGATTCAATCGCTTGCGTGCCATTTCGGCAGCATAGCACGCGCCAACATACGCCGTCGAATTGGGATACACATACGTATCTGAATGTGGTACCGTATCTGTACTCTCCGGTACGAGAATGCCCGCCATGGACCTTCGCCTTCGTCGTCCCACCGTCGTCCGCGTGGCAGCCGCCACCGTGGCGGTTGCGCTTTCGCTCCTGCTCGCCGCGTGCGGCCGCTCCGGCGCCGAGGCGCCTGCCGCTGCGCCCGTGCGTCCGGTGATCGCGCAGACCGTCGTCGCCGGCGGGCACTCGAATACCGAGCGCTACAGCGGTGAGGTGCATGCGCGCTACGAGGCGCCGCTCGCGTTCCGCATCGACGGCAAGATCAGCCATCGCAACGTCGGCATAGGCGACCGCGTCAGCGCCGGCCAGGTGCTCGCGACACTCGACCCCAGCGACGCGTCGATGAACGCAGCCGGCGCGAAGGCTGCAGTCGCCGCGGCGACCAGCCAGCGGGATGTCGCCCGACTGCAGCGCGACCGGATTGCCGCGTTGCGCGGGCGCGCCCTCGTCAGCGAGGCGCAGCTCGATCAGGCCGACAATGCCCTGAAAGCGGCCGATGCGGCCCTGCAACAGGCGCGGCAGCAGCTTGGCGTGCGCGAAAACCAGGTGCGCTATGCGACCTTGGTCGCCGAACACGACGGCATCGTCACGACTCAGGACGCCGAATCCGGCCAGGTCGTCGCCGCCGGCCAGCGCGTGTTCGGCCTCGCCTGGTCGGATGAACGCGAAGTGCACATCGCAGTACCGGAAATCCGCGTCGCCGCGCTGCGCGACACCGGCCCACTCGAGGTGACGCTGTCTGCACAGCCGGACAAGCACTACACGGGACGCCTGCGCGAGCTGTCGGCCGCCGCCGACCCGCAGAGTCGCACCTTCCTTGCCAAGGTCACGATCATCGATGCCGGTGCCGAGGTGCAGTTGCAGATGAGCGCGGACGTCGCCGTGACCTCGACGGGCAACGACGACGCCATCGAGTTGCCGGCAACCGCGCTGTTCCACGACGACGCGCAGCCGGCCGTCTGGATCATCGATGCAAATGACCGCCTCGAACTTCGCACGGTCACGGTTGCGCGCTATGTCGACGCCGGCGTCGCAATCTCGCACGGGGTCGCACCCGGCGACCGCGTCGTCGTGCGCGGCGTGCACACGCTGCATGCCGGCGACGCGGTGCGCATCGTCGAGCTGCCGTTCCAGTCGGCGGTAGCCGAACGATGAGCGGCTTCAACCTTTCTGCCTGGGCGCTGCGCCAGCGCGCACTCGTCGTCTACCTGATGGCGGCGGTCGCGCTGCTCGGACTGTACGGCTACCTGCATCTCGGCCGGTCCGAGGACCCGCCGTTCACGTTCAAGGTCATGGTGATCCAGACCGCGTGGCCGGGCGCGACCGCGCGCCAGGTGCAGGAACAGATCAGCGACCGCATTGCACGCAAGCTGCAGGAGACACCGGACGTCGACTTCGTGACCAGCTATTCGCGACCGGCAGAATCCGTGGTGATGTTCGCGATCCGGGATTCAGCGCCGTCGGCCAATGTGCCCGCCACCTGGTACCAGGTGCGCAAGAAGATCGGCGACATCGCCGCGCAACTGCCACAGGGCGTGCAGGGACCGTTCTTCAACGACGAATTCGGGGACGTCTACACGAACATCTGGGCGCTCGAGGGCGACGGCTCGTCACCGGCCGAATTGCGCGACTACGCAGACACGATCCGCACCGAACTGCTGCGCGTGGCCGGTGTCGCCAAGGTCGACTACTTCGGCGACCAGGAACAACGCATCACGATCGAGATCGACAACGCGCGCCTCGCCACCCTCGGCATCACGCCGTTGCAGCTCGGAACCGCGATCGCGGCGCAGAACGCGGTCGCGCCGGCCGGCACGCTGGAGGCCGCCGAGGACCGCATCTTCGTGCGCCCGAGCGGACAGTTCGGCGACGTGGCCGCCTTGCGCGAGACGAGCCTGCGCATCGGCGACAAGCTGTTCCGCCTCGGCGACGTCGCCGAAGTGCGCCGCGGTTACGTCGATCCGCCGGTCGAGGAAGTGCGCTACGGCGGGC
Organism: Dokdonella sp.; assembly: GCF_044227025.1. Lineage (GTDB taxonomy): Bacteria > Pseudomonadota > Gammaproteobacteria > Xanthomonadales > Rhodanobacteraceae > Dokdonella_A. Next base: position 263,657 of record NZ_JBGAFX010000005.1, on the reverse strand, counting down.
GACCCGCACTGGCGATCGGCGTGACCATGCAACCCGGTGGTGACGTGGTCGAGCTCGGCCACGCGCTCGACGCGACCATCGCGCGCCTTCGCACGGGCCTCCCGGCCGGCCTCGCCTTGAATGAATACAGCAGCATGCCCGCTGCGGTCGAACATTCGCTCGACGACTTCCTCGAAGCGGTGGCCGAGGCGGTGCTGATCGTGCTGCTGGTCAGCCTCGCCAGCCTCGGCTTCCGCACCGGCATGGTCGTCGCGATCACGATTCCGTTCGTGCTCGCCGCGACCGCACTCGGCATGTGGTGGTTCGGCATCGGCCTGCACAAGGTCTCGCTCGGCACGCTTATCCTCGCGCTCGGCCTGCTCGTCGACGACGCAATCATTGCGATCGAGATGATGGCGGTGAAGCTCGAGGAAGGCTGGGACCGCATGCGTGCGGCGAGCTTCGCCTACACCAGTACCGCGTTCCCGATGCTGACCGGCACGCTGGTCACGGTCGCCGGATTCCTGCCGATCGCTCTGGCGAAATCCGGCACCGGTGAATACACGCGCTCGATCTTCCAGGTTTCGGCGATCGCGCTGGTCGCTTCGTGGATCGCCGCAGTGGTGGTGATCCCGGTGCTCGGCCACGCGATGCTGCCAGAGGCGCACCATCCGCCGAGCCGCTTCGCTACATGGCTGCGCGAACGCGTGCTGCGCCGGGGCGCGGCCGCGGCGACGCACGGCGTCGATCCGTACGACCGCGCGTTCTACCACCGCTTCGGCGCGCTGATCGCCTGGTGCGTCGACCATCGCTGGCGCGTGCTCGCCGCGACCCTCGCGCTGTGGCTGGTTTCGATCGGCGCATTCGCGCTGGTGCCGCAGCAGTTCTTCCCGAGTTCGGACCGCAGCGAGCTGCTGATCGACCTGCGCCTCGGCGAAGGCGCATCGATCGCCGCGACGCGTGCGGTCGCCGCGCGCATGGAACACGAACTCGCCGCCGACAAGGATGTCGACCACTTCGTCGCCTACGTTGGTGCCGGCGCGCCGCGCTTCTACCTGCCGCTCGACCAGCAGTTGCCACGCGCGAACTTCGCGCAGGTTGTCGCAACCGCACGCGACGTCGAAGCGCGCAAGCGCCTGGAGAAGCGCGTGCAGCAGGTCCTCGACGAACGCTTCCCGGACGTCAGTGGTCGCGTCAGCGCGCTCGAGAACGGGCCACCGGTCGGCTTCCCGGTGCAGTTCCGCGTCTCCGGCGACGACATCGGCAAGGTGCGCGCGATCGCCGAGGAGGTCGAGCACGTGATGCGCGCCGATGCCGGCACCGCGAACGTGCAGTTCGATTGGGACGAACCGTCAACGCGCTCGATCCGCCTCGACATCGACCAGGACAAGGCACGTGTGCTCGGCCTCACCTCGCAGGACGTCGCCGCCGCGGTCAACCTCGCGTTGAGCGGTGCGCCGGTCACACAGTATCGCGAGCGCGACAAGCTGATCGTCGTCGACCTGCGCTGGCCGCAGGCGCAGCGCGTCGATGCCGAACGCCTTGGCGATCTCGCGATCGCCACGCCAGCGGGCAAGACGGTGCCGCTGACGCAGATCGCGCGCATCGACCAGGCGATGGACTACGGCGTGGTGTGGGAGCGCGACCGCCAGCCGACGATCACCGTGCGCTCGGATACCGCCGCGGGCCGCCTAGGCATCGACGTCACCCACAGTGTCGATGCAAAGCTCGGCGAGCTGCGCGCGAAACTTCCGATCGGCTACCGCATCGAGGTTGGCGGCGCGGTCGAGAACAGCGCCAAGGCGCAGGCGTCGATCAATGCGCAGATGCCGGTCATGCTGCTTGCCGTGCTGACCCTGCTGATGATCCAGTTGCGCAGCTTCTCGCGCACGCTGATGGTTGTGCTGACTGCACCGCTCGGCCTGATCGGCGTGGTCGGCGCGCTGCTGCTGTTCGGCCAGCCGTTCGGCTTCGTCGCGATGCTCGGCACGATCGCGATGTTCGGCATCATCATGCGCAATTCCGTGATCCTGATCGACCAGATCGAGCAGGACATCGGCGAAGGCCATTCCGCCTACGAGGCAATCCAGCGCGCGGTCGTGCGGCGTTTCCGCCCGATCACGCTGACCGCGGCCGCGGCGGTGCTGGCCTTGATCCCGCTCCTGCGCAGCAACTTCTTCGGTCCGATGGCGACGGCGCTGATGGGCGGCATCACGGTTGCGACCGTGTTGACCCTGCTCTACCTGCCGGCGCTGTACGCGATCTGGTTCCGCGTGCCCGCAGCGATCAGTTCTCCGGCGCGCAGCGCTTGAGCAGGAGCGCGTCGGCTTCCTGGCGCGGCGTGCAGACGATCTCGTCGACGATGTGGCCGCCGCGCGAGGCATGGGTCTGGCAGCTCATGCCGCTCGCCGCCAGGCCATAGTCGCGGATCTTCGCCGCCGCCTCGGCATCGGCGAGCTTGCGCTGCTCGGGCTTCATCGCCCGCTCGAGCTCGCGCACGATCGTCTGGTAGCCCGGGAAGATCTTCTCGGCCGCGACCTTCAGCCACGCATAGCCGGTCAGGTCGTCACGGGCGACGCCCTGTCCGAGCAGGTACATGCGGCCGAGCGCGGACTGGCTCTGCTTGTCGCCGGCGCAGGCGCCACGCCGGAACAGGCCGAATGCCTCGTCATACCGCTTCGCGTCGTAGGCCAGCGCCGCGCGGCGCAGGATGTCGCGGTATTCGTTCGGGAACACGCGCTCGAACGCAGACCCATCCCCCGCCATCGCGGCAGATGCGCTCGACGCCAGCAGCACCGCGATGAGCATGCGCGACCGTCCTGTCGTGGCAACACCCATTTTCCCGTTCCCTGAAGCGGAAAGCGCGCAAGTGTAACGATTTCATGCGGGGCGGCAATGACCTTCGACACTGTGCCTTACGGTCGCCGCCCGCTATTTTCATGCGTTGCCTTGACCTGCCGCGGCCCCCATCCGCTGGCATCCCAGACACCTGCAAGCCCAAGACCGCGAATCCCGGAGAAAGAAATGCGCAAGCTGCTGAACAAGACCCTCGCGTCGGCGATCTTCGCCGCGCTGTCCACCACCGCGATCGCCGCGACCACGGCCCCGTCCTTCGACGTCAACGATCTCGACGCGAAAATCAATCCCTGCGGTGATTTCAACGGCTTCGTCAACGCGAAATGGGTCGAGGCGAATCCGATCCCGTCCGACCGCACTCGCTGGGGCGCATTCGACCAGCTGCGCGAGCACAGCCTGCAGACCCAACGCGAGATCGCCGAAGCGGCCGCGCGCGACGCGAACAAGGCCGCGGCCGGTTCGGTCGGGCAGAAGATCGGCTGGTTCTACCGTTCCGGCATGGCCGAGGGCGCGATCGAGAAGGCTGGACTCGCGCCGGTCAAACCGGAGCTCGCGAAGATCGACGCGCTGAAGAGCCCCGCAGACATCGCCGCCTACGTAACCGAAAGCTTCTCGCGCGGCCAGAGCGGCCTGTTCGGCATCTACGCCGCACCGGACTTCAAGAATTCGAAGGTGCAGATCGCCTATGTCGCGCAGGGCGGCATCGGCCTGCCGACCTCGGAGTACTACTCCAAGCCCGACTACGCCGAACTGCGCAAGGCTTACCAGGCCCACGTCGCCAAGGTGCTCGAACTCGCCGGCGAGAAGGCCGTCGACGCGAACAAGGCGGCCGAGCAGGTACTCGCCTTCGAGACGCGCCTCGCCGCGGCCTCGCTCGTTCCGGTCGAGCTGCGCAAACCGGAAAACCAGTACCACTTCGTCTCGCTCGCCGATGCCGACAAGGCGAGCACGAACTTCTCGTGGACGAAGTTCTTCGCTGCACAGCACGCCGACATCAAGGGCGGTTTCTCGCTCTCGCAGCCGATGTTCTTCGCCGAAGTCGACAAGATGATCGGCGACGTCCCGGCGGACCAGTGGCGCGCCTACCTGCGCTTCCACGCCATCGACTCCGCCTCGCCGTACCTGTCCAAGCCGTTCTCGCAGGAGAACTTCGCGTTCTACAACAAGACCCTCAACGGCCAGAAGGAGCAGGAGCCGCGCTGGAAGCGCGTGCTCGCGACGGTCAACGAAGGAATGGGCATGGGCCTCGGCGAACTGTACGTCGCCAAGACCTTCCCGCCGGAGTCCAAGCAGCGCGCGATGGAGCTGGTCACCAATGTCAGCGCGGCATTGAAGGCGCGCATCGAGAAGCTCGACTGGATGAGCGACACGACCAAGCAGAAGGCGATCGAAAAGTGGTCGACCTTCCTGCCGAAGATCGGCTACCCGGACAAGTGGCGCGACTGGTCCGGCCTCGCGGTGAAGTCGGACGACTACTACGCGAACGTGCTGGCGGCGAGCAAATACAACTACGACTACGAGTTGGCCAAGGTCGGCAAGCCGACCGATCGCCTCGAGTGGGGTATGACGCCGCAGACGGTCAACGCGTACTACAACCCGACCGACAACACGATCAACTTCCCGGCAGCGATCCTGCAACCGCCGTTCTTCGACGCCAAGGCCGACGACGCGCTCAACTACGGCGGCATCGGCGCGGTGATCGGCCATGAGGCCACGCACGGCTTCGACGACGAGGGCAGCCAGTTCGATGCGCAGGGCAACAACGCGAACTGGTGGACGAAGGAAGACCGCGAGAAGTTCGATGCACGCACCGCCAAGCTGGTCGCGCAGTTCAACGAGTACCAACCGCTGCCGGGCAAGCACGTCAACGGCCAGCTGACCCTCGGCGAGAACATCGCCGACCTCGGCGGCATCAACGTCGCCTACGATGCGCTGCAGATGGCGCTCGGCAAGCACGGCGAGGCGTCGAAGGAGATCGACGGCTACACGCCTCAGCAGCGCTTCTTCCTCAACTTCGCGCGCATCTGGCGCGGCAGCACGCTGCCCAAGCGACAGGAAGTGCTGCTGAACGCGGACCCGCACGCACCGGCGCAGTACCGCGCGATTGGCGCGCCGTCGAACGTCCCCGCGTTCGCGCATGCGTTCTCGTGCAAGGCCGGCGACGCGATGGTGCGCGATGATGGCAAGCAGGTGAAGATCTGGTAGGACGGCATTTCCCGTCGGCTGGATGAAGACGGCGCCCATGCGGCGCCGTCTTCTTTTCACGGGTTGGCAAGCACGGCATCGTCGGATGCATCATGCAAGGGCGGCGTCTGGCCCCACTGGGCGCAAGTATTGGCGCCGGGGGCGCGGAAAGCGGGATAATCGCAACCCCTTCCGCGCGCCGAGCCCATGCCCTTCGTTCCCGGTCAACGCTGGATTTCCAATGCCGAACCAGAACTCGGCCTCGGCACCGTCGTGCGCCTCGATGGCCGCACCGTGCAGGTGCTTTTCGCGACCGCCGGCGTGTTGCGCCACTACGCCAAGCAGGCCGCGCCGCTCGCGCGCGCGGAGTTTCGCGTCGGCCAGAAGGTCGCCGGACAGAAACAGCACTTCGTGATCGAACACGTCAGCGAGGCCCAGGGCCTGCTGACCTACCACAATGGCAGCAAGGCGCTGGCCGAGTCCGAACTCGACGACGCACAACCGATCTCGCGCGCGGACGAACGCCTGTTGTCGACGCGCATCGACGCGCCCGACCGTTTCGATTTCCGCCTGCAGGCACTGACGCGGCGCGCGGCCGCGAAACGGTCGCCGGCGTGGGGCCTCGCCAGTGCGCGCATCGACCTGATCCCGCATCAGTTGCGCGTCGCCGGCATCGTCGCGCAGCGGCGTCCACCGCGCGCCCTGCTGGCCGACGAGGTCGGCCTCGGCAAGACGATCGAGGCCGGCATGGTGCTCGCGCGGTTGCTCGCCAGCGGACGCATCGCGCGCGTGATCGTGCTCGCACCACCGAGCCTGACCGCACAGTGGTTCGTCGAACTGCTGCGCCGCTTCAACCTTCCGTTCGCACTGTTCGACGAGGAACGCTGCGAGGCAATCGAAGTCGCTGACGACACGCGCAACCCGTTCGAGGACGAGCAGTGCGTGATCGCCGACATCGACTGGCTCGCCGACACGCCAACGCGTGCGCGGCAGGTCGCTGTCGCAAACTGGGACCTCGTCGTCGTCGACGAAGCGCATCACCTCGAATGGACGCCCGAGGCCGCAAGCCCGGCATATCGTCTGGTCGAACAGCTCGCCGGCGGTTCACCCGGCCTGATCCTCCTGACCGCGACGCCTCAGCAACTCGGCCGCAGCGGACACTTCGCTCGTCTGCGCCTGCTCGACCCCGCCCGTTACACCGACCTCGACGCGTTCACCGCCGAGGCCGATGGCTACGCGGCCCTGTCGTCGGTCGCGACGCAACTGGTCGACGCCGCTCCGCTGGATGCGCCATCGCGCGAACTGCTGGCACAGCGCTTCGACACCGATGCGGCGCTCGGCGCCTTGCTCGTGCGATACGACGAAGACCGCGCGGCCCATGCACCCGCCCTGCTCGATGCGCTCATCGATCGGCATGGCACTGGACGGGTGATGTTCCGCAACCGGCGCGCGCAGATCGGCGGTTTTCCGAAACGCGTAGCGAAGATCGACGTGCTCGACGGCCGCAGTCTCGACGACACGCAACGCCAGCGCCTGCTTGCCGAGTTCCACGCCGACGCGCAGGCGCATCCGCCGGCGGGTGAGCTCAACTACGCGAGCGACCCGCGCCTGCCGTGGCTGGTCGCGTTGATCGACCGGCTCGCGCCGGCGAAGCTGCTGCTGATCTGCCGCACCCAGGCGAAGGTGATCGCACTCGAGGACGCGCTGCGCACACGCAGCGGCGCGAAAATCGCACGTTTCCACGAAGGCATGAGCATCCTGCAGCGCGATCGCAATGCGGCGTTCTTCGCCGAGACCGAAGGCGCGCGCGTGCTTCTGTGTTCGGAGATCGGTTCGGAAGGCCGCAACTTCCAGTTCGCCCACCACCTCGTGCTGTGGGACCTTCCGCTCGACCCCGACCTGCTCGAACAGCGCATCGGCCGGCTCGATCGCATCGGCCAGCACGAAGACATCTGCCTGCACGCGACCGCGCACAACGGTACCGCCCAGCACGCGCTGTTGCGCTGGTATCACGAGGGACTCGATGCCCTGCGCACCAGCCCCTCCGATGGCCGCGAGATCCTGCGCCAATACCGCAGCCGCCTGCTCGCGGAAGCAGAACGGCACGCCGCCGGCGGCGAGGATGCAGATGCGGAACTCGACAGCCTGATTGCCGACACCGCTGCCACCCACCGCGAACTTTCCGCGCTCGTGCAGGCGGGCCGCGACCGCCTGCTCGAACTCGCGACCGAGCGCCAGGCACGCGAAATGCCGCTCGCCGACGCGCTGCGCGCGCAGGATGCCGATCACGGCGCCGACGAGTTCATGCTTTCCCTGTTCGAGCAGTTCGGCATCGACAACGAGGAAATCGGCGCACGCACGGTCGTGCTCGATCCGGAATACCTCAGCACCGACGGTTTCCCGGGACTCAAGGATGGGCCACAGCAGGTCACGTTCGAGCGGGCAATCGCGCTTGCGCGGGAGGACCTGCCGCTGCTGCGCCTTGACCATCCGCTCGTGCTTGGCGCGCTCGACCTGCTGCTCGAAAGCGAACAGGGCAATGCCTCGATCCTCGTCGATGCGGCGCTGCCAACGCGCACCGCATTGCTCGAATGCGTCTACGTGCTCGAATGCGTCGCCGAGCGCAAGCTCGACGTCGGGCGCTTTCTACCGCCGTTGCCACTGCGTGTCGTCGTCGACACGCGCCTCACGACTCGCGATGAGTACATGCCGAACCCCAGCAGTCTGTTCCGCGCGAAAGAACAACCGATCGAAGCCGCGCGCTATCGCCCGTTGCTGGCGAAGCTCGTCCCGCCGATGCTCGGCGCGTGCGAGACCCAGGCACGCCGCCTCGCCGCAACCGAAGTCGGCGCTGCGCTCACCGCGGCCCAACGCGAACTCGATGCCGAACATGCACGTTTGACAGCACTGGCCAAGGTCAACCCGTCAGTGCGCGCGGAGGAAATCGATGCGATTGCGGCCGAACTCGATGCACTGCGCGAGGCACTGTCGAACGCGGCGCCCAGGCTGGATGCGATACGTTTCGTCTGCAGCGCGGACATCGCGGCGCGCTGAAAGCGCTGGTCTTTCGCAAGGGGCGCGGTCAGGCAGCGAGGCCGCGCAGGATCGCTGAAGGACGACCGCACTCCCGAGGCCATGCGCGCTGCGCACTTTTCGGGCGCCGCATGCTCGGGTGGACGCCACCAGGGACGGCGCGACGTGCAAGACGACGCGCCGCCCTGGTCAACTTTTCACCGCAACGCCGTCATCGATTGGCAGATTCGCGGACCGACAAGTGGTCGATGGCAAGTCATTCGGGCACGCTTCCCCAATTGCCCGCCAGCGGGGTGTCCGCCGCGGTCTGTTCGAACCCGTCGTGAAACAGCGCATCGGAATCGAACGTGAAGGTCGTGTCGGCGGGCGCGTTGTCGAGGTTGTACTTCAGGATGAACGTGCCGCTGCCGGGTCGGAATACGCCGATGCCCGCATAGCCGCTGTGCGTCCAGTCGCCAGTGATCGCAACATCGCCGGCGCTCCCCAGCGGATAGGACCCGCTCTCGGCAACCGTGCCCGAGAAATTGCGGTCAGTGACATGGAAGCGGCCATCGGCGCGCCGATACACGCCCGCACTGCTCGCGCCGTCCCCATTCCAGTCGCCCGCCACCGCGGCATCCGTGCTGCTGCCGAAAACCACGGCGTAGTCCGGGGGCCCCGCCTCGAGATCATTCTTCAGGTAGTGCGTGCCCGTGGACGTCCGGAAGACGCCGACGCCGTCCTTGCCGTCACCGTTCCAGTCGCCGACGATCGGGCGATCACCGACATTTCCGAATACGAACGAGTAATCCGGATTGGCGATGCTCAGGCCGGACCATCGGTCCCACAGGTAGAACGTCGAGGTGCTCGGGCGATAGAGACCAGGGGTATCTACACCGTCGCCGTTCCAGTCGCCGGTCATGGCAATGTCTGCGATGTCGGCGAGCGCCACGACGGCACTGATGTCGGGCGTACCGGACGTCAGGCTCTTGCGCAACAGAAAGGTATGGGTTGCAGGTCGATAGATCCCCACGGTATCGGTCTTGCCCATCGTTGCAGCAAAACGGGTGACGACGCCGCCGCTGAGGGCGCCGCTGTACAACTGGCCGTTGCGCGGATTGACACCGAGTCCGTTTGCGCCGGTCTGCGGGAACGAGGACAGGAAGGTTCCGCCGTCGTTGAACTGCACGACCCGATTGTTGTTCAAGTCGGACACGTAGAGGTTGCCGTGCTGATCGGTGGCGAGGCCGAGCACGCCATTGAGGGTCGTCCCCGTGAAAACCTTGATGAAATCGCCGAAGACGGAGAACTGCTGGACGCGACTGCCGCCGTATTCGCCTACGTATACCTGATTCCGATTGCTATCAACCGCGATCCCGATAGGGGTACTGAACTGGCCATCACCCGTGCCAGCCGTCCCCCACTTTCTTACCCAGGCACCGGAGAAACTGAACTTCTGCACGCGATTGTTGTTTTCTTCCGTCACGTAGAGCCAGGATCCATCCGTCGCGATGTGACTGGGATGGTTGAACTGTCCGTCGCCGGTGCCCAAGCTGCCCCACTGCGTGATGTAGTTGCCGCTGTTGTCGAACTTCTGGATGCGGTTGTTGTTGCGGTCAGCAACATAGACGTTGTTGCTGCCATCGACGGCAACGCCCATCGCGCCGTCGAACTGGCCATTGCCTGTTCCGGCAGAACCCCACTGCGTGATAGGCGCGCCGAACTTGTCGAATTTGTAGACCGTATTGCTGTCGTAGCTGGCAAAAAAGACATTGTCCGAACTGTCGAATGCAATCTGCGCGTTGTAACCGCCGACCGCCGGAATAGCGGTAATCGGCGCATGGGCCGTCGGTTGCGCCGAGATCGACATCAGCTCGACCGCTTGCGAAGCGCTGTCGACAACCGCGATCGCCGGCGCGCCGTTGTAGGGTGGTACCGTGAGGGGCGCTGTGACGGCGAGTCCGCGAATGTCGCGAATGTAACCCTCGAAGAACGAAGTGCCCGTGTAGGAACCGTAGTAGTAGGCGAGGTAACTGCCGTTCGCCTCGTAGGCATAGATGTCGCCGGTATTGCCGGCGACCCACACCACATTGGCCTTGTCCACGGCGATACCCAGCGGGGTGGAAAGACCGACCGCCAGGTTGCGTATCCATAACCCCGTCGAATCGAACTTGCTCACGCGGTTGTTGGCGGTGTCCGCCGCATAGATGTTGCCGTTACCATCCACGGCCAAGGCGTAGGGATTGTTGAGCTGGCCGTCACCGGAACCGAGCGCGCCGAATTGTCCCTGATAGATCCCCGCAGTGGAAAACACCTGCACGCGGTCGTTGCCTACTTCGGATACGTACAGCAATCCGTTGACCGGGTTGTACACCAGTCCACTCGGCGCGTTGAACTGACCGGCGCCGGAACCGGGCGATCCAAACTGACTGACGTACGCGCCCGTCGTCTTGTTGAATCGCTGGACGCGATTGTTGCTGAAGTCCGCGACAAAGAGATCATTGCCCACGACCGCCACCTGCTCGGGGCCACTGAACTGGCCAGCGCCGGATCCTGGTGCTCCGAAAGTCCGGATGTAGGTCGCCGATCCGCTGACAATCTGGAACATCTTGACGAAATTGCCGGAGGCGTCCGAGATGAACAGGTCATCTCCATCGGCCGTGACATGGAACGGAAACACGAACGAGGCGGTGAAGTAGCTGTTGAAATGGACGCTGCGGTACCCGCTGGATACTGCAGCGAATTCCGGCAGCACCGATGCGGTGTCGTGAGCGTAAGGCAGGTGTGGCGTGGGCAAATCGCTTCGTGCGACCATCGGGCCGCGCGGGTCCGGTATCTCACCGGAATTTGCCCAGGCAGACACTGCGAATAACGCGCTCGTTGCGAGCGCGACATACACCATCCGATTCGATACCAACATGACGCTCTCCCGGAGTTGGAACGCGTAACGCCCGACTCGCGACTGTCGACTCAGACCTTCGCAGTCCGCTACGTCCATGACTTCCTGCGTTGAACGGGCCAGATGCTACCACCCGCAGCGCTCCAGTGAGGCTCGAGTCGGGCGCCATCGGGTTGGCGCGCGCCGGCTGCGGCGACGCTAGCGGGCCGCGCCGCTGGCGTTGGCAGGCTGGGGTTTCAACGTCGAACGATCCGTTCACGATCACTGGGCCTCTTTTCGCGGAGGCGATCGACGTCCAGGACAGGTGGGCGGAGCTTCGGTACCGGCAATCCGGACGCTTCAACGAAGCGATGGACCGTGCAGACGACGCCAGCAGAACATCCGTGCGCGCCTACTCGACGCCCGCAGCCTCACCTGCGAGAAGGCAGTGCGTCCCGTGAACCGGAAACTATGCAGCCGCCTTCGGCTGCCGCATCAACAACGCAAGCATCGCGGCGAGCTTGTCGCGCATCTCGCGCCGGTCGACGATCAGGTCGATCGCGCCGTGTTCGAGCAGGAACTCGGATCGCTGGAAGCCTTCGGGCAGGGTTTCACGCACGGTCTGCTCGATCACGCGCGGGCCGGCAAAGCCGATCAGCGCTTTCGGTTCGCCGACATTGATGTCGCCGAGCATGCCGAGGCTGGCGGAGACTCCACCAGTGGTCGGGTGGGTCAATACTGAAATGAACGGCACGCCGGCGTCGCGCATGCGCGCGAGCGCCGCCGAGGTCTTGGCCATCTGCATCAGCGAGAACAGGCCTTCCTGCATGCGTGCGCCGCCGGTTGCGGCGAAACAAGCGAGCGGCATCCGCTCGGCCAGCGCGAGCTCTGCCGAGCGCGTGAACTTCTCGCCCACGACCGAGCCCATCGAGCCGCCCATGTAGCTGAAGTCGAATGCGCATGCGACCGCGGGGTTGCCCTTGAGCTTGCCGCGCATCGCCACCAGCGCGTCCTTCTCGCCGGTCTGCTTCTGCGCGGCGACGATGCGGTCCTTGTACTTCTTCGAGTCGCGGAACTTGAGTGGATCGGTCGGCTCGAGCGATGCGAACAGCTCCTGCGTGGTGCCCTCGTCGAAGAAGGCAGCCAGGCGCGCACGCGCGCGGATCGCATGATGGTGCCCGCATTTCGGGCAGACCATCAGCGCGGCCTCCAGCTCGGGCTTGTACAGCACCGCGCCGCACCCGTCGCACTTCTCCCACAGGCCCTCTGGCACCTTGCCCTTGCCGACAGTCGCCGAGCGTGCACGTGGACCGACCAATTTCTGCAACCAGTTCATAGGGTGTCCAACGCTGTACGGATCGGGGCCAGGAATTGTCGCGCACGCATGGCGGCTTCCGTGGCGGCGGCCGCTCCGGCAAGGCGCTCGACCAGCGCGCTGCCGATGACGACCGCATCGGCGAACCCGCCGATCGCCGCCGCGGATGCCGCATCGCGCACGCCAAAGCCGACCGCGACGGGCGTCGTGGCCTGCTTGCGTATTGTCGCGACGCGTTCACGCACCGTGTCCATGCTGAGCCGGTCTGCGCCGGTGATGCCGGCGAAAGATACGTAGTATAGGAAACCGCGCGCCGCGGCGCAGACTTGCGCCAGGCGCGAATCCGTGGTGGTCGGGGCCGCGAGGAATATCTGCTGCAGGCCCGCATCGCGCAGGGGTGCGGCCGCGGCGCTCTCCTCGATCGGACAATCGACCAGCAGCACGCCGTCGACGCCGGCTGCGACCGCTTCGGCGGCGAAGAGCGCCGCACCGTGGATCTCGACCGGGTTCATGTAGCCCATCAGCACGACCGGCGTATGCGCGTCACGCACGCGGAATTCGCTCACCCAGGCGAAGATCTGGCGCAGACCCACGCCTTTTGCGAGCGCGCGTTCGCTCGCGTGCTGGATCACCGGGCCATCGGCCATCGGGTCGGAGAACGGCACGCCGAGCTCGATCAGATCGGCGCCGGCCTCGACCAGCGCATGCATGATCGGCACGACGCTGTCGGGTGAAGGATCACCCGCGGTAAAGAACGGGATCAACCCGGTGCGACCCTGCGATTTCAATTGTGCAAAACGCGTGTCAATACGGCTCATGAGCCCCCCTTCCGATTCTCGTCGCCCCGGCGCAAGCCGGGGCCCAGCGACTGATTTGCATCGCGTGAAGAAACCGGATCCCGGCCTTCGCCGCGATGTCGGGCGAGCAGCCGTGCACTCGTTTCTTGCGCGCACGCGCGGCTCACAGTGAGATTCCCTCGCGCGCCGCGATGGTATGCACGTCCTTGTCGCCGCGACCGGAGAGGTTGCACAGCACAAGCCTGTCACGCGGCAATTCGCGTGCGAGCTTGATCGCCTGCGCGATCGCATGGCTCGATTCGAGTGCGGCGAGGATGCCTTCCGTGCGCGCGAGACGATGGAACGCCGAGAGCGCCTCGTCGTCGGTAACGCCGACGTAGTGGGCGCGGCCGCTGTCCTTGAGGAACGCGTGCTCGGGGCCGACACCTGGATAGTCGAGACCGGCGGAGACCGAGTGCGTCTCGGTAATCTGACCGTCGTCATCGCACAGCACGTAGGTGCGGTTGCCGTGCAGCACGCCGGGGCGCCCGGCCGCGAGTGAAGCCGCATGGTGTCCGCTCGCGATGCCCTCGCCCGCCGCCTCGGCGCCAACGATGAACACGTCGCGATCATTGAGGAATGCGTGGAACAGGCCGATCGCGTTGGAGCCGCCGCCGACGCAGGCGGTGATGACGTCAGGCAGGCGTCCGAACTGTTCGAGCATCTGCGCGCGCGCCTCGCGCCCGACGACCGCGTTGAAATCGCGCACCATCTGCGGATACGGATGTGGACCGGCAACGGTGCCGATGATGTAGAACGTGTCGGCGACGTTCGTGACCCAGTCGCGCATCGCCTCGTTCAAGGCGTCCTTCAGCGTCTTCGAGCCGGACGTGACCGGCACGACTTCGGCGCCGAGCAATTTCATGCGGTAGACGTTGATCTTCTGCCGCTCGATGTCGGTCGCACCCATATAGACGACGCAGTCGAGGCCGAAACGCGCGCACACCGTCGCGGTCGCGACGCCGTGCTGGCCTGCACCGGTTTCGGCGATGATGCGGCGCTTGCGCATGTGGCGCGCGACGAGCGCCTGGCCGATCGTGTTGTTGATCTTGTGTGCGCCGGTGTGATTGAGATCTTCGCGCTTGAGCAGGATCTGCGCGCCACCGACGTCGTTCGACAGCCGTTCGGCGTGGTAGATCGGGGACGGACGACCGACGTAATGTTTGAGGTCGCGCTCGAACTCGGCAATGAAGGCCGGATCGACACGCAGCGCCTGGTAAGCCGCATCGAGTTCGGCGAGTGGCGCGATCAGCGTTTCGGCGACATACGTTCCGCCGTATTCGCCGAAACGGCCGTGCGCGTCGGGATATTGCATGTAGTCGATCGTCGTGGCGGACGCGACATCGTTGCAGGGCTTCGCCGGCATGGAATTCTCCGGATCGGACAGGCCTCGCGGGAGCGCGAGGCGGCGCACATCGCGCGCCTTGGATGGTGAGGTCGGCCGAGCGTCGGCCGGACGGGCGACTGGACTTCGCTGCTATCGCACAGCGGCGGCAGGCACGCGGCGCCAGCGGCGCAGCGAGCGGCCGGACGGGGGCGTCGGGAACGGGCGGTTCAAGCGGTTCATCGATGGGCGCATAGCGTACACGGTCCGGGTCGCTTTCGCCCGCTCATCCGTCGGCCGCACGGACTGCCTCGACGAAACGGCGCATCTTTCCGGACTCCTTGATGCCCGACGCGGTTTCGATCCCGCTCGACACATCGACGGCGTACGGCCGCACCAGCGCAATCGCCTGCGCGACATTGCCCGGGTCAAGACCACCGGCGAGGATTGTCGGCTTGCCGATGCGCGGCGCGCGCTTCCAGTCGAACGTCTCGCCGGTGCCGCCGAGCGCGCCAAGCGCATGGCTGTCGAGCACGAAGCCGCTCGCGGCCGGATGCAGACCGACGTACGCGGCCGCATCGTCGATGCTCGCCATCGGCACCACCTTCACGTAGGGGCGCGAGAAGCTCGCGGCGAATGGTCCCGCCTCGGCACCATGGAATTGCAGCAGGTCCGGCTGCACGCCGGCGATCACTTCCTCGATCCACGACGGCGCGTCGTCCATGAACAGCGCGACCGCACTCATGAACGGCGGCAGCATGCGGCGGATCTCGCGCGCCTGGCTGATGCCGAGAAAACGCTGGCTGCGGCGCGTGAACACCAGGCCGATCGCGTCGACGCCGAGTTCGATTGCAAAGCGCGCGTCCTGGGGGCGGGTGATGCCGCAGAATTTGATGCGTGTGGTCACAGGCAAACCTCGATGGGCAGGTTCCATTGCGCGGGATAGCGCGGCGCGAGAAAGGTCAGTCCAGTCGCCGGTGCGGTGGGGCCGGCCACGCTCCGATCGCGCCCTTGCAACAGCTCCGCCAACCACGCCTCGTCGCGTTCGCCGCGACCGACCGGCAGCAGCGAGCCGACGATGTTGCGCACCATATGATGCAGGAATGCGTTCGCCTCGATGTCGATCGCGATCTCGTCGCCGCAACGCGAAACGGTGATCTCGCGCACGTTCCGGTTGGGCGAGTTCGCCTGGCAGGCGACCGTGCGGAACGCGCTGAAATCGTGTTCGCCGATCAGCGCCTGCGCGGCACGCTGCATCGCGTCGATGTCGAGCGGCGTTCGCTCCCACGTCACGTAGCGACTCTGAAGCGCCGCGCGCATCGGGCGGTTGAGGATCGTGTAGCGGTAGCGGCGCGCGCGCGCGCCGAAGCGCGCGTGGAATTCATCGGACACCGGGCGCGCCCACAACACGGCAACGTCCCGGGCGAGCCGGGAGTTCGCGCCGAGCACCCAGGCACGCTCGCTGCGCACGGCGTCGGAGTCGAAGTGAACGACCTGGCAACGCGCATGCACGCCGGCGTCGGTGCGCCCGGCGCAAGTGACCTCGACAGCATGCGCGGCCACGAACGACAACGCGGTTTCGACATCGCCCTGCACGCTGCGTCCGTGCGACAGGCGTTGCCAGCCGAAAAAGTCGGTGCCGTCGTATTCGATGCCGAGGGCGAAGCGCATTTGAGGGCTGAGGGCAGATGACCGGGGACCCGGGACTCGAGGCCGACGGGAGAGGATAGCCGCTCCTGGGAGCGAGCCGCCGAAACGACGAAGGCCGGGGAAGATCCCCGGCCTTCGAGCTTCACGCGGGCGAAATCAGCGCAGTTCCGAAATCAGGCGATGCGCCTCGGCTTTCTGTGCGTCGCTGCCTTCGGCGACGACTTCTTCGAGCATCGAGCGCGCGCCATCCGGATCGCCCATATCGATGTAGGCCTTGGCGAGATCGAGCTTGGTGCCGGTCGCGTCTTCACCCGAGAAGAAATCGTCATCCAGGTTCGGGGTTTCCTTCATGGTCGGTGCGGGCTCCTTCGCCGCAGGGGTTGCCACCGGCTTCGTCGGCTTCGGCGACTCCAGCGGCGGCAGGTCATCGAAGGAGAACGTGTCCTCGGCAGGCACGGGTGCGGGGACATGCACCGTCGGCTGCGCGCGCGCGGGAGTGGGCGCATTGCCGAGACCGAAACCGAACTCCGATTCGTGCGCCGACGGCGCAGCGGCCACCGGCGTGCCGTGGTCGGCAAATGCGAAATCGTCCTCGTCGAGCACCGGGCGCTCGACCGTGTCGGCGTTGCCGGCATGGCGGGCGTCGTAGTACGCGTCGTGGACCGGCTCACCCGAGAACAGCGGATTGTGCGGAGCGAGTTCCTGCCCCATCGCCTGCGCTTCCTGCCACTCGGGCAGGTGCGGATCGGTGACATGGGCGCGCATTTCCGCCGCCGTCTCCTCGAACCTGGCGACGTCGCGCTCGGCGTAGTACAGGCTGAGCAGTTCGAGGTAGAGACCCGGGTTGCGCGGATCGCGCGCGATTTGTTCGCGCAACGATGCAGCCTCCGCTTCCATCACGTCACTGCTGCTACCACCATGCTGCTCGTGATACGGCGAGTCGCCGAACTGGTCGGCGATGGAGCCGCGCGCCGCACCCGCGGCCGCCGCGGCAGGCTTGCGCTTGCGCATGCCAAGCAGGCCAGCCAGCACCAGCAGCACGCCGCCGCCGAGTGCCGCGGGCTTGACCCAAGGGGCTTCGTACCACGCGGGTTCGATCACGGGCGCCTTGTTCACCGGTGGGGGCGTCGGCTTTTTCGCGGGTGTCGTGACTGCAGGTTTCGTCGCCGTGTCGGTCGTCGCGGTCGTCGGCGGACTTGCCGGCAACGGCGTCACGGTCGCGCCGGACGCCGGAGTGGTTGATGCGACCGGAGAAGTCGTGGGCGCTGGCGTAGTCGACGACGTCGCGCCGGCTGGCGTCGAAGTCGACGGCGTCGTCACCGCCGGCGCGGGTGGAGTCGTGGCTGCCGCCGTCGGTGCCGTGCTTGCCGGCTCGTGCGACGGAGCGGTCGCGGCCGGCGTCGACGGCGCATGCGCTTCACCCGGCTTCGCGGATGCGCTCGCCGTTGCGCTGTCGCCCCAGATGTCCTTCTTGTCGATCGTCGGGGTAGTCGACGGCGTGCTCGTCGCGGAGGTCGCGGCAGGTTTCGGGGTTTCTGCCGGCGCTGTCGCGGGCGTTGCAGTCGCCACTGGCGCACTCGGCGTCGCGGCAGGCTTGGTCGGCGCGGACTTAGCGATGGCGTCGGACTTGGCCTGCAATTCCTTCAGCTTCTGCTGCAGGTCGGCAATCTCCGAATCCTTGAGATTGATCAGGCGGTCGTTCTTGCCCTTCAAATCCTCGAGTTCCTTGACGCGGGACTTCAACTCTCCCGCTTCCTGGTCGCGCGCGGTCAGTGCTTCCTTGGTGCGTGCGAGTTCGCGTTTGATTTCGGTACCGGTACCGGCGCTGCCACCGCTGCCGGGCTGGTCCGCCATCGCGATGCTGTCCTTGCCGGCCTTCGGCGGCACCAGCTCGAGGCGCTCGCTCGGCGATTTGCTGCTGGCGGTCGCCTTCGGCGCCTTTGCAGGCGTCGCGGCGGGACTGGACGGCTTCTCGGGCGCGGCGGCTGCCGCGACGCGCGTCGGCGACGCGCGGCCACCTTGCCAGTCCTCGATCTGCGATCGCACCTCGGCGGCCGCTTCGCTGGCCGAGCCGATCGCCTTCGCCTCGTCCGCGCTCGGAATGCGCAGGATGGCGCCGCGCTTGAGCGCGTTGATGTTGTCCTTGTAGAACGCGTTCGGATTGTTCTTGAGCAGGGCCAGCATCATCTGGTCCATGTTGACGCTGCTGTCCGGCCGGGCGGAGCGCGCGATGCCGGAGAGCGTCTCGCCAGCCTTGGTCGGACCGTATTCGCCCTCGATGACCCTGCGTGGCGCGGCGGCGACCGGTGCGGGCTTCGCCTCCGTCGCGGCTACAGGCTCCTTCTCGGGCTTGGGCGGCTTCTCGGCCTTGGCGACCTTGGCCGGTTTTTCCGCGTGCTTTTCGGGTTCGACCGCCGGCTTGACCGCCGGGGTCGGCGCCGGGGCGCTGGCCACCGAGGTCGGCGGCGCGCTGCGCGCAGGCGCGGTCACCGGCGGATCGAGCAGGACCGTGTACTCGCGCAGCAGGCGTCCCTTCGGCCAGTTCGCCTCGACCAGGAAGTCGAGATAGCTGTCGCGGACCGGCTCCTTGCTGGTGACGCGGATGACGGTCTGGCCGTTCGCGCCCTTGCCGACCGAGAAGTCGAGCGGGATGTTGAGGTGCCCGCGGCTGATGCCGATGCGCTCGAAATCCTCCGCCGCAGCCAAGCTGACGAGCAGGCCTTCGGCTTCGCCGGCGGTGCCCTGGATGACCGGAATCTCGGCGTCAAGCGGTTGATTGAGCTTGGATTTGACGTGGACGGGGCCGAGGCCCAGCGCCATCGCGTTCGTTCCGCCCAACGCGAGCGCGATCGCAAGCGAAAGTTGCAGCGGTCGTTTCATCTAGGCATGCCCCCCGGAGGCGTACGTAATGGACCCAGTTTTTCGAATATCTCGAAACGGGCTTATAACACAATCGTAACTATAGATCACAGATACGATTTCGCAAAGCGGGGGCCCGTCACAGATGGTCCTTTGCGAGCAGTTCGGCAATCTGCACCGCGTTGAGCGCGGCGCCCTTGCGGATGTTGTCGGAGACGATCCACAGATCCAGTCCGCGCGGATGCGACACGTCCTCTCGGATGCGACCGACGAACACCTCGTCCTTGCCCGCCGCATGCGACACCGGCGTCGGATAGCCGCCCGGCTTGCGCTCGTCGACGACGACGATGCCTGGCGCGGCAGCGAGCAGTTCACGCGCGCGCTCGGCGCTGATCTTCTCGCGGGTCTCGATGTGCACCGCTTCCGAGTGGCCGTAGAAAACCGGCACGCGCACCGCGGTCGGGTTCACCTGGATCGACGCATCCTCGAGGATCTTGCGCGTCTCCCACACCATCTTCATTTCTTCCTTGGTATACCCGTTGTCCTGGAAGTCGTCGATCTGCGGGATCAGGTTGAACGCGATCTGCGCCTGGAACTTCTTCGGTTCGACTTCCTGGAAGTTCAGCAGCGCCGCGGTCTGGCGGCCGAGTTCCTCCATGCCCGAGCGCCCGGCGCCGGATACCGACTGGTAGGTCGCGACGTTGATGCGCTCGATGCCGACCGCGCGATGGATCGGCGCCAGGGCAACCAGCATCTGCATGGTCGAGCAGTTGGGGTTGGCGATGATGCCGCGATTCACGTACTGCGCGATCGCGTGCGGGTTCACTTCGCTGACCACCAGCGGGATGTCGTCCTGGTAGCGGAACTCCGACGTGTTGTCGATCACCACGGCACCGGCCGCCGCCGCGCGCGGCGCGTGCACGCGCGAGACCGAGCCGCCGGCGGAGAAGAACGCGATGTCGATGCCGTTGAAGTCGTAACTCGCGAGGTCACGCACGGTTATTTCGCGGTCGCCGAAGTTCACCTTTCCGCCCGCCGATCGTTCGCTCGCCAGGGGCACCAGTTCACCGAGCGGGAACTCGCGTTCCTTCAGGATCGAGAGCAGGGTTTCGCCAACCGCGCCGGTGGCACCCGCGATGGCGACATTTAACTTCTGATGATTGCTCATGGGACCTGCAGGGAATCGGAAGGGAATCGGAAGGGAATCGGCCAAGCATGGAACGGGGAACGCGAGCACGCCAATAACGATTCGATATTGAAACACGAACGACCCGCACAGAAAGCATTGAGGGCGAGCGCACCTCATGAAACCTTTCGTGTCGACCAGCGGGGCGAAGCTCCGCGGAGTCAAAACACCTTCGATGCGGGACGGCGCAACCGCTCCGAGCGGCGCCCTTCGACTTCGCTCAGGACAGGCCTGCGCCCAGGGTGAACGGAGTTGTGAAAGTGCCGTTTCGAAAGTATGGGGATTGACGCACTCAGCCAATGGCCCCCGGCACGCGCGGAACGATGTCGCCAACATCGCCGCACTGCGCGCGATGGCGCAGGGCCTGGTCCATCAACACCAGCGCGACCATCGCCTCGGCGATCGGTGTCGCGCGGATGCCTACGCACGGATCGTGGCGCCCCTTGGTCACGACCTCGACCGCTTCGCCGGCGAGGTTCACGCTGCGCCCGGGAATCAGGATGCTCGAGGTCGGCTTCAACGCGATCGAGGCGATCACCGCCTGCCCGGTCGAGATGCCACCGAGGATGCCGCCTGCATGGTTGGACAGGAATCCGGCCGGCGTGATCTCGTCGCGATGTTCGCTGCCCTTCTGCGCGACGCTGGCGAAACCCGCGCCGATCTCGACGCCCTTGACCGCGTTGATCGACATCAGCGCGGCGGCGAGTTCGCCGTCGAGCTTGCCGTAGATCGGCTCGCCCCAACCCGGCGGCACGCCATCGGCGACGACCGTCACCCGCGCGCCAACAGAGTCGCCCGCCTTGCGCAATGCATTCACGTAATTTTCCAGTTCCTCGACCATCGACGCATCGGGCCAGAAGAACGGATTGGCTTCGACGGCGTCCCAGTCGATCATGCCGTCCGCGCGTGCGCGCGGCGCGAGCTCGCCAATCTGCGCGAGATGCCCGCGTACGCGCACGCCATGCCGTTCGGCCAGCCACTTTTTCGCGATCACCGCGGCAGCGACGCGCATCGTCGTCTCACGCGCGGACGAACGTCCGCCGCCGCGCGGATCGCGGATGCCGTACTTCTGCCAGTAGGTGTAGTCGGCGTGACCGGGGCGAAACGTGTCGAGCAGGTCGCCGTAGTCCTTCGAACGCTGGTCGGTGTTGCGGATCAGGAGCGCGATCGGCGTACCGCTGGTGCGACCTTCATACACGCCGGACAGGATTTCGACCTCGTCCGCCTCGTGTCGCTGCGAGGTGTAGCGGCTGCGGCCGGTCGCGCGGCGATCGAGGTCGGCGCGGAAGTCCTCCGGCGCAATCGCAAGTCCCGGCGGGCAACCGTCGACGACGCAGCCGATCGCCGGCCCGTGGCTTTCACCGAAGGTCGTGACGCTGAGGAGCTTGCCGAACGTGTTGCTGGACATGGAAAGCCGTGCTTCTCGATTCGTGATTCGGAACGGCGACCTGCTCGTCGTCCCCGGGGCGCGCCGGGACCCGGTGCCTGCATCGTCACATCCAAGACACTGGTTTGCGGCATTGATTGGCGAAACGGTCTACTTGCGCGCGCTTGCGGCCTTGTGGATCGCGGCGGCATGCTCGACCAGATCGCGGCGATCCAGCAGGAACACGCCCATCTGGCCCACGTTGAACTCGATCCAGTTGAACGGCACGTTCGGCAGGGTCGCGACGAGCGCGCGTTCGCTCTCGCCGACTTCGACGATCAGCACGCCGTCCTCGTTCAGATGATCCGGCGCCGCCGCAAGGATGCGCAATGCGAAGTCGAGTCCGTCCTCGCCCGCGGTCAAGCCTAGTTTCGGCTCGTGGCCGTATTCGGGCGGAAGTGCGGCGAATTCCTGCTCTGTCACGTACGGCGGGTTGCTGACGATGAGGTCGTAACGCTCGCCCTTCAGGCTGCCGAACAGGTCAGACTTGAGCACTCGCACGCGTTCGCCGACATCCTGGAACTCGACATTCTCGCGTGCGAGCGCGAGCGCGTCGTCGCTGATGTCGGCGAGGTCGACCTGCCAGTCCGGGTTGTGCGCGGCCATCGCGATGCCGATGCAGCCCGATCCAGTGCACAGGTCGAGTGCGCGTTCGACGTGGCGCTCGTCCAGCCACGGCGTGAAATTCGACTGGATCAGCTCGGCGATCGGCGAACGCGGCACCAGCGCGCGCGTGTCCGACTTGAACTTGAGGCCGGCGAACCACGCCTCGCCGGTCAGGTAGGCAACCGGCTTGTGCTCGTCGACGCGCCGGTCGATCAGTGCAAGCACGCTCTGCCGCTCCGCCGCCGTCAGGTGCGCCTGACCGTAGGCCGGCGACAGGTCGTGCGGCAGGTGCAGTGCATGCAGCACCAGGTGGGTCGCTTCATCGAGCGCGTTGTCGTAGCTATGCCCGAAAGTCAGGCCGGCGGCGCCGAAGCGACTCGCGCCGTAGCGGATGAAATCGATGATCGTCGCGAGTTCCTGCGTCACGAGGGGATCCGCGCATGGAAGGGCCGCACAGTATAAGGCCGGAACGCAGAGAGTCGCGGGCGGTTCGACTTCGCTCGCTTGCGCTCGCTGCGCCCAGCGCGAACGGCTGGGGTAGTGCCCGAAGAGCCCGCGTCGCAGCCGCCGTGATCGGGCCGGTATAATCGATGGATGATTTCCTCCCGCACCGCCGGCCGCGTCTCCGCGAACTGGCTGATCCTGATCGCCGCACTCGCGGCCGCCTTGGGCCTTTGGGCGGGCGCACGCTGGTCCGGCCCGCGAACCACTGCCCTGCCCGAGATGGCGAGCGTGGTGCGTTACCCGGCTCCACGCGCACTGCCGGAGTTCCAGCTCGCGCGCAGTGACGGCAAGCCGCTCACGCACGCCGACTGGAAAGGGAGATGGACCATCGCGTTCTTCGGCTACACCCATTGTCCCGACGTCTGCCCGACCACGCTGGCGACGTTCAAGCAGGTGTGGAAGTTGCTCGATGCCGATGCGCGTGAGCGCCTGCGCTTTGACTTCATCTCGGTCGATCCCGCGCGCGACACTCCGGAGGTGCTCACGCGCTACGTCGCGTTCTTCAATCCGCAATTCATCGCCGCGACCGGCAACGATGCCGAACTGACGCGCCTCACGCGCGCGCTTGGCCTCGTGTATGCGCGCGGAGAACCGAAGGACGGTACCTACGAGGTCGACCACGGCGCATCGGCCGTGCTGATCGATCCGAACGGCAACCAGGTTGGCCTGCTGCGTCCTCCGTTCGATGCCTCGAAGATCGCCTCCGACCTCACCGTCCTCGCGCGGAGCCGTTGATGAAACCATCCGTCCTCGTGCAATACGTGCTGCCGCATCGGCTGTTGTCACGCCTCGTGATGTGGGGAACGCGCTGGACGTTCACGCCATGGAAGAATTTCCTGATCGGCCGCATCGTGAAGGCATATCGGGTCGACTTCGCGGAGGCGATGACGACCGATCTCCGCGCGTACCCGCATTTCAACGCGTTCTTCACGCGCGCATTGAAGGCAGGCGCCCGTCCACAAGCCGACGCAGCGGATGCCGTGCTCTGCCCGGCCGACGGCAAGATCAGCCAGGCCGGCGCGATCGAGTCCGGTCGCGTGTTCCAGGCCAAGGGCCAGTCCTACAGCGTCGCCGAGCTGCTCGCCGACGCGGACGCGGCAACGCCGTATGCGCAGGGAAGTTTTGTCACCGTCTACCTGTCGCCGCGCGACTACCATCGCGTGCACATGCCGATTGCGGGCGAACTGATTGAAACCGTGCATGCGCCCGGCCGCCTGTTCAGCGTCGCGCCGTTCGCGGTGGCCGCGATCCCGCGCCTGTTCGCGCGCAACGAACGCCTCGTCTGCCATTTCCGCGGCGAACGCGGCCCGTTCGCCGTGGTGCTGGTGGGCGCGATGCTGGTATCGGGCATCGAGACCGTCTGGGGTGATGTCGAGGTACCCCCCTACGCCTCGCGCATCACCCGCCGCGACTGGCGTGGACAAGGCATCCATCTCGCGCGCGGCGCGGAAATGGGCCGCTTCAACATGGGGTCGACCGCGATCGTGCTGTTGCCGGCGGGTGTGGCGATGCTCGACCCCGCCCTCGCCGCGGAATCCCCGGTGCGGGTCGGTCAGGCGATCGGTCGCCTCGCATCGACCGCCGCCCGACCATATTCAGGCCGATAGCCCCCTTCCCAATCGCTGGCTCATCGGTCACAATGTGACGCACTTCGGCAATTTGTGACGCGTTGGGCGGTCCCAGCGGGTGGCGTTGCCCTAGTATTACGTCCTTGAAACCGGTTTTGCGTCCATCAACAAACCCATGGACGGGCAGGGGGAACACCATGCATCTCATGACCAGACTGATTGCCCTGAGCCGCGCGATGCAGCTGCGCCGGCAGTTCCGCGAGATCAACAAGACGATGGAGCTGCTGCCGCCGAATGCGCGCCGCCAGTTGGCCGGGATTGCGTTGCGCGAGTTCAGCAGCGCCTCCAAGTGCGAGTTCCCGCACCTGTATTCGACCCCGCCGGACGAAAAGTACCGCGCCTGGGGCAGCGGCACCGACATCGGCCTCGAGCGCCTGCGCTCGGACAACCTGCAGGTTCGCCTGCGCGGCGTCGCGCTGTGGCTGACCGTGGCCTTCCACGAGACCAAGGATTCGCCGTTCGGCGAGCAGCAGGAACTGCACCGGCAGGTCATGCGTTCGCTGCGTTCGCTGAAGGAAGGCACGCCGGCGGCCGACATGAGCGCCTGGATGATCGACGCCGAAGCCGCCTGACTTCGGGCCACGCTCCGCGCCCGGCGCAACCCGCACATTCGATTCAATCCGGATTTCGCGCGACAGGACGACGCGTCCGGGTGGACAGTGCGGCCAATGGATGGGCCGCAACCTCTCGCTCCACGACACGCTTCACAGGACGGGACTTGGCGCATGGATGCGCCGCCTTCGCGCACGCAACGCAGGACCTGCAGAAATCGACGTACTGCCGATTTCTTGTGGTGGGCCGTTCGCGTTGAGCGCAGCGCGCGGTGCGCGCGAAGTCGAAACGTCCGCGAATCGCAAATCGCGTCGCACCTGATCCGTGGCGGACACGCCCGGAGGCGATCCCGCCGAAGTTGTCGATCCACAACCTCTCAGCGGCGGCAGGTCGGGACCTTGAGCGTCTGACCCGGCTTGATCGCATAGTGCGGAGCACGCAAGCCATTCGCCACGGCGATTTCGCGCACCGAGCAACTGCCGTGCTTGCGCGCGATTGCCGCCAGCGTGTCACCCCTGCGCACGACGTAGGATCGATCCTTCTTCGCATTCGACGGCGTGCTGCGTGCCACGCCCTGCGCAAGCGCGACGGGCGCGGGTGTCGGCACCACGGCCGCGTGCAGTTCCGCTGCAAGCTGCTGCCAGCGACCTTCGGCGCAATCGCGTTGATAGGTTCTTTCAAGTTGCTGCGGAACGACGATCCGCGCACCGGCTGGCTCCTCCTGCTGCGGATCGAGTTGCGGATTGAGGTTTCGCAAGGTGCGGAACCAGCCGTCGTGCACATTGCCGTCCTGACCGAGGCACACCGTCAGTTCGGCGATCGACGCCGCGCGCTTCAAGGTGATGCTGCCCGGCTTCGCCTCGATCTTCGGGAATTGCAGGTTGTAGCGCTCCGGATGCAGGAACAACCACGCGGCGGCGAGCACCATCGGCACGTATTCACGCGTTTCCTGCGACACGCTGCCATAGACATCCGGGCTCCAGAAGCTCTGCGCGTTCTCGCCCCTGCCCGCGCGGCGCTGCATCGCGCCCTCGCCGCCATTGTAGGCGCCAATGACGAGTTCGAGATTGTTGTTGAAGATCGCCAGCTGCTCGTTGACGTACGCGGCGTTCGCGCGAGCCGACAGGCGCGGATCGAAGCGCTGGTCGAAACCGTCGACGGTGGTGAGACCGAAGCGCAATCCGGTCGCATACATGAACTGCAATGGTCCCGACGCGCCCGAGCGCGACACCGCATGCACCTTGCCGCCCGACTCCTTCGCGAGCATGCCGAACAGCAGCGCCTCCGGCAGGCCGGCCTTGTCATACTCCGGCGCCATCTGGAACCGCAGGTACTGGTAGTTCTCGTACGCGGCCATCAGGTTCGGGCGGTATTGCGTCAGCCATTCCTCGAGCGCGGCCTTGACCGGACCGTTCAGCGCGATGACGTCGCCGAGCTCGCGCCCCTTCAGCAAGGCGATCGAGCGGTTCAGTTGCGGCAGGGTGGTGACCAGCGGCGATGACTCGCCGGCTTCGCCGGTCGCCTCCGGCGTCGACGCAGTGGTCTCGCCCTCCACGACTTGGTCGGATCGACTGCCGATGCCCTCGCGCAGCAGGTTGTCGAAACCGGCGACGAAACGCTGCTGGTCGCAATCGCGTGTGGCGGCGCAGGCGGTCGCCGCCGCGCGCAGGTCATCGAGCGCGGCCTTCATCTCCGCTTGCGCCCGACCGGTCTCGCCGGACCGCGCCAGCGCGAGGCCCGCCTCGTAGCGCCGGCTGTCGTCGTCGAGGCGCGCATACAGCGCGTTCGCGACGTCGTCGCCACGCGCGGCCGCCGGGCGTCCCGCGCGTTGCGGCACCCCGCTGCACGCCGCCAGCACGACCAGGAAAAGCGAAACGCCGACAACTCGAACCGATTGCGTGGACATCGCGCACCTGCTGTTCAAACCACGCACGGTAACCCTTCCGCGGCGCGCGCGGCAACCCGTGCGCGCCGCGTCATCCGCTTCGATCATCGCTACAATCGACCGATCGAGCGGCGGCCAGCATCAACGGGGGAACACATTGAACGACATCCTGATCGGCAAGGGCGACAAGGAAATCTTCCTGCTTGCCAAGTACGCGAACCGCCACGGCATGGTTGCCGGCGCGACCGGCACCGGCAAGTCAGTGTCGTTGATGTTGATGGCCGAAGGGTTCTCCAAGCTTGGCGTGCCGGTGTTCCTCGCCGACGTCAAGGGCGACCTCGCCGGCCTGTCGCAGGCCGGCGTGATGAACGACAAGCTCAAGGCGCGCATCGACAAGCTCGGCATCGACTGGTCCGCAGGCGCGAACCCGGTCGTGTTCTGGGACATCTACGGCAAGCTCGGCCACCCGGTGCGCACGACCATCTCCGAGATGGGCCCGACCCTGCTCGCGCGCCTGCTCGAACTCAACGACACCCAATCGGGCGTGCTCGAAGTCGCGTTCAAGGCCGCCGACGACAACGGGCTGCTGCTGCTCGACCTCAAGGACCTGCGCGCGCTGCTGACCTGGGCGGCCGACCACGCCAAGGAGCTGTCGCAACACTACGGCCTGATGTCGACGCAATCGATCGCGGCGATCCAGCGCGCCCTGCTCTCGCTCGAACAGGCCGGCGCCGACCAGTTCTTCGGCGAACCCGCGCTCGACCTCGCCGACTTCATGCGCCAGGACATGTCCGGCCGCGGCGTCGTCAACATCCTCGCCGCCGACCAGTTGATCCTGAAGCCGAAGCTGTACACGACGTTCCTGCTGTGGATGCTTTCGGAACTGTTCGAGAAGCTGCCCGAAGTCGGCGATCTCGACAAACCGAAACTGGTGTTCTTCTTCGACGAAGCACACCTGCTGTTCGACGACGCGCCACCGGCGCTGCGCCAGCGCGTCGAACAGGTCGTGCGCCTGATCCGCTCGAAGGGCGTCGGCGTGTACTTCTGCTCGCAGAATCCCGACGACGTGCCGGACGTGATCCTCGGCCAGATGGGCAACCGCATCCAGCACGCGCTGCGCGCATTCACACCGCGCGACCAGAAAGCGGTCAAGGCGGCGGCGGAGACGTTCGCGCCGAATCCGAAGGTGAACGTGGTCGAGGCGATCACCCAGCTTGGCGTAGGCGAAGCGCTGGTGTCGACGTTGCAGGCGGGTGGCGTACCGATGCCGGTCGAACGCGCGCTGATCTGCTCGCCCGGTTGCCGCATCGGCACGATCACCGACGAGGAACGCGCGACGATCCGGTCACGCTCGCCAGTCGGCGGAAAGTACGACACCGCGATCGACCGCGAATCGGCGTTCGAGAAATTGTCGCAGCGCGCCGAGCAGGAAGCCGCCGCGGAACCCGCGGCGAAGGGCGGCAAGGCGGCGGACAAGGACGGCGGCGGCTGGACCGGCATGGCGAAGGACATGGTCTTCGGCACCAGCCGGCGACAGGGCATGATCGAGGCGTTCGCGAAATCCGCGGTGCGCAACGCGGCCGGCCAGCTCGGCCGCTCGCTGTTGCGCGGCGTGCTCGGCTCGCTGAAGCGCTGACCATGACTTCCAACCACAACGCGCCGGCGACGGCGCGGCACGCCGAGATCGTGCCGTTCTGGAACCGGCTGCGCGAAATCTCGCTGTATCCGGCGCACATGGGCGCGCTGACCACGATCCTCGTGCTCGCGCTGTGCCATCTGGTCGACTTCCTGCCGCTCGGCATCCTCGGCTGGCTGCTCGACCTGCTGATCTGGGTCGCGCTCTACAAGTACGCGTTCGAGTGCCTGCGCGCGACCGCGAACGGACGCCTCGAACCGCCCGAGATCGCCGTGTCCGTCGACGACAGCCTCGGCTGGTCGCAGATCTGGCTGCAGGTCGCTTTCTTCGCGCTCAACGTGGTCGCGTTCTGGCTGCTTGGCCCGATCGGTGGAGCGATCGTCACTATCGTCCTCGCACTCGCCCTGCCCGGCGCGATCATGTCGCTGGCGATGGACGAGAACCTCGGGCTCGCGCTGAATCCGGCGACCTGGATCGCGGTGATGACGCGACTGGGCTGGCCGTACATCGCGGTGGCAGGTTTGTATTTCCTGTTCGGCGTCAGCCAGCGCTACGCCCAGGCAATGGTCGTGCCGTTCCTGCCGACATTCCTGTCCGTGATCGTGATCCACTTCATCACGAACTACGTCGTCGTCGCAACGTTCCACCTGATGGGTTACCTGATCTACCAGTATCACGACGAAATCGGTTACGAACCCGCCGCCGCATCCGCAACACCGCTGCGCCGCGCCGCCGACGATCCGGACCAGCGCTTTCTCGACGAAGCCGCCGAGCGAGTGCGCGACGGCAAGCCGGAAGCCGCCTGTGACCTGATCTCGACCCAGTTGCGCGGACGCGGCGGATCGGAGGCGATGCACGCACAGTACCGCAAGCTGCTCGCCCTGCTCGGCCGGCGCGAGGAACAACTGCGGCATGGGCGCGAATGGATCACGATCCTGATCGCGCAGGACAAGGACCGGCGCGCGGTCGATGTCGCGCGCGAATGCCTCGAGCTCGATCCCGCGTTCGAACTCGCCGAAGCAGACGAAGTCACGCGCGTCGCGCGCAAGGCCGTCGACGTCGGCGCGACCCAGGTCGCGCTGAAGCTGGTGTCGGCCTCGTACAAGCGCCATCCCAGGCATGCCGACGTGCCGCAGAACTGCCTGCTCGCCGCCAAGCTGCTGGCCGAACGCATGGGCAAGGAAGAAACCGCACGCAAGCTGCTCGACCAGGTGCTGCAAGCATTTCCGCAACACCCGCTGCGCGACGAAGTCGTGGCCTATCGGACGTTCCTCGACAAACTCGCAACGCCCGCAGCGAAACCTGCGTAGGGGAAGGTCCGGGCAAGTGAAAGCCCGTCATTCCGCCGAATGCCGGGATGACGACGCGCGTGATTCTGATCCAAGCCGGTACGGCACGCGCAGCGGGTCAGCCTTTACCGGTTTACCGCGAATGCCAAGGCGCGGCGATCATCCGGCATCGGCGAGCAGCATGCGCGCCTTGTCCGCTTCGACGGACTCGGGCCAGGTCGCGGTGATGCACTCGAGCACGCCGCTGGCGCACGTCGCGTCGCCGCGCGTGCGCAGGTCGCGCGCAAGCGCGAGCAGCGCGGATGGCAGCGCCGGCGCGGCCGGAAACTTCGCTGCGAGTCCGGCCAGCACAGCCGCCGCCGCAACGCCTTCGCCGATCGCCGGCCAACGCGCGACGAGCGCGACCTGTCGCTCCGGCGCCAGCACGAGGCGGCCGCCGCTTGCCTTCATCGCATCGTCGTAGACCTCCTTCTGCGCGCGAAGCTCGGCCGTTCCGCGTGCCGGACAGGCGAACACCGCGACCGCGGTGGCTGCGAGCCGCGGCGCACCCGGTTCGTAGCGCGCGCACCGATAGGACGCGACGAGCACGTCGAGATCGTCCGGGCGACGCAACGCGAGCGGTTCGAGCAACGCGCGCGCGGCCGGCAGTTCGAGCCGGCCGATGTGTTCGTTCGCCTTCGCCAGCGCGGCGCGGTCGTCGACCACGGCTTCGGCCAGAGCGTCCTCATCGAGGAAGTCGCGCCGCTCGCGCCCGCCCAGGCGCACCACGAACGCGAGCAACGCCCCGCTGACGATGCCGCCCGCATGCGCGTCGAACGCGACATTGGAACCATGCGAGAACAGCAGCTGCAGCACTTCCCAGCCGAGCCACACCGGCAGCAGCAACAGCGCCGGCGCGCGCACGTAGTCGAACACGATGAAGAACCACCAGAAGAAGCGCACGCGGCGACGCCCCCACAGCACGCAGTACGCGCCCATCAAGGCCGCGATCGCGCCGGACGCGCCGACCAGCGAACCGTGGTCGCCCCAATGCCAGGCGAGGCTGGCGAGTGCGGCGCCGAAACCGCCGGCCAGGTAGACGACGAGGAACAAGCCATGCCCGAGCGCACCTTCGACGAGCAGGCCGAGCAAAGCGAGGAACAGCATGTTGCCGAGCAGGTGGCCTATTCCGCCGTGCAGGAACATCGAACCGAGGATGCGCGGCGGCGAAAACTCGGAATAACGCAGCATCCAGCGTTCGGTGAATCCGCCTTCCCACAGGCGGTCGAACTGCTGGCGCAGCTCGCGCCATTGCGCGTGCCCGGCGAGCGCAGGGGTAATCACCTCATCGGCTTCGAGCGCGGCGATGAAGTCCGCATCGGACTGCAACACCTGCACCGCGATAGCGACATCGCCGGCGTCGGCGAAACGGGTGAACACCTGCGCTCGTTCCTCTGCATCGCCGTGCACATCGAGCCATTCGCGATACGCCGGGAACTCCCATTGCGCGAGATCCGCGTCGACGTAGTACGCAAGCGCGCGATCACGCACGCCGTCGTCGCCGAGCTGCAGGCCGAAGAACACGAACACGTTGGCGAGGATCAGGCCGAAGGTCGCCCACGGAAAGTTCGCGCGCGTGAGGGCGCGGTGCATCGGCAGGATCAGCAAGCACGATTTCCTTCGCGGGATGAAGCAGTGATTCTACGCATTCGCACCGTTGACGTGATGGCACCCGCACCGTAGTTTCGCGATCGACGCCGGCACGCGAGCCGGCAACGAGGATTTGCATGGGCCGCTGGCGCGCACCGACCGCCGCTTCGACCGCCGTGATCACCGCCGACGGCCACCTGCGCCTCAAGCAGGAGCTCGACGAGCTGTGGCGCGTGCGCCGTCCCGAGGTGGTGCGCGCGCTCGCCGCCGCGGCTGCGGAAGGCGACCGTTCGGAAAACGCCGAATACACCTACCGCAAGAAGCAGCTCGGCGAGATCGACCGGCGCGTGCGCTATCTCGGCAAGCGCCTCGAATTCCTGCGCGTGATCGACAGCACGCCGAGTGATCGCAGTGCGATCTATTTCGGCGCGTGGTTCCGGGTCGAGGACGGCGACGGCGTCGAGCACGAATACCGCATCGTCGGCCCCGACGAGACCGACGCCGCGCGCGGCTGGATCAGCATCGACTCGCCGCTCGCGCGTGCAGCACTGAAGCGCCGGGCGGATGACGAGTTCGAAGCGGAACTGCCCGCCGGTCCGGCACGCTTCACCGTAATCGCCGTGCGCTACGAAGGACCATTCGAGTAGCCGCTCCCCACACGGAAGACGAGGGCATGGCGGCAAGCGCCGCGTGCGCATCTCCTACGGGCTGAGCGCCTAGAAGCATCGCGGCTGAAGCCGCTCCTGCAACAAACTTGACGCCTTGTTGCTGTCGCTCTGCCTCTGCACGCAGGAGCGCGCTGCTTCTACCCGGGTCCCCTTCGGCAACGGTGGACGGCGGACGAAACAGCCCGCAGGGGCGCGCGCACGGTGCGCGCGCGTTCGCCGTCAGCTCACGGATGCGCTGTCGGCGAACCTCGGCCGACGTTCACGCACCAGCCGGGCAGGACGCCCGGCGGGCGTTGCCGTTGGGGAGTGCCCCTTCTTGGGGTTACCCTTCTTTGGGCAAGCACTGCGCCGCAGGAGCGGCGCGAACGGCGAAGCTGGCCCGAAGGGCGCAGGGCAGGATGCCCGGAGTCAAGAGGGGTAACCGGCCCGAATGGATGCGGGACGAACATGCATGGATGCGAGTCGGTTTTAGCGGAGGCGCATTCCCGAACAACAGCCCAGCGAAGCGCAACGAAAAAGGGCGGCCGAAGCCGCCCTTTTCGATCCGATTGCTGCAGATCAGCGCGTGATCGGCAGGTAGACGCGATAGACCTCTTCGTTCGCCGGCGTATCCGGCGAAGACATGAGTTCGTCGTACGCGCGCGTCAGCCCGCCTTCGCTGTAACGGTAGCCATGCGTTTCCGCATAGGCTTTCTGGTTCAGGCGCAGCAGCGGGAGCTGGGCCGGGCTGCCGGTATATTCGGTGTACAGCGCGGTGCCGCCGTACCAGAGCGCGGCGCGCACGTTGCCTTCGACGACCAGCATGCCCTTCGAATCCTTCTGGCCCGGACCATAAACTTTTGGCTGGCCGGTGTCGTCGACACCCTCGTCGCTCTGGTTGGACACCGGAGTTTCGATGTTGTAGCTCTGGCCGTCGAGCGTGAACGACGCCGCGCTGACCGGAACGGCCACACTGAACGTGTAATCTTCCTCGCCCCATTCGGTGGTGATCGTCATGCGCGGACCGGCCGCAGTCAGGCCGACCTTCTTCAGGGCGGCATCGATCTCGGTCATCGCAGTCGCGGTCGCATCGGCCACTTCGTCGAGCGAGCGCTTCGCCTTGGTCTGCACCAGGAACACCGGCTTCGAGTCGACATTGACCACCTCGATCTTCTGGTCCTTGTAGTCGGTGTTCGGGAATCCGGCGAGCATCTGCGAAAGGCCCGCGAGGCCGCCCTGCACGATCGCCGACGGCTCACCGTTGATGTACAGGCCACCGTAGCGCCAGATCAGGTTCCAGCCGTAGTCGACGTCGTAGGACTCGACGATCTTGACGGTCTTGCCATTCGCGGCGGGAATCAACTCGATCGAGTAGTTCTTGTTGGTGCCGATCCAGTCGTTGTCGAGCGTCATTTCCACGCTCTTGTCCTGCTCGGTCTTGGTGATCGTGAGCGAGCCGTCGCGAACCTTCGGCGAAGTGCTGGTCCAGCTCGCCTTGGCGCCGACGCCGGCTTCCGGTCCGGACACGGTCATCTTCAGGCCCGGGTCGAACGCGCGCATGCCGTTCCACTGCGGGAAGCGCCGGAACGAATTGACCGAGTCGTAAACCTGCCGCACCGGGCTGGGCACCTCGACGGCACGCTCGACATGGCCATGGTCCGGCAACACCACGCCGACGAGGACGGCGAGCAGGAACACGATCAGCAGAGCGATCAGCACTTCGAAAATACGAATCATCCGAGGGTCTCCAGGATCCAGCCATGGGCTGCGCATGTCGCGGTGACCTGTCCGGCCTTTCGGCCATGTCGGTTCCCCACCGCCTGCGCACGCGCGGTCCCGCGCCGGCGGGACAAGGAATGGATGGTACTGGACTCCGGGGCGCATGCGCTACGACCCGCGACTCCCTGATGCGCCGCGGCAGCGCTTCCCGGGCACGTCCCGGCGCTTCCAGCCCCCTCCGGCAACCCGGGCAGCGCCCCGCGCGCGATCAGACGATGCCGAGCTCGAACGCTTTCAACACTGCGCGCGTACGGTCGCGCACGCCCAGCTTGGACAAGATGTTGGAGACATGATTTTTCACCGTTCCCTCGGCGACGCCGAGCGAATTGGCGATTTCCTTGTTGCTGTAGCCGCCCGCCATCAGGCGCAGGATCTCGGTCTCGCGCTCGGTCAGCGGGTCGGGCCGGTCGAGACTGACGAACTCGTTGTGCATGCGCTCGAGTCCGCTGAGCAGGCGCTGGGTGACCATCGGCGCCACCAGCGAGCCGCCGTCGGCAACGGTCTTGACCGCATCGACCAGCTGGTCGAGCGAGACGTCCTTGAGCAGGTAGCCGCGCGCGCCGGCCTTGAGGCCGGCCAGCACGATCTGGTCGTCGTCGAACGTGGTCAGGATAATCGTCGGCGGCAGCTCGCCCTTCGCCGCGAGTGCGTTGAGCACGTCGAGGCCGGACATGCCGGGCATGCGCATGTCGAGCAGGACGACGTCGGGCTTGACGCGCGGAATCGTCTCGACCGCCTGCACGCCGTCGCCGGCCTCGGCGATCACGCGGATCGAATCGGACAGCTCGAGCAGCGAACGGATGCCCTGCCGCACCAGGGTCTGGTCGTCGACCAGGCAGACTTGGATCATGTGGTTCCCTCCAATGGCAACAGGGCATCGAGCGCAAAACCCTCGCCCCTGCCAGTCACGATGTCGACTCTACCGCCGAACTGCGCCAGCCGCTCGCGCATTCCGGCCAGTCCGTTGCCCTGGGTGAACTCGGCCGCACCGCGACCGTCGTCGCGCGCGTGGATCGCCATCTGGCGGCCGTCGCTGCGCTCGAAGCTCAGCCACAGGTTGCGCGCGCCGGCATGGCGCACGGTATTGGTGATGATCTCCTGCGCGCAACGCAGCAGCACCTGCGCGCGCTTGGGATCGTCGACGCTGAAGCGCGGCGGCAATTCGAGGTGGATCGCGAGCCCGGGCACGCCTTCGGTGAGGTTGGTCAAGGCCTGAGTCAGGTCGATGCTGTCGCCCTCGCGCAACTGGCTCACGACTTCACGCACGTCGCTGAGCAGCAGTTTCGCCACCGACTGCGCCTGCCGCACGTGCTCCTGTGCCTGCCCCTGCACCAGGTGGCTGGCGACTTCGAGATTGAGGCTGAGTGCGGTCAGATGATGGCCGACCAGGTCGTGCAGTTCGCGCGAGATGCGCATGCGTTCGCCGAGCCGGCTCGATTCGGCCAGCAGGGTGCGTGTCGCACGTAGTTCGGAATTCAGGCGGCGCTGCTCCTCGCGCGCCTCGACCTGTTGCTTGGTGACCAGCGCGGTGACGAACGCGAGCACGATGAACCCCGAATACAGGCTCGACTGCAGGAACGCATCGCTGAGACTGAAGGCCGGCTCGCGGATGCTGGCAAACACCGGCACCAGCGAGAAGTTCTGCAACACCATCCAGGCAATGCCGATGCGCAGCGGCAGCAGCCACGGCAGCACCACCGCGACGACTGCGAGCAGCAGGGCGGAGATGCCGCTCTGGCTGAACCAGCCGATCGCGACCGCCATCAGGTTCAGCACGACCAGCAGGCCGATCTGCAGCGCACGCCTCCAGGGGGTGCGGCGGCGATCGCCGAGATCGTGGGTGAGGTACCAATAGACCACGCCGAACACCACGTAGCAGGCGAGCCACAGGTGCACGTAGCTGCCCGGCAACTGCTTCTGCGCGAGGTCCTCAACCACCGTCTCGTAACGCAGGAACGGCGTGCCGACGCTGGCGTACTGGAACAGGCCGGCGTAGCGGAGCAACTGGATGTGGTTGATCTGAGGCCACGGCATGGCGCCATCATAGGACCTGCGCCGCTCGCGCGACCCTGCCCGGAAGTCATTGTTTCCGGAGTGGCGCCGAAGGGTCGCCTGCCGCCCGCACTTCCTAACGATCCCGTAACACCTCCGCCCGCAGCGCGCCATGACCGCATCGCGGGCGCATGCGATAATCGACCGGAGCAGGCTTGACCCACGGCGACGATGTCGCCGAACGGCCCGCAACCTCCACGGAGCAAGACATGGCCCTACGCATCCGCGACGTGCAGCCGCACGATCTGGACTCGGTGCTCGCACTCAACAACGCCGCTGGCTCCACGATCCTGCCGCTGGATGTCGCTGGTCTGCGCAGGCTGCACGACGAGGCATGCTATTTCCGCGCGGCCGAAGTCGACGGGCACATCGCCGGCTTCCTGCTCGCCCTGCGCGAGGACGCGAGCTACCACAGCCCGAACTTCCTGTGGTTCCAGAAGCACTTCCCCGAGTTCGTCTACATCGACCGCATCGTCGTCGCGCGCCCTTACCGCGGCCTCGGCCTCGGCCGCGTGTTCTACGCCGACGTCAACAGCTACGCCGAAACGCGCGTGCCACAGCTCACCTGCGAGGTGTTCCTGGAACCACGCGACGACGTTTCGCTGCTGTTCCACGGCACCTGGGGCTTCCTCGAAGTCGGACAGCAGACGATGCCAAGCAACGGCCGCCGCGTCGCCTTGCTGGCAAAGACCCTGTGCAGCTACCCGTTCGTGCGCGACACCTATCTGCACGGTGCAGCGGGCCTGCCGGATCTGCCCTGGCTGGCCGAGCGCGAGCACGTCCAGCCGGCTCGACATCGCGGCGCGCGCGCGGCCGGCGGCGCATGAGCATGACCGCTGCCGCCCTTGCGGACCTCGAACCGGTCGCCGAAATCAAGTTCGGGCAGGTCGGCATTGCCAACCTCAAGCTCAAGCGGCTCAACCCCGATGCGCTGGCGGCCGAACTGCGCGCCAAGGTCGAGAACGCCGAAAAACTGTTCCTGCGCGCTCCGGTCGTGCTCGATCTCAGCCATCTGCCGGAACTGCCCGACGTCGAAGTCGTGCGCGACCTGCTCGCGCGCATACGCGCATCGGGCATGCTGCCGGTCGGCCTGTCCTACGGCACCAGCGAGAACGAGCAGATCGCACAGGCGCTCGGCGTCCCGGTGATCGCCAAGTTCCGCGCGTCGTACGAGCGCGCGCACGACGCCCCGCCCGAGCCCGCCGTACGCGCGACACCGCCACCGCCATCGCGTGAAGCGGTCGTCGAAGCGCGCGCGCCGACCCCGGCCGCGAGCGCGATCGGCATGCTGCACGACAAACCCGTGCGCTCCGGCCAGCAGGTGTATGCGCGCGGGCGCGACCTGATCCTGACCGCCCTCGTCGGCAACGGCGCGGAAGTGATCGCGGACGGTTCGATCCACGCCTATGGCGCCTTGCGCGGGCGCGCGCTCGCCGGCGCACAGGGCGACGAAAGCGCGCGCATCTACTGCCAGGAATTCCACGCCGAACTCGTTTCGATCGCGGGCCAGTACCGCGTGTTCGAGGACATCCCGAAGGACCTGCGCGGACAACGCGTGCAGTGCTGGCTGGAAGGCGACAAACTGATGTTGAAGAAACTGTGATCCGGGATTCGTAAATGCCGCCACGACAGTGCGCTGCCGTCACCCAATCGATCACCATGCTTTCCCGAATCCCCAATCCCCAATCTCGAATCCCGAGGACACTGCATTGACTGAGATCATCGTCGTCACTTCCGGCAAGGGCGGCGTCGGCAAGACGACTTCCAGCGCCTCGCTCGCGGTCGGCCTCGCCAAGCGCGGCAAGAAAGTCGCCGTCATCGACTTCGACGTCGGCCTGCGCAACCTCGACCTCATCATGGGTTGCGAGCGCAGGGTCGTGTACGACTTCGTCAACGTGATCCAGGGCGAGTGCACGCTCAAGCAGGCCCTGATCAAGGACAAGCGCATCGACACCCTGCACGTGCTGGCCGCCTCGCAGACGCGCGACAAGGATGCGCTCAACAAGGAAGGCGTCGAGCGCGTGCTCAACGAGCTTGCCGAAGACGGCTTCGACTACGTCATCTGCGATTCGCCTGCCGGCATCGAGAAGGGTGCCAGCCTCGCGATGTACTTCGCCGATCGCGCGATCGTCGTGGTCAACCCGGAAGTCTCCAGCGTGCGCGATTCCGACCGCATCCTCGGTCTGCTCGCGAGCAAGACGCGCCGCGCCGAACAGGGCAACGGCGGCGTCGAGCAACACCTGCTGCTGACCCGCTACAACCCGGACCGGGTCGCCAACGGCGACATGATGGGCATCAACGACGTCAAGGACATCCTCGGGATCGAAGTGCTCGGCGTGATCCCGGAATCGACCGGCGTGCTCAGCGCATCGAACGCCGGCGTACCGGTGATCCTCGACGACGCATCCGAAGCGGGCCAGGCCTACGCCGACGCGGTCGCGCGCCTGAGTGGCGAAGAACGCCCGATGCGCTTCGTGGAAGCGACGAAGAAGGGTTTCCTCGCACGCATCTTCGGGAGCTGAGACATGGGACTACTGGATCTCTTCCGCTCGCGCCCGAAGAACACCGCCTCAGTCGCTGCCGAGCGCCTTCGCTTCATCGTGATGCAGGAACGCGCGTCGGGCGACCGCGCCAGCACCGACTACCTTCCGGCGATGCAGCGCGAAATCCTCGCGGTACTGCGCAAGTACTTTCCGGTGGACCCCGACGCCGTCGACATCCACGTCACGCGCGAAGGCGAAGGCGACGTGCTGGAACTGTCGGTCACGCTGCCGGAACGCCGCAAGGACGCAGCGCCCTCGCCCGACGCGAAGGCGCCGACCGAGGACGACGAAGTCTGATCGTCGACGCCATGCAGGCTGCCGCGTCCCCCGCGCACGCGGTGCTTACGCTCGCCGACATCGGCTTCGAATCCGCGCGCGCCCTGCTCGCGCGCCACGCGCTCGGGCTCGCGCAGGTCGACGATGGCGCACCGATTCCCGGCAGCTACTGGGGCGAATGCGAGGCAGGCGTGATCGCGAACACCGTGTACGCGCGCTCCGACACCCCGGTGCACTCGCTGCTGCACGAAGCCTGTCACCTGATCGTCGTGCCCACCGAGCGACGCGCATCGATCCACACCGACGCCTCCGA
Organism: Dokdonella sp.; assembly: GCF_044227025.1. Taxonomy (GTDB): domain Bacteria; phylum Pseudomonadota; class Gammaproteobacteria; order Xanthomonadales; family Rhodanobacteraceae; genus Dokdonella_A. The sequence goes on along the minus strand of NZ_JBGAFX010000005.1, from coordinate 224,813 downwards.
CTCGCAGGCCGAGGAAGACGCGACCTGCTACCTGCAGATCGTGCTCGCCGACGCCCTGCCCGGTGTCGGTCGCGCGCGCGTGATGGCCGACATGGACGCGTGGGGCTACACGTTCCGCCTCGGCTCGACGCGCGCGTGGTTCGAGCACGACGCCGAGGATGCACGCGCGTGGCTGGTCGAACGGGGCCTCTTGCCGCTCTCGTAGAACGCCGCCTGCTCCGCGGCTTTGCGTGGATGAGCCGAGCAAGCCCGGCTTGCGACGTCGCCTGCGGCATCGCACCTTGCGGCACGCACGACCCGACACTAGGCTCGCAGATTCGGCCTTCCGCGGAGCTCCCATGAAATTCCGTCTGCTGTCCATCGCCCTCATCCTTGCAACGGCCTCGATGGCGGCGTCTGCCGCGAAGACGAAAGGTGTCAAGGGAGCGACGCCCGCCGACGCGCACGCATTCGTCGAGAAGATGAATGCCGAGTTCAAGGCGCAGTACCTCCAGGCCAACGCGGCGGAATGGGTTGCCGAGACCTACATCACCGACGACACGCAGATGCTGACCGCGCGCGCGAACGAAGCGATGCTGAAGTGGCTGTCGGCGAAAGTGGACGAATCGCGCCGCTTCGAGAAGGTCGCCGGCATCGACGCCGGGGACAAGCGCGCGATCGAACTGCTGAAGCTGCAAACCGCGATGCCCGCCCCGAAGGATCCCGCGCACCTGACCGAATTGACCAACCTCGCTTCCAAGCTCACCGCCGCGTACGGTTCCGGCAAGTACTGCAAGGACGAGAGAGACCCGAAGAGCTGCCGCAACCTCGACGAGCTGTCGGAAGTGCTCGCCAACGACCGCGACTGGGACCATGCGCTCGACGCGTGGAGCGGCTGGCATCGCGTGGGTCGTGGCATGCTCAAGGACTACCAGCGCTTCGCGCAGTTGCTCAACGAGGGCGCCCGCGACCTTGGCTACGACAACGTCGGCACCATGTGGCGCGCCGGCTACGACATGCCGCCGGCCGACTTCGCGAGGGAAACCGATCGCCTCTGGAACCAGGTGCAGCCGCTGTACGGCCAGCTGCAGTGCTACGCGCGCAACAAGCTCGCCGACAAGTACGGCGAGCGCATGCCGAAGGACGGCACGATCCCTGCGCACATCACCGGCAACATGTGGGCGCAGGACTGGGCAAACCTGTATCCGCTGCTGCAACCGTACCCCGGCGCGGGCAACCTCGATGTGAACCAGCGCCTCGAAGCGCAGAGGAAGGCGCAGTACGACGGCCTGCGCAAGGGGTTCAAGGGCAGGCCGATGCCACTCGACGTCGCCGCACTCGAACACGACGCGGACATGAAGAACGCCGTAGCGATGGTGCGCCGATCGGAGGACTTCTATGCCTCGATCGGCTTCCCGCCGCTGCCTGGATCGTTCTACGAAAAGTCGATGCTGTTGCGGCCGCGTGATCGGGACGCGCTGTGCCACGCGAGCGCGTGGCCGATGGACCTCGGCAGCACCGACATGCGCATCAAGATGTGCATTAGGCCGACCGAGGAAGACCAGTACACGATCTATCACGAGATGGGCCACATCTATTACTACGTGGCCTACAAGGACATCCCGCCGATCTTCCAGGGCGGCGCCAACGACGGCTTCCACGAGGCGATCGGCGACACCATCCGCCTCAACATCACGCCGGCCTATCTCGCGCAGATCGGCCTCGCCGGCAAGGCAGGCAGCGACGACAAGGCGATCCTCAATGCACAGATGAAGCTCGCGCTGGAAAAGGTCGCATTCCTGCCGTTCGGCTTGTTGATCGACAAGTGGCGCTGGGGCGTGTTCGATGGTTCGATCGCACCGGACAAGTACAACGAAGGCTGGTGGCAGTTGCGCCGCAAGTACCAGGGCCTGTCCTCGTCGGTCGCGGCGACGCCGGCGGATTTCGATCCAGGCGCGAAGAACCACGTGCCCACCAACGTGCCGTACATGCGCTACTTCCTTGCGGACATCCTGCAATTCCAGTTCTATCGTTCACTGTGCGACGCGGCCGGCTACAAGGGCCCACTTTCACAGTGTTCGATCTACGGCAACAAGGAAGCCGGTGCGAAGTTCTGGAAGATGCTTTCGCAGGGCGCGCAGCAGCCGTGGCAGCAGACGCTGAAGGAGCTTACCGGCAAGGAGGAAATGGACGCGAGCGCGATCATCGACTACTTCGCGCCGTTGTACGCGTGGTTGCAGGAGCAGAACAAGGGCAAGACGTGCGGCTGGCAGTGAGCCCGGGAATCGGGAACCGGAATTTGTTAGACTCCCCGCGCAGTGTTCCGGATTTTTTCGAATCCCCGATCCCCGATCACCAATACCGGCCATCCCCATGCAACGCTGGATCAAGCTTCCCGATGGCCGTTTCATCGACGCCGGCGCGATCGTCTACATCAGCCGGCCCGAGACCTATGCACGCACCGACGAGGACGGTAACGACCTTGGCATCGGCTATTCCGTCAACATCGGAACGGGCGTTCAGCGCGACACGCAGATCACCGTGACCGGCAGCAAGGACGAGGTGTTCGCCGTGCTGCGCTCGATCCTCGGCCAGCAGAGCGCGCCGGCCGCGCTGTAGGCGCTACGCGCACAACGCACGTGCCGCTTGCGGTTGTCGTGGGTTGCGACTCACCGCGGTGCGGCTTGATCCGCCTATGAAGACCGGCTTTCGGTGCGCGCGATGCGCCGGAACACCAGCCACATGCCGGCACCCAGCGCGGTCGAAGCGAGCGCTGCGCCCGCGAGCCAGCCGGCATGGCGCGACAGCACCGGCGCCAGCAAGCCCGCGATCGTCGCGCTGATCACGAGACTGATGAACGCCTGGACCGACGAAACGGCGCCGCGGTGCTGCGGGAAACGATCGAGCAACAACAGGGTCAGGGTCGGAAAGTTCATGCCGATCCCGATCGCGTGCAGGCCGATCGGGATCACCGACCACGGCACGCGCGGCTGCGGCAACAGCAAGGTCACCAACACGTTGATCGCGGACGCAGCGAGCATGATCGTGTAACCGAGGCGCACCGTCGCCGCCGCGGTCATGCGCCCGGCCATGCGGCCGGACAGGAACGCGCCGAACATCATGCCGCTGATTGCGGGCACGAACAGCCAGGCGAAATGCTGCGCGTCGAGCTTGAGCAGGTCGAGCACGAACGCCGGCGCGGACGAGATGTACACCCACAGCGCGTTGAAGTTCAGCGAGCCGGCCAGCGCAAGCGGAAGAAACGCGCGATCTCGCGCGATCAGGCGCCAGGTCACGCCCAGTTCGCGCAGGGACAGCGGCAGGCGTCGCGCGCGCGGATGCGTTTCCGGCAGCAGCCGGACGCAGACCAGCCATAACGCAAGCGCGAAACCGGCGAGCAGCCAGAAGATCATCGGCCAGCGCGCGAAGCCGATCACCCAGCCGCCGACGATCGGTGCGACCGCCGGCGCGATGCCGAAGATCATCGATACCGTCGACATCAGCTTTTGCGCTTCGACGCCGTCGAAGCAGTCGCGGATGATCGCTCGCCCGACGATCAACCCCGCACCGGCGGACATGCCCTGCAAGGCACGGAACACGAGCAACGTCTCGATCGAACCGGCCCGCGCGCAGCCGATCGACGCGAGCGAAAACACGACGACGCCGACGAGGATCACGCGCCGGCGACCGAGCGCATCCGAGAGCGGACCGTGCAACAGCGACATGCAGGCGTACGCGATCATGTAGATGCTGATCGTCTGCTGCATCGCAAGCGGGCTTGCGTACAGGTCGGCCTCGATAGCCGGGAACGCGGGGAAGATCGTGTCGATCGAGAACGGACCGAACATCGCCAGGGCGGCGAGCAGCGGCGCGAGCAGACGGCGGGGATGCGAGGTGACGGCGGTCATCGGAGTGCGCGATGCGGTCGCACATGCTACATGGAAGCCGCGTACGCGTCGCGAGTGCGCGCGGGTTTTCCGACCGGAAGGCCGCAGGTCGCTTCCGACCGTTCGCGTTGGGCGCGGCGAACGCAGTCGAAACCCTTGCAGCGCCTTCGATCCCGAACGCAATTGCCCGGTGAAAGTGATCGGCCGGACCCGAGGGTCCGACCGATCACCGAAACGTCTTACGGTGTTTCGAATCCGTCCGCGAAGATCACGTCGCTGACGACGTTCGTGCAGGCCACGCCGACGTTGGTCACGTTCGCGCCGGCAATCGTGCCGCTGCCGTTCGTGATCGCGCAGGTCTGGCCCGCCGGCTCGGTGCCGACGGTGACCGCGTAGCCCGTGCCATTGGCGAGGCCGGTCGGGAACGTGAAGCTGCCATTCGCCGCGACCGGCAGGGTCTGTGAGCCGCTGTTGAGCGAGAGCACGAGGCCCGCACCCGACAGGCCGCTGACGTTGCCGCCGACGGTGAACGTCGTCGGACCCGCGCAGGTGACCGCGACGTTGGTGACGTTCGCACCGCTGATCGTGCCGCTGCCGTTCGCGACCGTGCAGATCTGGCCAGTCGGCTGCGTGCCGACCGTGACCGCGTACGGCGACAGGTCGGCGAGACCGGTCGGGAACGTGAAGCTGCCGTTCGCGGCGACGGGCAAGGTCTGCGCGCCCGCATTGAGCGAGAGCACCAGGCCCGCACCCGTCAGGCCACTGACGTTGCCGCCAACCGTGTACGTCGTCGGGCCGCCGCTGGTGGCCGGCACGAGGCACCACTGGTCGAGCGTGCCGGTGTCGCCGCCCGCGTTGTCGGAGGCATTCAGGGTCCAGGTGCCCGCGAGGGTCTGGCCGATGAACGGAGTCGCGAGCGGATTGTTCGGCTTGACGTTGCCCGACAGCGCCGGCGGGCTCGCGTTGCACTGGCCTTCGACCAGCACGCCCGAACCGTCGTCGATGACCACGTCGATGTTGTCGCCGCTGCAACCGAAACCGCTACCGGTATAGCCCGGACGGTCGATCACGATCGAGCTGCCCGCGCCCTTGCTGAGCGTGAACTTGAGGTCGCCCACCCAGGTGTGGGTCGCCTTGATCACGAGCTTGAGGTCGGTCAGCGTACCCGGACCTGCAGCGACCAGGCTGTCATTGATGCCTGCCGGAAGGTTGTCGGTGATCGCCATCGCCGGCGTGCTGCAGATCAGATTCGCGGTGGTGAAGCTGAAGGTCGGCGAAGCCGCACCGGCGCCGCAGGCGTTGGTCGGCGTGACGCGCCAGAAGTAGGTCGTGTTGGCACTGAAGTCGGTCGTCGGCGTGAACGTCGTGCCCGTTACGACCTGCGTCAGGATGATCGAACCGAAGCCCGCGTCCGTGGCCACTTCGAGCTTGTACGTATCGGTGTTGCTGCCACCCCAGCTGAAGACCGGACGCAACGCCACCCCATTCACGCCATTCGCGGGCGCAGTCAGCGTCACCGCACCGGGTTGGCCGGACGCGATCTGGACGTTGAGCGTGATTTCCTTTTCCGTCGCCGGGACCTGGTCGTCAATGCCATGCACGACCACCGGATGGCTGCCACCGCTTGCGCCCGCCTGCGTGCCAAGCGTCAGCACGGAGGTCAGGAAACCATCGGCCGGAGGCGTGACGGGATTGGGCGAGAACAGGCCGCCGCTGTACACCGCGCCGTCCAGCCCCGGGAGGCTGAGCGTGACCGGATGCGAATAGCCGCTGAGGGACGAAACCTTGATCGACACCGGCGTGATCGACGATCCGGCGCAGACGTACTGGACGTCGCTCGGCGCCTGCAGGGCGTAGTCCGGCCCCGGCGAATCGGCGAAACCGCCAATGCCCCATACGTCGCCGTTGTTGACGGCGCGGTTGTCGGTGTAGATGGCGATGATGTCGTTCATCGCCATGTCCATGCCGTTGTAGTCGCCCCACTCCATCGACGTGTTGATCTTCGGCGAGGTTACCGTCGTCAGGCGACGCGGCGCTTCCCATGTCTGCGCGCCGTCGAGCGACACCGAGTAGTAGAGATCCACGCCGGTACGCCCGCTGCTGTGGCGGGTGTCGTAGTAGACCACGTGCACGCGGCCCCACTCGTCGACCTTGAGCCATTGCTGGTAGCGATCGACGGTCTGGCCGTCGGCCGTCGGATGCGGCGTGGTGACGGTCCAGGTGGCGCCGCCGTCACGCGAGTAACCGACCTGCACGCGCGCATGGTTGTTGGCCGGCGTGCCGCTTTCCGGGCCGTAGGTGTCGGGCCATGCGACATACAGGCTGTTCGCGTAGGGTCCGTTGCTGAGATCTGCGTCCGCGGCGGCGTAGATGAACGCGTTGCGCGTCGACATCGACGGCAGCGGGAAATCGAACGAGGCCACCGTGTTCGCGACCGTCACGCCACTGGCGGCAAACGTCGCGCCGCCATCGGTCGACTTGACCACGCGGATGTTGCTGCCGGTCGTCGACGGGAAGAAGTAGTAGACGTTGCCCAGCTTGTCGGTCGTGATGTCGCTGCCGATGCCCTTGAACGCGGAATCGAGCGTCACCGGCGTGCTGAACGTCAGGCCCTTGTCGGTCGAGCGCGCGAACTTCTGCACGTTGCTCTGGTGCCACGACACGTAGATGTTGTCCTTGAACGGCGAACCGGCGAACGAATCGACGTGCAGGTATTCCTTGTCCGAGCCGCTCGCGACGAGACCGGCGGTACGTGTCCAGGTCGCGCCGTTGTCGAGCGAGCGGAAGAAGTCGACGCCGCAACCGGAGCCGCCGCAACTCATCAGCGACGAAGTGTAGGCAATCAGGCCATCGGTGGACCAGCCGACCGTGGCGTCGCAGCAGGTGGCACCGGGCAGGTTGATTGCACTGCTCCAGGTCGCGCCGCCGTCGGTCGAGCGCCACATCTTCTGGCCGCTGCCGGGGCCGTTGCTGCCGGCGATCACGTAGTTCGTGTTGATCGGGTTGACCGCGATCGCGGTTTCCTCGGCGCCGACCGGGGTGGTGATCTTGACTTCGGTGCCGAGGAATTTCGGCCAGCCCTCACCCATGTCCTCGAGCTCTTCCTCGTCGAAGACCTCGAAACGATTGCCTTCGATGCGGTTGATGCCGCGGTAGGTGTGGCCATCGATGCGGATGCCGTCGAAGCGCTGCAGGAACGTGTTGACGGCGCTGCGCGGATACTGCGCCGGCCCGCTGGTCGGCAGTGGATGGCCTTCGGCCATCGCGGCCTTGCGAGCCCAGACCCGGTAGAACGCGGGCAGCGGATCGCGCGCCTCGGTTTCCGCCTTCGGCAGAAAGGCAAGGTCGGCCGCGGTCAGTGCATAGTTGCGATCGTCCCACGGGCCGTATTCGACAAGCTGTGCATAGTCGACGCTGGCATCGACGCCCTTGGCCTGATGGATCTCGACATTGATGATTCGCGCCTCGGCGACACCGCCGACGGCGAACGCAAGCAGGAGAGCGAGCCCGCAAAGGGCCCGTTGCAGTTTGAACACTCGCATGATTACCCCAGTGATCGGTTCGGAAACGGTCCAGAAGGTGGCGCACGCCCCAGCGTCACGCCCGTCCAGTCCTTGATGCGGAGTACCGCATGCGCCCGCGGACGGAGCCAGGGCACTCCCGCCATTAAAACGGCATCCGCCGCAGGACGCAACCCGAAGGATGGTCGCGCACGTGGGACCGGCCGCGTCCGGCGCATTTCGGCTAGCATCGCCACCCGCTTCCGCGACGGGATGATCGTTGGATGAACCTCGTTTCCGTGCTCGCCGTCGGTTTTGGCGCATTCGTCGGCGCGATCCTGCGCTGGATGCTGGGCCTTGTACTGAATCCGCTGTTGCCGGCGTTGCCGCTTGGCACGCTCGCCGCAAACCTGCTGGGCGGTTTCATCATGGGCATCGCGATGGGAGCGTTCTCGCACTTCGAAGCGTTGCCGATCGCCACGCGCCTCGCACTGACCACCGGCTTCCTCGGCGGCCTCACCACGTTCTCGACGTTCTCGGCGGAAACGGTCACGCTGTTCCTGCGCCAGCAATATGCCTGGACCGCAGCGATCATCGCGACCCATCTGTTCGGATCACTGCTGATGACGCTCGCCGGAATCGCACTGATGCGCCTGTTGCTGCGCGCGTGAAGCCGAGACAAACCATTGTGCCTGGCGGCTATCGCGCTCCGCGCTGAGCGCGGACGCTGCCGCTGCCGTCGGCCTCAGTCGAAATCGTCCTCGAAGATCACGTCGAACGCGGGTGAGAATTCGCTCGTGTGCCCGCCCGCGTCGGTGGCGGTTGCGACGAACGGGATCGCGCGCGCGCCGGCCGGCACCAGCAGGGTGATCGTGCGTTGCTGCTGCGCGCTGGCTTGCGGGTAGGTGTCCTGGGTCAACCATTCGCCGCTGCCGCCCCGCACATCCGCGTAAAAGTCGACGCGCAACGGGTAGCTCGCATTCGCGAGCGCCGTGTCGACACGATAGGTCACGCTCAGCTGGTTGCCGATCTGGCTCGACGCGATGATTTCGGGCCAGTTCTGCTGACCGTTCGCTCCGCCATCCGCATCGTCGAGGTCGTTCGGCGTTGGCCCGAACGCGCCGATGTCGAGGTTTGCATGGCCGACACCGCGGTTGTGGTGGATTGCATTGGCGCGACTGTCGAACGCCTCGCCGGCGCTGTTGCTCGAGGCGAAGATGCCGGCTCCCCGGTTGTACGCGATCAGATTCGCCTCGCCCTGGGCGTATCCTCCGATCGGTATCGCGGTCGGATTGCTCATACCGTTCTGGATCTGGATGCCGCCACCGTATTGCGCTGCATTCGGGGCCTCGAATCCATTTGGTACCGGCCGGGTTCCACTCCAGTCGGTGCCGATGTAGTTGCCCTTGATTTCGAATCCGGTCGGAGCGCCGGAAGCGCCGAACGAAGCCCAGATTGCAATGCCCAATGGCCGGTTGCCGGAAATCACGTTGCGCGATGCCGAATCGGAGCCCCCGATGCGTACATCCGTGCGACTGCCGAGGACGATGCCGCCCCAGTTGGCAGCGATGCCGTTGGGAATCGCGGACGTGCCGCTCGCGTCGGTGCCGATCAGGTTGCCTTCGATGACTGCGGGGCCTCCAACCAGCACGCCCGCACCGCCATTGCCGGACAGCAGGTTGCGCTGCCACGCCTGCGTGCCACCGATCTGTGCGCTGGTGAATCCGCAACGCACGCCACTTGCGCCGTTGCCATTGCCGGGCAAGGCCGTACCGTCGAGGGCCGTGCCGATGAAATTGCCGTAGACACGCAACTGTGAGGCGTCCGGTCCGCCGCCATTGCCGGCGATCGCATCGCCGAAGCCGTGCAGCGCCAGCCCCTGCAGTGTCAGCGACGCATTCGCCTGCAACCAGAAGCCGACGCCGCCGTTGCCGACCAGCTCGACCATCAACTGCGTGTCGAGTCCGCCCTGCTCCGGCGTGTGCGTGTTCATCACGCTGCCCGGTTGGCTGTAGCCGTCGATCACGAGGCTGCCACCAATGCCCGGCAATGCGCTCGCAAGCGTGATGGTGTGCGGACCGGCGCCGCTGATCGCGAATGTGACCGTGTTGCTGCCGCCGGCCGCGTTGGCGTCGGTGATGGCTTGACGCAATGAACCTGGCCCATTGTCGGCGGCACTGGATACCGCGAACGTCGCAGCACTCGCAGGGGCAGCCGCCGCGAGCAGAACGACGAGCGCGATCGATCGATCGCGTCGCCGGTTGAAGTCATGGTGCACAGCTGTCTCCCTCTGCGTTGTCGTAACCGTTGCGGAAGATCACGTCGCACACGTACGGCTGGCTGAACGAGAACTCCGACGTGTTGCCGTTCGAATCGATGGCGGTCAACGCAAAGCGGCGCCCTTTCAGCGCGACGCTCGGGCTCGAGAACGCGATGCGGAAATTCGCGTGGCCGTTCTGCCCCGTGGGGGCACTGAAGATCGAGGCGAGGCCACTGCGCAGGTACACCTCGCCCTCGCCGTTCGGTTCGTTGTCGGCCAGCGCCGAGGTGAATACCTGGATCAGGTAGGAAGCGGGTATCGAGTCGAGCGAACCCTCGACCCAGCCGGCGTGGTTGCCGCCGTAGACGCGCGCAATGTCCGGATAGTTGACACCACGGTTCGGCTGGTTCTGCGCCGCGGGCGCGGCGTCGTTGTCGTTGAGGCCGGAACCATCGAGATCGATGCCGTACTGCGCGCTCTTGTACACGGAGTTCGCCGACAGCCGGTTGCCCTTGCCGCTGCCGCCGACCGAGATACCCATCTGCGCGCTGTTCCAGACACTGTTCAACGAAACGACGTTGTCGTGCGCGTCGCCGGCGATGCGCACGCCGTGGCGCAGGTTCGGCGCCGAGTCCGCGAAGCAATGCGGTACCGGGATCGGAATGCAGATCGTTTCGACCCGACCGATGCGGTTGCGCTCGATCGTGTTTCCGTTCGCGGATGCACCTTCCAGGTGCACGCCGTCGAGCGTACTGTTGACGATCATGTTGTCGCGCACCGTGTTGCCGCTGGTGCCGAGCCAGATGCCCGTGCCGTTGCCCGCAGCGATCGTGCCGGCGCCGTAGGCACCGATGAGGTTGTTGACGATCTCGTTGCCGGTCGACGAGAAGAAGCTCACCGAACCGGTCACGATGCCGTTGCCGCTCGAGCCTGCAATGACGTTGCGCTGCACGACCGCGTCGCCGCCGATCGATGCCGATGTCGCGATCGAGGTCAGCACGATGCCGCTGCCGTTGCCGGCCAACGACGTCGCACCGACCTTGCCGCCGAACTGGTTGCCCCACACGAGATCGTCGGTACCGCCGGACAGCCGCAGGCCTGCGCTCGTGAAACCGCCGATCGCGATTCCCTGCAACCAGAACTGGCTCGAACTCGCGCCGCCAAAGGCGAGGCCGGTGGCGACTGCGCCTCCTCCAGCGAGTATCACGCAGCGCGTCGCATTGTCGCCGGTGGCGTGCGTGTTCGCGACGCTGCCAGGCTGGGTGTAGGCGTCGATCCGCACACCCTGCGTGATCGTCGGCAACGCACTGGCAACTGCGATCGTCTGCGGACAGCCACCTGGAATGTCGAAGTTGATGAAACTGTAGTCGGGGTTCGCATTCGCATCGAGGATCGCCTGGCGCAGCGAACCGGTGCCGCTGTCGTTGGTGTTCGTCACCGTCAGCGTGGTCGGGATGGTGTCGTCGACCAGCGCCTCGTAGGCGCCTCGATCGGGCGCCGAACCGATCACGCGCGCGTGTCCGTCGAGGTCGACGCCCGCGCTCGGATTCACCGTCGCGCCCGAGTTGACGCCCGGCGATGCAGGTTTCAGGCGGAAATTGCTTGCGCCCACGAATTGCGGATCGTCGTGCAGCGTGCCGTACGAGCCCGCCCCTTCGTCACCGTAACGGTCGCCGTACAACATGTCGTAGTAGCGCGCTTCGCCGGGATTCCCGTCGGTGTCGCCGTCGATCCAGACATCGCGCGTCGGGTTGTTCCACACCACGTTGTTCGCCAGCGTATTGACGCCGTCGCTCTCGATGTAGATCCCGCGTTCGCCGCTGTTGACGATCGTGTTGTTGGCCAGGTACACGAACACGTTCGAGCTGTAGCCTTCCAGCGCGCCGAAGCCGTCGTATGGCGCGCCACTCACGAGGTTGTTGACGAATTGCACGTCGATGCCGTCGCCGTCGTAGCTGGTGGTGAAAAAGCCGATACCGAGGAATTCGTTGCTGAAGATGTGGATGTCCGAGTCTTCGGTACCGTCCCAGGTATCGATGAAGACGCTGCCGCCGTTGCCGCTCATGTTCTGGAAACGCAGACCCTCGATGCGGAGGTCGCCGTGCATGCGCAGGCCGTCCATGTGGCCGCCGTCACCGTCGATGATCGTGTTGGCGGGGCGCACGCTGCGATCCGAGCAATCGGCGTTGTAGCCACCGAGCCAGCGCATCGCGTTGTACTCGTGCCAGTTCATCAGGAACGAACCGCCGACGTGGTAGGTGCCCTGCTTGAGCTTGATCATGATCGTCTGCCCGGTCGGCGACGTCGCAACCGTCAGGGCGGTGGACAGCTCGTCGACCGAACCGACGCAGTACTCGATCGCCGCTGCCGCCGGTCCGGCCGCCAGGGCCAGGCCGAGGCCGAACAGCCAGCCAACCACCGCGGCACGCGCACGCGGCCTAGTCCGATCCGACGGCTTCATCGACTCTCTCCGGTTCCCATGTCCCAGGGAAACGCAACGCCGCGCGATTGCCGACAGCAGCGGCTGCGCTATGCTCGACGCCGCAGCGCGCCGCGCACTCGGCGTTCCCGGGGGGCTGGATGGATCACGACAAGGTGCCCCTGTTCGGGCCGGAACGCTGGCGCGACCTGCGCGCGCTGATCGCCGACCTCGAAGACCTGCTGCCGGCAGACCAGGCGCCCCGCCTCGAGCGCGTTGCACGCGAGGATCCCGAACTCGCCGCTGCCGCGCGTGCGCTGCTGCAACCGCCCGCCGCGACGACGGCGACCGAACGCATCGATGCGGTGCTGACGCGGATGCTGCCGCCCCTGTCCGCGGACATGCCGGGGCGGATCGGCCCGTTTCGCCTGCTCGCGCGAATCGGCGTGGGCGGCATGGGATCGGTCTACCTCGCGCAGCGCTGCGAAGCGGATTTCACGCAGCGGATCGCGCTGAAACTGCTCGATCGCAACACGCACGACGCCCCGGCGATCGCCGCGCGCGAGCGTCGCGTCCTCGCCAGTCTCGTGCACCCGAACATCACCGCGTTCATCGATGCGGGCCATGACGACGGCCGCCCCTGGCTTGCGATGGAGTATGTCGATGGCCAGCCGCTGCTCGAATATTGCCGCGAACGCGATCTCGGCGTTCGCGAACGCGTCGGATTGTTCGCGCAGATCTGCGCGGCGGTGGCCCACGCGCATGCGCAACTGGTGGTGCATCGTGACCTCAAGCCCGCCAACGTCATGGTCACGGGCGAAGGAACCGCCAAGCTGCTCGATTTCGGCATCGCGCAGGTGATCGAACCGAACGACACGGACGCGCCTGCAACGCGCGTCTTCACACCCGAATACGCTGCCCCCGAACAGTTGCGCGGCGAACGGGCGACGGCCGCGACGGATGTGCACGGCCTCGGATTGATCCTCTACGAACTGGTCGCCGATTGCCGCCTGCCGATGCTCGATCGTGCCGAGAACCCGCACGAATGGACCACCGGCGAACTGGCGCGCAATGCGACGCGCGTGCGCTCGGCATCGGGCAACGCCCCGACCTTGCCTCCGGCGCACGATGCGGTCGCGATGACGCGCGTCCTGCGCGGAGACCTCGGGCGGATCATCGTGCATGCGCTGGCACCCCAACCGGCCCAGCGCTACGTGTCGGCGGCGTTGATGCGCGAGGACATCCGCCGCTGGCTCGAGCATCGACCGCTCAGCATTGGCAGACCGGGCTTGGGCTATCTCGCCAGCCGCTTCGTGCGCCGCAACCGCGCGCTGGTCCTGCTCGGTGCGACCGCGTTTGCGGCCCTGCTTTGTCTGAGTGGCGTCGCGTTGTGGCAGGCGCAACGCGCGCGCAGGATGGCCGCCGACGCCGAGCATGCGCGTGCATTCCTGTCGAATCTGTTCGCGAGCGCGGATCCGTTCAAGGTCTCGAGTGGAGGCGGCAAGGCCGTCGACCTGCTGCATGCAGCCGCCACCCAGGTCGACAAGGAATTCGGCAATGCGCCGCAGATGCAGGCGCAGCTGCGCGCGACAATCGCCACCGCCCTGCTCAACTCGGGCGACCAGGCGCAGGCCCTGGCGCTGCTCGAACGCAGTGTCGCCCAGCTGCGCGCGCTGCCGCAGAGCGAACCCGCCCGCATCGGTGCGATCCTGACCCTGCTGGCGCGTGCGCGGGAGGACAACCGCGACATCGAGGGTGCGCAGGCCGCATTCACCGAGGCGCACGCGCTGCTGCAGGGGAGTGACGCGTCCTACCGCAACGATCGCATCGATGCCGTGACCGGCCTCGCCAAGATCGCGAACCTGCATGGCGACCATGCGAGCGCACGGGCGATGCACGAAGAGGTGCTGCGCGAGCGCATCGAGCGCGAGGGTCCGGACAGCCCCGACATCGCGATGGACCTGATGAACCTCGCGGCGGACAGGCTCTATGACGAGGACTTCGCACAAGCCGAGAGTCTCGCCCAGCGCGCGCACGCAATGCTCGAGCGAACTGCCGGCGCACGCCATCCACGCAGCATCTATGTCGACAACGTGCTCGGACTGGCGCAGTCCTATACCGGCCACTCGACCGAGGCGATCGCGACATTGCGTGGCGCGGTCGAGCTCGCACGCGCGACGCTGAAGCCCGGCGCCGGCATGATCGGCAACACGCTCTCGGCGCTTGGCTCCAGCCAATTTCGCGCGCGCGACTACCCGGCGGCGATCGCCACCCTGCGCGAGGCGCGCGCGCTCAATGCGAACAATCCGCGCCGCGGTTCGGGTGAGCTGGTACTCGGTCTGGCCGAGCTGCATGCCGATCCCGCTGCGGCGCGTGCCACCCTCGAAGAAGCCCGTCGTGCCCTGGCCCTGCCCGGCAGCGGCGGCGACATCCAGTACATCGCGTGGGCCGACGCGGCGTGGGGAGCCGCGATCGCGGCCGAAGGAAACCAGGCCGAGGGGGAGCGCATCGCGCGCGAAGCCCGCGAACGCCTGCTCGCCAGCCCGCGCGCGGACAGTGTCCGGCGTGGCGACATCGACCTGCTGCTGGCCGATGTGCTGGCGCGTGCGGGCAAGCACGCGGAGGAGCGCGCGATGCGCGAGGACGCGCTCGCGGTCTTCCGGCGTGTGTACGGTGAGAACCACCCCCAGACGCTCGACCTGGCCCGGCAGTTGTCCGCACCGGCACGCTAGCGCCTGCGCTATGCTGCGCGGCATCGCCTGACACGACGCGGGGCCGCCGGTGGACGAGCAGACTCCTCTCACCGAATGGTTGCGTGCTGCCGGCAGCGGCGACCGCGAAGCCGGTGGCCGTGCCTACGCCGAGATCTATGCGGAACTGCGCCGCGTCGCCGCACGCCAGCTCGGTCGTGCCGGCCCGCAGGCGACGCTGACCCCGACCGCACTCGTCAACGAGGCGTTCCTGAAACTCGCGCGCGGTCGCCTCGATTCGATCAACGACCGGCGGCACTTCTTCAACCTCGCAGCGCGCGCGATGCGCCAGACCGTGATCGACCACGCGCGCGAGCGCCTCGCCGAGAAACGGGGCGGCGACCTGATCCGCACCGAACTCGACGACAGCATGCCGGACGCGCACGCCGATGCGCAGCAGGCACTCGCGCTCGACCAGGCGCTAGGCGCACTTGAAAAGCAGGACCCTGAACTCGCCGAGGTCTTCGTTTGGCGCATGTTCGGCGGCCTCTCGGCACAGGAGATCGCCGACCTGCGCGGCGTGACCGAACGCACCGTGCACCGCGAACTCGACCTCGCGCGCAACTACCTGCGCCTGGCCCTCGGCGGGAAGCCGTGAGCGAAAGCGGTCGCGAGCCGCTGTTCGCCGCGCAGCGCTGGCGCGAAGTACGCGAGCTGATCGCGCGCGTCGAAGCGCTGTCGGCCGAACAACGCGAACGCGAACTCGATCGCATCGCGGGCGAAGACGCCGCGCTGGCCGGCGCCGCACGCGCCTTGCTGTCCGAAACCGCCAGCGCGCTGACCGATGCGCTTGGCGGTCCGGTCGAACGCCTGCTCGATCCCCATGACCAGCCGCCGACCAGCGTCGGCCCGTTCCGCCTGTTGCGCCAGCTCGGCGCGGGCGGCATGGGAACCGTGTATCTCGCAGAACGCAGCGGCGCGGATTTCACCCAGTTGGTGGCGCTGAAGCTGCTCGATCGCGGCGCCACTGGCGCGCCGCGCCTGGCCGCGCGCGAGCGGCGCATCCTCGCCGCCCTCGCCCATCCGAACATCACCGCGTTCGTCGACGCGGGCGTCGCGGAAGGACGTGCGTGGCTGGCGATGGAGTATGTCGACGGCGAGCCGCTGCTCGAATGGTGTGCAAGCCACGACCTGGACATTCGCGAACGCGTGCAGTTGTTCGACCAGGTCTGCGCAGCCGTTGCGCACGCGCACGCGCAACTGGTCGTGCATCGCGATCTCAAGCCGGCCAACATCTACGTGAACAGCGCCGGCGCGGCCAAGCTGCTCGATTTCGGCATCGCCCAGATCCTCGATCCGAACGACGAAAACACACCGGCGACGCGGGTATTCACGCCAGAGTACGCCGCGCCGGAACAACTGCGCGGCGAGCGCGTGACCACCGCCACCGACGTGCATGCGCTCGGCCTGCTGTTGTACGAACTGGTCAGCGGACGCCGCTTGCCGACCCTCGCGCGTGCACCCACCACGGAATGGAGCACGGCCGACCTCGCCCGCCACGCGTCGACCGACGTCGATGCAGCAGCACGAACCAGCGAAGGCACGAAGGCGGTAGAGCGCGCTTTGCGCGGCGATCTCGGCCGCATCATCGCGCACGCGCTCGAACCCGTTGCGGCGGAACGCTACGGGTCGGTCGCCTTGCTGCGCGAAGACCTCGCACGCTGGCTGGAACATCGGCCCTTGACGCTGGCGCGGCCGAGTCTCGCCTACGCGCTGAACCGATTCGTGCGGCGCAACCGCGTCGCCGTCGCCGTCGGATCCGCAGCCATCGTTGCCCTGGTCGTCGCGACCGCGGCCGCGATCTGGCAGGCGCGCGAACGCGCGAACGAGGCGCAGCGCGCGATCGAACAGGCGCGCCGCGCGGAGACGATGCAGCACTTCCTCGGCGACGTGATCCGCCAGGCCAATCCGAGCGAGAACGGCGGCGAGCCGATCACCCCTCGCCAGTTGCTCGAGAAGGGCGAGCAGCTCGCCGCCGGCTTCGACCAGCAGCCCGACCTGCAAGCCGAGATCCTGGCCCAGCTCGGCGAGCTGTACCTCAGCATCAGCGATACCGACAGGGCCGGCAATGCGCTGCAGCGCGCGCAGCATCTGATCGAATCGCCAAGGATTGCCGACAGCGTGCGCGCCCGCGTGCTGCTCGCGTTGACCCAGTGGGAAAGCGTGATGGCGAAGTACGACGACGCGCTGTTGCATGCGCGCGAGAGCCTCGCGCTGTTCCAGCGCATACCCGGCACCGAGGCGAAGACGATCGCCGAAGTCGACATCTCCATCGCTCAAGCGCTCGACGGCAAGGGCGACAGCGCGCAGACGGCGCAGTTCCTGCACGAAGCGCTCGCGCGCGACGTCCCGGCGCTCGGCAACCACGACGACTCCGTCGCCGAATTGTGGTTGCTGCTCGGCTACACGCTCGGTACACGCGGCGAACTCGACGAAGCGGAGCAGGCCTCGCGCAAGGGCGTCGAAGCCTATCGCGCCGTGTATGGCGACGATGGCTTCGAGGTGGCGCACGCACTGAATGAACTGGCACTGGTGCTGGCCTGGCGCAAGGACGGTCTCGGGGCCGCGGAGGATGCGCTGCGCGAAGCAGTTCGCATCTTCCGCAAGGTTGTCGGCGAAGAGCATCAGAAAACGGTGTCGGCCGAGCGCAACCTGCTCACGATGGTCGAACGGCGCGGCCACTACGCGGAGGCCTTGCCCGAACGCGAGAAGCTCGTCGCACGCGCGGAGAAGCCCGGTATTTCGACGCCGCGCGAACTGGCCACGCAGTACGACGAACTCGCGGTCGACCTTTCGCAGATGGGTCGTTTCGCCGAAACGGAGGCCGCCTTGCGACGCTCGCTCGCGCTCGGCGAACAGGCGCAGGGAGCGCGCAGTCCCGCGGACCAGCCCGCACGCCAGGACCTCGGCGAACTGCTCACCGCGATCGGCCGCTACGACGAGGCGGAGAAGATCCTGCGCGAAGCGATCGAGATCCAGCAGGCCGTGCAGCCACCGGAGCCGCT
Organism: Dokdonella sp.; assembly: GCF_044227025.1. Taxonomy (GTDB): domain Bacteria; phylum Pseudomonadota; class Gammaproteobacteria; order Xanthomonadales; family Rhodanobacteraceae; genus Dokdonella_A. Next base: position 207,013 of record NZ_JBGAFX010000005.1, on the reverse strand, counting down.
CAGGCTCAACCTGCTGCAGGCCTCGCTCGGAGATCTTCTGCGCCTGCAGCGTCGCTATCCGGAAGCCTTGAAGATGCTCACCGACGCCAACCAGTTTCCGCCGTCGGTGCCGGCGCACAACACCTGGCGGCCGCTCGCGTTGGCCCGTCTCAGCGAAGCGCAACTCGACGCCGGCGACGCGACCACCGCGGCAGCGACCGCGCAATCCGCGCTCGACTATTCGCAGCAGGCGTATCCGGCCGATCACCTCAAGAACGGCTTCGCGCGCTATGCGCTCGCTCGCGCGGACCTGGCCCTCGGCAAGCCTGCCGTCGCGGAGGCGTTGCTGCGCGATACCCTCAAGCTGCGCAGCCCGCCGCAACCGGCGACGCATCCGCGCGTGCTCGAGGCACGCGTCTCGCTCGTGCAGGCACTGGAGGCGCAAGGGAAAATCGACGAGGCGCGTGCGCTGCGTGGCGAGCTGGATCCGCAGCTCGCGTCGCCGTCGCCATACGCCGCGCAATTGCGCGCGCGCCTGGCCGAGCGAGAAGTCGTCGCCGTGTCGGCGCAGCGGTAGGCCGGAGCGGCATGCGCGCCGGCCCATCGCGACCTGCGCTCGTCAGTTGCGGTGCGCGTTGAGCACGAACTGTCCGCACATCGGATAGCTGTTCTCTATGTTTCCCGTCACGACGATCCAGTGCGTACCCCAGCTGGCCGGAACGGTGGCGGACTCGGGCAAGTTGATGCCCCAGTTGTCCGAGCCGTCCTCGCAGCTGTTCAACTGGTTGCCGACGCGCTGCCGGCACACCCACAATGAAGCGTCCCATCCGAACGGCTGCATCGTCAGCGCCCATGAGTGGATCAGCGGCGGGCGACCCATCGCCGGCGTCACGATGCGGTACACCGCGACCGGCGCGTAGAACGAGAACGAGCCGTACTCGACGTACAACGTCTCGCTCGGCAGGCTGCACGAGTCGAACGCGAAGCTTCCATCGTGGCTGATCGCCACCGGCGCCGACCACGTCTGCGCGTGGCCCGCGCCCGCGAGCAGCAGTCCTCCCACCAGCATCCAGCCCATCGCCTGTTTGCGCATCGCATCTCTCCCGGATTGTGGAAGGCGGGCAGGCCACGCTGCCCGCTCTACTGGAGATACGAAATCCGGCGCGAGCCCCGACATCCGCGTCAGTGCGTGTGCGTCGTCGACGATTCCTTGGAGAGCTTCCAGGCGCCGCCTTCGCGCACCATCGAGACATCGCTGGTCACGTCGTTCTTGTCGCCGTCCTTGCCGCCGTATTCGAGCGTCGCGGTGTCGCCCTTGCTGTTGCCCTTGACGTACTTGGGATCGTGCAGGGCCTGGCTCTGGATGAATCCGAACATCATCTTGAAATCCTTGTCGTTGCGATGCGCGAGCAGTTCGTCCGCACGCGCCTTCGTCATGAACTTGGCGAGCGCATCGATGTCGCCCTTCTTCAACGCCGCGAGATAGGCGAGGTAGGCCTTGCCGGCGTCGCCACCACCAGCGGGCAGCGCGGCGCCAAGATCGGGTGCGCCTGGCAGGTCCAGCGCGAACGTGAGGTCGTAGTAGCGGCCGCCCTTCTTGTCGGCCTCGTCGTTGCTCTGGAAATGCCCCTCGACGCGCTTGTCGTCGTTGTGCTTGAGCGAGAGCGTGTACCAGCCGCTGCCGCTCTGCGAGCCGCTGTAACCGTCCATGCTCAGGTTCACGTTCTGCACCGAACCGTCGGCCTCGAGATTGAGGTCCACGCGCGTCGCGCCGCGCAGCTGGTCGTCGATCGCGCTGTCGCGATCGTTCGCATCCTTGAGGGCTCCGGCGTCGATCGCCTTGTCGGCGAACACGACGCGGGTGATCTGTTTGCTCTTGTCGAATGGATCGGCCATGCGATAGGCATAGGCGCCTTTCAGCGCGATCGCCTTGCCTTCGTTGTAGAACGTGCCGGAGCCGTCGGCGAAGACGAGCCCGGATGCGAGTGCGAGACCGACGGGCAACAGGCGAAACGCGATATTCATGACGATACTCCCCGGTGAAAGGCGGTCAGGCCGCCAGCAACTGTGGAAACGGACTCGAACGGAGATCCCGACACACCCATCTGACTGCGGCCATGCCCAGCGGACGCGATCGACGAAGGCGCCGGCACGAGCGAGTACCCAAAATCGCCTCCGAGGAGAACCGATGATCCTCCGCAACCCAATCATGCTCCTCCGAGGAGGAATGCTGCGCCTCCCACAGGCAATCCTGCGCCTCCGAAGCGGGACGTCGCTCCTCGAAGGACCGACCCTGCACCACCGGAGATCAACGTCGCACCGGCCGGGACCAGCCATGCGCCTGCGGGGACGAGGCGAGCTCTGCCGAGGGGCAATGGTGAGCCTCCGGCGAGCAACCCCGCACCTTCGAGCAGAACGGCTGCGCCCGGCGAGGACGATCGATGCCCCTCCCGGGCGCATCGGTGCCCTTCCGGCGACCATCCACAACCTCGCTACCGGCGCAAGCTACCTGCGTCACGGTGCTTGCGGCACAATCGTCGATTGACGTTCGCGCTGGATGCAGCGCTATTTACGCCGGATTCCTGATGAACCTGCAATCGAACCACGAACAGATCCCGCTGAAGGACTACGCCGAGCGCGCCTACCTCGACTATTCGATGTACGTCGTACTCGACCGCGCCCTGCCCTTCGTCGGCGACGGCCTCAAGCCGGTGCAACGTCGCATCGTCTATGCGATGAGCGAACTCGGTCTCGACGCCGCGGCGAAACCGAAGAAGTCTGCACGCACGGTCGGCGACGTGATCGGCAAATTCCATCCGCACGGCGACAGCGCCTGCTACGAGGCGATGGTGCTGATGGCGCAGCCGTTCTCGTACCGTTATCCGCTCATCAACGGCCAGGGCAACTTCGGATCGCAGGAAGATCCGAAGTCGTTCGCGGCAATGCGCTACACCGAGTCGAAGCTCACGCCGATCGCCGAGCTACTGCTGCAGGAGCTCGGCCAGGGAACCGTCGATTGGGTACCGAATTTCGACGGCACGCTGCAGGAACCGTCGTGGCTGCCTTCGCGCGTGCCGCACGTCCTGCTCAACGGTTCGACCGGCATCGCGGTCGGCATGGCGACCGACATCCCGCCGCATAACTTGCGCGAGATCGCAACGGCGTGCATCCGCTTGCTCGACGAACCCGAAGCGAGCATCGCGGACCTGTGCGAGCACGTGAAGGGCCCGGATTTCCCCACTGCGGCCGAGATCATCACGCCGGCGAGCGAACTCGCCGCGATGTACGCGACCGGCAACGGTTCGGTGCGCTGTCGCGGCGTGTGGACGAAGGAAGACGGCAACGTCGTCGTCACCGCGCTGCCGTACCAGGTGTCGCCGTCGAAGATCGTCGAGCAGATCGCGAACCAGATGCGCGCGAAGAAGCTGCCGATGATCGAGGACATCCGCGACGAATCGGACCACGAGAACCCGATCCGCATCGTGCTGATCCCGCGCAGCAACCGCATCGATCTCGACGAGATGATGCAGCACCTCAATGCGACGACCGATCTCGAAAAGAGCTATCGCGTCAACCTCAACATGATCGGCCTGGACGGCAAGCCGCAGGTCAAGAACCTCAAGCAGATCCTGTGGGAATGGCTGCGCTTCCGCGCCGACACGGTGACCAAGCGCCTGCAGCACCGGCTGGCCAGGGTCGAGCGGCGCCTGCACCTGCTCGAAGGCCTGCGCATCGCGTTCCTCAACCTGGACGAGGTGATCCGCATCGTCCGCACGGAGGACGAGCCAAAGCCGGTGCTGATCGCGCGCTTCAGGCTGAGCGAGGAACAGGCCGACTACATCCTCGAGACGCGCCTGCGCCAGCTCGCCCGCCTCGAAGAGATGAAGATCAATGCCGAGCGTGACGAGCTCGAGGAAGAGCGCGCGCGCATCAACGTGATCCTCGGCTCGAAGGCGCGCCTGAAGACGCTGATCAAGGACGAGCTCAAGGAAGACGCGAAGAAGTACGGCGACGCGCGCCGCTCGCCGCTGGTCGAGCGCGCGGTTTCGCAGGCGCTCGACGACACCGCGCTGGTCGCGAGCGAACCGGTCACGGTGGTGCTGTCTGCGAAAGGCTGGGCGCGAGCGGCCAAGGGACACGACGTCGATGCGAGCGAACTCGGCTATCGCGAGGGCGACAAGTTCCTCGCGAGTGCGAAAGGACGCACGACGCAGCAGGCCGCGTTCATCGATTCGACCGGACGCAGTTATTCGACGCCGGCGCACACGCTGCCGTCCGCGCGCGGCAACGGCGAACCGCTGACCGGTCGCTTCGCGCTGCCGGCCGGCGCGCGTTTCGACGCAGTCGCGATCGCCGACGCAGCGACGAAGTTCGTGCTCGCATCGGACTTCGGCTACGGCTTCGTGACGAAGTTCGAGGCGCTGCTCGCGAACAAGAAAGGCGGCAAGCAGATCCTCAACATCGACGAGGACGCACGCGTGCTCGCGCCTGCACCGGTCGCCGACTCCGCGCGCGACCGCATCGTCGTGGTCACGAGTGCCGGCCACCTGCTGATGTTCTCGGTCGCGGAATTGCCCGAACTCGACAAGGGCGGCAAGGGCAACAAGCTCATCGAGATCCCCAAGGCGAAGCTCGCCGAGGGCGAGCGCGTCGCCGGCATCGCCGTCGTCGCCGAAGGCAAGGGCGAAGTCACGCTGTACGCGGGCCAGCGCAAGCTGATCCTGAAATGGAACGACCTGGTCGAATACGGCGGCAATCGCGCGACCCGGGGTTCCTTGCTGCCGCGCGGCTTGCAACGGGTGGAGCGGATCGAGACAAGCGCCTGAGTGGATGTGGAGGACGCCTGCGCGGGTGCCGGCAGCGCCACCGGGAAGTGCTCTCTGGCGCCGGGAGCGCCAGCGGGCACGGCATTCCGTCCATCCATGGACATGCCTGCAATTGCGTCCTGCATTCGACCCACAGGGATGTGGGGAGTGTTCGCGGATGTCTGGAACATCCGCGGACCGACCCACAGGGATGTGGGGAGTGTTCGCGGATGTCTGGAACATCCGCGGACCGACCCACAGGGATGTGGGGAGTGCCTGCTGGCGCCGGGAGCGCCAGCGGGCACAGCATTCGGGCCATCCATGGCCGTGCCGGAATTTGCTCCTGCAATTCGACCCACAGGGATGTGGGGAGTGTTCGCGGATGTCTGGAACATCCGCGGACCGACCCACAGGGATGTGGGGAGTGCCTGCTGGCGCCGGGAGCGCTCAGCGGGCACGGCATTCCGTCCATCCATGGACATGCCGGAATTTGCTCCTGCAATTCTCCCCACATGGATGTGGGAAGTGTCCCCCGGCGCCGGGAGCGCCGGAGGACCCGGCATTCGGGCCATCCATGGCCTGGCCGGAATTTGCTCCTGCAATTCCGGCGTTCCGTCCATCCATGGACATCAAAAAAAAGGCCTCCCCGGAGGGAGGCCTTGAGTTCATCCTGAAGCGCGGACAATCAATTGATGGTGCCGATGATGAGGTTGTCCATCGTGCCCCACGCGGTCACCGGTGCGTCCGGAGCGTCGATCGAGATGCTCGTGATCGGCGCCGCGGTGGTGAAGCCGCGGAAGTCCGTCGGACCGGTCGACGTGAACGTCTCCGTCGTGCCATCACTGAGCAGGATCGTCACGTCCGTTCCGGTCGGCGCGACGTTGATGTCGGTCGCCCAGAAGTTGCCGCCCACGGCCGTGACGGGTGCTCCGGTGAAGGTCACGACGATCGAGGCAGCCGCAGCGTCGGTCGAGATCAGCCCGGTGTCGTTGTACAGCGTGCCCGTGCTCGCCGACACCGTGTACGCCCAGCTGCCGCTCGTGTAGCTCAGCGACGCGATCGGACCCGGCACCGCGTCGGCGAACGGGTTCTCGTAGAACCCGGCCGCGACATGGGTGAGGAACGTCGTGCGGTCGGTGTACATGCCGGGACCGGCCGAACCGTCGAAGCCGTCCTTGAAGATGAGATCCGGCGGTACCACGGTCAGCGTCACCGGTACCGTGATCGTCGGCTGTGCTGCATCATTCGTCGCCAGGCACAGGTTGGCGCTGTACGGCCCGGGCGCAAGACCCGTACTGTCGACGGCCACCGTGACCGACGCCGGCGTTCCCGTCGGCACGCTGCCGGAGGTCGGGGTCGCGCTGAGCCACGCCACGTCGGAAGGCGTGGTGCAGGCACCCGGCGCTTCGGTGACCGTGTAGGTCAGGACACTGCCCGGATCACCGGAGTTGGTGATGGTCAGCGTGTCGCTGCCGGTGGAGTTCTCGCCGACGGAGAAATCGAACGAGCCCGGAGCTGTCGTGACCGCGGGGTTCACATTGCCGACCGTGAAGGCAACCGGCACCGGCACCAGTCGCGCCGCATTGTCGTTGCTGTTGACGCAGACGTTGGCCGTGTACAGGCCATCGACGAGCCCGGTCGGGTTCATCGTCACCACGACATTCACCGGCGCGCCACCCGTAACGACGGTGCCGCTGGTCGGTCCGACCGACAACCACGAGATGTCCTGGGGATTGGTGCAGTTGGTCAGGCCTTCGACGGCTCGCACCATCAGCGAGGTGTAGCTCGGGAACGAGTCGGCGGTAGGAGCGAACGCGGGGCCGGAGCCGGTATCGAACGAGACGAAACCACCGGCTGGCGGATTCGTGCCCGACTCGTCGGAGCCGATGTAGACGCCCGACTCGGTTTGCGGGTTGAAACGAACACCGATGTAGACGCTGCCCGACGCGATGTTGAGACCGAGCGCCGACACATCGACGCTGTTGAACACCGGCGTGCCGATGTCGGCGGAGACCACACCGGTCGTCGAAACTGCGCCAAGTTCGGCACCCGGGCCGCCGCCCGCGCCGGTATCGTCGTAGAAGACGACGTCATAATTGACCGACGTCGCACCCGCATTCGTCACGAACGACGTGCAGACACTGGTGAACGTGCCCGGATATCCCGAGGGCGTGAACTTGTCGACACCGATGAACGAGGACACGGTGCTCGGGTTGCCGCTGTAGCCGTTCTCGGGAACGCCATCGTCGTGGACGATGATGCCCGGAACGCTCACACCGCATTCGACACCGGCGGGAACCACGTTCGACGAGGTCGCGACGACCGGCGCCGTGGCGTTGCCGCGGAGATCGCTCTGGACGGGATGACCTTCGGTCAGCGCGAGTTTGCGCTGCGCATAGACGGCCTCGCGTTCCGCGCCCGTCAGGACGACCGCACGCTGCCCGCGGCGGTCATGCGACCCGGGCGCCTGCGGTGCGATTGCGTCGCCGGCAGATTCCGTGATCGACCAGATCAGGTCGCGATTGCCGGTGTTGGCGATCGACAGGTTGGCCGTCACCAGCGTCGTGCTGCCCGAAGGCGCGCTCGCATTGATCGAGGTCGGCGTCAGTCCGATGACCGGCGCACCGACATCGAGGCTGACGGTCGCGTTCGCGACAAGGATCGTCGCCGTGCCCAACGTCCACACGATCGACGATGGATCGGCATGCGGCAGGACCGTGTCGAACGAGTACTGGTTGATGATCGAGTTGTCGGCGTTCTGCAGGCCGATCGTCGCGCTGACGCCGTGGTCGAACGTCGCAGGCGTGCCGAACGTGGTGTTCAGGTACTGGAACGAAATCGAGCCGTTCTCGCCGATGATCGCCTCTACCTGCGCCCGACCCGAGGTTTCGGAACCGCTGTTGTAGTGGGCGCGGTCCCATTCCACGATCACGCTCCGGTTCGGCGCCACGCCATCGGTTCCCCAATAGACGTTGCCGGACGGCTGGAAGAAATCGTCCCAGAACGGCGCAATGGCGGCGCCGCCGAACGAGCCAGGCAACGCCCCATTCGTGAAGCCGACGCTGCAGGTGGAGACGCCGAACACGATCACGCCGTTGTTGCCGATGCACAACTGGGTCGACGAGACGCCGAAGAACGGCACCGCAAACGGGATCGTGATGCCGATCGAGCCGTCGTCACTCAGGCCGAGTCCCGTGCCCGTTGTGGTGATGTCGACGAACGTCGCCGGCTGCGTGTCGTTGGCGGTATAACCGGGCAGGATGTCCTGCGCGGTCCACGTCGAGACATGCGAGCTGCTGGTCGTCGCGGTGATGCTGCGGTGATAGACATAGGTGCCGCCGCTGGCCGCAATCGGAGTCGGCAAATGGGTGAAGATGTTGCCGTCCACGCTGTCGTCGAGCGTGCTGTACGCCATCGCAGTCGCGGAGCTGTTGGTGACCGTGTAGCAGAAGTCGATCGTGTCGCCGACATTGACGGTGACCGAGGTGGCCGTGCCGCACGTCGACCCGTTGCCACCTGGCGTCAGGCCAACCGTCAGTTGCAACGGGCTGCCATCCGGCTGGCTCGCTTTCACCGCGATGTTCGCGACCTGTCGTGCCGCCGTCTTCAGTGTGAGTGGATTCGCCGCGTGTGCGGCGACGCCCTTTGCCTGGACGTCTGCGGTCGAAAGGAATGCCCCCTGCAGGCCGATGAAGGCCGCGAGGGCCAATACAAGGGTGGGCTTGCTGCGGAAAATGCCAGTTCGTTGACTCATCGTTCGATCCCCATAGCGAGATGGTGCGAGACGAAGCGGGTCAATCAGGGAACCCGCTGATGAGGTTTGAAGCGTTGAAACGCGCTATCGCCAGCCGCGCGAGGTCGGCACTCCTGCGGGACATCCAACGTGTCGAACAGCGTTCGGCCCGTCCTGATCCCGGTAGTCCGCAGGAGAGCTCCGGAAACTATAGGCGCCCGCCATGGGCGCCACAACTGCGCTGTTCAGCTGCGCTACACGCTCGCGGTAGACGGTGCCGCTGTGAACCCAGAAGGCCTGTCCGGAAGTCGAAGCACCTTCCCTACCTCGATACCTGCCCTTGGATTCCGGCCTGCGGTCTGCGCTCAGGGTAAACGGAAACAAAGACCCAGCGCCGGGAGCGCCGGAGGACCCGGCATTCGGGCCATCCATGTCCTTGCCGGAATTTGCTCCTGCAATTCTCCCGACATGGATGTGGGAAGTGTCCCCCGGCGCCGGGAGCGCCGGAGGACCCGGCATTCGGGCCATCCATGTCCTTGCCGGAATTTGCTCCTGCAATTCCGGCATTCGGGCCATCCATGGCCTGGCCGGAATTTGCTCCTGCAATTCCGGCATTCGGGCCATCCATGGCCTGGCCGGAATTTGCTCCTGCAATTCCGGCATTCGGGCCATCCATGGCCGTCAAAAAAAAGAGGCCTCCCCGGAGGGAGGCCTCATGGTCATCGCGGCTTGAAGGCGATCAGTTGCCGGTGCCGATGATCAGGTTGTCCATCGTGCCCCACGCGGTCACCGGTGCGTCCGGCGCATCGATCGAGATGCTCGTGATCGGCGCCGCGGTGGTGAAGCCGCGGAAGTCCGTCGGGCCGGTCGAGGTGAACGTCTCCGTCGTGCCATCACTGAGCAGGATCGTCACGTCCGTTCCGGTCGGCGCGACGCTGATGTCGGTCGCCCAGAAGTTGCCACCCACGGCCGTGACCGGTGCTCCGGTGAAGGTCACGACGATCGAGGCAGCCGCAGCGTCGGTCGAGACCAGCCCGGTGTCGTTGTACAGCGTGCCCGTGCTCGCCGACACCGTGTACGCCCAGCTGCCATTCGTGTAGCTCAGCGACGCAATCGGACCCGGCACCGCGTCCGCGAACGGGTTCTCGTAGAACCCGGCCGCGACATGGGTGAGGAACGTGGTGCGGTCCGTGTACATCCCCGGGCCCGCCGCGATCGGGTCGAAGCCGTCGCAGAAGATCTCGTCGGCTCCGCCCGAGCACGGCACGAACGGCGCCGCCGTGACCGTCAGCGAGACCGGTACCGCGATCAGCGTCTGCGTCGGGTCGTTCGTCGTGATGCACAGCATGCCGGTGTAGCTGCCCGGGGCCAGGTTGTCCGCCGCCGGATCCGCCGTCACCGTCACGTTGGTGTTGGCGCCGCCGTTGACCGAACCGCTCGCCGGGCTCGCGCTCAGCCAGTTCACCGGGGCACCCGCGCAGGCCGTCGGTCCGCTGGTGCCGGTGCCGCGCACCATCCACACGCCGGCCAGCGTGCCGCCACTCAGTCCGCTCAGCGTGCCGATGTTGTCGTTGTTGCCGATCACATCGACGTCCGCGTCACCGACCGACTTCGCCGCCACCCAGCCCACGGCCGCATTGCCGTTCGTGTCCAGGCCCGCCGAGTACAGCGGCGGCTGCGTGCCGCCCGTCGCGAACGAGTCGACGAAGCCGAGGTACACATCACCCGCGGCCGGCACCACGAAGTTCGCCGGGTAGTTCTCGAACACCGTCGGTCCGTTGATCGTCACCGGCGTGTTGCTGCCCAGGCGCACCGCATCGGTCGGGTCGCCATCCGCATTCGCGTCGAAGTACGCGACGAGGTTGACTGTCTTGCCCGTCACGTCACCGGCTGCGGCCGTCGTGTTCGGCCACGCGATCGACACCGTGTTGATCGTCAGCGCACCCGTCGCGGTGTAGCGGTTCAGCCACAGCGCGGTGTTCTGCGTCGGCGTCGCTGCACCGTCCGTCCACGCGATGCCGTTCTCGATGCTGCCATCGTCGGCCTGGAACGTCACCGCGCCGCCATCCACGTCCACCGGCGACCACGGCGACACCGGCGTATGACCCGCCGTGCCCGCGTGCAGCGTCCGCGTGCCCGTGCGGCGCAGCAGGTCGCCGCCCGCCACGTCGCGCGCCGAACGAGTCGTTGCGTACGGGATCAGGCGCGCCCGCGAGGCCTGGCCGGTGATCGAGAACGTCAGCGGATCACTGCCCGCCGCATTGGCGATGTTCAGCGTCTGAGTGCCGGTCTGGTCTTCCTGCACCGTGAAGCTCAGCGTCGTCGGCGCCACCGTGGCCGAGGGCGGCAACGGATCCGCCGCGAAGTTCGCCACCACAGTGCAGTCCGCGGTGATCGCGCCGGTCGTGTACGTGTTGCCCGCCATCGAGCCCGCCGGGCAGGTGCCACCGATCGTGTCGAAGTGGAAGCCCGCATTCGCGGTCACCGTGAACGCTGCGGTCGCACCATCGTTCACCACCACGCTGGGCGGCGTGATCGTGCCCGAGGGCGTGCCGACCGACGAGGTCACCGTGTGTGTCACGACATCCGGCGCGAAGTTCGCCACCACCGTGCAGTCCGCGATGATCGCGCCGGTCGTATACGTGTTGCCCGCCATCGAGCCCGCCGGGCAGGTGCCACCGATCGTGTCGAAGTGGAAGCCTGCATTCGCGGTCACCGTGAATGCCGCGGTCGCACCATCGTTCACCACCACGCTAGGCGGCGTGATCGTGCCCGAGGGCGTGCCGACCGACGAGGTCACCGTGTGCGTCACGATATCCGGCGCGAAGTTCGCCACCACAGTGCAGTCCGCGGTGATCGCGCCGGTCGTGTACGTGTTGCCGGCCATCGAACCCGCCGGGCAGGTGCCGCCGATCGTGTCGAAGTGGAAGCCCGGGTTCGCCGTCACCGTGAACGCCGCGGTCGCGCCATCGTTCACCACCACGCTCGGCGGCGTGATCGTGCCCGAGGGTGTGCCGACCGACGAGGTCACCGTGTGCGTGACGATCGGGAACAAGCCGACCACGACCGGATCATGGTCGGACGCGCGATACGGGGTCGCCGGCTCGAACACGACGCGCGGCGGCGTCAGCGCCGATCCATCCGGCTTCTCTTCCTGCGCGGCTTCGCCGGTGTCGCGAATCTCGTCGTTGTAGTCGAACGACGGCACTTCGTCGGCATTGATGTGCCACGCGTCGGCACCGGCAATCTGCGATTGCAGGCTCGCATTCGCGAACGCGTAGTCGAGATGGCCAAGCTCGCCGTCGAACTGGTACGAGTACGCATTGGTGCCGTGCAGGACGGTTTCCAGGTCGGCGTAACCACCCGCTGCAAGCGTGGTGACTGGCGTTTCGCTCGCGTACGAGTTGAAGTCGCCAAGCATCAGCACGTCGGGATCGCCGGCGGCCGGGATCACGCTGCTGTTGATCCAGCTCAGCACGCGGGTCGCCTGCTGCGTGCGCTTGGAGGCCCAGCAACCCTGGCCGTCGCCCTGGTCCGCATCCGGGCCACTGCCCGGGCAGCTGCCCTTCGACTTGAAATGGTTGGCAACGACCGTGAAGCGCTTGCCGAATGCCGGGTTCGACGCATCGGACACGTCGAAGGTCTGCGCGGTCGGCGGACGGTCGTGGATCGGATCGAGGTCGACCAGCGGCGAACCCACCGGCGAGACGACGCCGGTGCGATAGACGATCTGCACGCGGATCGCGTCGGTGCCGAGCGTGCCGCCGGTGCTTGCCGCAGCGTACGGGTGCGGCGCGCCGCAGCGCGCGTTGACCGCGAGGAGCAGGTCGTTGATGGTGTCGCTCGGCGTCGTGTTCTCGAGTTCCATGAACGCGGCGACATCCGGATTGAGCGTGCAAATGACGATCGACGCGCGTTCGCGCTGGCGGATGAGTTCGGCCATGCTGTCGGCGCCGCGGCAATCGAGCGTGCCGCCGGGACCGCACGGACCCGAACTCGAGCTCGACGTCGTGTCGATGGTGGTGAAGTAGTTCAGCAGGTTCATGCCGACCGCGCGGATCGATCCACCGACATTCGGCGGCGTCGCCGGACGCGTGTTGACCGCCGTGAACGCGACCGGATGCGCGGTCGTCGGGCGGACGCGCCATGCGTCGGTCCCGGTCAGGCCCGCGAACGACCAGTCCAGCACGCCGGTGAGGCCGGATACCGTGTCACCGCCACGGAAGTAGTCGAGGCCCTGCGTGCCGACGCCGAAGCCGCCGTTCTGGTGCGGCCAGTACATCGCCTGCTGGCCATTCGGTAGTGCGAGCACGGAGTTCTGCACGTTGTTGTCGTCGTCGAGGATGACGCGACGGCGCGCGAGCCCATCCAGGTGCGCGGTGAGGCCGGCGACGCTGGGCGCGTTGTCTTCCGTGAACGTGCGCGAGCGGCCACCCTGCAGCAGTTCGATCTGGCCGTAGCGCGGCAATTCGAAGAATTCGGAAATGCTCAGCGTGTCGGCGAACGTGACGAGCATGCCTTCGCGCGCTTCGTAGAACGCATCGATGTTGCCGACGACCGGCAGCGACACGGTCGTCGCGGTGACTTCGGCAAGGTGGTTGCCGGCGTCGGTAACGACAACGGAGGCGGCAGGCGCCGTCAGCTCGGTCATGTTGAAGTGCTCACTGACCACGCCGGTCACGCGCACGCGCTGGCCTTCGGCAACCGAACCGGCGGCGCACGTGGGGCAGTACACGTAGATGCCTTCCGACGTGGCGGCATCCGCATCGGTGTCGACGTCTTCTTCCTGCAGGAAGAACGCGGAGAGCCTGGTCGAGCCGAGGAACTCGGCGGTGACCACGCCTTCGATCGTGACGGTCTGGCCCGGGATCGGCGTCGCCGCACCATTGCCCTGGACATCGTGGATCTTCGTGATCGTGATGTCGTCGTTGACGATCGTGCCGAGCGCCTGCGCGTCGTCGACGATCGCGTTGACGACATTGGTCACGTTGACGTTGAAGGTCTCGTTCGGTTCGGCGATGGCGTCACCGTTGACGAGCACCGTGAACGTCGCACTGGTGCTGCCGGCGACGATGGTCTGTGCGGTCAGCGACTGCGCGGCGTAGTCGGACGGCGCGGTTGCGCTGCCATCCGCCGTCGCGATGTCGAACGTGACGCCGCCCGGGCCGGCTGGCTGGGTCAGCGACACGGTGAACACGTAGCTGGTCGTGCCGGCATTGCCTTCGTTCTGCGACACGTCGGCGATGGTCAGGTGTGGCGCATCGTTGTCGACGATCGTGCCGAGGCCCTGGCCGTCCGTGACGGTCGCACCGGTGACGTTGGTGACGTTGACGAAGTAGGTTTCGTTCGCCTCGGGCAGCACGTCCCCGTTGATCGTGACGTTGAACATATAGGTCGAGCTGCCCGCCGGGATCGTCTGCGAGGTGAGCGCATTCGCGACGTAGTCGCTGCCCGCATTCGCGGTGCCATTAGCGGTCGCGATGTCGAACGTGACGCCACCAGCGCCGGCCGGCTGGCTGAGGCTGACCGTGAAGGTCGCAGTCGTGGTGCCGACGTCTCCTTCGTTGGCCGAGACGTCGTTGATGGCGAGGTTCGGCTGCGCAACCGCACCATGCGGCGTGACCGAGAAGTCGTCGATGGCCAGGCCGTGGTCGTTGCCGGAATCGTTGGCGTCCTTCCAGCGCAGCAGGATTTCGTCTCCCGGAGCAATGCTCAGGCCGGTGATCGTGGTCGAAAGTGCGAGCCGGTTGGCGGCGGCATTGCCATCGAGCGCAGCCGCCGTCGCAGTGGCGATCGGGCTCGGGAAGTCCAGCGCCGGGACCAGCGTGCCGGCTGCTGTCAGGTTCGTCTGTGGCGCCGCACCCGTCACGTAGGAGAAGACGAGGCTTTGGACGTTCGCATTGCCGCCGTTGCGCCATTGCTCGCCGGTATAGGCCACGTCCAGCGACGTGACCGTGGCCGCGGTGTTGTTTACGAAGCGCACGCCATAGAACTGGTCCGCCGAGCCATTGGATCCGGCCGAACCCAGTGCGCGCTCGGTAGCCGTACCCGTCCCATAGCTGTAGAAGGCGCCCGAATTGCTCGTTCCAGCATTCGCGGTCACCGTGAACGGCGGCGCCGGCGTGCCGGTCCGGGCGAGGTACCATCCAAGGATGCTTGAATTGTCGGTCCAGGTAATGCTGGCACTGGCCGGCAGGCTGTCGAAGCTCTGGGTATACGGTGTATTGAGCGTGGTCAGCGAAACCTGCGCGAGCGCCGGCGCAGCCACCGACAGCAGCAGCAACGCAAACGCAGCCCTGAGGGACGCAAATGCGGAAACGGAAATGCAAGGACTACCGGCTCGCGCATTCGGCGAGCGCATGGACTGGAACAGCATCACGATTTACCCCTGGATATATGGGTTGCAGGTCAACGCAACCGGCCAAGTCTACTGATCAGCACGCAAACGTATTGCCGCGACGCAGCAAAACGAGCCGGGCCGGCCATGCGGCCACCCTGCGGCGGGCAGCTTGACACCCCCATGAGACAGCTGAATGACGTTCGCGCGCGCCATTCGAACGGCCGCGCAGACCTTCCACTTCATGATCCGGCGGTTTTGGAAGTTGCTGCAACCTCTTGAAGGATGCCGCAAATTGCCTGGAAGGCCGCGCCGTCCAGCCACGCACTGTTCGACACCGTCAGCGTGGTGGCCGCGAACGCGCGCGCGTTCGGCACGTCCCACGCGCCGACGACGTCGCTCAGGTAGGCGTAGTCCGGCAACGCATGGATGAACAGGCGGCTGACACCAAGTCCCGCACCCCACAGCCGCGCAAGGGCCGCGTCGCGTTGTGCTTCATCGCGCAGGCGCAGCAGCAGGAATGGCCAGGTGCCCTGCCCGCCCGGCGGATCGCCGATGACTTCGACGCCGGCGATCGCCGCAAGCATGCCGCGTCGATGCTCGGCACGCCGCTCGCAGTCGGCGAGGAATCCCGGCAGGCGTGCGAATGCGTTCGCACCAACCGCGCGCCGCCAGCGCCCGAGCGTGTGCAGCGGAATGCGCGCGGAAAAATCGTCGCCGACCGCTCGAACCGGATCCCCCTCGCGCAGCGCGCGTCGCAGCGGCGCTCCATAGGCAAGGCCAAGCCATGATGGGCGATAGAACACGTGGTAGCCGATCAGTTCGATCGAACGGCGCAATTCCCAGCCGAGCCGGCGCGGCGCGAGGTCGCGGCTGACGCGGGCGAGCTCGCGGCGCAGCTCGACATCACGCGCGACCAGCAGTCCGCCCTCGAACGTGGTCAGCCCCTTGCCGACCGCAAGGCTGAAAAAACCGAGGTCGCCATCGAGCCCGACCGCGCGTCCATCGCGGCAGGCACCCAACGCCTGTGCCGCGTCCTCGATGACAAACGCTCCGCAGGCGCGCGCGATGGCGAGCGTCGTCGCCACGTCGGCGACGCGGCCGGCGAGGTGCGTCGGCACGACGGCGAGCACGTCGCGATCGCACGCCCGTGCGAGCGACCCGGCGTCGAAATCGATTCCCCCCGGCGCGAGATCGCACAGACGCAGCTGCAGGCCGCAATGCGCGACCGCGAGCGCAACCAGCGGACACGTGTAGGCGGGCACCACGACGACACGGCGACCGCTGGTGCGATTGAGCGTCGTCAGCGCGACGATGAGCGCCGCCGTCCCCGAGCACTCGAGCTGCACCGATTCGACGCCGAGGAACGTCGCCGCCTCTTGTGCAAGGCTGGTGCCCGCCCGCGGCAGCAGGTCGCGCCAGCGCGGCGGCAGGCCGGCGGTCGGCGGGACTTCAGTGCGGTTTGTCGCCATCGGTTTCGCTGACCGCGAGGCAGACGATGCCGGCGATGATGAGGGCGCTGCCGATCCACTGCGGCGTGCCGATGCGTTCGCCGAACAGCACCACCGAGAGCACCATCACGCTGATCACCTCGAGGTGCGAGGCGGCGAACGCGGGGCCGATCGGCGCATGTTCGAGCAGGGTCATCCAGGTCACGAATGCGCCGATGTAGCAGGCGATCGCGCAGTACACCCACGGCGAGGACAGCACGCGCAACAGCCATGCGATGCTCGCATCCGGCGGCAGCGCGTGGTTCGCGGTCAACTTGAAGCAGATTTGCGCGAACGTGTCGAAACAGACCAGCACGAGGAAGCCGACAAGGTAGAACCGGCGCAGATTGCTCATGCGAGCCCCACCACCGCGACGCCGCCGGCGATCAGCAGGATGCCGAGCGTGCGCAGCGGCGACAGCTTCTCGCCGAACAGCACGCGCCCGGCGACCATCACCGCGACGATGTTGATCGAACCGAGCAGGACGCCTTCCGACAACGGTACCAGCGAGAGGAATGCGAGCCAGACCAGGAACTCGCCGACATAGCAGGCGATGCCGCACCAGATCCACGGCCGCCGCGCCATCGCCTTCCAGCGCGCGACGCCCTCGCCCAGTCCCGTACCCGCGGCGGCGGCCTTGAACGAAAGTTGCCCGAAAGTATCGAGCAGTATGTTCGCCAGCCACAGCATGAAGACGTTTGCGGACATCGGCTTCCTTCCACCTTCAATGTGGCGCGGCGGCGCGCAGTATGCCAGCTCGAAGCGCTTGCGCTTGAACATCACGGCAGGCCCGGCGATCATGCCGGCTGCCCGCGTCGCCGCCGTCGATGCGCTTCGAATCCCAGGAGACGTGGAATGAGCAGCGTGCAGGACACCGTGTTCGACATCATCGCGAAGGAATCCGGGATCGATCGCAGCCGGATCACGCCTGACGCAACGCTCAAGGACCTCGAAATCCAGTCGCTCGATGCGGTGCAGATCATTTTCGAGATCGAGGACCACTTCAAGGTCACGATGCCCGACCGCGATCCGCAGTTCGACACCGAATCGGTCGGCGGCCTGGTCGCCACGGTCGAGAAGCTCCTCGCCGAGCAGACCACCCAGCCAGGCGTGTCCTGATCGAAGCTTTCGGGCAACGCATGCAGCGCGTCGTCATCACCGGCATGGGCGCGGTCACTCCGCTCGGCCATACCGCCACCGCGACCTGGTCAGCGATGCGCGAAGGCCGCGTCGCGATCGGCCCGATCACCAGCATGCCGCGGGACGGGCTTCGCTTCGGCATCGCCGCCGAGGTGCAGGGATTCGATCCGCTCGCGCATTTCGACGAAAAGAAGCTGATCCTGTTCGATCGGGTTTCGCAGCTCGCACTGGTCGCCGCGCGCGAGGCGGTCGCGCAGTCGGGCATCGACTTCGCCAAGGACGGTCTCGGCGAGAACACCGCCGTGATCATCGGCACCGGCATCGGCGGCGAGCAGACCCACGACGAGGCGTCGCGCCGGCTGTACGGCGAAAACAACCCACGCACCCATCCGCTGACGATCGTGCGCCTGATGGCGAATGCGCCCGCCTGCCAGATCAGCATCGAGCACAGGCTCACCGGCCCCGCGTTCGCGACGTCGAGCGCCTGCGCGTCGGCGAACCACGCGCTCGCACAGGCGTTCCACATGGTGCGCAGCGGTGTCGCCGATGCGGCGATCGCGGGCGGCACCGAAGCCTGCATCACGCTCGGCGTGATCAGGGCGTGGGAAGCGATGCGCGTCATGGCCGACGACACCTGCCGCCCGTTCTCCAGGCAGCGCCATGGCATGGTGCTTGGGGAAGGCGCTGGCGTCTTCGTGCTCGAAACGCTCGAGCGCGCGCGCGCGCGCGGCGCGACGATCCTCGCCGAGTTCGCTGGCGCCGGCATGTCGGCCGATGCAGGCGACATCGTGCTGCCGTCGGAGGCCGGCATGGCCAAGGCGATCCAGCGCGCACTTGCAGACGGCGGCCTTGCAGCGCAGGACATCGACTACATCAATGCGCACGGCACCGGCACTCCCGGCAACGACCCGACCGAAAGCAAGGCGATACGGCGGGTGTTCGGCGCGCACGCGGATCGCCTCGCGGTGTCGTCGACCAAGTCGATGCACGCGCACGCACTCGGCGCCGCCGGCGCGATCGAACTGGTCGCGACGCTTGGCGCACTGCGGGACGGCGTAGCGCCACCGACGATGAACTTCCTCGACCCCGACCCCGAATGCGACCTCGACTACGTGCCGAACGCGGCACGCGAGCTGCGCATCGACGCGGCGCTCAGCAACTCGTTCGCGTTCGGTGGGCTCAACGCCGTGCTCGCGCTGCGGCGCGCACCGTGACCTCCTGAATTCGCTGTCGAGGGTCGCGCAGGGCCTGTCGAACAGGGAGGGTTGGGCGGGGATGGTGTCGAGCTGGGAACATCGCGGCTCCCGCCGTTCGCACAAGGAAGGACTTCTACGCCAGCATGCCTTTGTGGGAGCGGCGGAAGCCGCGATGCTCTGCATGCCCGGCTGCGAGGCCTTTGGCACCCGCATCGAGTGGCACTTCGCCTATCCACATGCCACCGCGTCATGGCCGGCACGCGCGTGGCACCGTAAACTCATGCTTTTGGCCCCGCTCGCATTCATGACCGCCCTGACCCACCTGCAACGCCTCGAAGCCGAGAGCATCGACATCCTGCGCGAAGCCGTGGCCGAGTCCGAGCGGCCGGTCATGCTGTATTCGATCGGCAAGGACAGCTCGGTCATGCTGCACCTCGCGCGCAAGGCATTCTTCCCGTCGCGCCCGCCGTTCCCGCTGCTGCATGTCGATACCACATGGAAATTCCGCGCGATGTACGAATTGCGCGACCGCATGGCGAAGGAGTCGGGACTCGAACTGCTGGTCCACCGCAATCCGGAGGCCGAGCGGCTCGGCATCAATCCATTCACCCACGGCTCGGCGCTGCACACGGACGTGTGGAAGACGCAGGGCCTCAAGCAGGCGCTGGACCTGCATGGATTCGACCTCGCGTTCGGCGGCGCGCGCCGCGACGAGGAGAAGTCGCGTGCAAAGGAGCGCGTTTTCTCGTTCCGCTCCGCGCAGCACCAGTGGGACCCGAAGAACCAGCGCCCGGAACTCTGGCGCCTGTACAACGCGCGCAAGAACAAGGGCGAGAGCATCCGCGTGTTCCCGTTGTCGAACTGGACCGAGCTGGACATCTGGCAATACATCCTCGCCGAGGACATCCCGATCGTGCCGCTTTACCTCGCCGCCGAACGCCCGGTGGTGATGCGCGACGGCACCCTGGTGATGGTCGACGACGAACGCTTTCCGTTGCGCGACGGCGAAACGCCGGCGCTGAAGCGCGTGCGCTTCCGCACGCTCGGCTGCTATCCGCTGACAGGCGCGATCGAATCCGACGCCGATACCTTGCCCGCGATCATCGGCGAGATGCTGGTCGCGCGCACGAGCGAACGCCAGGGTCGCCTGATCGACCAGGACGCGGGCGCTTCGATGGAAAAGAAGAAGGCGGAGGGCTACTTCTGATGGCCACCCTTCCCGCCGACGACCTCCAGGCCTGGCTCGCCGCGCAGCAGGACAAGAGCCTGCTGCGCTTCATCACCTGCGGCAGCGTCGACGACGGCAAGAGCACGCTGATCGGCCGCCTCCTGCACGAATCGAAGTCCCTGCTCGACGACCAGCTCGCGGCGCTCGAAGGCGATTCGCGCAAGTTCGGGACGCAGGGCGACGCGCTTGATTTCGCATTGCTGCTCGATGGCCTCGGCGCTGAACGCGAACAGGGCATCACGATCGACGTCGCGTATCGATTCTTCGCGACCGAGAAGCGCAAGTTCATCGTTGCCGACACGCCCGGTCACGAGCAGTACACGCGCAACATGATCACGGGCGCATCGACCGCGGACCTCGCCGTGATCCTCGTCGACGCCCGCAAGGGGCTGCTCACGCAGACGCGCCGACACAGTTACCTGGTGTCCCTGGTCGGCATCCGCGACGTCGTGCTCGCGGTCAACAAGCTCGACCTGGTCGGCTGGTCGCGTGAACGGTTCGAGGCGATCGAGAGCGAATACCGCGCATTTGCAGCCCGCCTCGGCATCGAACGCATCACCGCCATCCCGCTGTCCGCGCTGCACGGCGACAACCTCGGCACGACCAGTGCTAACACCCCATGGTATGGCGGCCCGAGCCTCCTGCAGCACCTGGAGCAGATCGAGATCGATGCACAGGAGGAAGGGCCGTTGCGCCTGCCCGTGCAGTGGGTCAACCGCCCCGATCTCGATTTCCGCGGGTATTCCGGTCGCATTCTCGGCGGCCGCGTACGACCCGGCGATGCGATCCGCGTGCTGCCGTCCGGCAAGCAGTCGAGCGTCGCGCGCATCGTCACGTTCGACGGCGACCGTTACGAGGCGCAAGCCGGCGAGTCGATCACGCTCACGCTTGCCGACGAGATCGACATCAGCCGCGGCGACGTGATCTGCGCCGCCGGCGATCCGGCCGGGCTGGCCGACCAGTTCGAGGCAACGGTGGTGTGGATGGCCGATGCACCGATGCTGCCGGGTCGTCCCTACCTCGTGAAGCTCGGTGCGACCACGCTCGGCGCCTCGCTCGGGCAACCGAAATACGTGGTCGACGTCAACAGCCTCGACCACCTCGCGGCGAAGACGCTCGAGTTGAACGAAATCGGCGTCTGCAACCTGACGCTCGACCGCGCGGTCGCGTTCGATCCCTATGCGCAGAATCGCGACATGGGCAGCTTCATCCTGATCGACCGCTACAGCAACCAGACGGTCGGCGCCGGGCTGCTGCATTTCGCGCTGCGTCGCTCGCAGAACATCCACTGGCAGGCCGTCGAAGTCGACAAGCAGGCGCGCTCGCGGCAGAACGGCCACCAACCGTGCGTGCTGTGGCTGACCGGACTTTCCGGCAGCGGCAAGTCGACGATCGCCAACATCGTCGAGCGCCAATTGCACGCGCTCGGCGCGCGCACCTACCTGCTCGATGGCGACAACGTGCGCCACGGCCTCAGCAAGGACCTCGGATTCACGGATGCCGACCGCGTCGAGAACATCCGCCGCATCGGCGAAGTCGCGCGCCTGATGGTCGATGCAGGCCTGATCGTGCTGACCGCCTTCATCTCGCCGTTCCGTTCCGAGCGTCGGCTCGCGCGCGGCATGGTTGCCGAGGGAGAGTTCTTCGAGATCTTCGTCGACACGCCGCTCGAGCTGGTCGAACGCCGCGATCCGAAGGGGTTGTACAAGAAGGCGCGGCGCGGCGAACTCAAGAACTTCACCGGCATCGACTCTCCCTACGAGGTTCCGGAATCACCCGAACTGCACATCGACACCACGCGCCAGTCGCCTGAGGAGTCGGCGACCGCGATCGTGCAGGCGCTGGTCGCGCGCGGCATCGTGCGCCGGGCGGACTGAGCCAGGCAGCGCGATCGCGAATGCACGCCGCGGAGATCCGCCTCGAGGGCGGATCTTCGTTCATCTACCCGGGTGTACCGTGTTGCCACGCACGACGCGCAGGAACACTCCGTGGATCTCAAGAGCGGCTATCCCTATTGGACGGTCAAGAACGGCCTGCTCGCGAACTATCCCGCCTTGCGCGAGGACCTTGCCTGCGATGTAGTGGTGGTCGGCGCGGGCATCACCGGCGCATTGATCGCGGATCGCCTCGTGCGCGCAGGGTTCGAGGTCTGCGTGATCGATCGGCGCGAGGCCGGCTGGGGCAGCACGAGCGCGAGCACCGGCCTGCTGCAGTACGAGATCGACGTCGAACTCGCCGAGCTCAGTGCGCACACGGGCGAGGCGGATGCAGTACTCGTTTACCGGCAGTGCGAACAGGCAATCCCAGCATTGCTGCGACTGGCGAGGGAGCTCGGCAAGGTCGACGTGCGGCCGATGCAGAGCCTGTACTACGCGAGTCGCTGGCATCACCGCAGCCGACTGCTGAAGGAGGCCGCGCTCAGGCAATCCCACGGCTTCGACGTGCGCGTGCTGGATCGTGCGCAGATCCTTGATCGCTACGGCTTCGAGGCGCCGGTCGCCTTGTTGACCCGCCTCGCGGCGCAGGTCGACCCGTACCAGATGGCCCACCGCCTGCTCGCCCGCGTCGTGCGCCGCGGCGGCCGCGTGTTCGATCGCACAACCATGGCCTCGTTCGACGCTGGAAATCGTGGCGTCAAGGTGCGAATCGACAACGCCGGTTCGATCCGCTGCAGGCAGCTGATCCTCGCCGCAGGATACGAAGGCCAGCGATTGCTCGCACAGCGCGTCGCGCGCAACCGCAGCAGTTACGCGTTCGTCAGCGACCCTTTGCCGGATGGTCCCGGCCCTCTCGCCGATTGCCTGGTCTGGGAATCGGCTAGGCCCTACCTGTATGTGCGCAGCACGCGTGATGGCCGCGTCATCGTCGGCGGCGATGACGACCGGATCGACTTGCCGATCAAGCGCGACGCCCTGGTCGCGCTCAAGGTGGAAAAGCTTCGCAAGCGTGCGGCGAACCTGTTTCCGTCACTGCCGCTGGAGCCCGCTTTCGGCTGGGCCGGGACGTTCGCCGAGACGGAGGATGGCCTGCCATTCTTCGGACCGCACCCCCAGCATGGCTCACGCGTGCATTTCGCGATGGCCTATGGTGGAAACGGCATCGTCTACAGCCAGATCGGCGCCGAGTTGCTCTGCGCGAGGCTCGAAGGGCGGAAACATCCCTGCGACAAACTGTTTTCGTTCGATCGTTTGAACCGATCGTGACGTTGGCGCGCGTTCCAGCGCCCGTTCGCGCGGCGGATGCTGCTGGCGTGGTGCCCGGACCCGGGATCGAACCGGGATGACCTTGCGGTCGAGGGATTTTAAGTCCCTTGCGTCTACCAGTTTCGCCATCCGGGCCGGCGCACGCGATGGTAGCGATTCGACGCCGCTCACGCCAACCACGGGCCATCAATCGGGGCGCCATCGCCGACTGCGGAAACGAACGCCGCGATATCTGTCATTGTGCGTGCTTCACCGACCATCGGATCGAGCCGAACCTTCGCGTACGTCGCGGCCGCCGATTCTCAGCCGGCATTCAGTGACGGATCGCTATCTGAATGATTCGACGCGACGGCGTCGCGCCTCATCGCGCGTCTCGCCCCGCATGCACGAACCCACACGAGGCAAATAGTGCCATTCATCGGATCCGGTCGACGACGTCATGCCCCCACCGCCTTCGTGGTGGGCGAAGAACCCCTGCGTTCGGAGCTGCTCAACGCCGAGCAACTCGAGGAACGCGGCCGCGAGCTGGCCACTGAACACGCCGCGGAAACGTCACGCTCGAAGCAGGATTTCCTGTTGCCGCGCCTGGCGCAGAACGAACAGGTCATTCGCGACACCTGCAGCGTACTCGCCGAAGCGATCAAGGGCGGCAACAAGGTCACGCCGGCGGGTGAGTGGCTGCTCGACAATCTGTATCTGATCGACGAGCAGGTGCGCATGGCGCGCCGGCATCTCCCGGCGAAGTACAGCTGGCAGTTGCCGATCCTCACGCAGGGCATCTCCGAAGGCCTGCCGCGCGTCTACGACATGGCGCTCAATGCGATTTCGCACGGCGACGGGCGATTCGACGAAGGCTCGCTGCGACGCTTCATGCTCGCCTACCAGGAAACGACGCCGCTTACCCTCGGCGAACTGTGGGCGATACCGATCATGCTGCGGCTGGCGTTGATCGAGAATCTCCGGCGCGTGGCCGCGCGCGTGCGCTCCGACCGCCTCGACCGCGACGCAGCGACGCGCTGGGCCGAAGCGATGATGGAGGCGATCCGGCACGACCCCACGGACCTGATCCTCGTCGCCGCGGACATGGCACGCGAAAAGCCGCCGATGAGCGCCTCGTTCGTGTCGGAACTTGCGCGGCGCTTGCAGCCACTGGGCGAGGCGCTGTCGTTGCCGATGACGTGGATCAACCAGCGGCTCGCGGGTTCCGGCGTCACCAGCGAACAGCTGGTGCAGAACTCGCAGCACGAACTCGCGATCGACCAGGTATCCATCAGCAACTGCATCGGCAGCCTTCGCCTGCTGGATTCGCTTGACTGGAAGCTGTTCGTCGAGGCCGTCAGCGACGTCGAGCGCATCCTGCAGCGCGATCCGTCAGGGATCCATCCACGCATGGATTTCTCGACGCGCAATACGTACCGCGAAGCCGTGGAGCAGCTCTCGCGCAAGTCGGAGATCGGCGAATTGCAGGTGGCCGGGGCTGCCCTGGCGCTCGCCGAAGAACACGCGGGGCCCGCGGCACCGCATGACCCGCAAGCGCACGTCGGGTACTACCTCGTCGACGATGGAGTGCCGCTGCTGGAACGACGCCTGGGGATCCGTCCGGCCTGGCATCGGACGACATCGGCAGCATCGGGCAAGCTCCGGTTCGCCTGGTACCTTGCCGCGGTAGTCGCACTGACATCCTGCCTGCTGGTCGCTCCCGCAATGGAACTGGCCAGTGTCTCGTCGCCATGGTGGCTCGCCGGACTCGCCCTGCTGTGCGCGACGATTGCCATGAGCGACGTCGCGGTCGCGATGGTGAACCGCGTTTCCGCGCTGATGGTCGCTCCCCGGCAGCTGCCGCGGCTGGACCTGCGCACGGGCATTCCTGACGAGGGCCGCACGCTCGTCGTCGTGCCTACCCTGCTCACATCTCCCGACGATGCGTGGCGCCTCGCGGACGATCTCGAAGTCCGTTACATGGCCAATCGGGATCCGAACCTGCGCTTCGCCCTCCTCACCGACTTCGCCGATGCACCGGACGAATCCGCACCGTCCGATACGATCATCCTGGAGGCCGCGCTGTCCGCCGTGCGACAGTTGAACGAGCGCCATGCCGAACGGCCATTCTATCTGCTGCACCGCGCGCGCCGCTGGAATGCCTCCGAGCGCTGCTGGATGGGCTACGAGCGCAAGCGCGGCAAGCTCGCCGATCTCAACGCGCTGTTGCGCGGCGATGCGGGCGGACGCTTCGCCACGACGGTCGGCGAACTCGATGACCTGCGTGGCATCCGCTACGTGATCACGCTGGATACCGATACGCAACTGCCACGCGATTCGGCGCGGGCGCTGGTCTCCGCCATGCTGCATCCGCTCAATCACCCTCGCCGCAGGTCGACGGACGCTGGCGCGCGGGCCGGCTACGCGATTCTCCAGCCTCGCGTCGGCAACGCACTTTCGCCGGAAGGCGCATCGCAGTACGCATCATTGTTCGGCGGCGAATCCGGCATCGATCCCTACACGCGAGCAACGTCTGACACCTACCAGGACCTGTTCGACGAAGGCTCCTTCATCGGCAAGGGCATCTACGAAGTCGACACGTTTTCCGAGGCGCTGGACGACCGCTTTCCCGAGAATCGCATCCTCAGCCACGACCTGCTGGAAGGCTGCATCGTCCGCTCCGGCCTCGCCACCGGCATCGAAGTCTACGAACACTATCCACAGGGATACCTGGTCGACTCCAAGCGCCGGCATCGCTGGGTCCGCGGTGATTGGCAGATCGCCGGATGGCTGCTGCCACGCGTACCGGGCCCGGCAGGATCGGTACGCAATCCGCTTTCGGCGCTCTCGCGCTGGAAGATCTTCGACAATCTGCGTCGCAGCCTCGTCCCCGTCGCAACCCTGGCCTTGTTGCTGATCGCATGGTTCGCTTCGACGTCACCGGCCTTCTGGACGGTCGTCGTCCTCGAAGTCCTGCTGCTGCCTGTCCTGTTCGACACCGCGCTCGCGCTCGGCCGCCCGTTCGGCGAGGCGTCGTTCGCATTGCATGTACGCATGGCGTGCGCCGATGCGCTTCGACGCATCGCGCAGGTGACATTCTCCGCGGCGTGCCTGCCGTTCGAATCCTGGCAAAGCCTCGATGCGATCCTGCGAACGCTGTGGCGCATCCATGTCTCGCGGCGAAAGCTGCTGGAATGGACCACGAGCGGTACCCTCGAGCGCCTGGATCGCAACCGGTTGTCCGCGACGTTCCGCGCGATGTGGCCAGCGCCCGCCGCGGCGATCGCGATCGGTTGTGCGCTGCTTCCGCACGGAACGCTGCCGTTCGCCGTCGCATGGCTCGTGCTGTGGGCGGGTTCACCCGCGTTCGCGTGGTATCTCAGCAGGCCACCGACGCGCCCGGACGAGGTACTCGACGCCGACGAGCTTGCCTTCGCGCGCGGCGTGGCACGCCGGACATGGAATTTCTTCGATCGATTCGTCGGCGCCGAAGACCATTGGCTGCCGCCCGACAACCACCAGCAACAGCCGATCGTCCGGACCGCGCATCGAACATCGCCGACAAACATCGGCATGTACCTGCTGGCCGCCCTCGCGGCACACGACCTTGGTTACCTATCGCTGGGCCAGTTGATCGAGCGTATGCGCAAGACCTTCGACACGATGGCACGCCTGCCACGCCATCGCGGTCACTTCCTCAACTGGTACGACACCACGAACTTGCAACCGCTTGCACCCGCGTACGTGTCGACGGTGGACAGCGGCAACCTGGCCGCGCACCTGCTGACGCTGCGGCAGGGACTGCTCGAATGCATCGACGCGCCCGTGGTGGGTGGCCACTGGATCGATGGCATTCGCGACACGCTCGCGGTCGCGCGCGAAGCGGCACCCGGCGAGCATCCGTTGTGGACACGCCTTGCGGCAGAACTCGACTCAGTCGACACGGCCGAGTCTTCCTCGCCACGTGCCATGCATGCCGCTCTTGTCAGGCTCCGCACCGCGCTGGAGTCGCGCATCGACGACTCCGTCCCGCCGGCGCGCGATTGGCACGATGCGATCTGCCGGCAAGTCGACGCACGGCTCGCCGACCTGGTCGCATTCGTCCCGGCGGAACTGCTGTCCGGCGCCGTCGACGCCGCAAAAGCCGCGAGCCTGCGCGACCTGGCGCGTTCCGATTCGGAATGCGGCACGACATGCCGGGCCGCGATCCAGGCCGTGGAAGCACTGGTCGCGCAGTGTGCGGAGTTCGCGCGCGCGGATTTCGAATTCCTGTTCGACCCTGCGCGCTCGCTGTTCACGATCGGATACAACGTCGACGACCGCCGCGCCGACGCGGGCTTCTACGACCTGCTTGCCTCCGAGGCACGCCTCGGCGTTTTCGTGGCCATCGCGCAGGGCGCGGTGCCGCAGGACGCGTGGTTTGCGCTCGGCCGACTGCTCACGTCCGAGGCGGGGCGCCAGGTGCTGCTGTCGTGGAGCGGCTCGATGTTCGAATACCTGATGCCGCAACTCGTCATGCCGACGTTCGCGCGCACGCTGATCGACGAAACCTGCCGCGCCGCGATCGACCGCCAGATCGCCTACGCCCGCGCGCACGGCGTTCCGTGGGGGATTTCCGAGTCGGGCTACAGCGTCACCGACGCCGCGCAGAACTACCAGTATCGTGCATTCGGTGTCCCCGGCCTCGGACTGCAGCGCGGACTCTCGCAGGAACTCGTGATCGCGCCGTACGCAAGCGCGCTCGCGTTGCCGTTCGCACCACGCACCGCGCTGTCCAACCTGCGCGAGATGGCATCGAGCGGCTGGCTTACCGAGTGCGGCTACTACGAGGCGATCGACTTCACGCCCGCCAGGCTTCCGCGCGGCGAGACCAGCGCGATCGTGCGATCGCACATGGCGCACCACCAGGGCATGACCCTGCTGGCGATCCTGCAGGTCGTCTGCGACCGCCCGATGCAGCGACGGTTCCGCGCCGACGCGCAGTTGCAGGCTACGATGCTGCTGCTGCAGGAGCGCATTCCACGCGCCGCGATCGACTGGGCGAGCGATCCGGCGATGGTCGACATCCGCAGCGCCGAAGACGCGCCGCAAACGGCGATGCGCGTCTTTTCCCAGGCGGACCTGCCCCGCCCTGCCGTCCAGCTGATGACGAACGGCCGCTACCACGTGATGGTCAGCAACGCCGGGGGCGGCTACAGCCGATGGCAGGATATCGCCGTCACGCGGTGGCAGGAGGACGCAACACGCGATGCGGCCGGGGTGTTCTGCTACCTGCGCGACTGCGACACGGGCAAGGTATGGTCGACTACGCATCAGCCGACGCTGGCGCCGGTGGATTTCTCCGAGGCGGTGTTCACCGAATCGGCGGTCGAGTTCCGCCGGCGACTCGACGATATCGAAGTGCACACGCAGATCGTCGTGTCGCCGGAGGATGACATCGAGCTTCGCCGCATCCGCATCACCAACCGCGCACGTACGGTTCGCACGATCGAAGCGACCAGCTACACGGAGATCGTGCTGGCTCCGGCCATCGCCGATGCGCTGCACCCGGCCTTCAGCAACCTGTTCGTCGAGACGGAGATATTGCCCGACCGCGCCGCGGTGGTGGCCACCCGCCGCCGCGCTTCAAGCGACCAGCCGCAACACTGGATGATGCACGCGCTGTCGCTGCACGGCGCCGACAGCCTGGATACATCGTTCGAGACGGACCGCATGGCATTCATCGGCCGCGGCAACGCGCTCGATCACCCCGCCGCGCTGCGCACGGCGGGGCCATTGAAAGGCAACGCCGGTGCCGTACTCGACCCGATGGCAGCAATCCGGCATGCGGTAGCACTCGCGCCCGACCAGACCGCGGTACTCGACCTCGTGCTCGGCGTCGCAGCAACGCGCGAGCAGTGCCTCGCATTGGTCGACAAGTATCGCGACCGCCACCTCGCCGATCGCGCGATCGACATCGCCTGGACGCACAGCCGCATCGTCCTCGGGCAGATCAACATCAGCGAAGTCGAGGCGCAGACCTACGGTCGACTCGCCGGCGCGCTGCTGTACGCCGATCCGGCGCGGCGCATTTCCGCAGCGACGATCGCCGCCAACCGGCTCGCGCAGCCCGGGCTGTGGCCGTTCGCGATCTCGGGCGACCACCCGATCGTGCTCCTGCAGATGTCGGGCGCGCAGAATCTCCTGCTGGTGCGGCAACTCGTCGGCGCCCATGCCTATTGCCGCGCGAAAGGACTGACGTTCGACCTCGTCATCTGGAACGACGAACGCATCGGATACCGGCATGCGCTGAACGACGAAATCCTTTCGATCCTCACGACCGGTCCGGATTCCGCGATGCTCGAGCGGCCGGGCGGCGTGTTCGTGCGCTCGATCGACCAGCTCAACCACGAGGACCGCGTGCTGATGCAGTCGGTGGCGCGCGCGGTGTTCAACGACGCCAACGGATCGCTGGCCGAGCAACTGGCGAACGACCGCACGCTGGCGACGGAGATGGTCGTGCCGCGGTTCGTCCCGACCCGCAACCGCGACGACGCAAGGACTCCGACGGAAATTCCGCCTCCGCCAACAATGCTCGACAACGGCCTCGGCGGATTTTCCGCGGATGGGCGCGAGTACGTGATCCGCATCGACGGCACGCGACGAACGCCGCTGCCGTGGGTCAACGTGATCGCCAATCCGCGTTTCGGCAGCGTCGTGTCGGAGGCAGGGTCGGCCTACACGTGGATGGACAATGCGCACGAGTACCGCCTGTCGCCGTGGAGCAACGATCCGGTCTGCGACCCGGGCGGCGAGGCGTTCTACATCCGCGACGAGGAAAGCGGGCACTTCTGGTCGCCTACGCCGGGCCCTGCGGGCGGGGACGGCGCGTACGTCGTCCGACACGGCTTCGGCTACAGCATCTTCGAGCACGTCGAGAACGGACTCTCCAGCCACCTTCGCATGCACGTCGATCCGGATGCGCCGGTGAAATTCTTCATGCTGCGCGTGCGCAACCAGTCCGGCCGCACGCGCAGGCTGTCGATCACGGGATATGTCGAATGGGTGCTCGGCGACCTGCGCGAAAAAACGGCGATGCACGTCGTGACCGAACTCGATGCGAGCGGCGCCCTGCTCGCCCGCAACGCCTACAGCATCGAATACCCCGACTACGTCGCGTTCTTCGACGTCGACAATCCGCAGCGCACACTGAGTGGCGACCGCGCCGAATTCATCGGCCGCAATGGATCGTTGCGCAATCCGGCGGCGATGGGCCGGCAGACCCTGGGCGGGCGCCTGGGCGCGTCGATGGACCCGTGCGGCGCAATCCAGTTTCCACTCGAGCTCGTTGACGGAGAGACGCGCGACATCATCTTCCGCCTGGGTGCGGGCCGCGACAAGGCGGAAGCGGTCGCATTGATCCGGCGCTTCCGCCAGAACGGAACCGCGCGTGCATCGCTCGATGCCTGCCATGCGCGCTGGCACCGGCTGTTGGGAGCGGTGCAGGTGCGCACGCCCGATCCGACGCTCGACGTGCTCGCGAACGGCTGGCTGCTCTACCAGGTCATCTCGTGCCGACTTTGGGGACGCAGCGGCTTCTACCAGTCGGGCGGCGCGTTCGGATTCCGCGACCAGTTGCAGGACGCGATGGCCGTCGTGCATGCCGATCCGGGCCTGTTGCGCAACCAGATCCTGCAGTGCGCTTCGCGTCAGTTCATCGAGGGTGATGTGCAGCACTGGTGGCATCCGCCCGCCGGGCGCGGAGTGCGCACCCGATGCTCGGACGACTACCTTTGGCTCCCGCTCGCGGTGGCCCGCTACCTGGAATCGACTGGCGACACGACCATCCTCGACCAGTCGATCGGGTTCCTCGACGGGCGGCGCCTCAAGGAAGGCGAAGAGTCCTACTACGACATGCCGCTGCGGTCGTCGCAGAGCGCCGACCTGTACGAGCACTGCCGGCGCGCGATACGGCACGCGTTGCATACGGGCGTGCACGGTCTTCCACTGATCGGCTCCGGCGACTGGAACGACGGCATGAACAATGTCGGCCGCCTGGGCAAGGGTGAGAGCGTGTGGCTGGGGTTCTTCCTGCACGAGGTGCTGGAGAAATTCCGCAGCGTGTCCGAGCTTCGATCGGACCACGCCTTCTCGCAGCTATGCGGCCAGCATGCGGAGCGGCTCGCCGACGCGATCGAGAAGAACGCCTGGGACGGCGAATGGTACCTGCGCGCCTATTTCGACGACGGCACGCCCTTGGGTTCTGCCCGCAATGCAGAGTGCCGCATCGACGCGGTCTCGCAGAGCTGGGCGACGCTTTCCAAAGTCGGTGCGGCGGACCGCGTCACGAAGGCGCTGGATGCGCTGGATGATCAGCTCGTCGACGAACGATCGGGCCTGATCCGCTTGCTCACTCCGCCTTTCGACGTCAGCGAACCTGATCCGGGTTACATCCGCGGTTACCTCCCGGGCGTGCGCGAGAATGGTGGCCAGTACACGCATGCGGCGATCTGGACGGTCATGGCGTTCATCGATGCCGGACGCACGGACCGCGCCTGGCAGTTGTTCGACCTGATCAATCCCGTGCGCCACGGCATGTCCGCATCGACGATCGACACCTGGCGCGTGGAGCCCTATGTGGCCGTCGCCGACGTGCTCTCGATCGATCCGCACCAGGGACGCGGAGGCTGGAGCTGGTACACCGGATCGGCCGGCTGGATGTATCGCCTGATCCTCGAATCCATGCTCGGCATCCGGCTGGAAGGCTCGCGGTTGCGGATCGAGCCACGGATCCCGTCGCACTGGGACGGCTTCTCGGTTACCTACTCGCACGGGAATGCGCGTTACGAGATCCAAGTCGAGCGCACCAGCGATCTGCCCGAGACTCCGGAACAGGAACAGTACGTACCCCTGGCGCATGCCGATTCTGCCGGCGAGCTCGAACATGCATTCAGCTCGAATGGCCATCGGGTCAGCGTGCGCAGGCTCAAGCCGTAGGCTACGGTTCGCCGCTGCCGGAAATTGCTCCTGCATTTCCGATCCGCATGGATGTGGGAAGTGTTCGTGCACGCCGGGAGCGTGCGCGAACCGGCATTCGGACCATCCATGGCCAAGCCGGAAATTGCTCCTGCATTTCCGACCCACATGGATGTGGGAAGTGTTCGTGCACGCCGGGAGCGTGCGCGAACCGGCATTCGGACCATCCATGGTCGTCAAGCCGGAAATTGCTCCTGCATTTCCGGCATTCGGACCATCCATGGTCGTCACAAAAAACCCGCATTCCTGCGGGTTTGGTGGATGGCACTAGATGCCATCGGACGACAATGTGGAGGCTTGGGTCGGAATCGAACCGGCGTACGCGGATTTGCAGTCCGCTGCATGACCACTCTGCCACCAAGCCAGTGGCTGTCGCACCATCAGTGCATCTTGCGATGTTCCGCAGAAAAACAAAACCCCGGCCGAACCGGGGTTTCGTCTGCAATCTGGAGCGGGAAACGAGACTCGAACTCGCGACCCCGACCTTGGCAAGGTCGTGCTCTACCAACTGAGCTATTCCCGCGTGGGACGCGCATATTACTGTGTGGCGCTCCGGTGTCAACCCCGGGAAGCGCTTTGGGCATGATCGATGCAGCAAGCACCCGCTTGCGCCTCAACGCTGCTGGCGCAGCACCGGCCAGGCGGCGCGCACGTATTGCAGGCCGGACCAGATGGTCAGCGCCGCGGCGACCACCAGCAGGGTCTCGCCGACGTAGAACGGTCGCAGGCTCTCGAGATCGTGCTGGTACAGCAGCACCACGATCGCGACGATCTGCATCACGGTCTTGATCTTGCCGACGCTCGCGACGCGCACCGTTGCGCGCTGGCCGATCTCGGCCATCCACTCGCGCAGCGCCGAGATGCTGATCTCGCGCCCGACGATCACCGCGCTGGTCACCGCGAGCAACGGCGTCGGGTTCTCCTGCACCAGCAGGAACAGCGTCACCGCGACCATCAGCTTGTCGGCGACCGGGTCGAGAAAGGCGCCGAACGCCGAGCCCATGTTCCAGCGCCGGGCCACCCAGCCGTCGAGCCAATCGGTGATCGCGGCGGCAATGAAGATCAGCGCCGCGGCG
This sequence comes from Dokdonella sp., assembly GCF_044227025.1. Classification (GTDB taxonomy): domain Bacteria; phylum Pseudomonadota; class Gammaproteobacteria; order Xanthomonadales; family Rhodanobacteraceae; genus Dokdonella_A. The sequence continues at coordinate 173,832 of NZ_JBGAFX010000005.1, read as the reverse complement.
ATGTTCGCGCCGCGGAACGGCGCGTAGAACACGATCACCATCACCGGCAGCAGCACGATGCGGAACAGCGTCAGCGCGGTAGGGATCGTGATGTACACGGGTTTGCGGGCTGCGTCATCCATGGAAGGTCGCGTAGATGCGTTCGGCGAGTTGTCTGTTGATCCCGGTCACCTGCATGAGTTCCTCGATACCCGCTTTCGACAGCCCGCCAAGGCCGCCGAAGTGTTTCAGCAGGGCCGAGCGGCGACGCGCGCCGACGCCGGCGATTTCCTCCAGCGTACTCGCTTCACGCGCCTTTTCTCGCCTGCCACGATGGCCGGTGATGGCGAAACGGTGCGCCTCGTCGCGCACCGCCTGCACCAGGTGCGAGGCCGGCGATTCCGGGCCCGGGAACAGGGTGCGGCCGGAGTGGCCGACGATCAAGGTCTCGTCGCCGGCGCGACGCGCCTCGCCTTTCGCCACGCCGACGATCGGCACGCCCTCGATGCCGAGTTCGTTGAGGACGTCGAGCGCCTGCTGCCGCTGGCCCTTGCCGCCGTCGATCAGCAGGAGGTCGGGCAGGCGTGCCATCAGGGGCGGCTTCGCTGTCGCAGCGGACGCATCGGCCGCCCGCGCTGCATCCGCAGCCGCTGTAGCGGCAGCGCTGGCGGCATCGTGCCGGAAACGCCGCTGCAGGGCCTGGCGCATCGCCGCATAGTCGTCGCCGGGCGTGATCCCCGTGATGTTGAAGCGACGATACTGGGATTTCTCCGGCCCTTCCGGTCCGAACACGACGCAGGACGCGACAGTCGCCTCGCCCATCGTGTGGCTGATGTCGAAGCACTCGATGCGCTGTGGCGTCTCGTCGAGCCCGAGCAGGTCGCGTAGTGCCTCGAACCGCGCGAGCAGGGTCTGCCGGCTGGCCAGGCGCGAGGCGAGCGCAGCTTCCGCATTGCGCCGCGCAAGGTCTAGGAAGCGCGCGCGATCGGTGCGCACGCTGGACTTGATCTCGACCGTGTGGCCGGCGTGCCCGGTCAGCGCCTCGGCCAGCGGCACCGCATCGGCCGGTGCGTGGCTCACGATCAGTTCGGCCGGAACCGGCCGCTCGAGGTAGTACTGCGCGATGAACGAGCCGAGGACCGCGCCTTCATCGGCCGCGCCGGCGAGGCGCGGGAAGAAGTCGCGCGAACCGAGACTGACGCCATTGCGGAAGAACAGCACGCTCACGCAGGCAACGCCGCCGCGCATCGCGCAAGCGATCACGTCCATGTCGGCGCTCGCGCCCTGCACGTAGTGGCGCGCCTGCACCCGTTTGACCGCGGCGATCCGGTCGCGGATCGACGCGGCGCGCTCGAACTTCAACTCTGCACTGGCGCGCTCCATCGTCGCGACCAGTTCGTCCATGACCGCGCCGGCGCGGCCATCGAGGAACATCTCGGCGTGACGCACGTCGGCGGCGTAGTCCGCAATCGTGACGAGTCCGACGCACGGGGCGGTGCACCGTCCGATCTGATGCTGCAGGCAAGGTCGCGAGCGATTGCGGAAATAGCTGTCCTCGCAGTTGCGGATGCGGAACAGCTTCTGGATCAGGTCGAGGCTCTCGCGCACCGCACCGGCGCTGGGAAACGGCCCGAAATACCGCCCGCCGCCACCGCGCGCGCCGCGATGGAACGCCAGCCGCGGGAAATCGCCGGTCGTGAGGTGGATGTAGGGGTAACTCTTGTCGTCGCGCAGGACGATGTTGTAGCGCGGCTTCAGGCTCTTGATCAGCTGCGCTTCGAGCAGCAGCGCCTCGGCCTCCGTGCGCGTGACCGTGGTTTCCATGCGCGCGATCTGGGCGACCATCGCGGCAATGCGCGGGTCCATCTTCGGCTTCAGGAAATAGCTGCCGACGCGCTTCTTGAGGTTGCCGGCCTTGCCGACATAGAGCAGTTCGTCGCGCGCATCGAACATGCGATAGACGCCGGGCGCCCCGGTCAGGTTGCGAACAAAGGTTTTACCGTCGAAGTGGACGGGCGCAGGGAGCGGTTCGGACATGCCGGAATAGTAAGGGAACGACGCCCGCAACCGGCGCCGAATTCCCGCCGCCCGACGCGGTGCGGCGGTCGGGCCGCGTCGGCAGTGCTACAGGTTGCGACCGAACTCCTCGACCTGGCGGTTCGCTTCGTCCTTTTCCAGACCGTAGCGTTCCTGGATCCTGCCGGAAAGATATTCACTGTTGCCATCGGCCACCTTGAGGTCCTTCTCGGTCAGCCTGCCCCATTTCGTCTTGAGTTTTCCGGTGAGCTTGTTCCACTGGACCTTGACCTGGTCTTCGACGTTCATGACCGTTCTCCTCGTGCACAAGAAATCCTGGTGAAAGCGGCGTTCAGTCCCTGGACTTGAGACCGGCCGCACGAACCATCCTGACGCCAGCCACGCTTTCCGCCGCCGCGACGGCTTTCCTGACCGCGGCGTCGTTGTCCAGCAAGCCGGCCAGGGTCACGACTCCATCGTTCGTCCTGACGCTGATATCGGCCGTCCTGATGCCTTCCTGGTTCGCCAGTTCGGTCCTGACCCGCGTCGTTATCCGATTGTCGACACGTGGCTGATCGAGGACCGCCTTCATTCCGCCACCGGAGGAAGCCGCTTGCTGGGCGAGCGCGATTCCAGCCGATCCGAACACGAGGATCGCCGAGAGAACGAGTGTCGACAGGGTTGGCATGTTCACGGATCACCTTCGGGAAAGAGCACCCTCACCGGGTGCGGCGGCGTTGCAGCAGCGGGTCGCGCCCGGGTCGGCAATCGCGCGGGAGACGTGCATGCCGGCCCAACGCGGAGCGCGGAAACCGCGAGGTCACGTCAGAAGACGATCGCACCCGCACAACGTTCGTCCCTGAATACGAGCAGGTCCTGCTGGATATCGGCGACTTGCGTACCGATTCCGTAGGTGCCGAGCAGATATTCGGCCGAGAGGTTCGGCGCGCTGCCGACGTCGCTGCAGACGACGTCGGTGGTGGCATTGAGCCACACCGTGACGTCGCCCGCCTCGCGCGCGCGTCCGATGGCATCGGCCAGCACGCCGACGTCGCTGAACAGCGATCCGATCCTTCGATTCCCGTGCAGGCGCATTGCGTGTCTCCGCTGGGCGCCTCTCGATGACGCGCTACGAAGACCAGCGTAGCGGCGCAACGTGGACCCGTCCGTGCGCTGGCGCACGTCGCGACCCGGGCCGCAGTTGTCGGACTTCAACGGTCAGCGCGAGTCCCTCTGCGCCGGGGCCGCCGAGGTCAACTCGCGCCGGTAGGTTTCGATGTCCGACCCGTAGCATGAGCATGCGGCAGCGGCGAGGCGTTCGCGGTCGATGATCGTCACGAGGCCGCGCTTGTAGCGGATCAGTTGGCGCGATTGCAGGATGCCGGCGGCCACGGTGACGCCGACCCGCCGCACGCCGAGAACGAAAGCGAGGAATTCCTGCGTCACCCGAAACGTATTGGACTGCGTGCGGTCCTGGGTCATCAACAACCAGCGCGCAAGCCGCTCCTCGACGACATGGAATCGCATGCAGGCCGCGGTCTGCGCGAGTTGGCACAGCAGCACCCGCAGATACCGGTCCAGCAACGGTCGCAACGCCGGCAAGTCGCGCAGATGGCGGCGGAATGTCGCGGATTTCATGCACCAGGCGGCACCGCCGTCCTTGACCGCCACGCGCAGGGGGAACGCCGCGCTGTCGCCGAGGATCGATGCGTACCCCCACATGCCTTCGCTTCCGATCATGCCGGTCTCGAGCGAACAGTGGCCATCGATGACGATCACGGTGGAGACGACGCAGCCGGTCGGGAAGTAGACGTTGCGCACGCGATCGCCCGGCTCGTGGAGGACCTCGCCGTGTACGAGTTGCACCGGTAGACAGTCGGCGGCGAAGCGGGCGCGCTGCATGGCCGGCAAGGCAGCGAGCAGACGATTGACGCGGTGCCCGGCTGGCATCGGAGTCCCGAGGTCATGTCACGGCGCACGTGTCGGCGCGGGGTGCCCGGTTCGTCGGCGGCCCTCGGGTCGTCGGACGCTGTACGGACGCCGGGACATTGCCTTCAATTGCAGGCGCCGTCGGTCCGGCAGCACACACAGTGACGGCGCGCTACGGCAGCAGGCGCAGGAATTCCTTGCGGACCACTTCGTAGCATTCGCATGCCATGAGTTCGAGGCGTGGCCGGTCGAGCACGCGTATGCGACCGCGGTTGTACTGGATGACGCCAGCGCGCTGCAGCTTGCCCGCGGCTTCGGTAACACCCTCCCGCCGCACGCCGAGCATGTTCGCGATCAATTCCTGGGTCATGGTCAGCTCGTTCGACGACAACCGGTCCAGGCTCATGAGCAGCCAGCGGCACAGTTGCTGGTCCACGGAATGATGGCGATTGCACACGGCCGTCTGGCCCATCTGCGTCAGCAATGCCTGCGTGTAGCGCAGGAACAGCTGTTGCACCTTTCCAGCCATGATGAACTCGTCGCGGATGAACTGGGCGCGCATGCGGAACGCATGGCCCGCACTCTGCACGACCGCGCGGCTGGGCGTCGTTCCACCGCCCATGAAGAGCGAAATGCCGACCAGCCCTTCGTTGCCGACGATTGCAATCTCGGCGGACGATCCGTCTTCCATCACGTACAGCAACGAGACGATCGAATCGGTCGGGAAGTAGACGTACGGCTGCTCGCTGCCCGACTCGTAGATGACATCACCGAGGCGCAGTTGTACGGGCGCGAGATTTGTCGCAAAACGCTCCCATTCCGCCTCGGGAATCGCGTTGAGCAGGTGGTTCTGTCTCGGATGGAGTGTCGCCGACATGGAAGACTCGACACGAGGAGGAGAGTTGGACTGCGCGGCGAATGCCAGCGCACTGTATGGTACCGCACATGCCATTCACACAACTTCATCTCGCGCAATCGATCGCAGCGCATGTGCGAATCGTCGGTGATCCGCGAAACCCGAATGGTCCCGGTGGCCGTCGGGATCCAGCACGGACACATGGTAAGGCCCGGCAAACACCGCAATCCGTACGTTTTCGCACATATCGCGACGGCGACACCGGCCTTTCATCCGCATCCGTTTTTCCCGCATCCACCTGGCTCGCCACCCTGCGTGCGCCATCGCACCGAAGCGGGTCGACCTAACGTGCATGATGAGCCCTAGCTCCGGCGCCTGCCGTGATGCGAATTCCTCCTGGAGCAAAAGCATGATCGTTGAATGGATCGCCAGTTCACTCGGGCTTCCGCACGAAGGCGAGCCGATCGAATTCTTCCTGGATGGGCGCGACGTGGCGCTCGAAGGCACGTATGTCCGGCAGATCTTCCAGACCCGCTGGAACGGCTACGAGGTCGACCGCGTGAGCACCTGGCGACCTTCCGAGGCGCGGACGCGAATTGCCGCCTGATCAACCGGCCGTGAGCGGTATGTGCGTTGCGCCCGGCCGGCCAGCCGCCGCACTCGTGCGATCCACATCCGGCGTCGCATCGCTTTGCAGGGAAATGGCGAAGTCCCGCAGCAAGCCGATGTTGCTGGCCTTGGCGGCATGCCGCCATTGCGAAAATTCTTCGGACGTCACGCGCAGGCGCCTGTCCATCAGAACCGCAAGCTGCGCGCGGAACTCGCACAGCAAGCGCACGACCGGACGCGAGTCGATCCAGGTTTCCAGCCGCTCGCGCTCGCCGGCCGCCAGCCAGCGCCCGCCATCGGCGAGGGCGCGACGCAACGGACCGGACAGCGACTGCCGGTCGCCACTGCCGTCATGGTCGCGCACGACCGGCAACATCACCTTGTTGTAGAAGTCGGTCATCACTTCGACGCGCGGAGCCAAGGTGGCCACTCGTGGCCGCCTCGCGTGGGCGTTCGCGCTCGCAGCCTCTCCGTTGGCGCCGACTGCGCAGCGGACGTCGGCCATGCGGAGCTTGTCCAGAACCCGTATCAGGAACCATCCGAGATCGAACTCGAAGCGGTGTACCGAGAATTTCGCCGACGCAGGAAAGGCATGATGATTGTTGTGCAATTCCTCGCCGCCCACCCACACGCCCCAGCGCACCAGGTTGGCCGAGCGATCCGCCGTCTCGAAGTTCCGGTAGCCGCGCCAATGGCCGATGCCATTGACGACGCCGGCACCCCAGAACGGAATCCAGATCATCTGCAACGCCCAGATCGCCATGCCGCCGACACCGAACAGGGCCAGGTTCACGAAGGCCAGCAACGTCGGCCCCCAGTTGCAATGCGGGGTGTAGACATGGCGCTCGATCCAGTCGTCGGGCACGCCGCGACCATACTTCAGCAGCAAGCGCTCGTCCGCTCGCGCATCGATGTACAACTCCGCGCCCTGCAGCAGGAGCTTGTCGACACCGAACACATGCGGGCTGTGGGGGTCCCGCGCGGTATCGCTGTATGCGTGGTGTTTGCGATGAATCGCGACCCATTCCCGGGTCACCATCGCGGTCGTCAACCAGATCCAGAACCTGAACGCATGTGCGAGAACCGGATGGAACTCGACCGCACGGTGGGTCTGGCTGCGATGCAGATACAGCGTCACCGCGATCACGGTGACTTGCGTCGCCGCCAGGAAATACGCGAGCCGCCAACCGATACCCGGCCCGGCGAAGCCGTGTGCCAGGAGATCCAACGAAGAATCGAGCATCGACAGACGATGCGTCGTCGCGCCCGAGCCTGTCTGTGCGATAGCGAACACAAGGGTTCTCCGGCGAAGCTGTCCGGCTCGAATTGCGATCCGCACAGGGGATCATTGTTTGCTACCGCACCGAGTCGCCGCGGGAAACCGTCCACACTGCGCGCGACGGCGTTGTGCCGTAATCGGATGGAATGAAATGGTTGGGCGCAATACTGCTGGTGGTACTGATCCCGCTGATGACCTTCCGGTGCGGAAAGTGCGCGGGCGACCAGCGAAAGCGGGCGATGGATGAACCCCGCGATCACGGATCGTCGCGCCCCGTCGTCGACGATGGAACCGCCGGCGCCGGTTGCGCGCAGCGACGAACACGTCGATGCCACGCCAGCCAGGCGATACGCAGCCGGCGCAACCGGTTGGCCGGAGCGATTGCTGCAAATGGCCTCACGCATGCGGCGAACCTGCCCGGAAGAAACCGATATCCTCTTGTGGGCGAACGAACTGGAGTCGCTGGCCGGGCATGCCGAAGACGAGGCCCGCAAGATCCATCGGCTGGAAAACGAGCTCACGTCAGCCCGCCTCGATCTGCGACTTGCCGAGCACCATCTGTTGGCCAGCGAAGCCCGCGGACAGGACGCGCGCCACACGGCGCTGCACGATCCGCTGACCGGACTTCCCAATCGCCATTCGTTCGAGGAGATCTCGGCCGAGGTGCTGGCAGGGCATGCAACCCGCACCCGTGAGTTCGGCCTCCTGTACATCGACCTGGACGGGTTCAAGGCGATAAACGACACCCATGGTCATTCGATCGGCGACGAGTTGCTCAAGGTGGTCGGTTCGCGGCTGTCGCACGGCGTCCGTTCGCAGGACTCGGTCTGCCGCCACGGTGGCGACGAGTTCGTGTGTCTCCTGCTCGACATACAGGACACTGAGCAAGTCGCGGCCATCGCCGACAAGCTGTTCGCAGCCGTATCCGCACCCTGCCAGATCGGGCCGCTCGCAGTGAGCGTTGCGCCCAGCATCGGGATCGCCCTTTATCCCGGCGACGGAGCCACCCTCGTCGATTTGCTCAGGAACGCCGACTGCGCGATGTTCAGAGCGAAGCTTCTGCGCCTGCGCCACGTCTTTTTCGGCGATTCTTCCGTGTAACACCATGGTCTCCCGCTCCGGCGGCGGTGACCGGTTGCGCAGCGAAGCCCATGATCATGTGGACCCGCGCATCTCCGCCCGCGGTGGCGACACGCGCATCCGATCGATCAATGCAACGACGCCGCCCCGCGCAAGTTCGATTACCCGCTCGAAGTCCGCCGCCGTGCCGTAGTAGGGATCCGGCAGTTCCCTGTCTCCGAGGAACAGCGCAGGCTCGACTCCGGTGCCGGGACGGCGGAACCGCTGCAACGCACGCAGGTTGACACGATCCATCGCCAGCACGAGATCGAAATGCTCGAAGTCCGCCGGCACGACCTGACGTGCGCGCAGCGCTCGCAGGTCGTAGCCATGCGCCGCGCCGGCGCGGATCGAGCGCGGGTCGGGCGGCTCGCCGACGTGGTAGTCCTCGGTGCCGGCGGAATCGAAATGGGCATCGAGGCCCGCTCGCGCGAACTCCGCGCGCGCGACCGCCTCGACGGTCGGCGATCGACAGATGTTTCCCATGCAGACAAACAGGATGCGCGGTATCGACTGGATCACGGGTTTTACGCCTGCAACTGCATGAGCGCGCGTTCGACGCGGGCCAGGTCTTCTGCGGTGTCGACGCCGGCCGGGAATGGCTCCGGCGCGATGCGCACCGCGATCGCGTGGCCGTGTTCGAGCGCGCGCAACTGCTCGAGCGATTCGAGTTTCTCCAGCGGCGTCGGCGCAAGCGCGGCGAAGCGGCGCAGGAAACCGGCGCGGTAGGCGTAGATGCCGATGTGGCGCAGGAAGGGCGAGTCGGGTGGCAACGCATTGCGATTGCGTGCAAACGCATCACGCGGCCACGGCAGCGGCGCGCGGCTGAAGTACAGCGCGCGGCCATCCGCCCGGCGCACGACCTTCACGCAATTCGGATCGAACAGTTCATCGACACCGGCCAGCGCCGTCGCCAGTGTCGACATCGGCGCATCGTCCGCGGCCAGCGCCGCGGCGACCGCCTGGATGCCGCTCGGTGGGGCGAGCGGTTCGTCTCCCTGGAGGTTGACGACGATCGCATCGTCGGCCCAACCAAGCGTGGTCGCGACCTCCGCGAGCCGGTCGCTGCCCGACGCGTGATCGGAGCGAGTCATCACCACCCGCACGTCGCTACCCGCAAGGGCGGCCTCGATGCGCGCATCGTCTGTCGCGACCACGACATCGCGGGCACCGGCGGCGCGCGCCCGGCGCGCGACGTGCACGATCATCGGCGTGCCGGCGATCGGCAGCAACGGTTTGCCGGGCAGGCGCGTCGAGCCGTGGCGCGCGGGAATCGCGACGACGAATGGCGTGGTCGAGTCGGTCATCGGCTTTCGCGCGGCGGAGAGTCGCCGGAAGCCTACCGGAGCCATCGGTGCCGCGTCGACAGGGCCGTCGCGTGGAAGTGGCCCCATGCGAAGCGTCGATCCGCTGCTAGACTGCAGGCGCCGCCCCTCGCAATCTGCATCCTTGAGCATTCCTGCCGTGGCCCGCGCGGCCGAACCGACCTCGCTGCCGCTGCGCGCCGTCGCGCTGATGATCGGCAGCGCCTGCAGCTTCGGCGTGATGGCGATCCTGATCCGCCACGCGTCGCATTCGCTGCACGCGTTCGAGATCGCGTTCTTCCGCAGCCTGTTTGGCGCGCTCGCGACCGCGCCGCTGCTGCTGCGCAGCGGCCTGCGCAGTCTCCACACGGATCGCCTGTGGTTCTACGTGATGCGTTGCGCGATCGGCACCGTCGGCATGCTCGCGGGCTTCTGGGCGATCGCCCACCTGCCGCTCGCGCAGGCAATCGCATTGTCGTACTCGTCGCCGTTGTTCGTCACGATCGGCGCGGTGATCTTCCTCGGGGAAGTCGTGCGGGCGCGACGCTGGAGCGCAGTGGTCGCCGGGTTCGTCGGCGTGCTCGTGATCGTGCGCCCGGGCACAGACGGTTTCACCGCGGCCAGCCTGGTTGCGCTGCTCGCTGCGGCGTCGACGGGCACGGTCACGATCAGCATCAAGTTCCTGTCGCGCAGCGATCCGCCCGACACGATCGTGCTGCTGACGACCTGGCTGTGGGTGCCGCTGTCGCTGCCGTTCGCACTGGCGGTGTGGCAGATGCCCGCGTCCACGCAATGGCCGGTGCTGGTGGTGATCGGCGTGCTCGGCACCCTCGGCCAGTATTTCTGGACGCACGCGCTGCGCCTCGCGGACGCATCGACGCTGGCGCCGTTCAGCTACCTGCAACTGGTCATCGTGTCGGTCCTCGCCTGGCTGGTGTTCGACGAGACGCTGGACCGCTACACCGTGCTCGGCGCAACGATCGTGATCGGCGCGAGCCTGTACATCGCGCGGCGCGAGGCACGCGTCGCGCGCGAACGCCGCATCGAAGCCCTGTCGGCGAAGGCCGAGCCACAGATCTGAGGAGCGTGCCCGCAACCGCGCGCTCGCAGCGCTTGCGCACTCAACCCTGCACTTTCCCCGGCCGGGAGAGTGCGTTCAAGCAAGGTCGCACCCCGCCGCGGAACACCAGCGCATAGATCGCGTACGCCCATGCGATCGCCGCCGCCCAGCCGGCAAGGATATCCGACGGATAGTGCACGCCAAGGTAGATCCGCGACAGGCCGACCAGCACGACGAATACGCTCATCGCGATCGCGACCGGCCAGCGCAGGCGCGTGTGCCAGCACAATAGCACCAGCACGCAGGCCAGCGTCATCGAGCCCATCGCATGCCCGCTCGGGAAGCTGTAGTTGCCTTCCGGCGCGATCGATTCCCACAGGCTCGGTCGGTCGCGCGCGAACAGCGGCTTGGCGCCGAGGTTGAGCAGCGCGGAACCGATGATCGCGAATCCGGCGAAGAGTCCTTCGCGCAGACGACGTTTCCAGCCGAGGACCACGACCAGCAGGATATCGAGCGGCACCACGCCGTACTGGTATCCCAGCGCGGCGACGACGACGAACAAGCGGTCGAAACCGGCGCGCTGCATGCCATGCGCGAACTCGAGCAGGGGAACGTCGAAGAAGAATCCCTCGCCCTCGCGCAGCTCATGCGCGAGCGCGCCGAAACCGGCCAGCGGCAGCAGGATGCCGACGAACACCAACAGGACCAGCAGGCCGTGCCGGCGCAGGAACGCGGCGCCGAAGCGCGCTTCGGCACGGACGACATGCCCGACCTCAGTCGGCATGCGCGCGTGCAGGGTAGCGACGCGCGACATAGTCCTCGACGATGCCGACGAACTCATGCGCGATGTTGTCGCCGCGCAGGGTCATCGCCTTGGCGCCATCGATGAACACCGGCGCCGCCGGCGCCTCGCCCGTACCCGGCAGCGAAATGCCGATGTCGGCATGCTTGGATTCGCCCGGTCCGTTGACCACGCAACCCATCACGGCGAGGGTCAGGTTCTCTACGCCGTCATACTTGATGCGCCACTCCGGCATTTTCGCGCGCACGTGCTCCTGCACGGTCTTGGCCAACTCCTGGAACAGCGTGCTCGTGGTGCGCCCGCAGCCGGGACACGCGGTGACCAGCGGCGTGAACGCGCGCAGGCCCATCGTCTGCAGCAGCTCCTGCGCGACGATCACCTCGCGCGTACGCGATTCGCCCGGCTCCGGCGTCAGCGAGATGCGGATCGTGTCGCCGATGCCTTCCTGCAGCAGCACGCCGAGCGCGGCGGTCGACGCGACGATGCCTTTCGAGCCCATGCCGGCTTCGGTCAGGCCGAGATGCAGCGCGTAGTCGCAGCGCGCGGCGAGATCGCGGTAGACCGCGATCAGTTCCTGCACGCCGGACACCTTGCACGACAGGATGATGCGATCGCGCGCGAGCCCGAGTTCCTCGGCGCGCGCAGCGGAGTCGAGCGCGGAGCGGATCAGCGCCTCGCGACCGACACGGGCAGCCTCCCAAGGCTCGGCCCGCGCATGGTTCTCGTCCATCAGCGCGGCGACCATCGACTGGTCGAGCGAACCCCAGTTCGCGCCGATGCGCACCGGCTTTTCGTACCTGAGCGCCGCCTCGATGATCGAGGCGAACTGGATGTCCTTCTTGCGGCCGAAACCGACATTGCCCGGATTGATGCGGTACTTGGCCAAGGCTTCGGCGCAGGCGGGTTCGCGATCGAGCAACTGGTGGCCGTTGTAGTGGAAGTCGCCGATCAGCGGCACGCCGACGCCCATCATGTCGAGTCGTTCGCGGATGCGCGGCACCGCGGCGGCAGCCTCCGGCTTGTCGACCGTGATGCGCACCAGCTCCGAGCCTGCGCGGGCGAGTTCGGCGACCTGCTTCGTGGTTGCCGCGACGTCGGCCGTGTCGGTGTTCGTCATCGACTGCACCACCACGGCGGCGGCGCCGCCGACGGTCACCCCACGGACCATGACGGGAACGCTGGCGCGGCGCGCGGCGGCGTGCGGACTGGCGGAAGAACTCATCGGAACGGCTGACTCCACTCGGCGCGCGGGCCCTGCCCTGCGCGCCGGACTGCGCGATCAGTGCTGGGTCAACGCAAAATGCTGGTAAATGCCGGTCATATCAAGCGCGCGCAGGTTTTCCAGCCGCTCGCTGCGCGCGGGCTTCGGCGGGCCGTACAGGTCCGCGGGAGCCGTCAGCTCAACCTCGCGCACGCTGCGGTCGATCTCCGTCGATGCCAGCAGCGCATCGTAGTCGATTCCGGGGTCAAGGTTCATCGATGCGAGCAGCAGGCCGCGAACGGGCGCACGGCGGTCGTCGTCGAGTACGCGCACCCCGACCGGAAGCGCGTGTCGCGCCAGCAGCTCGATGCCGGCGTCGACGCGCCCGTCCTCGTCGATGCGGATCCAGCGGATCACCCCAACCATCCATTCAGGCCGCCCGCCGTCTCCCGCGAGCGCGAGTCCGACCACCTCGGCAACGCGCGCGCGCACGGCCTCGCCCGCATTGCCACGTTCCCACAGCACCCGGTAGCCACCGAGGCCCTGGTCGATCACGCGCGCCTGGTATTTCATCGTGCGAGGGCGGTCGGCAGATCCGTTGCGCCACGACGCGCCGCAATCGACCTCGCTGAGGTTGATGACCTGGCCATGAACGTGACGCATGAACGTATCGAAGTCGTCGCCACCGGCCAGTGCGGCATGCAGATCATGCAGGCCGATCACGGTATCGAGCACATGCCCACCGCCGAGGCGTGTGTGGCTGCGCTCGCCATGGGCGCTCCAGTCGGACTGGAAGCGGCGCGCAAGCGCAACATCGAGCGTCTGCGCCTGTGCGCCGCGTGCGCGGATGGTGACGCTGCGCGCATCGTCGCGCACTGCGGCCATCTGTTCGTCGAATGCGGCCAGCAGGCGTTCCAGATGCAGGGACAGCGCATCGCGTCGACCGTTCTTGCTTTCCTCGGGTATGTAGCCGGGCCCGCGGTCCAGGTCGGTGTGGACGATCAGGTCGTCGCGGGTGCCGTTGCGTTCGCGCAGTTCCGCCAGCGGCGCCAGCACGCGCGCGAGGCCAACCAGGTCCAGTTGCTCGCGCTGTGTGTGCCGATACGGATTGGCGAGCGCGACCAGCAACGCCTGCACGTAGGCAGTCGTCGCCTTCAGCGGTTGCCCGCGCAGCGGGTCGTCGACATCGCGGTCGGCGAGGCGCAGCGAAGCGATGAAGCGATAGGTGTCGTGCAGCGCCTGCCACGCGCCGGGCGGCGGCGCACGATACAGCAGGCTGGCCTTGTCGAGATGCTCGCTGCCGTGCTGCAACGCGCGCACCGCTGCGAGCGCAACCTGCTTGCCGCGCAGGAACGGCACCGCACCCGCAGGGCCGCACAGTTCGGCCAGTGCCATGCGATAGCCGAGCGCAAGTTCGGCCTGGAAACCGAGCGCGAGCTGTCCGAGTTCCGCCTTCTGCGCAGGCAACGGAAAACTCGATCCGACGATCTGCTTGTCGGTGACGATCGCCAGTTGTGCGACCGAGCCACGCAACATCTCGAGCGCATCGAGCCGGCGCGCGCCGTCGCTGCGCGACCGGTTCAGCGCCTGCAGGCCTTCGAGCAGCCGCCGCGTGGCGACCTGGAAATTCGCCATCGGCAATTGCTCGATCCACGCACGCAACGTGCGCGCGTCGTGCACGAACGGCGCGCCGGGCGGTGCGTCACGCCACGGCAGGTTGCCGGTCAGTCTCCGGTAGGCCTCGTTCATCGCCAGGCATCCGTTCAGGGGGTCGTTAACAACAACGATGCAAGGAGCGGGCCGCCCGCCTACACTGCGCTGCATGGAACCCTCCGGCACCACGCCCTCGACCACCCTTCGCCTGCTCGCGGAGCAGGCGTTCAGCCGCGCAGCAGGCGCGCCGCTGCTGGCGGGCAATCGGGTCGACCTGCTGATCGACGCCGAGGCCGCGTTCGACGCGTGGCTGGCCGCGATCGCCGGCGCAACCGACACGATCCTGTTCGAGAATTACATTTTCCGCAGCGACGCGCTCGGCCGGCGCTTCCTCGACGCGCTGATCGAGCGCGCCCGCGCCGGCGTGCAGGTGTGCGTCGTGCGCGACTGGCTCGGCTGCCTCGGCCAATCGTCGGCCGGGTTCTGGGCGCCGCTGGTCGCGGCCGGAGGCGAGGTGCGCGCCTACAATCCGCCACGCTTCGCCAGTCCGTTCGGCTGGATGTCGCGCGACCACCGCAAGCTGCTCGTCGTCGACGCGACCGTCGGTTTCGTCGGCGGCATCTGCGTCAGCGGCACCTGGCTCGGCGATCCGGCGAAGCGGATCGAGCCGTGGCGCGACACCGCGATCGCGGTGCGCGGCCCGGCGCTCGGCGAACTGGTGCAAGCGTTCGCCGATGTGTGGGGCCAGCTCGGCGAGCCCCTCGCGCCCGATGTCGGCGAGCGCGCGGCACGCGCCCTGCCGTGCGGCAACACCGACCTGCGCGTGGTCGCGACCGTGCCGAACACGGCAGGCCTGTACCGGCTGGACCAGCTCATCGCCGGCATGGCGCGCACCAACCTGTGGTTGACCGATGCCTACTTCGTCGGAGTCGCACCGTACGTGCAGGCGTTGATCGCAGCATCGCGCGATGGCGTCGACGTGCGCCTGCTCGTGCCGGGCAGCAGCGACATCCCGGCCGTCGGCTCGCTCTCGCGCGCCGGCTATCGGCCGCTGCTCGAAGCCGGCATCCGGGTGTTCGAGTGGAACGGCTCGATGCTGCATGCGAAGACCGCGGTCGCCGACGGCCGCTGGGCGCGCGTCGGATCGAGCAACCTCAACCTCGCGAGCTGGATGGGCAACTGCGAGATCGACATCGCGATCGAGGACCAGGCGTTCGCGCATCGAATGGAGGCTCAGTATGAACAGGACATCGCGCGCGCGACCGAAATCGTATTGAAGATGCCGCGCAGGCGGCGCAGCACCCGCACCTCGATCCCGCGCGGCGCACAGGGCGGCAGCTCCGGACGCGCTGCGGCCGGCGCGCTGCGCCTTGCGAATTCGATCGGCGCCGCGATCACCAATCGGCGCGTGCTCGGTCCGGCCGAAGGCGCTCCGTTACTGGTCGCCGGCGTGATCCTGTCCATTGCGGCCGTGCTCGCCGCGCTGTGGCCCCGCCTCGTCGCGTGGCCGCTCGCCGCGCTTGCGCTGTGGATCGGCGCAACCCTGATCGCGCGCTACGCCGAATTGCGGCGCAAGGCCCCGCCAGCGCGCGACCCCGACATCGGGTAACCTGAGCGGCCGCACGCGCTCCCCGTCATGCCCGATCCGCTTGCCAGCTCCGCCGCTCCGCGCGAGGTCTACACGCCGTCCTCGCTGACACGCTTCGTGCGCGACCTGCTCGAGGACACCTTGCCGCTGATCTGGGTCGAGGGCGAAATCTCGAACTTCTCGCGACCCGCGTCCGGGCACCTCTACTTCACCCTCAAGGACGGCGGCGCGCAGGTGCGCTGCGCGATGTTCAAGCCGCGCAGCACGTGGCTGCGCTTCAAGCCGGCCGACGGCATGCACGTGCTCGCCCGCGTGCGCGTGAGCCTGTACGAGGCGCGCGGCGAGTTCCAGCTCATCGTCGATTCACTCGAGCAGGCCGGCGAAGGCGCGTTGCAGCGCGCATTCGAGCAACTCAAGGCAAGGCTCGCCGCGGAAGGATTGTTCGACGCGGGACTCAAGCGCGCCCTGCCACGATTCCCACGCCGCATCGGCGTGATCACCTCGCCGACCGGCGCCGCGATCCGCGACGTGCTGAGCGTGTTGCAACGCCGCTATCCACTCGCCGAGATCGAGATCCTTCCGGTACCCGTGCAAGGCCGCGAGGCACCGCCCGCGATCGTTGCGGCCTTGCAGGATGCTTCCAACGCGCATCGACACGACGTGATTCTGCTGACGCGCGGCGGTGGCTCGCTGGAAGACCTGTGGGCGTTCAACGACGAAGCCGTAGCGCGCGCGATCCGCGCCAGCACGATCCCGGTCGTGTCCGCGATCGGCCACGAGATCGATTTCACCATCGCGGATTTCGTTGCCGACCTGCGCGCGCCGACGCCGTCGGCAGCGGCCGAGCTGCTGGTGCCGGACGCGCTCGATCTCGCTCGCACGCTCGCACGCCAGCGCCAGCGCCTTGCGCAGCGCCTGCAGCGCGGTCTCGAATCACGTGCGCAGCACCTCGACCACCTGCTGGCGCGACTGAACGCGCAACGCCCGCAGGCGCGCCTCGCGCGAGCGGACGAACGCCTGCAGATGCTGCGGCAACGCCTGCAGCGCCGCCTCGACGAATCACGCGAACGCGGAACCGCCCGACTCGGCCACGCCCGCACGCGCCTGCTCGCGCAGCATCCGCTCGCCCTGCTCGCGCGCGCCGGCGAGCGCGCCGACGCGGCCCGCGAGCGACTTCGCCGCGGCGTGCAGGTCGGCGTCGAGCGCCGCAATGCACGCCTCGGCGAACTTGCCCGAACCCTGCACGCGGTGAGTCCACTGGCGACGCTCGACCGCGGCTATGCGATCCTGCTCGAGCGCGAATCCGCTACCGTCGTGCGCTCGATTGCACAGGCGCCCGCCGGCACCGCACTGCGCGCGCGCCTCGCGGATGGCGAACTCGCGCTCACTGTCAAGGACAATTAACCTTATGCTGCAGCGCTTGCCGATACTAACGCATCTCGTTAGTATCGGCACATGATCCGGAATTTCGCTGACAAGGAAAGTCGGGCCCTGTTCGAGGGCAAGCGCGTCCGGCGCTGGCAAGCGATCGAAGCCAGCGCAATGCGAAAGCTCGCCATGCTGAACCGCGCAGCGAAGCTCGAAGATCTGAAGATTCCGCCAGCGAACCGACTGGAAGCATTGCGAGGCAATCGCACTGGCAAATACAGCATCCGCATCAACGACCAGTACCGCATCTGTTTCGTGTGGAAACAGGGCGATGCATTCGATGTGGAGATCGTCGACTATCACTGAACCCGTGGACCCCATGCGCACCGTTCCCTACCCCACTCCCGGCGAAATCCTGCTCGAGGAATTCCTCAAGCCGATGGCGATCACGCAGTACCGTCTCGCCAAGGAAATCGGCGTCCCGCAGCGGCGCATCGGCGAAATCGTCGCCGGCAAGCGCGCCGTGACGGCGGATACCGGCCTGCGCCTGTCGCGCTTTTTCGGAACCTCCGAAGGATTCTGGACAGGCCTGCAGGATGATCACGATCGTGCGATCGCGAAGGATGTTCTCGCCGGCACGCTCGCCGGAATTCAGCCGCTGAAGGGCAGACGTGCCGCCTGAGAGGCCGGAGGAACGCAGTGCAACAATCACGCCTCGAAGTGTGGAATGAGATTCAAAGTGCCCAACGAGGCGCGCGCGTCGGCCTCATCTCAGAAGACGAGTTCACGGAGTTTCACGATTTCGTACGTCGACTCGAACAAACAATCATTGATACGAGGTCGGAAGCGAAACTGCATCTTGCCCAGATCATTGGCAGTCGGAAGCCGGGGAGTGCTTTTACCATCGCACGCCTTTCACGATCTGGCAGATGGGAAGTTCGACATTACGCCAGCCAGCGAGAGGCTGATAAGCCCGGCACCTGGCTGCTCGTAGCTGCCGAGCACGAATCCGGAGCTCGGATATCCATCGTGCCGCACACGGTTACGGCGCGTGATTTGGACGATTTGTTGGAGAAGTCCCTTGTTCAGCCTCAGCACCTGGTGGAGGCAACGGGGCCTGGCTATCACCGCCAGATTCAGCCATCAGGCAAGAAGTCGCGCTTGATTGACGTCATGTGTACACACCCACCAACTGAACACGCTTCAGCAACCCCGACCGCGACTCTTGCCAAGCGATTTGCGCTCTATGTAGCTGGTGAAGCTTTGCAGCCGAACGAAGCGCTTGACGTCGTCGACAAGTATTCCGGTGACGTCGCGGCACGCGTAGCGCTGGCCGACGCAGCGATGATCGAACGCGCGATCGCGGCAGCGATCGATGCCGAAGCGCCGATGCGCGCGTTCCCGCCTTATTCGCGCCAAGCCGTGCTTGAACACTGCGTCGCGCGTTTCCGCGAACGCTTCGACGAACTTGCGCTCGCGCTGTGCATCGAGGCGGGCAAGCCGATCAAGGATTCCGAGGGCGAGGTCGCGCGCCTGATCGACACGTTCCGCGTCGCCGCCGAGGAAGCGGTACGCATCGACGGCGAGGTGCTGAACCTCGAGATCTCGAAACGCGCGCACGGTTATCGCGGCTTCGTGCAGCGCGTGCCGATCGGCGCCTGCTCGTTCATCACGCCATTCAACTTCCCGCTGAACCTGGTCGCGCACAAGGTGGCGCCGGCGATCGCCGCGGGTTGTCCGTTCGTGCTGAAGCCGTCGGAGAAAACACCGATCGGCGCGCTGATCATCGGCGAGGTGCTGGCCGAAACCGACCTGCCGAAGGGCGCATTTTCGATCCTGCCCTGCCGCATCGAGGACGCCGCGCCGTTCGTCGGCGACGAGCGCCTGAAGCTGCTCTCGTTCACTGGCGGCCAGGTCGGCTGGGACCTGAAGGCGAAGGCCGGGCGCAAGAAGGTCGTGCTCGAACTCGGCGGCAATGCCGCCTGCATCGTCGACGCCGACCAGCGCGGAAAGCTCGACCACGTGCTCGAGCGGCTGATCTTCGGTGCGTACTACCAGTCGGGCCAGAGCTGCATCAAGGTCCAGCGCGTGTACGTGCATGCGTCGCTGTACGCCGGATTGCGCGACCGCTTCGTCGCGGCGACGAAGGCACTGAAGGCGGGCGACCCGCGCGAGCGCGACACCTTCCTCGGCCCGCTCATCGACGAGTCCTCGGCGAAGCGCCTCGAAGCCTGGATCGCCGAGGCGGTCGCCGGCGGCGCACGCGTGCTCTGCGGCGGCGGGCGCGAACGCAACCGGCTCGAGGCCACCGTGCTCGAGAACGTGCCGCGCGAGGCGAAGATCAACCGCCTCGAAGCGTTCGGACCGGTCACCCTGCTCGCGCCGTTCGACGACTTCGAGAACGCCCTGGCCAATGTCAACGATTCCGACTACGGCCTGCAGGCCGGCGTGTTCACGGATTCGCTGGTCCACGCGACGCGCGCGTGGGACGCGCTCGAAGTCGGCGGTGTCGTCGTCAACGACATCCCGAGTTTCCGCGTCGACAACATGCCGTACGGCGGCGTGAAACGCTCCGGACTCGGTCGCGAAGGCATCCGCTACGCGATCGAGGACATGACCGAACGCCGCCTGCTCGTGTTGCACGACGGCTGATCATCGCGGCGTCAGGTCGCGTCCATGCAGACGGCCTCGACATTGTTGCCGTCGGGATCGATCAGGAACGCGGCGTAGTAGGTCGGCGCGTAGTCGAGGCGCAGGCCGGGCGCACCGTTGTCGCGACCTCCGTTCGCGAGTCCCTCGGCATGGAAGCGATCGACCGCAGCGCGATTCCCCGCGCGGAATGCGACGTGGGTGCCGCCGACGACGCCTGCGTGTTCGTACAGCCACAGCGACGGGGCATCCGCAGGACCGAAGCCACTGCCGGATGCGTCCGGCTGGTGTCCAAGCGGCGCGAGTACTGCGCGGTAGAAACGCGAACTCGTGGCGAGGTTGCGGGTCTTCAAGCCGATATGGTCGTACATGCGCGGTCTCCGATGAGGGAGCGCGCAGGTTACGTAGCCGCGGCGAGACGTTCTTGGAAAATCTTGCGGTCCCCGCGTGCGGCGCGCCGGAACGCGCGCGGCGACATGCCGGCAGCGCGTCCGAACGTGCGCACGAAGTTCGATACATCGCCGAAGCCGACGTCGAATGCGACCTCGGTGATCGGGCGCTCCGCATCGGCGAGCAGGCGCGCGGCGCGGCGCAGGCGCACCCGAACGAGATACTGGTGCGGTGTCACGCCAAGCACAGCGCCGAACACGCGCAGGAAATGGTACGGGCTGAGCGCCGCCTCGCGCGCGGCGGCGTCGAGGTCGATCGCCTGGTGCGCATGCGCATCGAGCCAAAGCGCAGTCGCGACGGCGCGGCGGCGGTCACGCGCGGACAGCGCAAGCGAGCGACGCGGACCGCCTTCACGCAGGGCGAGAAACCGCCGCGCCAGCAGCACGCCGACTTCGTCGAGGCCAAGTTCGCTGTCACCCCGCGCCACAGCCTGTGCCAGTTCGCCGAGCACCACGAGCTCGGCCGCCGGTGGCACGGCACCGGCGCGCCAGCCGCGCCGCGAGTCGCCGATGGCGTCGACGAGCGACGCGTCATAGTGGAACGACAGGCAGGTGTCGCCCCCCGCATGATGGTCGTGCGTGCATACGTATTCGTCGCCGGGATGACCGATCAGGAACGCGCCGGCGACGAGTTCGTGCGCATGACCAAGTGCGTGGCAACCGAAGCTGCCTTCGCGCACGTACGAGATCGAATGTTCGCTGAAGCACTCGACCACCGAGCGGTCAGCCGGACCGGCCTCGCAGTGGTAGTCGCGCACCGCAAGCGTGGCTCCCTCGAACAGGCTGACGATCCGCATGCACGCGCCTCACCGCATTCCGACCACTGCTGCCGCGCGCGAGCCGTCGCGGATCGCGCGGAACGCGCTGTCCGCATGCCAGTTCGGCCACTCGTGGCCGTTGGCGAGCTTCCAGCCGACGGCACAGGATACCTCGATGTCCTGCACGATGCCGCGCAGGTCCCAGTGCGGATCGAACTCGTCCGCGGGCGTGTGGTAGCGCTTGCCATACGCGTTCCACAGCGCGGGCGGATCGGCGGCGCCGCGCGTCCGCGTACCGCCGCGCATGAACAGCACCGGCGCGCCGGCGCGCGCGAAGCTCAAGTGGTCGGAGCGGAAGAACGAATCCTTCTCGCTGCGCGATTCCGCCTCGAGCGTCCGATGCCGGCCCAGCACGAACGGCTTCACGACATCGTCGAGATCGGACATGCCGAGGCCGACCACGACGAAGTCGCTGGCGGGGCCGACCGGAACGAGCGCGTCGAAGTTGATGTCGACGACGGTCTTGGCGATCGGCACCGCCGGATGCAGGGTGTAGTACTTCGATCCGAGCAGGCCCGACTCCTCCAGCGTCGGCAACACGAACACGACGCTGCGCTCCGGTTTCGTCGCCGCACCGGCGAATTGCGCCGCGACTTCGAGCAGCGCGGCGACGCCGGTCGCATTGTCGATCGCGCCGTTGTAGATGTTGTCGCCGCTCTCGCCCGGGTGGGTACCGAGGTGGTCCCAGTGCGCGGAGTAGACGATCGCCTCGTCCGGATGGCGCGTGCCGCGCAGTTTCGCCACGATATTGCGCGAGCGCCCGCCGACGACGGTGCTGTCGATCACCACGCTCATGCGCGCGTCGCCGACCGGAGTGGCATGGAAACCGCGCTTGCGCGCCGCGTCCTGCAGCCCGCGCAAGGACATGCCGGCCGCCGCGAACAGCGCATCGGCGGCCGGCGCGGAAATCCACGCGCGCACCGGCGTCGGCGGTTGTGGATCGGCGTCGATCGGCAGGTCGAACTGCGGCATGCTCGCGCGCGTGCTCACGTACTCCCACGAATAGCCGGCGTCGCCCTCGTCGTGCACGACCAGCGTCGCGGCCGCGCCCTGGCGCGCGGCTTCCTCGAGCTTGTAGCCGTAGCGGCTGTACCAGGTCGTGCCGCGGATCACATCCGGCACGCCGGCCAGCACCACGACGGTCTTGCCGACGACATCCACGCCCGCGTAGTCGTGCCAGTCCTGCTCCGGCGCATCGATGCCGTAGCCCGCGAACACCAGCGCGCTGTTGCTGAGGCGCAGCTCCTGCTGGCCGGTATTCGTCGCGAACACGGCGTCCTTGCCGAATTTCAACGAATGCGTTTTGCCCGCGACCGCGATCTGCATGTGACTGCGACCGGTATCGACGGTGCTGGCGATCACCGGCACGTCCTGGAACCAGCGGTCGCCGATACCGGGCTGCAGTCCCATGCGCTCGAACTGTTCGTGCAGGTAGGCGGTCGTGCGGTCCTCGCTGTCGGTATCCGGGGCGCGGCCAGCGAATACATCCGAGGCGAGCGTTCGCACATGCGCGGCGAAATCCTCTGCGCGGACCTCCGGCGAGAACGCGCTGGCATTCCCCTTTTCGATCGCTTGATCCGCCGCACGAGCCGGATGCGCGAGCACGATCGCGAGCGCGAACGGAAGCGTTATCAAGACCTTCAACGGCGCACCCTCCTGCAGACACCCTCATCTTAGCGACGACGGCGAAGCACTCGCGCGCGGGCGATTGGCTGGGGAGGGCGCTTGGTGTTGCCAGGATTGCGCATCGGCAATTCCGCACTCAGCCCGGCGTGGCGAGCTTCAGGCCGACGATGCCGGCGACGATCAGCGCCAGGCTGAACAGGCGCCCGGCATTCGCGGGCTCACCGAGCAGGACGATGCCGAGGATCGCCGTGCCGACCGCGCCGACGCCGACCCACACCGCGTACGCACTGCCGACCGGCAGCGTCTTCATCGCGATGCCGAGCAGGACGAGACTGATCGCCATCGCGGCAACCGTGGCGAGCGTCGGCCACGGGCGCGTGAAGCCATCCGTGTACTTGAGCCCTATCGCCCAGCCGATCTCGAACAACCCTGCGAGGACAAGGATCAGCCAACTCATATCCAGAACCGTTCGTGTTGAGCGTAGCGGAACGAAGTTCCGCGAAGTCGAAACACCTCGTCATCCCGGCGAAAGGCGGGATCCAGTTCTCGCTGGAAGGTTTGGAAACTTCCGGCTTACGCCGGAATGACGAGCCTTCAGTGGTTCGGACCTTCCCAAGGGTCTACTTGCGCTCGCCCGCACTCGCGTCACGCGTGCTGCGGAACTCGGAGCCCTTCGCCCAGTTCGGCCAGCGCGTCGAATTGGCGAGGTCGTTGCCGAGTTTGTACAGCAGCGGCAGGTCGTGCGCGAGGCCGTCGAAGTCCTTGATCGCGGCCCATTCGTCGGCGGGCTGGTGGTAACGGTTCTTCGTGTAGTCCTTGCCGGCCGCCTCGCCGGCGGCGACGCCACCGACGACGAGGTCGTTGCCCGAGCCATAGGACAGCGCCGGCACGCCGCGCTTGGCGAACGGGAAATGATCGGAGCGGAAGAAGTGGCCGGCTTCCGGGTGCGGATCGGGCGCATAGGCGAGTCCGAAGGCCTTGCCGTCCGCGATCAACGCGTCGAGCAACTCGGATTCCGCACTGCCCGAGGTCGTGAAGTTGCGCGCGATGCCTTCGCTGCCCAACGCATCGCTGTTGATGACGGCGACCGTCTTCGCCAGCGGGTACAGCGGCTTCGACGCGTAGTACTCCGAACCGAGCAGGCCCTTCTCCTCCGCAGTCACGTTGAGGAACACGACCGAACGCTGCGGCCGCGGCGCCTGCGCGAACGCGCGGCCCAGCTCGATCAGCGCCGCCGTGCCGGTCGCATTGTCGACCGCGCCGTTGTAGATGCGGTCGCCCTTCGCATCCGGCGCACCGATGCCGAGATGGTCCCAGTGCGCGCTGTAGATGACCGTTTCGTCCGGGCGCTCGCTGCCTTCGACCAGACCGGCGATGTTCTGCGAAGTGATCACCTGGCTGTCGACCGCATACTCCGCCGACAGCGTCGCACCCTTCAGCGCAACCGGCTTGAAGCCGCGCGTCTGCGCCTGCTTCTTCAGCGCGGCGAAGTCGAGGCCGCTGCGCTTGAACAGGTCGAGCGCGAACTCGTGGGTGATCCAGCCCTCGAGCGGAACGTGTTCCGTCTGCGGATGATCGCGCACGATGTCGAACATCGTGTTGGTGTTCGAGTTCTTCACGGTCGCCCAGCCGTAGGAGGCCGGCGCCGTCTCGTGCACGATCAGCAGGCCGGCGGCACCACGACGCGCGGCTTCCTCGTACTTGTAGGTCCAGCGGCCGTAGTAGGTCATTGCCTTGCCGCCGAAGTCGCCCTTGCCGGTCTCGAAGTCGGGGTCGTTGATCAACACGACCGCGATCTTGCCGTGCAGGTCGACTCCCTTGAAATCGTCCCACTTGCGTTCCGGCGCGCTCACGCCGTAGCCGGCGAACACCAGCGGCGCATCCTTGATCGACACCGCCTTCGAGCCATCGAGCGCGGCGCGCACGGCAATCTCGGTTCCCTGGGTCAACGCCTGCGTCCTGCCCGCCGAGGCGAGCGCGAACTTCGGCGTACCGACGATCTCCGCGCGCAGCAAGGGGACCGCCTGGGTCCAGCCACGCTGGCCGTCCTTGAGGTCACCGCCCGGCTTCAGCCCGGCCGCCTTCATCTGCTCGATCACGTAGGCGATCGTTTTCACTTCGCCCGGGGTGGCCGGTCCGCGCCCTTCGAACGCATCGGACGACAGCGTCTTTACTTCGTCGGAGAGGCGCTTGGCGTCGAACGTCGGCGCATCGGCCGCAGAGGCCAGCAGTGGCAGGGCCAGCGCGATCGCGCAGACGAGGGTGTGCTTGGACATGGACGGACTCCTGCAGGTCAATCGCCCGATCCTAGCAGGCCTGCGTCGACCACCTCCATGCCATTGGTCCGGGTCGGCGCATTCAGGCCTGCGCGGCGGGGTGCCGCACGAACCAGGCAGCGAGGTCGGTTTCGTAGCGTTCGAGCGCGACGTCGTACAAGTCGAAGACGCAGCGCACGCAGCCGCCGCCACAGCAATCGGCGGGGTCGGGCGCCATCGGCTTCTCGGGCTTCGGATCGGAATCGGACATCGAACGCTGCCCTGCGGCACGGTCGGGTCATGGTAACGTCGCACGCTTCATCCCATGGAGTCTTGCGATGCGGATCGAGTTCCACGGCGCGGCCGGCGGCGAAGTCACGGGCTCCTGCCACCTGGTCGAAGTCGCCGGCAAGCGCATCCTGCTCGACTGCGGGATGATCCAGGGCGGCCGCGAAGCCGAGGCGCGCAATCTCGAACCGTTCGGATTCGACCCGGCGATGATCGACGTGCTCGTGCTCAGCCACGCGCACATCGATCATGTCGGGCGCGTGCCGTTGCTGGTCAAGCGCGGCTTCCGCGGGCCGATCTTCGCGCACGCGGCAACCTGCGATCTGCTGCCGATCATGCTGCTCGACGCCGCCTCGCTCGCGGAGCAGGCCGCCGAGCGCAGCAACCGCGATCGCGCCGACCACGAGCCGGACGTCGAACCGCTCTACACGCGCGAGGATGTCGAGGCGACGCGCAAGCGCTTGCGCCCGCTGTCGTACAACGAGGCGCACACGCTCCTGCCCGGCGTCAGCGTGCGCCTGCATGATGCCGGGCACATCCTCGGCTCGTGCATGGTCGAACTGCGCGAAGACGGCGCGTCGCCACGCACGCTCCTGTTCTCCGGCGATATCGGCATGCGCGGCACGCCGATCCTGCGCGATCCGTCACCGCCACCGCGAGCCGACCTGATCCTGATGGAATCGACCTACGGCGACCGCAACCACAAGGAGCGCCAGGCAACGGTGGCCGAGCTCGGCTCGATCTTCGAGCAGGCGAAGGCCGACGGCGGCAACGTGATCATCCCCGCGTTCGCGGTTGGACGCAGCCAGGAATTGCTGTACTGGTGCGCCGCGCACTTCGATACCTGGCAGCTTGCGTCGTGGCGGATCTTCCTCGACAGCCCGATGGCAGCCAAGGTGATGGGTGTCTACGACCGCCACACGGAATTGTTCGACGCCGAAGCGGCGCGCGTCTGGCGCGGACGCGTCAAGCCATTCGAGCTGCCGAACCTGCACATCAGCGAAAGCGTGGAGGAAAGCAAGGCGATCAACCGCCTGCACGGCGGCGCGATCATCATCGCCGGCTCGGGCATGGCGAACGGCGGTCGCGTGCGCCACCACCTCGCCAACAACCTCGCCAACCAACGCTGCCATGTGGTCTTCGTCGGCTACCAGGCGCAGGGAACGCTCGGCCGACTGCTCGTGAATCGTGTGCCGCGCGTGCGCATGTTGGGCCAGGAGATTCCTGTCCGCGCGCAGATCCACACGGTCGGCGGGCTCTCCGCCCATGCGGACCAGCAGGGATTGCTCGACTGGTATGGCGCAGGTCCCGCGCATCCACCCGTCGTGCTCGTGCACGGGGAAGAACCTGCGCGCGCGACACTCGCCGACGAGTTGCGCCGACGCTACCGGTGCGAGGTGACGCTATCGCAGGCGGGCATGGTGCGAGAGGTTTGAGGGCTGTCGGCCGAGGGCTCCGCCTCAGGCGCCGACGCGCGCTCGCACCTTGGCGAAATCGCGCACCGGGCGCAGTTCGAGACAACCGTACTTCGCCCATGGAAACTCGGCCGCGATGCGTAGTGCCTCGTCCATGTCGGCCGCTTCGATCAGGTTGAAGCCGCCGAGCATTTCCTTGGTCTCGGCGAACGGACCGTCGACGACGCTTGCCCGACCGTTGCGGATGCGCAGCGACTTCGCGGTAGAGGCGGCTTCGAGTTGCTGCGACTCGATCAGCTTGCCCTCGTCCTTGAGCTCGTCGGCGTGGCTGATGCACCCGTGCATAAGGCGATCGAACTCGCCGTCGGGCAGTGCTTCGAGCAGGGCATCGTCGGTGTACACGAGCATCAGGAACTTCACGGCGCCGCCTCCTGCCCATCGAACAGGAACGGCACCACTTCGCCTTTCAGCTTGATCGTGATCGGATCGCCGCGGCGATCACGCGCACGCCCGGCCGGCACGCGGATCCAGCCTTCACTGACGCAGTATTCCTCGACGTCGGTGCGCTGCTTGCCGTTGAAGCGGATGCCGACGCCGCGCGTGAGCAGCGCTTCGTCGTAGTGGGGACTCTTCGGGTTGACGCAGAGGCGATCAGGCAGGGTATCGGTCATCGTCGGGGTCACAGGGGCGGCTGCACGAAGCGCAAGGATAGCGTTCCCGCCCGCGGGCAGCGACCCTTGACCATGGACTTGCCTACAATCGGGACAGACCCGCAGCGACCACACCATGCCGACGACTACCCTGCCCGCCAATCGCGACTTCCTGCTTGCGCACGCCGCGCCCGCGCGCATCGGGCTCGCGGGCGGCAGTCATCCGATCGACCGCTCGATCCGCAAGGCGCAACGCGCGCTCACCGCGGATGCCGCCGGCAGCGCATGGTCGCACGCGTTCCTGATCGGCGAGCAACGCAGTGACGGCCATTGGTGGGTGCTCGAGTCGGATCTCGACGTGCGCCACAAGCAGGTCCGCCTCGGCGCACAGGAAAATCGCCTCGCCAAGTATTTCGACGAGGCGGCTTGGCCGAACCTCGCGGTACTCGACTTCGGCCTCGATGCGAGCCAATCGGCGCGCGTGCTGGCGACGGCTCTCGACCTGCTGGCGGATGCAACGCGCTATTCCCTGCGCGAGATCGTCGGCACGCTGTTGGCGCTCGCGCGCCCGGACCTGCGCACGCGCGAGAACCTGCTCGCGCGCGAAGGGTCGTTGTACTGCTCGGCCTTCGTGCAACATTGCTATGCGAGCATCGGCATCGAGTTCGCGCCGGGCGTCAGCACCAAGAACACGACACCGCACGACATCGCGGCGACCGCGCGGCCGCACCGCGTCGAACGCCTGCTGCGCCAGGCTGGCGCGAGCGCCTAATGCGTTGTGCCACGAGCACCCTCAAGCCATTCCGGGGATTCAGGGCCGCTCGCGAAGCTGTTGGTGCCAAGCGCCGCGGAACGAAGTTCCGCGAAGTTGCAAGACCGCATGGCGTGCTGTCAGCCTAGATTTCGGCGCCGCAGGCGCGGTCGCGCCCCTGCGCTTTCGCGCGACGCGGCCAGGGGCGTCAGTCGCTTCCGGGGTGGGCCGCCTCGGCCGCTGGCGGACCGGCAGATCCCGACGGCGACGGCACCACGCGTGCAACGACGCGATTGCGTCCACGCGCCTTTGCCGCATACAGGGCGCGATCCGCGGTGTCGATCAACGACTCCGGGGTTTGCGCCGCCTGCGGGCGCAGCGCACTCGCGCCGACACTGACCGTGACGTGCGGGCCAACACTCGAAGCCGGATGCGCCATCGCCAGCGCCTCGACGCGCCGACGCAGGCGCTCGCCGAGGCGACGCGCCGCACGCAGATCGCCATCGACCAGCAGCAGGGCGATCTCTTCGCCGCCGTACCGCGCAACCAGTTCGCAATGGCCCTCCGCAACACGCGTGCACAGGCGCGCGAGTTCGCGCAGGCATTCGTCGCCGTGCAGGTGGCCGCGCGCATCGTTGAGCGCCTTGAAACAATCGACGTCCACCAGCAGCAGCGCGAGCGAACGGCCGTCGCGAACATGCCGCTGCCATTCCTCGACCATGCGCAGGTCGAAGCAGCGCCGGTTGGCGATGCCGGTGAGGCCGTCGCTCATCGACAACTGTTCGAGCTTGCGATTGGCGACTTCCAGTTCACGCACGACGCGCGCGAGGTGGATCGTGCCGGCGATCTGCAACGCGACCGCGTCAAACATCGCGCGCACTTCCGGCGTGAAGAAATCGGCGTGCGTGCTCTCCAGGTTCAGTACGCCATGCAGGCGCGTGCGATGGCGGATCGGCACGATGTACTCGGACTGCACGGTTTCATTGCCCGGCACGTAGTCCGGGTCGTGCGCGACATCGGCGATCAACTGCACCTCGCCGGTGCGCACGCAGCGCCCGGCGGCTCCGACTTCGATCGGCCACGGCATGCCGAACGGCAGTTGCAGGTCGAGCTTGCCGGACCAGACTTCCTGCACGAAGTGGGTGCCTTCCTCGTTCAGCAGGATGATGCTCGCGATCGCCACCGGCAAACGGCGCGCGACGCAATCGACGATGCGCTGCAGGACTTCTTCCAGCGTTTCCCCCTGCAACGCGTCGGCCGAGACCTGGGCGAGGATCTCGGTCAGCATCACGCGCCTGCCGGCAGGTGCTTGTTCGCACATGTCAGTCCCCGGTCGATGCCGCGAAGCGCTCGGCCAGGAAATCGAGCAGCGCCCGCACCGACGGCAACAGCCCGCGGCGCGAGGCGAACACGACATGCACGATTTCCGCCCGCGGCGTCCATTCCTCGATCACGCGCACGAGCGCGCCGCGCGCGAACTCCTCGCGCAGCAGCATGGATGGCAGCTGCACGACACCGACGCCGGCTTCCGCCGCCGTTCGCAACGCGCTCATGCTGCGCGTGACCAGGCGCGGGCGATGATGGATCGCCGCCTGCGCACCGTCGGGCCCCTGCAGGTTCCACACGTGCTCGCTCTGCGGAACGCCCAGATCCATGCTTGGCAGATGCAGCAGGTCAGCCGGCACGACCGGTTTGCCGTGGCGCGCAAGCAGGTCCGCGCTGGCGACCAGGCACTGGCTGCGCTCGCCGAGCACGCGCATGACGAGATCGGTGTCCTGCAGCGGCGGCGGTCGCACGCGCACCGCAAGGTCGATGCCTTCGCCGACGACATCGACGCGCCGGTTGGTCGACTCCAGATGCACCTCGACGCGCGGGTAGGCAATCATGAAGTCCGCGACCATGCGACCGACCTGCATGTCGAGCAAGGCAACCGGGCAGGTCATGCGCACGACGCCGCGCGGCTCCGAGCGGGTGAGTTCGATCGCTTCCTCGGCCGCTTCCGCCTCGACCAGCATCGCCTTGCAGTGCGCGTGGAATGTCTGGCCGATCTCGGTAACCGAGAAATAGCGCGTAGAGCGCTGGATCAGGCGGACGCCGAGTCGATCCTCGAGCGCGGCGATGCGCCGGCTGAGCTTGGACTTGGGAATGCCGAGCGCTCGCCCAGCCGGCGCGAAGCCGCCGCGATCGACCACCTGGGCGAAGTAGTAGAGGTCGTTCAGGTCCTGCATTTGCCGGCCATTGTCCTGCCAACAGGACACTGAGGATAGATTGCGCGGTCTAGCGGCGCCATCGTCCCGAAGATATCTTGATTGCCAGTCCGACGGGGCGATCCGCCCGGTCACGAGGGAAAGCACTCATGAAGAAGATTCTCGGCGTCCACAGCGCACCACGCCCGCACTGGGTCGGTGACGGTTTCCCGGTGCGCTCGCTGTTTTCCTACGACAGCCTCGGCAAGCATCTCAGCCCGTTCCTGCTGCTCGACTACGCCGCACCGGCCCGCTTCGAACCAGCCAGCCACAAGCGCGGCGTCGGCGTCCACCCGCATCGCGGATTCGAGACGGTCACGATCGTCTACCAGGGCGAAGTCGATCATCGCGACTCGACCGGCGCCGGTGGTCACATCGGTCCGGGCGACGTGCAATGGATGACCGCGGCCTCCGGAATCCTGCACGAGGAATTCCATTCCGAGGCGTTCACGCGCAACGGCGGCACGCTCGAGATGGTGCAGTTGTGGGTGAATCTGCCGGCGAAGGACAAGATGGCCGACGCGGCCTACCAGACCCTGCGCGATGCGCAGATCCCTTCGGTGCCACTCGAGGATGGCGCAGGGCGGTTGCGCGTCATCGCCGGCGAGTACGCCGGCCGGAGTGGTCCTGCCCGCACGTTTACCCCGATCGACGTGTGGGACCTGCGCCTGAACCAGGGTGGCAGCACGCGATTCGCGTTGCCCGAAGGACATACGGCCGCCCTCGTCGTGTTGCATGGCACGCTGCTGGTCAACGGCGAAACCGTTGCGCGCGAAGCGCAGCTGGTGCAGTTCGACCGCGACGGCAGCGACATCGCGATCGAGGCGAACACCGACGCGACCCTGCTCGTGCTGGCCGGCGAACCGATTGATGAGCCGATCGTCGGCTACGGCCCATTCGTAATGAACAGCGATGCGCAGATCCGCCAGGCCATCGCGGATTTCAACGATGGCCGGTTCGGCACCATGGCGGCGTGAAACACGCGGCGGCTTCGCCCCACGAGGAAGCCGCCGTGCAGGAGGGATGTCCGATCCACTCGACCCGCGGGAGGCAGCATGGTCACGTCGCATCCGATCACCGGCACCCACCACCACACGCTCATCGCCGATGCGGTGACGCGCGCAGTCGGACACGTATCAGGGCATGCGGAAGACGCGCTCGAATCGCAGGCGTTCGCCGCTGCGTTCGGCACGATCTTCGCCGACCATCAGGCGCTGATCGAGAATTACATGATGGGCGCGGATATCGCGCACAAGCATGAAGGGCCGGACTGAGCGTGCAAGGGCGGACAAGGCGGCAATGCGGACCTGATCCACCAACCGTTCGCGTCGAGCGCAGCCCGCATCGGCGAGCGAAGGCGAAACGCCCTCTCGACGAACACTTCGACTCCGGCCTGCGGCCTGCGCTCGGTGCGAACGGAACCGGGGTTGGTTGATGCGGCAGCGACGGATCCACCAACCATTCGCCTCCCGCGTCACTCGTCGCGCAAGGCCTCGACCTGGATGCGCAGCGCGACCGACATGTCGAAGCCGTAGTCCTTGCCCGCATCGAGTCCGAACTTCGCGCGGTCGAACGTGCCGACCGCATCGGCACCGCACAGCTCGCGCTTGTACAGCGGGTGCGGGATGCACTTGAAGCGGTCGATCGTCAGCGTCAGAGGCTGCGTCACGCCGTGCAGGTCCAACTCGCCGACGAGTTTTGCCGGCACGCCGTTCGCGAACTGCTCCAGACGCCCCTTGTAGGTCGCCTTCGGGTACTTCGTCGTGTCGAACAAATCCTTGCCGCGCGCCCATTCGTTGAGCTTGTCCTGACCGAAGTCGATGCTGGCGAGATTGATCGTCACCTCGACGCTCCCCTTGCCGGCAACCTTGTCGAGCACGACCTTGCCCTCGCTCGCATTGAGCTTGCCGCGCCAGTACGAGATGCCCATGTGATCCGCCTCGAAGCTCGGATAGGTGTGGGACGGATCGATCGTGTAGCTCACCGGCGCTGCACTGGCGGCGCCGGAAAGCAGCGCCATGCACAGCGCGGACGGTACGGAAATACGGGTCATGCTCGGCTCCTCGTTGGTGGCGGCGATGCGATCTTCGCATCGACAACGATGGCGACGAACGCGAACGAGTGAAATCGACCTCCGTTGCGTCAAGGGTCCTTTTCCATGCGCAACGTGTAGTCGCCGCTTTTCGCGGACGGAACCAGCGTCCATCCATGCGCGAGGTCCAGTTGCCAGCCGTCGCCCTGCGGGTGGGCCGATGCACCACCATGCGCCGGCGCCGGCACCTGCACACCTGACCAGTTGTCATCGATGAGCGCGCCATCCACGACGCTGAGCGTGCCCCAGCGGTCGCTGATGCGGAGCGTCGGGTAGACGGTGCCATGCGGCGGCAACGCGACGAGGTTGCGTGGATCGAAACCGATGTGCATGTCGGAAAACGGCAGCAGCAGCACCGGTCCATCGACCAGCTTGGCTTGCCATTGCGCACGCAGCGCGCGTTGCGCGCGGTCACGCGCCTGTTCCTGCGCCCGCAGATCGCCACCCGAATAGCGCGCCAACACCTTCTGCGCAGCGGCCTCCAGATCCGCTGGCATGACGATCGACTCCGCCTCGCCGAGCAATGTTCCGAGGTCGGTGGAGGCAGCGAGCCTGCTGCGCCAATGCGCATCGGCCTCATCCAGCAGCAACCCGAGCGCGGGTCCGGAGTGATACGCGAACGAGCGGACGAACGACGCTCCCTGCTCTGCCGCGCGCAGGTCGGCGCGCACGCGCGCGTACGCGTCGGCGCCGGCCAGCCGATAGCCGGTGTATTCGGCGAGCCCTTCATTGAGTTCGAGCGCGCGCTCATCGGCTGCAGCCGTGCCGCCCAACTGCCTTCGCCACGCGCGAATGGTCAGCGCATCGGCAATTGCCTGCTGCCGAAGCGCCTTGCCGCGAGGAGACAGCGCAGCCGCCAGTGCGCGCCATTCGAGTCGCATGCGGATGCGACCGTCGAGGCTGTCCAGATGCGCAGGTGTCGGACTCGCCTGCGGCAATCCGAGCGCGCCCTGGATGCGATGCCAGGACTCGTGCATCAGCAGTCGGGCGCGTGCCTCCGGCTCGCGCGGCAGTGGCCAGCTGAGGGCGACCCACTGCACGCCGTTCCAGTCGAGCGCGGTATTCGCGACCTGCACCGCGTCGGGCAATCGCCCGACGTACACGCCATGCTCGGCGCGCAGCTCACCGTGGGCATCCGCAGCGCTGGCGACCACGCGATGCGTCGCCGGATCGGCGAGCAGCAACGGACCGCACAGGCTTACGCCCCACAGGTGGCCATCATCGAGACGGCACAACCGCTCCGCCTGCGCGATCGCGGCGCGGGCTTCTTCGACATCGATGGAGGGCGCCTCGCCGCCAAATGCAGGGGCCACGGCGAGCAGGGACAGGCAGATGGGCGCGAGCAGGCGCAGGCGTGGTGGATGGTGCATGGGCGGGCATTCCCTATGTGGACTGCCCGTTCAGATGTCCCGACGATGCAAACAGTCGCACCGACGCGCCGCGATCCCGCTCAGCGCAACTGGCTGTCCTTGCTGCCGCGGCGGTTGTAGCCGGCGGCGGCGGACTGCTCGCGATCGTGCGCGTCCTGGCAGATGACGCACAGGCGCACCCCGGGCACGGCGTCGCGTCGCGCCTTGGGGATCGGCGCATCGCATTCCTCGCACTGACTCAGGCTCGGACCCTTGCGCATGCGGCTGCGCGCACGCTTGACCGCGTCCTCGACGGTCGCGTCGATCTGGTCCTGCACCGCGCCATCGCCGGCCCAGCCGGTGGCCATCGCCCTGCTCCAAAGCCTTGCCGATCCGCCGCCATTCTATCAGGCGCGGCGCAACGCGCGCTGCGCGAACAGCATGCAGATCGTGCCGAACAGCATGTGCGCGACCACGCTCAGCGCAATCGTGTCGAGATGCTTGAACGATGGCGAAGCGCCCACGCGCGACAGCGGCATCACCACGAAGTTCATGATGAGGTAGAGCAGGACGCCGTACGGCGGCCCGTACACGAACGGTTTGCGCAGCAGCGCCGGCGCGCGCCGCGCGACAAGCGTGCAGGCGACCACGAACATGGTCGCCATGAACAGATGCAGCGCCGCGCCGAGCACAGCGGTCGGCACGCCGCCCTCAAAGCTCGCCTTGCCGAGCACGCCGACCGCGATCGACTGGAACACGCGGGTGATTCCCGCTGCGTCCCACGTGAACCACACCGTAGTCGCGAAAGCGATGTCGCCGGCGGCGATCAGCAGGCCGCCAAGGAACACCTGGGACCAATCGATCGGACGCGGCGGTTGCGCAAGACTGGCAGACATGGGAGGTCCTTCCGGGATGGTCGGTGCGTTCATGCCGCACAGTGTGCAGCATGCGGCGTGACATCGGTTGCGCGATCGGGGTCTCTGCGCGGTCGATCCGGCGTCACGCCGGATGGCTGCGCAGGGTGCGCTCGAACAAGGCGAGCATGCGCCGCCAGGCTTCGGTCGCCGCTGGCTTGTCGTAGCGAGGTGTGGTGTCGTTGTTGAAGCCGTGCTCGGTTCCGGCCGGCTGGTACAGCGCGTAGTGCACTGCTGCCATCTTGAGTGCCGCCTCGTAGGCGGGCCAGGTGTCGTTTACGCGCTCGTCGTTCGCGGCGAGCACGACCAGCAGCTCGGCCTTGATGCCGGCAACGTCCGCACTTGGCGGTGCGGGACCGTAGAACGGGACCGCCGCGGCGAGCTGCGGCAACTTCGTCGCGAGGAAATTCACGATGGCGCCGCCGTAGCAGAAGCCGACGGCACCCATGCGTCCGTTGCCGCCGTCGACGCGGCCCAGCCAGTCAGCGGCAGCTAGAAAATCCGCGCGTATCCTGTCCTGGTCGAGTTGCTTGAAGCGCGCGCGCGCCGCATCCTCGTCGCCCGGATAGCCACCGAGGGGAAACAGCGCATCCGGCGCGAACGCGATGAAGTTCTCCAACGCAAGGCGTCGAGCGATGTCCTCGATGTGCGGGTTGAGGCCACGGTTCTCGTGTGCGACCAGCACCACCGGCAACGGTCCGCTCGCCTGCGCCGGCCGCGCGAGATAGCCGCTCGCCTTGCCGTAACCGGACGGCGAAGCGAACGACATGTGCTTCGCCGACACGCGCGGGTCATTCGGCTTCACCTGCTGCGCCTGCGCGAACCTCGGACTCAGCGCGGCAAGCAGGCCCGCGGCGCCGGCGGCGCCGGCAGCGAAACGTGCGGCGCTGGCGAGGAAGCCGCGACGATCGATCAACCCGTGCACGTATTGATCGAACAACCGCAGTACCTCGGGATCGAAATCGCCGGCATTCAGGTTCCGATCCGACATGACGCCCTCCAGTCCTGCGTGGCTGCCAGCTTAACGCGCCTCGATCGGCGCCGCACGATCGTGCGCGGGCGGATGTAAGATGGCCGCGCGGCACGTCGTGCTGCGCGTCCCGCCGACCGTATGCGGTCCCCGCTTCGCTCCCATCCACGCGTCATCACTCCGCGCCGCGAAGTGACGCAAGCCGGGAGCGCCCATGCAGGGCTACGCAACTCGCAATCTGACTCTCAGCATCGGCGGACACGACTACCAGGTCCGTTCGCTGAGCGATCGACAGCAGTTTGCCGATCCGCAAGGCGACGCGGAACGCGCGGGTATTTCAAGCGCGCAATGGGCGCTGTTCGGACAACCCTGGCCTTCAGGCCATGCACTGGCCGAAACGATGAGCGCGTTCGCGATCGACGGCAAGCGCATTCTGGAACTCGGTTGCGGCCTCGGCCTGTCGAGCCTGGTGTTGCAGCGGCGCGAAGCCGACATCACGGCAAGCGACCATCATCCTCTCGCCGAGTCGTTCCTCGAGCACAATGCCGCGTTGAACGACCTGACATCGATCCGCTACCGCGACCTGCCCTGGAACGAACCCGACGCGACCCTCGGCCGTTTCGACGTGATCATCGCCAGTGACGTGCTCTACGAACGAGGCCACGCCGCGCAGCTGGCGGGAATGATGCAGCGGCACGCGCAAGCGGATGCCGAAATCGTCCTTTCCGATCCGGGCCGCGGCAACAGCGCATCGTTCACGCGCGCGATGAAGGCACAGGGCTACGCGGTCGATGAACGGCGCCAGCGCTTCGAGGACACCGACATCGAACCGTTTCGCGGACGCGTGATCCACTATCGGCGCGACGACGCGTCGCGCGATGCGCAGCGCCGGTCATGAGCCATCGACGACCGCCCGCAGCGCACATCGACCGCAGCGTTTCCTGCTCGAACTGCGCGGCGGTCTGCTGTCGCCTCACCGTCGTGCTGATGCCGGACGACCATGTTCCTGCCGAATTGATCGAACGCGGCGTGCAGGGCGTGGATATGCTCAAGCGCGGCGAGGACGGTTGGTGCGTCGCGGTCGATCGCAAACACATGCGCTGCACCATCTACGAGCAGCGCCCCGCCGCGTGCCGACGCTTCGTCATGGGCGGCGATTATTGCTGCGCCGTGCGCGAGGCACATGACCGACGCGCGATTCCGTCCATCCTGGTCGACTGAAATCCGGGCGTTTCAATCCTGGCAGGGATCGCTCGCGATCGCGCCGATTTCCGATGCCGCGTCGTCGCCGTCACCAACGAGCAAAAGCCCGGTTGTTCAGGGGTCTTCTGGGATCCGATACGCTCCCGCAACGAAGCGCGGGCGGCGCGACGGACACGGAAACACCGATACCCCGCTACCATCGCCGCGATGAATGCCTTGCCACGCCTTGCCGCTCCTGCCGCTGCACACATCCGCCGCTGGGTCCTCGGCGCATTTCCGCGTGGACACGACGGCATCGACTACACCCAGCCGCCAGGCGATGCGGGCCTGTTCGGACCGGACAGCGCGACCTGGCGCGTGCATGCCGATTTTCCCGGCATGCTGTCCGGCGGACTGTGCGCACTGATGCTGCAGGTGCTGCATCCGCTCGCGCTCGCCGGCGTGTGGGACCATTCGAACTTCCGCGACGACCTCGTCGGTCGCCTGCGTCGCACCACCGCGTTTGTCGCCGGTACGACGTACGCCTCGCGAGGTGATGCCGAACAACTGCTCGCGCGCGTCGCGCGCATCCATGCGCAGGTACGCGGCAGCGCCGCGGACGGACGTGCCTACGCCGCCGACGATCCGCAGCTGCTGACCTGGGTGCACGTCACCGAAGCGTTCGGCTTCCTGCAGGGCTACCGCCGCTATGCGCGCATCGCGATGCCCGCCGATGCCGCCGATCGCTACTACGGCGAAGTGAAACGCATCGCCGAACGACTCGGCGCACGCGACGTGCCGGCGTCGGAACACGAGGTCCTCGCCTACTTCGCGCGCGTGCGCAACGACCTCGTGTTCGACCAGCGCTCGCGCGAAGTGCTCGCCGTGCTCGCACGCATCCGCCTGCCGGTGCCGGCGGCGGGACTGTCGCGCAACCTGTTCCTCGATGCCGGGGCCGCGTTGTTGCCGGACTGGGCGACGACGCTGCTCTCCCGCACGCCACTGCAGCGCGCCCGGGCGAAATTCGCCGCGAGCGTGCTGCACGCGCTGTCGCCGATGTTCCGCGCGGCCCTGCCGGACGGCGTCGCGCCTCGTGCCTGCGCGCGCGTCGGTGTGCCACCGCAGATCCTCACCCGCTGGTCCTGACAGGCCGGACTACGGCCGCGTGATGACCTCGCGGTGCATCGGCGCGAGCTTCGCGAGCAATTTGTTCTGCGCGCGGAACGGGATCTTGTGCTTGTCCATCGCACGCTGCAGGTCCTCGACCAGGGCGTTGAATGCCGCCTCGTCGATCGCGAGCTTGCGATGTGATTCCTTCATCGACTTGCCGGTGTACTGGCAAGGCCCGCCGAGGATCACGCAGAACTGGTCGACCAGTTCGGCCTTGATGTGCTTCTGGTCCGCATCGGCGAAGAACGGGCGCGTGCGCGGATCGTCGACCAGGTTGATCATGAGGTCGTTCATGAGGGCAACCAGGCCTTCCTTTCCGCCGAACTCCTTGTACACGGAGACCAGCGATGGATCGGCCGGCGCAGGATTTTCGTCGGCGAGGACGAAGGCGCAGGGCGCCGTGGCGATCAGCGCGCAGAGCAAGGCGGCAGGAATCGAAAAGGTACGGCAATTCATGGGTGTCTCCGCGTGGATTCAGAAGCCGAGCTGCAGCGACAGGTAGAGTCCGCGCTGATTGTCGTGGATGACGACGTTGCCGAGGTCCGCATAGGCGAGCGTCACCGACACGTTCTTCATCGGCGCCCAGGCGACGAACACGTCGTACCAGTCGTCCTCGTGGGCGATGCCGAGGTTGTCCGGCTTCATCCGGTACTCGGCACCGACCGCCAGCGTTCGGCTCAGCAGATACGCTGCCGACGCTTCCAGTTGCGGCCGATAACTGTCGCGACGATCGCCGCCGAAGCCGAGGATGCCGGCCTGGTTCGCCTTGGTCAGGCGCAACGTTCCGTTGAGCAACAGGCTCTGTGAAAGGTAGAGCTTGGTCGCACTGACGTAGAAATCGGTGCCGGAGTCGTGTCGCGCGCCGATCGCGTGCAGGACCGCGCCCTGGTCGTTGGTCTTGTATTGCAACCCGACCGCCACCTGCGGCACCCAGCTGTCCTGCTCGAGGACGGCGTCGCCGAGGACTTTCACCTTCAGGCCGAACACCTTCTGCCCGAACGTGAAGCCCCTGCCGAGGCCGAGCTCCGCACCGACCTGCTCGGTATCGAAACGCTGGCGCGCGAACGACAATTCGACCCGGTCGTACAATCCGATCAATACGCCGACATCGTCGAGATGGTAGTCCTGCACGTTCAGGCGCGTGTAGAACGCATTCGCGCCGATCTGGTCGCGCGTGCCGTAACCGCCGATCACCGCCCATGGCGTGAGGCCACCTCCGGCGGCGCCTTCGATCTGCGACACGCCGCCGGTCAGCAGCAGCTTGTCGCTGCCCATCACGTGGTATTCGCCGGAGACGGGTGCTGTCGCGACCGCCTGTTGCTCCGTTGCCGGCGCTTCTTCGGCGGCGAATGCACTGCCGTGGATGGCAGCGGCAACCCCGCAGAACAGCAGCGTGCCCTTCAACGCGAAATGGTTCATAGAGACGATCTCCCCCTGCATGGTGTTGCGTGATCGAGCCACGGCATCCGTCACTTCAGGTCCGTGGTGCGGCGTCGCGGCGCGCCCGGGGCCGGGCGGTGGCGTCCGAGTTGGGCCTGTGCGCGATTCAATGCATTGCCGATGTGCTGCACGGCTTCGGCGCCGCGCGGCGCGAACGCCACCGAGTAGTCACCGACCGCCGAGTGGTCTGCGACCCGAGCCAGCGCCAGCAAGGGACCAACCCAGTAGCTCCAGATCCACCACAGCGCCGCACCCAATGCGAGCAATACGCCCGACAGGGCGAACATCAACGGCAGCGTCACGGCGCACGCGAGCGCACCGACGTGTGCGGCCGGCGCGATGGTCAGCCATGAAACTCCGGCGTCGGCGAGGACGTGGAAGCGCACGCGCGGCGCGAATGCGCCGTCCAGCGCGGGTGGAGCGCCGACTGCGGCATGCGTGGCTTCCGTCATCCATTCCGGATGCGCGCGCAGCGCCTTCGCCAGGTTATCGGCCGCCTCCGGATCGAGACTCGTCGCAGCGGGCATCGGTCCCGCGTCGGCGGCCAGCAGCAGCGCATAGTCGGCGCGGCTGGTGCCGGCGATTTCTCTCGCGACGCGTGCGTCATGACGGCGACCGGTCAGCAGCACGGCCACTTCATTGCCCCCCTGGATCATGGGCGTGAAGGCCACCTGCCAGACCTGTCCATTCAGCGACCACATTCCCGACGTGACTGCAGCCGTTCGCATCGCCTCGATGAAGCGGTTGTCCCTGCCGAATTCGTAGGTCTCCGGCATGCCCTTGCCCGCGCTCGCGACGAGACGTCCGGACGGCAACAGGATCGCGATGATGTCCAGGCCGAGCAGGTCGCGACGTTGGTCGAGCTGGTCCTGGATGGAATGCAGATCGGCAACCGCCGCGCCCTCGGAACCACCCAGCGCTCGATTGACATAGGCGACGAAGCCGGCGTTGTCCGCGATCGCCTTCGAAACCTGTTGCAGGCCTTCGCTGCGCAAGCGAAGCAGTTCGCCCTGGACCGCCTGCGCAGCATCCAGCGCGCTGTCGTCGACGCTGCGCTCCACGCCGCGGACCTGGCAATAGCCGGTCACGACGACGATCGCGACGACCGCGAGCAGCAACGCGCCAGCCACGGCGAAGAACGTACGTTGCATGGTTCAGTCCTTCGGCTGCAGGCTTGCTCGATACTGCTTGCGTTCCTTGTTGAGGTGCGCGCTGACCGCAGGCCGTGTCAGTGCCAGTTGCAGCGTCAGCAGATCCAGCGAAGGCACGTTGATGGCTTGTGTCTGCGCCTGCGCGCGCGGGTGCCACAGCGTCAGCTTGCCGGGTCCGGCAGGCAGGTTGGCCAGGCGGAAGTCTCCGTTGGCATCGGCGTTGGCGAAATACGGTGTCGCCACCACCAGCACGTTCGCCTGCATGTCCTGGTGCACGTTGCAATTGATCGTGACGACACCGGCTTTCTTGAAGGTGTACGACGCGCGCTCGTCCTCTGCGTAGGTGCCGAGGTCGAACTCGGATCCCGGTGTCGCCGAGAACACGTTGTGCAGGATGTCGTCCTGGTTGGGGAAGATGATGCGGCTGCCCAGCGGGATGACCAGCGAAGGTGGATCGAACGCGCGCAGGTGGGTGTAGATGCGATAGTCGCCGGGCCTGGGTTTCGGCGCACCGGCATCAGGAACGAAGTAGACGACGGCCTGGCCGATGTCGCCCGCTCCGGCGCCGGCCGTGATGTCGACGTGGCCGCTCAGTGCAAATGAGGCGTTCGATGCGGATGCGGGTTGCGGTGCCGCGCCTTTCGTTGCCAAGTCCTTCTGCGCCGATGTGAGGTGTGCCGGCTTTTCGGCCGCAGCCTTCCGCACGGGCGCTTGAGGTTGCGGTGGCGGTGGCGGAACAGCAGGTGGCGGGGGCGGCGGCGACGATGGCAGGGGCGGCGGAGCTTCCACCGGTGCTGCTGTCGATGCCGATGACATGCCGGGCATGGCGTTGGCCGAAGTTCGCGAATCCGGGGCCGTCGGCGAATTCGCGCACGAAGCCAGAGCAGCCGATGCAAGCAGGACCAGCAGGTGTTTCGAACTCATGTTGCCCTCCATAACGCGATGCGATCGAGCGCGGAGAGCCTCTGGAGTCAATCTCCAGGCCTTGCTTCCGAGACGCGTTCGATTGCGTGCCCAGGCCGTATCACGGACCTGGCCCCTGTAATGCACTCCCGTCGGGCGAGCCGCGCCATGCGGCCCGTCCGGGTTCCAGGATCATTACGGGGAATCGGGCGATGCGGATGCAGCGGCATCCGGGCGGTACCTGGCGGGCCGGCCTCACCGCCCGGCACGCACCGGCGCACCGGGCTAGTACGCGCCCATGAAATCCTTCTTGCCGATTTCGATGCCGTTGTGGCGCAGCAGCGCGTACGCCGTCGTGACGTGGAAGAAGAACTGCGGCAGGCCGTAGGCGAGCAGGTAGGCCTTGCCACCGAGCCGCTTCTCTTTCGGCGTGCCCGGACGCAGCACGATCTCGCGCGCCTCGCTGCCGTCGAACTTCGCTGCGTCGAGCGTGCCGATGAAGGCGAGCGTCTTCGCGATGCGCGCACGCAGGTCGGCGAACGTCGCCTCGTTGTCGTCGTACGACGGCACATCCACACCGGCAAGGCGCGCGGGCACGCTCTTGGCGAAGTCGCAGGCGATCTGCACCTGGCGCACGAAGTCGAACATGTCCGGGAACAGCCGCGCGCGCAGCAGCGCATCCGGTTCGATCTTCTTCTCGGCCACGTGCACGGC
Source organism: Dokdonella sp. (assembly GCF_044227025.1). GTDB lineage: Bacteria > Pseudomonadota > Gammaproteobacteria > Xanthomonadales > Rhodanobacteraceae > Dokdonella_A. Next base: position 132,037 of record NZ_JBGAFX010000005.1, on the reverse strand, counting down.
GGCTTTGGCGAGATTGCCGTCCAGTGCAGTCAACAACTGGGTGAATACCGGCACGGATGCTTCGTACATCGACAGGCTCATGGTCTTCTCGTGGAGGATGGAACCGGCGATGGTACAGCCTCGCCTCATCCATCGTAGCCGTCGACGAAGATGAATCCGCTCTGGTAGATCACCTGCACGAGGCCGGCGCCGCTGCCGGTCGCGTCGCTTCCCGGCACGCCGATCGCGATGTCGTTGTCGCTGTCGCCGTTGAAGTCGCCGACCGCGAGCTGCGCACCGAACCCGTCCGCGTTCGCCGCCGGCCATGCGGCGTACTGGGGCGTGACGACAAGGCGTTCCGCGCGATCGGGCGCCAATGCCCCCGCGCTGGACGGGATCACCCACACGCTGCCGGCCGTCGCGATCGTGCCAACACTCGCCAGCGGCGCCGCGACCAGCAGGCTGTCGTGGGTGAGCACGCCTTCGTTGACGCGACCGGCAGCAAGGCGCGCGCCGAATGCACCGGCGCCGAGCGAGCCGCCGGGCAGGATTCCTTCATGCAGGAACAGGTCGCCGGTAGCGGTGATGCCGCTGCTGCTGCCGAACAGCACGTTGACCGCGCCAGCGAGCGCGACACCATCGATGGTTTCGCCGGGAACGCCGATCGCGAGATCGGCGGTGACCGGATCGCCGATCAACGTGGCGTCAAGGTTGCCGGCAACCAGCACGCTGCCGAAGCGGTCGTTCGCTTCGCAATCGTCGAGCACGCCGGCGTGCGTCTGGTTCCAGTAGCTGACGCCGGCCGCATCGAGGCCATCGAGATCGTCGCGACCGAGCAGCACCATGACCGAACCGGCGTTGACGTAGCCGGCACAGGTCGTGCCGGGAATGCCGACCGCGAGATCGTCGACGCTGTCGCCATTGAAGTCCCCCGCGGCGAGCGCGAACCCGATCTGCTCGTTCGCGTTCGGCGCACCGGTGAGGCCGTTGTAGCCGCGATAGAACGCCTCCACCGATGCCGGATAGAGGCCACCGACGCCCTGGTACACGATGTAGACAGTACCGGAGCTCGCCTGGCCGCTGGTGGTTTCGCCGGGAATGCCGATGGCGAGATCGGGCAGGTCGTTCTGGTCGAAGTTGCCGACCGCGAGCGCTGCACCGAAGTGGTCGCCTGCTTCGGAGATGCCGGGATAGCCGTCGTAGCCCTGGCGGATCGTGTCGATAAGCGACCAGCCGCCGCCGATCGCGCGATCGAACACGAACACGGCGCCGGCGTTGTCGGTGCTGAAACTGTCGCCGGGAACGCCGACCGCGAGATCGTCATCGTCGCTTGCATCGTGGCCGAAGTCGCCCGCGACCAGCGCCACCGGTGGGCCGAGCGTAGTGCCGGGCACGGTCGGCAGCGTGATCGTCTCCATCGCGAACGGCAAGCCGACCGGCTGTCCAACCACCCATGCCGTGCCGAAGAACACGCGCACGAGGTTTGGATGCTCGCGATCCGCGACTGCGAGATCGTCGATACCGTCATCGTTGAAATCGCCGACGGCGATCGAACTGCCGAAGGCGTCGCCAGCTGGCGCGATCGCATTCGGGTTTGGCAGCCCGACGTTGCCGACGGCCGACAGCGGAACCGCTGCGTGGAGACAGGGCGCGAGCAGCAGACTGAGCAGCGCCGCGTTGGCGCGGGACAACAACGCAGGTGTGGACATGACGCCTCCGCAAGGATGTGTCCCTGTCCACGCACGTAGGCGGTCGCGGGGGCCACGCCCTCACACCGGAATTCTTGCACTCCCTTCGCGCAGTTTCGGCAAATCGATCGCGATGCACGCGTTGGCATCAGCGCCGCAGGCAGCGTGTATCGTCGTCACCAACCGGCTGGCCGTCCCTCTTCGCTCTCCCCCGGCAAGCCGGTTCGCCTGCCTCGCCTCCCCCGCGGGAACCCTCCCTCGCCTGCGGGGAGAGGGCGAGGATCGTGGCAACGGGCGAAGGCTCATGCATCTCCCTGGCGGAGCCAGCGAACGACGGCCGCCGGCAGATGGTCGGCAAGCTCGACGCCTGTGCAGGCGTACGCATCCAGCGTGTCCCGCAGTGCGCGGGCGGCAACCGGCGGGCACGACGGGCCACCGTGCTCGCGTTCGTACTCGATCTGCTCCAGCAGGCGCATCGACCAGTCGAACAGCAGTTCGCGCCGTTCGAGCAGGTGCGCGCGCAGCCAATCGCTCGCAGGACGATGCAGCACCAGTCCGCGCGCGGACGCCAGAGCGATGGCTTGCGCCACGACGTCGTCGAGCACGCCTCGCAGCCACTCGCTCGAGCCGCCGGCTAACGCAGCGATGTCGAGCGGCGCCGGGGCCTCGAAGGTCCTGAACTCCGACAACAGCCGCTGCTCGATCGCACGCGCCTCGGCGACGCGCGTCGCCTCCACCAGCAACCCTCGCTGCAGATCGAAGTAGGCGTAGAAACGCGCGTGGAAACTGCGCCAGCGGTGTATCGGATCACGTGCGAAACCAACCTTGAAGCGCGTGTCGTCACGGCACGGAATCACGTAGACGAAGGCTCTGCCGTTTGACAATCGCCGTGGAAATCCGGGCGAATCGTGCACTTGCTCGGTCATCCGGCCATGCTATCCGGAAAGAGCGGTACGTATCCCGACCAGCGCTGTCCCGCACCGCGTTCTCACGCGCGCGACTACCGCAACACAGCATGAGCGCCCGACGCGAGCGTTCTAGCCCCGCTGCGCTCAGTGCGGGCCGGATGTGTGCCTGAATGCAGGTTCGCGCGAGCCTGATGCGACCACCTCGATCTGGCGATCCGTTTGCATGGACTTCCCGCGCGGCAGCTGGCAGCTGCGCGAGAGCGTCATCGTCACGTCCATCGACCGCGCACCGAACTCGCGCAGGTTCACCACCAGCGGGATGGTGTCGCCGAGCGGCTCGAGCGCATGGCAGATCGTCTCGATCATCGCGGGGTTGTATTGCCCCGAGCTTTCGACCGTGACGACGAGATTGGACGCGTCGAGCCATGCCGTATTGCGCACGCCGGCGATCGGGCGCAGCGCGATGCGCGCGGCTTCATGGTCGATCGGCTGAAACACCTCCGGCATGCGCGCGGTCGCAGGCTTCGTCGCACGTGGCGGCGCGAACCGGGCCTGCGCGGCGTCGGCGTCGCTCTTGCGCGAGGTTGGATGCGCCGCGCTCGGCAGCGCGCGCAGAATGCCGATCGCCACGATCAGGCAACCGGCGAAAACCATCGCAGGCACGAGGTAGGGGCGCGCGGCGCGCCGGCGGATTTCGCGTGTCGTGCGAAGCGCCGATGGTGGATTCGCGCTGGCACGTGCGTCGCTCGCATGAGCGGCCTGCAATACGGCAATCGGGTCGAGCAGTGCCCGGATCATCCGGCCATCGATGAGCTCGATCCGTTCGTTGCGTCCCGCTCGCAGCGCCGCCGCCGTGAATTCGCCGGTGGTGACGAGGATTGCTCCGGTCGCGCCTTCGTCGAGCGCGATGCCGAGCAGATCGTGCACGTCGTCGGGCGGCATCTGGCAGGCGCGCCAGTGCTTGCACTGCACGACGATATGCTCGTTGCCGCGGTGCAGGCGCAGGTCGACCTTGCCGTCAATGCCCTGCTCGCGCGACTCCGCCCCTGCGCGCTCGACGCGATAACCCTCGCGCAGGTAGTAGTCTCCGACCAGCTCGACGAACGCGATCGGCTCGACGCGTGTGAGCGCATCCTCCCACTGGATCGTGTTTCGCCTCAGGGCCATTGCTGCCACTCCGCGCGCAGGAGCGCACGCGCATTGGCGAAGTCATCGCCGTTCGCAAGGCAAGGTAACCGCACCCGCGGGCAGCGAGTCCCCTTCATCGGTATCCGTTCCGCGTCGCCGAATGGCGCCTGCACAGATGCAAGCAACAAAAGGGCCAAGTGCACGGTCCGACGGCGAACATGCATGCGGACAAATTTCCGCGGAACATCATATTGCGGCGCAGCAAAACGTGCGCTCCGTTCGCCGCCGGATGTGTAAAAAAGTGACCGCTTGCGTTCAGTCTGGCAACCAGGCCGGCTACCGGTTCTTTCAGCTCGCTTCCCCACTCATGGCACGTAATATGCTTCGTCTCCCTTGTCCTAGTCCTATCGCAAGGGTGAGGCAATGAATCGCAAGTTTGGTTTCCGCCTGGTGGCGGGTGCGGCAGTCCTGACTGTCGCGATGGCGTCCTCGATGGCCTCCGCGGCCGAAGGCGCAGCCTGCGTGCTGCGCGTTGCGGGTCCACAAGGCGCTTCCGGCGGCACGCCGGGGCACATGACTGCCGATGGCAAGTGCGTCTCGAAGAACACACCGACCGCCGCGAAGGAGAGCAGCGGCAATGGTCTCGAGGCGAGCGCCCAGTGCAAGGATTTGTCATTCAGTTACGCAAAGCGTCGCGAAAGTGCATGCCTCAAGCATGGCGGCGTGCTGGAATGGCTGGCCCAGGGCTGAGAAATGGCCGCCGTTCGACGGCGGCTGCGCCCACGGATGGATCGACGGGGTTCGCCGGGTAGTCCCCTTCCGCCGCCATCTCGGCACGCGGGCGTGCGCCCGATGTACGCCGCCGCAACACGCGCCTGATCCTGCCGGCGTCCGTCAGGACTCTGCCGTCGCGCGATCGACTCCGCCACGGGCACCCGCAGGTGGCCCCCGCCAACCGCGTTTCGCGTGGATCAGGGCACACATTGCCCGATCACGAGGTTCGCGATGCCCTTCCCCCGGATTCTCGGCGTCCTGCTCTGGTCGACGCTCGCCCTCGTCGGCCTCGCCATTCATGCCGATGCGGCAGACACCTACGCGCTGAGCCAGGCGCTGAGCGCGATTCCCTCGGGCGATGGTGCACCCGCTCGCGTATTCGGATTTTCCGTTTCGATCGACGGCGACATGGCGGTCGCCGCGGACATGGGCATTCCGACCCGGCAGGGACTCGTGCGTACCTACGTACGCAGCAACGGCAACTGGACGCACGAAGCCGGGCACGACATCGCGATCGAAGGCGACTCGAGCGCGCAGCTCGCATTGCGTGACGGCACGCTGGTCCTGACCAGCTACGACTCGACCACGAGCCGGTGCTTCCTGCAGATCTACGCACACACGGAGAGTGGCTGGGAATTGCAATACGGCATTTCGTCGACGAGCTTCTACTACGACAGCATCGCGACCCAGGGCTACATCGCGGTCGCCGGAGATTCCCGCTACGACGGCACGACCGGCCAGAACCAGGGTCGCATCCGCATCCTGCGCCGCAGCAACAACAACCAGTGGTCATCGGTGGACCTTAAGCCCACGACACCGCAAGCCGGTGCGCGCTTCGGCCAGGCGGTGGCGATCGTCTCCGGCGCCATCGTCGTCGGCGCACCCAGCGAAACCGTCGGCGGATTCGCCGACGCGGGCGCGGCCTACGTCTACGAACTCACGATCGACACCTGGAACGAGGTCGCACGGCTGGTGGAACCCGGCAGCGGTTTGACCGGCAACCGCTTCGGCAGCGCAGTCGCGATCAGCGGTGCGGACCTCGGTACGCCGGATCGGCTGCTGGTCAGTTCGCCGTCGAACACCGCCAACGCGCATCCGGGTCGCGTGCGCAGCTACACGCGCACGAACGGCACGTGGACGCCGCGCACGGTATTGCAGGCCAGTCCGTCGGTCGCCGACGACGCCTGGGGTTGTTCGCTCGCGCTCGACAACTACTGGGCAGCGATCGGCCAGTGCGGCAGCAATGCCGCCGCCACCGGTGGCGGCGCCGTCGAAGTCGTGCGCTTCTCCACCGGCTTCACCAGCGTCGACGCGCGTTCGACCGATACCGATCCGCAAGCGGGCGCGAGCGAATACCTCGGCTTTCGGATCGACATCGACCGCAGCGGGCCGACCCTCATCGTCGGCAACGCGGCGGCACCGATGTACGGCAATCCCGCCCAGGGTGTAGTGCTGTTCGGCGCCTGGCAGGGCAGCACGCTGACGCTCACGCGCGGACTGGATCTGGGCCAGGGCCTGACCGATGCACGCGCACACGCGATCGCCACTGACGGCGACACCTTGCTGGTCGGCGCCTACCAGGAAGACATCGGCGTGCAGCAGGACCGAGGTGCCGTGTACGTGTACCGGCGCGTGAATGGCAGCTACGTCTATGAGTCGCGCATCCTGGCGCCGGATGGTATGGCCGGCGACTACTTCGGCCTGCGCATCGCACTGAAGGGCAACGTTGCGCTGATCAGCTCGATCGGCCGCACGCAAGGCGCCGTCGACGCGGCGGGCGCGGTATACGCATTCCATCGCGAAGGCAGCGTGTGGTCGCTCGAGCAACAGTTCCTGCCGGTGGCACCCGTCTACGAAAACGAACTCGGCGAGAGCATCGCGTTCGACGGTACGACCGCGATGATCAGCAATCGGCACGACCACACCTACGTGTACGAGCGTTCATCGGCCGGGGCCTGGACGCCGGTGCAGACCATCGATCACGTCGGCTGGCCGGTGAAATTCGAGGGCGATACCGCGATGCTGACCGACTGGAGCGCGAATGGCGACACCGGCGAGATCGCGATCTACAAGCGCATCAGCGGCGTGTGGCAGCCGCAGGGCACGCTGGCCGGTTCGATTCCCGGTCAGAGCCTCGGCTTCGACGGCAGCCTGCGCGGCGACTACTACGCGGCAACCGGCAACACCGCGGCGACGCCGGTGCAGGTCTACCATCGCGGCGTGAACGGATGGTTGCCCGAGGCGAGCCTGCTGCCCGAGGACGCCACCCCCGACACGTATTGCTGGACCACCGCGATGGGTTCGTCTGCCCTCGCCATCGGCTGCAACGAGTCCGGCGGCCCGGGCGCCGTCTACGTCTTCGCGAAGGTGGCCGGCCTTTGGAGCCAGCAGCAGAAGATCATGCTGGACGACCCGCGCGACGGCGACGCATTCGGATTCACGCTGGCGTTCCACACCGACGGCACGCTGTATGCGGGTTCGCTCGGGCGCGACCTCGACTTCACGAACCAGGGCGCGGTCTACGTGTTCACCGGTGACTACCTGTTCGCGAACGGGTTCGATCAGTAGATGATGGCATCGGTTGAGCGCGACCGGCGCAATTCGACCAGGTCGTCGAGGATGTCCGATGCCGACGCCCCCATTCGATAGGTGCCGACGATCCCGCCATCGACCCCCACGGGCTCGTCATCGGCCTGCACGAACCAGATGACCCCTTCGGCGTCGGCCCATGCCGTGAGATCGCCGTCGACGAGGTCGAGATAGATCCGCTGCGCGGCGGCGGCGAGGTCACAATGCAGGGCGCCGGCGCGCATCGGCCCGCGCGCTTTCCGCGCGCCTAGGCGGCGCATGGTCCACCGTCGGGCGTGCCGTGGTCCGCGCCGGGCTCTGGGCGCCGCAACAAGTCGCTGCCGGTGACGATGCGGAAATGCCCGACCAGTCCGCGGTCGGCGAGGTGCAACAGCGAGAGCAGCACGTTGCGGATCGTGCGCATCGCTGCAAGCGCGTCCGTCATGTCGACGCAGACGTCGACCCAGTGGGACCCTGGCGGCGCATTTCGAGACGGCTCGAGGCGGAATTCTGCCGCGTACGATTCGGAGGCCAGCAACTGCTGCACATAGCTGATCCGCGAAGTCATCTCGACTACGGCCAGGGACAGCAATTGCGGCTCGTGCGGTTCGGTCATCTGCGGTTTCCTTCGGTTGTCGTCGGCGCGCAGCGATCGCGTATATTCGCTGCGCATCGGAGCAAGCTCGCGCTGCTCCGCTCCATTCAGGAAGTCTGTATGCGTGAACGAGCCGCGTCCCGTTGCGAATGCACCAGGCGGTCTGGTGCATTTGCCCCATACCCGAACCACGCTGATGTGGTCGTCTTGATGCATTCCGCGCGTCAGCGCGCAACGTGATCCATGCCATGAGACAGCGTCGCCTGCCCCCGTCAACCGATCGCGACCAATTGCGACAGATCGTGTCGGGCTCGACCGAAGGGGTCATCCTGATCGAGCGTGGACACAAGCTGATCTGGGCCAATGCGGCGGCGTGCGCGATGCATGGCGTCGATGCCGCGGGGCTCGGTCGCACGATCGGCGAGTACCGCAAGCGTTTCGAACTGCACTACCGCAATCACCACAAGGTCCCCCCGGCAAGCTATCCGCTCGCGCGCGCGATCGCCGGCGAGACGTTCGCGGATGTCATCGTGGAAGTGACGTCCGTCGCTCAACCTGACGTTCGCCGCGTGCATCGCGTGCGCAGCCTGGCGATTACCGATGCCGATGGCTCGCCTGACCTGTACGTGTTGTTCCTCGCCGACGTGACCGACTGGGCGAGTGCCGAGCAACGTTTCGAGAAGGCGTTCGGCGCGAATCCGGCACCGGCGTTGATCTGTCACCTCGGCGACCTGCGCTACATCAAGGTGAACCGCGGCTTCCTCGAGATGACCGGCTTCGCCAGTGACGCGGTGGTCGGCAAGTCGATCTACGAACTCGACGTACTCGACCGCGCCGAGAATCGCGCACGCGCGATCGAGCAGCTGGTTGCCGGCGAAACGATCCCGCAAACGCAGGCCGAACTCCGCATCGCCGACGGCAGCTCGAAATTGGTGGTCGTGGCGGGCCAGCCGATCGAGTTCGGCGACGACCCGTGCATGCTGTTCACGTTCATGGACCTCGAGCCCCGCCGTCGCATCGAGGATGCGCTGCGCCACAGCGAGGAGCGTTTCGCCAAGGCATTCCGCATGTCGCCGGTGCCGACCCTGGTATGCAAGGCCGAAACCTTCGAGATCATCGATGCGAACGAGGCGCTGGCGACCACGACCGGTTATCTGGCGGAGGACCTGGATGGAAAGTCGATCGACAGCCTCGGCTTCCTCGACACCGGCGCCGCGCGTTCGCAATCGCTCGCCCGCCTGCGCAAGACCGGTTCCTTGCGCAACGTCGAGTGCCAGGTGTCGCACAAGGACGGCCATGCGATCGATTGCCTGCTCTCGGCCGAATCGGTGCGCATCGATGGTGCCGACTGCCTGCTCGTGGCGATGCTCGACATCACCCATCGCCGCCGCAGCGAGATCGAACTCGTCGAGGCGATCGAAGCCGTGATGAAGGATGCCTCCTGGTTCAGCGCACCGCTGATCGAGCGCATCGCCAAGGTGCGCCGCGGCGACTCGCTGGTCGATGGCCCGGACCTCGCGGACCTGACCAACCGCGAACGCGAGGTGCTGGCGTTGATCGCCGAAGGCCTGTCCGACAAGGCGATCGCCGCGCGCCTGCAGCTTTCTCCGCGCACCATCCGCAACCACGCTGCGGCGGTCTATTCCAAGCTCGACGTGCATTCGCGCGCCGAAGCGATGGTTTGGGCGCGCGATCGCGGATTCCCGCTCGGCAATGGCGCCGCTGGCAAGCGCCTGCCGCGGACAACGGCCCGGCGCTGAGGTTCTGCGGTTCCGGATGGACGCGTGAAGCGACCGCAACCAGGGTCTGCGCATGTCCCGGTGCGGCGGCGTTTTGCGTTATTCCAGGCACACTCACCGGAGAAACCGCATGCAGGCTCCCCGACACCGCCCGCTCATGGCCCTCTCGTTCGTGCTGCTGGCAGCTTCCATCGTCACCGACGCGAGCGAACCGCAGTCGCTCCGCGCCCAGGTCAACGGCGTTGCGTTTGCCGGCGACGACGACACGATCCATTTCGTGCCGCTGCCCTCCGGTGCGTTCTCGCTCGGCGCCGCGACGGCCGGCGCGGCATCGTGGCCCCCGCCGAAGACACCGATCGAGCGCCTGTCGATCACCTGCCGCGGCTTCGAAGCGGGCAAGGCGCTCAAGCTCGGCAGCAAGGAGTTCGACAACTCGTCCTGCGACGCGACATTCAGCAAAGGCGCGAGCGAAGCCGGCAAGGACGCGGACGACTACGCGCTCGACAAGAGCAACACGGCGACGCTGTTCGAGATCACCGCCGCGCACGGCAAAGTGATCGAAGGCCGCTTCGAACTACACTTCAAGGACAAGGCCGGCAAGGCGCTGGCGATCACCGACGGACATTTCGTCGCGGAGGATCGCCAGTTGTGACGTCCACGGCGACCACGAGCGCGTTCGCCATCCCGGCATGACGGCTCCCGACGAATTGGCGCATCGACGCGCAGATTGACTCAGCGGCGATCGATCGCGCGGCGCGCCAATATCGGGCGAACAAGGTACGCTTTCCACCGGACACCTGCGCCGCGAGGGCTGCCGATGGACAACGTGGTCGTCGCCCGGACGGTCGGGGCACTGACTCTGCTCGCGGCGGCTGCCTTCCTCGGTGGCTGCGCCGCACCCAGCCAGTCGATGCGCGAGCGGACTCCTGCCGAAGTGCGCGCACAGATCGTGCGCCTGCTGCCGCCACAGACGGTCGACCGCGAAGGCTGGGCGGCCGACATCCAGATCGCACTCGCCACGCTGGACATCGAGCCGGCGACGCGCAACCTGTGCGCGACGCTGGCGGTGGCCGCACAGGAATCGAACTTCGCCAGCGATCCCGCGGTACCGGGACTCGGCCGCATCGCGCGCGAGGAGATCGACCGCCGCGCCGCCGCTCACCACGTTCCGCAATTCGTCGTGCGCACCGCACTCGCGCTGTCGTCCTCGAGCGGTCCTTCGTATGCGGATCGCATCGCTTCGGTGCGCACCGAACGCGAACTCAGCCTCGTCTACGAGGACATGATCGGCCGCGTCCCGCTCGGGCAGCGCCTGTTCGCCGATTCAAACCCCGTACATACCGGCGGGCCGATGCAGGTCAGCATCGAATTCGCCGAACAACACGCACGCGAGCATCCCTATCCGTATCCGATCGAAGGCTCGATCCGCCACGAAGTGTTCAGCCGGCGCGGCGGGTTGTATTTCGGCATCGCGCATCTGCTCGGCTATCCGGTCTCGTACGACCGCATGCTGTACCGCTTCGCGGATTTCAACGCCGGTTTCTACGCCAGTCGCAACGCGGCGTTCCAGAATGCGGTGAGCCTGGCCACGGGGATTCCGCTCGCGCTCGACGGCGACCTGATCGACCACGCCAGCGACCGACCCGGCGCGACCGAACGCGCGGTGCGCTCGCTCGCGCGACAGCTCGCCGCGAGCGATGCGCAGATCCACCGCACGCTCGAACTCGGCGAGAGCATCGAACTCGAGAGGACACCGCTGTACGAGCGCGTTTTCCAACTCGCCGAACGCGGGCAGCGCGCACCGCTGCCGCGGGCGATGCTGCCGCTCATCGCGCTCGAGAGTCCGAAGATCACGCGCAAGCTCACCACGAAATGGTTCGCCGAGCGGGTCGACCAGCGCTATCGAAACTGCCTCGCGCAGTAGCGCGCGGCCCCTCCGCCAGGGTGCCATGGCCCGCGTGCGCGCCCGCCGAATCGCCGCAGAAGCGCATTTTTTGCAAAGGAATGTGCCCGCCAACGTACGATACTGATCGTACACGGCGTTGCGGGACGTGACCCGTCCGCGCAGGCGAAGGAGATCGACATGCAAGACGAAACTCCGCTGGAAGGCCAGGACGTGCAGGTGAAGGTGGGCGACAACTGGCAGGCGGCGACCTATCGCCGCGGCCAGTTCGTCGACGTGTACGGACTCGCGCTCGAGCGCCAACGGATCTCGGAATGGCAGGCGGCGGAGCCTCGCGCGCAGACACCGCGCGACACGCTCGTCGAGTGGAACAATCTGCGGCGGTCGCACTGAGCAACGCCGGCGTCCCGACGCCGGACGCGGCAGGTCGCGGTCAGCGCTTGGGCCAGCCGACGGCGAGATCGAACCTGATGTCGCAGGTCATGTCCGTTTCGTTGAATGGCGCCTCGCGCGCCTCGGTGACCACCTTGCCCGTCACGCGCGCCGCGCCGTGCGCGTCAAGCTCGACGCGGCCGTTGCCGCCGTCGAGGCCGGTCAGCGTGCCGTCCGCGGCGAGATACATGAGGTTGACGATCGTCGTCATGTCCAGTTCGCCACCGACGTGCGCAATCTCCATCCAGCCTGCCGCCGTCGCATTGCGCTGCGCCTCGATCAGATCGCCGCGCGGGCTCACGAACGTGTTCTCGCCGAGCTTGCCCGCACACTCGGCGCATTTCGCCAGCGCGGCGCGATCGAGCGGTTTCGCCGTGAGGTAGATCGTCGTCGTAACGGCGCCCGACTCGTTGCGCGCGTCCTCGAACGCGATACCGTCGCTGAACTCGACGCGCTTGCCGCCGCGTTCACAATAACCATGCACGGAGTCGGCCTGGACCGGCGCTGCCAGGGCCAAGAGCACGAACAGGCTTGCGCTACGCATCGCGTCATCTCCACATTGGTCATCTGCAGGTTGCGGCAACCGTCCCTGCCTTCCACGCGAAGTCGCGCCGACGGGGGCCAACCCCTACCCACATTGCCTAGGCAGCGCGCCGCGCCAGCACCATCGCGCCGGCGACCGGCTGCCCGGACTCCATGCGCAGGACGATCCCTTCCTGCACGACCTCCACGAAACCCGCGCCGGCGAGATCCGCCATCACCTGATCGACCGCGTGCCGGTAACGCGCGGTGACCGCATGCAGCTCCGTGCGCCCGCTCGCACTCTGCTCGATGGTGAACGCGAAGCAGCCGCCCGGAACGAGGCGCGGCAATGTCGCCGCGAACAGCGCTTCCAGATCGTGCAGGTAGATGAGCACGTCGGCGGCCAGGATCAAATCCCATTGCGCGGTCGCGCCGAGCAGGAACTGCGTCACCTCGGCTTCGTGCAGCTCGCGATAGATCCGTTTTGCTCGCGCGCGCGCGAGCATGCGCGGCGACAGGTCGACGCCGTCGACGACACGCCCGGGACGAACCAGCTGCTGCGCCATCAGGCCGGTGCCGCAACCGAGATCGAGCACGCTGGCGGCGCTGTCCGCCGCGTGCCGTTGCAGGAATTCCTTCATGCGCAGCGGCGCATCGTAGCCAAGGTGGCCGACCAGGGTGTCCTCGAAGCGGTCGGCGAAATCGTCGAACAAGCCGCGGATGTACTCGCTCTCGACGTTCGCAGGCAGCACGCCGGTACTCGCCGCATGCAGGTGCGCGATCGTCGGGTCGCGCGGATTGAGCGCGTGGGCCTGCTCGAATGACGCACGCGCGCGTGCCAGATCACCCTTTTTAAGCTGCGCGCGACCGAGCCAGTCCCAACCGCGCGCATCGCCGGGGTCCGCCCGGGTCGCTTGCAACAGGCGCTGCATCGCCTCCTCCATGTGGCCGGCCTGCAGCAGCGCGGCCGCATGTTCCAGCGCGATCTCCTGATCCTGCGGCGCAAGTTGCAGCGCCCGCGCGCGGCTGCGCAACGCCGCATCGACTTGGCCGAGCGTGGTCTGCACCTGGGCGAGGCCACGCCAGCCTTCGACCAGCGCCGGACTGGCCGCCACCACCGCTTCGTACGCCGCTGCCGCTTCGGCGTGACGACCGAGGCGGCGCAGCGCATGCGCATGATGCAGGGTGAGCGCGACGTGCCCGGGAGCCAGCCGCAACCCGCGCTCGAACGCTGCGCGCGCTTCCTCGGCGCGATCGAGCTGGAGCGCGGCGAGGCCCAATGCGTTCCATCCCGACACTTGTCCCGGCGCCAGCGACGACGCGCGTCGGGCATGCTCGAACGCCTCCTCGATGCGGCCGCAGTTGCGCAATGCGACCGACAGGTTCACGGCCACATCGGTCCGTTCCGGCGACGAATGCACCAGCGGCTCCAGCAGCGCGGCAGCCTCTTGGTTGCGCCCGGATTGCAGCAACAACGTGGCCAGTGGCATCGCGGCTTCGTGCTCGCCTTCGCGCATGCATTCGCGATAGCCCGCCTCCGCCTCGTCGAAACGCGCAGCACGATGCAGGGCAATGCTCGACTGGAGACGAGGGCTTGGCATGGATTCGGACACGCGGTGATCCGTCATGGTACCAGCCGCCACACCGATCACCGATTGAACGCGCGGCGCTGCAGCCCGCTCGACCATGAGGCACGATGTCGAATTCGAACGCGCCGGTTCGTCGCCTGCTTGTTCACCCACATGGATCATGAACCGATGCCGATGACCCTGCCGAAGCTGTACGCCCACCCCTTCTCTTCGTACTCGCAGAAGGTGCTGGTCGCCCTGTACGAGAATGCGACGCCATTCGACTACCGCTCGCTCGAGGATGCGGCCGCGAACGCCGAGCTCGCCGCCTTGTGGCCGATGGAGCGCTTCCCGGTGCTGGTCGACGGCGAGCATGTCGTGCGTGAGGCGACCTGCATCATCGAGCACCTGGCGATCCACCATCCGGGACCGGTGCGCCTGCTGCCGGAAGACGCGCGCGCCGCGCTCGAAGTGCGCTGGATGGACCGATTCTTCGACAACTACGTGTCGAGCCCGCAGCAGAAATTCGTGTTCGACCGCCTGCGCCCGGAAAGCGTCCGCGACGCACACGGCGTAGCCGAAGCGCGTGCGATGCTGGACACCGCCTACGCTTGGCTCGATCCGGTGATGGCGACGCGCGAATGGGCCGCCGGCGACACGTTCAGCCTTGCCGACTGCGCCGCCGCACCGTTCCTGTTCTACGCCGACTGGACGCATCCGATCGATGCACGCTTCGCCAACGTGCGCGCGTACCGCGCGCGCCTGCTCGAGCGACCGTCGTTCGCGCGCGCGGTCGACGAGGCGCGTCCGTACCGGTCGTACTTTCCGCTCGGCGCGCCGGATCGGGACTAGCGGCGTCGTACGTCCGCAATCGCGGCTCGGACGGCTGCGCGTAAGATGTCGATGCCGCGATCGAAGGAGACCGCCATGCCGGAAGCGACCCCGTCGCCAGACACGCAGACGCCTTTGCCCGAAGGCACCGCCATCGCGCATTCGGACAACACGGGATTCCGCACGACACTGAAGGTTGCCGCACATGCGCTCGTGGCCGACGAACCGCTCGCGGTCGGCGGCACCGACCAGGGTCCGTCGCCGTACGGTTTGCTGTCGGCCTCTCTGGCAGCCTGCACGACGATGACCCTGCATCTGTACGCGAAGATGAAGCACCTCGCGATCCGCGGCATTCAGGTCGAGGTGCGCCATCGGAAAGTGCATGAGCCCGATTGCGAAAACTGTGAGCGGGACGACAGCGCGAAGGTGGACCGGCTCGAACGCACGATCCACATCGACGGCGACCTGACCGATGAGGTACGCGCCCGGATGATGCAGATTGCCGACCGCTGCCCCGTCCATCGCACGCTCGCCGCGGGTGTGAGGATCGTGACGCGCGCATCCTGATCCCGGCGACGGACCCGCGCAGGGGTTCACGGTGCGCTGCAGCGCGCCACTGGCGCCGCTTTGCCTATACTCCGTGAACTTGGGCGTAGGGGAACCACCATGTCGAGACTCTCGATGCTTGCCGTCGGCCTCCTGCTCGCGCTTGGCGCGCAGGCACAGGACCATCCCGCGAATGCTGCGGGGGCCACCGTGCTCAAAGCCGCGCACCTGTTCGACGGCCGCAGCGGCGCGCTGACGTCGCCGGGAATCGTCGTGGTGAAGGACCAGCGCATCGTCGCGGTCGGCAAGGACGCGGCGATACCCGCGGACGCGAGCGTGGTCGACCTCGGCGATGCGACCCTCGTGCCGGGCTACATCGATGCGCACACGCATATCACCTTCGACCACGACGACAACTGGGAGAAGGCGTTCTACGAAAACACGCTGCGCTCCGTGCCCGAACAGGCGTTCCATGCCGAGGCGAACGCGCGCAGGGCGTTGCGCGCCGGCGTGACCACCGCACGCGACGTCGGCAGCAGCGACTTCATCGACGTCGCACTGCGCAACGCGATCAACGACGGCCTCGCCGAAGGGCCGCGCCTGCTCGTCGCCGGCCACGCCATCGGCTCGACCGGCGGCCATTGCGACAGCGCGCCGGTGCCGCCCGACCGCATGAAGCCGGCAGGCACGCTCGAAGGCGTCTGCAACGGTCCCGAGTCGTGCCGCCTCGCGGTACGCGAGCAGATGAAGTACGGCGCCGACGTGATCAAGATCTGCGCATCCGGCGGCGTGCTGAGCGAATCCGACCCGGTCGACGTGCCGCAACTGACGCCGGCCGAACTCTCGGCGATCATGAGCGAAGCGCATGCGTGGCGGCGCAAGGTCGCCGCGCATTCGCACGGCGACCTCGCCGCGAAACAGGCGATCGAGGCGGGCATCGATTCGATCGAGCACGGCAGCTTCCTGAGCGCGGCGACGCTGCAGTTGATGAAGCAGAAGGGCGTCTACCTGGTGCCGACGCGCATGACCCAGCTGTGGGTCGACAAGAAAGCCGACAGCTACCCGCCGAAGATCGCCGGCAAGGCGCGCGCCGCGTATGCCGCACACACCGGCATGATGAAGAACGCGCTGAAGATCGGCGTGCCGATCGCGTTCGGCACCGACGCCGCGGTCTACCCGCATGGCATGAACGCGGAGGAATTCGGCGACTACGTCGACGTCGGCATGACGCCTGCCGCCGCGCTGATGACCAGCAGCCAGGGCTCGGCGAAACTGCTAGGCATCGACGCAGACACCGGCACGCTCGAAGCCGGCAAGTTTGCCGACATCGTGGCCGTGCCCGGCGACGTGCTCCAGAACATCCGCGCGACCGAGCATCCGCTGATGGTCATGAAGCATGGCATGCTCGTACGCATGGACTGAACGACTTCGTCGCATGCGCCATTTGCACAGTGCTCCAAGCGGTCTCCTTCAACCACTCGGGAATGTCGCATGAACGCTCCGCACCGCCGCCTTGCCCAGCTTGCCCTCGCGATCGCCATCATCATCCCGGGCGCCGCGTTCGCCGCGACCGTCGACACCGCCGCGATCCAGCGCGAAGTCTTGAGGCACCACGACGAGGCGGTAAAGCGCCTGCAGGAGTGGATCGCCCTGCCCTCGATCGCCGCCGAGAACCGCAATTCGCGCGAAGGCGTCGAGTACATGGCCAAGCTCGCACGTGATGCGGGTTTCCAGAAAGTCGACATCCTCGACACCGACGGCAAGCCTGGCGTATTCGCCACGCTGGATGCCGGCGCGGCGAAGACGGTCGGCCTGTACTTCATGTACGACGTGAAGCAATACGACCCGGCCGAATGGTCGTCGCCCCCGCTGGAGGCGCGCCTCGTCGACAAGCCCGGCCTCGGCAAGGCGATCGTCGGGCGCGGCGCGGTCAACCAGAAGGGACCCGAATCCGCGTTTCTCGCCGCGCTGCATGCGATCCGCGCCGCCGGCAAAAAGATGCCGGTCAACCTCGTGATGGTCGCCGAAGGCGAGGAGGAAATCGGGTCGCCGCACATCGGCCAGCTCGTGTTGCGGCCGGAAGTGCAGGCGGCGTTCGCGAAAACGGTCGGCGTGTTCATGCCGTCGGCGTCGCAGGATCCCGATGGCGGCGTCACCGTGTCGCTCGGCGCCAAGGGCGTGGTCGAACTCGAGCTCGTCGCGAGCGGCGAGAAGTGGGGTCGCGGCCCGGCCAAGGACATCCACTCGTCGCTGAAGGCGATGGTCGACAGCCCGGCATGGCGACTGGTCAAGGCACTCGACACGCTCGTCTCCGACGACGGCAACACGATCACCATCGACAACTATCCGGTCGCGCCGCCGATCAGCGCCGAGGAGCGCGCGATGGTCGCCACCGCAATCGCGAAACGCGACGAAGCCAGGACCAAGGCGCAGTTCGGCGTGCAGCACTGGATCGACGATCTCGACTGGCAGGCCGCGAACGAACGGCTCGTGTCGCAACCGACCGTCAACATCGAAGGCCTCGTCGGCGGCTACACCGGCCCCGGTGGCAAGACCGTGTTGCCGCATCGCGCCGTTGCCAAGATCGACATGCGCCTGGTGCCCGGCATGAAGAAGGACGACGCGGTCGCCGCGCTGAAGGCGCACCTCGCCAAGCGCGGCTACGGCGACATCGAAGTCAACGTCGGCGGCGGCTACGACCCGACCAGCACGAAAGCCGATGCGCACCTGATCCAGGCGCAGCTCGCCGTGCTCACGCGCGACCGCCTCAAGCCGAGCCTGTGGCCGCGCAACGCGGGGTCGTACCCCGGATTCGTCTTCACCGGCGCCCCGCTCCAGCTCGCCTCGGGCCACTTCGGCCTCGGCCACGGCAGCGGCGCGCATGCACCCGACGAGTACTATCTGATCGAGTCGTCGAATCCGAGCGTACGCGGCTACGACGGTGCGGTGATGTCGTTCGTCGAGTACCTGTACGAACTGGCGAAGTAGCGCGGCCCTTCGCTTCGCCGAACTTCGTTCCGCTGCGCGCAAACGGACGGTGTACCCGGGATTCGGTTCCAGCAGGCTCGCGTCGACCCTCGACGCGGATCAGGTCTGCTGGACCGCCAACACGAAATCGATCGCCGCACATACCGCCGCGACCTGCGCGGCATTGCACTGCTCCGGTGTCGCGCGCGGGCTGTCGGGGTAGACCTCGGTGGTGGTCGTGTACGGTGCGTTGGTGACGCCGGCGCACAACCCGAGTTTCTTCAGCGGATAGCGGATCACGCCGGGAGCCACCACGGTCGAGCCGATGATCTCGCCGTTGCGATCTGCTGGCGCGATGTGGGTGACCTTCGCGACCGCGGCGATGATCGCGTCCTGGAACGCAGGTTGCGGTTTTTCGCTGTCGTCGACGAGGTAGAAACCATCGGGGATCTCGCCCGGCTCGAACGACTGGCCGTCGCGCGCGGCAAGCGCCGGTCGGAACTCGGACTCGTCGCTGTCGGTGGTTTCGTGCAGGTCGACGTGCAGGATGAAGCGATCGCGCAGCGGTGCGACCAGGCGCATGAACGCGGCCGACTCCGCCGCGGGACTGTCGTCGCGGAACGAACGGTTCGGATCGATCGCCTGCGGGTTCCAGCGATGAATTCGCTCGTATGCCCACGGACTGATGCACGGCACGACGAGCAGGTTGACGCGCCCCGCGTAGCGTTCCGCATGCTGCTCGACGAACTGCAGCGCGCCATGCACGCCGCTGGTCTCGTAGCCATGCACCCCGCCCGTGACCAGCACGCACGGAAGATCGTCGCGCCACTTGCGGCTGCGGATCGCGTACAGCGGATAGCTGTCCGGCGGGTAGTCGAGGCGACCGTACTCGCTCGCGTCGAAGCGCGCGCGCAGGCGCTCGACCGCGCCGAGCACATCGGCGGCGTAGCTGCGCCGGCGGGTCTGGCGCGCCAGCCATAGCGCGCGTTCGGCATCGCCCCACGCGAAGCCGGGCGTACCGATCGGATAGGCTGCAGGGATCATCGTTGCGCTCGCTGTCATTGGGTTCGGGAAGGCGCGCACTTTAGCAGGGCGCGCCGACCTCGCCCGAAAGGCGTTTCCAGTGGCGACGCCGTGCGAAGATGCGATCCCGCGCCACGGCGGCGCGGAGTGCCCACGCCCCTTCACGCGACTCCATCGACGCCCCATGACCGAACGCACCCCACCCGCGCAACCCACCGCCTTCGTCCGGCGCGTCGCGCAGTTGTGTGCGTGCTCCTACGCCGATGCCGAACAGACCATCCTCGACGGCGGCGTGCGCATCGGCGGCGCGGTCGTGAACGATCCCGCGCGCGACGTCGGCGATGCGCGCATCGACATCGCGCCGGCTGCGCGTCCCGATGCGCTCGAACCCGTCACCGTGCTGCTCAACAAGCCAGCCGGCTTCATCCCTGCACGGGCACGCGCGCTGTTCGTGCCACAGACGCGCTCGGCGACGGATACATCCGGCCTCGACCTGCAACCGCGCCACTATCGCGACTTCACCGCGCCGCTGCCACTCGACGACGCCGCCAGCGGCCTGCTCGTGCTTACCCAGGGCGCACGCGTTAAGCGCCATCTCGTCGAAGATGCGCTCGAACAGGAATTCGTGGTCGAAGTCGACGGCCCGCACACCGCCTATGTCCCCGGCCAGATCCAGCGCGCCCCTCCTTACCTCGGCAAGACGCGCGCACCGCTCAAGGTGAGCTGGCAGAGCGAGACGCGCCTGCGTTTCGCGATCAAGGATCCGCAACCCGGCGAGTTGCAGTATCTGTGCCTGCAGGCATCGCTGCGCACGATCGGCGTGCGCCGGCTGCACATAGGTCGCATCGCGCTGGCGAAGCTGCCGCTCGGCGAATGGCGCGCGCTCGGCGGCGGCGAGAAATTCTGACCGCGCCGAGCGCAGGAATTCAGGCGAGTTGCTGGATGCGGATCATGTTGCCGGCCGGATCGCGAACCGCGCAGTCGCGCACGCCGTACGGCTGGTCGGTCGGCTCCTGCACGATCTCGGCGTCGCTCGCCTGCAGCCGTTCGAAGCTGCGGGCGAGGTCCCTAGTCGCGAACAGGATGATGCCGAACGTGCCCTTCGCCATCATCGCTGCGATCGTGCGGCGCTCGTCGTCGGTGATGCCCGGGCTGGCGTCGGGCGGATACAGCACGATCGACGTGGCGGGCTGGCCCCGCGGACCGATCGTGATCCAGCGCCTGCCGCCATGGCCGACGTCGTTGCGCACTTCGAAACCGAGGGTGTCGCGGTAGAACGCGAGCGATGCGTCCGGATCGTTGTGCGGGAGGAAACTCGAATGAATCGTGATGTCCATGGTGTTCTCCGGTTGGTGGCGATGTCCACGGCGATCATTCTGGCTCGGTCTCCCCGGCCTTCGCTTCTCGATTCCTGACGGGTCGCAGCACCTGCCGCGCCACGCACGCGGGCATGCCCATGGCTGCCTGGCCCGCTTCCCGGCGGTATGCGCTGGGAGACATGCCGACCAGTTCGGTGAAACGCGTGCTGAACGTGCCAAGCGAGGAGCAACCGACGAGGAAGCAGACCTCTGTGACGCCTAGGTCACCGCGACGCAGCAGCGCCATCGCGCGCTCGATGCGGCGGGTCATCAGGTAGGAATACGGCGCCTCGCCATAGGCGAGCTTGAACTGGCGACTGAGATGCCCGGCCGACATGTGCACGCCGTGCGCGAGCGCCTCGACATCGAGCGGCTGTGCGTGGTCGCGGTCGATACGATCACGCACGCGGCGAAGCCGCGCGAGATCGCGCAACAGCAACGCCTGGGAGGACTTGCCGGTCATCGCCGAATCGTGTCACGGCGTCGGCTCCGCCTCAAGCAACCTCAGCGCGACCGCACCAACTTCTGCTGCCAGTTCGTTTCCCAGGTTTTGCCGTCGTCGGGCGAGAACGCCTGCTCCCACTCCGCTGTCGTTTTCGTGATCCTCGACCAGGTGAAGCGTACCCTGATCGGTTTTCCGCGCAGCGTGTCGTTCGCGTAGAACGTGCCGACTCCGCCGACGAAGCGGCCTTTCACCGGCGGATCGAGATTGCCGAACGGATTGCGGCCGTCGATCCACCAGATCGCCCATTGCCCGGTCTGCGGATCGTAGGCGCGCGGCGCCACGCCGCGGTAAATGCCGGTGGGCAGGTTGAACACCGTGTCGTCGACGTTGGCACGCCCGTCCATCAGCGGCTGCGAACGGATCGTGCCGTCGAACTCGTACCACTCGTGGCTGTCGGCCAGCGCTTCTTTCAGGCGCCGACTGTGTACGCGCCATTCGCCGACCAGGAAGTCGAAGTCGTGCAGCCCGCTCATGTCGGCGGCGGCGGCGGCCGCGGGCACGTCCTGCGAAGCGACACACGGTGCGAGGGGACCCGCAATGCCGATCATGGCGAACAATCCGAGCGCAACTCGCAGTCGACGGGACATGATCGAAACTCGCCGGGTGGGAGCTTGCGACTATGTCAGCCGGCGTGGCGTGCCGCCACGCGCAAGCGCGAATCGCGCAATTTCTGCAGCGGTTTCGACCCAGCACCCGAGCCGTGCCGTCAATTCGGAAGCGAGGGAGGTCTTTCGGCCCATGTTTATTGTTAAACGATACGTGTATTATTGTTTTGCGATAATTCAATCCGGGAAGCGCCCAATGAACCGCACGTCCAGCCATGCCCTCGCCGTCGCCCGCCCGGTCATACGGGGCTTGACCCTAATCAATCTGATCTATGCCGTCGGACTCGCCGCGCTGCTGGTCTGGAGCTTCTTCATCCAGGGTTGGCCGGACCGGCCACTCGGACCCTTCGCTTCGACGCACCCGCAGATCGGCAACGGGCTGCGCGCGATCGTCGTCATCGGCATCGTCGGCGCCTTGATCGTGCACGCGGTCCTGCGGCGCCTGCTTGCGATGGTCGACACGGTACGCGACGGCGATCCGTTCATCCACGAGAACGCGCAGCGCCTCACGACGATCGCATGGAGCGTGCTCGCGCTCGAAGTGCTGCGCCTGTTCGTCACCGCCATCGCTTCGGCCGTGTGGGAACCCGGGCGCCTGGGCGGCTTCTCGTTCGCGCCATGGCTTGCCGTGCTGCTGCTGTTCGTGCTGTCCGGCGTGTTCGCGCACGGCGCGCGCATGCGCGCCGACCTCGAAGGCACGGTGTGACATGGCAATCGCCGTCCGCCTCGACGAACTCCTGCGCGCGCGCCGCATGACGCTCACCGAACTCGCCGCGCGTGTCGACATCACGCTCGCCAACCTGTCGATCCTGAAGACCGGCAAGGCGAAGGCGATCCGATTCTCCACCCTCGAGGCGATCTGCGCCGCGCTCGAATGCCAGCCCGGCGACCTGCTCGCCTTCGACTCCAGCCTGCCTGCCGCGGAGTAGTGCCATGCGTGCCAATGCCCTCGTTCGATTCCTCTCGCCCGACCCGCGCCACGACGGCGTACGCCCCGTGCAACTGTGGGGATTGCGCGTGTTCTACCTGCTCATGCTGCTGCTGGCAGCTCCGACCGCGTGGCAGGCGTTGCTCTCGCATGCAGGGCCATGGGAGCCCTTGCGTGCGGTCGCATTCGCCGTATGGGCGACCTATCCCGCGCTAGCATTCTTCGGCCTGTTCCGCCCGCTGCGCTGGTTGCCGCTGATGTTCTTCACGATCGGCTACAAGGCGATCTGGCTCGCGTTCGTCGCCCGTCCGCTGTGGCAATCCGGCACGCTGTGGGGCACGCCGACCGGCGAACTCGCCGCATCGTTCCTCGCACTGCCACTGCTGGCGTTGGTGGTGCCGTGGGGCTACGCATGGCGGACCTACTTCGGCTGGCCAGGACGCAGTGCCCGCATCGACGGCGGCACCGCCTGATCCCGGATTTTCCGCGCGCTTGCGGGGCTGCCCGAACCCGCCATCCCGATTCCACGCGCAACGCGACGCGCGTAGAGTGCGAACCGCTCGGGAGCGGCAGGCCCGCGTTCAATCGGAGGACACGCATGACCCGCAACCATCCGACGTCGTTGTTGCTGGCTTGCGCATTCGCTGCGAGCGCGTGCGCGCACGACGAACACGCCTCGCATCCCGCACCCGAAGTGCTCGGCTCGGTCACGTTCGCGACGACCTGCGCCGCGCGCGTGCAGCCGCGCTTCGAGCGCGCGCTCGCGCTGCTCCACTCGTTCGCCTACGACGAGGCCAGGAAGGGCTTTGGCGAGGTAGCGGCCGCCGACCCCGGCTGCGCGATCGCGCATTGGGGCGCGGCGATGTCGCTCTACCATCCGCTGTGGGAGGCACCCCCTGTGGCGGACCTCGCCACCGGACTCGCCGAACTCGAACAGGCACACCAGTCGGGCACCGGCTCGCCGCGCGAGCGCGCATTCATCGACGCGGCAATGACCTACTTCAAGGACTACGACCGCTCGCCGCCTGCGGCGCGCGCGAAGGCGTACGAACAGGCGATGGGGGACGTCGCCACGCGCTTCCCGGATGACGTGGAAGCGCAGATCTTCCATGCGCTCGCGCTGCTCGCGACCGCGCCGCCCACCGATCGCACGCATGCAAACCAGAAGCGCGCGGGCGACATCCTCGAACCGCTGTATCGCCGCCATCCGCAACATCCCGGACTGGCGCACTACCTCATCCACGCCTACGACAGCAGCGATCTCGCCCCGCGCGGCCTCGCGGCCGCGCGCGCGTACGCGAAGATCGCACCCTCGGCGCCGCACGCGCTGCACATGCCCTCGCATATCTTCACGCGGCTCGGCTACTGGGAAGACTCGGTCGCCTCGAACCTCGCCGCGCGCAAGGCCGCGCATGCCGCCGGCGGCGTCGGCGAGGAGCTGCATGCGATGGACTACCTCACCTATGCTTATCTGCAACTCGGCCGCGACGCCGACGCGAAACGGGTCGTCGACGATCTGGCCGTGATGCGCAACCTTCGCGCCGGCGATTTCAAGATCGGCTATGCCGCCAACGTGATGCAGGTCCGCTACGCGATCGAGCGGCGGCAATGGGCGAACGCAAGCACGTTGCAACCGCTGCCCGATTCCCAGGCGCATGTCGCCGCGATCGTCTACTGGGCGCGCGCGGTCGGCGCTGCGCGAAGCGGACATCCGAAGAACGCCGACGCCGACATCGCGAACATCGAAGCCAGCATTGCCAGGCTCGACGCCGAAGGCAACACGTACTGGGCAGCGCAGACGCGCGTGCTTGCGGACTCCGCGCGCGGCTGGCAGATGTTCGCGAACGGCGATACCGAACCGGCAATCCTGCATCTGCGTGCGGCGGCCGACGCGGAGGATGCCGCCGAAAAACTGGCGGTGACGCCGGGCCCGATCGTCCCCGCGCGCGAACAGCTCGGCGATATGCTGCTCGAAGCCGGTCGCGCGAACGATGCACTGGGCGAGTTCAGGAGCGCGTTGACGGCGGCGCCCGGGAGACGCGGTGCATTGGCCGGAACGGCGCGGGCGAAGGCCGCCGGCAAGTGAGGCGTGGCGGCAAGCGCCGAGGGTTGGCGGAACGCGTTGCGCGGCCCCGTACGAGCATCGCGGCTTCCACCGCTTCCTCATCCAAGCCTTGCAGGAGCGGCGCAGCCGCGACCGGTGCATGGTCGCATCCTGTCGCAGGAGCGCTCGGTGGCTTCAGCCGCGATGCTTTCGCACGCCACCAACTCAGTCGTAACCATTCGTGAAAATCTCGTCGCCGCGTTCGTAGGCGCCGAGGTCCACGTGTCCGTTGTACGTGCGTGGGTGGCCCTCGAGGTCGACGCCGGGGATACCACCCGTCGGCGCGAGCAGGCCGATTCCGAGCAGCGGCGAGCTGGGCGAGAGGTGGAAGTCCGTCGCCGAGGCGAAGACGGGGTTCTGGCTCAAGTTCGCGCTGCTGCCGGCGGTCTGGAATCCGTCGACGACCTCGATATCGTTGTTGTTGAACTGCATGCCGGTACCGAAGAACTGCACGTCGGAACCGGCCGCGTTGTTCCACATGATGTTGTTGCTGAAGTACGCGTTCGGCACTGCGTTGTTGCTGCCCGGGATATACAGGAAGCCGGCACTCGCGTTGCCCGTCGTGTTGTTCGCAATCGTGTTGTTGGTCACGTAGATGAGCGCGTTGGGGCCGGCGTCGATCGACAATCCGCCCGCGGCCGGCGTGCTGTTGTCGATGACCAGGTTGCCGTTGAGGTGCACCACGCCTTCGACGTCGATGAAGCCGACGCAGGCCGCGAAGTCGGACGTGTTGTTGCGCAGGATGTTGACCGCAAGCACCACTGAACTGTTCGCACCGGTACCGTAGATCTGGATCCCGCCGCCGGCGGACCCGTTGTTGGTGCCGTTCTGCATCGTCATGTATCGCAACACGAGGCTGCCGGCGCTCTGGCTGCGGAACACCGCGTGGCTATGGGCGCCGTCGAGAATGGTGAAGCGTGGATCCTGCACGGTCTGCGTGCAGGCGGAGTCGAACCCGCCATGGATGGTGAGGCCGAACGTCTCGGTCGAATCGAACGTGAACGGCGCATTGTCGACCAGGTAGGTACCGTGCACGAGCTTGATCGTGTCGTCTTCGCCGTTCGCCTGTGCAAGCAGCAGTTTTGCACGCAGGTCCGCGGCTGTACTCACGCACCAGTCATGCGCGAAGGCGGGTGCGCCCATCGACATCGCGGCAATTGCGAACAGGCCGCGCGCAAAAGCGGCCCGGAGACGGCGTGACGGTGACTTGGTCATGGCGGCAGGCTCCCAAACAGTCTGTCCATCTTCCAATACGACAGGAACGGAAGAAGGCGGGCGCCCCGACAACCGAAAAGCCCGACCTGCAGAGTGCTATTCGATGATGTGCGGCACGAAATGCGAGCTGTCGCGCGTGATCGGCGTGGCGTCATCGCGCATGCCGATGCCGCTCGCGCGGTCGCCCACGACCCAGCTCCCGACCAGTGCATGGCGGCCGTCGAATTGCGGCAGCGGGTGGAATTGCTGGCGCACGAAGGGACCATCGACGTAGGGTCCGTCCGTGCGCAGCCAATCGCCCGATTCACGGTGCAGCTCGATGTTCGCTCCCTCGCGCGAGAGCAACGGCTTGCGCACCCACCCCTTCGGCAATGATCCGCCGTCGTGGAAAAACGACGGCAGCAGGTTCGGATGATCGGGATACTTTTCCCACAGCAGCGGCAGGATGCCCTTGTTGCTGAGGATCGCCTTCCAAGGTGGCTCGATCAGCTGGCAGCGTGATCCCGGCAGTGCCTTGCCGAATGCTTCGCCGAACATGAACTCGAGCGGATAGAGCTTGAACAGCGCTTCGATCGGATGGTCGTCGAGGTCGGTGAAGCGCCCGTCCGCGGCAAGGCCGATGTCCTCGATCGCGATGCGGCGCGTGGCGAGGCCGGCCTGGCGTGCACAGTCGTCGAGGTAGGCGATGGTTCCCTGGTCCTCGTCCGAATCGCTGGCGGCGGACAGGTAAAGCGGTTCGGGAAGCGCGCGCGCAATCGTCGCGAACGCATCGATCAGGTTCTCCTGGATCAGGTTGTACTGGTCGACGCCCTGCGCGAGCGCGCCGCATGCGATCTGCTCCTCCAGCCACACCCACTGGAAGAACGCCGCCTCGTACAGCGCGGTCGGCGTGTCGTAGTTGAGTTCGAGCAGTTTCGCCGGACCGTTGCCGTCGTAGGAAAAGTCCATGCGTCCATAGAGGTGCGGCTCGCGCGCGCGCCAGGAATCGGCGATCCAGTCGCGGAAGGGTTCGGGTATCGCGAGTCGTCGCATCAGGCCTTCATTGGCGACGACGTCGCCGACCAGGTCGAGCGCCATTGCATGCAGCTCGGCCGTCGGCGTTTCGATGTCGTCCTCGATCTGCGCCAGGGTGAACGCGTAGCACGCGGTCTCGTCCCAGTATGGCTCGCCGTCGATGGTGTGGAAGCGGAAACCGTATCGTTCGGCGGTCGCGCGCCAGTCGGAGCGTTCGCGCATCGCGATCCTGCGCATCGCGTCACCCGCCGCGGCCGGAATGTCCGGACCCGCTCGAACCGAAACCGGAACGCGACAGCGTCACCGCGCGGTTCGGCGCGACCTC
Source organism: Dokdonella sp. (assembly GCF_044227025.1). Lineage (GTDB taxonomy): Bacteria > Pseudomonadota > Gammaproteobacteria > Xanthomonadales > Rhodanobacteraceae > Dokdonella_A. The sequence goes on along the minus strand of NZ_JBGAFX010000005.1, from coordinate 104,812 downwards.
GACGGCACGCATCTGCCTGAATCCGGCAGCAGCAGGCGAGCCGCCCGGATTGCGATACCACTCGTTGTAGCGTCCATCCGGCGTGCGATAGACCGGGTTGGCGCCCATGTACATCGGCGCGCGACCGCTGTGCAGCAACTGCGACAGCATGAATCCGGTCAGCAAGGGCATCCAGACGCCGTGCTGCTGCGGATTTTCGGTGCAGTTGTCGCCGTAATTGCGGATGCACTCGTCGCGACTGCCGAAGCGCGGTGATTCCTTCGCGTGCGCTTCCGCGGCGGCCTGCATCGCCTTGCTGCAGACCTCGTCGCTGTTGCCGTCGCTCTTGCACGCTTCGACACTGGTGTAGAAGCCCTGCCGCAACTTCTCCTCTTCGCCGCAGCCGGCGAGGAGCAGCGGAACCTGGGTCATCGCGATCAACGCCAGCCGGCGGGAACGTTTCATGGCGGCATCACCAGGTCATGCAGGCGGCATCGAGGATGCCGACGCCGGTGGACAGTGCGGCGACCAGCGTCGCCGCCGCGCGCTCGTCGCGCGCGATGCGCTGCGGCAGGTCCGGCAGCAGCAGCCGCGCCGCGAAGAACACCAGCAACTGCACGACCAGCGCGATGGCGGCCCATGTCGCGCAATCGAGCAGGCTCACCGACTGCGCGATCGCGGATGCGAGCGGCAGCACGAAGCCGAGGAACGCGCCGCCGAACGAGATCGCCGCGGCGGGCTTGTTGTCGCGGATCAGCGCGAGTTCGCGATGCGGCGTCGCCCACAGGTACACGACGATGAAGACCACGGCGAAACCGATCGCCAGGGCGAAGTAGGCGAGGAAATCCGGCACGGTTGCCAATGACGGCGCGATGGCGGCAGGCATGCGGCACAATCCTGTAGTTGCGTTGCCGGAGCGTACCGCACTCCGTGCTCCCATGGCGGACTGACGCCGACCACTCGCCGCATGCGATCCAGGCGACAATATCCCTTCGCCACGCGCGCCGAAGTCGACAACCGGGAATCTATGGAGAGCATGCGGCACCCACTCCGGACAGCCACCAGATAAACTGTCCACCTGACGATCTCGCCGCCCCCGTGAAGGAATCTGCGTGAAGTACATTTGGTCCCTGCTACCGGTTTGCCTGCTCGCGTTCCCCGCTTGTGGCATCTCCGCGACGCGCAATGTTCCAGCGGACTATCCGACCATCCAGCAGGCGATCGAAGCATCGGCCAGCGGCGATCTCGTGCGCGTTGCACCTGGCGCCTACTACGAGCAGCTCCTGATCGATGGACGTGACATCACACTCGAAAGCGAACAGGGGCCCGCCACCACGACGATCGATGCCACATATCTGGATGCTGCATTGACCATAACGAACTGCACTCGTGCAATGGTCGTGCGCGGCTTCACGATCACCCGCGGGCGCGGCAGCTTCCTCGGCGGAGGCATCTACGTGCAAGGTGGCTCCGCCTCGATCATCGGCAATCGCATCCAGGGAAATCTGGGGCAAGGTTTCGGCAATGGCATCATGCTGCAGAATTCGGATGCGCTCGTCCTCGACAACATCATCGTCGACAATGCCAATGACGGGCAGTCGAGCGGCGGTGGCGGCGGCGGCGGAATCGGCGTTCTCGGTGCCGGAAACTGTCCGACCTGCGGTGCGGAAATCCGTGGCAACCTCATCAGCGGCAACAGCGTCGACGACTTCATCTGGGGCGGCGGCATCTATCTCAACGGCAGCGGGCCCACCGTCATCGTCGGCAACGTGATCGCGCACAACACGGCTCCACAGGAGGGGGCCGGCATCGCGATGATCAACTCCGTCGACGCAAGGATCGAAAACAACCTGCTCGTCGGCAATGAGGTTCTCCAAAGTGGCGGCACTGGTGGCGGCGTTTACTGGCTGGTGCCGTCCGGCTCACGGGGTCCGTTCCTTGTCGGCAACACGCTCGTGGACAACATCGCTGACTTCGGTTCCGGCGTCTATGCCGACGGCTTCGATGTCGCGGCGCGCATGGCCAACAACGTGATCGTCAGTGCGACGTCAGCGAGCACCGTCGAATGCGGGGCGTTCAATGACGCACACTCGCCGATCATCATGAACAATGACGTGTATGCGCCCTCGGGCACCCCTTATGCGGGTCTGTGCGCGTCCGTCGATGGCACCGCTGGCAACTTCGCGGCCGACCCGCTGTTTGTCGCCGCCGGCGACTACCGACTGCAACCGGGCTCACCTGTGATCGACATGGGCCTTGACGCCTTCGTTGCCGAACCGCTTGACCTGGATGGCCGCTCGCGGATCTTCGATGGCGACGGGGATGCAACGGCAACCGTCGATATGGGTGCATTCGAGTACCCCGGCGACAGCATCTTCGCGAATGGCTTCGAGCAGGTCGCGGGACGTTGAGGGGGCGTCGAGCAGGATCGGACGCGCCAACCGCGGGCGGCAGCGTGATCCGCGCAAAACCGTCAGCGAAAGTGGCATCGAGAATCGCGCATTTTTCCACGGCCATCATCGTTGCGGGGTACGCACCTTGAGCATCGGACGCATCCTTGCCATCCTGGTGGCCGCCGCCGTGTTCGGCCTGGCGATCCAGAAGACGCGCGACCCCTTGCGCACGCAATTGCCATTCGGCACGACCGACCTGTCGTCGGTCGAACCGGCGCTGGCCAGGCTGAATCCTGCCGACCGCGCCCTGGTCGAGGCCTACGTGAAGCGCAGCAATGGAGACGTGCTGCCGCCGCAGTTCGCGGATCCGGACCAGCCGTTCACCGCACGCACGTTTGCGGAAGCGATTGCACTGGAAAAAGCCTGGGACGTGAAGCGCGGCGAGCAGGAGGTCGCGGCGGCCGCTCGCGAAGCCGAGCGCGACGCGGCGATGGCGCCGCTGCGCGAAGCGGTCGAGGCGAACGTCGTCCGCACCCAGGTGCTTTCTCCGCGCCAGTTGAGCGAGCCTCCCGATCGTGATGCCGCCGTGAAGCAGGCGTTGCCTTCGGATGACGCGACCGTGTTCGTGGTGACGGTGTCGTTGCACAACCTCACCAGCAGGACGATCGTCGGCGTGAAGGGTGCGCTGGAAGCACGCGACCCCGACGCCTACCTGCCGCTGCAACTGTGCTGGGTCGACGTCGGCGAACGCGAGCAGATCGAACCCGCCAGTCGGGTCGAGATCCACTGCGGCAATCAGGCGCGACACGTGAGCAAAGAGGAGCGTGCGTTCATGGACGATGATTCCGGTCGCTTCACGGTGTCGTGGAAGCCCAGGAGCGTGGTTTTTTCGGACGGCACCCGGCTCGACAGCGGACTGTGAGCACGGTGCACGGCATCGTGTGCGGATCCGCTGCGCCCGTTCCTGCACGGCGGATCCGCCGGGCGCGACTCACGGGCAGCTGAGTCCCGCCGGCAGCGTCACGCGGATGATCGGCAACGATCCGCTGCCGTAGCCGGGAACGGCGGAGGCCCAATCCAGGGTGCCGTGGTTGCAGTCGCTGAAGCGCAGGGACAGCGTACCCCAGGTCGTGTTCGTGACCTGAGCCGGGTCGAAGTTCGGCGCGAAGCGGCCACCGGGGCCGTTGATGGTGGAGACGGTGATGGTCGCGTGGTCGCCGTCGATGATCGGCCCGACGCCGCCGACCCAAGCCTGCCCTCCCGCCGGTGCGAATGTATAGACCTCGGCGACGAGGTTTCCGCCGTCAAGCACCTCCAGGCCGAGTCCCAGCTGCCCGGTTGCACCGGCGTCCACCCAAGTGCCGGTGAAGCCGCTGCCAATCGGCATGTTGCCGGACCCCGTCTCCTGCGCCGATACGAGCGCGATGAAGGTTCCGCCGGAAATGCCGCCGTCCACGCCGTTGGCGAGGACGCCGAGTTCGGCGCCGCTGCCGCGGTCGATGCGTCGCACGCGGTTGCCGGCGAGTACGAGCAGTTCGCCGCTCGCGGCGAGCGTCATCCCAGTCGGGCGACTGAAGCCGGTGGCGAGCGTGCCGACGAGCGCGCCGGTGCCGGCATTGAATCGATAGACGCTGCCGCTGCCCTCGCCGCCGACGAGGATCGTGTCGCCTTCATCGACGATGCCGCGCGTGTTGATGAGGCCACCGGCGCCGGCGGCGACGAACGTGGCCTGTACCTGCCCGTTCGCGGGGTTCACGCGCGCGACGGTGTTGGAGTCGTAGCCCGGTACGTAGAGCAGCCCCGCCGCGCTCACCATCATGCCGTTGTCGGCGCCGACCAGGCCGCTGCCGTTCGGCAGCACGGTGCCGATCACCCGGCCGGTGTGACGATCGAGTTCGAGCACGCTGCTGGTGCCGTAGCTGGCGACATACACACGGCCGTCGAGCCCGAACGCGAGGCCGTCCGGGTCGATGTTGCCGGCGAGTTGGGCGAACACGTCGACGAAGCTGTAGTCGTCGTGGCGATAGCGCTGGATCTGGTCGTTGCCCTCGCTGACGACGTAGATGAGGTCATCGGCCGGGTTGAGGCGCACCGCCTGAGCACCACGGATGCGCGAGGCCTGGTCCAGCTGGCGCAGGAACTGTCCGTTGCAGGCGTCGTAGATCGCGACGTTGTTGGAGAAGTAGCCGCTGACCAGCAGGTGCTGGTTGCAGGCGTGTGCGGGGATGGCGGCGCCGGCGGCGATCAGGGCCAGCGCAAACAGGGCGATTCTTCCGGACATGGACGGGCTCCTCGGGGATGGGTGGGCCACGATGTCGCCATCCTTGGGCACACGTCCTTCGCGGATGCTCCGGTTGATCTCCTTTTTTTCTCCTTTCCGGCAAGAAAGCGCCGGACCGTTGCGCATGGCTTGCTAGCATCGGCGCATGAACGATGCTGCGCCGCCCGTCGCCGAGTACCGCTTCCTCGACTGGCGCTATGAGCCCGAACGACGACGACTGGTCCGCGCGTCCGGCGAGGCCGCGGAAACCCGCCTCAAGCCCTTGCCCGATCGCCTGCTGCGCCGCCTGCTCGACGCGCCGGGCGCGGTGCTCTCGCGCGAGCAACTGATCGATGAGGTGTGGACGCGGCGCGAGGTCAACGACGAAGTGCTGTCGCGGGCGATCGCCGAGCTGCGCGCCCTGCTCGGCGACGATGCACGCGCGCCGCGCTTCGTCGAAACCTTGTCCAAGGGGGGCTATCGCTGGATCGCACCGGTGGCGCGCATCGAGCCACCGACGACGCGACATGACACTCCGCTCGAACGGCCGGCACCGGCATCGCGAGGGACGGATCGGCGCGCCTTCGCCGCGCTTGCCGGCATTGCCATCGTGCTGCTCGGCGTGGCTGCGTGGCTGCTGCGACACGACCGAAGCGACGGGCCCGCAAGGCTGGCCGTCGGCCTGCTTGCCGCACGACCGCTGACCGCCGATGCACGGCTGGAATACGAAGCGCGGTTCGACGGTGCCGGTCGCGTCGTCTACATCCGCGCCGCGCGCGGCGGCAGCACCAGCGAACTGGTGCTGGTCGACCCCGCCACCCTGGCCGAGCGCGTGCTGTGGCAGGACGCCAGCTCGTTGAGCCATCCGGCGCCATCGCCGAACGGTCGCGAGATCGCGGTGACGAGCGAGACGGACAAGGCCTGCGGAATATGGAGCGTCGCCCTCGTGGACCTGCGTCGCACGCGCCTCGGTGATTGCGCGCGATCGACCGAGGGAGGGCTGGAGTGGACCGACGGCGGCGAGGGATTGATCTATACCGCGCCCGCCGCGGATGCCGCACACGCGCCGGGCCTGGCGCTGCTCGACCGCCGCCGCGGCACGCAGCGCGTGCTGACCACGCCGGAGATCGCCGAAGGCGCACACGTACATCCGCGCCTGTCACGCGACGGCACGCGCCTCGTCTACGCGAGCCAGCACGATGGCGAGCAAATCCTGTGGCAGACCGACTGGCCGCGCCTGGACCGGCGCAACGCGCTGCTCGAACGGCCCGAACCCGTGTACGGCCACGCTTTCGAACCGGACGGCACCGGCTTGTGGGTCGCGGGCGACCTGACGCTCTATCGCGCGTTGCATCGACTGCGCGACGGCGGCGAGCCGGAACTCATCGGCGGGCGCGGTGCGATGTCGATCGACGTTGCAGCGAACGGCGCCGCGGTCTGGTCGGAGGCGAACTTCGATGCCGACATCTGGCTGCGCACTGGCGATGGCGCGGCGTGGACGCCGATTGCCATCTCCAACCGCTACGAGTCGCAGCCGGAATTCTCGCCCGACGGATCGCGCGTCGCACTGGTCAGCAATCGCAACGGGGCCGAGAGCGTATTCGTCCACGACCGACGCGATGGACACGTGCATGCACTCGCGCTCGATCCGCGCTTGCGCTGGGTGCGGCCGACCTGGTCGGCGCGCGGGAACGCGTTGATCCTCACTGCATACGAGGATCGCCACACGCGCCTGTACCGCTACCGGCTCGACGGCGATGTCGCGAGTCCCTTGCCGCTGGTCGCGCCGGATGCATTCCTCGGCGTCGAACGTGCCGACTGCCTGGTCTTCCTTGCCGGACACGGCAGTGGTCGCGGCACCCTGATGCAATGGCGCGAGGGGGACGCGCACGCCGAACGCGTCCCGGGAGTCGATGCGATCAAGACCTACCGCATGTCGCAGGATTGGCTCGTCTGGCGCACACCGGATTCCACTGCGCTGCGCGCGGCGCCATGGCCTGCGCTGCATGCCGTGCGGGAGATTGCGAGCGACGATGGCGGCGAGGCGTTCGCGCTCGCCGGCCATACGCTCACGTTCAGCAACGACGGCGCCTTGTGGACGCTGGAGCTGCCCGACGGCGAACCGACCCGGATCGCGGCGGATCGCATGCCGAGCGGCAACGGGCCGAGTCTCGCGCTGTCCTCCGATGGAACGCTCGCGGTCGTGACGCAGACCTCGATGAGCATGGACCTCATGATCGCCGACGCGCCAGTGCTCGCGACTGCGCTGGGCAGGCATTGACACGATCGTGTGCCCGGCTGGAGCGGCGCACCGCCGCTGGCACCGGCTCCCGCAGCCCGCGCGCAGCCCGGCACGGCGGCAACATGCGACCAGCCGACGCGACGGGTTCGCTGCGAAAGCGACGGATTCATGTACTGCGGGGCCATTGCGATAGACTGGCCGGACACGTCCGAAAAGGGGGACGGATGCTTCCCGACGCGAAAGCGTTCGCATTGCTGGCGCTGTTGCCGATGTTCGCCTCCGCGGCCGAACTCGACGTCACGGTGTCCGATGCCCGTGGCTCTCCCGCACAGGACGCCGTGGTCAGCGTTCGTGGCGGCAATGGCACGCCTCATGCGCGGCCGGCCGCGACGCGCCCGATCGACCAGCGCAACGAGACCTTCATTCCGTACGTCGAGATCTTCCGACCAGGCGACAACGTGGTGTTCCGCAACAGCGATCGCACGCGCCACCACGTCTATTCGTTCGCGCCGGCGAAATCGTTCGAGTTCGTCATCGCACCGGGCGCGAGCGCGCCTCCGGTCGTGCTCGACCACGTCGGCGAGATCGCCGTGGGATGCAATATCCACGACCAGATGATCACGCACCTGTACGTATCCGATGCGCCGTGGGTTGCGAAGTCGGATGCGCAGGGCCACGTCGTGTTCCGCGACCTGCCTGCCGGCCACTACGTGATCAGCGTATGGCATCCGCAACTGCGCCCGGGGCACCCCGAGGCGGAACAGGCGATCGATGTCGGCACCGTCCCCGCGAGCACGACCTTCACGCTGTCGCTGACCGCCGATCCACGCCCGGATCCCGCCGACAAAGAACGCAAGCACTACTGAGCCATGAGCTTCCGCCTGCGCCTCGCCCTGCTGTTCGTCGCGACCATGGTCGCGGTGCAGGCGTTCACGGCTCTGCTCGTCTACAACGTCGCGCGGCACGCGCTCATCGCCGAGGGCGAACGCCAGCTCGGCATCGGCGCGGGCGCGGTCGCGCGCCAGCTCGACGACATCTCCAACCGCGTCGCCGACAACGTGCAGGTGCTGTCGCTCGATTTCGCGCTGCGCTCGGCCATCGCGCAGGACGACCAGGGCACGGTGCTGTCCGCGTTGCGCAACCACGGCCGGCGCATCGGCGCCGAGCGCATGCTCCTGGTCGGGCTCGATGGCACGATCCGCTCCGACACCACGTCTTCCAGCATCGGCGAGCCATTCGCGTTCCCGGATCTCGCCGACGCCGCGATCGACCATCCCGCCGCGGCGGTCGTGGCGATCGACGGCAAGGCCTACTGGATGATCGTGGTGCCCGTCTACGCGCCCAAGCCGATCGCGCTCATCGCGGCGGGCATTCCGGTCGACGATGCGCTGCTCGCACGCCTGCAGCAGTTGTCGGCATTGCCCAATTCGCTCGAACTGGTCACCGACACCGGCGATGGTCATTGGATCGCCATCGCGCATGGAGACAATGCCGTGGAGATCGCGCCGACGCTCATCGCGCACGGCTTGCCGCCGCAACCGACGCTGGTCCGCGTCGGTGCACTCGAATACGTCGCCCTCGCGACGCGCCTCAAGGAGTCGCAACGCGGGGCGCCGGTTGCCGCGGTGCTCGGTTACTCGCTCGACGCCGCACTGCAGCCATACCGCACCGGCGCGATCGCATGGGCGAGTCTGGTCACGCTCGGGCTGGTGATCGGCCTGATCGGCGCGATGCTGATCGCACGCGGCGTTGCACGCCCGATCGAGAAACTGGCCGCCGCCGCCCGGCGCATCGGCGCCGGCGACTATGCCGCGGCCGATGCACCCGGCAAGCACGACGAGGTCGGCCAGCTCAGTGCCGCGCTTTCGAGCATGACGCGGGCGATCGCCGAGCGCGAGGAGCGCATCCGATTCCAGTCCGTGCACGACGCCGTCACCGGCCTGCCGAACCGCCAGGCTGCGGAGTCGGCCATCCAGCGCGCGGTCGCGGAACGGCCGACTGCGGGCGCCCTGCTGATGGTCGGCCTCGCGCGCCTGCCCGACATCATCCAGACCATGGGGCATTCGATCAGCGACCGCCTCATGCGTGACGCCGCCGGGCGCCTGCAGCCGCTCGCGCAACGCGGCCTCGCCGCACGAGCAACGGACACCCAGTTCGCGCTGTGGATCGACGCGGCCGGCAAGGCCGAGGCGATCGAGGTCGCGTTCCGCATCCTCGACATGCTCGGCACGCCGTACCAGGAAGCCGACCTTTCAATCGACACCTCGCCGGCGATCGGCATCGCACTCAATCCCGAACATGGCAACGAAGCGAGCACGCTGCTGCGCCACGCCGAGATCGCGCTGATCGCCGCGCTTGGTTCGGAGGACCCGGTCGCGGTCTACGACGCGGCGACCGACCCGCACCGGCAGGAACGCCTGACGTTGATGACGGACCTGCGCGAAGCGCTCGACCGCGACCAGTTGCGCCTTCACTACCAGCCGAAACTGCGCTTCGCCGACAACCGCATCGACAGCGTCGAAGCGCTGGTGCGCTGGAGCCATCCGCAACGCGGCGCGGTGCCGCCGGACATGTTCATCCCGCTCGCCGAGAAGACCGGCAACATCCGTCGCCTGACGCGATGGGCGCTCGCGACCGCTGTCGCGCAGGCGCACGAATGGAGCCTGCGCGGGCACGAGCTGCGCATCGCGGTGAATCTTTCCGCCCGCGACCTCGACGACAGCGACCTGCCGGCGCGCCTCTCCGACCTCCTCTCGCTGCATGGCGTCGCACCGCGCAGCATCGTGCTCGAGCTGACCGAGAGTGCGGTGATGGGCGAACCCGACACGGCGATCCAGGTATTGAAGCGGCTCGCCGACCTCGGCATCGATCTCGCGATCGACGACTTCGGTGTCGGCCAGTCGTCGCTCGCCTACCTGCGTCGCCTGCCCGTGCGCGAGATCAAGATCGACCGATTCTTCACCCAGAAGCTCGACGAGGATGTCGGTGACCGCACGATGGTGCGTTCGATCGTCGAACTCGGCCACCGCCTCGGCTACCGCGTCACGGCCGAAGGCATCGAGACGCGCGCTGCGCTCGACTACCTGCGCGACGTCGGTTGCGACCATGCGCAGGGGTACTACATCGCGCGCGCGCTCGAACCGGACGCGCTCGCGGCAATGGTCGCGAGCGGCGAAGCCGGTGCGCCGCAAAAAGGCGCGCGCCGATGAGCGCCGCGCGCCTCCTGGCCGCAGGCATCGCAATGGCGCTTGCGGGCGAGGCGTGGGCCGTCGACTTCAGCGCGCATGGATACCTCGATTGCCGCTTCCTCGCCCGAGCCGACGAACGCAGCTTCGCCGACGGCGGCCTCGGCAAGACGCGATTCGGCGGTGGCGGCACCGATGCGACCTGCGTGCAGGCGGGCCTTTCGGCAACCGCCGTGCTCACGCCGTCGCTGCTGGCGCAGGCCGAACTGCAATACCAGACCACCGACACGAATTCGGTATCGCTGCTCGAGGCGTACCTGCGCTATCGGCCGGTATCGGTCACGCCGCTGCGCTGGTCGCTGAAAGTCGGCACGTTCTTCCCGCCGGTATCGCTCGAGAACGATGCGATCGGCTGGACCAGCCCATGGACGCTGACGTCGTCGGCGATCAATGCATGGATCGGCGAGGAGTTCCGCGGCATCGGTGCGGAGGGTCGCGTCGAATGGCGCGGTGAACGGTCGACGACGGGCGCCGTCGCCGCACTCGTGCGCAGCAACGATCCCGCCGGCGAACTGCTCGCCGCACGCGGCTGGTCGCTATCCGATCTCGTCTCCGGTCTCGGCAGTCGCGTGCGCGAGCCGGACGTCTACGCCGTCGACGAAAACGAGGCGGTACCGCTGCGCTTCAATCCGTTCCTCGAAAACGACGGTCGCCTCGGCTGGTACGCCGGCGCGAACTGGGAGATGCGCGGGATCGGCAGCGTTTCGATCCTGCGCTACGACAACGAAGCCGATCCCGCCAGCTTCAGCCGCGGGCGCTCGCCTGTATTCAGCTGGGAAACCGATTTCTGGAGCGTCGGCGCACGAACTCGCGTCGGCGACGTCGCGTTGATCGGCCAGGCGATGACCGGTTCGACCGCAATCGCGCCTTCGCCGTTCTTCAGCACGGCCACCGATTTCCGCGCCGCGTATCTCCTCGCCGGCTGGGACCGCGGGGCCTGGCGGCCGGCATTGCGCTTCGACGTGTTCTCGACCGACCAACTGCCGCGCGAGATCGCCAACCGCGTGCGCGAGCACGGCAACGCGATCACGCTCGCGCTGAACTGGCGTCCGCGCGACTGGCTGCGACTGACCGGCGAAGCACTGCGCGTGCGCAGCTGGCGCACCCAGCGTCTGGAGGAAGGGCTCGCGGCATTGCAGACCGACACGCAGCTGCAGCTCGGCGTACGCGTGATCTTCTGAGTGGCAAGCGCCACCTCGGCGTGCATGGCGCGTTCGCGCTAGGATGATCGACTGCGAGTCACCAGCGGGGCGCGCCGTGTCGTTTCACCGATCCGCATGCCGTCGCGCATTGCGCCGAAGGCCCGGCCGGGATAGCGATTCATTGGCGTGCACCCTTCCGCCGAAATGCCCGACCTCGCACGCTCGACGCTCGGGCCGCTGGTGTCGCGGGTCGAATTCGTCGAGGGCATCAACCGGATTCACGCTCAAGGGCCGGGTCGCTTCCAGGCGCCCGTAGCGCGCGGCACGCGGTAGACGACCTTCGAGCCAACACGGGGCCTCGGTCCGCTAGACTTCGCAGCGTACTTCGCAAGGAATACCGCATGACCGACGAAGAGTTCGACGCATTCGTCGCCGACGCACTCGCCGAGCTGGATGCGAAACAGTCGGCGCTGGAAAAGGCGCACGGCCTCGGCCGCCACGAACGGTTCGATGCCGACTTCGAACGCGCCACGTTGCGCTTCAGCGATGGCGGCACGCCCGTGGCCGAGGCGATGGTCGTGCCGGTGGCGTCGTTCGTGCCGTCGAGCGGGAGCCTCGTCTGGTGGCGCACGAACCGGAATCTTCCGGAGGCGACGCGTGCGCACGGCTACGACCACGCCGCGCTCGCCGCATTCACGGGCATGGATGTCTTCGCGCAGCGCGCGATCGAGTGCGACGAGGACATGGCGTGGGAGATCACCGCGATGGCGTGCAAGCACGCCGGCCTCGAGGGCGCCTATGTCGCACCGCACGGCGCGGCCAGCCTGTTCCTGCTGATCGCCGCGATGCGGCGCCTGCCCTGAGGTGCGGTGATGGACTACGTGCACCTGTTCGAACTCGCGATCGCGATGTTCCTCGCGATCATCGTCCTGCACCACGTCGCGCACCGCGTCCACCTGCCGCCGCCGGTCGCGCTGATCAGCGGCGGCGCGCTGCTCGCGTTCCTGCCCGGCGTGCCGACGATCGCGATCAACCCCGAGTTCGTGATCGTGCTGTTCCTGCCGCCGCTGCTGATGGACAGCGCGTGGACGATCGCGCTCGGCCAGTTGAAGCGCCACCTCATCGGCATCGCGTCGCTCGCAATCGGCGCGGTGCTGTTCACGACGCTGGTGGTCGCGGTCACCGCGCACCTGCTGTTTCCGGCGTGGCCTTGGGCGGCCTGCGCCGCGCTCGGCGCGATCGTCGCACCACCGGACGCCGTGTCCGCGCGCGCGGTGCTGCAACGGGTCACGCTGCCGCGGCGACTGAAGATCCTGCTGGAGGGCGAAAGCCTGCTAAACGACGCGACCGGCCTCGTGCTGTTCCGTTTCGCGATCGCGGCCGGCGTCACCGGCAGCTTCAGCGCCACCGGCGCGATCGGGCGCTTCTTCGTGCTGGCCGGTGGCGGCGTGCTCGTCGGCATCGCCATCGGAATGATCTGGGTCAAGCTCGTGCGCCGCCTCGGCGACGAGTACCTCATCATCGCCGCGACCTCGCTGGTCTCGTGGTGCGCCTACCTGCTCGCCGAGAAACTGCACGTGTCGGGCGTCATCGCGACCGTCACCGCGGCATTGATCGCCAGCTGGCACGCGCACACGGTGCTGTCGGCGTCGACGCGCATGCGCGGCTCCGCGTTCTGGACGGTCATGGTGTTCCTGATCGAGGCTGCGCTGTTCATGCTGATCGGCCTTTCGCTGCGCGGCGTGATCGAACGCGCCGGCGGTTTCGGCGCGGTCGTCGTGACGATGGGCGCGCCGAGCCTCGCCGTGCTCGTCGCGCTCATCCTCGCCCGCTTCGCATGGATGTACGGCAGCGACGGGGTGATTCGCGCGTGCGCCCGCCTCGGCGTGACCCGGCATGCACCGATCGGCGCGCGCGGTGCCAGCGTGCTCGGCTGGGCCGGCGTGCGCGGCGTGGTGACGCTCGCGCTCGCGCTGAGCGTGCCCGACGGATTCCCCGGCCGCGACGTCATCCTGGTCACGTCGTTCGTGGTCATACTCGGCACCGTGCTGCTGCAGGCAACGACGCTCGAGCGCCTGATCCGCTGGGCCTGCCTGGTCGAGGCGCCCGGCGACAAGGCGCGCATCACCATGAACCAGGCCGAGTCCGCGATGGCGCAGGTGCAATTGGTCGCGGTCGAGCGCGTCGCCTACGACGGCGACGGCAACCTCGTCCATCCGAGGCTGCTCGAGCGCTATACGCGCAAGGCGACGATGATCGTCGATTACGCCGAGCGTCCCGACCACTACTCGCCGATGCTGCACGCGCATTTCGACGTCGTGCTCGAAGCGGTCGCCACCGCACGCGTCGAACTCATCCGCCTGCACCGCGCGGGCGAGATCGACGACGAGACGTTGCACGAACTCGAACGCGACCTCGACCTCGAGGAACTGAGCGCGCTGTCGGCGAAATCCTGAGCGCTAGCCGGCGCGCCGGAGACCCGCGCGCATCAACGTCCCGATCACGATGAACAGCACGGCCGCGCTCGCCGCGAGCGACCAGTGAATGCCGATGCTCGCGCCGACCAGGCCGACCGTGATGCCGCTGAACGTGCGCATGCCGGCGGCGAACGTGTTGAACACGCCGATCGCACGGCCGCGCATGTCCGCCGGTGCGTCGAGCTGCACCAGCGTCTGCGCCATCGCATTGAACGACAGCTCCATGAAACCCGCGACGAACAGCAGCACGAGCGCGAGCGTGTAGCCGGTCGTCAACGCGAACGAACCCAGCGCGAAACACCAGATCATCGCGAGCACGCAGGCGGTGCGCGCGCGCGGCTGCAGCAGGTTGCGGCTCTCCAGCACGATGCCGGCCGTCAGCGCACCGGCCGCATCCGCCGCGAGCAGCATGCTGTAGTAGAAGTCGGCTTTGCCCTGCCCGAGGTCGTGCGCGAAGCCCGGCATCTGCGCCTGGTAGGCGTTGCCGATGAACAATGCCGCCGCGCCGGCCAGCAAGGTCATGACCATGATCACGCGGTGATGCGAGATCTCGCGCACTGCGCGCGCGATGTCGCCGAGCGTGCGCACCGCGCGCGTCGCCACCACCGCGCCGGCGGTACGGAACTTCGGCCCGTACGGCGCGAACGCGAGCCATGCGATGAACGGCAGGTAGAGGCACGCATTGACGAGGATGCCGAGGTTCGGCCCGAGCCACAGCAGCAACCCGCCACCGACACCGGGCCCGGCCAGCATGCCGAGCTGGCGCGCGGTCGCGTTGAGGCGCACCGCGCTCTGCAGGTGGTCGCGCCCGACGATGTCGTGCAGCAGCAACTGCGAAGGCGGTCCCCACAGCACGCCCGCACAGCCGTGCACGACCAGCAGGATGCATGCGTGCCAGATCTGCAACGTGCCGGTGATGAAGAGCACGCCCCAGGTGATCGACACACCCATGAACAGCGCCATGCCGAGCTGGATCATGCGCCGCGGATCGAGGCGATCGGCGAGCGCACCCGAGTACACCGAAAACAGCAGGAACGGCAGCCAGTGCGAAACCACCGCGAAGCCGCCGAGCGCCGGCGAATGGAACTTGCCGAACATCACCCAGTAGCTGATCACGTGCTCGACGTTGTCGGCCATCATGGCCAGTGCCGACAACAGGAAGTACGCGCGAAAGCCGGGGTGCCGCAAGGCGGCGAAGGAAGCCGGCCGGGTCGGCGCGGTCGGTGCAGACGTCGAAGCGTTCATGGATCTCCTTGGGTCAAGCGAAAGCGCCCCGTGCCCGATGCAGCGGCACGACGAGTCCGGTGTATCCGGATGCGATGGCGCGTTGGTTGACGTGAACGCTTACGACGACCGCACGACGTGCGGCGCGCAGGGATGATAAGGGATGGACAAAAGCGCAGTCCAGCGGGTGCGGCAGCCCGTCAGGCGAGCCTCGCGCGCAGCGCGAGCGCATCCGTCGTGGCGTGGCCGGCCGCGGTGTTGTCGAAGATGCACCAGCGTTCGTGCACGTCGGCCGATTCGCGAGCCATGCGCCGCGCCACGCGACGGAGCGCTTCGCCGGCGTAGGCGTCGTAATAGACGCGCGGCGAGCCGTGCAGCCGCAGGTATTCGCAGGCGTGGTCGCCGCCGGGCACGGCCGCGCGCGGCACGCGTGCGGGATCGGCCGCGGCACGCGCAATGCCGCGCTCGCGCAGGTCGGCGTCGACCCCAGCCACGAACCACGACGCATGCCGTGGCTCGCACGCGACCGGCCCGGCATGCCGTGCGCGCAGCGCATCGAAGAACGCGCACGCGCTGCGCCGCTCGAACGCAAGGCTTGGCGGCAGTTGCAACAGCAGCACGCCGAGCGTCGGGCCGAGCTCGCGGACTTGCGCAAGGAACCCGTCGAGATCGTCGACGCAGCCGCGCAACCGCTCTCCGTGGCTGATCGCCTTCGGCATCTTCACCGCGAAGCGGAACCCCTCCGGCACCGACTGCGCCCAGCGCGCGTAGGTCTGCGGACGGTGCGGGCGGTAGAACGAGGAATTGATCTCGACCGCATCGAACACGCGCGCATAGCGCTCGAGATGCGTGCCGTCGCCCGGCGCCAGCACCGCCTGCTCGGCGCGCAGCGACCAGCCGGCGCAGCCGATGCGCAGCGTCGGGACTCTTCGCGCCGCTTGGGCGCTTCCCGACTTCTGCGACATGGCGGCACTCCGGTTGCGCGACGAAACGGGACGATCGCGCCTTCCGGCTTAGCCGCGACTTAATCGATCAGTTCACGATCTCGGCACCGTCGGCGAAGATCGTTTCGGCATACGCACCGACGTCACGCCCGCCCCTGGCGGGATGCGGACGGTCGAACAGGTCCGTCGACGTGAGCACGAGCGGGCTGATCGCGAGCAGTGGCGAATCACCGGCGAGGCGATAGTTGCCGACGGGCGCGTTGATGAAATGCGGATTGAGATGCGTCGAAGCGATCTCGCTGACGGGCGCATCGCCGCCGCGGTTGCCGAAATCGTTGTGCGCCAGGAAGCCACTGGTCGTGTTGAGCCACAGGCCGGCGCCGTCGTTGCTCCACAGCACGTTGTTGTAGATCTGGCAGCTCGCCGTACCGCTGCAGTACAGGCCTCCGGTCACGTCGGCCGTCGCCTGCGTCGAATTGTCAGCGACCGTGTTGCCGAAGAACTGCACGTTGCCCGTGCCGTACAGGCAGACACCGCCGTCGTTGAGGCTCGCATCGTTGTTCACGAACAGTGAACTCTCAACGCGCACCTGGTGCGCGGCGGCGCCCGCGTACAGGCCGCCGCAGTAGAAGTCGGTGTGGTTGCCCTGGAAGACGACGCGTGAAACACGCACATCCGCCTCGTAGCAGGTGCCCGTGCAGTGGGCGCCGCCGTTGATCCCGAGTCCGCCGCCGAGGAATGCACCGTGCCCGCGCTGGATCGTCAGATCTTCGATGGCGAATGCGCCGAGGTGCTTGATGACCGTGAACACCGGCGTGAAATTGCCGCCGTCGAGCACGGTCAGGCCCGGATTGGCCGAGCGCGTCTGGCATCCCGCGGCGTAGCCGCCGAGCACCGACACCGCGTTCGCATGACTCGACATCAGGAAGAACTCCTGGTTGAGGTGGGCGATCCCCGTAATGTAGCTGCCCGTGACGAGACGGATCTCCATGTCGTCGCCCTGGTGCACGCCATTGTCGGACGCGGCATCGAGTGCGTCCTGCAACGCGATTTCGTCGGCCGCGCAGATGACGACGAGCGCGCGCGCCGGGAGCGGCGCGAGCAGCAGCGCGGAAACGACAGCCGCCAGCAGGACATGGAGCACGCGCATCACGATTCTCCGGAAAGGGAAGGCCTGGCCTTCCCTTACGACGATCGCGGCGAAAAGCGGGTGGCCGATCCATCGATGCGCTGTCGCCGCTTCCCCTCACCCTACCCTCTCCCGCAAGTGGGAGAGGGGACAACCCATATTTCGCCTCTCCCGCTTGCGGAAGAGGCCGACGCGCGCCAGCGCGGCGGGTGAGGGGCAGCGAAGCGAGGGCCCCACAAACAAGCACCCACAACCCACCCGCGCCCATCGGGTACTCCCTGCGAATGCCCCGCCGCACCTGCCGACGACGCGCGAGGTGTATAAACCGGATTCCCTTCCCGCCCCCTGGAGCCCCCATGAATACCACCGCCAAGATCACCGCCCTCGCCTTCGGCGCCGCCGTTGCGCTCGCCTCGCCCGCGTTCGCCGCCCTCAAGGTCGGCACGCACGCGCCCGATTTCAGCGCGTCAGCGTTCCTCGCCGGAAACCCGCTGACCTTCAAGCTGTCCGATGCGCTGAAGAAGGGACCGGTGGTCGTCTACTTCTTCCCCGCCGCGCACACGTCCGGCTGCAACATCGAAGCGCACCTGTTCTCGCAGGCGATCGACCAGTTCACCGCGCAGAACGCGACCGTCATCGGCATCACCGCCGGCAAGACCGACGAGCTCGCCGCGTTCTCCAAGGAAACCGAACACTGCAGCGGCAAGTTCGCGGTCGCCGCCGATCCCGGCGCGAAGATCGCGAAGGAATACGAGTCGATCCTCGCGCAGAAGCCCGAATGGTCGGACCGCACGTCGTACGTGATCGATTCGTCGGGCACGATCGTGCACGCGTACTCGAACCTCGACCCGAAGGACCACGTCAACGAGACGCTGGCGGCGGTGAAGGCGCTCAAGAAGAAGTAACCACCACGCTTCACCGCGACCCGGCACGGTGGGCTCATGCCCACCCTGCACGGCGAGCCGACAGGCTCAATGCTTCAACGCGAACTCCATCATCGCGATCACCGTCGCGCGCTGTTCGTCGGTCGGCTCGGCCCCCGGCACGTAGGCGATCTCGAGCATGCGACCGCCGGTCGCGACGATGACCTGCGCGCGCGGATTGCCTTCCTTGCAGTGGTGCGCGATGCCCGCCGTCTTGCCGAACTTCGGCAACGGATCGACGGTGCAGCCACCGCCCTGCATCATGCCTGCTGCCGCGTCGGCGCTGCGCGGGCCCTTCGTGACGGCGACCGTGATCACGCGCCCATCCGCGGACATCACGCAACTCTCCTTGCCGGGCACGATCGCGGAAACATTGCCAGTCGGCAGCAGCTGCTTGACGAGCGCGTCGTCGAGGTAGGGGCAATCCGATTCCTTCGCGAGCGCCTTCGGCTTGCTCGCGACGCCGAGCGTGCTCGCGATCAGGTGCGCGGCGAAATCGCGCTGTGCCGGCGTGATCGTGCCCTTGAGATTGAGATAGCCCGACACGCTGACGCTGCCGCGGTGGCCGTAGAAGAACATCGACTTCGGATCCACCACCGCGCCCGAATCGTCCTTCTGCTGGTAGGCGAAGCCTTCCTCGCCGAGCGCCAGGATCGGTTCGACGAGGCTGTTGCCGGCAATCGCCTCGCGCATCTCGACCGCCGCCTTCTGCGCAAGCTCGGTGGACTCGCTCACCATGTGGCTGAAACCGAAGTTCACGCTGGTGTCGGCCGCCATGAAACTGCATTCGCCCGGCCCGCCCGACATCACGCGCCACGGTCCGCCGCCGAAGCCCTTGTCGACCATCGAGGTTTCGATCACGGGACACTTCTGCGCCGCGACCGCCGCGCCGCTCATCGCGAGCAGCAGCACACCGACCTTCCACGCTTGCTTCATGACGCCTCCCCGGTCCGTTGAACCCGCGTCGCCATCGTACGCCGGTCGCATCCGGAACAACGCATCGCGGAGGCGCGCTGCGCAGCCGGCCCCCGCAGCCGCGGGGTCCTAGGGCCGCGGCGCGGCCTTCGACGGCGGCGCGGGCTTCCAGAAGTCGCGCTGCACGATCGTCGCCAGCGCCGCGGTGTAGCGTTCGGCATCCGCCTTGGCCAGGTGCGACCAGTCCGGCAGCAAGTAGCCATGCATCTCGGGATAATCCTCGAAATGGATGCCCGGCGCACCGCTCCGCGCCAGCAGTACGTCCCATGTGCGTTCGCGCGGGAACACGCGCAGTTCGTAATCGCGGAATGGACCCGCACTCGGCGCGCGCACGAACAGCACCTCTACACCGCGTTTGCGCAGCTCGGCGACCGCGCCTGCGGCGCGCGCGATCTGCTCGTCGATCAGCGCCTGCGCCTTCTCCGGCGTTTCCATCTTCGGCAACGGCGCGTCGAACATCTGCCTCCAGCGGTCCTGCACGATCGCGCGATACGCCGGGTCGGTCTCGACCTTGCTCCACATATGGCTGTTGCGATCGGCCTCCTGCACGGACAGCTTGCGCACGTCGGACCGCGCGCGCAGGCCCGGGCGCGCCGGCCACGGCTGGCGCCGGACCAGCGCGGCGAGCGCGAAGTCCGGGTCGTCGAACGCGAAGTACGGCTCGACCAGGTGTTTCGACAGCCAATTGCCGCTGCGCTGCGAAGGGCCTTGTTTGTGGTAGTACGGCACCACGTCGGCACGCACCGCGAATGCACCGAAGAACTGTTGCGGCGCGACGCCGACGAGCAAGCGACCGGTGAACGCCGGGTCCCGGGCCAGGTCCTCCAGCATTGGCACCGGCGACGTGCCTTCGATCGCGAGCTGGATCGGCCGCTCGCCCGTGATCTTCTCCCACACCGGCAATTGCACGTCGAACAGGGTGCGCGACGAACCGATCAGGACTGTCGCACCGCCCTCGCCCGCATCGATGCGACGGCGCTGGTCCGCCCATTCGCCGTTGCTGTTGCGATAGCCCGGGGGCGCGCCATACATGCGCCACTTGATCTCCCATGCCGCGAGCAGCAGCGCGAACAGCACGAGCATGCCGAGGAAGATCGCGCGCCACGGCCGCGCCGGAATGTCGCGCTCCGGCACCGGCTGCGCCACGCCCGGGCGGTCCGACGCGGTCAGGCGAACGAAGCCGGCGCGGATCTTCGGAGCGTCGATGACGGCGGCGTCAGAACTGGAAATAGATGAAGGCATTGCCCGCCCCCTGTGCGATCACGATCGCGAACAGCATCAATGCCCAGCCCGCCGACAGCAGCGGCGCCGGCACGCGCGCGAGGGTCGACTCCAGCGTGCGTTCACGCATCAGCCAGTGCGCGCCGACGATCGCCGCGACGATCCCCGCGACCATCACCAGGTGCACGACCGGCAGGATCGGTTCGGCACCGCCGTTGAGGCCGAGCATGCCGTTCAACACCAGCCACGCCTTGCCGAAACTGTGTGCACGGAAGAATACCCAGGTCAGGTTGACGAGTGCATACGTGAGCAACCCAAGTCCGAACAGCGCGAGCGGTCCCGGTTGCCACCCGGAGAATCGCCTGCGCAGCGCGCGTTCCGTGGCGAGATAAGTGCCGTGCAGTCCGCCCCACACCACGAAAGTCCAGCTCGCGCCGTGCCAGAGACCGCCGAGCAGCATGGTGGCCATTAGCGCCAGGTAGGTGCGCGCTTCGCCATGGCGATTGCCGCCGAGCGGAATGTAGAGATAGTCGCGCAGCCACGCCGACAGCGTGATGTGCCAGCGCCGCCAGAAATCGGAGAAGCCGACCGCCGCATACGGAAAACGGAAGTTGTCCGGCATGGCGAACCCGAGGCACATTGCCGCGCCGATCGCGGTGGTCGAATAACCGGCAAAGTCGCAGAAGATCTGCCCGCTGAAGGCGAGCGTGCCGATCCAGGCATCAAGCAGTCCAGGCGTGCCCTTGCCGTCGTAGACCATCTCCGCGGGGCGTGCGAGGAACGCATCGGCGAGCACGATCTTCTGGAACAGGCCGAGCGTCATGAGCGCAAGGCCGAAACGCAGCGCGTCGGCACCTGCGCGACGCGGCTCGGCGAACTGCGGCACCAGTTCGGTCGGGCGCATGATCGGGCCGGCGACGAGGTGCGGGAAGAATGTCACGAACAGCGCGTAGTCGAGGAAGTTGCGCGCCGGTGCCGCGCGGCGCAGGTAGACGTCGAGCGTGTAGGACATCGTCGCGAACGTGTAGAACGAGATGCCGACCGGCAGCACGATGTCGAATGCGGGCGGCTGGTAGTCGAGGCCGAGCGTCGACGCCAGCGCGCGGAAATTCTCGAGCAGGAAGTTGCCGTACTTGAAGTACGCGAGCATGCCGAGATTGGCGACCACCGAAAGCAGCATCCACGCGCGTCGCGCATTCCTGCCTTGCACGCTGACGAGCTTCTTCGCCGCCCACCAGTCGACGACGGTCGAAATCCACAACAGCAGCACGAACGGCGGGTTCCATGCCGCATAGAACAGGTAGCTCGCGACCAGCAGGTTGATCTTGCGGGTGTTCCACGCCAGCGGCAGCGAGTGCAGCGCGAGCACGCACGCGAAGAACACGACGAACGTGAGCGAATTGAAGACCATTCGGCGCCCTCCCCGGCACACGCATGGCCCGCGGCGAAGCGGGTGGACCCCTCACATGCCTGCCGCGCGGCCTGGCGGCGAACCCGGGGCTGGCGAAGTCTGCACTGCGACAAGTGGGCGCGCAATCGCCATCACGCCGCGCTGCCTTCCGCGATGGGCGTGGTGCTGACCGTTCGCACCCAGCGCCTAAGGTGGCAGCGCCTGATTGACTTCCCCGCAGAATTTCGCAGGATGGAGCCCCGTGCGCGGCACATCGCCCCGCACGTTCGATCAATCCGAGGAGCGTCGCATGAGCAAGGGCCTTGACCAGAAGAAGAGCGACAAGAAGAAACCCGAGAAGACGATGAAGGAAAAGCGCGCGGAAAAGAAGGAAAAGAAGGCCGCCAAGGGCCGCTGAACCTGGCCGTCCCTCGTTGGCGACGCAGCCGTCGACCCGTACCGCGGTGTCGACGGCCGGCGTCAGGGGCTGGCGGGAGCGGTCTCGAACACCGCGAACATCCCCGCATACGGCTTGACCATCATCGCCGCCGCGCCGGCGTAGCCTTCGCTGCGCGTCCACAGGCGCGACAGGGTGCCGTCCAGGTAGAGCGCGTCGCGGCAGCCAAGCGTGTCGCGGAACAGGCGCGCGAACGCGTGGAACGACACCGGCACTTCGCTGACCGCGAACACGACGCGTGAGGGTGTCGGGGCGCACACGCCGCTGCGCCATTTCAGGCTGTCCGATTGCGCGTCGAATGCGCGGTTGATCTCGCCGTCCACCACCAGCATCGGACCCGACTGGCTCGCGATGCGCGCACGCTGCCCACGTTCGCGCCAGCGATCCGTCGTCGTCACGCCGGCACGGTCGTTCTGGTCGACGTAGAAAACGCCGTTCGGCTGCATCGCGAAATTGCCGTGGCCGCTGCCCGCGCGCGTGGTGTTCAGCGGCCGCAATGCGATGCCCTCCTCGACATGCAGCCCGAGCGGCCGGTATTCACGGTCGTAGATGCCCGCATTGGCCGCGAACAGGAGGGTGTGGCCGCGCGCCGCACCCCAGTCACGCAGGCGATCGATGCCGGCGAGCGGCTGCCCCGCATCGTCCTTCCAGTGCAGCTCAAGATGGTCGCTGGCGAGGTCGAGGTCGACGACGCGATAGGTGAGGTCGCCCTGCTGTACCGCCCGCGAGCGCGGCTCGGCGACCGCGTGGACGGACGCGACGAGAAGGGCGAGGGCGAGGGTGAGGATTGCAGGGCGCACGTCGCATTGTCGCCGATGCTGGCGCCGTTTCCATGACGGGGCGCGAAGGTCTCCACAAAGTCCCCGTCGACGGCTGCCGGCGCAACGCACCCATGTAGAATCCCCGCCGGGAATGGGACCGTTCGCTGCCTGCCCTCGCCGCGTCCGCGGCCAACAACCTGGGGAGTTCGACACATGCGTAGCCTGCGCTGGAAGCGCCTTGCCTTGATCCTTGCCACGGCCTGCCTGATCGCCCTGCCGGCCTTTGCGCAGGACGGCGACGAATCGGCGCAGGACGGGAGCCCGAACCCATGGCAGATCGCCAGCAAGGCGATGCAGATCGGACCGAAGACGATCGCGCTGCGCGACCAGGCCACGCTGCATCTGCCGCCGGGCTACGGCTTCGTGCCGACGCGCGAGGCGACCCAGCTGATGGAGGCGATGGGCAACAGCGAAAGCGGTAACTTCGTCGGCCTCATCCTGCCGCCGCATGCCGGCGAGGACGATGCCGAGGACTGGATGGTTTCGGTCGACTACGACCCGGCCGGCTACATCAAGGACGAGGACGCGAAGAACTGGAACGCCGACGAACTGCTGCAGAATCTCAAGGACGGGACCGAAGCGGCGAACGAGAACCGCGTGCGCCTGGGCATCCCCGCACTCGAGGTCACTCGCTGGATCGAGCCGCCGGCCTACGACGCCGCCACCCAGCGGTTGGTCTGGTCAGTCGAGGGTCGCGACAAGGGTGCCGCTGCCGACGCCGACAACACGGTCAACTACAACACCTACGTACTCGGTCGCGAGGGCTATGTCTCGCTCGACCTGATCACGTCGTCGTCGAAGATCGAGGCGCAGAAGCCGGTCGCGCGCAACCTGCTCGCCGCGGTGACTTTCAACGACGGCAAGCGGTACGCCGACTACGATGCTTCCAGCGACAAGGTCGCCGCCTACGGCCTCGCAGCGCTGGTCGGCGGCGTCGCTGCGAAGAAGCTCGGCCTGCTCGCACTCGGCGCCGCGTTCTTCGCCAAGTTCTTCAAGCTGATCGCGATCGCCGTCCTCGGCGCAGGCGCTGCGATCAGGAAGTTCTTCGCGCGCAAGGCCTGACGGGCTTCCGCAGACGGCGCCGCGCAGGCATCAGCGCGTGCGCCGCCGGAGCGGCATGGTGTCCATCGCGGGCTCGGGCTGCGAAGCATCCTCGACGCCCTCGTTGGTCGTGTGGTCGAGCGGCGTCGACTCCTCGTCCCGCGCGGTATCGTCATCGGGCAACACGGAATCCGGATGCTTGTCCTGCGTCCTGTGAGCCCCCGTAATGGCTGCATGACGCGTCATCACGCTTCTCCTCACTCAACCACAGTGGCTGGCGGGCGCTTGCCGCTTCCGTTCACTTGCCGGTGGATGCGGCGAGATCCTCGGCCATCTTCAGATGCTCCTTCAACGTCGGCAGCGTCGCATTCGCGAATGCCTTGAGGCTTGCGTCCTTGCCCGCTTTCGCTTCGTCCTCAAACAGCTCGACCGCACCCTGGTGGTCCTTCACTGCTTGCGCGGCATAGGCCTTGTCGAAAGCGGCTCCCGACATCGCCTTGAGTTCCATCTCGGTTGACTTTTGTTCCGCGGAAGGCTCCTGCGCGACCTTGAATCCGCCGCTGGCCGCCGCGGCCTTGAGTTTCTCGTTCGCGGCCGAGTGGTCGGTCGCCATGAGCTGGCCGAAATGCTTCACCGAGTCGCTCGTGCCCATGGCGCTCGCGTCGTTCCCGAGCGCCACTTCCGCGAGGCCCGCCTGCGCGGCCTTGGTGACGAAATCCGCATCCGACGCACTGGCTTGGGCGAACGGCGCGGCGATCAGGACGGCGGCAATCGCAAGGGAAAGGATCTTCATCGGAGGCTCCATTGGCTTGGAAGCCGTCATTGGGCGACAACGCGGCTGAACATGACCGGGATCCGCGAAACGTCGGTCAGCTGGATGTCAGGAACCGGGTCTCCGCCAGCTTTCGGTCCTGCGGCTACAATCCATGTTTCGCCACGGATCGAAAGCCATGCCCTCGTTCGATATCGTCTCCGAAGTCGACAAGCACGAACTCATGAACGCGGTCGACCAGGCCAACCGAGAGCTGTCGAACCGCTTCGACTTCAAGGGCAGCGACGCCACCTTCACGCTCGACGGCTACGTCATCACCGCGACCGCGCCGAGCGATTTCCAGCTCAAGCAGATGCAGGACATCCTGCGCACGCGGCTGACAGCGCGCAGCATCGACGTGCGCTGCCTCGACGTCGCCGAGCCGGAAATCAACCTCGCGACCGCGAAGCAGAAGATCACGGTCAAGCAGGGGCTCGAACAGCCGATGGCGAAAAAGATCATCGCCGCGATCAAGGCCGCCAAGCTCAAGGTCGAGACACAGATCAACGGCGAGAAGCTGCGCGTGACCGGCAAGAAGCGCGACGACCTGCAGACCGCGATCGCCCTGCTGCGCAAGAGCGAGTTCGAGGTGCCGTTGCAGTTCGACAACTTCCGCGACTGAGGGAGCATCCGCATGGGTACCTGGGGCCCTGGCATCTTCGACAACGACACCGCCGCCGATTGGGCGTTCGGTCTCGAGGATCTTCCGGACACGCAATACATCGAGAAGACCCTGGAGCGCGTCATTGAGATCCGGGACCGCTACCTTGAAGCGCCCGACGCCGAAGAGGCGCTCGCCGCCGCCGAGGGCGTCGCGCGCCTGCGCGGGCGCTGGGGGGTGCGCTCGACCTATTCCGAGCCACTCGACGAGTGGGTTGAAGCCGTGAAACTGCAACCCGACGCGAATCTCGTCGCGATGGCGATCCGCGCGATCGATCGCGTACTCGCCGAGCCCTCCGAACTGGTCGAGCTGTGGCAGGAAGGCGACGAGTTCGACGCGTGGAAGGAAGGCGTACTCGGCCTGCGCACGCGGCTCGCCGAATGACGCGCAGGCATGCCGTGCAGCCTCGCCTCACCGCAACGACGTTCGCGCTCGCGCTTGCCCCGGCGGATGCGGTGGCCGTCCGCCAAGTGTGCCGCACGCTGCCCAGCGGGTCGCCCAAGCGCGCCATGAACGCGCACCCGCGACCTCAGCGGAGGCTCACCGTCTGTCCTTTCCATGCCGGATCCTGCCAGCGGTAGAACAGGCTCAGCGAAGCGGGCTTGTCGGCGTGCTTCTCGACCGCGAGGGTCTCGAGGTCGAGCACCTCGAACGTCTGGTTGAACCTGCCGGCGCTGCGCACTTCGCGCGCAGCGAGCATCTTCCGACCACCAGGTACCCAGCCGGCGAATTCAACGTAGCCGATGTCGGGTGCATCGCCGGCGGGTGGCACGACGTCGACCGTCCAGCCATCGGCGCTGCGATGGAACACCCACATCTCGCGCCAGCCGTCGAGCGGCTGCACCGCGAGCGCGAGTGCGGTGCCGGGCGCGTTCGCGCGCGCCGAGTTCGCCCACACGGTGCCGTAGGTGCAGCGTTGCAGCAGCGGGGAATTCCCGGCGTGCTTCGCATCGACGAGCTGGATGCAGGTCTCGCCCGGCTGGCCCGGCGCGGTCACTACCGCGAGACCGACCGGTGCATGCGCGGGCCCCGGTTCGGCAGCCCAGCGGATCGCGCCGACGCGCACCGCGGCGTCGCTGTAGGCATAGGCATCGTCTTCGGAGAGTTCCTGCCGGTTGACGCCGGTCAGTTCCTGCAGCGCGCGCGCCGCCGCTTCCGCGGCCGGTTCGCCGCGACGCGTGCGCTCGAACGCGAGGCTCGACCACACCGCGGCAGTGCGCATGCGCACGCGGTTCCTGAGGAATTCCGGCAGATCGGTGCGCGGCATGCGGTCGAGCACGTCGGCGCGCCAGGCATCTAGCGCCGCGCGGTCGAACGGCGTCAGTTCCGGATCGATGCAGTCCTGGCGGGTCAGCGCCAGCGCCGCACGCGCCTTCTGCTCGGCACTCGCCGGCAGTGCGAGCACGCGGCGGAACGCGTCGCCGTCGTAGCAGACCTGCACGCGGCCGTCATGTTCGAGGCTGCGCACCGCCACGCCGTAGCCGGCGACGACCTCGAGATGCGCCGCGATGACCGCGTCATTCGCCTTGCTGCGGTTCGACGAGGCGCGCCGCGCGAGGCGTTCGGCCATCGTGCCGAGCGCATCGAAAGCCTCGGCGCCGATGTCCTTGGCGGGCGCCGCGCGCAGATAGGCCGCGGTGTAGCCGATGCCGAGCGCTTCCGCGCCGGGCGTGTCGCGCAGGAAACGCACCACGGCGAGCAGGTCGGTCGCGTCCTGCGGCTGCAGCGAGAGTGGGCGTACCTGGCTCGCGCGCACGTAACCGGCGCGCTCGCGCCGGTGGTCGTAGACCTGCAGGTAGTCCATCTTGCGCCCGCGCACTTCGAGGCTGTCGCCCTGCCACAGCACGACCTGCTGCTGCGCCGATTCGCGCGGCGCCGCGCGCAACGCGGCCTGGTCGATCACGACGATCACGCTCGGATTCGGTTGCACCGGTGCGACGGGTTCCGCGGCCTGGGCGGCGAAGGCGCCGCACACGCAGGCGATTGCGAAGAAACGTTTCATGCGCATCACTCCCCGCCCTGCGCGACGGCCTGCGCCTTGGCGCCACCGATCAGGTTCGCGCCGATGAAACCGCCGTCCGCCGGCGGCGGCGCGATGATCACCGAGATCTTGTCCGACAGCTTGTCCGCGATCGTCTTCTGGATCAGCAACGGGTGCTTCGTGATGAGCTCGCCATCGCGTTCGAGCTGGGTGCTCGCGACCTTGCCGATCTGCTCGTTGCGATACGCATCGGCGTCGGCAAGCTTGCGGCGCGAATCGGCTTCACCGGCCGCCTCGATGCGGCGCGCTTCCGCGGTACCTTCCGCTGTCCGGATGCGCGACGCCTTCTCGGCATCGGCTTCGAGCTGGCGCTGCTCGATCTGCTTCTGCTTGAACGGGATCACGTGCTTCATCGCTTCTTCCTGCGCCTTCGCCGCGATGATCTGCTCGTTCGCACTCGCCTCGGCCGCCTTCTCGCGCTTGACCTTCTCCGCGTCGGCCTCCAGCTCGGATTGCTTGACCTGCTTTTCCTTGAGCTGCAGCGTGTACTGCATCTGCTCGGTTTCCAGCTCCACCGCGAGCAGCTTGTCCATGCCGGCACGGTAATCCGGCGGCAGGTCGACATTACCCATCGTCACGTGGCGCAGGACGACGCCATCGGTCGCCAGCAGCGGCTTCAGCTCGGCCTCGATCACGTCCTGCAGCTCCTGCCGCTTGGTCGAGAAGATCTCGCGCACCGTGTAGCGCGTGAACACCTTGTAGATGACACCCTGCACCAGCGGCTCGACCACCTCGCCGTTGATGTCGGCCGGCAACTTGCCGGCCACGCTCGCCAGCGTGTCGGAGTCGAGCGCGTAACGGATCGACAGTTCGACCCCGAGCGAGAGGCCCTCGGACGACTGGAACGGCGCTTCGCCATCGGCCTTGCTGCTGCGCGTCGGCGCGTAGGTCTGGTCCTGCAGCGAGTAGCGGCGGATCTCGTGGATGCCCGGCAGCGCGAGCGCGATGCCTTCACCGAGGCGGGTGGTGGTGCCGCTCAACCGGTTCAGGCGAATGCCGACTTCCTGGCGCGCGATCGATTCGACCGGCGGGTGGCGATACACCGTCCACACGCAGGCGGCAACGACGCCGAGAACGATGATTCTGGTACTGAGCAGATTGCGAGACGCTTCCTTCAAGACACGCAGACGGTCCGACACATGGCCCCCGAGGCACGGATGATTCGATCAGGGAGGCCACGCCCGTGGACTCCCTGCACGTCGATCCGGGGTTTTGCGATCGCAGCCCCCCGGCGTTCGATCGTGCAGGTTCATTCGAACAGGCGCGGATGGGGAACGCGTGTCGCAATCGCGGCGAGGTGCTGGCCGCTTGTGTCGGATTTCGGGCAGGCAATTTGGCCGGCTCGAGTCCGCCCTGCCGCAAATCAGGCCATTGCGAAGATCGCAGCGACTTCGTCCGCGCCGAGTGCGCGCCACTCGCCGACCGGCAGATTTCCAAGGACAAGCCCGCCGACGGTGTCGCGGCGCAGGGTTTCGACGTGGTTGCCGGCGGCGACGAACATGCGCCGCACCTGGTGGTAGCGGCCTTCGCCGATCGCGAGGCGCGCGCGACGCGGGCCGAGCACTTCGAGTTGCGCCGGTGCGAGCGGCGTGGTTTCGCCGTCAAGCATGAGCGTGCCGCTCGCGAACAGCGCGCCCTCGTCGCCGCGCAGGTCCTGCGCGAGCGTGGCCTCGTACACCTTCACGATGTTCGAGCGCGGCGAGATGATCCGGTGCAGCAGCGCCCCGTCGTCGGTCCACAGCAGCAGCCCCGAGGTGTCCCGATCGAGCCTTCCGACCGTCGACAGCGCGGGACTGCGCGAACGCCAGCGCGGCGGCAGCAGGTCGTAGACGATGCGACCGGAGTCCTTGGTGGAACAGGTGTGGCCGGCGGGCTTGTGCATCATCAGCACGAGTCCCTGCGGCGGATCGAGCGGCTCGCCATCGACCCGGACATCGCCATGCTCGATCTTGTCATCGGCGTACAGCACCTCGCCGGCGGCATCGGTAATGCGCCCTTCGCGAAACATCCACGTCACTTCCTTGCGGCTGCCATAGCCGAGGTTGGCGAGCAGCTTGACCAGTTTCATCGTTTCGGATTCCTCGCCTCGATCACCTTGAAGCCGTCGCGCACCTCGACGATCCGCACCGCCTCGAAGTGCGCCGCGAGCGTCGCCTCGTAGGCGAGGTGGCGGTTCGCGACCAGCCACAGCACGCCGCTCGACTGCAATGCATCGGCCGCCACCTCGATGAACGCGCGACCGAGTTCGGGCTGGTCCGCGCGGCCTTGATGGAATGGCGGATTGCTGACGATCGCATCGTAGCGATCCCCAAGGCCGCGCGTCACGTCGTGCCAGCGGAACGTGAACGCGACGTCGCGCCCCGTGTCGCGACAGGCACGCTCGAGGTTCGCGCGCGCGGGTTCCTCGGCGCGCTGCTCCGCTTCGTACAGATCGATCGCCTCGACGGCGGCGCAGCGGCGCACGACTTCCGCCGCGAGGAAGCCGTAGCCCGCTCCGAGGTCGGCGACGCGGCCGCGCAGGTCACGCGGCAGGTGTTCGACCAGCAAGGCCGATGCCGCGTCGACGCGATCCCAGGCGAACAGGCCCGGTCGGCTCAGCCAGTTCCCTCCGGCGATCGGGCGCGGCGCGTCGAGTGCCTGCCATTCGTCGAGCAGCGCGTTGTCGACCCGCGCCACGTCGATGCGGCTCCAGTACACGCGGCATTTGTGCTTGGACAGGCTCTGGACGTTTCCGACGAGCCGGGCGAGGTCGGCCTCGCCGGAGCGTGCGCCCTCGTTGTTCGGTTGGCAGGCGACGACGATCCCGCCATTCCCCGCCAGCCGTACCGCCTGCGCGAACAGCGCGCGCGCCTCGTCGCGTTGGCGTGGCGGCAACAGGAGCACGAGGCCGCTGCCGTCGCCCGGCGCCGCGAGCGATGCACCGGCGCGCACGAGTTCGTCGGCGAACGGCTTGAACGTCTGCACGCAGGTCATGCCCGGCCAGCGTCGCAGCCAGCTCCCCGCGCGCGCGCGCAGGAACACGCCACGCTGCGACGCCGATGCATCGATGACGGGGCTGGAGAGAGGCAGGAACAACGCCTCAAGCACCGCTTCGATATCGGACACGCTCACGCCTTCGCCACCATCGCGACGCGCGACGCAACCGTCATGATTCGCGCTTTCGCGCCATCATCGCCTTGAGATCGGCGAATGGATTGCCGGTCGCGGGCGCGGCGACCGCTTCGTCGTCGTAGCCGGCACCGCGCACGTGGTCGATGTGGCGCGAATGCTCGTTGTCGTGGCAGTACACGCAGAGCAGCTCCCAATTGCTGCCGTCGGGCGGGTTGAAGTCGTGATCGTGGTTGCGGTGGTGGACGGTCAACTCCTGCAGGTTCGAGCGGTTGAACTCGCGACCGCAGCGCCCGCATATCCACGGATACATCTTCAGGGCACGTTCGCGATAGCCAAGCTCGCGCTGTTCGGTCGCGCGGCGCGCTTCGGCGACGATGCGGTCAAGCCTGGCGTGGTCGAGTGGCGGATTGCGTGTGCTCATCGGTGCGGCCAACCATCTTGTGGCAGTCTTGTGTACTTTACCGCTTCCGACATCCGCCGTGATCCGTCGTCCTGCACCCACCTTCGTCGCCGCCCTGCTGCTCGCCGCGCATGCCGGTGCCGACGACCGCACCGGCACGGCAGCGATCGAGCAGCAACTGCGAACCCTGCTGGTCAGGTCGCCCTACCGGATCCCGGACACGGCACGCGCGGGCAAGATCCGCTACCAGGTGCAACTGCGCGACGGCGAATGGGCGTGGCCGGAGACTGCCGAGCAGCACGTCGAGCGGCATGGCGACACCATCGAACTGACGATCTGCGGCGACTGTGGACGCGAGGCACCACCGGATCCGGCGCAGCTGGAACGCTATCGCGAACCGAACGCGTGGGTGCAGAGCCGCGACCGCCACGTCGTCGCGTTCGCGCACACGGCGAAAGGCCGATCGGTCGATGCACGCATGCATTCGCTGGTCCTCGCGGTGCAGAAGCACATGACCGGTGCGATCGATTTCACGAGCTACCGGAGTGCGACCCAGGCGCTCGACTCACGCGGCGGCGACTGCACCGAATTCGCGGTCCTGCTCGCCGCCGCGGCGCGTGCGCGGGGCATCCCGACGCGCGTGGTCGCGGGACTTTCGTACGCGAGCCGGTTCCTCGATCGACCGCATGCATTCGTACCACACATGTGGGTGCAGGCCTGGGACGGCACCCAGTGGACAAGCTACGACGCCGCGCTCGGTGACTTCGACGCCGCACACATTGCGATCGCGATCGGCGACGGGTCGCCCGACAGCCTGCGCGGCACGATGGAGACGATCGCGAAACTGCGCATCGTCGATGTGGTCGGGATCGCCACGGCACCGTAGGCGCCCATCCCGTTGAGGTGCCGAAGGGCATCGCACCCTGCGGCGCTCCCACATTGGTCACTCCAGGCCGGATCGCGTGTCCGAAGGCGCGGCTTCAGCCGCGATGGGTTTTTCGTCTTCGCAAGCGGTCAGTCGGCCGCCACTTCATGCACGATCGGCAGCTCCGGCACGTCGTCGGTTTCGTCGTCGACCATCGCTGCCGCCTTTGGATCGCTGACTCCACCCATGAGCATGACCGGCTCCTCCGGTGGTGGCGGCGCGGTCGTCGCGGCACCGGCAGCCACGGGCGATGCCTGGATATCGGCGCCGACCGGATCGGCGTGGATGGGCGCCGCCATCGACAGCACGAGAGCCGCGCCGAGGCCGAGCGCCGCCGCGCGCGGCACGCGATAGGACACGCAGACCGGACCGCTCGCTGCGCGCAGGAAGTCGAGGCGTTCGGCATTTCCCATCGCATCGAGCGAGTGCACTGTCTTGCTGCAATGGCCGCAGAAGCCGTTGATGCGACGCTGCGCGTCGATGCCGAGCGGACAGGGTTGGTCGATCTTCGGGAAGCAGGCCATGGCGGAACTCCATTCGTCGGTGGTGGCGCGGCGCGCCGGTGACCACAGATGGATGCAACGCGGGCGACCGCCGCGCGGGGTTTGCGCGCCGAAAGGTTCAGGAACGTAGGGCGGGTCGAGCCGCGCAGCGGCGAGTCCCGCCGTCATCATCACGAAGGAACGCGGCGGCACGCGCGTTGCGCGTACCGCCCTACGCGGCGCGCTTGCCCTTGCCCTGGTCCGGCGAACTGCCGCTGCCGCGTGCGCGCAGCCACGCCGCGTATTCGTCGAGGTCGCCCTTGAATTCCTCGACCTTGCCGTCGGCGACGCGCCAGAACGTCTCGCAGACGAGACCGGTCAGGTGGCGGTCGTGCGAGACGAGCACGATCGCGCCGTCGAAGATGCTGAGCGCCTCGGCCAGCGCTTCGCGCATTTCGAGGTCCAGGTGGTTGGTCGGTTCGTCGAGCAGCAGCACGTTCGGCTTGCGCCAAGCGATGAGCGCCAGCGCGAGGCGCGCGCGTTCGCCACCGGAGAAGCCGTCGATGACCTCGAACGCGCGGTCGCCGGGAAAATTCCAGCGCCCGAGGAAGTCGCGGAAATCCTGCGTCGAGACGCCCGGCGCGATGTCGCGCAAATGGTCGATCGGCGTCTGCCCTTCGTGCAGGGACTCGACCGTGTGCTGCGCGAAATAGCCGAGCACCATGTCCGGGTGCGCGGTGCGCTCGCCGGACAGCAGCGGCAGTTCGCCGACCAGGGTCTTCACGAGCGTCGACTTGCCGGCGCCGTTCGGCCCGAGCAGGCCGATGCGATCGCCGGCTTCGAGGCCGAACTTCACGTTCTCGAGGATCACCGCGTGACCATGGTCCTCGACCACCGCGTGGTCGGAAGGACCGGCGTGCGTGGCGCCGCGCAACGTGTAGCCGGCGTCGACGTGGTTGAGGCGCAGCAGTGAATGCGGGATCTTCGCCGGCTCGGTGAAATTGATGCGTATCTGCCGCTCCGCGCGCACCGCCTCGGTGCCGGCGAGCTTGGCCAGGCGCTTGACGCGCGACTGCGCCTGCTTCGCCTTCGCCGCGGACGCCTTGAAGCGGTCGATGAACGACTGCAGGTGCGCGCGCTCGGCCTGTTCCTTCTCGAAAGCGATCTGCTGCAGGCGCAGGTGTTCCGAGCGCTGGTGTTCGAAACTGGTGTAGTCGCCGCTGTAGAGCTTGGCGCGCTGGTCGTTGAGGTGCAGCGTGTGCGTGCACAGGCCGTCGAGGAACTCGCGGTCGTGCGAGATCATCAGCAGCATGCCGGGGTATTTCTGCAGCCACTGCTCCAGCCACAACACCGCGTCGAGGTCGAGGTGGTTGGTCGGCTCGTCGAGCAGCAGCAGGTCGGACGGCGTCATCAGCGCGCGCGCAAGATTGAGGCGCACGCGCCAGCCGCCGGAGAATTCGGCGACCGCCATCCGATGCGTCTCGGCGCGGAAACCGAGGCCGTGCAGCAGACGACCGGCGCGCGCCTCGGCGTCATAGCCGTTGATGTCGGCGAGCTTCTGGTGCGCGGCGGCGACCGCGTCCCAATCCTCCGCTGCGGTCGCGGCTTTTTCCGCTTCGAGGATCGCGTGCACCTCGGCGTCACCCGAGACGACGAAGTCGATCGCCGCATCAGGCAACGACGGTGTTTCCTGCGCGACGCTCGCGATGCGCAGGCGGTTCGGCAGGTCGAGATCGCCCTTGTCCGGCTCGACCTCGCCCATCACCGCCGCGAACAGGCTCGACTTGCCGCAGCCGTTGCGCCCGACCACGCCGACCTTGGAGCCAGCATGCAGGGTCAGGTCGATGTCGGACAGGAGCAGGCGTTCGCCGCGGCGCAGGGCGAAGTTTCGGAAGGCGATCATGGGGTTGCCGGACTTTCGGGGGCGCGCATTGTAGCCGATGGCGGGCGCATGCGGCGGACGCCCGGCCGCGGCAGACGCCGCTGCTGCCGCCAGGACGTCGGGCACGTCGGCCGCCCGCTAGCGCGCACCCGCCGCGGCGGCAGCCATCGCGATCTCGAATGACCGCAGTCGTGCCGCATGGTCGAAGATGTTTGCAGTGAGCATCAATTCGTCCGGACGGTGGCGATCGACGAAGTCCGCAATGCCGCGTTCGACCGTCGCCGGGTCGCCTACCACGGCACAGGCCAGCGCCTGCTCGACACCGATCTTCTCGGTCGGGCTCCAGTACGCCTCGATATCGTCGATCGGCGGCGGCACCAGGCCCGGCTTGCCGCGGCGCAGGTTGACGAAACTCTGCTGCAGGGTCGTGAACAGGCGCCGCGCCGCGTCGTTCGTATCGGCAGCGACGACATTCAGGGCGAGCATCGCGTGCGGAGCCTGCAGCCGCGCCGATGGCTTGAACTCTTGCCGGTACCGCGCGAGCGCCTGCGTCATCGCGTCCGGCGCGAAATGCGAGGCGAACGCGAACGGGAGGCCGAGCGCGGCGGCGAGGCGGGCGCTGAACAGGCTGGAACCGAGCAGCCAGACCGGTACTTCGATACCGGCGCCGGGCACTGCGCGCACCGCCTGGCCGGGCTGCGCCGGTTCGAAGTAGCCGAGCAGTTCCACCACATCGTTCGGGAATGCCTCGGCGCTGTCGAAATAGCGGCGCAATGCCCGCGCGGTCGCATGGTCGGTACCGGGAGCGCGTCCGAGGCCGAGATCGATGCGCCCCGGATACAGCGCGGCGAGCGTGCCGAATTGCTCGGCCACCTGCAGCGGCGCGTGGTTCGGAAGCATTACGCCACCGGAGCCGACGCGGATCGTCGAGGTGCCACTGGCGACGTAGCCGATCAGTACCGCGGTCGCCGCGCTGGCGATCCCTGGCATGTTGTGGTGTTCGGCCAGCCAGTAACGGCGGTAGCCGAGACGCTCGACGTGGCGCGCGAGGTCGAGCGTATTGCGGAACGACGCGGCGGCATCGCTGCCTTCGCACACCGGCGCAAGGTCGAGTACTGACAGGGGAATCATGCTGGGTCCTGATGGCGGCCTCTTCGGGAGATTGGGACGAGGTGACCGGTTTTCGAGGCATCGTCCGATCGCCGGCGAACGTCGGCATGCCCGCGTTGCGCCCGAAGCGCTTGCAGGGTGCATCCGCACGTCACGGTGACCTCGGCGAACAAGTCCTTGCACGCTCGGAGGGTTCGCGGACGCGGGTCGATGGCGCGGGCATTTGTGGGAGCACCGGAAGGTGCGATGCTCCTCGTTTCGACGTGGGAAGGCATCGCCGCGTTGCGCCCCCGGTCAGGCAACGCGCATGCAGACATCCGCCGCATGACGACGCAGAATGCGCACCGCCCCGCCCGCGCGAGATCGCCACCATGCAGGACCTGACCCAGGGTTCCGTCTTCCGCCACCTGCTGAAGCTCGCCGCGCCGATCGCGATCGGCATGATGTTCCAGACGCTGTACGTGCTGGTCGACCTCTACTTCGTCGCGCGCCTCGGCGACGCGGCGATCGCCGGCGTCAGCACCGCCGGCAACCTGCAGTTCATCATCATGGCGCTGACCCAGGTTCTCGGCGTCGGCACGATGGCACTCATCGCGCAGGCGGTCGGGCGCAAGGACCAGGCCGACGCGAACCTCGTGTTCAACCAGAGCCTGCTGATCTCGCTCGCCTGCATCCTCATCACCTTCGTCGTCGGCTACGCCACGGCGGGCCCGTACACGCGTGCACTCGGCGCGGATGCGGCGACCAGCGCGGCCGGCACGACCTACCTGTACTGGTTCCTGCCCGGCATGGCGTTGCAGTTCGCCCTGGTCGCGATGGGTTCCGCGCTGCGCGGCACCGGCATCGCCAAGCCCGGCATGATCGTGCAGGTGCTGACCGTGCTGCTGAACGCCCTGCTCGCGCCGATCCTGATCGCCGGCTGGCTCACCGGCCATCCGCTCGGCGTCGCCGGCGCCGGACTTGCGAGCTCGATCTCGATCGCGGTCGGCGTGGTCATGATGATCTTGTACTTCGGTCGCCTCGAAAAATACGTGCGCTACGACGCCGCCCAGTTGCGACTGCATTTCGCAACCTGGAAACGCATCCTGCGCATCGGCCTGCCGCCGGGCGGCGAGTTCGCGGTGCTGTTCGTATTCCTCGGCGTGATCTATCTCGTGATCCGCCCGTTCGGCGCCGAAGCGCAGGCCGGTTTCGGCGTCGGCTCGCGCGTGATGCAGGCGATCTTCCTGCCGGCGATGGCGGTCGCGTTCGCGGTCGCGCCGCTGGCCGGGCAGAACGTCGGTGGCGGCAGGCTCGAACGCGTGCGCGAGACGTTCCGCCACGCTGCCCTGCTCGGCAGCGGCATCATGCTGCTGCTGACCCTGTTCTGCCACTGGCAACCGGAACTGCTCCTGCGCGTCTTCACGAGCGATCCGCCGGTGATCGCGGTCGGCGCGGACTACCTGCGCATCATTTCCTGGAACTTCGTCGCGCAGGGCATCATCTTCAGCTGTTCGGGCATGTTCCAGGCGCTCGGCAATACCCTGCCGCCGCTGTATTCGAGCACGACGCGCCTGCTCACGTTCGCGTTGCCGGCTTTCTGGATGTCGACGCGGGCAGGATTCGAACTGCGCCACGTCTGGTACCTGTCGGTGGCGACGGTGACCTTGCAGATGCTGCTGAGCCTGTGGCTGCTGCGGCGCGAGCTGCGCCGACGCGAAGCAGCCGCACCGGCTCCTGCCGCGGCATAGGCGCCGCGGCTGCCATTGCCTATTTGCGCGCCATCGTCGCACTGCACTGCACTTCGACGCGCGCGCCGAGGGCGAGGCCGCCGGTTGCGTAAGCCATGCGTGCGGGGAAATGCTGCCTGAAATAGCTGCGGTATACCTCGTTGAATGCCTGCCAGTCCTTGATGTCGGCGAGTGCGACCGTGCACTGCACTACGCGGTCCCACGTCGAGCCGCGGCGCTCGAGCTTGGCACCGATGTTTTCCATGACCTGCTTCGCCTCCGTGGCGATGCCGCCCTCGACGAGCCGGCCAATAGCATCGGTGCCGATCTCGCCCGAGAGGTAGAGCATGTTGCCGACGCGCACGGCTTCCGAAAATGGCAGGCTCACGCCCGGCGGAGCGTTGCTGACCGGGAAATATTCGACATCGTCGGCGGCGCGGGCCGGCACGGCAGCGAGGCACATGACGGCAAGGGCTGAGAGGAACGTTGTCGAAGCAGCGGAAGCCGCGATGCTTCCGCGGCGAAGCGAAAGAACATCGCGGCTTCCGCCGCTCCCACGGGACATGTTCTTCATGCGATTCCTCCGATGGCGGCAGTCACGCGCGCGGCGCATGCTGCTCGCCTTCGTCGCGCAGGCTGAATGGCGTGAAGTGGGTGTGTTCGTCGTAGATGTCGACGCCTTCGCGGCGCTTGAGGAATCCGACTACTGCATACGTGACCGGGGTCAGCACGATCTCGACGAGCACCTTCATGGTCCAGTTGAACGCGATCACCTTGAGCATGGTCTGCCCGGACCAGATGCCGGCAAATGCGATCGGATAGAACGTGATGCTGTCGAGCCCCTCGCCGACTATCGTCGAGCCGATCGTGCGCGTCCACAGCCAGCGCCCGCGTGTCCACAGCTTCATCTTCGCCATCACCCAGGAATTGGCGAAGTCGCCGATCCAGTAGGCGAACATCGAGGCGAGCATG
Source organism: Dokdonella sp. (assembly GCF_044227025.1). GTDB lineage: Bacteria > Pseudomonadota > Gammaproteobacteria > Xanthomonadales > Rhodanobacteraceae > Dokdonella_A. The sequence continues at coordinate 66,845 of NZ_JBGAFX010000005.1, read as the reverse complement.
ATGCGCCAGCTCGCGCCGAAGACGACTTCGAGCGCCGGTTGCAGCTCCTTGTTGAACGGCTCGTCCGGGCTCGGCGGCATGCCGAGGATCGCGAACGTCATCATGCTGGCGAACGCGAGGCCGCCGAAGCCGGCCCAGATCGCGCGGCGCGCGCGCGCATAGCCGTACACCTCGGTCAGCACGTCGTCGAAGATGTAACTGATCGGGAAGAACAGGTTGCCGGCGCCGAACGTCAGTGCGCCCAGAACGGGCAAAGTGAACGTGCAGACCTTGGCCGGCCCGATCAGGTTCGAGCACAGCAGCACGGCGACCATGCCTCCGACGAGCAGGTCGTAGTAGCGGAACCCGCGCACGGGACCTGGCGTGTTCATCGATCTCCCCGGCCAACGAACGGCGAGCACGCATCATAGCGATAGCCGCGATGCGCATGCGCGCACCGCGTACGGTACGATCAATGACCCAGTCCACTTTTTGCCTGCAGGGACCGCCATGATCCGCGTTTTTCCGCTTGCGTCCTCCACCGCCTTCGCTCTGGCCTGCGCCGTTGCGCATGCGCAGGTGCGGCCTGCCGTCGGCGTGGCCGGCAACGACCTCGTCAAGTCGGCGCTCGACGTGAACGACCGCGTCCCGCTGGGCGGCGCGCGCGCACGCGCCGCGAAAAACGCACAGCCGGTCGCCGGCGGAATCGCGCTGAAGCGCCTGACCCTCACGCTGCGGCGCCCGCCGGAACGACAGGCGGCGTTCGACGCCCTGTTGCAGGCCCAGCAGGACCCGGCATCGCCGGACTACCAGCGCTGGTTGACGCCGGCGGAAATCGGCGCGCGCTTCGGCGCGTCGCAGAACGACATCGACGCAGTCGCGGGCTGGCTGCGTTCGCAGGGACTCGCCGTCGACGCGCTCTCGGCGAGTCGCACGCGCCTGCGCTTCAGCGGCGATGCGGCGCACGTCGCAACGGCGTTCGGCACCAGCCTCGCGTGGAAGGTCGAAGGCAAGCGGCGCCGCGTCGCGACGACCGAGCTGCCCTCGATACCGGCGGCGCTCGCCGGTGCGGTCGCCGGCGTGGTCGGGCTGGACACGCCGCGCTTCCACCCGACGCTGATCGATGGCGGCGTGCGCACGCAGGCCGAAAACGGGCCACGCACCGAGGCAAGCAGTTGCAGCAGCGGGGTGTGCTCGTACACGGTATTTCCCGCCGACTTCTCGCACATCTACGGCCTCGACCGCATCACGGCGAATGGTTCCGGTGAATCCATCGCGATCGTCGCGCGCCAGCGCGTTGCGCCCGAGGACGTCAGCAACTTCCAGGCACGCGCAGCGTTGCCGGTGAAGCCGATCGAGATCATCGTGCCACCGGGTGCGGTCGATCCCGGTGATCCGGTGACCGGTTGCGGCGGTGTCGGCCAGCCGGGGTGCGACGACGCAACGAGCGACGAGTTGGGCGACCAGCTCGAGGCGACGCTTGACGTGCAACGCGCCGGCGGTACCGCACCGGGCGCGACCATCAAGCTGATCGTCGCCGACGACAGCGACACCACCAGCGGCGTGTTCGATGCCGCCGAATACGTGATCGACACCACGCCGCTGCCGGCCCGCGTGCTCAGCATGAGCTTCGGCAGCTGCGAGGCCAACAACGGCGCGGACATCGTGCATGCGATCGACGGCCTGTTCACCCAGGCCGCGATGGAAGGCATTTCCGTGTTCGTCTCGTCCGGCGACAGCGGCGCCGCCGATTGCGCGCCCCACACGGAGGCACCGCCGGCTGTGCAGACGGCCGCGATCAACGCGTTGTGTTCCTCCGCCGCCGTGACCTGCGTCGGCGGCACGCAGTTCGCCGACACTGCGAACCCCGACGCGTACTGGTCGCGCAACAATGCACCACCCGGCTATCGCTCGGCGCTCGGCTACATTCCCGAGGGCGCGTGGAACGAACCGCTGAGCGACAGCGGCGCATCCCAGCTCGCGAGCACCGGTGGCGGTCGCAGCCAGTTCATCGCGCGACCGTACTGGCAAAACGCGCCCGGCACGCCCGGCGGCAGCATGCGCATGACGCCCGATATTTCACTGCCCGCCTCGCGCCACGACGGCTATTTCGGCTGCATGGCGGCGGCGCACGCTGCCTCCTGCGCGGTCGCCAACGGCAGCTTCAGCTACCTGATCATGAGTGGCACGTCGGCGTCGGCGCCGAGCATGGCCGGAATCGCGGCCCGCCTGAACCAGACGATCGGCAGCGCGCAGGGCAATCTCAATCCGCGCCTGTATGCGATCGCGAGCTCGCAGCCGGCGGCGTTCCACGACGCGACACCGGCGAGCAGCGGCGTCAGCTGCGACGTCGCCGTGCCAAGCCTGTGCAACAACAGCACGCCGGGACCGGGCGGCCTGTCGGGCGGGCTTGCGGGCAATGCGCTCACCCTCGGCTACGACCTCGCGACCGGCCTCGGTTCACCGAACGTGCCGACGCTGTTTTCGGCGTGGAGCTCGACGGCTCTGCCCGGCGTGCCGATGAACCAGCATGGCCTCTCCGGCTCGTGGGCGAATCCCGCCACGCAAAGCCAGGGCCTCGTGCTCAGCGTGCAGCCGGACTTCTACGGAACCGGCAACGCGCTCGTTTTCGGTGGCTGGTTCACGTTCGACACGACTGCAGCGGGTGGACAACGCTGGTACACGATCCAGGGCTCGGCCTCGGGCGTCGCGGCATCGATGCCGATCTATCTGAGCACGGGCGGCCGCTTCGATACGTCGCAGGCGACCACCACCGATTCGGTCGGCATCGCGAGCTTGCACTTCACCGACTGCAGCCACGGCACGCTGGACTACGCCTTCATGGATGGACGCGGTGGCTCGATTCCGCTGACGCGCTTGCTCGCGAACATCGAATGCTCGCAGGCGGGTGGCACGCCGACGACCAATGCAAGCTACCGCCTGAGCGGCATCTGGGCCGACCCGGGCAACGATGGCCAAGGTCTCGTCGTCGACGTCGATCCGATCCAGCACGTGCTGTTCGCGGCCTGGTACACCTACACCGCAACCGCCGCCGCCGGCAGCGACGAAACCCAGCAACGCTGGTACACGCTGCAGGCCCCGCTGCCGAGCGGCGCGACGCAGGCGGGCAATTTCGGTATCTACGCAAGCAACGGTGGCGTGTTCGATCATGCCGCGACGACCACGACTGCGCAGGTCGGCACCGCCTCGATCACCCTGCAGGACTGCTCGACCGCGACGCTGAGCTATCACTTCACCAGTGGCAGCAATGCCGGCAAGAGCGGCACGCTCGACCTGGCGCGGATCGGCGCCGCGCCGGCGGCGTGCACGCCGTGAGTTCAACCCGAACGGACTTCCTGCTTCCCGGTTCGCCCTGATCGCAGGCCACGCCGTAGCCGAAGGGTGGCGTCCTGCGCGCAGGCCCGCAGGGCCGGAGTCGAAGGGCCGTGTAAAATGGCGCTCCGCCCGGCCGTCGGCCGGCTGCGCCAACAGATCCAGGAATTTCCCCATGGGCAGAGGCCCGAGCATCGAGAACCGCAAGAACGCCGAGGACGCACGTCGCGGCAAGATCTTCACCAAGCTGATCCGCGAGATCACGATCGCCGCGCGCAACGGCGCCGACCCTGCCGGCAACGCGCGCCTGCGCGTCGCGATGGACAAGGCGCTGTCGGCGAACATGACCAAGGACACGATCGAGCGCGCGGTCAGGCGCGGCTCCGGCGCGGACGGCGCCGACGACATGCAGGAACTGCGCTACGAGGGCTATGGCCCGTCCGGGGTAGCGCTGATCATCGACGCGATGACCGACAACCCGGTGCGCACCGTCGCCGACGTGCGCCACGCGCTGTCCAAGCATGGCGGCAATCTCGGCACCTCCGGCTCGGTCGCGTTCCAGTTCAAGCGCCTCGGCGAGCTCGTCTTCGACACCAGCGCCGCCGGCAGCGAGGACAAGCTGCTGGAGATGGCGCTCGACGCCGGCGCCGACGATGTCGTGTCGGATGGCGGGCGCAGCACGGTCCTGTGTGCACCGGACAGCTTCGAGGATGTCAAGAAGGCGCTCATGGGCGCTGGCCTCGCACCGCTTGAAGCCGACATCGTCATGCGGCCCGAAAACCGCGTCGAGGTCAGCGGCGAGACCGAAGAGACGTTGCGCGACCTGCTCGACTGGCTCGACGAGCTGGACGACGTGCAGGAGGTCTACCACAACGCTGCGTTGTCCGACGCATGAGCGGCCTATCGCCGCCGATGCGCAAAGCGGCTGCGGTCGCACTGTCCCTTGCCACGGGCACCGCAACGGCGGCGAGTTTCGATTGCGGCAAGGCGACGACGCGGATCGAACACGCGGTCTGCGCGAACACGCGCCTGTCGCAACTCGACGAACAACTCGCGCAGGCATACCGCAGCGCCGTCGGTAGCGCACAGGCCGGATCGATCCGCCAAACACAGCGCGACTGGATGCGCACGCGCGACGCCTGCGCCAGCGACGCCTGCCTGGAGCGTGAGTACGCACAGCGCCTCGCGGCGCTGCAGGCGCCGGCGAACGCGCCGGCCGGCGATGTGTCGGGAACCTACGAGCGCATCGGCACCGGCGAGGACAGCGCCGAACTGACGATCGCGCGCGCCGGGGACGGCCGCCTGCATGTCAGCGGCAACGCGCTATGGGTCGGCAATGCCGAGACCGGCAACGTGCATACCGGCGAAGTCGACGGGACCTTCGCGCTCGAAGGCGACCGCCTGCACTACGACGCCGATGCCTGCCGCTTCACGCTGAAGTTCGCGCAGGCGGGCCTCGTGGTCAGCGAAGACAACTACGCCTGCGGCGGCATGAACGTCACGTTCGACGGCGAGTACGAGAAGACGACGCCGCGATGAGCGACCCGGCGCATCGCTCAGACCGGTTCGGCGAACGCCTGCGTCGCCCACTGTGGTGCTATCTGTGGGCCGCGCCGAATTCGCTCGCCGGTCTGCTGCTCGCCGCAATCGCCTGCGGCGCCGGCGCCAGCGTGCGCCATGTCGACGGCACGCTCGAAGTCGCCGACGGACGAATCATGCGCTGGTTCGCGCGACCGCAGCGCGCGTTCCCTTTTTGCGCGATCACGTTCGGCCACGTGATCCTCGGCCTCGACCATGCCCTGCTCGCACGCGTGCGCGCACACGAGCAGGTGCATGTACGCCAGTACGAGCGCTGAGGGCCGTTGTTCATCCCGCTTTATCTCGCCTCGAGCCTGCTCGAAGCGGAGCGCGGGCGCGATCCCTATCTCGCGAACCAATTCGAACAGGAGGCGCGCAGGGCCGATTGATAGATGATCACCCCAGTGCATCGGCAGGCGGTCAGGCCGCCTGCCGATGTGGCGCTGCTTCAATGCGATCGGGTATTGGCAACCGGATAGTCGCCGTTCTGGCCGAACGGTACATCGAATGGCGATCCGGGCGTTGCACTCGGGCGGATCGAGAACTTGCTTTCGCCTGGCGTTACGCTCGGGCGCCAGATTGCATAGTCGTCGTAGCCATCCCCATCGAAGTCACTCGACAACGGGAAGTCGCTTGCCGACAGACCGAAGTTGACCGGTGCCAGGCTGGTGCCGGTGCCAGTCTCGCGCGTCGTCCACACGATATTGCCGACGTTGCCGCGAACCACCGTGGAATCTGCGAGCGCCGAGCCGCTGTGGTTGCCGGCGACAATCACGTCGGTGGGAGTGCCGAAGTTGTAGGTATCGACGATGGCACCGTTGTTGCCGTCGTGGATATCGAACTTCGCATTGCCGCCGCCGGCGTTGCTCTGCATGGCGACGTCTGCCTTGCCGTCGCCGGTCATGTCCGAGCCGCCGACCGAGAAGTTGCCGTTGTGCCCGGTCGGCAGGATGCGATCGGCGCCGTTGCTGCTGAGCCTGATCACGGTGAACGAGGGATCGCCGGACATCAAACCGGCGCGGTACAGCGCGAAGTCGGCCTTGCCGTCGCCGTCGTAGTCACCGGCGTTGCGCGGATCGTCGCCAGCCTGGCCGAAATCGAGTTCGAGCATGGGCGCGTTCGCGGGCCGGCTCGACAGCCGCACCATGTAGTGCCCCGGCGTACCGCCACGCCAGCTGGCCGGATCCCACACGTTGTCGCCATCGAAATCGCCGCCCACGAAAAGATCCGACGCCTGGCCGAGGGGATAGCTGCGCTCGGGGCCTGTCAACGTACCGTCGTTGTCGCGGACGAACCAGGTCATCGCGCCACCCGGCCCGCCGCCGGTGTTGCGCACGACGACGTAACTCGATCGGTTGCTGCCGGTGTAGTCGAACTGCGCATGCACGCAGGAACCACGCACAATGCCGTCGAAGCCGCTGGAGAACAGCGCATCCGCTGTGGTGAGCAATCGGAGGTTTGCCGCGGAAATCGCGCCGGCATCGGGCGCCTGCAGGTCGGCAACGTGCAGCTTCCACGTCCCGTTGATCTGCGCCGCAGGCAAGGTATTGAAGGCGAACGTCAACGGACTCGTGCAGCCCCCAGTCTTGATCGCACTGGCGGGACTGCCCGCCGTGCTCGCGCGGTATGTTCCTGCCGCCACCGGCGTTCCCGCCGCAACCGCCGCCCACCAATCCGAGCCGCGATCGTTGTAGACATACGTCGCGCCGAGGTCGTTGCCGCCTCCCGCGGCACCGTAGCCCACGCGCGAGAAGATCGTGCGACGCGCGACCCCGCCGGGCGAGATGAGTACTACATCGAGATCGCGAATGAAGGTATGCGAAAGCGTGATCGACAGTTGCACGTCAACGAGCGTCCCCGTCATTCCGGCGGCCGCGAACGTCACGTCGCGGCCGGCAGGATTGTTGTCGGGAATCGCCCCGAGGTTGGAGCCGAAGAAATCCTCAGCTCGTACAGCTCCGGCCGCCGACAGCAGGCAGCCGGCCAGGAACACTCGTATCAGTGCCGGAATCATCACTCCCTCCCCAGGGACAGAATCGTCAAGAAATGTGCTCGCAGTCACATTCTAGTCGTAGTTCGCCCGCCCGCACACTCCAGGCCCATGCCCGACCGTTCGTAGCTCGGCGTCCCGCCACGTTGAAGCGCACGTCGGTTGCGGCCAGTACCGCGCTACCTCGCGATACCAAGTCCGCCGCGCTCGCTTGGAGCCTTCACGACCTCGTATGGGATCGCCGGCCGTCGAGCAGCGATTTCACGCGCACGCGTTCGTCGATGCCATGCGCGTGACTGACTTCGGCGTCGCGCAATTCGAAATCGTCGGCAGGATCGCCACCCTGGCCTGATTGTGTCGGCGACCTTGCGCACCGACTGCGCGCACTCGGCGGATCGCGGCACGTGATCGGTTCCGGCGCACTTGTCCGTATTTCAGGCAGCGACCGACCGGCCGCTCACTGCATCGCGAGGCTCCCATGCGCCAACTGATCATGCTTCTGCTCCTCGCCGGCCTCGCTGCCGGCTGCTCAGCCACCGCGCCGACCAAGACGATCATCATCCCGCCGCGCTTCGACCGCGCCTACGACGAATACCATTACGCACCCGCGGTGCGCGTCGGCGACACCGTGATCGTGTCGGGCATTCCGGCTGGTCCGGGCGATGGCTACGACGAGCGGATCCGCGCGATGTTCAAGCGCCTGAAGATGACTCTAGAAGCGGCGGGCGCCACGCTCGACGACGTGGTCGAGATCACCACTTTCCATCGCGAGACGAAGGATACCCCTGCGTTCGAGGCGGAATTCCAGCGCTTCCTGGCGATCCATAAGGAATATTTCCAGACCGGCTATCCCGCATGGACCGCGGTCGGCACCACCGCCCTGCTCGCCGAAGGCGCGCCTGTCGAGATGCGCGCGGTCGCGGTGGTCGGCGCCGGAAAGCACCTCGTCGTGCTGCGCGCGAAACCGCCGGCAGCGAAATAGGCCCATGCGCCGCGATGGAAGGCGTGACGCGCCCGCCGTAGGGCGGTACGCGCATTGCGCGTGCCGCCGCACCATCGGATGCATCATTCCGTCCGGCCGTGCCACAAAGCCCGGTCCCGAGCGACCCGTCACCAGTCCGTGCGATCGGGCAACAGTCCGCGCAGCTCCTGTTCGGTCAGGTTGCGCCACTGGCCGAGCTTGAGCGCGCCGAGCTTGACGTTGACGATGCGCACGCGGCGCAGCTGCGTCACGCGGTAGCCGAACGCGGCGGCCATCAGGCGGATCTGCCGGTTGAGTCCCTGCGTCAGCACGATGCGGAAGCCGAACTTGGCGATGCGCGTGGCACGGCACGGCTTGGTCAGCTGGTCGCGGATGCGCACGCCGCGCGCCATGCCGGTGAGGAATTCCGGCGTGACCGGCTTGTTCACCGCGACGAGGTACTCCTTCTCGTGGCGGTTCTCCGCGCGCAGGATCTCGTTGACGATGTCGCCATTGCTGGTCAGCAGGATCAGGCCTTCCGAATCCTTGTCGAGGCGCCCTATCGGGAACACGCGCTGCTGGTGGTCGACGAAATCGACGATGTTTCCGCCGACCTCGTGCTCGGTCGTGCAGGTGATGCCGACCGGCTTGTTCAACGCGATGTAGACGTGCTTGCGCCCCTTCGCCCCAACCTTGCGTGCGAGCAGCGCATGGCCGTCGATGAGCACCTCGTCGCCTTCCTCGACCTGGGTGCCGATGCCGGCGGCCTTGCCGTTGACGGTGACGCGCTTTTCCGCGATCAGGCGATCGGCCTCTCGACGCGAGCAGTAGCCGGTTTCGGCAATGTGTTTGTTCAGGCGCATCGCTGCATTCTACGCGGCACCACCGGCGTGCCGAAACGGCGAGTGATGCAACCGTGCATTTCCCGCGCAACCCCTTCGGCGTAGTCTTGCCAATCCGGCGCCGACCGGCGCGCAATCCCAACCCCTCGATCAAGGAGATCCTCGATGAAGAAGCACGCATCCGCGGTATGGACCGGCAGCCTCAAGGAAGGCAAGGGCACGATCTCGACCGAGACCGGCGTATTGAACAACGCCCCCTACGGCTTCAAGTCGCGTTTCGAGGAAGGGCCCGGCACTAATCCGGAAGAACTGATCGGCGCCGCGCATGCCGGTTGCTTCTCGATGGCGCTGTCGGCACAGCTGAGCGGCGCAGGCTCGCCGCCCGAGCGCATCGAGACCAAGGCCGAGATCACGTTCGACAAGGTCGGCGACGGCTTCGCGATCACCGCGAGCCACCTGACCGTCACCGCGAAAGTCCCGGGCATCGATGCGGCGAAATTCCAGGAACTCGCGACGAAGGCGAAGGAAGGCTGCCCGATTTCGAAAGTCCTCAACGCGAAGATCACGATGGATGCGACGCTGGCGAGCTGAGTTCTTCGAACTCCGTCCCGCCCAACCCTCCCCCTTCGACAGGCTCAGGACGCAGCCTTGAAAGGGAGGGCTTCAAGCGTCGACGCGCCCGCGTGATTCCATCATTCGTGGAGCGGCCAGCGCCCGACAACCCGATACGGGTCGGGCGGCTGGCTGTCGATCAGCACGAACTCGTCGACGTGCCAGTGGATCGGCTCCGCCAGATGCCGATGCAGCGCCCGCTCGGCGTCCCGCAGGACCGTGACATGCGGCACCAGTTTCGTCGCGCCGTGGGTGCGGCATGCGCGCCGCGCAAGCGCGTCGCCGAGCGCATCGTGCAGGCGCAACAGCCCGGCCGGCGCTCCACTGCAGCCGAGCCACAGCGGCATGCGCCGCGCACCGAAGCTGCCGACGACATCGAGCGCGAACGCGAACGGTGCGATCCTCACCTGCCCCGCCGCTTCGATCGCGCGTGCGACGAGATCGGTCGGCACCCGCACGTACTCGCCGAGGAACTGCAAGGTCATGTGGTAACGCGGCGGCTTCACCCAGCGTCCGGCCGGTGCATCCGCCACACGCAATGCATCAGCGGCCGCAGCGATCGCCGCGCGCGTCGCCAGCCCCGGCGCCAGGGCGAAGAACAGGTTGTGGACCATGCGCGCCGGTTCGAGTGCGGGCTGTTCGTTCTGCATCGGCCGAGTGTAGAGCGGAGTCCGCTCCGCTGCCTGATGTCCATGGATGGATGTAATGGCGGAATTCCAGGAAAAATCCCGGCCCTCGGCCGCACTGCCTCCGCGCTCCGCTCGGCCTTGCGCCGCCCCATCCGCTGGCAGCACGCGGTGCTGCGCGGTATAACGGCCTTGCCCGCCACGGAGACGCGCCATGCGCCTTGTTGTCCTCGTCGCTGCCACCGCGCTGGTCGCCTGCCAGTCCGTCAACGGACCCGAGCAGCGGCCCGGTGTCGCGTCGGCGGCGTCGACACCGCAAACCGTGGTGCGCGGTCGCGCGACCTATCTCGAACGCATCCTGCTCGCGCCGGGTGCCACGCTTGACGTGCAGCTCATCGACGACGCCAGCGCCGATGCGTCCGGCGCGGCGACTGCGACGATCGCGAGCGCGCGCTGGAACGACCTGCAGGGACCGCCCTATGACTTCGCCCTGCCCTACGATGCGACGCATGTGGATGCAAAAAACCGCTACAGCCTGCGCGCGACCCTGCGCGATGCCGGCGGGCATCTGGAGTTCGCGACCGATCGGCGCGTCGAGGTCGTGCCCGGCGCAAGCAAGGTGGTCGAATTCCGGCTCGTCAAGGTGACGGACTGATCGATCCTTGTGACCAGTGTCGGATTCCCGCGGCTGCGGGAACCGCACAATCTGCAAATCCAGCCCCGAGTCGACACCATGACCACGCGCCATGCCATTGCATTCCTCGCGTTCGCCACGCTGCCGCTGCACGCGGCGACATATCAAGTCGGCCCGACGCGCGCGTACCACAGCCTTGACGCGCTCTTCGCCGCGGTCGACCTTGGCCCCGACGATCTCGTCGAGGTCGACGGCAACGCGACCTATACGGGGGGGCGTGGTGGTGCCGGAGCAAGCCTCCGGCAGCGCGGGGCATCCGGTAGTGATCCGCGGAATGCGCGTCGGCGGACATCGTCCGGTGATTTCGGGCAGCACGAACACGGTCGAGTTCCGCCAATCCGACCATCTCGTTTTCGAGGGCTTTGAAGTAACCGGCGGAACTTCACGCTGCATCCTGCAGGGCGCACATGACGTGACCGTGCGCGATTCGGTGATCCATGGCTGCACTGGGCATGGCATCCTCGGCACCGACCAGTTGTCCGGCTCGTTCACGCTCGAATACAGCGAGATCTACGACGCGGGCAACGGCACCTCGCAGCACCCGCTGTACATCCAGAGTGACGAGATCGCGCATCCGGGTTCGCTGTTCCGCATGCAGTACTGCTACGTGCACGATGGCAACGGCGGCAACCTGCTCAAGGATCGCCACGAGCGCAGCCAGATCTACTACAACTGGTTCGAGGGCGCGGCCTACCACGAGCTCGAGCTGATCGGCCCCGACGAGGCGACCCAGCAGAACGGCTGGAGCGTCGACCTCGTGCGCGAGGACCAGGACGTGGTCGGCAACGTGATCGTGCATTCCAACCCGGCGTTCGGCTCGGTGATCCGCGTCGGCGGCGACGGCTCCGGCCAGAGCAAGGGCCGCGCGCGCTTCGTCAACAACACGATCCTTGTCACGTCCGGACAGGACGCGACGGTGTTCCGCATCTTCGACGGGATCCAGGCAGTCGAAGCGCACAACAACGTGTTGTACGCGAGCGCGGGCGGATCGATCCGCGTCGAACGCACGGTCGAGGCGGTATGGGCGAGTGGCCGCCAGGTCGGCGGCAGCAACAACTGGATCCCGACCGGTGCGACGTTCGTCCCGGCGGAATGGACCGGTACACTGGTTGGAACGACGCCCGGATTCGCGAACGTCGCGGCGCTGGACCTCGCGCCCACGCTCGCGGGTGCCTTGCACGACGCCGGCGACGACGCTCCGCAGCCGATCCCCGGCTATGCGGTCGCCGGCGCGCTGTTCCAGCCGCAGTTCCAGCCCAGGCGTGCATTGTTGCCGGTCGGCGGCGCGATCGGCCGCGCGGCCGACGGATCGATCGACATCGGTGCGATCGAGCTTTCGGGCGACCTGATCTTCGCCGACGGGTTCGAGGGCTGAGCGCGTCCGGCCATCCATGAAAGGCCCCCGCTTGCGCGGGGGCCGGGACTCGCTGGGCGCATGCCGTCCGTGGCTGCCGTCCGTGGCCGGTTCCCTGGCCCCGCTTCCTGCGGGGCGATGTCCGGGACCTGATTGGAAAGGTCCGGTGCGTGGCGCTCACGCGCGACGCTCATTCGGGGCATTGTTTCGGCCCTGCCGACACACTCACGTGCGCCGGGCAGGTGATGCACATGTTCACGAATACTGATTCGGGGTTCCGTGCCACGGATTACGCACGCGGGGTCGATCGGTGCACACGCGCAATGTGAACCGGCGCACAGTCGACCCATCCGACCCACCCCGCCCGGGAAAGAAGATCCGTTCGCCCTGTGCGCAGCGCCGCAGGCGCGCGTCGAAGGGTCGCCGGGTAGGCACGCTCTTGCGCTGGCGGCCTCAGAAGCGGGCGAACGTGACCCGTTCGTGCCCGGCAAGATCGCGCGCGCTGGCAGCATCGCGCCCACCGTTGCGCACGAAGAGTTCGCGCACCTGCGGCGCCTGTTCCCAGCCGTGTTCGAGCAGCAGCCAGCCGCCGGGCAGCAGGTGCGATGGCGCGGTCGCAACGATCGTGCGGATCGCATCGAGTCCGTCCTCGCCCGAAGCAAGCGCGGACAGGGGTTCGTGGCGCAGGTCGCCGCGGGACAGATGCGGATCTTCGCTCGCGATGTAGGGCGGATTGGAAACGATCACCTCGAAGCGCATGCCGCCAAGCGCCTCGCACCAGTCGCCGCACGCAAACTCCACGTTGGCGAGGCCGAGGCGCTGCGCGTTCGCCTGTGCGACGGCGATCGCATCGGCACTGCGATCAGTCGCGCGCACCCGCGCGAGCGGGCGCTCGTGCGCCAGCGCGAGCGCGATCGCGCCTGAGCCGGTGCCGAGATCGGCAACCGTGCACGCGACATCGCGCGGCAGGCGTTCAAGCGCGAGTCCGACCAGCAACTCGGTCTCCGGGCGCGGGATCAGCACGGCCGGCGTCAGCGCGAGGTCGAACGACCAGAACGCGCGCCGACCGAGCAGGTAGGCGATCGGCTTGCCGCCCGCGCGCGCTTCCACGAGTCGCTCGAATGCTGCGGCCTGCGCCGCGTTCGGGACATGCTCCGGCCACGCGAACAGCCATGCACGCGTGCGCTCGAGCACGTGCGCGAGCAAAATTTCCGCCTCGCTGCGCGCGTCCTCGCCTGCGAGGCGCGCGCTTGCGACGGCAATCAGGGTGCGCAGGTCGTTCAGGGCGACACCGCCGGCGGTTCGTCACGCGGAACGTCCACGACCGGCTTGACCGGCTTGCGCCAGTAGCCACCTTGGGTCCACGCCGCGAACCCCTTGCGCAGCCAGCCAACCAGCGCGCTCGCGAGCCACAAGGCCCACGCGAGCATCGCGACCTTGTGCACCGACAGCGGCAGGCTGATCGCGCGTGCGATCGGCAACGCGTCGGCACTGCGGTCGGCGAACCAGCGCAACGCATGCGCATCGAAACCGTTGCCGGCGACGGCCATGTCCGGCGTTCCGAGCAGGCCTTCCTGCACGGCCGCGAGCAGGCACAGCAGGGCGAACAAGCTCAGCAGCGGCAGGCCGACCTGCACGAGGTTGAACGCAGTAACGCCCTGCGGCGCCTGCCGCGCGCGCGCGTCGAGCGCGAACAGCCACGCGACCACCACCAGCAGCGCGATCCACGAGAAGGTCGAGAAACCGAACACGAGCAACCACCATTGCCACGTCTTCAATGGCGAACGCCGGCTGCGACCGAGCGCGATCGCGAGCAGCAGCGCGAGCGCGAGTTCGCTCCAGTACAGCACCGCCGGACCCGCGGTCGGACCGGTGGTTGCGAGCAGCCAGCGATCCGCCGGCAGGTCGATGCCGAGGTCGATGTTCGCGGCGGGCAAGCCGAGCGCGAGCGCCGGCGTGCCGACGACGACGCCGGCGGCCTCGCCGTCGCGCCAGCGCAATTCGAACGCGTGCGCGCCCGGAATCAGCGGAAGGCTCAGCTTGCCGTCCTGCAGGCGCAGGTTGAGTGGTTGTCCGTCGCGCGTGCTGCCGACCAGTTCGGCGCCCTTCGGCAAGGTGATCGCCTGCTCGCCGCCCTGACTCGCACGCACCGTCAGCGACAGCGTCGTTTCCGACGCGCGTTGCCCCGGACTGCGCACGACGCCGACATGGTCGATCGCGCGCGATGCACCCTGCGCCGGCTCGGGCCGGGTCACGCGCAGCACGAGTTGCTCGCCGGGCAACGGATGGAATTCGAACCAGTGCTCGCCTTGCGCGTTCTCGGGCGCGACCGCGATCGCCGGCACGCCGGATGACTCCAGATGCCAGCTTGAGCCGACCCGCACGATCCAGACTTCAGCGCGCTCGCCGAGCGGCGGCGCGCTGAGCGTCAGGGTTTCCGCCTTGTCGAGCTTGCTGTCCCAACCGGCCTGCAGCATGCCGCCGCCGAGCGCGACCATCACGCGACCATTGTCGACCTTGAGTCCCGGCGTCGTGACATGTTCGCCCTCGATCAGCGGCAACGCGAGCGCGATGCCGCCCTCGCGCGGCGCGAGTCGCGACACCTGCGCGGCGATCGACCAGTCGAGGCCGAGGCGCAGCGTGCGCTCGACGACCACGTAAGGAGCAAACTGCTGCGTCGAACCGGTCGCCGCCTCGCCGCTTGCGCGTGCGCGCACCAGCGCCAGCGACTGCGTCAGCAGATGCGCGTCGTCGTCGAGTCCGCTCGCTTCCCAACCGCTGCCATCGAACGTTACGCGAGGCGGCGCCAGTGCGAAGCCCAGCGCGACCTTGTCCGACGCGGCGGTGAATGCGAGTTCGATCCGGTGCACGCCCGCCGGCACGTCGAGCCACAAGGTGTCCATGTCGCGCGCGATGCCTTCCTGCACGGCACCGTCGAGGCTGATCCGTCGCAAGTCGAGATTGCGCGGATCGGACGGCAGTGGCAGCGCAACCCGCTCGAGTGCGTGCGCTTCGAGCGTCACGCCGATTTCATCACCACGCGCGACGACGTGCGCATTGGAGAAGCCCGCGCAGGTCGGCGCGCATTTCGGCGCTTCGAGCAGACGCGCCTGCAGTTGCTCCAGCAAATCCTCGGGCGGATAGGCCTGTGCCTGCGCGGCGTGGCTGCCGACGCCGGCGGATGCCGCGAGCAGGCCGAACAAAGCCGTCGCGGAGGCGCGTGGCACGCGCCAGCCTTGCCAGACCGGCCGCAGCAGGCGCACGGCGAGCCACGCCAGCAGGCCGACCAACAGCACGCGCAGCAGCCGCACCAGCCACGGTGGCGCGATCAGCAGCCGCACGGTCTGCTCCGGCACCACGCGTCCGCTCCAGCCGAGCTGGTAACGCTGGCCGCGATCCCAGCTCGCCTCGCCCGCGCCCGTCTGCAACACTGTTGATTGCGCATAGCGTTCGATCTTGCTGTCGACGTCGACGCGACGGACGTTGGAGCCGCTGACGGTGATCTTATCGAGCGTGCCCGCAGGCGCGGCCTTCGACGCGCGCTGGCGGTACTTCGCTTCCTCGCGCGGTGGCGGCGGCGGTGCCGCCGGCGCGGGCGCCGCGGATGGCGTCGACATCTCGGCGACTACCTGCCCTTCGTCGGCGGCTGCGTCCTGCTGCACCGGCGCGGGCGCATTCATCGTATTGCTGGGAAAACGGAACGCATCGGCGAGCCCACGCCCGCCGCCCGCATGTTCGAGCTGCGGATGCAGCGCATTGCGCAATTGCAGCGCGGCAAACGGCAACGCGAACAGTACGAACAGGACGAGCGCGGCACGCCGCAGCCATTCGAACACGCTCGATAGTCTTCCTGATGGAAGCGCACGCAGCGCAAGCGCGAGGCCAAGTACCGCCAGCAGCGTCCAGCGTGGCGCGCCGGGTTCCTGGTAGCCGAGCACGAGATACGCGCAGGCCACCAGCACGCCGGGCACGCCGAGCAGGCGCCACGCGAGCAGCGCGAGCAACGCCGCGATGAAGACGTCGTACAGCGTCCACGCGGAAACCCAGCTGCCGTGCGCATAGTCGGCACCCGGTGCGCCGAGCAGACGGTAACCGTCGGGCAAATGCACGATCGCGGTCGCGCCATCGAAGTTCGTGTTCCAGCCGGCGACCGGCAACTCGGCGGACTTCGGCGTGATGCGCACGCCGGCCGTCAGGTTGACCTGCGGGTCGCGCCATTCCACGCCGCTGCTGCCGGCGCTCGCGCCGCGCGTGACCAGCAGCGCCTCGTTGCCGGCATCGGCACGTTCGAGCACGTAGGGCGTGGCGACATCGAAGCGCCAGTCGCGCAGCATGCGGCCGTTGATGTGGTCGCGCGCGAACCAGCCGCCGCCGTCGAAGTCGAGCCACATCTCGCGGCTGAGGTTGAGCTGGTTCTGCGCATCGGGATCGTGGCCACGCGAACGCTCCTCGATCGTCAGCGTGGCCGCATCGGCGAGCGCGAACGTCGGCAGTTGCGCCCACTCGCCCGGCACCTGCGCCTGTGCCGGATCGACCGGCAACGCACCGCTGGCGACAGTGACCCGCAGCGCCGGTGCCGCCGCATAACTCCAGATTTCCTGCTGCGGCCACGGTGCTGCCGCAACCCGCGCGGTCACGGCGGCGAGCGGCGCGGTCGCGCGCGAGTCGAGCACGAGACTGTTGCCGCCCGGCTGCACGCGCACGCGCAGTCGACCGTCGACGTCGAGGCGCGCCGGCCACGCGCTGTCGAGCGCAAGCGGGGCGAACCCGTCCGGCAAGGCGGGGCCGATGACCTCCTCGCGCGCCTGCCCCGACGCTGCGATCTCGATCCGCGTGGTCAGCACCGCCGGCACGCCGTCGGAAAGGCGGCGATACACGCGCACCTGCAGGCTGTCTGCCTCCGGGGCCGCGACGCCCTGACGGCCGAGCGTGAGTTCGTCGCCGTCACGCTGCACCGGCGCGACCGCCTTGTCGTCGACCCGCAGCGCAATCAGGCCGACCGTCGCCGGCACATGCAGGGTTTCCGGTCGTTCGCGCCAGGGGATGCGCGCGCGGATCTCGTGCGTGCCTGGCGCGAGCCGCAGGCTCGGCCCGCCATGCTCGACCACCGCGACCGGACGGCCATCTACCGTCACCTGCTGCGGCCAGTGCTGCGCATCGCCCGGCAGCGGCACCCAGCTTTCCGCATCGACCTGCCAGCGCTGCGCCAGGCTGGCGCCCGCGTCGTCGGCCGACAGCGCGAGCACGCCCGGCCATGCGCACAGGAAATCGGAGGCCTCCGCACCGGCCCGCCCGGCGATCAATGGGCAGGCGCGAAATTCCTGATCGTGCAGGACCCACGCGCGCCATGGTTCAAGCGGCGCGGGCACCTGCGGCGCAGCGTGCGCGACGACGGTGAAGGCGAGTCCGGCGAACAGGCGGGCGAGCAGATGCATCGGGGATTTCCTCGTTGGCGGTCGCGCATCCAACGCGCGCGTGGTCGATGCGGGGTTGGGCACGACCGCTCGCGTCCCCACGCCGCGAGCATCGGAAAACACCAAGGAACCTCTGCGTGCGCGTCATCCCGGCGAAAGCGAAAGCCGGGACCGAGTGCCCTTGTTCGAAAGGTTTGCAGTCGCCGGATCCCGGCTTTGGCCGTGATGACGGAAATCCCCTAATGCGTCAGCAGCTGCCAGCCCTGCAACACGCACGACAACACGAAACCGGTCAGGAACAGCAGGTAGCTGTAACGCAGGTAGCGGTACTTGTAGCGGCGCAGGTAGGTGCCGACCGAATAGATGTCGTTCGACCAGGTGTAGTACGGCGAGCCGTCCGGGGTCAGCGCGCGCGCCATCTCGGTCAGGTAGCGCTCGCGCGAAAGCTCGGAGAAGTGGCCGAAGAACAACAGGTTGAACCCGCTCGGCAGCTGCTCGCCGGTGACCTTGATCGACCGGTATTTCGGCAGCACGGCGAGGATCGCGAGCAGCAGCGCGGCGAGCGTGAAGCAGGCCAGCACCAGCATCGAGACGCGCAGCTGCGGATCGTTGAGGCGGCCGATCGAGATCGTCAGCACGATCGAGGAAACCGTGATGATGATGTTCGCCTTGGTGTCGGCCATGCTCGACAACGCGACATGATGCTGCTGCGCGGTGCGCAACAGGTTGTCGCCGGTGTTGCGTTCCGGGATGCGCGCGAACGCCGCCACCGCCGGTGTAGCCTGCTCGTCCATCGTCGCCTCGCTGCGGCAAACCGAGCGCATCTTAGCAACCTTGCCGGTCGCGGTTGCTGGCGCGTATGGTGGCCCCTCCCCTCCGCGACAGCCCGCCATGGATTTCACCCAGAGCGCGCCCGAACTCGGCAACCAGTACCGCGAGGATGCGCTGCTGCGGGACTACCTCGCGCGCACGCTGCCGCCAGCCGTGCAGGCTGCGATCGAGCCGGACCTCGACGCACTCGGCGAACATGCGGCGACGGCCTGGCGCGACGCGCGTTCGCACACGCCGGCGCAACCGTCACTGACCCAGTGGGATGCGTGGGGCCGGCGCATCGATCGCATCGAAACGACGCCGGCGTGGCGACTCGGCGCCGGCATCGCGACGCGCTACGGCCTCGTCGCGGCCGGCCATGCGGCGACGCACGCACCGCATGCGCGCGTCGACCAGTTCGCGCGCGTGTACCTCTACCACGTGGCGAGCGCGTTCTACACCTGCCCGCTGGCGATGAGCGACGGCGCCGCGACCGTGCTGAAGGCGTCCGGCGAACAAGCGCTGGTCGATCGCGCCGTACCACGCCTGCTCGCGCGCGATCCCGCGCAAATGTGGCTGTCCGGGCAGTGGATGACCGAAACCGCCGGTGGCTCGGATGTCGGCAACACGCACACCATCGCCCGCCTCGATGCCGACGGCCGCTGGCGCCTGCATGGGCGCAAGTGGTTCACCTCCGCAGTCGTCGGCGAGATGGCGTTGACGCTGGCGCGACCGGAAGGCGCCGGTGGCGGCGCCGACGCGCTCGCGCTGTTCCTGCTCGAAACGCGTGACGCGCAAGGCGCATGGAACGGCATCCGCATCGATCGGCTGAAGGACAAGCTCGGCACGCGCGAGCTGCCGACCGCGGAGATCCATCTCGATGGCGCGCTGGCGACGCCGGTCGGCGAACTTGCGCATGGCGTGCGCCGGATCGCGCCGATGCTCAACGTCACGCGCAGCTGGAACGCGGTCTGCGCGCTCGCGACGATGCGACGCTGCCTCGTGCTCGCGAATGACTACGCGACGCGGCGCACGGTGTTCGCGCGCGCGCTGGTCGAACAACCGCTGCATCGCGCGACGCTGGCCGGCCTGCAGGCGGAGTTCGAGGCGGCATTCCAGCTGGTGTTCTTCGTCGCCGAACACCTCGGACATGCCGAAGCATCCGACGCGAACACGCCGGAGCGCGCGCTGCTGCGCCTGCTGACGCCGCTGGCGAAGTTGTGGACCGGCAAGCTCGTGGTACGGATCGCCTCGGAAACCTGCGAAGCGTTCGGCGGCGCCGGCTACATCGAGGACAGCGGCATCCCGCAGCTGCTGCGCGACGCGCAGGTGTTCCCGATCTGGGAAGGCACCACCAACGTGCTCGCGCTGGACCTGCTGCGCGCGCTCGGTGCGGATGGCATGACCGTCGTGCAGCACGCCGTCGAGGCGTTGCTCGCCGAAGCCGGCGACGATCGCCACGGCATTGCCGCCATGCTGAGGCGCGCGCGCGACTGGCATGCGGCACGGCAGGCCGATCGCGATGCGCTCGAAGCCGGTGCACGCGGCTTCGCGCTCACGCTCGCGCGCGTGGTCGCCGCCGCCCTGCTCGCGCGACACGCGGCGTGGATGCGCCGCGGACGCGGCGACTCGCGCTGCGAGGACGTGCTCGCCCGCTTCGTCGGTCACGGGTTGTCGCGCCTCGGGTGATGGACGTTGCCGCGACGCTGACCGACAATTGCGCGCCTTCCACCGCCCGACCCCGCTTCCGCAGGAACCCGCACATGCAGCACCTGACCATCGTCACGACCGGCGGCACGATCGACAAGATCTACTTCGACGACAAGTCGACGTTCCAGATCGGCGAACCGCAGATCGGCGAGATCCTCGAAGCGCTGGGCGTCGCATTCACGTTCGAGGTGCTGCCGGTGTTGCGCAAGGACAGCCTGCACATGGACGCACATGATCGCGACGCGATCCGCACGGCCATCGAACGGCAACCGCACCGGCATGTGCTGGTCACGCACGGAACGGACACGATGGTCGAGACCGCGCAGGCGCTGGCCGGCCTTTCGGGCAAGGTGGTCGTGCTGACCGGCGCGCTGAACCCGGCGCTGTTCAAGGGCTCGGACGCGGTGTTCAACATCGGCTGCGCGGTCGGCGCGGTGCAGACCCTGCCCGACGGCATCTACATCGCGATGAACGGACGCATCTGGGATCCGTCGCGCGTGCGCAAGAACCGCGACGCGAACCGCTTCGAGGCGGAACTGCCGTAACTTCGCAGGGCTTTGACGCGGATTCCCGCGGAAGACGCAGATAACGTCGCGAACTCGAAGCGCCGTCGCAACATGGAGCACCCTTCGACTCCGGCCTGCGGCCTGCGCTCAGGGCGAACGGAGTTCCCATCCCTGGACATCAGAACGGCGACCGGTTTGCGCCGGCCGCCGTTCGTTCATCGCCTTCCGTGGCGCAAGGTTCCGTTACGTTACGGCGTGTAGCTCGGGGTCAGCGTGACGCCCGAGAACGTCGCATAGGCGCGGATGCTCACGTGGTACGTACCCGCGGTCGGCGCCGCGAACGTGCACGTTTCGCTGTTGCCGCTCAGGTACGGACGGCAGGTGTAGGTCGACGTCGTCGGAGCCGCACCGAGGCGCACGTACATGTCCGCATCGCCGGTGCCGCCGGAGATCACGAACTTCAGGTTGGTCGCGCCCGAGGGCACCACCAGCGTGTAGTCCGAAGTCCAGTTGCCGGTCGCCGCCGCGAGGCCCGTCACCGGCACGCCGTTCGACAGCGAGGTTCCGCCGCCGCCACCGCCGCCGGCGGTGAAGCTGCCGGTAAGGCTCATGCCGCTGAACGTCGAGTAGGCGTTGATCATCACGTAGTACGTGCCGGCCTGCGCCGTCGCGATGTTGCAGGTCTCGGCGTTGCCCGACACCCACGAACGGCAGTCGTAGCTCGAGGTCGTCGGTGCCGAACCGAACTTCACGTACAGGTCGCCGTCGCCCGAACCACCCGAGGTCACGAACTTCAGGTTGGTCGCGCCCGACGGCACCACCAG
The DNA here is from genome assembly GCF_044227025.1 of Dokdonella sp. GTDB lineage: Bacteria > Pseudomonadota > Gammaproteobacteria > Xanthomonadales > Rhodanobacteraceae > Dokdonella_A. The sequence continues at coordinate 45,612 of NZ_JBGAFX010000005.1, read as the reverse complement.
CGTGTACGCGAGCTGGTTGCCCGTCGTGGCTGCCAGGCCCGTCACCGCCACGCCGTTCGACAGCACCGTGCCGCCGCCACCGCCGCCGCCCGACACCGTGACCGAGCTGGTCTTGGTGTTGGTCGCCCCGCCGTTGTCGGTCACCGTCAGCGAAACGCTGTAGGTGCCTGCCGCGGCATAGGTGTGGCTCGGGTTGGTCGCGGTCGAGGTCGCACCGTCGCCGAAGGTCCACGAACGCGAGGCGATCGTGCCGTCGCTGTCGCTCGAGCTGTCGGTGAAGTTCGCCGTGAGCGTGCTCGTCGTGTAGCTGAAGTTCGCGACCGGGGCGACGTTGCCGCCGCCACCGCCACCGATGTGGTTGATCGCGCTGCTCAGGATCATGCTGCCGCGGCCACTGGCGAGGTCGTAACCAGGACCTGCCGAGATGCCGTTGCTGCCCGAGGTGACGTCATGGAAGTCACCGGCCGGAAGCTGGTAGATGATCGGGCCGGCGAAGCCGACCGCCGTGCCCTTCACCGCGATCACGCGCGACCACATCCCGGCGAAGATCGGCGCAGCTAGGCTGGTGCCGCCGATCTGCTGATTGGCGCCGCTGACGATGACCTTAGCGCCCGAGTTCGGATCGGCGTCGAACGCGACGTCGGCGACGCCACGCATCGAACCGCTCCACAGCGTCTGCCAGCTCGGCTTCGGTTCGATCGTGCTCTGGCTGCCGCCCGAGCCGCTCCACACGGTCTCGCTGCTCCAGGCAGAGGTCGACGCGTTCAGCGTGGTGCCGGCAACCGCGACGACGTACGGCGAATTCGCCGGGTTGCTCGCCTTGGTGCCGCCGTCACCGCACTCGTCCGCGCCGGAGTCGCCGGTCGAGATCGAGAACGTCTGGCCCTGGGCGACCGCGGTCGCGAAGAGCTGGTCGTCGGCAGCGTCCGAGCCATCGCTGTGCGCGTCGGTCTCGCACTCGCCGAGCGACATGTTGATGATCTTCGCAGCGTTGGCCGTGACCGCGGTATTGATGTTCGCGGTCAGCGCGGCGTTGGTCAGGTCCGGTTCGTTGTAGAAGATGATCTTGCCGACCGCACCACCGGCCATGCCGACGATGTCCTGGCTGTCGAGGTTCCACTCGCCGATGCCGCTGGTGTCGTTGCTGGTGCCGCCGGTATTGACGGTCTGCGTCGTCACCGTGGCGAAACCATGCGCCGAGGTGAACGAATTGAGGTCGGTGATCGTCTGCGTGATCTTGCCTTGCGTGATGATGCCGACCGTGACGCCCGCGCCCGTCGCCACGCCGGTGCCGCTGTAGATCGACGAGAACTCGTTCGGGAAGTGGCCGGTGACCGCCATCGGCTGCGGCTGCAGCAGCACCTTCGACATCACATGCGGACGATGCACGTCCTGCAGGCCGATGACCGACAGGACGGTGTCCTTGAGGGCGAGCGGAATATGCACCGCATCGGTGTTCGCATACGTGTCGCGTCCGTCCTTGGTCTGCACGCGCGCGAGCGAGGTCTGGAACGCAGCCTGCGCAATGTCCGCGGTGCCGTCGGCGGAAACCAGCATGCGATTCGGCGCGACGACGATGTTCTTGAACCCGGCCGAGGTGAGGAAGTCGACCACGCTCTGCGCCTGTTCCTGCGTCGGCGCATGGCGGGCCATGATGTCATCGGCCGACAGCATCGGGCGCGCGCCGGTCAGCTTCTGGGTGGCGCTGGCCGATTCGATGAACGCATCGAGTCCGGCGCGGTCGCGCATCTTCAATGCGACCTGGATGTGGATCGGCTGGGTGAACGACACCATGCCGTTGATCGCATCGCCCGACCGCAACGCGGTCGCCTGCCCCACTTCGGCGTAGCGCGCAACCGCGGAGCCGGCCTGCGTGGCCGCACCTGCCGCCGTTACCCCGCCGATCGCAATCACCACCGCCGCGGCCAGTGTCGCCGGACGCGTCATGTTTCTCGAATTACGCATTACTGACTCCCTCAATATGCTGGTTCGAAATATCGATTGGTTTTTCTTGCCGCGCGGTCGCACCACCGGTTCGCTCCCCGGCGCGCATCCAGCGGGCGGGATCGGGAACGAAAGCGGTTGGGTGCGTGTTGCTTGCTGCGTGACCCCGACATCAATCGCGTGCCATGGATCGGCGCGCTTCGATCATGCAACCGGGACCCCCTCTCTTGAGTCCCTGCTGCCACTCGGTGCCGTGCAGTCCGCATCAAGGAGATAACACTCGACGGCTGTCACGAAGCTGACAGGAAGCGACCGACAATCCGGAATGTCGACGTGGTCTTCAATGAAACCGTTTTCTGCCGCGACGCAGCAGTTGAATGACGGCGGTGGTCACGCCGAATGATGGCGGCGGGACTCGCGCTTCGCGCCCGACCCGCCCTACGAAGACGGGTTCGATCCGCCTTGCGATGGGACACACCCGCACGTAGGGCGGTACGCGCGAAGCGCGTGCCGCCGCGACCGGCCCGTCAGCGGCGACGCCCGAAGGTCGTGACCTTGCGCGGTCGCCGCCACCACAGGATCGCGGTCAGCACCAGCCACAGCGGCGGCATCCAGTACGCCGTCTTGAGCCACCTGTGCGCGGCGTTCCAGGTCGTGTTGAAGATGAGGTCGATCGCCACGGTGGAGTCCGCCTTGATGCGCGGGAAGCCCTCGCTGAGCGCCGCGGTCAAGCGCGCCTCGCCGAACGCCTGCAGCGGCGCGAGCGCGGCATCGATCGGATTGCCAAGCAGGATGTAGGTCGCCGCCAGCGGCGCCTCGCGGTTGGCCGACGCGACGATGTCCTCGCCGACCTCGGGAACGCGCGGAAGCGCGCCCCAGACGACGAGGTCGTACAACAGGCTCAGGATGAAAACGACCAGGGCAATCACATGCAGATGACGCTTCATCGGAGGGCACTCTCGGGGGTGCGCCATCCTAAAACGAATTGGCCGGTCCGGCGCAAGCCCGGGTGCGGGGCTCAGAGCATGCCCGTTTCCAGACGCGCCGCTTCGGACATCATCGACTGGTTCCACGGCGGATCGAACACCAGGTCGACGTCCGCCTCGGCGACGGTCGGGATCATCTCGATCTTGGTGCGCACGTCGTCGACGAGGATCTCGCCCATGCCGCAACCCGGCGCAGTCAGGGTCATGCGCACGTTGACCTTGCGCCGGCCGTCGTCCAGCCGCTCCAGGTCGCAGTCGTAGACCAGACCGAGTTCGACGATGTTGATCGGGATTTCCGGATCGAAGCAGGTGCGCAGCTGCTGCCACACGAGCTTCTCGACGTCGGCGTCGGCCGCGTCGTCGAGCAGCTCGAGCGGCTCCGGTGGCGACTTGCCGATCGCATCCGCGTCCGCGCCGCGGATTCGGAACAGGTTGCCGTCGACGTACACGGTGAAGCTGCCGCCGACCGCCTGCGTGATGTAGCCGACCTGCCCCGCAGGCAGGGTCACCTCGTCGCCCTGCGGCACCATCACGGCAGCGCAGTCGCGTTCGAGGCGGATCGGTTCGGAGGTCTGGCTGTAACCCATGGTGCGTGCAACGGTTTCGTGCGGGGAAAGCGGGACATTATGGCAGACCGCGACAACCCCGGCCTGCAGGTCACGTGGGGGCGACCGTGCGCCACCGCAATCCGCCCCACGCGATCAGCCGCGCAATCCGGTCTCCTGCAGGCACTTGCCGAGCAGTTTCATCGCCGCATCGATGTCCGCGGTCGGCAAGCCTGCATAGCCGAGCACGAGGCCGGGTCGCGGCGGTACCTTCAGGCAGTACGGCGCGATCGTGTAGAGGCCGAGTCCACGCTCGCGCGCATGCGCGACGAGGCGTTCGCAATCGCCATGGTTCGCGCGCGTCAGCCATGCGGTCAGGTGCATGCCTGCGTTGGAGTCGACCACCTCGACCGCATCGCCGGCATGGCGGCGCAGTCCGTTGAGCATGGCCGTGCGCCGCGCGCGCAACGCGACCGCGGCGCGGCGCAGGTGGCGCTCGAAGCCGCCATCGGCCATGAAATGCGCGAGCGCCCCCTGTTCCAGCGCATTGCAGCCGCGATCCTCCAGCCACTTCGCCGCGAAGAATGCCTCGCGCAGCGCGGCCGGCAGGACCATGTAGCCGAGGCGCAACGCGGGAAACAGTGCCTTGGAGAAACTGCCGATGTAGATCACGCGGCCGTCGCGGTCGAGCGACTTCAATGCCGCGAGGGGACGGCCGCCGTAGCGGAACTCGCCGTCGTAGTCGTCCTCGATCAGCCAGGCGCGACGCTCGACCGCCCAGTCCAGCAACTCGACGCGGCGACCGAGCGGCAGCAGCGCACCAGTCGGGAACTGGTGCGACGGAGTCACCACGGCGAGGCGCGCACTGTTCGGCAAGGCGGCCGGCACGAGGCCCTCGGCATCGACGCGGCAACCGCGCGCGTGCGCACCGTGCGTCGCGAAGACTTGGCGCGCGCCGCGGTAGTGCGGATCCTCCAGCACCACGGTGTCGCCGGGTTCGAGCAGCACGCGTGCCGCGAGCGCGAACGCCTGCTGCGTGCCTGACACGATCAGCACGTCTTCAGGTGCAGCCGGCACTCCGCGCCGGCGCGCAAGGTAGTCGCAGATCTGTTCGCGCAACGCGAGCAGGCCCTGCGCATCCGGATAGTCGAAGTCGACATGTTCGGCCGCACGGCTCACTTCGCGCCGCCACACGCTGCCGAGCAGAGGATTAGCCAGCGGCAGGCCGTATTGCAGGTTGTAGCGCAGGTCGTCGTGCTGGTGCCCGGGAATGCGCCGGCCATCGGTGTTGGATGCGGCGCGCCGCGCGAAACCGGACAAAGGCGCTACCAGTGCGTTCGGTGTGCGTTTCACCGGCGCGGCATTGCCGACGTTGGCGACGAAGCTGCCCGACCCGACCCGACCGAGCAGGAAACCTTCCGCCTGCAACTGCTCGTAGGCAGCGAGCACGGTGTTGCGCGACATGTCCAGCTCGCGCGCGAGCGAACGGCTCGCCGGCAGGCGCGCACCGGCGGCGACGCGCCCGTCGAGGATTGCGCCCTTCAAGGCGCGGATAAGCTGCGCATACCGCGCGCCTTGTCCATCCAGGTCGAGATACACGATTGGCCCTGTTGATATCTTCGCCTACGGCACTGGATGGTACCAATATCGGCGCGTAATGTTGAGTGCCGAAATTGCCGGAATGACGGAGAAGCCATCCATGGTTGCAACCGGGGAATCCATTGCGAAAGACGCGCGCCACCGCGTCGAGCGCAGCAAGGCGCGCGCGCGTTACGACCGTGCGACCGTGCACGCGATCCTCGACGCCGGCCTGCTCGCGCATGTCGCGTTCTGCGTCGGCGGGCAGCCGTTTGCGATCCCGATGCTGTATGCGCGCGACGGCGACACGATCCTGCTGCACGGCTCGGTCGCGAGTCGGCTCGCCGGGCAACTTGCCGAAGGGATCGCCGCATGCGTCAGCGTGACCCATCTGGACGGCCTCGTGCTTGCACGTTCGCACTTCGACCATTCGATGAACTATCGCTCGGTGGTCGCGTTCGGCAGCGCGGTGCTGATCGACGATGCAGCCGGCAAGGCGCAAGCGCTCGCGCGCTTCGTCGACGCGCTGATTCCCGGCCGTGCCGCGGAATCACGCGCGCCCGATCGCAACGAGCTCGCCGCGACGCATGTGCTGCGCTTCGTCATCGAGGATGCGAGCGCGAAGATCCGCAGCGGCGGCGTCAAGGACAATCCGGCCGACCTCGCGCTGCCGCACTGGGCCGGCGTGGTGCCGATGCGCACGCACTATGCGGCGCCGCTGCCCGAACCAGGCCTCGCCGACGCCAACCTGCCCGCCTCGGTGCGCCACCTGCTCGCCAGCAACGAGGGCGGCGCATGAGGATCACCTACCGCGACGACGTGCGCCCCGCGCTCGAACAGGCGCGCGAGCTGTATCGCGCCTCCACCCTCGGCGAGCGCCGCCCCATCGACGACGACGCGCGCTTCGCCGCGATGCTCGCGAATGCGAACCTCATCGTCACCGCGTGGGACGGCGACGTACTCGTCGGCATCTCGCGCTGCGTGACCGACTTCGTCTGGACCACCTATCTCGCCGACCTCGCCGTGCGCGTTTCCCATCAGCGTCACGGCATCGGCAAGGAACTCATGCGACGCACGCAGGCTGCGGCGCCGCAGGCGAAACTGCTGCTGCTTGCCGCGCCCGCAGCCGAACGCTACTACCCGCACGTCGGCTTCAGCCATTTCCCGCAGGCATGGATGCTGCGCGAGACCGAGACGATCCCGTAGGCGGTACGTGCAATGGTGCGCCACCGATCGCGTCCGCCAATTCGGTACATGGCGATGGCGATGACTACGGCGGGACTCGTCGCGTTGCGGCTCGATCCGCCCCCAGGAGTGCCGCCCATCCAGATCGACGGAAACCGCGATGCGTTCTTCAGGTCGAAGCGCTTCCAGGGCGCGGGACGAAGAATATCCGCGCCTTCCGCCGCACAAACCGCTCGCCTCTTCCGAAACCGCAACCGCTGCCGGTAGCGTGGAGCGGTTATCATCGCGCCTCGCGCGTCGGCTCGACGCGAACGGAAGCCGCGATGTCGATCACGAACCACAACACGCGCCCGCGCAGGATCGGCATCGCCACCGCCGCGATGTGTGCACTCGCCGGCGGCGCGATCTGGTGCCTGCTCGCGCTGTACAGCCGTGGCGACCTCGCGTGGTTTGCGTTCGTCGTCGCCGCCGTCGTGGTCTGGACCCTGCGTGCGCACGGCTACGCCGGACGCTGGTCGGGTGCCGTCGTTGCCGTGACCTGCGTCGCGCTCGCCAGCGTCTACTCGCTCTATCTGCAGGCCGTGGCGCGCATGGCCTCGATGTTCGGCATGCCGATGCGCACGGTGCTGGTGCGCATGGATCCGTCGATGGCGCTCGATCTCGCACGCACCGATCTCGATACGGTGGGCATGGTCGTGCTCGCCGCCGCGGTCGTGCTTTCCGGCGCGCTCATGCTGCGCCGACGCGCCTGAGGTCGCTTCAGCTCGAGCGCGCGCCGCTGAGCTGGCGCAGCACCTGCTCGAACAGCTCGACCGGCTGGCCGCCGGACACCAGCTGGGTTTCGTTGAAGATCACCGCGGGCACCGCCTGGATGCCGCGCTCGGTGTAGTAGCGCTCCTGCGCGCGCACCTCTTCGGAATATTCTCCGGAGTCGAGCACCGCGCGCGCACGCTTCGCGTCGAGGCCAACCGAACCCGCGATGCGCGCGAGCACATCGTGCATGCCGACGTCTTCGCCTTCGCTGTGGTAGGCGCGCAGCAGGGCGTGCTTGAGCGCGCGCTGCAGGTCGGCACCCTCGATGCCGGCCCAATGCAGCAGGCGATGCGCGTCGAACGTGTTGTGGATGCGCCGGCGCTGGCCGAACACGAAACCGAGTGGCGCACCGCGCGCGCGGATCATTTCCCGGTTGCGCTCGAGTTGCTGCGGCGTCAGGCCGTACTTGCGCACGAGATGCTCCGTCGCATCCTCGCCGTCCGGCGCCATCTGCGGATTCAGCTCGAAGGGCTGGAAATGGATTTCGACATCCGCCCCGCTGGTGCGGATCGCCTGCTCCAGCGCATTCAGGCCGATCGCGCACCACGGGCAGGACACGTCGGACACGAAATCGATGCGGATCGGTGCGGGCATGGCGATGTTCCGGAATTGGCGACGCGTCAAACTGGGGGCAGCGGCGAGAACCTTCAAGCGGCGATCGTGCGATCGACGAGATCCTGCGCCTCGCGCAGGATCTCGTCGAGGTGATCGCGACTGCGAAAACTTTCGGCGTAGATCTTGTAGATGTCCTCGGTGCCGGACGGCCGTGCCGCGAACCAGCCGTTCGCGGCGACGACCTTGATGCCACCGATGGCCGCGCCATTGCCGGGAGCGCGATCGAGGACCTGCTCGATGCGCTCGCCCGCAAGCATGTCGGTGCGGATCCGCGCTGGCGACAGCTTCGACAGGCGCGCCTTCTGCTCGCGCGTCGCCGGCGCGTCGACGCGATTCGCATGCGACTCGCCGAACTCCTCGCAGAACTGCGCGTAGCGCTCACCCGGGTCGCGCCCACCGCGCGCCGTGATCTCGGCCGCAAGCAGGCACGGGGCGATGCCGTCCTTGTCTGTACTCCACGCGCCACCGTCACGGCGCAGGAACGAGGCGCCTGCGCTCTCCTCGCCGCCGAAGCCGAGCGAGCCGTCGCACAGCCCGTCGACGAACCATTTGAACCCGACCGGCACCTCGTGCACGCGCCGGCCGAGGCGCGCGGCGACGCGGTCGATCATCGCGCTGCTGACCACGGTCTTGCCGATCGCCGCGTCGGCGCGCCATTGCGTGCGCCCGGCGAACAGATAGTCGATCATGACCGCGAGATAGTGATTCGCCGGCATCAGGCCGACGCTGCGCGCGACGATGCCGTGGCGATCATGGTCGGTGTCGCAGGCGAACGCGACGTCATAGCGTTCGCGCAATGCAATCAGGCGCTGCATCGCGGGCGCCGACGACGGGTCCATGCGCACGCGCCCGTCCCAGTCGAGGCTCATGAACGAGAACGTCGGATCGACCTGCTCGCTGACGATGTCGAGCGCGAGGTTCCAGCGCTCCGCGATGCGGGGCCAGTAGGCGACCCCGGCGCCGCCGAGCGGGTCGACCGCGAGGCGCAGATCCGCGCCGCGAATCGCGTCGAAATCGATCAGTGCACCGAGATCGTCGACGTAGCGGCCGAGGAAATCGAACTCGCGCGTCGTCGATGCCGCGAGCGCTTCACGCAGGCCGATCCGTCGCACCTCGCCGAGACCATGCTCGAGCAGCTCGTTCGCACGTTGCTGGATCGCGCCGGTGATCGCGGTGTCGGCCGGACCGCCGTTCGGCGGGTTGTACTTGAAGCCGCCATCCTCGGGCGGATTGTGCGACGGCGTGACCACGATGCCGTCGGCGAACCCGTGCGTGCGGCCGCGGTTCCAGCCGAGGATCGCGTGCGACAGCGCCGGCGTCGGCGTGTATTCCCCGCCCGCGGCGATGCGCGCCTCGACGCCGTTCGCGGCCAGCACTTCGAGTGCGCTGTCCATCGCCGGCTTCGACAGTGCGTGCGTGTCGATGCCGAGGAACAGCGGACCGTCGATGCCGGCCGCGGCGCGGTGTTCGCAGATCGCCTGCGTGATCGCCAGCACGTGCGCGGCATTGAAGCTGCGCGCCAGCGACGAACCGCGATGGCCGGACGTGCCGAACGACACGCGCTGCGCCGGATCGGACGGATCGGGCGCTTGCTCGTGATAGGCCGCGACCAGGCGATCGATGTCGACCGGCGGAATCGAGGTCGCCGGCTTTCCCGCGAGTGGACTCGCACCGCTCATGGCGCGCTCCCGCGCAGCTTGCGGTAGCGACGGATCAGCGCATTGGTCGAACTGTCGTGAGCGAGGCGTGGCATCTTCGTCGCCGCAAGCTCGGCGCCGATGCGCTTCGCGAGCACCTTGCCCAGTTCGACGCCCCACTGGTCGAACGAATCGATGTCCCAGACCACGCCCTGCACGAACACGCTGTGCTCATACATCGCAACGAGGGCACCAAGCGTGCGCGGGTCGAGCCGCGCCGCGAGGATCGTGGTGCTCGGGCGATTGCCTTCGAAGGCCTTGTGCGGAACCAGCGCGGCCGGCACGCCTTCCGCGCGCAGTTCCGCCGCGGTCTTGCCGAACGCGAGCGCCTCGCCCTGCGCGAACAGATTGGCCATGAGCAGGTCGTGCTGGTCACCGACGGGATTCACGGTTTCGCAGAAGCCGATGAAATCGCAGGCGATCATGCGCGTGCCCTGGTGGATCAGCTGGTAGAACGAATGCTGCCCGTTCGTACCCGGCTCGCCCCAGACGATCGGGCTGGTGTCGACGCCGATGCGCTTGCCGGAGCGTGTGACATGCTTGCCGTTGCTCTCCATCACGAGTTGTTGCAGGTAGGCAGGAAAGCGCTTGAGGTACTGCTCGTACGGCAGGACCGCGACACTCTCGACGCCGAGGAAGTTCGTGTTCCAGATGCCGAGCAATGCGTGCAGCACCGGCAGGTTGCGCTCGAACGGGGCTTTACGGAAATGCTCGTCCATCGCGCGAAAGCCGGCGAGCAGGTCGCGGAAATTGTCCGCCCCGATGGCCAGCATCGTCGACAGGCCGATCGCCGAATCCATCGAATAGCGGCCGCCGACCCAGTCCCAGAAACCGAACATGTTGGCGGTGTCGATGCCGAACTTCGCGACCTCGGCCGCGTTCGTCGACACGGCGACGAAGTGCTTCGCCACCGCCGACTCGTCCCGCAGCGCGGCGCGACACCATCGCCGCGCCGCGTGCGCGTTGGCGAGCGTCTCCTGCGTCGTGAACGTCTTGGAGCAGACCACGAACAGCGTGCGCGCCGGATCCAGATCGCGCGTCGCCTCGGCGAAATCGGTGCCGTCGACATTGGAGACGAAGCGCACGTCGAGCGAACGGTCCGCGTACGCGCGCAGCGCCTCGTACGCCATCACCGGCCCGAGGTCGGAGCCGCCGATGCCGATGTTGACGACGTGCCGGATGCGATCGCCGCGATGGCCCTTCCAGCCGCCGGCGCGCACGCGTTCGCAGAACGCGGCCATGCGATCGAGCACCGCATGCACGTCGGCGACGACGTTGCGCCCGTCGACCACGATGCGCTCGCGCCTCGACGCGCGCAACGCGACGTGCAGCACCGCGCGGTCCTCGGTCGGGTTGATGCGTTCACCGCGGAACATCGCCTCGGTGCGCTCGCGCACGCCGCAGGCGTCGGCGAGGCGCAGCAGCAGCTTGATCGTCTGCGCATCGATGCGCTGCTTGGCGAAGTCGAGGTACAGGCCCGCCGCGTCGAGCGCGAAGCGCCCGCCTCGATCCGAGTCGGCGGCAAACAGTTCGCGCAGGTGGCGCTTGCGCATCACCGTCGCATGGCGCTGCAGCGCCTTCCATTCGACGCGGCCAGTGAGGCCGCGAACGCCGGGTGTGCTTCGTGTGCCCCTGGTGGCCTTCATCGGCAGGTCCTTGCGGTTCGCATTGGCATCGATCGTGTGCTGTCGCCTACAGGCACATCGTGCACGGGTCATGCACGCCCGGTTCGATCAAGCGCGCCGCCGTAATGATGATCTCGGTACTGCCGATCGCAAGGCCCGCGCGGACGGCGGGATCGACCGGTACGACGGAAGCGTTTTTCCCCGGCGTGGTCGCGTCGGTGGATTCGAGACATTCGCGCGTCGCCACGAGTGGATAGGCCGGCAGTTCGACGGGCGGTGGCAGGTGCCGCGCCGCTTCGAACGCCGTGCGCCAGTAGTCCGCGAGCAAAGTCACCGGGCTCCAGAACGAGTGCATGCTGCCCGAACCGCCGTCTTCGCGTTCGATGCGTGCCGGTACCCGTGCCGGTCGGCTGCTCATCAGTCGCAGCGCCCAGCCATCGCGCTCGGCGGCATCGACGCTGATGCGGGGTGCCGCTGGCGGACCGTCCATGTGACCCCCGTAGAGCGACGGGAACGCGCTGCGTCGGGTGAAGTCATGGAGCTGGCCGAGCGTGTCCGCATCGCCAGGATCCTTTTCGAACCGGACCTTCGCTGCTGCGTAGGCTGCGTTCGTATCGGCGACCCTCTGCGCGGGGGTGAAGCATGCCCGTTCAAGGTCGGCCGACGAAGAGAGCGTGCAGTCGGCATCGAGTTCGTCGATCACCGTCGGCAACATGGAGGCAATGGCCGGCGACGATGGCGTCGTATCGTGGAGTGCTCGGCGCAACACGGAGAGTTCTTCCGGCGTCAGCGACAGGTAGCCTCTCAGGCAGCCGAGCGCGCCACCGCTCGGGTCCGCGCTGGCAGCGGCCGCCATTCGCCGCAGCAAGGCAGTGACCTGCGCGTGATCGCCGCGTTTGCGCGCGGGATCCAGCATCCAGTTTTCAATGCAATCGCCAGGTTGCTGCATGGCGAGGGCAACAGCAAATCCTGCGTTCGCGCGTGACGTCACGCCGAGTTGCGCATAGCGATTCGCCCGCTCGGCCAGCGCGTGCGCCTGCGTGCCCTCGTGCCAGCGCATCGCCGCGCCGGCATCTCCGGCAGCCGCAGCAGCGTCGGCAAGAATGGCATCGAGCACGCCACGCCACGGAAAATAGAGCCTCTCGGCACGCGCGATCGCCGCCAGTCGTCCAGCGCGGACCGTATCGCCTGCACCTGACGCAGCCAACGCGGCGCTCGCGAATCGCATCCCGCGATCAGGCCCTCCGTCGCGCAGGATTGCGTCGGCGGCGGCTATTCCGACCATTTGCCCGAACAGGCGCGCGGCTTCGGGTGTGCCGTTGTAGCCGGGCAGAACCTGCAACAGGAGCTTCGACGCACGCTCGGCTTCGCCCGCAGCAGCAAGCGATCGTGCGATGGCGACGGCAGGATGCGATTCGCCGCCGATTGCCAGAGCCGCCGCGTCCTCGGCTTGCCAAAGCGGATAGCGGTCTGCCAGGAGGCGTGCGTCGTCGTTCCTGCCGGCGTCCGCATACAACACCATCAGCAATCGCGCCGCCCCATCGGTATCCGCGCCGGAATAGCGGCTGGCGAAGCGTTCACGGCAACCGTCGATACCGACCGCGCGGCAGGTGGCGCCGATTGCCGCGAGTTCCTCGAGCAGCAAGTGTTCCGCATCGGCGGATCGCCCGGCCTCTCGCAGCAGCCGAACGGCGGCTTCGAGTGCGCTGTTGCGCGTGAAGTCGCCGTGATATCCGTCCTTGCCATAGGCCGCAGCGCGCGTTTCGGCGAGGATCTGCTCGATCGCGACCAGCCCTTGCCGCGACCACTCCCGTCGTTCCTCCAGCACGCCGAGTTCGGACAGTTGCTCCGCGGCTTCGGCGCGCGCCAGTCGCGGGTCGTCGTGGAATGATTCGGACCGCTCCCCGGCCACGGGCAATCCAAGGCGTTGCTGCAATCGCTGCGCCGTCGCGACAACATCGTTGCCCGTTGTGGGTTCCCATACGATCGAGCGACTCAGCAACATGCGTGATTCTTCGAGATCCGGCGTAGTCGAAGGCGCGCGGGCAAGCAAGTCGTAGGCCTGGGCGGCGAGGCGCTGGTCGGTCGCGTATGCGAAAGCATTGAGGCTGGACCAATACGGTGACGACGGGTTTCGCGTGAGCAGGAATCGCGCGAAATCCAGTGCACGTTGGCCGCTGCCCGCGTCGATCATGTGCTGCAGGTCTTGCGCAAGGCTGAAGACGACAAAGGAGCTGTCGGACGCTTCGAGCAACAAGCGTTCGGCATGCTCGTCCTCTCCAGCCTCGATCAGCGGCCGCAGCAGGCGACCGCGCACGAAGCGCGGCGCGAGTTTCAGCGCCTGGTCGAAATCCGGCGGCATTTGCGAACAGGCGCGCCCGCGACAATCCGCAAGCGCCGCCATCGCGTAGAAGAATTCGAGCGCGCGTGCGCCGCCGACGAGTCCCCACTGGACACGAGCCAGCCGGTCCGGCCGCTCTTTTGCCAGGTCTTGCGCGAGCGTCAGCACGCTTTCGGACGGATCGAACCCCAGTGCGACGCGTCGCTCGAACAGCGCGTTCGCAAGAAATGACCTGACACGCGCTTGATCCACATCGACAAGCAGGGAGTCGACATAGGTGCAGCACTCGGCGTCGGGCTTCACCGTGTCGAGCTGCCGCGTGGCCTCGGCGATCGGGTCGTAGGTCCCGGCTTCGCGCAGCAGCCGCTCGCGCCATTCGGCGATGATCGGCCCGGACTGCTCGCGTCGCTCCTTCGATGCGACTTTCGCAACGGCACCCAGCATGCCCAACGCCTTTCCCTGGCCGACGGTATCGTTCAGCAGTGCGTCGAACATGAGACCCAGTGCCATCGCCGACATTCTTTCGTCGTTGGTGCGCCCATCCCGCGGCGATCGCTTCGCGATCCGCTTCGCGGTGTCGCGCATCGCAGGCCAATGCGCCGGCTCGGGCAATACCGCAACGAGGCTCAATACGCTCAATCGAGCGCCGGTACGCCGATCCTCGACCGCCTGCGTACCCTGGGCCGGCAGCGCGTGATAGGCGGCGTACAGCGCAAACCATTCCTTCTCCGCATCGGCGCCGATGCGTCCTTCGCTCGCATAGAGGTCGATGCGCCGCATCACCTCGCGAGCAGGTTCTTGATCCAACGCAGCAGTCGCGTCCGGCGCGCATCCCGGCAACGACGGCTGCGGAGGCTTGCGTTGCGGAAACCCGCCGAATGCTTCAAGCGCTCGCGCCGCACCGAGCAGCGGCGCACCGGGCAGCCGCGCGGGTTGCTGCACGCAGCCACACATACCCGCAGCGACGAAGACGAACGCGAAACGATTCAGCATCGCCCGGACTCAGTGACCGCCACCACCCTCGACCGCCTTCAGCTCGGTGATCAGCTGGTTCGCCGCTTCCTTGCCGTCGGCGTAGAGCATGCGCGTATTGTCGGCGTAGAACAGTGCGTTCTCGATGCCGGCGAAGCCGGTGCCCTTGCCGCGCTTGATCACGATCGTCTGGCGAGACTCGACCACGTCGAGGATCGGCATGCCGAAGATCGGCGAGGACTTGTCGGTCTTCGCGGCCGGGTTCACCACGTCGTTCGCGCCGATCACGATTGCGACGTCGCAGGTCTTGAACTCGGGATTGATGTCGTCCATGTCGGCGATCAGGTCGTACGGCACGCCGGCCTCGGCGAGCAGCACGTTCATGTGGCCGGGCATGCGGCCCGCGACCGGATGGATCGCGAATTTCACGTCCTTGCCGGCCTTGATCAGCGCCTGCGACAGTTCCCAGATCTTGTGCTGTGCCTGGGCGACGGCCATGCCGTAACCGGGCACGATGATGACCTTCTCGGCCATGTACAGCAGCGATGCGGCGTCGCTCGCCTCGATCGCCTTCTGCGATCCGGCGATCGCTTCGCCGCTGCCGCCTCCGCCGAAGTTCGAGAACAGCACGCCGCTGATCGGCCGGTTCATCGCCTTCGCCATCAACTGCGTGAGGAAGGTACCGGCGGCACCGACCACCATGCCGGCGACGATCAGCGCCTCGATGCCCATCGCATAGCCTTCGAACGCGACGGCGAGGCCGGTGAATGCGTTGTACAGCGAGATCACGACCGGCATGTCGGCGCCGCCGATCGGCAGCGTCATCAATACGCCGAATGCGAGGGAGAGCAGGAAGAACACGACGACAAGGCTCGCATCAACCTTCCACGCGACCAGCGCAAGTCCCGCGAGCACCGCGGCGGCGAGCACCGCGAAGTTCACGACCTGCTGTCCGCCGAACGTGAAGCGCCGGTCCATGCGCCCGTCGAGCTTGGCCCAGGCGATGATCGAGCCGGTCATCGAGATCGAACCGATCAGCGCGCCTATGATCGCGAGCGTGAGCATCGCCAGCGGCGGCGTGGCCGCGCCGGGCTGCGTGAATTTGAGCAATTCGCCGGCACCGATCGCCGCCGCGGAACCGCCGCCCATGCCGTTGAACAGCGCGACCATCTGCGGCATGTCGGTCATCGCGACCTTCTTGCCCCAGAGCCACGTCGGGATCACGCCAAGCGCGATCGCCGCGATGATCAGCCCGAGGTTGTGGCCGCGCGTGATCGCGAACGTCGCGAGCGTGGCGATGACCATGCCGATGCCGGCCTGCACGATGCCCTTGCGCGCGGTGACCGGCGAGGACATGCGCTTGATGCCGAGGATGAACAGCGCCGCGGCGAGCAGGTAGGACGCCTTGGCGAAATAGACCAGCAGTGTCTGTGTGTCCATCAATGCTTCCCGGACGTGCGTCGGAACAGGGATCGGAATATGGGAGCGGCGGAAGCCGCGATGCCTCTTCTTCTTGCGGAGCCCCGCATCGCGGCTTCCGCCGCTCCCACAAAGAGCGATATCACTTCTTGTCCTTGCTCGACTTGAACATCTCGAGCATGCGCTCGGTCACGACGTAGCCGCCGGCCGCATTGCCCGCACCGAGCACGACACCGATGAAGCCGATCGCGATCGCGAGTGGAGACTCGGCGTGCGCCAGCGCGATCATCGCGCCGACCAGCACGATGCCGTGCACGAAGTTCGAACCCGACATAAGCGGCGTGTGCAGGATCACCGGCACGCGACCGATGATTTCCTTGCCGGTGAATGCGGCGAGCATGAAGATGTACAGCGCAAGAAATCCATCGATCATCGTCGACTCCATCAGCGACAAAAAGCCTGAAAAACGAAGCACGTAGAGCGCACGCGGCCGACCACGAAAATCCGCAAACCCGGATTATGAACCGGCTCCACTTTTTCGATTACCACTCGAAACCGTACCTGAAAATCACGTCTGCACCACAATGCAACGACCCGGTACCGCAGCTGCAGGATCGTTTGTCGGTATGCCGACTAAAGGCATTTCGATGATGTCTTTGATACCGTCGCGGTCCGAGTAGCGGAAGTCCCTTCGAACCGTGCGCAATGGCTGAGCATGACTCCCTCCCCAATTTTTCGTCGCTGAAAAGCGGCGAATGGCAGCGCAAAGCTGGCTGCGCTATACATCGCCCGGCTATGCCGTGTCCCCAAACCTCAACCTCGATCCCGCAGCAGCCACCAGCAAGAACGCGAGTGCCGCCATGCCAAAACCACTGGATGTCGGCAATGGCTTGGGATCACTACCCACTGGGGCGGCAATCGTAAGCGGCAATACACCTAATGCTATATGTACGAATCCAAACCCATCGTAGTACCGCCAGTCCACACTCACCATGTAAGAACCCGGTGGAAAGGCACCGATATTGACTCCCTCAATTCGCGATCCACCCACGCACCACTCCGGGTCAGTTATATGTTCTCCCGAAAGTTGTACCGCGACCTTATCGTCGACAAGCGTAACGATGGGAACCTCAAAGGGATGCTGTAGAAGGTCACACGGTCCCGAATGGACATTGAAGACAATCGACTCCCCTGCGGTCGGATGTTCGGGGGTCAGGAAAGGATTCTCTGGATAGGCCATAGCTGGGCCGCAGGCCAGCGCTGCAATCAGGGTCAGCAGCCTCGCGACTCGATGCGTTGACGTGCGGACTTCCTCCAAAAGTATCTCCGTGGAGACTAGCCCAGAACGACAATGACAGTCCACGTTCCGTGCTTGACACCGCAATGGCTTGAGGCGAGTTCGAATCGGATTGCGCGAGCGCCGGAGCGCGGGCAGGGCGGCGATGAAATCCGACGATCGCGAGCGGCCCCTGATTTCGGATTTGGCTGCAACCTTGGGTACTAAGTTGCTAGGTGCCATCAACCAACGCTCTCGTCGGCCCATGCTTGATTTCACCGGCGTGTGTGACGCAGGTCTTCGCGATCAGCTCGTCGTCCCAGTCCAGGGCCAGCACGCCGTCCTTGAGCGAGAGCTCGAGGAAGTTGTACAGGTTGCGCGCATACATCTCGCTCGCATGCACGGGCGCGCTAGCAGGCAGGTTGACCGTGCCGATGATGCTGACGCCGTTCGCGCTGACGACGGTGCGGCCGGCTTCGGTACCTTCCACGTTGCCACCCGTTTCGGCGGCGATGTCGACGATGACCGCGCCGGACTTCATGCCGGCGACCATCGACGCCGAAATGATGCGCGGCGCCTTTCGACCCGGCACCGCCGCCGTGGTCACGACCACGTCGAACGCCTTGAGCTGCTCGGCCAGCGCGCGCTGCTGCTGCTCGCGCTCCTCCGCGGTGAGTTCGCGCGCGTAGCCGCCGCTGCCGGCGGCACTGACGCCGAGGTCGAGGAACTTCGCGCCGAGCGATTCGATCTGTTCCTTCGTTTCGGGCCGCACATCGAAGCCCTCCACCTGTGCGCCGAGGCGGCGCGCGGTGGCTATCGCCTGCAGGCCGGCGACGCCGGCGCCGACGATCAGCACCTTGCTCGGCCGGATCGTGCCGGCCGCGGTGGTCAGCATCGGGAAGAACTTCGGTGCGGCCTCGGCCGCGATCAGCACTGCCTTGTAGCCGGCGACCGCGGCCTGCGAGGACAGCACGTCCATCGCCTGCGCGCGCGTCGTGCGCGGCAGCAGTTCCATCGCGAATGCGGTGATCCTGTGATCGCGCAACGCCTTGGTGCGCTCCGGGGCCAGATGCGGCTGCAGGTGCGCGATGACGACCGCGCCTTCCTTCATTGCGGCGATCTCCTCGAGCGACGGCGGCTGCACCTTGAGCAGCACGTCGGCGCGCGCGAGCGCCGCGGCGGCGCTGCCGAGCACTTCGACCCCGGCATAGGCGGCGTCGGCGAAGTACGCGCTCTGCCCGGCGCCCTGCTCGATCACGAGATCGGCGCCGCGCGCCTTGAGCTTCTTCGCGACCTCGGGGGTCAGCGCGACGCGGCGCTCGCCCGGAACGGTCTCGCGCACCGCGATTACGGTTGTCGCCATGCCATCTCACCCTTCCGATCGGAACGGCGATCCTAGCCCAGATCGCGCGAGGCTGGCGAGCCGGTGGCCCGCCATCCGCACGATCGAAGCCCATGCCGGCTATCCTTCGCATTCCCCCGCCGTGAAGACGCCTCCTTGGAACCGCTCGATTTCCTCAACCAGCGCCGCTCGGTGCCGTCGCGCCAGCTTGGCGAACCCGGGCCGAATCCCGCGCAGCTCGAACTACTGCTGCAAGCCGCGATCCGCGTGCCCGACCACGGCAAGCTCGTGCCATGGCGCCTGCTCGCGATCCGTGGCGACGCGCGCGCGCGGCTCGGGCGCGCGATCGTCGAAATCCACGCGCGCAAGGAACCCGATGTCGCGCCGGCCGCACTCGACAAGGATCGCGAACGTTTCAACCACGCGCCGCTGATCCTCGCGGTGATCGCGCGCATCGAGCAGGACCACCCGAAGATCCCGCCGCAGGAACAGCTCCTGTCCGCGGGCTGTGTCGCCTACAACCTCCTGCTCGGCGCGCAGGCGCTCGGCTTCGGCGCGCAATGGCTGACCGGCTGGGCTGCCTACGACGACGAGGTCGCGCGCGTGCTCGGCCTCGCCGCGAACGAACGCGTCATCGGCTTCATGCACATCGGCAGCGCGAAGGAAACCGCGCCCGAACGCACGCGCCCGATGCTCGCCGACGTATTTTCGGAGTGGGCGTGAGCGCTACCGTCCACCTCGTCGATGGCAGCCTGTACGTTTGCCGCGCCTGGTTCGCGCAGGTGCCGGATGCACACGACGCCGACGGCGAACCGGTGCACGCGGTGCATGGCTTCACGCGCTTCCTGCTGGACCTGCTCGAACGCGCGAAGCCGACGCACGTCGCGGTCGCGTTCGACGAATCGCTGAACACCTCGTTCCGCAACACGCTCTACCCGGCGTACAAGGCGAACCGGCCGGCGGCGCCGCCCGATCTGCTGCGCCAGTTCGCCGGCTGCAAGGACGTCGCACGCGCGCTCGGCATGACCGTTCTCGTCGACGACCAGTACGAAGCCGACGATCTCATCGGCAGCGCGCATACCACCATGCGTACCCATGGTTTCCGCAGCGTGATCATTTCGGCCGACAAGGATTTCGGCCAGTTGATCGGCGCAGCGGACGAACAGTGGGATCCGCCGCGCAACCAGCGCTGGGACGGTGCCGGGGTCAAGTCGCGCCTCGGCGTGCATCCGCACCAGGTCGCGGACTATCTCGCATTGACAGGCGATGCGGTCGACAACATCCCGGGCGTGCCGGGGATCGGCCCGAAGACCGCGGCGATCCTGCTGCACCACTACGGCACGCTCGATGCGCTGCTCGAACGCGCCGACGAAGTCGCGTTCCTGCGCACGCGCGGCGCGGCAGCCGCGGCGATGCGCCTGCGCGAACACGCCGCGCTCGCGCGCCTGTCACGCACATTGACCGGGATCGCGCTGGATGCCCCGGTGCCAGCCGATGCGGACGCCTACCGCCAGCGCCCGTTCGATCCGGCGATCGGCGACCTGTTCGAGCGCTTGCGCCTCGGGCCGCTCACGCGGGCGCGCGTGCGTGCGATCTCGACAGGTGCCTCAACGCAGTGATTGCGCGGCATCGGCGCGCGCGGGTGCGCCCTGCAGTTTCACGCTCGGCCATCCAGGGCCCGCACGGGATGGGTCGATTGCGTGATCTGGATCCCGTGTCATCGGCCATCCATGGCCCGCACGGGATGAGTCCATCCGGGAATCAGTTGCCGGTGACGGACTGGGAGCCGCCGTCGACATTGGAGAACACGCCGCTGCCGGGCTTCGAGTCGCTGATGACAGCCGGCGGTTTGCCTGGCGCGCGCGCAGCCTTGAATGCGCCCGAGCCCCAGGCGAAGCGAAGGTCGCTCTTGAACACGTTTGGCGCCGCCAGCTTGTGCTCGTCCTTCGGCGCACCGTAACCGTCGTAGGCGTTTCGCTGGCTGTTCGAGACGAAGTACAGCGCGTCGCCGGCAACGGTACCGTAGGTCGGCAATTCGAACGCCGCGTTGCCCGCATCAAGCGGCATCGCGCCGGTCACGCTGCGTCCGTCGGTATCGAGCGCGATGCGCATGACGCGATGTGGCGTCATGCCGTTCTGGATCGCGACGAGGTTGTGGTCGTACCAGTACAAACCGTCAATGCCGCCCAACGTGATGCGCTCCGGATCGTACAGCAGGTCGAATGCCTTGCCCGCGACGAGGTCGACGCCGAACACGCCGAGGGCGTAATCGGCGAAATAGAGGGTCTTCGCGTCACCGCTGAGCGCCATGCCGCGCAGGCTCGTCAGGCGCGGATTCACCACCATCGGCTTCAGCGCACCTCCATCGAGCCGGTAAATCACATTGCGCAGGCCGTCGGCGGCGAACACGAGACCCTTGCCGCCGGCCGCGATGCTCGACAACGTGCTCGGTTGATCGGAAGCGGGCACGATGTACTTGGCGAGGAATTTTCCGTCGGACAGGCGGAACTTGAACACGCCGGCCTTGCCGTAGTTGTCCTTGTCGAAACCCTTGAAGTAGAGCGAGGCGGTACTGGCGACGTACAGCGCGTCGTCATCGGCGTCGACTGCCATCGCGTAGACGCTCCACAACCCGTTGTCCTTGTCGGGCGCGATGAAGCTGGAGAGCTTGCCGTCCGCGTCCGCGCGCATGACCGTGCCGTCGCGCACGCTGCCGACGAGCAGCTGCTTGCGCAGTGGATCCCATGCGAGCGCCTCGTAGAGGTGGTCGCCAGCGGGCAGCGAGAACGCGATCTTGCCTTCACCAAACGGCTTCAGGTTCGCCTTGAGATTGTCGACGACATAGGTCCAGACCCTCGTGTCGGCGACCTTGTCGAAGCTGTGGTTGCCACCGAGTTCGTAGCCGTAGCCGACCCGCTGCATGGCGAGCAGGAGGTCGTAGGTCTTGGTCTTCTCGCCTTGCGCCGCATAGGCTCCCGCGAGCGCGAGCTTGAGGTCGCCGATGTTCGGCTGCAGTGCGACGAGGCGCTCAAGCGTCCAGGTCAGCCGCTCGGCATCGCCAGCTTCCTTGTACATTGCCGCTGCACGCAGCAGGGCGCTCGGAACCAGCATCTGGTCGATCTGCGCCTTCGACAGCTTCGAAGGGTCGACTCCGCCTCCCGCTGGCGCCGCGGTCGCCGCGGTGGTCGCGAGCGCGAGCGCGAAAGTGCATAGAATGCGGCGGATCGACATCGAAAATACCTCGCTGGCGGGAAATCGGCCCGATGTGGACCGCCAAGCCGCTGAAAAAGTTCAGGAAAGCCGCTAACAATGACTGAAACCGAGACCCTTTGCAACGGCAAGTGGCTGCGCCTCAAGCGCCGCGGCCGCTGGGAGTATGCCGAGCGCACCAATCCGGGCGGCGGCGTCATGATCATCGCGGTGACGCCGGAAGACCGCATCCTGTTCGTCGAGCAGTACCGGCCGGCGATCGAGTGCATGACGATCGAGATGCCGGCCGGCCTGGTCGGCGACGTCGCCAGCAGCGCCGACGAGAGCGCGGTCGACGCCGCGCATCGCGAGCTGGTCGAGGAAACCGGTTATCGCGCGGCCGCGATCGACTTCCTGATGTCCGGGCCGACCTCGGCCGGCATGAGCAACGAGATCCTCGCGTTCGTGCGCGCACGCGGGCTCGAACGCGTGGAGGAAGGCGGCGGCGACGAGACCGAGGACATCACCCTGCACGAAGTGCCGCGCAGCGAGGCCGCCGCCTGGCTGGTCGAGAAGATCCATGCCGGCTACTCGATCGACCCGAAGATGTTCGCCGGCCTGTTCATGCTCGAGAACGCGGCGCTGTTCGCGCGCTGATCGAGGGCGCGCAGGAAGGCCGCTGCGCCGCTCAGTGGATCGAAACGGCGACCAGCCACTGCCACAGCAGCAGCACGGCCATCACCATCATCACGCCCCAGGTCAGCAGCGTGCCGGTGAAGCGGCCGAACTGGCCACCGCTGCGCACCGACATGCCGAGCGCATGCAGCAGGCGTCCGGCGATCAACACGCAGCCGCACACATGCAGCAGCAACGGCTGCGACTGGTTGAGTTCGAGCAACAGCAGCAGCAGCAGCGCGAGCGGCAGGTTCTCGACCGCGTTCGCGTGCGCGCGGATGCGCCGGAGCACTCCCTCGTCGCCGCCATCGCCGAGATGGATTCGCTTGCCGTGACGGACAGCGGACACGCGCAGGGCGAGAGCCAGCACGAGCAAGGTGCCGAGTGCCGCGTAGATGCCGGTGATGTGCATGCGAAATTCCTGTTGGAGGTGGTATCAGTGCATCGCCTGCAGGCGGTCCCCGTGCTGGATGCCTTCGAGGGTGCGGCGGCCGGCGGCTGCGATGCGATATTCGACGCGCAGATCGCCTGCGGCAGGTTTCGCGGGGTCGCCTGAGCAGAGCGCGCCGTCGCAATCGCGGAAGGTCGCGGCGAGATTCGGCGGCAAGCGCGCAACCGTCACCGCATGGCGCTCGAGCGCGACACCGGCGGCCGCGAGTGTCGGGTCGACCGTGTAGGCGCCAAGGCGCAATTCGCCCGCGCTGAAGCGCTGGCTGGAAAACGGGAACGGCATGCCGTTGCGGTGCGCCTGGGCGTCGCGGAACGCATGCGAATCGACCGGATGATCCGACCAGGCCAGCGCGTAGTTGCATTCGTTGCCCGCGCAATGTTCCTGCCATTGCAGCATGCGGACTTCGCGCGCGAGCAGGACCGCATCGACAGCAACGCCGAGGTCGGTATCGCGCGCCGGGCGCACGACCTGCAGCGTACCGCTCACCGAGACGGTACGACCCTCGTTGCGCGGATCGACTCGATCCGCATTCGCCGCCACGGGCGCCACGGCGGGAGCCGCCCCGGTCGGCAACATCGGATGACGAGAGCGCCAGTACCACGCGCCCGCTGCCAATGCGAGCACGGCCAGCGCGAGCAGCAGCGGTCGGACGCTGCCGCGACGATGCGCGCGGCGTGCCATCAGGCAGCCTCGCCCGCGAGTTCGACGCGCTCGGCGGTGGTGCCGAAGCGGCCCTTCGCATCGCGCGTCACCTGCGCGCTGGCGCAGCCGGAGTCGTGGGTGAAGAACAGGCGCACCTCGCGCGCGAGCTTGTCCTCGAGGAACGCGCGCTTCTCGTCGATCAGCAGTTCCGGATAGCGGTCGTAGCCCATCGTGATCGGCAGATGCACCCACGGTCGCCCGGGGATCAGGTCGGCGCAGAACACGATGCCGCCACCAACGCCGGTCGCGATTTCGGCGAGCATCAGGCCCGGGGTGTGGCCGTTCGAATAGCTGAAGCGCACCTGCATGCCGAGGGTGAGCGAATGCGTGCCCTGCACGCGTTCGAGCCGCCCCGATGCTTCCAGCAGCGGTTGCAGTTCGGCGATGAATGAAGCACGGTCGCGCGGATGTGGATGGGTCGCGCGCTGCCAGCATTCCTCGCCGACGACATAAGTCGCATTGGGGAAGAGGAGGCTCGGCGCCTTGCCCTCCTCCCACGCGGCGAGCAGGCCGCCGGCGTGGTCGAAGTGCAGGTGCGAGATCACGACCGCGTCGATGTCCTCGTGCGAGAAGCCCGCCGCGCGCAATGAATCAAGCAGCACATGGCGCTCCTCGACCACACCGAAACGCTCGCGCATCTTCGGCTCGAAGAACGCGCCGATACCGGTTTCGAACAGCACGGTCTTGCCGTTCAGGCCTTCGACGAGAAGCGCGCGGCAGGCGAGCGGGATGCGGTTGTCGGCGTCGGGCGCGATCCATTGCTCCCACATCGCCTTGGGGACATTGCCGAACATCGCGCCGCCGTCGAGGCGCTGCGAATTGCCGAGGATGGACCAGAGTTTCACGTCGAATGCCCGTTCGTTTGCGAGCGGCGGCCTGCTCTTCCGCCGCTCCACAAGAAAAGAAATTTCCGCCCTTGCGCCTGCCCGGAATGTAGCCGATCGCGGCTTCGGCCGCTCCCGTCATTTGACGATGCCGCTACCCGAATCGCCGCGCGGGTCGCTGCCCGCGTGCATCTCTCCGGTGTGGCGGTTCCAGCTGACGACGTTCATGAAACCGAACGGCCAGGTGCCGGCGGCGACGTTCAGCGCGTGGCCCATCGCTTCGAGCGCCTTCTGCTCCGCTGGCGTGAACGCGCCGTTCTCCGCCTCGATCACGTCGGGCTGGTACTGGTGATGGTAGCGGCGCAGCGCGACGATCTTCTCGGGCGTCTCGCCATCGACGAACGCGAGGATGCCTTCGAGCACCATCGTGATGATGTAGCTGCCGCCGGGCGTGCCGATCACGCCGATGCGGTCCTTGCCGACGATGAAGCTCGGCGTCATCGACGACAGCGGACGGCTGCCCGGCTTGGGTGCGTTGTTGTCGTTGCCGACCAGGCCGTACGCGTTCGGCTTGCCGGCGACGAGTGCGAAGTCGTCCATCTCGTTGTTGAGCACGAAGCCGGTGCCGGCGACGACGAACTTCGAGCCGAGCGTGGTGTTGACCGTCTGCGTGCCGGAGACGAGGTTGCCATCGCGGTCGATGATCGAGAAATGCGAGGTGTGCATGCTTTCGGGCGGCGCCATGTAGCCCGGCAGCATGTCGCTCGGCGTCGCCTTGTCCGGAAGGATCGAGGCGCGCAGTCCGGCCGCATACAAGGGATGGGTCAGCTCGGCAACCGGCATCTGCACGAAGTCGGGATCGCCGAGGTATTCGGCGCGGTCGCGATAGGCGCGGCGCATCGACTCCACGATCAGGTGCGTGCGATGCGCCTTGTCGAGCCGGTCGAGGTCGTAGCCGGACAGGATGTTCAGCATCTCGGCCAGCGCGATGCCCCCCGACGACGGCGGTGGCGCGGTCACGATGTGCCAGTCCCGGTATTCGAACGCGATCGGCTTGCGTTCCTTCACTTCGTACTTCGCAAGATCATCGAGGGTCCAGCGCCCTCCCGCCGCGCGCACGCCGTCGACCAGGCGCCTGGCCGTTTCGCCGCGGTAGAAACCGTCGTTGCCATCGCGCGCGATCGATTCCAGCACGTTCGCGAGATCGGGCAGGCGCAGGGTCCAGCCCTGCTTCGGTACGCCGCCCTTATCGAGATAGAGCGCCGCCGACGCGGGCCAGCGCAGCAGCGTGTCGCGCTGGCGCGCGATCGCGCGGATCGCGCGCGGATCGGGCTGGAAGCCCTTGCGCGCGAGGCGGATCGCCGGTGCCAGCGACTTCGACAGGGGCAGCTTGCCGTAATCGCGCGCAAGCGCGACGAACATCGCCGGCTCGCCGGGAATGGCCGCCGACAGCGGCCCATTCAAGGCGTGGTCGCGATCGGGTTGTCCGTTCGCGTCGAGGTAATCCTTCGGATCGACCGCGGCCGGAGCGGTCTCGCGCGCATCCAGCATGACCTCCTTGCCATCGCTCGCCCGACGCAGCAGGAACAGGCCGCCGCCGCCGACGCCGGAACTTTGCGGCTCGACCACCGACAGCGTCGCCGCGACCGCGACCGCCGCATCGAACGCGTTGCCGCCCATGGCGAGCGCCTCGAAACCTGCCGCCGTCGCCAACGTGTGCGCGCTCGCAATTGCGGCACGCCCCGGAGCGGCGGCGCCGAACGCATTGCCCGCAAGCGCGACGCCAAGCGCAAGCAGCAGCGTGCGCAGAAAAGTCCGGGATGCATTCATGGTTTTTCCTCGACGGTCAGGCGCTCGTACTTCGCCCGCAACTGCTCTCGCGATTCCGCATGCAGCGGATCAGCGATGATGCATTCGACCGGGCAGACGACGACGCACTGCGGCTCGTCGTGGTGGCCGACGCACTCGGTGCACAGGCCGGGAGCGATCTCGTAATACTCGGCTCCGAGCGAGATCGCCTGGTTCGGGCATACCGGTTCGCACACGTCGCAGTTGACGCACTGGTCGGTGATCTTCAGCGACATGACTTCAAGCCGGGATTGGAGATTCGGGATTGGAGATTCGCGGCGCACGCGCATCACGCGCGCCCGAGCGGACCTCCGGCAAGATGGACCCGGGATCGGAGATTGCAAGAAATTCGCGCAGCCGTGCCGCAACGAATCCCCAATCTCCGATCCCGCACCCCGGCTGTACCGCCTACTTCGCCTGCGCGAAGCGCACGTCGGCGCCGGTCGGGTCGAGCGCGAGCTTGACCGCGGCGCCCTCGGCGGTCGCGCCGATGAACAGCACGACCACGTCCTTGAACGAACCCGGCTGCGCATCCTTGAATGCGTTGATGATCAATTCCGATGTCATCTTCGAATCGGGACCGCCAAACGCCATCATGTTGCCCGGCAGAACGCCGCGCAGCACCGTGTTGTGGACGTTCTCGTACTGGTTGTTGCGGTCGGCCACGGCAGCCTCGTCCTCACCGCCCGGCACGAAATACATGTAGGGGTGGGCGCTCTTCACGCCCTGCATGTTCGCGGTAACGACGCTGACGAGGTATTTCTTCCAGCCCGCCTTGTCGGCTGGATCGGTCGGCATCGGCACCACTTCGGGCTTCTGTTCGGCGACGACCTGTTGCGGCGTCGGAGCCTGGTTGCACGCGCTCAGCGACAGGGTCGCTACGCAGGCGAGTGCCACGAACGAAAGGATCTTGCGCATGGTGTTACCTCTTGGTTGAAGTCTGGTAGCGCGTCCGCAGCGCCTGTTGCACGGCCGGATGCACGAATCCGGAAACGTCGCCGCCGAGGCGCGCGATCTCGCGCACCAGCGAGGACGAGATGAAACTGTATTGCTCCGCGGGCGTCAGGAACAGGGTCTCGGCGGCAGGGATGAGATGGCGATTCATGCTGGCGAGCTGGAACTCGTATTCGAAGTCCGACACCGCGCGCAATCCGCGCAGGATCACGCCCGCACCGATCTCCTCGACGAAGTGCGCGAGCAGCGACGAAAAGCCGCGCACCTCGACATTCGGGAACGCCGCAAGCGCGGTGCGCGCGAGTGCGATGCGCGCATCGAGGTCGAATGCCGGGCCCTTGCTGGAACTGTCCGCGACCGCGACGATCACGCGGTCGAACAACGGCGATGCGCGACCGGCCAGGTCGACGTGGCCGTTTGTGATCGGATCGAACGTACCCGGATACACCGCAATGCGCGCGCGCTGCTGCGAAGTCACCATGCGAACCATCGTCCCCGGGAAGTCGCGCTACTTTAGCAGGCTGTCGAGAAACAGCGTGATGGCGCGATCCAACGATGGATCACATGCGAATCGACGACGCAAGTCGTTGATTCGCGGAAGCGAGCCCGGACATGCGCCGGACTCGCTACCCTGTCGACCCGTCCCCGCCGGAGCGGCGATACAACGCGAATCGCACCGCACCGGCATGCCCCACTCGGTGCGCCTGCCAGTTGGGCGGCAGCTCGAAATGCGCGTCGCGAGGCGCCTCGACGTAGGCGAGGGCGCCATCGACGAGCCAGCCACCACGCTCCAGCGCCTGCGCCGCGTCCGTCCACAGTCCAGCATCGAACGGTGGGTCGACGAAGACGATGCCGAAGGGTCGCGCCGGCCCAGCCAGCCAGGCTGCCGCATCCGCATGGACGACCTCGGCCGCATCGACGTGCAGGCGTGCGAGATTGGCCGACAGCGCCGCGCACAGGTCGCGATCGCGCTCGATGAACGTGCACGCGCCGGCGCCGCGCGACAACGCCTCGATGCCGAGCGCACCGGTACCAGCGTAGAGGTCGAGGCAGTGTGCGCCGCCCAGATACGGCATCAGCCAGTTGAACAGGGTCTCGCGCACGCGATCCGGGGTGGGTCGAAGGCCGGCGCGATCGGGCACCGCGATGCGCGAACCGCGCAACTTTCCGGCGACGATGCGCAGCGTGCCGGCGGAGGCTTTCGGGGAACCGTTGCGCATCGTTCGAGCCGGGCCGGGTGTTAGCATTGCGGGCCCGCATTCTCGCCCAATTCATCCTCGATGCTGAAGTTCTGGAAGAAGAAGTCGCCGGACGCCGGCACGACCGACGCGGCGCATGGTGCCGACGAAGCCGTGCGCGCCGATCTGCCGGCGGTGGACGCGACCGAAGTCGCAGCGGACGTCGCCGCCGACGGTGCGGAGGACATCAGCGGGGCAGCCGCCGCACCGGCGAAGCGCTCGTGGCGCGAACGCCTGTCCGGCAGCGGCTTCGCGCGCGGCCTGGCCGCGATCTTCAAGCGCAACCCGGTTCTCGACGATGCGTTCCTCGACGAGCTGGAGACCTGCCTCATCACGGCCGACGTCGGAATCGCGACCGCGAACGAAATCGTCGAGGACCTTCGCCGCCGCGTCGGCAAGCGCGAATTCGCCGACGCCGGCGCGTTGCTCGCGACGTTGCGCGCGGATCTCGTCGCGCGCCTCGCGAAGGTCGAGCAGCCGCTCGCCGTCGATGGCCGCAAGCCGTTCGTGCTGCTGATGGTCGGCGTCAACGGCGTCGGCAAGACCACCACCATCGGCAAGCTCGCGCATCGCTACAAGGGCGAGGGCCGCAACGTCGTGCTGGCCGCCGGCGACACCTTCCGTGCGGCCGCGGTCGAGCAGTTGCAGACCTGGGGCGAGCGCAACGGCGTGCCGGTGATCGCACAGGGATCGGGCGCGGATTCGGCCAGCGTCATCTTCGATGCATTGCAGACTGCGCGCTCGCGCGGCAGCGACGTGCTGATCGCCGACACCGCCGGGCGCCTGCATACGCAATCAGGCCTGATGGACGAGCTGTCGAAGATCCGCCGGGTGCTCGCCAAGCTCGATCCCGAGGCGCCGCACGAGGCCCTGCTGGTCATCGACGGCACCACCGGACAGAACGCGATCAACCAGGTGCGCCAGTTCCAGCAGGCGATCGGCGTCAGCGGGCTCGTCGTGACCAAGCTCGACGGTACTGCCAAGGGCGGCGTGGTGTTCGCGCTCGCGCGGGAGTTCGGCCTGCCGATCCGCTATGTCGGCCTCGGCGAGCGCGCGCAGGACCTGCGCGTGTTCGATGCGGCCGCGTTCGTCGACGGCCTGCTGCCGGCCACGCTCGGCGGCAATGACTGAGCAGAAGCCGCAACGGCCCCGACGGTGGCGCTGGCCGCGCGTGCTGCTCGCGCTGCTGCTGCTCGGCGCGATCGGCGCCTTCGTCGTGCATCACTACACGCGACCGAAGCGCCTGACGACGTTGCTCGTCGACCAGGTTCGCGAGCAGCTGGGTGCCGAGCTCACGCTCGGCGGCGATGCGGGCTACGCGCTCGTGCCCGGCCTGCGCGCCGAATTGCCGCAACCCGTGCTCAAGGCGCAGGACAGCGTGCTGCTGCGCGCGGATGCGCTGCGCGCGGCGGTGCCGTGGCACACGCTCTGGGGCGACACCGTCGAGATCGAGCGCATCGAACTCGTGCGCCCCGTGTTCGACCTCGATGCGCTGCGCGCATGGCTCGCCGCGCGTCCGAAATCGACGAGCGCGCCGCCGGATGTGCGCTTCGCGGTCCGCGTCGAACACGGCAGCGTGATCGCGGCGGGCAAGCCGATCGCCGAGGACGTCACGCTCGATCTCGCCAACAGCGCCGATCTCGCCGCGTGGCTCGCGCACTTCGATCCGCAGTCGCTGCAAGGCCTGTTGCCTCCGGCAACGGGCACGTTCGATGCGAAGGCGATCCAGATCGGCGAGACGCGCCTCGAAGGCGTGCACGCCGAAATACGCGACGACTCCACGCCACGGCAGTGAACGATGCACGCTGCAACCACTGACGACTTCGCCCGCCGCCTGCTCGCCTGGTACGACGCGCACGGCCGCAAGGACCTGCCATGGCAGCACGAACGCACGCCCTACCGCGTCTGTCTCAGCGAGATCATGCTGCAGCAGACCCAGGTGCGCACGGTGATTCCCTACTTCGAGCGCTTCGTCGCGGCGCTGCCGACCCTGGCCGATCTCGCCACCGCCGACGAAGACACGGTGCTCGCATTGTGGTCCGGCCTGGGCTACTACAGCCGCGCGCGCAACCTGCTGCGCACGGCGCGCACCTGCGTCGCGCAACACGCTGGCGAACTGCCGCGCGACATCGAAGCGCTTGCCGCACTGCCCGGCATTGGCCGCTCCACCGCCGCGGCGATCCTCGCCCAGTCGCATGGCGCGCGCCACGCGATCCTCGACGGCAACGTCAAGCGCGTGCTCGCACGCTGGCATGGTGTCTCCGGCTGGCCCGGCGCGAGCGCAACGCAGCGCGAGCTATGGACGCACGCCGAGTCGCACACGCCGGCCACGCGCGTCGCCGACTACACGCAGGCGATCATGGATCTCGGCGCGACCGTCTGCACGCGCAGCCGACCGCGTTGCGGCGAATGCCCGGTCGCCGACGGCTGCATCGCACGTCGCGACAATCTCACCGCGGTGCTGCCGCAACCGAAGCCTCGGCGCGACGTGCCGACGCGTCGCACGACCATGCTCGTCGTGCGCGATACGCACGGTCGCGTGCTGCTCGAACGCCGTCCGCCGACCGGCGTGTGGGCGCGCCTGTGGAGCCTGCCCGAGGTCGAACACGAATCGCTCGCGCAGGCGAGCCTGCTGCAACGCCACGGCATCCGCGCCGCGAACATTCGACCGCTCGCGCCGTTCCTGCACACGTTCAGCCACTATCATCTCGACGTCACGCCGCTGCTGCTCGACGACGCGCTGGCCGATCCACGCGTCGCCGACGATCCCGATGCGGATTGGCGCGCACCGACCGAACTCGCCTCGCTCGGCCTGCCAGCGCCGGTGCGCAAACTGCTGCAATCCCTGGAGAACCCGGAATGACCCGCACCGTGCATTGCGTGAAACTCGACCGCGAAGGCGAAGGCCTCGCGTTCGCACCGTGGCCCGGCGAACTCGGCAA
The DNA here is from genome assembly GCF_044227025.1 of Dokdonella sp. Taxonomy (GTDB): domain Bacteria; phylum Pseudomonadota; class Gammaproteobacteria; order Xanthomonadales; family Rhodanobacteraceae; genus Dokdonella_A. Next base: position 14,451 of record NZ_JBGAFX010000005.1, on the reverse strand, counting down.
GCGCATCTACGAACAGGTGTCGAAGGAAGCATGGACCGCATGGCTCGCCCACCAGACCATGCTGATCAACGAGAACCGCCTCAATCCGCTCGACGCGAAGACGCGCACGTTCATCGCCGCGGAGATGGAAAAATATTTCTTCGGCGAGGGCTCCGCTCCGCCAGCGGGTTATGTAGACCCGGCCAGCAGCTGAAAACCCGATCGCGCAACACCGGCCGACGGCATGCTCGTGTCCACGCACGGACTGCGCCCGTCCAACCCGCCCGTGCCCGCCTGCACGAAAACGTTGCAGCAGTGCACCGAATCGATGGAAACGTCCGCGGCCCGCTTGCAGCCGTGCACCGGCGATGTCGGAGCGTCGCCCGCATCGCGCGAAACGGCGAAGGTGACTCTTGCGACGCTGCACGCCGACCCTTGAAGCATTCAACGCCGGGCTTGAAGCGCCAGCGAAAAACATGGACTGCTGCACCAGATGAGTGCACACACGCACGCCAGGCATGGACCCGCGCACGAAATACTTTCGGCCCCCGACCCGTCGGACGGCAAACCCCGAACCAAAACCTTGCGACGCCGCAAGTCCAGCATGCACGCGTCGAGCCCGGCGATGCACGCCCGCAAGTTTTTCCTCCGTGGTTCCATCCCCCGCGTGCAACAGTCCAACCATCGGGTTGAAACCTTCCATGCCTGGACTTGCACGCACCAAAGTATTTGATGCGACGTTCCAAGCCACCCGTTCGGCCTTCCATCCATTTCGTGCAAGCACGCACCCATTTGGTGCAACGTCGCAGGCGAGTTGATGGAAGAGTCGAAGTTTTTCGTTCGCGGGTCGAAGTTTTTCGTTCGCGGGTCGAAGTTTTTCGTTCGCGGGTCGAAGTTTTTCGTCGAGAGCCGGAGCTGCGCTTTCCATGCTTCGCGAAGCCGTCAGGCCCTGCGTATGGATCAAAAGCGAAAATGGTGGCCGGGGACGGAATCGAACCGCCGACACGGGGATTTTCAAAAGAATGACCCGCGAACACCGCCGTGAGACGTAGGAGAAGCCTGCTGTTGAATCAGCGATTTAGCGTCATTTCACGTCGCACAGAGGCGCGGTAAACCGCAGACAACCGCAGCCTTTGGGGAGCCACAAGGGAGCCATAAATTGAGGTAGTCTCCCGCCCGGCGCGTTGGCTGGGAGGCCATCCATGTCCACGTCGGTGCACCTCGAACTCACGCCTCGCCTGCTCACTTCCCTCCGTTTCGACACGATGTTGGATGGAGCAGGAAAGCCATTGGGACCCACGCCGCCCAGCATGCGGGAATGGGTGGTCCGCGACCTCGGGGTGCGGGGGCTGCTGCTGCGCCTCACCCCGCGCACGACCACTTGGTACGTGCAGCGGAAGGTTGCCGGCGCACCGATGCGCCGCGCCCTCGGTCATTGGTGGAGCGCGGACGAAGGCTTTCGGCGTTTGACGCTCACCGATGCACGCAAGCGGGCGAAGGTGTGGCTCGGCCTGATGGAACAGGGCATCGACCCCCTCGTGGAAAAGAAGAAGCGGATGCGCGCTGCTCAGGCCGAGCGTGCCCGCGATGGCCTGACCTTGGCTGTGGCGTTCGACGAGTACAACGAGGTGCGATCCCGCAGGGCGAAAGCGAGCACCACGAAAGACCGTGCCAAGGTGCCCAAATGGATGAAGGGGGCGCCGCTGTGGTCCCTGCCGTTGGCGGACATCAACGAGGCCGCCGTGGAAGCGACCTTTGGTCCGATGCTGCGTGCGACCCTCCACCGGACCAAGCCGCCGGCGTGGGGACCGCGTTCGTTGAGCCACGGCACGTTGTCGAAGCTGTATGCGTACTGCTCCGCCGCGTACGCGCGCGCTGCACCCAAGGTGGGGCTGCCTTCGGGCCGTGGGGTGGGTCCGTTTGCAGCGTGGCGGGCAGACCAGCCGTGGCCCATGCCAGTCCGGCGCAGCACGTACTTGCCGACCACCTCGGACAGTGGAAGGAACTGGCTGCGGCACCTGGTCGAACTCCGAGCGCGAGCGCACGATCCCCAAATCCTCGACGAACGCCCGGACCCGCGTGGGGACGAGCTGAAGCCGCACGTGAGCGCTCTGGCGGATTTTTTCCTTTGCGTGCTGCTCTGGGGTTCGCGCAAAGAAGAAACGGCACGGCTCCAGTGGACGAACGTGGACGTCGAACGCGGTTTGGTCGTGTTCCCGGCGGCGATCACCAAATCAGGCAAGGACGGCGTCGCCCCGCTGACTCCCTGGGCGCGCGAGATTCTGGAGGCACGCCGCGCTGCCAACGATCGTTGGCGCCCCGAGGACGTCGGTCAATGGATCTTCCCATCCCGCCAGCACGGCAAGCCATTGGCGAATCCGCGGTCCATCTTGGTGACGCTCAAGGAACACACCGGACTGTGGATTACCGCGCACGACCTGCGGCGAACGTTGGCCACCGATCTCGGGCGTTTGCGGGTACCGGTCGAGGAACTGGGACGCTTGCTGCTCGTCGGCGCCGCGTTGAATCACTCGCGAGGAGCTACGGGGGCGGTTCCCAGTGGGGCGACGGAGGGATACATCCAAGAACAGGCGGAGCTGCTGCGCCCGCACTATCAGGCCAGGGAAAATCGGCTGCGGCAGCTGGCCGGATTGCCCTCCTTGCGATCGAATACCGCTGAAGCGGCAGGCAACCGAAAGAACGGAGGGCTCGATGTTGACTCCGTGCTCCGTCTCATCGAGACAGACGACAATGCCGCACAGCGGGTGCTTGAGGCGTTGATTCGAAAGACGACGGGCAACGCAGCCGCCCGCAATGACTGACCCGACGTGATGCGCCAGTAGGACTCAAACAATGCCAATCGATCTGTTTGCCAATCTCGGCCGTCCGGATGCTGACCTTCATCCACAGTTTTTGAACCTCCGCGATAGTCCCGGTTATGCGCCGGCTCGCGATGTCTTGCGAAGCCTCCAAGACGAGATAGACGACCCCGATGGCAACTTCATCGAGCAGTTCCAAACCACTGGTTTCGACGCACGTACGTTCGAGCTTTTCCTTAGCGCGTTCTTCCTGGCCGAAGGCTACAGCGTCGATCGCTCGCATCGGCGACCAGATTTCATCTTGACCAAGGACGGCGTCACTATCGCTGTTGAAGCCACCACCGCAAATCCTGCATCGGATTCCGGCATCAACGCTTACGATCCCGACATCGAGCAACAATCACCCGAAGAACGGGAGGCGTACCTCCGTGATGCCGTGCCTATTCGCCTCGGAAGTCCGCTGTTTAGCAAACTCAAGAAGGAATACTGGAACCTCCCTCATGTCTTTGGCCGCCCATTTGTCTTGGCGATTGAGGACTTCCACGGCCCGGGTTCGCTGGCGAGCTCAGCAACACCGCTGATGCGCTACCTCTATGGGACCGAACAGCATTGGTACCACGCTGATGACGGTCGCCTCATCATCTCGGAAACACCTATCGATCAGCATCGGTTTGGCGAAAAAAAGATTCCCTCCGGGTTCTTCCTGCAGCCTGGGGCCGAACATGTTTCAGCGGTATTGTTCGCGAACACCGGTACCATCGCCAAGTTCAATCGAATGGCGCACCAGGAAAACCCCACGCATCCTCTTCGGATTGTCCGAATGGGGACGTGTTACCGCGACGATCCCGACGCGGTGGTTCCATTGGAGTTCGCGTACGAAGTGGGGCGATCCGAACACGGTCCCGAAACCTGGAGCGAAGGCACTGTGCTCGTGCACAACCCACGCGCACTAAACCCTCTGCCGCGAAGCTGGTTCGGCGCAGCCGTCGAGCAGTACGCCGAAGGCGATGGAAGCGTGATGACCATCAATCATCAAATCTTCACACCTTACGCATCTCTAACGGCCATCTTTCCGGGGGCCATGCCAGACGCAGCGGTCGCAGCGCATTTGGCGGACTTCAAGGCCGGGTTCGCTGACGTGCTTCTGAAAGCAGACGCTGCTATGCGAGAGAAGGTTCGGCGGGTCGATTGAGTCGAATGGCTGATCTGATGTTGCCCGTTCGGTCGACGGGCCAAGGATTTTCGCACCGTTCAACGGCTAGGATTCTTGCGCGCGCCTGATTGTTTTGCGGCTGCTTGCGGCGGCTTGGCTTTCTGATCTCGCCGCGGGCGGCGCGGCGGTCGGTATGCGGCGCCGGCGATGCGGTCGTCGAGCATCAGCGCGAACTTGGCCATCGACAACCCATACAGCTCGACGAACTCGCGCACCTGCAAGTAATCCAGCCCACGCCGTCCAATCTCAACGGCGGAAACCTTGGTCTGCGGAAGGTTCAGGGCTTCGCCCACTTGAAGCTGGGACAGCCCCGCTTCCAGTCGAAGGTCGCGCAGCAGCCCAACCATCACGCGGTGCTCGGGCGAATAGATTGAGGAACGTTTCATCGGGCGGCCCATACGAAGGCCGTCCACGCTAGTACCCGCCCACCGTATAGACTTAATTCATCTTAATAGTCGTTTAAGGTCTATCATCGCCCCGGTGGTTCCGACGACGCGAGGTCGAAATGGGTTTGGGGAGCGGAGGCTGGATGCTGACCGTGGTGGCTCGCCTGGCGTTGGCGGCCAATGCTTCAGACGGTCTTTTCATTCCCACATCGGACATGTCCTTTCCACGGTACGCGAGCACCGCCGCCGTTTTGAGCGATGGCTCTGTGCTGGCGTACGGGCCGTCCCATGACGGGGACGCGTACGACCCGGCTGCAGGCACCTGGAGCGCCACGGCGCCCATTCCGGGGGCTCGCTTCAACGGCCACCTCTTCGCTTTGCCGGACGGCGGCGCGTTGCTGGTCGGCGGCGACCCGACGGACGCGCGCACTGTGTGCTACCGGCCCGCAACCAAGACGTGGGCATGGGGGTCGGCCCTTCACGCATCCCGCCGGTTCGAGCAGGCCGCTGCGATGGCGGACGGCCGCATCCTGGTGGCGGGTGGCTTCGGCGCCGATGCGGCGCCGACGACGAGCGCAGAGGTCTACGACCCTGCGACCGGCGCGTTCACGGCGACCGGTTCGCTGCCGCGACCGCGGGCCGGCGGCATCGCGGAGCGCCTGTCGGATGGCCGGGTCCTCATCGCTGGGGGCGTCGATGCATCAGGAAACGGCGATCCCTGCGCCGTCTTGTATTCGCCCACGACCGGCTCGTTCTCTGGCGGTGGGTGCTTCGCCGCGGCGACGCATGGCCGGTTCATGCCGGCGGCGGCGCGGCTCCACGATGGGCGTGTGATCGTTCTGGGCGGTCAGACCTACTACCAAGGCAGCACCCGGCTCGCGCCCGACGCGGAGGTCTACAACCCTGCGACGAACGGCTGGACCGCGCGCACGGCGTCGACGCGTTTCGAGCACACGCTCACCGCGCTGGATGACGGGCGCGCGCTCGCGATCGGCGGCGTCGGCGACTGGAACCAACCGCTCGCGCAGACCGAAGTCTTCGACCCCAACCTCGACGCGTTTCGCCCGGGCCCCTCGCTCGTGGTGGCGCGTTACGGGCACACAGCCACGGTGCTGCCCGGCGGGCGCGTCCTGGTCGCGGGCGGGCGCATATCCGCGAACGAGTGGACGACGAGCGCTGAGGTGTTCCTCGGGGATGCCCTTTTTTCTGCTGGCTTTGAATGAATCGGAGGACGAAATGAACGGTCCGGCAATCATGGTGTTCGTGTCGTTGGTGTTTCTCGCCTGGTGCATGGTCGTGTTTGCGCGCCGCGGCGGCGGGAAGGGCGCGTTGGCGCCCGAATGGAACGCGGCGTGGGGCGCGAAGGGCACGCCGGAGCGGCCGTTTGAGCCAACAGTGAGCGGCCCGGGCATCGCGCTCGACGCCACCCATAACTGGTTATGGGTGGCCACGGACGAACACGGACACCGGCTCATCGACAAGGCCGACATCCGCGGCTGGAAGCACGAATGGAAGGAGGTGAACCAGGGCCATACAAAGCTGGAGTTCTGGAACAACGCCATCGTCATCCGTCTGGCGGATCTGGCGGTTCCCGTTGTGCGGGTGTCGTTCGGCCGCGATCGGGAGCTGGCCAGCCAATGGCAAGCGCGCTTGACGACGTGGCTCAACGGGTAGCGCGGCACAGGCCGCTTATAACGCGCCGTCGGTCGGCCCGATGAACGGCGGCCGCAGTCGGCCCAACGTGCGCACGCCAGGTTGCGCCTCACTCCAACAAGGAGAGCCGTATGTTCAAGAAGAGCCTGATGGTCGGCTCGCTCCTGTTCGTCGCGGGCTGTACGGCGACACAGGGCACGCGCATCGATGCTGACCAGACCACCGATTTCACGAGGGGCCGCACGACGAAGGCAGAAGTCATAGCCAAGCTCGGCGCACCGTACTCCGACAGCAGCGCACCGAGCGGCAGCGTGCTGCTCTATGTCTTCAGCAAGCGAACGGCGCAGGCGTCGAACTTCGTCCCTGTGCTCAACTGGTTCAAAGGGCGAACGGACAGCGAGAGCCAGACGTGCCGGTTCCTATTCGATACGAAGGGCACGTATCAGAGCCACGACTGCACGGGCGCGAGCGCGACGCAGCGCGCTGCACTGGAAGAGAACCGCTTGACGCCGGCGCACTGAGACGCGCGCGCTGCCGCGCTTGACGCACGCACGGCGCATTGGCGCAGTGCGCCTTGCACGGCGCGCTCGGTTGTCCTAAAACGGCAGCGTCCGCAGGCGAGCGCCGCGGACGTTGTGCCCATACCGCTTAGCTGATGGGTGCCACGGGATGAGCTTGAAGCCATCCCGGGCTCTCCCTTTTCTATCAGCTAAGAGGTAGCGTCATGACGCATTCGATCAAGACGGCCCGGGCGCGGGCCTTCCACCGCCAGAACGGACGCTGCTGCTATTGCGGCCGACCCGTTTGGCTTGACGACCCGGTTGCGTTCGCTCGAACCCACGGCCTGACCGCTGCCCAGGCAGCGGAGCAGCGCGCCACCGCGGAACACCTTCGTGCGCGATGCGACGGGGGACGCGGCGGCGACAACATCGCTGCGGCGTGTTGGCTCTGCAACCGCCGCCGCCACCAGCGACGCGAAGGCGCGTTGTCACCGGAACGCTATCGCCAGCACGTGGTGAACCGCGCCAACAACGGGCGCTGGCACCCGTTTCCACTGGCGTCGGCGTTGAGCTCGCGACAGCCCGAGCAGTGAGCTCATCTCAAATCTGCCGCTTCGGTGCTAACGAGGCTGTGCCGGTCGCTCCACTCTTCGCGGTCACCTCAACGCACGAAGCATCGCCTTCCTGGGAGCACCTTCGCTCGGACTGCGGCTGCCGCAACGGCTTCGCCGTCGTCCACTACGTTTCCGTCCTTCGGATGCACCACCCGCTCGTCGTCCAAGCGGCGGCGTCCTCACGGCGCCACCCCGCGCGCCGGCAGGAGACCGAGATGGTGCGCGACGAAAACGGCCGGTACAGCTTCCGAGGCAAGCAGAGCGAAGCGGACATCCTCGGCATTGCGGAAGACATCCTTCAACGCCGACTCGAACGCTTGGGCACGATGACCAGCCCGGACCAGAGCGCACAGTTCTTGCGGATGCGCCTCGCAGGACTCGACCACGAGGAGTTCCACGCCGTATGGCTCGATAATCGGCATCGGGTGCTCGCCGTCGAGTCGCTTGCTCGCGGAACCATCGACGGAGCAACCATTCACACGCGAGAAGTCGTTAAAGCAGCGCTGCGCTGGAACGCCGCCGCCGTCGTGTTTGCGCACAACCACCCGTCGGGTGACGCGGAACCCAGTGCCGCAGACCGCGCCATTACCGCGCGCTTGCGCGACGCGCTGAACCTGGTGGAAGTCCGCCTTCTCGACCACCTGGTGGTCGCCAGCGGAGGGACGGTGTCCTTGGCGCAGCGGGGGTGGTGCTGACCACCCCTCAGCCGCCGCTCGCGGCGGCGTATGATGCCCTGGCCACTACTTCAAGGAGGCGGCCATGGCGGGCAAGTTTGTGTTGAAGAAGACAACCAACGGGCAGTACCACTTCCATCTCCAGGCGGGCAATGGCGAGCCCATCCTGAGCAGCCAGCGCTATGACACTAAGAGCGGTGCTGAGAACGGCATTCAATCTGTTCGGACGAATGCCCCGCACGACGAACGGTACGATCGTAAGAAGGCATCCAACGGCGAGTTCATGTTCAACTTGGTGGCGGCGAACGGCCAAGTGATCGGAACGAGTGAGACGTACAAGTCCGAGTCGGGCCGCGAGAACGGCATTCGTTCCGTGAAAGACAACGCACCGGGCGCAGCGCTCGACGACAAGACGTAAACGACGGCAGATGGGGCGCTGACAGCGAGGCGGCGATTCCACCGCCTCGCTTATTGAGGGGAAGCATCATGATGAGGTGGGGGAGGCACTCTCCACCCACTCTTGCCCTTTCTTGCGAATCGCCAATCGCATGGTGGGCGACACCCCGACGCGCTCCTTTCCGTCCAGTAGCAAGCCCACGATTTCAATCGGTGAGAAGTCGGTGCACTGGGCGATGAACACGGCGCCTCCAAACTGAAGGCGCTGCCGCCGCTCATCCCGTCGGGCACGCAGCTTCGCCAGATGCGCGTTGCGCATTTCCCGCATGAGCTGCCGCGCTTTCAATGCGGCCAGGCGTTGAGTAGCCGACGCCACCCGTTCGCTCAACTTGTCTGAGCTCGAACTCATCGCGGCCGCCTCCGGCAGCGCACCGTGGGCTGCTCTTCAAAATCACCTTGTGGCGTGTCGCTTGGGACGTCAGCTTGCGCCACATCTTCGGGATCCGACGATGCCGGTGGGGCATTGCCAGCGATCCTCCCGGCTTCTTCCGCCCGCGCGCGGCGTCGTGCCTCGATTGCCGCTCGCAGGCGTTGTCCGCTGTCCATGGAAGGCTTGTATTGCGGCCGCGGTCCACGGCGCTGGTTGTCGCCATCGAGAACGGTGCGGACGAGGGATGCCGTGCGGTTGGCGAAATCGTGGAGGCAGATGTCGTCCGCAGTCATTGCGAAGTGCGGGCGGCGATCGAGTTCGGATCGGTAGCACCAAACAAGGTGGTCCAAGGCAAAGCCAACCTCAAGCAGAGCGGCTCGGTGAATGGGTTCGTACGAAGTGGTCATGGCGAGGTCTCGTGGTTGGATGTACCTCTTTGGGATACACGCCGAACTCAAGAACGCAAGGACATGAAATATGCGATTTGTGGATTCGCATATTGAATGCCCGTGACCATGTGACGGCCGTCACGTTGCGAGCATCTGCTCGAAGCGAAGACCGAGAGGTGAATGCGAGCGAGCATGCCGCCGGAGCGGCACCCGTGGGCAACGCGCTCGTCAAGCCAATGAGGAGCGCTGGTCAAGACGAGGCAAGAGCGCAAGGACGCAAACTCCCTGCGGGGTTTGCCGGCCCTTGCTGGGCCGTTGCGCCGGAGCTGCGCCCCGGACCCCGATGCGATGCATCGACGCGATGCTGCACTAAGGTCGCAGAGGAAGGGCTTGCGCCGCGCGCCATCTGTGTTAGATCAGAAGAAACCTCGGCCGCAGGAGCCTTGAAATGTTCTCCGTAGGAGAGTTCATTCGTCACGTGTACAACACGCAGAGCGAGCACAAAATCCTGCTTGCACGCATTGCCCTAAACGCTTTGCACGATCCAGCCATGTACCCGGTGGACATATCCGAGCTGCAGCCACTGTCTCCTGCCGAGAGAGTCATGGTGGCTGAGCTTCAAAGCTGCTTGGCTGAGAATCCAGGCTATCCCTCGAAGCGTTGGACAGCCACTCAAGTTCAGCACTTGATCAACATGGAGAAGGACAATCGCACACCTAGCGATTACCGGAAGGTTTCGCGGCATTGTCGTTCAGGGAAGAATGCAGTTCGGCTTGTCGCTCTATATGGGTGTCGCGTAAAACCTTCTTGATCTGAGCTTCGTCTTTGCCGTGCAGATCACGATGCAGTTTCCTCTGCCATGGCTCTGTTGCGCCATAGATTCCCGCGCTATGGCAAACGGCGTCAAAGTCGGCATCGATCTCACGGTCTAGGGAAATCGATTCAAAAATGTCGAAGCTTGGGATTCCTGCCGCGCATGCGCCGATTGCATAGAAGCGCTCGTCATCGTTCATGCGCGGCGTGCCGTATTTTGCGTTGAGCTTTTTAATCACGTCCTCTAAGCAGGCGCTTTCATTTGCTGCGTTCATTCTCTTGTCCTTCTAGTCGGTGACGTGAACGGCAGATCATACAATCCGGCGATCGCCTCTTCAAAAGAGGGCGCTTTCCGTTGGTAGGCAGCACGGAAGTTTGCCGATTTCAGCATGGCCATCTACTACTCCCGCCTCTCCCTCGTCTCTCGTTCACGCGGACACAGCGTGGTCGCCGCGGCGGCCTACCGCGCTGGCACGCGCTTGCACGATGAGCGGACGGACCAGGCGCACGACTACTCGAAACGCAAGGGCGTCCTGTCGGCCGCAATGCAGGCTCCGGCAGGCGCCTCCTGGGCCTTGGACCTCGCTTCCGTGTGGAGCCGCGCAGAGCGAGCCGAGGTTCGCCGCAACGCACGAACGGCGCGCGAACTTGTCGTCGCCTTACCCGCGGAACTGACCGAGGTACAGAACGAACGGCTTGCCCAGGACATCGCCCAGTACCTCGTCGACCGTTACGGTGTCGCGGTGCTCGTGGCTATCCACCAACCCGACGCGCATGGCGATGATCGCAACATCCATTGTCACCTTCTGATGAGCACCCGGGTCGCCGGCCCAGATGGGTTCGGCGCGAAGGTGCGCGTGCTTGATGATCGGACGACAGGACCCATTGAGGCCGAGGCGATGCGTTTACGCGTCGCCGAACGCATCAACACCGCCTTGGCTGCCGCGGGACATGCCGAACAGGTCGATCCCCGACCGCTGAAGAAGCAGGCCCAGGATGCGGCGGAGCGGGGCGACTTCGCTGGCGTTGTCGCACTCACGCGCACGCCGACCCGCCACCAAGGTCGGGCCGCCTCGGCAATGGCGCGGCGCGGCGGCGCATCCGAAATCGTCGTCGACAACGCGGCCGTGCGGCGCGATAACGTCGCGGTGAGTGCTTGGGGTGCGGGGCGCGCGCAGGTGCTGCGCCGGGTTACTCAGACACGGGCCGCGCGCAGCGTTCGCGCGTCGAGCTTGAACCGTGGCGATCGGCTTCGTCCGCGCAATGGATTGGGTCCGCTCAATGCCTTCACGCGGGCAACGGGAGCAGACGCCGAACTACTGAACGCCCAAGCACAAGCGGCCCATGAAACCGCGCGCGTGGAACGCGACGCGTCGGAGCAGCTCCTCGATCTCATGGCCCGTGCCGCGAATCAACACGCATCAGCCATTCAGGCCTACTTGGAGCTCTTGAACAGGTCGGGCGCGAGCGCCGCCACCGCACCTTCGGCCTCCTCTTCGGCAATGTATTCCTGGGAAGTGCCGAGCCGTCGGAGCGAGAAGGGATTCTCGGGCGCACGAGCGGCGCGGACCTCCCTCCAACACGCGCGGTCGCGCGAGGAGCCAACTCGTGGGCGCTTTGCTCGTGCGGTGCGCCGAGCGGACCGCGGCCCAGAGGAGCTCGTCCACCCCGAAAGCTTGCGCCCACCCAAGTGGAAACCGCTCACGCGTCGGCAGTGGGCCGAGTACCGCCGTAGCCAGCGCGCCGCGCTCCGCGGCGCTGATGCGAACGACGCGCAGACTCGGCAAGTCGAGGTGCGCGAGGCGGATAGCGGGGCACGCGCGGCGCACGAAACCGTGCAGGCGGCGCAGCGCGCGCCGGTCGACGCAATGCACACATCCGAAACAGCGCATGCGCGAACCGCGCCGAACGCGCTGATGCCAACCGCCTCACTGTTCACGCAGTTGGATGACGTCCAGGCGGACCTGGCCCGGGCGATGGATGCTCTGGTCCGCGGGATGTCGTCTCCTTCATACCGGCCCTCGATGCGTCGACGCCCGGCGCCTTCGTGATGGCAGCCGGCTGCGCCACCTTCGGTTGAAGTTGAGGGGCTTGACGCGTCGCACAACCTGCATACGTTGGACGAAACGTCTCGCGTCGAGGAGCCAGGTGTGGACCGCATACAACCGATCGTCGCGTTGCTCGTCGAGCGACCTCAGTGGTCCAGCGCCCGCATCGCGCGTCACGTCGAGTGCGATCCTCGCAGGGTGCGGCGATACAGAAGGTTGCTTGCGGAAACCGACGTCGAACCGGCTGCTTTCCTGGACTGTAACGTTGCGACCCTCGATTTGTTCTTCAACGGCCGCCGCGGAGCACCGCCGCGCCGCCGCGTGCCCAGCTTCGCTGAGCTCGAACGCGAGCATCCCGGAGCGTCGGGGCGTTCGCTGTGGCGCGCCTACGCCGCCAAGGCATCGAAGAAGGGGGAGCTTCCGATGAGCTACTCGCAGTTTCTGCGTCGATGGAAGGCCGAGCATGAGCGCCAGTGACGCGCAACTCGGCCTCCACCCCGCCTCAGTCGCGGGCCGTGGGTCTCCGACCGACGAGCGAGCTGATGACGCCCACGTGTGCGCATTGACGACGGTTGCGGCTGCCAGTCGTCGAAACGAGCGATTCTACGTCCTGTACCGCCACTCAGCTCATGACGACGCATCCGAAGCGGTTGCGCCCTTCGTTCCCTTGCTCCAGTTCTTCATCGACCGAGGGATGGCGAATCGTTTGCAGCGGCAGCGTACGCATGCGCGCAGCTTGGCCCTGCTCCTCGATTACTTGGCCGCGCGGGGCGACTCGGTGGCAACCGCGCCAGCCGACGCGCTTCAGCATTTCGTCGATGACCTGGTCGCCGGAACGACGAATGATTTCGGGCGGGATCCGACCGGTTTGCGTTGGCCGCCTCGCTCAACCGCGGTGGTGGAGGCGCACCTCGCGCGCATCACCGCCTTCGCAGATTGGCTCTCTGAGCGCGTCGGTGGCCGCTCGCTCAACCCGTGGCGAACTGCACGCCCGGAGGAACGCATCCTGCAACTCCGACGTTTCGACCGCCGCGCCGCCGGTGCGCTCTTGGCTCATGCGTCGTACCGCGCGCACGAACGCGGTGCGGTGGAGCGCATGCGGAGCGTTCTCGCCCCTCGCCGCGACCATCGAGCGTTCGAAGAGTTGAGGGCGTTCGACGAGAAGGCGTTTGAGCGGCTCATCGAGCACGGTTGGTCGCGGCGCGTACCGGATGGCGCGTCATTGGCACAGCGTTTCCGGTTGCGAGACCTCATGCTTAGCGTTCTCATGCACGGCGGCGGCTTGCGGGTCAGCGAGGCGTTCCACCTGTTCGTGGGTGATGTCATCGAAGATCCGGACCAGCCTGGCACAGCGCTCGTGCACCTCTTTCATCCCGAATGCGGTCAAGCTCCGGACGACCGGGGCGGCCCGTGGCGGGACCGTGCGCACTACCTGCGCGATCGGTGGGGCCTGCGCCCTCGAACGTTGGAGGCGGGCGCGCTCCAAGCCGGCTGGAAAAACCTGGCATTGACCGACACACGGCGCAAGGCATCGCGCGTCTACTTTTTCCCGACGCACTGGGCCGAGCTCTTCTGGACGCTCTACCGAGCGTATGTTCGCCATCGCCCCGACGCGGACCATCCTTGGCTGTTTGTGAGCGAGCGCTCGATTGAGCGCGGCCGGCCCTACACGATTGCCGCGTTCGAGCAGGCCCATGCGCGAGCAGTCCAGCGCGCAGGACTTTCTCACGGCAAGCGTCACGGCACGTCGCCGCACGGACATCGGCACGCCTACGGACTTCGCCTCGCCAACGCCGGGATAGACCGACGTGTGGTGCAACGCGCGCTGCACCACCGAAGTCCCTGGTCGCAGGACGTGTACACGGCAGCTCAGGCTAGAGAAGTGGCCGCCATTCTCGATGCCGCTTCGCAACGCATGACTGACCCAGCGGCCTTCCGCATCGCGGAGTCGCTATGAAGCATTCCGCCGTGGCCGCTCGCCCGTTTCCGAAGCGGTCGGATCCCCGCTTCACCTGGGCAGCAAGCCACCCACAACTAGACGCGTGGCGCAACGCATTGGCCGAATGGGTAGGCCAACGATCAAGTCGTCGCGCAGCAGTCGAAGTGGGCAATGCCTTGCTCGACTTCGCGCGTGAAGCGCCCACGCTCCGAACGTCGCCGGAGGTTGTCTGCCGCCGTCAAGCACCTCACGGCGCGTCGTTCAACGATTGGTTATCGGGGACGCCGAAGAATCGACCGGCGTTCGTCAACCTCGCTCACGAGTTCTTCGCGTGGTACCTCGACAAGCACCTCAGCGCGGCCGATGACTACGGCCAGCCGGTGCGCAGCCCCAATCACTTCAATCCCGTTCCGCGGCGGATTCGAAACAACCACTCAACGGAAACGAGTAGGGATCCCCTGCCCACCCGCTACGTGCGCGAGCTCCGGCGATTGCTGATGGCCGATGACTGGGCATGGGCCAAGAAGCAGCGCCGCGACTGGGTGGCCGCCGTCGACACGCAAACGGGCGAACGTGTGCAGACATGGTGTCCGGTGCG
>NZ_JBGAFX010000004.1:0-475841 GCF_044227025.1 Dokdonella sp. | reverse complement strand
ACGGCGACGGTGGAAGCGATGGCGGATTTGGGCGTAGCATGCATGGCGGACTCCTCTCGTGATCCCGTGTCCTGAAGGCTAAACCCTTCAGTCTGGCTCATTGAAGCCGTGTGGCGACACGAGGGGAGTCCATTCGATCATGCAAGCCGACCACCACTTCGTGGTGACGGCTTAACTCAGGCGTTAGGCCTGGAGGAAATCATTGCAGCGCTTCTCGGCCCCACCCTGGTGGCTACGCTCGTCGCGGAGTTTCCGCTCGTTCAGCCGCATCTGTGCGACAGCCAAATCCCACCGGTTGTCTATCTGTCTGGCGTACTCATGTTTGTCGCCGGCCTCGCGGTTGTCCGGGCACACAATCTCTGGTCGCGCAATTGGACCGTTCTCGTCACGATGACCGGGTGGTTCCTCCTGGTTCTGGGTCTGGTTCGCATGTTTGCCGCCAGTCAGTACCATCAAGTCGCAGCAGGCACCCGTTCAACCGTGTTCATGCTGCTGGAGGGCGTCCTCCTGCTCGTCGCACTGATCATCACCTATCAAGGCTATCGTCGTGAGCCCAAGCAGCATGCGTAACTCACCTCAGCGAATGCCGCCTGACCACTCCGTCAAGGGGACCTGAATCGCCCCGGCTTTCCCGGAGGCTCCAACCTTTGAGAGGATGGAGTCATGAAGAAGCCCAACAAGTATGCCCCGGAAGTACGAGAGCGAGCAGTTCGGATGGTGCGCGAGCACCAGGCTGAGCACACCTCGCAGTGGGCGGCGATCGAATCGATTGCTGCCAAGATCGGCTGCACGGCGCAGACGCTGTGCAACTGGGTTCGGCAGGCCGAGCGCGACCAAGGGTCGCGTGCCGGTCTGACGACGGCGGAGCGAGAGCGCGTGAAGACGCTGGAACGCGAGGTGAAGGAGCTACGCCAGGCCAACGAGATCCTGCGCAAGGCCAGTGCGTATTTTGCGCAGGCGGAGCTCGACCGCCGATCCAAGTGATGACGCGTTTCATCGATGAACACCGGTCGATGTACGGGGTCGAGCCGATCTGCAGGGTATTGCCGATCGCCCCGTCGACGTATTACCTGCACGCGGGGCGCCGCGCCAATCCGACGAAGCGACCGGCGCGTCTACAACGCGACGCCGCGTTGCTGCCGCAGGTCAGGCGCGCGTGGGAAGAGAACCAGCAGGTGTACGGGGCGAGGAAGGTCTGGAAGCAGTTGCAACGTGAGCGCTGGGTCGTGGCCCGTTGTACGGTTGAGCGGCTCATGCGAGAGCTGGGCATCGTCGGCGTGGTCCGTGGAAAGGCCGTTCGTACGACCAAGCCCGATCCCGGGCGCCCGTGCCCGCTGGATCGCGTGAATCGGCAGTTCAAGGCCGAGCGGCCCGATCAGCTATGGGTGAGCGACTACACCTTCGTCTCGACGTGGCAAGGGTTCGCCTACGTGGCCTTCGTGATCGACGTCTATGCACGGCGCATCGTGGGCTGGAAGGTGTCCGCTGGCCAGCAAACGCAGTTCGTGCTGGACGCACTGGAACAGGCGCTGCATGCGCGAAGTCCGGCGAACCGACTGGTTCATCACAGCGATCGCGGTTCGCAATATGTATCGATCCGCTACACCGAACGACTGGCCGAGGCAGGCATCGAACCATCGGTCGGCAGCGTGGGCGACAGCTACGACAATGCACTCGCCGAAACAATCAATGGCCTGTACAAGGCCGAAGTGGTGCACCGTCAGTCGTGGCGCAGCCGCGAGCAGATCGAACTGGCGACCTTACAGTGGGTCGACTGGTACAACCATCGCCGCCTGCTCGGCTCCATCGGATACATTCCTCCAGCAGAAGCCGAAGAAAACTATTATCGTCAGCACGAGTCCGCCATCGAGGTGTGACTCAAACCAAACAGCCTCCGGGATTTCCGGGGCGATTCACATCGGTGCCTTTGACGGACCGAGTCTCATTGGAGTGGCGGGGCTTGAACGCGAGGCAATGGCGAAGCTCTCGCACAAGGCCGGCCTATGGGGCATGTACATCGCCCCCAGTGCGCGAGGTCGAGGTATCGGCGCAGAGTTGATTCAGACAGCACTGAATTACGCAGCCTCCGCATGGGGCGTTCGGCAGGTCAACCTGCGCGTCAACACGAGGAACCAGTCTGCGGTTGCGCTCTATTTGAAGCTGGGCTTCGTTCAGTTCGGTCTGGAGCATGACTCCCTGCTCATCAACGGTGAGTACCACGATGAGTATGAAATGGCATATGTCGTGCGCAGTGAGGCATAACGTCCCAAACGTGTCCGTCATGGACGGGCACCGCAACGGAGCCGGCGGCTCGCTGCGTTTTGCACGCACCTGTCCGGGTCCGATGAAGCGGTTGCGATGGCCGGATTGAACGCGGCAGGGGAAGGTGAGTGGCTCTGCTCTCCAGGTGCCTCGGGTGCGGCCCAACCATTGATGTATGGACTCCCGAAGGCCATTCGGTCATGTGCAGGCCACGGCGAATCGGCACGATGTAAGATCACACCGTATCGCGGGAGCGGGCGATCAGCTCAAGCGCTTGTCAACGGAGGGAGGGCATCGTGACTTTGCCAATACGCAAGCAGATCGTCGGATTCGTTGCGTGGCTTGCGGTGAGCTTTGTTGCCGCGGCCATTGGCGCCGCCGCATCCATCCAGGCCGGTCCGTTCTACACGCAGCTCGTCCGCCCGGAGTGGGCTCCGCCACCCGCCCTGTTTGGTCCTGTCTGGACCGTCCTCTATGCGCTCATGGGTGTTGCAGCGTGGCTGGTATGGCGCGTCGGAGGCTTTCGGTCTGCCCGTGTCGCCCTCGTTCTGTTCCTCGTGCAACTCGCACTCAATGCGTTGTGGAGTTGGCTGTTCTTCGGATGGCACTTGGGTGGGGCGGCATTCGCGGACATTGTTCTTCTTTGGGCGCTGATCGTTGCAACGATGGTTTCATTCTGGCGCGTCAAGCCGTTGGCGGGTGCGTTGCTCGTTCCGTACCTGCTGTGGGTAAGCTTTGCCTCCGCGCTCAACTGGTCCGTATGGCAACTCAACCCGCAGGTGCTGGGCTAGCCGCGCGGGTTGCCACATTGCGTTCGAGCCTGTATTGCAGCGTGTCGCGCGCGGTATTGCGTGCCCAATCCGCGTCGGACCGTTGCCCGTTCGCCACGGAAAGGGATAACGTCCGGCGCACGCAGCGAGGGGAGTCGACATGGTCAAGGCACCGAAGTGGTTCACGGCGACGGCGATCGTCGCGTTGCTCTGGAACCTGTTGGGGTGCGCCGCGTTCTACGCGGATCTGCGCCTGACGCCCGATGACATGGCGAAGCTGAGTACGGCGCAGCAGGCGATGTATGCGTCGCGACCGGCGTGGTCGGTGGTGGCGACCGGCGTGGCGGTTGTCGCGGGCGCGCTGGGCTGCATTGGACTGCTCGTGCGCACGCGCTGGTCGTTGGTGCTGTTCGTGCTGTCTCTGATCGGCGTGGTGGCGCAGGACGTTTCCCTGTTCGCGATGACGAATGTGGCTGGCGCCGTCGACGCGACGGCGTATGTGTTGCAGGGTCTCGTACTGGTGGTGGCGGTCGCGCTCGTGCTGCTCGCGCGCCGGGCGATCAAGGCCGGCTGGTTGTCGTAGCGGATCGGAGAAACGACGATGAAGGGCGCCACGTCCTCCGAGGTGAAGAACGGCGATGCCTGCGCGGTCGTCGGCGGCACGCACAAGGGCAAGTCCGGCGTCGTCGAGGATCGCAACACGAGCAAGACCGGCCACGTGACCATTACCGTGCGCCAGGCCGACGGCGAGCGCTTCAAGACCCTCGCGGCCAATGTCGTCGTCACGCGTTCCGGCTAGCGGCGTGCGCGCTTCGTCGATGCGCGTTGGCGGAGTGCGGCGATGAGTCTGGCGTTGCTCGACAACATCTTCTGGCACAGCCTGGTCGGTCCGCAGGCGAAGTTCGCGGCAGGGGAGGGCGTTGCGCGCCGGTACGCGCGCGGGTTCTCGCCGATCGCCGCTTTCGCGGATGCAGGGCAGCCCGACTTCGCCGCGTTGCTGCCGTACTGCGACGCCGACGAACATTTTTACTGCGATGGCTGGTCCGGCCCGGCGCAGGCCGGCTGGACGATCGAGCGCGAGTCGACGATGTTCAAGATGGCGTGGCAAGGCGCAACGCCCGCGAGCGACGAAGCACCCGACGCGATCGCGCTCGGCGCAGAGCACGCCGAGCAGGCGGTCGAACTCGCCGCATTGACGCGACCGGGGCCATTCGGCCTGCGCACGATCGAGCTTGGCGACTACTTCGGATACTTCGAGCACGGCCGTCTCGTCGCGATGGCGGGCGAGCGCTCGCAGGCCGGGACGCTGCGCGAGATCAGCGGCGTGTGCACGCATCCGGACGTGCAGGGACGCGGCTACGCACGCCGCCTGATGGCGAAACTCATCCGTCGACAGGTGCTGCGCGGCAAAACCCCGTTCCTGCATGTGATGTGCGACAACACGAGCGCGCACACCTTCTATGCACGGATGGGGTTCGCGTACTACCGACCCTCCGTGGTGCGCATCGTTTCGCGCCGATGAAGCCGCGTCGCGTGGAGTCTGCCTGGCGCGATGGCGCCGATGAGCCGGGCAAGCTCGGCCCTACCGGGGGCGTACCAGCGTGCGCAGCCTCATGGTGCGCCATCGAATCCGTTCGCGAAGATGCGGTCGTCGACGACCTGCAACGCGTGCGTGGTCGTGGTCAGCGCGAGGGGCAGGTCGGCGGCGGTGATCGCGCCGTTCTCGTCGACATCGAGGTAGAGCGACACCAGCAGGTCGTAACTGCCGGACGCGAGCGTGGCCGGCGTGTGGAAGTCGCGCGCGATCGCGTGGCTGCCGGTTGCAAGGCTGAGCGCTGCGTCGTGGGCGGAATCGTCGATGTAGCCGACGCCGCTGCGGTACAGGCTCGCGCCGATCAGCAGGTGCGCGTGCGCCGCGCCGGCGGCGTTGCTGGCGGACGCGTCGATGTGCACGGTCGCGCCGGGCGCGATGCCGGCCGGTTGCGCGGACGCGCCGGACAGGCCGAGCGGTGAGGTCATCTGCGCCGTGCGCTGGCCGGTGCCGGCGCCGTTGTCGTTAAAATAGTGGTCGACGATCCACGGCCAGCGACGCGCGCTGGCGTCGATCGCCCAGCGCTGCGTGCCCCACTGCGACATGCCGCGGCCGTGGCCGAAGCAGCCGTGTCCGGCGCCGACCGCATCGGCGAGGCAGGGCCAGCCGGTCGCGGGCGAGCCGGCGTAGCCGTCGCCGCAGGAGAGGTCGCTGTTGCTGCAGGAGAGGCCGTCGCCGGGATCGTCCCAGCTGTTGTTCTCGGCCGAGTACTCCGCCGATGCGGCCTCGCTGCCGCTGCGCGTCAGCATCAGGCCGGGCGTGCGCGCGATCGCGTTGTCCGTGCTGCTCGAGGTGCCGGCGTCGTTGACCTGGCAACACGCGCTCGAGCAGATGTCGAAATTCGCATTGATCGGATGTGCGACGCGCCAGGCGCCGTAGCTGCGATACGCGATGCTGCCCGCGCGCAGGCTCTGCGTGTTCCAGCTCGCGATCCACTCGCTGTCGAGGCCGCGCCGCACGTAGGTCTCGAGCGGCAGCACGCAGGTGTGGTTGCACGACCCGCTGCAGCACGACTGGGTGCAGGCGGCGTCCGCATAGCCGACTGCGATGGCTTCTGGCGGAAGCAGCGCCGGCGCGAGGCTCGCCGCGGTTCCCGGCATCGCCATGCGCGGCAGCGGCGCGGCCGTGTCCACGGTTCCGTCGCCGACGCCGTCCGCGCGGTCGCGCGCACCGAGTTCCAGCGTGCTGCGCGCCGCGCTGTTGCCGCCGAACGCGAGCAGCAGGCGCTGCACGCCGGCGATACGTGCGATTCCGCTTCGCTGGAGATCGGCATAGCCGGCCGCGTGCGCCTCGAGCGTCGAGGTGTCCGTCACGTCCGCATCCGCATCGACTGCGTCGAGTTCGATTTCGAAGTAGCCGACCTCGTCGCTGCGCGTGCTGCGTCCTTCGATCGAAAGCGACACGTCGGCGAGCGCTCGGCCGTCGAGCGTATCGCGTACGTATCCCTGCAACAAGCGCGCCCGCGGATCCCGCGCGGCGCGTTGCGCGAGCCGTACATAGGCCTCGGGTTCCTCGACCGGATCGAGCAGGACCGTGGTCGGCATGTCGCGCGAGTCGATGGCGATGTCGACGCGTCGGTGCGCGACTGCTTCGACGCGCAGCCGGCCGCGCAGGGCGGCAGCGGGGTAGGCGCGCAGGCGACCGTCGGCCATGAACTCCGCAGCGTCGCCGTCGAGCGGCTGCATGCGCGCCTGCAATGGCGCGCCGGTCAGCGCATCGCGGACGGCAAGTTCGCCTGCGTGCACGTGCAAGCCGGAAACGAAGCACAACACAGCGAAACACCAACGCTCGATCGCCACCGCACGCCCTCCCTGTCATGGGCGCATTAAGCCCGCATTCCCGCGCGTGGCGCAATGCGACGCGAGCGATCGGCGCTGTAGGAATACAGCGCGCCGGCGGCGCCCGGGTCGGGTAGGATCGGCGAATCGGGGCGGCGCGCTGCATGTGCGCCGTGCCGGGTCATCCAGCAGACCAGGGGGTCATCATGTCCATCGCATTGCGCGCGCTTTCCGGGGCGCTTCTCGCCGCTTGCCCATTCGTTGCATTCGCTGCTGCGCCGGACGGCGCCGATGGTCGCGCCGCGGGCGCGCGCGCTGCGACCGTTCCTGCAGCGGTACCGGTGCCGAAGGCTACTGCGCGCACCGATGCGGGCAGTTCGCCGCAACCGAACGACCAGGTCATCGCGGACGACCTGATCGTGCAAAGCTCCCTCTGCGTCGGCTTCGACTGCGTCCTCGACGAGGACTTCGGCTTCGACACCCTGCGGCTCAAGGAGAACAACACACGCATCGTGTTCTTCGACACGTCGACCGGCACGTTTCCGGCCGACCACTGGCAGCTGACCGCGAACGATACGGCCTCGGGTGGCCTCAACCGGTTCTCGATCGAGAACCTCACCGCCCTGACCATACCGTTCACCGTCCTCGGCCATGCACCGACTGATTCGCTGGTCGTCTCCGCGGTCGGGGATGTCGGCATCGGCACCGCGGCGCCGGCATTCGACGTCCACGTGCAGCGCACCGACACGCCCGGCATGCGCCTCGACCAGACCAATGCCGGCGGATTCACGGCGCAGACCTGGGACGTCGCCGGCAACGAGGCGGGCTTCTTCGTGCGCGACGTGACCGGCGGCTCGCTGCTGCCGTTCCGCATCCGCCCCGGCGCGCCGACCTCGAGCCTCTACGTGGCCGCGAGCGGCGATGTCGGCATCGGCACCGGATCGCCGGCGGCGAAGCTCGATGTCAACGGCGACATGCTCGTGCACGGCACCATCGCGCAGCTGTCGAGCCGCACCGCGAAGGAGCACTTCGTGCCGGTCGACGGCAAGGGCGTGCTGGCGAAACTCGAAGCGATGCCGATCAGCAGCTGGAACTACCTCGGCGCCGGCGCCGACGATCGCCATCTCGGTCCGGTCGCGGAAGACTTCCACGCCGCGTTCGGCCTTGGCACGAGCGATCATTTCGTCGCGCCGACCGATCTTGCAGGCGTCGCGCTCGCGTCGGTCAAGGCGTTGCAGGACGAAGTGCGCGAACGCGACCAGCGCATCGACACGCTGGAGGCGCGCCTGCGCGAGTTGGAGGACATCGTCCGCCACGGCCGGCGCTGAGGAGATCGCCATGTTGCGCATCTCTCCAGCCTTGCAGGCGGTTTGCGTCCTGCTGTTCCTCATGCATGTCGCGCCGGCCGCGGCACGCGTGCTCACGCTGACGAAGCAGAGCGATGCCACCGCGATCGTGCAGGACGCGACCGACGGCGACACGGCCGCGAACTCGTTGGTCAGTCCGCAGGACCGGTTGTTCATCGAAGGAGGCGCTCTCGCCGCCGATGTCGCGCACGATCTGATCTATGCCGCGAGCCTGCCGGATCCGGCAGGCGCCGCAGCCGGTACAGCGCATGTATTGCTGGTTGGCGCGTACGGGAGCTCTCCGATTCCTTCGGGCTCGATGGCCGCACCGGCGGGGTTGTACTTTTCCGCACTCGCCTTCGATGCGCCGAGCTCGAGCGTGGTCGGCATCGTGTCCGATCGGACCGGCGCCACCTCATCGCAGGTGTTCGCGGTGCCGACCAATGGCGGGACCGCGTTCGGCGTGCCGGGGTACATGGCCGCTGCGCCCGGGTGTTGCAGCCTCACGCGCGGCGTCGCCGCGTGGCGCACGTCGACGCGCGAGTTGTTCGCGGTCGGCCGCAATGCCGGCGACAGCGAGGACCAGCTGCTGCGCTTCGACGTCGGCACCGGCAGTGCGTTGCCGGATGCGTATCCGATCGCTGGCGACCGCGTCGTCGCACTCGCGGTAGACGCGCAGGACGGCACGCTGTACGCGCTCGCGCGCAGCACGCTCGCCTTCACCTACCTCACGCGCATCACCTACACCACGCCGGGCACACCGGTGACGCTGTCGGCGATCGGCAGCGCGCCGGCCGCCTGCTGCTACGTGGCGGCTGGCCCTGCCACGATCGATGGCGCCGGAAGCGCGCGCGCGTTGTATGCATTGACCCTCGATGCCGCGGCGCCGGCGGGCATGCAGTTGAGCCGATTCGATTTCACCAGCGGCAATCCGGTCATCGTCAACGCCGCGATCGAAGGCTACGGTTTGTGGACCGATGCCGCCGCATCGCTCGATCGCATCTTCGCCGACGGCTTCGACTAGCGCGCGCGGCATTCCCCTCGGCGCATCGCGAGAGGGGATCACGGTGCGCCAGGGCGCACCCTACCAGTCACTGTTGGCTTGAAATGGCGCTTCGGAACGGTGGAAAACGTATATGGAAACTAAAAAACATGCGCTGATGAAGGGCGCAATCATGTCAATGACGATTCTCTGTGCAGCGCCGTCATTCGGGACTCCTTCCATTTCGGACAGCCCGCATACGGTCGATGTGGAGTATTTTCGAGGGGACTCTTTGCATCTGGTCTGCGATGCGAAGATGCGATGCGATACTTCGGTTGGAATATACGGTCGGTCATTCACGATCCGAAAAGAAAGCCTTGGCTCTCTCGGTACCATAGACCCCGAACATCTCTCGTTGATTCCGTACAGCAAGGACAGCCTCGCGTACACGATCGAGTTGGAAGTAGCCTGCTCTGATCAAGAGGTCAATCGTTGGGCCGGTTCCGAGAAGAGTAGAAGGCTGGGCAATCTGCATTGCTACGCATCGGTGTTTGCAGAGGGCTCGAAGATCGTGAGAATCGACCGATTCCGTGAGGAAAACACGCCGGTCGATTGAGAGTCGACAGGATCCGGCCTTGGCTTCATTCAGCTTTTCTGGGGACGGTGGCTCCGCCATCGCGGCAATGGTTGATCGTCGTGGTTGTCCTTCTGTGCAAACGGTGCGTCAAGGCGTGGATTAAAGGTCACCATGCAGCACCTGCAATGCAGCCAGCGCAGCCAGCCCCGCGGTTTCGGTGCGCAGGATGCGCGGCCCGAGGCGCAATCCGCGGAAGCCCGCCTGCGCGAGTGCGGCGAGGTCGTGGTCGGACAGTCCGCCTTCGGGGCCGACCGCGAGCGTCACCTGCGCGCCCGGCGCTAGATCGCGCGCGCTCGCGTCGCCATCCGGATCGAGCGCGAGGCGCAGGCCGGCATCTTCGCCGAGTGCCGCGGCCCAGTGGGCGAGCTTGACCGGTTCGTCGATGCGCGGCAGGCGGTTGCGCCCGCACTGCTCGCACGCGGACGCGAGCACCGCCTGCCAGTGCGCGAGGCGACGTTCGGCGCGGTCGGCGTCGAGCTTCACCTCGGTACGGTCGGTGACCAGCGGCACGATGCGCGTGACGCCGAGTTCGGTTGCCTTCTGCAGGATCCAGTCCATCTTGTCGCCGCGTGCGATGCCCTGGCCAAGCGTAATGCGCAGCGGGCTCTCGCGATCGGCGAACTCGGCCTGTGCGAGTACGCGGGCGGTCACCGCGCGCTTGGCGAGCGAGGCGATCTCCGCGGCGTATTCGTTGCCGCGGCCATCGAACAGGCGCAGCGGATGGCCGCGGTCGAGGCGCAGCACGCGCGCGATGTGCTCGCCGGCCTGGACCGGCAGATCGACGTCGCGACCGGGTTGCAGCGGTTGCGGGACATGGATACGGGGAATGCGCATGATGGCTTTCGTGACACCGGCGATATTCAGGTTGCGCGCGTCGCGCTGCCGACGGCGCACAGTAACGCGCGCGGCGCGGGCTGTGTAGTGGCACCAACCTCCGCCAGTGCTTCCGTCTGAAACCCGTCGCCCTGAGTGCGGGTCCGAGGGGCGGTTTCGAAGGGCATGAGTGGTTCGCGGGGCGTTTCGACTTCGCTCGCTGCCGCTCGCTGCGCTCAACGCGAACGGAACGGGGTTTGAACCTGTTCGCCCTGAGCGCAGGCCGCAGGCCGGAGTCGAAGGGGCTTGGAGGGAGCGCGCGCGTTTCGACTTCGCTCGCTGTGGCTCGCTGCGCTCAACGCGAACGGAACGGGATTTGAACTCGTTCGCCCTGAGCGCAGGCCGCAGGCCGGAGTCGAAGGGGCTTGGAGGGATCGCGGGCGTTTCGACGTCGCTCGCTGTGGCTCGCTGCGCTCAACGCGAACGGTTCAGGGGAACCCGCATCCGCAACACGAACGGGTGGGGGAACTCTCCGCAACGCGCGTGGGATCTTCGCGATCGCGTTTCAAGCCGAGGCAATACCGCACTGCCGTCGCGGTGGGATCCGCGCGTGAGGCGTAGTACATTGGTGAAGGGGCACTCGACGGAGAGATGGAGATGGGCGTGCTTGCGTGTTGCCTCTGGTGGTTCCTGTGCGGCGTGCTGGTCGGTTGGCTGCTCAACTGGCTGCTGTCGAGGTTCATGCGCCGCGATCGGCCCGCCCTGCCGGGCGATACGCCGGACGCGCGCTATCCGGTCGCGCCGCATGACGCGGTCGGTTCGCGCTTCGAGCCGCTGCCGCCGATTCCGGCGGAGATACCGTCCGCCGCGCCGCCTGCGCCTGCTGCCGTGTCCGCATCGGCCGAGCCGCCGACGCGACCACCACCGTCACGCGTCATCGACGTCGGAGCCGCGCGCAGCGCCGGCTTCAACCTCAAGCATGCGGACGACCTCACGATCATCGAAGGCATCGGTCCGAAGACCGACGAACTGTTCCGCAGCCACGGCGTGACCGGCTTCGCGCAGCTTGCGCAACTCGCCACCGCCGACATGCTGGCGATCCTCGACCAGGGGGGACCGCACTTCAAGTTCGCCAATCCCGTTTCGTGGGCGCGGCAGGCGTCGCTTGCGGCGGAGAACCGCTGGGCCGAACTCAAGGCCTTGCAGGATGAGCTGATCGGCGGGGTTGGTCCCGCCGACCGCCACTGAACCCCTGGAGCGCGTGATGAAACGACTGCTCGACGAGCCGCGCCACACGCGCTGGACGTGGGTCATCGCAATCGTGCTGGCCTTGCTGTTGCTGCTGCTCTGGCTGCTCGGGCGCGGTCCCGCTGGCGCCGCGGCCTGTTGCGGCATTCCCGCGATGCACGCGGCGAGCGCCGTGGCGGCGGCTCCAGCCAGCGAACGCGGCGCATAGATGTCCGGTCACGACCAAGCCGGCTCTTCCGTGCGCTGGCGACGGTTCGCCGGGAGTGCGCTGGCACTCGTGCTGTGCGGCCTGCTGCGGGTCGCGTCGGCGACTTCGTCGCTGTCGTTCGATGGCGGCGGCTACGTCATCGACCTCGAGATCGGCGACGACGCCAAGCCGATGGTCGCGGCCGTGCATTTCCATGCACCCGGCGATGCGCAAGGCGTCGTGCTCGCGCGCGAAACGTGGCGGGTGATCGCGTTCGAACCGCGCAGGCAGCGGCTGGTACTGCAGCACGATGACGCTGCGGCCGTGCCCGCGTTCAGCCTGTCGGTGCAGCGCGGCGACGCCATGCTCGTGATCGACGGTCGACGCGTGCACGCGTCGTTCGACTGGGGCGCTTGACCCTGCCGGCTGTTCCGGAATCCACCGAACTCAATCGAAGCCATCCTCGAAGATCCGGTCGGGCGCGAACACGCGCACGATGCCGTTGTTCATGCCGACCGCATCGTCGTGGTTCGGTGCGCCGGCATAGACGTGATCGCCGACGAGCGCGACGCCGCGACCGAGATCGTCGGCGCCGTGCGGCACGTCGGCCATGTCGAGCCGGTCCTGCGACCAGACTGTCGTGCCCATGAAGTCGAACTCCTGCAGCACGAGTACCCGGCCCTCGTTGTCGACGAGCCCGTCCCAGCCCGGGCAACCCATCGCGAGCACGCCGTCGGCCTCGCGCCGCGCACTCAGCGACGCGCCGCAGAGATCGCCCGCCGCGGCGTTTCCAGGGAACACTTCGGTATCGAATCCGTAGCCGATGATGCCGGTCGAAACGAACACGGACACCGAACCGGTGCGCCCGACGCCGCTTTTCACGCGCCCCGGACCGCCGACGTAGATGTGCGTTTCATCGAGCGCGACCGAGCCGCCGAACGCGTCGAGGAAGCCGGGGTTCTGCGCCTTCAGCGTGTCGAGCTTGGTGATGACGCCGTTGATGGGCACGTAGACATAGGCCTCGCCGGCAAGGGACTGCGCGCCCTGCGCGATCGCAGGTGCGCCGGCGATGAGCACGTAGAACGTCTGGCTCGCCGAGTACAGCGCGAGGCTCGCGCCGAGCTTGCCGCCACTGCCGCCGCTGCCGCACGCGGCACCGCCATAGGTGTGGGTGCTGCCTTCGTGATAGTCGATGCGCACGCAGCCGTCGCCGTCGTATTCGTCCGGCGTGCCGCTGGCGATCCATGCGCCGTTTGCAAGCGTCGAGCCGCCGACCGCGACGCTCGTGGCGAAGTGCGTGCCGTCCTGCTGCGACACGCGATAGCCGGGCGCGTACGACTGCAGCACCGGCAGGGCGTCGCCCGGCGCATCGCGCGTCATGTCCTGGAACACATGCATCGCGCCACTGTCCACATGTCCGCCCGGATAGTCGTAGTCGGGTGCGCCGATCGCGACCACGCCCTCGTGCACCGCGACCGCCGCGCCGAAGTGCGCGCCGTCCTGCGGATTCGGCGCCGTGAGCGTCGCCACCACGTGCCAACCGCCGATCGGCGTCAGCACGTACACCTTGCCGGCGCCGGGATGGTCGGCGCCCGCGGCCGTCACCTTGGCATTCGGCGCGCCGACATACAGCGCCCTGATCCGGCCATCCGCGCGGATGTCGGCGGCGACGGCCTTGCCGAAGCCGAGACCGTTGGTCCCGGTGGCGACATCCACTGGCGAAAGGCTCCGCTGGTACGGCCACGCGGCGGCGAGCGGGCCGGCGATGGTGAGCGCCACCGCGATTGAAGACAGACGACAACGAAGAGAGACGGACATCGGCAGTTCCCGGACGGCCTCCATCGGGCCTTGTCATGTCAGGAACACCGCAGCGCGGTGAAGCGAACAGGAACGCGACGACACGCAAGCGCCGCGCGCCGCATTCCCCTCACCCCAGCCCTCTCCCGCAAGCGGGAGAGGGGGAACAGCGGCTCGCGCGCGGGAATGAGGGGAACAGCGGCTCGCGCGCGGGAATGAGGGGAACAGCGGCTCGCACGCGAAGAGGAGGTTGAGCCGCTCTCTCGCGAGCGGAGACGACGAACGCCAGGTCGCGCGCCTTTTCACCTCTCCCGCCTGCGGGAGAGGTCGACGCGCACCGCGCGGCGGGTGAGGGGAAGCGAACCCGGGCGCAGGCCAAGTGAGGGAACAGCGTCTGCAGGTGGAAGGGCGTCCACACGGCCGGTCGCATGTCGTACCCTCACGCCCTTCATACGGAGGTGACATGAGCAAACGCGGCTGGATCCTGTTCCTCGCCCTCAGCGTGATCTGGGGCGTGCCGTACCTGCTGATCCGCATCGCGGTGGCCGACATCGATCCGCTGATGGTCGCGTTCGGTCGCACCTCGATTGGTGCGCTGCTGTTGTTGCCGATCGCGCTGCGCGAAAAGGTGCTCGCGCCGGCGTTCCGGCAGTGGAAACCGTTGCTGCTGTTCACGCTGGTCGAGATCACCGGGCCGTGGCTGCTGCTCGGGCATGCGGAAACGCGGTTGACCAGTTCCACCGCCGGCCTGCTGATCGCGGTGGTGCCGATGATCGGCGCGGTGATCCTGACCTTGCTCGGACACGACCGCTTCGGTGCGCGCCGCCTGTTCGGCCTGGGGCTCGGCTTTGCCGGCGTGGCGGCGCTGGTCGGCCTCGATTTCCAGATGTCGAACCTGCCCGCGGTCGGCGCCGCCGCATTGACCGCGATCGGCTACGCGATCGGCCCGATCATCATCGACCGCAAGCTCGGTGGCGTGCCGCCGATGGGCGTCGTCACCGCGTCGCTGATCGTCGCGGCGCTGTTGTATGCGCCGTTCGCGCCGTTCTACTGGCCCGCACAGGTGACCGCCGCCGCCGCGTGGTCGGTCCTCGCTCTTGCGATCTTCTGCACCGCGATCGCGTTCCTGCTGTTCTTCGCGCTCATCGCCGAAGCCGGACCCGCGCGCGCGACCGTCATCACCTACATCAATCCCGCCGTCGCGCTGCTGCTCGGCGTGCTGGTGCTGCACGAGCCATTGACGATCGGCATGGCGATCGGGTTTCCGCTCGTGATCCTCGGCTCGATCCTCGGTACGTCGAAGTCGCCGAAGGCGACGCCTGGCAAGGACGCCGCATTCGCGGGATAACGCATGCGGCTGGTCTCGCCGAACACGCGGCATGCGTCGATTCGACGAATGTGGTCGGCTTGACCGCGTTTGGGCCGCGCGCGCACGATATCCGTTGTCGCTCGCTTCCCGGGGCATGCATCTGTTACGCGAGATGAGCATTCCAGGAATGGATACATGCGCAGAGTGCGGAACGCAGTTCCCGACGCGCTCCGCGATCGAAGGTTTGGGCCTGACTCCCTGAAGGAACCCGGAGACACCCACCATGCACGTGCTTTCGATCCTCGTACTCCTTTTGCTCGCCCCGCTATCGTTCGCGACCGCGGCACAGGATCGCTTCGCATGCCAAAGCAATGGCAGCGAACTTCATCAGCTGCGGATCTACGAGCTCAATCGCAGCAACAAGGACGCCTTCCACCGGCGTTTCCACGACCATGCACTGCGCATCATGAAGCGGCACGGCTTCAGGATCATCGACATGTGGGAGAGTGATACCGGCAAGAAGGTCGAGTTCGTGTACCTGCTGTCGTGGCCGGACAAGGCCACCATGGATGCACGCTGGAAGGATTTCCTCGCGGACCAGGAATGGATCGACATAAAACGGAAATCGGTTGCGGAAAGCGGAGAACTGGTCGGTGAGGTCAGCAGCCGATCCATGACCCGCGTCTCCTACAGCCCGGCATGTCCCCGGCAGTGAGTGGTGCGCCGCCTGACTATTCATTCGAGTCGACGTGGATAGCTGGAGCAGAGACCAAAATGGGTTGTCCCGAATGAGAATCCCGAGGTCGCAGTAGAGTGATTTACTACGCAAGCGGTGATGAAATACGGGCTGGCGATCAGCTCTGTCCCGGTTTCCAGTTGAGCGGACAGGTTTCGCGTGTGGTCGTCGTCATTCCCACGGCGGAAGCGGTCGAAGGCTACGTGGGCTCGGACTGGACGTACCTGGAGACGGGCGTCATGGTGGAGCACATCAACGCAAGCGGTGCGCATCTCGTTCACTATCCGGCCATCGACGAAGATTTCGAACTGCTTTGCCGCGCGTCGGATATGTAGTCGGCGGAGTGCGGCATGATTCCAAGGCGACCGGAACCCAAGCCCAATGCCTCGCTCCGCCCTCGTCATCCTCGTTCCCGAAGCCGAACCCATGGTCGCTGCGCTGCGCGAGCGCTTCGATCCATCCGCGAAGGTGGGCGTGCCCGCGCATGTCACGGTGCTGTTCCCGTTCGTTCCGCCGGAGCAATGGTCGGACGCGGTGATGGCGGCGGTCGCCGATGCGATACGCGGTGTCGATGTGTTCGACTTCCGCTTGTCGAAGGTCGGTCGTTTTCCGGCCACGGCCTATCTCGTGCCCGAGCCGGCCGCGCCGTTCGTCGCGCTGACGCAGCGCGTGGTCGAACGTTTTCCCAGCCATGCGCCGTACGGCGGCGCGCACGCGGAGATCATCCCGCACCTGACGGTTGCCGATCGCGATGCCGCCAATGCGGTCGTTGCAGCGGCGGCGCTGGATGCGCGGCTGCAGACCGATGGGGCGATCGCGAGCACGTGCCGCCGCGTCACGCTGCTGGAGCACTCGTCCGGCGTGTGGCGCGAGGTGCGAGCGTTTGACCTTGCACCTGGCGACGTCGGCGTGGGGTAGTGCGCGCGACGCGTCAGCCGTCGAAGCCGTCGACGAACAGGAACGTGCTCTGGTAGATCACCTGCACGATGCCCGCGTTCGTATCGGTCGCGTCGCTGTTGGGGATGCCGACGGCGAGGTCGTTGTAGCCGTCGCCGTTGAAATCGCCGACCGCGAGTTGCGTGCCGAAGCCGTCGGCGCTGCCGGCGGGCCATGCGGCGTACTGCGGCGTGAGCCAGCGCGAGTCCGCACGGTCCTGCGATATGTGCCCGGCGACCGACGGGAGGACCCAGACGCGTCCTGCCGCCGCGATGCCGTACTCGCTCGCGAACGGTGCGCCGATGATGAGGCTGTCGCGCGAGCCCGCGGCTTCGTTGATGCGGCCGGCGGCGAGGCGGGCGCCGAAGGCGGAGGTTTCCGCGTTGCCGCCGGGCAGCAGGCTCTCGTGCAGGAACAGGCTGCCGTCGGCGGTGATCCCGTCCACGCTGCCGAACACCACGTTCACGGCGCCTTCGAGCGCGACTTCGATCTCCTCGCCCGGCACGCCGATCGCGAGGTCGTCGGTTTCCGGATCGCCGATCGGCGTGTTGTCGAAGCGGCCCGCGACGAGCGCGGCGCCGAAGCGGTCGTTGGCGTTGCACTGGCCGGCTACGCCGGGCATGGCCTGGCTCCAGTACTGTTCGGGCGTCCCGACCAGGCCGCCGATGTCGTTCGTGCCGTGCAGGATCATCACCGAGCCCGCGCTCGCTTGTCCTGCGCAGGTCGCACCCGGAATGCCGACCGCGAGATCGGTGGCTTCATCGCCGTCGAAGTCGCCCGCCGCGAGCGCGTAGCCGATCTGTTCACCCGCATGCGGCACGCCGGTGAGTCCGTTGAAGCCGCGGTAGAAGCCCTCCGCGCCGGTCGGCGACAGCCCGCCGAGACCCTGGTAGACGATGTACGCGACGCCCGAGTCCGCCTCGCCCGACGTCGTCTCGCCGGGAATGCCGATGGCGAGGTCGTCGAGGCCGTTGTGGTTGAAATCGCCGACCGCGAGCGCCGCGCCGAAGTGGTCGCCGGCTTCCGACACGCCGATGTAGCCGTCGTAGCCCTGGCGGATCGTCGCGACCAGCGACCAGATGCCGCCGCTCGCGCGGCTGAAAGCGAACACCGCGCCCGCGTTGTCGATCGACAGGCTGTCGCCCGGCACGCCGACGACGAGGTCGTCGTCGTGGTGGCCGTCATGATCGAAGTCGCCGACCGCCAGCGCCAGCGACGGTCCGGCCGTCGCGCCCGGCACCATCGGCACGGTGACCGTTTCCATCGTGAAGGTCGTGCCGACGGGCTGGCCGATTTCCCACGCGGTGCCGAAGAACACGCGCACGAGACCGGGATGATCGCGATCGGCGACCGCGAGATCGCCGATGCCGTCGTCGTTGAAATCGCCGCTCGCGACGCTGCTGCCGAAGCGATCGCCGTCCGGCGCGAGCGCGTTCGGATTCGGCAAGGCGACGTTGCCGACCGCGGTCAGCGGTATGCCCGCCCGCGCGCAGGGCGCCAGCGCGAGCACGGCAAGGGCAGCCGCCATCGCGGTGCCGTGCAGCGCCGACGGATGGTGGCGGGGAAGTCGAGAGACACGGTTCATCGGCGAGGTCATCGAAGGGGACATGCCGATATCCACGCAACGCGATCCGCGCAGGGGCCACGTCGCCTGCGGACAGCATCGTCACTCAGCTTGACCGCGCTCAATTGGCTCGCGCACGATGGGTGTTATCGCCCCGGCCTCGGGGTGCCTATGTAGTTGGGCGTCATGGCAACGTCATCGCTCGAAAACGCATTCCGCGATCTCTTCGAGGCCTTGGCGCGTGCAAATCCCCAGCTCACCTATGAGTGGCGGAACAAGTCGACCCCAACGTGGGGGAGCCGCCTTGATCTTGTGTGCGCTGTCGGCACTCCGGTCGAGGTCTTTGCGTCGGTCTTTGAGTCCTCTGTCGCGGTCGGCGACCTTGCCGGACACACCGACGTTGAAGACTTTGGGCGAGGCTTCTCGGATGCTCAGATTGCCGAGGAGGCGGTCCGGGTTCTCGCAGACAAGCTTGAGCAGCGCGACCTAATCGCAACGCGCATGACGCTTGACAAATCGCTGGACCGGACGCGTGTTCGATAACGTACCAAACTCATACGTACGCGCTGCTCGGCTCAACCGTCAGCCGGCACTATGGAAGCGCCTTTGATGCATGGCACTCGGTTTCGGCAACTCCTCGTTGTCCTTGGGTCGATCGCCTGCTTCGCGTTCCTTTTTTACGCGCTTGCCGTCTGGAATAGGCTCGTGCACCAACTTCCAGGCTGGGCTGCTCTCGCTTTTGTTTTCACGCCACTCGCGCGGCTTCTTGCCGTCGTCGGCGTTTGGTGGCGCAGCAGGCTCGCGGTCATCCTGTACGTCGTCGTGACCGCAATCGACATGGCGATCTGCTACTCCGTATACCAGGTTGCGGCTAGCTTTTACGGCGTCATTGGTGCTCTGCTCCTGGTCGGCTTCGTCTGGCCACACTGGCCAGACATGCCATGGCTGCCGGCCAACCATTCGCTTAGGCGGACCGCTACGTAAGGAGCGGCGTACGAGGATGAAGTGCCAAGCATACGCCGGCGTCGCGCCGCTTAGCTCAACCATTAGGCATCAACGAATGGCAACTGTAAGGCGTTCTGTTGCGACACTTCGAATTGCGGGCGATGAGCTCCGGCCAGATCTGATTACGGAAGCGCTGGGCCACGAACCGACCTTGGCCCAGACAAAGGGCGAAACGCTCGTCGGAAAGAAGACCGGCATCCTTCGCATCGCCAAATTCGGGATGTGGCGCTTGGCTGCGTCGGAACGGGAGCCAGCTGACCTTGATTCCCAGGTTGCGGAGATTCTTTCCAAGTTGACCTCGGACTTGGCTGTGTGGCGGTCAATCTCATCGGCCTACTCGATCGATCTGTTCTGTGGACTATTCATGGACCAATCCAATGAAGGTCTTGGCCTTTCGCCGTCCACACTCGCCGATCTGGGCAACCGCGGCATCGAGCTTGGTTTGGACATATATTCTGGCCCCGATGAGCAATGCCTAGCAGCTCACTGAGGCGGACGAACGCAACAATGGGGTTTGATTCATTTTTCAACGCGTCCTGGAGACGGTAGGTGAATTTGCCGAGTACGCTGCTGGGCGCCCTGCGCCAGTTCGTGGGCCAGACGCCGTTGATCCTTTGGGCGATCGCGATCGCGGTGTTCACCGCGGCCGAACTCGTGGCGCGTCAACCCGTGCCGTGGCATCGTCGAGTGGTCAACCTGGTCAATGGCTTGGTGGTACTGCTCGTCATCTTCGTCGCCGGCCCGCTCGTGGCCGGCACGTTGCATTGGCTCCAGGGTTCGCTCGGCTACAAGCCGCTCTTCCTGCTCGATCGCTACGTGCCGTTCGCGCCCCTTGCTGCCCTGGTCTTCCTGCTGGCGTACGACCTCGGCTACTACTGGTTCCATCGATGGCAGCACGCGTCGTCATTGCTTTGGCGCGTGCATGCCGTCCATCACAGCGAAACCGACCTCAACGCGACGAGCTACGTTCGCCAGCATTTCCTCGAGAATGTCGTTCAGTCCTTCGCGGTGTTGGTGCCGTTGCTCATGGTCGTCCCGATCATGCCGCGAACGCTCGCGTGGGTGGCGCTGATCAGCGCGATGGTGCAGTTCTTCGCGCATGCCGCGCTGCCGATCCATTTCGGCCCGCTGTCGGCCTTGTTGATCAGCCCGCGCCTGCACCGCATCCACCACTCGACCGATCGCGCCGAGAGCGACTCGAACTATGCATCGATGTTCCCGCTATGGGACGTCGTCTTTCGCACCTACCGGTCGCCGTCACCACGACCGGAGCGCACCGGCCTGCACTCGGGCGAACGTCTGCCCGGACTCTGGCCTTTGCTGTCATCGCCGTTCCGGCGCCGACCCGCCACAATGGCGTGATAGGACAAAGGGGGTAGAGGAATTGTTCGTTTGAATCCATGTCCGCTAGCAAAGCAGCCGTGATTGAAACAAATAATTCTCCGTCTCCTTTTTTTTCTGATCTACTCTGAGCCCGTTGTGGGTCGCTTGCCGAGGCATTGGCTGTCAATCATGCGTTTCCCCCTCATTGCAATCATCCTTGTTCTTGCCGCGTGCAACGGCGGGCCGCCGGTCGCTACGGGTGTGCACGAATCACGCCGGATATTTTCGGACAAGTTGCCGCGCCCGCCGGGCTATAAGCTTTATCTGTTGCGAAGCTTTGATTCGGGCTTGCCCGTCGAGTACTACATCACATTGGTTCCTGATCCGGAGCATCCATCCAGGCGACCCATTCGCGATGAATCAGAGTTGTCGGCGTTGTGGAAAGCCGCAGCCGAGGCCTATTGTGGTCAAAGGAAACTGATTCTCTCTGCCGAGCGGGCACCCGGTCGGGCGTTGGCGGGTCCATCGATCGCTCAACCGATCGAATGCGTGAAGTATCCCGGAGAAGCGGATTGCGGACTCTCCGTATCCGGCGCGTTTCTATGTGAGGAGTAGAGGACAAAAGGACGGGGGAATTCGTTTGAATCACCGGCAACTTCATTGCCACCGATCCTGGTCTATGAGTGAGACGATGCCGTCGTTCTAGCTCACCACCGCCACCTCAATCCCCTCGACCGCCACCGCCACCATCCGATCGATCTCGTCCGGCGTAATGCAGAACGGCGGCATGAAGTAGACGATGTTGCCGAGCGGGCGCAGCAGCATCTCGTTTTGGAGGCCGTGGCGATAGACGCGCAGGCCGCGGCGTTCGGCGGCGGGGAAGGGTTCGCGCGTGCTCTTGTCCTTCACGAGCTCGATCGCGGCGATCATGCCGGTCTGGCGAACGTCGGCCACATGGGGATGATCCTTCAGCGGTGCGATGCGCGCGGCGAGGTGCGCGGCGAGGACGCGGTTGCGTTCGAGCACGGGTTCGTCGCGCAGCACCGACAAGGTCGCGAGTGCGGCGCGGCACGCGATCGGGTTGCCGGTGTAGCTGTGCGAGTGCAGGAATGCCTTGCCGGCCGAGTATTCGGCGTAGAACGCGTCGTAGATGCGCGCGGTGGTCAGCACCGCGGACAGCGCCATCGTTCCGCCGGTGAGGCCCTTCGACAGGCACAGGAAGTCCGGGACGATGCCGCCTTGCTCGCATGCGAACAGGGTGCCGGTGCGGCCGAAGCCGACCGCGATCTCGTCGGCGATCAGGTGCACGTCGAATTCGTTGCAGAGTGTGCGCAGCCCGGTCAGGTAGGACGGGTCATGCATGCGCATGCCGCCGGCGCATTGCACGAGCGGTTCGACGATGATCGCGCAGGTCTCGTGGGCGTGGCGTTCGAGGAGTGCGCGCAGTTCGCCGAGGCGGCGGCGCGCGCAGTCGGCGGCGCTTTCGCCGGGTTCGGCTTCGTAGGCGTCGGGCGAGGGGGCGAAGATCGGATCGAGCAGCAGCGGTGCGTAGGTGTTGCGGTAGAGCGCGACGTCGGTGACGGACAGCGCGCCGAGGGTTTCGCCGTGGTAGCCGCCGGTGAGTGCGATGAAGCGCGTGCGTTCGCCGCGGCCGAGGTTGCGCCAGTAGTGGAAGCTGAGCTTGAGCGCGACTTCGATCGCGCTGGAGCCGTTGTCGGCGTAGAAGACGCGGGTGAGGGGAGCGCTTTCGACGACGCTCTCCATGGCCCTTTCGACGACGCTTTCCATGGCGCTTTCGACGACGCTCCCCCTCCTCCGCCCTGCGGGCACCTCCTCCCGCAGGGCGGGAGGAGGGACAGCGTGCATGGAAGGGAACGCGCCGGGTTTCGGTGCGATGCGGACGAGTTCTTCGGCGAGTTCGATCGCGGGTTCGTGGGTGAAGCCGGCGAGCATCACGTGGTCGAGGCGGTCGAGCTGGTCCTTGAGCGCGGCGACGATGCGCGGGTGGCGGTGGCCGAGCAGGCAGGTCCACCACGAACTCACCGCGTCGAGCCAGCGTCCGCCGTTGGGGCCGTAGAGCCAGGCGCCTTCGGCGCGCGCGATCGGCAGCATCGGCAGGGTTTCGTGGTCGTGCATCTGCGTGCACGGATGCCAGACCACGGCGAGGTCGCGCGCGGCGAGGCGTGAAGCGTGGGTGTTGTCCATGGCTGCTATGATCCGTGGTGACCCTGTTGCCATACAAGCACGCCATGCCTTGCTCACGCACTTCCGGAATTCCGAATTGCATCTGCGCCGCTACCCGACCGGGAAGTGATCGCAGGGCACCCCTCACCCCGGCCCTCGCCCGCAAGCGGGAGAGGGGGAATATCGCAGCGCGTGGATTCACGTTGATCGCGAATTCACGCGCCCCGCGTGGATTCACATTGATCGAAATCCTCGTCGTGGTGGTGATCCTCGGCATCCTCGCCGCGATCGTCGTGCCGCGCGTGATGGAGCGCCCGGGCGAGGCGCGCGTGACGCGTGCGCGCCAGGACATCCAGGGCGTGGTGACGGCGCTCAGCCTGTACAAGCTCGACAACTTCAACTATCCGAGCAACGAGCAAGGCCTCGACGCGCTCGTCGGCAAGCCCTCGGGCGCACCCGACACGCCGAACTGGAAGGGTCCGTACCTCGATCGCGCGCCGAAGGATCCGTGGGGCCATCCCTACCAGTACCAGCAACCCGGCCAGCACGGCCCGGTCGATGTCTACAGCTACGGCGCCGACGGCAAGCCGGGCGGTGAAGGCGAAGCTGCCGACGTCGGAAACTGGGACCAGTAACGCGCGGCGAGCGAGGCGCGCAGCGATGACCGCGCATCCGCATCCGTCATGCCGCGTCACGCCGGCCAGCGGGCCGCGCGCGTCGCAGGGGTTCACGCTGATTGCGAATCCGCGTGCCCCGCGCGGATTCACGCTTGTCGAGATTCTCGTCGTCGTCGTCATCATCGGAGTGCTCGTGCTGGCGTTGACGATCGCGGTCGGCGGCAGCGCGGAGCGCAAGCTTGCCAACGAGGCCGAGCGTTTTCAGGCCCTGCTCGCCCATGCGTGCGGCGAAGCGGAGCTTGGCGGGCGCGAGATCGGTGTCGTGCTGGCCGCCGACGGCTATGCGTTCCGACGCCTCGATGGTGCCGACTGGCATGCGCCGGGCGGCGACGAACTGCGCGAACGCTCCTGGCCGGGCGGGTTGCGCTTCGAATTGCGTCGCGACGGTCATGTACTGGAGCCCGCGTCGCCGAAACACCCGACGCCGCAACTGGTGTGTTTCTCCTCCGGCGAAATGACGCCGTTCGTGCTGACGCTCGCACTCGGCGATGTGCCGTCGAGCTGGCGCGTCAGCGGCAACGACGACGGCGTGCTCGCGAGCGAACGCATCGAGGCGACGCGATGAATCACCGGCGCGGCTTCACCCTAGTCGAAGTGCTGATCGCGCTTGCGGTGGTCGCGATCGCGCTGCTCGCGCTGGTGCGCGCGGCGGGCGTGCAGGTGCAGTCTTTCGATGCCCTGCACGAACGCACGCTGGCCGGATGGGTCGCCGCGAACGTCGTCACCGAGGCACGCCTCGCCAGCGCGTTCCCGCCGCTAGGCAGCAGCGATGGCCATATGCAGGTGGGCGGGCGCGACTGGCGGTGGCAACGCGAGGTGCAGGCGACACGCGATGCGGAGATCCGTCGCATCGACGTGCGCGTGTATCTCGGCACGTCGCAGCAACCGTCGGCAAGCCTGAGCGGTTTTGCGGGCACGGCGTTGTCGCCATGAAGCCTCGGGTTTCCAGCGGCTTCAGCCTGCTCGAACTGCTGGTCGCGCTCGCGGTGTTCGCCGCGCTGGCGGCGGCGGCGTATGGCGGGCTCGCGTCGATCGCGCGCACGCGCGCGGCGCTGGCGCAGCAGCAGGATCGCTTCGCCGCCGTCACGCGCGCGGTGTCCGCGCTCGAACGTGATTTGCGCCAGGCGATCGCGCGGCCGGTGCTCGACAACAGCGGTCACCCCACCAACGCGCTGCTCGGCAACTCCTCTTCGATCGAACTGACCCGCCTCGGCTATGCCAATCCGCTGGCCGAGCCGCGCAGCCACCTCGAGCGCGTCGTCTATGCGAGCGATCGCGGCACGCTGCGGCGCGCGCGCTACGCGGTGCTTGACCGCGCGCCCGATTCCGCGCCGCAGGTGCGCGAGTTGCTCGAACGCGCGGGCGAACTGCATCTGCGCTACTACGGCTGCGACCAGGTCTGGCACGAGGCATGGCCGCCGCGCGGGCTGGCGTGTGCGTCGGCCGCGCCGGTCGATCCGCTGGCGGTGTTGCCGCGAGCGATCGAATTCCGCTTCACGCCCGAAGGCCTCGGCGAACTTCGTCGCGTCGTCGAGCTGCCGTCGACGCTGCCGTTGCAGGCGCCGCCATGACCCGCCTGCGCTCGCGCCAGCGCGGGGTCGCGTTGCTGGTCGCGTTGCTGGTCGTCGCGCTCGCGGTGATCCTGGTCGCGGCCCTGCTCGATCGCGGCGAACTCGCGCTCGCGCGCACGCGCAACGTGCTGCGCGGCGAGCAGGCGGAGGCGTATGCGCTCGGCCTCGATACCTACGCGGCGCAGGTACTGATGCTGACGCACGGCGCATCGCCAGATCCCGACACGAATACGAGTCCCTGGGCGACGCCGTTGCCGGCGCAGCCGGTGCCCGGCGGCGTGATCGGCGCATCGATGCGCGATCTCAACGGCTGCTTCAACCTCAACAATCTCGCGCCGGGCACTCCGGGAGATTGGGGGACAGTGTTCGACAACCTGCTCGGCGCGCTCCGGCTCGATGCGCAGTTGCGGGCGGCGATAGAGAACTGGCTCGATCCGGCAAGGATCCACGACGAGGAGAATTTCTATTTCGCCCAACCCGTGCCGTACCGCGCGCGCGGCGGACTGTTCGCGCACGGGTCCGAACTGCGCCTCGTGCGCGGCGTCACCAGCGAGGTCTATGCGCGGCTCGCGCCGCATGTGTGCGCGCTGCCGCCCGGCACGAAGATCAACATCAACACCGCGACCGTGCCGGTGCTGATGGCGCTGGTCGGACCGGGTCTCTCGCAGGCCGCCGCGCAACGCCTGTGGCAGAACGGTACGGCGCACTGGAGCACCGAGCAGTTCACGCAGCAGCTGACGCAACTGCACGTTCCGGTGCCGCCCGCGCTCGCCGCGCAGATTACCGACCGCAGCGCGTATTTCCTCCTGCGCGGCGACATCGTCCTCGACGAGGTGCCGTTCACGACCTGGAGCCTGCTCGAACACCGACAGGACGGCGTGCATGTGGTCGCGCGCAGCCGCGGCAGCGACGAGGCGCTCGTGGTTGCGACGCCCGGCATCGCACCGCCCGCCGCATCGGCCTTGTAGGGCGGGTCGAGCGCACAGCGCGAGTCCCGCCGCTCGCCACGAAACCCACCCCGGCGGCACGCGCTTCGCGCGTACCGCCCTACGCATCATCAACGCATGGCGCACCGGCAACGCATCGCGCACTGGTAGGGCGGGTCGAGCGCGCAGCGCGAGTCCCGCCGCCCGCCGCGAAACGCACCCCGGCGGCACGCGCTTCGCGCGTACCGCCCTACGTATCATCAACACATGGCGCACCGGCAACGCATTGCGCACTGGTAGGGCGGGTCGAGCGCGCAGCGCGAGTCCCGCCGCCCGCCGCGGTCGTCTACAATCGCCGCGGTTCCCGTCACCCTCGCCTACATGTCCGATCGCCTGCTCATACGCCTTGCCCCGGATGGTGGCCTGACCTGGTTGCGCCAGGGCGGCGGCGCGCGCGCGCTTGCGTCGACGTCGGGTGCGCCGCCTGCGGGCGTGCTGGCGGCGGTCGACGAGATCATCGTGCTGGTGCCGGCGACCGAGGTGGTGCTGACCGAGGCGACCCTGAGCGCACGCAATCGCGCGCAACTGCTGCAGGCGTTGCCATATGCGGTGGAGGAGCAGGTGCTTGGTCCACTCGATGACCTGCATTTCGCGGCGTCGCGCGGCACCAGCGGCACGCTCGGCGTGGCGGTTGTCGCGAAGGCGGTGTTGCGTGGCTGGCTCGCGCGGCTGGCCGAGGCGGGCATCCAGCCCGATGTGGTCGTGCCCGAATCGCTCGCGTTGCGCGCGGCTGCGCAGCAGGCGAGCCTCATGATCGACGGCGATCGCGCAGTCGCGCGCCTTGCGCCGTGGTCGGCGTTCGCATGCAGTCTCGCCGAGTTGCCCGGCTGGCTCGCGCTGGCCGGTCCGCGTCACCCGCTCGATGTGCACGATTTCCGTGCCGCACCGGCGCTCGCATTGCCGCTGCATCCGGCCAGCTACCACGAGCGCCAGCGCGATCCACTGGCGTTCCTTGCCGGCGGTTTTGCCGCCGCACCGCTGAACCTGCGCGATGGCGAGTTTGCGCCGCGCCATCGGCATGCGCGCGGACGTCATTGGTGGCGGGTTGCGGCGGTGCTTGCCGCCGTCGTCGCGCTGCTCGCGTTCGCCGGGCTGGGCGCCGACGTGCTGCGCCTGTCGCGCGAGTCGGCGCGCATCGCTGCGTTGACGCAGGACGCGCTGCGCAAGGCGTTTCCGGACATCGACGCCGCACAGATCGCGCGGCTCGGAGCGGAACAGCTCATGCGCGGTCGCCTCGAACGCCAACACGGCGGCGAGAGCAGCGCGGGCGTGTTGCGGGTGCTGGCGCAGGTTGCGCCGATCCTCGGTGATTCGACCCGCACCCAGGTGCGCGGAATCGAATACCGCAACGGCGTGCTCGAAGTCGCGCTGCGCGCGCCGGACATGAGCGCGCTCGACCTCGTGCGCGAGCGCGTCACCACGATCCAGGGACTCAAGGCTGAGTTGACCGCTGCGACGCCCGCGACGGACGGCGTCGACGGCCGCGTGCGCATCGAAAGCGCCGGCATGGGCGGAGGCAAGCCATGATCGCGGCATGGTGGAACGGACTGGCCGCGCAGGAACGCCGCATCGTCGCCGTCGGCGGGCTGTTCGCGCTGCTGATGCTCGGCTGGGCGTTCGCCTGGCATCCGCTGGCGCTCAAGCGCGCGGACCTCGAACAGGGCATCACCACCCAGCGCAGCGAGCTCGCCTACGTGCGCGCGGGTGCGGCCGAGATCGAACGGCAGCGTGCGACCGGCGTGCGCGCGGGTGGGCAGCGCGCCGGCAAGTCGCTGCTCGCACTCGCCGACACCACTGCGCGCGCGGGCGGACTTGGCGAAGCGCTGAAGCGGGTCGAACCGGTTGGCGCGAAGGGGGCCAGGGTCAGCTTCGAGTCGGCGCGTTTCGATGCACTGGCCGGCTGGCTCGAATCGCTCGCGCGCGACTACGGTGTCGAGGCGATCGAACTCTCGACCGATCGCGCCGAGGGCACTGGTCTGGTGAATGCGCGGGTCACCCTGCAGGATGCGCCGTAGGTGCCTCCGCTACATCGTTTGAACATTCTCTTGACGGCCTGCCAAGAAGCGCCGCGGCAGTCTTCCCGATAATCGTCGTCCCCCGTCCAGTCCCCGAATCCATCAAGCCAACGACACCATGCGCCCGATCAAGATCCTGCTCAGCATCCTCCTCGTCCTGCTCGTCGTCGCGGGCGTGTTCGCGTGGAGGCTGCCGGCCGACGTCGGTTACCGCTATGGCGCGCACCTGCTCGGTCCGTTCGCGCTCACCGGCGTGCGCGGCACCGTGTGGGATGGCCATGCGGATGGCGTGAGCCTGCTCGGCAACGATCTCGGCGAACTCGACTGGCACGCGCGCAAGCGCCCGCTGCTCGGCGGCGAGCTGGTCGCGGACGTGCGCATCAAGGGCGGAGAGATCGACATCGCCGGCCTCATGACGCGCCATGGCGACGGTTCGGTGTCGGCCGAAGACCTGCGCTTCAGCGTACCGGCGTCGATGGTCGAGCCGATGATCGGCGCTCCCGACGTGCACCTGCTCGGCACCATCAGCGGTGTGCTCAAGGACGCGACGCTGTGGACCGCGAGCGTGCGCAACGCGACCGGCCATGCACGCTGGAGCGGCGCCGGGGTGAGCGGTGCGGTCGAGGCACGCTTCACCGACCTGCTGAGCGAGTTCGCTTCGCAACCGGACGGCAGCGTCGCCGGTACGCTGAGCGACGACGGCCAGGGCGAAGTCGCCGTCAACGGTCGCTACTCGTTGCACGTGCCGCTGATTTCCGGCGAGGCGACGCTGGCCGCACGCAACGGCGATCCGCAGGTGCTGGAGATGCTGCGCCACATCGGCACGCCGCAGGCGGATGGCAGCAGCAAGGTGGTGGTGGAAGGTCGCATGCTGAAGGCGCTGTGAGCGCCACGCCGGACCACGCGTTCCTCGAACACGCGCTGGCCGTCGCGCAGCGCGCCGCCGACGCGGCGCAGGCGGTGATCGCGCCGCGCTGGCACGCGCAGGATTTTTCGGTCGTCACCAAGGCCGACGCAACCCCGGTGACCGAGGCCGACCGCGAGGCGGAGGCGGCGATCAAGCGCGTGTTGCACGATGCATTCCCGCGCCACGCGTACTACGGTGAAGAGGAAGGACGCGAGGGCGAAGGTGACTTCCTCTGGCTGATCGACCCGATCGACGGCACCAAGGCGTTCGTGCGCGGCTACCCGATGTTCTCGACCCAGATCGCGCTGATGCATCGCGGCGAACTCATGCTTGGCGTGTCGGCTGCGCCCGAGTACGGCGAGCGCGCGTGGGCGACGCGTGGCGGCGGCGCGTTCCTGCGCGGCCGCGACGGCGCGACGCGCGCGATCCGCGTCGCGGAAACCGCCGAGTTCGGTCCCGCCACTGCGATCTCGACCGGCAACCTGAAATCGCTCGCCGCATCGCCGTCGCGCTGGGCAGCCTACGCGGACCTCGTGCGCCGCGTCGGCCGCATCCGCGGTTACGGCGACTTCCTGCACTACCACCTGCTCGCGCGCGGCGCGATCGATCTGGTGATCGAGTCGGACCTCAACATCCTCGACATCGCGCCACTGGTCGTGATCGTGCGCGAGGCCGGTGGCGTCTTCACCGACCTCGACGGCGCCGACATCGGCCTCGACACGCGCAGCGCGCTCGCCGGCGTGCCGGCACTGCACGCGCAGGCACTCGCCGCGTTCAACCCCTGATTAGCGCACGGTCGGGCTGCGCTGCGCGGCGACCGCCCGCAGCCGCAATGTCACGCATCGCCTCCGGATTGCGTAATTCCCCGCTGACTTGTCCAGCTGGGGAGTGCCGCATGAAAGGTTGTCTGCGCATCGCATGGGCGCTATCCGCCCTCCTGGCGGGGTCCGTCGCGTGGGGCGGACGTGCTCCGCCCGCGCTGCCGGCGCCGATCCAGGTGGACGGGACCGTGTGCAGCGCGGGCCTCGGCTGCCGAGTGGTGGGACCCGGGGGCGGCCCATGCGACTTCCCGACCGTGCAACAGGCGGTGGCCGCGAATGCCAGCGAGATCCGCGTCGTCAGCGGCACCTATGCCGAGAACGTCGGCATCGCCGATCGCAACGTCGCGATCGTCGGCGGTTTCGCCAGTTGCGCCGATGCCGCCAACGGGGTCGGTGGTGCGGCCGGCGCGCGCAGCACGATCGCGCCCGCGGCCGGCCGGGCGCTGCTGATCCAGCAAGGCGGTACCGCTGCGATGACGCTGGCGCTCGACCACCTCGTGCTCAGCGGAACGATCGGAGCGGACGGCGGCGCGCTGCGCATCGCCGGCAACGCGGCGCTGGCGACGCGCAACGTCGTCGTCACGCTCGATGACGTCATCGTTCGCGACAGCGCCGCCAACGGCGC
Organism: Dokdonella sp.; assembly: GCF_044227025.1. GTDB lineage: Bacteria > Pseudomonadota > Gammaproteobacteria > Xanthomonadales > Rhodanobacteraceae > Dokdonella_A. Next base: position 445,771 of record NZ_JBGAFX010000004.1, on the reverse strand, counting down.
GCGCGGCGGCGGCATCGCGGTGCAGGATGCCGACCTCAACCTCGTGCGCAGCGAAGTCAGCGCGAACGTGGCCACGCGCGGCGGCGGCCTCTACTGCCTGCGCGCGATCGTCTTCCTCGACGATCATCCCACCACGCTCGGCAGTCCCGCGGCGGGCGGTGGCAACCAGGCGGTACTGCAGGGCGGTGGCGCCTGGCTCGACCAGGGGTGCAGCCTCGACCTGCGCGGCGTCATCAGCAACAACATTGCCGGGCTCGACGGCGGTGGCGTATACGTGTCCGCCGGCGGCGCGCTGTATGTCGGCGCGGGCAGCGGCACCGGGCTGGCCGCGATCGTGACCAATGTTGCCAACACCGGCGATGTCGCCGGTGGCCACGGCGGTGGCGCCGTTTTCGCCAGCGGCGTCGGCGCGCAGGTCGACATCACCAATGCCTATTTCGGCTACAACGCCGCCGGTTCGTTCGGCAGTGCGGTGGACAACAGCGTCGGCGGCGCGATCGCGCTGGTCGGTGGCGCCGGCCTGCTGGCGCGGCGCTACAACTCGCCCTGCTGGAACGATCGCAGTTGCGTGCAGTTCTTCGGCAACTCCGTGCAGGGACGCGGTGCGGCTCTCTACGCCGACACCGAAGCCGACGTGCACGTCGCCGACAGCCTTTTCATCGCCAATGCCGCACAGGCGGCGAACGGCTCGGTGATCGACTTCGGCAGCAGCAGCGCGACGCGCGTGGTCGAGAGTTCCTACCTCGTGCAGAACCAGCCGGGCAGCAGCGTGGTGCGCCTGTCCGGCGGCAATGCGTTGCTGCGCTCGAACGTCATCGCGGACAACACGTACGCCGATGCGGCGATCGAACTGGACTTTGTCAACGCCGAGATCCGCGGCGTGAACGTGTGGCAGCCGGGGCGGACCAAGTACCTCAATGTCGGTGGCGGGCCGGACGCGCAGGTCGCTTGCGTGTTTTCCGACAGTGCCAGCGCCGAATGGCCGCTGGCGGCGCAGGTCGTGTTGACCGGCGATCCGATCTTCCGCGCGCCGCACGACTACGATTATCGCGTGTATCCGCGCAACGGCGGCTCCATCAGCGACGTGGTCGACCGCTGCCTGCCCGCGCACCTGCAGTCGACGCTCGCCGCGGATCTCGTGCTGGATGTGCTCGGCCAGCCGCGCAATGTGGACCTGGCGACGATCGGCAACGCGCCCGGTCCGATCGACATCGGGCCGGGCGAGGAGCAGATCGACATCGGCGACCTGATTTTCCGCGATTCGTTCGACCCGCTCTGAGTCGCGTCCGTCCGTGCGCCGATGCACGGACGGACGCGTGCACTCATTCGAAGCCGCTGCCGAAGATCGGGTCGTCGTGCTGGCACAGCGTCGGTACCATGCCGCGCTGCCACAGGCTCGGGCCCTGGCGAACGATGTAGTCGACCGCGTAGACGTCGTGCTGGTAGCCGGTGTTGGAACGATCGACCAGGTGGAACGCGTACGGGCGCGGGTTGTATCGACAACTGGTGACGAGCGAGGCGTAGGCACTGTCGAATCCGGCGATCGAGCCGCCGATCTCGAGGCCCTGGCCCCAATAGCTCGTCGTCTGGGTTTCTTCGGTGACGCCCTCGCTGAACTCGTACGCGCCGCCGCCGACCACCTGGGCGACGAAGCCCGCTTCGAGGTCGAATTCGGCGCCTACGCGCGTGGAGCTTTCGAACGAGGTGTTGTTGCCGACCAGGTTGGTCGAGGATTGACTGAGGTCCCAGTCGATCGAACCGCTGGCGCCGACGACATTGCCATCCCAGATGCCCGCTTGCAGCAAGCCCGAGTAATTCGTGCAGCCCGGCATCGCACCGCTGCCGTTCCACAGCATGTCGCCGTGCACCTCGATGCTGCGGAACGCCGACCCGGCGTTGTCCCACACGAGTGCATTGAACCAGCCGTCGTTGGCGACCGGGTCACACACCGAGTCCGGATACGCGGGCGGCTCCGCATGCACGTCGCCGAACACCTGGACCTCCGCCACCCGCAGCCTCGCCACGCCGGGATGCTGCAGGCGGATGTAGCGCGCCTTCAGCATGGTTGCCGGGTTGGCCGGATCGCGCGTCCAGATGTTCCAGCGATCGTAGGTGACGTCGTCGGCGGTTTCCGGCGCGAACGTGCGCACGCCGGCACCGCTCGGAAGGGCGGCGCCATTCATCGGCGCGCTCGACGTGAACACGCGGAAGCCGGCGAGTTCCGCCGCGTGTCCGTACGTCGGGAACACGCGGATGTTGGAGACATCCTGCACGCTGCCGAGATCGATCTGCAGGTACGGTTGGCTCGAGTCGCCGCTCGACTGCGCCTCGGTGCTGAATCGGCCGTCGGTCGCCTTGTCCTGCGCGCTGCCGGCCGCGAACGCCGCGTTGCTGGTGACGGTGCGGAACAGCGCGATGCTGTTCCAGTCGCGTTGCAGCGGGAACCATTGCGCGGGCGGGTGGCCGGGTGACGCGGCCGCGATGTCCGTGTCCCATGTACGCGCGTCGCTGGCCGAGGTGTAACGGCTGCCATCGATCACCTCGCACATGCGCACCGCACTCTCCGGGTCGACGCCGCCGGCGGCGCTTTCGACCTGGTACGAGTAGCAGTTGAAGCTGTTGTCCTCGATCACGGTGAGGGCTTCGCCGTGATCCTGCGAATAGCCCTGGTCGACCTGGAAGCCGTTCTCCGACCCGTGGATGGCACCGTAGCTGCTCTGGTAGTTGTAACCCGCGGTCGCCTTCACGGTCGCTTTCGCGCCGATGCCGAGCACGTCGCCGCCGACGGCGACGCCGAGGTAACCGGACACGTCGTGCGAGGTGAAGCTGCCGGAGCGCTCCTCCAGGCTGGAACCGCCGGAGGTCGACTTGCCGAACGTGCCGAGCTTGGCGGCAGCGGACTGCAGGCGCTGGAAGTAGGGCGGCAGCCAGACGACCTGGCGCAGTTGCGGTTCCTCGACCATGCGGCAGTCGGTGCCGAGCGTCGCTTCGACGGAATCGCCGTCGAAGTCGCTGGCGACGAGGTCGAGCGCGGTGAGGCTGTTGAGCGCGTTCGAGGTCTCCGTGGTGAACATGCCGCCGAACGTTGACGGATTCGAGGTATCAGTCAGGTGCCAGATTCCATGCAGCAGGTTCTGCGTCTGGTTGCGCGACAGCGTCATCACCTCGGCGATGCCGTCCTTGTCCATGTCGGCGACGGCGACGTTGACCATCGCCAGATCATTGCCGCCGCTGACCGGGTAGTAGGCGGCGTACGTCGGCGTGGTCTTGACGTGGTACATGAAGCCCGGGGCACTGCCGCCGTTGCTGCTGCCGCCGACACTGACCGTGATCGACTGCTGGTACGTGCGCGTGACATTGAGATTGTCGACGATCGTGAGCTTGACCGTGCGCGTGCCGGCCGCGGTGTAGACGTGCACCGGGTTGATGTCGTGGATCGCGCCGGTGGCGTCGCCGAAGTCCCAGGTATAGGTCGCGATCGGCCCGGTCGACGTGTTGTCGAACTGCACCGTGAGGCCGTCGGCGACGTACAGATAGCCCGCGGCGAGATCGACCTCGGCCTTGAACACCTCTACCGCGAGGCGCGTGTTGGTGTCGTCGCGCGCGAGCACGATTTCCGACGGCGACACGCGATCGACGTTCGCGATCGTCGCTTCGAAGCTCTTCAGGCCACCCTCGTAGTCGCCCTGCACGAGGTGGCTCGAGTCGAACTCCTCGCCGCTGCCGCGGCTGGCGAAGCCGATGTCGGTGATCGCGTTGCCGGCGTCGCGCGTGGTCGTGAAATGATGCAGGCGCTGGCCGATGTAGTTGAACGACGATTGGCGGAACTGTGTATGGACGACGAGTTCCGCCGCCGCGCTGTCGACGACATCACCCGCGTCGGCCTCGATACGATCGATGCTGTCGATGCCCGGCGTGCCGTTGTCGGCGGTGTAGGAGAATCCGAGCACGCTCTGGAACGACTTGCTGCCGATCGCGGTGTCGCTGCCGACGATCGGCAACGCCGCCGTCGTCGGCTGGTATTCGAGCAGGTGGTAGTTCAGCGTGCGCGTGCCGCCGGAACCGGTGTCATCCACCACCACTGCCTGCGCGCGCCCGTCCAGCAGCATGTCGTCCGCGGCCAGGCTGATGTTGCCGACCGCACCGCTGCGGCTCCAGTGGCCCGCGCTGCTGTCGTCGGCCTGCGCGATCGTCCCGTTCGCGCTGCCGGTGAGCAGGAAGACCTGCATGCCCGAGGCCGTGCGCACGAGCACGGCCAGCTCCTGTTTGCGGTCGGTGGAGCCGTCGAAGTCGCCGGCCGCGAGGTCCACCGCGTTGATCGACTGGTTCAAGGTCCAGCTGTCGATGAGCTCCGCCGAAGGCACGCCGGATCGGCGGAACACGCCGAGCCGCAGCGCATTCGAGCCGGTGACCTTGTTCGCCGTCACCACTTCATCGGCGCCATCGCCGTCGAGGTCGACGCTCACCGCCTTGACGAATGTGGTGCCGGCGAGATCGCCGGGAAACAGGCCGCCGCGGATCGTGCGCGTCAGCGGCGGCGGCTCGGGGTCAACCGCGGGCTGGTATTCGTCGAATGCGTTGAATCCACTCGCGGCGATCATGTCGATCGCCTCGGCTTCGCCGCCGAGGGTGACGCGACGTCCGAATGGCGTGTTGTCGCATCCGATGTCGGTGCGCACGTGGGTCGCGAAACGCGGCAGGGGCGCGGCGGCGCCCGTGGCTGCGAACAGGCACAGGCCGGCCAGCGGCAGGGCAAGGCGCGCGAGGCGGGTTGCGGGTGTCTTCGGGTGCATTCGGGATTCCCCCAGGTTCGTCGGAGCCGCGCGACCGCCCGCCGCTGCGGGCGGAAGTTCTGCTGGCAACGAGGTCAAGCGCGGAAAGGGGCAGCGACGTATCAGCGTCGGCGGAAATTCCCTCGATGCGCCGATGGCGGCGGTTGCGCCGATATGATGGCGGCGGCACGGGGGCGGGGAAGGGCGGACGATGGATGCCGGGCAGTGGAATCGCGTGCGAGCCATGTTCGAAGCAGCGCTGGAGCTGCCGGAGGCGGAGCGCCGCTCATTCGTCGAGGCGACCTCCACCGACCTCGCCTTGCGCGATGAAGTGCTCGCCCTGCTCGCCGCCGATGCAGGCACGGCGGCCGCTGCGACCGACGTGGGGGATGCAGCACCGGACCTGCTCGCCGGGATCGGCGACGATGCGGGCGCGGACGAACGCGGGGCCTTGGTCGGTACGCGCGTCGGGCCGTGGAGACTCGAGCGCGAACTCGGACGCGGCGGCATGGGAGCGGTGTACCTCGGTGAGCGCGTCGACGGCGATTTCCGCCAGTTCGCAGCGATCAAGCTGGTGCGGTCGAGCTGGGAAGCAGGCGAGCTGCAGCGGCGCTTCCGCAGCGAGCGGCGCATCCTCGCGAGCCTCGATCACCCGAACATCGCGCGCCTCGTCGACGGCGGCGAGACGGCGGACGGCAAACCGTACCTGGCGATGGAGTACGTCGACGGCCAGCCGCTGTGCGCGCACTGCGATGCACGGCGCCTGGCGGTCGCCGATCGCCTGCAACTGTTCCTCGCGGTGTGCGCGGCGGTCGCCTACGCGCATCGCAGTCTGGTCGTGCACCGCGACCTCAAGCCGTCGAACGTGCTGGTCGGCAGCGACGGCGAGGTGAAGCTGCTCGATTTCGGCATCGCGCGCCTGCTCGAGAACGATGCCGCGATGACCGGTTCGGCGATGCGCGTGTTCACGCCGGAATACGCCGCGCCCGAACAGGTGCGCGGCGACCCGCTCACCACCAGCGTCGACGTGTACGCGCTGGGCGTGATGCTGTTCGAGCTGCTGACCGGGCGTCGGCCCTATCGCCTTTCCGCGACGACGCCGGCGATGCTCGAACGCGCGATTCTCGCCGAGGAGGCGCAGCGCCCGTCGCAGGTAGCCGTTTCCGGCGACGCGCTGTCGTCGCCGCTGGCGCATGCCCGTGCGAGCGAGCCGCACCAGCTCGGCGCGAGCCTGCGCGGCGATCTCGATGCGATCGTGCTGAAGGCGTTGCGCAAGGAACCGCAGCAACGATATGTCTCGGTCGAGGCGCTGGCGAACGATGTCCGCTGCTACCTGGGCCGGCAACCCGTCGCGGCGCGACGTGGCAACTGGCGCTATCGCGGCGTGCGCTTCCTGCAGCGCCACTGGCTCGCCGTCGCGCTGGGGTCGATCGCCTTCGCGGGCATCCTGACCGGGCTCGGTGTCGCGCTGTGGCAGGCCGAGCGCGCGCGACAGCAGGAGCTCGTCGCGCAGAACGAAGCGCGCAAGGCACGCGCGGTGTCGGAGTTCCTGACCGGCGTGTTCAAGGCGGCAGAGCCCGGCAGCAGCGACGGCCGCGATCCGCGCGCAAGCGAACTGCTCAGGCGCGCGGCGGACAAGGTCGGGGCGCAGTCCGACATCGCGCCGACCAGCCGCGCGAGCATGCTGATGGCGATCGGCAGCGCGTACCTCACGATGGACGACCATCCGCGCGGACTGGAGCTCATGCGCAGCGCGCACGAAGCGGCGTTGCGCGGCGACGATGTGCGCCTGCGCGCCGAAACGCAGCTCGAGCTCGCGCGCGCGCTCGACTCGGACGGCCAGTCGAACGCGGCATTGCACGAGCTCGAACAGGCGCAGTCGTTCGTCGCGACCGATCCGCTCAGCGACGGCGTGCTCAGGCGTCGCTTCGGCTACCTGATCGCGGTCGTGTACAACAACCTCGACCGTGCGGCGGACGCATTGCCGCATCTGGACCGGGTCTATCGCGAAGCGGTCGCGACCGACGGCCTCGGCAGCGCGGCAGTCGGCAAGTTCGTCGACCTGTACTCCTCGCTGCTGATCTCCGCGCATCGCGGTGGGGATGCGATCGCGCTGACGCAGGCCAATTACGAGGCCTCGCGTCGGCGCCCGGACCTGCCGCTGCTCGAACGCTCCAATTTTGCCGCGGCCTATGGCCTTTCGCTGCTGCGTGCCGAGCGCGCCGCGGAGGCCGAAAGCGCCTATCGCGAGGCACTCGCGCTGGACGAGAAGCTGTACGGCGTTGGCAACCTCGCGACGGACATCTCGATGAACAATGTCGCCGCGGCGCTGCGCAACCAGCGCCGGTTCGCCGAGGCAGCCGAGTTCGGCGCGCGCGTGCTGGCGATGCGCAGGGCGCACCTGCCGGCGGATTCCGCGGCGATCGCGCGCTCGCTGGCGATGCTCGGCGACATCTGGCGCAGCGCGGGCGACTTCGACAAGGCGGTGCCGTTGCTGCGCGAGAGCGTCGCCATCTTCGACAGGCGCGGCGAGGATGACCGCGCTTCCGCCATCACGGCACACCTCAACCTGATACGCGCGCTCGAAGCGGCGGGCGCCTACGACGAGGCGTTGCAGGTGATGAGCCACGTACTGCCCCACACGCAGCGCAGCAGCAGCCAATACGCCGGCGCCGGCGGCGCCGAGGTGCGTCTCATGCATGCGCGCCTGCTCGCGCGAGCCGAGCCGGAGGGCAAGGACTGCAGCGCGATCGCGCACGTGCTGGAGGTCGCGCCCGCCGGCGAAGCCGTCGCGGTGGAGGCACACGTGCTCGCCGCCGATTGCGAGCGGCGCAACGGTCGCACGCAGCCGATGCAGGAGCACCTCGCCGCCGCGGGTGCGGCGCAACTGCCGCCGGATCGACTCAGCGCCTATGCGCGCGAGCGGCTGGCCGAGCTCGGCGCCCGCCGTTGAAGGGCCCGGTCGCTGCGCCGGGTCGCGTCCGGCCGACCGCGTCGCCCAAGACGTGGTTCGTCTATATCCTCGAATGCCGTGACGGCAGCCTCTACACCGGCATCGCGATCGACGTGGCGATGCGCTTCGCGCTGCACGCGGCCGGACGCGGTGCCCGCTACACCCGTTCGCATCCGCCGTTGCGCGTGCTCGCGAGCTTCGAACATCCCGACCGCTCCAGCGCTGCCAAGGCCGAATACGCGATCAAGCAGCTGACGCCAGCGGAGAAGCGCGCGCTTGTGGGCTCGTCCAGAGGGCGCTGAGCGATGCCACCCCCGACGACAGGCACATGCAAGGTAGTTGTTATATTGTAACTATCTTGGAGTGTTGCTCCCTCGACCCGGAACCGCTTCGCATGCGCTTGCCTGTCCTCCTGCTCAGTTCCACCCTCGTGCTCGCGCCGCTGGTTGCGGCGCGACCTGCGTCCGCCCGCGAAGGCGCGATGACCGTGCAACAGCAACTGGATGCGCTCGCCGCGCGCGTGAAGGTGCTGGAGGCGAACGACAGGCTGTTGCGCAAACAGGCGGAGGATGCAATCGCCGCGGCGCAGGCCGCGCGGGCGGAACTGGCCGCGCTGAAGGCGGCACCGCCGCCGGCGGTCGCCGCGGTCGAGGCCGCGCCACCTGCCGCCGCGCCGTCCGGTGGCAATGCGAACGCGTTCAATCCGGCGATCAGCGTCATCCTCAACGGCAGCTACACGAGCCACTCGCTCGACCCGAACCACTACGCGCGCGCCGGTTTTCCAGTCGTCGATGAAGGCGGGCCTGGACCGCGCGGCATCTCGCTTGGCGAGAGCGAAATCTCGCTGGCCTCGAACATCGACGAGAAGTTCTACGGCCAGCTCACGCTGACTGCGCACAGCGACAACGGCGAAGACCATGTCGGTGTCGAGGAAGCGTTCATCGACACCACCGCGCTGCCGGACGGTTTCAACCTGCGCCTCGGCCGCTTCTTCTCCAACATCGGCTACCTCAACAGTCATCACGCGCACACCGACAACTTCTTCGACCGGCCGCTCGCGTACCAGGCGTTCCTCGGCAGCCAGTACGGCGACGACGGTGCCCAGCTGCGCTGGCTCGCGCCGACCGACCTGTACCTTGAAGTCGGCGGCGAGATCTTCCGCGGCGGCAACTATCCGAGTGGCGGGGCCGAGCACAGCGGCGCCGGCGTGAAGACATTGTTCGCGCATGCGGGCGGCGACATCGGCATCGAGAATTCGTGGCTCGCCGGCCTGTCGATGCTGAAGTCGAGCGCGACCGGCGCGGCCGACGGCTTCAGCGGCGACAGCACCTTGTACATCGGCGATGCGACGTGGAAATGGGCGCCGCAAGGCAACTTCAAGGATGGCGGCGTGACCGTGCGCGGCGAGTACTTCGTCGACCATCGCAACGGCACGGCGGTCAATCCGCTCGACGAAGGCGAGCCGCTCGCCTGGCATGGCGCACGACGCGGCGCCTATGTCGAAGGCATCTACCGCTTCAACCGCACCTGGGACATCGGTTACCGCGTCGACAAGCTGTGGGCCGATCGCACGGGTCCGTATGCGAGCGCGTTCGATCCCTACCGCAACACGCTGGAACTGACCTGGCGCAACAGCGAATTCAGCCTGCTGCGCCTGCAGTTCGCGCGCGACCAGCCGACGAGCAACACGACCGACAACGCGCTGACGCTGCAGTACCAGGTCAGCCTCGGCGCACATGGCGCGCACAAGTTCTGATCGGCAAGGGGCGCCCCCATCCACGATGCCCCCGGGACGAGGGCTGAAAAGCATCGCGCCTTCCGGCGCTCCCACGGGGAGTCCCGCCTGGAACCGACGATGCGCAGATTCTTGCTGTGTACGTAGGAGCGGCTTCAGCCGCGATGCTCTTGCCCTGACAGGTGGACGAATGAACAAGCTGATCATGCTGTGCACGCTGGCCCTCTGCGCCGCTGCCTTCACCGCGCCCGCGCACGCGAACCTCAAGGTGTTCGCGTGCGAACCGGAATGGGGTTCGCTGCTCAATGAGCTCGGCGGCGACAAGCTCGACGTCGACGTCGGCACCTCCGCGCTGCAGGACGTGCACGTGATCGAGGCGAAGCCGAGCCTGATCGCCAAAGTGCGGCGCGCCGACCTCGCGGTCTGCACCGGTGCCGATCTGGAAATCGGCTGGCTGCCGCAGCTGGTGCGCCAGTCCGGCAATCCGAAGATCGCGTCCGGCGCCGGCTCGTTCATGGCGGCGGACCAGATCACGACGCTGGAGAAGCCCTCGCAACTCGATCGCGCCAACGGCGACGTGCATCCGGGCGGCAATCCGCATTTCCAGATGGACCCGCAGCGCGTTCTGGTCATCGCGAAAGCGCTCGCCGCTCGCCTCGGTGAACTGGATGCCGCGAACGCCGCCACCTACCAGCAGCACCTCGCGGATTTCATCACGCGCTGGAGCGCGGCGATTCCGAAGTGGGAAGCCAAGGCGGCGCCGCTCAAGGGCCGCAACGTCGTCGTCCACCACAACAGCTGGATCTACCTCACGACCTGGCTCGGCCTGCACGAGATCGGTTCGCTCGAACCCAAGCCCGGCGTGCCGCCGACCAGCGCGCATCTGGCGACGCTGGTCGACACGACGAAGAACGGCCACGCGCTCGCGATCATCCGCGCCGCCTACCAGGATCCGAAGCCGGCCGACTGGCTCGCCGAACGCACCGGCGTGCCGGCACTCACGCTGCCGTTCACCGTCGGTGGCGATGCGCAGTCGAAGGACCTGTTCTCGTTCTACGACTCGACCATCGACAAGCTGCTCGGAGTCGCCAAGTGAATCCCAACTGGTCCGGTCTCGACATCGGCATCCTCGGCCCCGCCTGCGCAGCGGGCCTGATCGTGTTGTCCACGCATGTGCCGCTCGGTCGGCGCGTGTTGTCGCGCGGCATCATCTTCATCGACCTCGCGATCGCGCAGATCGCCGGGCTCGGCGTGATCCTCGCGCAGTACGTCGGCATCGACGAGGCGAGCTGGGGCGTGCAGGTCGCCGCTGCGCTTGCCGCGCTCGCCGGCGCCGCACTGCTGGCGTGGACCGACCGGCGCTGGCCCGAATACCAGGAGCCGCTGATCGGCACCCTGTTCGTGCTCGCCGCGACCGGCGGCCTGCTCCTGCTGGCGAACAATCCGCAGGGCGGCGAACACCTCAAGGACCTGCTGGTCGGGCAGATCCTGTGGGTCAGCTACGGCCAGCTTGTGCCGGCACTGCTGCTGTCGGTCGCGCTGCTCGCGTTCCTCGGCTGGCGTCGCGGCCGTCTCGATGGCGTGCTGTTCTATGGCCTGTTCGCGCTTGCGATCACCGCGTCGGTGCAACTGGTCGGCGTCTACCTCGTGTTCGCGAGCCTGATCGTTCCGGCTCTCGCAACCGCGGGTATGCAGGGCCGGGCGCAACTGGTCGCGGCCTATTCGATCGGCGCACTCGGCTACGCCTCCGGCCTCGTGCTGTCGGCCGTGCTCGACCTGCCGAGCGGTGCGTTGATCGTGTGGACCCTGGTCGGCTGCGCGCTGCTCGCGCAAGCGGTCCCGGCGGTGCGCCGCTCGCATCCGGCGCATTCCGTGGGCTGAACCGTGGCCGCGTGAATGCCCTTGTGCGGTAGTCTGGCGCGACCAGTCGATGCCGGGAGAGTGGCGATGCCGAATTCACGTGGTGCCCTGCTGCTTGTCGCGACACTCGGCGTCGCCGCGTGCTCCGCTCCGCTTGATCGTCCGGAGCACGACGAACATGCGCTGACGGCGACGCCGGCCGCTGCGCCCGGGCCCACTCTCTCCCAGTGGGCACGAGGCGCGCAGCGGCTCGACAACCTCGGCACCCATTCACGCGCGGTCACGACGACATCGGCCGAGGCGCAGGCTTATTTCAACCAGGGCCTGCGACTGATCTATGCATTCAACCATGACGAGGCCGCGCGTGCGTTCGCGCGCGCGATCGAGCTCGATCCGGCGTGCGCGCTCTGCTACTGGGGCGCGGGCGAGGCGCTCGGGCCGAACTACAACATGCCGGCGATGCCTGAACGCTGGACCGTGTTGTGGCAGGCGCTGCAGTCGGCGCAGCATCAGGCGGCGCATGCGACGCCGTTCGAGCAGGCCCTGATCGCGGCGCTCGCGAAACGCTATCCGGGGCCGCAGCCGCTGTCGCCGGACGCGATGGCGCCGTACAACCGCGCCTACGCGGACGCCATGCGCGACGTCGCGCATCGCTTTCCTGCCGACGACGACGTGCAGGTGTTCTTCGCCGAAGCGGCGATGACCGCGAACCCGTGGAAACTATGGCGCAACGACGGCACTGCCGCTCCGGGTACGGACGAAATCGTTGCGACGCTGGAGGCGGTGCTCGCGCGCAATCCCGCGCATCCGGGTGCCAACCACTATTACATCCACGCCGTCGAGGCGTCGCCGCATCCGGAAAAGGCGATTGCCGCGGCCGAACGCTTGCCCGGGCTGATCCCGGGCGGCGGCCACATCGTGCACATGCCGGCGCACATCTTCCAGCGGGTCGGCCGCTACGCCGACGCGAGCGAGGCGAACCGCGCCGGTGCGCGTGTCGACCTCGCCTACATCGAGCAGTCGAAGCCGCCGGAATGGGCCTACTACGCCGGCATGTACCTCGCGCACAACTACCAGTTCCTCGCCTACGCGGCGTCGATGCAGGGACGTTCGGCGGAGGCGCTGCAGGCGACGCGCGACATGCGCGCGCACGTGCCGGACGCGATGCTGCAGATGGGTAGCGGGTTGGACTGGTACATGGCCGAGCGCTACTTCGTGCTCGAGCGCTTCGGTCGCTGGCGCGAGTTGCTCGATGAGCCGGCGCCCGATGCCAGCCTGCAAGGCTTGCGCGCGGCGCACCACTACGCGCGCGCGTGCGCGTTCGCGGCGACCGGCGACATCGCCCACGCGCGCGAGGAGAAGGCGAAGCTCGACGCGATCGCCGGAGCGTTGCCGGCCGACGCGCCGGCCGGACTCAATCTGGCGAAGGATCTGCTCGTCGTCGCGACCGACGTCGCCGTCGCGCGCATCGCGATCGCCGAAGGCGATCGCGCCGCCGCCGTCGCGGCGTTGCGCCGTGCGGTCGCGACGGAGGACCTGCTCGCCTACGACGAGCCGGCCAACTGGTTCGTGCCGGTGCGCCACCTGCTCGGCGCGCAACTGCTCGCCGACGGGCGTGCCGCCGAGGCCGAATCGGTCTATCGCGAGGATTTGCAACGCCATCCGGACAATGGCTGGGCGCTGCATGGGCTCGCGCAGGCGCTGCAGGCGCAGCACCGGCAGCGCGAGGCCGAGGATGTCGCGCTGGCGTTCGCGCACGCATGGAAGGACGCAGACGTCGCGCTCGCCGCGTCGGCGTACTGATTCGAAGCCGCAGGCCACCCTGTGCGCGACGGTTGCGCTGGCACGATCGCGTCCGTGATGCCGCTGGAATGCGATCGCGTGCTAGGCGCCCGGGCAGCCGCGGGGGCCCGATCCGAGTTCCGGGTTCATTGCCTTCTGCGGTTGCAATCGGCGTAGCATCTGTCGCATCGACGACGAGATGCCGTGATGCCTGAACGCGAGCCCGGGACTCGAGTGGATCCTGGCGCGGCGGATGCCGCACCGATCGTCTTCGTCGTCGACGACGAAGAGCACATGGGCGCCGCGTTGCGGCGCCTGTTCGTCACCGCAGGACTCTCGACCGAAGTCTACGCGACGGGCGAGGCGTTCCTCGCGCGCCCGTCGCACGACGTGCCCGGCTGCGTCGTGCTGGACGTGGGCATGCCCGGCATGGGAGGACTCGAAGTGCAGGCGCGGCTGCACGCTCGTGCCGCGGATCTGCCGGTCGTATTCCTCACCGGTGCCGCGGAGGTCCCGGTGGCGGTCGCGGCGATGCGCGCGGGTGCCGCCGATTTCGTCGAGAAACCATTCGACAACGACGACCTGCTGCGCCGCGTGCGCGCGGCGATCGAACGACAGGCGATGCAACGCGTCGAGGCGCGGCGACGGCTCGAGTTCGAGCGCCGCCTGCGGACGCTGACGCCGCGCGAAGGAGAGGTGCTGGAATGGATCGTGGCCGGCAAGACGAGCAAGGAGATCGCCCGCACGCTTGGCGGCAGCCATCGCACGATCGAGATCCATCGCGGACGGATCATGGAGAAGACCGCGGCGCAAAGCCTTGCCGACCTGATCCGAATGCGCCTGGTGGTCGGTGCGCTGCCGACGCCGGCCCGCAGCGGGAGCCGCGATACGTGAAGATACGTATACGCATTCGCCCTCACTACGACCGTCGGTTGGAGGGACGTAGCATGGTCGCCCATGTCGCAACTGCGCATTCCGCGCAGCGACGGAGCGAGGACGCGATTCGTGTCGACCGCCATCCCTTTCGCGTCAAAACCAGACGCGGCGGTGCCGCCTGTGCGCGGCGCGCCGGCTGCGGCGTGCCCTGACGCGATGGAAGCGACACTGCGCGCGCTCGTCGATGCCGCACCGACGGCCACCCTGTTGTTCGACGCGGCCAGGAACGTGCGCTACGCCAATCCAGCCGCGCGCGTGTTCGCGCGACTGTGCGCGCCGGAGAAGGGCGACCGGCCGCTCGAAACGGTCGACGACTGGCACCCGGAGCTGTTGAGCAGCGTTGCGCTGCACCTGTGCAGCGTGCAGGGCAGCTGGAATGGCGAAGTCATCCTCGGCGTCGGGCGCGGCCAGCACAAGATCCTGCTCGTCCACCTGTCGCGCGTCGGCGCCGAACTGTTCGGCATGACGGTGCGCGACATAACGCTGGACAGCGCGCGCGAGTCAGAGCTGCACGCGCGAAACGCCGAACTTGAGGTGGCCTATGCCAGGCTGCAGGGCGCGCAGGAACAGGTGATGCAGTCAGAGAAGCTCGCCTCGATCGGCCAGCTTGCGGCGGGTGTCGCGCACGAGATCAACAACCCGATCGGCTACGTCAACTCGAACCTGAGCACGCTGCAGCGCTACATCTCCCAGCTGTTCTCGGCGATACAGTCCTACGAGGCGGCGCTTGCCGGCGGTGCCGGCGCGGCTGCGGCGGAATCGATCCGGCAGAAACTCGACCTCGATTTCCTGGCCGGCGACGTGCCGCAACTGCTCAGTGAATCACGCGAAGGCATCGACCGCGTCTGCAAGATCGTGCGCGACCTCAAGGATTTCGCGCGCAAGGAACGCTCGGAGGACTGGATCCAGGCGGATATTCATCGCGGCCTCGATTCGACCCTCAACATCATCTGGAACGAACTCAAGTACAAGGCGCAGATCGTCAAGACATTCGGCGAGCTGCCACTGGTCGAATGCCTGCCGTCGGAACTCAACCAGGTGTTCATGAACGTGCTCATGAATGCCGGCCAGGCGATCAAGGACCAGGGCATCATCACCGTCACGACCTCGGTCGCAGGCGACCGCGTGCACATCGACGTCGGCGACGACGGCGAAGGCATCCCCGCGGACCTGCTGCCGCGCGTGTTCGATCCGTTCTTCACCACCAAGCCGGTCGGCAGCGGCACTGGTCTCGGCCTCGCGATCTCCTACGGCATCGTCTCCAAGCACCACGGGACGATCGAGATCTCGAGCACGCCGGGGCAGGGCACGCTGCTGCGCATCGACCTGCCGATCGCGCAGCCGCACTGATCAGGCTCCAATCCGAGGCATTCCTTCATGTACCGCATCCTCCTCGTCGACGACGAACCGAACATCCTCAACGCGTTGCGCCGCTGCCTTGCATCGATCGATGTCGGCGAACTTGACGGCGAGGCGCTCAAGGTGGAGGCGTTCACTTCGCCCGAGCAGGCGCTCGAGCGAAGCGAGGAACAGGATTTCGACCTCGTCATCAGCGACTACCGCATGCCGAACATGGACGGCGTCCAGTTCCTGTCGGCGATGATTGAGTTGCAGCCGGCCGCGCCGCGCATGATCTGCTCGGGCTACGCCGATCGCGACGTGATCATCGCCGCCGTCAACGAGGTGCAGCTCGCCCGATTCATCGGCAAGCCGTGGGTCGATGAAGACCTCGCGTCGGCGGTCGTGACGTTGCTGCAGCCGGGCGGTGCGCGCGCACGCGCGCAGCGCCAGGCGGGCGCGCAGAAGTCGGCGCGCATCCAGGCGGTGCCGGCGCGCGTCACGCATGTCGAGCACGACGACGAGGGAGCGATCGTGTTGCGCAGCGATGATCCGGTGTGAGGTTACGCGAGCGTCTCGGGCAAGGCAGGTCTTCTAAGCAGGCGACCGGACTGGATCGGGACGAAGATTCCGGCGGCGAGTCCATCGTGCGAGCGACGGTGACGTTCTGGCAGTTGCGGCGAAGTCAGGACGACGCGCCGTCGCCGGCTGCACGCGGCCGATAGCGCTGGAACGCGTCGCGCACCTGCTCGCGCAACAGGTCGTCGTCCCAGGGCTTGGTCAGGAAGCGGAACACCGCGCCACGATTGACCGACTCGGTGACGACGTCGATCTCGGTGTAGCCCGACAGGATGATGCGCATCGTCTCGGGGTAGAGGTCCTTGACCTTGCCGAGGAACTCCGTGCCCGACATGCCCGGCATGCGCTGGTCCGAGATGATCACCTGCACGGTGTTGAGGGAAAGCACGTGCAGGCCTTCGTCGCCGCCCGCCGCGGTCAGCACGCGGTAGCCGTCGCTGCGCAGCATGCGCGTCAACGCTGTGCGGATGCCGGGTTCGTCGTCGACCACGAGCACGGTGCGGCGTTCCTCGTCCGCGCGCGGCAGCAGGCGGATGCTTCGCCCGCCGCGCAGGTAATCCTCGAACATTTCGGCGGAAACCGCGGGACTGAAGTAGAAGCCCTGCATCTCGTCGCATTCCTGCATCGACAGGTAGTTGAACTGTCCCTGCGTCTCGACGCCTTCTGCAACGACCTTGAGCCCCATGCGGTGCGCGATCGTGATGATCGCCGAGGCGATCGCGGCGTCCTCCGCGCTGTGCGTGATGTCGGAGATGAAAGTGCGGTCGATCTTCACGCGCGTGAACGGGAAACGCTTGAGGTAGGCGAGCGACGAATGGCCGGTGCCGAAATCGTCGAGGGCGAGGCCGACGCCGAGTTCGCGCAGTCTGCGCAGCACTTCCGTCGCTGCGACTGGGTCCTTCATGACCGAGCTTTCAGTCAGCTCGAGGTGCAGGTGGCGCGCGAACAGGGAATGGCGCGCGAGCGCGTCGCTTACGGTGCGCACGATGTCGCTATGGTCCAGCTGCACCGACGAGACGTTTGCGGCAATCGGCACCATGGCCGCGCCGGCCTTGAGCCACGCGGCCTGATGCGCGCAGATGGCGTCGATCACCCAGGCGCCGATCGGCACGATCAGGCCGGTTTCCTCGGCCAGCGCGATGAAATCCTCCGGTTGCACGAGGCCGTGCTCGGGGTGCTGCCAGCGGATCAGCGCCTCGGCCCCCACGACGAGACCGCTTATCATGTCCACGCGAGGCTGGAAGTGGAGCACGAATTGCTTCGCCTCGACGGCCGCTCGAAGCGCGGCCTCCGCCTCGAGTCGCGCAGCGATCCGCCGGTTCATCTGCGCCGAGTAGAACATATGGCGGGCGCCACTCGACTTGGCGAGCTTGAGTGCTGCCTCGGCGTGCTTGAACAGCCCGATGTCGTCGTCCGCGTCGTCCGGATAGAGCGCAATGCCTGCCTGGCTGCTGAGTGAAATTGCCTGGCCACCCACTTCTATCGGATCGCGCAGCGCTTCGACCACCTGGTCGAGCAACCGCGTCGCGACGCGATCGCCGCTGCCGGGTCGCGCGATCGCGAAGGTGTCGGCGCCCAAGCGGGCGAGCGCACGGGGCTCCTCGAGGCATCGCTCGAGGCGTTGCGCGACCGCGAGCAGGATCTCGTCGCCGCACTCGCGGCCGAGGCTGTCGTTGAGGCGGGTGAAGTTCTCGAGGTCCATGATCACCACGCACACCTTCTCGTTCGTCGCCTGGGCGGCGGCGACGAACCGAGCCAGCCGGTCGCGGAACAGTGCGGCGTTGGCGAGGCCCGTAAGTGCGTCGAAATAAGCGAGATGCTCGAGTCTTTGCGCGTTCTCGATATGCTCGAGTGCGTACGAGAGATCGCTTGTCATCCAGCGCAGCAAGCCGATTTCCTCGTCGTCGAAAACGTCGCGTTCGCGCGCGAGCAGTACGAGTGCGGCAACCACTGCGCCGTCGGACGACAGCGGGAACGCGGCGCCGGAACGGCATTCGTGCGCGACCAGTCGATCGCATACCGCTTGGAGCGACGGATCCTTCGAGAAATCGTTGATGACGACCGGTTCGCGCGTGGCGAGCGCGCGCGCGGCGAAATGGTCCGCACCGAGCAATCGCAGGTTGGTAACGACGAACTCGCGCGCGGCGCCATCCGAAATGGCGAGGATCGCCGGTGTTTCGCCGCCCTCGCGCGGTCCAGCCACCCATGCGATCTGGAAGATGCCCTCGACGGTGGCGACGCTGCAGGCCGCCTGCAGCAGCGAATCGCGATCGGTCTGGCGCAACATCGCCGAGTGAAGTGCGGCGATGACAGCGCGGATGCGCGAAAGGCGCGCAATCCTGCGCTCCTGCTCCTTCGCCGCGGTGATGTCCTCGGCGATGCCGGCGATCTGCTCGAGTTGGCCGTCTTTCCCCCTCACCTGGAAGCTGCGCGAGCGGATCCAGCGGATCGAGCCGTCCGGGCGTGCAATGCGATACTCGAAATCGAGATTTCCCGTCGGGTCGATCGGCTGGCCGTCGCGCAGCATCGGGTTGGGGTCGCCAGGCACGATGGCGTCGAGCCACGAGTTCGGTGCGCGGTACACGCTCTGGCAGCTTCGCCCCCAGATTCGCTCGTACGCGGGACTTACGTACAGGCATTCGCCCGAAGCGACGTCGACGAGGAAGAACACGGCGGGAATGTGCTCGGCAATCTGCCGGAAGCGCTTCTCGCTTTCCTCGAGCGCAGCATGCAGTGCCCGCCGTTCCGTCACGTCCTCGACCATGCCGACGATGTATTGCGGATCGCCGCAGCGGTCGCGCACCAGCGTCGCCGTCAGGAGTCCCCACATTTCGCTGCCGTCCTTGCGGAGGTAGCGTTTTTCCAACCGGTAACGGTCGATCGTGCCCGCGAACAGCTTCTGCGTGAACGCATGCTGCGCGGGCTTGTCCGCGGCATGGGTGACCTCCTCGACGCGCAGGCGGCACAGGTTTTCGGGCGTGTAGCCGAGCATGTCGGCGAGCGCCCGGTTGCAGCGCACGAAGTGGCCGCTGTGCGCGTCTACGAGCGCGATACCCACGCCGGCTCGCTCGAAGATGGCACGGAAGCGGTCTTCGCTGCTGCGCAACTCTTCCTGCTGGCGCCGACGCTCGGTGACGTCGCGCAGCATCCCGAGCAGCTTGCCGTCGGGCATGAGCGTCGCGATTGCTTCCGCCGGGAACGTCGTGCCGTCCTTGCGCCGCATGAGCCATTCGCGGTGGTGCACCTCGCTGTTGCGGATCGCCTCGATCACCGAAGGGAGGTTTTCGTGTTCGATCGGCGCGACGATGTCGTTCGCTCCGAGGCCGATGAGTTCGTGCCGCTCGTAGCCAAGCATGCGGCATGCGCTTGCATTGGCTTCGAGGTAGACGCTGTCGGCGTCGGCGACGAGGATGCCGTCGGGCGCGTAGTCGAACAGCGTGCGGAAGCGCCGTTCACTGGCATCGTGCTCGCGCTCCGCACGCACCCGCTCGGAAATGTCGATGCCCACGCCGACGAGGCATCGATGTCCGTCGAACTCGACGCGCTTGCCGATGAAGAAATAGGGGATTTCTCGCCCGTCGCGTGTCAGCAGCGGTGCCTCGAACGAGGACGCGCCGAACGCAAGCACCTCGGCGATGTTCGCTTCCAGCGACAGGCGCTGAGCAGGCGGGAAGAACGCCCGCGGATGCATGCGGGCAATCTCCTCCGCGCCGTAGCCGGAGATATGTTCGAGGTGATGGTTCCAGCGCAGGAAGCGACCCCGCGCATCGTAGAGATAGAGGATGCCTGGCATGCTCTCGACGAGCGCCTCGGCGAAGCGTTGATCGAGCCGCGTCGACTTGCTTGCCGCGTCCTCGGTGGAACACGCGAGCGGGGTCACGCGCGGCGGCTCGCCGCGCGCCGCCGCGGTCTCGGTGCGCCGTTCGAGATCACGATGCAGGGCGAACTGGCGGCTGGCGAGTTCTCGCATCCCGGAGAGCGCGCGTATCGCGGCCGCCTCGTTGCAGCGGGGATCGAGTACGCCGAGCAATCCGAGCGGATCGTACTCGCCGGCGGGCAGGACGACGGCCGCGATGCGGTGACCGCCGGGCGTGTCGTCCGCCGGGTCGATGATCACGACGCCCTCGGTACCGGGAGCCGCCGCAGGTCCGCTCTGGTTCGGGATGCGCTCGAGCAACAGCGGGATCGCCTCGCGCAGCGGGATTTCCTGCAACCCCTCGACGCTCGCGACGAGGCGGAGCTGCTCCGGCCAGGCGATGAAGCCGAGCACGCCGTCGCAGGCGGCCGCCGCCGCTTCGGCGATCTCGCGCAGCGCCTCGTCGGGGGCCGGCGGCGTCCAGCCGTCCGCTTGGCGATCGCTCGATGTGAACGCCTTGGCCATCGCCGCGATCGCGCTCCCTGTGAGGCTCCGCGGCAGAGTGCGCCGAGATCGGCGCGGCGTCCAGAGTCGCTCGCGCCGCGTTCGGCTTCCCTTCAGACGAGGAAGAGCGTCGCCAGGCCCAGGAAGATGAAGAAGCCGCCGCTGTCGGTGAGCGCGGTGATCATCACGCTCGATCCCATTGCCGGATCGCGGCCGAAGCGCAGCAGGGTCATCGGGATCAAGACGCCCATCAGCGCGGCGAGCAGCAGGTTCAGGGTCATCGCGGCGGTCATCACGAAACCGAGCGCGACGTTGCGGTAGAGCAGCCACGCGACGAGGCCGATCACGCCGCCCCAGATCAGGCCGTTGACGAGCGCCACGCCGAGTTCCTTGCGCAGCAGGCGTTTCGCGCTGGTCGCGCTGATCTGGTCGAGCGCGAGCGCGCGCACGATCATCGTGATGGTCTGGTTGCCGGAGTTGCCGCCGATGCCGGCGACGATCGGCATCAGGGCCGCGAGCGCGACGAGTTTCTGGATCGAGCCCTCGAACAGGCCGATCACGCGCGAGGCGACGAACGCGGTGACGAGGTTGATCGCGAGCCAGGCCCAGCGGTTGCGCAGCGACTTCCACACCGAGGCGAAGATGTCCTCGTCCTCGCGCAGGCCGAAGCGCTCGCGCACTTCCGCGTCGCTCTCCTCGCGGATCACGTCGACCATCGCATCGATCGTGAGGCGGCCGATCAGGTGACCGAGGGTGTCGACGACGGGCGCGGTGACCAGGTCGTAGCGTTCGAACGCCTGCGCCGTGTCGACGACGTCGTCTTCGGGATGGAACGTGTTCGCATCGGCGGCCATCACCGCGCTCACGAGCTTGGCCGGGTCATTGACGAGCAGCCAGCGGATCGGCAGCACGCCGGTCAGCACGGTGTCCTGGTTGACCACGAACAGCTTGTCGGTGTGGTCGGGCAATTCCTTCAGCCTGCGCAGGTAGCGCAGCACGGTCTCGAGCGTGACGTCCTCGCGGATCGTCACCATGTCGAAATCCATGATCGCGCCGACCTGGTCGTCCTCCCAGGCCATCGCAGTCTGCACCTGGCCGCGTTCCTCGGCGTTCAACCGGTGCAGAAGTTCCGCCAGCACGTCGTCGGGCAGGTCTTCGGCGAGATCGGCGATCTCCTCGGCATCCAGCTGTTCGGCGGCTGCGATCAGCTCCGGCTTGTCCATGTCCGCGAGCAGCGACTCGCGCACCGCGTCGGACACTTCGAGCAGGATCTCGCCGTCGCGGTCGGCCTTGACGAGGTTCCACACCTCGAGGCGTTCCTGCGGTGGCAGTGCTTCGAGGATGTAGGCGATGTCGGCCGGGTGCAGGCCGTCGATTTCGCGTTGCAGTTCGGCGAGGTGCTGGCGATGAACCAGTCCCTCGACCAGATCGTGGTGGTCGCCCTGCTGCCGGTGCGCGAGGTCCTCGACCAGGTGCTGGCGGCGCAGCAGTTCGCTGACCCGCGCGAGCTGGCCTTGCAACTGGCTGTGCGGATTGCGGGTTTCGACTTCGCTCATTCGGGCCGGGCGCGACGACAGGGGCGCCATCGGCGAACCGGTGGCGCGGAATTCGGGTCTGGATCTGCGCCTATTGTCGCCGTTGCGGGCGCGCGAGGGAAACGGGGGTCCCCGCGGCGAGCCGCGAGAGAACTGACGGTGATCGGTGCCTGCACGCAGGGCGGGTCGAGCCGCCTGGCGGCGAGTTCGCCGTCAGCCCTTCATCGCGTAATTCGCCTCGCCCTCGCGCAGCGTCCACTCGACCAGTTCCGGCACGATCCGGTTGATCG
Organism: Dokdonella sp.; assembly: GCF_044227025.1. GTDB lineage: Bacteria > Pseudomonadota > Gammaproteobacteria > Xanthomonadales > Rhodanobacteraceae > Dokdonella_A. The sequence goes on along the minus strand of NZ_JBGAFX010000004.1, from coordinate 423,631 downwards.
CGTCCTGGAATGCGCCGAACGCGGTGGCCGCATCGGAGCTGGCGGCGGGTGCCTCGGCCTCGAAGGCCCGCGTGGCGAGCACGCGGTTGGTGGTGTAGTCGAGCAGGCGCAGTTGCAGGCGGATCGTCGCATGCGCGCCGCCATTCATCTCGAGCTGGAAGTCGCGCACCACGACCGCCAGCGCGTAGTCCGCACGCAGGCCCGAAGCCGCGCTGCCGACGCCGACGATGCGTTGCGAATCCTCGAAGCCTTGCACGATCAGGTTGCGCAGCAGCGCCGGCGCGCTGTCGCTCCAGCGTGCGGCCGGAAAGACTTCGATGACGCCGGGACTCGGCATGACGACGATGCGCGCCGTGTCGAGTGCATCGCTGGCGAGCGGCGTCTCGACCGCGAGCTGCCACGCGACGCGCGGCACCGATGCGGTCGCGGCGGGCGCGGAAAGCTTCGGCGAGTAGATCGTGAACGGCGCGCGCTGCACGCTGAGCAGCGACGAGCATGCGGCGAGTGGCAGAACGAGCAGCAGCGCGGGGAGGAGGCGGATGTTCATCGGGGCTGGAACTCCTTGGGCTGGTCGCGGCCGAGCAGCAGGCTGTCGGAGGCGCCGAGCTTGTCGCTGAGTTGCTTGAGCGAACGCAGCGTCTCGCGCAGCTCGAGCACGGTCGGGCCGATCTGGCGCAGGCCCTGGTTGCTGAACGCGCCGATCGCGGCGCGGTTGTCCTCGACCAGCAGGCCGGCGGAATCGGCCATGCGGTCGACCGATGCGAGCGCGGTGTCGGCGGTCTGCAGCAGCTTGCGCACGTCCTCGCGCACGAGCGTGTTGGTGGTGTTCGCCATCGAATCGACGGTCGCGAGCGTCTTCTTCAAGGTGCTGGTCGCCTCTGCGAGCTGGCGTATCGCGATGCCGATGTCGCCGCGCTGGTCGGCGAGAGCGCCGCTCAGCTGGTCGATGTGCTTGAGCGTGGCGGCGACGCGGTCGACGTTTTCGGCCGACAGCATCTCGTTCATGCGCAACAGGATGTCGTTCGCGGTGACGACGATGTCCGAACCCGAGGCCAGCAGTTTCGACAGCGCCGACTCTTCCGAGGGAATCACCGGTACCGGATGCTCGGGGGTGGGCAGCAGCGGCGGGCTGCCCGGCGCGCCGCCGGAAAGCTGGATGAAGGAGAGGCCGGTCACGCCCTGCATCCCCAGTTTGGCGCGGGTGTCCTGGCGCACGGGAGCGGCGGCGTCGAGGCGCACGCGCGCGATGACCTTGCGCGGGTCGTCGGTCGCGAGGTGCAGTTCGCGCACCTCGCCGACCTTGATGCCGTTGTACTGCACGAGGCCGCCGGTCGACAGTCCGGTTACCGCCTCGCTGAACACGATGTCGTAGTCGGCGAACTGGCTGTCGTGGCCGGACTTGGACATCCACAGCACGAACGCGAGCGCGAGCAGGAACGCGCCGATCGCGAACGCGCCGATGAGGACATGGTGTGCGCGGGTTTCCATGGGTCAGATCCGGGTAGGAGCGGCGCCAGCCGCGATGTTTCTGGAGGTGGACACCGCGCGCCTGGCGGAACGGCCGCGCGGTCCCTGGAAATATTCCTGCACCCACGCGTCGTCGCAACGCTCCACCTTGTCGAGCGTGTCGGCGACCAGCACGCGCTTCTGCGACAGCACGGCGACGCGGTCGCAGATCGTGTACAGCGTGTCGAGGTCGTGCGTGATCAGGAACACGGTCAGGCCGAGGCTTTCGCGCAGGGTCAGGATCAACTGGTCGAACGCGGCGGCGCCGATCGGGTCGAGGCCGGCGGTCGGTTCGTCGAGGAACAGGATGTCGGGATCGAGCGCGAGCGCGCGCGCCAGTGCGGCGCGCTTGACCATGCCGCCGGACAGTTGCGACGGGAACTTCGCGCCAGCCTCGGCGGGCAGGCCGGCGAGCGCGATCTTCAGGGCGACGAAGCGCTGCATCAGCGCGAGCGGGATGTCGTGGTGCTCGCGCATCGGCACCATCACGTTGTCGGCGACGCTGAGCGAAGAGAACAGCGCACCGTTCTGGAACAGCACGCCACAACGGCGTTCGATCTCGGAGCGGCGTGCGTCGGAAACGTTCATCATGTCCTGGTCGAGCAGGCGCACGCTGCCGGCGGCGGGCCGGTTGAGGCCGATGATCGAGCGCATCAGCACCGACTTGCCGCTGCCGGAGCCGCCGACCACGCCGACGATTTCGCCGCGCCAGACGTCGAGGTCGAGGTTGTCGTGCACGACCTGCGCACCGAACTGGTTGCGCAGGCCGCGTACCTCGATGATCTTTTCGCGCGCGTCGCTCATACGTCGATCTCCATGTAGAAGATCGCGGCGAGCGCGTCGACGAGGATCGCGACGAAGATCGACTGCACCACGCTGGAGGTCGTATGGGTGCCGACCGACTCCGCGCTGCCGGACACCTTGAAGCCCTCCAGGCAGCCGATCGAGGCGATCAGGAACGCGAACACCGGCGCCTTGCTCATGCCGACCCAGAAGTGCCGGGTTGCCGCGAGGTCGTGGAAGCGCGTGACGAACATCGTCGGCGAGATGTCCATGCTGAGGGCGCAGACCACCGCGCCGCCGATGATGCCGGCGAGCATGGCGAGGAACGTGAGCACGGGCAGGGCGATCAGCAGCGCCAGCACGCGCGGCAGCACCAGCACCTCGATCGGATCGAGGCCGAGCGTGCGGATGGCGTCGACTTCCTCGCGCGACTTCATCGAGCCGATCTGCGCGGTGAACGCGCTGCCCGAGCGGCCGGCGATCATGATCGCGGCGAGCAGCACGCCGAATTCGCGCAGGAACGAATAGGCGATGAGTTCGACCGTGAAGATCGTCGCGCCGAAATCCTTCAGCACGGTCGCGCCGAGGAACGCGACCACGGCGCCGACGAGGAAATTCAGCAGCACCACGATCGGCACTGCGTCGAGCCCGGTCTGTTCGAGGTGGAACGCGAGCGAGGTGATGCGCCAGCGGCGCGGGTCGACGATGCAGCGCGCCATGGCGGCGAGCACCACGCCGATGAAACCGAGCAGTTGCCAGGCATCGCGCGCGACCTGTTCGGCGGCGGCGCCGGTGCGCCCGAGCAGGGCGATCAGTCCGGTATCCGGTATCGATGCCGGTTTCGCTTCCGCACCCGCGCCTGCAACGGCATCGACGAGGGCCCGGTGGTTCGCGCCGAGACCGTCGATGGATGCCGCGTCGCCAAGATCGAGCAGCAGGCGCGCGCCGGCCGTATCGAGCCGGGCCAGTCCGCTGGCGTCGACGCGCGTGCCCGCGGCGACGCGCTGTTTCAGACCGGCCACGGCAATGGCGAGCGCGGGCGCGACCGCGAGCGTCCAGTCGCCGCTCACCGCGATGACGTCGCCCGCATTGCCGTGCTGGAGTGTGGCGGTCCCTGCGGCGTTCATCGCGCAAGGCTAGCAGGCTGGCGCCCCGATCGGGAATGTGAAGTCACGGCGATTCAGCAAACGGCGGGCTCGCCAAGCATCGCGCCGACGCGGCATGATTGCGCGATGGACATGGACGCACTGAAGCACCGGGTCGGCGGCGACGCCGAGCTGAAGACGCGCATCGGCTTCATCGTCGAGCTCTCGCGTCGCCTGCATGAGTACGGCACCACCGCGCCGCGCCTGGAGGACGTCATCAATCTCGTCAGCGCGCGGCTCGGCCTTGCCTGCAACGTGCTGTCGACCCCGACATCGATCGTCATGTCGTTCTCGGATCCCGCGCGCGGCGACGATCTCGCCGAGATCACCCAGGTCGTGCGCGTGCCGCCGGGCGAAGTCAATCTCAAGCGCCTGTGCCGCGTCGACGAGATCGCCGATCGCGTGATCGCCGGCGATCTCGATTTCGGCGAGGGGCGACGCCTGCTGCGCGAGGTCGGGCAGCGGCCACCGAGCGCGCTCGCCGACGTCGCCAGCGTGCTCAGCTTCGGTGTGTCGTCCGGCGCGATCGCGGTGATCCTGCATACCGGCTGGATCGAGGCGCTGGTCGCGGCGCTGAACGGCCTGCTGATTGGCGCGATGTCGCTCGCGCCGCGGCGCTGGCCATCCTTCGGTGCCGCGCTCGAGGCGGCGGGAGCCTTCCTGTGCACGCTGATCGCGATCGCGATCGCGCACTGGATCGTGCCGTTGTCGTTGCGAGCGGTCGTGCTGGCGAGCCTGATCGTGCTGTTGCCCGGCATGACCCTGACCACCGCGGTGCGCGAACTGTCGAGCCAGCACCTGATTTCCGGCACCGCGCGCATGATGGGTGCGGTGACCACCTTGCTGAAGCTGATCTTCGGCACGGCCGCGGCATTGCAGCTGTGCGCGCTGTTCGGCGTCGTGCCGCCGCACGCCGACAGCGTGCCGTTGCCCGCCTCGCTTGAATGGTGCGCTCTTATCGCCGCGGCTGTTTCGTTCGCGGTGCTGTTCAAGAGCCCGCTGCGCTTCTACCCGGTGGTGATCGCGGCGCCGCTGCTCGGTTACGTGTTCACCCAGATTGACGGTGCACACATGCCGCCGGCGTTCGGCACGTTCGCCGGCAGCCTCGTGGTTGGTGCCGCCAGCAACCTGTTCGCGCGCATCGCGCATCGCCCGGGCGCGCTGGTGCGCGAGACCGGCATCATCCTGCTGGTGCCCGGCAGCGTCGGTTTCCGCAGCCTCAGTTACGTGCTCGACCGCGACGTGCTGCTCGGCATCGACACCGCGGTGACGATGATCGCGCTGCTCACCGCGATCGTTGCCGGATTGCTGTTCGGCGACTTCCTGGTTCCACCTCGGCGCAAGTTGTAGCGCGATTGCTACAATCCATCCGTCGCGGCACGCGACTCGAGCATGCAGGGATTCCGATGTCCGCCCCGGCGCCGGCTTGGCACCTCTATGTCCCCAAGCTGGTCACCACATTGCGCCAGGGCTATGGCCTCGGCGACCTGCGCCACGACCTGCTGGCCGGGCTCACCGTGGCGGTGGTCGCATTGCCGTTGTCGATGGCGCTCGCGATCGCGTCGGGCGCGCCGCCGGCGGTCGGGCTGCATACCGCGATCGTCGCCGGCTTCCTGATCTCCGCGCTCGGTGGTTCGCGCGTGCAGATCGGCGGCCCGACCGCCGCATTCATCCCGGTCGTGTTCGGGGTGATCGCGAACTACGGCTACGACGGCCTTGTCATGGCGACCCTGATGGCGGGCGCAATGCTGGTCATTGCCGGGCTGCTGCGACTCGGCACGCTCGTCAAGTACATGCCGCAACCGGTCATCACCGGTTTCACCGCCGGCATCGCGGTGAGCATCTTCAGCAGCCAGATCAAGGATCTCCTCGGTCTCGACATCGCGAGCGTCCCGGCCGAGTTCTTCGCGCGCTGGAAGACCTATGCCGCGCACATCGGCAGCCTGAATCCGCATGCGGCGGGTCTCGCCCTGGCCACGCTCGCGCTGCTCGTCGCATTGCGCCGCTGGCGTCCGACCTGGCCGATTTTCCTGATCGGCGTGGTCGTCGCAACCGTCGCCACGGTGGTGTTCCAGTTGCCGGTCGAAACGATCGTGTCGCGCTTCGGGCCGATCCCGCGCGACCTGCCGATGCCGCACCTGCCCGCGTTCGACCTCGCGCGCATGCACGAGCTGCTGCCGAGCGCGTTCACGATCGCGTTCCTCGGCGGCGTCGAATCCCTGCTGTCGGCGGTCGTCTCCGACGGCATGATCGGCGGACGCCACCGTTCCAACTGCGAACTGGTCGCGCAGGGCGTGGCGAACACCGCCTCGGCACTCGTCGGCGGCTTGCCGGCGACCGGCGCGATCGTGCGCACGGCGACCAATGTGCGCGCAGGCGCGCGTTCGCCGGTCGCCGGCATGGCGCACGCGCTGTTCATCCTGCTGTTCGTGCTGATCGCCGCGCCGCTGGCCAACCGGGTGCCGCTGCCGGCGATGGCCGCGATGCTGCTGATCATCGCCTGGAACATGAGCGAGATCGAGCGCGTCCGCCAGCTGATGCGCTCGCCGATCGGCGACCGCATGGTGCTGCTGGTCACGTTCGTGCTGACGGTGACGATCGATCTCACCGTAGCGGTCGAGGTCGGCGTGGTGCTCGCCGCGTTCCTGTTCATGCATCGCATGAGCGAAGTCGTGGCGATGGAGTCGCACGTCGACCTGCTCGAAGATGACGAGGATGATTTCTCGCGCGCACGGCGCACCGTCGGGCACGACGTGCTGCCCGCCGGGGTCGAGGCCTATCGCGTTTCCGGTCCGCTGTTCTTCGCGGTCGCCAACCGCATCGACGACGTGTTGCGCGCGTTCGGCAAGCCGCCGCGCGTGTTCATCCTGCGCCTTCGCCTCGTGCCGCTGATCGACGCCTCCGGCGCAACCGCGATCGGCAACCTGGTCGAGCGCTGCCGGCGCGAGGGCACCGCGCTGATCTTCACCGGTTTGCAGCCGCAGCCCGCGCGCATCCTCGCCGACATGGGGATCGTCGCCGACGGCACGTCGTTGCGCTTCGCCGACGATTTCGCGCGGGCGCTCGAGATGGCCGCCGCCACAGGGCTTACTTGAGCAGCGAACGCAGCATCCAGGCGGTCTTCTCGTGTTCCTGCATGCGCTGGGTCGCGAGGTCGGCGGTCGGCTGGTCGTCGGCCTTGTCGGCGGCCTTGAACGTTTCGCGTGCGGTACGTGCGACCGCCTCGTGGCCTTCGACGAGCTGCTGCACCATCGCCTTCCAGTCCGGCACGCCGGTTTCCTCGCCGATAACGGTGAGCTTGCCGAACTGGGTGTACGAACCCGGCGCGTAGACATCGAGCGCGCGGATGCGTTCGGCGATCACGTCGGCGGCGGTCCACAGTTCGTTGTACTGGGTCTCGAACATCAGGTGCAGGGTGTTGAACATCGTGCCGGTGACGTTCCAGTGGAAGCTGTGCGTCTTGAGGTAGAGCGAATAGGTGTCGGCCAAGAGGCGCGACAGGTTCTTCGCGATGCTCTCGCGGTCCTTTTTCGTGATGCCGATGTCGATGGCCATGGCGCAGCTCCCGTTGGATCGAGCGGGAAGGGTAGCCCGATGCGCCGGCGCCGTGAAATTGAGCTTGCGAATCGGGCCCATAGACCGCAATGATCGGTGTTCCCGATGGCAGCACCGGCGCGTCCCGCCCGGTTTCCGGTACCCGATGTCGAATCTCGATTCATTGCGCAGCGCGCTCGACGGCGTCCTGTCGCGCGATCACGGTCGCCTGCTGGCGCGTTGGCGCCGGCTGTCCGGCATACGCCCGGCGCCGCCGGACAAGGAGGTCGAGTCCTTGCGCGTCGCGATCGAGGCGTCGGCGGCACGGCGCGCTGCGCGTGCGGCGCTGCTGCCCGAGGTACGCCTCGACGAGTCGCTGCCGATCACCGCGCGCGCGGACGAGATCGTTGCACTGATCCGCAAGCACCCGGTCGTCGTGCTCGCCGGCGAGACGGGGTCGGGCAAGACGACGCAGTTGCCCAAGCTCTGTCTGGCAGCCGGCCGCGGTGTCGCCGGGATGATCGGCTGCACCCAGCCGCGCCGCATCGCGGCCCGATCAGTCGCGCGCAGGGTCGCGTCCGAACTCGGCAGCGAAGTCGGCAGGCTGGTCGGCTTCCAGGTGCGCTTCACCGACCAGGTTTCGGACGGGTCGCTGATCAAGTTCATGACCGACGGCATCCTGCTGGCCGAAACGCAGGGCGATCCGTGGCTGTCCGCGTACGACACGATCATCCTCGACGAGGCGCACGAACGCAGCCTCAACATCGACTTCCTGCTCGGCTACCTGAAGCGATTGCTGGCGAAGCGGCCCGATCTCAAGCTGATCGTGACTTCGGCGACGATCGACACTGCGCGCTTCGCGCAGCATTTCGGCGGCGCGCCGGTGGTCGAGGTGGAAGGGCGCACGTACCCGGTCGAGGTGCGATGGCGCGGGAAAGGGGGTCAGAGTCACTTTTCCGATACTGATCAGAAGATCGATGCCCGTCGGAAAAGTGACTCTGACCCCCTTTCCGCCCTTTCCCTCGCGGAGCAGGTCGTACTGGTCACCGACGAGATCACGCGCGAGGATCCGCGCGGCGACGTGCTGGTGTTCCTGCCCGGCGAGCGCGAGATCCGCGACGTGCACCTCGCACTGTCGCGGCGCAAGTACCGCGAGACCGAAGTACTTGCGCTGTATGCGCGCCTGTCGGCCGCGGAACAGGACCGGGTGTTCAAGCCGGGCCCGCAGCGACGCATCGTGCTCGCGACCAATGTTGCCGAAACCTCGCTGACCGTGCCGCGCATCCGCTACGTGATCGATACCGGCAGCGCGCGCGTGAAGCGCTACAGCCCGCGCAGCCAGCTCGAGCGACTGCACATAGAGCCGATCTCGCAGGCAGCGGCGGACCAGCGCAAGGGGCGTTGCGGGCGCGTCGGTCCCGGCATCTGCTATCGCCTGTACGACGAGGACGACTACGCGCAACGCGCGCGCTACACCGATCCGGAAATCCTGCGTTCCTCGCTCGCCGGGGTGATCCTGCGCATGCTCGCGCTCAAGCTCGGCGATCCGGCGGAGTTTCCGTTCGTCGAGGCGCCGTCCGAGCGCGCGATCGGCGACGGCTATCGGCGCCTTGCCGAGCTCGGTGGGGTGGATGAGGAAAAGCGCCTGACGCCGCTTGGGCAGACGCTGGCGAAACTGCCCGTCGACGTCGCGCTCGGGCGCATGCTGATCGAGGCGCAGTCGCGCGGCGTGTTGCGCGAACTGCTGGTGCTGGCTTCGTTCCTCAGCATCCAGGACCCGCGCGAGCGGCCGGCTGACGCGCGCCAGCAGGCGGACGCCGCGCATGCGGCGTTTGCCGATCCGAAGTCGGATTTCGTGGCGGTGCTGAAACTCTGGCGCGCATACGCCACTGCGCACGAGGATCTGACCCAATCGAAACTGCGCGACTGGTGCAGCGCGCATTTCCTGTCTTTCCTGCGCATGCGCGAATGGCGCGAGCTGCATCGGCAGTTGCTGGTGCAGACCGAAGAATTGGGGTGGCCGCTTTCCTCCATCGCCTTCAAGGGGAAGGGCGGGGTGGGAGTGGTGTCCGCCGGGCAGGAACGGGCAATTCCGCCTGCAGGGGAGGATTTGAGCGCGCTGGAATACGAAGCGGTGCATCGCTGCCTGTTGTCGGGCTGGCCGACCCAGGTCGGGTTCAAGGACGAGCGTGGCCAGTACCGCGGCACGCGCGAGCGGCGCTTCGCGATCTTTCCGGGCTCGAACCTTGCGAAGGCGCCGCCGCAGTGGCTGCTTTCCGGGCAGATCCTCGATCTCGCCAAGGTCTACGCGATGCTGTGCGCGCGCGTCGAGCCGGCATGGATCGAACAGCAGGCCGCGCACCTCGTGCGCCGGAGCTGGCGCGATGCGCACTGGTCGCGCAAGCGTGGCGCGGTGCTCGCGTTCGAGCAGGTGACGCTGTTCGGCCTGACCCTGGTCGAGAAGCGCGCAGTGCAGTTCGGCAAGCAGGACGTGCCGCTCGCACACCGGATCTTCGTCACCGAGGCGCTCGCGCGTTGCGAGATCGATGCGCGCGCGGACTTCGTGCGCGCGAATGCGCGCGTACTCGCCGAAGCGCGCGAGATCGAGGCGAAGCGCCGCCGCAGCGGTCTCCTGCGCGGCGAAGAGGAACTCGCCGCGTTCTTCGCCGGCAAGTTGCCGGACGACATCAGCACGACGGCGGCCCTCGACGCGTGGTACCGCAGGGCGACGCCGGCGGAGCAGGCGGCGGTGCACTGGTCGCTCGCCGACGTGCTTGGTGTCGAAGCCGGCGTCGGCGCGCGCGAGTTCCCGGTGGAATTCGAGGTCGCCGGGCACTCGCTGCATCTGTCGTATCGGTTCGTTCCAGGTGATCCGGCCGATGGCGTGACCTTGCGGGTGCCGCTTGCGCTGGTCAACGCGATCCCCGCCGCGCGTTGCGAATGGCTGGTGCCGGGCCTGCTGGCGGAGAAGGTCGCCGAGGCGATTCGCGGCCTGCCGAAGTCGTTGCGGCGCAACTTCGTGCCGGCGCCGGATTTCGCACGCGCGTTTGCCGAGGCCGAGGCGCCGCGCGACGAAGCGCTGTACGCCGCGCTTGCGCGTTATCTGCAACGGGTGACCGGCGTTGTGGTCAGTGGCGGCGATTTCGACGGCATTCCGTTGCCCGCGCACCTGTCGATGAACTTCCGCATCGAGGACGAACAGGCCCGCGTGCTCGCCGAGAGCCGCGACCTCGCCTCGATCCAGGCGCAGTGGACCGGCGCCGCGCGCGTCGCGTTCTCGCGCCGCGCCGATGTCGAGCTCACACGCGAGGACGTGACCGGCTTCGACTTCGAGGACATCCCGGACAGCATCGTGTCGAGCGGCGGCCTGACCGCGTTTCCGGCGCTGGTCGATCTCGGCGAGACCGTCGCGCTGCGCGTGTACGAGCGTCGCGACGAGGCGCTGGCCGAGCACCGCCGCGGCATCGAACGCCTGCTGCGACGCGCGCTGGCCGACCGCATCAAGCAGGCGCAGCGACAGCTGCCAATTTCCAACCAGATTACCCTGTTGCGAGGAGCGCAACGCTCGCTCGCGCTTCCTCGCGGCGGGAACGGGCAGGCGGTGGCGGCGGCGCCGCTGGCCCTTGGCTCCATCGTCGGGGTCGATGAAATGCGGGTCGATCTCGTCGAAGCGGCTTTGCGCGAGCAATTCGCAGCGCTCGATCCGGACGTGCGCACGCGCGTCGCATTCGAGCATGCGCGCGAGACGATCGCGCGCCAGGTGTTTCCGGTCGCGGTCGAGCATCTCGCGCAGGCCGAGGCGATCATCGCCGCCTACGCGGAACTGCGTCCGCTGCTGCAGCCGCCCCTGATGGGGTTCGCGCGCGCGAACTACGACGACCTAGAAGAACAGTTGCGCGAACTGCTGGCGCCGGGATTCCTGCGTGACACCGCACGCTCCCGCCTGGCGCAGTTCCCGCGCTACCTGAAGGCGATGAAGCTGCGCGCGGAACGCCTGCGCCAGGATCCGGCGCGCGACCAGGCGCGCATGCTCGGCGTGCAGTTGTACTGGCGTGAATACCTGAAGCTGCGCGTTACGCGCGGCGGCGACGCGCGGCTGGACGAACTGCGCTGGCTGGTCGAGGAATTGCGCGTTTCGACGTTCGCGCAGGAGATCCGCACCGCGGAACCGGTATCGCCGAAGCGGTTGGCGAAGCTGGTGGAGGCGCTGCGCGGGTAGGACATCGCCCGCTACTCCGGCGCGGTGCGCCTGCGCTCATCGCGAACGGGTTCTTCCGTCCGCGCTTGTCAGCGCAGCAATGAAGGCAAAGTCGGAACGGGACCCCGTCGTGTCATCGGCCATCCACGGCCCGCACGGGGTGAGTTCATCCTGAACTCACTTGATGCGGTTGACCCGGACGCTGCACCCGCACGTGTCCACGTACATCAGCCAGCTGCCGAGCATCATCGGCTTGATCTTGACCTTGGCGTTGTCGGTTGCGCGGAAGCTGAACGAGCCGGACTCGGCCTGCTGCCATTGCTGCCCGTTGTCGAGCGTGAACACGGTATGGCCCTTCCAGCCGTCGAACGTGCCGACGAGATGGGTCTCGATCGCCTCGCGTTCGACCGAGTCCGGATAGAACACCGGCGCGCCGCTTGCGGTCACGTACTTGGTGGTCGCGCCGCCGTGGGCGCCCAGCCACGCATTCAGCTGCGCAAGTTCATCGGCGCTCAGCTTGTCGAGTCCGGCAGCATGGAATTCCGCCTGCGACATGCGCTCTTCGAGCGTTGGCGGCGGAGTCTGTGCACTGGCCGCCGTGGCGGCGACGAGCAGGGTCAGGGCGAGGCTCGGGATCAGGCGCATGGTTTCTTCGGCAGGAGGGCGTACTGTGATCGTAACCGCAAAAATCCTTGTCTTACGGGAACTTAACACGTGCACTTGAGTACGCATCGGGGTACAATGCGGCAGTGCCCAAGTGTAGCATGAGACGTCAGGCTTTGGACCCGCGGCTCGTGCAAGGGTGTGGTCGAGCGAAGCCGTTCACGGTTCGTATAGGCGACGCATAGCAAGCGGAGTGCTTGAATTTGAACCAGAACCTCAGCTCAAGGTGAGAGAAACCGAAGTGATTTCCGTGAAGAAGTTTGCTGCAAGCGCGCTGGCTGCAACCGCCGCCGCTTCGATCGTTTCCACCGCGGCGGCGGCGCCGAGTCTTGTCATCAACGACGGCGAGCCGATCGACATCCAGATCCCTCCGGGTTTCAGCTACGTCACCACGGCGGGTGGATCGGCCAGCACGCTCAAGGTGGGCACGCCCGGCTACGTGTTCTGCGCAAATGTCGGCCAGGCCATTGCGACCCCGGTCAGCATGCAGCCGCAGCATGATCGCTGGACGCTGCCCACCGCGGGCGATATCCCCAAGGTCGGCTACAGCGGCGGCGTGCTGTCGATCAACCAGCAGACCGAGACCAGTCTCGCCTGTCAGGTGCGCGGACCACTCGGCGAACTCCGCTCGCCCTTCAGCGGCTTCGGCGACATGCTGTTCCGCGACAACTGGGAAGGCCTGCTTGACCAGCAGTTCGCCAATCTCGTCAACTGGCGGCCGGTGCGAGCATTCACGTGGTCGGCGGCGGACTGGACCCAGGTACCGAACGATTCGTGCACATGGGATCTGGATCCGAACCTGCCGGTGGCGAGCGAGAATTCGCTGTGCGCGGCCGCCGCGGGCGTGCGCCCGGTGGCTGGCGGTTCGCCGAACGATGCTCGCTACGGTGATCGTGCGCCGACGATGTGGACGCTCTCGACGACGAGCAACTTCATTTACCTCGCGCGCATCGACGCCCGTTTCGGCGTGCCGAACGGCGCGCCGAACAGCCACTTCCCGCCGGCAACGCCGCCGCAGGGTCCGGAACAGGCAAGCACGGTCGACATCGCGGTCCGCGATGCCTATGACTCGACCTATCTGAGCGCAAACGGCACGTACTGTTTCCTGCGCCAGCTTCCGGCGACGTTGAGCGACAACGTCTGCTCCGGCGGGGACGTCTATTTCTCCCATTCCCTGGTCGGCGCGGATGGCATTCTCTCCGAGCGCATTCCGCTTGACGTGGGCTTCACCCCGGCGAAGTCGCTGTACGTCGCAGTGGTGCGGCAGAAAGCAGGCGGGGGCTCGCCCGCAGCCTGCCAGCCAACCGCTGCTATTTCGGTGATTGCCGATCCGGTCGTGTCGCGTCATGAAGCCGGCGATGAATTCGTCGGCGACGACGTCGTGTTCGGGTTCCGTCCAGGCGACAGCTTCTCGTGGATGGGCTGTGTGCCCTGAGTGCCGTTTCTGATTCGCTTGCATCGGCGCCTGCGGGCGCCGATGTTTTTGATGTCCATGGATGGACGGAATGCCTGCAATGCAGGAGCAATTGCAGGCATTGATCCATGGATGGACGGAATGCCTGCAATGCAGGAGCAATTGCAGGCATTGATCCATGGATGGACGGAATGCCTGCAATGCAGGAGCAATTGCTGATCCATGGATGGACTTCCCACATCCCCGTGGGGCGGTCCGCTGGTGCTCCTGGCACCAGCGAACACTTCCCACATCCCTGTGGGTCGGTCCGCTGGTGCTCCCGGCAACCAGCGAACACTTCCCACATCCCTGTGGGTCGGTCCGCTGGTGCTCCCGGCAACCAGCGAACACTTCCCACATCCCTGTGGGTCGGTCCGCTGGTGCTCCTGGCACCAGCGAACACTTCCCACATCCCTGTGGGTCGAATTGCAGGAGCAAATCAGGCATGGGATCCTTCGATCCTTGGGGCCTGGCGTCGACATGGTGAATGCGTCGATTGAAATCGCGCCCTCGCTGGCGTCCTGGACCACACACCTCGAAAGGGTTTCCGCGGACGGCGTTGCCCTGCGTGCGTGCCGGCTCGCGCTCGCCCGCGAAACGCCGACCCTCGCGTGGAGCGCGGTGCAGCCGGAACTGCTCGCGACCATCATCTTGCTCGGCGAACTCGGTGTCGGCGAAGAGGCACAGGCGGCGTGCCTGCTGCACGCGCTGGCGGCGGCCGATCCATCGTTCGATGCAGCCGTGTTGGCGCAATTCCCGCCCGACGTTCGCGTACTGGTCGAAGGACAGCAGGCCGCCGAACGCGTGTGGGCGCTGTATGCGGCGCACGGCAGCGTCGGCGGCAGCGAGGGCCTTCGCCGCCTGTTGCTCGCGATCATCCGCGACGTGCGTGTCGTGTTCATCCTGCTCGCGGTGCAGCTGGTGCGCATGCGCGCGGCCATCCGCGCGCCGGAATCAGAGCAGCGTGCACTGGCGCGCCTGTGTGCCGACATCCATGCACCGCTGGCGAACCGACTCGGTATCTGGCAGATCAAATGGGAACTCGAGGACCTCGCGTTCCGCTTCCTGCAGCCGGACACGTACCGGCGCATCGCCAACCTTCTCGACGAGCGCCGCGGCGACCGCGAGAGCTGGATCGCCGGCGCGAAGGCGCGTCTCGGCGATGCGCTGCGCAGCGCCGGCATCGAGGCCGAGATCGGCGGACGACCGAAACACATCTATTCGATCTGGCGCAAGATGCAGCGCAAGGGCGCCGAGTTCTCCGAGCTCTACGACGTGCGCGCGCTGCGCCTGCTGGTGGCCGATGTCGCCGCCTGCTATGCCGCGCTCGGCGTCGTGCACACCTTGTGGCCGTACATTCCGGGCGAGTTCGACGACTACATCGCGAACCCGAAGGGCAACCACTACCAGTCGCTGCATACCGCGGTGGTCGGGCCGGACGGCAAGACGCTGGAAGTCCAGATCCGCTCGCATGACATGCATCGCCATGCCGAGCTCGGTGTGGCGGCGCACTGGCGTTACAAGGAAGGCGGCGGAGCCGATGCGAGCTTCGAGCGCAAGATCGCCTGGATGCGCCAGCTGCTGGATGCGCGCGACGCGCCCGACGACGACGCGGCATTGCTCGCGGGTTTCCGCACCGAGGTGGTCGAGGATCGTGTCTACCTGCTGACCCCCAAGGGGCAGGTGATCGACCTGCCGCGCGGCGCGACCGTGCTCGATTTCGCCTATGCGATCCACACCGACGTCGGCCACCGCTGCCGCGGCGCGAAGGTCAACGGGCGCATCGTGCCGCTCGGCTTCCAGCCGGCCAGCGGCGACCGCATCGAGATCCTCACCGGCAAGGTGATTGAACCCAAGCGCGACTGGCTGTCGCCGCAGCACGGCTTCCTGACCACGCATCGCGCGCGCGAGAAGGTGCGTACCTGGTTCAAGCGCGTCGACCTCGCGCAGAACCTCGCCGCTGGCCGTGCGCTGCTCGAACGCGAGTTGAAGCGGCTCGCGCTGCAGCCGCCGGGCCTCGACGGGTTGCCCGAGCGCTTCCACCTGAAGACCCACGACGAACTGCTCGAATCGCTTGCGCTGGGCGACGTCAGCACGGGCCAGCTCGCACGCGCATTGCACGAACTGAGTGCGCCACCCGCGCCGTCGACGCCCGCGCCGGCACCGCATCCGGCGCATCGCGCGCCCGCCGACAGCGGTGCGATCGTCATCGAAGGCATCGGCAACCTGCTCAACCAGCTTGCGCGCTGCTGCCAGCCGCTGCCCGGCGACGCGATCGCCGGTTACATCACCCGCGGTCGTGGCGTTTCGGTGCATCGCGCCGACTGCACCCAGCTCGCCAAGCTGCGCGAGCGCGACGCGAGTCGGGTGATCGCGGTCGAATGGGGCAGGCGGCGCGAGGCAAGCTACGAGGTCGACATCGTGGTCAAGGGCTACGACCGCAAGTGGCTGCACAAGGACGTCACCAACGCGATCGCGGCGGCGAATGCCCATGTGATCGCGGTCGACGCGCGCGTCGACGAGCGCCGCGGCACGGTCGAGATGAACTATGCGCTCAAGGTCAGCGGCTTCGACCAGCTGAGCGGACTGCTCAGCCAGCTGCTCGCGGTGCCTAACGTGATCGAGGCACGCCGGATTGCCTGAGTGCGCGGCACGGACTATCGGTCGCCCCGGTGCTATGCTCGGGCGCCCGCCCGAAAGCCCGTTTGCGAGCCCCGCCAGCGTGGCCGGGCGTACAGTGAAAAAGACGCGAACGTGATCGAGATTCCCGGTTACCGAATCCTCCGTCAGCTGGGCCGTGGCGGCATGGCCACGGTCTATCTTGCGACGCAGGAATCGGTCGAACGCGAAGTCGCCCTCAAGGTGATGGCGCCGGCGTTGCTGGTCGACGAGAACTTCGGCGAGCGCTTCCTGCGCGAGGCCCGTATCGCCGCCAAGCTGCATCATCGCCACGTCGTCGGCGTGCATGATGTCGGCCGTGCCGGCGACTGCCACTACATCGCGATGGAATACCTTGGCGGCGGCGTGGTGCAGGCGAAGGACGGCAGCACGCGCGACGTCGGCTTCGCATTGCGCGTCGCGCGCGAGATCGCTACCGCGCTCAATTACGCGCAGGAGAAGGGCTTTGTCCATCGCGACGTCAAGCCCGACAACATCCTGCTGCGCGAGGACGGCTCGGCGGTGCTGACCGACTTCGGCATTGCGCGCGCCTGCGATTCAAGCCTGCGCATGACGCGCACCGGCGCGATCGTCGGCACGCCTCACTACATGAGCCCGGAACAGGCGCGCGGACGGCCGATCGACGGCCGCGCCGACCTCTACAGCCTCGGCATCGTGCTGTACGAAATGCTGGTCGGGCGCGTGCCCTACCACGCCGATGATTCGCTCGCAGTCGGCATCAAGCACATCACCGAACCCGTGCCGCAGCTGCCGCGTCCGCTCGCGGCGCTGCAACCCCTGCTCGACCGCCTGCTCGCGAAGGAACCGGAAGACCGGTTCCAGACCGGCAACGAGGTTGCGGCCGCGATCGCGGAGCTCGAACGCGATTTGCCGCGAGACGGTTTCGCGCCATTCGGCGCCGGCCGCGAGGACGACCGGCAAGGCGAATCGTGGCCGTCGATGCGCTCCAGCGAGACGCCACCGATTGCGTCGGCACCGATGTTCACGGCCGATGCGCGTGAACGCGCCGAGCCGGCGATCGGGCGCATCGACCAGATCGCCGCCACGCTCGACGCCGAGCCGATGCGCGCCGACCGCGATGCACCGCTCGCGCGCGAGGCACGCAAGCCACGTCGTCGTGCCGGGGTCGGCGTGCTGCTGGCGTCCGCGTTGCTGCTCGGCGCTGGTTTCGCGGCCTGGCACCGGCAGGACGCGTTGCGCCAGCTGTTGCCGCACACCGAGTTCAACGACACGCTCGCGCGCGCGCAGCGCGCGCTCGATGCCGGCCAGTTGGTCGGCAACCAGGGCGACAGCGCGCGCGAGCTGTTTCTCGCCGCGCGCGCACAGGATCCGGACAACGACATCGCGCGGCGCGGTCTCGACGTGGTCGGTCGCAAGCTGATCGAACAGGCCGAGGCCGCCCTTGCACGCGAAGACGCGGTCGCGGCACGCGGCCTGCTCGACGATGCACGCGAGCTCCTCGGTGGCGGCACCGACATCGACCGCGTCGAGCAGACGCTCCGGCAACGCGAATCGAAGGGCGACGCGACCGCGCAGATGCTCGAGCAGGCGCGCGCCGCGCTCGACGCGCGACGCCTGATCGGCGCGGATGGCGCGGCCACGCTGTACCAGCGCGTGCTCGACGGCGACAAGGACAATGCGCTCGCCCAGGCCGGCCTGCGCAGGACCGCCGATGCCCTCGCCGTGCAGGCGCGCAGCGCGCTCGCGGCGAAGGACGTGACCGGTGCGACTGCGCGCAGCGACGACATCGCACGCATCCTGCCGTCGTGGCCGGGACTGCCGGAACTGCTCGGCCAGATCGCACAGGCGCGCGATGCCGCGCGCGCGGCGCTGGAGGCTACGCTCGACCACGCCGAAGCGCAGGTGCGCGCCGGCGACCTGACCGGCGGCGAGGATTCCGCACTCGACTTGTTCCGCGCCGTGCTCAAGCAGGATCCGGCGAGCGCGCGCGCGAAGCAGGGATTGCGCGCGGTGGCGCAGGCCTTCATCGTGCAGGCGAACGCGGCGATCGAGGGCGACAACCCCGACGAAGCCGGCAAGCTGCTCGATTCCGCTGCACAGCTCGCGCCCGACTCGCCCGACCTGCGCGCGGCGCGCATCAACCTGCGCGAACTGCGCGAACGCCAGGACATCGCCGCGCAGCGTGTCGCGATCACGCCCGCGCAGAGCGCGCAGGTGCAGCGCCTGCTCGGGGATGCCGCACGCGCCGCCGCTGCCGGCGACCTGATCCTCCCGCCCGGCGACAGCGCCTACGACAAGTACCGCGCCGCGCTCGCGATCGACCGCGACAACCGCGAGGCGCTGGCCGGACTCGCGCGCCTGCCGATCCACGCGAAGAAACTGTTCGCGCAGGCGCTCACCGACGGCGCTCCGCAGCGCGCACGTACCCAGCTCGACGCCGTGCGCCAGATCGCGCCGGAAGACGCCGCGATCGCCGGCATGAGCGAGAAGCTCGCCAACGCCTTCCTCGACCAGGCGGATGCGCGCCTCGGCGAGGGCCGCCGTGCCGATGCGACGCGCGCACTCGATGCCGCGCGCGCGCTGAGCCCGGCCAACCCGCGCATCGCAACGCTGTCCGCACGCCTGCAAGTGATGCAGGATACGCACGGCTGAACCCTCAGCCCCCATCCCTCGGCCCTCAGCATGTGCCTGCTCCTCGTCGCCATTGATGTCACGCCCGAACTGCCGCTGCTGCTGCTTGGGAACCGCGACGAGTTCCACGGTCGCGCGAGCGCAGCGGTGGCGCCGTGGGACGAGGACGCGCGCGTCGTCGGCGGGCGCGATCTCGTTGCCGGCGGGGCGTGGCTCGCGCTGCGCAACGATGGCCGCTTCGCGGCGGTGACGAACCTGCGCACCGGCATTCCGGCGACCGCGCCGAATTCGCGTGGCGCGCTGGTGCGCGACTTCGTGCTCGGCACAGCAACGCCTATCGTTTACCTCGACCTGCTGCGCGCGCAAGTCGGCGACTACGGTCCGTTCAACCTCGTCGTCGGGGATGCCGACGGCGTGTACGCGCTGGGCAGCGCCGAGGGCCTGATGCGGCGCCTGCGACCCGGCGTGCACGTGATCAGCAACGGCGCGATCGGCGTGCACTGGCCGAAGACCGAACGCCTGCAGCGGCGCTTCGACGATCTCGTGCGCAGCGGCGTGGTCGACGACGAGAACCGCCTGCTCGACCTCTTGATCGACGAAACGCAACCGGCCGACGAGGACCTGCCCGACACCGGCATCGGCCTCGATCTCGAACGCCGCCTGGCGCCGATCTTCATCCGCGGCGAAAAGTACGGCACCCGCGCCGGCAGCCTGCTCCTTCGCCACCGCGACCGCTCGGTCGTGCTGCGTGAACGCCGCTCCGGCCCCGACGCGCAACCCGAAGGCGAGAGCCGCTGGGCAGCACTGCGCGGCGGCATCTTCGAATCGACCGCGACGTTCTGAAGACGCGTAGGGCGGTACGCGCAGAGGGCGTGTCGCCGGTTCGCATTCGGTGGAACTCGCTGCTGCGCGGCTCGGCCCGCCCTATTCCGGCCTGACCTGCCCTCGCTCCTGTTCGGCGGTTCCGTCGAAATCCCACAGGGACGCGCGGCGCCAGGCGAGTTGCTCGCGCAACAGTGCGCGCAGGCTCGCGTAGGCGCGATGCCGGCCGATGTCGAGGTAGCGAGGCGGGGCATCGGCGAAACGCACCAGCAACACGGATGCGCGCGCAAGCACGTCGGCTTCGCCGCGATATGGTTGCCAGGTGCCGATGACGATGGCGGGCGAGGCGACGTCGCTGGCGTTGAATGTGCCCTGCGGATTGCCGTCGTCGTCGATGCGCGTGATCGGCGCGGTGCCGATCAGCTGTGCGATCGCGGCGGCGTCGGCGCGCGCGATGCGTTCCAGCGGCAGCAGCCCGGCAGCGGGCACGCCGTTGCGCAGGGCGAGCAACGCGCGATAGTCGTCCGGCAGATCGCCGACGCGCGCGACGGCGGCTTCGATCGAGTCGCTGCTGCGTGGCGAGGTATCCACCTGGCGCCATCCCGGGGCGTGGGCGGACGCACCCAGCGCGGACACCAGCGCGTCGACGTCGAGCGTGGCCGTGGCGGCGAGCGCGCTCGCGCGGCGCGCCTGCAGCTCGCGCATGTCCTCGGCCATCAGCGTGCGCTGCACGTGCTGCGCGACCAGCCAGGCGTGAAGATCCCGGTAGCCGCTCGCATCCTCGTCACTGAACTCGATGATGCGACAGCAGGCATCGCCTTCGGCGTCGTGGAGCAGCAGGCCGAATTCGGCATTGCCGCCGATGACGAGTGCCTGTGCGAGCCGCGCGCGCGTCAGCACGCTGGGTTCATCGTCGCTGTTGGCAGCCGTCGCAAACACCGGCACCTCGTGCTGGCCGTGCTCGGTCCATTGATCGAGCCAGTCGGACAGCTCGTCGCCGGCGCGCACGAGGCGATCCGGCGCGCGCAGCTCGAGCAGGTAACGCTGCGGAGCGCGCGCGAGTTCGCGATAGCCCGCCGGCAGCGGACTGCCAAGCCGCGCCTGCGCCGCCGCGAATGCGGCCTCGTCCGGAATCTTCGTCACCGCTGGCGGTTGAGCGGATTCGTCGATCACGCGTTGCGCATCCGCCGCCGCCTCGATGCCTGCGAGCAGGTGCGCGTCGTCGAGCGCGGCGGATGCCCGTTCCTGTTCGCGCAGGCGCCGCAGGTAGCGATCGGCGCGTGCGTTGGCTGCGGCGGTGACATGTGTGCCGCGAGAAGCCAGCCAGAGTTGCGCGGTATCGCGCAGGGCCGGGCTGGCCAGTGGCGGCACGGCGAACGCTGCCAGGTACACGAGCAGCAGTGCGATGCGCGTCATCACGCGCGGTGGCCGCAACAACAGCAGCGTGCGCAGGCGCAGCGCTCTTTGCAGCCGCTGCAGCGGCGGTGCGCGTGGCCGGTCGCGCACGACGGCAGCGACGATGCGATCATCCAGTTCGTGTCGCGCCAATGTCAGCGGATCGCCCTCGGCACGGATGTTCTCGACGAGCCGCGCGTTGCTGAAGTTGATGCCCAGTGCAGTGGCCTGCATGGCGACCAGCACGAGCAGCAGCCACCATTGCGTGAAGACGATCAGCACGACGGTGGCGAGCATGAAGGCGACGAGCAGCAATACTTCCAGCCAGACCCAGCCGCGAGGCAGCAGCGACTGCACGAAGTGTCCGCCATCGAGCGGCGGCAGCGGCAGCAGGTTGAGGTAGTTGAGCGCGAGCAGTACGCTCGCGGCCGGAAGCAGTCCGGTATGTCCGCCACGCATCGCGAACGCGAGCAGCGCCCAGCCGAGCACGATGCCCGGCAGCGGCCCCATCAGGCTGACGATCGCGCGATGGCTGCCGCGTGGATCGCGCTCCACGCCGGTGGTGATGCCGCCGATCAGCGGCAGCAGCACCACCTGCACGTTGCGATAGCCGAGCACGCGCATCGCCAGCCAGTGCCCGCCTTCGTGCAGCAGCAACGCGCCGGCGATCAGCGCGGCGTAGGTCCAGCCCCACAACAGGCCACCGAGCAGGGTGAACAGCAGGGTGGTTGCAGCGAGCAGCAGCCACTGCGTGCCGCGCGTCGGCGCGCGTTCGCACATGCGCTCCACCAGCGGCAGCAAAGCGCGCTCGCGCGCGGGCTCGAGTGGCACGGCGGCGGCTCGCCCATTCCGGGCACGGCGCAGGGCGCGCAGCAGGCGCCACATGGTTCCGGTGCGCAGGCGCAGGCTGCCGTCGCTTGCGCGCCGCAGCGTGCGCGCGGCAAGCAGGGCGTCGACGAAGGTGCCGAAGCGGCGCGACATGCCGGCGACGATGTCGTCGAGTGTCCCGATGGCGTCGTCAGCATCGGCAATCGCGAACTCCTGCCGCCATTGCTGGTGCGCTTGCCAAAGCGTGGAGATGTCGTCGACGTCGAAGCTGCGCCGGCGATGGCGCGGCGTATCGAACAACTCGTCGATGAGGCTGGTGCGAAAGCTGCTGAGCGAGCAGCCATCGGCGAGCATCTGGCCGATCGAAACCACCAGGCGATCGGCACGGGCCGGATCCACCGGTTGTTGCACGAGTGCGACCGCGCAGGCATGCGCATGCGCGTACGCGTGCATGGGCGTGCGTGTGCCGGTGCCGATGTCAGTCGCGCACACCCAGCCGCGTGGAGCGAAGCCGAGCGCGCGAAGGTCCGCGTCGGCCTGTTCGTAGAGGTCGGCATACGCGGCCGGGGCGCGCGCCGACGGCGTCGGCACCCAACGCAGCTCCGGAAGCCGGATCGAGGCGAGCTGGCGAGCGACGAGGATCGCCCACAGCAGCACCAATCCGGCGATGATCGCGATCCAGTCGAGCATCACAGCAGCCGCTCGACCGCCGCGCGCGCGGCCGCGAACGAGAAATGTCGTTCGACATTGGCGAGGCCGTTCGCCGACAACGTGTTCCACAACGCCTCGTCCCGGTACAGGCGCACGACCGCGGCCGCGAACGCCGCGGCGTCGTCGGCGACGAGCACGTCGCTGCCGGCGACGACGTGCATGCCTTCGACCGCGACGGTCGTCGCCACCACCGGCAATCCGCAGCTCATCGCCATGTTGACCTTGCCCTTGACGCCGGCGCCGTAGCGCAGCGGCGCGACCGAGATGCGGCAGCCGTCCATGTACGGCAGGATGTCCTCCACGAAACCGTGCACGATCACCGCGTCGTCGGCGAGCGCTCGGATCGCCGGCGGCACGCGGCTGCCGATCACGTGGAAGCGGACACCCGGCAATTCGGCGCGCACGCGCGCGAACACTTCGCCGGCGAACCATTCGACCGCGTCGGTGTTCGGCGGATGCTGGAAGCCTCCGACGAAGACGAGATCGCGGCGTTCGCCGAACGGTTTGCGGCAGCCGTAGACCTCGTGCACGTTCGACAGCACCTCGACGCGCGCGCCGGGCGCGTCGCGCGCGAGCAGTTCCTGCTCGACCGGGCTGACGACGAGGGTGACGTCGCTTTCGCGGATGAGTTTCAGCTCCTGCGCGCGTGTCGCGGCGGCGTGGCGCGCGAGCGCGGCGTCGCCAGCGAGTTCGGCGGCGCGCTGTTCGCGCAGATAGTGCAGGTCGACCGTGTCGAACGCGAGCCGCGCCTGCGGCGCATGCAGGCGCACGAGGCCGAGGAACGGCGCCGCGACGTAGTGGCGCGAGAGGATCACCAGGTCGAACTCGCGCCCGCGCTCGCGCAGGAACCTGACCGGATCCTGTGCGTACGGCGCGTACAACGCTTCGACGCCGAGTTCCTGCAGCGCGTCGGTGTAGCGCTCGACGTACAGGCGGTTCTCCGGCAGGAAACTCGTCTGGCAGCCGAGATCGGCGAGCACGCGCATGAGGTTGACCATGCGCAGCGAGCCGGAGTCGTGGTCGGGCATCGGTGTCGTCGCATCGATGATCAGCACGCGCCTCTTTGCGCGATGTGTCGCGGCGAGCACGATCGGCGTGCCCGGCTGCGGCTGGCGCGCAAGCGCGTCCTTCCACTTTTCCTGGAATTTCTCGCGATTGACGACCTGGTAGCGCTTGATTCCGCTGCCGGTGTCGGTGCCGGACGTGATGCCCTCGAAATGGACCACCACCGACGCGGGTTCGACATACACCTTGAGCCCGGCCGCGCGCACCGCGAACGCAAGGTCGGTGTCCTCGTAGTAGGCCGGCGTGTAGCGCGTGTCGAACCGGCCGAGCTTCACGAACAGGTCGCGACGCAGCAGGATCGCCGCGCCGGAGCAATAGTCTGCTTCTCGCCGGAACGAATAGCGCGGGTCGTCCGGTTCCTCGAAGCGGCCGTAGTTCCAGCCGGATGCATCGTCGAACACGATGCCGCCCGCTTCCTGCAGGCGGCCGTCGGGATAGACGAGCTTGGCGCCGACCAGTCCCGCCTGCGGCGCCTGTTCGATGCAGCGCACGAGCGCGTCGAGCCAGCCCGCGGTCACGACCGTGTCGTTGTTGAGGAACAGCACGTACTCGCCCTGCGCCTCGGCGGCGCCGGCATTGCACGAACCGATGAAGCCGAGGTTCTCGGCATTGCGGAGCGCGCGGATGCCGCCGACGCCGGCGAGGCGCTCCGGCGTCGCATCGCTGGAGCCGTCGTCGACGACGATGACTTCGAACGGCACCCTGCCCGCGTGTTCGCCGAGCGAGCGCAGGCAGGCGAGCGTGTACGCGACCTTGTTGTAGACGGGAATAATGATCGACACGCGCGGCTGCGCGTGGGTCGGCAGCACGAACGGCGTCGCGTCGTCGCGCGGCTCGGCGTACGTCGTGCGCGGTCGCGTCGGGCTGCGTCCGCGAAGCTCCTGCGCGATGCGCGCGAGCGTGCCGCCGAAGCCGCGCTGGGCGAGGCTGCCGCGCGTGCGCGCGATCGCGCTGCGCAGGCGCGTTTCGCGGAACGCGAGCGCGGCGCGCAGGTTGCGCAGGCGCGCATTGGCGCCGCGCAGCGGCGCGGTGATGCGCCACGACGTGCTCGCGAGCACCTGCTCATAGCGCGGTTTGACGTCCTGCAGTTCCTTGTCGAGCGCGAGCGCCCACGTCGTGCGCTCGTCGAATTCGCGTCTTACCTGTGCCAGCTCGCGGTCGAGTGCATGGCCCCAGTCGCCGCGGCGCTCGCTTTCCTTCATTGCGGCGGTTAGCTGTGCCGAGACAGCGGCCACTTGTGCGCGTGAACGACGCAGCGCATCGGCGGCGGTCGCGGCGTCGAGCGCTGCGGCGTCGACGCCCGCGAGTGGATAGCGCAGCGGTGGCCGCGCCGGCAGGCGCAGCACCGCATGGTAGGCAGCCGCCATTGCGACCGTCGTCGCAGCGGCGCTGCCCATCGCGCGCACACGCACGAGCGCACTGCGGTCTGCCGCGAGCCCGGTGATGCGTGCGACCAGCGCATCGGCGGTCGCGTCGACGAGGAACCCGTCGCGGCCGTCCTCGATGCGCTCGGCCAGCGCGCCGACGCGCGTCGCGATCACGGGCACGCCGAGACTGCGCAGTTCCGATAGCGTGTAGCTGAAGGTTTCCGCGACGGTCGGCAGCAGTAGCGCCGCGTCCGGTTGCAGGCGCGCGAGCAGGGCAGGCAAGTCGTCGCGTCGATAATCGAGCAGCACGTGCACGCCGGACTCGCCGAACAGTGCATGCGCATCGCTGCCGGCGCCGAGCAGGAAAAGGTCGGCGTGCTCGCGCAAGTGCGGCAGAGCGGCGGCGAGCAGTTCGGCGCCCTTGCCCTTGCGCACGCGGCCGGTCATGACCAGGCGCAGGCGCTCGCGTGCGGGAGGTGCGGCGGTGCGCGTGGTGCCGTCCGGCCATGCCGCAAGGCCGTGCGCGATCAGCTGCGAGGGCAGCGCGGCGAGTTCGGGCGCGAGGCGCAGCTGGTTCGCGAGCGCGGAGCCGCTCGGCGCGACCAGCGTCGCGCGTGCATCGAGCGCGGCGGCTACGAAGCCGTCGCGCAGGTGCAGCCAGTGCGCGGGATCACGGTTCGCGAACTCGGTGTCGTCGCCCTGCGCGGCGAGGTCGGCCATGCGCTGCGCATCGTCGAAGCGCAGCGCGGGGTCGCCGAAGTCGCGGTGCAGGACCGGCCACAGCGGATAGTGGTCGTGCACGACGCAGGTCGTCGGCAGGCCAGTGCGCAGCGCATCCAGGCTGTGGCCGATCAGCGAGGAGACGATCACCGCATCGACGCAATACGTGCGCAGCACGTCGGCGAGCAGTTTGCGGTAGGTGGCATCGGCGAGCGCCGTATCGGCGATCGCACGCGGCAACGGCCAGCGCCGCAGCGGCAGGCCGCTCATCGACCCGTCATGGAGTTCGAGCCACTCGCCGTGGCAGCGGCGCGCGAAGCTGCCGCGCGCGATCAGCACGAGATGATGCGCCTGCGTGTCGGCGGCGGCGAAGTCGCGCACCCAGCGTTCTGCGCCGCCACCCCAGCCGTGCAGTATGTGCAGGATCACCGGCTTTGCGTCGAGGCCCGGGCAGGCTGGTGCGGCGGCCCAGTCGAGTGCCGCAGCGATGCGCTGCTGCAACGGGGCGAGTGATGACGGCGGCGCCGGGTCGCGCGGGTTGCGCTCCGCAGGGAGCGGCTTGCGGATGGCGGGAGTGCAATGAACGTAAAGGTGGTCGAGGACGACGATGCGGAGGCCGGCGTCATCGAACGTATCGCGCGCGCGCAGCCGATTGCATAGGTCGTCTGGCCCAAGCCGTGCGAGGCGTTCGCCATGCCAGGCAGACATCCATCCGGGTGCGCTTCTGAAGAAGGCGGCATCGTCATGCAATGCACGTCCGGAATATGCGTAGCAAAGCGCATCGAGCTCGCGCGCGCCGCGATCGACGCCGCAGTCCGGTGGAATGGGGCGCCGCCAATCGTCGTCGAGAGGCAATGCCCCGACGACGCCCTCGACTTCGAGTGCGTGCAGCAGGCGTTCGCATGCGAAGTCGGGCGGTTCCAGATCCGCTCGCACGAGCAGGAGATTCTCGCTGCGGAAGCGGATGGCGGCGGTGGCCAGCACCTGATTCGGATGCCAGCCGTCGAACGCGGGCTCGCGTACACGTTCCGCATCCGGCCATTCCACGGCATCTGCACACGGGCCGAACAGGGCGATGCGCGCGTTGCCAGGAAGCCGCAGGCGCAGCGCGTCCAGTTCCGCCGCGGAAGAACCATCGAGCGCGTAGATGCAGATGCGCAGCGGCGCTTCGCGCATCGCCGGTCCGTCGTTCGCGGAGGGCGGGGCGGCAGACGGGCTGGCGGGCATCAATACTCCGGGGCGGGTGGCGGCGAAGCGGGGATTATCGCCGATCCCATGCGATTCCAGCGCCTTGCGGGAGCGCCGGAAGGCGCGATGCTCTCCATGGTACGCAGACGCATCGCGCCTTCCGCCGCCCCCACAACCGGCTTCTGCGCGCTTCGATGCCTCCCCCTTGGAAAGCGGGAGGTTTGGAGGGGATCATGTATTCGCGCCGATGCGCCGCTTGGGCAACGCCAACTCCAGCCAACCCTTCCTTCGAAGGGCAGGGCTCAAGACATCGCAGCGCGCCATGCAAGTCAGTTGCGCGTACCGGCCGGTGCGTACGCACCTCCCCGCTCTTCGCGCCACGCGGCTACACTCACCCGACCCTGCCACGATCGCCGACGCGCTTGCCCTTCCTGTCGAGTTCGCTCAACGTCCTGTACGTCGCCTGGCGCGTCGTGCGCATTCCGTTCCTGCTCGGTCTCGGCCTCGCGATCGGCTTCCTCGTGCCCTACACCTGGCTGCTCGATCGCGAAGTGCGTGGCCGTTTCGACGACCTTTCGTGGCAACTGCCGAGCCGCGTCTACGCGCGGCCACTGCAATTGGTGTCCGGCATGCCGATGAACGCGGACATGCTCGGCAGCGAACTCGACGCCGCCCGCTATGACGAGGATGCGCAGGCGAAGTCGCCGGGGACGTTCCACCGCGACGGCGCGCGCTGGACCATCGCGCGGCGCGGTTTCGTCTATCTCGACGGACGCGAACGCGAGAAGCGCATCGTGCTGACGCTGGCGAACGGTCGCGTCGCGAACCTTGTCGATGCCGACAGTGGTGTGGCGCTCGCCAGTGCGCGCATCGATCCGGCGCGCATCGCGACCCTGTACGGGACACAGCAGGAGGATCGCCGCTACGTCACGCTCGGCGAGATTCCGCCGCTGCTGCTGTCCGGCCTGCAGGCGGTCGAGGATCGCGACTTCAAGCACCATCACGGCATCAATCTCGGCGCGATCGTGCGTGCGGCATGGGCGAACCTGGTCGCCGGGCACGTCGTGCAGGGCGGCTCGACGTTGACCCAGCAGCTGGTCAAGAACCTGTTCCTCGATCGCGGGCAGACGTTCGCGCGCAAGGGCAACGAGGCGTTGCTGTCACTGCTGATCGAGGCGCGTTACGACAAGACGCGCATCCTCGAGGCCTACGTCAACGAGGTGTTCCTCGGCCAGCAGGGCGCGCAGGCCGTGCACGGCTTCGCTGCTGCAAGCGAGTTCTACTTCGGTCGCGACCTGCGCTCGCTCGGCGCGGCCGACATCGCGCTGCTGGTCGGCATGGTGCAAGGGCCGAGCCTGTACGACCCGCGCCGCAATCCCGAGCGCGCGTTGAACCGGCGCAACATCGTGCTCGGCGTGTTCCGCGACACCGGCCTGCTCGACGACGCCGCGTTGGCGAGCGCGAGCAAGCAGCCGATCGGCACTGCCGCCAATGCGACCTTGCCGCGCGATCGCTATCCCGCCTTCCTCGATCTCGTGCGCCGGCAGATCCGCCAGGACTTCCCCGACGCCGAACTCAACAGCGCCGGACTCGCGATCCATACCACGCTCGCGCCATCGGTGCAGTCGCTCGGCGAGGACGCGATCGACAAGGCGTTGGCCGCGCTCGGCAAGCGCGGCGATGCGGTCGAGGCCGCGCTGGTCGTCACGGGTTCGCGCGACGGCGAAGTGCAGGCGGTGATCGGCAGTCGCGATGTCGACGAGCCGGGCTTCAATCGCGCGCTGGATGCGCTGCGGCCGATCGGTTCGCTGGTGAAGCCGTTCGTGAACCTCGTGGCGCTGGCGCAACCCCAGCGTTATTCGCTCGCGACCCTGCTCGACGACGGCCCGATTGACCTGCCGCAACCAGGCGGCGGGCGCTGGCGCCCGGAGAATGATGACCACGAGTCGCACGGCCAGGTGTTGCTGGTCGATGCGCTCAAGCAGAGCTGGAACCTCGCCACGATCAACCTCGGCCAGCGCATCGGTGTCGATCGCGTGCGCGGCTTCCTCGAATCGTTCAAGCTCGGCCGCACGATCAATCCAAATCCATCGATGCTGCTCGGCGCGCTCGATCTCAGTCCGTTCGACGTCGCGCGCCTGTACCAGTACCTCGCCGCCGATGGTCACGCTCTGCCGCTGCGCGCGGTGCGAGGCGTGCTCGATGCGAAAGGGCGGCCGCTGTCGCGCTACGAGATCAAGCCCGGCGGTGGCGACTACACGACTGCGACGCGCCTCGTCACGTACGCGATGCAGCAGGTCGCGATCGGCGGCACCGCGCACGCGATTGACGACTCCGGCCTCGGCTGGCTGCATGCCGCGGGCAAGACCGGCACCAGCGATACCCAACGCGATTCGTGGTTCGCCGGCTTCACCGGCGATACGCTCGCGGTTGCGTGGGTTGGTCGCGACGACAACAAGCCGACCGGCCTGTTCGGCTCCACCGGCGGGCTGCGCATCTGGATCGAATTGATGAAGCGCCTGCCGACGACGCCGCTGGTGGTGCCGCAGGACGGTATCGAGCGCGCATGGATAGCGCCGGCATCGGGCAAGCGCACCGACTCGGGTTGCTCGGGCGCGCGCGAACTGCCGTTCGCGGTCGGCTACCCGCCCGAGGACGAGGAGCATTGCCCGCTCGACCAGTTGCGCAATTTCTTCGGCGACGGCAACGGTGGCTGACTCGATGCCAGCGAGCGCATCGGCATCGCGGACCGCGATGCGGCGACCATGAGACAATTGCGCACCCACGTGTATCACCAGATTCCCGGAACCGCATGAAGCTTTACCGTCTTTCGTCGATCCTGATTGCCCTGAACCTTGCCGCCTGCGCGCATCCAGGTCCGCCGCCGCCACCGCCGAAACCACCCGTCGACACCGCGGCTGCCGTTCGCGCAATACGCGCGGCGGGGGACGGTCTCGACTCGGCCGTACAGGTGCAGCCGTTGCGCGAAGCGGCGATCGAGGGATTTCTCAAATCCGCGCGAGCCGCCGAATCGAGGCAGGACTACGCGTCTGCCGCGCAGGATGCCGACGATGCGCTCAAGCTCGCACCGGATGCGCCCGAACTGCTCCAGTACAAGGCCGAGATCGAGATCGCGCGAGCGCAATGGAACGAAGCCGAGCAGCTCGCGCTGAAGAGCCATGCGCTCGGCCCGCGCTCGGGCAGCCTGTGCGCACGCAACTGGCAGACCGTGGTCGAGGCGCGCACCGCGCTCGACGATGCAGTGACCGCCGATTCCGCGCGCCAGCGCCTCAAGGAATGCCGTATCAAACCGGTGTTGCGGATGTGATGGTGGAGCCGCGATTGGGGATTGGGGCTAGCCGGGGCGGAGCGACGCTGCCGAAGTCGGGTTCGCCACGATGAGCAAGGTTTTTCCAACTCCCGAATCCCCGATCCCCCATCCCGGCTCCCCCGCTGCCGACCTGCTCGGTCCCGAGGGTCCTTTCGCGCGCGAGGTACCCGGCTTCGCGCCGCGCGCGGTGCAGCAGGCGATGGCGGCGGCGGTCGAGGAAGCGATCGCGGATAGGCAGATGCTGGTCGCCGAGGCCGGTACCGGTACCGGCAAGACCTACGCCTACCTCGTTCCGGCGCTGATGTCGGGCAAACGCGTGATCGTTTCGACCGGCACCAAGACCCTGCAGGACCAGTTGTTCCATCGCGACCTGCCGCAGGTGCGCGGAGTGCTCGGCGCGCGCCTGTCGGCCGCCTTGCTCAAGGGGCGCGCGAATTACCTGTGCCTGCACCGGCTGGAACAGACATACAAGGAGGGTCGCTTCACGAGCCGCGAGCAGGTGTCGCAACTGCATGCGATCCGCGTGTGGTCGCAGCGCACGCTCGCGGGCGATCGCGCGGAGCTGGCAGAGGTCGCGGAGGACTCGTTGCTGTGGCCGAAAGTGACCTCGACCACCGAGAACTGCCTCGGCGCGGATTGCCCGATGTTCAACGATTGCTTCGTGGTGAAGGCGCGCCGCGCCGCGCAGGAAGCGGACCTTGTCGTCGTCAACCATCACCTGCTGTTCGCCGACCTTGCGATCAAGCAGGAAGGCTTCGGCGAAATCCTGCCGGGCGCGCACGCGTTCATCCTCGACGAGGCGCACCAGATTCCCGACCTCGCGGGGCAGTTCTTCTCGGTCACGTTGTCGGCGCGCCAGTTGAGCGAACTCGCCGGCGACACGCTGGCCGAATGCGCGAACGTCAGCGGCGCGCTTGCCTCGCTGCAACCGGCGATCGAGGCGTTGACGCTTGCGGTCAAGCGGCTGCGCCTCGCGCTCGACCGCTTCCCGACCAAGGGCTCGTTCGTGCAGATCGAGCACGACAGCGAGGTCGAGCGCGAGCTGGCCGAACTTGCCGGTGCACTCGCCGCGCTGGCCGAGGCGCTCGACAAGCATGCCGCGCGCAGTCGCGGCCTGGCCAGCATCGGCGAGCGCGCGACCGAACAGGCGGCGCGGCTGTCCCACCTCACCGACGGCAGCGCGCGCGATGCGGTGCACTGGTACGAATTGAGCGCGCACGGCTTCGCCTTCCACGCGACGCCACTCGACATTGCCGGTCCGCTGCGCGAGCTGCGCGCGCAAAGCCAGGCCGCGTGGATCTTCACCTCGGCGACGCTGGCGGTCGGTGGTCGCTTCGAGCATTTCGCGCGCCAGATCGGTCTCAGCGATCCGCTCGAACTGCGCGTCGACAGCCCGTTCGACTACGGGCGCCAGGCGCTTGCGTACCTGCCGCGTGGCCTGCCCGATCCATCCGCGGCGGACTACGTCGATCGCGTCATCGACGCGGTCGTGCCGGTACTGGAAGCGTCGAACGGACGCGCATTCCTGCTGTTCACCTCGCACCGCGCCTTGCGCCGCGCGGCCGAACTGTTGCCGCAACGCATCGCGTTCCCGTTGTTCGTGCAGGGAACGGCGCCACGCAACCTGCTGTTGACCGCGTTCCGCGAATCCGGCAACGGCGTGCTGCTCGGCGCGGCGAGTTTCTGGGAGGGCGTCGATGTCGCCGGCGACGCGCTGAGCGTGGTGGTGATCGACAAGCTGCCGTTCGCCGCGCCCGACGACCCGGTGCTGGTCGCGCGACTGGATGCGCTGCGCGACGCCGGCGGCAATCCGTTCACCGAATGGCAGGTGCCGAATGCCGTGATCGCCCTGCGTCAGGGCGCCGGTCGTTTGATCCGCGACGTGCATGATCGCGGCGTGCTGATGCTGTGCGACCCGCGCCTGACCACGCGCGGCTACGGCAAACTGTTCCTCGCGAGCCTGCCACCGTTGCCGCGCACGGCGAATCTCGACGACGCGGTGCGCTTCTTCGCCTGACGGATGCAGACGGAGACTGTGCTCCGTTCGCCCCGAGCGCAGCGCCGCAGGCGCGCAGTCGAAGGGGCGCTCCGCAGGCATTTCGACTTCGCTCGCTACCGCTCGCTGCGCTCAATGCGAACGGCATGGGAGGCCCATTCGCTCATGGAAACCCGTTCGCCCTGAGCGCAGCGCCGCAGGCGCGACCATGCTCCGTTCGCCCTGAGCGCAGCGCCGCAGGCGCGGAGTCGAAGGGGCCTTCCGCAGGCATTTCGACTTCGCTCGCTATCGCTCGCTGCGCTCAATGCGAACGGTGTAGTCGCTGCGCTCGGTGCGAACGGTGTAGCCGCCGCACGCAATGC
This sequence comes from Dokdonella sp., assembly GCF_044227025.1. Taxonomy (GTDB): domain Bacteria; phylum Pseudomonadota; class Gammaproteobacteria; order Xanthomonadales; family Rhodanobacteraceae; genus Dokdonella_A. The sequence goes on along the minus strand of NZ_JBGAFX010000004.1, from coordinate 391,293 downwards.
GGTAGTCGCCCCGCTCAATGCCAAAGGACATCGAGGTCCGTTTCGACGCGAACGGCGCGCTGTGTTAGAAACGACGATTGCCGCCCGCAACACGGTGCTCGAATGCCTTCTTCCTCGCCGCGCCGCGGTTACCGATTCGCCGGTTTGCCGGTCCATCTCGTCGTCGTCGCGGAACAGACGATGCGTGCGCTCGAACGAAATGACAGTGCCCGCGCGCTGTCCGAGCTCGATCGCGTGGCCACGGAGATTCCGGAGCATCCGGAATTGCTGCGCCTGCGCGGTTTCGCTCTGATGCAACGCGGGGAAGTCGGCGCCGCGCTGGAGTGCCTGCTTGAAGCGGCGGAATGTGCGCCGGACGACGCGCTCATCGCCTGCCAGCTGGGCGTCGCGCTTGCGCGCAGCGGCGATGTCGCGGCGGCACAGGTTTCGTTCCGGCGCGCGGTCGAGCTGGACCCGCAGTTGCCCGAGGCCTGGTACAACCTGGGCTGTGCGCTCGATTCCGCTGGCGACACGAACGGTGCATGCCTCGCGTTCGAGCGTGCGCTTGCCCTGCAGCCGGAGCATGTCGCGGCGCGCCTGCGCCGCGCGGAAATGCTGAAGATGCTCGGCGACCTCGACGAGGCCGAACGCGAGTTGCGCGTGCTGCTCGCGCGTGACGCGGAGTCGGTGCCGGCGTGGGCAGGGCTGGCGAACCTCGGCACGTTCCAGCCTTCGCCGGGTGAACTGGCGCGCCTGGTCGAGTTCCAGGCGAGCGGGCGGGTGCCGCAGGCGCAGCGCGTCGATCTCGCGTTTGCCCTGGCCGCGTTGCTCGAACGCGCAGGCGACTATCCGGCCGCGCATCGCCTTTTCGTGCAGGCGAACAGCGCAAAGCGCAAGCAGGTGCGCTGGAATGCGGCGGCGTTCACGGCGTTGATGGATGGCGTGCTCGACGGCCTCGCCCAGGCACCGGAACCGGCGGATGGCGATGCGCGCGGACGAGGTCTTGTATTCCTGGTCGGCATGCCGCGCTCGGGATCCACGCTGGTCGAGCAGATGCTGTCGGCGCATCCGGACGTGCAGGGCAGCGGCGAGAACAACGTCGTCGCGCAGGTGCTGCAGGCGGAATCGAGGCGGCGCGGAAAGCGCTTTCCGGCGTGGTTGCCGGATGCACTTCCGTCCGACTGGAGCCGTCTCGGCGACGAGTACCTTGCCATGTGCGGATGGCGCACGACCGAACGGCGATACTTCACCGACAAGACGTTGCCGAACTGGCAGACGCTCGGCGCGATCCGGCGCATGCTGCCCGCGTCTCGCATCATCCATTGCCGTCGCGACCCGCTCGAGATGCTCTGGAGTTGTTTCAAGCATCACTTCGACGACGCGCAATTCTTCACCTACGACCTCGACGAACTCGTCGCCTACTGGCGTGAATGCGAGCGCGCGATGAGTGTCTGGATGGCGCGCTGGCCAGCCTGGATCCACCCGCTCCAGCATGAAGAGTTGCTGGGCGCGCCCGAAGAGCGTTTGCGGGAAGCCATGTTGCATTGCGGCATTCCGTTCGATGCGCGCTGCGTCGATTATCACGCGAATGCGCGAGAGGTCCGCACTGCCAGCGCGGCACAGGTCCGACAGCCGCTGCGCAAGGACTATGCTGCGGCGCGGCGATACGGTTCCCTGCTCGACGACCTGCGCTTGCGTATGGCGCGAAGCGGCGCCGGACTCCGTCCCGGGCAGGATTGAAGGGTCGCAACGATCATGCTATCAAGCAGTTTCCTCGGAACGTCCGCTGCAGCTTGAGCGGAGCGAGGCTCTGACGTCGCGGCGCATCCCTGACTTCTCGGGAGCGCCTGGCGTCGAGGGGGAGAGGTCGTTTTGGAGACGGCAACCAGTCAGCTCGTTTCGAACGGAATCCGCACGCGGAGTCCGTCGGCGCAGGCGAAGTCCACACATCGCGACACGAAAATCTTCAGGGAGTCACGCATGAAGTCGGTACACATCACTACCTTGGCGTCGGCCGTAGGCCTCGCCTTGGTCGGGGCGGGCCTTACGTCCGCCCTTGCAGCACGAACAAATGATGCAACAGCATCGTCGAGCGCGAAGCTTGTCGCCCTCCACAACGACCAGGCTGCATCGGTTACCGGCCGCTACATCGTGGCATTCCAGGAAGCCGGACTGGTGAGCTACCAGGGCGGCACCAACGGCATGGCGCGTACCGCGCCGCACCTCGACGGCGTGTCCGCGAACAGCTCGCGCAAGTTCGAGATCAATTCTTCCGCCGCGCAGGCGTACAAGGCGTACCTCGAGCAGCAGCGCGCGGTGCACATGCGCGCGATCGAGCAGGCGCTCGGACGTCCGGTCGCGACCCGCTTCACCTACGACGTCACGATGAACGGTGTCTCCGTCGCGCTGAGCGCGGGCGAAGCGGTGCGCGTCGCCGCGCTGCCCGGCGTGAAGTCGGTCAAGGCGGTCGGCCTGAAGAACGCCGACACGTTCCGCGGTCCGAAGTTCATCGGCGCGGACAAGATCTGGGACGGCACCGCGGTTCCCGGCGGCGTCGGCACTCGCGGCGAAGGCGTCAAGGTCGGCATCATCGACACCGGTACGAACATCGGCCATCCGTCGTTCGCCGATGACGCGACCTGCGGTTTCAGCGGTGCGAATCCGAAGCTGTTCCCGCGCGACTGCACCGTCAACAACGGCACCTCCTGCACCGGCACCAACCCGGATGCGGCCGAGGGCGACGGCCACGGCGTGCATACCAGCAGCACGGCCGCCGGCAACACGATCGACAACACCTACACGCCGGCGCCGCTGCTTCCGGACGGCATCCAGATGTCGGGTGTCGCACCGTGCGCCACGGTCTATTCCTATCGCGTCGCCGATGATGGCGGCAGCATCGCCGACGACTACCTGCAGGCCGCGTTCCAGAACGCGATCACCGACCAGGTCGACGTCGCGAACTACTCGATCGGCCCGACCTGCGGTGGCGGCAATCCGTGGGACGAGCTCGCTTTCCTCGACATGGAGTCGGCCGACATCTTCGTGGCGGCGTCCGCGGGCAACACGCGCGCGACCTGCACCAATCCGACCGGTCTCGTTGCCAACAACGGCCCGTGGGAAATGACGGTCGCGGCCTCGACGCAGGACCAGATCCTCGCGCCGACGATCTCCGCCGCGGGCCCGGGCACTCCGCCGCCGGCGACGCAGAACATCCCGTTGATCCAGGGCAGCACGACGCTCCCGATCAATGCGGACTTCAACAGCCGTCCGATGCGCACCAACCCGGCCAACCCGATCGGTTGCACGGCGACCGGTGGCATCCCCGCCGGCTACTTCGGCGCCAACGAAATCGCCATCCTGCGCCGCGGCACCTGCTCGTTCACCGAGAAAATCACCAACGCGTACAACGCGGGTTCGCGCCTCGTGCTGATCGGCAACAACCAGCCGGGTTCCATCAGCATGAACACCACGGGTGCGCCGGCCGACGTCGCCGCATTCAGCATGGAGCAGGTTCCGGGTGATGCGCTGATCGCGTTCGTCGATGCCAACGAACCGCCGGCGCCGATCGCCGACCGGGTCTTCGCGAACGGCTTCGACGGCCCGACCGCCGCCGATGGTGCAGTGGGTGACTACCGCTACATCTCGATCGGCGCTCAACAGGGTGACGTGCTCGCGAAGTTCAGCTTCCGCGGCCCGACCCAGGCGCCGTACGACAACCTGACCAAGCCGGACATCACCGGCCCGGGCGTGAACATCTACGCCGCGCTCACCGATACGGAAGGCAGCTACGGCCTCTTGAGCGGTACCTCGATGTCGTCGCCGCATCTCGCGGGTTCCGGCGCCCTCGTCCGTGCTGCGCATCCGACCTGGACGCCGATGGAAGTCAAGTCCGCGATCCAGACCACGGCCTTCCAGGGCGGCTTCGCGGAAGACGGCGTCACGCCGTGGAACACCGACCAGGTTGGCAGCGGTCGCGTCGACCTGACCAAGGCGGCACTGGCCGGCCTGACCCTCGACGAGACCACTGCGAACTTCCACGCGGCGAATCCGGCCGGTGGCTCGATCGACCAGAGCGAGCTCAACCTCGCCTCGATGCGCAACGTGCATTGTGGCGCGAGCTGCAGCTGGACGCGTACGTTCAAGAACCAGCTGACGACCACCGGCAACTGGACCGTGACGACCACGCCACCGGCGGGCTACACGCTGTCGGCGAGCCCGACGACGTTCTCGCTCGCACCGGGCGCGACCCAGGCCGTCACGTTCACGGCCACCGGTAGCGCAAGCACGGTCGCGTTTGGCCAGGTGCTGCTGCATGAAGATGCCAGCCAGTCTCCCGACCAGCACCTCACGGTCGCGGTGAAGGAAGGCGATCCGGCCATCGGCGTCAACCCGACGTCGCTCTCGGCCTCGCTCGCTCCGAACGCCACCACCACGGCCAACCTCGATGTCACCAATGTCGGCGGTCACACGCTGACCTGGAACGTTGTCACGGGTCCGCAGCCGGTGACGGTGTGGGATCAGCCGCAGCAGGGCACCAGCGGTGACCTCAGTACGGTGTTCTCGGACGCGAACTTCTTCGTTGCCTCGGACTTCGCGGTGGCGTCGCAGTCGAACATCACGACGCTGACCGCGTACGGCTTCGACAACGCGAGTTCGCTCGCCACGCAGCCGTCGCTCCGCTTCACGGTCTATTCGGACGTGGCGGGCCAGCCGTCGGGCAATCCGCAGACGGGCACGGGCACCTCGGTGTGGTCGTACACGACGACGCCGACGGGTGCCGGCGTGACGATTGGCGGTTCCGGCATCATCACGCTGGATCTGGCCGCGGCGTCGCAGTCGCTGTCGCTGGCGCCGGGCACGTACTGGCTGTCGGTGGTTCCGACCTACACGAACGCGAGCACCTCGATCCCGCCGTTCTGGGCGTGGTTCTACGGCGCGCCGAAGGGCACCGCGGATCTCGCGGTCGGCAGTGGCTACGGGGTAACCAGCTGGACGCCCGAAGGCAATGATTTTGCCTTCAACATCCAGGGTACCGTCACCTGCGGAGCGCCGTGGCTGACCCCGACCCCGACCAGCGGCAGTGCGGGCATCGGTGTCACCAACAGCGTGAGCGTCGGCTTCAACAGCACCGGCATGGTGGCGGGTACGTACAACGCCAACCTCTGCCTATCGAGCAACGATGCCGCGCATCCGATCACCGTGGTTCCGGTGACGATGACGGTGACCACTCCGCTGCTGACCTTCACCCAGGACTTCGACGACATCACGTTGCTGGCAGGCCTGGGCTGGCTGCAGGTCAACCACAGCACGACGATCGGCACGACGAACTGGTTCCAGGGCAACGCCACCGTGTTCCCGGCGTTCAACGGCGCAACCAACTCGTACATCGGCGCGAACTACAACAACACGACCGGCAACAACACGATCAGCAACTGGCTGGTGACGCCGTCGATCACGTTCGCGAGTGGTTCGTCGTTCGCGTTCTACACCCGCGAGGCAGTCACGACGTTCCCTGATCGTCTGCAGGTGCGCCTGTGCACGGGTACCGCCGCGAACTGCTCGAACGTCGGTACGACCTCGACGGATGTCGGCAACTTCACGACCCTGCTGCTCGACATCAACCCGACCTACACGACGACCGGCTATCCGCAAGCGTGGACGCAGTTCACGATCCCGAGCGCCAGCCTGCCGACCTCGGGTACCGGTCGAATTGCACTGCGCTACTTCGTCGAAGGCGGCGGCCCGTCTGGCGCCAATTCCGACTACATCGGCATCGACAACGTCGTGATCACGGCGGCAGCGCTGAACAGCGTGGGTTCGCCGAGCTCGCCGTTCCCGCAGCCCGACAGCAGCCAGACCGGCGCCCGCTGATCGAATCAGCCAAGCCCGCCTGACGGGCAACATGGATGGACTTCAAGAGGCGGGGGAAACCCCGCCTCTTTTTTAATGTCCATGGATGGACGGCACACCGGAAATGCAGGAGCACTACCGGTGTATTCCATGGATGGTCCGCATGGCGGCCCGCGGATGTTCCAGACATCCGCGGACACTTCCCACATCCTTGTGGGTCGGATCCGCGCGCGCTCCCGGCGCGCACGGACACTTCCCACATCCTTGTGGGTCGGATCCGCGCGCGCTCCCGGCGCGCACGGACACTTCGCAGGCGCGCACGGACACTTCCCACATCCGTGTGGGTCGGATCCGCGCGCGCTCCCGGCGCGCGCGGACACTTCCCACGTCCGTGTGGGTCGAATTGCAGGAGCACTGCCGGCGCATTCCAACGGCAAGTCCAAGATGGAATGGACCGTGGCCTTGGCTCGCATGAACGGGCCGCTGCCTGTAGCCGCGACCGTTCAGAATCCACTCACGGGAATGCTGCGCATGATGCGCGAATGCGTGCCCATCCTTCCTTGATCCGGCCGGTCGTCGTCGTGCTTGCTTGGGCCCTCGGCGCCTGCGCGACGCTGCAAACCGACATGCCGCGGCCGAAGTCGTCGGCGTTGCCCGCGGTCGCCGACTCGGCATCGACGCGCTACGTCGCGGGCGAGGTTGCCGCACATCCAGGACAATCGGGTTTTCGCCCCTTGCTCGGCAATGCGAACGCGCTGATCAGCCGCGTCGTGCTCGCCGACGCGGCTCGCCATTCGATCGACCTGCAGTACTACATCTTCAGGAACGATGCGACCGGCCGCCTCATCGCGCAGCGCCTGCTCGCCGCGGCCGATCGAGGCGTGCGCGTGCGCATCCTGCTCGACGACCTCGATATCTCGAAGGAAGACCGCCTGCTCGATGCACTCGATGTGCATCCGAACATCGAGGTACGCCTGTTCAACCCGTTCCGCTTCCGCCAGCGTTCGCTGCTGTCGAAGGCGGGCCAGTTCCTCATCGAAGGGCCGCGCCTGAATCGGCGCATGCACAACAAATCGTTCATCGTCGACGGCATGCAGGCGATCGTCGGGGGACGCAACATCGGCGATGCGTATTTCGACGCCGGTGACGAAGTGCACTTCCGCGATCTCGACGTGCTCGCGATCGGCCCGGTGGTGCCGCAGGTCTCGGCCATGTTCGACCGCTACTGGAACAGTGATGCGGCGTTCCCCGTGACCGCGTACAGCGACAACCGCGTCACCGAGGCGAACCTCGCGATCCTGCGCGATCGCCTGCTGCGCGATGCGCGTGCGTTCAAGGAGAGCGAGTACGCCGACGTGGTCGCCGAGGACCTGCCGAATGGACCGAGCGCCGAACGCAAGGGCGCCTGGTTCTGGGGCGAGGCGCGCCTCGCCGCGGACGATCCGGACAAGGTCGATCCCGCGCCCGGCGTCGATGAGCGACGCCTGCGCCGCATCGCGCCCGCCTTGCGGCACGTGCTCGACACGGCGCAATCGCAGGCGCTGCTGGTGTCCCCGTACTTCATCCCCGGAGACGACGGCGTCGCATTGCTCACCGCGCTGGTTGCGCGCGGCGCAACCGTGAAGGTGCTTACCAACTCGCTGTCCGCGACCGATGAGCCCGAAGTGCATGCGGGCTACGCGAAGTACCGCGAAGCCCTCGTGAAGGGCGGTGTCGAGCTGCACGAACTCAAGGGACTGGGTGGCGTGGGCAACCAGCGCGCCTACGGCACGTCGTCCGGCGTGAGCCTGCACGCGAAGGCGATGGTGATCGATCATCGCCAGGTGTTCGTCGGCTCGATGAACTTCGATCCGCGTTCGGTCAAGCTCAATACCGAGATGGGCGTGATCGTCGACAGCCCCGGCCTCGCCGATGCGGTCGAGCAGTTCTTCGCGCATGCGACCGCGCCCGAGAATGCCTACCGCGTCGAACTCGACGACGGCCATCTGCGCTGGACCGGCAGGGACGACGGCAAGGCGGTCGAGTTCGACCACGATCCCGGTGCGTCCCGTTGGCAGCGCGCGAAGCTGCGCGTGATGCGGGTGATGCCGATCGAGGGACTGCTGTAGCGTGCGCAAGCGCCTGCTCGCGTTCGCCGGCGCACTCGCGCTCGTCGCGGCGGCCGCCACCGCATGGCAGCTCGCGCCGCATTTCACCGGCGCGACCGTCGCCGACCTGCTCGCCGCGGCGCAGTCCTGGCGCGGATCGGCATGGACGATTCCGGCGCTTCTCGCCGCATTCTTCGTCGGCGGTTTCATCGCGTTTCCGGTCAACCTGCTCATCGCGCTCACGATCGTCGTGCTCGGTCCCATGTCCGGCGCTCCATGTGCGCTTGCCGGGGCACTTCTGAGCGCGATCGCGCTGCACGAAGCCGGCCGCGCGCTGCCCGAGCGGTTCCACGCCCGCATCACGCATCTGCGCTGGACGCGCTTGCGCGACCGGCTCCTCGCGCACGGCGTGCTCGCAGTCGCAACGGTGCGCCTCGTGCCGGTCGCGCCGTACAGCGTGGTCAGCCTCGCGTCGGGCATGCTGCGCGTCCGGCGCGCCGACTACCTCGCCGGTACCGCGCTCGGCATGGCGCCGGGCGTCGCCCTGTACGCGCTGTTCGCGGAGCGCGCGGAGGCGGCCCTTCGCGACCCGCACCCGCTCGCATGGCTTTCGCTGTTCGGCGTCGTCGCCGCGCTCGTCGCGATCGGGTGGTTCGCACATGCGCGCGGGCGCGTGCACGGCCCGCGTTGATGCGCATCGCGACCTGGAACCTGCACGAGGCGGTCGGGGTCGATGGCCGCTGCGTGCCCGGGCGTGCCGCACGCGTGCTCGCGGAGCTCGACGCAGACGTCGTCGCGCTGCAGGAGTTCTCCCCTCGTCGCGGCACGTTCGACGAACTCGCGCAGCAGCTCGAGCACGCCGCGAAGGCAAGGCTCGTCCTGATGCCGACGTTCCTCAAGCGGGGCCGCGTGTTCGGCAATGCACTGCTTTGTCGGCTGCCGATCGTCTCGTTCGAGGCGCACGACCTCGGAATAGAGCGACGCGAGCCACGCAACCTGATCGACGCGCGCATCGACTGGGGCGGCCGGCCGTTGCGCGTCCTCGCCACGCACCTCGGCCTTCGCCGTGACGAGCGCATGCGCCAGGTCGAGAAAATCGGCGCGCTCTTCGGCGAGGACGACGTGCCTGCGCTGCTGCTCGGCGATTTCAACGAATGGCGCCTGCAGGGCGCGCTGGCGCCGCTCGAACGTCATCTCACGCGCGTTCCGGGCCCTCCCACGTTTCCGTCGCCGTACCCGATCGCACGACTCGATCGCGTGTTCGCCTCGCGCGGATTGCGCATCTCCCGCGTGCACGCGCATCGGAGCCGCAGCGCACGCATCGCGTCCGACCACCTTCCACTCGTCGCGATGCTCGAACGTGCCTGAATGAACGCTGCGGCAGACAGCCGCGACTCAGCCTCGCGCGCCGAGCATGTCGATCCCGCCAGCGAGGGAATCACGCCATGATCCGCAAGCTGAAATCCGGCGAGTACCGCCTCTACTCGCGCAAGACCGACCCGAAGACCGGCAAGCGCCGCAATCTCGGCACGTTCCCGAGCCGCGCCGCGGCGGAAAAGCACGAGCGCGCAGTGCAGTATTTCAAGCGCCGGTGAGCCGTGAGCGGCGATCGCGCGCTCAGCACTCGATCACGTTGACCGCGAGACCGCCACGACTCGTTTCCTTGTACTTGTCCTGCATGTCGCGGCCGGTGTCGCGCATGGTCTTGATCACCTTGTCGAGGCTGACCTTGTGCTTGCCGTCGCCGCGCATCGCCATGCGCGAGGCGTTGATCGCCTTGACCGAGCCCATCGCGTTGCGTTCGATGCACGGGATCTGCACGAGGCCGCCGATCGGGTCGCAGGTGAGGCCGAGGTTGTGCTCCATGCCGATCTCGGCCGCGTTCTCGATCTGGCCCGGCGTGCCGCCGAGCGCCGCGGTGAGGCCCGCTGCGGCCATCGAACAGGCGACGCCGACTTCGCCCTGGCAGCCCACTTCGGCGCCGGAGATCGAAGCGTTTTCCTTGTACAGGATGCCGACTGCGGCTGCGGTCATCAGGAACGTGCGGATGCCGCGGATGTTCGCACCGGGACAGAAGCGGTCGTAGTAGTGCAGCACGGCCGGGATGATGCCGGCGGCGCCGTTGGTCGGCGCGGTGACGACGCGCCCGCCGGCGGCGTTTTCCTCGTTGACTGCGAGCGCGTACAGGTTGACCCAGTCGAGCGTGGTGAGCGGATCGCGCATCGCGGCTTCGGGCTTGGACGACAGCTCCGCATGCAGCGCCGGCGCGCGCCGCACGACGTGCAGCCCGCCCGGCAGCGTGCCCGATGCGCGGATGCCGCGCGCGACGCAGGCCTGCATCGCGGCCCAGATCTCGTCGAGGCCGGCGTCGATTTCGTCGCGCGTGCGCCAGGCGAGCTCGTTCGCGTACATGAGTTCGCTCATGTCGAGACCGCTTTCCGCGCAGCGCTTGAGCAACTCGTCGCCGGAATGGAACGGATGCGCGAGCGGCGTCTCGTCGGCGACGATGCGGTCTTCCGCCGCTTCGTCCTGGTTGACCACGAAACCGCCACCGACCGAGTAGTAGTCGCGCGTCGCGATCGTGTTGCCGTCGGAATCGAAGGCGGTGAAGCGCATGCCGTTGGTGTGGAACGGCAGCTTCTGCCGCTTGTTCATGATGAGGTCGGTCTTCTCGTCGAACGCGATCTCGTGCTCGCCATGCAGGCGGATGCGCTTGCTGGTACGGATGCGCTCGAGCGCAGCCGGGATCAGGTCGGGATCGATCCGGTTCGGCAGGTAGCCTTCGAGGCCCATCAGCACGGCCTTGTCGGTGCCGTGGCCGCGCCCGGTCAGTGCGAGCGAACCGAACACCTCCGCACGCACGCGCGCGGTACGCGCAAGGTCGCCGCCTTCGACCAGCCAGCGTTCGACGAAACGCGCCGCCGCGCGCATCGGCCCGACCGTGTGTGAGGACGACGGACCAATGCCGATCTTGAACAAGTCGAATACGCTGACGGCCATTGCAGCCAACCTTCTGGACGAACAGACGGCTATTCTACGCGTTCCGTCCGCTCACCCGTGCCCGCATGCATCTGGTCCTCTACCAGCGCGACGATTGCGCATTGTGCGACCAGGCGCTCGCGCTGCTCGCGGCGGCGCGCGCGCCGGAATTCGCCAGCGTATGGATCGATGACGACGATGCGCTGGAAGCGCGCTACGGTTCGCGCGTGCCGGTGCTGCGCGACGATCGCGACGGACGCGAGCTCGATTGGCCGTTCGACCTTGCGCAGCTGGCTGCATTCCTGCGCGGCTGATCATGTACTGCGGTGCAAGAACGGGCTTGGCGCATGCGATGTTGCAGGGGTGCGCGGGATGGTGGGCTTGAGCCCACCCTGCGCCGACCCTACGCGCCGGTCGCTGCGCTCGAGTGCAATGCGATGCGATTGCCTTCGCTGTCCTGCACGATCGCGCGCATGCCATGCGGGCCGATCGAATGCATCGGCTCGATCACGCGCCCGCCGTTGCGGGCGACCGCGTCGACCGCTTCGGACAGGCGCCCGTCGCAGTTGAAGTAGACGAGCGGACCGTCGGCGTTGCCGGCGTATCCGGCCTGCTGCACGAGGCACGCGCCATTGCCCTGCTCGTGTTCGAGCAGCGCGAAAGCGCCGCCGCCGAACGCGATGCTTTCGACGCCGATCGCGAGCACCTCGCGGTAGAACGCGCTCGCCCGATCGAGGTCGGCGACCGGGATGTCACACCAGACGATGCGGTTGTGGTTCGCGTTGAACTCGCTCACGCCAACCTCCTCACAGTGGGTCGGGAACCTTCGACAACGGCGGCACTTCGCCGTGTGCGGCTTCGACCGCCGGCGTGCGCCAGCCCGACTTGACGCCCCAGAGATAGAACACGAGGCCGACCGCGGCTACGACGGCGAGATCCCAGCCCCAGGTGAGGTAGTTCTTCCCGCCGAACTTCTCGCTGCCCGCCCACGACAGCAACGCGATCGAGGGCAGGTACGCGATCAGCCACCAGGCGCCGCGCAACTGGCGGCCGAAGTCGGCCCAGTCGGCCTTCCACTGGAACCAGAAGTAGATCGGCAAGGCGACCACGATCAGCAGGATGATCTCGCCGGTCAGTGGCCACTTCGCCCAGTACAGGAGTTCGGTGGCGAAGATGAAGGCGAGTGCGGCGAGCACCGGCAGGCCCTTCAGGCGGAACGGGCGATGCATCTCCGGCGCGGTGCGGCGCAGGCCCATCGCACTGACCGGTCCGGTCATGTACGAGATGATCGTCGCGACCGAGATGACGGCCGCGAGCGTGCCCCAGCCGCGGAACTTGAACAGGAACAGGAACGACACGACGAGGTTGAACCACATCGCCGCGCGCGGCACGCCCCAGACCTCATGCAGCTTGCCGAACATCTTCGGCATCGTGCCGTTGCGTTCCATGCCGAAGATCATGCGTGCAGTCGTCGCGGTGTAGGTGATGCCGGTGCCGCTCGGGCTGACGAACGCATCGAAGAACAGCAGGTTCGCGAGCCAGACGATGCCGAGCAGCTTGGCGAGGTCGGCGAACGGCGAACTGAAATCGATGCCGTGCCAGCCGGCCTTGGCGAGCAGCTCCGGCGGCACCGCGCCGATGTAGGCGACCTGCAGGATCAGGTACACGATCGTGGCGAGGCCGATCGAGCCGAGCACCGCGAACGGAATGCTGCGGCCCGGATTGCGCGCCTCGCCAGCGAGGTTCACCGGACTCTGGAAGCCGTTGTAGCTGAACACGATGCCCGCGGTCGCGACCGCGGTGAGCACCGCCGCGAAATCGATGATGTGCGAATCGCCGTGGATGCCGACCGAGAAGTTGCCCGGATGGAATCCGCTCAGGATCAGCGTCACGCCGGCGAGTGCGGGAACGACCAGCTTGAACAGCGTGATCGCGGTGTTGGAATGCGCGAACAGCTTCACGCTCCAGAAATTCAGCAGGAAGTACACCACGACGAGCACGGCCGCGATCGCGAGGCCGGTCTCGGTGAGTTCGCCGTGTCCTCCGGCGCCGCGGATGTACAGATCCTTCGCCCACTGCCAGTCCCAGCCGGCCATGTACTGCACCGAGGCTTCGGCTTCGATCGGGATCACCGACACGATCGCGATCCAGTTCGCCCATGCGCCGATGAAGCCGACCAGCGACCCGTGCGAGTAGTGGCTGTAGCGCACCATGCCACCCGACTCCGGGAACATGGCGCCAAGTTCCGCGTAGGTCAGCGCGATCGTGGTGATGATCGCCGCGCCGATGACCCATGCCCAGATCGCATCGGGACCGGCCAGCCCGGCGGCCTTCCAGGCGCCGAACAACCAGCCGGAGCCGATGATCGAGCCGAGTCCGGTGAGCATCAGCGCGAACGGGCCGACGGTGCGGCGGATGGAGGATTGGTCCGACATGCAATGACCCCAGGTCGCCGCGGTCGCGGCTTCAGGCCGCGATGGTCGCAGGTCGCGCCGGGATTGTCAGCGGCTCCGCCGGGGCGGCCGTGCCAAACGCGTCCGCGCGGTGCTGTCGTCCCGGCGATGCCCGGTGCCGCCCTCGAATCGACCCGTTTCGCCCGCTGCCCGCCGGCTACGTGCGGTGCAATCCGTCGCGACATGCGAGGAGAGAACTAATGTCACTGATCCATCAGACCCAAGGCGTCACGTTCAAGGTGCTCGGCATCGCACTGCTGGCCCTGCTCATGCTGATTCCGCTGGCGCAGGTCAACACGCTCATCGGCGAGCGCGAGGGGCGCGCCCGGGAGGCGACGCAGCAGATTGCGTCGCGCTGGGGCTCCGCGCAGCTCGTCGGCGGTCCGGTGCTCGCGGTGCCGGTGCGCTGCGAACGGCAGCGCGAGGACAAGGTCGTCACGCTCGAGGAAATCGCGTTCCTGCTGCCCGACCGCCTCGGGCTCAACGTGACGCTGACCCCGGAGCTGCGCAGCTACGGCATCTACGAAACCGTCGTCTACACCGCGGCGATCAAGGCGGAGGGACGTTTCGCGGCGACTGATTTCGAGCGCGTCGCCGGCGAAGGTTGCCGGGCACAGTGGGCGCGCACCGAGCTGCGCGTGCCGGTCGCCGACGTGCATGGCATCCGCCGCGCATCCGCCCTGCGCGTGGGCAGCGGCGAGCTTGCGTTCGGCCCGGATGGCGCTGGAATCGGCGACGTGTCGGCAATCACCGCCGCGATCGCGCTCGACCCCGCCACGATGGCGCAGCCATTGCCGTTCGCGTTCGAGCTGACCGTCGCCGGCAGTGAACGCTTCGCGGCACTGCCGCTCGCCCGCGCGACCGACGTGCATGTCGAGGGCACCTGGCCGGACCCCGGTTTCGACGGCACGTTCGTCCCCGCCGAACGGCACGTCGACGCGAGCGGTTTCCGCGCGGACTGGCAGGTGCTCGATCTCAACCGGCGCATCCCGCAACACTGGTCCGCGCACGAGGCGTCGACGGTCGATCTTGCCGCGAGCGCGTTCGGCGTGAGCCTCGTGCGGCCCGCGAACGCGTACCAGCAGAATGTGCGCGCCGGGAAATACGGCTTGCTGTTCGTCGCACTCACCTTCGTTGCGTTCTTCCTGTTCGAGGTGCTGCGGGGCCTGCGCGTGCATCCGGTGCAGTACCTGCTGGTCGGTGCCGCGCTGTGCACGTTCTACCTCGTGCTGCTCGCGCTGTCGGAACAGGTCGGTTTCGGCATTGCCTATGCGATCGCGGCGGCCGCGATCGTGCTCATCGTCGGTGGCTATGCCGCCGCGGTCCTGCGCCAACGTCGCGCCGGCTTCGCGCTCGGCGGACTACTCGCGCTCGTCTATGTGCTGCTGTACGGCCTCGTGCGCAGCGAAGATTACGCGTTGCTCATGGGATCACTCGGCCTGCTCGCGACCCTCGTCGCGCTGATGGCGCTGACGCGTCGCGTGGACTGGTACGTGACCGGAGCGCGGGCCTCGACCAACTGAGCCGATTCGCCTCGTGTGGGAGCGCCGGGAGGCGCGATGCTCTCCGGCAAGGCATCGCGGCTTCCGCCGCTCCCGCAACATCACCTTCGCGATCGCTCGCCAACGAATGCCACGACCAGCCTTGCTAGAATCGCCGGCATGAACCTGCTCGCCATCGAAACCGCGACCGAGTCCTGCTCGGTCGCCCTGCTCAGCGGCGAGCGCCTGTTCGCGCGCAGCGAACTCGCGCCGCGGCGGCATGCGGAACTGCTGCTGCCGATGTGCGACGAGGTGCTCGCCGAAGCAGGCCTCGCACGCCGTGGCCTCGATGCGATCGCGGTCGGCTGCGGCCCGGGGGCATTCACCGGCGTGCGCCTCGCGGTCTCCGCCGCGCAGGGCATCGCGTTCGCGCTCGGCATCCCGGTCGTGCCGGTGTCCTCGCTTGCAGCGCTCGCGCTGCAGGCGCCGGACAACGATGCGCCGATCCTCGCCGTCATCGACGCGCGCATGGGCGAGATCTACGCGGGCTGGTATCGGCGCACGCCGGGTGGGCTGGTCGAGCCGATCTCGGCGGAGACGGTCGGCCAGGCAGGCGAACTTGCCGTGCCGTCCGGCGGCGCCTGCAACGTCATCGGCTCCGGCTGGACGACGTATCGCGATGTCCTGCGCGAGCGCGTCGGCGAACCGTCGTGGGCCGATGGTGACTGCTATCCACAGGCGGTCGACGTCGCACGTCTCGCGGTACCGCGCATGCGCGACGGCGTCGCGCCGGAATTCGCGCTGCCAGTCTACCTGCGCGACAAGGTCGCGCTGACCCTCGACGAGCAACGTCGCAGCCGCGTGAAGTGACTGTGCCGATTCAGCGAGTGCCGGTCGCGTCGGGCGGAATCTGCAGCGCGATCCCGGCGAGTGCATGCGTACCTGCCTCATCGAGCACGAGCAGCGACAGCGTTTCGCCGGGGCGCGGATCAAGTATGTAGCCGTCGAAACCGCGTTGCTGCGGAATGTTCAGGCGCAGCGCATTCCGGTTCATGCCGATGAAGCTTGTCTTCGCCAGGCCGCGCAGCGAACCTGCGGCATCGACGACGACGAGCACGGGATCGGCCGGACGACCTTCGATGCGTGGCATCCAGCCCTCGAGGGCTGCGATCCGTTGCCCGGAAAGCGGATCGTCGAACTCGCGCACGACGCGCGCGACCGAATCGCCGATCGCGGCGGGGCGTTCGACCGGCGCGTGCCACGCATCTGGCTTCAGCAAGGCGAACGCGGGTTCGGCGAACATCGCAAGGCGATGAACGCGGAGGAGGGCGAGCGTGTCGAGCACGTCGGCGCGTGACGCATCCGGACCATCCGGGAAACGCTCTGCGTCCCAGATGCCGAGCTGCGCAGCGACCGCGGACTGCTGGATTCGGCGATACACGGCCGCACTCCAACCGCCGAAAGCGCGGTGCGACGGCGCGAAGGCCAGCAGCACGAGGGCGATCGGTACGGCCAGTGCGAGCGTGCGCCCTCCTCCCGTGGAGCGAACACCGGCGAGCGCATACAGCGCGAGCCCGAGCCAGAACAGGCAGCTCCACGGCAGGTAGCGATCCGCGAATACCTCCCCGGGTGCCTGTGCAAAAGCCTGCAGGCGCGCGAGGCAGACGATCGCGGCCGCGCCGAGTGCGAACGTCGCGAGGCCGAGTCCGAGTACGCGCATGGAGCCGGATGCGCGTCCGGTGCGCCATGCATGCAGCAGTGTGCAGGCGTACGCGATGACGCCGCCGCCGCCGATCAGGGCGCTCCAGGTCATCGGGCCGTCCACGCCGAACAGGCTGTCCATCCAGCGTGCGCTCGCCACCAGCGGCCGGCCGATCGTCGTCTGCATCAGCGCAGCCTGCATCGACTCCGAGAGCGGCGGTTCGCCGTTGCCGAGCCATGCGTGCATCCATGGCGCTGCGAGCCAGCGCATGAGCACGAGCAGGTTCGCGAGTGGATCGAAGTGCAGGCTGTTGCGCACGCCCGTATCACCGGGTAGCGCGGTCAGATAGACAGTCGCCGTCAGCATGAAAAGGACGCCTGCGGCAGCCAGCGCGCGCGCACGCAGACGCAGCACGAGGCCGAGCACGAGCACGCACGCGAAGCTCGCCATGCCGGTGCCGAAGCTGAACGTGGCAGCGACGCATGCGAAGCAGGCGGTGAGCATCCAAGGTAGCGGCCATTGCCGGCGGGATGCATCCAGCGCGAGGATTGCCGTCACGCAGAACAGCACGACGAAGTAGACGTGCACCGACTCGTTGCCGTGCATGAGCATGCGCGCATCGCCGAGCCAGAACAGCGCGAGCACCGCGAGCGCACAGGCGCCGCTGCGCGCGACCGCGGGCGTCGCCCGTTCGCGCACGATCGCGATCACGACGAGCAGGAGTGCGAGCAACGCGGCGACGATTCCGCACGCGACCTGCAGGCTCTGGTGGGCGTCGAACCAGCGGATATCGGCGAGGCGCACGAGCGCAGGCAGGATGGGCCGATGCCCGTTCTCGAGCTGGATGGCATTGTCGGGAAATGGCAGCCCGAGGTAGTAGCGGTACAGTCGGAACTGGTCGAACGCGGGGTAGCGCAGCGCGAAGTTCGCAATGGCGACGAGCGAGGTGAGCAGGTACGCGGATGCCGCGAGTACGAAAACCAGGACGAGCGGTGCCTGCGCATGGCGCGCCAGCCACGCATCGCCGCGCGCGGATGCGGAACGCAAGAGGCCTTGCGGCATCAGTGCGACGATGCGTGGGCGCAGCGACCAGCTTTTCAGTGCGAGGGCGGGCTTCTCGACGAAGTGCCATGACAGCACGCCGAGCGCGGTCGCGAGCGGCAGTGCGAGCGCGGAGTTTTGCCACGGCGCCGCCTGTGGCAGGTGGTGCGCGACCACCTGCTGTATCGGAAATCCCCACAGGTACAGCCCGTACGAATAGTCGCCGAAGCGGTTGAACGCATGCCAGCGCAGCCGATACGCGAACCAGAATACGAAGGCGGTTTCCGCCAGCGCGAACGCGGGCGGATAGGCCCATGTTCCGCTCGCCGCCCAGCACGCCGCGACCAGTGCGACAAGGAGCGCGCCGTGCAGGGGAATGTGTTCGCGATGCAGGTAGCAGAGCGCGCCGAGCGCGAACATCGCGGCGAGTCGCGGCGAACCGGGCATCGCCAGCAGCGGCACATGCTCCGGCGCGAACCAGCCCGCGACGAGCAGCGCGAGTATTGCCGCGCTCGCCCACGCACGACGTGCGAGCAGGCCGATGCCGCCGACGACGGCGACCCACACGTACATGCGGACCTCGATAGGCAGGGTCCAGATCGAGCCGTTGATCGTGCTGCGCCGCGGATTGTCGACGAACACGCCGGGAAGGTCCCAGTGCAGGTCCTGGCCGAAACGCAGATTTGCCAGAACGTACCCACGCGTATCCGGGTGTTGCAGATAGTCGTGCAACGGCAGGTGCGTGTAGATCGCGCCGAGCACGAACGCACTGAGCAGCATGCAGGCCACGAAAGCCGGCAGCAGGCGCAAAGCGCGCGCCCAAACGAATACGCCCACGCTGCGTCGGCGCAGGAAACTGCCGCTGACGAGAAAGCCGCTGATGATGAAGAACAGGTCGACGCCGATCGCCCCGGAATAGCTGCCCCAGCCCATGCGGATGAAGACGTCGCTCGCATCCGGTGCATGCACGGTCATTGCGTAGCCGTGGCCGTAGATGACCGCTGCCGCCGCGAGGAAGCGCAGCAGCAGGTAGTTGTCGTGCTTCTGCGCGAGGCCATCGGCGAGTGTCATCCAGCGACGACGCGACGGCACCGGGTCGGCCATTGCCTCCCCGTCGGGGCCGCTGGTGGTCGCAGCCGATTCCCTGCTCGGTTCCACGCGAAGGAGGTCAGTCGTGGTGACGACTGCGCAGGAGGCAGAACGCGCGTTCGTCCCCCGCATTCGTCGCCGGATCCGACGCTTTGGTATTGCCGACCGTGGTGTAGTCGAGAATGTCCCAGCCGGTACGATCGAACAGGCGGCGCAGTCCGGCGTCCGAGAACATCCAGTAGTTGGTCGGATCGTTGTTCGTCTCGTACGGATCGACCAGATAGGCGGCGGGAACGCTGCGCAGGTCGACGCGAATGCTGTTCACGTCCTTCCCGAGCGGCAGGTTCAAAGCGAGGTTGTAGCGCGCGATGCGCGTGCTCACGAGCGCATGGCGGGCGAACCGGGCGAGGTTTTCCATGGCACCGAAGGGATTCTTCAGGTGGTACAGGATGCCGAGGAAGAACGCGAGCCCGTAGCGCTCCCCCGGCAGTTCGAAATAGGCGTCGAGGTCGACCTGCCGGATGTTGATTTTCGACTGCAGCGCCTCCTTGAGCGCGGCCACGCCGCGACAGCCGTTGAAATTCGTCGGTGCGTAGTCGACCACGTCCGCGCGACAGCCGAGCGACTCCATGAAGAACGCGGTGTCGCCGTCCGCTGCGCCGATGTCCACGATCGGTTGACCGTCGGTCAGGTCGAGCAGGTTGCGCCGGTCGCCCTTGAGGAGGGAGCGCAGGATCTGGAAGTTGTTGAGGGTTCCATACGGGTACCAGCCGAACTCCATCGGAGCCACGCGCTGCTTGACCGCATCGAGTTCGGAATTGAATTTGCGCGCGCGGCGCGCCATTTCATCGATGTCCATATTCTTCTCGTCGAAGGGGCGAATTCAGGGATGCAGGGGAGCGGAGCGCGGGGGAGCGCGTTCCACTAGCGTTTCAGCCTCGCGGCCACGCGACGCAACAGGTAGCCCAGCCTTCCGATCACGCCGGTGCGAAGCGCCGCGTTCGCAGTCTGGAGTTGGCGGGTCATTTCCTGCAGGTCACGGTACAAACGTTGGTTGTGCTGGTCGCGTCGCGCGAGCAGCACGCGCAGTTCCTCGACGTCGTGCTCGCCCAGGGTAAGTCCCGCGCGAAAGCGTTCCGGCAACGGGCGGTCGACATAGATGGTCGAATGGGTATCGGCGAGTTCTTCGCTCGGGCGGTCGCGCGTGTAGAAGTAGAGTGCTATCGATTTGCGCGTGCGCGAGCGCTGCTCCGCTGGCAGCGCGATGGGCGGGAATGCATGCCAGCTCCATTCGGTCGTCTCGAAGATCACGCAGCGGTTGTAGAGAGGGGTGATCACGGTCACGCGATCGTCGGGCGAGCGCGGATCGGAGTGCAGTTCCAGCGATCCGCCCCAGGCATCGTTCCATGCGTCGTTGAAGTAGACGATAAGGTTGAGCCTGCGATGCCAACCCTCGCTCGGGTGCCGGTTGAAATCGACGTGCGCATCCAGATCCTGTCCCTGCCGGCTTTCATGCGTCCCGCCACCGAAATAGTCCGGGTCGTAGAGCAGGTCGGGGATGCCGGTGATGCGGCCGACCAGGTCGAGGAATTCGCGCGACTGGATCAGGTCGTCGAGCGCTGCATAGGGTGCGCCGAGTCCCCGGATCCGTTCGATCGTGGACTTGCCGCCGAGGTCGCCGGCTTCATTGCGGGCGTTGCCGCGCTCGAACGGCGGAAATGCCGCGAGCAGCGCGGCAGCGTAATCGGGCGCAAGGAAGTCATCGATGACGACGTGGCGGAACGGTTCGCGCTTCGCGAACGCAGCGGCGTGGCGTTCGACGTCTGCGAGCGTCCCGGGCGCGACGAAGTCGACGAGGTTGGGTGCATTCATGGGCGCGAATGATGCCACGTAGACGCGGCAAGAAGTCCGCCGCAGCTTGTTCGGGCGTTCTCCCAGGCATTAGGCTTGCGCGAGCGCGATCCGTACCTCGCGAACCGGCCCCGCATCCGCGCATGACACTACCGACACTGGCGCAATCCCTGGAGCTGTTCCGGAGAAACGGCGGCACCGCCGAGCCCTACTTGTGCCACCACTGGCCCCGGTTCGTACGAACCCGCGAGGAGATCGAACGGACGAGGCCGCTGGTGGCGGGCACGAAGGTGCTGGACATCGGCGCGCACTGGCTGCACCAGACGTCGATCTATGCCTACGAAGGCATGCACGTCGCGGCGATGGACCTGCCGGATACGCTCGCGCTGCCTGATGTCATCGCAGCTGCCGCCGAGCTCGGCATCAGTCTGCACTGCAACGACAGCCTCGAACGGATTACCGCACTGCAGGCGTTTCCGGACGACCACTTCGAACTGGTTCTGTTCACCGAGGTCGTCGAGCACATCACGTTCAACCCCGTGGCGATGTGGCGCGAGATCTTCCGCGTCACGCGACCGGGCGGGCGCATCGTGGTCACGACCCCGAACTACTACGCGCTGCGTGGACGCTTCTGGAGCGTACGCAGACTGCTCGCCCGCTACGGCGGCGGTCTGGATGTTTCCGACATCGTGAACCTTCGCACCTACGCACATCATTGGAAGGAGTACTCGATGCGCGAGCTGATCCAGTATTTCCGGCTGCTCTCGCCCGACTTCCGCTGCATCAAGGCCGTCTACACCGAGGAATCCCCGCCGGCGCAGCCGCAGGCGGTTTCAAGGCATGTCGCGCTTGCGATCGAGAAGTGGTTGCCCCTTCTGCGCCCGGCATTGCATGTCGAGCTGGAGCTTGCAAGGAAGGCGCACGGCATCGTGGTCGAGCCGCATTGGTAGATCCTCGGCGGATTCGCGAGAGGCAGTGTTTCGACTCCGCGGAACTCGGTTCCGCTGCGCTCAACACGAACGGCCTTGGGCAGGAATGGCGACTCCGAACTTCGTTCCGCTGGGCTCGACACGAACGGCTTTCTGGTCGGGTTCAAAGAATCCGTTCGCTCTGAGCGCAGCGCCGGAGGCGCGCAGTCGAAGAGCACAGCGTGCGCGGCAGGCTGGTGTTTCGACTCCGCGGAACTTCGTTCCGCTGCGCTCAACACGAACGGTCTTGGGCAGGAATGGCTACTCCGAACTTCGTTCCGCTGCGCTCAACACGAACGGCTTTGGGCAGGAATGGCGGGATTCGCCTACCCTTGCGCAGCCGCCATCCGTGCGAGCACGCGATCGATGCGCGCGCGGGTGGGCGCGCCCAGCAGCGCCTTGGCATGGGCGCGCAGTCCGGCGCTGTCGAGGCTGCCGATGGCCTCGCGGATTTCCAGCAGCACGCCCGGGTGCATGCTGAAGTCGGTCAGGCCGAGGGCGAGCAGCAGGGCGGTGTAACGCGGGTCGCCCGCCATTTCACCGCACAGGGTGACGCGGCGTTTCGCGCGTTGCGCGGTGGTGATCGTCTGCGCGAGCAGTTTCAGCACGGCCGGGTGCAGCGGGTCGTACAGGTTTGCGAGGTGGTCGTTGTTGCGATCGACCGCGAGCGTGTACTGCACCAGGTCGTTGGTGCCGATCGAGATGAAATCGAGTTCACGGATCATGCCCGGCAAGGCGATCGCCGCGGCCGGTACCTCGATCATTGCACCGAGCTCGACGTTGTCGGCGATCTCGTGGCCGGCAGAGCGCAGGTCGCGCGCGCATTCCTTCAGCATGCGCCGCACGCTGGTCATTTCCTCCGCCGCCGACACCATCGGCACCAGCACGCGCACCGGGCCGTAGGCGGACGCGCGCAGCATCGCGCGCAACTGGGTCGTCATCAGTTGCGGGTGGCGCAGCGACAGGCGCACGCCGCGCACGCCGAGTGCGGGGTTCTCCTCGTCGTCGAGCACGAGGCCGCTCGAGTCGGCCTTGTCGGCGCCGAGGTCGAGCGTGCGGATCGTCACCGGCAGCCCGCCCATGCCGAGCACGAGGTCGCGATAGACGAGGAACTGCTCGTCCTCGTGCGGCAGTTCCTTGCGTTGCAGGAACATGAACTCGGTGCGATACAGGCCGATGCCGGCGGCGCCGCAGGTGCGCGCCTGCGCGATGTCGGCGGCTGATTCGGCGTTTGCATGCAGTGCGATCGCGACGCCATCGCGGGTACGCGTGTCGGCGTCGCGCAACAGCGCGAGGCGCTTGCCCTGCTGCACGAAGTCGCGCTGCCACGCGCGGTAGCGCGCGAGGTCCTGCGCGGTCGGATGCACCACGACCTCGCCATGCTCGCCGTCGATCAGGAGCAGGTCGTCGTCCTGGATGCGTGCGAGCGCGTCGTGCGTGGCGACCAGCATCGGCAGCCGCAGCGAGCGGGCAAGGATCGCGCTGTGCGAGACCTGGCTGCCCGAGGTGAGCACGAATCCGAGCACGCCATGCTCGGCCAGCGGAACGAGTTCCGAAGGTGCGACCGTGTCGCTGACGAGGATCTCGCCGACGCGCGAGGCGAGCTGGCGTTCGGCGCGACTCGATTCGCGCGAGAGCCCGGCCTGCACGCGCGCGATGACGTGGCCGACGTCCTCCTTGCGGCTGCGCAGGTAAGGGTCGTCCATCGCCTCGAACACGGCGACGAGGCGGTCCTTTTGCATCTTCAACGCCGCGCTGGCGCGGTAGCGACCCCGGCGGATGAGGTCGTACAGGCCGCTGGTCAATTCGCGATCGGCCAGCATCAGGCTGTGCGCGTCGATGAACTCGGCGACTTCGCGCGCCATCGCGCCGTGCACCTTCTCGCGCAGCACCGCGAGTTCCTCGCGTGCGGCCGCGATCGCCTGCTTGAGCCGATCGACCTCCGCTTCCACGTCCGCTTCGGCCAGCGGACGGTCGTCGACGAGGAAGCGGCTCGGTTGTTCGAGGCGTGCGCGACCGAGCGCCATTCCGCGCGAAGCGCCGCCGCCGGTCAGTACGAGTCGCACGCGCTTGCTGGCCTCCGTGTTTCGTGTTGCTGCCACCCGTTGCTGCAGGGTCGCCCTGGTCGCCGCTCCGCAGCGGAAGGCGCAATGCCGAGACTACAACCTATCCCGAATCGGAACCGTGCGTGCCGAGCGTAGCGGAACGAAGTTCCGCGCAGTCGAAACACCGGAAAAGCCACGCATTTCGTGCCTTTCGACCACGCGACTTCGGGGCTCCGCCCGGAGCGAACGGCCGGTTGCAGGCCCTACTGCCCCTCGTCGAACTTGCGCTCGAACAGGTCCACCATCGCGTTCATCGCGGCTTCCTCGTCGGCACCCTCGGTACGCAGTTTCAGCGGCGTGCCGAGACCCGCGGCGAGCATCATCACGCCCATGATGCTCTTGGCGTTGACCTCCTTGCCCCGGCAGGCGATGTACGCGCTCGCCTGGAAGCCATGCAGGACCTGCACGAGCTTGGCCGAGGCGCGCGCGTGCAAGCCGAGCTTGTTGCTGATGGTGATTTCCTTTTCGAGCATGGGATTCCTGGAGCAGGGCCTGGGGCCGGATGGCGGGACTCGCCGTTGCGCGGCTCGACCCGCCCTATGCGATGATCACGGATTATCCACCACGATGCCGCCGCGGCCGCCGCTGGCGGCGGTCTGCGCGAGCTCGTCGAGCGATTGTTCCGGGTAGTTGAGGACACGCAACAGCATCGGCAGGTTCAATCCGGACACGCAATGCATGCGCACGCCGAGATCGGGCAGGCGCTGGGCGATGTTGCAGGGCGTGGCGCCGTACAGGTCCGACAGCACCAGCACGCCGTCGCCGTGGTCGAGTCCGCGCGCATTCGCCGCAGCCGCGCGCAGCATCTGGTCTGGGTCGGCATTGGCGCCGACTTCCTGCACCTCCACCGGCAGCGGCAGGCGGCCGAGCACGTGGCGCGCCGCGTTGACCAGCGCCGCGCCCATCGACTCATGCGTCATCAGCAGTACGCCGACGCTCATTGGCACGCTCCGACTTCCATCACTCCATCTCCCGATGGTAGGTCAACACTTGCGCGTGGCGTTCGCGCAATTGCTCGGCCAGGCGTTCGGCAAGATACACCGAACGGTGGCGGCCGCCGGTGCAGCCGATGCAGATCGTCACATAGCTGCGGCCATCGACCTCGAAGTGCGGCAGCCAGCGTTCGAGCAGGTTGCGCACGTCGTCGCCGAATTCGATCACTTCCGGTCGGCTTTCGAGCCATTCGCGCACCGGCGCATCCTTGCCCGACAGCGGCCGCAGCTTCGCGTCCCAGTGCGGGTTCGGCAGGCAGCGGGCGTCGAACACGAAGTCGGCGTCGGTCGGCACGCCGCGGCGGTACGCGAACGATTCGAACAGCAGGGTCATCGCGCCGGGCGTGAGACCCATTTCGGTGATCACGAGGCGGCGCAGCTGGTGCACGTTGAGGTCGCTGGTGTCGACGACGCGGTCGGCCAGCGCGAGCATCGGCTTGAGCAGGCGGCGTTCCTCGGCGATCGCTTCGGCCAGGCCGAGGCCGTCGCCGGACAGCGGATGGCGACGGCGCGTTTCCGAGTAACGCTTGATCAGCACGTCGTCGCGCGTGTCGAGGAACACCACCCGGTAATCCAGGTCCGCACGCGCGAGCTCGGCGAGGATCTGCGGCAGGCGGTTGAGGTTCTCGGCGCGGTTGCGCACGTCGACGCCGACCGCGAGGCGGTGGTGCCCGCCGGTCGATTGCGCGATCGCCTGCACGAACGCCGGCATCAAGGCGGCCGGCAGGTTGTCGACGCAGTAGTAGCCGAGGTCCTCGAGCGTGCGCAGGGCGACGGTCTTGCCGGAGCCGGATAGGCCGCTGACGACGATCAGCTGGTCGTTCCCGCTGCCGTTGTCCGAGCCGCCGTTTGCGTTCCCGGCGCGCTCTACCATGGCGGCAGGCGGCGCATCTGGTGCGCCTGGCGATCGATGAAGGTCTGTGCCGGATCGAAGCCCTTGCTCTTCAGCATGTGGCTGCGCACGGCGGCCTCGGCCAGCACCGCGATGTTGCGTCCCGGCGCGACCGGAATCGTGATCTGCGGTACGTGCACGTCGAGCACCTCGCGGTAGCCGACATCTCCGGTCAGGCGCGTCATCGCATCGCCCGGCGGTGCGTCGAGTTTCTGTGGCTTGAGGTGCACGATGAGGCGCAGGTATTTCGACGGCTTGACCGCGGTATGGCCGAACATCTCGCGCACGTTGAGCACGCCGAGGCCGCGCACTTCGAGCAGGTCGCGCAGCATCTCGGGGCAGGTGCCGTCAATGACGTCGGGTGCGATCAGGGTGAACTCGGGTGCGTCGTCGGCGACCAGGCGATGGCCGCGCGTGAGCAGTTCCAGCGCGAGCTCGCTCTTGCCGGTGCCGCTCTCGCCGGTGATCAGCACGCCAATCGAATACACCTCCATCAGCACGCCGTGCAACGTGACCTGCCGCGCGAGATTGCGCGCGAGCTGGTATTGCAAATAGGTGAGCAGCTCATGGCCGCGCTTCGGGCTGTGCCAGAGCGGTGTGTTCGATTCCTCCGCGGCCTGGCGCAGGTCGGCCGGGATTGCCTGGTCCTTGGTGACGAGCAGGGCGGTCGGCTGGTAGGCGACGATCTTCTCGACCGTCTCCCAGCGCTGGCGCGAGTCGAGGCCGTCGAGGTAGTTGAGTTCCTCGGTGCCGATGATCTGCACCTTGTTCGGATAGATGATGTTGAGGTAGCCGACCAGCGAGGGACGCCGTTCCAGATGGCCGCCGGTTTCGATCGCGCGGTTCTCGCCGCGCAGGCCTGCGACCCAGCGCAACGCGAGGCGCTCGCCGACCGCGTCGAACAATTGACGTGCGGTCAGGCGGTCCATGCGTGGGGCAGGGTCGAGGGCTGAGGGCTGGGGGCCATGGCGGCTGGCGAGGTCGAGGCGACGAGGAAGTGTAAGGCATCCCGGACCGGAAGCTCCGCAGGGCGGTACGCGCCCAGTGCGTGCCGCCGGCCGGGCTGTCGCGGTGTGCGGCGGGACTCGCGCTTCGCGCTCGACCCGCCGTACGAGTACCGCAGGCCATCGTTGAGCACGGTACGGGCGCGGGAGCATCCGGAGCCTCGCGCGGCGCGCTGGTGAGCTCCGTAGGGCGGTACGCGCGAAGCGCGTGCCGCCGGCCGCGCTGTCGCGGTGTGTGGCGGGACTCGCGCTTCGCGCTCGACCCGCCCTGCGAGATCGACCCGCCCTACGACGGGTGCCGAAGACCGCCCTCAAGCACGGTGCGCAACGCCGGGGCATCCGGCGCCTCGCGCAGGGCACTGGTCAGCGCGGAGTCGGAGAAAAGCTCGGCCAGCTCGGCCAGCAGCTTCAGGTGCTGGTCGGTGAAATGCGCCGGGACGAGCAGGGCGGCGACGAGGTCGACGGGTTTTCCGTCGTCGGCGCCGAAGTCGATCGGCTCGGCGAGGCGCACGAACGCGGCGCGTGCTTCGCTGATCTTCGCGCTGCGGCCATGCGGGATCGCGACGCCGTGTCCAAGGCCGGTGCTGCCGAGGCGTTCGCGCGCGGCCAGCGCATCGCGCGCGATGCTGGCGTCGCCCTCGGCGGCGAGGATGCTCGCAAGCCGATCGATCAGACCGGCCTTGTCACGCGCGTCAAGGCCGGTCCGCACCCGCTCTGCGGGCAGCAAATCGAGGAAAGGCATGGGCGGGTGCGGGGTCCCTGCGGAAACGTCAACTGTAGCGCGTTGCGCGCACCGCGTCCGCGTGGTGGTCGGTCAGCTTTTCCTTGTGCTTGCGCAGCTGCGTTTCGACCTTGTCGACGAGCGCATCGATCGCCGCATACATGTCGGGCGCGGTGGCATCCGCGTGCAGGGTCTTGCCGGACAACTGCATCGTGACTTCGGCCTTGTGCAGCAGTTTCTCGATGCCGAGTACGACCGTGACGTCATGCAACTGGTCGAAGACGCGCGTGACGCGTTCGAACTTGCCGGCGGCGTAATCGCGCAACGCCGTGGTGACTTCGACCTGGTGACCCTTGACATTGATCTGCATGACTGGATTCCTCGCTGGACGGGCGCGGCAACGGCCGGCCCTGGATCGATCGCCGCATGCCGCGCCGGGTGCGCGGATTGCGGTTCCCACTACTTCGACAAGCGATCGCCGGGTGCGTTCCCTCCTGCCGTTGCGCGATTGTGTGTGGCAATACGATAGATGGTGGCGCGTCCTCCTCATCCAAGTCGGCTGCGGTCGTTCGACGAGGGGATGTTCATCGCCTCGCGATATTTCGCCACGGTGCGCCGCGCGACGTTGATGCCACGCCGATTCAGCTCGGTCGCGAGTACCTGGTCCGACAGCGGGCGTGCGTTTTTCTCCTCGTCGATGAGGCGGCGGATCATCGCCTGGATCGCGGTCGCCGATGCCGCGCCACCATCGACGGTGGTCACGCCGCTGGAGAAGAAATACTTGAACTCGAACGTGCCGCGCGGGGTGTGCAGGAACTTGCGCGTGGTGACGCGGCTGATCGTCGATTCGTGCATGCCGATTTCGTCGGCGACGTCCTTCAGCACCAGCGGGCGCATCGCTTCGGGGCCGAATTCGAGGAATGCCTCCTGCGCGCGCACGATCGCGCTGGCGACCTTGAGCATGGTTTCGGCGCGCGTCTTCAGGCTCTTGATCAGCCAGCGCGCTTCCTGCAGCTGGCCCTTGAGGTAGTTCGCGTCCTCGCGGCGCGCCTTTGCGATCAGGCTGGCGTAGTGCTCGTTGATGCCGAGCCGCGGCTGGCAGCCGGGCGCGAGTGCGACCTGCCAGCGGCCGCCGACCTTGCGCGCGTACGCATCCGGCGCGACGTACTCGGCGGTGGCATTGGAGTAGCTGCCGCCGGGTTTGGGTTGCAGCGAGCGGATCAGCGCGAGCGCGGTTTCGAATTCCGCCTCGTCGGTCTGCAGGCGCTGGCAGATGCGCGTGCGATCGTGGCGGGCGAGTGCTTCGAGATGGTCGGCGACGAGGATCTGCGCCAGCGAAAGCCCCGGCGTGGTCACGTCGAACGCATCCAGTTGCACGGCGAGGCATTCGCGCAGGTTGCGGCTGGCCACGCCGACCGGATCGAAGTGCTGCACGCGATGGCGCACCGATTCGATTTCCTCCGCCGTCACCGTGAACAGCGACGCGAGTGCGCCGATGATCGTTTCGTCGCTCTCGATCAGGTAGCCGTCGTCGTCGATCGCCTCGATGATCGCGGTCGCGATCGCGCGGTCGCGGCCCGCCATCGGGGTCAGGTTGAGCTGCCACAGCAGGTGGTCGCGCAGGTCCTCGATTTCCGCGTCCTGCGGTTCGAGGCCGTCCTCGTCGAGCGCGGTGCCGCGGTAGTCGCTGCGGTCGAGTTCAAGGTCGAGCGGCTGGTCGTCGAATTCGCTGTCGACGGACGGATCCGGTTCCGTTTCCGCCGCATCGGGAACTTCCTCGCCTTCTTCGCCTTCCGAACCGTCCTCGAGGTCGAGCAGGGGGTTGGATTCGAGTGCGGTATTGAGCTCCAGCTCCAGCTCCATGCGCGATAGCTGCAGCAGCCGGATGGCTTGCTGCAGTTGCGGTGTCAGGGCCAGCGACTGGCCGAGACGGAGTTGCAGAGCGGGTTTCATGCCGAAAACGTGCCAACAGCCGTTTGAACCCATCCTAGCGCCAAAAATCGCCGTCGGGCAGGGCTTGACGGGGCGGCACAACAGGCGGACCCTCGCCGGGTTCGCCCCGGCCGTCCGCGCCCGCTCACATGCGGAATTCGCGCCCCAGGTAGACCTCGCGCACCTGTTCGTTGGCGAGAATTTCCGCCGGCGTGCCCTGCGCCAGCACCGACCCCTCGCTCATGATGTAGGCGCGCTCGCAGATGCCGAGCGTCTCGCGCACGTTGTGGTCGGTGATCAGGATGCCGATGCCGCGCGATTTGAGCTGGCGCACGATGCGCTGGATGTCGACCACCGAGATCGGATCGATGCCGGCGAACGGTTCGTCGAGCAGCATGTAGCGCGGCTTGGCCGCGAGTGCGCGCGCAATCTCGACGCGTCGCCGCTCCCCGCCGGACAGGCTGACACCGTTCTGCCCGGCGATGTGCCCGATCTGCAGGTCGTCGATCAGGGCTTCCAGTTCGGCCTGGCGGCCCTTCTCGTCGAGGTCGCCTCGCAGTTCGAGGATCGCGAGGATGTTGTCGGCGACGCTGAGGCGGCGGAACACCGATGGTTCCTGCGGCAGGTAGCCGACGCCGAGGCGCGCGCGCGCGTGCATCGGCAATCCGGTTACCTCGTGTTCGTCGATGCGGATCGAGCCGTTCTCGGCCGCGACGAGGCCGACGATCATGTAGAACGAGGTGGTCTTGCCGGCGCCGTTCGGACCGAGCAGGCCGACGATCTCGCCCTCGCGCAGGTGGAACGCGAAGTCGCGCACGACCGCGCGTCCGCGAAAGCTCTTGCGCAGGCCGTGGGCGCTCAGCATCAGCGCGGATTGCCCTTGGCGTCGGTCGCGCCGGCGTCGCTTGCCTTGCCGTCGCCGGCCGCCTTTGCCTTCGGCTGCATGATGATGTGCACGCGGCTGCCGGCGTTGGTGTCGCCGCTTTCCATCTCGCCGGTGTTGGTGTTGTAGGTCATCTTCTCGCCGTGGAACTCGCCGCGGCCCGCCTGCACCACCTTCACGTTGCCGGTCAGCACCGCCACGCTGGTGTCGTTGTTGAAGTCGATCTGGTCGGCGTCGGCGGTCATAAGGCCGCCGCCTTCCTGGCGCTGCTCGACGTGCGCCTGCTTGCCGGTCATCACCACGCGCTGAACGTCGCCGTTCGCCTTCTGGTGGATCGTCGCCTCGGCCGCGTTCGCCTTCATCGTGCCCTGCACGACGCGCACGTTGCCGCGCAGGTAGGTGGTGCCGGGCTGCTTGTCCTTGCCCTGGTTGATCTTCGAGTAGTCGGCCGTCACGTCCATCGGCTTGTCGCGGTCGTTGCCGAGCGCGTGCGCCGCGGGCGCCGCGAGGCAGGCGAGCAACAGCGCGGCGCAACGCAGGCGGCGCTCACTGCGCGCCATCGCGCGCATGTCTGGACTGCAGGGTCGAGCTGACATCGGACAGGAGCTCCAGGGTCTTTTCGTTGAGGTCGCCACGCATGCCGGTGCCGCGCAGTATAGAACCGGGCTGGGTGATCGTTGCCGCGGCAGCGGTTTCCATCGTCTTCTTTTTCGGGTACGTGGTGAGGTCGCGCGTCACGACGTCGATCGGATCCTCCTGGGCCTCGGCTGCGCGATGCATCTCGACGTGGCCAAGCAGTTTCATCACCTCGCCTTCCTTGTCGACCCAGGCCGAATCGGACTTGCCGTTCCATGGATGACCACCGCCGTCGACGAGCAGGTAGTCGGGCGCATCGACGAAGATCGAGCCGTCGTCGCCGCGCCGCGACAGGCGCGGGCCACTGACGCGGAACGTGCGCTTGCCGGCGGAATCGAGCGCGTCGAGCGTGAACTGTTCGAGCGTGTAGTCCGAGCGGGGTGGACCGGCGAAGGTCTGTGCGTCGGTGCGGTCGCGCGTGATCCACACAAGCAGTTCAGTGCCGGCCGCAAGGAGGGCGAGCAGCGCGAGGATCAACCAGTAGCGACGTTCCATCGCGGATGGCTCAGCCCAGGAACGCGGCGAGTTCCGCGTCGGCCTTGCCGTGCGCCGCAAGCAGCAGGTCGCACACCTCGCGCGCGGCGCCACTGCCGCCGGCGAGGCGCGTGCGCCAGTGCGCGCGCTCGCGCACCCACGGATGCGCATTCGCGACCGCGACCGCGAGCCCCGCCACCTGCATCGCCGCAAGGTCGGGCAGGTCGTCGCCGGTGTAGGCGACCTGATCCGGCGCCAGATGCAGCGCATCCAGCAATTGCGCCAGACAAGCGCGCTTGTCCTTCTGGTCCTGATAGACGTGCGCCACGCCGAGTTCGGCCATGCGCTCGGTGACGACGTGGCTCATGCGCGCGGTGATGACCGCGACCTCGATGCCGTTCGCCAGCAGGCGCTTGAAACCGAGGCCATCAAGCACGCTGAAAGACTTGATCTCGTGACCGTCCGCGGTGAAGTGCAGCTTGCCGTCGGTGAGCACGCCGTCGACGTCGAACACGGCGAGCTTGACGCGCGCGGCGCGTTCGCGGATGTCGGCGGGCAGGTCGGCAGGGAGCATGGGGGTCGAATGGAAATGGGGGATCGGGGAGGTTCAGGAGCAAAGGTGTGGCGACCAGCGCGGTTCACGCATCGGGTGGTGGCTTGTGCGATTCCCGATTCCCCATTCCGTATTCCCGGCTCTCAAACCACTCGAGCCCGCAACAAATCGTGGATGTTGAGCGCACCAACCACATGATTGTCCGCGTCGACGACCAACAGCGCATGAATCTTGTGCGCTTCCATCAGCTGCGCCGCCTCGACCGCCAGCTTGTCCGCCGTGATCGTCTTGGGCTGCGCGGTCATCAGGCGCGTGACCGGGGTCGTGCGCAGGTCGATGTCGTCGTCGTCGACCGCGCGGCGCAGGTCACCGTCGGTGAACACGCCGAGCAGGCGCTGATCGGCAGGATCGACGATCGCGGTCATGCCGAGGCCCTTGCGCGTCATCTCGACCAGCGCTTCGGTCAGGGTCACGTCCGGACCGACCGCGGGAATCTGTCCGTTGCTGTGCATGACGTCGCTGATCTTCAGCAGCAGTTGGCGGCCAAGGCTGCCGGCCGGATGCGAACGCGCGAAATCCTCGTCGGTGAAGCCGCGAGCTTCGAGCAGCGCGATCGCGAGGGCGTCGCCCATGACGAGCGCTGCGGTCGTCGACGAGGTCGGCGCGAGGCCGAGCGGGCACGCTTCGGCCGGCACGCTGGTATCGAGGTGCACGTCGGCGAGGCGCGCGAGCGAGGAGCCGTTGTTGCCGCTCATCGCGATCAGGGCGATGCCCTGCCGCTTGATCAGCGGCAGGATCGTCAGCAGTTCGTCGGTCTCGCCCGAGTTGGACAGCGCGAGCACGACGTCCTTCTGCGTGATCATGCCGAGGTCGCCGTGGCTGGCTTCGCCCGGATGCACGAAGAACGCGGGCGTACCGGTCGAGGCGAGCGTCGCGGCGATCTTGCGCGCGATATGGCCGGACTTGCCCATGCCCGACACGATCACCCGGCCGGCGCACTCGAACATCAGCTGGCAGGCGCGCAGGAAGTTCGCGTCGATGCGGCCGTGCAGCGCCTGGATCGCCTGCGCCTCGGTCGAGATGACGGCCTGCGCGCTGCGGATCAGCGCGGTCGCGTCGAGCAGCGGATTGCTCATGGGGCGGGTGGTGGCGGCGAGCATCTGGGCGTTCATAGTAGCCAGGTGGATGGCGGCACAAGCATGGAAAACATCGGTTTTTCTGCGCTGCCCAAGGATTTTGAGTACCATGCGCCGCCTCCATTGTAGCCGCTTCGCCCCGGGATGGGTCCCGGCGATCCGGCTACTGGACGGCCTTGGCGGCGCCAGCGTCGCAGGTGCGGGTTCCCCGCGGCCGTCTCCCCATCGCCCGAGGAAACGCAGCAAATGGACAGTTCCACCGTGCAGAATCTGATCCGGCAGGGCATGCCGGAGGCGACGGTCGAGGTCGTCGGACCCGATGGCGTGCATTTCGAGGCGCTGGTGGTCAGCCCGGCATTCGCCGGCAAGCTGCCGCTCGCGCGCCACCGCATGGTGTATGCGACGCTCGGTGACCTCATGGGCGGCGCGATCCACGCGCTGTCGCTGCGCACGCTCACGCCGGAAGAAGCCGCGCGCGGCTGAGCGGAAGCTTCTTCAAGAGTGCGGCCAGGACGGCCGCTTCATGTCCGGGCATGGAAGCCCGCGAAAGCATCGTGCGGCCAAGACGGCCGCTCTACATTCGGGCACGGAAGCCCGTCAGGAGAAACCGTGGCAAAGATTGTTATCAATGGTGGCCAGGCCCTCTACGGCGACGTGTGGATCTCCGGCGCGAAGAACGCAGTGCTGCCGATCCTCGCCTCGACCCTGCTTGCGGACGGGCCGGTCACGATCAGCAACGTTCCGCACCTGCATGACGTGACCACGACGATGGAACTGCTCGGCCAGATGGGCGTCGAGCTGGTCATCGACGAGCGCATGAAGATCCACGTCGATCCGCGTCCGGCCAAGCGCTATTTCGCGCCGTACGACCTGGTCAAGACGATGCGTGCGTCGATCCTCGTGCTGGGTCCGCTGGTCGCGCGTTTCGGCGAGGCGGTGGTGTCGCTGCCGGGCGGCTGTGCGATCGGCTCGCGCCCGGTCGACCTGCATCTCAAGGGCCTGCAGGCGCTCGGCGCCGAGGTCAGCGTCGAGAACGGGTACATCAAGGCGAAGGCGAAGCGCCTGAGGGGCGCACGCATCAACATGGACCTCGTCACCGTCACCGGTACCGAGAACCTCATGATGGCGGCGGCGCTCGCACATGGCACCACGATCATCGAGAACGCTGCGCAGGAGCCGGAGGTCGTCGATCTCGCGAACTGCCTCAACGCAATGGGTGCGAAGATCGGCGGCGCCGGCTCCGCGACGCTCGTCATCGAAGGCGTCGAGCGCCTGCACGGCACGACCTACGAAGTACTCCCCGACCGCATCGAGACCGGCACCTTCCTCGTCGCCGGCGCGATCACCGGCGGCAAGGTGATGACCAAGCACGCGCGCCCGAAGACGCTCGACGCGGTGTTGTCCAAGCTCGAGGATGCGGGCGCGCACATCTCCACCGGAGACGACTGGATCGAGCTCGACATGCGCGGACGCCGCCCGAAGGCCGTCAACATCACGACCGCACCCTATCCGGCGTTCCCGACCGACATGCAGGCGCAGTTCACTGCCCTCAACTGCGTCGCCGAAGGCGTCGGCATCATCACCGAGACGGTGTTCGAGAATCGCTTCATGCATGCGCTCGAACTGCAACGCCTCGGTGCCGACATCCAGATCGAGGGCAACAGCGCGATCATCAAGGGGGTCGCGAAGATGTCCGGCGCCCCGATGATGGCGACCGACCTGCGCGCGTCCGCGTCGCTGGTGCTCGCCGGCCTCGTCGCCGAGGGCGACACGCAGATCGACCGCATCTACCACATCGACCGCGGCTACGAGAACATCGAGGAGAAGCTCGGCGGGCTCGGCGCGCATATCCGGCGCCTGCCGGCGTAGGGTGACACTAGAAGCTGCGATCGCAACTCGGCGGCACGCGCTTCACGCGTACTGCCCTATGAAGGCATCAACGCATTGCGCAAAGTAGGGCGGGTCGAGCGCACGGCGCGAATCCCGCCCATCCGATCCCCTATTGCCGTTGGTCGTCGAAGCGGCGGCACGCGCGGCGCGCGTACCGCCCTACGAAGGCATCAACGCATCGCGCAAGCTAGGGCGGGTCGAGCGCGCAGCGCGAGTCCCGCCGAGTCCGAATTGCCGTCCGTAACCGACGAAGCGGCGGCACGCGCGATGTGCGTACCGCCCTACTGGATTTCGGCGGAGACGAGCTTGCCGCGCTGGTCGTATTCGACGTTGCCGTAGCCGCGCTCGTCCTCGATCTGGATGAACACGTGCGGCTTGCCGCAGAAGCCGCTGCGGTAGATCGCCACGTTCTTGATCGACGCCTGCGCCATCGGTGGAATCAACGCGGGCGCCCCGGCGATCAGCGCTGGCAACTGCGCGAGCGGGAAATCCGCCGTCGCGAACGGCTTGTTGCAGTCGAGCACCATCGTCTCGTCCTCGCGCCAGAGGCGGATCCCGCCATTCTCGGCGTCGACCAGCCAGGTCGCGACCTTCTTGCGGTTGTCGGGGCGGAACACGTCGACCGCGAGCTGGCTCGCGTCGATGCTGATGTGGCGGAACCCGAGCGGCGCGCCGACCTGCGCCTCGATGCGCGCGAGATCGGCGTCGATGCCACGCAGGAAATCGCGCGCGCGACCGTCGCCGGCGATGACTTTCTCTTCGGCCTTCGGCGCCGCAGCGGGTGGTTTGGCCGTGCCCGCGGCGAGCGTTTTCATGTCGAGCTTGACCCAGTCGCCGTCCTTCAGCTGGCGCGCCTTGGGCGAAGCGCCGTCCGGCGTCCAGGAGATCTCGAGCATCGTGTCGGAGTTCGCCTCCGAGGTCAGGAGCGCGCGCCAGCCGAACTGGTTGCAGAAGATGTCGGCGCCGAGCAGCACGTTCTCGGGCACCGTGTAGCCGTTCGCCGCGGCGATCGCGCGCGTCTGCACGAGCAGATGCGCGCCGGTGGCGAGGTCGAGCTGGGCGAACGGGATCTTCTTCTTGCAGTCGACCTCGCCGGCCTTCTTCGGCTTGCCTTCGGCCATCGGCTGGCCCGGCGCAGCTTCGAACACGTCGAACTCGTCGCTCGCGGCGGCGTCCTGCACCAGCGCCTCGGCGTAGTGTTCGCCGAACGTGAACGCGAGCACGTTGACCGGGCGCGCGATGCGCGCAGCAAACGCAGCCTTGAGCGCGGCCGGGTCGTCGAGCGGATGCGCCGGTGCGACCGGCCCTTCGGCGGCAACCGCCTGCAGCGCGCAGAGCACGCCGAGCACGAACGCGCTGCGCCCCTCAGTCCTTGTCGACATCGAGCACCTTCCCGCCGAGCGTGAATTCGACGCGTCCGTCGTGGCGCGCGGAATCGAGGTGGAACGTCCAGATCGGCGAGTCGGTCAGCGAAATGAATCCGCTCGAATCGCCGCGTTCGAGTTCGATCAGCACGACGCGTCCATCCGGCAGACCGAGCTTTGCGCGTGCGGTCGCGAGCATGTCGGGCAGGCGCGGGAAGTCGATCGTCGTGAGTTCGATCACGTGGTGGTCGAGCGCGGCAACCGACGGGTAGTGATCGAACTTGACCGGGATCGGTCCCTCGATCCTGCCCTGGTCGTATTCCCAGCTGTCGACGAGGTCGGGATGGGCCTGATTCTGGATCCACAGGTCGACCTTGCCGTCGCGATCCAATTCGAGCTTGTAGACCTTGACCGGCGCGCCGACCTTGTCGATCAACTGCTTGAGGAAGTCGGTCAGGTTCGGCCACGTGTAATCGGCAGGGGGTGTCTCGGCCCGCGCGGATGCGCAGGCGAGGCTGAATGCGAGCAGCAACAGGATTCTTGCCATGGCGATTCCCGGTCGTTCGTGGCGGGTGCGAGCATACGCCGCAGCCTTGAACGATGGAAACGGAGAACGGTGCGAAATCCGAACATCCGGCCGCGAAAAATCGCGAGTACCTGTGCGCGACCTGCGCCGACGATGCGTCGCGGCAGCCTTGCCGGCGAGGTCAGCGGTGGCTGGCTTCCCTGATCGAGGCCAGTTGCAAAGTCACCGTATCGCCCTTCTTTTCAGTCTGCTCGATCTGCACGGGCAGCCAGCCGAGCGACTCGGCGAACCAGCTGCGCGCGACGCGCTTGCGATCGGCGCCCGGTTCGCCGTCGCGCCGCATCAGCTGCGCCTTGTACGCGCCCGCCGGTACATGCAACGTCTCGACTGCGCCGCGCACGTAACGCATCGGCTCAATGCGATCCTTGACCGCGACCGGGTAGTCGAACGCGCTGGCACCGCGCACGAGGTCCGCGGCGAGCGCCAGCGTGACCGCCTGGCGGTCGATGATCTTCGCCGTGATCGGGTAGCGGAACGTCTGGCCGCCCTCGCTCACGCGCACTTCGTTCGCCGACCAGTCGAAGTCGGCATGGCGCGTGCGTTGCTTGAATGCGCCTTCCTGCTTGTAGTCGTAGACGAGCGCTTCAGGACGGCCGTCTTTCCAGCGGAAACGCGACGTTTCGACGATATGGATGCCGGCGAGCCGCGCCAGGCCCGAGGTACCGCGCGTTTCGCTGCGCAACGTCCAGCTGCCGTCGCCGTTGTCGCCGAAGTCGAGCATCGTGCGCCCGACCTCGTCGCCGTTGCGCAACGTCGCGTACTCGGCGTGGAACGGTTTGATGGCCGTGTCTGCGATGGCAGGCGCGGCAGCGAACAGGACGGTGGCGAAGAACAGGCTCTTCATGGCGCGGACCGGATAACGGGACGCCGCAGTATCGCCGCGTGTGCCTGAACGAAGCGTGCAGCGCTTCGGCTTCAAAGGTCTGCGCCGAGGCGCAAGGGTGTGGCCAGCGCGACACCGTCGAGCAGGACGCGCGACGACCCGTCGAGGGCGATGCGACGGGCGGCGAACAGCGCGACGGTTGCGATGAGCAGGCGGTGTTCCTCGGCGAGCAGGCGCACGGCGAGCGAGTCCGGCGTGTCGCCGGCGCGGACATCGATGACCGCCTGCGCGATCGGCGGTCCGCCGTCGAGTTCGGCGGTCACGTAGTGGACGGTTGCGCCGTGCGTTGCGTCGCCTGCTTCGAGCGCGCGTCGATGCGTGTGCAGCCCGGGATACTTCGGCAGCAGCGATGGATGGATGTTGAGAATGCGACCCTGCCACGGTGTGAGCGCCGCCGGATCGATGATGCGCATGAAGCCGGCCAGCACGACCAGGTCCGGTGCCGCGGCGGCGACACGCGCGAACAGTTCCGCGTCGTACGCCGCGCGTGTCGCGAACGATTTTGGATCAAGCGCGAGCGTCGCGATGCCGGCTGCTTCCGCGCGACGCAGCGCATTCGCCTGCGCCTTGTCGCTCGCGACCAGCACGAGTTCGATCGGCAACGCGCCGGCGTCGCGCGCGTCGATCAGCGCCTGCAGGTTCGAGCCGCGACCGGAGGCGAGGACCGCGACGCGAAAAGGGGACGGAGGCATTTTTCGATTTCGTCCGTTGCGTGTCCGGCATTTCGCGGAAAAATGCCTCCGTCCCCTTTTCACCGCCCTACGAGATGTGCACCCGCTCTTCGCCATGCGCGGTCTCGACCGCGCCGATCGTCCATGCGGTGAGGCCGAGTGCTTCGAGCGCGTCGAGCGTGATGCCAACCTGGTCCTTCTGCACGATCAGGGTGTAGCCGATGCCGCAGTTGAACGTGCGCAGCATTTCCTCACGCGCGACCTTGCCTTCGCGCTGCAGCCAGTCGAACAGCGGCGGCAGTTTCCAACTGTTGCCGTCAAGGGCGATGCCGAGTCCATCGGGCACCACGCGGATGATGTTCTCCCTGAGGCCGCCGCCGGTGATGTGCGCCATGCCGTGCAGCTTCTGCTGCTTGAGCAGGGCGAGGATCGGCTTGACGTAGATCGTGGTGGGCGCCATCAGTGCATCGCCCAGTTTCACGCCGCCGACGTCGAGATCGAAGCCGCCGTTGTCGACGGTGGCACCGACGCGCGCGACGATCTTGCGGATCAGCGAGTAGCCGTTCGAGTGCGCGCCGCTGGAGGCGATGCCGATGATCGCATCGCCGGCCTCGATCTGCGAGCCGTCGACGAGCGCGGACTTCTCGACCACGCCGACGGTGAAGCCGGCGAGGTCGTACTCGCCGGACGGATACATGTCCGGCATCTCGGCGGTCTCGCCGCCAACCAGCGCGCAGCCGGCAAGTTCGCACCCGCGGGCGATGCCGCCGATCACGCTGACCGTGGTGTCGACATGCAGCTTGCCGGTGGCGAAGTAGTCGAGGAAGAACAGCGGTTCGGCGCCCTGGACCAGCACGTCGTTGACGCACATGCCGACCAGGTCGATGCCGATCGTGTCGTGGCGGCCGAGGATCTGCGCGAGCTTGAGCTTGGTGCCGACGCCGTCTGTGCCGGACACCAGTACCGGTTCGCGGTAGCGGCCGCCGAGTTCGAACAGCGCGCCGAAGCCGCCGAGGCCGGCCATCACCTCGGGCCGGAACGTGCGGCGCACCAGCGGTTTGATGCGTTCTACCACTTCGTTGCCCGCGTCGATGTCGACGCCGGCGGCGCGGTAGCTGAGGGACTCGAGTTCGGCGGACATGAATGGGGGCCGGCGTGCGCGGGGCCGCGCATTCTAGCAAAGCGTGGCGGAATGGACGCGCCGGCATGCTTTGGGCAGACTTGCGCCATCGACAGGCAAGGACGACCCCGTGCGACTCAACGCTCCATTGCGCCTGCTCGGCTGGGTCCTGGCATTGGCGCCGCTGGCCAGTCTGGCTGGTCCGGCGACCTACAGCGGCACCGCGCCGGTCAATTCGCAATCGGACGACGAGCGCGCCGGCGCGCTCAAGACCGCGCTTGCGCACGTCGTGATCGAGCAGGCCGGCGACAGCAGCGTGATCGCGCGTCCGGACGTCGCCAAGGCGATCGAGAAGGCCGAGCGCTACCTGCTCCAGTACTCCTACCGTCGCAACGACGGCGGAGATGCGCCGATGACCCTGGTCGTGCAGTTCGACGCGAGCGCGGTCGACCAGATGCTTCAGCGGCTCGGCCTCGGGCCCCTCGCGAACGTGCCGCTCGCGCCGGACACGCCGACCGAGGCTACGCTGTGGATCGGCGACATCCGCAGCGCCGACGACTACGCGCATGTGATCGGTTATCTCGGCAAGAGCAACTTCGTGAAGGCCGCGCAGCCGATGCAGGCGACCGCGGACGGCATCCTGGTGCGTGTCTCGCTCTCGACCGATCTCGCGCACTTCCTCGATGCGGTCGGCATGGAGCGCACGCTGGCGGCGTCGACGGCGCACGCCGACGGTGCCGACGCGGCACTCGTCCTCGCGCACTGAGCGGAGCAGCGATGCTGCGCCACCTGCCCAACCTGATCACCGCGCTGCGCATCCTGCTGGTGCTGCCGCTGTGCTGGCTGATCGACAGCGGGCGCTATGACGGAGCGCTGGTGCTTGCCGCGATCGCGGCGTTCAGCGACGCGCTGGACGGATTCCTCGCCAAGCGCTTCGGCTGGCAGAGCTGGATCGGCGGAATGCTTGATCCGATTGCCGACAAGCTGCTGCTCACCGCAACGTTCGTCTGGCTCGCGCTCGCTGGCGACCTGCCGGGTTGGCTCGCGGCGCTGGTGGTCGGGCGGGACCTGGCGATCGTCGCGGGCGCGATCGCGTATCACAACCTGGTCGGGCCGTTCGACGCGGCGCCGAGCCGGCTGTCGAAGGCGACCACGGTGGTCCAGCTCGTGTTCGTGCTGA
This sequence comes from Dokdonella sp., assembly GCF_044227025.1. Classification (GTDB taxonomy): domain Bacteria; phylum Pseudomonadota; class Gammaproteobacteria; order Xanthomonadales; family Rhodanobacteraceae; genus Dokdonella_A. The sequence goes on along the minus strand of NZ_JBGAFX010000004.1, from coordinate 350,791 downwards.
GCGAGCTGCTGCGCCTGTCGCATTGGCTGATGCTGCCCACGTCGCTGCGCATTGCGCTGGTCACGGCCACCGCGGCGACCACCGTCGCCAGCGGATTGCACTACATCGTCGTCTGGGGCGCGCGCGCGCGCGCCGCGTTGCAGGCGCGCCGGGAGAAGAAGGCATGATCGAAGACCGTGGCGGCAACCTGCACCTGCGCTGGCAGTGGCTGATCCTGCTGCTTTGCATCGGCGGCGTGTTCTACCTGCTCTCGCCGGTGCTAATGCCGTTCGTGGTCGCGGCGCTGTTCGCCTACCTCTTCGATCCGATCGTCGATCGCCTCGAACGCTGGATGACGCGCGGTCTCGCGGTCGCGCTCGTGTTTCTCGTCGTCGGCCTCGTGGTGGTACTGGTGCTGCTGCTGCTGGTGCCGTTCGTCGAACGCCAGATCAGCGCATTCCTCGCCCAGTTGCCGGTCTGGCTCGGCTGGTTCCAGGCGCGTGCGACCCCGTGGCTGGAGGCGCGTTTCGGCGTTTCCCCGGACATCCTCGACACGCAGAAGATCTTCGACGCCTTGCAGGCGCACTGGAGGGAGGCCGGTGGCTTCGCCGCCAGCGTGCTCGGCAAGGTGTCCAAGTCCGGCATGGCGGTGGTTTCCTGGACGCTCAACCTGGTGATGATCCCGGTCGTCGGTTTCTACCTGCTGCGCGACTGGGACGAACTCGTCGCGCGCATCCATGCGTTGGTCCCGCGCTCGATCGAGCCGGTCGTTTCGCGCCTCGCGCGTGAATCGGACGACGTGCTCGGCGCGTTCCTGCGTGGCCAGCTCAGCGTGATGCTCGCGCTCGGCACGTTCTATGGCATCGGCCTCTGGCTGGCGGGTGTAAGCGTCGGTCCGCTGATCGGCATGATCGCGGGCCTGATCAGCTTCGTGCCGTATCTTGGCGCGATCACCGGCGTGGTCATGGGCGTGATAGCCGCTCTGGTGCAGTACCAGGACTGGACCCATGTCGTGCTCGTGCTCGGTGTGTTTGCGATCGGGCAGACGCTGGAAGGTTATGTGCTGGTACCGAAACTGGTCGGCGACAAGATCGGCCTGCATCCGGTCGCGGTGATCTTCGCGGTACTCGCCGGCGGCGAGTTGTTCGGCTTCCTTGGCGTGCTGCTCGCACTGCCGGTCGCTTCGGTGGTGATGGTCGTGCTGAGGTATCTCTACGAGCGTTACCTGGCGAGCGCGTTGTACACCACCGAAGCCGAGCCTCCCGTGATCGTCGTCGCGGGCACGCCGATCTCGGCGCAGGCGGGGGAAGCGGTTTCCGCCGCCGCGGCTTCCGGCCCCGCTGAGTCGGTGAAGACTGCCTCCGCGCCCGATTCATGAGCGGACAGTTGCCGCTGGCGTTGCGCTGGCCTGCGCACCAGCGTTTCGAGAGTTTCCTTGCCGGTCCGAATGGCCTCGTGCTGGACGGCCTGCGCGCGCTCGCACATGCGGCGGACCCGACGTGGGTGTTCCTGCACGGCGGAGCGGGCAGCGGTCGCACGCACCTGCTGATCGCGGCGTGCGCCTCGGCGAACGCGAACGGCCGCAGCGCGCAATACCTGCCGCTCGCGCGGCTGGGCGCAGCGCGCGCGACGGCGATCCGTGGCTTCGGCGGCAGCGAACTGCTCGCGATCGACGACGTCGGCGCGATTGCCGGCGACCGCGACGCGGAGCATGCGCTGTTCGACCTCTACAACCGCTGTCGCGCGGACCATGCGACACTGCTGTTCGCGGCCGCCGCGCCGCCGGCGCAACTCGGGATCGGCTTGCCGGACCTCGTTTCGCGCCTTGCCGCCTGCACCCAGTTCGCGTTGAAGCCGCTGGATGAAGTCGAGCGACGCATCGTGCTGCGCGAACGCGCCCTCGCGCGCGGGATCGAACTCGACGACGCCGCGCTGGACTGGCTGTTCACGCGGCGCAACCGCGACCTCGCGACCCTGCTCGATCTGCTCGAAACGATCGATGCTGCTTCCCTCGCAGCCAAGCGACGCGTGACCGTGCCGTTCCTGCGCTCGCTGTTGGACTGAGTCGCACCGGGGGCGCTTCGACGCCGCGGCCTGGGCCGGCGCGCTCAGCGCGAACGGATCCCGGGGCGGCGCCACCAGTCCCTTCACCGCACTGCGGGCCGCCGCGCGATTTCGTGTGCGTCGGCGTCGGCCAGTTGCGCCGGCGTGCCGATGTTGCGCCAGAACCCGTCGAACCGTTCGCCATCGAGGCGCCTCTCGCGCATCGCGCGCTGGTACATCGGCAGCAGCTTGAAACGGGTGGCCGTCTCGCCGGCGAGGAGTTCGGGCCGGTACACGCCGATGTTGCCGAAAGTGAGGCGTTCGCCGACGCCCTCCTCGTTGAGGCGCGCGCCGTCGAGCCAGAAATCGCCGCGCGGATGGAAGTCCGGATTCGGCACCATCACGAGGTGCGCGAGGCCCGCCGGCTTCGCCGGCAGGCGCGCGTAGTCGTAGTCGCTGACGATGTCGGCGCTGACGCCGATGAACGGCGCGTCGCCGAGCAGCGGCAACGCATGCCGGATGCCGCCACCGGTCTCCAGTGGCTGCGGTCCCTCGTGGCTGAAGCGGATGCGCAGGCCCCAGCGCGACCCGTCGCCGAGCACGAGCGGAAATTGCTCGGCCAGGTGCGAGGTGTTGACCACGACCTCGCGCACGCCGATCGCGGCAAGCTTTTCGAGGTGATGCTCGATCAGCCGCTTGCCGCCTACGCTGAGCAACGGTTTCGGTGTGCCGTCGGTCAGCGGCCGCATGCGTTCGCCGCGGCCGGCAGCGAAGATCATCGCGCTGTGGATGGTCATGCAGTTTCGCGCGCCTGCGTGATGTCGCGCCCGCCACGCGCGCGCTCGAGCAGCGCGACGAATGTTTCCAGTTGGGGGTAACCGGACGCGACCGTGGTCACGTAGCGCCAGACCAGCGGCAGGTCGGCGAGATACTGCGGCTTGCCGTCGCGGTACCAGAGCCGGCAGAAGATGCCGAGCACCTTGAGGTGGCGCTGCACGCCAATCAGGTCGAACCAGCGGCGGAATCGCGTTTGGTCGACGTCGGCGTCGATGATGCGCGCGTGGCGAAGGCGCTGGCGGTACGCTTCGACCCAGCCGTCGATCCGTTGCGGCGGCCACTCGATGTAGCAGTCGCGCAGCAGTGACACGAGGTCGTAGCTGATCGGACCGCTAACCCCGTCCTGGAAGTCGATGATGGCCGGGTTCGGCAGCGCCGGCCGGTCGAGTCCGGGCGCGCCTTCGTCGTCGGTGATCAGCAGGTTGCGGCTGTGGTAGTCGCGGTGGACGAACGCGCGCGGCTGCTCCAGCGCCGCATGCACGAGGAAGGTGAACGCAGCCTCGATCACGTCCCATTCCTCGCACGTCGGCGTGTAGTCGAGGTGGCGTGCAAGGAACCATTCCGGCAGCAATTCCATCTCGGCGACGAGCCGGTCGCGATCGTAGGCGGGCAGGCCGTCGGTCCCGATGTGCGTCTGCATCCGCAGCAGCGCATCGAGCGCATCGGCATACAGTGCATCGACCGTCGCATCGTTGAGGGCCGGCAGGTAGGTGCGCGAGCCGAGGTCCTCCATCAGCACGAAACCCTGCTCGCGATCGACCGCGAGCACGGCCGGCGCATGCAGGCCGGCCGCGCGCAGGCGCCGGCCGATATCGAGCCACGGGCCGATGTCCTCCTTGTCCGGTGGCGCGTCCATCACCACGCGCGCCGGATGGCCGTCGGCCTCGACGCGCCAGTAGCTGCGGAAACTCGCGTCGGCCGAAGCGGGTTCCACCTCGATGCGGTTCGAGCCGGATGCGCCCGCGGCGAAGCGGCGCAGCGCGTCCATGCGTTCTGGGGTACGGGTCAACGCGGGAGTTCCAGCCGGAAAGGTCGCGAAAGTGTAGTGCGGTTTGACCGCGACCGCGCTTAAATAGTACTATTTCAGTCCTCATTAGGTTCCGCACCCATGCTCCGCGTCAGCAAGCTCACCGATTACGCCACCGTCGTCATGACCTGCCTCGCGGCAGCCGGCGACGGCGTGCTCAGCGCGCAGGTACTGGCCGAGCGCGCGCGGCTCGAGGCGCCGACCGTCAGCAAGCTGCTCAAGCAGCTCGCGCAGGCCGGGCTCGTGGTGTCGACGCGTGGCATCAACGGCGGCTATCGGCTCGCGCGGGCGTCGGAGAAGATCACCATCGCCGACATCGTGACCGCCATGGAAGGTCCGATCGGCATGACCGAATGCAGCGCGCACGCCGGTGCCTGCGGACACGAACCGCATTGCGGCGTGCGCGTGAACTGGCAGCGCATCAACCACGCGATCGCCGATGCGCTCGCGAGCGTGACGCTCGCCGACATGGTCAAGCCGCCGCCAAAGCGCGCCGGCACGATTCCATTGCGCGTGGCGAGCGCTTGAGGCGCATCCCGCTTGCGCGGGAAAGACGAGCAAGAGAACAGGCAGCCCGATGGCCACCCAACCGCAGGAAATCCAGGACGCACTGAGTCGTCGTTACGAGGCCGGCTTCGTCACCGACATTGAAAGTGAAAGCCTGCCTCCCGGGCTGGACGAGAACACCGTGCGCGCGATCTCCGCGCGCAAGGAAGAGCCCGAGTGGATGACCGAGTGGCGGCTCGCCGCATTCCGCCACTGGCTGACGATGACGCCGCCGCACTGGGCGAAGCTCGACATCGCGCCGATCGACTTCCAGGCGATCAGTTATTTCTCGCGGCCGAAGAACCGCCCGAAGTCGCTCGACGAGGTCGACCCGAAACTGCTCGAAACCTACGACAAGCTCGGCGTGCCACTGCACGAGCGCGCGCGCCTCGCCGGCGTCGCTGTCGACGCGGTGTTCGATTCGGTCTCGGTCGGCACCACGTTCCGCAAGGAACTCGCGGCGGTCGGAGTGATCTTCTGCTCGATGTCGGAAGCCGTGCGCGAGCACCCGGAACTGGTGCGCAAGTATCTCGGCAGCGTCGTTCCGACCGGCGACAACTATTTCGCCGCGCTGAACTCCGCGGTGTTCTCCGACGGCAGCTTCGTGTTCGTGCCGAAGGGTGTGCGCTGCCCGATGGAACTCAGTACCTATTTCCGCATCAATGCGCGCGACACCGGCCAATTCGAGCGGACGCTGCTGATCGCGGAAGAGGGCGCGAGCGTGTCCTACCTCGAAGGCTGCACCGCACCGATGCGCGACGAGAACCAGTTGCACGCGGCCGTGGTCGAATTGGTCGCGCTCGACGACGCCAGCATCAAGTATTCGACCGTGCAGAACTGGTATCCCGGCGACGAGAACGGCGTCGGGGGCATCTACAACTTCGTGACCAAGCGCGGCGACTGCCGCGGCGCGCGTTCTAAAATCTCGTGGACGCAGGTCGAAACCGGCTCGGCGATCACCTGGAAGTATCCGAGCTGCGTGCTGCGCGGCGACGATTCGGTTGGCGAGTTCAACTCGGTCGCGCTGACCCACCATCGCCAGCAGGCCGACACCGGCACCAAGATGATCCACATCGGCCGCAACACGAAGTCGAAGATCGTCTCCAAGGGCATCAGCGCGGGGCGCGGCCAGAACACCTATCGCGGTCTGGTGAAGGTGGAGAAGGGCGCCGATGGCGCACGCAACCACACCCAGTGCGATTCGCTGCTGATCGGCAAGAAGTGCGGTGCGCATACGTTCCCGTACATCGAGGTGAAGAACCCCGGCGCGATCGTCGAGCACGAGGCGACCACCTCGAAGATTTCAGATGACCAGCTGTTCTACTGCCGCAGCCGGGGCATCGGCGAGGAAGACGCGGTCTCGATGATCGTCGACGGCTTCTGCAAGCAGGTGTTCCGCGAGTTGCCGATGGAGTTCGCGGTCGAGGCGAAGAAGCTGCTCGAGGTCTCCCTCGAAGGAGCGGTTGGATGAATCCGACCCATCCTGCGCACTGGGATGCCGTGTACCGCGAGAAGGACGAGGCGCAGACGAGCTGGTATCGCCCGCACCTGGTCGAGTCGTTGCGGCTGATCGATCTGCGCAAGCTCAAGCAGGATGCACCGGTCATCGACATCGGCGGAGGTCGTTCGACCCTTGTCGACGACCTGCTCGCGCGTGGCTTCAACGACGTGAGCGTGCTCGATCTGTCGGATGTCGCGCTCGCGCAGGCGAGGCAGCGACTCGGCGAAAATGCCGAGCGCGTGCAGTGGATCGTCGGCGACGTCACGGACGTCAGGTTGCCCGCGGCGCACTACGGCCTCTGGCACGACCGTGCCGCGTTCCATTTCCTGACCGAGGCGCAGCAACGCTCGCGCTACGTCGCCGCGGCCGCGCGTGCGGTGCGCCCGGGCGGCCTCGCGCTGATCGCCACGTTCGCGCCGGATGGTCCCGAACGGTGCAGCGACCTGCCGGTCTGCCGTTACGACGCGATGATGCTCGAGGCGACCTTCGCGCCTGCCTTCGAGCTGGCCGAAAAGACGCGTCACGTGCACGTCACCCCGGATGGACGTCCGCAACCCTTCGTCCACGTAGTCCTGCGCCGCCGCGCGAATGCCTGACCCAACGAGATGCACAGCATGCTGAAGATCGACAACCTCCACGTCCGCGTCGCCGGCAAGGAAATCCTCAAGGGCCTTTCGCTTGAGGTCAGGGCGGGCCAGATGCACGCGCTGATGGGACCGAATGGCGCCGGCAAGTCGACGCTCGGCAACGTGCTGGCCGGTCGCGAGGGCTATGAAGTCATCGCGGGCACGGTCGAATACAACGGTCGCAATCTGCTCGACCTCGAGCCGGAGCAGCGTGCCGCCGAAGGCGTGTTCCTCGCGTTCCAGTACCCGGTGGAGATTCCGGGCGTCAACAACACGTATTTCCTGCGCGCCGCGCTGAACGCGCAGCGCCGCCATCGCGGCGAAGCGGAACTCGACTCGATGCAATTCCTGAAAAAGGTACGCGAGAAGCTTGCCGTGCTGCACCTGAAGGATGAGTTGCTGCATCGCGCGGTCAACGAAGGTTTCTCCGGTGGCGAGAAGAAGCGCAACGAGATCTTCCAGATGGCGTTGCTCGAGCCTGCACTGGCAATCCTCGACGAAACCGATTCCGGCCTCGACATCGATGCGCTGAAGATGGTCGCCGACGGTGTCAACGCGATGCGCGATCCTGCGCGCGCGTTCCTCGTGATCACCCACTACCAGCGCCTGCTCGATTACATCGAGCCGGATTTCGTGCACGTACTCGCCGACGGGCGCATCGTCGAGAGTGGCGACAAGTCGCTCGCGCACAAGCTCGAGGAGCACGGTTATGCGTGGATCGGCGGGCGCCGGATGCCCGAAGCAGCCAGCGCCGGTGCGGCCTGATATGAGCGCGCTGCTTGATTCACTGCTGCGCGAACGCGTCGCATCCGCGCCGCAGGCGGCGGTGCGCAACGGCGCGGCCGCCGCGTTGCTGCGCGACGGCCTGCCCGGCGCGCGCGACGAGGGCTGGAAGTACACCAGCCTGCGCGCCCTTGAACAGCGTCGCCATGTCGATGGCGATTGCGGCGGGCTTGGCCGTGCGATCGACGCGTCCATTCTCGCGCTGCCGGATGTCGACGGCCCGCGCGTCGTGTTCGTCAACGGTTTGTATCGGCGCGATCTCTCCCGGCCCATGGATGTTGCCGGGCTCACCATCCTGCGGCTCGGCGAGCATCCGGACGAATTGAATGCGCTGCTGCAGGCCGATACGGACCCCACCGCCTTCGCGCGCATGAACGTCGCGCTTGCGCTCGATGGCGTGCTGCTGCGCGTCGATGCGGATGCGCGGATCGAACCGGCCGTGCACCTCGTCTTCATCGGGGCGCCGGCGGAGCGCGAGATCGCGTGGAACCTGCGTGCGCGCACCGAACTCGGGGCGCGCGCGTCGCTGCGCGTGATCGAGCATCACGTTGGCGCCGGCGCAAGTTCGCAGCTCGGCAACCTCGTGTTCGAACACGCGCTTGGCGATGCTGCGCGGCTCGAGCTGGTGCAGATCCAGGATGCCGCCGACGGGGCCTCGCTGATCCGTCGAAGTGCCGCGCATCTCGGCGCGGACTCGCTGCTGCGCCAGCACGCGATCGAGATCGGCGCGCAGCTGATGCGACACGACCTCGTGGTCGACCTCGCCGGGCGCGGCGCGCGCTTCGAGTCGCGTGGCGTGTTCGCGTTGCGGGCGCGTCAGCATGCGGACACCCATCTCGCTGTCACCCACGTTGCACGCGAAACCACCAGCGACATCCGCTGGCGCGGCGTCGCCGACCAGCGCGCACGCGGCGTGTTCCACGGCGCGATCACGGTCGCCGCCGGTGCCGACGGCGCGGACGCGCAATTGTCGAACAAGAACCTGCTGCTGTCGGCGCAGGCGGAGATCGACACCCAGCCCGTGCTCGAGATACATGCCGACGAGGTCAAGGCGGCGCACGGCGCGACCGTCGGCCAGCTCGATGATCGCGCGTTGTTCTACCTGCGCTCGCGCGGCCTGCCGCTGGATCTCGCCCGGCGCGTGCTGGTTTCGGCGTTCTGCAGCGCCGTGCTTGCCGAGCTGGGGCCGCCGTCGCTGCGTGCGCGCGTGGACGCGCTGCTTGCGGGACGCCTGCCGCAGGCGGAGGAGGCTGCATGACGCGGTTGCACGATCCGGTTGGCGATTTCGATGTCGACCGCGTGCGCACGGATTTTCCGTTGCTCGCGCGCAGCGTGCACGACAAGCCACTGGTCTATTTCGACAGCGCCAATACCGCGCAGAAGCCGCGCGCGGTGATCGAGGCGGTCGATCGCTACTACCGCGAGTTCAATGCGAACGTCGCGCGCGCGGTGCACCAGCTCGGCGAGGAGGCGACCGCGGCCTACGAATCGGCGCGCGACAAGCTCGCGCGCCTGCTGAATGCACCCTCGCGCGACGAGATCGTGCTGACCAGCGGCACCACCCAGGCGATCAACCTGGTCGCGTACAGCTGGGCATTGCCGCGCCTTGGACCCGGCGACACGATCCTCGTAACCACGATGGAGCACCACGCCAACATCGTGCCCTGGCAACTCGTGTGCGAGCGCACCGGCGCCAGGCTGAAGGTCGCCCCGATCGACGAGCGCGGCGAGCTGATCGTCGAGAAGTTCATCGAAGCGCTGACGCCGGACGTCAAGCTCGCCGCGGTCGCGCATGTTTCGAACGTGCTCGGCACGATCAATCCGGTCGCCGAGCTGGCGCGCGCGACGCGCAAGCGCGGCATCCCGCTGCTGGTGGACGGTTCACAGGCCGCGCCGCATTTCGCGGTCGACGTGCGCGCGCTCGGCTGCGATTTCTACGCGATGACCGGGCACAAGCTGTTCGGCCCGACCGGCACCGGCGCGCTGTGGGCGCGCAGGGAAATCCTGCGCGAGATGCCACCGTTCTTCGGCGGCGGAGAAATGATCCGCGAAGTGCGCTTCGACGGCACCACCTACGCCGAGCCGCCGCACCGCTTCGAGGCGGGCACGCCGAACATCGCCGGCTTCGTCGGGCTGGCTGCCGCGATCGACTACCTCGGCGCGCTCGATCACGCGGGCGTCGCCGCGCACGAGGCGGACTTGCTCGCGCACGCGACCGACGCGTTGCGTGCGTTGCCCGGCGTGCGCCTGATCGGCGAGGCGGCGCACAAGGTGCCGGTGATCTCGTTCCTGGTCGAAGGCGCGCATGCGCACGACCTTGCGACCTTGCTCGACCACGAGGGTATCGCGGTGCGCTCCGGTCACCACTGCGCACATCCCCTGATGCAGTTCTACGGCGTGCCGGCGACCTTGCGCGCATCGCTCGCGTTCTACAACACGCATGCGGAGGTCGAACGGTTCGTCGCGGCGCTGGCGCGCGTACGCAAGTTGCTGGCCTGACCGAAATGACCGACGCCGCGCTGTATGGCGCAATCGTGCTCGACCACTATCGCGCGCCGCGCCATCGCGGCTCGCTGGTCGCGAGCACGCATGCCGCCGACGGTGCGAATCCCCTGTGCGGCGACCGCCTGCGGATAGAGCTGCGTTGCGAGGACGGTCGCATCGTCGAACTGCGCCACCGCGGCGAGGCCTGCGCGATCGCGACCGCAGCCGCGTCGATGCTCGGCGATCTCGTCACCGGTCTCGACGCGGACGAGGTCACGGCGCTCGATCGCCGCTTCGGCGAATTCATCGCCGGCCACGGCGACGCCGAAGGGCTGGGTGCACTCGCCGCGATGCGCGACTTGCAGCACCATCCTTTGCGACGAAAATGCGCAGTGCTGCCCTGGGCCACCCTGCGGGCGGCGCTGGCAGGTGCGTCGCACGCCACCACCGAAGACGGAACCCGCATGACCACGACGGCCGCATCCTGGAGTTTCCGCGTCGCGCAGGCGGCCGACGTCGATGCGATCGTCGCGCTGGTGCAGTCCGCCTATCGCGGCGAAGGCAGCAAGCGTGGCTGGACCACCGAGGCGGACATGCTCGACGGGCAGCGCACCGATCCGGCCGGTGTCGCGGCACTGCTCGACAAACCCGGCAGCGTGGTGCTGCTGGCAGAATCCGCTGCCGGCCTGCTTGCCTGCGCGCACATCGAGCGACAGGGGCAGGCCGGCTACTTCGGCATGTTTTCGGTCAGCCCACAGTTGCAGGGCGGCGGCATCGGCCGCGCCGTGCTGGCCGAGGCCGAGCGCATCGCTCGCGACGACTGGACCTGCAACGAGATGCAGATGACCGTGATCTCGATCCGCGACGAACTGATCGCATGGTACGAGCGCCGCGGCTATCGCCGCACCGGCCAGTACAGGCCCTTTCCGTACGGCGACGAGCGTTTCGGCATTCCCAAGCGCGCGGACCTGCGCTTCGAGCTGCTGGTGAAGTCTCTCGGGGTGTAGCTTCGTGTTTCAGGCTTTCGCTCTTGCGGAGGATCGAATCGATGAACTGGCTGCGCGTGTGCGAGACCGCCGATCTGCTGCCGGGCGAGTATCGCGTCGTGTGGGACGGAGACACGCCGATCGCGGTATTCAATGTCGATGGCGAGCTGTACGCGATCGAGGACGTCTGCACCCACGACGGCGGTGAACTGACCGGCGGTGTCATCGAGGGACGCGAAATCGAGTGCCCGCGGCACGGCGCACGCTTCGACATCACCACCGGTGCGGCGCTGTGCCCGCCGGCGTACGAACCGACCGCGAAATTTCCGGTCAAGGTCGAACACGGTGTCGTCTACACGCGCGACGATCGCGACGGCTGAGGCTCGTCCGGCGCCAGCGCCGCGAAGCGCAGGGTGACGCGCAGGCCACCGCCGTCGCGGCCGCGGCCGAACACGACCGCGGCGCCATGGCTGTCGGCCACGCGTCGCACGATCGCGAGGCCGAGGCCCGAGCCGTCGCGCCGGCTCCCCGGCGGGCGGAAGAAGCGCTCGCCAAGGCGTGGCCACCATTCCGCCGCAACGCCGGGACCCGAGTCTTCCACGCCGAGCGCGATCGTGCTGAGTTCGCAGGTCAGCGAGACGGTCACGCTGCCCTGCTCGCCGGCATGGTTGAGCGCGTTGTCGACCAGATTGACCAGCGCTTCGCGCAACATTACCGGATCCCCGGCGACGTCGGCACCGTGCGCCGGTCCTTCGTAGCCGAGATCGATCTGCGCGGCGAGCGCATCGGGTACGCGTTCGGCGATGTAGGTGCGCGCCAGCTGCGCAAGATCGACGCGCGCCGCGCCGCTGGCACTCTCGTTGATCGCCTGCGCCCGCGCGAGCGCGAGCAGCTGGCCGGCGGCGCGCCCGGCGCCGGCCGACAGGCGTTCGACATGGACGAGCGCGTCGCGCACGCTTTCCGGACGCGGGTCGCCGAGCGCGCGCTCGGCCTGCAGGCGCAGTCCGGCCAGCGGCGTGCGCAGCTGGTGTGCGGCATCGGCGATGAAGCGCTCCTGCAGCTCGAGCAGTTCGCGCAGGCGCGCGAGCAGGGCGTCGATCGTGCGCGTCAAAGGGCGGATCTCGATTGGCACGCCGCGCTGGTCGAGCGGCGACAGGTCGCGTGCGCGGCGCTGCGCGAGTTGCTCGACCAGCGGGTCGAGCAGGTGCAGGCCGCGACTGACGCCGACCCAGACCAATACCAATACGAGCGCGATCAGCAGCAACACGATCGGCAGCGTGCCGACGAGGATTTCGCGCGCGAGCGCGTGGCGGCCAGCGAGGGTTTCGGCGACGGACACGACGATGGTGTCGCCGCTGTCATCTCCGTGCAGCGCCAGCGAGGCGACGCGCAAGGGGCGGCGGATGCCGTCGACGGAATCGAGGCGTGGCGTCGCGTCGATGACCGGCAACGGGATCCCGGCCGGCAGGTCGATGTTTGAGGCGAGCACACCGTGCTTGAGGCTGCGCACGACGTAGTAGGTCGGCTCGGCCGATTCGTACTCCATCAGGATGCGCACTTGCGGGCTGAGTTCCTCGCGGCCCGACTCGCTGCGGATCATCCGTTCCAGCGCGCGCGCGCCGTCGACCAGCGAGCGGTCGTAGTTGATGTTGGCGTAGTGCAGCGCGAGCACGTAGATCAGCGCGCCGCTGCCGAGCCACGCGAGTGCCATCGGCACGACCAGGATCGTCAGCAGGCGCCGCCGCAGGCTAGGTGAGCGCATCGGCCGCTTCCAGCAAATAGCCGAGGCCACGCACGGTGCGGATGCGCACACCGCTGCCGTCGAGCTTGCGGCGCAGGCGGTAGACCGCGATGTCGAGCCCGTTGTCGGTCAGGGTCGTGTCCCAGCTGCACAGTGCCTCGATCAATTGCTCGCGGCTCATCACGCGGTCGAGGCGCGAGGCGAGCGCTTCGAGCAGTCCGAATTCGCGCGGGGTGAGTTCGAGCGGCGTGCCATCGACCTGCGCGCGCCGGCGCGGCAGGTCCAGGCGCATGCGCCCGAGTTGCAGTTCCGGCACTCCCTGGGTCGTGCGCCGACGCAGCAATGCACGCGCGCGCGCCTCGAATTCGCGCAACGCGAACGGCTTCACCAGATAGTCGTCGGCGCCGAGATCGAGTGCGCGCACCCGCTCCTCCAGTTCCTCGCGCGCGGTCGCGACCAGCACCGGTACGGCGTCGGCTCGCGCGCGCAGCCGCCGCAGCAGCTCGATGCCGTCGACGTCGGGCAGGCCAAGGTCGAGCACCACCAGATCGTACGGATGGTCGCGCAGCGCGGTGTCGGCCTGGCGACCGCTGGCGAGGCGATCGACCGCGTGACCGGCCTGGGTGAGCGCCGCTCCGATCGCGTCGGCGATCGCGGCGTCGTCCTCGATGATCAGGATGCGCATCGCCGGATTCCAGTGACGACGGGAGATCGTCGGAGTGTGTCCCAACGGATTCGCCGCTGCCAACGCATTGGTGTACGGATTCGATCAAAAGTAATGCTGTTGAGAATGATTCGCATTTGTGATTCAATCATGCACCTTCTCCAGTGGGGCTCCGCAAAGTGCGTCGTTCGCTGTCCAAACGCATGCTGTTCCGCCTGCATTGGCTCGCCGGCATCAGCGCCGGATTGGTGCTCGGCCTGGTCGGGTTCAGTGGCGGCCTTCTCGGGCTCGAACAGCCCGTGCTGTCATGGCTCAACCCCGCGCTGCGCGTGAGCGCCGAAGGCCGCGCAGCGCTGACGCCGGATCGCTGGATCGCCGCCGCTCACGCGGCGATGCCCGGGCACTCGGTACGCGGCATCGCCTGGGAAGGGCATGACCATGCAGTCGGCATGCGAATGGCGCGTTCGGGCGAGCGGCCGAGCGGGATCGCGATCGATCCGTATTCGGGTGCCGTACTCGGTGCCGAACGTGGCACCGCGTTCTTCGCGACGGTCGAGCAATTGCATCGCAATCTCGCGGTCGGGCCGGTCGGCAAGCAGGTCGTCGGCGCGAGCACGGCACTGATGTTCGTGTTCATCGCGACCGGGCTGTACCTGCGCTGGCCGCGGCGGGCGCGTTCGCCGTCCGCCTGGTTGCGCGTGAACACCGCCGCGAAAGGGCGCGCCTTCTGGTGGCAACTGCATGCGGTCGTCGGCACCTGGTTGCTGATTCCCTATCTTGTCGCGGCGGCGACCGGCCTTTGGTGGTCGTACGATTTCTATCGCAACGCGGTCAACGGTCTCGCCGGCGTGCCCATGCCTGCGCGTCGCGGACCGGCCAACGACGCGCCCGCGGTCGCTTCGCTCGACGCAGCGTGGGCATCATTCCTGCGCGAGGCACCCGACGCTACGCGCGCGAGCATCGCGACGTCGGCGACGGTCGACGGCGCGCTCGAGATCCGCTACCAGACGGCGACGAGTCCGCACGATCGCGCCTGGGACACCCTCAAGCTCGACCCTGGCGACGGCAGCGTGCGCAGCCGCGAGCCGTATGCGGAACTGCCGCGCGGCCGCCGCTTCGTCGCCTCGTTGTTCCCGCTGCATTCGGGCAGCTGGTTCGGCGTGCCGGGCCGCATCGTCGCCGCGACCGCCGCGCTGCTGATGCCCCTGTTCGCATTGAGCGGCGTGTGGATGTGGGTACTGCGCCGGCGCAACGACGCGTTGCGCCGTGCGGCCGCACGACAGCCGCTCGATGCCGTCGTTACCTAGCCTGCCGCCACCCATGCCTTTCGCTACCACCACCGCAAGCCCCGAAGGATCGTGATCATGTCCCACCACCCGTACATCACCGCGAGCCACGCGACGCCGAAGCGTCTGCTAGCCACTGCACTCGGCACGGCATTCGTTTCCGGCGTTCCCGCTCTCGCAACCGGTGCGGGCGGTGTCGGCGATGCGACCGCCGGCAACGCCGACGCCGACGGCGACCAGCACGTCGCCGAGCAGCTCGACAGCATCACCGTCGAAGGCAGCGTGCTGAACCAGGCGGCGTCGCCGAAATTCACCGCGCCCCTGCTCGATACGCCGCAGCAGATCACGATCGTGCCGCAGAAGATCATTGCCGAACAAAACCTGCTCAACCTGCGCGACATCCTGAGTACCTTGCCCGGCATCACGTTCGGGGCCGGCGAAGGCGGCGGCGGCTACGGGGACAGCATCAACCTGCGCGGCTTCACCGGCAGCAATGACATCACTGTCGACGGCGTGCGCGACAGCGCGCAGTACACGCGTTCGGATCCGTTCAACCTCGACCATGTCGAGCTCGTCAACGGCGCCAACTCGGTCTACTCGGGTTCGGGTTCGGTGGGCGGTTCGGTCAACCTCGTGAGCAAGACGCCGTTGCTCGGCGACCGCACGCTGGTCAACGCCGCCATCGGCAGCGACAACTACGCGCGCACGACGCTCGACACGAACCAGCAGGTTGGCGACACCACCGCGGTGCGCCTCAACCTGATGGCGCACCGCAACGACGTGCCGGGGCGCGACGTCGAGAACTACCGCCGCTGGGGCATCGCTCCGTCGATCGGCTTCGGCCTCGGCACCGACACGAGCTTCACGCTGAGCGGATTCCACCAGCACGACGACAATGTTCCGCAATACGGCATCCCGACGTTCAAGGGCGACGTGCTGGCGGGCGTCGACCGAGGCGCCTACTACGGCTACCGCAACTACGACACGCAACAGATCCGTGCCGACGCCCTCACCGGCGTGTTCCAGCACACGTTCGGCGACGGTTTTTCGCTCCGCAATCTCGCGCGCGCGCAGCGCGTGACCCAGTTCTCGCTGGTCGACCCGCCCCAGGGCACGTTCTGCCTGCCCGGCAACCTGCAGCCGAGCGGTGCGTCGTGCACGCTCAACGGTGGCACGCCGTTCGAGGTCGTCGTGCCAACGGGCATGTACATGCCGAGCGGGCCGCGCGGCAACATCCGCGACACCACCAACAAGATCCTCTACAACCAGACCGACCTGACCAGCGAGTTCAGCACGGGTGCGATCGCACACACAATGGTCGGTGGCGTCTCGCTGTCGCACGAGGACTACGCGCTGTCCGGCTACAGTCAGTACCGCAACGACGACGGCACGAATCCGTACGCGGCGCCGGGCTATTTCCCGTTCATGCCGATTGGCGATCCGGATTCGTACTACACCGGTCCGGCTCACCGCACACTGACCTCGAAGGTCGACGGTGAACTCGACAACAGCGCGCTCTACGTGTTCGACAACCTCAAGTTCAGCGATCGCTGGTCGCTCAACGCGGGCATGCGCTGGGAGCGCAACGAGGCACGTTCGAACAGCGCGATCGTCAAGCAGTTCGTCGCGCCGACCGCGGCGAATCCGAATCCCGACAACAGCAACATCGGCGCGATCACGGGTGCCAATCCGACCGCGGAGAATGGCGACAACCTGTTCTCGTACCGCGCCGGCCTGGTGTACAAGCCGGTCGACGACGCGAGCGTGTACGTCGCCTACAGCAATTCGAAGACGCCGTCGGCGGCGTCGGTGAACGGCTCGTGCACGGCGGCGAGCACGACCGGCACCGCGAACTGCAATGTCGATCCCGAGACGGCCGTGAACTACGAGCTTGGCGCGAAGTGGGACCTCTACGGCGGCCGCCTGTCGCTGACCGGCTCGGTGTTCCGGAACGACCGCAGGAACTACCGCGTCGCCGACCCCGGCAATCCCGACAACCCGTCCGGCCAGCAGACGCTCGACGGCCGCGCGCGCGTCGACGGCGTGCTGCTCGGCGTCAGCGGCAACCTGACCGAACACTGGGCGGTTTACGCGAACTACTCTCATCTCGACAGCGAAGTCGTGCGGGGCGCGTCGAACTACGTGTCCTCGCAGGGCCAGGACTACACCAAGGGCGACCCGCTGTTGTCGACGCCGGACAACTCGCTGGGCCTGTGGACGACCTACGACCTCTCCGAACAGTGGCAGTTCGGCTACGGCGCGACCCATGTCGGCAGCTACAAAGTGAGCCAGCATTCCGCCGCGAATCCGAGCGGTCCGCTCAATTCGGTCGACGGCTACTGGATGCATCGCGCGATGGTCGCCTACAAGGTCAACAGGCACCTGCGCCTGCAGCTCAACGTGACGAACCTGTTCGACGAGGAATACCTCGCGCGCGTGCGCACCGCCGGCGACGTCGCCTGGGGCACGCCGGGGGACGCGCGTTCCGCCGTGCTCAACGCGACCTGGGTGTTTTGATCGAGCTGACGCGACGGAGCCCTGCCGTCGCGTCTTCGAGGGAAGACGATGCTGCTGCATGTGCCCAATGTGCTCGACGAAGGCGAACTCGCGCACTGCCGCGAGGCGCTCGGACGCGCCGCGTGGATCGACGGGCGCGTCACCGCGGGCGCGCAGTCGGCGCAGGCGAAGCGCAACCGCCAGCTCGGCGGGGACGACCCGCTCGCGCGTGAACTGGGCGCGCTCGTGTTGCGGGCGCTCGGCCGCAACACGACGTTCTTCGCCGGCGCGTTGCCGCGGCGTGTGTATCCACCGCTGTTCAATTGCTACGAAGGTGGCGAGTCGTTCGGCGTCCACGTTGACAATGCGATCCGCTACGACCGTTCCGGCAGCAGCCCCGAACCCGTGCGCACCGATCTCTCGGCGACCCTGTTCCTCAGCGCACCCGGGGACTACGACGGCGGCGAACTCGTCGTCGAGGACACGTTCGGCACGCACGGCGTGAAGCTGCCGGCCGGTGACCTCGTGCTGTATCCGGGCAGCAGCGTGCACGAGGTGAAGCCGGTCACGCGCGGAGCGCGCGTCGCCGCGTTCTTCTGGATCCAGAGCCTCGTGCGTTCCGAGACGCGGCGCCGCATGCTGTTCGAACTCGACGTGTCGATCCAGCAGCTCACGCAGAAATTGCCTAACGCGCCCGAGCTCGTGCGCCTGACCGGGCTGTACCACAACCTGTTGCGAGAGTGGTCGGATGTCTGAGGCGGCGATCGCGCAAGTGCGTGCGGCCGCGCATGCGGGCGATGTCGACGCACAGGCGCTGTACGCACAGGCGCTCGCGGAAGGGCGCGGCGTCGTTCGTGACGCGGACGAGGCCTTGCACTGGTACGCGCTCGCCGCGAACAGCGGTCATGCGCAGGCGATGAACATGCTCGGCCGCTGCCACGAACTTGGCTTCGGCGCCGCGGTGAGCGCGGAACTCGCTGCCGCGTGGTATCGCAAGGCTGCGTCGAAGGGCAGCGAGTGGGGCATGTACAACTTTGCGCAGTTGCTCGGCGCCGGTCGCGGCGTCGCACAGGATCGCGCGCAGGCGCTCGCGTGGTACCGCCGCGCGGCCGAGCGCGGCCATGCGAAGTCGATGAACATGATCGGTCGCCACTACGACGAAGGCTGGGCGGTCGAGCGGGATTCCGCAGCGGCGGCCGAATGGTATCGGCGCGCCGCGCACGCGGGAGACTTCCGTGGCCAGGTCAGCCATGCGTCGCTGCTGATGCAGCAGGGCGATGCGCAAGCCGCGCTGCGGTGGTTGCGCCATGCCGCGGAAACCGCCACGCCGGCGTTCCTCGAACGCCTGCTCGATGATCTCGGGCAGTCCGCGCATGCGGTGCTGCGCGGGGAGGCGGAGCGGTTGCGCAGGCGATGAGCTGGGTGGCCTGCCGGTTGACTCGAATGCGGAAACAATTGAGAATCGTTCTCATCTGAATTCTCTTTGCAGTCGACCCCATGCCGCGTCGCTTTGCGTCCTGTCGCCTTGCCTTCGCGATCCTCGCACTCGGTCTTGCCGAGGTTCCGGCCCATGCCGCCGACGGCGATCTCACGGCAGCCGCGCTCGGGCGCGAGATTTTCCTCGACCCGGGCCTGTCCGCATCCGGACAGATGTCGTGCGCGACCTGCCACGACCCCGCTCACGCGCATGCGCAGTCGAACGCGTTGTCGGTGCAGGCCGGTGGTGCGTTGCTCGACGTGCCTGGTTTCCGCAGCGTGCCGTCGCTGCGCTACCTCAATCGTGCCGCGTTCTCGTTCGACAAGGAAGGCACGCCGACCGCGGGCTTCAATCGCGACGGCCGCGCGGCGAGTCTGCTCGAACAGGCGGCGCGACCGTTCGTGGCGCCGCACGAGATGGCGCTCGCAGACGCGGCGGCGATCACCGCGAAAGTCGAGGCCGCGCCATACGCCGATCGTTTCCGTGCGTTGTTCGGCGAGGATGCGTTCGACGATGCCGACGGCGTGTTCCTGCGCGTGCGCTTCGCACTCGCCGCGTTCGAGCAGTCGGCGCCGGAGCTGCATCCGTTCGACGCGAAGTACGACGCGTTCCTCGCCGGCAGGGTCCTGCTTGCGCCGGCCGAGTTGCGCGGACTCGCGCTGTTCAACAATCCGCGCAAGGGCAACTGCAACGGCTGCCATGCGAGCCAGCGTGGCGCCGACGGCTCGCCGCCGCTGTTCACCGACTACACCTACGACAACCTCGGCGTGCCCCGCAACATGGAAATTCCCGCGAACGCGGAGCCGACCTATTTCGACCTCGGCCTGTGTGGTCCCGATCGCGTCGATCTCGCCGACCGGCGCGACCTGTGCGGCGCGTTCAAGGTGCCGACCTTGCGCAACGTCGCCACGCGCCAGGTGTTCTTCCACAACGGCCTGTTCAAGAACCTGCGCGACGCGATCCGCTTCTACGTGCGTCGCGACACGCATCCCGACGAATTCTATCCGCGCGGCGAGGACGGCGCGCTGCGCAAGTTCGACGACTTGCCGGCCGAGTTCGCGCGCAACGTCAATGCCTCGGAAGTGCCGTACGACCGTCGCCCGGGCCAGGCGCCGCGCCTCGACGATGCCGAGATCGACGATCTGGTCGCGTTCCTCGGCACGCTCACCGACGGCTATGACGCGGCGACCGATACGGCCGATCCAGCGCGCAACCTGCCGCCATCCGCACCCTGATTCCCCATGTCACGGAGAACACCATGAGATGCACCCCGATCGCGCTGGCGCTCGTCGCCGCGTTTGCTGCCGCCCCACCTGCGCATGCGGACGAGGAAAGCCTGCGCCAGGAGCTCGCGGCGCTGCGTGCCGAGGTCGGGGCGTTGAGGGCGGAAATGGCGCAGCTGCGCGGCACGCGCGCGAACGATTCCGCAGCTGGCGCCGCGCCCGCTGCACCGCCCGCGGCAAGCGCGCCTGCACCGTTTCCCGCACCAGCGCCGGCAGCGACACTCGCTGCCGCCCCGCCCGCGACGCACGACGACACGCGCCTGTGGGGCTACGGCGAGCTCAACTACTCGCGTCCGACCGGCAATGGCGCCGCTGCGCAGGCCGACGTACGCCGCGCGGTGATCGGCTTCAGCCATGCCTTCAGCGAGGACACGCACGTCTATGGCGAACTCGAGTGGGAACACGCGATCGTGTCGGCCGAAGATTCGGGCGAGAGCGAAGTCGAGCAGCTGTACATCGAGCATCAGGTCAATCCGGCGATGGCCGTGCGCGCGGGCTTGACCCTGATCCCGCTTGGCTTGATCAACGAACGGCATGAGCCGGCGACCTACTACGGCGTCGAACGCAATTTCGTCGAGACCGCCATCATTCCCTCGACGTGGCGCGAAGGTGGCGTATCGCTGCTCGGCAGCACCGACGCGGGCCTGTCATGGAACGTCGGCATCACCACCGGTTTCGACCTGGGCAAGTGGGACGCGACCTCTGCCGAGGGGCGCGAGTCCCCGCTGGGTGCGATCCACCAGGAGCTGGCGCTCGCCAAGGCGCACGATCCCTCGGTCTATGCCGCGCTCAACTGGCAGGGCATCCCGGGTTTCAGCGCGGGCGGCGGCGTGTTCACCGGCAAGATCGGACAGGGTGACGACAGCTTCCTCGCCCGTGACGCGCGTCTCACGCTCGGCGAAGCGCACGTGCGCTGGCAGCCGGGTCCGTTCGACTTCGCCGCGCTGTATGCGAGCGGTCGCATCAGCGACACCGAGGCGCTGAACGTCAGCTTCGTAGGCAATCCGACGCCGGTGCCGAAGTCGTTCTGGGGCGGCTATGTACAAGCTGCGTGGCGCGCGTGGCAACGCGGCGATTCCTCGCTCGCGCCGTTCCTGCGCTACGAGATGTTCAACACGGCGGCGGCGTATGCGCCGATGCCGCAAGGCCTCGGCGTACCCGCGGCCGACACCGAGCGCGTCTGGACGCTCGGCCTCAACTACTACCTGACGCCGCAGGTCGTGTTCAAGGCCGACTACCAGCATTTCAATCTCGAGGATCTCGCGCTGGGCTACGGCAACCGTTTCAATCTCGGCGTCGGCTACCAGTTCTGATCGTCGGCGCGGCGCCGCCCCTTGCGCGGCGCCACGTTCGCAGGAGACAGTTCGGCCATGACGCCTTCCGTTCGCTCGCGCTGGATCCTCCCGCTCGGTCTGGCTGCCGTTCCCGCATTCCACGCGGCCTGGGCGACCCAGTACCTCAGCCTCGCCGAGGCACAACAGGCGATGTTCGCCGACGCCGACGCGTTTCGCGCGCTGCCGCCGGTGGACACCGTGCTCGCGGCCGAGCTTGGCGGCGCCGGCTGGACGCCGCAGCTGTTCGAGGCGGTCAAGGGTGGAACGCGTCTTGGCTGGTTCATGGTCGATCGCGTGATCGGCAAGACCGAGCTCATCACCTACGCGCTTGCGCTCGACGCGAACGGTGCGGTCAAGGCGATCGAGATCCTCGACTATCGCGAGACGCACGGCAGCGAAGTGCGCCTCGCCGCGTGGCGCAGGCAGTTCGTCGGCAAGACCGCACGCGATGCGGTCGAACTTGATCGCGACATCAAGGGTATTTCGGGCGCCACGCTCTCGACGCGCCATGTCACCGAGGGCGTGCATCGCCTGCTGCAGCTGCACCAGCGCGCGTTGCTTGCGGCCGGCTGATGCCGATGATCACGCGCGCACGCCCGTGGCTCGGCACCCTCGTCGAAATGCGCGTCGAAGGGCTTGCCGAAGCGCGGGCGATCGCGGCGATCGAAGCTGCATTCGCCGAGGTCGCCGCGGTGCATCGCTGCATGAGTTTCCATGAGGCGGACAGCGACCTGTCGCGCCTGCATCGGGCGAACCCGGGAGCGGTGGTCGAGGTCGACGCGCGCACCTGGACCGTGCTCGCAGCGGCCTGTGCGCTGGCCGAGGAATCGAACGGACGCTTCGATCCGGCGATCGCGCCGCACCTGGTCGAACGAGGCGTGCTGCCGACGCCGGCCGCGACGCGCGCAGCGGCATCGGGGAGCTGGCGCGACATCGAACTGCTGCCGAACTCGCGCGTGCGCCGGCGCCAGCCGGTGTGGATCGACCTCGGCGGAATCGCCAAGGGCCATGCGGTCGATCGCGCGCTCGCGTGCCTGCGCGCAACCGGCGCGTCTGCGGCGAGCGTCAATGCGGGTGGCGACCTCGCGCGGTACGGCGCCGCACCGGAACGCATTGCGTTGCGCCACGGGGACGGTGGAGCCGCACCCTCGATAGAACTGGGCGACGCCGCGCTTGCGACCAGCGTGGTCGCGCCGCGCGCGTGCGCCGCGCATGTGAATCCGCGTACCGGCCGCGCGTTGCGGGCACGCCGCGCGGTCAGCGTGCTCGCCGCGAATTGCATGATCGCGGACGCGCTGACCAAGGTCGTGCTCGCCGACGCACGCATCGGCGAACGCCTGCTGCGTCGGCATCGCGCATCGGCGTGCCTGCGCGACGGCGAGCGCCGCTGGCGCATGCTCGGTGCTGAATGAGGCATCGTCGACACCACGCCGGCAAGCGCGTCGCGCGCCTGTCGCGCCGGCGCGAATGGATCGTGCACGGCATCGGTGGCGTGCTTTGGCTGAGCGGCGTTGCCTGGATCGTGCTGCACTATTTCCTGCGCCGGGCGGGCGAATTCGGCGAACAACCGCATCCACTCGAGATCTGGTCGTTGCGCCTGCACGGCGGTGCCGCGTTCGCGGCACTGTGGCTGTTCGGACTGCTGTGGCCGATCCATGTCATCCCGGCCTGGCGCGCGCGCCGTCGCGCGAGCGGCATCGTGGTCGCGGGCGTGTTCATCATGTTGATCGCGAGTGGATGGCTGCTCTACTACGGCAGCGGCGACGACACCCGCGCGGCGGTCGCGCTCGTGCACTGGATCATCGGCCTCGCACTGCTGGCGCCGTACCTGTGGCACACACTGCGCGGTCGCGATGGCGGCTGACGCGACGATCCCCCAAAATCCGTTGCCCCGAGCGCAGCACTGGAGGCGCGTAGTCGAGGCGCGGAGTCGAAGGGTCGCAAGCGTTTCGACTGCGCTCGCTGCGCTCAACGCGAACAGGTGGGGAGTCCAGCCATCCAATAGTCCGTTCACCCTGAGCGCAGCGCCGGCTGCGTTCGCTACCCCGGAGGTTCTTCAAGCCTCCGGCGCGACGAACTTCACCAGCACAAGCTCGCCGCCGCCCTCGATCACGAGGCGGCTGCCGCCCTCGCGGAAGTCCGCGAGCAGCGACGTACCGGTATCCAGCGCGAGCGTCTGCGCATCGCAGCGTGCGGTCGCGCTGCCCGCGAACACGTGCACGCACCATTCGGCGCCGCGTTCCGGAAAGATCACCATCGATCCAACCAGCGGCCGCGCGACGACTTCCGCGCGCACCGCGTCGCGCCGCGCCATCACGTTGAAGTCGCGCGTCGGGCCGGCTACGAGGCGACAATCGACCCGCGCTTCGCCGGCGAAATGCACGCGTTCGAAGCGCTGCACGAGCTTGCGCGGCGGCGCGTCGTCGATGTCGAGTTCGATGCCGTTGCCTTCGAGCAGGAGCAGGTCGCGCTCGACCCCGGGGAACGACGAGAACGGCCCGTTGCTCTCGATTTCGGCGATGCTGACGCGCCAGCGGAAATCGTCTCCGCCGCTGCGCGCGACCTCGGTGGTCCAGCCGCCGTCGTTCTTCCAGCGCGTGCGCTGGTAAGCGGGCGGTGAAAGCAGCGACAGGCGCGTCATGTGCGTGGGCGGCAGGGGAACTCAGGCGACCGGCGGATGATACGTGTAGACGAGGGTCGCATGACCGAGGAAATCGATCGTCGTCGCCTGGCGTCCGCCGAGGCGGCGCGCGACGCGTTCGGAGGCGCTGTTCTCGGCGCGGATCAGGCTGATTGCGCGCGCGGCGTGCAGATCGTTGAAGGCGAATGCGAGTGCGGCGCGCGCGGCCTCGGTCGCGTAGCCCTTGCGCCGCTGCGCCGGCACCAGCATCCAGCCGAGTTCGAGGTCGGGCCAGCCTTCCGGATAGTGCAGGCCGACACGTCCGATGAATTCGCCGCTGTGCTTGAGTTCGACCGCCCACATGCCGCAGCCGCGCAGCGCCCAGTGGCCGAGCAGCATCGCCATCGAGCGCCATGCGTTCATGCGGTCGAGCGGCTGGCCGTCGCCGACGAATCGCGTGCTGCTGGCGTCGGCAAGCATCGCCGCGTACGCCTCGAAGTGGCGTTCGCCGAGCGCGCACAGGCGCAGGCGTTCGGTTTCGAGGGTCGCGATCTCGAGCATCGGATCAGCCGAGCAGGGCGGCGAGCGCGTGCGTCGACGCGCGCAGGCTCTCGGTCCAGGCGAAGCCGACGATGCGCTCGCCACTGCGCGCGTCGAGGAATTCCTCTTCCTGGCCGGGCGCGAGCAGGTGGCGGTAGTCGACCGTGATCTCGGCACCAGCCGGCAGGTCGTCCGCGGCGAACACGAAGCCGAGGTGCCACAAGCCGTTCGGCTCGAATGCGTGGTTGATGTAGCACTCGTCCGGCCATTCCGGCGTGACCGTGTAGCGGTCCTCGAACCAGCGCACGGTCGCCCGCAACAGCTGCGCGGCATCCGGCAGGGCATTGATCTCATCGAACGTGTACACGCGCGGGATGGCGTCCGGCGCGGTGATCAGGCGCCCACGCGCGACCGGCTCGTCGAGGAACAAGCCTTGTCCTGCGCCCGCGATCGTCGACGGGCCGATGTGGTAACGCGGGAGGATCATCGAGTGCAAACCGCCGTTCGGCGGGGCGCGAGTGTACAGGAAGCGCGCTCGCGCCGATCAAGTGCGCCGCGAGCGGCGTCATTGGCCCCGTTGCGGGGCGCCGCCGGCGTGGTGCGCGGACGGATTCTCGATGACGATGACGATCGCCTCGCGGTTCGCTTCGATCGTGCGCGCGCCTATGCCGGCGACTCCGCCGAGATCCTCGACATGCCGGAACGGACCGTGCGAGGCGCGATAGGCCACGATGGCTTCCGCCTTGACCAGACCGACGCCGCTCAGGGATTCGGCCAGTGTCTTCGCGTCGGCATGATTGATGTCTACCTGTGCGAACACCGTCGATGGCAGCAGTGCGAGGGCCAGCAGCAGGAGGAGCTTGATGTGTTGCAGGAATTTCATCAGCAATCGCGTTGGGGAAGGTGAAACCGGAAACGTCGACCGGCCGTCGGGCTCGTGGCCGGGTAGCGCGGTTCCGAGACAGCTTAGGCGGCTGCAGGGTGTGCCGGGAGTGTCGCGGGTCGTGAACCGGCGTAGGTACTTGCCGACCGTTCGCGTAGGAAATTTCCTACGCTCCCGAGCGTCGAGGCGCAGGGTCGCGCGCGTCAGGGCGGATCGAGCGGTACGGCCATCCCGCGCTTGAGCGTGCCGAGCACGACGCGAGTCCGGTAGCGTCGCACATTCGCGTTCTCGGCCAGCAGCCTGCTCATCAGGGCTTCGTAGCTCTCGACATCACGCGCGCTCACGACCAGCACATAGTCCTCATCGCCGGTCACGTACCATGCTTCCTGGATCGCGACTTCGGCAGCGATCCAGCGCCGCAGGCCGGCGAGCAGATCGGTGCGCTCACGTTCCATCTCGAGGTCGACGATCATCGTCAGCGGCCGACCGACGCTGCGTGCGTCGACCACCACGACTTCCCCGGTGATCACGGCCTCATCGCGCAGGCGTGCGATGCGTCGCTGCACCGCCGACGCGGACAGGCCGATTTCCGCGCCTATCGCTTCGGCCGAGATGCGTGCGTCGTGCTGGAGCAGGGCGAGCACCCTGCGATCGTGCTTGTCGAGTTCCGGTGGCATCTGGGCGCGAAAGCGGGCAATGGCGCGGAAACTGGGCGTTTCCGCCGGAATAAACGCGGCTGCGCCGCGCAGCGTGACTCTAGCATGGTCACTTCATCGAGTGCCGCAATCGGAGTCACCCTCGCATGCAATCCACGCCGCTGCTCGCCAACATCCTCGCGGCGTCGCCGCATATCGATCCCGTCTTCCTCGACGCGCAGGTCGTCAGCTGCGCCGCGCTCGATGCCGAACTGGGTTGCACCTTGTCGGCGCAAGACGAAACGTGCAATCCGATCGGCTCGTTCAAGGGTCGTGGTACCGAATTGTTCGCCGCAACGGCACTGCGGTCGGGTGAGCGCGTGGTCTGCGCTTCCGCCGGCAACTTCGGACAGGGTCTCGCGCGCGCCGCGGCGAGGCGTGGCCACGCGTGCACGGTCTTCGTCGGCGCGAGCGCGAATCCATTGAAAGTCGATGCGATGCGTCGTTTCGGTGCCGACGTGCGCATCGGCGGGCCGGACTTCGACGCTGCCAAGCGCGCTGCGCGCGAACACGCGGCCATGCACGGCCTGTGCTTCGTCGAGGATGGCGCGCATGCCGCGATCGCCGAAGGCGCCGGCACGATCGGTCTCGAGTTGGCCGCGAGTGCGCGTTTCGAGACGATCCTGGTGCCGCTCGGCAACGGCGCGTTGCTGGCGGGAGTCGCCGTAGCGCTGCGCGATCGGGCGCCGGATGTGCGGATCGTCGCGGTCGTCGCAGCCAATGCGCCGGCGATGAAGCTTTCGCTCGAGGCAGGTCGCGCGGTGAACACCCGCACGGCCGACACGGTGGCGGACGGCATCGCGGTGCGCGAGCCGATCGCAGCGACGCTCACATTCCTGCGCGGATGCTGCGACGAAGTGGTCGCGGTGTCCGAACAGCAGATCGTCGATGCGATGCGGCTGCTGCACCGGTGCCTCGGGCGCGCATTCGAGCCAGCCGGCGCCGTCGGCGTCGCGGCGATCCTCGCGCGGCGCGAGTGCCATGCCGGTCGCCGCGTGGCGACCATTCTTTGCGGCGCCAACGTCGCGCCCGACCTGCGCGCGCGACTGTTTCCCGACTGATGCTCGCTAGCGTCGCACCAAGCCCTTTCTTCGACAGGGGTCCACCGATGAAACTGCTGTACCAGACACACTCGCCGTATGCGCGCAAAGTGCTTGTCGCCGCGCACGAAATGGGCATCGCGCGCGACCTGGATGTAATCCATCACGAAACCAGCCCGTTGTTGAACAACGACGAGGTGTTCGCGTCGAATCCGCTCGGCAAGGTGCCGGTGCTGATCGACGCTGCGGGCACCGTGCTGTTCGATTCGGCCGTGATCTGCGAATACCTCGACGGACTGCATGCAGGTCGCAAGTTGATCCCGTCCTACGCGCCGGAGCGCTTTCGCGCGCTGCGCATGCAGGCGCTCGCACAGGGCATCGCGGACGCCGGCATTGCCGTGCGCTGGGAGGACGAGCGACGACCGCGTCACCTGCGCTGGCCGGAGTTCCGCGACGGTCAACTGCGCAAGATCGCGCTCGCGTGCGACTTCGCCGAAGCCGGCATCGAGGCGACGCGGCAACCCGACATCGGCGATGTCGCGCTGGCGACGGCGCTCAGCTGGATCGAATTCCGCGGGGTATACGCATTTGCCCTCGGCCGACCGCGCCTGGCGGACTGGCATGCGCGATTCAGCGAACGGCGCTCGATGCGCGCGACCACCTTCTCGGGAGATACGCATGACCAGTGAAACGAAACTCGAACCGACGGGTTCGGCGCTCCTCGAGGCGGCGCGCGGAACGGCGACGCAGATGCTGTTCGTGCACGGTTACATCGCCGATTCCGCGCTGGCGCGGCGCCTCGCCTGCGGGCCGCCACCGCGGCGCGCGCGGCCGGCGTGGCGCCGGCTTGTCGTGTTGCTGGGCTGGCTCGGGTGCGGCGCGATCCGCGCGTTCCCGCATTGAGCCGGCACGCGAACAAAGCGTGCTGATCGGCTACGATTCACGGCCGCGGCCAACGCCAGACGGCGAGCGCGGCGCGCGTTCGCGCGCCGCGCCAACAATCGAACAGGTGCACAGATGGATTCCAATGCAATCAGCGGTTTCGTCGGCGGCTTGTGGGACACGCAGATCGTCCCGCAGATCACCGAATACATCCGCATCCCGAACAAGTCGCCGATGTTCGACGCGCAGTGGGCCGAGCACGGTTACATGGACCAGGCGGTCGAGTTGATGGCGAGCTGGGCCAAGGCGCAGCCGATCCCCGGCATGCAGCTGGAGGTGGTGCGCCTCCCGGGGCGCACGCCGCTGATCTTCATCGAGATCCCCGGCAGCGGCGAGGACACCGTGCTGTTGTATGGCCATCTCGACAAGCAGCCGGAGATGACCGGCTGGTCGGCGCACCTCGGCCCGTGGAAGCCGGTGCTCGAAGGCGACAAGTTGTACGGGCGCGGTGGCGCCGACGACGGCTATGCGATTTTCGGTTCGCTCGCCGCGATCCTCGCGCTGCAGGCGCAGGGCATCCCGCACGCACGCTGCGTCGTGATGATCGAAGCGTGCGAGGAGTCAGGCAGCTACGACCTGCCGTACTACGTCGACCATCTCGCCGCGCGCATCGGCAAGCCGTCGCTGATCGTCTGCCTCGACTCCGGTTGCGGAAACTACGACCAGCTCTGGCTGACGACCTCTCTGCGTGGCCTGACTGGCGGCAACCTGACCGTGAAGGTGCTGGAAGAGGGCGTGCATTCCGGTGACGCATCCGGGGTGGTTGCGTCGAGCTTCCGCATCCTGCGTCAGGTGCTGTCGCGCCTCGAAGACGAAGTGACCGGTGCGATCAGGCCGCAGGAGCTGCATGTCGAGATCCCGGCGCAGCGCGTCGCGCAGGCGCGGCGAACCGCGCAGATCCTCGGCGATGCGGTGTATTCGAAGTTCCCGCTGGTCGACGGGATGCAGCCGATGAATGCCGACCTCGCCGAACTCGTGCTCAACCGAACCTGGCGCCCGGCCTTGTCGGTGACCGGTGTCGGTGGCCTGCCGGCGCTCGATTCCGCCGGCAACGTGCTGCGCCCGTACACCGCGGTGAAGTTGTCGCTGCGCGTGCCACCGACGCTGGATGCGGCGAAGGGCGGCGAGTTCCTCAAGCGCCTGCTCGAAAAGGACCCGCCGTATGGTGCGAAGGTCACGTTCGAGGTCGAGAAAGCCGGCAGCGGTTGGGAAGCGCCGGCGCTGGCGCCGTGGCTGGAGCAGTCGGTCGACGCTGCCTCGCGCCAGTTCTTCGGCGCGCCGGTCGCCTACAACGGCGAAGGCGGATCGATCCCGTTCATGGGCATGCTCGGCGAGAAATTCCCCGGCGCGCAGTTCCTGATCACCGGCGTGCTTGGTCCTCACTCGAACGCGCACGGCCCGAACGAGTTCCTGCACATCCCGACCGGCAAGCGCATGTCGATGTGCGTCGCCCGCGTCGTCGCCGACCACCATACCGCGAGCGTGCAGGGAAACACGCGTGGCGTCGCCGCGAGCCATGCACACACGGTCAAGGGCGGGGACGGCTGCTGCGACTGAGGTCCGCGGATCGCCATGCCTGCGCCATTGCTGCGCCATGCTTCACGCAGGCGACTGCGTTAGTGTGCCCGGCATGGAGGTTTCGATGACGACGATACGCGTTGCACGCACCTACGATGCCACGGCGATCACCGACCTGTGCGGTGAACTCGGCTATCCGGCGACGCGCGCGCAGATCGTGTCGCGCCTCGCCGCGATCGAGGCTGACCCGCGCGACTGCGTGCTGGTTGCCGAAGATGCTTCGGGCACGGTGGCGGGATGGTTGCACGTCGCCATCCGCACGAGCCTGACGGATGGCTCCTGCGCCGAGATCCGTGCCCTCGTCGTCGCCGCATCGACGCGCGGCAAGGGTCTGGGCAGTGCGTTGCTTCGCGCGGCCGAGGCATGGGCGCATGCACTCGGTTGCGAGGGAATGCGCGTGCGCAGCCGCGTGGAGCGCGAAGGCGCACACCGCTTCTACGAGCGTGCCGGTTTCGTTCGCGCGAAGACGCAGGCCGTATTCGGCAAGGAAGCGCGCTAGGTCCGACGCAGGACGAATCGCTCGGCCCGATCACCAGGGCAGCTATTCGACGATGCGCTTGCGCACCGCGTAGCGCACCAGCTCTGCGCTGTTGCGCACATCGAGCTTGGCGAGCACCCTGCTGCGGTGGTTCTCCGCGCCCTTCGCGCTGATCGACAGGCGTATCGCGATCTCCTTGATCGTCAGGCCATCGACGACCAGGTGCAGCACCTCGCGTTCGCGGTCGGACAGCGAACCGTACGGATCCTGCGGCAGGTCCTGCGGCTGGTGCAGTCGACCGGCCAGGATCTTCGTCGCGTACGGGCCGAAATGCACGCCGCCCGCGGCGATCGAGCGGATTGCCTTCAGCAGTTCGTCCGCGGCGGCATCCTTGACCAGATAGCCCGCGGCGCCGGCACGCACCATCTGCACGACGTACTCGTCCTCTTCGTGCATGGTCAGCACGAGCACGCGCGTGCGTGGCAGCTCCTCGGTGATGCGGCGCACGACGTCGATGCCGCTGAGCCGCGGCATCGAAATGTCGATGACCGCGACGTCAGGGCGCAGCGCATGCGCCTGCTCGATCGCGGCGATCCCGTCGCCGGCCTCGCCGACCACGAGGCAATCGCCGCTCGCGCGCAGCGTCGCCACCATGCATTCGCGCAACACCGTGTGGTCGTCGGCAATGAGCAGGCGGATCATGTTTCGGCCTCCGGGTTCGAGTCGGTCAACGGAAACCGCACGTGCACGCGGAAGCCGTCGCCCGGAGCCGAGTCTACGCTGAGAGTGCCTCCGAACAGGCGCGCACGATCACGCATTCCGCCGAGGCCGCTGCTGCCGCCCTCACTGCCCCGCTGGAGTGCCGCTTGCGCGACGCAGCCGCGACCGTCGTCGCGCACACTCAATTCGGCGTCGCGCTCGCCCGTCCTGAACGTGACGTCGACCCGTGTCGCACCGGAGTGCCTGGCGATGTTCGCCAGCGCTTCCTGCACGATGCGGAACACGAGGGTGGAGCGGTCGCGGTCGAGCGTCGTCGCAGCCGCATCGTAGTCGAGCGTCACGCCGAGGCCGTGCGTTTCCGAGAACGAGCGCACCAGCCAGTGCAATGCGGGCTCGAGACCGAGATCGTCGAGGATCTGCGGCCGCAACAGGCGAGACAGCGCACGCGTGTCCTGCAACGTCGATTCGGCGACCGCCTGCACGCGTGCCAGGTCGCTGCGCGCGCGTTCGAGCCCGGCGCCTGCGGGAAGGCTGGCGAGCGCGCCGGCAAGGAGGTGCAACATCGCGGTCAGGTTGTGGCCGACACCATCGTGCAGTTCGCGTGCGAAGCGCCCGCGTTCTTCCTCCTGCACGCGCCAGACCGAGCGCGCTATGCGGCGGAAATGCGTCTGGCCCTCGCGCAGGCGCGCCGCCAGGCGGTCGTGCTCCTGCAGGAGCTGGGCCAGCTGGAGGCGCAGGTCGGCCGGGGCCGGATGCTCAGTGCCCATCGGCGGCACCCGCTTCTGCTTTCAGGCGTAGTTCCATGCGCTGCTCGAAGCGGGCACGCGTTTCGTCCGGCGCATCGGCCAGCATCTGGGCACGCGCTGCGTCGGCGGCCGAGCGCGCCGCGTCGGCTTCCGCCGACGCGCCGGGATAAGCGCGTGCTGCCAGACGATGCAGGAACAGCGCATCGGCCCAGCGGCCGGCGTCCTTCAGCAGTGGCAACGCTTCGCGGTAGCGGCGTATCGCGTCGCCACGATCGCCACCGTCCAGCGCGGCGACCATTTCCAGTTCAAGCCATTCCAGGCGCACGGGAACCTCGCCCAGATGCGTCGCGTCGGCGCGCACGGCAGCCAACAGCTTGGGGATGCGCGCACGACTGCCATCGACGAGTGCGAGGCGCACCCGTTGCAGGCCGATCTCCATGCCGACCTTGCCGCTGTGGGCTGCTGTCGCGGCCTTCTCGGCTTCTTCGAGTTTCGCGGCTGCCGTCGTGTAGTCGCCGCCGGCCTGCGCACGCTGTGCAGTGGCGAGCAGGAACATCGCGCGCTGTTCGTCGTTGATCTTGGCCAATTCAATCGAGGCGAGGGCGGCGTCGACCCCGGCATCGTCGCCGAGTGCACTGGCCGCTCGCGCCTTGAGCAGGCTGCCTTCGGTCGCGATGCGCAGGTCGGAACGACGCGCGGCGAGCTGCCGTGCACGCTCCGCGTGGTCGAGCGCATCGGCGTAGCGGCCCTCGGCCAGCGACAGCGTCGCCAGGTTGAGGTGGCCGGCCGCCGCCTCTTCGGTCAACTGGCGGTCCTCCGCGTTGCGCAGGGATGCCTGCAGGCCTTCGCGTGCGGCAGCGAAGTGTCCGCGCGCGATGTCGAGCAGGCCGATGCCCTGCTGGATGTGCAGGACACCGTTGCTGTCGTCGAGCTTGCGGTGCAGCGCCGCGGCCTGCTGCCAATACACCAGCGCATTGTCGAACTGTCCGAGCTGGAAGGAAGCGAACGCGACGTTGTTGAGGCTTTCCGCGATCCCATCCGGCAAATCGAGTTGCTGGCGTATCGCGAGCGCCTCGCGGTAGGCGGCCAATGCCGCGGCGAAGTCGCCGCGCTCCTCGGCAATGACGCCGCGATCGTTGTGCAGGTCGGAAAGGCTGGCGCGGTCGCCGAGATCCTCGAGCAGGCCCTTGACCCGGTCGAGCGTGCGCTCGGCGCTTTCGCGTTCGCCTTGCTCGGCCTGCACGATCGCGAGGTTGCGCAGCGATTTGGCCAGCCCGACCCGGTCGCCGAGTTGCTCGCGCGTTTTCGCCGCGCGCGTGTACTGCTCGGACGAGGCATCGAGCTGGCTGAGGCGTTCGTAGCCGACGCCGAGCGCATTGCGTGTTTCGGCTTCAGCCGCGCCGTCCCGTCCGCGCGTGTTGAGTACGAGGGCGCGCACCAGGTAGTCGTCGATCGCCGCCTGCGCCTGGCCCTGCTGGATCGACGTGCGTCCGAGGAGGAACCACGCCCGCGCGTCCTGGTCGTCGGTCTTGACGAACTTCCGCAACACCTCGAGCGCCTCGATGCCGCTGCCGTTCGCGGCCAGCGTCTCCGCATCGAACAGGGCCAGCGCCGGATCGTGTGGAAAGTCATGCACCGCCTGTTCCAGCACGCCGCGAGCCTTCTGGCCATCGTCGTTCGCCAGTGCGCGCGCAAGCAATTCGCGACCGAGCGGGCTGGGGTCCTTGCCGAACTGCTGCATCACCGCCTCGCGCGTATTCTCCGCCGGGAGTTGCTGGTGCGCGGACTCCTGCGCTTCGAGCAGCGCACGTTGCAACAGCGCGCTGCCCGGATCGGTCGCGACGAGCGCGGCGAGGCTCGCTGCGGAGGCCTGTGCATCGTGCTGGTCGAGCGCGAGCAGGGCCTGCCCGAACGCCGTCAGCGCCGCTGGCTGCAGGCGGGGCGACGATCCGGCACGCAGCTGCGACGCCGCGAGCCACGTCGCAGCGGCCGATTCGTAGTCCTTGAACAGCGACGCGAAATCCGCACCGCGTGCGGTCAGCACCGGTGTATTCCCCGGCTTGCCCGGTTCGATCCAGCGGAGCTCGAGGAGCAAGCCGGGTGGGGCACGGCGCAGTTCGCCCACGATCAGGGCCGTCGCGTTGGCGGCCCTCGCGAGATCGGGCAATCGACGCTGCAATGCATCCCCCTGCAGGTCAGGTGCGGTGCGTGCCTGTGCATCGAGCAGGCGCCGGCCGGGTATCGAAGCGATCGCAGGGTCGTTGCGCAGCCAGTTGCCCAGATGCTCGCCGATGCCACGAGCCGCAGCCGCGAGCTCGGCGTCGTTCGCCGCGGTTGCCAGCGGCATCACGCCAATGCGGGGTATGGCCGGCACGGTGGCGGTGATCGGCGGCCGCGCAGACCACGGATGCAGCCACAGCCAACTACCCGCTGCGGCGACTGCGAGCAGCAAGGCAGCGCCGAACGACAGCATGCGCTTGTCCAGCGGTGGCCGGGGCACGCGTCGCGCATCCAGCGCGCGCGTAGCCTCGCGCGCGGATCCGAAGCGGTGCGATGGATTCACCTTGAGCAGGCGTTCGCTGAACGCGTGCATCCAGGGCGGGAGGTCGGGGCGCATCCTGGCCAGCGAGGGCGGCGGCCGCAGGATTCGTTGCACGACCGCCTCCGCCGGAGTCCCGCCGGAAAAGGGCAGTTCGCCCGCGAGCATCTCGTAGAAGATCAAACCGACGGCATACAGGTCGCTGCGCGCGTCGATCGCCGCACCGCGCGCCTGCTCCGGCGAGAGGTACTCCGGCGTGCCGATGATCATGCCGGTCTGGGTCATGCCCGTCGCGCCGAGGATGCGCGCGACGCCGAAGTCGGTGATGTAGGCGTGGTCGCCGTCGAGCAGCACGTTCGCCGGCTTCAGGTCGCGATGCACCACGCCGCGCTGGTGCGCTGCACCGAGGCCTTCGAGCAGGCCGCGCGTGATGACCAGTGCCTGCTCCGGCGGCAGGCGACGCACGTCGTCGAGGCGCTGTTCGAGCGACTCGCCGCGGATGAAGTCCATGCTGATGAACCAGCGTCCTTCATGCTCGGCGATGTCGTGTATGCGCACAACGTGCGCGCTGGATACCTGGCGCGCGAGCAACAGTTCCTGGCGGAAGTTCCGGAAAGCTTCCGGACGCCGCGCGAGATCCGGGCGCAGCAGCTTCAGCGCGACGTCGATTTCAAGCGAAAGGTCGTGCGCGCGGTAGACGACGCCCATGCCGCCGATGCCGATCAGCGACTCGATTCGGAAGCGTCCGCCGAGAATGTCGCCGGCGCGCAGTTCGCTGGCGGCGAAATGGCCGGTCAGCGTTGCTGCCGCGTCGCTTGGCGAATCCTCGGAGATCTTGGCATTCACGCGCGCACGATAGCGCGGAAGCCCGAGTTCGCACAGGGCCGGCCCGCCGCTGGCAACGGCTACGCGCGAGCGCGGAGCAGGTCTTCCCAGGCAGGCGCCGCTTCTCCGGCATCCGACAACTGATCAAGCAGGCCGGCGATCCTGTCGCGAAGGCTCGCAGCCTCGATCGCCGTCGCTGCCTGGCTTGCGACACTCTCGACCAGTTCCAGATCGAGTTCGGTGACGGGCGGACCAGGCTGACGGCTGTCCACGTAGATCACGCCGGAAGAGCCGTCCTGCATCGCGAGCGGAACGCAGACGATTGCGCGGATTCCACCGAGTCGAACGCTGGGACGGATTGCCAGCCAAGGCGAATCCGCGGTATCGCAACACACGACGGACTTCCCGCCGGCGAGGGCACGGTCGACCGCCGAAGCGCTTCCGGCGAAGCGGTCGCCCGCGAAGTCGATCGGCTTGAGCGCGCGGCTCGCGCGCACGCGCAGCGGCTCGCCTGCCGCCGCGTACAACACGAACCCACGTTCGAGGCCGGACAGTTGCAGCACCATTTCGAGCAATTGGGGGATCAACGTGCTCATCCCCACTGCGGGTTGTTGCAGCTGCGCCGACAGTGCGCGCGAAACCGCGCGACGGCTCAGGTTGGCGGCGCGCTGTGCTTCGGCAGCGGACTCATCGAGCAGTTCGAACGAGCACTGCACGTCACCGATCGAGAACCAGGTGCGTTTGACCAGCTCTTTGCCGCGCACCAGGTGCCCGTCGACGCGCAAGCCGTTCTTGCTGCCCGTGTCGTGCAGGTACCAGCCGTTCTCGCGACAGCGGATCTCGGCATGGAAGCGCGACACGGAAGAATGGTCGATGCGTAGCTCGCAGGTGCTGGCCCTCCCGATGCGATAGGTCGCCTCTTCGTCCAGCAGCCGCACGAGGGCGGCACCGTCCGGTGGGTAGGTGGTCAGCCGCGCCGGCATCGCATGCCAGTCATGGCGCGCCCGTGCAGCGCAGCAGGCTGAAGCGGAGCGTCTGCGCCAGGCTCTCGAGTTCACCGGCGTCGTTGACCACGTCGTGCTGCGCGCGCCAGAGATTGGCGATATTTCCGGAATCCGCATTCTGCTGGACGCTCGCCATGAACTGGTCCAGCGGGACGAGCGCATTCGTGCAACCGAGGACCGGATTCACGATCGCGCTGGTGACCGCCGTGAGCACGTCGGCGAGCAAGCCGACCAGCTGGCCGCGTAGCAGGTCGTCCAGCACCGCCGAAACCAGGCGCAAACTGAGCGCCGATGTCTTCGGAATGATGACGCCGAGAATCAGCGGCAGGCCGCTGTTGTTGGCATCCACGCCGATGACGAACTGCGAAAATGCGCCGCCGCGTCCGCGTGCGCGCGCGCTGCCTTCGAGCACGTCTTCGGTGA
This sequence comes from Dokdonella sp., assembly GCF_044227025.1. Lineage (GTDB taxonomy): Bacteria > Pseudomonadota > Gammaproteobacteria > Xanthomonadales > Rhodanobacteraceae > Dokdonella_A. Next base: position 314,665 of record NZ_JBGAFX010000004.1, on the reverse strand, counting down.
CGTCGGCGAAGGAGCCGCCCACGGGCGCCTTGAGCAGGCGCAGGGGGCCGGCGGGTGACCAGGCCAGGTTGTGCGTGTGGATTTCCAACTGGTAGTCGTTGCGGAAAGACAGCGCGCCGCTGCCATCCTCGGCGCCGTCGAACGCGGTCGTGAATATCCAGTCGAGCGTCGGCGGCTCGACCGTGACGATCATCGGGAAGGCATCGGTGAAGGACAGCCCGGCGGGCAGGCGGCTTCTCATCACGGGATCGGCGGGGTTGAACAATGCCGCCGTCAGGTTGAGGCTGCTTGCGGTCAGGTTGAGCGGTGCGTCGAATGCGATCGTGACTTCCGCGTCGTAGGTGCCGCCCTGCCCGTCGGCCAGCAGGATCGTCGCGTGGGCGGTGTCACCGACGATCTCGACGGCGACTTGCGCCGACGCGAATGGAGAGGCCAGCGATGCCATGATGAGCAGCGCGAACGTCGGATGACGCAATAGTCTCGTGATCATGCGGCCCCCATGTGGATCGAGCGGCCCGTCCGTTCGCGCGCGATCCTAGGTGCCCAGTCTATCGCGAGCGCACGACCCGGTCCGGGCTGAGGGATTTTCCCGCTCGCGCGCGAGGGGGATTCCCCTTACGCCAACGCGTTCCGGCGCGCCGCGGCGGCTGCCATTCCCCTATGGTGATACCCGACGGATGCGTCGACGGCCGAGCCGCCGAAGGCTGCGCGGTCGCGAACCCGTCATCGCGAACAGGGGCGCGACGAAATGGGTGAAACGCGTGATGAGGACGCACGTCGCAACGAGCAGCGACGGCGCCTGGCGGAGGAGTTGATCGCGGACGAATTGCGACGACGCCAGCGCGCGCGCGCCGATCAGGCCTTGCGCGATTCGGTGCGTCCGGTGGAGACCGGCGAATATCCGCCCGACGGGGGTCCGGCGGGCGAAGACAAGTAGGCGCCGCACTCGATCGGCGCCAGTTGATCGGGAGAGAGAGGGAGGCCGGATGCGAATCCGGCAGGGCCAGGGACGGCCCCAGGGATTCAGTGCTGCGGGCGTTGCTTCAGGCCACTCTTCCACGCGAACACCGCGGCCTGCGTGCGATCGCTGACGTCGAGCTTGCCGAGCACGTTGCTGACGTGCGTCTTGACCGTCTTCTCGCCGATGCCGAGGCGTTCCGCGATGAGCTGGTTGTTGAGACCCTCGGCGACCAGCGCCAGTACCTCGCGCTCGCGCTGACTGAGCAGGTCGAGCATCTCGCTGCCCGGCTCGTTCTCCTTGCGCAGCAGTTCCATCAGCCGCGCAGCGACGCGCTGGTGCAGCACCGCCTCGCCGCGCGCCGCCTTCCGCACGGCCTCGGCGAGCGCATCGGCGTCGACATCCTTGAGCAGGCACGACAGCGCGCCGGCACGCACCGCGGCGACGATCTGCTGCGGGTCCTCGAACGAGGTGAGCAGGACCACCTGGGTCTCCGGACATGCTTCGCGGATCGTGCGCGTCGTCTCGATGCCGCCGCCCGGCATCACCAGGTCGATCAAGGCGACGTGCGGCTGCTTCTCCACGCACAGGCGCAGCGCCTCGGTGCCGTCCTCGGCCTCGCCGACGATATCGAGGTCGGCATGCGTTTCGAGGAACGCGCGGATGCCTTGCCGAACCAGCACATGATCGTCGGCAATGACGATGCGAATCGGGGAATTCATCGACTGGAAGTCTCCACCACGAGAAAGCTCACGGCAACCCTGAGGCCGCCGTCCGGACGCTCATCGAGTTCGAACTGGCCGCCCGGCAGCAACAATGCGCGTTCGCGCAGGTTGCGCAGGCCCATTCCGGCGGCCGGCTGCTGCGGCGCGCCGCGCCCATTGTCGGCGATCACGAGATGGATGCGCTCCGCCTGCTGGCGGAGCCCGACCTCAGCCCGGCTTGCCCCGCTGTGGCGCAGGACGTTCGACAAGGCCTCGTCGACGATGCGCAGCAGCGATTCCTCGATCTGGGTCGCCTGCGGTGGCACATCTTCGAGCGCGGCATCGGTCGCGATGCCGCTCAGGTGCGACCACTCGACCACGCGCGTGCGCAGGCGTTCGCTGAAAGGCAGGTCGGCGTCGGACGCGCGCAATTCGTCGAGGATCTGTGACAGTTCCTGCTGGATCTGCTGGGTCACACGTTGCGCCTGTTCGAGCCGCTCGGCGCCGGGCGCGTCGCCGAGAAGGCGTCTCGCGGTCGCCAGTTGCAGGTTCAGCGCGAACGCCTTCTGCTTGACGGTGTCGTGCAGGTCGCGTGCGAGGCGCTGGCGCTCGGCCAGCGTAGCCAGTTGCGCGCGCGTGCGCAGCAGCCCCTTGAGGTCGAGCGCCATGCGGTCGAGCAGGGTCGACAGCGCGCCGAGTTCGTCCTGCGAGTGGTCGTCGATGCGGTCGGAGAAATCGCCGCGGCTCCAGCCGCGCGCGGCGTGCGCGATGCGATTGAGCCGGCGCGTGACCCACGCGGCGAGGAAGATCGAGGAGGCGAGGCCGAACACGACGAGGAAGCCGAACACGGTCGGCGATTCGAAACTCGATTCGGACAGCAGGTGGCGCCACGGCGAGGGCAGGCGCAACTCGACGCTAAGCAGGGCGCGCAGTCTGCCGTCGGCGTCGCGCAGAGGGGCGAGCGCGCGCCGCGTCCGGTAGGCGCTGCCGTCGTCGCGCAGGACGATCGCTTCCCGAGCCACGGCGACTCGGGCGAGTTCATCGGCGGACGGAGGCGTCGTGCGCGGATCGCCGAGCGCAGGCGTGCGCACGAGTTCGCGGCCGTCTGGCGCGAGCACGCTCGCGGTGATCGGGCGGTCGGACAACTCGAGCAGCAGGTAGGACTCGTCCGGTGTCAGCCCGCCGCGCGGCTGCTGCAGGCGCAGCGCCCAGGCGTCGAGCCAGATCCGCGTCGCCGCGCCGCCGTCGGCATCCGGTGCCTGCCACGGCCGATGCCGCGCCAGCTCGGCGGCGCCCTCGCTCGCCGCGCGCTCGAGATTGCCTTCGGCAAGTCCCTGCATCAGGCGCTGGAATTCGTGCGTCAGGATCACCGCCTCGACCAGCATCAGGGTCGGCAGCGACAGCAGCGCGTAGAACAAAGCGAGCTTGACCACCAGGCCGCGCAGGCGCGGTCGCGGCAAGGTCATGGCGGGTTTGGAGTGCAGGTCATTGGGGAAGCATACGTGTGTCGCTGGTCGTGCCGATACTTCCACGGACCGATGTCCGCATCGGTCTGCGGGCCGTTATCGGCCCCTGCGCGAAAGTCCAGACTGCGCCCGGTCATACACCTTGGGGAAGGGATCATGTGCAAATACACGTCCTGCCGGCGCGTCGCGTGGGCGGCGGTGTTGGTAATGCTGGGTGGCGCGGCGTCCGCGCAGGAGTCGCAGCAACTCGGGGACGTCGAGGTCACGACCTCGAAGATCCCGCTGGCGCTGGATGAAGTCGCCGCCGATGTCAGCGTCGTCACCGGCGCCGAATTGCGCGCGCGCGGCGCGAACGACCTGCGCACCGCGTTGTCGCTGGTTGCCGGCGTCGACATCGCGCCGGGCGGCGACGGCGGCCCGGCTTCGTCCGTTCCGGCGCTGTGGGGACTGCGCGAATTCGACGCCTTCCTGCTCGTCGTCGACGGCATTCCGTCCGGCGGTGCATTCACGCCGGCGCTGGCGACGCTGAATCTCGCCAACGTCGAACGCATCGAAGTCGTGAAGGGCGCGGCGCCGGTCAGCTATGGCGCGACCAGTTTCGTCGGTGTCATCCACGTGATCCATTACGGCGCCGGGCAGGGTCCGGCGCAGGTCGAGTTCGGCATCGGCAGTCGTGGCAGCGCGCATTTTGCCGCCGCGATCCCGCTTTCCGGCCTTGGCGAAGGCTGGAGCCAGTCGCTGCTCGTCGATGGCGACAAGAACGATCTTGCGACCGACCGCGCCGGTTGGGACCGCGCGCACCTGCTCTATCGCGGCGCCGGCGATCTCGGCGCCGGGCGGTTCTCGCTCGATGCGGACTTCACGCAGCTGAATCAGGACCCGACCAGTCCGCACCCGCGCGAGCACGGCGTGCTGACCGAGCGCATGCCGCTCGACGGCAACGCCAATCCGCGCGGCGCCGAGCAGAACGAGGATCGTGGCCAGCTCGCACTCGGTTACGTCGTGCCGACCAGCCTCGGCGATTGGGACACGCGTCTCGCCTATGCGCGCAGCAACGCGACGAACGTGCGCGGTTTCCTGCGCGAGGACTTCGCCGACGACGGCGTCACCCACAATGCCGACGGCTTCCACCAGCGCGTGCATCGCACGGAAGTGTATTTCGACAGCCACGTCGCGACGCCGCTGGCGGAAGGCTCGACCCTCGTCTGGGGCATCGACCATCTGTACGGCAAGGGTGACCAGCACAGCGACAACTTCGAGTACGCGACCTTCCCGGGTGGCAGCAACGCGCCAGACTGGCGTTCGCTGCACATCGACGAGGCGACCCGGCTCGATGACCGGCGCAATTTCACCGGCATCTACGCCGACCTCGAATACGCGGTCACGGATGCCTGGCGGATCGAGGCGGGCCTGCGTTTCAACCACACCCGCGAATCCTCGAGCGGCATCGGCGTCGACCTCACCGGCGACGAGCCGGAAGTCGTCGAGTCCGGCAGCGACCACCGCGACGAAAGCCGTTTGTCCGGTGCGCTCGGCACCAGCTACCGCTTCTGGAAGGACGGCAGGGACCAGCTCACGGTCTACGCGAGCTACCGCGATGCGTTCAAGCCGGCGGTCAAGGATTTCGGCCCCGAGCCGGAGTTCGACATCCTCGAGCCGGAAGATGCGCAGAGCGGCGAGGTCGGCATCAAGGGTCGCCACCTCGATGGCCGGTTCGAGTGGGACGCCTCGCTGTTCCGCATGAACTTCCACAATCTCGTCGTCAGCCAGGAAATCGACGGGCTGCCGGGTCTGACGAATGCCGGCAACGAGCATTTCAAGGGTGCGGAAGTCGAAGCGCGCTGGCACTTCACCGACGACCTCAGCGTGATCGGTACCTGGGCCTGGCACGACGCGCGCTTCGCCGACTACGTGCAGGACTTCGACGGCACGCCGACCCAGCTCGATGGCAAGCGCCTGGAGATGTCGCCCGAGCATCTGGCCAGCGTCGGCCTGATCTACGCGCCGCTGCAGGGGCTGCGTGCGCATGTCGCCGCGGACTACGTCGGCGAGCGCTGGCTCAACAAGCGCAATACCTCGCTCGGTGGCTCCTACACCACGGTCGATGCCGGTATCGGCTATGCGTTCGATCGCTGGGAGCTGCGTCTGGATGGCTACAACCTGTCCGACCGGCGCGATGCCGTCGCCGAAAGCGAACTCGGCGACGCGCAGTACTACCGCATGCCCGCGCGCTCGTACTGGCTCAGCGCGCGCTATACCTTCGGCGCCCGCTGAGGACGATCGGGCCGGCGCATGGCGCGCCGGCCCTGCGGGATATCGAACGCGGTCAGTTCGTCGCGGGAATGGTGAACGGTGCCGACACCGGGCAACCGGTACGCATGCGCTTGCCGCAGCGGCGCAGGGCGAGATCCTTGTCGAGGCACAGCCGCACTTCGACCAGCTCTCCCTGGCTGCAATGCAGGCTCAGCATGTCGTCGCGCAGCGCCGGGTTCGCGCGCTTGAGCGCGGCGCGCAGGTCGTTCGCGGTAGTCTGCACGTCGCGCCGCGGCGCCTTCAGTTCGGTCGGGACCTGCAGCGAGGCGAACGCGCGATCGGCGAGCTGGAAGTAGGCGGCGGGATCGAGTCCGCTGCAGGTGCCGTGCGTGCGCCACTCGTGGTTGACGAGGCGGCGACTGGGCATGAACGCGAGCGCCTGCGCCACCGTGCGCCGGTCCGGTTCCGCATCGCTGGTGCATCGCTGCGGGCCATTGCCGCCCTCGTACTGCGGCCACAGTCCGTGCAGGACGAAGCCGTAACCCTTGTGGCCGCACTGCTCCTCCTCGTCTGGATGGGCCTGGCAGTACGTCGGCGACCACGACAGGGCCATCACGTAGTAATCGTAGGAACCGGTCGCGGCGCTCGCGTCGCGGTCCGCATGCTTGTGCGGGGAACGGCGCGCAAGCGCGCTGCCGCAGGTCGCCGCGAGCAGCAAGGTGACCGCTCCGGTCAGGAAGGCACGGGCAAGGGAACGCATGGGCTGGGCGGACTCGCGCTGGGGATGCGCTGCGCACGCTAGCACGACGGCACGCCGACGCAACGCATCGAGCGGCGCGCGCGGGACGCGTTATGATGCGCGTTCCCTTCCAGCCGAACTCCCAGCGCTCCATGCCAAAACGCATCGCAGCCCGCCGCTCGCCGATCCACGGCAATGGCGTCTTCGCCCTCGTCGACATTCCCAAGGGCATCGAACTCATCGAATACCGCGGCAAGCGCCTGACCCATGCGCAAGCGGATCGTCTCTACGCGAACACCAGCGACAGCGGCCATACGTTCCTGTTCACGCTGAATGACCAGTACGTCATCGATGCGACCAGCGAAGGCAACATCGCGCGCTGGATCAACCACAGCTGCAAGCCGAATTGCCGCGCCCTGCTGGAGGAAGACGAAGGCGGCGACCGGCGCAAGGACCGCGTGCTGATCGAGACGCTGCGCCCGTTGCGCGTCGGCGAGGAACTGACCTACGACTACGGCATCGTGCTGGAGGAGCGCCTCACCCCGCGCCTGAAGGCGATCTGGGCCTGTCGTTGCGGTGCGCCGAAATGCAGCGGAACCCTGCTGCGGCCGAAGCGTCGCCCGGTGGCACGCAACGCCGGCGCGAAAAAACGCCGCGCCACCTGACCCTGTCGCGCGCGATGGATTGTCGACACGGCAACTGGGCGCGTAGGATGCTTCCCGCCAAGGGGATATCCAGGTTGTGCAGCACGTGAGCGACGTCAAGACCATCGCTGTGGCGGGAGTATCCGAGCAGGAAGTCGCGCATTTGCGCCTCCTGATCCGCAAGTGTGCCGAAACGCTGGGCCAGGAATGGCGTTGGGGCGAGGAAAGCGGCGCCGATCTGCTCGTGGTCGATCCCGACGTGTTCGCCGGCCAGATGGCCCGCACGCGCGCCCAGGGCACCGGCGTGCGTTGCGTGGTGTTCTCCGATCGCGACGTCGAGGGCGCCGATCTCGTGCTGCGCCGACCGCTCACGCGCGCCAACCTGGTCGATGTGTTGAACAAGGTGCGGGCGAGTGCGTCGCCCGAGCCGGAAATCGCCAGCGCGACCCGCAACGAGGACTTCTACAGTCAGGACCTCGGCGAGGATTCCTCGGTTGCGCCGCCGATCGACCTCGCGCTGCCGGCCAGCGGCCTCGACGAGGCGTTGCGGCCACAACCGCTGGAACTGCGCGAGATGGTCGCGCGCGACGCGCCGGTGCCGCGCGCGGTCATCCCGACCGACGTCACGCGCAAGTACGCCACGCGCGAGGCGATGCTCGAGGAGACCGCCCCACGCGACCTGCGCGAATATCTGGAAGGCTCCCTGCTGCGCATGCCGGCACGCTATTCGCTCCCGGGCGCGCCGGTGCTCATGCTCGATCCGAAGAACAAGGTCGCGCATGCCGCGGGCGGCCTAGGCGCCTTGCAGCCGTACTGCCGGGCGAAGTGGCGCCTGTGCGACTGGCAACCGCTGACCGGCGCGGAACTCGCCGAAGCGCGCGCGGAGCAGCAGGCGCATGCCTATCCGCGCCTGGTCTGGTTGCAGGTGTTGCTGCAGGGGGACGGACACCTCGCGCGCCATCTCGACCCGGGCGGAACCTACCGGCTCAAGCAGTGGTTCGATATCGACAAGGATCTGGCACGCTACTTCCGCATCGCCAAGGCGTTGCTCGAACCGGCGCGATTGCACGAAGTCGCCGCCGCAGCCGGCGCGCCGATGGCCGAGGTGTTCAATCTGGTCAACGCCTACGATGCGATCGGCCTGATCGAATGGACGCCGCGCGCGCACCGCACCGGTCCGGCCGAGCCCACGCCCTCGCTCATGGGCAAGCTGAAGAAGCCCTGGAAGCGCTCGTACCGGTAGGTGGGACCAGGCGCACGATCGCATCCGGTTGTCGCGGCGTACTGCCCTACGCGCTCTTTCGATACGCGTGCACGGCATCGACCAGCACGGCGACATGGGCGGGATCGATGTCGGGGGTGATGCCGTGGCCGAGGTTGAAGACATGGCCCGGCGCGCCCGCGTACGCGTCCAGTACGCGATGGGCCTGCGCGCGGATCGTTTCCGGCGAGGCGGCCAGCGTGGCCGGGTCGAGATTGCCCTGCAACGCGACGCGCTGGCCGACGCGCGCGCGCGCCTCGCCGAGGTCGATCGTCCAGTCCACGCCAAGTGCATCACAGCCCGTGTCGGCGAGCGCTTCGAGGTGTGCATTCGCTCCCTTGGAGAACAGGATCAGCGGTACATCGCGCGTCGCCGCGTCGGCCTTCAGGCGCTGGGCGATCGCGGCCAGCGATCGTTGCGAGAACTCGCGGAACATCGCCGGCGCGAGCAGGCCGCCCCACGTGTCGAACACCATCAATGCCTGCGCGCCCGCCGCCGCCTGTGCGGCGAGGTAGCCCACGACCGATTCGACCAGCACCTCGAGCAGGCGGTGCATCGTCGCCGGGTCCTCGAGCGCCAGCGCCTTCGCGCGCGCGAAGCTCGACGAGCCTTCGCCTTCGATCATGTAGCAGGCGAGCGTCCACGGGCTGCCGGAAAAGCCGATCAGCGGCGCGCGTTCGCGCAGCTCGCGGCGCACGAGGCGAACCGCGTCGGTGACGTAGCGCAGATCGGTTTCCGGATCGGGCACACCGATTCGCGCGATGTCGGCCGTGCTGCGCAGCGGGCGCGCGAACTTCGGGCCTTCACCGTCGACGAAATGCAGGCCAAGGCCCATTGCATCGGGAATCGTGAGGATGTCGGAGAACAGGATTGCCGCATCGAGCGGAAAGCGCGCCAACGGTTGCAGGGTGACTTCGCACGCGAGTTCCGGCGTCTGTGCGAGCGCGAGGAAACTGCCGGCGCGCGTGCGCGTGGCGCGGTACTCGGGCAGGTAGCGACCGGCCTGTCGCATGATCCAGATCGGCGTCATGTCGACGGGTTCGCGCCGCAGGGCGCGCAGGAAACGATGGTCGGGTGTGGGCATGGGACGTCCTTCGTTGACGCGCATTCCCGCGCAGGCGGAAATCCGGTGTCTTGCATTCAAAGGTTTGAAGTCGCTGGGCCCGCGCTTCGCAGGGACGACATCGGTGGTACAGAGGTTCCCTATCGCGCGTGCGGCCCTTCGAAGCCCTGGCTGAACATCACGTGGAAACCGCGCTTGAGCTGCGCATCGCGCGCGCTTTCAAACGCGCTCAATGCGGCGTCGCGTTCGAGGTAGACCTCGCGCTTGCTGCTCGCTCGGCTGCCTTGCTGGCCCCATTCGCGGAACAGCGTCCAGCCGCCGAGCAGATCCTGCTGCAGCACGAGCTGGTAGTAGCGCGGCGCGTCCGCACCGGCGGGTTGGGTTTGCATGAACAGGCGCATGGGTACCATCGCGACAGAGCAGGCAATTGTAGCGCCGCAGGCGCTGCGGGCGTTAGCCACGCCCACGCGGCAGAACCTGAAGCCGCTGCGGCTCTCGGTCGCAGCTCGCCGCGCAGGGAATCGGGTAAGCTCCGCGCACCAAAAAAATATACCCGGGGAGGGTTTCATGGACACATCGCGCACGCTGCGCGCGGCAATCGCCGCGGCCCTGATTGGAAGCGTAGGCACGCTGTCGGGCACGGCATTCGCCGCCGACGAGCAGCAGGGTTCGGCGCCCAAGGCGGTCGACGACAAGCAGGTCACCGAACTGGAAGGGCTGACCGTGCTCGGCTCGCGCCGCTTCGACCGCTCCTCCGACACCGACACACCGGTACCGGTCGACATGCTGCCGATGCAGAAGGCGGCGGAGCAGGGCGGTTCGTTCGATCTCGCGCAGACCCTGCAGTACACCGCGCCGTCGTTCACCTCCGGCCACCAGACCGGCGCCGACAACGCGGACTCGGTCGATTCGGCCGCGCTGCGAGGCCTCGGTTCCGACCAGACGCTCGTCCTCATCAATGGCAAGCGCCTGCATTCCACTGCGCTGGTCAACCTGTTCGGTGCGCGCAACCGCGGCAATACCGGCACCGACCTCAACACGATCCCGCTGCTCGCGATCGACCACGTCGAGATCCTGCGCGACGGCGCCGCGGCGCAGTACGGCTCGGATGCGATCGCCGGCGTGATGAACATCGCGCTGAAACGGCGCAAGGGTTGCGAAGGCCTCGCCGGCTACGGCCAGTACTCGCGCGGCGACGGCGAGAACTGGATCGTCTCCGGCTACTGCGGCTTCGCGGTAGGCAATGACGGCGTGGTTGCGCTGACCGGCGAATACCTCGATCGCGGTCGCTCCAACCGCTCCGGCCCGGACAATCCGCGCACGATCGGCGACACCCAGGTCAGGAACGGCACGGTGTATTTCAACGGCGACCTGCCGTTCGGCGACAGCGCGCATTTCTATTTCGACGGCGGCCTGCAGAACCGCGATGCCTCGTCCGGCGCGTTCGCGCGCGGCGGGCTCGGTTCGGACGACATCCCGTCGCGCAATTCCGCTGCGATGTACCCGGACGGCTTCGTGCCGTTCATCGATCCGTACGTGCAGGACCGCCACGGCACCGCCGGCATCTGGTGGAACTGGAACGACTGGCGCATCGACGTGTCGCAGACGCTCGGTTACAACAAGCTGATCGACACGATCCGCCACACGCTGAATGCGTCGATCGCGAACCATGACCTCGAAAGCGGCGGCGCCGGCCTCAGCCCGAACCAGTTCAACGCGGGCGGCTTCTCGTTCACGCAGGCGACCACCAACCTCGACTTCTCGCGCTTCTTCGACGGCTGGCTGCACGGCACCAACATCGCGTTCGGCAGCGAGTTCCGCCACGAGAACTACCAGATCTTCGCGGGAGAACCCGGTTCGTACATCGATGCCGACGGTCCCGGCGGCGGCAACGCCGGCAGCCAGGGCTTCCCCGGATTCCAGCCGGCCGACGCCACCGACAAGAGCCGCAACAGCTGGGCCGCCTATGCCGACGTCGAGACGAACTGGACCGATCGCTTCATGACCGACCAGGCCGTGCGCTACGAGCACTACAGCGACTTCGGCTCGACCGCGATCGGCAAGCTCGCGGGCGCGTTCCGCGTCACCGACGACTTCCTCCTGCGCGGTTCGCTCAGTACCGGTTTCCGCGCGCCGTCGCTGCAGCAGCGCTGGTTCTCCTCGACCTTCACCGACTTCATCAGCGGCGTGCCGGTCGATGTCGTGCTCGCGCCGAACGGCGGGGCGATCGCGCGCGCCGCCGGCATTCCCGACCTCAAGGAAGAGAAGTCGCGCAGCGCGACGGTCGGCTTCACATGGAAGCCGATGGAGGACGTCTCGGTCACGCTCGACGGCTACCGCATCGACATCGACGACCGCATCGTGCTGACCGGGTATTTCGACACCTCCGACCCGGACATCGGCGCGATCCTCGAACAGCTCGGCGTCGGCTCGGCGCAGTTCTTCGTGAACTCGGTCGACACGCGCACGCAGGGCTTCGACCTGACCGTGAGCCACGGCATGGACCTCGGCAACGGTCGCCTCGAGAGCTTCCTCGCGTTCAACCGCGGCACGACGAAGGTGCGCAAGGTGCATACGCCGCCGAACCTGGTCGGCCGCGAGGATTCGCTGCTGGGTGAACGCGACCGGCTGTTCATCGAAGGCGGCGCGCCGCGCTCGAAGGCGACCCTCGGTTTCGACTACTCGATCGGCAACTGGGACACCAACCTCAAGCTGATCTACTTCGGACGCATGACCCTCGGCACGTTCTCCGGACCGCCGGTGCCGAACCAGCAGTACGGCGCCGCGACCTCGGCCGACGTCAGCGTGACCTACAGCTTCAATGACGCGACCAAGCTGACCGTCGGCGGCATGAACATCCTCGACAAGTTCCCGACCGCGCAGAACCCCGACGAGACCGACAACGGCTTCAGGTACGAAGCGGTCCAGTTCGGGCTCAACGGCGCGGCGTGGTTCGTGAGGCTCGCGCACAAGTTCTGATTGTCGCTGTCGCGGCACGTGCGCGAGCGCGGTAGGGCGGTACGCGCGAAGCGCGTGCCGCCGGAAGCGTCATCGCGCCGCATGGCGGGACTCGCGCATCGCGCTCGACCCGCCCTACTGCCTCATGTTCGACCCGCTCTCCGCAAGCGCGGCGAGGATTTCGCGTTCGTCGACACCGGCGACGACTTCGGCGGCGCCGATGCCGCGCCAGAGGATCAGGCGCAACGTGCCGGCGACATTCTTCTTGTCGAGGCGCATGAGTTCGACCAGTTGCTGCGGATCGCCCGGCGGGGGTGTCGTCGGCAGGGCGAAGGTGGCGAGCAGCGCGGACAGGCGTTGCGCGTCTTCGATCGGTGCGCGGCCGAGCGACGAGGACAGCCGCGCGGCGAGCAGCATGCCGATCGCGACCGCTTCTCCGTGCAGCAGGGTGCCGTAGCCGGTCGCGGTTTCCAGTGCGTGGCCGAACGTGTGGCCGAAGTTCAGCAGCGCGCGTTCGCCGTGTTCGTGTTCATCGCGGGCGACCACGCCGGCCTTGTGGCGGCAGCTCGCCGCGATCGCTTCGGCCAGCGCGACGGGCTCGCGCGCGATCAGTGCGCCGGCATTCGCTTCCAGCCAAACAAAGAACGCGGCGTCTCCGATTGCGCCGTACTTGACGACTTCGGCAAGTCCGGCGCGGTATTCGCGCGGTGGAAGCGTCGAAAGTGTCGAGGTGTCGGCCACGACCGCACGCGGCTGGTGGAACGCGCCGACAAGGTTCTTGCCGGCGGGCAGGTTCACGCCGGTCTTGCCGCCGACCGAGGAATCGACCATCGCGAGCAGGGTGGTCGGCATCTGCACGAAGTCGATGCCGCGCATCCAGCACGCGGCGGCGAAACCGGCGAGATCGCCAATGACGCCGCCGCCGAGCGCGATGATGGTCGCGTCACGGGTCGCGCCGAGTGCGGCGAGCCGATCGAACACGTGGCCCGCATGCGCGAGAGTCTTGTACTGCTCGCCGTCCGGCAGGATCAGCGCCGCCTGCTCGAACCCGGCAAGGCTGTCCTGCACGCGCGCGAGGTATAGCGGCGCGACTGTTTCGTTCGTGACGACCAGTACGTGACGGGCGCGGATCGCGCTGCGCCAGCGCGCGCCGTCGCCGAGCAGGTCGGTGCCGATGTGGATCGGATAGCTGCGTTTGCCGAGCGCGACGTCGAGCGTGAGCGGCGTCATGCGGCGGCCTCGCTGTCGCCGCGGCGCCAGCGCGCTTCGAGCAGGTCGAGCAGGTCGTGCGCGGCGTGCATGCTGTTGCCGACGCCGGTCGAGGGCAGGCGCAGGTCGGCGATCTCCGCATACAGCGGATTGCGCTCGCAGGCGAGCTTCTCCAGTCGTTCGCGCCGGTCGGGCGCCTGCAGCAACGGTCGCTGGCGATCGCGCGCGAGGCGCGCCAGCTGCGCGTCGACGCTCGCGTCGAGCCAGATCACGAAGCCGCGCGAACGCAGCAGGCGGCGGTTGTCCGCGTCGAGGATCGCACCGCCGCCGGTTGCGAGCACGATACCGTCGCGTGCGACGCTGTCGGCGAGCGCCGCATGCTCGCGTCGGCGGAACCCGGCTTCGCCCTCGAGTTCGAAAATCAGGCCGACGGCGGCGCCGGTGTGTGCTTCGATTTCGTGGTCGAGGTCGATGAACGGCATGCGGAACAACTCGGCGATCTGTCGGCCGACGGTCGTCTTGCCGGCACCCATGGGACCGACCAGGAACAGGTTGGGTGCGGGATTCATTGGGAAATGCTAACAGGGCTGAGGGCTGGGGGCTGGGGGCCGAGGGTTGCCGGCGTGTCCGCGTCTGCGGCAAGTCCGTTATCCTTGTGCTTCTGCACAGCGATGCATCGCTCCTATCTCGTCATCCCTGCGAAGGCCGGGATCCATGTGCGCTTGGCCTTCTGGGGAAGATCAAAATGGATTCCGGCCTTCTGCGGAATGGCGGACGTTGTTCAGACCTTCCTCACTCCTCGGCCCTCAATAGCAGATGCTCGGCTTCATCCTGAAATTCCTCGCCATCCTCGGCGTGCTGTTCTACGCCGAACTGCTGCAACCGGTCGACCACCACGTGATCGAACCGTTCACGGCGGCGATCGCGAAGGTCAGCGTATGGCTGGTCGGCCTGTTCGATTCGCATGCGATCTCGTACGGCAAGATCCTGCAGAGCACCACCAATGGCTTCGCGATCTCGATCGAGCGTGGCTGCAACGGCGTCGAGGCGGTGATCATCCTCGTCGCGGCCATGCTCGCGTTCCCGGCACCGTGGAAGCATCGGCTGGCCGGCCTCGGCGTCGGCTTCGGCGCGATCCAGTCGCTCAATCTCGTGCGCATCATCAGCCTGTTCTACCTCGGCCAGTGGAACCGCACCTGGTTCGACTGGTTCCACTTGTACCTCTGGCAGGCGCTGATCGTGCTGGACGCGCTGGTCGTGTTCCTGCTCTGGCTGCGCTGGCTGCCACGCGAGCGTGCGCCTGCCTGAACATGCCCGGGCGGGTCGTGCATCCGCCTCGTCATTGCTTTGCTATAGTGGGATCGTCATCACTGTGAAGGAGCCTGGTCATGTCCGTCGCCAAGGTCATCGAACTCAGCAGCTCGTCCACCAAAGGCATCGAGGATGCGGTGCAGCACGGCTTGCGCAAGGTTTCGCAGACGGTCAAGAACATCACCGGTGCCTGGGTCAACGACATCAAGGTGGTCACCGGTCCCGACGGCAGCATCACCGAGTGGCGCGTCAACATGCGCATCAACTTCATCGTCGATTGATCCGTCCCGAGGAGCGGCCGGCCTGACCCCTCTACCTATCGCGTCCCCTCCATGAATAAACTCGGCCTGGTAGTCGGATTGCTCGAGGACGATGAGGACATGGCGACGCTGGTCGGGCAGTGGCTGGAGGATGCCGGCTACACGGTACGGCTGTACCGCAACGCCACCGAGTACCGGCGTCGCCAGGGTGGCGAGGCGGTCGACCTGCTGCTGCTCGACTGGATGCTGCCCGACGGCAGCGGCATCGAGGTGATCGAGGCGATCCGCTCGTCACCGAACAGCCGCTTGCCGGTCGTGTTCCTCACCGCGCGCGACAGCGAGGACGACATCGTGCGCGGACTCGCCAGCGGTGGCGACGACTACGTGGTAAAGCCGCCGAAGCGGCGCGAGCTGATCGCGCGCGTCAATGTCGTCCTGCGCCGTCACGGCGCCGACAACGAGGCGGGCGACAGCCTGGAACTGCCACCGTATTCGCTCGACGGCGCGCGCCGCCGCATCAGCGTCGACGGCCGTGAGGTGGAGCTGACCCAGCGCGAGTTCGACCTCGCCAGTTTCCTGTTCCGGCGACATGGTCGCATCGTCAGCCGCGACGCCCTGCTCGAGAATGTCTGGAACCTCAGCGCCGCTGTTTCCACGCGCACCGTCGACACCCACGTCAGCCGGCTCCGCAAGAAGCTCGAACTGAGTGGCGAGCACGGCTGGCGGCTGGCCGCGATCTACCAGCACGGTTACCGGCTCGAACCGATCTGAAGCCGGCCTGTGCGGCGGCCGCGCGGAGTGCAAGAATGCCGCTACAGTTCCGGGGGGATGCGATGGCCACCGCAGCGAAACCGGTTTCCCGCAAGAAGAAGGTCGAAGCGCGCGCGCGCGCGACGCCGGAACGGCGTCCGCAGGTCTCCCGTCCGCACACCAGGAGCAAGCTCATGGCAGACCCGAAGAAGCCGGCGCCCGACGCGGCCGACCGCAACGTCGACCAGATCCGCGACATCCTGTTCGGCGGGCAGATGCGCGACTACGAACGTCGCTTCCAGGACCTCAACCAGCGCTTCGAAGCCGAGATCGCCCGCATGCGCGAAGCGCAGGACAAGCGCCTCTCTCAGATCGACAAGCGCCTCGACGACCAGCTCGACAAGCTGAACAAGCTGGTGCGCCAGGAGATCGAGGACCGTAACGGCGCGATCGACGATCTCGAATCGCGCCTGCAGCAGGCCGCGCGCACCACGCGTGGGGAACTCAACAAGGCGCTGGAGGCGCTTGGCCGCGAGCTCGCGCAGAGCGACGAACGCCTGCGCGGCAGCATCGCCGACCTCGGTGCGAGCCTGCATGCTCGCGCGGGGGAAGCCGAGACGGCGCTCTCGCGCGCCGGCGCCGAGCTGCGCGCGGACAAGGTCGGGCGCGACGATCTCGCCGCCCTGCTGACCGAATTCGCGCTGCGCCTGCGCGGCGAGTTCGACCTGCCGTCGCCGAAGTAGGAGCGGGACGGAGCGGCGCGTGACCATCCCGCCATCCGGCAACGCACTCGACCCGTCGCCTGCCGCGATCGTGCCGTCGGCTGCGGCGACGGACGAGCGGGCCGCCGGCGAGCACGCTTCCGAGGACGATTTCGAGCGTCTGCGCGAGTTGCTGCTCGGTGGCGAGCGACGTGATCTCGCCGCCGCGCGCGCGCGCATCGAGGAGCTGGAGCGCAACCAGCACGACCTGCCCCGGCGCCTGCCGGGCGCGGCGGTCGAAGCGCTCCGCGTCGGCGACAACACGCGCGTCGCCAGCGCCCTTTCCGAACCGGTCGCGCAGGCGCTCGGCACGGCGGTGCAGAACAACCGCCAGAGCATCGTCGACGCACTGTTCCCGATCATCGGTCCGATGATCCGCAAGGCGATCTCCGAGGCGCTGCGTGGTCTCGTCGACAACCTGAATGGCGCGATCGAGAGCAGCTTCACCCTGCGCGGACTGCAATGGCGCCTCGAAGCCTGGCGCGGCGGCGTGCCGTACGCGCAGGTCGTGCTGAAGCATCGCCTTTCCTACGGCATCGACCACGTGTTCCTGATCGAACGCGGCAGCGGCCTCGTCCTGCAGCACGCCTCCGCTACCGGCCAGCAGTCGCTCGATGCGGATGCGATCGCCGGCATGCTGACGGCGCTCGGCGACTTCGTCGACGATTCGGTCGGCGACGACCGCGGTGGTGCACTCGACTCGGCGCAGGTCGGCGAGTATCTGGTGTGGGTCGAGCATGGCCCGCGGGCGAGTCTTGCGTGCTTCATGCACGGTGTGCCGCCGGCGGAATTGCGCGTGTTGCTTGAACAGCGCGTCGAGGAGATCCACGCGCAGATGCTCGCACTGCCGGCCGAGGCGTCGCTGCACGTCATCGGCGACAACATGCTGGTGCGCGAGCTGCTCGACCCGCACGCATTGCTGCGCGATGCCGAAAACGCGACCGCGCCGATCGGCGCGCGCAGGACCTCGCATGCTCCGATCGTTGTCATCGCGCTGATCGCGCTGGCGCTCGCGGGCTGGTTCGCCGTCGATCGCTTCCGCTGGAGCACGCGGGTGCAGGCACTGCGCACGCAGCTCGTCGCGCAGCCCGGGTTCGTGCTCGGCGGCATCGAATCGAAGCCATGGAAGTCGCTCGTCGTACGAGGCCTGCTCGATCCCGATGCGCCGCCGCTGGCGCCGCTGCTGGCCGCGGCCGATCTCGGCAAGGTGGTGCCGCATCTCGACACATCCGGCTACGTTTCGACCGACGATGCGCTGATCGCGCGGCGTGCCATGCGCCTGCTGGCGCCGCCTTCGACGGTGACAACGACCGTGCACGGCGGCGTGCTCCACCTCGATGGCGAAGCGCCGGCGGAATGGATCGATGGCGCCGCGGCGCGCGCGGGCTGGATCGCGGGTGTCACGCGCGTCGAATCGAGGCTGGTACCCGCGATGGATGCGGCCACCGTCGCGCGCACCGAACTCGGCCGCGTGCTTGCGAGCCTCGACGACCTCGTCGTGCCGTTCGTGCGGGACGCCGAACCCGTGCCGGACGCGGGAGCCGCCGTCGATCGCATTGCGGCCGCACTCAAGCGCGCATCGGCGCTCGCGCCGGTGGCGCGGCAACGCATCGCCATCAACGTGTTCGGCAGCAACGACGACAGCGGCAGCAGCGAGGCGAACGCGCGCGTGCGCCTGCAACGCGCGCAATGGCTTGTGCTCGCGCTCGCCGCGCGTGGCATCGACGGCGCGCGCCCGCTCGATGGCCAGGATGGGGCGCCGGACCGGCGTGCGGCGCATGTGCGCGCGACGATCGTCGAGGGGACGCCATGAGCACCGCCGTGTACAAGGTGTGCATGCTCGGCGACTTCGGCGTCGGCAAGACCAGCCTTGTCGCGCGCTACGTGCGCAGCACGTTCTCGGACAAGTACCTGACCACGGTAGGGGTCAAGGTGGACAGCAGGGAAGTCGCGCTGCCCGGCGGCGACGCGGTCAAGCTGGTGCTGTGGGACATCGCCGGGCGCAGCGCGCTGGATGCGCCCAGTGTGAGCTATCTGCGCGGTGCCTCGGCCCTGCTGCTGGTCGCCGACGGCACCCGCGAAGGCAGTCTGTCCTCCGCGCTGAACCTGCTGATGCAATCGCGCAGCAGCCTTCCCGACGCGTTCGCGGTGCTCGCCGTCAACAAGCTCGACCTGCTGGATCGCTGGGAAGTCGCGCCGGCGACGCTGGCCGAATTGCGCCGCAGCCTGCCGGTGTTCGAAACCAGCGCCCTGTCCGGCGCCGGCGTTGAAGCGGTGTTTGCCGAAATCGCCACGAGGTTGCGCGCATGATCGTCGACGCGACCCTGCCGGCGGTGGCGCAGGCTTACCTGCGTGCGGTGCTGGTCGATCGCGCGCACCTGTTGCTGCTGAGTTTCTCGCTCGACTGGCAATTGCAGGCTGCGCACGGCGACGCCGCGTTCCACGGCATCGACGTGGAAGATGCGGAGAGCCTGCACACGTTGCGCGATCTGTTCGTCGGCCTGCCGCTCGACCACGACCAGGATATTCCGTTCGTCGAGCTCGCCAACGGTCGCAGCGCGCATGTGCACCTGATCGCGGATGGCCCGGGATTCCACCTGTTGCTGCTCGATGTCGAAGACGCGCGGTCGCAAGCGCGTTCGCAGCAGCAGCTGGTGCACGAGGCGGTGATCGCGAGCCAGGCCAAGTCGAAGGCGATTGGCCAGCTCAAGGACATCCGCAGTGAGCTTGAGCGCCAGCGCGCCAGCCTGGAAGAAGCCAACGCGCTGAAGAATGCGCTAATCGCCACGCTCAGCCACGAGTTCCGCACGCCACTGACGTCGATCTTCGGCTATCTGCACCTGATCGAGCGCCGCGCCCGCGTCGATGCGACTTCGGAGCAGGCGCTGCAGGCGGTGCGACGCAGCGCGACCTATCTGTTCACGCTCGCCGAGAACCTGCTCGAATACGGTCGCGGCGAAGCCGGTGGCGGGCTCGTCAATCCGGTCGACGTCGACCTCGCTGCGCTGCTGGCCGACATCGAGGCGATGTTCGCGCCGCTGGCCGAAGCGAAGGGTGTCCGCTTCCTCGCCCGTTTCGTGCGTGAGGATGCGAGCGTGCCGCGCTTCGACGAGGTCAAGCTGCGCCAGATCGCCACGAACCTGTTGTCGAACGCGATCCGCTACACCGCGCGCGGCGAGGTTGCGTTGGCGCTGACGTGGCGGGGACAGCGTCTGCAGATCGAAGTGCGCGACAGCGGCATCGGGATCGCTCCGGAATTCATCGACAGCGTGTTCAAGCCGTTCAATCGCGGTGGCCAGGCCGGCAGCAAGGGTGCCGGCCTCGGCCTCAGCATCGTGCGCCGGCTGGTCGAGCAGATGCAGGGCACGCTCGCGGTCGAGTCCGAGCCCGGCCGCGGCACGTGTTTCCGCGTCGACCTGCCTTCGGCGAGCAGCCTGTCGTCGGATGCGCGCGTCGACGATGCGACGTTGCGCGGCCGTCGGGTACTGGTCGTCGACGACGACCCGGACATCGCGCAATTGCTCGAAGTGCTGCTTACGGATCTCGGCTTCACGGTCGACCTGCTCGGCGACGCGCTTGCGGCGCTCGAAAGCGTGATGCGAGCGGCGCCGGACGTCCTGCTGATCGACGTCGAACTGCCCGGGATGTCCGGCAACGCCGCCGCGTACAAGTTGCGCGCGCAGGGTTATCGCGGCCAGATCGTCACGCTCTCGGCGAACGCGAGCGCCGACGCGCGCGATGCCTCGCTGCGCGCTGGAGCGAATCACTACCTGACCAAGCCGCTTGAGCTCGAACGCTTGGTCGCGGTCATGCGCCAGGCGATCGAACAGGAGTCGACATAGCGGACCTGGCTCCGCTCAAGGAAGCGGGACAGGGTTTCGCGCGCTCATTTTGCAGCGCCGAGCTTGCTCGGCTCGTCCGGCCGCGTTACGCAGGGCAGCGGGGCAAGCTCCGCGCTACGCGTGGCTCCAGCGCGCGACGATCGCGTGGATCGCGTCGAGGCCATCGAACAATGCCGCAGGGCCGGGTTGCAGGATCAGCGGCGACTTGATCTCGTGCAGTTCACCATCGCGCACGGCGGGAATCGCGCTCCAGCCCGGGCGGGCGGCGACGCGTTCGGGACGAAACTTCTTGCCGCACCATGAGCCGAGGATGATGTCCGGCGCGCGGCGCACGACTTCCAGCGGATCGGCGAGGATGCGGTCGCGCGCGAGCGGCTTCAGCGCGCGCTCCGGGAACACGTCGTCGCCACCGGCGATGCGCACGAGTTCTGCGACCCAGCGGATGCCGCTGATCGGCGGCTCGTCCCATTCCTCGAAGTAGACGCGCGGCCGGCGCGGCAACGCGCGCGCGGCCTGCTCGACCGCGGCGAGATGGCGCTCGGCCGACCGCGCATAGTGTTCCGCGCGCTCGTGCGCGCCGACGAGCGCGCCCAGACGGCGGATGTAGTCGAGGATGCCGGCCACGCTGCGATGGTTGCTGATCCACACCTCGATGCCGGCCTTGACGAGATCGCGCGCGATGTCGGCCTGGATGTCGGAAAAACCGACCACGAAATCGGGTTCGAGGCGCAGGATCTCGTCGATCTTCGCGCTGGTGAACGCGGAGACCTTGGGCTTTTCCTTTCGCGCGCGCGCCGGCCGTACGGTGAAGCCGGAGATGCCGACGATGCGGTCCTGCTCGCCGAGCGCGTACAGCACCTCGGTCGGTTCCTCGGTGAGGCAGATGATGCGTCGTGGACCGATAGCGCTCGACATGCGCCGGATTGTCGCATGGCGCGCCGCAGCGCTCCCAAGGCGCCGCAGATCAGGGCAGGGGCAGCAGCGACTCGTCGACGAAGATCGCGGGGATCCGCCATGGATGATGCGGGCGGATGCCGTCGTCGATCACGCGCTGCAGGCGCCCGGAATCGCGCGGGATGCAGAACTCGATGCGCACGCTGGCACCGCTTTCGAGCTCGCCGATGGTGCCGAGTGCGGGGTCTGCGCCGGTGAGCGGACGAAACTGCTCGACACCGGGCGCGGCGATCCACGCGACGCGGTCGTAGTCACCGATGCGCAGGTCGTCGACGGCGCAGATCCCGTCCAGCACGCGCTGCACGTGTTCGGTAGGCACCCAAACGCTGACGCGGTAGACCGGCAGGATCATCGCGTCACGGATACAGCATGCGACGCGACCACGCGCCGTCGGCGTCGCGTTCGTAGCACTGGCGTTCGTGCAGGCGGAAGTCGGCGCCGTACCAGAACTCGATCCGGTCCGGCGCAAGCACGAAGCCGCCCCAGTGTGGTGGACGAGGGACCGGCACGCATTCGAAGCGACGCTCGAATTCGTCGATACGCGCCTCGAACTCGGCGCGGTCGGCAAGGGTTTGCGACTGCGCGGAAGCCCACGCGCCGATCTGGCTGGCGCGCGGCCGCGTCGCGAAATATTCATCCGACTCCGCCGCCTCGAGCGTGGCGACGCGCCCTTCGACGCGCACCTGCACGCCGTTGCGCAGGGTCTTCCAGTGGAAGCACAGCGCGGCCTGCGGATGGGCGGCGAGCTGTTCGCCCTTGCTGCTGCGGTAGTTCGTGAAGAAGCGGAAACCGCGCGCGTCGACGCCCTTGAGCAGCACGATGCGTGCACTCACGCGCGCGCCCTCGACGCTGGCGAGGGTCATCGCGGTCGGTTCGGGATCGCCCTCGCCGCGCGCCTGCGAGAGCAGCGTATCGAACGTCGCGAGCGCCTCCTGATAGAGTGCGTCGAGTGGTGGTTGCGGGGAGTTCGCCATGCGGCGCGATGCTAACACGCAGTTCGCCGCGAACGTGGTCGAGCACACGCTCGACGTGGTGCACGGGTGGATACCGCGTCACCGGAAGCGCCCCTTGTGCATCGGCGTCTCCGGCCTCCAGGGCAGCGGCAAGAGCACATTGGTGCGCCAGCTCGCGCGCCGCGCGCGTTCGCGCGGTTTGCGCTGCGAGGTCCTGTCGCTCGACGACTTCTACCTCGGTCGGCGCGAGCGCCTGCGGCTTGCGCAGGCGGTACATCCTCTGTTCGCCACGCGCGGCGTGCCCGGAACGCACGACGTTGCGCTGCTCCTGCGCGTGCTCGCCGGCCTCGCGCGCGCGAGCCCGGCGCGGCCGGTGCGCGTGCCGCGTTTCGACAAGGGGCGCGACACGCGCCTGCCGCCGTCGCGCTGGCGTGCAGTGACTCGGGCGCCGGCACTGGTCCTGCTCGAGGGCTGGTGCGTTGGCGTAGCCCCGCAGTCGTCTGCGCCGCTCGCGCGACCGGTCAATGCGCTGGAACGCGACGAGGATGCCGACGGCCGGTGGCGTCGATACGTCAATGACGAACTGGCAGGGTCCTGCGCGCGCGCGTGGCGACGGCTCGATCGGCTCGTGCTGTTGCAGGCGCCGCGTTTCGACGTGGTCGCGCACTGGCGCGGCGAGCAGGAACGCCGCCTTCGCCGACGCGGAGCGCCACGCGCGATGGATGGCGCGGCGCTGCGACGGTTCCTCATGCACTACGAGCGACTGAGCCGGCATGCGCTGCGCACGTTGCCGGCGCGGGCGGACCTGCGCCTCGTGCTCGATGCGCGGCGCACGGTGCGCGCCATCACCGCGCGGTGAGCGCACCCCATCGTCCGCCCGGCTACATCGCCGCCTGCGCCAGCTGCTTGCCGAGGTCCAGCAGCGGCGCCACCAGCAGCAGGCGCAGCAACCCGATCGCCAGCATCACGATCGCAGGCGAGAAGTCGAGCGCGCCCATCGCCGGCACGCGCCGGCGGACCGGCTTCAGCAGCGGCTCGGTCAGCTGGATCACCAGCGGCACGATCGGGTTGGCGCGTTCCACACTGAGGAACGAAAGCAGCACGCGCACGAAGATCAGTCCGAGATAGAGCAGCAGCACGAAGTCGAGCAGGTCGGCCAGCGCCATCACCACGAGCCCGAGGATGCGCAGGCCCTGGCCGAACATCGCGTACAGCAGCGCGAGCTTGATCGCGCTCAGCAGCCACGCGAGCAGCGCGGCGGCGATGTCGAAGTTGCGCCGGTTCGGGACCAGCCGATGCAGCGGCATCAGCACCGGATTGGTCAGCTTGTAGAGCATCTGGCAGATCGGGTTGTAGAAGTTCGCGCGCACCAGTTGCAGCAGCACGCGGATCACCAGCAGCGAGACGAGCAGGCCGAATGCGAAGTTGATCAGGAGCTGGCCGGCGTTGGCGAGATAACCCATCGGATGTCCTGCGTCGGAGCGATGTGGGAGCGGCTTCAGCCGCGATGCGTGTGTGGTCGAACCGGCGCGGTCAAGCGGGTGCGCAATGCCTCATGAATACTTCTCCGACAGCTCGCGCCCGCGCTCGGTCGCTGCGGCGACGGCGCTGGCGACGAGCGCGCGCAGGTTGCCCTGCGCAAACGCTTCGAGCGCCGCAGCGGTGGTGCCGCCGGGCGAGGTCACGCGCTCGCGCAGGACCGTCGGCGGCTCGCCGTCCTCGGCGAGCATGCGGCCGGCGCCGAAGCAGGTCTGCGTCGCGAGCGAACGCGCGGTTGCGCGCGGGAGGCCCTGCGCGACCGCGGCATCCTCAAGTGCCTCGACCAGCAGGAAGAAGTACGCCGGCCCGGAGCCCGACAGCGCGGTGACCGTGTCCATCAGGTCCTCGTGGTCGATCCACACGGTCGTGCCCGCCGTGCCAAGGATCGCCTGCGCCTGCTCGCGTTGCGTCGCGCTGGCCGCTGCATTGGCGATCATCCCGGTCGCGCCCGCGCCGATGAGCGCAGGCGTGTTCGGCATCGAGCGCACGATCGGCAACTCGCCGCCGAGCCATTCGGCGAGCTGGGTGATGCGGATGCCGGCGGCGATCGAGATGACGAGCGGACGCGACGACGCGGCGCTGGCGGCGAGTTCGGTGCAGACCGCCTTCATCACCTGCGGCTTGACCGCCAGCACGATCACCCCGGCGCCTGTGGCTGCGGCGAGCGCCGTGTCGTGCACGGTGATGCCGAAGTCGCGCGCGAGCAGGGCGCGCAGTTCCGCATTCGGCTCTGCGACCGAGATCGCCTGCGCCGGCGTGCCGCCGCGCACCAGCGCTCCGATCAGGCTGCGCGCCATGTTGCCGCCGCCGATGAAGGCGATGCGTACCTGTTCGCTCATGCGTGGATCTCCGGTAGACGCGCGAGGTTAGCGGACTCGGCGACCGCGTGGAACCGCCGCAAGCACGGTCGCGCGCTCAGGCGCCGGCGCGTGCGCCGAACAGCGCCGTACCGACGCGCACCATGGTCGCGCCCTCGGCAATGGCGAGGTCGAGATCGTCCGACATGCCCATCGACAGCGTGTCGAGGTCGCGATGCTTCGTGCGCAGCGCATCGTACAGCGCTCGCATGCGCGCGAACGCGGCGCGGCGGACTGCGGCATCGGGCGAGGGCGCCGGAATCGCCATCAGCCCGCGCAACCGCAGCGCGGGCTGTGCCGCGATCGCGGCCGCGAGCCCTTCGACCGCGCCTGGCGTGCAGCCGGACTTGCTCGCCTCGTCGTCGATGTTGACCTGCACCAGCACGTTGAGCGGCGCGCGTGCCGCCGGGCGATGACGCGCGAGCAGGTCGACGAGCTTCGCGCGGTCGAGCGTCTGCAGCCAGTCGAAGTGCTCGGCGACTTCGCGGCACTTGTTCGACTGCAGCGGACCGATCAGATGCCATTCGAGCCCGAGGTCGGCCAGTTCCGCCTGCTTGGCCAGCGCTTCCTGCACGTAGTTCTCGCCGAAGGCGCGTTGTCCCGCGGCATGCAGCGCGCGCACCGCCGATGCCGGCTGGGTCTTCGAGACTGCCAGCAGGCGCACGTCGGTTGCGCTTGCTTGCCGCGCTGCCGCAATGCGCGCCAGCACGGCGGCGCGGGCCGAAGCGCAGGCTGTTTCGCTGAAATTCATTGCAAGGTCGCGCCCGGTCACGTTTTCTTGTGGCTATACTGCCGCAACGGCGGGCCGAACAACCATCCGCCGACCCAACCTGCGTCGATTCAGGGGATAGAGCGATGGATATTGCCGAGCTGCTGGCGTTTTCGGTCAAGAACAAGGCGTCCGACCTGCACCTGTCGGCCGGCCTGCCGCCGATGATCCGCGTCGACGGCGACGTGCGCCGCATCAACATCCCTGCGCTCGAGCACAAGCAGATCCACTCGCTGATCTACGACATCATGTCGGACAAGCAGCGCCGCGACTACGAGGAATTCCTCGAGGTCGACTTCTCGTTCGAGATCCCGAGCCTGGCGCGCTTCCGCGTCAATGCGTTCAACCAGAACCGCGGCGCCGGTGCGGTGTTCCGCACCATCCCGTCGGAAGTGCTCACGCTCGAGGACCTCGGCTGTCCGCGCATCTTCAAGGAACTGATCGAGCAGCCGCAGGGCCTGATCCTCGTCACCGGCCCGACCGGCTCGGGCAAGTCGACCACGCTGGCTGCGATGGTCGACCACGTCAACAAGAACGAATACGCGCACATCCTCTCCGTCGAGGATCCGATCGAGTTCGTGCACACCTCGCAGAAGTGCCTCATCAACCAGCGCGAAGTGCACCGCGACACGCACGGGTTCAACGAGGCGCTGCGCTCGGCGCTGCGTGAGGATCCGGACTACATCCTCGTCGGCGAGTTGCGCGACCTGGAAACCATCCGCCTCGCGCTGACCGCCGCGGAGACCGGACACCTCGTCTTCGCCACCCTGCACACGAGTTCCGCCGCGAAGACGATCGACCGCATCATCGACGTGTTCCCGGCCGGTGAAAAGCCGATGGTGCGATCGATGCTGTCCGAGAGCTTGCGCGCGGTCATCTCGCAGTCGCTGCTGAAGAAGGTCGGCGGCGGCCGCACCGCCGCGCACGAAATCATGGTCGGCATCCCCGCGATCCGCAACCTCATCCGCGAGGACAAGGTCGCGCAGATGTATTCGGCGATCCAGACCGGCAGCCAGTACGGCATGCAGACGCTCGACCAGTGCCTGCAGGACATGGTCAAGCGCGGCGTCGTGACACGCCAACAGGCATTGAGCTACGCGAAGAACAAGGACATCTTCAAGTAGGGTGGGCCCTGGCCCACCGCATCCGGGAGCGTGCCTAGACGCACGACCGCAACACGCCGCCATCGACGCGCAGTGCCGCGCCGTTCGTCGCGGACGCGAGAGGGCTGCACACGTAGGCGACCATGCTCGCGACTTCGTCGGTGGTTGCGAAGCGCTTGAGCAGCGAGCTCGGTCGCACGCTCGTGAAGAACTCGCGCTCGAACGCCTCGAACGGCTGGCCGCCACTGAGCTGCGCGACGAACTCGTCGACGCCCGCCGAACGGGTCGGGCCGGGCAGCACGGCGTTGACGGTCACGCCCGTGCCCGCGCACGTTTCCGCGAGCCCGCGCGAGACTGCGAGCTGCGCGGTCTTGGTCATGCCGTAGTGGATCATCTCGGTCGGGATCTGGATCGCGCTCTCGCTGCTGATGAAGACGATGCGCCCTTGGTTGCGCTGCTTCATGCCCGGCAGGTACGCGCGGCTGAGACGCACCCCGCTCAGCACGTTGACGTCGAAGAAGCGCTGCCAGTCCGCATCGGGAATGTCCTCGAACGGCTTCGGCTCGAAGATGCCGAGGTTGTTGACGAGGATGTCGACCGCGGGAAACGCCTGCACCAGACGTTCGGCGTCGGCGGCCGAGGCGAGATCACCGGCGAACGTTTCGAGCTTTGCCGCCGGCACCTTGGCGAGGATCCCATCCTGCGCGAATGCGACCGAAGCCTGCGTGCGGCCATTGACGATGACCCGCGCGCCTTCCCGCGCGAGTGTCGCCGCGATCGCATGGCCGATGCCTTTCGTTGAACCCGTGACGAGGGCGAGCTTGCCGGTGAGTTGCAGGTCCATGGATCACCTCGGAGGAATGCGCGAGCGGGAAGCGCGATTCAGCCGGAAGGGCGGGGTGATGTCCAGCAGGACGCGACAGCGTACGAAGGGCTCCGGTGCGGATACGCGAACTTCTCGCACGCTCGACCCTGAGGACTGCTTCTCAGCGCCCCGAAAAGTAGATGAATGCGGCGAGCACCAGCAGCACCGGCGGCCACGCCCTGTACGGCACCGAGTACAGCGACGAATCTTCGACGTCGATGGCGCCGCTGCATTCCTTCCTTGCGGCTGCGGCACGCCGCGATGTCGCAGCATCGCCGTACAGGTGCTGTTCTTGGCGCGACGGTCCGGGCGTCCGGGCCGAACATCCAGCACGTTCGCGCGCCGTCCCTGTTGCCACGGTTCGTGATCCAGCCCGAAACCGGGCAAAATACTCGGTTCGCGCGACCGGTCCCGACCGCGGCGCGCGCCTTGTCCCTCGATGACGGAAATGTACCTGTGACGATGAAGACGGCCACCCCGCACGCGCCGGATGCGGCCGACCTCGACCTGGCGGAGCGCCTGCGCACCGCACTCGACGTGCTCGAAGCCGTCGCCGATGACCGCACGCTGCTCGATCGCCTGCCCGACGCGGAGCGCGCGCGCCTGCACCAGCTGGTCGCGCGCGTCTACCTGCCCGATCCGGTCGCGCGCCGCCAGCGCCTGAAGGCGGCCGAGCGCGCGCGCAGCAAGGCGCAGATCCGCGCCGACGATGCAGTGCTGAATGCGACGGGCATCCGCGCGCTGCGCCGCAAGCCGGTCTTTTCCACGCCGAATGTTTTTCCGCCGGAAGGCTTCGTCGCCAAGGACGAGGATGGCGACGGGTCGGGGCCGCGCGAATCGATCGAGCGCCAGCACTGCTACGTCTGCAAGCAGAAGTACACGACGATCGACGCGTTCTACGACCAGCTCTGCCCGGCCTGCGCGGCGTTCAACTTCGCCAAGCGCGGCGAACTCGCGGACCTGCGCGGGCGCGTAGCGCTGCTCACGGGCGGGCGCGTGAAGATCGGTTACCAGGCGGGCCTCAAGCTGTTGCGGTGTGGCGCCGAGCTGATCGTGACGACGCGCTTCCCGCGCGATTCGGCGGCTCGCTACGCGGCGGAGCCGGACTTCGGCGAATGGGGCCATCGCCTGCAGGTGTTCGGCCTCGACCTGCGCCACACGCCGAGCGTGGAAGCGTTCTGCCACGAGCTCGTCGCGACCCGGCCGCGCCTCGATTTCATCATCAACAACGCGTGCCAGACCGTGCGTCGCCCGCCCGAGTTCTACGCGCACATGATGGACGGCGAAACGGCCGCGCTGCACGACCTGCCCGAACACGTGCGCGCGCTGGTCGGTCACTACGAAGGCCTGCGCGGCTCGAACATCCTGCCGGAGTCCGCCAACGCGATCGGCGCGCGCAGCGCCGCACTGCCGGGCCTCACGCGCGCGGCGGAACTCTCGCAGATCCCGATGCTGCCGGAAGAACTGCTCGCGCAGGACCACCTGTTCCCGCAGGGTCGCCTCGACCAGGACCTGCAGCAGGTCGACCTGCGTGGCCGCAATTCGTGGCGCCTGCTGATGGCGGAGGTGCCGTCGGTCGAACTGCTTGAAGTGCAGTTGGTGAATGCGATCGCGCCGTTCATCATCAACGCGCGCCTCAAACCACTGATGCTGCGCACGCCCGAGCGCGACAAGCACATCGTCAACGTATCGGCGATGGAAGGCCAGTTCTACCGCAACTTCAAGACGACCCGCCATCCGCACACGAACATGGCCAAGGCCGCGCTCAACATGATGACGCGCACCTCCGCGACCGACTACCACAACGACGGCATCCACATGAACAGCGTCGACACCGGCTGGGTGACCGACGAGGATCCGGCCGAGATCGCCGCGCGCAAGGTCATCGAGGAGCGCTTCCATCCGCCGCTCGACATCGTCGACGGCGCCGCGCGCATCGTCGATCCGATCATTTCCGGCATCAATACCGGCGAACATGTCTGGGGGCAGTTCCTCAAGGACTACCGCCCCACCGATTGGTGAGGCGCTCCCCGCGTCCGCGGCGCGCGACGCACGCCGGCCCCGGCCGCGATTGCTGTTCCGCCCTGGCATTGATCCATACGCCTGAGCATGGCCGCGCACGCGCAGGGTCCGACCCCGCCGGTTTTTGCGGTCACACTTGCCCGGCGCGCGCGTCGCCCGTAAAGTCCGCCCATGGACTGATCGGCAATGGATCCGCGGGACTAGGGGTTTGACTCCCCGTGCCGGTGCTGACACTGCACCGCGCGGTCGGAAATGGGGGGATCAGGAATCAGCCGTGACGGCGGAACGCTTCCGCTGGCGGCAGCTTTTCGTGTTTTGCACCAAGGCAACCGGGTCGGGGGATCCGGATGCCAAACGGCTCGATCCGGACGTTCGTCC
Organism: Dokdonella sp.; assembly: GCF_044227025.1. Classification (GTDB taxonomy): domain Bacteria; phylum Pseudomonadota; class Gammaproteobacteria; order Xanthomonadales; family Rhodanobacteraceae; genus Dokdonella_A. Next base: position 285,046 of record NZ_JBGAFX010000004.1, on the reverse strand, counting down.
GGCGCGCATTTCAATCCGGGAGAAACCCAATGAGGTTGACGAAGCAGCGATATCTGTCGGGCGCGGTGCTTGCCGCGTTCGGCATGGCCTGCGCGAGCCTTGCGTTCGCGCAAGCACCGCGGACGAAGGAAGAACAGGTAGCGGGCCAGATCCAGGTCGGCGTCTCGTATCAGCACGATGTGTCGCTGCCGCTCTACATCATGGCCACCGGCTGGCATGAGCACAACATGGCAGAAGCCGCCGAGGAGGCCGCGGAGAATCCGGCCTGGGGCTTCCCGAAACAGCATGTCGACAGCGTCGATCCGGTCGTCCAGCACCTGATGTCGCCATCGCCGGCGGCGCCGATGCCGGGCACGATCATGAACTTCGACGGCCAGCCGAACGGTTGCGGCTGCGCACCGCCGGATACCAATGGTGAAGTCGGCGCGACCCAGTACGTGCAGATGACCAACGGCGGCGTGCAGGTCTTCAACAAGACCACCGGTGCCTCCGTGCTCGGTCCGGTCAGCACCGCCTCGTTCTGGGCCGGCTTCGGCGGCGTCTGCGAGAACAACGGCCACGGTGATCCGGTCGTGCTGTACGACCAGATCGCGCAGCGCTGGGTGATCAGCCAGTTCGCGTCCGCGACCTCGAACATCACCGACGAGTGCATCGCGGTGTCGACCACCTCGGATGCGACGGGCACGTACAACCGCTACGGCTTCCACCTCGGTTCGAACTTCTACGACTACCCGCATCTGGGCGTGTGGCCTGACGGGTACTACATGAGCATGAACGTGTTCAACGCCGCGGGCACGGCCTACCTTGGCCCGCAGCCGTATGCGTTCGACCGTGCCGCGATGCTCGCGGGCACGCCGGCGACGTTCCTGTCGACCGCTGCGCCGCTCGGTGCCTCGTTTGCGCCGTTCCTGCCGGCCGATCTCGACGGCTCGACGCTGCCACCCGCTGGTGCGCCGAATCCGTTCGTGATGTTCCCGGATACGGGCAACTACGACACCTACCGCTTCCATGCGGACTTCGTGACGCCGGCCAACACGACCTTCACGGCCGTGCCGAGCCCGCCGGCCGCTGCCGGCTTCGCGGCCGCGTGCACCGCGGGCCGCGCCTGCGTACCGCAGATCGGCAACGTCGCAGCGGACCGTCTCGACGGCATCGCCGATCGCCTGATGTTCCGTCTCGCCTATCGCAACATCAATGGCCACGAGTCGCTACTCGGCAACTACACCGTGCTGTCGAACGCGGTCACCGGTGTGCGCTGGTTCGAAATGCGCAATGCGACCAGCGGTACGCCGACGATCTTCCAGGAAGGCACCTACCAGCCCGATACGGACTGGCGCTGGATGGGCAGCATCGCGATGGACACCGTCGGCAACATCGCGCTTGGTTACAGTGCGTCGAGCCCGACCATCAACCCCCAGCTGCGTTACGCCGGTCGCCTTTCGGGCGATCCGATCGGCACGCTGCCGCAGACCGAAGCGCACCTGTTCGATGGCGCCGGCCACCAGACCGGCACCGGCAACCGCTGGGGTGACTACAGCGACCTGACCGTCGACCCGGTCGACGACTGCACGTTCTGGTTCACCAGCGAGTACTACGCGACCACGGGCACGTTCGGCTGGAAGACGCGCATCGGCAGCTTCAAGTTCCCGAGCTGCAGCCTGTCGCCCGGCTTCAGCCTCGACGCGACGCCGCCGACCGTTGCGGTTTGCGCCGGCACGCCGGCGGCCTTCACGGTCAATGTCGGTTCGATCTCCGGCTACAACAGCCCGGTCACGCTCGCCCTTGCAGGCAATCCTGCGCCGAGCACGGGTTCGTTCACGCCCAATCCGGTGCCGACCCTGCCGGGCAGCAGCGCGCTGTCGATCGTCACCACCGGCGTCGCCGCGGGTACCTACCCGATGACGATCAACGGCACCGGCGCGGCCGCGACCAACCAGTCGACCAGCATCGGCATGACCGTGTTCGTCGGCTCGCCCGGCGCGCCGACGCTGACCGCACCCGCGAATGGCGTGAATGGCGTGGCGCTGCGTCCGGCATTCACCTGGACCGGCAGCAACACCCAGTCGTACCTGCTTGAGGTTGCCACGGATGCGGGCTTCGGTTCGATCATCCTGACCCAGACCGTCACCGGCACGACGTTCACGCCGGCAACGGACCTGGCCGGCAACACGACGTATTTCTGGCGCGTCACGCCGAGCAACGCCTGCGGCACCGGCGCGGCTTCGCCGACCTTCAGCTTCACCACCGCGAACCTGATCTGCCGTTCGCCGGCGCTGGCGATCACCGACAACCTCCCGGCAGGCGTCAACGACAACCTGGTCGTGGCCGCTCCGGGCACGCTGACCGACCTCAAGCTCGTGATCAAGGCGACCCACACCTGGGTGGGCGACCTCAAGTTCACGCTCAGCAAGGCCCCGGGCAGCTCGATCGTGATCGACCGTCCGGGCTATACCGGCAGCGGCTTCGGTTGCAGCGGCGACAACATCGACGTGGTCATCGACGACGGTTCGGGCGTGCTGGTCGAAAGCCAGTGCAATGCGACGCCGCCGGCGCTGTCGGGCAACGTCAAGCCGAACAACCCGCTCGCGACTCCGTTCATCGGCCAGACCCTCGCGGGCACCTGGACCCTGAATGCCTCCGACAACGCGGGTGGCGACACCGGCACGCTCGACCAGTGGTGCCTCGTGCCGGCCACCAGCGGTCCGACGACGTACACGGTTGGCGGCAACGTCAGTGGCCTGACCGGTGCGGGCCTGGTGCTCTCGCTCAATGCGGGCGCGCAGACCTTGCCCGTCGCGGCGAACGGCAGCTTCACGTTCCCGACCGGCCTCGCCGACCTGTCGCCGTACGCGGTCACGGTCGGCACGCAGCCGGCTGGCCAGACCTGCACGGTCGCGAACGGCAGCGGCACGATCAGCGGTGCGAACGTCACCAACGTCGCGGTCACCTGCGCGGGTCCGACGACGTTCACCGGCAGCGGCACGATCAGCGGTGCGAACGTCACCAACGTCGCGGTCACCTGCGCGGGTCCGACGACGTTCACCGTCGGCGGCAACGTCAGCGGCCTGTCGGGTGCGGGCCTCGTGCTCTCGCTCAACAGCGGCTCACAGACCTTGCCGGTCGCGGCGAATGGCAGCTTCACGTTCCCGACCGGCCTCGCCAATGGCACGGGCTACGCGGTCACCGTCGGCACGCAGCCGGCCGGCCAGACCTGCTCGGTCGCGAACGGCAGCGGCGTGATCGCCGGGGCCAACGTGACGAACGTGGCCGTGACCTGTGCGGTGAGCACCTTCACGATCGGCGGTAATGTCAGCGGTCTTGTCGGTACCGGTCTCGTGCTGTCGCTGAATGCCGGCGCGCAGACCCTGCCGATCGCGGCGAACGGCAGCTTCACGTTCCCGCTCCCGCTCAACAATGGCGCGACGTACGCGGTCACCGTGTCGGCCCAGCCGATCAACCCGACCGAAGTGTGCACGGTCACCAACGGCAGCGGCACGGTGTCCGGCGCGAACGTGGTCACCGTCGGCGTCAGCTGCATCGACCGCATCTTCGCGAACGGCTTCGACGGCCCGTAACCAAACTCCGCGATTCGCGGAGCGATTCGAAAGCGAAAATTCAAGGCCCCCGCAAGGGGGCCTTTTTTTTGACAGCAGCGCAGGCGGCGCGAATCACCCGGCCTTCACCTCCCGAGCGCAACGGGAACCAGGCGCCAGCGCCCCGCGAGGTCGTTGAGCCGGCGCGCGCCGTTCCGCTATGCTGCAAAGCGTTTGCGCCCCCTTTTTTCGGCGCCGTCTGGTCGAGAATTCCGCTTGAACGCCACCCGCCCTCCCGTCGTGCGCAAGTCGTTCTGGCGCGCGCTGTTCCTGACCCTGCTGGTGGCGGCGCTGAACATCGGCCTGTGGGGGTTCCTCAACCGTCCGGTGCACATCGCGGACTGGCACGGCAAGATCGGCGGTCTCGCCTTCAACCCGTTCCAGCGCTACCAGGACCCGACCCGGCAGATCTATCCCGACGAAGCGGACATCGATCGCGACATCCGCCTGCTGTCGCAATACAGCGATCGCCTGCGCACCTATTCCTCGGTCGAGAACCCGCAGATCCCGCGCATCGCGAAGTTCTACGGCATGCGCGTGATGGCCGGCGCGTGGATCGAGGGTCGCTCGGAACGCAACGAACGCGAGCTCGCGGCGCTGATCGCGCTCGCGCGCAAGAACGACAACATCGATCGTGCGATCGTCGGCAACGAAGTGATCCTGCGCGGCGATACCAGTGTGCGCACGCTGGTCGGCTACATCGATCGCGCGCGCGCGCAGCTGAAGATCCCGGTCTCGACCGCCGAGCCGCTCGACAGCTGGCAGCGCAATCCCGAGCTTATCCGGCACGTCGATTTCGTGACCGTGCACATCCTGCCGTACTGGGAACGCGTGCCGCGCAAGGACGCGGTCGGCTTCGTGCTCGGCCAGTTGAAGTCGCTGCGCGAGATCGTCGACAAGGTCTCGCCCGGCAAGCCGATCGTGATCGGCGAAGTCGGCTGGCCGTCGAACGGTGATCGCAAGGAGTACGCGCAGGCTTCGCTCGCCGACGAGGCGCACTTCCTGCGCGAGTGGTTCAACGTCGCCGAGCGCGAGAAGATCGACTACTACGTGATGGAGGCGATCGACCAACCGTGGAAGGAGCAGCTCAGCGGCCGCGTCGAGGCGTACTGGGGCATCTTCAACGCGAGCCGCGAGCCGAAGTTCTCGTTCACCGGCACCGTGATCGAGGACCCGATCTGGCCGTGGAAGGCCACGCTCGCGTCGCTGATCGCGCTGCTGCCGATGTTCTGGTTCGCGCGCCATTTCATCCGCTTCCGCGCCATGGGCATCGCGTTCTTCCTTGCGCTGGTGCAGTTGTCCGCGTCGATCCTCGTGTGGATGGCGACCCTGCCGTACGACTTCTACCTGAGTCCGTTCGACTGGGGCATGTTGCTGCTGCTGTTCCCGGCGCAGCTCGCGATCATCCTGATCCTGCTCATCAACGGCTTCGAGTTCACCGAAGTGCTGTGGCGCCCGAGCTGGCTGCGCGAGTTCAAGCCGCTGGTGCCCGCGCCGGGCGACGTGCAGCCGTTCGTGTCGATCCACCTCGCCTGTTACAACGAGCCGCCCGAGATGGTGATCCTCACCCTCGACTCGCTCGCCGCGCTCGACTACGAGAACTACGAAGTGCTCGTGCTCGACAACAACACCAAGAACCCGGACGTGTGGAAGCCGGTCGAAGCGCATTGCGCGAAGCTCGGCGCGAGGTTCCGCTTCTACCACCTTGAACCATGGCCCGGCTTCAAGGCTGGCGCGCTCAACTACGGCCTCGAAGTGACCGATCCGCGCGCCGAAGTCGTCGCCGTCGTCGATGCCGACTACGAGGTGCGCAGCGACTGGCTGCGCGCGCTGACCGGCTATTTCACCGATCCGAACGTCGCCGTCGTGCAGTGCCCGCAGGCGCACCGCGATTGGGAGCACAACGCGTTCCGGCGCATGACGAACTGGGAATACGATGGTTTCTTCCGCATCGGCATGCACCACCGCAACGAGCGCAACGCGATCATCCAGCACGGCACGATGACGATGGTGCGCAAGGACCTGCTCGCCAATACCGGTGCATGGTCGGAATGGACGATCTGCGAAGATGCCGAGCTCGGCCTGCGCCTCATGAAGGCCGGCTACGACCTCGTCTACGTCGACGAACTGATGGGCAAGGGCCTCACTCCGGCCGACTTCAAGGCGTACAAGTCGCAGCGCTATCGCTGGGCGTTCGGTGCGATGCAGATCATGAAGGCGCGCTGGGACTGGATGACCTCGAGCGCTTCCACGCTTACGCGCGGACAGCGCTTCCACTTCCTGACCGGCTGGTTCTCGTGGTTCGGCGACGCGCTGCACCTCGTGTTCACGCTGATGGCGATGCTGTGGACGCTCGGCATGGTGGTGGCGCCGCAGTACTTCACCCTGCCGATGTACCTGTTCCTGGTGCCGCTGATCGGCTTCTTCCTGTTCAAGGCGGCGTTCGGGATCATTCTCTACCGCGTGCGCGTGCCATGTTCGTGGAAGGACACGCTCGCCGCCTCGGTCGCCAGCATGGGGCTTTCACATGCGATTGCGCGCGGCATCTTCGAAGGACTGTGGCGAAAGAAGGGCGAGTTCATCCGCACCGCGAAGAGCCGCCGCATCGGCGCCAAGCCGAATCCGTTCACCGCAGTCAGCGAGGAGATGCTGCTGTTCCTCGCCCTCGCCGCCTGCGTGGTCGGCATGATCAACTCGATCGGCATCCACTATGTCGAAGGCAAGCTGTGGATCACGATTCTTGCCGCCCAGGCGATTCCGTACGCGTCGGCGCTCGCCGGCGCATGGGTCGCGCATCGCTCGGGTGACGCGGTCGGTTGATTCGTCCGGCTGCGCACCACGAGCGGAAGGGCCGGCGCGACCCGCTGGCAAGGGCGCGGGCGCCGAAGAACGGTGCTGGAGGCGAAGCCCGAACGTCAATCCTTCGGCTTGCGCCGCAACTGCGCCAGCACGATCGGCCCCAGCGCGAGCACGGCCATGCCCAACACGGGCAGCAGTACGCCGCGGTGGGTGAACAGGTTCAGCGAGACCGCGCCTTCGCGTGCAATGGTTTCGGTGAGCCCGGCGCCGAGCGCTGTTTCGAACGCGATCATCACGCTGCCGCCGGTCGCGGTCGCGAGCAGGAACAGCCACAGCGGGCAGCCGAGTCCGGCGAGGGCGATGGTGACGCCGCCGAACGGGAAGAACGGCACCAGGCGCAGGAACATCGCATAGCTGACGGGGTAGGCGGCGTATCCGGCGCGCAGTCGTTCCACCATCGCGGGTGCCTTGCCGGTCCCCTGCGCGAAGGCGGAACGACTGGCGAGGAAAAGGATCAGGGCGCCGAGCGTGGTGCCGATCGCCGACAGCAACGTGCCTTCGACGATGCCGAACAGCATGCCACCGGCGAGCACGATGACCACGGCGCCGGGAATGCCGGTCGCGATCGCGAGCGTCATAAGGCCGACCTGGGCGAGTCCGGCGAGCAGCGGATGGGCGAGGATGCCTGCACGCAGGTCGGCTTCTTCCTGCACGATCCGATGCGGGTCGAAGCGATCGAGCACGCCGCCGAAGAACAACGCGACACCGAGCGCGATCAGAACGAGCAGCGGCAGGAAGGCGCGCAGGCGTTTCATCGTCATCCATGAAAGGGAATGCGGGCACGCCGATCGGGCGCGGCCGTGTCGGTGCAAGGATAGCCGCTCGATGCGCAGTGACAAGATCTCCCGATCGCGAGCGGTCGCGCGGCGTTCAGGACGCGCGCGCGAACACCGTGATCTCCTCGCGATCGTGGTAAAGCTGCTTGGCACGCAACTCGACGCGTTTGCCCGCCGCCGCGAGTGCGTCGGCGACGAGGGCGAGGCAGAGCTGCACTTCGTCGTGGCGCTTCTTCATCGGCAGTTTGAGGTTGAAGATCGCGTAACGGCATTGGCCGGTCGCGAGCCAGTCCGCCATCAGCGCGGCGACGCGGCGCGGCTGCTCGACCATGTCGCACACCAGCCAGTCGACCGGTTTCTGTGGTCGGTAGCGGAAACCGTCGGCGCGCAGGTGGTCGACCAGCCCGGACGCGAGCAGGTCCGCGTCCATCGGACCGTTGTCGACGGCCGCCACGTGCAGCGAGCGCGCGACGAGCTGCCAGGTCCAGCCGCCGGGCGAGGCACCGAGATCGACCGCGCGCATGCCCGGCTTCAACCAGCGCTCGCGTTCGCCCTCGTCGAGCAAAACCAGCAGGGCCTCCTCGAGCTTCAGCGTCGAGCGGCTCGGCGCCGCGCGCGGGAATTTCAGGCGCGGGATGCCGCCCGGCCACGGTGCCGTGTGCGCGATGTCGGCCATCGCGACGTAGGCGGCGTCGGTCGCGGTCAGGCACAGGTGCAGGCGCCAGCGCGAGGCGCGGTCGATCAGCTGCTTCTTCTTCAGCACGCCGACAAGGGCGGCATTGAGGCCGCGGCAGAGCGGCGCGAGTTCGCGCGCGGCGTCGCTGTCGGGCGCCTCGACCCAGGCATCGCACCAGCGGCGCGGGCCCTGCGCGGACTCCGTCGCCTCGATGATCGGCAGCAGCACGCCGAGGCGGTCCTTCGGCGGCAGGTCGCGCGCGCTGCCGAGTACCTGCAGCAGCTGGCGTGCGAACACCAGGTCGCGCCAGCTGCCGGCGAGCGCCTCGGCGTCCGGCGTGACGAATTCGACGAAACCGCTGCCGCGCGCGGCGCGCGCGTAGCCGGCGCCGGCGAGTAGGGCATCGCGGCCGGAAAGCTCCTGCGCGCACTCGCCCTCGAAACCGGGGCGGCAGTAGGCGAGCAGGCTGGAAGGGGAGGAAACGGACATGGCGGCTGCGCAAGGCGGGTTGTGCATGATGCCCGGCCCGGTCCGCGCTGACGAGTGTGACGGCTTCGCGGGAAACCGCGCGAGCGGGCGAATAGGGTGTGCGCCTCGCCATTGACTGGGGACGACCATGCCCATGTTCTTCAAGCGGAGCCTGCCCGCCGCGCTGGTGCTGGCACTCGTGGCGCTCCTGCCGGATGCGGCGCATGCGGCCGTTGCGGTCAGTGTCGATGCGAGCGCGAACGTGCGCCCCTTCACGCCCTTGATCTTCGGCGTCGCCTACGGCGACGGAGCACGCAATGCCGTCGTCGGCTATCCGCTGCGGCGCTGGGGCGGCAACGGTGCAACGCGCTACAACTGGAAGGTCGACGTGCACAGCACCGCGTTCGACTGGTATTTCGAGAACATCCCGGGCGCAAGCGACCGCACCCACGTGCCGCCGCTGAACAACGACGCGGACGCGTTCATCAGCGAAGCACGCAGCTACGGCGCGGATGCGTTGATCACGATCCCGACGATCGGCTGGACGCCGCGCGCGGACAGCCCGCTGCAGCATCCTTATCTGGCCGGTTTCTCGGTCGCGACCTACGGCACGCAGGTGCCCGCCAATCCATGGAGCGCGGCGGTCGACCCGTGGGACACCGATGCGGGCAGCGGCGACTGCAATCCTGCCAGCAATTCGTCACCTGATTGCGTGCCCTACGGCAACGAAGGCCGCTTTCACCTCATCAACAACGATCCGCACGACACCTCGAGCGAAGTTACACCGGCGTTCCAGAAGGAGTGGATCGCGCACCTGCAGTCGACGTTCGGCAACGCCGCGGCGGGTGGCGTGCGCTTCTACTCGCTCGACAACGAGGTGATGCTGTGGAATTCGACCCACCGCGACGTGCATCCCGCGCCGACGACCTATGACGAGACCTGGAACAAGGCGCTCGCCTACGGCACCGCGATCAAGCAGCAGGATGCTGCGGCGAAGGTGACCGGTCCGGTGACATGGGGCTACTGCGACCTGTTCGGATCGGCGGCCGACAACTGCGCCGATGGCAGCGACCGCGCCGCGCACGGCGGCACGCCGTTCGTCGCGTGGTACCTGCAACAGGTATGCGCGCATCCACTTGCCGGCGGCGCGCGCGTCGTCGACTACCTCGACCTGCACTACTACCCGCAGGGCAATGTCGCGCTCAACGACGACGATTCGCCAACCACGGCGGCGCGGCGCCTGCGCTCGCTCAAGGAACTGTACGACCCGGCGTGGGTATCCGAATCGTGGATCGCCGATCTTGGCGACGGCGACGCCAACCACTACAGCAAGCCGAACCTGATCCCGCGCGTGCGCGCGTGGATCGACCAGTATTGCGCGGGGACCAAGCTCGCGATCACCGAATACAACTGGGGCAACGACGGCACCACCAGCGGTGCGGTCGCGCAGGCGGAACTGTTCGGCATCTTCGCCCGCGAAGGGGTCGACATGGCGACGCGCTGGGTCGCGCCGGAGGCGAACAGCAAGGCCGAGCGCGCGTTCACCTTGTTCCTGAACTACGACGGCGCCGGCGCGAAGGTGCAGGGCAGCAGCGTGCATGCGCAGAGCGCAAACGTCGACCAGGTCGGCGCGTATGCGTTCGTGTCCGGCGGACGCACCATGGTGCTGCTGACCAACAAGACGACCACCGCTCAGAATGTCCCGCTGACGTTCGCGAGCGTGCCGGGAACGAGCTGGAAGCTGTATGGCTTCGACGGCGCCACGGGCGTTCATCAGATCGACACCGGCACGATCAGCACCACGTCATTGACCTTGAACGCACTGCCGGCGATGTCGGCGAACCTGCTCGTGGTCTCGGGTGCCGACCTGATCTTCGCCGACGGCTTCAATTGACGCGTGACGGCGGCACGCGCTTCGCGTACCGCCCTGCCTGCGCCGACCGCGTCGACGTGACAACCGGAGCGGGTAGGGTGGGACAACAGCCGCGCAGCGGCGCGTCCCACCGGTGTCGCGCCGACGGTTCGTTTGCGGTGAGCCGTGGCTATTCGAACCCGCTGCGGAAGATTGGATCGCCGGGCACGACGACCGTCTGGGGCAGCGGAATGCCTTCGGCAGTGCCATCGCCGACCTGGCCATAGGCATTGGAGCCCCAGCACTTGAGTGCGCCCGTTGCCATCAGTGCGCACGTATGTTGACTGCCGGCGCTGACCGCTTCTACCGGACCACCCAGTCCCACTACTTCCGTCGGCACGAGTCGCGTTTCGCGACTTCCGTCGCCAAGTTGGCCGAAATCGTTTCGGCCCCAGCAGCGCACTCCATCCATGAGCTGTGCACAGACATGCAGCGCACCTTGCGTGATCGCGACGACGCCGGAGGAAAGTCCGGCGACGTCGACGGGTGTCGGGGACGAACCATTGGGGCTGCCGTTGCCGACGACGCCATAGCCCCAGCATTTCGCCATGCCACTGTCGGTCAGCGCGCAGGTCATCGTGGTGTTCGCGCTGATCGCGCGGACACCGCTCATGAGTCCGGGTACGTCGACGGGCGTGGTGTGTTGCTGGCCGTCTCCCGTGCCGAGCTCGCCGGACCAATTGCCACCCCAGCATTTGATGCCACCCGTCTGCATGAGGGCGCAGGTGTGGGTTTCCCCGAGTGCCAACGCAAGCACCCCACTCGCGAGTCCGGCCACTTGGACCGGCGTTTCGCGCTGCGTCGTGCTGCCATCGCCGAGCTGGCCGGAGCTGTTGTCGCCCCAGCACTTTGCGCCGCCGGCCGAAGTGATGGCACAGGTGTGATACCAGCCCGTTGCTATCGCGAGGTTGTCGGCACCCAGCGCGGAGATCGCCGCCGGTGTCGCGCGATCGGTCGTGCTGCCATCGCCGAGCTGGCCGTACGCGTTTTCGCCCCAGCACTCGACGCCTCCGGATGCATCGATCGCGCAGGAATGACGGCGGCCGCCGCTGACGGCCCGGACCCCGTTGCCGAGACCCGTCACGTCCGTCGGAACCAGTCGCCGCTCGGTCGTGCCGTCGCCGAGCTGGCCGCCGTAGTTGTTGCCCCAGCAAGCGGCTGTCGACGCGGCGGTCAATGCGCATGTATGGCTGAACCCGGCGCTGACGGCGTCGATGCTGCCGACGCCGATCACGTCAACCGGGGTCAGACGTTGCGTCGTCGTGGCGTTTCCGAGCTGCCCGAAAAAATCGTTTCCCCAGCAGACCGCTTCGTGCAGGTTCGTGATTGCGCACGCATGTCGGCCACCTGCGTTGATGGCGAGAGCCCCGGAGAGTAGCGCAACGTCGACCGGTACGAGGCTGCCGCGGAAGGTGCCGTTGCCCAGCGTGCCGTCGGAGTTGCCTCCCCAGCATTCGATGGCGCCCTCAGTGCTGCGCGCGCAACTGAATCCGTTGCCCAATGCGACGGACTGGACCGAACCCAACCCGACGACTTCGATCGGGGTCGAATGGGATGAGCTGTCTCCGCCCCCGAGTTCACCGGCCCAATTCGAGCCCCAGCACCTGGCCTTGCCGACGAGCATGGCAGCGCACGTGTGCGACGACTTGGCGCTGATGGACGCCACGCCCGAATCCAGCCCGGCCACCGTTGGCCACGGAGTCGGCCGGCGACCTTGCGTAACCCCGTCTCCGAGCTGTCCGAATCCGTTGGTGCCCCAACACGTGACCGCGCCGCCATCGACGAGCGTGCAGGTATAGTCGAAGCCGGCAGCTACGGCCCGCGCACCCAGCAGCCACGAGGCATCCACCGGTACTGGGCTGCCCAGATAGGAGCCATTGCCCAGTTGACCGGAACCATTGGAGCCCCAGCATTTGACTCCGCCGGTTTCCAGCACGGCGCACGTGTGGTCATCGCCGGCCGCGATCGCGATGGCAGCGGCGCCAAGTCCCACGACATCGACCGGGACGAGTTGCGATGCGTAGGTACCGTTGCCAAGTTGTCCAGATCCATTCGCGCCCCAGCACTTCACGCCGCCGGTCGCGACCAGTGCACAGGAGTGCCAGCCCCCTGCCGCGAGCGTCGTCACACCCTCCTGCAATCCCACGACCGCCACCGGCATCGAACGATCGATCTGCGTACCGTCTCCGAGCGCACCCGCATTGTTCATGCCCCAGCATTTGACGGCGCCAGCACCGACGATCGCGCAACTGTGATCCCAGCCGGATGCGATCTGCACGACATCAGCCAGTGGAACATATTGCGAATGGGCGAGCCCGAGCGCGCCGGCAAGCGCGAGCCCTAAGCTCGGACGCAGGGCAGCGGAGGCGATTCGGCGCATGTATGAAAAGCGCATGGGAACTCCTGATAACCGGTCCTGGCATGTGTGCCCCGCGGCGCTGCGGAGCGCATTCAATCTGCCGCCCATTCGGATCGTACATGCCAATGGAAGACAACGCGCGCCTCGTCGCGCACTATGTCGCGCCGCACCGCGATGCCGCGCCGCCCGAGTTCGCGCCAATGTAGGGTGGGACAACAGCCGCGCAGCGGCGCGTCCCACCGTTCAGCGCGACACTCTTGGGATTCAATAACTCGAGCCGCCTGCACGCGCGTAGAGATGGAATACCTCACGCGCCTCGTCGCGCAGGATGTCGCGCCGCACCGCGATGCCGCGCCGTTCAAGTTCGCCGATCCAGTCGGCCGGCAGCGGGCCTTCATCGAACTCGCTGAGTTCCATCACGTCGCTCGAGCGCGCGCCAATCAGGAGTTCGTCGATGCCGGCCCAGAAGCTCGCGCCGTAGCACTGGCAACACGGTTGCGCGCTGGTCGCGAGCACGTAGCGCTGGCCGCCCTCGTTGAGGCGGTGCCGGCGCAGTTTCGTCTGCGCGCCCATGAATGCCATCATCTCGGCGTGTGCAACCGAACACGATTCCGGCATCACGCGATTCACGCCGTACGCGACCACGTGGCCGTCTGCATCGAACACTGCGGCGCCGAACGGGCCACCGGTGCCGTGTTCGACATTGCGCCGCGCGAGGCGGATCGCGAGCGCGACGCGCGCCTCGTTGCCGGCGTGGACCTGCGCGGGATCGAATTCCTGTTCGATCCATGCGGGCAGGGTGAGGGTGATCGCGGCATTCGGCATGGCGAACCCTTGGTCGGTGGTCGTTGCGAGGTTAGTGTCCGGCCCGCGTTGCCGCAATCAGGGCGTTCGGCCCGCTCCAACCCGAAACCCGAAACCCGAAACCCGAAACCCGAAACTCGAAACTCGAAACTCGAAACTCGAAACTCGAAACCCGAAACCCGAAACCCGAAACTCGAAACCCGAAACCCGAAACCCGAAACCCGAAACCCGAAACCCGTTCGCCCTGAGCGCAGCGCCGAAGGCGCGAAGTCGAAGGGTCCGTCACGCCGGCGTAGAGGGGCCGCGGGCGTTTCGACTGCGCTCGCTGTCGCTCGCTGCGCTCAACGCGAACGGATGTGGTGTGTTTCGACTCCGCGGAGCCTTGCGCCGCGGCTCGACGCGAACGCTTGTGGTGTAGATCTGCCCGCGGAGCCTTGCTCGGCTGCGCTCGACACGAACGGATCCCTGGGTCTTCATTCACCGCGCAGGCGCGGCGGCGCCGGAGTCGAAGGGCGGGAATCCACCGGTTGCCAACGCGCGCGCCGCGCTCCACCATGCGCGCCGGTCGAGGCAGAACGAAGGTGCAAGGCGTGGAAAATCCGCAGGACGTCGCATCGAGCATTTCGCGCAATCCCGGCCTCGACCTGCTGCGCGGACTGTCGATCCTGCTCGTCGTGCTGCACCACATCGGCTTGCGCCTGCCGCTGAAGGCGAGCGCGCTCGACGAGTTCGTGCCGCGGCGCATCCTTTCCGCGTTGAACTGGAACGGGTACGAGGCGGTGTTCGTGTTCTTCGTGCTGTCCGGGTTCTTGATTGCGGGCCATTCGATCCGCCGCTGGGGCACGCTCGCGCGCATCGACGCCGGTGCGTTCTACCGGCGCCGTGCCGCGCGCATCGTGCCGTGCCTGGTGTTGCTGGTGGCCGTGCTGTCGCTGCTGCACCTGGCGGGCGCCACGGACTACGTGATCCAGCGCGACGGCCAGTCGCTCGGCCGCGCGGTCCTCGCGGTCGCCGGCCTGCATCTCAACTGGTACGAGGGCGTCACCGGTTATCTTCCGGGGGGCTGGGACGTGCTGTGGTCGCTCTCGATCGAGGAAGTGTTCTATCTCGGCTTTCCGCTGGTGTGCCTCGTCGTGCGCAGCGAGCGCGTGCTGGTCGCCTTGCTCGCCGCGCTCGCGTTGTCGCTGCCGGCGACGCGCGCCGCGCTGGAGGGCAACGAGATCTGGCAGGAGAAGGCGTACCTGCCGGGCATGGCAGCGATCGCGACGGGCGTCATCGCGGCGCTTGCGGCGGCACGCTGGCCCGCGCGACCCGCGTGGCTCGATCGCGCGTTCGTCATCGGCGGTTCGCTCGGACTCGCGAGCGTGCTGTTCGTCGAGGGCTGGTGGTGGTCGTGGATCGGCAACGGCGTGATGCTGGTTCTGACGCTCTCGGTCGCTTGCCTCGCAGTCGGTCTCGATCGCGAAGGCCGGCGCGCGCTCGCGGGCACGGCGTGGCTGCGCTCGTTCGGACGCCTCAGCTACGAGATCTACCTCGGCCACATGTTCGTGGTGTTCGCGGTCGTCGCGATGTGGAAAGCGAGCGGCATCGCGCCGTACTGGAGCTTCCTCGCCTACGTCCCCGGCGTGCTCGGCGCGTGGGCGCTCGGTGCGCTCGTCGCGCGCGCGTGGTCGCTGCCGTGGGAACGCCTCGTGCAAAGCAAGCATCGGTCGAACGACGCGCCCGCACGCCCCGCGCTCGCGCCGGACTGATGGTCAGTGTTTCGCGCCGTCGCCTTCGAGCACATTGCTGCAACGTCCCTCGATGCAGCTGCAGCCCTTGACGTCCGGATGGCCGCAGACGCCGGCCGTGTGGTTCTTCGCGCACTCTTCGCGCACCTTGTCGGGGAACGTCGGACTTGCCTGGTTCACGCAGGTCGGATAGCTGCCGCAGCAGTTGCCGATGTCCTTGATCGCGCAGTCGGCGTCGGTCGCGCAGCTGTAGTCGACGGCATCGGCCTTGATCGGCGGGCCGAGCAGGCGCGGCGCCGAGGTCGCCGTGGCGCAGGCGATCAGTTGCAGGGCGAGCAGGACGATGAAGGTGCGCATGCGAGCAGCATACGCCGCACGAGCTGCGTTATCACGCATGGGGTGGCAGGCATGGCGAATCGCGCCGCCCCGTCATTTGCGCAGGTCGCGCGCGAATTCTCCCGGCGTGCGCCCGACCAGGCTGCGAAAGTCGCGAATGAAATGCGCCTGGTCGAAATAGCCGAGGTCGAGAGCAAGCGCGGTCCAGTCGACCTTGTCGCCGTCGGCGAGGCGGTCGACGGCTTCGTGCAGGCGATAGCGGTTGATGACCCATTTCGGGCCGACGCCAACGTAGTCGTCGAACAGGCGTTGCAGTGCGCGCAGGCTGGTGCCGTGACGCGCGGCGAGCGCAGCGGCACGGGTCAGCGTGCGATCCGTCTCGACCTCGGCAACGAGTGTCGCGATGCGATCGACCTGCGGGTCCGGCGCGGGCATGCGTTCGAGCAGGAATGCCTGCACGATATCGATCATCGCCCGTTCGTCGCTGCATGCGACCACGCGGGCGTGCAGGCCCTGCTCGTCGCCGAACACGTCGCCCAGTGGAAGCCGGCAATCGGTCAGGGCTGAAACCGCGCGGCCGAGGAACGGACGCAGCCCGCCCGGGCGGAACTTCACGCCGAACGCGAAACTGTCGCCCTCGAGCAGCCGCGTCCAGCGTCCGGTCGCGACCCCGGCGACGAGCGCGCTTTCCGGTTCGAACACGAGATAGGCATTCGGGTGCGGCAGCGTTTCCTGCCGTTGCGGCGCGTGGCCGGCGAGGTTCCAGCGCACGATCCAGTAGTGCTGCACGAAGGCGGCCAGCGGCCCGTCGGCCGGGTGCCGTGCGTGGTGGAAGCGTTCGACCGGCGCGACGCGATGCAGGATGCCACGTGCATGGCCGGGACCGAAGTTCACCATCGCCGCGTTTCCGCGTGCCGTCGCGTTTTTCCAATCCTCATCTTCGCGATCCTGCTCGAATGCGCCCTCGTCACCATGAGGGCGAGCATGGCCAGTCCACTCTACGCGAGAATGCGCATCTGCGTTGTCGTGTTCGCGCTCGCTGGCCCGCTGCCGGCGGGTGCGACCGAACAGCCGGCGACCATCGCCAGCGCCACCGACAAAGGAGTCCCCATGAACCATCGCGCGAGCGGACCGTTCGACGTCAAGATCATCCCGCAGAAGGCCGACAACCCGCAGGCGGAAGCCGCTGGCATCGGCCGCATGGCGCTCGACAAACGCTTCCAGGGCGCGCTCGAGGCGACCAGCCAGGGCGAGATGATTTCGTTCCGCACCGCCGAACCGACCTCGGCCGGCTATGTCGCGATCGAGCGTGTGGACGGAACGCTCGATGGACGAAGAGGCACGTTCGTACTCCAGCACAGTTGCACGATGGCGCGCGGCGTGGCGACGCAGGGTATCAAGGTGGTCCCGGATTCGGGCACCGGCGAACTCGTCGGCCTCGGCGGGTCCATGACGATCGTGATTGCCGACGGCGGCGCGCATTCGTACGTGTTCGATTACACGCTCGATTGACAGGTGTTGCGGGAGCAACGGAAGCCGCGATGTCGTAGGGCGGTACGCGCGTAGCGCGTGCCGCCGGGCCGGTGGTCGCGGCATGCGGCGGGACTCGCGCTGCGCGCTCGACCCGCCCTACGAAAGCACAGCCTCGTAGGGTGGACCCTGGCCCACCGGCTTCGTGCATGAGCCGCGCAAGGTGGGCTTGAGCCCACCCTACGTCAATCTCCGATCTCTGCCAGCGCCCGCTTCACCACCGCGTCGGCCTGCGCAAGTTGTTGCTTGACCGTCGCCTTTGCGTCGCCGCCTGCTGCGCGGGCGCGCTCGTTCGGGCAGAGCGTGTGCATGTAGTCGGCGTCGAAGTTGAGGCGTTCGACCAGGAAGTCGACGAACGCGCGCACCTTCGGCGACGGCACGCGGCCGCGCGAGAAGACCGCATTGAAATCGACCTCGGGTCCGGTCCAGCCGGCGAGCACGCGCTGCACGTGGCCGAGCTCGGCATAAGGCTTGGCGGTGACGTCGCTGGCCAGCATCAGGCCTTCCCCGCCCAGCAGCGCGCCGATCAGCGGCGCGGGATCGTTCGCGACGAGGATCGGGTTGACCTTGTAGTCGATGTAGCGTTCGCCGTCGCCGAGTGTCCAGGTGTAGTCGCCGTTGTTGCGCGACTTGTGCATCGCAAGCGTGCGGTGGCGCGGCAGTTCATCCGGGTGCAGCGGCTCGCCGAAGCGTTGCAGGTAGAGCGGGCTCGCGTAGACCTGGGTGCGGAATACGGCGAGGCGGCGCGCGGCGAGGTTGGAGTCGGGCAGGTTGCCGACGCGCAGGCCGACATCGATTTCCTTCGCGATCAGGTCGAGCGGTTCCTGGGTCAGGACCATTTCGACCTTGAGTTCCGGATGCAGCGCGTAGAACTCGCTCAGCAGCGGTGCGACCCAGGTGATGCCGATCGAGTACGGAGCGGTCACCCGCAGCCAGCCGCGGGGTCCGCCCTGCAACTGGCCGACCGCGCTCTCGGCTTCGTCGAGCTGGCGCGCAATCTGCTGGCAATGCTCGAAATAGATCGTGCCCGCCTCGGTCAGGCCGAGCTTGCGCGTCGTGCGATGCAGGAGTTGCGCGCCGAGGCGTTCCTCCAGCTCCTGCACCTTGCGCGAAACCGAGGTCTTCGGCAGCCGCAGCGCGCGCGCGGCTGCAATGAAACTGCCATGTTCGACCACCCTTACGAAGATCAGCGTGTCGTTGAGGTCTCGGGCCATGCTGGACTCCGGTCGGGGATTGGCCCGATGTCGGGACGGTCATTCCCGCTTTCAAGCTCTATTGAACATGAATCTCCGCCCTTACTCCATTGCGCGAGGCCAACGAGCCACGCCGATACCGCCCGCTGTCGATCCGTGCCGCGGCCGAACGTCGATGAATGGACTGGCGCCAGCCCGGGACGCTGCGCAAGAAACGAATAGCCGCAAACGGCGCCGCCGCATGACGCTGCACGGTCAGCCGCGCCGCCGAGCACCCCCGATCCTTCGAAAATGCCATGAGGTACACCTGATGAATCCGCACACCGCCTTTGCAAAGTTCCATTTGCGGCCCGCTGCCCTAGCCCTCGCTGCGGGCGTGGCAGCGGCGATCGCCGCCGGTTGCAGCAGCCATGCGGCTCCAGGCGGTGCCGCGATGCCCCCGCCGCCCGAGGTCAGCGTGGCCCAGGTGCTGGTCAAGAACGTGCGCCAGTGGGACGACTTCACCGGCCGCGTCGCCGCGGTGCAGACGGTCGAGCTGCGGCCGCGCGTCAGTGGCTACGTCGACAAGGTCGCCTATGTTGAAGGTCGTGAAGTCGGCAAGGGCGACCTGCTGTTCGTGATCGACCAGCGACCGTATCGCGCCCAACTCGCCAAGGCGCAGGCCGACCTCGCGCGTGCGCGCAGCGAAGCGCAGCTCGCGCAGACCCAGGATGCGCGGGCGCAGACCCTGGTCACGGCGAAGGCGATCTCGCGCGAGGAGTTCGACACGCGCCATGCCGCCGTCGCGCAGGGCAACGCGGCCGTGCGCGCCGCCGAAGCCGCGGTTGCCACCGCCGAACTCGACCTGCAGTTCACCGAAGTGCGCTCGCCGATCGCCGGGCGCACCGGCCGCGCGCTGGTCACGATCGGCAACCTCGCGCGCGCCGACGAAACCCTGCTCACCACGGTCGTCTCGATGGACCCGATGTATGTCGATTTCGAAGGCGACGAGCAGGCTTATCTGCGCTATGCCGACCTCGCCCGCAAGGGCCAGCGCGCCGAGCTGCGCAATCCGGTGCGGGTTGGCCTCGCCAACGAGGACGGGTATCCGCACGTCGGCACGGTCGACTTCATCGACAACCGGATCGACAGCACGACCGGCACCATCCATGCGCGCGCGGTGCTGCCGAATGCCGACCGCGCCCTTACGCCCGGCCTGTTCGCGCGCGTGCAGCTCGAGGGCAGCGCCGAGTTCAAGGCGATGCTGGTCGACGACAAGGCGGTGCTGACCGACCAGGACCGCAAGTACGTCTACGTGCTCGGCCCCGACAACAAGGCGGTGCGCAAGGACATCGTGGCCGGTCGCGTCATCGACGGCCTGCGCGTGGTCGATTCCGGCCTCGACGCGCAGGACGCGGTGATCATCCGCGGCATGCAGAAGATCTTCTTCCCCGGAATGCCGGTGCAGCCGAAGACGATCGCGATGGAAGAAGGCGCCGCGCCGGGCAAGGATCCGGTCGCCATGAAGTAAGCGGGTGCATCGCCTCCTCCCGCGCGGAGGGGGCGATGCGAAACGGATGCGGGTTCGACCTGGACGCGCGTTCGCGCGCCGGTGTCGCTTTGATCCACACGACTGAAGGCTCCCGTGCGGGAGCGGGCTTCGATGCGGCCGCGTGCCGCGCAAGGACAAACCATGGACTTTTCCAGATTTTTCATCGACCGGCCGATCTTCGCGGCGGTGCTGTCGATCGTGATCTTCGCCGCCGGCCTGATCGCGATCCCGATCCTGCCGATCAGTGAATACCCCGAGGTCGTTCCGCCGTCGGTGATCGTGCGCACGGTGTACCCGGGCGCCAATCCGAAAGTGATCGCCGACACCGTGTCGACGCCGCTCGAGGAAGCGATCAACGGCGTCGAGAACATGATGTACATCAAGTCGGTCGCCGGTTCCGACGGCGTGCTGCAGATGACCGTGACGTTCCGTCCCGGCACCGACGCGGACGACGCCGCGGTGCGCGTGCAGAACCGCGTCGCGCAGGCACTCGCGCGCCTGCCCGAGGACGTGCGCCGGCAGGGCGTGACGACGCAGAAACAGTCGCCGACCTTCCTCATGGTCGTGCACCTGACCTCGCCCGACGGCAAGTACGACACGCTGTACCTGCGCAACTACGCGCGCATGCACGTCAAGGACTCGCTCGCGCGCCTGCCCGGCGTCGGCGACGCGCAGATCTTCGGCGGCGGCGACTACGCGATGCGCGCGTGGCTCGACCCGGACAAGGTCGCCTCGCGCGGCCTCACCGCGAGCGACGTGGTCGGCGCGATGCGCGAGCAGAACGTGCAGGTCTCGGCTGGCCAGCTCGGTGCCGAGCCGATGCCGAACAGCAACTTCCTTACCCTCATCAATGCGCAGGGCCGCCTGAAGTCGGTGGAAGAGTTCGGCGGCATCGTGCTCAAGGCGGGCGCGGACGGCGAGATCGTGCGCCTGTCCGACGTCGCGCGCCTCGAACTCGGCGCCGGCGACTACACCCTGCGCTCGCAGCTCGACGGCAAGAACGCGGTCGGCATCGGCGTCTTCCAGGCGCCCGGTGCGAACGCGCTCGAGATCCAGAAGAACGTCATCGCGAACATGGACGAGATCGCCAAGCGCTTCCCGGCCGGCATCAAGTACGAGGCGGTCTACGACACGACGATCTTCGTGCGCGACTCGATCAAGGCGGTCGTCAGCACGCTGCTCGAAGCGGTGCTGCTGGTCGTGCTGGTGGTAATCCTGTTCCTGCAGACCTGGCGTGCGTCGATCATCCCGCTGATCGCGGTGCCGGTGTCGATCGTCGGCACGTTCGGGGCGCTGTACCTGCTCGGCTTCTCGATCAACACGCTGAGCCTGTTCGGCCTCGTGCTCGCGATCGGCATCGTCGTCGACGATGCGATCGTCGTGGTCGAGAACGTCGAGCGCAACATCGAGGAAGGGCGCACGCCGCTCGAAGCTGCGCACCAGGCGATGCGCGAAGTGTCCGGCCCGATCATCGCGATCGCGCTGGTGCTGTGCGCGGTGTTCGTGCCGATGGCGTTCCTCTCGGGCGTGACCGGCCAGTTCTACAAGCAGTTCGCGGTCACCATCGCGATCTCGACGGTGATCTCCGCGATCAACTCGCTGACCCTGTCGCCGGCGCTCGCCGCGCGCCTGCTGAAGTCGCACGACGCACCGAAGGATGCGCTGTCGCGCTTGATCGACCGCCTGTTCGGCTGGGTGTTCCGTCCGTTCAACCGCTTCTTCAAGCGTAACTCCGAGCGTTACCAGGGCGGCGTGTCGCGCACGCTCGGCCGGCGCGGCGCGGTATTCGTCGTCTACGCGGTGCTGCTCGTCGCGACCGGCATGATGTTCCGCGTGGTGCCGCCGGGCTTCATCCCGACCCAGGACAAGCTGTACCTGATCGCCGGTGTGAAGACGCCCGAGGGTTCCTCGATCGAGCGCACCGATGCGTTGCTCAAGAAGGTCGCCGACATCGCGATGAAGACCGAAGGCGTCGCGCATTCGGTCGCGTTCCCCGGCCTCAATGCGCTGCAGTTCACCAATACGCCGAACACCGGCGTGGTGTTCTTCCCGCTGAAGCCCTTCAGCGAGCGGCATCGCAGTGCGGCGGAGATCGTCGGCGAGATCAACCAGAAGATCGCCGGGCTGCAGGACGGCTTCACGTTCGCGCTGATGCCGCCGCCGATCCTCGGCCTCGGCAACGGCAACGGCTACCAGGCGTTCATCGAGGACCGCGACAACCTCGGCTACGGCGCGTTGCAGACGGCCGTGCAGTCGATGCAGGGCGCGATCGCGCAGACGCCGGGCATGGGCTTCCCGATCTCGAGCTACCAGGCGAACGTGCCGCAGCTCGACGCCGAGGTCGATCGCGTCAAGGCGAAGGCGCAGGGTGTCTCGCTGACCGAGCTGTTCGATACGCTGCAGACCTACCTCGGTTCGGTCTACGTCAACGACTTCAACCAGTTCGGCCGCACCTGGCAGGTCATCGCGCAGGCCGACGGGTCGTTCCGCGACAGCGTCGAGGACATCGCCAAGCTGCGCACGCGCAACAACCGTGGCGAGATGGTGCCGATCGGTTCGATGGTGAAGATCCACCAGACCTACGGCCCCGATCCTGTGCTGCGCTACAACGGCTATCCGGCGGCGGACCTTGCCGGCGAGGGCGATCCGAGCCTGCTGTCGTCGGCACAGGCGATGGGCATCGTCGCGGCCACCGCCGACAAGGTGCTGCCGAACGGCATGAAGATCGAGTGGACCGATCTCAGCTACCAGCAGGTCACCCAGGGCAATGCGGCGCTGATCGTGTTCCCGCTCGCAATCCTGCTCGCGTTCCTCGTGCTTGCCGCGCTGTATGAAAGCTGGACCCTGCCGCTCGCGGTGATCCTGATCGTGCCGATGTGCATGCTCGCGGCACTGCTCGGCGTGAAGCTCACGGGCGGCGACAACAACGTGTTCGTGCAGGTCGGACTGGTCGTGCTGATGGGCCTCGCCTGCAAGAACGCGATCCTCATCGTCGAATTCGCGCGCGAGCTCGAGATGCAGGGCAAGGGCATCGTCGAAGCCGCGCTGGAATCGTGCCGCCTGCGCCTGCGCCCGATCGTGATGACCTCGATCGCGTTCATCGCCGGCACCGTGCCGCTCGTGCTGTCGCACGGCGCCGGCGCGGAGGTGCGCGCGGCGACCGGCATCACGGTGTTCTCCGGGATGATCGGCGTGACCCTGTTCGGCCTGTTCCTGACGCCGGTGTTCTACGTCGCGCTGCGCAAGCTGTTCGGCAGTCGTCCGCTGGTGTCGCACCACCTGGAGGTGAGCCATGCGTAGCATCCGTCCCGGCCTGTTCAAGACGAGCGCGCTTGCGCTCGCGGTAACCCTCGCGCTGGCGGGCTGCGCGGTGGGCCCCGACTACGTGCGACCGGAGACGCAGGTCCCGGAGCATTTCGCACAGGCGGCAGCGGATGCGAATCCGACGCCGTCCGCCGCGGATGCGGAGTTCTGGACCCGCTTCGGCGATGCGCGGCTCGCCGCGCTGATCGAGCAGGCGCTCGCCGCGAACAACGACCTCAAGGTCGCGCTCGCGCACTACGAGCGCGCCAATGCGCAACTGCGTGGCGCGAAGTTCGACGCGCTGCCGGTGATCACCGCGGGCGCGAACGCGCAGGACATCCGCTCGAGTGCCGACCAGCTGCCGGGCGTGTCGCGCGAAGACCGCGACACGCGCAGCTACGACGCGAGCGTTGGCGCCGCCTGGGAACTCGACCTGTTCGGCCGCATCCGCCGTTCGATCGAAGCCGGGCGCGCCGACGCCGCCGCGAGCGCGGCGGATCTCGCCGCGGCGCAGGTCGCGATCGCCGGTTCGGTCGCGCGCACGTACATCGATCTTCGCGGCCTGCAGGAGCGACTGCGCGTCGCGCGCGACAATGCCGACAACCAGCGCGAGACATTGCGCCTCGTCGACGCGCGCGTCGACGCCGGTGGCGGCACCGACTTCGACAGCGCGCGCGCACGTGCGCAACTCGAGACGACCGATGCGCGCATCCCCGCGCTCGAAGCGCAGATCGCATTCGCGATGCACCGCATCGCGGTGCTGACCGGACGCACGCCCGACGCGCTCATCGCCGACCTGCAGGCGCCGGCGGAGTTGCCGGCGCTGCCCGATCGCCTCGACGCGGCGACACCCGGCGAACTGCTGCGGCGTCGCCCCGACGTCGCCGCCGCCGAACAGCGCCTGCATGCGGCGACCGCGCGCATCGGTGTCGCCACCGCCGACCTGTTCCCGCGCTTCACCCTCGGCGGCCTGATCGGCACCCAGGCGGCGGGCACCGGCGCGCTGTTCGAACGCGACAGCGAAACGCACCTGCTCGCGCTCGGCGTCGACTGGTCGTTCCTTGATGTCGGCCACGTGCGCGCGCGCATCGCCGAGAGCGGTGCGGACGCCGATGCCGCGCTCGCGCAGTACCGCCAGGCCGTGCTGCTCGCGCTCGAGGACACCGAGAATGCGCTCGTGCGCTACGCCAAGGCGCGTGCAGAGGATGCCCAGCTCGAACGCGCCGCCGCCGACAGCGCCGCCGCCGCACGCCTCGCCCGCGTGCGCTACGAAGCCGGTGCCATCGGCCTGCTCGACGTGCTCGACGCCGAACGCAGCCGCCTGCAGGCGCAGGACGCATTCGCCGACGCGCGCACGCGCAGCATCACCGGCGCCGTGTCCCTGTACCAGGCCCTCGCCGGCGGCTGGCCGCAACGCGTGCCGGAGCGCGAACGGGTCGCTCAACGCTGAGTGTCGTCCCAAAAACTGTCGCCTCTCCCGCTTGCGGGAGAGGCCGACGCGCGCAAGCGCGGCGGGTGAGGGGAATCGCCTGGATGCATCCCCGCCTGCCACGCACCTGTCACCTCTCCCGCTTGCGGGAGAGCTCGCGCTGCAGGCGCGGGTGAGGGGCAGCGTGCCTCGACCACCAACCTGCACGTTCACCCGGCGGTCATCGCACGCCTCCCCTGATCCGCCTCCGGCATCTTCTCCCGCAGGGTGGGAGAAGGAACAGCGGGGCCTGGGGCTCGGCGTGCCGGCAACGCAACCCGGCGTTCCAGGCACGCGGAGTGTCACTCCGGGATCGGAGCTCGGCGAGTCGGGATCGAAGCCCGGAACGCCGGGCTCGGAACTCGGTAAGTCGAGCTCGAAGCTCGGAAGGCCGGGCCCGGAACTCGGCAAGTCGAGCTCGAAGCTCGGAAGGCCGGGCCCGGAACTCGGCGATTCGGGATCGCGCGGCGGAACGCCGGGATCGCGAGCTCGCGGGTCGAGATCACGGAGGGAACGGCCGGACTCGCAAGGGGAAGCGCCGAGATCGCGGGGCGAAATGTCGGGTTCGGGTGGTGAAACGTGGTATTCGGAGAGTGAAAGGTCGATATCGCGGAGCGACGCGCCGGGATAGCTGAGCGACATTCCGCAATCATCCGGCGACAGCCCATGCCGGATCACCCAATGCAGCCGCCCGCTGCCGCGACCCCGGCGTCTGCATGTGCGCGCCTGCGCCGCCATGAGAATCGCAAGGTCTCCGCGCATCGCAGCATGAACCAGCATCGCTGACCGCGCAGCAGTGTCCGTTCAACGAACGCCGGTCGCGGAAGCCAGCCCAGCGGGTCCCAAGGATTCTCAAACCGGTATCAAGGATCAAACCGCGGCAGATCCCCGCCGATCCAGCGGACTCACCACACCCTGCCCACCGCGATTGAGCACGTGCGTGTAGATCTGCGTCGTCGCGACATCCTTGTGTCCGAGCAACTCCTGGATCGTGCGCAGGTCGTAACCGGCCTCGAGCAGATGCGTCGCAAAGCTGTGCCGAAGCGTATGTGCGCTCAGCGGCTTGGTGATGCCGGCGACGGATCGCGCCCGCTTCAACGCGCGCGAAAGCATGGCATCGTCGAAATGGTGGCGACGCTCGTTGCCGTCGAGCGGATCGCGCGAACGTTGCGCCGACGGAAACACGAATTGCCAACCGAACTCGCGCGCCGCGCGCGGATACTTGCGCGCGAGCGCATGCGGCAGGCGCGTCTCGCCGAAGCCCGCGGCCAGATCGCGTACATGCAACTGGCGCGCACGCTCGATTTCGCGCTGCAACGGCTCGACCAGCGCGCGCGGCAACATCGTGCGTCGATCCTTGCCACCCTTGCCGTCGCGCACGACGATTTCGTTGCGTGCAAAATCGAGGTCCTTCACGCGCAAGCGCAGGCATTCCATCAGACGCATCCCGGTACCGTAAAGCAGGCTCGCGAGCAGCCAGGTCCGGCCGTCCATTGCTGCGAGCAGTCGCGTCACTTCGTCGTGCGCCAGCACCACAGGAACACGACGCGGGCGCTTCGCGCGCACGACATTCTCCATCCACGGCAGATCGATGCGCAGAACCTCGCGATAGAGGAAGAGCAGGGCGGACAACGCCTGGTTCTGCGTGCTCGCGGCAACGTCGCCTTCAGTTGCCAGCCTGGAGAGAAAGCGCTCCACCTCTTCACCGCCGAGTTCGCGCGGATGGCGTCGACCATTGGCGAAAATGAACCGACGCATCCACTGCACGTAGATCCGTTCCGTCGCCAAACTGTAGTGCATGAGCCGCATCCGGCGCCGAACTTCGGCAAACAGGGTCGGTTTGCGCGCCGCCGCGCCGGCACCTGTTATCGCCCCGGATTCGCCGTGATATGACATAACCGCTCGCATTCGTCGGATAGCGCACGCAGCTTGCCGTTCCGGCGGCGCGTTCGCTGTCGGCGAAAGCATTGATTGGACGTAGGAATTCGGCTTGACCGCGCTTGCACGGCACGCGCACGATAGGCGTTATCGCCCCGGTATCGGGGTATATATGTAGTTAGGTTTCGTTGGTGAACGGCATGGAACACCTGCAGGCCGATCCTCCTCTCAACGCAGCGCAGTTGAGCCTTGTAGCTAATCTTACTCATGTGCAGGTCGAGGCAATCGACAACGCCCTCGCGATGCATTGCACTAGCTCTTGGCGCAAAGTTTCGCTCGTCGTCGGCTCTGCGCTGGAACAAGTTCAACTTGCCGGCGTTCCTGACGTGTTTTTCGCGCAGCGGGTCAAAGAGCATGTTGCACGTGGCAAGTTGGAAGCTCGTGGTGACCTCGCCCGCATGCACTACTCCGAGGTCAGAGTTCCCATCGGCAGTGGTGCCAACGCAACCTAACTATTCGGTCAAGTGGACCGCTGCGAATCGGCGCGGTATCTTCATGCAGCTCGTGGCAGCGGCCACTTACCTCAAGCGTTAGCCCGCAGCGCATTGGAGTCTGAGAGACCCATGGACTACACCGAGGTAAACACGATTAGAGGTCAGTATCAAGCTGGTCTATGGCCGCAGTTTCTCCAAATGGTCAAGATTGACGGGCTCCGTGGCTGGTCGGGACAGGCCGTAGAGTTCAACTTTCCAGTTGTTGCTTTGGTTGGTGAGAACGGGAGCGGCAAGAGCACCTTAATGAAAGCTGCTGCTTGTGCGTATGACAACAAGGACAAAGAAAGGCGCTTTTATCCTTCATCATTCTTTGTTGACACTCATTGGGACTCGATCCAAGGTGTCTTGATTGATTTTCGAGTTAAGCGCGGAACCAATGTCGATAGTTTCCGGATCACGAAGCCAACAAAGCGATGGCGTGTTCCGGAGAGTGAATCGCCCCGGAAATCCCGGAGGCTGTTTGGTTTGAGTCACACCTCGATGGCGGACTCGTGCTGACGATAATAGTTTTCTTCGGCTTCTGCTGGAGGAATGTATCCGATGGAGCCGAGCAGGCGGCGATGGTTGTACCAGTCGACCCACTGTAAGGTCGCCAGTTCGATCTGCTCGCGGCTGCGCCACGACTGACGGTGCACCACTTCGGCCTTGTACAGGCCATTGATTGTTTCGGCGAGTGCATTGTCGTAGCTGTCGCCCACGCTGCCGACCGATGGTTCGATGCCTGCCTCGGCCAGTCGTTCGGTGTAGCGGATCGATACATATTGCGAACCGCGATCGCTGTGATGAACCAGTCGGTTCGCCGGACTTCGCGCATGCAGCGCCTGTTCCAGTGCGTCCAGCACGAACTGCGTTTGCTGGCCAGCGGACACCTTCCAGCCCACGATGCGCCGTGCATAGACGTCGATCACGAAGGCCACGTAGGCGAACCCTTGCCACGTCGAGACGAAGGTGTAGTCGCTCACCCATAGCTGATCGGGCCGCTCGGCCTTGAACTGCCGATTCACGCGATCCAGCGGGCACGGGCGCCCGGGATCGGGCTTGGTCGTACGAACGGCCTTTCCACGGACCACGCCGACGATGCCCAGCTCTCGCATGAGCCGCTCAACCGTACAACGGGCCACGACCCAGCGCTCACGTTGCAACTGCTTCCAGACCTTCCTCGCCCCGTACACCTGCTGGTTCTCTTCCCACGCGCGCCTGACCTGCGGCAGCAACGCGGCGTCGCGTTGTAGACGCGCCGGTCGCTTCGTCGGATTGGCGCGGCGCCCCGCGTGCAGGTAATACGTCGACGGGGCGATCGGCAATACCCTGCAGATCGGCTCGACCCCGTACATCGACCGGTGTTCATCGATGAAACGCGTCATCACTTGGATCGGCGGTCGAGCTCCGCCTGCGCAAAATACGCACTGGCCTTGCGCAGGATCTCGTTGGCCTGGCGTAGCTCCTTCACCTCGCGTTCCAGCGTCTTCACGCGCTCTCGCTCCGCCGTCGTCAGACCGGCACGCGACCCTTGGTCGCGCTCGGCCTGCCGAACCCAGTTGCACAGCGTCTGCGCCGTGCAGCCGATCTTGGCAGCAATCGATTCGATCGCCGCCCACTGCGAGGTGTGCTCAGCCTGGTGCTCGCGCACCATCCGAACTGCTCGCTCTCGTACTTCCGGGGCATACTTGTTGGGCTTCTTCATGACTCCATCCTCTCAAAGGTTGGAGCCTCCGGGAAAGCCGGGGCGATTCAGAGCGCTCCAAAGAGAGACGTATACCTGCTCGATATCGCGCGCACGCTACCACTCGACGCGTCAGCTGGTTACGCGAAGATAGCTCGCTCAGCTGCCGCCGAAGTAGAGAGTAGTGAGATTAACGATGCGTTTAGAGATCGTCTTTCACATGTTCTTGGGCGCCAGTACAGCAAAGCGCGCTTTGCCACATCCGACGTTGACAAGAAGCGATCAGTTGGCGTTCTAGAGCGCGAATGGGGTGAATTGTCGCAGTTTCATCAAGGCGCCGGAGAGGATGCAACCCTTGATCTTTTCCGAACACTTCAAGGCCTTCCCGAGAACTCGCTTCTGCTTATTGATGAGGTAGAAGCGTCATTGCACCCAAGAGCACAACGCCGTCTTGTGCGGTTTCTGCTCTGGCTTTCGCGACAGCGCAGAATTCAGGTGATCCTCTCGACGCACTGAATCGCCCCGGCTTTCCCGGAGGCTCCAACCTTTGAGAGGATGGAGTCATGAAGAAGCCCAACAAGTATGCCCCGGAAGTACGAGAGCGAGCAGTTCGGATGGTGCGCGAGCACCAGGCTGAGCACACCTCGCAGTGGGCGGCGATCGAATCGATTGCTGCCAAGATCGGCTGCACGGCGCAGACGCTGTGCAACTGGGTTCGGCAGGCCGAGCGCGACCAAGGGTCGCGTGCCGGTCTGACGACGGCGGAGCGAGAGCGCGTGAAGACGCTGGAACGCGAGGTGAAGGAGCTACGCCAGGCCAACGAGATCCTGCGCAAGGCCAGTGCGTATTTTGCGCAGGCGGAGCTCGACCGCCGATCCAAGTGATGACGCGTTTCATCGATGAACACCGGTCGATGTACGGGGTCGAGCCGATCTGCAGGGTATTGCCGATCGCCCCGTCGACGTATTACCTGCACGCGGGGCGCCGCGCCAATCCGACGAAGCGACCGGCGCGTCTACAACGCGACGCCGCGTTGCTGCCGCAGGTCAGGCGCGCGTGGGAAGAGAACCAGCAGGTGTACGGGGCGAGGAAGGTCTGGAAGCAGTTGCAACGTGAGCGCTGGGTCGTGGCCCGTTGTACGGTTGAGCGGCTCATGCGAGAGCTGGGCATCGTCGGCGTGGTCCGTGGAAAGGCCGTTCGTACGACCAAGCCCGATCCCGGGCGCCCGTGCCCGCTGGATCGCGTGAATCGGCAGTTCAAGGCCGAGCGGCCCGATCAGCTATGGGTGAGCGACTACACCTTCGTCTCGACGTGGCAAGGGTTCGCCTACGTGGCCTTCGTGATCGACGTCTATGCACGGCGCATCGTGGGCTGGAAGGTGTCCGCTGGCCAGCAAACGCAGTTCGTGCTGGACGCACTGGAACAGGCGCTGCATGCGCGAAGTCCGGCGAACCGACTGGTTCATCACAGCGATCGCGGTTCGCAATATGTATCGATCCGCTACACCGAACGACTGGCCGAGGCAGGCATCGAACCATCGGTCGGCAGCGTGGGCGACAGCTACGACAATGCACTCGCCGAAACAATCAATGGCCTGTACAAGGCCGAAGTGGTGCACCGTCAGTCGTGGCGCAGCCGCGAGCAGATCGAACTGGCGACCTTACAGTGGGTCGACTGGTACAACCATCGCCGCCTGCTCGGCTCCATCGGATACATTCCTCCAGCAGAAGCCGAAGAAAACTATTATCGTCAGCACGAGTCCGCCATCGAGGTGTGACTCAAACCAAACAGCCTCCGGGATTTCCGGGGCGATTCACAGGCTTCCATCACGATGCGCAACGGGGAGCGGTTGTCGAACGCCTTCGCAAACGCGCTTCGACTCAGGCGTCGACGTTCGAGGATGCGCGCATCGGCATCGGCGAACGCGAGTTCGAACACGTCCTTGGCGAGGTCAACGGCGACGGTGGAAGCGATGGCGGATTTGGGCGTAGCATGCATGGCGGACTCCTCTCGTGATCCCGTGTCCTGAAGGCTAAACCCTTCAGTCTGGCTCATTGAAGCCGTGTGGCGACACGAGGGGAGTCCATTCGATCACTCAAGCGGACCGCTGCGGATCGGCACGGTGTAAGATCGTGCGCATTCGCGGCAGCGGCCGCTTAGCTCAAGCGTTAGGTGCCGCAGATGGTTCCCTACGGATTGAACAAAGAGCAATTCGCGTTGATGTATCAGCACAAGCTTGATCGTCTTTCGGATCGAACAATTTCCGTGCTCCGAGAGCTGCAGGCCCTACCAATAGGTCAAGGTGTAGATGAGGCGAGCTTCGAGATCTTTCCCGATGAGTACGGTGGAGCGCCCAGTACTTGGGCCTACTGGCGCGGAAGGAACAACAAGGTGGATCACAAGGACCCAAGTCTTTTCCCCGGAAGGTCACTTGAACTCGGACTCGGTCTGGAAGAAGTCGCGGACATAGATGAGCGGTATTTTGTCGGGCCCGACGAGTTCCCAGGCCTTCAACTCACGGTCTCGCTACTCTCGCGTTGGTTCGCTGAGTCATGGTGGAAAGCTGGTGGGTGGTCATACCCTGTACCCGCAACGCTCGCCGTTCATGACTTCGGAGAGTATGGGTGGGTGCAGCTTTCAAAGGGCGGCACCTAACAATTCGTGTATGGACTCCCCTTGCAAGTGACCGAGTGAAGGCAGCTTTGGCAAGCGGTACGGTTGCAGTCGTGTATCCGGCTTTCCGTTGAACGCAAAGCGTTCGAGCCATGATGGAATCCGCCGGCACGAAGCCACACGTTCCCATTGCGGCCTCGGCGTACGGGCACCATCCCACCCAACCTCGCAAGGAATGTCGATGAGTGAAGCCATGCTATTCGCGATTGACGCGCGCGACCTTGCCGATGCCGGGACAGCGGCAGAGCTTGTCGACCACTGGAGAGACAGTCGCGAGCGCCGACGTCGCGCATTGCCGCCTTCTTCGAAGCCTTGTTGCAGACCTGGCCTGAAGACGGTTCAAAGGGAGCGGTCTGGTACGAAGATTTCACGCACAACAAGCCGGCCGGCCCCATGCTGGAGATGACGTTCGACCTCGATGAATTCGACGAGGAACGCTTGGGTCAGCTGCGATCTCTCGCAGGGCAGCATGGGCTATGCGTGTTCGATCCCGAGGGCGAGGTGCTGTACCTTCCCGATGGGAGCGAGGCGGTCGCGTAGGGGAGTACCAAGCGCCTTCCATTGCACTCGCGCGCCATGCACGCGTCAGCGCGCCCTCGCCTGTGCGGCCATGTGGATCGCGAGGCCGCCGAGCACTGTTCCCATGAACCAGCGTTGCAACGTGAGCCAGGTCGGACGTTCGGCGAGGAAGCTGGCGATCGAACCGGCGAGCACGACGACGCTGCCGTTGACGAGCAGGCTGATGGTGATCTGGATCGCGCACAGCAGCAGGGATTGCGCGAGCACGTGGCCGGCGTCGGGGTCGATGAACTGCGGCAGCAGGGAGAGGTAGAGCAGCGCGGCTTTGGGATTGAGCAGGTTGGTCATGAAGCCCATCGCGACGAGCTTGCGGCGCGAGTCCCTCGGCAGCTCGCGTGGCGCGAACGGCGAGCGTCCTCCGGGTTTCAGCGCCTGCCATGCGAGCCAGGCGAGGTAGAGCGCGCCGCCGAAGCGCAGCACGTCGTAGGCGACCGGCACGGTGAACAGCAGCGCGGTCAGGCCGAATGCGGCGAGCAGCGAGTAGACGACGAATCCGAGCGCGGTGCCCGCGAGCGAGGTCAGCCCGGCCGCGGGTCCCTGGCTGATCGAGCGCGAGGTCAGGTAGATCATGTTAGGGCCCGGCGTCAGCGCCATGCCGAGGCAGAGCAGGGCGAAGCCAAGAGTCGCGTGCGGTAGCGGCATGACCAACCTCAGCGGGCTGAAGGCGCTGCAGCCTAGCGGCGCGATGCCTCGCCGCATAGGGCCACTTGGAATGTGCGGCGCGGAACCGGCTGGGCGACAATGCGTGTCCCGCGACCCGGCGTCGCAGCGGATGTCGATGCCCCATGCTGATCGCAATCACGCGCGAAGTGAGTCCGAGCCTGTCCGAGTGCGAGTTGTCGTTCGTCGATCGCGCGCCGATCGACCATGCGCGTGCGAACGAACAGCATCGAGCCTACCAGCGCGCCCTTGCGGCGCTTGGCTGTGAGGTCGCGGAGCTTCCGGCGGAACCGGCATTCCCGGATGCGGTGTTCGTCGAGGATGTCGCGGTCGTCGTCGACGAAGTCGCGGTGATGACGCGTCCTGGCGCCGAATCGCGTCGCGGCGAAGGACCGCAGGTCGCGCGTGCGCTCGCCGACTATCGCGAGCTGCGCGCGATCGAGGCGCCCGGCACGCTCGATGGCGGTGACGTGCTGCGCATCGGCAAGCGCGTGTACGTCGGAGAATCGGCGCGCAGCAATGCGGAAGGCATCGCGCAGTTGCGCGCGATCCTCGGCGAGTACGGCTATTCCGTGTACGGCGTCGCGATCCGTGGTTGTCTGCACCTGAAGTCGGCGGTCACTGCGCTCGCAGACGATACTGTGCTGCTGCAGCCCGCGTGGGTGGATCGCGAGGCATTCGCGGACTATTGCATCATCGAGGTCGATCCCGCGGAGGAGCATGCCGCGAACGTGCTGCGCATCGGCGACCGCGTGATTTCGCCGGCATGCTTCCCGCGCACGCACGAACGCATCCGCGCGGCGGGCATCGAAGTCGTCACAGTGAACGTGTCCGAATTGCAGAAAGCCGAAGGTGCGGTGACCTGCTGCAGCCTCGTGTTCAGCGCGTAGGGCGGTACGCGCAAGGCGCGTGCCGCCATGGCACGGTTTGCGATCCCAATCACAGGTGAACGCGCATGCAGCGGCGGGACTCGCCGCGACGCGGCTCGACCCGCCCTACGAAGATGCCGCGTGTCCACGCGTACGGGCGGTACGCGCAAGGCGCGTGCCGCCGTGGCATGGCTTGCGATCGCAATCACCAGTGAGCGTGCAGGCTGCGGCGGGACTCGCCGCGACGCGGCTCGACCCGCCCTACGGATGCGCCCCATCCGTGTGCACGCGTAGGGCGGTACGCGCAAGGCGCGTGCCGCCGTGGCATGGCTTGCGATCGCAATCACCAGTGAGCGTGCAGGCTGCGGCGGGACTCGCCGCGGCGCGGCTCGACCCGCCCTACGAGGATGCGGAAAGGTCGGTCGCGCCCAGGCGGATCGCTTCGAGGGCGGCGTGATGGGGATCCATCCAGCGCGCCGCGATCTCGCGCAGAGCGTCGGTCGCGGCTTCATTCTTGGCGGCGCGATCATCGACGAATGCTTCGCGCGGATGCTTCGAGTGATGCGCCCGCGCGGCCGCGAACCGCTCGCGGTCGACGGCGGCGGGATCGAGGCCGAACAGTCGCGGGATGCGGGTCGACAGCGCGTCCGACGTGGGGTCGGCGAGCTCCGCGTAGTTGACGAGCTGCGCGGCCTGCGCGTGCGGCACGACGGCGGCGCAGAGCGAACCGAGTACGCGTGCCGCGTGTTCGATCGGCAGCTGCGTGTCGTCGGTGAAGGCGGGTGCGAGCCAGGCTTCGGGCAGCATGCCGGGCACCGTGTGGCGGCCGGGTTCCTTCTGGTGCGAAACCAGCACTTCGAGCGGATCGCGATACGCGAACAACCACGGCACCTCGGGCAGCAGCGAGCGCAGCACGCCGAGCGCGAGCGCGTGCCATGCGTCGAGCTTGATGACGACGCGTGCATCGTCGTGCGCAGGCTGGCGCAATGCGGCGAGCGCGGCACGGAACGTGGACGCGGTCGGGTCCATGCCCGACAGCGCAGCGGTGAGGGCGGTGTCGAGCAGCCCCGGCTCGCTGACCACGCGCGTGCCCGGCCACGCCTTCAGCACCTGCGCGATCAAAGTCGAACCACAGCGCGACTCATGCAGAACCAGGCCCGCGAGCGGCAGTGCATCTTTTTCGAGCTCGGCGACGAACGCGGGCGTGAGCGGCGTGCGTTGCGCGAACCAGCGGTTGAACGGGCGATAGCGCAGCGTGGCGACGATTTGCTCATGGAACGCGACGGTGTCCGGCACTTCACCGCAACCCCAGACGATCTCCGCACCCGCGCCACTCCACTCCAGCACGAGCGGTTGCCAGCCGCGCCGCTGCGCGAGTGGCCACGTGGCGCGCGGCGGATGGGGCGGCGCAGCGCGCTCGAACGCGAGCGTCGCCAGCGCGGGCGCATCGTCCGCATGGCCGTGTGCCGCGTTCGCCGCCAGCAGGGCTGCGTGGAGTTCGTCCGGTTCATTGATTGATGCGAGCCGTGTGGCGAGCGCCGGCTTGCGTGCCAACCAATCGGCGCACCGCGCGAGCGCGGGATCCGTGGTCGCAGCGGCGCTGCCGCTTGCGACCGCCGCAGCAAGCCGTGCTTCGTCAGTCGAAGCCATCGGCGAAGATCGCGTCGCCCAGGATGGTGCCGATGGCAGGACTGCCCGTGACCATCGTGCGGAACTGTTCGTTGGGGAGTACCGATACGAAGCCACCGGTGAGCACGTCGTTGACGACGACGAGATCGAGGCATCCATCGCCGTCGACGTCGATCGGTATGCTGGAATACGGCCTCGTGCCCGCGTCGATCGCGGATGCATCGAACGTGGCCGACGTCGCGCCCGGGACCGTCGCGTTGAGCAGCAGCGTCGCGCCAGCGCCTTCCTGGTCGGTCGCGACGATGTCGGCCCTGCCGTCGCCGTCGATGTCGACGGCCCGGTCCGCGTAGGCGTGGGCGCCGGCAGTGATTGGCGCGCCGACGATGAACGCGGCAGCGGTCGCGCCGGGCTCGGTGATGTTCAGCAGTGGCGACACGGTGCCGTCGTTGCGGTTGGCGACGAGCAGGTCCGGCTTGCCGTCACCGTTGATGTCCGCGACCGCGGCCGCGCGCGGCGCGTCGCCGACACCGAAATCCTGCGGCGGTCGGAATGCGAGCGGACCACCGGCCGGCGTCGCGTTGAGCATCACCGACACGCTGTCGAGCCCGAGGTTGACCGCGACCAGGTCGTCGAAGCCGTCGCCATTGAGATCGGCCGCGGTCACGAAATTCGGCGAGCCGACGGCGAACCCCTGCCGCGGCGCGAAGCTCACGCTCGACGCTCCGGCGTTCGTGGTGTTGAGGAACACGTCCAGTTCGAGCAAGCCCCAATCGGCGGCGACGATATCGACCTTGCCGTCGCGATCGAGATCGGTGGCGACGATCGAATTGGCCGCGTGGCCGACTCCCGTCGCGATCGTCTGCATCGGCGTGAACGAGCTAGCCGCGGCTCCGGGCGGGGTGGCGTTGAGGCGCACGGACAAACGGTTCGCGACCGAGTTCGCGGTGACGATATCCGGCCTGCCGTCGCCATTGAGATCGGGAGCGATGACCTGCAAGGGTTCGTCGTCGTCGGCGAACACCTGCTGCGGCGCGAAGGCGGGCTCGGCGCCGGGAGCCGCGGTCGCGTTGAGCAGGACGGAGATCGAATCGTCGGACGCGTTGTCGACGACGAGGTCGGGTTTGCCGTCGGCGTTGAAGTCGGCCGCTGCTGCGTAGCGTGGTTGCATGCCGACGGCGAAAGTCCGAGCCGTGGCGAACGCGGGCGACGCGCGATCGACGACGGTTTCGCCGAGCACCGTCAGCAGTCTGTTGCTGACCTCGTCGCTCACGAGGATATCGACGATTCCGTCTCCGTTGATGTCCGCCGCAGCGATGCCCGACGGATACGCCGCGGCGAGCGGGATCTGCGATTGCACGGCGAAGTCGAAATGCGACGCGCCGGACGTGGTGGTGTTGAAAAGCAACGTGGACGCGAAGGAAACGTTATCCGCTACACCTACGTCGAGTCGCCCGTCGCCATTGAGATCGGCCACGAACACGTCCACGGAATGCGCGGGGACCGCGAATGCATCGGGTGCGGCGAAGGTCGCGGTCATCGAGCCCGCAGGCGTCGTGTTGCGAAGGATCGACACCGTGTTGGCGCCGGACGTTGCGACGACGAGGTCGCGCCTGCCGTCACCGTCGATGTCGGCAGCCACGATCCTCCTCGGCTCGGTGCCTGCCGGAATCGCCTGTGGCGGCGCGAACGAAACACTTGTGTCACCCGGTGCCGTCGTATTGAGCAGTACCCACAGTTGAGCAGCATTGAGATCTCCGACGACGACGTCCTGGCGGCCATCCCCGTTGAGGTCCGCGCAGGTCACGTCCCACGTGCCCACTCCGGCGGGAAAGTCCTGTCGCGGTGCGAACGTGACCACCGATGATCCCGGCATCGTCGTGTTGAGCAACACGGTGAGGCCCGGCGTAGGGGAGAAATCGTCGTGCGAGGCCACAACGTCGATGCGGCCGTCACCGTTGAAATCGGCGACGGCGATCGAGCGGGCATCGAAAATCCCGACGACGAAGGTCTGCTGCGCGGCGAAGGTCGGCGTGGTCGCTCCGGGCGCCGTCGTGTTG
Organism: Dokdonella sp.; assembly: GCF_044227025.1. GTDB lineage: Bacteria > Pseudomonadota > Gammaproteobacteria > Xanthomonadales > Rhodanobacteraceae > Dokdonella_A. The sequence goes on along the minus strand of NZ_JBGAFX010000004.1, from coordinate 247,946 downwards.
AGGAGCACCGATATCGTATTTTCGAGAAAGTTCGCGACGAGCGCATCCGGCCTGCCGTCGTTGTCGATGTCGGCGACGACGAGGGTTCGAGGCGTGTCACCGGTCGCGAACACGCCCGGCGCCGCGTACGTGGCGACGCCTGCCCCGGGCGGCGTTTCGTTGAGAAATACCAACATTGTGTCATCCGAGGCCGCGAGGACGAGCACGTCCGGCCTGCCGTCGCCGTTGACGTCCGCGGACACCGGTGAACGAGGTGAGTCGCCAGCGGGCGAAGCCAATGGAATCGCATAGCTGGGGATGACCCCCACGCCGATGACATCGTCGACGAGGAGTTGGAACGTTCGACTCTCGCTCGCACCCGTCGCGGCGTTCACGGTGACGGGAATCGTCGCCTGGTCGCTCCCGGCCTCGATCGTGACCGTACCCGAGGCCGCGACGTAGTCCGTACCCGCGACGGCGGTACCGTCGATCGTGTGGTAGCGCACGAGCGCGTCATAGGCGAGATCACCGCTGCGCGTGAGAGGGAACTCCATTTCGGTCGGCTGCCCGCCCGGTGCCGCGGTCGCGTTGTCGACGGTGACGGTGGTCGGTGCTGCGCCGGCGAGCGGCACGACGCAGCAGACGAACAGGGACGAAAGTAGTTTCAGTCGCATGGAACACCTCATCGCTTATCGGCGCGCGCAGTCCCCGAATACTCGCAGCATTTTGTTACATAACACATTGATTTCGCGCGTGCCCGCGTTTCGTTCACGCCTTCGCGTACGAATCGCGCAAGGTCGCGGCGCGGTTGAACACCGGTTTCGCTTCGGCGTGGTCGTGGCGATCGGCGACGAAATAGCCGAGGCGCTCGAACTGCACGACGTGTTCGCGCTGCGTCGTCGCCGCAACCGGTTCGACCCAGGCCTGCACGACGCGCTTGGAATCGCGGTTGATGTGGTCGGCATAGGTCTTGCCGTCGCTGGTGTCATCCGGGTCGGCGCAGGTGAAAAGGCGCTCGTACAGGCGCACTTCGGCCGCCACCGCGTGTCTTGCGCTGACCCAGTGGATCGTGCCCTTGACCTTGCGGTCAGCGCCCGTCATGCCGGTGCGGGTGTCCGGGTCGAGCGTGCAATCGACCCGCGCGATGGAACCATCGGCGTTCTTCACCACTTCGTTGCAGCGAACGATGCCGACGCCGCGCAGGCGCACTTCGCCGCCCGGCACGAGGCGATGGAAGCCCTTCGGCGGCACTTCGAAGAAATCGTCGCGTTCAATCCACAGCTCGCGCGAGAACGGCGCCTTGCGCGTGCCGAGCTCGGCGTTCTTCGGGTGGTTCGGGAATTCGATCGATTCCTCGTGCGCGGCCTCGAGGTTGGTGATGACGAGCCTGAGCGGATCGAGCACGGCCATGCGGCGCGGCGCGCTCGCGTCGAGCACTTCGCGCACGCAGCCTTCGAGCACGCTGAACTCGATCACCGAGTTCTGCTTGGTCACGCCCGCGCGTTCCCAGAACGCACGGATCGCGGCCGGCGGGAAACCGCGACGTCGCACGCCCGCGAGCGTCGGCATGCGCGGGTCGTCCCAGCCGTCGACGAGGCGCTCGGACACCAGCGCCATCAGCTTGCGCTTGCTCATCACGGTGTAGTCGAGGTTGCCGCGCGCGAATTCGATCTGCTGCGGGCGACTCGCCGCGGTCAGGCCGGCGCGGCGCATCGGTTCGACCAGCTCGGGCATGTTCGGCACGTCGAGCTGGTCGAGGCACCAGTCGTACAGCGGGCGATGGTCCTCGAACTCGAGCGTGCACAGCGAATGGGTGATGCCTTCGACCGCGTCCGACACGCAGTGTGCATAGTCGTACATCGGATAGATCGGCCACGCATCGCCCGTGTTCTGGTGCGATACCTTGCGGATGCGGTACAGCGCGGGATCGCGCAGGTTGATGTTGCCCGAGGCCATGTCGATCTTCGCGCGCAGCGTGCGCGCGCCGTCGGCGAACTCGCCGGCGCGCATGCGCCGGAACAGGTCGAGGTTCTCCTCGACGCCACGCTCGCGCCACGGCGAGTTGCGGCCGGGTTCGGTCAGGGTGCCGCGGTATTCGCGTACTTCGTCTGCGCTGAGGTCGCAGACGAAAGCCTTGCCGTCGCGGATGAGCTTCTCCGCGCACAGGTAGAGGATCTCGAAATAGTCCGAGGCGTGGTGCAGGGAATCCCATTCGAAGCCGAGCCAGTGCAGGTCGGCCTTGATCGCGTCGACGTACTCGATGTCTTCCTTGGCGGGGTTGGTGTCGTCGAAGCGCAGGTTGCAGGTGCCGGCGAAGTCGGCCGCGATGCCGAAGTTGAGGCAGATCGACTTGGCGTGGCCGAGGTGCAGGTAGCCGTTCGGTTCGGGCGGGAAGCGCGTCTTGACGCGACCGTCGTGCTTGCCCGCTGCGCGGTCGGCGATGACGATCTGGCGGATGAAATTGCCCGGTGCGGCGGCAGGTGCGGCGTCGGTCATGCGTGATCGCCGCGTCTGGCGGCGTCCGGTCGAAGGGGAACGCCGAGTGTAGCGGGGCAGGCGGTGAAAGCGAATTGGCCTGGGGACGACGGGTGGAATCAGCAGGCACGAGGTACTTGTGCACCGTTCACCCTGGGCGCAGGCCTGTCCTGAGCGCAGTCGAAGGGCCCGCAGGGCCGGACTCGGAGGCCCGTGAGCGTTCGAAGTGTTTCGACTCCGCGGAGCTTCGCTCCGCTGCGCTCAACACGAACGGATTTGTGTCTTGCCCAGAGGAGCGAGGCTCAGGCGACGCTGCGCACGCCCGGCAGGGTGCGCAGGCGCAGGCGGATCGGCCCGCGCACCTGGCGGATGTCGACCACGCTCTCGTGCTGGATCGCCTCGAGCAACCCGCTTTCGACCAGGGCCGAGGCGACCGTGCGCACCGGCCGCATCAGGTCCTGCCAGCGCCAGCCGATCTGGATGGCCAGCCGATGGGCGGCCTCGCTCGGGCAGATGCTGCGCCCCGCCCCGCGTTCGACCAGCAGTTCGACGACACAGTCGCGGATGCGTTCGGCCAGCTGGTCGTCTTGGAACGGCAGGATCATCCAGGGCTCTCGGAGCCGCGGCGCTGCGCGCCGTCCAGGAGGGCGGTCGCGGGCGGGCGGCGATGATCGGCATAATAGCCACATGCGGGCCGTGCCATGTGCCGCGCTGCGACAGATGCCACGGTTGCTCACATTGGCTGTCCCGCACCGGCGAAGGCGGAGTGGATGAAGATCGTCTATCGGGCCGAGAACATCATCGATGCGAATCTCGTCAAGGGTTCGCTCGCGCTCGACGGCATCACCGCGTTCGTCAGCGGCGAATACCTGACTGGTGCCGTCGGCGAATTGCCGTACTGGAACCTCGTCAACGTCATGGTGGCCGACCAGGATGTCGAACGTGCGGCGCCGATCGTACAGGCGATCGACGACGCCCTGCGCGAGGAGCGCGCGCGCGCCGACGACTGTGCGGGCGACGCGTTGCCGGCATAGATCCTCACCGACCGGATCCCCACCGAAAGGGAAACCCCATGTCCGACACGCCGTTGCTGATCATCGGCAACAAGAACTATTCCTCGTGGTCGCTGCGGCCGTGGCTGCTGCTGCGCCATCACGGGGTTGCCTTCGACGAACAGCGCCTGCTGCTCGACACGCCGGAGTTCGCTCGGACGATCGCCGACTGGTCGCCGAACCGCGCGGTGCCGGCGATGCGCCATGCGGGCATCACGATCTGGGACTCGCTCGCGATCTGCGAGTACGCCAACGAGACCCTCCTCGGCGGTGCCGGCTGGCCGGCCGATGCATCGGCGCGTGCGGTCGCGCGTTCGGTCAGCGCGGAGATGCATTCGGGTTTCCAGGCGCTGCGCAAGGCGCTGCCGATGAACTGCCGGCGCCGCACGCACGGCACGCCGCTCGGACCCGACGTGCTCGCGAACATCGCGCGCATCGGCGCGATCTGGCGTGACTGCCGCGCGCGATTCGGCGCCGGCGGCCCGTTCCTGTTCGGGGGTTTTTCGATTGCCGACGCGATGTATGCACCGGTCGTGATGCGCTTCGTCAGCTACGGCGTGGAGATCGATGCGGTCGCGCAGGCGTACGTCGATACGCTGCTGGACCTGCCGGCGCTGCAGGAATGGCTGCGCGATGCCGCCGCGGAAACCGAATCGCTTGAAGCCACCGACAGGGTCGCCTGATGCACGTGCAGTCGGCGGCCCTCCCGCGCGCAGCGCTGCTGCAAATGATCCTCGGTGCGAGTGCGATCAGCACGACCAGCCTGTTCGTGAAGGTCGCGCATGTCGGCCCGACGATGTCGGGTTTCTACCGCATGGGCTTCGGTGGCCTGATGCTGCTCGCCGGCCTGGTCGTGCTCGGCCAGTGGCGACCTGTGCGGCTGGCGGAGCTCGCCTGGCTGCTGGTGCCGGGTGCCGCGTTCGCGATCGACCTCGTCATGTGGCACCGGAGCATCCTCTACGTCGGACCCGGGCTCGCGACCCTGCTCGGCAATTTCCAGGTGTTCCTGATGGCGCTCGCCGGCTGGCTGCTGTATCGCGAGCGCCTCGGCGCAGCGTTCATCGCCGGCATCGCGCTCGCGTTCGTCGGCCTCTACCTGCTGGTCGGCCTCGACTGGTCGTCGGTCGGCGAGCAATACCGCCTCGGCGTCGTGCTCGGCACCGTCACCGGATTCGCCTATGCGATCTACATGCTGTCGACGCGGCACGCGCAGCGCGCCGGTCATGTGAAGCTCGCGCCGGCGCAGCTGCTGTGCGTGAGCTCGCTGGTCAGTGCGTTCGTGCTCGGAATCGTCGCCCTGGTCGAAGGCGAGTCGTTCGCGATCCCCGATGCGCAGAGCTGGTCCGCGTTGCTCGGCCTCGCATTCTGCGGCCAGGTGCTCGGCTGGGTACTGCTCACGCGCGCGATGCCCCAGTTGCCGGCCTCGACCATTGGCCTGCTGCTCCTGCTGCAACCGGCGCTGAGTTTCATCTTCGACGTGCTGCTGTTCGCGCGTCCTACCCACGCACTCGACTGGATCGGCGTCGCATTGTCGCTGCTCGGCATCTTCGTCGGCTCGTACCGTCCCGCCTCGCGCAAACCCGCGTTGCCGCCGGCGGCGGCCGCTGAACCGTAGGCGGTACGCGCATCGCGCGTGCCGCCGGATCGGCGCCTCATTCGCGAATGGACGCCATGCCGGGATTGGCACGGCGGCACGCGTTGCACGCGTACCGCCCTACGGGGATCTCGCGGCATGTAGGGCGGTACGCGCATCGCGCGTGCCGCCGGATCGGCGCCTCATTCGCGAATGGACGCCATGCGCGGTATGGCACGGCGGCACGCGTTGGACGCGTACCGCCCTACGGGCATGTCGCGGCATGTAGGGCGGTACGCGCGTCGCGCGTGCCGCCGGAGCGGCGCCTCATTCGCGAATGGACGCCATGCCGGGATTGGCACGGCGGCACGCGTTGCACGCGTACCGCCCTACGGGGATCTCGCGGCATGTAGGGCGGTACGCGCATCGCGCGTGCCGCCGGAACGGCGCCTCATTCGCGAATGGATGCGATCAATGTGGATGTGCAGGCTGGATTTTCCGCTCCGCGGCGATGAATCGACGAGTACGGCCATTGCCTCGAATCCTGCACCAGCCCGTGCTTGACGGGGTTTCCATGCACGTAGTCGACGTGCGCGTCGAAATCGCGCTCGTCGCGGATCGCATGCTCCCAGTAGCGTTTTTGCCATATCTGGCGATGGCGTGGGTCGGCGCGCCGGATATCGCTTGAGAAGCGTTCCTTGACGAGCTTCCAGCGCATTGCGAAATCGCAATCACCGGGAGGCAAGGTCCATATCGCATGAAGATGCTCGGGCAGGACGACGATCGCACGGACGTCGAAAGGATGCCGGCAGCGTACCGTCAGAAAGGCCTGTCGTAGCGATGCGATGTGGGAAACCAGCAGCGACTGATTTCGGTCGGCCAGCGCGACCGTGAAGAAGAATGTGCCTCCCGGTATCCAGGCGCGTCGATAGTTCGGCATGCATGAAGCGTGCGTTGATTCGATGGGCGCTGGAAGTGGAGTAGCGATCGAACCGACGTAGGAAAATGCCGTTTCATTGGACTGCACGCGCGCGGCGCGTGCGCCCCCAATCGTGTATCGACGGCGGCACGCGTTAGACGCGTACCGCCCTACGGGCATGTCGCGGCATGTAGGGCGGTACGCGCATCGCGCGTGCCGCCGGGTTCATGTGTGCGATGAGTTCAATGCGGCCAGAGCCAGGCGAACACCGCCGCGGTGGAGAGTGCGAACAGGAGCCCGTCGAGCGCGTCTTTTGCGACGGCGCCCCATGGCTGGCCCCACCAGATACCCTGGATGAACGCGCCGAAGCCGTAGGCCATGAACGCGGCGGTGCCGATCACGCGGAACACGAACGCGAACGCGCTTCCCGCGGCGAGCGTGTGCGCTCCGAGATAGGCGCAAAACAGCGAGATGACGAGGCAGAACACGAACCACTGCGCGAGCGGCTTGCCCATGCCGAATTCCCGTCCTGCACGCAGGATGAACTTTCCGACGGGTCCCTGGCGGAATTTCGCCTGCATCTCCGGGGTACCCATGTCCTTCATGTCCTTGCAGAACGGCATCATGTAGATGCCGGGGTCCGGATTGCCCTTGCGGATCGCGGCGAGGATTTCGTCCTCGTTGCCGAAGCCGTGGTAGTCGGGCGCATGCCACTTGAGCACCATGTGCACGATGCTGCTGACGATGAACACGGCGACGGCGGAAAGCAGGATCGGAAGCCACAACTGCAACAACGAAACCATGGTCGATCTCCTCGGCTGGAATGGCGGGACATGGTTGACAGCCGTCGCCCGCAATGCGCGGACGCCGGCTGGCATCAAAGCGAAGGTCAATCTTCTTCGGGCCGCGGCTTGTACGCCTCGGTGAGCTGCTTCTGCACCTGTGGGGGCACCGGCTCGTAGTGGCTGAACTCGATCGCGTAGCGGCCCTGGCCGCCTGTCATCGCCTTCAGTTCGGTCTGGTAGTCGGTGACTTCGGCGAGCGGTACCTGCGCCTTGATGATGATCTCCCCGCCGCGTAGCGAGTCGGTTCCGTTGATGCGCGCGCGCTTGCCCGCGAGGCCGCCGGTGACGTCGCCCATGTGTGCGTTCGGCACGGTCACGTCGAGGTTGACGATCGGTTCGAGCACCTGCGGCTTCGCCTTGGTGATCGCGTCGAGGAACGCTTTCTTGCCGGCGGAGATGAACGCGACTTCCTTCGAGTCGACCGCGTGGTACTTGCCGTCGTAGACGACGACCTTGACGTCCTGCAACTGGTAGCCGGCGATCGCGCCGTGTTCGAGGACCTGGCGCACGCCCTTCTCGATCGCCGGCAGGAACTGGCCCGGGATCGTGCCGCCCTTGATCTCGTCCTCGAACTCGAAGCCGCCGCCGCGCGGCAGCGGCTCGATGCGCAGGAATACTTCGCCGAACTGTCCGGCGCCGCCGGTCTGCTTCTTGTGCCGGTGGTGGCCTTCGGCCTTCGCGGCGACCGTCTCGCGGTAGGCGATGCGCGGCGGTCGGGTAGTGACCTCGACGCCGTAGCGTTCCTTCATGCGGTCGAGCATGAGCTTGAGGTGCAGGTCGGACAGGCCGCGGATGATCGTCTCGTTGAGTTCCTTGTTGTGCTCGATGCGGAAGCACGGATCCTCCTCGCCGAGGCGGGCGAGTGCCGTTGCGAGCTTCTGCTCCTGGCCCTTGTGCGCCGGCTGCACCGCGAGGCCGAACATCGGCACCGGAAAATCGACGGGTTTCAGGTGGATCTGGTCCTCGTCGTGCGAATCGTGCAGCACCGCGTCGAAGTGGATCTCGTCGACCTTGGCGACCGCGGCGATGTCGCCAGGAATCGCCTGCTCGATCTCGACGTGGTCCTTGCCCTTGAGCTTGAACAGGTGGCCGACCTTGAACGGCTTCTTGCCGTCGTCGATGAACAGCTGCGTGTCGCGTTTGATCGTGCCCTGGTGGACGCGGAACACGCTGAGCTTGCCGACGAACGGATCATTGATGATCTTGAACACGTCGGCGATCACGTGCTTCTTCGGATCGGGATCGGACGTGATCGGTTGCGCATCGGCACCGACGCCCTTGACGAACGGCGGCGGATTGCCTTCCTTCGGGTTGGGCAGCAATTTCGCGGCGAGGTTGAGCAGCTCCTTCACGCCGGTGCCGGTGCGCGCCGACACGAAGCAGATCGGCACGAGGTGGCCTTCGCGCAGGCATTGCTCGAACGCATCGTGCAGTTCCTGTCCCGACAGGCCGGCCTCGCCGTCGTCGAGGTAGTGGCCCATCACGCTTTCGTTGATCTCGACCACCTGGTCGATGATGTGCTGGTGTGCTTCGGCGACCGACGAGAAGTCCGAATCGCCCTGCGGCTGGTAGAAGCAGTCGACCACCGCGCTGCCGTTCTTCGCCGGCAGGTTGATCGGCAGGCATTCGTTGCCGAATTCGTCGCGCAGCATCTCGACCACCCCTTCGAGGTCGACGCCTTCGTGGTCGATCTTGTTGACGACCAGCAAGCGGCACAGGCCGCGTTCGCGCGCGCGCTCCATCAGGCGGCGCGTGGTGTGGGCGACGCCGGTGACGGCGTCGATGACGATCGCGCAGGTCTCGACCGCACTCAATGCGGACAGCGTCGGGCCGCGGAAGTCGGGGAAACCCGGGGTGTCGAGCAGGTTGATGTGCACGTCGCCGACATCGATCGAGGCGATCGCCGCGGCCATCGAGTGTTTTCGTTCCTTCTCCATCGGATCGCTGTCGGACACCGTGGTGCCCTTCTCGATGGAGCCTGCCGTCTGGATCGCGCCGCCGGCATGCAGCAGGGCTTCGAACAAGGTGGTTTTGCCGGCGCTCGCTTGACCTGCAAGCGCAATGTTCCTGATGCCATCGGTGCTGTACGACATGAGCGGACCTCCCATTGGCGGCACCACGCGGCATGTGCCGGCGCGGCTCGAAGGCCGTCATGGTCGTCCGCTCGGCCCCATGCCGGACGGTTCGGGGCGCCACGGGGACGGTCATGGCGGGATGTGCGCCGCAGGCGGGTGCGGCGCAGGCATAGACTTGACCTATCGGAGCGAGGGGTCAAGACGCAATGCGTGATGAGGGGGCGTCCGAGCGTGCCGTCGTGTGCGTGCATGGCGCGGGGGGTGGCGGTTGGGAGTGGGGCATCTGGGCCCGCGCCTTCGCCGTTTGCGGGCGCCCGGTGCTTGCGCCGGACCTGATGCCCGTCGGGGGCGGCCTCGCGGCGACTCGTCTGGCCGACTATCGCGCGCAGGTGGTCGCCTGGTGCGCCGCGTATTCGGCCAATGGGATCGACCTCGTCGGTGCCAGCCTCGGCGGCCTGCTCGCGCTCATGGTCGCGCGCGAAGTGCGCGCACATGCGGTGGTGCTGGTCAATCCGATGCCGCCGGCCGGCTTGCCTTCGCCCGCGCCGCGCTCGCCCGCGGTGATCCGCTGGCGCAGCGACGCATCGCTGCACGCAACCCGGCGCGCGCTGCCGGACGCCGACGAGGCGGCCTGCATGTACGCATTCCGCCGCTGGCGCGACGAATCCGGCGCCGTGCTCGACGAAGCGCGTGCGGGCCTGGTGGTCGATCCACCCGACTGCCCGGTGCTGGTGATCGCGAGCGAACGCGACCTCGACGTGCCGCCGGAAGCGAGCCGCGCGCTCGCGGCGATGCTCGGCGCCGACTTCGAATGCATCGCCGGCGCGAGCCATGTCGGGCCGTTGCTCGGGCATGACGCCGCCCGCACCGCTTCGCGGGTCGCCGACTGGCTCCATGCGCGAAGGGCGAACGCGAAGCGCGATGAAAGCGGAGTCCAGTGAGTTCAAGCCATTGAAAGCAGGGCTGCGGATTTCCGTTTTTCGCGGAAACAGCCGGTAAAAGTCGAGTTGTCCACAGCCCCCTTAACAGCGCTTTAGCACGCGATCATTATCCTGCCGCGACATTCTCCGATCCTTTCTCCCTTGACCGAGCAGCATCCTCCATCGCCAGCGATGCTGCAGCGCGCGCCCGTGCCCCTGTCCGAGCCGGGTCGCCTGCGCTTCGCCGCGGATCGCCTGCCATGGCAACGCAGCCTGCGCTGGGAGAAACCGCTGCGCGACCGCAGGCTGTTGTGGCTCGGCGGATCGATCGCATTCCTGATCACCCTGTTCGAGGTCGTCGGCTTCGGCCTCGGCATGCGCAACTGGCATTTCGCCCCGCCGAAACCGCAGATCATCCAGGTCATGCTGATCGAACCCGCGAGCGAACTGCCGCCACCGCCGCCGGAACCGGAACCGCCGATCGTCTCGCGGCCGAGCCGGGTGAAGGTCGCATTGCCGGAAGTGAAACAGGCGCCACCGCCGTTGACCGCGATCGAGGATCCCGACGCGATGCACGCGCGCGTGGGTGAGGGCGGCAATGGCGCGCCGCGCTTGTTCAATCCGGACGGTTCGATCCGCCTCGGCGATGGTGCACCGACGCTGCCGGGCAAGCCGAAGACCGAGCGCGAGGCAGCGAGGGCACGCTGGGCGCAGATCGATGCGCCGATCAACCCGCTCGACTGCAAGAAGACGCGTTTCGCCGGCGCGTTCGCGCCCGATGTCTCGCTCGGCGACAAGGTTGCGGGCAAGTACCTCAAGTGGGTCGGCCTCTCCGATGCGCAGGCCATCCGGCACCGCGCGGAGAAACGCGCCGACTCCGGCGGTTGCGAACCCGCGAACTAGGGCGGTACGCGCGTAACCCGTGCAGCCGAAGGGGGCATCGCGGCGTGACGCGCCGCTGCGCGCGCGACCTGCTTCCCAGCCTGCGATGCTGGGCGGATGGTTGGGCTATTCTTCGATGCGCCGGCGCGACCGGCATTCCTTCGACACGCGGACGCCCCGGCGTGCGCCCAGCGGCGAGAGTTTGCATGCAGGAAAACGATGTGCCGCTGTGCGTCGACCTCGACGGCACCCTGGTCCATACCGACCTGCTGTACGAGTCGACGCTGGCGCTGCTGCGTCGCAATCCGCTGTACCTGCTGCTGCTGCCGGTGTGGCTGCTGCGCGGCAAGGCGCATCTGAAGCGCGAGATCGCACGGCGCGTCACGCTCGATGTCGCGCACCTGCCGTACGACACGCGCGTGCTTGCGTGGCTGCACGGGATGCACGCGCGCCGATGCGTGCTGTGCAGCGCATCGGACGTAGTCCTGGCCGAAGCTGTCGCCGCCCACGTCGGGGGCTTCGAGCGCGTGCTTGGCAGTGACGGCGAACGCAATCTCGCCGGTGCGCGCAAGGCCGAGGCGCTGGTCGCGCTGTACGGCGAGCGTGGTTTCGACTATGTCGGCAATGCGACGCCGGATCTTGCCGTGTGGTCGCATGCGCGCGAGACGATCGTCGCCAATGCGAGTCGGGCGCTGCTGCGGCGCCTGGGTGGGCGGCGCACGATCGCGCGTGTATTCGAATCGCGCGGCGGATTCGTGCGCGCGGCATTGCGCGCCTTGCGGCCGCACCAGTGGTCGAAAAACCTGCTGGTGTTCGTGGCGGCGATCGCCGCGCACCGGATACTCGATCCGCTCGCATGGCGCGCGACCGTGCTGGCGTTCGTCGCGTTCTGCCTGTGCGCCTCGGGTGCGTACGTGCTCAACGATCTCGTCGACCTCGATGCCGATCGTCGCCATCCGCGCAAGCGCGCACGCCCGTTCGCGGCTGGCCGCTTGCCGATTGCGGCCGGCCTCGTCGCGGCGCCCGTGCTGACGTTCGCGGCGTTTGCGGTCGCGCTGCTGCTGCCGCCGCGCTTCGCGCTCGTGCTGCTGGTGTATGCGGCGACGACGCTTGCCTATTCGTTGCTGCTCAAGCGCATCGTCGTCGTCGACGTGCTCGTGCTCGCGGCGTTGTACACGCTGCGCATCGTCGCCGGTGCGGTCGCGATTCCGGTCGAGGCTTCCGGCTGGTTCCTGTCGTTCGCGCTGTGCCTGTTCCTGAGCCTGGCGATGCTCAAGCGCTACGCCGAAGCGCACCATGTCGCGGCGGACGGGCACGCGGCCATCGCCGGTCGCGGTTACCGTGCCGCGGACCTCGCCTGGATCGGGCGCAGCGGCATGGCGGCCGCCCTGGTCTGCCTGGTCGTGCTGGCGTTCTACATCGACAGCACCAAGAGCGCCGCGTTGTATCGCCATCCGCACTGGTTGTGGCTGCTGCTGCCGCTGCTCGCCGGATGGCTCGCGCGCGTGTGGGCCCTCGCGCGCCGCGGACGCATGCACGACGACCCGGTCGTGTTCGCACTCACCGATGTGCCGAGTCTTGCCGTGCTCGGCGGGTTCGCGGCTACGGTCGCGCTGGCGGTCTGAGCGGCGGGACTCGCCGCTGCGCAGCTCGACCCGCCCTACGGTGCTCCGCCGTCATGTAGGGCGGTACGCGCGCGAGCGCGTGCCGCCGCCACCTCACAGCATCCGCATCAATTCCGGCATCAGCGGCAGCTTGCGCACGCGCACCGTGGTCGCGGCGTAGACCGCGTTCGCGAGCGCGGGCGCGACGCTCGGGATGCCCATCTCGCCGGCACCGACCGGGTCGGCCGTGGATTCGACGATCTGCACTTCGACGCCCTTTGGCGCCTGCGCCATGCGCAGGAGCGGGTAGTCGGGGAAGTTCTTCTGTTGCACCTGGCCGTCCTTGACCGTGATCGCGAGATGCAGCGCGGTCGAGATGCCGTCGATGGTGCCGCCCATCATCTGCGCCTCGACGCCGAGAGGGTTCACCACGCGACCGACATCGACGACGCACACCGCGCGATGGATGCGCAGCTCGCGCCCCTCGACCGAGACCTCGAACGCGTGCGCAGCGTAGCCGCCGAACGTGAAGTGGCAGGCGATGCCGAGGCCGTGGCCGTCGCTGCGGCGCTCGCCCCAGCCGATCTTTGCCGCGCACAGCTTGAGCACATTGGCCATGCGGCCGGTGTCGAAGGTCGGACCGCCATGCCCCGAATAGGGAATCGTGCGCGGCTCGCCGAGCATCGCCAGGCGCAACGCGACCGCGTCCTGCTTGCTTGTGATGGCGACCTCGTCGATGAAACTCTGCACCGCGAACGCATGGAACGTGTGCAGCGGCGCGCGCCACCAGCCGCGCGGCATGCCCGACGGGACGCTGAAGAACGTCTTGTCGAGATTGGCGACCAGGCCGGCCGGGAAATCGTCGGCTTCGAGGCAGCCGGTGTTGATCGGCCGCTTGCGTCCTCCGCCTTCGCGATACGGCCGCGGCGTCGCCGCGCAATGATGCGTCCAGCCGTTGACCTGCTTCCTGCGATCGAGCGTCGCGCTCAGCGCATGCACGCCGAATGGACGGTAGAAGTCGTGCTGCAGGTCGTCCTCGCGCGTCCACATCAGCTTGACCGGGCGGCCCGCCGCCTTGGCGAGCGAGACCGCCTCGGCGACGAAATCGTTTTCGAGGCGCCGGCCAAAGCCGCCGCCGGCGCGCGTCATCTGGATCTCGATGTCCTTGCGCGCGAGGCCGGTCATGCGCGCGATCATTTCCGACGCACTGCCCGGACTCTGCAGCGACGCCACCAGGCGCGCGCTGTCCTGCCTGATCTCGATCAGCGCACCGGGCGGTTCCATCGTCGCATGGGCGAGGAACGGCACCTCGTAGCGCGCCTCGACGAACTGGCGCGCCTGCTTGCGCGCCTTGGCGAAGTCGCCGTCGTGGCGCACCGGTGTGCCATCGGTGTTGGCGTCGAGCAGCGCCTTCGCGGCCGCGGCGAGCGCGGCGCTCGACTCCGTGCTCCACGGCCCATCCTTCCATTTCACCTTGAGCAGTTCGCGCCCCTTGAGCGCGCCCCAGCTGTGTTCGGCGAGCACCGCGACGCCGCTCGCGAGCGGCCCGTCGAACGGCTCGCCGGGCATGGGTCCGGGCAACGCGATCACGTCGACCACGCCGGCGACCTTGCGCGTCTCGGCGTCGTCGAACGAGTCGAGCGTGCCGTCGAGGTGCGGGCAGCGCACGATCACTGCGACCAGCGCATCGGGGGCGTACGCGTCGATGCCGTAGCGCGCGCGCCCGCTGACGATCTCGCGCGCGTCGGCGACCCTGGTCGGCTTGCCGATGATGCGGAACTGTTCGGGCTTCTTCAGCGCGACCGGCTGGTCCGGCAGCGCGATCGACGCGGCGCTGCGCGCGAGCGCGCCGTAGGTCAGCTTGCGTCCGTCCGGCGCGATGACCTCGCCGGCCTCGCTGCGCAACTGCGCAACCGGAAGATTCCATTCCTTCGCCGCCGCCTGCAGCAACAGCCAGCGCGCGCTCGCGCCGGCCTGGCGCAGATCCTTCCAGCCGTCGGACACGCTCGTGCTGCCGCCGGCGCCCTGGTCGCCGTAGCGGTTCGACGGCCCCTGGTCGGTGTCGATGTAGCCGTACGGCAACTGCACCACGCGCACCTGCGACCAGTCGACGTCGAGTTCCTCGGCGATCAGCATCGGCAGCGAGGTGATGACGCCCTGGCCGATCTCGCAACCCCGCGCGCCGATCACGATGCGGTTGTCGCGTTCGATGCGCACGAATGGACCGAGTTCGGTGAGGTCGTCGCCGAGGAGTTCCGGCGGAACGCCCGGCGTCGGTCCGGCGAACGCCGCGCGCACGCCGAGCAGCAGCGCGCCGCTCGCGGTCAGCGAAACGACGAGGAAGCGGCGCCGCCCGCCATCGACCGGCGCGCTCACTTCTTGTCTCCCTGCATCGATTCCGCCGCGCGCAGGATCGCCTTGCGGATGCGCGGATAGGTGCCGCAGCGGCACAGGTTGCCGATCGCGGCGATGTCGTCGTCGCTCGGTCTGGGCTTGCGCTTGAGCAGGTCGACCGCGGCCATGATCTGCCCGGCCTGGCAATAACCGCACTGCGCGACGTCCTCGTCGATCCACGCCTGCTGCACCGGGTGCAGCGCATCGCCCTCGAGGCCTTCGATCGTCGTGACCTTGCGTTCGGCGACGCCGTTCATCGGCATCACGCACGCGCGCGCCGCCTTGCCGTCGATCAGTACCGTGCAGGCGCCGCAGGCGCCGATGCCGCAGCCGAACTTGCTGCCGGTCAGGCGCAGCGTATCGCGCAGGAACCACAGCAGCGGCATCGCCGGATCACCGACGTGGAAATACGGTTTGCCATTCACCGTGACGGGGATCGACGCCTGCACCTTCGGCGTGGGTCGGGCGCCGGATTCGGCAGCGGTGTCGACGGAAGGGGCGGGGGTCTTGTCGGGCATCGAGTCCTCGCGGGCCGCACGCGCGGCAGCTGCATGCGCAATCGGCGCATTGTCGCATGCGCGCGGCAGGCTGCCGAGACGCGGCTTCGATCCGGCGCGCGTGGCGGGCCGGCCGTCGCATGCAGCGGTGTCCTGCTGGCGGCCGCATGCCGTGTCATCAACGCGAGCTGGGATTGACCGGCGGGACTCGCGCTTCGCGCTCGACCCGTCCTAGGGGTTGGGTGAGGTGCACGCCGTCGTAGGACGGTACGCGCGCCGCGCGTGCCGCCGGGCCGGTAATCTTTCCCCTGGATGGATCGGCGGAACTCGCGCTTTCGCGCTCGACCCGCCCTACGGGTTGGGTGAGTGCATGGCGTCGTAGGGCGGTACGCGCGCCGCGCGTGCCGCCGGGCCGTTAGTCGCTACATCATCCATTCACCCTTCCCAAGGCGTAGCGCCAGATGAAATACACCGGCAACCCCGCCAGCGTGATCAGGGCGCCCCACCCGGCGTCGCCGGGGTGCTGCCAGATCGTCGTGCCGACGACGCCGGCGACGACGACGAGGAACACGATCGGCAGCAGCGGGAACCATGGCGTGCGGAACGTCGCGGCGTCGAGCGGCTGGTGGCGGCGGTACCAGAACAACGTCGCGACGACCGCGGCCATGCCGAGCCAGTCGCCGACGGTCGAGTAGTTGAGCAACTGGTCGAACGTGCCGGTCATCGCGAGCATGCTGGCGGCGAACGCGAGCAGCAGCAGCGCCACGTTCGGCGAGCGCCAGCGCGGGTGCAGGCGGCCGGCGGAGCGGAAGAACACGCCGTCCGCACCCATCACCTGGAACACGCGCGCGGCGCCGATCATCGAGATGTTGACGAAGCCGAGCGTGGAGATCGCGATGCCCGCCGCGATCACGCGCGCGCCGGGTTCGCCGAACGCATGGCGCATGAGGTCGGCCGCCGGTGCCTTGCTCGCCGCGAGGCCGTCGTGGCCGAGAACCGAGAGGTAGGCGAGGTTCGCGAGCAGGTAGCACGCGGCGACCAGCAGCATGCCGAAGATCAGCGCGCGCGGGATCGTGCGTTGCGGCTCGCGCACTTCGCCGGCGATGTCGTTGACGTAGTACCAGCCGCCGTACGAGAACAGCACCGGCATCAGCGCGCCGGCGAACGCGAACGGGCTGATCGAGCCGGTCGATGCAACCGGCGGCGGCGCGCCGCGCACCGACAGGCCGACCGTGATCAGGATCGCGATCGCGGCGAGCTTGAGCACCGTGAGGATGTTCTGCGTGAGCGATCCGGCGCGGATGCCGAACCAGTTGACGCCGGCGAGGAACACGATCGCGCCGACCGCGTACGGACGCGGATCGGCGAGCGTGACGCCGAGCGCGGCCGCCGCGTATTCGACGAACACGGTCGCGACCGCGGCGATGCTGCCCGAGTGATTGACGACGAGCAGGTTCCAGCCGTAGACGAATGCGACGACCAGGCCGAATGCATCGCGCAGGTTGACGTAGCCGCCGCCCGCGTTCGGCCGGCGCGTGCCGAGTTCGGCGTAGCAGAGCGCGCCGATCAGCGCGATGACCCCGCCGACCGCCCAGGCGGCCAGTTGCTCACCGCTGGAACCGGTCTGGCGTGCGATCGAGGCGGGCGTGAGGAAGATCCCCGAACCGATGATGCCGCCGACGACGACCATCGCGGCGTCCCATGCGTTGAGGCGTCTCGCATAGCCGACGGGTTGCGCCACCGCTTCGACCGGAGCCGTGTCGTTCATGCCGTTTGCCTCGCCGATCACAGGACCGCGATCATGCCCCAGTCGCGCGCGATCGTCGCGCGGTTCGGGATATTGTACTTCTGTGGGAGCGGCGGAAGCCGCGATGCTTTCCCGGTGCCGAGCGACAGCATCGCGGCTTCCGCCGCTCCCACGAAGAGCACGCTGCGACGAACCGCGCGGCGGCACGCGCATTCGCGCGTACCGCCCTACAAGGCAATCGTGCCGTTGATGCAGGTCACGCAATCGCCGCCGATCGCGATCGTGCCGGCGGCTTCGTCGACGACGACATCGACGAAACCGTTGCGGCCGACTTCGCGGCCCTGGCTTGCGCGGTAGCGCGGGCCGATCGCGGCGAGGCGGCCGTTGTCGCGCAGGAACGCCGCGATGGCCGCGTTGGCGCTGCCGGTGACCGGGTCCTCGGGGATGCCGTCGGCGGGACAGAACGCGCGTACCACGATCGCCGCGTCGCCCTCGGGTTCGCGCGCGAACACGCACAGGCCGACGACGTCGCGCTCGCGCGTGGTCAGCGCGGTGATGCGTTCGAAGTCGGGCTGCATCGCGCGCACCGCCGCGGCGTCCGCATATTCGACCACCAGCCAGCGTGCGCCAACATCGACCAGGCGCGGTGCCGCATGCGCCAGCGACGCACCGCCGAGTACGAGGTCGACCGCCAGCGACGCGGCGGTCGGTTCGAACGTCGCGGTCGGCGCCTCGACGAAGATGCGTGGCGATCCGCCGTTGCGCTCGATGCGCACCGGCAGCAGGCCGGCAGCGCATTCGAGCGTGAGCCGGTGGCGCTCGGCCAGCTGCGGGCGCGCTTCAAGCACCGCGTGGGTCGCGCCGACCGTTGGATGCCCGGCGAATGGCAGCTCCTGGCGCGGCGTGAAGATGCGCAAGCGGAAATCCGCGCGTCCGCCGCGTGCGGCGAGCACGAATGCCGTCTCCGACAGGTTCGTCCAGTTGGCGATGCGCTGCATCGTCGCCGTGTCGAGCAGGTCCGCCTCGAACACGACCGCGACCGGGTTGCCGTAGCCGGCGCGCTGGGTGAACACGTCCACCTGCGCGAAGCGGCGCATGCGTGCCGCGACATGACCATTGCTCATAAGCCAAGCGTTCGTCCATGACAGGGGGTGTGGATTCTGCCGCAAAAGTGCGCCGATCGTGGCGATCAGATCGTTGCCACCGGATTGCCCGCACGGCGCCATCTGGTTGCGTTCTGCTGCGCTGCACGAAAGAATGCCGGCCACTTCCGACCTCCTGGGATCCGTTTGAGCTCCGTCGCGTCTGCTGCGCACAAGCCGTGGGTCGTCGCCAAGTTCGGCGGCACCAGCGTGTCCACGCGTCCGCGCTGGGAGACGATCGCGCGCATCGCCGCCGCGCATCACGCGCGCGGGCGGAATGTGCTGATCGTCGTGTCGGCGTTGTCGGGCATCACCGACCTGCTCAAGCGCATCGCGGAGTCGCGCACCGACAGCGGAGCGTGCCGCGAAGCGCAGGTCGCGATCGTCGAGCGGCACAACACGCTGCTGCGCGAGCTGGAGTTGCCGTCGCGCAATGCGCTCGACGGCTGGCTGGCACGGCTCGACCAGCTCATCATCGATGGCCGTCGCGCCGCCGGCGACCTCTCGTGGCAGGCCGAGGTGTTCGCGCTCGGCGAACTGATGTCGAGCACGCTCGGCGTCTCCTTCCTCGGCACGCAAGGCATCGAAACACGCTGGCTGGATGCGCGCGAACACCTCGTCGCGCAGCCGCTGGCGAACCAGGGCGCGTGGGCGCGCCATCTTTCGGCGAATGTGCCGGCGGTGCCGGACGCCGCGTTCGCCGCGTCGCTCGCTTCACGCGGCGATGTGTTCATCACGCAAGGCTTCATCGCGCGCGACGGCGACGGCGGCACGGTGCTGCTCGGCCGCGGCGGTTCGGACACCTCGGCCGGCTATTTCGGTGCAATGCTCAAGGCAGAATGCGTCGAGATCTGGACCGACGTACCCGGCATGTTCAGCGCCAACCCGCGCGTGGTACCGGATGCGCGCCTGCTCGCGCGGCTCGACTACGAGGAAGCGCAGGAGATCGCCACCACCGGCGCGAAGGTGCTGCATCCGCGTTCGCTCGGTCCGCTGCGCCGCGCCGGCGTGCCGCTGGTCATCAAGGACACCAACCGCCCGCAGCTCGCCGGCACCGAGATCCGCGCGGTCGCCGCCGACGCGGCGCCGTGCGTGAAGGCGATCAGCGCGCGCAAGGGCGTCACGCTCGTGTCGATGGAGACCGTGGGCATGTGGCAGCAGGTCGGCTTCCTCGCCGACGTGTTCGCCGAGTTCAAGCGCCACGGCCTGTCGGTCGACCTGATCGGCTCGGCCGAGACGAACGTGACCGTGTCGCTGGACCCGAGCGAGAACCTCGTCAACTCCGACGTGCTGTCCGCGCTCGCCGCCGACCTCGCGAAGATCTGCCGGGTCAAGGTGATCGCGCCGTGCGCGGCGATCACCCTGGTCGGACGCGGCATGCGTGCGCAACTGCACCGACTGTCCGGCGTGCTGGCCGAGTTCGGCGCGCTCGACGTACACCTGATTTCGCAGTCGTCGAACAACCTCAACCTCACCTTCGTCGTCGACGAGTCGCTCGTCGACGACCTCATTCCGCGCCTGCACGCGCTGCTGATCCGTGCCGACGCGCTGCGCGTCGAGGACGGTGCGGTGTTCGGGCCGAGCTGGCGCGAGCTCGGCGAACCCGCGGCGACGCCACGCGAATCGTGGTGGCGGCGCGAACGCGCTGCGCTGCTGGAACTGGCCGGCGCGGCGTCGCCGCGCTACGTCTACTCGCTCGGCGTCGTGCGCGCGCAGGCGCGTGCGCTGCGCGCGCTCGGCGCGGTCGACCGCTGGCATTACGCGCTGAAGGCGAATCCGCACCCGGCGATCCTGAAAGCGTTGCACGAGGAAGGCTTCGCATTCGAATGCGTGTCGCTGGCCGAAATCGAAGCCGTACGGACAACCCTGCCGACGCTGGAAGCGGAGCGCATCCTGTTCACGCCGAACTTCGCGCCGCGCGAGGAGTACGCGGCCGCGCTCGCGCTTGGCGTGCACGTCACGCTCGACGCGCTGCATCCACTGCAGCATTGGGGCGAGCTGTTCGCCGATCACGCGATCCACCTGCGCATCGACCTCGGCAGCGGACGCGGTCACCACGACAAGGTGCGCACCGGCGGCGACGGTTCGAAGTTCGGCCTCGCGCTCGACCAGCTCGACGCATTCCGCACGCTCGCACGCGAGCGCGGCGCGCGCATCACCGGCCTGCACGCGCACCTCGGCTCGGGCATCCTCGATGCCTCGCACTGGCGTTCGGTGTACGGCCAGCTCGCGAGTCTCGCCGAAGGGTTCAGCCGGATCGAATCGCTCGACATCGGCGGCGGACTCGGTGTGCCGTCGCGCCCTGACGAGAGTGCGCTCGACCTCGCCGCGCTCGGCGAGTCGCTCGCCGAAGTGAAGCGCGCGTATCCGCAGTTCGCGCTGTGGATGGAGCCGGGGCGTTACCTCGTCGCAGAGGCCGGCGTGCTGCTCGCACGCGTCACCCAGACCAAGCGCAAGGGCAGCGTGCACTACGTCGGCGTCGACGCCGGTATGAACTCGCTCATGCGCCCGGCGCTGTACGAGGCGTGGCACGAGATCGTGAACCTGACGCGCCTCGGCGAACCCGCTTCGACGATGGTGCAGGTGGTCGGCCCGATCTGCGAAAGCGGTGACGTGCTCGGCAACAACCGCCGCCTGCCCGAATGCCGCGAAGGCGACGTACTGTTGATCGCGCAGGCTGGTGCGTATGGTGCGGTTATGGCCTCGCGCTACAACCTGCGCGAGCCGGCCGCCGAGGTGGTGTTGTGACGGAAGCGCGAATGACAACCGTGGCCGGTGGAATGCTGGCGGCTGTTCTCGCCATTTGGTGCGCTGGTGAGTTCTATCGGCTTCATGTCGCCGATTTCCCTTCCTACTTTCCAAAACAGCTCAATGTATGGTGGGTGGGAATTCCGCTGGCGGTGTCCTACGGGGTCGCCTTGTTCCTCGTGACGCGCAGGGACGGCTGGCTTCCTTCGCGCTGGGCACGGCGCAGCCTCGGCGCGTTCCTGGGACGCAGTATTTTCGTCGGGGCGATGATTTATTTCCCGTTGCAGTTCATCGCGGTGCTGCCTCTCGCACTGGCGCCGATGCCGCACTATCAGTCCACGCCCGGTATCTCCGGCACGCTCCTGCTCATGCTGGCAATCCTGGTCCTGGCGATTCTCGTAGTCGGACAGGCCATGGTTCTGGCTGTCGCACGACTGGTGGCGTCGGGCATCGCCCGTGAAGAGCAAAGACTGTTTGGCAGCAAGGATTCCGATGAGCAGCGATAGTCCGCGCGTGGCACGCGCTTTCCGCTTCGTCCGCTGCGACTACGCCGACGGCGTCGCTTCTCTCGTCTATGCGTTCGACGACGGGTCCGAACTCGTCGAGCGCATCGTGTTCCCCGATGCGCCGGCGCTCGCGCCGGAGCGAGCGGCCGCGTTCGATGCGGCGCTTGATCTGCTGCACCTGATCGCCGGGGTCAGCTATTACAAGGCCGGTGTGCCAGGCGAAATCCGCGTCGAGTCGTGCGTGCTCGACGAAGCGGCGGCGGAATTTCTCGAGGCGCTGTATCTGCACGGTCTCGGCGAGTTCGCGTACCACAACAAGCTCGATTTGCGCGGCAGGATCCGGTTTCCAGTGCGGGCGGCTTCGGCCGCGACCGAGGGGGCGAAGGGCATCACGGCTTCCGCCGCTCCCACAGGAGCACTTGCCAGTGCGGGGAGCGGATCGCCCCGGCGCACCCTCGTGCCGATCGGCGGCGGCAAGGATTCGCTGGTCAGCGTCGAAATCCTCAAGGCGGCCGGGGAGGATGCGACCGCGGTGTGGGTCGGCAATTCGCCGCTGATCGCAGCCTGCGCCGCGCGCACCGGGCTGCCGCTGCTGAACATGCGGCGCGAGCTGTCGCCGCTGCTGTTCGAGTACAACAAGCAGGGCGCGTACAACGGGCACATCCCGGTGACCGCGATCAACTCGGCGATCCTCGCGGTCGCGGCCGTCCTGTACGGCTACGACGCGATTGCGTTCTCCAACGAGCGCTCGGCATCGAGTGCGACGCTCGAATACGACGGCCAGGCGGTCAACCACCAGTGGAGCAAGGGCTGGGAGTTCGAGCGACGGTTCGGCGAACTGCTGCACGCACGCGTGGTGCCGGATCTCGACTACTACTCGCTGCTGCGTCCGCTGTCGGAGCTTGCAGTGGCCGAGCGCTTCGCGCGCTCGTCGCGCTACGACGACGTGTTCTCGAGCTGCAACCGCAACTTCCGCATTCTCGGGCCGAAGCCGGCCGACCGCTGGTGCGGGCAGTGCCCGAAGTGCCATTTCGTGTTCCTCGCGCTCGCACCGTTCATGCCCAAGCCGCGCCTGCTCGCGATCTTCGGGCGCAACCTGCTCGATGACGAATCGCTCGCGCCCGCGTTCGATGCGCTGATGGAATACCGCGACCACAAGCCGTTCGAATGCGTCGGCGAGGGCAGCGAGTCGCGCGCTGCGATGGCGGCGCTCGCCGCGCGAGCGGAATGGCGCGAGGACGCGCTGATCGCGCGCTTCGTCGACGAGATCCAACCGCAACTCGGCGACGTTCCCGCGCTGGCGGACCTGCTGGTTCCCGCCGGCGACGATCGCATCCCGCCACGTCTGCGGGGGTTCATCGATGCGCATCGCTGATCTCGCCGGACGTCGCGTCGCGGTGTGGGGCTTCGGGCGCGAAGGCCGCGCTGCGCTCTCCGCGCTGCAGCTGCGCCTGCCGCGGCAGCCGGTGACGCTGTTCTGCAGTGGCTCGGAAGCGGCTTTCGGCCAGGCGGTGCATCCGGCAGCACAGGTCGTCACCGACGCACCGAGCGCGGGGGCGCTGTCCGCGTTCGAGGTCGTGATCAAGTCGCCCGGCATCGGCGCGTATCGACCCGAAATCATCGAGGCGCAGCACAACGGCACGCGTTTCACCTCCGGCACCGCGCTGTGGTTCGCCGAGAACCCCGACGCGCGCGTGATCGGCGTGACCGGTACCAAGGGCAAGAGCACGGTCGCCGCGCTGATCGCGCATCTGCTGCGTTCGCTCGGGCGACGCGTGGCGCTGGCCGGCAACATCGGCTTGCCGCTGCTCGAGTTGCTCGATCCGCCGCAGGCACCGGACTGGTGGGTGGTGGAACTGTCGAGTTTCCAGACGCGCGAAGCCGGTCCGATCGAGGTGGGCGTGATCAACAACGTGTACGAGGAACACCTCGACTGGCACGGCACGCGCGAACGCTACGTCGAGGACAAGCTCGCGCTCGCCGCGGTTTCCCGCACGCTGGTCGTCGGCGCATTGCAGCCGGATCTGCTCAGCCGCACCGGGGTGCACGCGGGTCGCCGCACGTTCGGTGACGCACGAGGGTGGCACGTCAGCGACGGCACGATCGCGCGCGACGGACAGGCGGCGTTCGCGCTTGCCCGATCGCCGCTGCCGGGCCCGCACAACGCGCTGAACCTGTGCGCCGCACTCGCCACGCTCGATGCCGCGGACGAGGATGCGCGCGCGGCAGCGCCGGCGATCGCGACATTCCGTCCGCTGCCGCACCGGCTGCAGACACTCGGCGTGCATGATGGCATCACATTCGTCGACGACAGCATCGCGACCACGCCGCAGGCGACGCTCGAAGCGCTCGCGAGTTTTCACGGCCATGCGATGAGCGTGCTGGTCGGTGGCCACGACCGCGGCCTCGACTGGCAGCCGTTCGCCGACGCGGTGCGTGCGCAACCGCCGCACGCGATCATCACGATGGGTGCGAACGGTCCGCGCATTGCCGCGTTGCTGGACGAAACCGGCGGCGCCTACGTGCGGCAATCGGCGGCGACGCTCGCCGAAGCGTTCGCGCTCGCGCGCGCGGCGACGCCGCCGGGAGGCGTCGTGCTGCTCTCGCCCGGCGCGCCGAGCTTCGACCAGTTCAAGGACTACGCCGAGCGCGGCTGCGCGTTCGCGCAGCTCGCGGGTTTCGATCCGGCGGCGATCGGACGCATCGAGGGCCTCGGCATCCTCTGATGCTCGAGGCCGGTCGGTTCAGTCGAACCCGTCCCGGAAGATCGTGTCGGCGGGGATGTACCACGGCGGGTCGCCGCCATTGAGGATGCGCAGCTTGGCGACGAACGTGTCGAGGTGCCCATCGGCGTTCGTGACGAACTCGCCGACGACGTAGAGGTTGGTGTCGGACGCGGCCGTGATGCCGGCCTGGATCACGCCACTCCATGCGAGCGCGTGGGTCGCGGGCGATCCGTCGTAGTCGGGCACCGCGTGGCGCACCCAGCCTTCGCTGCCGAACGCGGGTTGCGGCTGGTAGGCATTGAGGATCGACTGACCGTTGCTGACCCCGACGACGATGCTGTTCCAGTCGCTGCCGCAGCTGTTCGCCGCCGTGCAGTCCCTTGCGCCGCCGATCACCATGAGATCGAGTGCGCCGGGAAGGCGCTGGCCATCGAGCGCCGCCACCGCGGTGTCGGCCGCCGCACCGATCGGGTAGAACCACAGCGGCGTCATCGCGTTTGCCGAGGTCGTCGCGATCACCGGCAGCCGTCGTACGTTGCCGCCGAAGGTTCCGTTCTCCGCGTCGCCGAACAACACGAAGTGTCCAGGCTGCGCCTCGGTACGGATCTGCCAGAAATCGCTCTGGCGCTGCTGCCAGTAACCCGCGGGCATGCCGACGTCGTAGTCATGGTTGAGTCCGCCGCTGGCGAGATCGGCGTAGTTCTGCATGCCCCAAAGCTGCGCTTGGCCGTCGCCAGACAGGTCGGCACTGCCGACAGTCAGCACATGTGCGCCGACATCGGAGACGGCACCGTGGACGATTCCGTCGGAGCTGAAGCTGCTGCCGTTCGAGTAGAGGCTCCAGAGCATTCCTCCTGCGCTAGTGCAGAAGAATCCGGGCCGCGCCGGACCGTAGGAACCGCCGTTGAATTCGGCGGTGGCGACGTAGCGCTGCTGGAATTGGTCGTCGGAATTGTAGTTGGCGATGTCTCCGACGAGCACGATGCCGCCCTCCGCAGTGAGGATCAGGCGCTGCGCGCGATTCTCGCGATAGGTCGTGTTGCAGCTGCCATTGCCGTTGCTGAGGTCGACCCAGCGCTGGTTCGGCGATTCGTCGCCACCGACATTCTTCGGTTGCCCGTCGGCGGTGAATACCTCGATGAAGAAGTCCTTGCTGTCGTCGTCGGGGCCGAGGTAGTCGTCGGCATAGCCGATGACGATGTCGCCGTTGGGCATGACGACCATGCCGCCGTAGCTGGCCACGTTCGAGCGGGCCGAGAACGCGACGCCGTTCGCGCCGAAGGTGGGATCGATCTGGCCGTTCATCGTCAGGCGCGTGATCTCGACGTAGCGGCCAGCCGGACCGGCGACGAGGATCCACTTGGGGCCGAAGGCGCCGCCGCCGAGGTCTCCCTGCACGATGCGGATCGTGCGGCCGCTGTCGTCCGTCGTCGCGCCGAGGCGGTCGTCGTAGTAGAGGCGAACGAAGCCGTTGTCGCCGAAGGCCGGGTCGATCGAGCCCGGCGGCAGCGGGACGGCCTTGCCGGGTGCGGCAACCAGGGTGAGCGCGAACATGCACAGGGCGAAGCTGAAGCGTGTAAAGGTCATGATGGTGTCCTCCGTGGACTACCCTTCACGCACTGCAGCGCAAAACCCTGACACGCCGGTCGCGATCAGTTGCGGATCGCCATTTCCCGGCGCAGGGCAGGCCGGTACGGCGCCCCAAGCTTGTCGATCAACGGATCCACGGACCGCCGAAGCGCAGCGGCTTCCTCGTCACGTCCCAGCGCAGCCAGGGTTGCGACGCGGCTCGCCTGCACCTCGAGCACGCGCGGATCGCCCGGCGGATGTGGCGGCGAACGTACCTTCAGCGCTTCGTCGAGCAGCTGCAGCGACGCATCCGCCATCCCTCTGGCCAGCTTCGCGCGCGCGAGGGCGTACAGCGAGGCGCCCAGCCGGAAGTTGCCGGGCACGAAGGAGCGACGCGCCAGCGCGAGCGCATCGCTGGCGATGGATTCGGCCTTGCGCGCATCCCCGGCTTCGAGCTCGGCCAGGCTGAGCTGGGCGAGCACGTTCGCGCGGACGGGGTCGGGCTTCGACGAGTCGGGCTCGGTCGGCGCCAGTGCCGCGGCAGACGCGCGCAACTCGACCAGCGCCTCGTCATTGCGGCCTTGCACGCGCAGGAGGTTGCCGAGGCGGGCGCGGGTGTCGTTGAGCCACTGCGACCTCGCGAGTTCATGCGCGCTGGTGATCGCATAGGCCGCGCGCATCGCGACCTCGGCTTCGGCATGGCGGCCCTGCAGCTGCAGCGTGTAGCCGAGGTGCAGCAGGGCGTCCGCACTGTCGCTGCCGCCTGGCGTGCCGTTGGCCTTGTCCGCCAGTTGCAACGATTCCCGGAACGCGGCTTCGGCCTCGCCGAAACGACCCAGCTCGCGCAGGTCGGCAGCGAGGAACTTGGCGTGGCTGCTGAGCTGGCCGGGATTGGAATCCTTGAGCGCGGCGCGCTCGACGTCGAGCAGCGCGCCGCGTTCGCGCACCGCTTCGTCGAATCGACCGGCCAGCTCCGCGACGCGGATCAGGTTCGAGCGGGTGGTCCAGGTCTGGATGTTGTCCGGGCCGTAGAGGCGGGTTGCGAGCTCGACGCATTCGCGCAGCGTCGGTTCTGCTGCGGCGAGATCCTGCTCATGCAGTTGCGCCACGCCGAGCCGGCTGGACGCATCCAGCAGGCGCGTGTCCGAGCGCGTCGGCAACGCGCGCAGGATGCCGACCGCACGGGTGATCGCGGCGATTCCTTCCGGCCCGCGCGCGCTGTTCTCGAGGATCTTGCCCTGCAGGACGTAATCGTCGGCCACCTCGTTCGAGACTTCGCCGAATCGCGCGCGATCGTCGTCGAGCAGTCCTTGCAGCATCGGGGAAGCGGTCCGATAGTCCTGGCTCGCGACGAGCGCGCCGATTTCCGTGCGCCGGGCATCGAGTGCTTCGGCCTGTCCATCCTCGCCGGCCTCGATGGCCAGCGACCGCGCTTCCCGCGCATGGCGAAGGGCCTCGGGAAAGGAGCGAAGCTCGCTCGCGACGCGCGCCATCACGATCCGGCTGCGTGCCCGCACTGCAGGCGGTGCGGAGGCACCGAGGCCGATCGCGCGTGTCGCGACCGTGCCTGCACGATCGTAGTCGCCGATGTCCCAGTACAGGCCGGCGACGAGGTTGAGCATTTCGACCTGCGAGGAAACGTTGGCCAGTTGGGCTGCCTGGCGTTCGCCGCGCTCGAGCAGTTCGTGCGCCGTGAACGGTCGGCCATTGTTCTCGTCGGGACTCGCCTGGGCGAAGACCCCGGCGAGGAAGGCCTGTGCGGTGCGTGCGCGTTGCGCCTGGCTGCGCGCCGCGTCGGCCTGGTGCCGGCTGAAGATCGCCGCGGCGATCGACACGACGACCACCAGGGACGCGGCGGACAGCAGGTATCGATGTCGCCGGGCGAACGTGTAGGCGCGATAGCCGGTACTCGCTCGCCGCGCAACAATCGCACGGCCTTCGATGTGGCGGCGTACATCGTCGGCCAGTGCATCCACACTCGGATAGCGCCGCTCCGGATCGTGCTGCAACGCGCGTCGCGTGATGATGTCGAGGTCGCCGCGCAACAGGCGTGGCGGAATGGCGGTGGCCACGCCGGCGAGTGCCCGCACGCTGGGTGCGGTGACTTCGTCCACTGCCGCGCCGCCGTGGCGACCGGTCGTCGCACAGGTGCCAGTCAACAGTTCGTACAGCAGGGCGCCGAGCGCGTAGACGTCGGCGGCGGTTCCGACCACGCCGCCTTCGCGCTGCTCGGGCGCGGCGTACGAAGGCGTGAACGGTCCCGCACGAGTCGCGGTGCCGCCGTCGCCGTCGCCGTCAGCGAGCAGCTTGGCGATACCGAAATCGAGCAGCTTCACGATGCCCTCGCGCGTGACGAGGATGTTCGCCGGCTTGATGTCCCGATGCACGACGAGCTGGCGATGGGCGTGTGCGACGGCGTCGCAGACATCCAGGAATATCCGCAGCCGATCCGCCAGCGGCAACGGGTTCGCCCGCATGTGCTCGGACAGCCGGACGCCATCGACGAAATCCATGACCAGGAACGGCCGCCCGTCCGCGCTCATGCCGCCGTCGAGCAGGCGCGCGATGCCGGGATGATCGAGTTGCGCTAGCACGCGACGCTCGCGCAGGAAGCGCGCCACGATCGGTTCGGAATCCATGCCACGCTTGATGAGCTTCAGCGCGCCGCGCTGGAGGAAGCGGTCGCCGTCGCGCTCGACCAGGTAGACGATGCCCATGCCGCCGCGGCCGAGTTCGCGGATCACGCGCCAATCGCCGAACGCGTGGTCGGGCAGCGGAATGTGCGCTTCGCCGTCATCCATCGCGAGGGCGTCGCGCTGGTCGAATGCCGCTGCTTCAAACGAGTCGCCGCGCGCGTCCGCGCGCAGCAGCGCCTCGACCTCGGCGCGCAGCGATGCATCGGTGCACAGCTCGCGCAGCCGCTGCGCGCGCGAGCCCGCCGGCAGGTCGACCAGCACATCGAACAATTCGCCGATCCGGCGAAAGCGCGACGCATCCATCCTAGCCGACCCCTGCCGCGTCGAGATGCCCGATCAGGAACGCGCGCGCCTTGCGCCAGTCGCGGTAGGCCGTCCGTTCGTTGACCTCCAGCACGTGCGCGACTTCGGTCATGCTCATGCCGGCGAATACATGCATCTCGACCAGACGCGCGAGGCGCTCGTCGAGGCGTTCGAGTTCGGTCAATGCATGCTCGACCGAAAGAAGGTCGAACGGAGCGGCTTCACCCGACGCGGCATTCAGGCCGTCCAGCGTGACGAGTGGAACGCCTTCGCCGCGCTTGTCGGCGAGGCGCCGGCGCGCGCGGTCGACGAGGACCTGGCGCATCGCGCGGGCAGCGAGCGCGCGCAGGTAGGCGGGATCCTTGTCGCGCGCTTCGTCGCGAACGCGGATCTTGAGGAATACTTCATGCACCAGCGCGGTGGTATCGATGGTCTCCGCGCGCGGACTGTTGCGGCGCGCGCGATGGGCGATCCGCTTCAGCTCGTCGTACGCCAGCGCGAACAGGTCGGCCTGCGCCGACGCGTCCGCGGTCTCCGCGGCGGATGCGCCGGGCGCGCCCTGTTTTCCCCGATCCATCAACGGCACAGACGCACTCTCCCGGCGCATGAATCGACTATAGGATCAAAGCCGCGCAGCGGCAACGCGCGACCGGTGCGCGGTGTCCATGCGTCGTTGATCGCGTGAGTCCGCGACGCGCTGCGGCTATGCTCGTGCGCATGGAACAGCCGATGACGCACCCAGCGAACGACTCCCACCGCGTGTGGGACCTGCCGACCCGCCTGTTCCACTGGCTGCTGGTCGCGTTGGTCGCGTTGCAATACGCGAGCGGCGAGTTCGGCTGGCCGTCGATGCAGTGGCACTACCTGTGCGGCTACGCGACGCTCGCGCTGATCGCGTTCCGCCTGCTGTGGGGCTTGTGCGGCTCGCAGACGAGCCGCTTCGGCGAATTCGTGCGCGGCCCCCGCGCGGTGTGGCGTTACGTTGCCGGCCTTGCGCGCGGTGATGCGACGCATGGCGCGGGACACAACCCGCTCGGCGGCTGGTCGGTCGTGCTGATGCTCGCGTCGATTGCGTTGCAGGCGACCAGCGGCCTGTTCGCGAGCGACGACATCAGCGAGGAAGGGCCGTTGGTTGCGCGTGTATCCGCTGCGACCGTGGCGTGGATGACGCGCATCCACCTGTGGAACCGCTACGTGCTGCTTGCGCTGATCGTGCTGCACCTCGTCGCGATCGCGTCGTACGGGGTCCTGCGCGGCAACAACCTCGTCCTGCCGATGCTGTCCGGACATGCGCGTGGTGTGCGCGCGCAGTCGTTGCGGTTTGCGCCGGGTTGGCTCGCGCTGCTGCTGTTCGCGCTTGCAGCGGCAGCGGTGTGGGCGCTGGTGGCGTGGGGCGAGGCCGCCTGACGCGCGCCTCGTTTCCCCAGCGCCCGGTCCCCGGCGTCAATCCTCGCTGCGGTACTTGTCGTGGCAGGCCTTGCAGGTGCCCGCGGTCTGCTTGAACTGCTCTTTCATTCTTGCCTCGTCACCCGATTTGGCGGCGTCGGCGAGCAGCTTCGACTGCTTGACGAGGTCGTCCATCTTCAGCTTGAAGTCGTCCATGTTCTTCCAGATATCGGGCTTCGCCTCGGTCGTCGCGCCGGTATCGGAGCCTTCGGGGAACCCTTCCAGCAACTGCGGCGCGATCAGGGCGACGCGCTCGGCGCGGCGTGCGAACTCGGCCGCGTCCCACGGCGTCTTGCCGCGCACCATCTGCGCCATCGGACCGAAGTTCCAGCCGAGCATCGTGTAGCCGGCCTGGCGATAGGCGATCGCGGTTTCCGGTTTGACCGCCGCGGTCGCGATGGCGGCAGTGCCGAGCGCGGCAGCGGTAGCGAGGATCAGGCTGGGGCGACGCATCGGCGACTCCGGTCGGTGGGGTTGCGCGCCAGTCTAGCAGCCGTTGCCACGGGTACAGGTCTATCATGTGTTTCCCTGTCGCAGCCGGAGCCGCCCATGATCCGTTCATTTGCCGTCGCCTTCGCACTCCTGTTCGCGCTGCCGCTGCAGGCGGCGATGGTCAGCCGGCCGATCGACTATGCGGTCGGCGGCAAGAAGATGCAGAGCGTGCTCGTCTACGACGATGCCGCGAAGACCGCGCGCCCGGGCATCGTGATGACGCCCGACTGGCTCGGCATCACGCCGGACAACCTCGCGCTGGCGAAACGGATCGCCGGCAAGGACTACGTGATCCTCGTCGCCGACGTCTACGGCATCGAGGTGCGACCGAAGGATCCGAAGGAGGCCGGCGCCGCGACTGAAGCGATGTACAAGGACCGCAACGTCCTGCGCGCGCGCATCGATGCGGCACTCGCACAGCTCAAGGCGCAGGCGGGCAAGGCGCCGCTCGACGGCCGGCACTGGGGCGCGATCGGCTTCTGCTTCGGCGGCGCGACGACGCTCGATCTCGCGCGCAGCGGGGCCGATGTCGCCGGGGTCGTCTCGTTCCACGGCAACCTCTCGACCGACGATCCTTCGCTCGCGAAGAACATCAAGGCAAAGGTGCTGGTGCTGCATGGCGCCGACGACAAGTTCGAATCGCCCGAACAGATCGCCGGCTTCCAGCAGGAGATGCGCGAGGCGAAGGTCGACTGGCAGTTCATCGCCTACGGCGGCGCGGTGCACTGTTTCGCGATCCCCGGCGCGCACGGCACGGTGCCCGGTTGCGAGTACAACGAGCGCACGGCGAAGCGCGCTTTTGCACAGATGCACGCCTTTTTCGCCGAAGCTTTCGCGGCGAATTGACCCCGGCGCATGCGCATGGCCAGGCGAAAATCAGCCTTCACCCGTTTCGCCACGGCCGCCTCGCGCGCCACCGGGCGCCCGGCGACGTTCGTCCTTGCCGTCTCGATCGTCGCCGTGTGGGCCGTCACCGGGCCGCTGTTCGGCTTCAGCGACACCTGGCAGCTCGTCATCAACACCGGCACCACGATCATCACGTTCCTGATGGTGTTCCTGATCCAGAACACGCAGAACCGCGATTCGGAAGCGATGCACGTGAAGATGGACGAACTGATCCGCGCGATGAACGGCGCGCACAACGCGCTGCTGGATCTCGAGGAACTGGACGACAAGGAACTGGACCAGGCGCGTGACCGTTACCGCAGGCTGGCCGAAAGGGCGCGCTCGGACATCGAGAAAGGCGGACGCGACATCGGTTGCAACGATGATGTCGAAGACGACGAGGCGGAGGCGCGTCCGCGGGCGCGCCCCGAGAGCTGAGCGCACGGGATATCGCGGCTGAAGTGGCTGCTTGCGTCGCCCACGGGGGAGCAACCGGCTACGACCGATCCCTGGCGCACCCCGGGCGTCGCGCCGACCGCCCTAGCGGGTGCGATCGACCGCGTAGTCCGCCAGCACTGCCAGCGCGTCGCGTGCGTCCGACGGTGGCAGCGGCGCGAGCGCGTCGCGCGCGGAGTCGGAATAGCGGTGCGCGCGTTCACGCGACGCGGCGAGTGCATCCGTTGCATGGATCGCGGCGAGCACGTCGTCGAGGCGATCGAGGCCACCGGCGCGGATTGCGTCCTTGAGCATCCGTGCCTGCGCCGGGGCGCTGCGTTCGATCGCGACGATCAGCGGCAGGGTCGGCTTGCCCTCGGCGAGGTCGTCGCCGATGTTCTTGCCGAGCGTGTCCGCGTCGGATGCGTAGTCGAGCACGTCGTCGGCGATCTGGAATGCGTAGCCGAGATCGAGGCCGTAGCGCGCCAGCGCTTCCTCCTGCGCGGTCGATGCGCCGGCGATCACGCCGCCAAGGCGCGTCGCCGCGGCGAACAGCACCGCGGTCTTGCGTTCGATCACGTCGAGGTAGGCCTGCTCGTGCGTGTCCGGGTTGCCGATGTTGAGCAACTGCAGCACCTCGCCTTCGGCGATGCGGTTGGTGGTGTCGGCGAGGATGCGCATCACGCGCATGCTGTCGAGCTCGACCATCATCTGGAACGAGCGCGAGTAGAGGAAATCCCCGACCAGCACGCTCGCCGCATTGCCCCATACCGCGTTCGCGGTCTTGCGGCCGCGGCGCAGGTCCGACTCGTCGACCACGTCGTCGTGCAACAGGGTCGAGGTGTGGATGAACTCGATCAGCGCGGCGAGTTGCAGGTGGTCGTGTCCGGCGTAACCGGCCGCGCGCGCGGCGATCAGGTGCAGCATCGGCCGCAGGCGCTTGCCGCCGTTGCCGATGATGTACTCGGCGATCTGGTTGATCAGCACCACGTCGGAGGCAAGCCGCGTGCGGATCAGCGTGTCGACCGCAGCCATGTCGGCGGCGGCGAACGCCTGCACGTCGGTCAGGCGCGCGATGCGCGGCGGGGTATTCAACGGGGCGGCGGAACTCAAGGTCGGCGACGTCCGGACGGCAGGAGAACGGCGAGTATAACGGCGCGCGTGCTTTTGCCATGCGGTGCGCTGTTCAAGGGCTGGAAGCTGCATCCGTGCGCCGGCTGGAACCGTATACCCGGCAAGACAGCGGCGGAGACAGCCAGTGAACGCGGCAACCCGACTCGAACGCGCGGCGCATGGCGTGCTGGCCATTGCCGTGCTGCTATGCCTTCCGTGGTCGCCGCACGCGTCCGCCGCGGACCGTTACGAAGGCATCGCGTACGCGAAAGCGGATGGCGAACTGCTGTACCGTGAACTCCACCTGCGCTACGAGGAGAAGGGCGCGTCCGGGCGCGTGGTCCTCTATCGCTGCCCCGATGGGACGCCATTCGCACGCAAGCGTTTGCGCGTCGCAAGCGACGCCTCGGCACCCGAATTCGAGTTCGTCGACGGTCGTGACGGCTATCGCGAAGGCGTGCGTGGAGAGGGCGATCGGCGCGAGGTGTTCGTGCAGGCGGGCCGGGAGGAAGAAACGCAGCGGCGCATGGTGCGCATCGGGCCGGACGGCGTCGTCGACGCCGGCTTCGACGCGCTGATCAGGCAGCGCTGGGACGACCTGCTCGCCGGGAATCCGGTCACTGCCGCGTTCCTGCTGCCGAGCCGGTTCGATTTCCTCGGCGTCAGCATCAGCAGGGTAGCGTCCGCGGAAGGCGACGATTCGCTGCTGCGGCTGCGCATGAAACTCGATGCATGGTACGGCTTTGCAGTGCCGCAAACCGATCTCGCCTACCGCGCGAGCGACCGCTGGCTGCTGCGTTTCGAAGGCATCGGCAGCATCCGCGACGGGCGCGGGCGCAATCAGGCGGTGCGCATCGAGTTCCCACCGGAGCTGTACGCCGCAAGCGTCGATCGGGCCGAAGTGGATACGGCCCTCGCGCGGCCGCTGGATGGGCGGTGCAATGGCTGACGGCATGCAAGGGGGCTGCGCGGCACGGTCGCGTCAAGGGTCGGCCAACGCGCCGCTGTACCGCAGTGCCCGTGCATGGCATAACATCGCCTGCGGGCCGTGGCGGAAGCGCGGCTGCCGCGGCATGTACCGTCAAGGGCGCAGGATGACCGAACGAAGCGGAGCGGTGGAGAACGCGGATCGAATGCTGGCGCGCGTCGCGCTCGGCGACAGGCAGGCGTTCGAGTCGCTCTACCAGACCACATCCGCAACCTTGCTCGGCATCTGCATGCGCCTGCTTGCCGATCGCGCCGAGGCGGAAGACGTGCTGCAGGAAGTGTACGTCGCCGCCTGGGGCAAGGCCGCGCAATTCGATGCCTCGCGCGCAAGCGCGCTGACCTGGCTCGGTACCATCGCCCGCCATCGCGCGATCGACCGGCTGCGCGCGCTGCCGGCGGCGGCGAACCGTGCGCCGATCGAAGCGATCGAGGCGACCCCGGACGATGCTCCATCGCCCGCGGCGCGTGCCGAGGCTGCCGGCGAGCATGCGCGCCTGGATGACTGCCTCGACCAGCTCGAGCCGCGCCGTCAGACGCTGATTCGCACCGCATTCTTCGACGGCGCGACCTACGAGGAACTCGCCGGGCGCTCGGGTTCGCCGCTCGGTTCGATCAAGAGCTGGATCCGCCGTGGCCTGGCGCAGCTGAAGGCGTGCCTCGAACAATGAACGCAGCCGACGATCGCCTCGACGACAGCGGCCACGGCGACGACCTCCGTGCCGGCGAGTATGTGCTCGGCGTGCTTGATGCCACCGCCCGCCGGCAGGCGCAGGCGCGTATCGCGGCGGACCCCGCATTCGCACAGCTCGTGCAGGCATGGGATGAGCGCCTCGCGCCCTGGCTCTTGCGAGTGGAGCCCGTCGTGGTCTCGGCGCACGTATGGCCCCGCATCCGCACGCAACTCGGCTGGCCTTCGGTCGGGGCGGCGCGACCGGGCCTGTGGAACAACATCGCGTTCTGGCGCGCGGCGACCGCTCTCGCCGCTGCCGCTGGCTTCGCGGCGGTCGTCATCGGCCTGCAACCGCGGAAGCCGCCGGCGCCGTTGCCGCCGGTCGCCGAGGAGCAGGCCGCGAAGCCGGTGACCGTGCTCGCGCACGACGACGGCAGCACCGGCTGGCTCGCGTCAATCGACCTGTCGCACGGCAAGGTCCTGATGGTTCCGGTGCCGACTACCGCCGACGCGAGCGGACGCGTGAATGAACTGTGGATCATTCCGGCGGGCAAGGCGCCGTTGTCGCTCGGGTTCGTCTCAAACGAGAAGGCGCACACGATCGCGGTGCCCGAACCGTTGCGGCGCGAGCTGGCCGTCGGTGCGACGCTCGCGATCACGCTCGAACCGTCGGTCGGATTGCCGCATGCCGCACCCAGCGGTCCGGTGGTCGCGAAGGGCGGCATCCGGCAGATTTGATCCACGACTGCATCCGTCCGCGCACTCGGTCCGTATAGACGGTACCGAGTGGAGTCACGGAGCGATGCATGTCCAGCGAATCCTGCACGAATGCCGACTGCGGCGCGCCGGCAGTCGGCGCGCCAGCGCCGGGTGCGCGCACTGCGATGGCCCGCCTGCGCCGCTGGGTCGACACCCGGGTCGACGACGACGCCGACCCGGAGCCTGCGGACGCCCAACGCATCGACTGGCTGCGTGCACTGCCGTTCCTCGCGATGCACGTCGCCTGCGCCGGCGTGCTCTGGGTCGGCGTGTCGGCGGTCGCGTTGTGGACCGCGGCCGCGCTGTATGCATTGCGCATGTTCGCGCTGACCGCGTTCTACCATCGCTATTTCTCGCACCGGACGTTCAGTGCCTCGCGCGGCGTGCAGTTCACCTTCGCGCTGATCGGTGCTTCGTGCGTGCAGCGCGGGCCGTTGTGGTGGGCCGCGCACCATCGCAATCACCATCGGCACGCCGACACTGCCCTTGATCCGCATTCGCCGACCCTGCGCGGGTTCCTGTGGAGCCATGCCGGGTGGTTCCTGACGCGCGCGGCGTTCCGCACGGACTGGGCACGCGTACCGGATTTCGCGAAGTATCCCGAGCTGCGCTGGCTCGACCGCTATGACACCGTCGTGCCGGTCGTGCTTGCCGTCCTGCTGTACGTGTTCGGCGCGTGGCTCGAGACAGCCGTGCCGGAGGCCGGCACCAGCGGAGCGCAGATGCTGGTATGGGGATTCTTCGTCTCGACCGTGGCGCTTTTCCATGCGACGGTCACGATCAACTCGCTCGCCCATCGCGTCGGTTCGCGTCGCTTCGATACCGCGGACGACAGCCGCAACAATGCGTGGCTGGCCCTGATCACGTTCGGCGAAGGCTGGCACAACAACCACCATTTCTTCCCGGGCACCGTCCGCCAGGGATTCCGCTGGTGGGAACTCGACATCACCTGGTACCTGCTGCGCGGGCTGGCCGCATTCGGGCTCGTGCGAAACCTCAAGCCGATTCCGGCATGGGTCGCGGCGAAGGGGCGCGGCTGACATGCGCATCGCGATCGTCGGATCAGGCATTGCGGGTCTCGCCAGCGCCTGGCTGCTCTCGAAGCGCCACGAGGTCGTGCTGTTCGAGGCGAACGACTACCTCGGCGGGCATACGCATACCCACGAGATCGAACTGGATGGTCGATGCCATCGCGTCGACACCGGCTTCATCGTGCACAACCGACAGCACTATCCGCTGCTGACGCGCCTGTTCGACGAGCTCGGCGTCGAAACGAAACCGACCACGATGAGTTTTTCCGTACACAGCGAAGCGAGCGGCGTCGAGTACAGCGCGACCTCGCTGGATACGCTGTTCTGCCAGCGCTCCAACCTCGTCTCGCGCCGCTTCCTCGGCATGCTGGCCGACCTCGTGCGGTTTTACCGCCTCGCGCCACACCTTCTGGAAGGGTCCGATGCAGGTCCCACGCTGGGCGAGTTCCTGGCCGAGCATCGTTTCGGTACCGCGTTCCGCGACGAGCACCTGGTGCCAATGGCCTCGGCCCTCTGGTCGTCGCCGCCCGAGAGGATTCTCGAGTTTCCCGCGCGCTACCTTGCGCACTTCATGGCGAACCACCAGATGCTGCAGGTGCGCGGTCGCCCGCAGTGGCGCGTCGTCGTCGGCGGATCCTCCGCATACGTGCAGGCGATGCGTCACGCCTGGCGAGTCGATGAGCGTCCCGGCACGCCGGTCCTGCGCGTTGCCCGCGACGCCGAGGGCGTGGAGGTGTTCGCTGCAGGCACGGTCGAACGCTTTGACCAGCTCGTCCTCGCCTGCCACAGCGACCAGGCACTGGCGCTGCTGGCGGACGCGAACGAGAGCGAGCAGGAAGTGCTCGGCGCGATTCCCTACCAGTCCAACGAAGTCGTGCTGCATACGGACGCTTCGCTGCTGCCGTGCAACCGCAAGGCATGGGCCGCATGGAACGCGCACGTGCCGCGCGACCGCGACGCCGCATGCTCGGTCAGCTATTGCATGAACCTGCTGCAGGGCATCGACTCGCCGGTGCCGCTGGTGGTCAGCCTCAATCGCACGGCCGCCATCGATCCGGCACGCATCCTGCGTCGCCTGCATTACATGCACCCGGTCTACACGCGCGCCTCGGTCGCGGCGCAGGCGCGCAGGGCAGAACTGCAGGGCCATCGGCGCACCTGGTTCGCCGGTGCGTACTGGGGGTGGGGTTTCCACGAGGATGGCATGCGCAGTGCCGTCGAAGTGGCGCACGCGCTCGGCGTCCATTGGACTGCACCCGTGACAGCCACGGCCACCGGTACGCATTCGGCCGCAGCGCCGGCCTGGTCGCGCGCATGAGCACCGCCATGCCCCTGTGCAGTGCGATCTACGAAGGTTCGGTCCGGCATCGGCGGCGCATGCCGCACGCGCATCAATTCCATTACCGCATGGCGCAGCTTTACCTCGACCTCGACGAGCTCGATCGCGTGTTCAGCGGGCGCTGGTTGTGGTCGAACGGTCACCGCAACGTCGCCGAATTCCGCCGACGAGACTATCTCGGGCCCGACAATCTACCCCTGGCCGAGGCCGTGCGCGGGCGCATACGCGCCGCCGGCGCCGTGCCTGCCGACGGGCCAATCCGCGTGCTGACCCATCTGCGCTACTTCGGCCACGTGTTCAATCCGGTCACGTTCTATTACTGCTTCGAAGCGGACGGCACGACGCTCCGCCACGTCGTCGCGGAAATCACCAACACGCCCTGGAAGGAACGCCATGCCTACGTGCTGCCCGTGGCGGAAGCAGGACGCCGTGGACGTACATGGCGCTGGGAATTCGGCAAGGCGTTCCACGTGTCGCCGTTCATGGCGATGGAGCGCGACTACCGCTGGACGTTCACCGCTCCCGGCGAAGATCTGCACGTGCAGATGGACGTGCTGCGCGGCGACGATCGCGAATTCGACGCGACCCTCGCGCTGCAGCGCCGACCGCTCGATACCGCCGCGCTCGCGCGCGTGCTGTGGCGCTATCCGTTGATGACCGTGCAGGTCGTCGGCGCCATCCACTGGCAGGCGCTGCAGCTGTGGCTGAAGCGAACGCCCATCCACGACCACCCCCATCCGGTGCGGGAAGCCCCATGAACGAGATCGCCGACGAGTTCCGTCATTCCGATGCGCCCGCCTGGGGCCGCATCGATCGCGCATTGCGCGCACGCCTGCTTGCGCAGATGGACGCGCTTGGGGGCCGGCCATTGCGTCTGCGCGATGCGCTCGGCAAGAGCGAGCTCGGGCGCGGAACCGATCCCTTGACGATCGACGTGCATGATCCGGCGTTCTACCGAGCCATCGCGATGAACGGCAGCGTGGGCGCTGCCGAAGCCTACATCGACGGCGCCTGGGACTGCGATGATCTGGTCGGCCTCGTGCGCCTGCTCGTGCGCAATCGCGATCTCCTCGACGGAATGGAGTCCGGACTGGCAGGAGCGGGTTCACTTGCACTTCGCGCCTGGCATGCGTTGCGTCGCAATACGCGCAGCGGCGCCCGCCGCAACATCGCCGCCCATTACGACCTCGGCAATGATTTCTTCCGCCTTTTCCTGTCGGACGACCTGATGTATTCCTCGGCGCTCTATGCAAGCGACGTGGATACGCTCGAGCAGGCGTCGACGCGCAAGCTTGAACGCATCTGCCGCAAGCTGCAGTTGCAGCCGGGCGACCGCGTGGTCGAGATCGGTACCGGCTGGGGCGGCTTCGCGCTGCATGCCGCCGCAGAATACGGTTGCCACGTCACCACCACGACGATTTCGCGTGAACAGCATGCGCTGGCCAGCGAACGGGTCGCGGCGGCCGGGCTGCAGGACCGCGTCACGCTGTTGCTGCAGGACTACCGCGATCTGCATGGACAGTTCGACAAGCTGGTGTCGATCGAGATGGTCGAAGCGATTGGCGCGCCGAATCTCGACGGCTATTTCGCCAAGCTGGGTGCGCTGCTCGCGCCCACCGGCCTCGCCCTGATCCAGGCGATCACGATCGAGGACCACCGCTACGCCCAGGCGCTGCGTTCGGTCGATTTCATCAAGCGTCATGTGTTCCCCGGTTCGTTCATCCCCTCGGTCGCGGCGCTGGTCGCGTCGAAGGCGCGCAGCTGCGATCTCGGACTGGTGCACATGGAGGACTTCGGGTCGTCGTATGCGCGCACCTTGCAGGCGTGGCGCGAGCGCTTCCTCGCGCGCCAGTCCGAGGTGCGCGCGCAGGGGTTCGATCGCCGCTTCATGCGCCTGTGGGAGTTCTACCTCGCCTATTGCGAAGGCGGCTTCCGCGAACGTTCGATCGGCGTCGCGCAGATGCTGCTGGCCAAGCCCGGCAGACGCAACGCGGAATTCATCACCGGTCTCGATCGCGTGGAGGCGTGACATGGGCTTCTGGGCGAACCTTCTGGGCTACCAGGCCGTCTGGTTTGCGGCGGTGATCGGTGCGGCGCGCGACGCACCATGGGTCGGCGTCGGCGTGGCGGCGCTGTTCGTCGCGCTGCAATTGTCCGCCTCGACTGAGCGACGCAGCGACCTGCTTCTCGTGCTGTGTGCATTGCTCGTCGGCATCGTGCTGGATGGAACGCTGGCGGGCTTCGGCGTGCTGCACTACGCATCGCACGACGCGTTGCTGCCGGCACCGGCGTGGATCCTCGCCGTGTGGGCTGCGTTCGCAATGACCATCAACCACTCGTTCGCCTTCCTGCGCGGGCGGGCGGACTGGGCTGTCGTGCTCGGCGCCATCGGCGGTCCGCTGGCCTACCTCGGCGCGGCTCGCGGCTTCGGTGCGGTGGTGTTCGCGGCGCCGGCGTGGCACGCCGTCGCGATGCTCGCGTTCGGCTGGGCGATTGCGCTGCCATTGCTGGCATTGCTGGCACAGCGCTGGCATCGGCGCTCGCGTCCGGTCGGCCTGCAAGGAGCAGCGCGATGAGTGCGCCGGTGACCCTGGTCTCGATCTGGATCCTCGCGGCCGCCGCACAAACGGCTGGCTGGTCCTGGCAGCGACGCCATCGCAACGCGGGCATCGTCGACGCGATCTGGGCGCTCGGGGTCGGCAGCGCGGCCATCGTCGCAGCGCTGTTCGGCGATGGCGCCGTCCTGCCGCGCTGCGTGCTCGCCGTGCTCGGTGGCGCATGGGGGATCCGGCTTGCGGCTCATCTGTGGCACCGCGTGCGCGGGGAACCCGAGGATGGGCGCTACGCCCATTTGCGCGCGCGCTGGGGCGAGGACCAGCGCGCATGGTTCGCGTTCTTCCAGTTCCAGGCCCTGCTCGTCGCCTTGTTCGCGCTTCCATTCGTTGCGACGGCGGCCAATCCGGTCGCGACGGTCACGCCGTCGCTGATCCTCGCGATCGTGCTCTGGATCGGATGCGTGGCCGGCGAGGCGCTCGCGGATGCACAGCTCGCGCGCTTCCGCGCAGACCCGGCCAACAAGGGACGTACCTGTCGCGAGGGACTCTGGCGCTATTCGCGCCACCCGAACTACTTCTTCGAATGGCTGCACTGGTTTGCCTACGTGTTGCTCGCGCTCGGTTCGCCGCTGGCCTGGCTGGCGTGGGCAGGACCGGTCGTGATGTTCGTCTTCCTGCGCTGGCTGAGCGGCATCCCGTTCACCGAGGCGCAGGCGTTGCGTACCCGCGGCGACGACTACCGTGCCTACCAGCGCACGACGCCGATGCTGTTTCCATGGTTTCCGAAAAAACCATCGACCGAGGACTTGCCATGACGACGCTTGTGAACACGCTCGAACTCGACACCGACCATGCCGCACCCGGCCTGCTCGGTCTCGCCGAACGCGGCTGGCTGCCCGACAGCCTCCTGCGTGCCGGGATCCGCCGGCAATGCGCGCAGCGCCTGCGCGAGGAGGCCCTGGGCGGTCCCGAAGCCCAGTCGATGCGCTTCGCACTGCGCATCGCCTCGCTGCGCGAAAGCCCGCTGGCGATCCACACCGATGCGGCGAACCGCCAGCACTATGAATTGCCGCCGGCTTTCTTCGCCCATTGCCTCGGGCCGCGACTGAAGTACTCGTCGTGCTACTACCCGAACGGCAACGAGACGCTGGCCGAGGCGGAGGACGCGATGCTCGCTTTGTACGGCGAGCGTGCGCAGCTCGCCGATGGCCAGGACATCCTCGAACTCGGTTGCGGCTGGGGCTCGCTGACGCTGTGGATGGCCGCCCGGTACCCGAACGCGCGCATCACGGCCATTTCCAATTCGCGGCCACAGCGCGAGTTCATCGAAGCGCGCTGCAGCGAGCTCGGCCTGCACAACGTGCAGGTGCTGACGCGCGACGTCAACCATCTCGACCTGCCGGTGGCACGTTTCGACCGCTGCGTATCGATCGAGATGTTCGAACACCTGCGCAACTACCAGGCGCTGTTCGAGCGCATACGCTCGTGGCTGCGCGCCGACGGCAAGCTGTTCGCGCACATCTTCTGCCATCGCACGCTGCTGTATCCGTTCGAGACGGAGGGCGACGGAAACTGGCTGGGTCGGCATTTCTTCACCGGCGGACTGATGCCCTCGGCCGATACCTTTGCCTGCTTCCAGCGCGACCTCGTACTCGAGCGTCGCTGGCTCGTCGACGGCCGCCACTACCAGCGCACGGCGAACCATTGGCTGCAAGGGCAGGACCGCAAGCGGGAGGTCCTGATGCCGATCCTGCGCCACGCCTACGGCGAAGCGGCGCCCCTGTGGTTCCAGCGCTGGCGCATGTTCTGGATGGCCTGCGCCGAATTGTTCGGCTACGCCGACGGCAGTGAATGGATGGTCGCCCACTACCTGTTCGAGCGTCGCGCATGAACGCCCGGCGTCGGATCGGATTCATCGCGTG
The DNA here is from genome assembly GCF_044227025.1 of Dokdonella sp. GTDB lineage: Bacteria > Pseudomonadota > Gammaproteobacteria > Xanthomonadales > Rhodanobacteraceae > Dokdonella_A. Next base: position 205,660 of record NZ_JBGAFX010000004.1, on the reverse strand, counting down.
TGCCGGACTCATGTTCGCCATGGCCGGATGCGCGCACGACCGGCCTGCGATCCGACCGGTCGAGCAGGTCGACCTGGCACGCTTCATGGGCGACTGGTACGTGATCGCACATATCCCGTCGCGTCCCGAACGCAATGCCTTCAACGCGATCGAGTCCTACGCATTGCAGGCGGACGGCACGATCCGCACGACCTTCCGCTACCGCAACGGATCGTTCGATGCTCCCCTGAAAACGATGCGCCCGCGCGGCTTCGTGCAGGCGGGAACCGGCAATGCGGTGTGGGGCATGCAGTTCATCTGGCCGATCCGGGCCGAGTACATCATTGCCGACCTCGATGCCGGGTACTCGCGGACCATCATTGCGCGCAATGCACGCGACTACGCCTGGATCATGGCGCGCACGCCGACGATCCCCGAGGCCGACTACGATGCGGCCGTGGCGCGCCTCGAGGCGCTCGGCTATGCCGTCGGGGACCTGCGCCGCGTGCCGCAGCGCTGGCCCGAGCCTGCGGGTGCCCGTCCCGCCGTGGACTAGGCAGCGACGCCGCGATTGCGGCGCCAGCCATGTGCCGACGTTCCGGGTCGGCGTCGGCTGACATGACTGCGCGCCGCAGTCGGACGCCCGCAGCGGCGATCCGTCCGCGGCCAGGAGGGCCGGGAATGTTATCCTGCGCGCCGCACAGCAGGACGAGACAGAGGAACTTTCATGGCACGCGGCATCAACAAGGTCATCCTGGTCGGCAACCTCGGCGCCGATCCCGAGACGCGCTACACCACCAGCGGCAGCGCGATCACCTCGATCCGCATCGCAACCTCGGAAAGCTGGAAGGACAAGCAGACCGGCGAGCAGCAGGAACGCACCGAATGGCACCGCGTGAAGTTCTTCGGTCGCCTTGCGGAGATCGCCGGCGAGTACCTCAAGAAGGGCAGCCAGGTCTACGTCGAAGGCAAGCTGCGCACCGACGAATACGAGAAGGACGGCATCAAGCGCTACTCGACCGACATCATTGCCGACGAGATGCAGATGCTCGGCAGCCGCGGCGGCGAAGGTGGCGGTGGCGGTGGTGGCGGCGGGTACAGCCGCGATCGCGGCGGTGAGCGTTCCGCTCCGTCGCGTGGCGCGCCCTCCGCTCCGCGTTCGTCCGCGCCACCACCGGCGGACAGCGGCGGCTTCGAGGACGACGACATCCCGTTTTGATTCCCCGCCCTCCGTCCACGTTGCATCTACGGCAAAACCCGCCCTCTCGGCGGGTTTTTCGTTGATGAAGCGTCCAGCGTCGGAGCCCGCCAGGCGCGGCTCTTTGGTCGAGGCTGCCGGTCCGCGTCGCGCACCTGCGCATCAGATTTTTCGCAGCAGTGCGCACAGGTTCCGCCGCAGCGCGACGCGCCGGGGCACCTGACGCGCGACGCCGCTCAGAGCCGCAGGGAGTGGATGACCTGATGCGGGTCCTGCGGATCGGTGTGTCGCGTGAAGCCGAGGAATTCGGCGAGCTCCTGCATCTCCGTATTGTCCGCGGCATCGATGGAAGCCATCTCGTGCACGCCACGCTCGCGCGCGACCTCGATGAGATGGCGCATCAGCAGCGTCCCCAACCCCTTGTGCTGCCATTCATCGGCGACCGTCACCGCACACTCGCACGATTTTCCGTCGGCGCCGAGGCTGAACCGGCTGACGCCGATCAGGTGCTTGGCGCCTTCGCGCGCGAGAAGGGCGGCGAACGCCGCCTCGCGTCGAAAGTCGATGTCGGTGAGTTGGCGGATCAGCGTGTCGCTCGGCGAACCGATCGAGCCGAGAAAGCGCAGGCGCTTCGATCGTGCAGAGAGGAGTTCGATGAATTCGCGCTCCAGCTCGGCATCCTCCTTGTGGATCGGCCGGATCAGCACGCGGGTACCGTCGAGCAGGACGTCGTGCCAATGCGCCTCGCCTGGACGCCCTGCTTGCGCGGCGGGTTTCGCAACGGACTCCTCTGCAGATGCATTGGATGGTGGGGTCGGGCGGGTGGGCATAGTCATGGCGTACTCCGGGGGATGGCGCGATGATATTCGCGAGTGCGATCACATGCTGTTGATCTGGATCAAACCCGCAAACGATCGTCGTTCGAGTTTGACCACGATCAAGGGCCTGGCGGATCGCGGCAGATAGTCTGGAACAGGCTGATCCGAAGTGCCCGGCCATCTGTGCGATGCCCGGCAGATGGTCGCCATGCTCGATCCGGCAGTCGCCGCCAGCGCACTGCCGGTGTCCTGACAGACAGGAGGAACGACAACATGCGAGACGTCATGGTTTATGCCAGGCGATACGATTCATGGAGCGGCGGCATCGAATACGCGGCGGACCTCACCGCGCGCATCGACGGTGCATTGACCGGCGTGTTCGTTCATCCGTCACCGCTGTACATGATGCCGCCATACGCGTCCGGCGACGCCATCCAGGCGATCTTCGAGACGGCGCGCGACGCGGAGCAGTCGGCGCACGCGGCGGCGGGTTCCTTTACTGCCTGGGCAAAGCGGATGGGCGTGCGTTCGGCAAGTTGGCAGGTGGCCGAGGGACGAGCGCCGGAGACGCTCGGGCACATCGGCAACTGGCACGATCTGCTCGTCCTGGAACGCGATCGCGAATCTCCGTGGGCTTCCCCTGCGGATCTTGGCGCATTGGTGCTCGGTTCGCGCATGCCGTGCATCGTGGCGCCAGCGTCGACGCGAAACGCCTCGCTCGGCTGCATCGCGATTGCATGGAACGGTTCAGCCGAGGCCGTGCGCGCCGTCCACGCCGCACTGCCATTGCTGTCCCACGCATCCAGCGTGATCCTGTTGGACGGGGCGCGCCGCGCTCCCGAGATCGAAGCGGGCTGGTTGCCCCCATTCGACATCCACGACTATCTCGCGCGTCACGGGGTGGGCTCGAATGCCAAGGGCATCACCGCTTCGGATGAAAACGCGGGAAAGGCTCTCCTCTCGGCATGCGCTGAAGTCGGTGCCGACCTGCTGGTCATGGGTGCATACGGACGCAACCGCTTCAGCGAATGGGCATTCGGGGGTGCTACCCGAACCGTGTTGCAGGAGGCAACCTTGCCGGTCTTCATGAGAAATTGAAAGCGCGCATGGCGACCCCATTGAGCGCCTGGGAACCGTACGCGACACGTCCAATCGTGAGATCACCGGTGAACAAGCTTGGAAGGTTATTCCTGCTCGCGATCGGTTTGGCGGCAACGCCCTGGCTGCTGACGCATCCGGCCGATGCAGCGGGAGCGGGGGTGCCTGCCTTCGAGTGGCAGCCGCAGGCAGCGCCGCGTGGGCCCATGGTCATCGTCGTCAGCCTCGCGGAACAGAGCGTCCACGTCTATCGGAACGGGATCGCAATCGGCTCCAGTCCGATCAGCTCGGGGCGGAGCGGGCATGCCACGCCGACGGGTGTATTCACGATCCTGCAGAAGGAGCGGGAACACCGTTCCAATCTGTATGACGACGCACCGATGCCGTATATGGAGCGACTGACCTGGGATGGTGTCGCGCTGCACGCAGGGACCCTGCCCGGCTACGCGGCATCGCATGGTTGCGTGCGGTTGCCCCATGGATTCGCACAACGCCTGTTCGAGGTCACCGCGCGCGGCGATACCGTGGTGGTCGCGGATGCCGGGGCAAGTGCTCCGGAGATCGTTCACCCCGCGGTACTCGCACCGGTGACACCGTTGGGCGAGGCGGCGATGGCCGCGCAGGGGAGCGCCCAACCCTCCTGGTGGGACGATGCAGCGGGGGCCGACGGCCCGGTCAGTATCCTGGCGAGCCTCGCGGACCGTCGTGTGTACGTGTTGCGCAACGGCGTCCGGATCGGCAGCGCCGACCTGGTGATTGCCGAGGGATTCCATCGCGATGGTGCGGTCGTGTTCGTCGCCGGGCAGGCAACACCCGCGAAGGAGGCCATCGCGCCGGCTGCGCGGACCTGGGCGGTGTATCCGATACGCGGCAGCCTCGGTGACTTGTCGATGGATGCATTGGCGTTCAGCTTGCGGGCTCCGCAAGAGTTTGTGGCGCACATCGAAGCGATTCTTGTGCCGGGAACCAGCATCCTGGTCACGGACCAGCCCGCCTTGCGCAGCGGAGATGCATCAGCGGAACCCGTGTTGCAATCGTCCACTGCGCCGGATGATAGGCTTGGGCATGGGAATTGAGCCGAACGATCCACGGCGAAAACGCACGGAATTCATGGTGCGCTCCGCGCTGGCCATCGGAAGCATGCTGGCCGCGCTGCTTTCCGGTGCAGGCATCGCCAGCGCCGAACCGATGCCAGCTCCGGCGCCCACGGCACTCGCAGGCGCACTCGAGCGTGCGGCACCGGCCGCCGATCCGCGCGTGCTCGAATTGGCCACGCGCGCATTGGCATGCCGGAAGCATTCAACTGATCGAGACGATCGGATCCTCGGCATCATCGACTATTCGCGCCCTTCGACCTTGCCGAGGCTGTGGATCTTCGATGTCGTGCAGCAGAAGCTCCTTTACGAGGAGCGCGTGGCGCACGGCCGCAACAGCGGCGGGAACCTGGCGGAGCACTTTTCGAACGAGGTCGGCAGCCTCGAGTCGAGCCTCGGTGGCTTCGAGAGCGCCGGCACGTACGTCGGGCACAACGGATACTCATTGCGCTTGCGCGGCCTGGAACCGGGTTTCAATGACCTTGCGATGGAACGCGCGATCGTCGTTCACGGCGCACCCTACGTCAGCGAGGAACTCGTGCAGCGGCAGGGGCGCCTCGGCCGGAGCTTCGGTTGCCCGGCGGTGCGTCCCGCGATCGCGCGCCCGCTGATCGATACGCTGAGCGAGGGATCGTTCCTGTTCGCGTACTACCCGGATGCCGACTGGCTCGCACGTTCACGATTGCTTGGCGACTGCGCAGGCCCGGCGCGCGGGATCGCACAGGCCGTCGAGCCGGTTGATCCAGCGCAATCGAAGCGCTCGCCCGTCGCGCATTGACGGACGCGTCGCGTGCATCGGCGCCGGCCTGTCGTCGCGATCAGCGCAGGTCCAACACGATCCGCCCGTCGATCCTGCCGGCCTTCAGGTCCGAGAACACGGTATTGATGTCCTCGAGCCGGGCGGCGTGCACGCGCGTGCGCACCTTGCCTTCCGCTGCGAACGCGAGTGCTTCGGCAAGGTCGCGACGGGTGCCGACGATCGAGCCGCGCAGCGTGATGCGCTTGAGCACGACATCGAACACCGGCGTGGGGAAATGGCCGGGGGGCAGGCCGACGAGGCTGATCGTGCCGCGCCGGCGCACGACCGCCAGGGCCTGTTCGAACGCCGGCAGCGACACCGCCGTGACGAGCACGCCGTGCGCGCCGCCATCGGTCGCCTGCAGCGTCCGCGCGACCGCGTCCGATGCGGCCGCGTCGAGCGCGACGTCCGCACCGCATGCGCGCGCGAGTGCGAGTTTGTCCGCCGAGACGTCGAGCGCGACCACGTGCAGGCCCATTGCCTTCGCGTACTGGATCGCGACGTGGCCGAGGCCTCCGACGCCGTAGATCGCGATCCATTCGCCCGGGCGCGCTTCGGTCTCGCGGATGCCCTTGTACGTCGTGACGCCCGCGCACAGGATCGGGGCGATCGCGAGCTCGTCGACATCCGCAGGCAGCGGCGCCGCGTACGCGGCATTCGCAACGACGTATTCGGCGAATGTGCCATTCACGCTGTAGCCGGTGTTGTGCTGCGACTCGCACAGCGTTTCCCAGCCGGAGGTGCAGTGCTCGCAGTGGCCACACGCATCGTGCAGCCACGGCACGCCGGCGAGGTCGCCCTCGCGCAGGCCCTTCACGCCGGCGCCGAGTGCGGCGACCACGCCGACCCCTTCGTGACCCGGAATGAAGGGCAGCACCGGCTGTACCGGCCAGTCGCCGTCGGCGGCGTGCAGATCGGTGTGGCAGACGCCGCTGGTCCGCACCTTGAGCAGGACTTCGCCTGGACCAGGTTGCGGCACCGGCATGTCTTCGATGACGAGAGGGCGGCCGAATGCGCGTACGACAGCTGCTTTCATGCGCGGACTCCGATACGGCGACGAGAGTGCAATGGTAGTGCGCGTGCGCGGACGCGGTCTTGACGGCGATCAAGTCGCGCCCGAATTTGCGCACGTCAATGACGCGCGCAATCGATGGCGTGGCGTGCACAAGGAGGCCGCGACGACGGGGCTGTTGCTGGGCGCGAGATGCACAAGGTGCCCACGCGCAGCACGGCGCCCGCGCCCGCCAGACCGACGCTCCACTGAAAATGCGCCGGCGCCATTGCGGCATCTCCTTGCGGCAAGAACGGATCGCTACAGCTTGCTGCCGCCGAACTTGTACGTGAATTGCAGGTTCACGGTGCGACCCATCGCGTCGAACCAGGACACGTCATAGTACGGGTACGCCGTATAAGTCGGGTCGCGCGGCGGCATCTTGTTGAACAGGTTGGTCACGGCGAGCGAAACGCGCGCGTGGTCGTCGAAGCGGTACTGCGCCGACGCATTGAAGCGGTAGGTCGCCGGGATTGTCGGGCCCGGATCGCCGTCCTCCCACACCTGGTCGTACGACCAGCCGTTCGGCAGGCGGCCCAGGCGCTCGCCGTGCAGCGTGGCGGACCAGGTGTCGTTCTCCCAGGTCACGCTCGCGCTGGTCTTGATGCGCGGAATGTCGAAGCCGCTGTTAACGGCGAATTCGTTCTCGACCGGATCGCCCGGGTACTGCTGGAAATCGTGCCGCTTCACCCAGGTGTGGTTGGCGGCGAGCGTGAACTGGCCGATCCTCGTGTCGAAGCGGTAGCGTGCCGAGAGGTCGATGCCGCTGGTGGTTTCACGCGCGACGTTGATCGGGTTGACGTAGATGCCGTACAGCGAACCGTTGGCGCTGCGCGTGATGCGCGACAACGCGTCGACGCAGGTCGGCGAATGGATGTCGAGGGTGCCGAGGCGGCAGGACGCTTCGTCGCGCAGGATCGCGTCGACGCTCATGTCCTGCACCTGGTTGCGCATGTTGATGTCGAACCAGTCCAGCGAGACGTCCATGCCCGAGATCGGCGACCAGACGAAACCGGCGGTCCAGGACTTGCTGGTTTCCGGATCGAGGTTGCGGTTGCCCTGGCGCGTGCGGATCAGTCCTTCGGAATATTCCTCGCAGTCCTCGGCCTGGTCGAGCAGGCAGTTGTAGTAGTCGGTGCCGGATGTCTCGTCGTTGCCGATGCCCGAATAGACGTAGTGCAGGTCGGGCGCGCGGAACGCGGTGCCGTACGAGCCGCGCACGAGCAGGCTGGCGAGCGGACGCCATTCGAGGCCCGTGCTCCAGGTCGCCTTGCCGATCGTGTGTCCGGAATAGCGGTACTGGTCGTAGCGTCCGGCCACGCTGAGGTTGAGCGACTCCAGCACCGGCATGCGCAGTTCGCTCGCGGTCGCCCAGCGGTTGCGGCTGCCGTGGCCGTCGGAATCCTTCCAGCTGTAGTAGTAGTACTCGGTCGCGAGCGGATCGGGATTGAGGTCGTAGGCCTGGCGCCCGACTTCGACCGTGCCGGAAAATCCCGCGCTGCCGCCGGGCAGTGCGAACAGGTCGATCGTGCTGGCCGTGAACGCCGCGGTGCTCGTCTCCGATTTCGGATGGTAGACCGTGCGCGCCGCGATGGAATCGTATTCGGCGCGCGTCAGCGGCGTGTACAGGCGGGACGGATCGACGTCGAAGATCGGCAATCCGTCGTCGTTCTCGCCGAGCTGCTCGCCCAGGAACAGCGCATTCGCACGCGCGGCGACGATCTGTGGCCAACTGATGTCGGCCTTGTACAGCGAATGGCTGAGCGAGGCCTCGTAGTCCCAGTCGTTGCCGAACGTGCCCTTGAATCCGGTGGTCAGCCCGAACGTCTTCTGCGTCGTTTCGATCATGTTGCGGTTGAGGCCGCCGATTTCCTCCGGCGAGAACTGGCGCTGCCAGTATTCGACCTGGTCGGTGGCCTGGTTGAAGAAGTAGCCTTCCTCGTTGCCGTCCGGCGCCATGTAGCTCCACGACGTCACGTCGCGGAAGATGTCGACCGTATGGCGCCCCGCCTGCACGTCGGCGAACCATTCGTTGCCGTTGCCGAGGTTGTACGCCATCGACGCGTAGCCGTTGATGCCGCGTCGCTTGCTCAGGATCGTGCCGTAGCCGATCGACTTGTCGCTGCCGCAGTAGTAGCCCGGGCCGTAGTCGTCGAGTTCTGGATCATACGGTCCCCAGCCGGGGCGCGAGGCGCGGTAGGTGCTGCCGTGGTTCTGTCCGGCGAGCGCGTCGCAGGTCGCCTGGCCGGGATCGATGTAGGTGTCATCCCAGTCGGTGCGCAGGTAAGCGCGCCGCGCGGAGCGGGAGCTCGCGGTCGGCGCGTCGAGGGTGGAGTCCTGGATGTCGCGGTCATACGCCCACAGCGGATTCTGCGAGGTCAGCTCGATGCTGTAGACCCCACTGAAGTTGCCGCGCTCGAAGCCGCTGACGATGCTCGCGTCGAAGGACGAGCCGCCACCTTCGGTGGTGGTGCCGGCGCGCACGTCGAGGATGGTGCCGTCGATCTTCTTTTTGAGGATGAAGTTGACGACGCCGGAGATCGCGTCGGAACCGTAGATCGCCGACGCGCTGCCGGTCAGCACTTCGATCCGTTCGATCATGCCGATCGGAATGCTCGAGATGTCGGTGAAGTTGCTGCGACCCTTGAACGGCATCGGAAAGTCCGCGATGCGACGGCCGTTGACGAGCACGAGCGTGTGGTTGGGGCCGAGCCCGCGCAGGTCGACCTGCTGCGCGCCCGGCGAGAAGTCGGCGCCGCTCGCCGATTGCTGGCTCTGCGTCTCGCCACCGTTCTGGGTCATCGCCCGCAGCACGTCGGGAATGGTGGTGAAGCCGTTGGCCTGGATCTCGGCGGCGGTGATCACCGAGATCGGTGCCGGTCCTTCCACCTGCGAGCGCGGGATGCGCGAGCCGGTGACCTGCAAGGTCTCCATTTGCGTAACGGGCTTTTCCTCGGCGGCCGGCGGCGCGGCAGGAACGTCCTTCGGGCGTCCCGCAGCGGGTGAGGCCGGGCGCCCGTTGGGCGCCTTGTCGCGCGTGATCAGCATGGCGCCGGAAGATGCATCGCGCGTGGCGGAGAAACCGCTGCCGCGCAGCAGCGTTTCGAGCGCCTGGTCGGTCGAGGTCGCGCCGTGCACGCCGCCGGTGCGAGCGCCTTTCAGCTCGTCCGCGCGATAGACCAGTTGCGTGCCGGACTCGCGCGCCAGCGTGTTGAGCGCAGTGGCGAGATCGCCGGCCGGCACATCGATGGCGCCGGCGGACACCTGGGCCTGGGCCGACAGGGCGGCCGAACAGGCCACGACCAACAGCAGGACACGCATGGGTTGACGCATCGACGACACTCCCCCGGTGCTCGGGACGGCACCTGTTCGATTCATCACGACGAACGAACGGGTCGGGTTCCCCCATGCACCGACCCGGGCGCGTCAGCGGGTATGCAACACGATCCGGTCGGGAAGGCGCTCGGCGCGCACAGGGAAGCCGAGTTCGAGCAGCTTCACGAAGCTGTCGAGGTTGCCCCAGCGGAAATTTCCGCCGACCCGAAGATCCGCGACCCCGGCGTCCGCGAGCTCCAGCTTGCGCGAGTTGAAGCGGTTGAATTCGGCAGCGGCACTGGCGAGCGAAGTGTCGTCGAACGTCAGGAAACCGCTGCGCCATTGCAGATAGCGTTCCGCGTCCGCGATCGGCAGCGACTGCACGAGCACGCCGTTGCGGCCGGCGGTCGCCACGCTGCCGGCAGGCAGCAGGGAAACGGGAGCGGGGTGGCCATCGCCATCCACGGGACTGTCGAGCCGCACCTTGCCTTCGGTCACCACGACGCGCACTTCCTGCGCATCGCGACGCACCGAGAACCGCGTGCCCACGGCGACCACGCGGCGACCCTCGGCGGCGACCACGAACGGCCGGCCGGCGTCATGTGCCACCTCGAAATAGGCTTCGCCCTGTTCGAGGGTGATGGTGCGTTCGGCGCGTGTAATGCGTGCGTGCAGCCGGCTGTCGCTGCTGAGCGTGGCGGTCGAGCCGTCCGCGAGTACCACGTTTTCCAGTTGCCCGAGCCCGCTCGCATAGCTCTGTTCGTGACGGCCGCTCCATTGCCAGCCGAGCCAGGCCGCCGAGCCGATCGCAGCGAAGGCCAGCGTCGCCGCGAGTGCATGGTGCCAGCGACCCCGACGTCCGCGACCGGGCGCGACATCCGCTGCCGCCATGTCCTCGTTCGTGTGCGTCGATTGCTGGCCGGCAACGCCGGACGACCACGCCGGACGCGGCGGCACCGTGCCGTCCGGCAACCCGGCCGCGAGCGCCTGCAACCGACCGGCTTCGCGCCATGCCGCCTGCAGCCGCAGGAACGCGACGCGATGATGCGTGTCCGCGGACAGCCAGTCCTGCAACGACTGTTCGTCCTGCGTGCCCCAGTCGCCACGGTCGCGCTGCACGAGCCATTCGGCAGCGGCTTGTTCAATCCGCCTGCTGTCGTGCATTTCCGTCGTCCTCGTCGGTGGCGGTCCATTCGCTGGACTCGCCGGGATGCAAGGGCTCGCCGCCGTACAGATGGTCGGCGATCAGGCGCATGCCCTTGGCCAGTTGCTTCTCCACGGTCTTCCCGCTGATGCCCATGCGTTGCGCAACGTCCTTTTGTGGCAATTCCTCGACACGCCGCAGCCACACCACTTCGCGGCAGCGGTCGGGCAGGCGATCGAGCGCGTCGGCCAGGCGCTTCAACGCCTGGCGCGCGCCCGTCCATCGCTCGGGCGACATCTCGTCCACTACATGGACGTTCGAGAGCTCGAAATCACCCACGGGTTCGATCGACACGACGCGCGCGCGACGTGCCCGGTCGGTCATCAGGTGGCGTGCGGTCGTGAACAGGAACGCCTGCGGCGACGCCGGGCGGTTGCGCGCGGCCGCCTCGTAGACGCGCGCATAGACCTCCTGGCGCAGGTCGTGCAGGTCGTCGCGATGCGGCCAGCAGCGTTGCAGGTACTGCGCCAGCGCGCGTTCGTGGACGAGGATCTCGCGCACGAACCAGTCGTCGAAGTCGGTCGGCATGACGCCACTCTAACCCGGCCCCGTAAGGTCCGCATGGGGGAAGCGCGGCTCCGGTTCGTCTGGAACAATCCAAGGCCGTTCGTGTTGAACGCAAGCGCGTGTTGCGACTTCGCGGAACTTCGTTCCGTCACGCTCGTCACGCTCGTCACGAACGGTTCGAATTCGAGATCGTGGTTTCGGCTGGGGCATCGAGGAGTGGCGGCATGACGGTTGGGTACCGATGGATGATGGCTGTGATGTTGGCTTGCACGTCCAGTGCGCCCGTTCTCGCGGCGGACTACGGACACTATGTGCTCGGCGATACCGCGGCGAAGACGCCCGGTCGCGTTCAGCCCGGCCTGCTCCTGATGGGCGGCGGCGATCGCAATTTCGATGCGCTGCACTGGTTCATGCAGCGCGCCGGCAACGGCCACGTCGTCGTTTTGCGCGCGTCGCAGGCGGGCGAGATCGGCGAGGAGTTCTTCAAGGACGTCGGCGGCATCGCGTCGGTGGAAACCTTCGTGTTCAAGGATCGCGAGGCCGCGACCGACGCGGCGATGCTGCGCAGCCTGAAGCGCGCGGATGGCATCTTCATCGGCGGGGGCGACCAGTCGCGCTACGTGCGCTACTGGCGTGGTACGCCGGTGGCTGCAGCGCTCGACGCCCACGTGCGCGCCGGCAAGCCGCTCGGCGGCACCAGCGCCGGCCTCGCGATGCTCGGCGAGTATCTCTATGGCTCGATGGATGGCGGCAGCCAGATCAGCCCGCGCGCGCTTGCCGATCCCCTCGGTCCGGAGAACACCATCGAAACCGGTTTCCTGCACCTGGAGAAACTGAAGGGCGTCGTCACCGACACGCATTTCAGCGAGCGCAACCGGCTCGGCCGCCTGATCGCATTCGTCGCGAAGGCCGAGTCGATCGCCGGCCGCCCCCTGTTCGGCCTTGGCGTCGACGAAGACGCCGCCGTTGCGGTCGACGGTGACGGCAATGCGCGCGTCTACGCGACAGCCGCGGGTGCAGGTGCGACGCTCGTGAAAGGCGGCTTCGCCGCGCAGGTCGAGGACCAGGCGATGCAGCAGGCGCGCGTGGAAACGATCGGCATCGGCGTGGATTCGCTGCTGCACCTGCCCGACGGTCGCGTGGAAAAACCGATGTTCGAGCACCGCTATGCCGTGCGCGATGGCGTCCTCGTCGCGATGGATGCTCCGCTGCTGGTGATCCACGGTGGCGCGGGTGTCGAGCGGGCGGAGATGACGCCGGCTGACGAGGCCAGCGCGCGCAAGGCGCTCGAAGCCGCGCTGCGCGCGGGTCATGCGCTACTGGCTGCGGGCAAGCCGGCGCTCGACGCCGTCACGGCCGCGATCACCGTGCTCGAGGACGATCCGCAGTTCAACGCCGGGCGTGGCGCGGTGTTCAACCACGACGGCAGGAATGAACTCGATTCTTCGCTCATGGACGGCGCGACGGGCAAGGCCGGCGCGGTCGCCGGCGTGCATCGCGTGAAGAACCCGATCCTGCTCGCGCGCGCCGTGATGGAGAAGTCGCGGCACGTGATGATGGTCGGCGATGGCGCCGAGTCGTTCGCGAAGGAGCAGGGCGTCACCCTGGTCGACCCGTCCTACTTCCGCACCGAGAAGCGTTGGCAGCAATTGCAGAAGGCGCTCAAGGAAGAGACCGCCGGCGTCGCGAGGCTGGATGTCGGCCGGAAGTATTTCGGCACCGTCGGTGCGCTTGCGCTCGATGCGCGGGGGCGCCTCGCCGCGGGCACATCGACCGGTGGCATGACCGACAAGCGCTACGGCCGCGTCGGGGATTCGCCGATCATTGGCGCCGGCACCTGGGCCGATGACCGCTGCGCGGTGTCGGGCACCGGCTGGGGCGAGTTCTACATCCGCGACGCGGCCGCGCACGAGGTCTGCGCGCGCGTGCGCCTGTCAGGCCAGTCGATCGCGCGCGCCGCGCGCGAGGTCATAAATGTCGACATTCCGAAGGCCGGTGGCGACGGTGGCGCGATCGCGCTTGCGCGCGATGGCACGTTCGCGCTGCCGTTCAACACCGAAGGCATGTATCGCGGATGGATCGGCACCGACGGCGTGCCCCACGTCGCCATCTACGCGGACGAAAAATTGCAGGGTGACGCGCATTAAGCGGACGCCGGTTTGCGCGCGAACCGCTTCGCCGCTCGCGCACTCGGCTCGTGCTGCGTCAGTCGCCGACGTCCACCGCGCGTGACGCATGCGCATGCACGTTGCGCCACTTGCCGTGGTCGCGGATCCAGGTGTCGGAGAACTTGACGTTGCTGTCGAACGGTTTTCCGTGGTCGACACCCTTCTGGTGCAGGGTCGCGACGACGATCGCAGTGTCGCCGTGCACGCGCACGACCCAGCCGCTGCTCTGGTTGACCTCCCAGTGCACCTCGGGTGATGCCAGTTCGGCGAGGACCATCGCCTTGGTGCGTTCGTCGCCGCTGGAGACGACCAGCACGTAGTCGTCGGTGAGGATGTCGCGCAGAGTGGCGATGTCACGCTCGACGAATGCGCGCTGCATGCGCTGGTCGGCGGCGATCAGGTCGGCGCGGTCGTTCGATGCGACGGGCGCGGGAGCGCCGGCGGTGCCGGCGACTGCCGCGGTCAGGTCGAGGAGGATGGGCATTTTTCGATTCCGGGCTGGGGCCGGGCTGATCGCCGGCGTGGCGTGATCATCGGCGCTTCGGGCGCGGCATACTCGCCGTTTCCGGCTGCCAATGACGCCCTGCGGCGTGGGCTTCGCTCCCGGCCGGTGGTGCGTTTTCCGAGACCCGCGGTCGGCGGCCGCCGCATGCGGTCGCCGCCCGGATTCGCGTTCGACGGCGCCTGCCATTACGATACGCAGGGGCCGGGCAAACCGGCCTTTTTCCTTGCGGAACCCGGATCGGATGAAGACCCTCCTCGTCACCGGCGGCGCCGGTTTCATCGGCGGCAATTTCGTGCTCGGCGCGCTCGGGCAGGGTGGCGTGCGCATCGTCAATCTCGACGCGCTGACCTATGCCGGCAATCGCGACACGCTCGCCGCGGTCGAAGGTCGCGCCGACTACACGTTCGTGCATGGCGACATTGGCGACCGCGCCTGCGTGGAGCGCGTGCTCGCCGAACACCGTCCCGACGCGATCGTGAACTTCGCGGCCGAATCGCACGTCGACCGCTCGATCGACGGCCCCGCAGCGTTCGTGCAGACGAACGTGGTCGGCACGCTCGCGCTGCTCGAGTGCGCGCTCGGCTACTGGCGCGGGTCGCCGCTCGAACGCCAGGACGGTTTCCGCTTCCTGCACGTGTCGACCGACGAGGTGTACGGTTCGCTCGGGCCGGTCGGGCGCTTCCGCGAGGACTCGCCGTACCAGCCGAACTCGCCCTACTCGGCCTCGAAGGCCGCGTCCGACCACCTCGTGCGCGCGTTCCATCACACGTATGGCCTGCCGGTGCTGACCACGAACTGCTCGAACAACTACGGGCCGTTCCAGTTCCCCGAGAAACTCATCCCGCTGATGATCCAGAAGGCGCTCGCGGGCGAGGCGCTGCCGGTGTACGGCGACGGCCGCAACGTGCGCGACTGGCTCTATGTCGGCGACCATTGCGCGGCGATCCGGCGCGTGCTCGAGATCGGCCGCGTCGGCGAGGTGTACAACATCGGCGGCGACGCCGAGTGCGAGAACATCCAGGTAGTAAAGACGATCTGCGCGCTGCTCGACGAGCGCCGGCCGCTCGCCGACGGACGCAAGCGCGAATCGCTGATCAGTTACGTCAAGGACCGCCCCGGCCACGACCGCCGCTACGCGATCGACGCATCGAAGATCAAGCGCGACCTCGGTTGGCACCCGACCGAATCGTTCCAGAGCGGCATCGCGCGCACGGTCGACTGGTATCTTGCGAACCAGCCCTGGGTGCAGCGCGTGCTCGACGGCAGCTATCGCATGGAGCGCCTGGGTGGGACATGAAAGGAAAGAATTGCGGGAGCGGTGGAAGCCGCGATGCTTTGCTCCTCATTGAGCGCGCATAGAGCATCGCGGCTTCCGCCGCTCCCACAGACCTCATGCGACAAGGCATCACCATGACCACGAAAGGCATCATCCTCGCCGGCGGTTCCGGCACGCGGCTGTACCCGGTGACCCAGGCGGTCAGCAAGCAGCTGCTGCCGGTGTACGACAAGCCGATGATCTACTACCCGCTGTCGACGCTCATGCTCGCCGGCATCCGCGAGATGCTGGTCATCAACACGCCGCACGAGCAGGCGTTGTTCCAGCGCCTGCTTGGCGACGGATCGCAATGGGGTTTGTCGATCTCGTATGCGGTACAGCCGACGCCGGATGGCCTTGCGCAGGCATTCCTCATCGGGCGCGAGTTCGTGGCGGGCAGGCCGTGCTGTCTGGTGCTCGGCGACAACATCTTCTATGGCCACGGCTTCACCGAAACGCTTGCACGCGCGGCCGCGCGCGCGGATGGCGCGACCGTGTTCGGCTACTGGGTGCGCGATCCGGAACGCTACGGCGTCGCCGAGTTCGACAAGGCAGGGCGCGTGATCGGCCTCGAGGAAAAGCCGACGCAGCCGCGTTCCAACTGGGCGGTGACCGGCCTGTATTTCTACGACGCGAACGTGTGCGACTACGCCGCTGCCCTGAAACCCTCGCCGCGCGGTGAGCTCGAGATCACCGACCTCAACCGCCGCTATCTCGACGAAGGTGCGCTGATGCTGGAGAAGCTCGGCCGCGGTTATGCCTGGCTGGATACCGGCACGCACGAGTCGCTGGTCGAGGCGTCCAATTACGTCGAGACGATCGAACGTCGCCAGGGCCTCAAGGTGTGCTGCCCGGAGGAGATCGCCTACCAGCAGGGTTGGATCGACGCCGAACAGGTGCTGCGCCTCGCCGCGCCGCTGGCGAAGAACGGCTACGGCCAATACCTGCAGCAACTCGTCAAGCAGGCACGTACGTGAAGATCATCGAAACCGACCTGCCGGGCTGCGTCGTGATCGAACCCGCCGTGCATGGCGATGCGCGCGGCTTCTTCTACGAAAGTTTCAACGCGCAACGTTTTGCCGAGGCCGGGCTCGACCTCGCGTTCGTGCAGACCAATGTCTCGCGCTCGGCGCGCGGCGTGCTGCGTGGCCTGCACTACCAGTGGCCGAAGCCGCAGGGCAAGCTGGTCAGCGTGCTCGAAGGCGAGGTCTACGACGTCGCGGTCGACATCCGCGTCGGCTCGCCGACGTTCGGTCGCTGGGCCGCGGCAGTCCTCTCCGCCGGGAACAAGCGCCATTTCTGGGTTCCGGAAGGCTTCGCGCACGGCTTCGCCGTGCTGTCCGAACACGCAACCTTCGTCTACCAGTGCACAGCGCTGTACGACCGCGCCTGCGATGCCGGCATCCGCTGGAACGACGCTGCGCTCGCGATCGACTGGCCGGTCGCGGCGCCGTCGCTGTCGGACAAGGACATCAACGCACCATTCCTCGCCGATGTGCCGCGCGAGAAGCTGCCGGTGCGTGTCGATGCCGTGTAGGAGTGCAACCTGGGCGCGAGCGGCATCCATGCGGACGCGCGACCTGATCGGTTGCGCGCGGGATGGGCTCCAGGAGTTGGAGCGATGAGCACGGGAGAGTCCATGCGCATCCTTCTGCTCGGCGCGAACGGACAGGTCGGCCACGAACTGTCGCGCGCTCTCGCGCCGCTCGGTGAGCTGGTGATCGCGACCCGCAAGGGCGAACTTGCCGATGGATCGCGGTGCCTTGCGGTTGATCTTGCCGACGCCGCCTCGCTCGTGCACGCGCTAGACACGGTGCGGGCGAACCTGATCGTCAACGCGGCTGCCTACACCGCCGTCGACCGCGCCGAGGACGAACCCGAGCTCGCCGCCCGCATCAACCATCGCGCACCCGGCGAGATCGGCATGTGGGCGGCGGCGCATGGCGCGCGCGTCGTGCACTATTCAACCGACTACGTCTTCGACGGCAACGCCATGCGAGCGTACCGCGAGGACGACGCGACCGCGCCGATCGGCGTTTACGGACGCAGCAAGCTCGCCGGCGAGCAGGCGCTTGCCGCGAGCGGCGCGGCGCACCTGATTTTCCGCACGGCGTGGGTGTATGCCGCGCACGGGCACAACTTCCTGCGTACGATGCTGCGCCTCGCGGCCGAGCGCGACGAGCTGCGCGTGGTCGCGGACCAGGTCGGTGCGCCGACGCCGGCACGCTGGATCGCCGACACCACCGCTTCGGTGCTTGCGCAGGCCAGCGCGCCTCGTGCGAAGCCTGCCCCCGCGAACGCCGGCGTGTTCAACCTCGTCGCCAATGGGCAGTGCAGCTGGTACGACTTCGCCAGCGCGATCGTCGAAGGCGCGCAGCGGCGCGGCCTGATCGCGCGTGCGCCGCGGGTGGTCCCGATCGCGACCGCGGATTTCCCGACCCGGGCGCGCCGTCCGGCGTGGTCAGTGCTGGACGGCTCGCGGCTCGAAAACACATTCGGGCTACAATTGGCGGATTGGCACGCGGGTCTGGACCAGGTCCTCGACGAACTCGCGGCCGCAACCGGCCCGGCGTGATGCGCCAAGGCCGGGCTTGAAGCGCCGGCCACCTGCCGGCGCAGGAGTTCGAACATGCTCGTCCCCGTAGTTCTTTCCGGCGGTGCCGGCACCCGCCTCTGGCCGGTCTCGCGCAGCGCGTATCCGAAGCCGTTCATGCGCATGGGCGACGGCGAGTCGCTGCTCAAGAAGACACTCGACCGCGCGTTGCGCTGCGCCGATGGCGGCCATGTGCTGACCGTGACCGGTCGCGACTACTACTTCCTGACGCGTGACGAGTACGCACAGCACGACGGTGCGGATCTCGACAAGCTGCCATTCCTGCTCGAGCCCGCCGGCCGCAACACCGCGCCCGCAGTCGTGCTCGCCGCCCTGCATGCGCGCGATCGCGTCGGTGCCGACGCGACCTTGCTGATCCTGCCGGCCGATCACCTGATCCGCGATCTCGACGCGTTCATCGCCGACGCGCGCCGTGCCGAGGCGCTCGCGCAGGACGGCTGGCTGGTCACGTTCGGCATCCGACCGACGCATCCGGAAACCGGCTTCGGCTACATCCGCATGGGCGACGCGATCGCCTCGCGCGAGGGCCGTGCCGTCGCCGCGTTCGTCGAGAAGCCGAACGCGCAGACCGCCGAGAGCTACGTCGCCTCGGGCGACTACGTGTGGAACTCCGGCATGTTCTGCTTCCGCGCCGACGCGTTGCTCGCCGTCGCCGCGCAGGTTTGCCCGGACGTGCTGAAGGCGGCGCAGGCATGCCATGCGCACGCGCTCAACCATGAAAGCCCGATCGAATTCGAGCGTGACACCTTCCTCGCCCAGCCGGACATCTCGATCGACTACGCGATCATGGAGCGCGCGCCGAAGGTCGCGGTGGTGCCAGCCTCGTTCGACTGGAGCGACATCGGCTCGTGGAAGGCGATGAGCGACCTCGAAGCCGAGGCCGACGGCGATGGCAACCGCGTGCGCGGCCAGGCGATCGTGATCGAGAGCAGCAACTGCTACATCCAGTCCGACGCGCGCATGGTCGCCGCGGTTGGCGTCAGCGATCTGGTCATCGTCGATACCGGTGATGCGGTACTGGTCTCGCACCGCGAACGCGCGCAGCAGGTCAAGTTGGTGGTCGAGCGTTTGCGTGCGACCAACCACGCCGCCGCGAGCGTGCACCAGACCGTGCACCGCCCGTGGGGCAGCTACACCGTGCTCGAGGATGCGGACGACTGCAAGGTCAAGCGCCTCACGGTGAAGCCCGGCCATGTGCTGTCGCTGCAGTTGCACCATCGCCGCAGCGAGCACTGGACCGTGGTCGAAGGCACGGCCAAGGTGCGCGTCGGCGAGGAGGAATTCCTGCTCGAGCGCAACCAGTCGACCTATATCCCGATGAACACCGTGCACCGACTCGAGAACCCGACCGGCACGGACATCCACCTGATCGAGGTGCAATGCGGCGACTACTTCGGCGAGGACGACATCGTGCGCCTCGAAGACCGCTACGGACGCGTGCAGGCGAAGTAGCGCGTAATTCCTCGCGCGACACCAGTGACACCCGCGTTGCGGGGTACCGTGGCCACAGGATGCGGTCAGCGGAGACGCGTACCTTCGGCAAACCATGACAGGGAGGTCGGCATGAAACGTTTGCTGCACGCATGCATCGCGCTGTTCGCCGGTGTTCCCCTGCTCGCGTCGGCGGACCCGGTTCCGCTTGCCGATTTCGCGCGCCACGAGCGGTTTCGCAGCGTAAAGATCTCGCCGAATGGCGACCACCTCGCGGTGAGCGTCGTCGTCGAAACTGGCGGATGCCCAATCCTGGAACGCGAAACCAATTTCGCGCGGTAAAAGTGCGGGATCGAGCCCGGTTACGCGGCGTGCATACCTGAACGCAACCGCGGTAAATATGTGACTCGCATCACACATTGCGCGCAATCCGGGCGCTTGTCACGACCCAATGTCGCCATTCCACCCACTTCAGCGTTAGCCGTGATAGGCCCCCTGGAGTTGCCCGTTCCCATGCCGACCGTTCCCGAGCAGGACTACTGGACCCCGCTTCCCGCCATAGCCGATGACCGCCCTGTGGGGCGCATCAATCCGCTCGCATTCCTCAACCACGGCGAATGCGGTGCCTGGGTGGCAACCTTGCAGGCGTTGCGGGCGATGCCGAGCACGGCCTTCGTGCCGTCGCGATTGCCGGCACCGTCGACGGATGAGGATGCCGGGCTGCCGCCGTTCGCGATTGATGCGACAGGTGCCTGATCTCGGTGGCGTCGCGAGTGCACGCGCGTGCATGCGCTGCGACAGGCTCGCCCGGAGCTAGCGGAAGAGCAGGACGAGCAGGATGATCAGCAGCAACAAGCCGCCACCGCTCGGGTAGTAGCCCCAGCCGGTGCTGTACGGCCATAGCGGCAGTGCGCCGAGAACGAGAAGGACCAGAAGGATCAGGACGATCGTGCGCAGCATGGTGCATTCCTTGGTTCGTGTGGCTGGTGCGGTTCGCAATCGGACTCAGCGCTTGCGGGCACGCGTTCTCGCGGCCTTCTTTGCCGCGGCAGAGCGCGTCGAGGTCGTGCGCTTGCTCGCGGTCTTCTTCGTCGCGCGTTGCGCCGCGGTCTTTTTCGCCGCACGCTTCGCGGGAGCCTTCTTGGCCGCGGTCTTCTTGCGGGAGACTCCTTTCGCGCCGCCGTCCTGCTTGTTGACCGTCGCCCAGGCGCGCTTCTGCGCCGTCTTCTTCGAGACGCCGCGTTTCTCGTAGCCTTCCTCGATGTGCTCGGCCTTGCGACGCTGCTTGGGGCTGTAACTGGATTTGTCGCCCTGTGGCATGGCGTACTCCCGTCAATCGCGAATGGTGGTCGGTTTCCGTCAGCTTCGCTGCGCGACGTTGACTGCTCGCCAAATCGAGGGTGGCCGCGCTACGCCGGCGTTCAGCTGGATCCATCGATACGACATCGATCTCAGCGTGCCGACTTCTTGCGCCTCGGTGCGGGCGGCGCTTTCAACATCGGCAGCCCCTGGCGCACATCGCGGAAGCCGGCCCAGGGATCCCGCTGCCGGCTGCGGATCTTCTTCAGCGCGGACTTCAGCGTATACGCTGCTCCACTGCGCAGGCGGGCAAGTTCCGACCACTCGATCGGCATCGCCACCGGAGCGCCTTCACGCGCGCGCAGCGAGTACGACGCGACCGCGGTCGCGCCGCGTGCATTGCGCAGCCAATCGGTGAAGATTCTCTTGTCGCGTTTCTGCTCGCCGGCGACGCTCACGAACATGCGCGGGCGTTCGGCGGCAAGGATGAGCGCGACCTGCGCGGCGAAGTGCTTCGCATCTGCCCATGCGACGGCCGGCGCGAGTGGAACGACCACATGCAATCCCTTGCCACCGGTCGTGCGCAGGAACGAAACAAGCCCGATCGCATCGAGCGCATCGCCCAGCAGGCGCGCGGCTTTCCTGACATCCGCCCAGGCGACCGAGGGGTGCGGATCGAGGTCGAAGATGACGCGATCGGCATGTTCCTGGTCGGAGGCCAGCGCGCCCCATGGATGGAATTCGAGCACGTTCATCTGCACCAGTTGCAGGACGCCGATCGCATCGTCGACCGCGAGATAACGGTCGCTGCCTTCGTTCTCCTTCACGGTCACCGTGCGCACATGATCGCCCCAGCCGCGCCCGCTGTGCTTCTGGAAGAAGCACGCCTTGCCGACGCCATCGGGACAACGCAACACCGACAGCGGTCGATGCGCGATCCCGTCGAGCAGCAGCGGTGCGACGGCCGTGTAGTAGGCGGCGACATCGGCCTTGGTGATGCCCGAATCCGGAAACACCTCGCGCTCGGGATGCGTGAGGCGGACGTGGCCGGTTCCGATGGAGGCGTCGGTGCGCCTGGCCACGGCGGCGCGCTTCGGAACGCGCTTCGTGCTCTTCGCCTTGACGGCCGACGCATCGCCTTTTCGCGACGCCTTCGATGCGGCAACTGCCTTCGCCATGGTGTGGGCGTCCTTCTCGAGATCGGCCACGGACTTGTCTTCGCGCAACGTCTTCAGCGCAGGCTGGCGCAGCAATCCCTGGCCGCCGATTCCCTGGTGGTAGACCTCGACCACCAGTGCCGGCTTCACCCACTTTGCGAGCGCGCGATCGGTGCGACTCATCTTTTCCACCTCGGCCGGTGCATCGGCAATGCGCGTCCCGGCGAGATCCTTGCGCAGTGCGCGCAATTGCTCATTACTGAAACCCGTGCCCACGCGGCCGACGTATTCGAGTCCCGATCCAACGGGTCTGGCGAGCAGCAGCGCGCCGATGCCGGCGCGACTGCCT
This sequence comes from Dokdonella sp., assembly GCF_044227025.1. GTDB lineage: Bacteria > Pseudomonadota > Gammaproteobacteria > Xanthomonadales > Rhodanobacteraceae > Dokdonella_A. Next base: position 183,759 of record NZ_JBGAFX010000004.1, on the reverse strand, counting down.
TTCGGTTCGGTGTAGCCGACGACGACGAACTCGTCGGACCGGCGTGCCTTGACCTTGACCCAGTCGCCGTTTCGGGTGCCGCGGTAGGTGCTGTCGATGCGCTTGCTGACGATGCCCTCGAGCCCTGACTCGATCGCCTGCTCATAGACCGCGCGACCCTGCCCGAGCTGGTGCGCCGAGTAGCGCAGCAACTCGTGTGGATTGTCACGCAGCAGCGCCTCGAGCCGCATCTTGCGTTCGACCAGCGGCAGCTCCCGCAGCGAGCGGCCCTCGAGGTAGGGCAGGTCGAACAGCATGTAGGCGATCGGCGCTTTCTCCTCGGCGGACAGCCGTCCCTGCAATGCGTTGAAATCGTCGCGGCCGTCGCGCAGCGCGATCATCTCGCCGTCGAGCTGGGCGCTCTCGAGGCCGAGCGAGCGCAGCGCATCGACCAGCTCGGGCACCTTGTCGGTCCATTCGAGACCGTTGCGCGACACAGTCGCACACGTCGATTCTTGATCGTCGCGAGGATGCGGTAGCCGTCCCACTTTGCCTCGTGCAGCCAGTCCCCGCCGGCGGGCGCCTCCGTCGCAACGCGGCACAATTCCGGTTCGAACGGACCGTCCGGGATCGCCGCGCGTTTACCGGCGCCCTTCGCGGGAGTGGCCCGCGGTTCCGGTGTCGAAGGCGCGTCCTTCCAGATCTTGCGGCGCTCGCGCAATGGCAGCGGCCGGTCCGAATGCGCATCGACGAAGTCGTCCGCCTCGCGCGGCCCGGCGTACGCATCGCGATGCTTGATCAGCAGCCATTGCGGCTTCGCTGCTTCCTTGCGCGTGCGCACCAGCACCCACGACCCGCGCAGCACGTCTCCGTGCAGCGTGAACTTGAGTTCGCCCTTGGCCAGTCCTTCGCGCACGCTGCCGATCGGTTCCCACGTTCCGGTGTCGAACACGTCGACATGACCGGCGCCGTAATTTCCTTTCGGAATGTCGCCCTCGAACCCCGCGTACGAAAGCGGGTGATCCTCGACCTGCACCGCCATGCGCTTGACCGCGGGATCGAAGCTCGGCCCCTTCGGCACCGCCCAGCTCTTGAGCGTGCCCGCATGCTCGAGCCGAAAATCGTAGTGGCGATGGCTCGCATGGTGCAGTTGCACCACGAAGAGGCGTCGGCCGCGATTGCCGCCGCTGGCAGGCTCCGGCGTGGAGTGGAACGTGCGTTTGCGTTTGTACTCGGCCAATCCCATGCGAGGTGTGCCTCCAGCACGTGTCGAGCCAGTGTCACCGTCGCATCCTGAACGCTCGCGTTGCGATCGCGTGCAGCGCTAGGCGCCCGGTTGCGCGCTGCCGGGCTTGGCCGCCCTGCCGTGCCGCGCTGCAAGCTGCGCGGCCGGGATGAACATCGCGAGCGCGGTCTCGAGCTTGTTCTTCCAGCCCGCGATGACGTCCGCCTCGCCACGCTCCATCGCCTGGTAGCCAATGCGCGCGACTTCGGCCGGATCCATCTTGGGCGCCGTGCCGATCCGGGTGTCGAGCAGGCCCGCGCGTTCGAAGAAGGCGGTGTCCGTGATCCCGGGCATCAGGCACGACACACTTACGCCCGAATCCTTCAGCTCGTCGCGCAGGGCAAGCGCGAACGAATCGATGAAGGCCTTCGAGGCGTTGTAGACGGCCTGGTAGCTGCCGGGTTGGTAGCCGGCGATGGAGCCGGTGACCAGGATGCGCCCGCGCCGGTTGAGACGCATCTCGCAGCCGACGCGATACAGCAGGTACAGCGTGCCCGACACGTTGGTGTTGAGAACGTGCATGATCGCGTCGAAGCGCTGGTCGAGGAACGCGCTGCCGAGGCCGTGCCCCGCATTCGCGAACAAGCGCGACACGGGCCGATCGCCGACGAGGGCCAGGATTCGGTCGACGCCTTCCTGATCGGACAGGTCTACGCGCGCGGCCGAGACCTGCGCGCCGAGCGCTTCCAGCGCCTGCACCGCATCGTCCAGCGGCGTATCCGCCGCGATCACCAGATCATAGCCGTCGCCGGCAGCGAGCTTGGCCAGTTCCAGGCCGATGCCGGAGGAAGCGCCGGTGACGATCGCCAGCGGGCGGCGCGGAGTCGGGGAGCGCATCGTCGTCATGCCAGCGAACCTCCATCGGGAGCCACGACGCTAGTCGCCCGCGTTCGACCCGGGCATGAACGCGGCACCTGCACGTCGCGCGCGACTCACGCGCGATTCATCGACTCGACGCGATCGGCGACTCATGCGCGCTGCCGCGCCGGCGTCTTCCGCTTCTTCGCCGCGCTCTTCGCGGTCGGTTTCGCAGCGGCCTTCTTCTTGGCCGGCGCGCGCGTTCCCTTGGCTAGGCTTTCCTTGAGAAGCGCGACGAAATCGACCACATTGGTCGATTTCTCCTCTTCTTCTCTTTCCTCCGGCTCGATCTCGACCGCACCCTTGTGCTTGAGCCGCTTCGCGACGACCTTCTTGAGGCGCTCGCGGAATTCATCCTTGTAGTTCGAAGGCTTCCATTCGCCGGACAGCGTCTCGACGAGCTTTTCCGCCATCGCGAGCTCGCTCTTGCTCACGCGGCTCGTGGTCGCCGGAAAATCGTATTCACTCAGCGGAATCACTTCGGACGGATAGCGCAGCAGGTTCATCAGCAGCGCCTTTCCTCGCGGCATCACCGCGCACAGGTATTCGCGCGTGCGGATCACGACGCGGCCGATGCCGATTCGGCCGGTCTTCTCCAGCGTCTGGCGCAGCAGGACGTAGCCTTTCTCCGCACGCTTGCCGGGGACGAGGTAATACGGCTTCTCGAAGTACTCCGGGCCGATCGCATCCGCTTCGACGAACGTGTCGAGGTCGATCATCTCGTGGCTCTCGGGCGCCGCTCCCTTGATGTCCTCGGGCTCGAGCACGACGTAGCTGCCCTTGCGGTATTCGAACGCCTTGACGATATCCTTCCACGGCACTTCGCGCCCCGTCTCGGCGTTCACGCGCTCGTAGCGGATCGGCTTGCGGTTGCGTGCGTCGAGCATGCGGAAATGCAGGTCGTGCGTGCGTTCGCCGCTCATGACGGCGACCGGAATATTGAGCAGTCCGAACGACAGGGTGCCATTCCAGATCGGTCGAGCCATCGCGCTTCCTCCGTGTGTACACGCCTGCAGCCTAGGCGCTGCGTGGCCGACGCGGCAATGCGCAGGCGCCCGCGGGTTGGCGCGGATTCAGCTGCACGTATCGGGTGGATGTTGTCCTGCGTTCAAGCTCCTTGCCGCACACTCGGTCGCGACGCTCATGCGGACGCGGCTTTCGGAGGCCGCACGCGGAACGCAAGGCTGATGCGCGCACCGACCGGCGCAGTCGTTTTGGGAATGCCGTGCAGTGTGTGCAGTTGCGAGGCGTAGTCCATCACGATCACGCTGCCCGGTTGCAGTTCGATCGTGCGCGTCGTCCTCGGCGGCTTCTGGCGCGCGATGGTCATGCGCCGCGGCACGCCGAGCGAGAGGACCGCGATCGGATGCCCGGGCACGAGTTCGGCGAGGCGGTCATGATGCATCGCGACGCTGTCGCGTCCGTCGCGATACAGGTTGAGCCCGACCCCGGTGTACGGTGCGGGCGCCACGCGGTTGACCGCGGCGAGTGCGTCGCGGATCGTCGCAGGCAGGTCTTCGTCGCCGGACAGCGTGTAGTGCCCGCGCAACCGTGGCACCGCGACCTCGCGGTCGTACATTTGACGCCGGTCGGCGCGCCACGCCACGTTGTCGAACAGCGCGTCGAACCACGCAGCCGCCGTGGCCGGCGCGATGACGGACGGCCAGTACTCTATCCGTGCCGACGGATCGTCGACGACGGCGATGCGTGCATCGAGGAAGGACAATTGCATCGGTTGCAGATGGGACCGGTTTCGCCTCGTCTCAATCGCGACCGCCTCACTGCGGCAGCAGATCGGAGTCTGCGCTCCGTTTCCTCATCGCGCTGCGCGCGTCGGCCTCTCCCGCAAGCGGGAGAGGCGACGACGGAAGTTGACCGCCCGCATCACGCCAGCGTGCGCACCTTCGGCTCGCGCGCCCACTGACGCGTCCTGGCTGCCTTGACGAATCCCTTTGCGTCCGATGCGTCGACGATGCCGGCGTCCTTCGCCACGCCGGCGGCTTTCAACACCTTTTGCGCACCGTCGTCGGCGGCGATCGCCTTGAGGTGCCCGAAGGCATCGCGCACGAAGTCGACCGCAGCGGCCTCGTTCGCGAGGCGTTTGCCGGCGTCGTCCGAGAGCACCAGCGCTACCGCATCGAACACCATCGAGGGCGTGCCCGCAAGCTGGCCGTCGGCGGCGCGTTTCCTGCCGTCGCTGAGTTTGGCGCCGCCGACTTTCGGGGCGACGAGCTTGACGCGCGCGCCGGCGGCTTCGGCGGCGGTGCGCAGTGCCTTGATGGTCGCCGCGTCCGAACCGTCGTCCATGAGGATGCCGACGCAGCGTCCCTCGAGCGTATCCTTCATCTTGCCGATGATCTGCAATGCCGGCGATTTCGCCATGTCCTTCGCCTTCACCGCGGCAGGCGGAGCAGGCGGCAGCGCATCCAGGCCGAGGCCATCGGCGACACGCTGCGCCAGGTCGCCGTCGATGTGGCGCAGATGACCCACGATCGCTTCACGCACATGCGGCGTGGCCACCTTCGACAGTTCGAACACGAGCGCAGATGCAATGTGCGCCTGCTCGGGCGGAGTCTGGCTGCGGAAGAACATCCGTGCTTGCGAATAGTGGTCAGCGAAGCTTTCCGCGCGCACGCGACCCTTGGCGCCGTCGTTGGGCACGGTCGCATGGCTGGTGAAACCGCCGCTGGTAGCGCGCGGCGAATCCGCTTCGAGCGAACTCGGTTCGTAGTTGACGCGCCCCTTCGGCACGTTCATCTGCATGTGGCCGTCGCGCTGCAGGTTCGCGTACGGGCATTTCGGCGCGTTGATCGGAATCTGGTGGAAGTTCGGACCGCCGAGGCGGATCAGCTGGGTGTCGAGATAGGAGAACAGGCGCCCTTGCAGCAGCGGATCGTTGCTGAAGTCGATGCCGGGCACGATGTTCGCGGGGCAGAACGCGACCTGCTCGGTCTCGGCGAAGAAGTTGTCCGGCCAGCGGTTCAATTCCATCGTGCCGATCACGGTCAGCGGCACCAGTTCTTCCGGGATCAGCTTGGTCGCGTCGAGGTGGTCGAACGGGAACGCATTCGCCTCTTCCTCGGTGAACAGCTGCACCGCGAGGTCCCATGACGGGTAGCTTCCCGCTTCGATCGACTCGAACAGGTCGCGCCGATGGAAATCGTTGTCGGCCGCCTGCAGCTTGAGCGCCTCGTCCCACACGGTGGATTGCAGGCCGAGCCGCGGGCGCCAGTGGAACTTGACGAAGGTCGAGGCGCCCTTTGCGTCGAGCAGGCGGAAGCTGTGGATGCCGAAACCCTCCATCATGCGCAGCGATCGCGGGATCGTGCGATCGGACATCGCCCACATGATCATGTGCATCGATTCGGGCGTGAGCGAGATGAAATCCCAGAACGTGTCGTGCGCGCTGGCGGCCTGCGGAAACGCGCGATCCGGTTCCATCTTCACCGAATGCACGAGGTCGGGGAATTTCATCGCGTCCTGGATGAAGAACACCGGGATGTTGTTGCCGACAAGGTCCCAGTTGCCTTCCTTGGTGTAGAACTTCACCGCGAAGCCACGCACGTCACGCGGGGTGTCGACCGAGCCGGCGCCTCCGGCCACGGTGGAGAAGCGCGTGAACACCGGGGTCTGCACGCCGACTTCGGTGAGGATGCGCGCGGTCGTGAAGGACTTCAGCGATTTGCTCAGGGTGAACGTGCCGTGCGCGGCGGAACCGCGCGCGTGCACGATGCGTTCCGGGATGCGCTCGTGGTCGAAGTGGGTGATCTTCTCGCGCAGGATGAAGTCTTCGAGCAGGGTCGGTCCGCGCGGATCGGAACGCAGCGAGTTCTGGTTGTCCGCTACGGGGATGCCGAGGTTGGTCGTCAACGCCGGGTGCCTACCACTCGCCTTTTGCTGGAGTTCATCCCCATTGCCCCGTGCGTCCTGGCCGCCCTTGGAAATTGATCTGGATGCAGGCTTGTTTTTCGCGGCCATGTCGGTTGCTCCGGATGAGGGGGTGTGTTTCACATCCTGCGCCGTCGAGGATGAACGGCTCCGGTAGCATCGGGCATCTCGGGGCGCACGAAGGGCTGACGGGACCCGTCATCCGTCATGGAGCCGACGACGCGCGGTACGGCGGGTTCGGTGACGGGTGAGTACGAACCAACCGGCGTTGGCCACATTCCGCGATGCGTCCCGTCCCGGGCTAGTGCCCGGCAGGCTCCTGGCGATTTGCACCGGCGTGGTAGGCGGCGACCGTCTTTCTCAGGAGCGTCGGGTTGTAGACGAGATTGCCGAGGTAGATCGTGAGGTCCGCGCCGGTCAATGCGCGTTGCGCGAGTGCCCTGGCGTTGCCGACGCTCTGCGCGTAGTCGCTGTCGCGCGTGAACCAGATCGCGAGCCGGTCGCCGTCGTGATGGGTCGTGGAGATGCGCGCGATCTCCGACCAGGCGAGGAACGTCGTGTCGCCGTCGGCATGGGTGACGCCGTCTTCATCGACGCTGAGTACGGCATCCCTCGAGGACAGCGCGGTATGGGCGCCGCGCGCGGTCGTCCATCCCAGGCCCAGCGCGAACGCAAGGATCAGGCCGGCCACGATGTTGTTCGCCGGCGAAGGCAGGTTGTCGTGCACGACATACGCCATTGTCGCTCCCGCGATGCACAGCACCACGCCGAACGGCAGCGACAAGAACGCTGTCCATGTGCGGGGATACAGATGGATCGGTTTGGGCGCGAACACGATGTTCGCGCGTGATGCGGATCGGGTGGGCGAGATGCTCATCGGCAGGCAGTTCGGTGGGCTGTGCGCACCCTACCACCGGTCACGCCGCAGGGTGCAGGAAGGCGAGTCCACCCCTACTTCACGCCGTGCATCCAGCGCTTGATCAGCGGCGTCAGCAACAGCGTGAGGAGGCCGCTGCCGATGCCGATCTTCGCCGAGAACAGGAACAGCGCGTCGTACTTCGCGAGCGCGTCGGTGACGTTGAGCACTTCGCCTTCGGGGATTTCCATCGACGACAGCTTGCCGAGCGCGGCGGCGAGCACTTCCGAATACGAGGTGCCGAGGAACCAGCCGCCCATCATGAGGCTGACGACGCGCGGCACGCTGAGCTCGGTGACCGCGGACAGGCCGATCGGCGAGAGCAGCATCTCGCCGACCTCGAGCACGAAGTAGGCGAACACGAACCACCAGATGCCGGTGAGGCCGTTCGCCTGCGGGTGGCGCGCGCTCCACACGAGCACGACGAACGAGAGACCGGCGAGGATCAGGCCGTAGCCGGATTTCGCGGGTTTGCTCGGGTTCCAGCCCGCGCGTTCGAGGCGCGGCCACAGCCAGGCGAAGAACGGTGCGAGCACGAGGATGAAGAACGAGCCGAGCGAGGTCAGTTCGCTCGCGTTCCATTCCTTGCCGAGCGCATCGTGGTTCATCACGCGATCGGAGAACAGCACCCACGAGCCGTAGGTCTGCTCGTAGATCGTGAAGAACACGAGGCACAGCACGATGAAGGCGAGCACGACGAACATCTGCTCGCGCTCGACCTTCGTGCAGCGCGTGAACATGAACCACAGGATGCCGGTGAGCAGGCACGCGGTGATCACGTGCATCGCGAGGATCACCGGGCTCGGCTCGAACCAGCCGGGGATGATCGCGAGGAACAGCGAGTGCGCCTGGATGAGTCCCCAGATCACGACGAGCAGGCCGAGCGAACCGAGATAGATGAGATGCTCGCGCGTGAGCGGACCGAACACGCGCTGGCGCAGCGCCGCGGGATCGCGCGGCTCGGCGTGGCCGAGCAGGTATTTCTGGCCGTAGATGAAATTGGCGAGGCCCGCGAGCATGCCGACGCCGGCCGCACCGAAGCCCCAGCCCCAGCCGTAGGTCTCGCCGAGCCAGCCGCACAGGATGCCGGAGAACGTGCCGCCGAGATTGATACCGGCGTAGAACAGCGTGAAGCCGGAATCGCGGCGCGGATCGTCGTCGGGATAGAGCTTGCCGACGATGGTCGAGATGTTCGGCTTGAGGAAGCCCACGCCGAGGATGATCAGCGCGAGCGAGAAGTAGAACACCTGCAACGCGTGCGCATCGCGCGTGACGACGCCGCCGACGCTGCTCGCGGGATGGCCTTCGATCGCCATGCCGAGATGGCCGAGCACGAGCAGGATGCCGCCGAACACGACCGCCTTGCGCATGCCGAGCCAGCGGTCCGCGACGAGCCCGCCGATCACCGGCATCGCGTAGACGAGGCCACCGTACGCGCCGACGAGGTTGTAGCCGTTGTCGTCGGTGAACAGGTGGTACTTCACGAGGTACAGCAACAGCAGCGCCTTCATGCCGTAGAACGAGAAGCGCTCCCACATCTCGGTGAGGAAGCAGATGTAGAGCCCTTTCGGATGGCCGAGGAATTCGGCCGGACGGTTCCGTGGCAGTGCGACAGTCGACATGCAGGGTTCGGCAGAAAGCGTGCGCCGGAGTATAGCGAGTGATTGCTGCCGTGCTGCCCGCAGGAGCCCACCCTATTGCCATGCGGGGGAGGGCTTCAAGACGATGCGGTCGCAGGAGCAACCGTCTGCGGGGCGATGCATTGTCGAGTGCTGCAAGGGCGATCGACGCCCGGCATGGCCGAAGGCCAGTCGCGGCCGCCCATGCCCGGAGAGCGTCGTGGGGGTGGCGCTGTCCTCAGCCCTCAGTCCCGAAGTCGGCGAGCAAGGCGCTGCGCTGTGCGTTGTCGAGTTCGCTCGTCGCGTGGTAGTGCGGATGGTCGATCGCGAAGTGGACGCGCGCGCCGGCGCGGAACGCGGATATCGCCGCGGGGTCGAGCTCGAAACGCAGGAAATGCACCGCCGACGTCTTGCTCTCGGTGCTGCGTTCGAGGTCCTCGTCGGCGATCGCAACGATCGGCGGATGGCCGTCGACGACCAGTCGGAGGTCGTGTTCGATGCCGCGCAGGCGTTCCAGTTCGCGCCTGCGTTCGGCGACGTCGTCGTACTCGATCAGCAGGGTCGCCTTGAGGTTGGTGGCGTCGGGAATCAGCGGGTTGTACGCGGCGAGTTCATCGGCGATGCCGTCAGCTTCGAAGATGCGTTCGATGCGCAGCATCTCCTGCACCTGGTACTGCACGGTCAGGCGGTCTTCGAACAGCAGGGTCAGGTGCGCGCCGAGGTGGATCGTGCGCGCCTGCTTGTGCGCGAGCACGCGCGCGCGGAACGCGGGGCGCTCGCGCGCGTAGTCCTCGAGTTTCCACAGGTCGGCGGGGGATAGTTTCTTCATGGGCAAGGGCTGCGAGCTGAGGGCCGAAGGGCGGCCGGGCAATGATGGCGCGGGCATTCTGTCCTCGGCCCTATATTCCATACGCATGACGAAGCAGGCCGATCGGACTCTCCGCGCGCGGTGAATCATCGAGGCCGTGCGCGAGGTGCGCGCCGGCCATCGGGCAATCGCTGGCGAAATGGTCCGGTGCCGCCTGCGCGATGCGTGCCTCGACCGGTTTGGCGATCTTGCGCGAGAGCTCGTAGGTCTTGCGCTTCACGCCGTAGGTGCCGTCGTGCCCCGAGCAGCGTTCGATCGCGGTGACTTCGGTGCCGGGCACCAGCGCAAGCACGTCACGCGTCTTCGGCCCGATGTTCTGCACGCGCTGGTGGCAGGGCGCATGCCAGGCGACCTTGCCGAGCGGGTTGCGGAAATCGATCTTCAGCAGGCCGGCCTGGTGGCGTTGCCACAGGTATTCGAACGGGTCGAACATGTGGCGCTTGACGAGCTGGACGTCGGCGTCGTCCGGAAACATCAGCGGCAGTTCCTGCTTGAACATGAGCACGCACGAGGGAATCGCCGCAGTGATGTCCCAGCCGTCGCGCGCGGCGGCGGCGAGTTGCGGGATGTTCTTCTCCTTGTACCGGGCGACGCTGTCGAGGTCCCCAAGTTCGAGCTTGGGCATGCCGCAGCACACTTCGCGTGCGACCAGTTCAACGGCGACGCCGTTGTGCCCGAGCACCGCGGCGAGATCTTCGACCACTTGCGGTTGCGACACGTTGCAGTAGCAGGTCGCAAACAGCATGACCTTGCCGCGCGTGCGTCCCGCCGGCACGAACTCGGCGCTCGCGCCGTCGAGGTGTCCGAGCCGGCGCCGCGCGGTGTCGGCGTGGTACGTCGGCAGGCGCGCGTCCGGGTGCACGCCGAGGGTCTTGTCGAGCAGCGCGCGCGTCGGCTTCGCGCGATTGGCCGCATTGACGACGTCGACGACCACCGGAATCGAGGCAAGCCTGCCGACTGCGGTCGTGCTCGAAAGCACTTTCGCGGCGAGCGTGGTTTCGCCGTCGCGATGACGCTTGGCCTTCGCGCGCAGCATCAGGTGCGGGAAATCGACGTTCCATTCGTGCGGCGGCACGTACGGGCACTTGGTCTGGTAGCACAGGTCGCACAGGTAACACTGGTCGACGACCTTGGCGTAGTCGCTCTTCGCGACGCCGTCGACTTCCATCGTGCTCGACTCGTCGACGAGATCGAACAGGGTCGGAAATGCATGGCACAAGCTGACGCAGCGCCGGCAGCCATGGCAGATGTGGAACACGCGTTCGAGCTCGGCATCGAGCGAGGCCTGCTCGTAGAACGCGGGATTCTTCCAGTCGAGCGGATGGCGCGTCGGGGCGTCGAGGCTGCCTTCACGGGCAGAATTCGTGATCGAGCGTTGTTCGGCCATCGTCCGCCCCCCCCCGCGCAGCCATGCACGCGGGAACGGCCGGCCGTTCCCGCGGATTCGTCGCGACGCAATCCGCTCAGGCGATTTCGCCGAGCGCCTTGGTGAAGCGGTTCGCGTGCGAGCGTTCGGCCTTGGCCAGCGTCTCGAACCAGTCGGCGATCTCGGCGAAGCCTTCCTCGCGCGCAGCCTTCGCCATGCCCGGATACATGTCGGTGTACTCGTGCGTCTCGCCCGCGATGGCGGCCTTCAGGTTGTCCGACGTGCTGCCGATCGGCAGGCCGGTGGCGGGGTCGCCCACCGCTTCGAGATGCTCGAGGTGGCCATGCGCATGGCCGGTCTCGCCCTCGGCGGTCGAGCGGAACACCGCCGCGACATCGTTGTGGCCTTCGATGTCGGCCTTCTGCGCGAAATAGAGATAACGACGATTTGCCTGCGACTCGCCGGCGAACGCGGCCTTGAGGTTCTCTTCGGTGCGGCTGCCTTTCAGGTTGCTCATGATGCACCTCGTGCTGGGTGGATGCTGCATCGGCGCCGGATTCGCCGGCATCGCCCGTCGAACCTAGCACCGACTCGCGGTGCAGTGAAATCGACCGTGGTTATCGCCGTGATAGGGCGGTCCTATGGCAATCAGCGATGCAGGTGGCCGCTTGCCTCCGGCTGGTAGCGGATCGCCGCGATACGCAGCGTGCGCAGGCGACCGCCCGGGACCGGCCACTGGATCGACTGGCCGATGCGCAGGCCGAGGATCGCACTGCCGACCGGCGCGAACACCGACACCTTGCCCGGATCGCCATCCGCCTCGCGCGGGTAGACCAGGGTCAGTTCGTACTCCTCGCCGGCATCGACATCGACCACGCGTGCGGTCGAGTTCATCGTCACGACATCGGCAGGCACCTGCGCAGGTTCGACGATTTCTGCGCGAGCGAGTTCGGCGCGCAGGGTCTGTGCGCCGGGGAAGTGGCGTCGATCGGGTTCATCGAGCAGGGCTTCGATGCGTTCGAGATCGAGACTGGAAACAAGGATCGGCGGGGTGGTGGGTGCGTTGCTCATGACAGCTCCATCAGGTCGAGGCGCGCCGCAAGGAGCGCGAAAGCATGCAGGTACCGTAGTGCAATGCGCAGGGTTTCTCAAACGGGCGGGGGGCAAGCGCAGGCATGAAGCCTGCAGTCGCGCGGCTTCCAGGATTCGCGGGCGTTTCGACTTCGCTCGTCACCGCTCGGCGTGCTCAACGCGAACGGCTGGAAGCTCTGCCACCCGCACGTCGCTGCGTGCGCGCGGCCGGGCCGGCCGCCCGCGCGTCGAGCAGCTCGCTCGGCACGCTGCGCACGACGCCGGCAAGGGTCTTCAGGAACGCGACGATGGCCGAACTCTTGCGCCACACCATCGCGATGCGCCGGCTCGGCGGATCGCCGCGGAACGGCACCAGGTGGATGTCGTTCGAGGTGGCGACAGGCGGTTTCACCGATAGGCTCGGCAGCAACGTGATGCCGACGCCGGCCGCGACCATCTGGCGCAGCGTTTCGAGGCTGGTCGCGCGGAAGCCGCTGCGCTCGACCGCGCCGGCAAGCTGGCAGACCTCGAGCGCCTGGTCGCGCAGGCAATGGCCATCCTCGAGCAGCAGCAGGTTCTGATCGGCGAGGTCGCCGAGCTTGAGCGCCGGAAGCGAGGCGAGCGCGTGGCCCTCGGGCACTGCGAGCACGAAGTCTTCCTCAAACAGGAATTCCTGATGCAGCTGGTCGTCGTGGATCGGCAGCGCGAGGATGCCCGCGTCGAGGCGTCCCTCGCGCAACTGGCGCTGGATCACCTCGGTCTTCTCTTCGGTCAGCAACAGTTCGAGGCGCGGGAAGCGCGCGCGGATCGCCGGCACCACGTGCGGCAACAGGTACGGGCCGAGGGTCGGGAATATGCCGAGTCGCACCGTGCCCGATTCCGGGTCGCGCGTGCGCTGCGCGGCGGCGCGGATCTGCTCGATCTCGCCGAGCACCTCGCGTGCGCGCAGCGCGATCTCGCGTCCGACTTCGGTCAGCAATACCTTGCGCGGCGTGCGCTCGACCAGCGCCACGCCGAGTTCTTCCTCGAGTTTCTTTATCTGGGTCGACAGGGTCGGCTGGCTGACGAAACTCGCTGTGGCGGCGCGCCCGAAGTGCCTGTGTTCGGCGAGGGCGACGAGGTAGCGGAGATCGCGCAGGTTCATGCCAGCGATTGAAGCACCCTATCGAAGTCATTTCAACAATCGAATTGAATGATCGATTGCGAGCCCCTATCCTTTGTTCCGTCGGCGCGATCCAGGCGCCCCATCCGTTGCATCCCACCGACCAACCATCCCACAGGAGTTCCTCCATGCTGACCGTCGGCGACAAGTTCCCGGAATTCAACCTCAAGGCCACGGTCTCGACCGAGAGTGTCGAGAAGGCGTTCGCGCCGATCACGAACACGAGCTACAAGGGCAAGTGGCTGCTCGTGTTCTTCTATCCGAAGGACTTCACCTTCGTCTGCCCGACCGAGATCAAGGGCTTCGGCGACCTCAACCAGCAGTTCGCGGACCGCGACACGCAGGTGCTCGCCGCCAGCACCGACAGCGAGTTCGTGCACCTCGCCTGGCGCAAGGACCACAAGGACCTGCGCGACCTGCCGTTCCCGATGCTCGCGGACACGGCCAAGCGCCTGTCGAGCGCGCTCGGCATCCTCGACGAGGAAGAAGGTGTCGCCAAGCGCGCGACCTTCCTGGTCGATCCGGAAGGCGTGATCCGCTTCGCCTACGTGACCGACGGCAGCGTCGGCCGCAACCCGCAGGAAGTGCTGCGCGTGCTCGACGCGCTGCAGACCGACGAGCTGTGCCCGTGCAACTGGAAGCAGGGCGAAGAGACCTTGAAAGTCGCCTGATCCCGCTCGTGCGATGCCATCGGGCATCGCACGGGATCAGGCGGGTGAGGCAGGATGCCGAACGTCTGCGCACCATGGACGGTTGCTTGCCGCTACCCGCTAGTGCGATGCCCCCAGGCATCGCACGCGGGGGCAGGCGGGTAGGCAGGATGCCGAACGTCTGCGCACCATGGACGGTTGCTAAGCGAATTCCGTTGTTTTCAGTTCAAGTCGGCAGCGCGTCCCTCCCCGCGCCGCCGCTTGTGGGCGCCGGCCATTCGTGGCCGGCGCCAATCTTCCAAGGAGCACGGCATGACCCTCGAACAGATCCGCGACCAGTTGCCCGACTACGCCAAGGACCTTCGCCTCAACCTCGATTCGGTGCTCGGCGAGGCCGGATCGCCGGGGCTGTCCGCCAAGCAGATCGCGATCGTCGCGATTGCCAGCGCGATCTCGGCGCGCCACGATCCGCTGACACGCGCGATCGCCGGAAGGTTTTCCGGTTCGCTCAGTGAAGCGGAAGCGAACGGCGCGCGCGCCGCCGCCTCGATCATGGCAATGAACAACATCTACTATCGCTTCACCCATCTCGTCGGCAACGAGGAATACGCCAAGCTGCGCGCCGGCCTGCGAATGAACGTGATGGCGAACCCGGGTTGCGACAAGATCGATTTCGAACTCGCCTCGCTCGCGGTATCGGCGGTGAACGGTTGCGGCATGTGCATGGAGTCGCATGAGAAGACCCTGCAGAAGCACGGCATCACCGCGCCGGCGATCCAGAGCGCAGTGCGTATCGCGGCGGTGTTGCACGCGGTCGCGGTGACGGCGGAACAGGCGGTCGCGGCTGCGCCAGCGCTCGCTGCGGCGGCTTGATCGGACGGAATGATCCTGTAGGGCCGGGCTTGCTCGGCTCATGACGCGCAAGCGCAGCAGGCAAGCTGCGCTTCGCGGGCCCGGGGGTCACGTCGGAATCGCCGACGTGGCATGACCTCCAGCCCATGCGGCGACCGGTTGGCCGTGGTCTTTTTGGCGATTCCGACATGGCCACGGTTTGCACATGCGTCGCATCGCCCTGCTTTCGCTCCTCATCGCGACCTGTGCCCAGGCTGCGCCCGCCGTCGTTCCGGCCGGCAAACTGCCGGACGACGTCACGCCGCAGCACTATGCCCTGCACCTGACCATCGACCCGCGCCGCGACCGCTTCGACGGCGAAGCGAAGATCCAGGTCAAGCTCGCGCAGAAGACCGACCGCGTCTGGCTGCACGCGCAGCAGATCGCCATTGCGACGACCCGCGTGACCGGCGCCGACGGCAAGCCCGTCGATGCGCAGGCGATCACGCACGGCGACAGCGGCGTGCTCGAAGTGCGCTTCGCGCATGTACTCGCGCCGCAACAGGTCGAACTGTCGTTCGTCTACGATGCGCCGTTCAACCGCCAGCTCGAAGGCGTGTACAAGGTCAAGGTCGGCGACGACGCTTACGCGGTCACGCAGATGGAGCCGGTCAGCGCGCGCTTCGCGTTTCCCGGCTTCGACGAACCTCGTTTCAAGGTTCCGTTCGACCTGAAGCTGACCGTGCCGAAGGAGGACGTCGCGGTCGCGAACACGAGGCAGCTGCGCGAGGAACCATCGGCGGACGCGCAATGGAAAACGCTGACGTTCGCGACCACCAGGCCGCTGCCGACCTATCTCGTCGCATTCGCGGTCGGTCCGTGGGATGTCGCCGAGGCGGCGCCGATTCCCGCCAACGAGGTGCGCAAGACGGCGCTGCCGCTGCGCGCGTTCGGGCCGCGCGGCAGCAAGGCCAAGCTCGCATGGGCGCTCGAAGTCGCGCCGCCGATCGTCAAGTTCTACGAGGACTACACCGCGCAGCCGTATCCGTTCGACAAGCTCGACCTGCTCGGCGCGCCCGATTTCGCCGCCGGCGCGATGGAGAACGCGGGGCTGATCATCTATCGCGACGCGTACCTGCTGACCGACGCGCATTCGGCCGCCGACCACTATCGCAGCGTGTTCAACATCGAGGCGCACGAGATCGCGCACCAGTGGTACGGCGACCTCGTCACCGTGCCGTGGTGGGACGACATCTGGCTCAACGAGTCGTACGCGACCTGGGGCCAGGCGAAAGGCACCGCCGCGTTGCGTCCGGAATACCACGCCGACCTTGAAGCACTCGAGCGGCGCCTGTACGCGATGGCCAGCGACAGCCTGCTCAGCACGCGCAAGGTGCGCCAGCCGATCGAAGGCCGCGGCGATATCGAGACCGCGTTCGACGGCATCACCTACCAGAAGGGGGCTGCCGTCCTCGCGATGTTCGAACGCTGGGTTGGCGAGGACGCGTTCCGCAAGGGCATGCGCGAATACCTCGCGAGCCACGCGTTCGGCAGTGGCAGTTCGAACGACCTTATCGCATCGCTGACGAAGGCGAGCGGCAAGGGCGAGGCGTTCGCGAAAGGCATGCGCAGCTTTCTCGACCAGCCCGGCGTGCCGCTCGTGCACAGCGAACTCGCCTGCGAAAGCGGCAAGGCGACGCTGACGCTGGAGCAGTCGCGCTACCTGCCGTACGGCGTGCTCGCCAAGGACGAGCCGCGCTGGGGCGTGCCGGTGTGCACACGCTTCGGTCGCGGCGGCGCGTCGGACAGCGAATGCTTCCTGCTCGAAGGCCGGAAGCAGTCGTTCGACGTCGCAGGCGCATGCCCTGACTGGTACCTGCCGAACGCGGATGCGCGTGGCTACTACCGTTTCGACCTCGCTGCAGCCGACCTCGCGAAGCTCGGTGCCGCCGCCGCCAGGCTGTCGTCGCCCGAACAGGTGGTGTATGCCGATGCCATCGACAGCGCGTTCCGCCGCGGCACGCTGCCCGCTTCCGCCGTGCTCGACGCAATGCCCGCGCTTGCCTCGGCGCCGATGCCGCAGGTCGCGACCGCCTTGCTCGACCGCTACCAGTGGATTCGCGAGCATCTTGCCGATGCCGCGACGCAGCCCGTGCTCGATGCGTGGGTCACGCGCCTGTACGCGCCGCGCCTGCAGCAACTCGGGTTCCACCGGCGCGACAAGGAGCCGGGCACCGACACTGCGCTGCGCACGCGCATCGCCGAATTCCTCGCGATGGTCGTGCGCGATCCGGCCACGCGCGCGGAACTCGCAAAACAAGGACGCGCCGCGCTCGGCCTCGACGGAGCCGGCAAGCCGGATCTCACGCGCGCGGATGCGGACCTGCTCGTGACCGCGCTCAAGGTCGCGGTGCAGGACGGCGGCAAGGACACCTTCGACGCCGCGCAGCGCGCGTTCGAGGCGAACCGCGACACCACGCAGCGTTACGCCCTGCTCGCGGGCCTCGGTGCGACGCGCGATGCCGCGCTCGCTGAACGCGCGCGCGACTATGGGCTCGGTGCGTCGGTGCAGATCGGCGAGATGTCACGGCTGTATGAAGCGCAGATCGCGGAGCCGGAGAACCGAGCGGCGATGTGGCAGTGGCTGATGAAGAACTTCGACGCCTACCGCGTGCGCCTGCCCGCCTTCGCGCAGGCGTACTTGCCGAAGACGTTCGACTACGGTCGCTGCGGCAGCGCCGCTGCGGACGAGATGTCTGGGTTCCTCGCCCCGCGCGTGAAGGATTTGATTGGCGGTGAACGCGGCCTCGGCCAGACGCTCGAAGGCATCCGCCAGTGCGGCGCGCTGCGCGGGCACGTCGATCGCAAGGCGCTCGCCGAGTGGAGTGCCGCACACTCTCTGTAAGGGCGGAACTTGCGCCGCCGCTCTCGCGCTCGGCGTGATCCGAACCGGGCACGCTCGGTTGTGCAAGGGCGCGCTTTCTACTGGGCCGCGCAATCGAACGGCAGCAGCCCGTGCAGCCAGGGCGCGTGCATGCCGAGCCACGGACCGGCGAGCGTGAGCACCGCGCTGGCGAGCAGGGCGCCGGCGGCGATGCGGCGGTTGCCGGTCCGTGCGCCGAAACGCGCGAAGCGCTCAGCGCCGAATGCAGCCGCAAGCAGCGCAGGTGCGGTGCCGAGTCCGAACATCGCCATCGTCGCCGCACCGTGTATGGCGTCCAGTTGCAGCGCCGCGATCAGCAGCACCGTGTAGACGAAACCGCACGGCATCCAGCCCCACACCATGCCGAACGCGAACGCACGCGGCACGCTCGAGACCGGCAGCAGGCGCCGGCCAAGCGGCGCGAGATGCGGCCATACGCGCCGACCGATGCCGAAGCCGGGGTCGCGCAGGCGGCCCGATGCGACGAGTGCGCCGAGCAGCAAGGCCGCGGCGCTCAAGGCGCGCAACGCGCGGCGCACGGATTCGATGTCCAGCAGCGCGATCAGGCCGCCGAGCGCGCCACCGAGCAGCAGTCCTGCGAGCACGTACGATGCGATGCGGCCGCACTGGTAGGCGACCAGCAGGTCCGCTCGCGCGCGACCGTCGGGGCGCTTCGCGGTTGCCATTCCGAGCGCGGCGGAAATGCCGCCGCACATGACCAGGCAATGGCCGCTTGCGGCGAGGCCGAGGAGCAGCGCGGCGAACAGGGTCGGCACGTTCGAGATCACCGGCGCCGCTTCCGTTCGGAATCCGTGGGGCGCTTCGAATCGGCGTCGGCCTGACGGGCGTCGTCGTTCGTTGCCGTCGTGGTATCGCGAACCTCATCGTCGCCGTTGCTGGCGTCGTCCTGCCTGTTGGGGCGCGGATCGTCGAGCAGCGGCAGCAGCTTCGGCGTATCCATATCGTCGAACTGGTCGTGGTCGACCGCCCAGAAGAACGCGATCACGGCGCCAAGGGCGAGCAGTACCGACAGCGGGATCAGCACGAGCAGGATGTTCATGCGATCGCCACTCCCGCCGGGGGTGCGGATGCCGGCGCCGGTGCGCGGCGGCGACCGATGCGCATCGCGTTCAGCACGACCACGAGCGAGCTCGCCGACATGCCGAGCGCGGCGAGCCACGGCGGCACGAAGCCGAGTGCGCCGAACGGTACCGCGACGAGGTTGTAGGCGAGTGCCCAACGATGGTTCTGGCGCAGAACGGCCATCGTTTCGCGCGCGAGTGCGATCGCCTGCGGCAACGCGCCGAGTTCGGCACGCGCAAGCACGACGTCGCTCGACGCCTGCGCGAGATCGCTGCCGCCGCCGATCGCGACCGCGACATCGGCGCTGGCGAGCACGGGTGCATCGTTGACGCCGTCGCCCACCGCGATCACGCGGGCGCCGCCGGTGCGCAGCGCATCGAGGCGCGCGAGCTTGTCCGAAGGAGTCTGGCGCGCGCGCCACTGCGTGACGCCGAGGCGTTGCGCAAGCGCTGCGACTTTGGCGCCGGCGTCGCCGCTGACGACTTCGACTGCGAGGCCGTGATCGGCAAGCGCATCGAGCGCGCCGCGCGCCCCCGCACGCACCTGTTCGCCGATGTGGAACGCGGCGATCAGGCCGTCGTCGTCGGCGAGCACGACGGCGTCGTCGAGCGTCGTGTCGGATTCTCCGCAAAGAGCGCTGGATCCCGGCGTTTGCAGCAGTGAATTTCCGGTTGACGCATGCGCGTCCTTCCACACGAACGCGGGTTGGCCGAGGCGCAGCGTGCGACCGCCGATGCGTCCGCGCAGGCCGTGGCCCGCGATTTCCTCGACCTGTTCGGCGACGGGCGGCACGACGCTGGTGTCCGCGTTGGCGATCGCACGCGAGAGCGGATGGCGGCTGCCGCGCGCGAGCGCGGCAGCGAGCGCGAGCGCGTCGCGCGTCTCGCCACGCAGGCAGTCGATGCGCTCGATGCCGGACTGCGGTTCGGTCAATGTTCCGGTCTTGTCGAACACGACATGGGTCGCGCCCGCGAGCGTCTCGATCGCATCGGCGTGCACGACCAGCACGCCGCGTCGGGCGAGCAGCGCTAGCGCGCGCGTCAGCGCCGCCGGCACCGCGAGCGCGAACGCGCACGGGCAGGACACGACGAGTACGGCGAGCGTCGCCCCGAACGCGCGCGACGGATCGACCAGGCTCCAGCCGATTGCGGTCAGGGCGGCGAGCGCGAGCACGCGCGCGACGAAGCGCGCGGCGGCGCGTTCGCCGGCTTGCGCGAGGCGCGGGCGCTCCGCCTGCGCGCGCGAGACCAGCGCGACGATGCCGGCAAGCGCGGTGTCGGCGCCGACGCGTTCGACCCGCAGCGTCGCCGGACCATCCACGACCAGGCTGCCCGCAACGAGCGCGTCGCCGTGGCGTTTGGTCACGGGCGCGGATTCGCCGGACAACAGTGCCTCGTCGACGCGGCAGTGTTCGCCGTCGAAGCGGCCATCGGCCGGCACCGACGCGCCGGTTGCGACCGAGACGCGATCGCCGGCGACGAGTTCCAGCGCGCCGACGCGTTCGATCGAACCATCCTCGCGGATGCGTTCGGCGAATGCCGGGGTCAGGCGCGCGAGCGCGTCGCCGAGGTCGCCGGCGCGATGACGGGCGCGCATCTCGAGCTGGCGGCCGAGCAGGAGCAGGAACACGAACATGCTGACCGAGTCGAAGTAGACCTCGCTTCCGCCGCGGACTGCTTCGAACACGCTCGCCGCGTAGATCAGTGCGATCGCCAGCGCCACCGGCACGTCCATCGCGAGGCGGCGCGCACGCAGCGCGCGCAGCGCGCCGGCAAAGAACGGACGTGCCGCGTACAGCACGACCGGCGAGGCGACCAGCAGGCCGAGCCAGCGGAACAGGTCGCGCGTGCTCGTGTCGGAGCCGTCGAACGCGCCGAGGTAGAGCGCGCTCGCGTACATCATCGCCTGCATCGCGCCAAAGCCGGCGACGGCGAGACGCTTCAGTGCGGCGCGCGATTCGCTGCGGCGGCTGTCGTCGAGCGCGGCGGCGTCGAGCGGCAGCGCGCGGTAGCCGGCGCGCTCGAATGCTTCGACGATGCGCGCGATGTCGCATTGCGCTTCGTCCCAGACGATGCGCGCGCGTCGCGCGGCGGCGTTGACCTGCACGCGTTCGACGCCGGGCAGGGCGTCGAGCATGCGTTCGATCAGCCATACGCAGGCGGCGCAGCGTACGCCTTCGACGAGCACGATCGCCTCACGGCGACCATCGCCGGCATCGCGCACGACGTGGCGCGCGAGATCCGCGCGTCGCCATGCGGTCCCGTCGCCTGCCACGCCTTGCGGGCGCTGCGCGGGCTCGCTGCGCAAGCGGTAGTAGTCGGCTAGGCCGAGCTGGTCGATCCATTCGACCGCGGCGCGGCAGCCTTGGCAGCAGACGGGATGGATGGCGCCGGCAGCGGTCGCCTGCAACGTCACGCCGGCCGGCAGCGCTTCGCCGCAATGCCAGCAGGCCGCGTTCACGGCACCGCCTGCACCGGCGCGTGCGGTGGTGGCCGCGCCAGCGGCATCTTCATGATCTCGCCGCCGGCGGTCGGCAGCGGTACGTCCGCATGGCGCGAGCCGAGCACGATCATCAGCACGCAGCCGGCGAGCGAGGCGGTGAACAGCAGCGCGCCCAGCCAGAGCACCGGCTGGCGATACCACGCCGAGCGGGAGGCGTCAGCGTGCGGTGGCAGCGTGCGAGGTTGCATACACCCACGCCGCGATGAGGCGTGTTTCGGTGTCGTCGAGGCGCGTGCGCCAAGCCGGCATGACGCCACCGCGACCGTCCCGGATGGTTTTTTCGATCGTCGCGAGATCGCCGTCGTACAGCCACACTTCGTCGGTGAGGTTCGGTGCGCCGAGAGCCTGGTTGCCCTTGCCGGTCGGGCCATGGCAGGCGGAACACACCGCGAACGCGGCCTGGCCCGCCGCGGCCTTCGCCGGCGAATGGTCGGCGCCCGACAGGCTGCGCACGTAGTTGGCCAGGTTCTCGGTCGTGGCCGCGTCGAACGAGCCGCCGAACGGCGGCATGACGCCGTGGCGACCGTCCTGGATGCTGGCGAGGATCCCATTGCCGTCGCCAGCGTAGAGCCAGTCGCGGTCGACCAGGTTCGGCGCGCCGATCAGATGGTTGCCTTGTCCGTCGCGACCGTGGCAAGCGGCGCAGTTGTCGATGAACAGGCGCTGGCCCATGCGCGTCGCTTCGGCATCGCCCGCGATCTTCTCGACCGGCTGCCCGGCGGAGCGCTGCAGCAGCGGATCGAGCTTGGCGCGGTTGGCGGCGACGTCCGCGGCGAGTTCGCCGTGCGCGGTCCAGCCGAGCGTGCCCTTCCACGAGCCGAAGCCGGGATAGAGCACTAGGTAGGAGAAGCCGACCGCGAACATCGCGGCCGACAACAGCACCCACCACAGCGGCAACCTGCGCACGCCTTCGCGCAATACGCCGTGCGCCCACACATGGCCGCTGGTGCCGTCAGGCTGCACCGGAATCTTCACGCGCTGTCCCCACAGGAACAGGAACAGCGTGATGCCGAGGTTCAGCACCACGAGGAACATGATCCAGCCCGACCAGAACGAACTCATGGCGATTCCTCGTCATTCATCGGCAGGCGCGCAAGCTCGTCGTACTTCGGTTTGTGGCGTGCCTGCCAGACCCAGATCCAGATGCCGATGAAGCTCAGCATCGTCGCCAGCGTGACGACGCCCGCGAGGTGTCCCCAGAACGGCGCGATCGTCATGGCGCGGCCTCCGGCGTTGCATGTGTGCCCGCAGCGGCGGTCTTCGGCATGTTGGCGACGCCGAGGCCCTGCAGGTAGGCGATCAGCGCTTCCATTTCGGTGTGCCCGCTGACCGCTGCCTGCGCACCCGCGATGTCGGCGTCGGTGTACGGGTCGCCGAGCGTGCGCAGGGTGCGCATGCGCGCCTCGATGTCGGCAGGATCGAGCATCGCCTGCGACAGCCATGCATAGGCGGGCATGTTCGACTCCGGCACCAGCGAGCGCGGATCGCGCAGGTGCAGGCGCTGCCATTCGTCGGAGTACTTGCCGCCGACGCGTGCGAGATCGGGACCGGTGCGCTTGGAGCCCCACTGGAACGGGCGATCGTAGACCGAGTCCTCGGCGACCGAATACGGCCCGTAGCGTTCGGTCTCGGCGCGCAGCGCACGGATCTGCTGCGAATGGCACAGGTAGCAGCCTTCGCGCACGTAGATGTCCTTGCCGGCCAGGCGCAGCGCACCGTACGGCTTGACGCCTTCGGCGGGCTTTACCGTGTGCGCGGCCATGAACAGCGGCGTGATCTCGGCGAGCCCGCCGATCGAGACCATGATCGCGGTCAGAATGCCGAGCAAGCCGGCATGCTTCTCGACCGCCTCAAAGTATTTGTAACCTCCGGCCATTGTCTTCTCCTCAACCCATCGCCGGCAGGGGCTCGGGCACTTGCCGTGGTTCCGGCTCCGGGATCGGCACCGGGATCGGCGTGATCAGGTGCGCGCGCGCATTCGCCGCGGTGTGCCAGAGATTCCAGGCCATCACGACCATGCCGCTGAGCACGAACATGCCGCCGAGCCAGCGCACCGCGTAGAACGGCTTGATCGCGATCAGGCTGTCGATGAAGGCGTAGGTGAGCGAGCCGTCCGCATTGGTCGCGCGCCACATCAGGCCTTCGGTCACGCCAGCGGCCCACATCGCGATGATGTAGAGCAGCAAGCCGATCGTGTGCAGCCAGAAGTGCAGCTCCATCGCCGGCACGGAATGCATCTGCGGACGGTCGAGCGCGCGCGGCGCCATTGCATAGAGCGAGCCGATCGTGATCATCGCGACCCAGCCGATCGAGCCGGAATGCACATGTGCGACGGTCCAGTCGGTGTAGTGCGAGAGCGAGTTGACGGTCTTGATCGCCATCATCGAGCCCTCGAACGTCGAGGCGGCGTAGAACACCAGCGCGAGCACCATGAACTTGGCAGCCGGGTCGGTCTTCAGCCTGTGCCACGAGCCGTTGAACGTGAGCAGGCCGTTTGCGGCCGAACCCCAGCTCGGCATCAGCAGGATCAGCGAGAACGCCATGCCGACCGACTGCACCCAGTCCGGCAGCGCGGTGTATATGAGGTGGTGCGAGCCGGCCCACATGTAGACCGAGATCAGCGCCCAGAAATTGACGATCGAGAAGCGATAGCTCCACAGCGGCTGCTGCGCCTGGCGCGGCACGAAGTAGTACATCATGCCGAGGAAGCCGGCGGTCAGGAAGAACGCGACGGCGTTGTGGCCGTACCACCACTGCACCATCGCATCGACGACGCCGGAGTAGACCGGATACGACTTCCACATCGATACCGGCAGCGCGATGTTGTTGACGATGTGCAGCAGGCCGACCGCGATGATGAAGGCGCCGTAGTACCAGTTCGCGACGTAGATGTGGCGGATGCGCCGGCGCGCGAGCGTAGCGAAGAATACCACCCCGAACGAGACCCAGACGACCGCGATCAGGATGTCGATGAACCATTCCGGCTCGGCGTACTCCTTGCTCTGGGTGATGCCGAGCGGCATCGTCACCATCGCCAGCACGCAGATCAGCTGCCAGCCCCAGAACGTGAAATTGGCGAGCTTGCCGAGCGCGAGGCGCGTGTGGCCGGTGCGTTGCACGACGTAGTAGCAGGTCCCCATCAGCGCCGAGCCGCCGAACGCGAAGATCACGCCGAAGGTATGGTCGGGCCGCAGCCGGCTGAAGGTCAGGAACGGAACGTCGAAGTTCCAGAATGGCCACGCGAGTTCGGCCGCGATCCAAACGCCGACCGACATTCCGACGATGCCCCAGACGGCGGCGGCGAGCAGGAACAGCCGCACGACCTGATCGTTGTAGGTTTCAGTCCGGGGCATGTGCGCTCAGCCTCCCAAAAAGGTGATTGTCGACGACAATCTGGATCTGCGGACTGACATGCGTCAAGACGCCGCGCCGCATTCGTGCGGCAATCGGTCGCAGCCGTTTCAGCGCGGGGCGAGCGCGCGTCTCAGCGCTGCGACGAATTCCGGGTCGGCGGCGCCGAGCTGGTCGCTGCGCGCGACGATGCGGCCGTCCGCATCGAGCAGCACGAGCGCGCTCGAATGACTGAATTCCTTGTTCTCGATCTGCTTGTACTGGATGCCGAGCACGGCCGCGAGACGGCGCACGCCGGGCTTTTCCGTGCGCGCGAGGCGCCAGCGCGAGGTGTCCAGGTGGCGCTTGTCGGCGACGCGCTTGAGCGCGTCGGGCGTGTCGTTGTCGGGGTCGAGGCTGACCAGCCACACGTCGAGCGCGGCTTTCTGCTCCGGCGCGAGTTCGCGTTCGGTCTTCAGCAACGTGTCGATGATGAGCGGGCAGACGTACTTGCAGGAGGTGTAGAACATGCTGACGATGCGCACGCGGCCGCGTCCGTCGGCATAGGCGAACGCCTTGCCATCCTGGTCGACCAGCGGCAATGCGAGGTGGTAGGTCGAATCGCGGGGCAACTCGCCGGCCTGCGCGCGCGTCAGCAATGATCCGCCAACGAGCAGCACGGCGAACAGGACCATGCCGATCCGGCGCAGCAGGCGCGATCGCGGTACCCGTTGCGTGTCGCAATGGGCGATGGCATGGCCGCAGCACAGGCAGGGCAGGGCGTCGCGTTCAGTGGCCGTCGCGGATTCATGCAGCGTGTTCATGGTGTCACCGTGGCATCGGAAGGTCTCGCACAGCGGAAGCCGAGGTTTGCGGTCGTGTCGACGGCCTGCAGCGACGACAGCAGCGCGATGCGCATCAGCAACGCGTAGTTGTCGCGGTCGCGCAGGCTGAGCGCGGCCGAGCCACAGAATTTCAAGCGGTCCGGATCGTTCTGATCGCGGCTGTCCGAGGTGACCATCATGGCCGCGTAGTCGTCGACCCATTCCCACACCAGGCCATGCAGGTCGCGCGCACCGTACAGGTTTGGCGTGCCGCCGACTGCCGCCAGCGGTGCATTCGACGGCCTCGCGTACCAGTCGAGCAGTTGTTTGCGCCAGGCCGGATCGCTGCGCGCATCGGGGACGAGCGTGCTTGCCGCTGCCGCGCGTTCCCATTCGATCCACTGTGGCAGGCGTGCCTGTTCGGACTCGCAATACGCCTGCGCGGCGAACCAGCTCACTTGCGTTACCGGCTGCGCCGGCAACGCCTTGTCGCCGAGCGTGTCGGCCGCCGACCAGTGCAGCAGGTAGCGCGCATCGGCGAATACCGACGGCACGCGATCGCGCCGCCACTCCGGATGCGCGGTCACGAACGCAAGGAATTCAGCGTTCGTGACCGGCTCCGTGCGCAGGGCGAACGCCGGCACTTGTACCGGCTTCGCCTTTGCGTCGGTTTCGATGACGCTCAGGAACGGGCCCGCCGGGATCGACACATAGGCCGGGCGCTGCGCCGGCTGCGCGGATGCGCTGCCGGCGAGCACGAGCAGGGCGAATGCGAACCGGCGCATGCGCATCGGCGGATGCCTCAGTGCGCCGCCGGCGCCGCGGCCGGAGCGGCGGCACGCGCCTTCGCGGCATCTTCCTTGCTGACCTGGCCGCCCGGATTGCCCCAGCTGTTGAGCACGTAGGTCGCGATGTTGGCGACTTCATCGTCGGTGAGCTGGGTCATCGGCGGCATCACCGAGTTGTACTCGGTGCCATTCACCGTCACCTTGCCGGTGAGGCCGTGCAGCATGATCTCGACGATGCGCTTCGGTTCCGCGGCGATGAAGCTCGACTTCGCCAGCGGCGGGAACACGTTGGCCAGGCCCTGGCCATTCGCCTGGTGGCAGACCGAACAGGTACCGGTGAACAGGACCTGGCCGGCGGCGATCTGCTCCTCCTTGGTCAGTGTCCCGGCGGCGTGCGCCTTGGCCGCCGTACTTACCGCGGTCAGGTTCGGCTCCGAGCGGTCGCCGAGATAGACCGAGTCGACTTCCTTGCCCGAGTAGATCGACTTGTTCTCCGGACCGTCGACCTTGAGGATCGCCAGTGCGCCCTTGTTGAATGCGCGGAAGATCGAGTGGTCGACCATCACGTAGCTGCCCGGCACTTCGGTGTGGAATTCGACAATTGCGGCACCGCCGGCCGGGATCAGCGTGGTCTGCACGTTTTCCTGCGGATGGGTACCGCCTTCCGGCTGCACGCGGTCGAAGATCTCGCCGATCACATGGAAGCTCGACACGAGGTTCGGCCCGCCGTTGCCGACGAACAGGCGCACGCTCTCGTTGGTCTTCGCGGTGAGCGCCTTGTCGCCGGTGAGCGCGCCTTCGTGGCCATTGAACAGCACGTAGGTCGGCGACTCGTCGATCGCCTTCTCCATGTCGAACGGCTGGTGGCCCTTCTCGCGATACTTGCCGGTGGTGTAGAAGTCGCCCTGCATCACGTAGTACTCGTGATCGACCTTCGACAGACCCTCGGGTGGCTCGATCAGGATCAGGCCGTACATGCCGTTCGCAACATGCATGCCGACAGGCGCGGTCGCGCAGTGGTAGACGTAGATGCCCTGATTGAGCGCCTTGAACGTGAACTGCGACTCATGGCCGGGTGCCGTGAAGCTCGAAGCAGCACCGCCGCCCGGACCCGTCACGCCATGCAGGTCGATGTTGTGCGGCATCTTGCTGTCGGGGGAATTCTTCAAGTGGAATTCCACCGTGTCGCCCTGGCGCACGCGGATGAAGCTGCCGGGCACGGTGCCACCGAAGGTCCAGAACGTGTAGTTGACACCTTCGGAGATCGGCATCTCCTTCTCGACCACTTCCAGTTCGACGATCACCTTCGCCGGATAGTTGCGGTTCACCGCCGGCGGAACCTGCGGCGGGCTGGTCAGCACGGCGTGGATCGGCTCTCCCTGCGGCGGGCCGAAATCGCCCTTGGCGGAGCCGCCGGTGGTAAGCGTTGCAGGAGCGTTCGCGGCGACCGCTTCATTGGTACCGGTCGAGCGACCGGTACAACCGGCCAGCGCAACGGCGCTGATGGCGACGGCGAGCAGCAAGCGTTTCATCGGAGACCCCTCGTTCGGATGACGGAAATTCGGCGCAACAAGCTTCTCCCGCCCGGATCTTGCGCACCTTGATCCGGATCAAGCCTGGGCGCGCTTCAAGCGTACTGCACCTGCGGCCGAACGTCGCAGTCCGCGAGCGCTTCGGTACGGGCTTGGCCACGGGATCGTCGCTTGACTGGCACTTCGCGCTCGCCCCCGGCCGGCTACGTCGTTCGCTCCGCCCGCAATCCGGGGATGATAGGACTAGCGAAACAATGCAAATGCGAGCAGCAAGGCGGCGTCGATCGCAAGCACGCCGATGGCGAGCGGCCGGGCGAACGCCGCGCCACCCGCGGCGAACGCGGCGACGCATTTGACGAACGAGTTGGCGACGAATGCCAGCGTGACGCCGAGGGCCGCCTGCGACAGCGGCAGGGTCGCCGTCGCGGCGAGCTGGCCGAGCGACACCGCCGCGGCATGCACGTCCGCAAGGGCTGCAGCGATTGCGGCGAGCAGTGCGCCGCGATCGCCGACCCATGCGTGCAGTGCCGCCGACAGCAGCAGAGCGGCGGCGATGATCGCGGCGAACAGCAATGCGTGGCGCAGGTCGAACGGCCTCGACGAGGCGGCGGCCGGCGCCTCGTGTTCGGCTCCGCGTGCGCGCACGACGTACACCGCGGCGAGCGCGGCGGCCACCAGGCCGGCGGCGACCAGCGCAGGCACGAGCGCGGCGAGCAGCGGCGGCGACAGCGCCGCGAGGATCACGCCGATCTGCAGCACCGTCGGGATATTCGACAACAGCGCCGCCGCAACCGCCGAGCCGCGCGCCTGCGGCATCGCCGCCGCGCGCTGACCCATGCTCGCGATCGTCGCAGTGCTCGACACGAAGCCGCCGAGGAAGCCGGCGAGCAACAGGCCGCGGCGTGCGCCGAGCGCGCGCAGCGCGACGTAACCGGCGGCATTGATCGCCATCACGAGCACGACCAGCAGCCACAGCTTGCGCGGATTGAGCACGCCGAACGGGTCGATCGCGCGGTCGGGCAACAGCGGCAAGACGATCAGGGCCGAGGCGGCGAGCAACAGCAGGTCGTCGAGTTCGACCTCGCTCAGCGATTGCAACGTGAAGCGATGCAGCCAGGGCTTGCTGGCGAGCACGATCGCGGTGAGCACGTACAGGCCAGCGGCAAGCTGCGCCTGGTTCGCCGCTAGCGCGCCGAGCAGGTAGACGAGGACAAACGCGACTTCGCTGGTCAATCCGGGATCGCGCGAGCGCGAATGCCGGTAGGCGAGGGCTGCCAGCACGACGGTCGCGGCGCCGCCGAGTGCGAGCGCGACTTGGCCGAGCAGCGCGCACACCATCCCGGCGAGCGCGGCGAGCATGCAGGTGCGTGCGCCGATTGCGCCGCGATCCGGGCCGCTGCCCTTGCTGCGCTCGCGTTCGATGCCGACGATCAGGCCGCCGCCAAGCGCCGCGAGAAATCCGTACAGCAGCGTGGATTCCGGCATGGCCAATGTTCAGTGGATGAATCGGCCCAGTATGCCCCACGCATCGTGCGCGCGCGCGATCGTCACGATGAAGGCGAACACGAACAGCGCGGTGAAATAGCATCCGACCTGCACGCGGCGCGTGCGGCCGCGCTTGAGCGCGAACGTGCCGAGCACGATGTAGACGACGAGCAGCAGCACCTTGGCGGTGAGCCAGGCCTGCACGAACGGATACTGGTGCAGGATGGTCACCAGCATCAACGCCGCGGTAAGCAATGTCGTGTCGATCGCGTACGAGAGCCAGCGCAACGCGGCATGGTTGGTCCAGCGCGAGCGTGCGAGCATCAGCAGCCCGCGCAGCATGAACAGGCTGCCGGAGAGAATCACGGCGGCGATGTGGACGGCCTTGATTTGCGGATAAAATTCGATCATGGGTTCGAGGGCTTGCATTGTGGGACCCGCACTGTGCGCTCGATCCGCGCTGCGGCGCGACCGCTACATTCGAGCCACGCAGGGCGGTACGCGCATCGCGCATGCCGCCATCATGGCACGCGCGCAGCGTCAACCGGGCCTACCGTCCACGCGCGGCGTCACGAAGATCCACAGCGACCGCAGCACCCACGGCAGGAACGCGAGCAGCCAGCCGAACGCCGCGACCACCAGCCAGCGCGGCATGTCGGCGGAGAACTCCGCGTACAGGCGCACGATCACCACGACCTGCAGCAGGCAGAACGTCAGCCAGGGAATACGGCCCATCTCCAGCGGCCGGCCCGAATGGCCCTGCGTCACGCGCGTGACCATCGCGACCAGCATCGAGCCGAAGAAGCCGACGGTCAACGCATGCGCCGGTGCGCGCGCGAACAGGAAGCCGTGGTCGGCGAACGCGAGCAGACTCTGTGCCGCATACAACGCGAATGCGATCCACAACCAAGCGCCCGCAAGATGCAGCACCGCAAGCAGGCCGGGCCGCAGGCACTTCCACGGTTGCCAGCCGAGCCAGTGCGCGAGGAAGAACGCCGCCAGCGGCAGGTCGGCGAGCCAGAGCCAGTCCTGGTGATGGCTTACGTCGAGCACGAGATGCACGAGCAGCAATGCCCACAGCAGCGGCAGGCTCCACGCCGGCTTGAACATCCGGTAGCGCGCGCCGACGACGCTGCCGCTGAAGAACGGGATCATGCGGTGGCAGACCGTGAAGTACACCGGCAGCAGCAGTGCGAACGTGCCGAGGCGGATCGACACGTAGGCGAACTGCCACGGCGCGCCGAGCACGAACGCGCCGAACGCGGCAAGGCCGCAGGCGCCTAGCACGAGCGCGAGGTAGCACGACAGCGCATGCCGGTCCTTCGCGCCGTTGCGCAGGAGCACGCCGCCAAGCGCGACGAGTCCGGCGATCCAGCCGAGGAGCTGGAGGGCAATGCCGGCGGCGAGCAGCGCGCTCGAGCCGAGCAGGCCGATGTGCGCGAGCAGGTAGCCGCCGAACACGCCCGCGAACACCGGCACGTAGTGACGCCGCGTCAGCGCCGGTTGCGCCATCCAGCGCGGAAATACGGTCAGCAGGAATCCGAACATGAAGGGCGGCAACATGCCGTACTGCGTGAACACCGCATGCGCCCAGCCGGGTGGCACCGGTGCGACCGGGAACGCGTGTCCGAAATACCCTGCGCCGAGGAAACATGCCCACCACAGCATCGACACGATCACCGCACTGGCGCCGGCGAAGAACATCAGCCGATGCGGCGCGCTCGCGAGCAGGGCGGGCAGCGCCGCGAGTCCCTCGCGCAATCCCCGATCCCGTGCATCGTCATTCGCGGAGGCCGCCGCTTCGACGCGCAGCTGGATGTCGCGCAAGGTCGTGCCTGCTTTGTCGTTCATGCCGCGACTGTGAAGCATTCTCGTCTCGCGCGCCTTGATCCAGGTCAGCGCATCGTCGTTGCCGGCGCTGTGTGATGCGCCCATGACGATCACGACCATCGCGCGCGTTGCCGAACTCGACCTGCGCGACCTTGCCGCGCCGGAGCCGTTCCTGCGCGCGCTCGATGCAGCCGATGCCCTCGCGCCGGGCGACGTCGTGTGCGTGCTCACCCCGATGTTGCCGCACCCGCTGCTTGCCGCACTGGCCGAGCGCGGCCTCGGTTTCCGGGCCGAGAACCTTGCGGATGGCAGCGCGCGCGTGCGCATCGAGCGTCCACCGGCATGACCCGGCTCGCGCTCGACGCGGCGCCGGAGACCGCGGTGCCGCGTCGCTTCCTGGAAACGGCACCGATCTGGGGTGCGCTCGCCGGCGTGCTGTTGTTGGCGGCAGGGAGCGCCGCGCTGCGTACGCGCTGGCATCCGGCGACACTCGCCGCAACGCATGCGTTCACGCTCGGCGTGTTCGGCAACCTGCTGTTCGGCAGCCTGTTGCAGTTTCTTCCGGCGGTCGCCGGCGCGCGCGTGCGCGGTGGTCGCCGCGCGGCGCGGCTGCTGCATGCGCTGCTCAATCTCGGCACGCTCCTGCTGGTCATTGCACTGTACGGCTCGCTGCGCGCGCTGTTTGCGCCGGCGTCGGTGCTGCTGTTCGCCGCGTTCGGGTTGTTCGCGGGCATGACCGTGCCGGGACTGCTCGCGGCGCATGGCCAGCGCCTGCTGCGCGCCGGCCTTGGCCTTGGCATCGCCGCTGCGCTCGCCACAGCGGCGCTCGGTGCCGGCTTCGCGCTCACGCTGGCCGGATGGATCGGGTTGCCGTGGCCGATGCCTGCGCTGGTCGACGTGCATGCGCTGTTGGGCCTGCTCGGCTGGGTGCTGGTGATCCTGGTGGTGGTCGGGCGGATGGTGATGCCCATGTTCCAGGGTGCAGCGACGCTGCCGGCAGCGGCGGCGGCGGCGTGGCTCGCTGGCGTCGCAACGGCACTTCCGCTCGCGTCGATCACCCGTCTCGTGCGCGCGGATCGCGCGACGCCGTATCTCGTCGTGGTCGCCGCAACCGTCGCATTCGCATTCGGCGTACTCTGGCTGCAGGCGCGCTCGACGCACCGGCGCAACCCGCCGCTGCGGGCATTCTGGCGCGCCGGCACACTCGCACTCCTCGCCGCAACGATCGCATTGCCGGTCGGCGACGGCTTGCTTGCCGGGGTTCTTGCCATTGGCGTCGCGCTGCCGCTGCTGACCTGTGGCATGCAACTGGAGATCGTGGCGTTCCTCGGCTGGATCGACCTGCATCGCCGTTGCGGACGCGGCACCCGCCTGCCGTCCGTGCAGCGTCTGTTGCCGAACCGGGAACGCTGGCGTGTGTTGGCATGCTTCCTCGCCGTCGCGCTGCTGTTGCCGGCCGCGGTGCAGTGGCCGTCTTCGTGGCTGGCGGCGGCGGCCGCGCTTGCCCTGATCGGCTCGCGCGTGATGCTGTGGCGGACACTGCGCGGTGTCCGCCACCGCGCGACGCGCTTCCTGGCCGAGGAAGTGGCATGAAGCCGCCGCATCCGCCCGCGCTCGCCATCGGCGGCGTGCGTCGCGCGATCGATCTCGTCGACGACGGCATGATCGTCCTGTTTGCCGCGCGCGCGCGGCTGGTGCGCACGGTCGCGTGGCTGAAGCGACTCAGCGGACGCGACGCGTCCGATGCCGCACGCGAGACGCAAGTGCGTGCACGCGCGCAGGCGCTCGCCATGCGTCTCGCGGTTCCGGCGGCGACGGCGCAGGGTGTGCTCGATCTCGCGATCAGCGACGCGCGCTGCGCGCAGGGCCTCGCGCCTGACCTGGATCAAGGCGAACGGCCCACGCGGCCGACGATGATGCCTCCCATGGACTACGCTACCGTTTCGATCGCGCGCACCGCGCGCCTGTTGCGCATGCTGCCACCGCCGTCGCGCATCGCTCCGTTGCTGCGCCTGTTGCCGCGGCAGTGGTCGCGACGAGCGCTCGAAGTCGCGATGGCGCGTGTACTGGACGCACCGCTGCGCGAAGGCGCCTTCGATTTCATGCGTGGTCGTCGTCTTGGCATCGAGGTGTCCGACCTCGGGCTTGAGTGGGTGATCGAACTGTGCGAGGGTCGCCTGCGCACGACCGGCGAGCCGGCAGAAGCGAGCGTGCGCGGCAGCGCGACCGACCTGCTGCTGTTGGCAAGCCGGCTGGAGGACGCCGACACGCTGTTCTTCCAGCGTCGCCTGTCCGTTACCGGCGACACCGAGCTCGGCCTGACCGCGCGCAACCTGCTCGATCGGCTGCCGTGGGAAAGCGTACCGCTAGGCCTGCGCATCGCGCTCGATCGTGGCGCACGCCTCGCGCGTGCCGCACGCGAGGCGCATCGCGGCGGCCTGCGCATTCCTGTCGCCGCGGCGATCGCGGCTCGGGGTGAAGCCCCCCGGTGATGGGTGCGCACAGCCCGCTCGCCGTGCGTTGTCGTACGGATGCGGTGGCTTGACCTGCATCAAGGTGACGATGCGCGCGGGCCGGGAGACTTGCCCGGTTCCCCCTCACCGGCGCGCCTCGCAATGTCACGACAATCCTCGCTGGATCACGAGCAACTTCTTTCCTGCGCACGCGGCGACATGTTCGGTGCCGCCAACGCGCGTCTGCCGTCGCCACCGATGCTGATGTTCGACCGCGTCACCGGCATCTCCGAGCATGGTGGCGTGCACGGCAAGGGTTGCCTCGAAGCCGAGCTCGACATCCGTCCCGACCTGTGGTTCTTCGGTTGCCACTTCGACGGCGATCCGGTGATGCCCGGTTGCCTGGGTCTCGATGCGATGTGGCAGCTTGCCGGCTTCTTCCTGCCCTGGCTCGGTGAACCCGGTCGCGGTCGCGCGCTGGGCGTCGGCGAGGTCAAGTTCACCGGCCAGGTGCTGCGCGAATCGCGCCTAGTGCGGTATGTCATCGACGTCACGCGCGTGATCCGCGGACGCTTGCGCATGGTCGTCGCCGATGGCCGCACCTTCGTCGACGATCGCCTCATCTACGTCGCGAAGGACCTGCGCGTGGGCCTGTTCCAGTCGACGGAGGGATTCTGATGCGCCGGGTCGTCGTCACCGGCATGGGCATCGTGTCGTGCCTTGGTCGCGCCGCAACCGACGTTGCGCGCGCGCTGCGCGACGGCATCAGCGGCATCCGTGCGATGCCGGACTATGCCGCGCTCGGCCTGCGCAGCCAGGTCGCCGGCGCGCCGGTGATCGATCTCGACGCGGCGATCGAGCGCAAGCCACGCCGTTTCATGGGCGACGCGGCTGCCTATTCGTGGGTCGCGATGAGCGACGCCGTCGCCGATGCCGGTCTCGCGCTCGAGCGCATCCGCGATCCGCGCATCGGCGTCATTGCCGGCTCCGGCGGCGGCTCGGCCGAGTGGCAGATCGAAGCCGGCGACCTGCTGCGTGCGAAGGGCGTGCGCCGCGTCGGCCCGTACATGGTGCCGCGCACGATGTGCTCGACGGTATCGGCGACGCTGGCGACCGCATTCGGCATCCTTGGCGTCAGCTATTCGATCGCGGCCGCGTGCGCGACGTCGGCGCATTGCATCGGCGCCGCAGCGGACCTGATCCGCCACGGTGCCCAGGACATCGTGTTCGCGGGCGGCGGCGAGGAACTGCACTGGGGCATGACCGCGCAGTTCGATGCGATGGGCGCGCTGTCGAGCGCGTGGAACGCGACGCCGGAAGCGGCATCGCGCCCGTACGACAGCGGTCGCGACGGCTTCGTGATCGCCGGCGGTGGCGGAATGCTCGTGCTGGAGGAGTACGAGCACGCGCGCGCACGCGGTGCGCGCATCCATGCCGAACTGGTCGGCTACGGCGTGACCTCGGACGGCGCCGACATGGTGGCTCCATCCGGCGAGGGCGCGGTGCGCTGCATGCGCATGGCGCTCGCCGGCACGCGCGCGCCGGTCGACTACCTCAACACGCACGGTACCGCGACGCCGCTCGGCGATCTGGTCGAACTCGACGCGGTGCGCGACGTGTTCGGCGCCGAGGTGCCGCCGCTTTCGTCGACCAAGGCGTTGACCGGTCATGCGCTTGGCGCCGCCAGCGTGCACGAGGCCATCTACAGCCTCCTCATGCTCCGGGACGGATTCATGGCCGGCTCGGCCAACATCGATTCGATCGATGCGCGCGCGCAGGGGTTGCCGATCCTGCGTGAATCGCGCGAGGCGCCGCTGCGCACGGTGATGTCGAACAGCTTCGGCTTCGGCGGCACCAATGCGAGTCTGGTATTTTCCCGCGCGTGAATGGACGCCGCGGCGGCACCCGTTCCGACACCGGAGGCTGCGATGAACACGAACAACCGTCCCGAACGCTACAACGGCGCGACGATCGCGATGCACTGGCTGATGCTGCTGCTGCTGGCGGCGGTATACGCGTGCATCGAGCTGCGCGGATACTGGCCGCGTGGCAGCGACGTGCGCGAGGGACTCAAGACCTGGCATTTCATGCTCGGACTCGGCGTGTTCGTGCTGGTGTTCATGCGCCTCGCGCTGCGCTGGACCGCGCCCTCGCCAGCCCCGCATGGCGCTGCGTGGCAACGCCTGCTCGCGCAGCTGGGGCATGGCCTGCTGTACCTGTTCATGATCGCGATGCCGCTGCTCGGCTGGTTGGCGCTGAGCGCCGCGGGCAAGCCGATTCCGTTCTTCGGACTGGACCTGCCGGCGCTGACCGGACCGGACAAGGACTTCGCGCACTCGGTCGAGGAAATCCACGAGACGATCGGCACAATCGGCTACTACCTGATCGGCCTGCACGCCGCGGCGGCGCTGTTCCACCATTACGTCCTGCGTGACGACACCATGCTGCGCATGCTGCCGCGGCGTCGGGGCTGAAGAAGGTCCGCGCGGACTCCGCGCGCCGCGGGGCAAGGCGGTGCTGCGGAGCCGGATTCGTCGTCCCCGCGAAAGTCGGGCCCGGCGACTTCGTCAAGCGCGCCGCGTTGCGAGCCCGCGCAGCAGTGCGAGCCAGGCGACCATCGCGCACGCGATCGCCAACGCCGCTGCCGCGGTGGTCGCGTGCGGCACTGCCAGTCGCATCACCTCGCGCAGGAACGGCACGCCCACCACCAGCGCGAGGACCAGCATCATGCCGATGGCCATGCGCGGCAGCCATGGATTGGCGGGTGCGTCCCCCAGCCGGCGCCAACGAGTCCGGCCGCGATTGGCGAGAATCAGCAACATCACGCCTGCGACGAGTGCGATGAATACCGCCGTTCGACCCTGCGTTGCGTCGAAGCCCACGCCCGCCAACAGCCCGTGGCCGAGCAGCAGCATCATCGCGATGCCCAGTCCCTGCACCACGGACTCGACAAGGACGGGGCCAGCGAACGGCGTGGCGCTCGTCGTGCGCGGCGGTCGGCGCATGATGTCCTCCGCTTCGGGTTCGGCCTCGAACACGATCGAACAGGCGGGATCGATCAGCAGTTCCAGCAGGACGATGTGCACCGGCATCAGCAACGCGGGCCAGTGCAACAGGGTCGGGACCAGCGTCAGGGCGATGATCGGCATGTGCACCGCGAACACGAAGCGCGTCGCGTTGCCGATGTTGTCGTAGATGCGCCGGCCCTGGCGGATCGCCGCGACGATGCTGGCAAAGCTGTCGTCGAGCAGCACCAGCGCGGCGGCTTCGCGCGCGACGTCGGTGCCGCGCTCGCCCATCGCGATGCCGACGTCGGCGGCTTTCAGCGCAGGCGCGTCATTGACGCCGTCGCCGGTCATCGCGACCACCTCGCCGGCGGCGCGCAGAACCTGCACCAGGCGCAGCTTCTGCGCCGGTTGCAGGCGCGCGCACAGGTCGGCGTGGCGCAGGCGTTCGCGCAGCTGCGCGTCGTCGAGCGCGTCGATGTCGGCGCCGGTGACGACTTCGGCGCGCTCACTCAGGCCGACCATGCGCGCGATCGCGCGCGCGGTGGCCGGGTGGTCGCCGGTCATCATGATGACGCGAATGCCGGCGGCGCGGCATTCGGCGATCGCCGCCGGCACCTCCGGCCGCGGCGGATCGACGAAGCCGATCAGGCCGAGGAAGCTGAAGTCGAAATCGTGCTGGCTGCGCGGCGGCTGCGTGCCCTGCCAATCGCCGCGCGCGACGCCGAGCACGCGCAGGCCGCGTTCTGCCATGCGCTCCACCTGCGCGAGGATGCGCGCGTGCTCCTGCGCCGGCAGGTGGCACAGGTCGATCACCGCTTCCGGCGCGCCCTTGGTCGCCAGCACGTAGCGGCGTTGCGTGTCGCCGCGATAGGCCAGGGTCATCGCGAGGATGTCCGGCGACAGCGCATACTCGAATTCCGGCGACCACTGCGCGTGCACGTGCTCGGTGCCTTCGAGCCAGCGCACGCCGAACGACTGGATCGCCTTTTCCATCGGATCGAACGGATCGGCTGGCGTCGCCAGCATCGCGAACTCGACCAGTGCGTGGAATGGTTCGGCGAGTTCCGTCGCGCCTTCGTCGCGGAATTCGCCGTCGGCGATCGCGAGCTCCGCCACCTGCATGCGGTTGCGGGTCAGCGTGCCGGTCTTGTCGACCGCCAGCACCGAGATCGCGCCGAGCGCCTCGACCGCCGGCACGCGCCGCGTCAGCACCTTGCGTTGCGAGATGCGCCAGGCGCCAAGGGCGAGGAACACGGTCAGGATCACCGGGATTTCCTCCGGCATGATCGCCATCGTCAGCGCGATGCCGGCGAGCAGGCTTTCGAGCAGGGTGCGTCCGTCCCACAACCAGTTCAGCAGGCAATACGTGGCCGCCAGCAGCAGGCCGCCGATGCTGAGATTGCGGATCAGGCGGCGCGAAGCGCGCTGCAGCCCGGACGGCACTTCGACCGTCGATGCGAGAGCCTGGCCGATGCGGCCGACCGCGGTGTCGGCGCCGATGGCGTCGACCTCGGCCATGCCGACGCCCTTGGTGACGACGGTGCTCGCGCACAGTCGCGCCGATGGCGTGCCGGGCAATCGCGTCACCGCGACGGACTCGCCGGTCAACAGCGACTCGTCGACGTCGACGCAGCCATCCAGCAGCATCCCGTCGGCCGCGATGCGGTCGCCCTCGTGCAGCACCAGCAGGTCGCCGACCACGACCTCGCGACCGGGAATGCGCATCTCGCGACCGTCGCGGATGACCAGCGCCCGCGGCGCCGACAGGTCGCGCAGTGATTCGAGCGCGCGCTGGGTGCGGCGTTCCTGCACCAGCGTGATGCCGATGACGACGAACACGAACGAGAGCAGGAACATCGCCTCGGCGCGATCGCCGAGTGCGAGGTAAAGCGCGCCGGCACCGAGCAACATCAGGAACATCGGCTCGAACAGCACGCTGGCGGCGATCGCCAGCAGCGAGCGCGGTGACGAGCCGGGCAGCGCGTTCGCGCCGTGCGCGGCGAGCCGGCGGGCCGCCTCTGCGCTGTCCAGGCCACGTGCCGCGGCCGCAAGTCGAGTAGTGGCGGACATCCGGTTTCCTCGTGCTGGATATTGCGCCGGCGCCTCAGTCGTCGCGCCGCATGCCCGCCTCGCCGTGCCAGTAGCCGTTGCGGGCGCCGATCGGCGGCGGCGGTTGCAGCGCGTGGCGCGCATGGTCGTAGTGTGCGATGACCTCGGCCATGCCGTCGATGTGTGGATACAGGCGCAGCACCTCGACGCCGAGTTCGCGCAGGGCCGGCAGTTCGGGGCCGAGGTCGGTGATCTCCTCGCCCTGTACCTGGATGCCATTGAGCCGCAGGAACGGTGCGCCTTCGCGTGTCACGAGCGGCAGGCCGTCGGGATGGTCGATGCAGCGGAACCCGCACTGGTCCTTCGGCAGGTCGAACGCGCGTGCGGTGAAGCAGCGCGCCGAGTAGGCCAGCGGCAGGCGGCCGAACGCGATCAACTCCATCTCCGGCAGCGTATCGCCGTCGGCGTGCGCGGCATCGAGCAGTGCGCGCAGCAACGCGTGCCCGTGTTCGACGCCGGGCACCCAGCGCCGCAGCCCGTCCTGGACCAGCAGCGCAAGCGCGCGATGGTTGTAGATGTTGAGCGAAGGGCCGGCGACGAACGGCATGCCGCGCTCGCGGCAAAGTTGCACGGCGGCGAGGTCGTTCGCCTCGATCATGCAATCGCCGTCGTCGACGAGACGCTTGAGCACGCCAAGTTCCGATTCAGCCTCGATCAGCGCAAGCGACGACAGCACGATCTCCTTGCCGCTGCCGGCCAGTTCGTGCGCGAGCGCGATCCAGTCTCGCGTGGCGAGTTCGCGCCGCTTGCTGCATACGGTTTCGCCGAGGTAGACGATGTCGACCGGCCCATCCGCCGCGGCGCGGTAGAACGCCAGCGTGCGCTCGCGCGGCCAGAAGTATTGCAGCGGTCCAAGACTGAGCTTCATGCGCGTCAATGCCAGTGGCGGTGGTAGGGGCCGAGCGTGGTCTGGTGGCCTTCGGCGTGGCGGGCGAGCTCGCGCTGCCAGTCGTCGCGCGCGCGCCATGCCTGCGGCAGGGATGCGTGGCGGTCAAGCGCCTCGCGCCAGGTGCGCGCGACCGACGCGACGTAGGCGACGCCGCGCTGGCGGCCCTCGATCTTGAGTGCGGCGACGCCTGCGCTGGCGAGGCGCGGCAGCAGCTCCAGCGTGTTGAGGCTGGTGGGTTCCTCCAGCGCATGGAACACCTCGCCGCCGACTTCGAAACGACCCTTGCACACGGTCGGATATCCGGCCGGTTCGGCCGGTTCGAAGCGGTCGATCAGCACCTCGTTCAGGCGCACGCTGCGGCTGCCGTCGGCATGTTCGTCCCAGCGCACGAAACTTGCGGGCGAGCAAACACCATGGCGGTTCGGCGAGGCGCCAGTGACGTAGCTCGACAACTGGCAGCGGCCCTCGACCATGATGCACAGGCTGCCGAACGCGAATACTTCGAGCGGAACCGGGCTCGTTTCACACAGGCGCTCGACCTGCTGGATCGACAGAACGCGCGGCAGCACCGCACGCGCGATGCCGAAACGCTCGTGCAGGTAGCGCAGCGCCGGCGCGCTGGTCGCCGAGCCCTGCACCGACAGATGCCGCGGCAACGCCGGGTGCGTGCGTGCCGCATAGTCGAGCACGGCGAGCTCGGCGACGATGATCGCGTCGCAGCCGAGCGCGGCGGCGCGGTCGACCGTGGCGTACCAGTGCGCGAGGCGCGTGCTTTCGGGGTAGGTGTTGAGGGCGAGGTAAACCTTTCGGCCGCGTGCGTGCGCGTAGCAGATGCCCGCGCGCAGTTCGTCGTCGCTGAAGTTGAGTCCGGGGAATGCACGCGCGTTGGTCTGGTCGCGGAAGCCCGCGTAGACCGCGTCGGCGCCGGCGTCGATCGCCGCCTGCAGGGCCGGCAGGTTGCCGGCGGGGCATACGAGTTGCATTTCCGGCTCGCGGCGGTGGATGTCCTGCGCATCGTGCGCAGTGGTGCCGAGGGCGTCATTGACCGCGATCAAGGCGCATCCGGCATCGATCGGTCGCGCGCTTGACGCGCGTCAAGAAGATCGCCGCGCGACGGTGTAGGCTCGATGCGGTGGATTCCCGTTTCATCGAGCGGAGGCGTCGCCATGTTCCAGCACATCCTGATCCCGACCGACGGCTCGAAGTTGTCGGAGAAGGTCGCGCGCAAGGGCATCCGCTTCGCGCGCGAGATCGGCGCGCGCGTGACCGCGTTCCACGCGATCGCAAGGTTCCAGGCGAGCGACGTGATGATGAGCCTGCTTGGCACCAGCCACGGCGACTATTCCAGGGCCGCGCGCGCCTATGCGCGCGAACGCCTGCGCTTCGTGCAGGAATCGGCGCGCGCGCTCGGCGTCGCGTGCGATACCTGTCACGCGACGAGCGATGACCCGGCCGGCGCGATCATCGCGGCCGCGCAGGCGAACGGTTGCGATCTCATCCTGATGGCCTCGCATGGGCGTCGCGGCGCAAGCGCGCTCCTGCTCGGCAGCGAGACGCAGAAGGTGCTCGTGCGCAGTACGCTGCCGGTGCTGGTGTATCGCTGAAGCGGCCGCCCGGACTGATCCGGGTCAAGGCGCCGATGCATCCGCGCGCGCAGGATGGGGCATCCAGACGGAGGCTTGCCATGCGACTGCTCCCCATCTTCCTTTCCATTCTTGGCGCGCCATGCGCCGTTCTCGCGGCGGACGTGCCGTCCACGCACGATCACGCCGCGCATGCCGTCGCGACGGCACCGGCTACGGCGTCGCAGGCGCGCTGGGCGCCGGATGCGCCGCTGAGCGACGGCATGCGGCGCGTGCAGGACGCGCTGGCCGAACTGCGCCATCACGAGATGGGACACATGTCGGCGGACCAGGCACGCGAGCAGGCGGGCGCGATCGAAGGCGCGGTTTCGTCGATCTTCGCCAACTGCAAGCTCGCGCCGGACGCGGATGCCGCCTTGCACGGCATCCTCGTGCCGTTGCTTGCGGGCGCGCAGCGCCTGCACGGCGATCCGGCCGACAAGGCCGCGATTCAGGCGATGCGCGATGCGGTCGCGGACTATCCGCGCCACTTCGACGATCCGCACTGGCAGGCGCAGCCGAAAGGCGGCGCCCACACGCGTTGAGCGCGCAGCGGGGTCAACGGCCATGACCGACTACATCCAGGCCTGGCAATGCATCGGTTGCGGCAAGATCGAGGCGCCGCAGGTCTGCATCGGCGTCTGCCGCGACCGCAAGGTGTCCTTCATCGGCAAGGACGAGCACGAGGCGGCCCTCGCCGAAATCGAGCGCCTGCGCGCGCAGCTGGCCGATGCCGCCGATCGGCTGCTGCGCTTCGAGCGAGCGGTGCCGCGTGCGGGCCAGTGGGAACATTCCTATCGCGCGCTGCAGGATCAGGTGCGCGAAGTGCGCGCGGCCTTGGCCGCACCCGACTGAGCCCTTGCGTGCTTCAGCGCGTCGCCCGCGCGGCGCCCGCATCCGCGCGCAGCATCGACCACAGCGCGTCGACGCGCCGTTCGACTGCCGCGTCCGGCACGATCGGCCGGCCCCATTCGCGCGTCGTTTCGCCCGGCCACTTGTTCGTCGCATCGAGGCCGAGTTTCGATCCTAGGCCGGCGACGGGACTTGCGAAGTCGAGGTAGTCGATCGGCGTGTTCTCGACCAGCATCGCATCGCGCGCGGGATCGACGCGGGTGGCGATCGCCCAGATCACCTGTGACCAGTCGCGCGCGTCGATGTCGGCGTCGACCACGATCACGAACTTGGTGTAGGTGAACTGGCGCAGGTACGACCACACGCCCATCATCATGCGCCGCGCATGACCGGCGTACTGCTTGCGGATCGCGACCACCGCGATGCGGTAGGAACAGGCTTCCGGCGGCAGGTGGAAATCGACGATTTCCGGGAACACCTTCTGCAGGATCGGCACGAACACGTCGTTGAGCGCCAGCGCGAGCACCGACGGTTCGTCGTGCGGCGCGCGTCCCATGTAGCTGCCGTGGTAGATCGCATCGCGGCGCAGGCGCATGCGCTCGATCGTGAATACCGGAAACCGGTCCTGCGTGTTGTAGTACCCGGTGTGGTCGCCGAATGGCCCTTCCAGCGCGCGGTCGCCGGGATGAACGAACCCTTCGAGCACGATCTCGGCGCCCGCCGGCGCGTCGAGGCCGGTGAGCTCGCTGTGCCAGACGCGCGTGCGCCGGCCGCGCAACAGGCCGGCGAACTCGTATTCGGACAAGCTGTCGGGCACCGGTGCGGCCGCAGCGAGCAAGGTGGCAGGATCGACACCCAGCGCGACCAGCAGCGGAAACGGCTGCTCCGGATGCATGGCGCACCAGTCGGCATGGTCGAGCGCACCGCCGCGATGCGGCAGCCAGCGCATGATCAGGCGATTCGGCCCGATCACCTGCTGGCGATAGATCGCAACGTTCTGGCGGCGCTGGCGCGTGCCGCGCGTGACGACGAGGCCGAGCGTGACGAGCTTGCCTGCGTCGCCCGGCCAGCAGTGCTGGACCGGCAGGCGCGCAAGATCGATGTCGTCGCGTTCGAGCGTCTCATCGAGGAAGGCTGCTTCATGCACGGTCTGCGGCGCGACGTGCGCGAGCTGCGCGAGCTCCGGCCACTGCGCGAGCGCGTCGCGCAGGCTCGACGGCCAGCGTGGCTCCTTCACCGCGGCGAGCAGTCGACCGAGCTCGCGCAGCGAGGCGAGCGGACGACCGCCGAGCGCGCGTTCGATGCGCCGGCGGTGGCCGAACAGGTTGCCGAGCAGTGCGTGTCGTGAGCCGTGCGGCCGTTCCATCAGCAAGGCGGGGCCGTCCTCGCGCAGCGCGCGCAGGCACAGTGCGGTCGATTCGAGGTGCGGGTCGACCGGGACGCCGACTCGCACCAGATCGCGCTCGCGCTCGAGACTCGCGAGGAAGCTGCGCAGATCGTGGAAGCTCATGCGTCGTGCCAGTGCCCGGTGTCGACGCAACGACGCAGCGCGGCCATCCAGTGCGACGGATCGAGATCGCGCGCGCCGAGCCAGTCCGGATCGAACAGCGTTTCCGCGTAGCGCTCGCCGCGATCGCACAGCAGGCTGACGATGCTGCCGCGTTCGTCGCGCTCGCGCATGTCGCAGGCGAGTTGCAGGCAGGCGACGAGGTTGGTGCCTGACGAGCCACCGTAGCGCCGTC
Organism: Dokdonella sp.; assembly: GCF_044227025.1. GTDB lineage: Bacteria > Pseudomonadota > Gammaproteobacteria > Xanthomonadales > Rhodanobacteraceae > Dokdonella_A. The sequence continues at coordinate 140,294 of NZ_JBGAFX010000004.1, read as the reverse complement.
CAAGCAGTTCCTCGAGCAGTCCGGTCGCGGCGATCGAGGCTTCGTCGTCGATCTCCGCGACCGCATCGGCGATCTCGAACAGGAAGCCGGGCTCGACCCGCGGCCGGCCGATGCCTTCGATCACGGTCGGCGCGCTCGCGCGCGCCTCGGCATCGCGTGTACGCCAGCCGCGCGCATAGGCGCTGCCGCTCGGTTCGGCGATGCACAACCGGGTCGGCAGCCGCCGGTAGCGCAGGTAGCGTCCGATCGTCGCCGAGGTGCCACCGGTGCCCGCGCCGCAGACGATCCAGGCCGGTCGCGAATGCGGCTCGCGTGCGAGCTGGCCGAGGATCGATTCGGCGATGTTGTTGTTGCCGCGCCAGTCGGTCGCGCGCTCGGCGAGGCCGAACTGGTCCAGATGGCAGGCGCCGCGCGCGGCATGTTCGCGCGCGCGATCGTGCACGCTGGCCGGATCATCGACGAGATCGCAACGTGCCCCGAGCGCCTCGACCGCTCGGATCTTCGCCGGCGCGGTGCAGGCGGGCATCACGGCGGTGAACTCCAGTCCGAGCAGGCGCGCGAACCAGGCCTCGGCGATCGCGGTGCTGCCGGAGGAGGCATCGACCACGCGCTGACCCTCGTGCAGGCGGCCGTTGCACAACGCGTACAGGTAGAGCGAGCGCGCCAGGCGGTGCTTGAGGCTGCCGGTCGGATGCGCGGCTTCGTCCTTGAAGTAGAAGTCGATGCCGGGAAAGCCGGGCAGGTCGATCTTGAGCAGATGCGTATCGGCCGAGCGCGCGGCTTCGCGCTCGAGCGCGTCGATCGCCGCGTGTACCCAGGCGCGCGCGTCGGTGCCGCGCGTCACGCCGCACGCTCGCCGTTCATCAGCGCCGCCGTGCAGCGGGTCAGGAAATCGAAATACAGGTCGACGTAGCTGATGCCGTTCTCGCCATCGATCAGGTACGGATTCATCAGCGTGTGGCGCAGGATCAGCAGCGGCTCGCTGGATTCGGCGTCGAGGCCGAGCGAGCGGAAGATGCGCGCGGCTTCGAGATTGCCGAGCAGGTCCGGCCGCAGCGTGGTAGTGGATCCGAAGAACTCCTTGACCTGCAACGGCTGGCGCGGATCGGCGCGCAGCATCACGCACAGGCGCTGCATGAACGCGTTCGCGCCGGCCAGCGAGGTGTTGCCGCGAGGATTCAGCGCGAGGCAGACGAGATTGCTGTCCGGCTCGAACGGGATGCGCGCATGCAGGTGCGGCGCGACCTCGTCGGCGAAGCGCAGCGCGCGGTCATGGAATGCCTCGGCAGCCCGCACGGTCGCGCGCGGCAGGCGCCCGAAGTGGCGATGGTCGAGCGGCAGAACCTTGTGCGCGACGTAGACACCGGCGGCGGCAGCACCCGATTTCGAGCCCTCGACGACGAAGCGGCCGAGGTTGCGTGCATGCGTCGCGTAGTCGGTCGCCGCGTCACCATGGAACACGTAGTCGGCGCGTTCGGCAAGCAGATCCATCGCGCGATGGTCGCGGCACACGAACGCACCGCTGCCGAACGGCAGGTAGCCGAGCTTGTGCGGATCGACGGTGATCGAATCAGTGTCGCCGAGCGCGCCGAATGCGGCATGCAGGGCGGGCGAGGGAAAGTAGGTGAATTCGTCGGCGACTTCCGCGCGCGAGCGCAACGAACCGTCCTCGTTGCGGAACAGGGTGGCGAGGTAGCCGCCCCAGGCGGCGTCGACGTGCACGGCGAAGTCGAGCCCGCGCGCGCGGCTTCGTGCACGCGCGGCGAGCACGCCGTCGACCGGATCGATCGTGCCGTACTCGGTGCTGCCGAGCACGGCGACCGCCATCAGTACCGGTTGGCGCTCGCGCGCGCATCGGTCGAGCTGCTCCTCCAGTGCGTCGAGATCGAGGCGCATGCCGCGCGTCGGCAGCAGGTCAAGTTGCGCACTGCCGAGGCCGAGCAGCTTCACGCCCTTGCTCCACGAGTAGTGCGCCGTGATCGGCGCGAGTACGCGCGGCACGCGCAGCGCGGGATGTTTCGCGAAGAACCCGGCAAGGCCAAGCCGCTCGATGCGCGCGGCGTCGACGCGTTCGCGCCAGCGCGTGCTCTCGGCCATCGGCTGCGCGGCAAGCCAGCGCTGCCACGCCTGCAACAGCGCGATGACCGCGTCGCCGGGAAGATTGAACGCGTGCCAGTCGTCTTCGGGCACGTCGAGGTCCGGCACGCGCGCCGCGCGCAGCGCGAGAGGAAACGCCTTCATCGCCAGCGCGAGGCGCAGCGCCTGGTAGTTCGCCGTGGTGCCGCCCGAGGCGAGGTGGCCAAACGCGCAGTCCGGCCGCGTCGTGTCGTGCACGTAGCCGAGCATGCGCGCGAGCTGCAGGCCGACCTGGACTTCCATGTCGATCGTGACCGGAGCGGAATCCTCGCTGACATTGTTCGGGTTGTAGGGCAGAGCGAGCATGTGCGCGGCGAGGCCCGGCAGCAGCAGGTCCGACGCCATGTGGCCGATGTAGCGCGGACTGTGGAACGGTACCGAGCGCTTCAGCGCCGCGGAAAGCTGGTGCAGCTCGCGGCGCGTGCGCGCCTCGAACGCGAGGTAGTCCGGATGCCGGGCCGACTCGGTGCCGATCGCCGGCGGGTCCTCCGGATGGAAGTTGCGACGCCAGTAGACATGGTCGCGCAGGAACTCGACCAGCAGCTTTTCGAGCAGCGTGTCGTTCTCGCCGTACGGTCCGAGGAAACACGCGTCCAGCGCGTAGTCATGTGCGGGTGTGGCGCGATTGCGCACGGATATCATGATCGTCGCTCGCAGGAATTGCCGCGAGCATGCGCGGCCGCCGCGCGCGGCGCGTTGACCGGCGTCAAGCGTGCCGCAGGGGGAAAAAGCACGGCGGCAGCGCGGGCGTGCCGCGCTGCCGCCGTGCACAGGCATCAGCCGTGCTGTTCTGCCGCCTCGCCGATGCGCGCCGCCGCCTTGCGCGGCGCGATCCACAGGCGCAGCACGAACCAGGCGAACAGCAGTGCGCCGACCGCGAAGATCGTGTCGCCGGGCATGCGCATCCAGATCAGCAGGTGCACGATCGCCTGGTCCATGAAGTGCTCGGAGCGCGCGTACCAGTAGCCGTGGTCGAGCGCGGCCGAGAGCTGCAGCACGCCGAGCGGCAGCAGGGTCAGCAGCGCCATCAGCACGAGGCCGATGTTGAGTGACCAGAACGCGCCGCGCAGGCGGCCGTCATGCCACTGCACGTCGGGCTTGAGGCCGCGCAGGCAGAACAGCATCAGGCCGAGGCCGAGCATGCCGTACACGCCGAACAGCGCCGTGTGGCCATGCAGCGGCGTGAGGTTGAGGTCCTGCATGTAGTACAGCGCGAGCGGCGTGTTGATGAGGAAGCCGAACAGGCCGGCGCCGACCAGGTTCCAGAACGACACCGCGAGGAAGAACAGGATCGGCCAGCGGTAGCGCGCCATCCACGGCGTCGCGCGCCCGTGCGACCAGGTCTCGTACGCTTCCATGCCGATCAGCGCGAGCGGCACGACTTCGAGCGCGGAGAACGACGCGCCGAGCGCGATCACCGCGGTGGTGGTGCCGGCGAAGTACAAGTGGTGGAACGTGCCGAGCACGCCGCCGGCCATGAACACGATCGTCGCGAACAGCACGTTGACGGTCGCCGTGCGTGCACGCACGAGGCCGAGCTTGACGAACAGGAACGACATCACCGCGACCGCGAACACCTCGAAGAAGCCTTCGACCCACAGGTGCACCACCCACCAGCGCCAGTACTCGACCACCGAGATGTGGGTGTGCTCGCCCCACATGAGGCCTGCGGCATAGAACGCCGCGATGGCGACCGTCGACAGGAACAGCAGGCCGACGATCGAGGCGAGGTCGTCCTTGCGCCGCAGCGCCGGCCACAGCGCGCGGCCCATGAGCACGAGCCAGAGCACGAGCCCGACGAACAGGAAGATCTGCCAGAAGCGGCCGAGATCGACGTATTCCCAGCCCTGGTGGCCGAACCAGAAGTTGTTGGCGAGGCCGAGCTTCTGCATCACCGCGAACCACTGGCCGGCGAACGCACCGACCACGATCACGAGCAGGCAGGTCCACAGGAAATTGACGCCGAGGCGCTGGAACTTCGGTTCATGCCCGGACACGGCCGGTGCGATGTACAGGCCGGTGCCGAGCCACGCGGTCGCGATCCACAGCACCGCGAGTTCGGTGTGCCACGATCGCGACAGCGAGTACGGCAGCGCTTCGGAGATCGCGACGCCGTAGAAGTCCTTCTCGACCTGGTAGTGCGCGGTGATCGCGCCGAGCAGGATCTGGGTCAGGAACAGCGCGATCACGACCCAGAAGTACTTTGCGGTCGCACGCATCGAAGGCGTGATCTTCAGGCCCGCGAGCGGATCCTGCGCGGGCGGGACGAGGTGCGGCTCGTTGCGGTGCCAGACCGCGTAGTGCCAGGCGAGCAGGCCGATGCCGGCGATCATGAACAGCACGCTGAACACCGTCCACAGGAACGCGCTCGAGGTCGGCGTGTTGCCGACCACGGGATCGTACGGCCAGTTGCTTGTGTAGCTCATTGCCGCGCCGGGGCGCGTGGTGACCGTCGCCCATGCGCTCCAGAAGAAGAACGCAGTCAGCTCGCGCCGATGTTCGGGCGTGTCGACGGTGCCGTCGCGCATCGCGTAGGTCGCACGCAGCTTGTCCGACGCCGGATCGTTGCTGAACACGCTCTCGTAGTGCGCCGCCACGTTCGAGATCGCGATCGCACGTTCGTCGGAGACCGTGATGGTGCCGCTGCCGGCGTCGTAGCCGTTCGTGCGCAATTCCTTGCGCAGGCGCGCCTTCAGCGCTTCCTGGCGGCCTTCATCGAGCGTCGCCCACGCAGCGCCCTCGTCGCGACGCGCCCACACGCCAAGCAGTTCGTCCGCTTCGCGATGCAACCAGTCCGCGCTCCAGTCCGGCGCGATCAGCGCGCCGTGGCCCCAGATGGATCCGAGCTGCTGGCCGCCGATGCTCTGCCAGACCTGTCGGCCCGACTCGATGTCGGCGCGCGTATAGAGCACCTGCCCGCTCGGCGTCGCGACGCGTTCGGGCACGGGCGGTGCCTGGTGGTAGATCTCGCGCCCCATCCACAACAGCACGGCGAACGTGACGCCGAGCAGTGTGCCGAGGGCGATCCAGAGACGGGTGGTCGTGGACATCGCGGCGCTCCTTCTATTTTGTCCGCGGCAGCGTGCCGCGACGCGGCATTGCTCGCACTGACGCAGGTCAAGCGTCGCGCACCGACACCTCGTGATGTTTCGCCCCGGGGGCGGGAGCCCGCCCGTGGACGACCGGTTCCGCAGGAACGTGGCGCCGATGCGCGACGCGCACGCGGTGTGCTCCGCGCGGGATTCAGCGCTTGAGGATCGGCCGCGCCAGCGCGAACAGTTCGGCCGGTTTCGCGATCGTGAGGTCGCGTCCCTCGACGCGGATCAGGCCCTGGTCCTGGAACCGGCGCAGCACGCGGCTGACGGTTTCGGCGGCGAGACGCAGATAGTTGGCGATGTCGCCGCGCGACATCGCCAGATGCAGCAAGCCGACCGGGAAGCCGCGGTCCGCATAGCGCTGGCCGAGCGTCACGAGGAATGCGGCGAGCCGTTCGTCGGCGGAGTAGTCGCCGACCAGCAGCACGTTGCCGCCGATGTCCTTGCTCATGCGCCGGAACAGCTCCTGCTGCACGCCGGGCAGGCGCGTCGCGAGGGTGGACAGCGCCGGGAACGAGAAGCGGCAGACCTCGACCGTGTCGAGCGCGACCGCATCGCACGGATACTCCTCCGCGTGGATCGCGTCGAGCCCGATCAGTTCGCCCGGCAGGTGGAAACCCAGCACGAGCTCGCGGCCTTCCAGATCGAGCAGGCGTGTCTTGACGGTGCCGGCGCGCACCGCGTAGATCGCGTCGAAACGCTCGCCGTGGCGGAACACCACGTCGCCGGCCTGGTAGGGGCCGACGTGTTCGACCAGGCAGTGCAGTTCGTGCAGGGCGATTTTGTCGACGCCTCGCCCGATGCAGACCGAGCCGAACGCGCACGTCGAGCAGAAGCGCTCCTCGCTGCCGTCGTTCGCAATCGGATTCGGTGCCGCGATGCGGCCCGTGATCGTTTCGTCGTGCCCCATCGTCGACGCCGCCTCCGGCGCGTGCCGTCACATCGCGCGAGAGTACCGGATTCTCGGGTGGTCGGCATAGGCGTCGAAGCAACGGGCGATGACACGCAGGAGGTAGCGGCCGCGCGGCGTGACCATGATGCGGCCTGCGGTGCGCGTGACGAGGCCGTCCTGTTCCAGTGCGCCGAGCTGCCCCAGTGCGCCGTGGAAGTAGCGCGGGAAGTCGACCATGTGGCGCGCCTCGAACGCGGCGACGTCGATTTCGCCCGCGCACATCAGCTGCTGGATCAGGTCCGCGCGAATGCCGTCGTCGTCGTCGAGGCGCAGGCCGCGCGCGACCGGCAGGCGGCCGTTGTCGAGCGCGGCATAGTAGCCGACCAGATCCTTCGCGTTCTGGCTGAAGGTGTCGCCGACATGGCTGATCGCGCTCATGCCGAAACCGATCAGGTCGCAGGTTGCATGGGTCGAATAGCCCTGGAAATTGCGGTGCAGCGTGCCGTCCGCGAATGCCCGGGCGAGGTCGTCGCCGGGCAGCGCGAAATGATCGACGCCGATGTGCACGTAACCGGCCGCGGTCAGCATCTCGACCGTCTGCTGCAGCAGGGTCAGGCGTGTCGCCGCATCCGGCAGGTCGTGCTTGGCAATCTGCTTCTGCGCCGCGAAACGCTCGGGCAGGTGGGCGTAACCGTACGCGGCGACGCGCTCCGGCCGCAGCGCAATCACCTGCTCCAGCGTCGCCGCGAACGACGCCGGCGTCTGCAACGGCAGGCCGTAGATGAGATCGATGTTGACCGAGCGCACGCCGCCGGCACGCGCGCCGGCCATGACTGCGGCGGTCTCTTCGACGCTCTGTACGCGGTTGATCGCGCGCTGCACCGCCGGGTCGAAGTCCTGCACGCCGAGCGAGACGCGGTTGATGCCCGCCGCCGCGACCTGTCGCGCGTAGTCCTCGCTGCAGAAACGCGGGTCGATCTCGATGCCGAACTCGCGCCCCGCGTCGCGGCTGAAGGAGAAGTGGCGGCCTATCGACTCGATCAGCTCCAGCATCTGCTCGACGTCGAGGAAGTTCGGCGTGCCGCCGCCGAAATGCAGTTGCGCGAGCGGCCGGTCGCGATCGAACGTCGGGGCGATCCGTTCGATCTCGCGGTACAGGCGCGTCAGGTAGCTCGCTGCCTTGGATTTGTCATGCGTGATGATGCGCGCACAGCCGCAGTAGAAGCACGGCGACAGGCAGAACGGAACGTGCACGTAGACCGAAAGGTCGCGCGGGATGGGATCGCCGTTGGAGGCGCGGATCGCGCGCAGCAGGTCCGCTTCGCCGAAGCTGTCGCGGAAGTGCGGCGCGGTTGGATACGAGGTGTAGCGCGGCGCGTCGACGTCGTAACGGGCGACGAGCTCGCGGTCGAAGGCGGTGGCGGCAAATGGTGCGTTCATGGCATGCATGCTGCGCGAGGTGCCATCCGCCTGCCTTGATCGGCGTCAAGCGTGAGCGTGCCTCACGCCGCGATGCGTTCGCCGGCATCGATCGTTGCATGCGCCGAGGCGATTGCGCGCTGCTTGCTCTCGGGTGAGAAGTTCACGCCTTCCGCGCGCACGACCTCGATGTCGGTGACGCCGAGGAAGCCGAACAGCTTGCGCAGGTAGGCTTCCTGGAAGTCGAGTGCCTGCATCGCGCCTTCGCTGTAGATGCCGCCGCGCGAGGAGACGATCACCACGCGCTTGCCGCCGGCGAGTCCTTCGGGCCCGCTCGCGCCGTAGCGGAACGTCCTGCCGGCGACGGCGATGCGGTCGATCCAGGCCTTCAGCGTGCTGGGGATCGAGAAGTTGTACATCGGTGCGCCGATCACGACGATGTCGGCGGCGAGAAATTCGTCGAGTGCCTCGCTGCCGGTACGCACGGCGGGATCGCTGGCGTCGGCGGCGGGCGCCCAGTGCGGCAGCGGATTCGCGGCGAGGTCGCGATACGTGACGAGGGCGGCAGGATGGTTGCGCGTCAGCGTCGCCATGACGGCGTGGCTGAGTTCGCGCGAGACCGAATGGCCACCAAGTGCGCTGGAATCGACATGCAGGATGTTCATGACAGGCTCCTGAAACGGCGGAAAAGGGATCTCCGGACGCCAGTAACGATACGCGGTGGACAATCTCTTGATAAGTACGGCAATATGCGACTGTTCGTTCTCCTGTGGAAACGATGATGGCCAGCAATGACGGCGCCTTGCACGATCTCAACGACCTGCGCTTCTTCGTGGCCGTGGTCGACCATCGGGGTTTTTCGGCGGCGGGACGCGCGCTCGGCACGCCGAAGTCGCGCCTCAGCAAGCGCATCGCGCAGCTCGAGGAACGCCTCGGCGTGCGCCTGCTGCAGCGGACCACGCGGCGCTTCGCGGTGACCGAAATCGGCGAGCGCTTCTACGCGCATTGCCGCGCCGCGCTCGAAGAAGCGCAGGCGGCGCAGGACGTCGTCGACGAACTGCGCGCGGAGCCGCGCGGGATCGTGCGCGTGAGCTGCCCGGTATCGCTGGTGCAGACGATCGTCGCGCACGTGCTGCCGGATTTTCTCGCCGCGTATCCGAAGGTGCAGGTGCGCGTGTTGTCGAGCAATCGGCGCGTCGACGTCATCGGCGAGGGTTTCGATCTCGCGATCCGCGTGCGCGAGAAGCTCGACACCGACTCGTCGCTGATCCTGCGCACGTTCGGCCATTCGCGCGAGCTGCTGGTGGCGTCGCCGGCGTTCCTCGATGCGCACGGGCGGCCGCGCGAGCCGGACGACCTAGAGCGCCTGCCGCTGTTGTCGCGATTCGAGCATGACGGCGCGCAGATGCTGGAGCTCAACGGCACCGCCGGCGCCAAGGCGACCGTGGAGATGCAGGCGCGCGTCGTGTGCGGGGATTTCGCGTTGCTGCTGGAGGCAGCGCGACGCGGGCAGGGCGTGGCGAGCCTGCCGGAATTCGTGTGTGCGCCGGCGATCGCGCGCGGCGAGCTCGAGGTTGCGCTGCCCGACTGGAGCATCCCGCAGGGCGTGATGCACTTCGTCTACCCGAGCCGGCGTGGGCAACTGCCGAGCGTGCGTGCGCTGGTCGACTTCCTCGCCGACAAGCTGCCCGGCGCGGTCGAGTACAAGCACCAGCAGTGCAGGCGCGGCGTCGCGCCGTGAAGCGCGCGCGAGCGCGCATGCCCATGAACAGCTTGGGAAGGTCTGTGCAATTGAAGGCGGGAACTGGATCCCGGGTTTAGCCGGGATGACGACTTATTGGCGTGCCTGGCGTGCTGCGTTTTCCGAGCGGCTTGCCGTTGCCTTGCGCTTGAGCAGTTGCGTGTCGTAGCCGAACGCGGCGATCAGGACCACGCACAGCGCGGTTTCGATCAGCGCAGGCAGGCGCGCGGACGGCACGACCCATGCGGCAACGATGCCGTGGCAGAAGTAGAACAGCGCGACGATGCCGATCCACAGCAGCGCGCGGCGCGGGCCACTGCGCAGTGCGGTCAACGGCAGCAGCAGCGGCGGGACGGTCAGAGCGAGCGCGAGCCACGGGCTGCCGCCTGCCGGCGGCGCGAGCAGCAAATACCACGCCGGCTGCAGCAGCACGAGCGCAGCCCAGGTCGCGAACGAGATCGAGCGTGCGTTCATGCGCCGGCTCCGAGCCGGCGCGCGATCTCGGCGATGCGCCGGCCGAGAGCGCGCGCGAGCAGGCGTTCGTCGTCGTCGATCGGATTTTCGCCGGACGTGCCCGCTACATGGCTGGCGCCGTAGGGCGAGCCGCCGCCGCGCGTGCGGTTCAACGCGATTTCGGTGTACGGAATGCCGACGATCAGCATGCCCTGATGCAGCAGCGGCAGCATCATCGAGAGCAGGGTCGTTTCCTGGCCGCCGTGCATGGTGCTGGTCGAAGTGAACACGCCGGCCGGTTTGCCGACCAGCGAGCCCGACGCCCATTCCGCCGACGTGGTGTCCAGGAAATGCTTCAGCGGCGCCGCCATGTTGCCGAAGCGCGTCGGGCTGCCGAGCGCGAGGCCGACGCATTCGCGCAGGTCCGCGCGCGTTGCGTACGGCGCACCCTCGTCGGGCTCGGGTGGTGCGGCGGTTTCCGTCACCGGCGCGACCGGCGGCACGCTGCGCAGGCGTGCGCGCATGCCGTCGATTTCCTCGACCCCGCGCGCGACCAGCCGCGCGAGCTGCGCGACCTTGCCGGTGCGGCTGTAGTAGAGGACGAGGATTTCGTTCATCGGCGGGCTCGTGGGTGCAGGGCGCCGATAATAAGCTGTCGAGGGCCACGGGCATCACGGTGCGTGCCGGAGCCGGGCTCGCTCGACTCGCTTCGTGCCGCCCTCGGTCCCCACATAAGCTAGTCTTTGCCGCATGCTCGACCGACTGCTCCGGTTTCTCCGCCCGCACCACGATCGCGAACGCATCGTCGCGTTCCTCGAGTTCACCTGGCAGCGATTCGTGGAGGACCGCTGCCTGCAAACCGCCGGCGCGCTGTCGTTCACCACCGTGTTCGCGCTGGTGCCGTTGACCGCGGCGGTACTCGGCGTGCTCGCCGCGTTTCCGGGGTTCGCCGGCTGGCGCGAGCAACTCGCGCACTGGGTTTTCCAGAACTTCGTGCCGGCCGCCGGCGATACCGTGCAAGGGTACCTCACGCAGTTCGCCGACAACGCCAGCCAGGCGACCGCGGTCGGCGTGCTCGTGCTGTTGTTCAGCGCGGTGTCGCTGATGATGAGCATCGAGGATGCGTTCAACCGCATCTGGCGCGTGCAGGTCGCGCGGCGCGCGGGCGCGCGCTTCATCGTCTACTGGACCGCGTTGACGCTCGGGCCGCTGTTGCTGGTCGCCGCGCTCGCGATCAGCTCGTACGCATTCGCGTTGCCGTTCATCGGCGCGGCCGAGGCGCAGTTCTCGATCAAGGCGCGCGTGCTGTCGATCCTGCCATTCCTGCTGGTCTGGAGCGCCCTGATCGCCGCCTACGCGGTCATTCCGAACCGCCGCGTGCGCCTTCGCCACGCGCTGCTCGGTGCGCTGATCGCCGCGGTGTTGTTCGAACTCGCCAAGCGCGGCTTCGCGCTGTACGCGACCAGCTATGCGAGCTACCAGCAGGTCTATGGCGCGCTCGCGATGGTGCCGATCTTCATCTTCTGGATCTACCTGTCGTGGGCGATCGTGCTGTTCGGTGCGTCGATCACCGCGTCCCTCAACGCGTTCGACTATCGCCCTGCGTCGCAGCGCCTGCGGCGCGGCCACGAACTGGTCGGCCTGCTGCGCGTGCTTGGGCGCTTCGTCCACGCGCATCGCGAGGGCCGCGGCCTGCACAGCGCCGACCTGTGCGCGGCCGAGCCGTTCCTGACCGACGACCTGCTGCAACGCTACCTCGGCGACCTGCATCGCATCGATCTGATCCGCCGTGGTGAAACCGGCGAGTGGGTGGTCGTGCGCGACCTCGCCACGGTGCGCCTGGTCGAGCTGGTCGAGGAAGGCAGCTACCGCCTGCCGCTCGAAAAGTTCGGCGCGCACGCGGGTCTCGCGCCAGCGGCGGCGGCGCAGCTCGACCGTCTCGGCGAGCATGTGCGCGAAGCGCTCGGGTTGCCGTTGGCGGCCTTGTTTCCGACAGATGTACCATCACGTTCCGCGTCGAGCGCCGCTGCGGCGCCCTCGCCTTCATCGGAGCACGCATGAAACACCCGACCTGGATCTTCGCGCTGGCGCTCGCGTTCTCCGGTACTGCCGCGCTGGCGGACACGGTGGCGAAGCCGACCTTGAGCATCGCCACGCTCGACGGCAAGACATTCGATCTTGCCGCGCATCGCGGCCATTGGGTGATCGTGAATTTCTGGGCGACCTGGTGCTCACCGTGCATCAAGGAAATGCCGGACATCTCCGCGTTCGTCGCCGCGCACAAGGACGTCGCCGCGATCGGCATCGCTTGGGAAGACACCGAGCGCGCCGAGATCGATGCGTTCGTGAAGGCCCATCCTGTCTCCTATCCGCTCGCGCAGGGCGATCTCGACCATCCGCCGAAGGATTTCGAGGTCCCGCGCGGCCTGCCGATCACCTACGTGATCGCCCCCGACGGCACGGTCAGGAAGAAGTTCACCGGTCCGATCACCGGCGACGACCTCGAGCGCTGGACCGGCTCGCAGGCGAAGTGACGGCGTGCCAAGCGCGCGCTTTCTAGTCTCCGGGCTCGTGCAGGGCGTGTTCTTCCGCGCGTCGACGCGCACCCGCGCGCAGGAACTCGGCCTGCACGGCTACGCGAAGAACCTTGCCGATGGCCGCGTCGAAGTCGTCGCGAGCGGTAGCGATGATGCACTCGCGCAACTCGCGCAGTGGCTGCAACACGGGCCGCCGTCCGCGCGCGTCGGCGGCGTCGAACGCGAAGCCATCGCCGAACAGGCGCACCGCGGCTTCAGCACACGCTGATGGCGCGCCGCCCGCTTCCGCCGCCGCGGCGCGTGCCGTCGCGCGAACGCAACGTGTCGGCGGCGCCGCGCCATGGCCTGGCGCGCGTGATTTCCAAGTTCGGGATCGCTTCGCGCACGCAGGCCGCGCGCTGGATCGTCGAGGGGCGCGTGGGCGTCGACGGTCGCATCGTGCGCGATCCGGAACGCCCGACCGACGCGGCCGCGGAGCGCATCACGCTCGATGGTTCACACGTCGGCGCGCAGCAGCGTGTCTACCTCATGCTCAACAAGCCGCGCGGTGTGGTCACGAGCGCCGCGGACGAACAGGGACGCGACACCGTGTACCGCCTGCTCGAAGGCGCTGGCCTGCCGTGGCTGGCGCCGGTAGGGCGGCTCGACAAGGCGAGCGAGGGATTGTTGTTGTTCACCAATGACAGTGCCTGGGCTGCGCGCATCACCGCGCCCGACTCGCAATTGGACAAGACCTACCACGTGCAGATCGACCGCCTGCCCGACGCCGCGCTGCTCGCGGCACTGCACGCCGGCATCGACGATCGCGGCGAACACCTCGCGCTCAAGGCGGTACGCGAACTGCGGCGCGGCGACCGGAACGCGTGGCTCGAAGTCGTGCTCGATGAAGGCCGCAACCGGCAGATCCGCCGCGTCCTCGCCGCATTCGACATCGGCGTGCTGCGCCTCGTGCGTGTCGCGATCGGACCGCTCTTCCTCGGGGAGCTGGCGAAGGGTGCGTGGAGGGGGCTCGACGAAGCGGAAGTCGCGTCGCTGGAGAATCCCTGTTGACCCTGAGCGCAGGTCCGGATCAAGGCGAGTGTTTCGCGGAGCTTCGCTCGGCACGAACGGGTCCGGGTTGACCGGAGCGCAGGCTCCAGCCCGGCGCTCAAACGTCCTGCTTGAGATCGAATCCGAACCCGGACTTCATGGCCGCTGCAGCGCGGTCGGAAAGCGACTGCGCGCTGGAAGGCGGCACCGCGTCGACCGGGTCCGGCGGGGGCGGAGGAACCTGCCACGAGAGGTTCTGCGTATGTGCAAGTCGCACGCAGCGCATCGCTTCCTGCGCGTAGTGCTCCCAGCTCGGCCAGTGCGCGACCGGCACCAGCACCCATCCGGGCGCGATCGCGTTGCGGTCGTCCGGCTTCATCGGATCGAAGCTGCTGGCACCCGCGAGGGCGAGCGCTTGGGTGAGGGCGCTGCCGGCGAGCCGGAACGCGACGTTCTCCCGATACAGCACCAAGAACGCTTCACCTTCGAAGGAAAGGCAGGCGCGTCCGGCGAGCAGGCCCTGGGTCGCTTCGCTGTGCTGCTGCAGCGCCGAAGCGAGGGCATCGAATTGGGTACGTGCGTTGGCCATGTCGCATCACCTCGACGAGCCGTTGGGCGAGGCTACTGTAGCAAACCGCGCCGCGGTGTTTCGACTTCGCAAGAACTTCGTACCGCTGCGCTTGCTGCGTGGCACGAACGGTTCGAGACACGTCCTACGCGGCCGGCAGCACCCCGAGCTTGCGCCCGATCTTCACGAACGCCTCCACGGCGCGGTCGATCTGCGCGTGCGTGTGCGCCGCGCTCATCTGGGTGCGGATGCGCGCCTGTCCCTGCGGCACGACCGGGTAGAAGAAACCGATCACGTAGATGCCTTCGGCGAGCAGTTCCTGCGCGAAGGCCTGCGCAAGCTTGGCGTCGCCGAGCATGACCGGAGCGATCGGATGCGTGCCGGGGCGGATGTCGAAGCCCGCGTCGGTCATTCGCTTCCTGAAATACAGCGCGTTCTCGCTGACCTTGTCGCGCAGGCTCGTGCTCGAGGAAAGCATCTCGAACACCTTGATCGAGGCGGCGACCAGCGGTGGCGGCAACGTGTTGGAGAACAGGTACGGGCGTGAGCGCTGGCGCAACAGGTCGATGATTTCCTGCCGGCCCGTGGTGAATCCTCCGGAGCCGCCGCCGAGCGCCTTGCCGAGCGTCGAGGTGAACACGTCGACCTCGGCCATCACGCCGTGCAACTCGGCCGAGCCGCGCCCGGTCGGGCCGACGAAGCCGGTCGCGTGCGAATCGTCGACCATCAGCAGCGCGTTGTACTTCTTCTTCAGCGCGACGATCTGGTCGAGCATGGCGATGTAGCCGTCCATCGAGAATACGCCGTCGGTCGCGATCAGGCGCGTGCGCTTGCCCTGCGTATCGGCGAGGTGCTTTTCGAGTTCGGCCATGTCGCTGTTCGCGTAGCGACGGCGCTCGGCCTTGCACAGGCGGATGCCATCGATGATCGAGGCGTGGTTGAGCGCGTCGGAGATGACCACGTCCTCGTCCGACAGGATCGTTTCGAACAAGCCGCCATTGGCGTCGAAGCAACTGGTGTAGAGGATCGTGTCGTCGGTGCCGAAAAACGTCGAGATCGTCGCTTCGAGCTGCTTGTGCAGATCCTGCGTGCCGCAGATGAAACGCACGCTGGCGAGTCCGAAACCGTGCGTGTCGAGCGCGTGCTTGGCCGCGGCGATGATGTCGGGATGGTCGGCGAGGCCGAGGTAGTTGTTGGCGCAGAAGTTCAGCACTTCGCGGCCATCGTCGGTGCGGATCGTGGCCGACTGCGGCGTGGTGATCACGCGCTCGCTCTTGTACAGGCCCTGGTCGCGGATCGATTCGAGTTCGGCGGCGAGGCGGCGCTGCGCGGCGTGGTCCATGGCATTGCATCCGGAATGGGGAGCGTATGGTATCGCATGGTCCGTCCCGGCCGCGGTCGTGGAGCGATCGCACCCGGCGCGTTCGGGAATGCCCTTCTTCTACGTTTATGCAAGAGTGTCCCCGCGGTTCGTCGGCGCCGCCGTGGGGCAGTTCGATTGCCGGCACTCATCTCCGGGAGGGAATCAATGGTCATCAAGCGTATCGGCGTACTCAAGGCGGGTGTTCTTCAGGCCTGCATCATGGGCCTGTTCGGGCTGATCATCGGCCTGTGCTTCCTGCTGTTCGGCACCATGCTCGGCGGGCTCATGGGGGCGATGTCGCAAAACTCCGGCTCCGCCGCCGGCATCGGATTCCTTGGCGGCATCGGCATGGTGATCTTCATGCCGATCATGTACGGCATCATGGGTTTCATCGCGGGAGTCATCGGCGCGGCGATCTACAACCTCGTTGCCGGCTGGGTCGGCGGGCTGGAACTCGAAGTCGAGTAAGGCCGGACCCGGTTCGTGCGCGGAGCGGGTCACCGCTCCGCGCGCGAGCGCTCTTCAGTCGATATCGACGGCCGCGGGTTCGCCGCCACGCGCATACGCAGGCGCGCCCGCGCGCTGCGCGTGCACGAGTATGTTCCAGCCGCGCTCGGTCAGACCGCGGCGCGCGGCGAGGCTGGCGTCGCCGCCGATCAGCACGGTCCTGTTGTGCACGCGCAATTCCCCGCGATCGAGAAAGTTGCGCACCTCGTCGGTCCAGCTGAGGCGGTCGACCGGCAGCGGCAGCACGAACTCCCCGTCTTTCGCCACATAGGCGAGGCCCGCACCGATGCGACGCAGGCTGCCCTCGTGCGCGCGCGCGCCGAGGTGCGCGACGGTCAGGCGCAAGGCGTTGACCATGAAGCGCGCTTCGAGGTCCGAGCTTGCGGTCATGCCGAGTTCGAGCAGGGCGTCGCAGCCATCCGCCGGTTGCAGTGCATCGAGCGCATCGGCGAACGCGGTCTGCAAGGTCGGCGAGAACGCGCCGCGGCGCAGGAACTGGCGGACCAGCAGTTCGTCGCGACAATGCACCTGCAGGCGCTCGCGATTGCGCGCGCGCAGATCATCGGGTGCGAGCTTCCATACGAGGTCGTTGATGCGGCCGCCCTGCGCGAGCGCGTTTGCGCCGACGCCGCCGATCGTGCCGAGCGCGCTGCCGGCACCGAAGTCGCCGGCGCTGCCAACCCACGCCAGCGCGGACAGGCGCTCCTGTGCGTACGGGTTGCCGGTGTAGGGATCGATGCCGAGACGCTCGGCGAGCTCGCGCTTGACCTGGTTGTACTTCACCTGGCGCTTGAATTCGCGCTCCGCCTCGCGCGTGATCGTCGAGTACCAGTGCTTGCGCGGCTTCGCCTCCGACTTTTCCTCCTCGCGTGCGTCGGTCATCGGACCGGCGTCGGCCGGATACGGATTGCCGTTGTTGCCGAGCGTCTTCGCGGCGCGATCGGACAGCGCCTGCGCCTGGTTGCCGATCCGCTCGAGGCGCTGGCCGAAGTAGCGCGCGACACCGGCCGGAATGCCGAGCACGCTGTCGACCGGATGCAGCACGATCTGCGCAAGCGACTTGGCGGTCGCACCGATGCGATTGCCGGCCGCGCGCAGGAACGCGTCCGAACGGGTGACCCGATCGAGCGCCTCGATTGCCGGCAGTTCCGCTTCGCGTTCCGCGAGGATCTCGACGCTGTCCGCCTGCAACGGCCCAAGCGGCGTGTCGATCAGGAAGCGCGCCATGTAGCCGCGCAACTCGACGCGCGAATCGACGCTGTAGCCGGGGCCGGACAACAGGGCCGGCTGCACCAGCGAGGCGGCATCGATGAGCGGTTCTTCCTCGGTGGCGACACCGCCTTCATCCGCCGCGTGCGCGGTGGCGAGTGCGAGCAGCAGGGTCAGACAGGGGCTGCGCGCGCCGCGGAGGATGCGTCGCAGGTGCTGGGGAGGCGACGTAATCAACGGAGCGCGGGCCGGTAGCGATGGACGGTCGGCCACGATGCCGCGCGCCGCGACAATAGCGCATGAATGCATCTCACCCCGGAGCGGATGCGTTGGGCGGTGGCACCAGCTCGGTAGCGAGTCCGGGATGGCGGCTGCGGCGCCCCAGTCGCAGCGCCGGGCGCTCGACCAGCCGGTACGAGAGGTCGGCCAGCGCGCAACTCAGCAGCAGCACCACCGGCAGGGACCACGGCAGGCGATAGCCGTCGATGCGCGCGAACGCGTTCGCCGCATCCAGCCAGTGGATCAGCGGGAAGTGCCACAAGTAAACGCCGAAGCTGATCACGCCGAGGTAGCGCAGGAGTGCGTTGCCGAACAGCACGCTGGCGACGCGGCTGCCGGCCGCGGCGGCGAACAGCATCAGTGCGACCGCAACGCCGACGATGCCGTGCCAGGTGAACAGCAGCGGATTGCCGTCCCAGTAGTCGCTGCTGTTGTAGTGGATCAGCCATAGCATCGCGGCGAACACGCCGGCTCCAAACAGGAACAGCGCATCATTCGCGCGCGCGCCGGGCAGGCGGCGCGCGATTGCCGCGCGGGTATAGGCGTAGGCCGCGAGCATGCCGGCGACGAACTGGTCGAGCCGCCCGGGCAGTTGCTCCATCGCGATCACGCGCAGCGGCACCTCGGCGTGCGCGATCGGCGCGAACATCAGGTGGCGATAGACCTGCGTCGTGACCAGCGCGAGCAGCGCCAGCAGTGGCCACGCGCGCGGCCGCAACAGCAGGGCCAGCAGCGGCAGCAGCAGGTAGAAGCAGAACTCGATCGGCAGCGTATAGGTCACCGGGTTCATCGGAGCCGCACCGTACGGACCGAAATTCGTCCACAGCGCGAGATTGCCGAGCAGTTGCCCGATGCCCGGCCAGGTGCCGATGCCGAACGCGCCGGCGAGCACCAGCAGCACCCCGAGCTGGGCGTAGTACGCGGGCACGATGCGCAGCACGCGGCGCAGCCAGAACACGCGCAGCGACGGCCGCGGCGCTCCACCGAGCTGCCAGCTCGCGAACGGCAGGCTGAGCAGGAACGCGGACAGCGTGAAGAAGATGTCGACACCAGCCCAGCCGCACGAGAACAGCGGTGTAAGGTCGAGCACGTGGGTGCCGACTTCGAGCGTCATCAGGCGCGGGCCGGCGTCGGCCCACAGGTGGTAGACCAGCACCCACAGCGCGGCGAAACCACGCAGCCCGGTCAGCGTCGGCAACTCGGCCGCGGTCGCGAGGCGCGCGTCGGACACGAGTGGGCGCTGCGCGCTCAACCGCCGGTGAACGCGCCGTAGCCGCGCAGGCGTTGGTAGCGCCGGTCAAGCAGGGCGCCGCTGTCGAGGGGCGCGAGTTCGTCGAGCTGGTTCAGCAGCACCGCCTTCAGGCGTACGGCCATCGCTTTCGGATTGCGATGGGCGCCGCCCAGCGGTTCGCGGATCACCTTGTCGACCAGGCCGAGTTCGAGCAGGCGCGGCGCGGTCATGCCGAGTGCCTCGGCCGCGTCCTTCGCCTTCTCGGCGGTCTTCCACAGGATCGAGGCGCAGCCTTCCGGCGTGATCACCGAATAGGTGCTGTATTCGAGCATGTTGGTGCGATCGCCGACGCCGATCGCGAGCGCGCCGCCGGAGCCGCCTTCGCCGACCACGGTGCACACGATCGGCACGCGCAGGCGCGCCATCTCGAGCAGGTTGCGCGCGATCGCTTCGCTCTGGCCGCGCTCTTCGGCGCCGACGCCGGGATAGGCGCCCGGCGTGTCGATGAAGGTGAGGATCGGCAGGCCGAAGCGTTCGGCCATCTGCATCAGGCGCAGTGCCTTGCGATAGCCTTCCGGGCGCGGCATGCCGAAGTTGCGCCGGATCTTGCTCTTGGTGTCGCGGCCCTTCTGGTGGCCGATGATCATCACACCGCGGCCGTTGATGCGGCCGATGCCGCCGACGATCGCGGCGTCGTCGGCGTAGGCGCGGTCGCCGGCGAGTTCGTGGAATTCCTCGCACATCACGCCGATGTAGTCGAGCGTGTACGGGCGCGCCGGGTGGCGCGAAAGCTGGGCAATCTGCCACGAGGTGAGGTTGCGGAAGATTTCCGCGGTCTTCGTCTTCAGCTTGCCTTGGAGCGTGCCGATCTCATCCTCGATGTTGAACGACTGGCCGCGGCTGGCATGGCGAAGCTCCTGGATCTTTGCATCCAGTTCGGCGATCGGTTGTTCGAAATCGAGGAAGTTCGGGTTCATTCGCAGCTGTTCGCGCCAGTCGGGGCGGCGCAAAGACGCGAGTATAGCGACTTGTGCGCACGCGCGAGGGATGCGGCCCGCCCGCAAGGAGCCGGCACCCCGGCCTGCGCCAGTGCCGGGCCGGCGCAGGCCACATCGAGCTTCCCGGCCCTCGTACAATTGCCGCATGCACAAACGACCGACCATCCTTGCGACACGATCCGTATCGTCCAGCCACTTCCTGCGCGCCGAGCAGGTCGACCTCGAGTTCTCCAACGGCGAGCGGCGCACGTTCGAGCGCCTGCAGAGCTCCGGCCTCGGCGCAGTCATCATCGTGCCGATGCAGGACGCGGACACCGTGCTGCTGGTGCGCGAATACGCGGTCGGCGTCGACCGCTACGAGCTCGGGCTTCCCAAGGGGCGGCTCGATCGCGACGAGACGGCCGAGCAGGGCGCGAACCGCGAGCTGAAGGAAGAAATCGGTTTCGGCGCACGCGAGCTGCACATCCTCGGCACGCTGTCGGTGTCGCCCGCGTACATGACCGCGATGACGAATGTCGTGATCGCGCGCGAACTGCACGAGGAACGCCTTGCCGGCGACGAGCCGGAGCCGCTCGAGGTGGTGCCGTGGAAACTGTCCGGGCTGCACGCGCTGCTCGAGCACCCGGAAGTCAGCGACAGCCGCTCGATCGCCGCGCTGTTCATGGCGCGCGAATTCCTTGCCGGCCGCTATCGGCCGCAGCCATGAACCTCGATCTCGAATATCTCGCCCGCCATGCCGGCGTCCTCGCCGAACGCGCGGCGGCGGCGATCCTCGAGGTGTACGGTTCGGACTTCGCGGTCGAGCACAAGGACGACCGTTCGCCGCTGACCGCGGCCGACCTCGCTTCGCATCGCGTGATCGTCGATGGCCTGCATGCACTGGCGCCGCAGCTGCCGGTGCTGTCGGAGGAATCGGCCGACATCGCGTGGGTCGAGCGAGCGCGCTGGACGCACTACTGGCTGGTCGACCCGCTCGACGGCACGCGCGAGTTCGTCAAGCGCAACGGCGAGTTCACCGTGAACATCGCGTTGATCGCCGATCATCGACCGGTGCTCGGCGTCGTGCAGACGCCGGTCAGCGGCGAGCTCGCCTGCGCCTGGGAAGGCGGCGGCGCGTGGTTGTCGCAGCGTGGCGAAAAGGCGCAGCGCATCGGCACGCGTCGGCGTGCGTCGCCGCTGGTCGTCGCCGGCAGCCGCTCGCACGGCTCCGAACACGAAGCCGCGCTGCTTGCGCGTCTCGGAGCGTGCGCGAAGCTGCCGCTGGGCTCGTCGCTGAAGTTCGTGCGCATCGCCGCCGCCGAAGCCGACCTGTACCTGCGCCTCGGCCCGACCTCGGAATGGGACACCGCCGCCGGGCAATGCGTACTCGAACAAGCCGGCGGCGCGGTGCTCGATTTTGACGGCCATCCGTTCCGCTACAACACGCGCGAGTCGCTGCTGAATCCGGACTTCTTCGCGGTCGGCGATCGCGACGCGGACTGGTCCTCGCTTCTCGCCAAACCCTGAAGGGTTTTTGTGGGATGGCATGGTGTTGTTTCGTTGCGCTGCCGGTTTGTTTTTCGGGGATACATTTTCGCGATGACCGACCCGCGTCCGTGCATGTTCGTCCCGCATCCCTGCGGGCCGGTGACTTTCTCTTGCCTGCCCAAGAGAAAGTCACCAAAGAGAAGGGCACCCCTACGGCAACGCCCGCCGGGCATCCTGCCCAGCGGGTGCGTGAACGTCGGCCGAGGTTCGCCGACAGCGCATCCGTGCGCTGACGGCGAACGCGCGCGCATCGTGCGCGCGCCCCTGCGGGCTTTGTCGTCCGCCATTCACCGTTGCCGAAGGGGACCCCGGTAGAAGCGGCGCGCTCCTGCGCGCAGAAGCAAAGCGACAGGCGCCATGCTGCCGCAGGAATTGCTTCAGCCGCGATGCCCTTCAGCCAGTAGGGCGATACGCGCACAGCGCGTGCCGCCGCCCCCAGTCCTCAGACAAGCAAAGCATCGCGGCTCCCGCCGCTCCACCATCAACAGGATCCCGGATGAATTCAATCGACGACCTCCTCGCCATCATGGCGCGCCTGCGCAATCGCGAGAACGGCTGTCCGTGGGACGTCGAGCAGACGTTCGAGACGATCGCGCCGTACACGATCGAGGAGGCCTACGAGGTCGCCGACGCGATCGACCGCAAGGACTACGCGCACCTGCGCGACGAACTCGGCGACCTGCTGCTGCAGGTCGTGTTCCATGCGCGGATGGCCGAGGAGGATGGACACTTCGCGTTCGCCGACGTGGTCGCGGCGATCTGCGACAAGATGGTGCGGCGTCATCCGCATGTGTTCGGCGAGGCCGAGGCCGCCCCGTCGGCGGTCGCGCAGCTCGCCAACTGGGAGGAACTGAAGGCCGGCGAGCGCGCCGCGCAGGGCGACGCGGACAGCAGCGCGCTGGCGGGCGTCTCGCGCGGCATGCCCGAGTGGCAGCGCGCGCTGAAGTTGCAGCAGAAGGCCGCGCGCGTCGGCTTCGACTGGCCGGACGTGAATCCGGTGTTCGACAAGCTGCACGAAGAGATCGACGAGGTGCGCGCCGAGTTCGCTGCAGGTGCAGATGCGGCGCGCCTGACCGACGAGATCGGCGACGTGCTGTTCGTCTGCGTCAATCTTGCACGTCACGCGAAGGTCGATGTCTCGCAGGCCTTGCGTCACGCGAACGCGAAGTTCGAGAAGCGTTTCCGCCGCATGGAAGCGTTCGCGGCGGCCGAAGGCGGTGCGCTTGCGGAGCGTCCACTCGCGGCGCAGGATGCCCTCTGGAATCGCGCCAAGGCGGAAGAGCGCGGCTCCGAATGAGGTTCGCCGACTATCGGGCACCTTCATGGGTGCCTTGGCGCGGGTTCAACGGATCTGCAACGCGGCAGCGACCGTGGCACTGGCGTCTTCGCACTGATTTCGACAATTTCCGCCAATCATGCGGAAGGATTCGGCTGCTCCGATCCTGACGGCTCCTGTGACAATCCTGCGTCGCGTCGTGCGACGTACGGAATGCCAAAAGGAATCGCTCATGCGGATGGAGTTTCTTGTCCTCGCCCTGCTCGTCACCTCAGCCAGCGCAGAGCGTCCTGCGTCTGCAACAGCGGTGTCGCCCCACTGCGGCGCCGCGGAATATCATCAACTGGATTACTGGATAGGCGATTGGGACACGTTCGAGACGGACGCGCCGGACGGTGCATCCGTGGCGCGCGCCCGGGTCGAACCGATTGCCCAGGGCTGTGCCATCCACGAACTCTACGAGCAGGCCGATGGACTCATCGGCGACAGCATCCTCAGCTACGACCCGGTGCGCAAACAGTGGCAGCAGACCTGGGTCACCAATCGCGGTTCGATCATGGTGATCGTCGGCAACGTCAGGGATGGTGCGCTGATCCTCGAAGGCGAAGCGCATCTCAAGGATGGCAAGTCGGTCATGCAGCGCATCACCTGGAAACCCCACCCGAAGGGTGTGCGTGAATCCGCGGTCCTGTCCAAAGACGGCGGCAAGACCTGGGTACAGGCGTTCGACGTGCTGTTCGTGAAGCATGTGGATGGCGGCTGACGAACAATCGCACTGACGAAGCCGCGCACGCCTCTCGCGCGCGGGTGGTCGGCGGATCGGTGCAGCGCGCTCTCATTCCGCGTGGGCGGCAGCTTCGAAGGCCGGTCGGATCGCCGCGGGTCTAAGGGCGTCGCGAGGCGAGCCACCCCACTTGCGATGCCAGGCGCGGCGCAGATGCAGCCCCGAGCGGAAGCCGGCCACTTCTGCCGCGATCGTCACGCTCGCGCCGTGTTCAAGCGATTGGCGCGCTCGCTCCAGTCGCATCGCTTGCAGGTAGTGCAGCGGCGAGACGCCGGCGTGGCGCAGGAACAGCCGAAGCAGGTGACGCTCGGTGACATGCGCCAGAGCGGCCATCGAAGCGAGGGTCCACTCGCGCTCGGGTGCGGCGCTGACCGCGTCCTGTACTCGATGCACCGCCGCATGCATGTGACGGCGGTGGGCGAGGAAGGGTGACAGTCCGGGATCGAGCTCCGAGCGCCGCAGGTACACGACCATGTCCTCCGCGACGGCGGCCGCCACGGCCTCGCCGCAAGCCTCTGCAATGAGGTGCAAGGCGAGGTCGATGCCCGCGGTCACGCCTGCACTGGAGGCCACCGGGCCATCGACGAGGAAAACGCGGTTGTCCACGACCTGCGCCTTGGGTGCCAGCGTACGCAGGACTCCGAGCAGTTCGTGATGAGTGGTGCATTGGCGCTCGCCGATCAGCCCCGCGCGGGCGGCGAGCAGTGCGCCCGAGCAGATCGCGACGAGTCGATGCGGCGAGTCGCGTGCGTCCAGCGGAGCGCGCATCGTGCGGCGCAGCCATTGCGCGGTCGCTTCGATTTCGGGCGAGCTCTTGCGCGCGAACGCGCTCGGCTGGCCGACCAGCACGATCCAGGTGGGCGCACGCAGCATCTCCGGCAACGGCTCGAGATCGGCGACGCACAAACCTACCGAAGTGGAAAGCGCCGGCGTGTCGGCGCTGAAGCGCAGGTTGAAGCGAGGCGGCATGCCGCGCGCGCCCAGGTGCAGGTTCGCGAGACGAAAGGCCTCCGCCGGGCCGGCGATATCGAGCAGCAGCGAATGCGGCACGATGACGAACAGCAAGTCCACCATGGAATGTGCCTTCATTTGCGCACACGACATCCAGATGCGGGATTGCAGCCTATCCCAACTCGAAGCGTTGAATAGCCGATTATTGCGCGCGGGTCGGAATCTGCTCCTTATCGGTCGTCGTCCGTCGCGTGGCGACGCGTTGGACTGGCTAGCATTTTCGCAACGCCCGTCGACGTCCATTTCCATGTTCAGGTTCCAAGCCCGCATTGCCTGCACGCGCCGCATCCCGCGGGAGCACGGCCATGCCGCGTGACGGCCTCATGAATGTCGGCGTCTGCCAGTTGCCGGATGGCCTGCTGCCGGAACACCCGGCCTGGCTGGACCTGGTTCGGCGCGTCGAGGCCGAACGACCGGACATCCTCCTGCTCAACGAATTGCCGTTCGGACCCTGGCTGGCCCGCGATGATTCGTTCTGCGACGAATCGGCGACAGCGAGCCTGGACCTGCACGAAACGGCACTGCGGGCGATCGAACGCCTGCCGGCCGCAGTGATCGGCTCGCGGCCGATCCGCGCGGCCGACAAGCTTGCCAACGAAGCCTTCCTGCTCGGAGACGGGCGCTACGCCGCCATCCATCACAAGCAGTACTTTCCCCAGGAAGCGGGATTCTTCGAGGACACGTGGTTCGCAGCCGCGAAACCCGGCTTCGACGTCATCGAACACCGCGGCATGCGCATCGGGGTGCTGCTCTGCACGGAGCTCATGTTCACCGAGTGGGCGCGGCATTACCGTCGCGAGGGCGCTCAGCTCATCGTCGCGCCGCGCGCAAGCGGTGCGTCCATGCGTCATTGGCACGCCTCCGCCCGCATGGCTGCCATCGTCTCCGGTTGCTACGTCCTGAGCTCCAATCGCGCTTCGCCTGCGGGCGGCCGCGTCCCGCATTTCGGTGGCAAGGGATTCATCTACTCGCCGACCGGAAACCTTCTCGGCATGACTTCCGCCGACCGGCCTCTGCTCACCATGGGCATCAACCTTTCGCTGGTCGCGAATGCGCAGCGCAGATACCCGTGCAACGTGCGCGAGATCGGCATGCCGTTCATCGCCGACAAGCGCAAGAGCGGGCACGCGCGGCTCCCTTCACCAATCGGAGACTTGGAATGACCAGGATGCATCGCAAGTGCGTCGCGACGATCGTCACCGAAGCGTGGCGGCAGTCGCCTCGCGTCGCTCATTCGCAGCGGGGAGCATGACCTTGGCCACGCGGATACCCAAGCGAAGCAGGCTCGGAGAAGCCTGCTATCCCGTCACCAGCCAATGGATTGCGCATGGTGCCAGCCTCGATCTCTCCACGCGCGGTGCATCGCCGATAGCGCACAAGGGCCTCATGGCGATCCTCGGTGGCGGCCGCGGCTGCCAGCTGCGTACCGACGCGAGCGTGTGCGCGATCTGGATTCCGTTGCGCGGTCGCGTCCAGATCGGCAGCGACGGCGACAGCCTGCTGCACGTGGGGGAAGCGCGCGTCACCGAAGCCGACGCGGGTGCGCATGCGATCGGACGCGGCAATTCGCTGTGGGTCGTGCTGCTCGGCCGACCATCCGCCTGGCGCCACGTCATGCAGGGGCAGTTCGGCATCCCGCTCATGGATGCCTCGCTGATTCCGGCGCGACATGCAATCGACATCGATCTCAGGCGCCGGACGCTGGGCCTGGCGCGTGCGATCGCCAGCGGGGAAGGCATCGACATGGCGGCCGACAATGTGGTCGAGCGCCTGCTCACCTTGCAAGCCGGCTTCGCCGACGCGATCGGGCGTTGCGCGGGCCGAACGTATGCGCAGCGGCGCCAGGTCTTCGTGCGCCTGCAGCGCGTGCGCAATTACCTGACCGCGAACTGCCACCTGGAGATCGACAACGACGAGCTCGCGCGCCTGGCGAACTACTCGCCCTGCCATTTCATCCGTGCGTTTGGTGCCGTCTATGGCGAAACGCCGCACGCGTTCCTGGTGCGACAGCGACTCGCGCGGGCCACCCGCCTGTTGCGCGTCGGCATGCTGGCCATCAACGAGGTCGCCGCGGAAAGCGGCTTCGAGACCGCGAGTGCATTTTCTCGCTCGTTCCGGCAGCGCTTCGGCATGACGCCGGGAAGCGCTCGGCGACGTGGCGAGCCGGTCGATGCGCTGGCGGGCTAGCGAACGCGCAAATTTTTCACGCCGCCGGCGTGCTTTTGCTTAGGCGAACGCTTCACGCTTTCTTAATGTGTGCGACAGATTGCCGTCTTCTGCGGCAATCCTTCATTGGAGAAGAAAACATGGCAAATGCACTGCTCCGAAGCGCGATACAAAAGGGGTTGCGCACCTACGGTCTGGCGGGAGTTTCGACGCTGATCGGGATCGGCGTCGGCGTCGGATCCGCTTCGGCACAAGACGCGGACACCACCAGCCAGAAGCTCGACACGATCACCGTCACGGGTTCGAACATCCGTCGCGTCGATATCGAAACGTCCAACCCGGTCATCACGGTCGACCGCGCCGAGATCCAGAAGTCCGGCAAGCTGACCGTTGGCGACCTCATCCAGCAACTGCCGACGATCGCCGGCAACGCCAACAACCCGAACGTCAACAACGGCGGCGGCACCGGCGGTGCCTTCATCTCGCTGCGTGGCCTCGGCAGCAACCGCACCCTCGTGTTGCTGGACGGCAAGCGCATCACCAATGGCGACGTCAATGCGATCCCGAGTGCGGCGATCGAGCGCATCGAAGTCCTGACCGACGGCGCTTCCGCGGTGTACGGTTCGGACGCGATCGCGGGCGTGGTCAACTTCATCACGCGCAAGGACTACCAGGGCGCGGAGCTGCAGCTGAACTACGGCATCTCCGATCGCGACGACGGGGCGCGTCGCGGATTCGCCGTCACGTTCGGCCAGACGTCCGACAAGGGCAGCCTGATTGCCGGCATCGACTACAACAAGACCGACCAGATCCTCGCCGGCCACCGCGACTTCTCGCAGTTCTCCCTTTCGTTGAACCGCACCGGCACTGCGGTGCGTCGCGCAGGTTCGTTCACGGGTCCGGGCGGCTATTTCGTCGGCGTGCCGCAGTTCGCCAATTGCAGCTACTACGGCTACGGTACCGTCGATCCGAGTGCACCGGGCGGCGATGGCATCCCGCAGGGCTACCGTTGCTACCAGCCGGCCTCGTCGACGAGCACGGGTGACACGTTCAACTTCGCGCCGATCAACCTGATCACCACGCCGCAGGAACGCGTCAACTTCTTCGTGAACGGCAACTACAAGCTCGGCGATTCGATGGAAGCCTACATGCAGGTCTTCCACAACTCGACGCGCTCGGCTGCACAGCTCGCTCCGCTGCCGATCCAGCTGGGTCCGTCGGGCGTCACCGTGACGGCCGGCAACCCGTACAACCCGTTTGGCGTCGACATCGGCGCCGGCTCGGCCGACGGCTACGACTTCGGCGTGCGCCTGACCGCGCTCGGTCCGCGCATCATCAACTTCAACACGAAGACCGACCAGGCGCGCATCGGCCTCAAGGGCAACATCTTCGATACAAGCTGGCAGTACGACCTGTGGGGCAACTACGGCCACCAGTCGATCGCGTTCCGCAACGTCAACTACTTCAATGCGGCGGGTGCCGCGCGCGCGCTCGGCGACAACTGCAACCTGCCGCAGGCGGGCGTGCCGTTCGACACCAACACCTGCCTGAACATCTTCAACCAGCAGGACCCGAACACCGCGACGCTGCTGCACCAGTTCTATTCGCTCGGCGTCGACAACGGCAGCCTGCAGACCGAGCGCCAGGGTGGCCTCGACGTCAACGGCACGCTGTTCGACCTGCCGGCCGGCTCGGTCGGACTCGCGGCCGGTGCGAACTACCGCAAGTTCTACCTGCGCCAGTTCGCCGACACGGTCACGCTGACCGATCCGGTCACCAATACCTGCCCGGCCGGCTCCGCGTCACTGTGCACGTCGCCCTACACGGGCGGCTACAACGTGAAGGAAGCGTACGTCGAAGCGTTCGTGCCGATCCTGAAGGACCTGCCGTTCGTGCACAGCCTCAACGTGACGCTCGGCGATCGCTGGTCGAAGTACAACACGTTCGGCAGCACCAACAACTGGAAGCTCGCAGTCGAGTACCGTCCGATCGAGGACCTGCTGCTGCGTGGCACGCTGAGCAAGGTATTCCGTGCGCCAAACACCGTCGAGCTATTCACCGGAACGGTGAGTTCCTTCGATTCGTACACGTTCAATCCGGCATTCGGCGAGCCGCGTTCGACCGGCAACACGCAGGTGCAGACGATCTTCACCGGTGCGGCGGTTTCGGGCTTCCCGATCAAGCCGGAGAACGGCAAGTCGTTCGACTTCGGCGTCGTGTACGACCCGCAATGGCTGCCAGGGCTGTCCCTGAGCGCGGACCTGTGGCGCATCTACCTGGTCAACAACATCCAGCGTCCGACCGGCCAGACCATCGTCGACCTGTGCTACGCGCCCACGCACGCGTACGACGCGAGCAACCCGTACTGCGGCTACATCAACCTCAATGCACAGGGCACGATCACGAACATCAGCGGCGTGTCATACGTCAACCTCGGCCGTCTCGACGCGAAGGGCGTCGACTTCGCGGGTGTGTACAAGCTGCCGGAGACCTCGTTCGGCAACTTCACGCTCGGCCTCAACGCGACGTACCTCAGCACGTACAACAGTGCCGTACCGGCCAGCCCGACGTCGTTCGTCGCGGGCACGTACAACCAGCAATTCGGCAGCTTCCCGCGCTGGCGTGCACTGGGCAGCGTGTCGTGGCAGATGGGCGACTTCTCGGCCAACTGGCAGCAGCGCTACATCGGCCACCTTGCCAACAAGGCGGGTGCGTTCCGCGGCCTGCCGCAGGGGTTCCTGCCGATCGGTGCGGTCGTGTATCACAACGTTTCGTTCGGCTACAACATCGAACCGATCAACACGCGCATCGACATCGGCGTCGACAACCTCGGCGACAAGCAGCCGCCGCTGTACTACCAGTCGACCGTCAATGCCAACATCGACATCAACACCTATGACCCGATCGGCCGCTACTACTGGGGTCGCGTGACCGTCAAGTTCTGATGATGTCCATGGATGGACGGAATGCCGGAATTGCAGGAGCAAATTCCGGCAGTCCATGGATGGACTGAACACCTGGTCCGCTGGCGCTCCCGGCGCCATCGGACACTTACCACATCCGTGTGGATCGCAATGCAGGAGCAATTGCAGGTGTGCCATGGATGGACGGAATGCCGGTCCGCGGATGTTCCAGACATCCGCGGATACTTCCCACATTCCTGTGGGTCGGTCTCCTGGCGCTCCCGGCGCCAGCAGACACTCACCACGTCCTTGTGGATCGAATTGCAGGAGCAAATTCCGGCAGTCCATGGATGGACTGAACACCTGGTCCACTGGCGCTCCCGGCGCCAGTGGACACTCTCCACATCCGTGTGGATCGCAATGCAGGAACTCCAGACAGGCCACGCGGCGATCCCGCGTGGCCTTCGTTTTGGCGGCACGCAGGTGCCGGGCGGAAGGTGCCGCGCGATGCGGACGCCTGAGTGCCGCGCGTGCACGAACTTGCGGATGCCTCATTCGCGGCGCAGGATGATCGCCGGGACGCGCCGGAGTGGGAGTGCGCAACCCGAAACCGGAAAGAGCGTCGTGGCCATGTCTCGTTGCGCGGCCATTTGCCGTTCCCTAGGGAGGAGAGGGCCGCGCATCCGCGCCTGGCCCTGCGCATACCATTGGAGGAGGCGACATGCACAGGCACCTGGACTGGATGGTCCGCACGATTTCGTTGTTGCTCATCGCCGCGTTCGCGCAGCAGGCGGATGCCGTGAATGGCGTGGTCGGGCCGGGCAATTGCAATTACGCGGGATTCTCGAGCGTACTGTCGACGGTCGACGGCAGCGGCGGCGGCACGATCACGTTCAACTGCGGCACCGCGACGATCACGTTTGCCGGATACAAGCAGGTCTCGAATGCGGTCGTCATCGATGGCGGCGGAACGATCACGTTCGACGGCGGCAATTCGTCGGCATTTTTCCAGATATTCGGTTCGGCGACTCTTGTGCTGAAACGCCTGACCCTGCAGCACGGCGAGTTCAGCAGCGCGCATGCGCTGGAGAATTTCGGCTTCCTGCGCCTCGACCAGGTCAAGATGCAGAACAACGTGTCGATCGGTGCGCCGATCCTGAACCAGAACAGCCTCATCGTCGAACGCAGCACGTTCTCCGCCAACGTGAACACCGGAACGGGAGCGGACGGCCACGGTGGTGCGATACGCAATGACGGCGGTAGCGCGACGATCCGCTACAGCACGTTCACCGGCAACCAGGCCGCGACTGGTGGCGGAGCGATTTCCAGCACGTCCGACCTCGACGTGGCCGACTCGACCTTCACCGGCAACAGCACGACCGGTGCCGGCTCCGGCGGTGCGGCGATCGAGCAGACCGGCGGCATTGCCACGGTCATGTACTCGACCATCACCGGCAACACCGGCCAGACGTTCGGTGGCGGCATCTACAGCAACGATCCCGCCGTTCTGACGGTCAGCCGCTCGATCATCGCCAACAACACGAACGGCAATTGCGACGGCAGCAGCACGGCACTCGTTTCCGCGGGCTACAACGTCTGGTTCGGTGCGACCTCGTGTTCGTTTTTGCAGCCGGGTGACGGCAGCGGCAATCCGATGCTCGGCGCGCTCGCGAACAACGGTGGTGCGACGCAGACGTTGCTGCCGGCCGCAGGCAGCGCGGCGATCAACCGCATCCCGAACGCGCAATGCATGTTGCCGTACGACCAGCGCGGCGCGACCCGGCCAGGCGGCATCGCGAATTCTTCCTGCGACAGCGGCGCCGTCGAGGCCGGCGCGGCGATCGATCTGATCTTCTACGACAGCTTCGAATAGCCATGCCGCTCGGTCGAGGCGTCGACGGACTGCGAAGCTGCAGCCCGTCGACGCTGCGATCGTCGTTCGCGACTATTGCGTGCACCCCTTGCCGTGCGAACCATGCGCGCCCTTCGCGATCGCATCGGCCTCGCTCATGTACTCGCCCTGCTTGGTCTTGCCGTAGTAGCGATCATTCGGGCAGTGGTAGACCCTGGTCTCGGTATTGAGCCATACCTTGCCGGCACCACCGCCTGCAGCGGCCGTGCGTGTTTGCGGAGCCGCTGGCGGAGCGGCGCGCGTCGATGCCGGCGCCGCGCTCGGTGCAGGCATCGGTGCCGGCGTGGGCGCGGATGCCTTCGTGGCAGGCGCAGGCGGGGAGGGTTTCGGTGCAGGCATCGGTGCTGCCTCGGGAGCCGCTGCCGCGTACCATTCCTTCACACCCTTGTGTCCGCGACAGGCGCCCTTCTTCGAATCCGCGGTCGTGTACGAACCGTCCTTGCACAACCCGGTCGCGTCATCCGGCTTGCCCGTCGACGCCGCTACCGGCGCGCTCGCTGCCGCATCATCGGTCTTCGACTTGCGCGAGGAGGACTTCGTCTTCGTCGGTGCATCGCGGTCGGCGGCGGGTGCGGCTGCACCGGCGTACCACTCCTTGATGCCCTTGTGGCCGCGACACGCGCCCTTCTTCGAGTCGCCCGAGTAGTACGTGCCGTCCTTGCACAGCCCCGTGCTTCCCGCGGGCGCCGAGGCGGGTGCCTGCGCGTGCGCGACCGCGGTGAAGAATCCAAAGCCCATCGCCAACGACATCAGCAGCGCTTTCATGCGAACTCTCCTCGCAGGATGAACCAGCGTTCCGGATCGGAATTGCCCATCCAGCATGGCAGAGCTTCGCGTCGTCAGCTTCGTGAAAGCATCCCTTCAGCAAGGCGCGCGCGTTTCATTCCTTGAAGATCAGGAATGCCGCGACCACGATCAATCCGAAACCGGCGATGTGGTTCCACTTGATCGCCGCGCCGAGATAGAACACCGAGAACACGACGAACACGCCGAGCGTGATGATTTCCTGCATCGCCTTCAGCTGCGCCGGATTGAACACCGCGTAGCCGTAGCGGTTCGCCGGTACCTGCAGGCAATACTCGAAGAACGCGATGCCCCAACTGGCGACGATGACGAGCCACAGCGGCCGGTCGGTGAACTTCAGGTGGCCGTACCAGGCGAACGTCATGAACACGTTCGATCCGATCAGCAGCAGGACGGGCAGAAGGGCGTTCCACATGGGCTCGACTCGCGGCACGGAAAGCGTGCATGGTAGCGCGAGCTTTCGCCGCCACGAGGAGGCCGCTCAACGTGGCGGCGTGGCACGCGTGGCGCGGATTGCGTACAGGCGCTTGTCGGCGGCAGCCAGCGCGCTGTCGAGCGATTCGTTGCCGTGGCGGACTGCGTGGCCGAGGGTGAAGCCGATCGGTGCCTCGCCCCGGTGCGCATCGAGGCGCTCGACGATCTTCGCGGTTTCTTGGTCGTCGGTCATCGGCAGCAGCACGAGGAACTCGTCGCCGCCGGCGCGCACCACGATGTCGCGCGGGCGAACGTGGCCGGCGAGGAACTTGCCCATCGCGACGAGCACCTCGTCGCCGCGCTGGTGGCCGTAGGTGTCGTTCACCTGCTTGAAACGATCGAGGTCGACCGCGATGCATCCCCACGGGTCGCCGTCGCGCAATCCGGCTGCAACCTCCGCCAGATAGCGCCGGTTGTAGCAACCGGTCAGGGTGTCGCGAACACTCCAGTCGCGCAGCTGGCGTTCGTAGTGTTCGCGCTGGGTGATGTCGAGCGCGTGGCCGAGTACGTAGGACTCGTCGCCTTCGTCGTCGAGCGTGTTGTGGAACTGCCACGTGCGCAGGCTGCCGTCCTTGGCCACCAGGCGCAGCACGCCGGACGCGGTCCCGTTACTCGTCACCGTCGCAAGGTACTTGTCGAATTCGGGTCGCAGCTCGGGCGGCATGAAGTCGGACAGGCGCCGGGCGAGGATTTCCGAGGTCGAGTAGCCGAGCGCCGCCGCCGCCGCCGGGTTGGCGGTGAGCAGCACGCCATCGAGGTCGTGCGTGCAGATCAACCCGAGGCTCTGCTCGAACAGCTTGCGCAGGCGCCTCTCGCTCAATTCCAGAGCCTCCACCGCGCGCTTGCGGAACGTGATGTCCTGGATCGCGCCGATCAGGTGCCGCGGCCGGCCATCCTCCAGTTCCGCAGTGCCGACGATGCGTACCCAGATCGATCGCCCCTTCGCCGTAACGAGCGGCAACTCGAGGTCCCAGCCCTTGCCATCGGTCGCGCCTTGCCGGATGGCGTCCTGCAGCACGTCGCGCTGGTCTTCGCGGAAATACCGGACCGCTTCCTCGAGCGTCGGCTGGTGGCCGGGCCGGATGTCATGGATCAGGCAGGTCTGGTCCGACCAGATGATCTCGTTGCTGTCGAGGTCGACCTGCCAGCCGCCGACGCCGGCGACACGACCGGTGCGATCGAGGAACGCCTCGCTTTCCTGCAGCTTGCGTTCAATCTCCTTGCGTTCGCTGATGTCGACGAGCGTGCCGTGCATCGACAGCGGTTCACCATCGTCGCCGCGCAGGGATACGCGCCCCCTGGTCTTCACCCATACCCAGTGCCCGTCCTTGTGGCGCATGCGTGTCTCGGTTTCGAACAGGGTTCTCGCACCGCCGAGGTAGGCCGCGAGCATGTCCCGCACGTGTTGCCAGTCGTCGGGATGCGTCTGGCGCATTTCACCTTCGCCCCGGCCGCCCGCAAGTTCGGGCGCGACCGCGTGCAGCGGACTGGCAACGATGATTTGTTCGCGCGGTTCGTGGCCGAGTATCCGGCTCCATTGCGCATTGACGCGCAGTTCGCCGCTCTCGAGATTCCACTCCCAGACACCGGCATGGGTTGCCTCGAGGATGCTCGCCAGGCGCTGGTGGTCTTCGCTGCGGCGTCGCTCTGCCTCGCGTTCGCCTTGCAACGCCGCGTTGCGCTCGAGCGCGAGGGCGCGCTGGTCGAGCGCTTCGGCGGCCGCGCGGGCGAGCTCGCGCAGGATCGCCGATTGCTCGCGCGTCAGTTCGCGCGGCTTGTGGTCGATCACGCACAGCGCACCCATGCGCAGCCCGTCCTTCAAGGTGATCGGTGCGCCGGCGTAGAAGCGCACGTCGGTTTCGCCGGTGACGAGCGGGTTGCCGGCGAAGCGCGGGTCCTTGCGCGCATCGGGCACGATGAACACGTCGTCGTCGATGATGGTGTAGCCGCAAAAAGCCACGTCGCGCGGCGTCTCGCTCGTGCCTTCCAGGCCCACGTTGGCCTTGAACCACTGCCGCTCGGCATCGATCAGGCTCACCAGCGCGATGGGCGCGCCGACCGCATGTGCGGCCGCGCGCGTCAACGCATCGAACAGCGGCTCGGCTTCGCTGTCGAGTACGTTCAGCGCCAGCAGGCGCCGCAGGCGTGCGGCTTCATCGGCGGGAAATGGGGCTGGATGTGTCATGCGGCCAGGGGCTCCGCGGCAACGGCGATGCACGCGGACTGTTCTCTGCGCACGCGCTCGACCCTACACCTGGGCTCAGATCAATTCCACAATGCACGGGCGGGCCATTCATGCGCCAGTCCGGAACGCCGTTCAACCGCGGCGCAACGACCGGACAGCGTGTACACGCCGCTGGCAAGCCGGGGACAGCGTGTTGGGCGCAGCGGCGAAGCTGCGCCCGGCACTCAACCCGCGCGTGGCAGCACGGTCGTCACGCGCACGACGAAGCCGTGGAATTCCTGCATGTACTTGCGCAGGAATCCTGCGGTGCCTTCGTTGCCCACGTTGCCCTCGTCGTCGATCAGGCCCGGCGTGAACTGGATGTAGGCTTCCAGCGTGTTCATCAGCGGCGAGTTGCAGAAGCACAGCACGCTGCGCAGGTGTTGCTGCGCGACCGCGGTGCCGATCGCGCCCGGCGAGGTGCCGATCACGCCGGTAGGCTTGCGGCTGAAGGAGTTGTGCCCGTACGGGCGGCTGGCCCAGTCGATCGCGTTCTTGAGTGCGCCGGGGATCGAACGGTTGTACTCGGGCGTGACGAACAACACCGCGTCGACGTCTGCGATCGCCTGCTTGAAGCGGTTCGCAGCCTCGGGGAAGTCGGCGTCGTAGTCGTAGCTGTAGAGCGGCAGGTCGCCGATGGAGATTTCGTGCAACTGAAGCTCCGGAGGCGCCAGTTTCGCCAGAGCCTTCGCCAGTTTGCGGTTGATGGAAGCCTTGGCCAGGCTGCCGACCAGATAACCGACCTTGTAGGTTGTCATGGCACTCTCCGATGGGTGCCCGAACTTAGCACGATCGCTGCGGCCTCGTAGTCGCTCGGTGCTGCCCGCTGTACCCGTTCCCTGCTCGCTGGAACGTCGTCCTGCGAACGTCGTCGCAACTCCTGCTTGCCTGCGCCGGAAGCAAGGCGAATAGTAGCCGCTGCCCCGATGCGGAGTCCGCCATGTCCTCGCCCGTTCCCGAGCATCCTGCCATCGCGGCGCCACGACTCGACGAGAGCGCGGCGAAGCAGCTGTTCTTCGGCAACATCCTCGAACAGAACCTGTTCCCGTACCCGCTTATGCGCGAGCGTGATCGCGAGATGCTCGGTGCGATGACCGATGCGATCGACCAGTTCCTGACCGACAAGGCCACCGATCTCAAGCGCTACGACCGCGAAGCGGAGCAGCCCGCCGACTTCATCCAGGCGCTGCGCGACATGGGCCTGTTCGGCCTGATCATTCCGGAAGAATACGGCGGGCTGGCATTGTCGAACGGCGCCTATGCGCGCGTGCTCGGCCAGACCAGCAGCCACGACAGTTCGGTGTCGCTGACCATCGGCGCGCACAGTTCGATCGGCATGAAGGGCCTGTTGCTGTTCGGCAGCGATGAGCAGAAGCAGCGCTATTTGCCGCGCCTCGCCAGCGGCGAACTGATCGCCGCGTTCTGCCTGACCGAATCCGGCGCCGGTTCCGATGCCGCTTCGATCCGCACCAGGGCCACGCGCAACGACGACGGCAGCTGGACGCTCAACGGCGAGAAGATCTGGATCACCAACGGCGGCATCGCCGGTTTCTACACGGTGTTCGCGCGTACCGACACGCCGGAAGGCAAGATCACCGCGTTCCTGGTGGAGGCCGCGTGGCCGGGTGTCAGCCATGGTCCGCACGAGGACAAGATGGGCATCCGCGCTTCGTCCACGACCACCGTCGCCTTCGCCGACGTGCGCGTGCCGGCGGAGAACGTGCTCGGCCCGGTCGGCAAGGGCTTCAAGGTCGCGATGAGCATCTTGAACAGCGGCCGCACCGGCCTCGGTGGTGGCGCGGTCGGCGGCATGCGCACGCTGATCCGGCTGGCACAGGCGCAGGCGAAGGACCGCAAGCAGTTCGAGCGACCGATCGCCGAGTTCGGCCTCGTGCGCGAGAAGCTCGCGCAGATGGCGGTGGACTGCTTCGCCGCCGAGAGCACGGTATGGATGGTCGCGCACCTGATCGACAGCGGCTGCACCGATTATTCGGTGGAGGCGGCGATCAGCAAGGTGTTCGCCAGCGAAGCGGTGCAGCGCGCGTCGTACGAGGCATTGCAGATCGCCGCCGGCACCGGCTTCATGCGCGAGTTTCCGTACGAGCAGGTCACGCGCGACACGCGCATCCTGTCCATCTTCGAAGGCACCAACGAAATCCTGCGCCTGTACATCGCGCTGTCGGGGCTCAAGGGCGTCGGCGCGGGCTTGAGCGAACTGAAGGCGGCGGTGGGCGACATCTTCAACGACCCGATCAAGGGATTCGGCGTGCTCGGCGACTACACCAGCCGGCGCATGCGCGAGGTGACCGGCGTCGGCACCGACCGCATCGCGCAACTCCTCTCGCCTGCGCTGCGCAAGGCCGCTGGCACCTACGAGAAGTTCGTGGTCGAACTATCGCGCGCATCCGACGCGTTGTTGCGCAAGCACGGCAAGGCGATCGCCGACCAGCAGCACGCCCAGAAGCGCATCGGCGACATCGCCATCGACCTGTTCGTCGGCCTGTGCGTGCTCTCGCGCGCCGACAGCCTGCTCAAGCAGGCCGACCCGACCGCGGCCGACGCGCTGCTGATTGCCGAGACGTTCACCCGCCAGGCACGCCGGCGCATGGCGCGCAACGTGCGCGGGCTGGAGCGCAACGAAGACGCCGCGATCGAACGGCTGGCCGGCATGGTGCTGGAGCGCGGTGGCTATCCGTGGGACGTGATCTGAACGCAGCTCAGGTTCGCCGCAACACGACCATCGGCGAGGTGCGCGCGATGCGCAGCGTGCCGATCCAGCCGGCGAGCGCGACCAGCAGCGCGGCGCCGGCGACCAGCGCGGCGAGCGGCAGCAGCGGTGGCGTGTAGCCGGACAGCTTGAACACGCCGCTCGCGAGCGTGCTGCCGAGCAGCGCCGCAGCCGCGACCGCGATCGTGCCGGCGAGCACGCCGAGCGTGGTGAACTCGGCCAGCACCGCGACCGCGAGTTGACGGCGGTGCGCGCCGAGCGTGCGCATCAACGCGGCCTCCGTGCGCCGCTCATCCGCGGTTGCCGCCAGCGCGGCGAGCAACACGAGCACGCCGGCGACGAGACTGAAGCCAAGGACCCAGGTTACCGCCGCGGTGACGCGGCCGACGATGTCGCGGATGCGGTCGAGGATCGCGTTGAGATCGACCAGCGACAGGTTGGGGAAATCGCGCGACAGTGCCGCGAGCGCCGCGGTGCTGTCGCCGCCGAGATGGAAACTCGCCACATTGCTGTGCGGCAGGTCGGCGCCGGTTTGCGGATCGAGCATCAGGAAGAAGTTCGCGCGGAACGAATCCCACTCGACCCGGCGGATGCTCACGACTTCCGCTTCGATCTCGCGCTCGCCGATGCGCACGGTCAACGTGTCGCCGAGCTTCAGCCCGAACAGGTCGACCCACATCTGCTCGACCGAGAGCGACGGCCGCTTCGATGCGGCGTCGAACCAGCGGCCTTGCAGCAACGTGTTCGCATCCGGCAGCGTTTCGCTCCAGCTCAGGCGCACTTCGCCTTCGGTCCAGTCGGCCGCGCGGCGATCGTCCGCCTGCGCCGGCTTCGGTGCGTGGCCGTTGATCGCGACCAGCTTGCCGGAGGCGAGCGGCAACAGGTTGACGTTGCCGGCGCCGAGCGCGTGCAGGCGCGTGCGGAACGCGTCCTGCTGTTCCGGTTGCAGGTTGATCGCGAACCAGTTCGGCGTGTCGGGCGCGAGATCGGCGCGCCAGCGTTCAAGCAGTGAAGGGCCGATCACGCCGAGCACCGCGAGCGCGGTGAGGCTGAGCGCGAGCGCGCCGGTCTGCAGCAGGGTCAGCGTACGTCGCCGCGCGAGGTTGGCGAGCCCGAAGCGCAGCGCACCGCGCAGGCGCGCGGCGAGGCGCCGCACCAGCCAGAGCAGGGCGAGTCCGAGCAGCACGGTCGCCAGTGCCACCGCGGCGAAACCGATGCCGAGCGTCGTCGCTAGACGCACGTTGCCGGCGCCGTACAGCACCAGCGCGGCGCCGACGACGAGCGGCAGCAGATAGAGTGCGTCGAAGCGGCGGATGCGCGCGCCGACATCGTGGCGGAATACGCGCATCGGCTCGACGTCGCGCAGGCGCAGCAGCGGCGGCAAGGCGAAGCCGAACAGGACCGCGACACCGACCGCGAGCGCGGCGAGCGGCGGACCCCACGGGACCCTCGGTGCGGCACCCGGCAGCAGGCCGCTGGCGAGCTCGAGCACGAGTTGCTGCAGGCCGAGGCCGAGCGCGAGGCCGAGCAGGCAGGCGGGAATCGCCAGCAGCGCGAGTTCGAGCAGCAACGCGACGAGGATCTCGCCGCGGCGTGCGCCGAGGCAGCGCAGCAGCGCGACCTCCTCGGTCTTGCGCCGCGCGAAGCGCTGCGCGCCGAGCGCGATCGCGACGCCGGACAGCAACGCGGCGAGCAAGGCGGCCAGGCGCAGGAAACTCTCGCCGCGCTCGAACGCGTTGCGAAGATTCTGCTGCGCCTGTTCGACCGTGGTGATGCGCGCGCCATCGGGCAACTGCGGTTTCGCCCATGCGGCGAATGCGGCGACTTCGTCCGCATCGCCGGCGACGAGCAGGCGATGGCCGGCGCGACTGCCCTTGCCGAGCAGGCCGCCCGCTTCCGCATCGGAAAGATTCATCAGCACGCGCGGCGCGAGGCGGAACAGGTTGCCGCTGTCCGGCGCCTTCGCGATCTCGCCGGCGACGAGCAGGTCGCGCCCGCCGAGTTGCACGCGCGCGCCGACCGCCACTCCGAGCGAAACCAGCGCGGCGTGATCGGCGTAGACGCTGCCCGCCGGCGGCGTGTGCGCGGGAGTTTCTCCGCCCTGCGCATCGCGCACGCTCAAGGCGCCGCGCAGCGGGAACGCCGGATCGCTCGCACGCACGTCGCACAGTTGGCTCTTGTCGTTGGCGAACAGCACGCTCGGGAATTCGGCCAGCCGGTTCGTCGCGAGGCCGCGTCGCCGCGCCTCGTCGCCGAATGCGTCCGGCAACGGCTTGCTCGCACCGATCGCGAGGTCGCCGCCGATCAGTTCGGCCGCCGACGCGACCAGCGCGCGTTCGACCCGCGCCGCGAGGGTTGCAACGGCGGCGAGCGCGGCGACCGCGAGCACCAGAGCCATCGCCAGCGTCGCCAGTTCGGCATGGCGGAATTCCCGGCGCAGGCTGCGCGCGGCGAATGCGAGTGGCCTCATGCGACGTCCATCGCGATCTTTCCTTCGCGCAATTGCAGGCTGCGCGCGCAGCGCGCCGCCAGCGTCGCGTCGTGGGTGACCAGCACGAGCGTCGTCGCGTGCTCGCGATTCAGTGCGAACAGCAGGTCGCCGACGCCGGCGCCGGTGCGCTGGTCGAGGTTGCCGGTCGGTTCGTCGGCGAACAGGATCTCCGGGCCATGCACGAAGGCGCGCGCGAGGGCGACACGCTGCTGCTCGCCACCCGAAAGCTGCGCCGGATAGTGGTGCCTGCGCGCCGCGAGGCCGACGCGCGCGAGTGCCTCGGCGGCGCGCTCGCGCGCGTCGTCGCGACCTTCGAGGTCGAGCGGCAGCATCACGTTTTCTTCCGCGTTCAGCGCCGGCAGCAGGTGGAAGCTCTGGAACACGAATCCGACGCGACTGCGGCGCAGGCGCGCGCGTGCCTCCTCGTCGAGCCGGTCGAGGCGCTCGCCGGCGAGCGCGATCGTGCCGGAACTCGGCCGGTCGAGGCCGGCGAGCAGGCCGAGCAGGGTGGTCTTGCCCGAGCCGGACGCGCCGACAATCGCGAGGCTGTCGCCCCGCGCCACATCGAGGCTGACGCGGTCGAGGATGGTCAGGCGTCCGTCTGGACCATCGACGGTTTTGCTAACCTCGCTGGCATTCAATGCGAATCCGGTGTCGCCAACCATGCTGCGTATCCTTCTCGTCGTGCTGTTGTTCGTGTCGTTGCCGCTTGCCGCGGCGGAACCGCGACCGCTGCTCGTGCTCGGCGATTCGCTGTCCGCCGCCTACGGTCTCGCGCCGCAGGAGGGGTGGGTCGCCTTGCTGGCCGAGCGCGTGCAGTCCTCGAAAGCGCCAATACGGAAAATCGTCAATGCAAGCATCAGCGGCGAGACCAGCGCCGGCGGTCTCGCGCGCCTGCCTGCCCTGCTGGCCGAACACAAGCCTGCGCTGGTCGTGATCGAACTCGGTGCCAACGACGGCCTGCGCGGATTGCCGCTGGCGCAACTGCGCGACAACCTTGCGAAGATCCTCGCCGCGACCCGCGCGGCCGGCGCCCGCGCCGTGCTGGTCGGCATCGAGCTGCCGATCAACTACGGCCCGCAATATCGCGACGGCCTGCGTGAGCTGTATCGGGGCCTCGCGCACGAATTCAACGTGCCACTGGTCCCGTTCCTGCTCGAAGGCGTCGCGCTGGACCCGGCCCTGATGCAGGACGACGGCCTGCATCCGAAGGCGGCCGCGGAACCGCGCGTGCTCGAAAACGTCTGGAAAGTGCTCGAACCGGCATTGAAAGCCTTGCCGAAAGGCTAGGGCACTGCAGGAGCGCCTGGTGGGAGCGGCGGAAGCCGCGGCAGACACCTTGTGGCGCTCGGTTGCTCTGTTTTGCTACTGCGCGCAGGAGCGCGCTAGGCAACCGGCCCGCAGGGATGCGGAACGGACATGCAGGGACGCGGGTCGGTCATCGCGAAAACAGTACCCCCGAACGAACAAAACCGCGCAGCGAAACAATGCCATCCCCACCCAAAGCGCCGCCGCGCGGCGGCGCATGGGCCGAATGGCACATGGCGCCCCGGCCGGGCGCCCGCTAGCCTGCCAGACCACGCCTTGCTGCGCCGCTCGCGGCGCGTGTCCTTTTTTGCCTGGAGGGGATCCCCCACATGATGCGAACGAAACTGCTCACGATGACGATGAACATGGTCCTTTTCGGCGCCGCCGGCGCCCTGCTGCAGCCGACCGACGCGCTGGCCAAGGGCGCGGCGACGTTGCCGGCGAGTAATCCGTTCGCGGCTCCCAGCACGCTGCCGTTCCACGCGCCGCCGTTCGACAAGATCAAGGACGCCGACTACCAGCCCGCGATCGAGGCGGGCATGCGCGAGCAGATCGCGGAGATGGACAAGATCGCCGCGCAGAAGGACGCCGCGACGTTCGCCAACACGATCGAGCCGATGGAACGCAGCGGCCAGATGCTGAACCGCGTCGGTGCGGTGTTCGGCGCGATCACCGGCGCGAACACGAATCCGACCCTGCAGAAGGTGCAGGAAGCCATCGCGCCGAAATATGCCGAGCACCAGGACGCGATCTTCCTCAACGACAAGCTGTTCCAGCGCGTCAAGGCGCTGTACGACACGCGCGCGACGCTCGGCCTCGACGCCGAGCAGAACGAACTGGTCGAGCGCTACTACCGCAACTTCGTGCGTGCCGGCGCCCAGCTCAATGAAGCGGACAAGACCAGGCTGCGCGCGCTGAACAAGGAAGAGTCGACGCTCACGACCGACTTCTCCAACAAGCTGCTCGCAGCGAACAACGCCGGCGCAGTCATCGTTTCGGACAAGGCCGAACTCGCCGGGTTCTCCGACGCCGACATCGCTGCCGCCGCCGACGCCGCCAAGTCGCGCAAGATGGACGGCAAGTACGCGATCACGCTGCAGAACACGACGCAGCAGCCGGCGCAGGTGTCGCTCGAAAACCGCGCCACGCGCGAGAAGCTGTTCAAGGCTTCGACCGAGCGTGCCGAACACGGTGACGCGAACGACACGCGCGCGATCATCCAGCGCCTCGCGGTGCTGCGCGCCGAGCGCGCCAAGCTGCTCGGCTTCCCGAACTACGCGACCTACACCCTCGACGACCAGATGGCGAAGACGCCGGAAGCCGCCGAGAAGCTCATGACCGACATGGTGCCGGCGGCGACCGCGAAGGCGCGCGGCGAAGCGGCCGCGATGCAGGCGCTGATCGACAAGAACGGCGAGAAGTTCAAGCTCGCGCCGTGGGACTGGCAGCACTACGCCGAGAAGGTGCGCAAGGCGCAGTACGACCTCGACGAGTCGCAGATCAAGCCCTACCTCGAGATCAACCGCGTGCTCGAGGACGGCGTGTTCTTCGCCGCCAACCAGATGTACGGCCTCACGTTCAAGGAACGCAAGGACATCCCGGTGTACAACCCGGACATCCGCGTGTTCGAAGTATTCGACAAGGACGGCAGCTCGATGGCGCTGTTCTATGCCGACTACTGGAAGCGTGACAGCAAGCGCGGTGGCGCGTGGATGGACAACCTCGTCGGCCAGTCGGGCCTGATGGGCACCAAGCCGGTCGTGTTCAACGTCTGCAACTTCACCAAGCCGGCCGCCGGCCAGCCGGCGCTGATCAGCTGGGACGACGCGACCACCATGTTCCACGAGTTCGGCCATGCGCTGCACGGCATGCTCTCGAACGTGAAGTATCCGACCCTGTCGGGTACCGGCGTGCCACGCGACTTCGTCGAGTTCCCGTCGCAGTTCAACGAGCACTGGGCGAGCGAGCCGAAGGTGTTCGCGAACTTCGCCAAGCACTACAAGACCGGTGAGCCGATGCCGGCCGCGCTGGTCGAGAAGATCAAGAAGGCGAAGACGTTCGACCAGGGCTTCGCGACGACCGAATACCTCGCCGCCGCACTGCTCGACATGAGCTGGCATTCGCTTGGCGTCGACGCGGGCAAGCAGGATGTCGATGCGTTCGAGAAGAAGACCCTGCACGACCTCAAGATCGACATGGCCGAAGTGCCGCCGCGCTACCGCACCTCGTACTTCGCGCACATCTGGGGCGGCGGTTACGCCGCAGGCTACTACGCCTACCTGTGGAGCGAAGTGCTCGACCACGACGCGTTCTACTGGTTCCGCGAACACGGCGGCATGACGCGCGAGAACGGCCAGCGCTTCCGCGACATGATCCTCTCGCGCGGCAGCACCGAAGACATGGCAAAGATGTACCGCGACTTCCGCGGCCGCGATCCGAGCGTCGAGCCGCTGCTCGAACAGCGCGGCCTGAAGGAAGAGGCGCCCGCGGCAAAGTAGGATTCGCACGTTTTGCAGCGCACGGGGAGGGACTTCGGTCCCTCCTATTTTTTTTGTGCGCTGCGATGTCTCAAGCCCTCCCCTTCAAGGGGAGGGTCGGGTGGGGATGGTGTTGCTCTTGCTGCGATTCCAGCAAGAGCATCGCGGCTTCCGCCGCTCGTACAGGCGTCCGTCTATACTCGTCGCATGCCCTTCCTGGGAGAACAGCGATGCGCTTGTCCCTCGTCGCCGCGCTTGCCATGTGCGCGTGCGCAATGCCGCTTGAAGCCGCCGTGCCCGTACTCGTGATCCACGGCGGCGCCGGGGTCATCCGCAAGGACCTCACGCCCGAGAAGGAAAAGCTCGTGCGCGCCGACCTCGAAGCCGCGCTCGCGGCCGGCTACGCCGTGCTCAAGGAGGGCGGCGCGAGCCTCGACGCCGTGACGAAGGCCATCCTCTTGCTGGAGGACTCGCCTCGCTTCAACGCCGGCAAGGGCGCGGTATTCACCCACGACGGCAGGAACGAACTCGATTCCGCGATCATGGACGGCGCGACCTTGCGCGCGGGCGCGGTCGCCGGCGTGCATCGCGTGAAGAACCCGGTTCTGCTCGCGCGCGCGGTCATGGAAAAGTCGCCGCACGTTTTCCTCGCCGGCGATGGCGCGGAGGAATTCGCGAAGACGGCCGGCATCGAACTCGTCGACCCGGCGTACTTCCGCACCGACGCGCGCTGGAACGAATTGCAGGAAGCGCTGAAGGCGGAAGCCAAGGCCCAGCAGTCCTCGCTCGGCCGCGCGATCCATTACGGCACCGTCGGCGCGGTCGCGCTCGACAAGGCGGGCCACCTCGCCGCCGCGACTTCGACCGGCGGCATGACCAACAAGCGCTGGGGTCGCGTCGGCGACTCGCCGATCATTGGTGCCGGCACCTATGCGAACGCGCATTGCGCGGTGTCCGCGACCGGCTGGGGCGAGTACTACATCCGCAGCGTCGCCGCGCACGACATCTGCGCGCGCGTCGAACACGGCAAGCAAC
The DNA here is from genome assembly GCF_044227025.1 of Dokdonella sp. GTDB lineage: Bacteria > Pseudomonadota > Gammaproteobacteria > Xanthomonadales > Rhodanobacteraceae > Dokdonella_A. Next base: position 95,717 of record NZ_JBGAFX010000004.1, on the reverse strand, counting down.
CGGTCGCCAAGGCTGCGGATGCAGTCGTCATGGACGTCGTGCCGAAACTCGGCGGCGACGGCGGCGTCATCGCACTCGACGCGAACGGAAATTTCGCCACGCCGTTCAACACCGACGGCATGTACCGCGGCTGGGTGGATCGCGACGGCAAGGTGCACGTGGCGATTCTGGAGAAAATAGATTGAACCGGTTGATGCGATTGCTGCAGGTCGTTCTCGCCCTAGCAGTCCTAGCGACGCTGCTGTGGTTGCCGTACTGGATAGGCAAGAGCTTCCTGTTGTATCTGAATGCGATACCGAAGGAGCTGGCGGCAACGCTGATCACGGCAGCTACGACCGTGCTCGGTGCGACATTGACGATTGCGATAGGTCGATACTTCGAAAGAAAGAAGGAGCTTGATGCGTTGTATCGCGACAAAAAGACGGAGATATACGACGAATTCTTGCGAAAGTATTTCGACTTAAACTTCTCTAATTCAGACCACTCGCCAACAACTCAGCCTCAAGATCTTGTGAGCTACTTTCGAGAGTTCATAAGAAGAATGCTACTTTGGAGTGGCCCTCAAGTTATCGTTGCGTTCCTGAAATGGAAGCGACACATCACCAACAACGCGCCTGACGCAAAGACGATCTTTCTGACGGAAGACTTCTTTCTTGCTCTGCGAGCGGATTTACGGCAAAGCAACTCCGGGATACCCAAGGGTTTTTGGTCGCATCTCTCCCTCAAGAGGTCCGATCTATTCCTTGCCGCTGCGAAGAAGGACCCCCACGTCACGCTTGCGCAGTTGGCGGAGATAGAGAAGCATTTGTCTGATTCTAGCGGCGACGAATGAGGACCATCACCGCCACCCGCTACGTCACCCCGCTGCGCGAAGGCGGCTCGCTGCCCGCGATCATCGAGGGCGACGACTTCGGCCTGTACGTGCTGAAGTTCCGCGGTGCGGGGCAGGGCCCGAAGGCGCTCATCGCCGAACTCGTCGCGGGTGAACTCGCGCGTGCGATCGGCCTGCCGGTGCCGGAGATCGTGTTCGTCGAACTCGATCCCGACCTCGCGCGCACCGAGCCCGATCCTGAGATCCAGCATCTCATCCGCGCGAGCGGCGGCCTCAACCTCGCGCTCGACTACCTGCCCGGTTCGATCACGTTCGATCCGGTGGTCGACCAGCCGGACGCGGCGCTTGCATCGGCGATCGTCTGGTTCGACGCATTCGTGAGCAATGTCGATCGCACGCCACGCAACACGAACCTGCTGGTCTGGCACCGCAAGCTCTGGCTGATCGATCATGGCGCCGCGCTGTACTTCCATCATGCGTGGGACGGTTATCTCGCGCGTGCCACCGATCCGTTCGCGCGCATCAGGGACCACGTGCTGCTGCCGTATGCAACGGAGTTGCGCGAAGCGGACGAGCGACTCGCCACGTTGCTCCCGGGCGAAACGATCGAGCGCATCGTCGCGTCGATCCCGGACGCCTGGCTCGGCGGCGATGTTCCGTTCGCCGGCATGGGCGAACACCGTGACGCGTACGCGCAGTATCTGTGCCGGCGCATCGAAGCGCCGCGCGCGTTCGTCGAGGAGGCGATCCGTGCACGCGTATGACTATGCGCTGATCCGCGTCGTGCCGCGCGTCGAGCGCGGCGAGTTCGTCAACGCCGGCGTGGTGCTGTCGTGCAAGGCCGGCGGCTTCCTCGAGGCACGCATCGAACTCGATGATGCGCGCCTGCGCGCGCTCGATGCGCAGGTCGACATGGACACCGTGCGCGCGCACCTCGAAGCGTTCGCGGCGATCTGCGCCGGCGGTGACTCGGCCGGACCGATCGGTCGCCTGCCTGCGCGCGAACGCTTCCGCTGGCTGACCGCGCCGCGCAGCACGGTGATCCAGACCTCGCCCGTGCACAGCGGTCGCTGCGACGATCACGCGACGATGCTTGAACGCCTGCTCGACACGATGGTGCGCGCGCCGACCCGGCGCGATCCGGCGCCGTGAAGCGAAGGGGTTTCGACCTGCTCGGCGCGCGCCTGCGCCGCCAGCATCTCGTCGGCGAAGGCTTCGCCACGCCCGAGCAAGCCGTCGGAGCACAACTCGCCGTGCAGGCGCAGGATTATCTCGGCGCGCTGTGGGCGATCGGCCAGCGCGTCACCGGCGCGGACGAGGCGACGATCGAACGCGCACTCGCGCAGCGACGCATCGTCCGCAGCTGGCCGCTGCGTGGCACCTTGCACATCGTCGCGGCCGACGACCTGCGCTGGCTGCTCGACGTGACCGCGCCGCGCACGCTTCAGAAGAGCCGGCGCCGGCTGAAGGACGAGTTCGAGCTCGACGAGCGAATCGCCGAGCGCGCGCGAAAGGTCTGCGAGCGCGTGCTTGCGGATTGTCGCGCGCTCACGCGCGAAGCACTCTACGCCGCGTTCGACGATGCGCGCATCGCCACGGGCGGCTCGCGCGGACTGCACCTGGTCTGGTGGCTCGCGCACGCAGGCGTGCTCTGCTTCGGCGCGCGTGAGGGCAAGCAGCCTGCGTTCGTCCTGCTCGACGATTGGCTGCCGCCGACGCGTCGCCCGTCGCGCGAAGCGGCGCTTACCGAACTCGCGCGCCGCTACTTCGCGAGCCGCGGCCCGGCGACCGTGCAGGACTTCGCGTGGTGGTCGGGCCTCGCCGCCGCCGAGGCGGCAGCCGCCCACGAAGCCGTACGCGACGAATTCGAGCGCGTCGATGTCGGCGGCCGGTCGTACTGGCATGCGCCCGCCGTGGACGACGGGATGGCGACGAAGCGCGCGCGCGTGCACCTGCTGCCCGCGTACGACGAGTACATGATCTCTTATCAGGATCGCGGCGCATTCCTCGACGCGGACCATGCGGTGCGCGCGGGCAACGGCATCTTCAAGCCCGCATTGCTCGACGACGGCCGCATCGCGGGTGGATGGAAACGCACGCTTGCGAAGTCTGCGGTCGAGGTCGTGCCGGATTGGTTCGATCCTCCATCGGCGACCGCGATCAAGGCGTTCGACGACGCTGCCGCGCGCTACGCGGCCTTCCTGGGGCGGAATACAGGGGACGGCGGTGATCTTCGCGGCGCCGCGGCGACGTCAAAGGCGGTGCCGCCGTGAAAAGTGCCGCCGTCCCTTTCGCTCAGCGATCGAATCCGTCGGCAAGGATCCGATCGGGATCGGTCTCATAGGCGCCGACATCGACGACACCGCCCTGTGTACGCACATGGCCATCCGCGTCGGTGCCGCCGCCAATGGAGAGGACGACGCCGCTGTCTACCAGCGGCGAATTGTCGCGAAGGCGCGGATTGGTCGGCGTCACGAAGCCGGGGTTGCCATGGCTGGGCATGTTGTCCGTCACGAGCGCGTTGACGTTGCTGCGCGTCTCGTAGTGGGCGCGCGTGAAGATGATGCCGGGTCCGTCGGTGGCGATGTCGGGAGTGCCGGCCGGCGCGATGTCGCCCCACACCACGCTGTTGTCGAGCGTGACCTGGCTGCCGGGGCTCGCCGGCGCGAAGACGAACAGGCCGCTGGCCTCCTGGCCGGTAGAGGTGGCGAAGTTGCCGGTGATCGTCAGGTGCGCCAGTCGCGTCACCGCGTTGTTGTTCAACGAACGTACCGGCGCGCCGGCGTTGAAGCCGCCCTGGACCACGCTGTTGGCGAAGGTCAGGTCGCCGCTGGAGTTGTCGAAGATCGCGGCCGATGACCCGACGCATCCGTCCAGGCGCGCGCGATAGACCTTGACGGTCGACCCGGAATTGAGCACGACGTGCAGGCAGGCGCCGACCGCGTCGTTGAGAATGCCTTGGTCGTTGCGCAGTGTCAGGTCGGTTGCGTTGATCGTATTGCCGCTCGTGCCGAAACCGGTGGCGAGCTGGAGGGCCGCCACGCTCGTCGAGCCGACCAGTACGGTCCCCGATTCGGCCCCGGGGCGCTGGGTCGCGCAGGCAGCGCTCCAGCCGCCGCTGATGCTTACGGTCTGACCGGAATGCGCCTGGGTGAGGTAGAAGGCATTCCCGCCGTCCGCCTCATACGTTCCCTCGCGGACTTTGATCGTGGCGGTCACATCGGTGCTCGCGGATGCCTGCGATAGCGCCGTGTGGAGTTCCGCGGCGGTGCCGACGCAGGCGGAGTAGGCGTGACTAAGGCTCGGCAGGCCGAAGGCGAGCGCAAGGCAAGGAACGAGTGTGCGGACGGAACGAAGCATGACGGACCCCTGGATGTGCCGGCGGACGGATTGGGTAACAGGGTACGCCGCGCGCCGGCCGCGCCTGTCGTACTGCCATGGAACCGAAACGGAGGATCGGCACGATCCAGACACAGGAACGAACGTGACGTTCGCCCTGGAAAATCACCCGTGCCGGCGAACATCTCCTGCCGATGCCCTCCCTGTCCCCACCGGAAAGGACGATCGGCCCCGGGGGCCGTTCAGTCGTGCGCCTCGCGCACCGGCCGTTTCGCAAGCTTGCGCTGGAGGGTACGCCGATGCAGTCCGAGGCGCCGCGCGGCTTCCGAGACGTTGCCGTCGGATTCCGCCATCACGCGCTGGATGTGTTCCCACTCGAGCCGCTTGAGCGGCGGCGCGCGTTCGGGCGGGGTAGACCCGACCTCGCGGTTGCCGTCACCAAGCAGCGCCTGCACCACCTGGTCGGCGTCGACCGGCTTGGCGAGGTAGTCGTGCGCACCGCGCTTGATCGCCTCGACCGCGGTCGCGATCGAGGCATAACCGGTCAGCAGCAGGATGCGCAGGCCGGGCCGAGCCGCGAGCAACTGGGGGATCAGCGCCAAGCCGTTCTCGGCGCCGAGCTTGAGGTCGAGTACCGCGTAAGGCGGCTCCTGCGCGCGTGCGATGGCGAGCGCGCTGGCGCCATCGCTCGCGCCCGTCACGCTGAAACCGCGAGCACCGAGCGCGCGCGCGAGCACCGCCGCGAACACGGCGTCGTCGTCGACCAGCAGCAGCGGTCCGGGCACGTTCATCGGCGCCGATTGTCGTTCGGCGGCAGTGGTACGCGCAATCGCTGCAGCAAGCCGCCGCCGTCCGCCGCGTGCGCGGTCAGTTCACCGCCGAGTCGCTCCGCGGTCGAATGCGCGAGCGCGAGGCCGAGGCCAAGCCCGTGCGCCTTGCTGGTCGCGAACGCGGCGCCCATGCCCGGCGCGATCCCGGCGCCGTGGTCGCGCACCATGAATTCCGCATGCCGGTCCGCGACTGCGACGTGCAGTTCGATCTCGGCCGAACCCGCGGCGAGGGAAGCGTCGCCGGCATTGCTGAGCAGGTTGATCAGCGCGTGGCCGAGATCCGGCACGGCTTCGATCAGGTGTTCGCCCGCGGTGCCGTCAAACGCGATCGTGAGCGAAACTTCCGGGCGCAGCAGGCGGAACTGGTTTTCGCAGGCGTCGACGAAGGTTGCCAGCGGCAAGCGCTCCGGGGTTCCGGCGAGACGCCGGCCACCGACCTCGACCAGCTGGCGCAGGATGTCGCGGCAACGCTCGGCCTGGCCGACCAGCAGGGCGAGGTCCGTCGCCAGCGGCGCGTCGCCCGCGCGCTCGCGTTGCAGTTCACCGAGCAGGGTGCGGATCGTCGACAGCGGCGTGTTGAGCTCATGCGCGGTACCGGCGGCCTGGGTCGCGATCGCGAGGATGCCCTCGTCGCGCAACGTGCGCTCGCGCTCGCGCTGCACCTCCGCCTCGCGTGAACGCAACGCGCGCGCGAGGCGGGCGATGAAGAACGCGAGCACCGCCGCGGTCACGACGAAGTTGACGCTGACCGCCGCGACATTCAGGTCCATCGCGGCGAAGCGCGCCGCGTGCAGCGTCGGCAACGGTTCGTGCCAGACCATCAGCGCGACGAAACAGGTCGAGGCGAGCAGCGCCACCGCGGCGACGTAGCGCAGCGACAGCGCCGCCGCCGCCAGCGCCATCGGGATCACCAGCAGCGACACGAACGGATTGTCGCCACCGCCGGTCCAGTACATCAGGTAGGCGAGCACGAGGATGTCGACCGCAACGTGCGCGAACGCCTCGGCCAGCGTGAACGGCCGCGGCTGCTCCAGGCGCCAGAACGCGAACAGCGCGAACAACCCGAGCGCGCCGATGCCGAGCGCGAGCGGCACGACCGGAATCGGCAGATCGAGCCCGAGCGCGACCACCGCCACCGTCAGCGCCTGCCCCGCGATCGCCACCAGCCGCAACCACGCCAGCGTTTCCGCGAGCCCGCGCGCGCGCTGGAAGAAACCGAGACGGGTGGCGGCGGAGGCGGGCATCCGCGCATTGTAGGGCGGTACGCGCAAAGCGCGTGCCGCCGGCCAGGATGATCGCCGTCTGCGCGGATACAGGCGGTTTCCGGGACCCCGCGGTAAGCTGGACCAGATTGGATTTCCGGGGACTCCCCATGCGCTTCGCCGGACGCATAACGGAATGGAACGACGCGCGTGGCTTCGGCTTCGTCGTGCCGAATGGCGGAGGCGAACGCGCGTTCGTGCACATCAAGGCGTTCGATCGCCGCGGCAGCCGGCCATTCGAGGGCGCGCTCGTGTCCTACGAAGTCGGCACGGACGAACGGCAACGACCGCAGGCGCTTGCGGTGCGTTTCGCCGGTGCGCCCTCCGGGCGCAAGCATTCGAGGCACCCGTTTGCGTGGCGCAGCGTCGTGGGGGCGACCATGCTCGTGTTGCTCGCGATCGCCACGGTCACCAGTCGCCTGCCGGTTGCGATCGCGGCGTTGTACTTCGTCGCAAGTGCGATCGCGTTCGTGATGTACGGGATCGACAAATCCGCCGCGCGCAGCGAACGCTCGCGCACGCCGGAGAACACCCTGCACCTCGTCGGCCTGTGCGGCGGCTGGCCGGGCGCGCTGATCGCACAGGACGTGTTCCGCCACAAGTCGAGGAAGGTCGAGTTCCAGGTGGTGTTCTGGCTCAGCGTCGTCGTGAACGTCGCTCTCGCCGCCTGGCTGCTGCTGACCGGACACATGCCCGCGATCGAGCGCGTCCTGCGGGACTGGATTCGGTGACGGACTGCAGTCTGTCGTCGGAGCCGTCGGGCTGCGCAGGACGCCCCTGTGGGAGCGGCGGAAGCCGCGATGCTCTTCTCGCCTGGAAGCATCGCGGCTTCCGCCGCTCCCACAATGAGCCGTTTTGTCTCAGGACCCGTGCTGTCCCAGCGGCAGCTCGATGACGATTTCCAGCCCGCCACCGTCGGCGTTGCATGCGGCGATCGTGCCGCCGTGGCGTTCGATCGCGCGGCGCGCGATCGCGAGGCCGAGGCCGGTGCCGCCGCTGCTGCGGTGGCGCGCGGTGTCGGTGCGGTAGAACGGTTCGAAGATGCGGTCGAGTTCGGCCGCTGGCACGCCCGGGCCGTGGTCGCGCACGCGCAGCACGGCATTCGCGCCGACGCGCTGCAGGCGCACGCCGACCGCGCTGCCGTCGGCGGTGTAGGCGAGTGCGTTGCGGATCACGTTCTCGAACGCGCTGTAGAGCGTCTGGTGCGATCCGGTCAGGGTCAGCTGCGCGCGTTCGAGCAGGGCAACCTTGCGTCCGCGCGGCGCGCCTTCGTAGTCGGCGTTCGTGATGACGTCCTCGAGCAGCGCGTCGAGCGCGACGTGGTCGTGCATCTCGACGTTCGCGGTTTCGAGGCGCGACAGTTCCAGCGCCTGCGCGAGCATCGTCTCGAGGCGGTCGGATTCGCATTCGATGCGGTCGAGCGAGGCATTCACCTGTGCGGCGTCACCGCCGCGCGCGAGTTCGAGTGCGACGCGCTGGCGCGCGAGCGGCGAGCGCAACTCGTGCGAGACGTCGCGCACGAGGCGGCGGTGGCTTTCGACCAGCGCCTTGATGCGCTCGGCCATTGCATCGAACTCGCTCGCCAATGCGCTGGTCTCGGTGGTGCGACCGAAGCGCAGCGGGCCGACGCGCGCGTCGAGGTCGCCGCCGGCGAAGCGCCGCGTGCTCGCGCGGATGCGTTGCAGCGGCGCGGCGACGTACCACGCGAGCAGCAGGCTGACCAGCGCGCTGACCGCCATCGCGACCGCGATGTTCTGCCAGAACCAGCTCGGGCGGCGCGACATCAGGCGCGACAGGAAGCTGCCCTCGAGCGCGGCGACCGCGACATGGATGTCGCCTTCGCGCGTGCGGATCGAGCGCGCACGCAGGCGCTCGCCGTCGACCACGATGCCGTACGGCCCGTCGCCCGTCGGCAGGAGGCCGAATGCAGTGGTCGCCGCGTCGCTGACGGTGGCGGACGTCGAGCGACCGAGCAGTTCATGCCCGGCAGGGTCGAACAGGTAGACGCTGATCGGTCCGAAGCCGCTCGCCGCGCGCAGCCATTGCCGCGTCGCGGTCTCGCCATCGTGGCGCAGCTCGCGGCCGGTGCGCGCGAGCAGGTCGTCCATCGCCGCCTGCAGGCGCGTGATGCCGAGCCCGGGGATCTGCTCGGTCTCGAAGTTGCTCGTCGCGATCCACCCGAACGCGAGCAGCAGGAACACCGTCGCCGCCCAGAACGTGGCGAAGATGCGCCAGAACAGGCGCTGCATCATGGCGTCGGGTCGCCGAGCTGGCGCAGCAGGTAGCCGCTGCGATGGATGGTGGTGATCGGCGAGTCGCCATCGGGCGCGTCGCCGAGCTTGCGCCGCAGGTTCGACACGTGCACGTCGATCGAGCGGTCGAACGGTCCGAGCGGGCGACCGAGCACGGTTTGCGAGATGCGTTCCTTGCTGACCACGCGCCCGGTTTCACGCAGCAGCAGCACGAGCAGGTCGAACTCGGTCGCGGTCAGGGTCAGCGCGTGGCCGTCGACGCTGACGCTGCGCGAGGCCGCGCGCAGCCAGATCGGGCCGTTGCGCAGGTCGGTCAGTGCGTCGTTGCCCTCGCCGCGCACGCGACGCAGCACCGCGCGCAGGCGCGCGGCGAGTTCGCGCGGATTGCACGGCTTGGGAATGTAGTCGTCGGCACCGAGCTCGAGGCCGAGGATGCGATCGATGTCCTCGCCAAGCGCGGTCAGCATCAGCACCGGCAATGGCGACTCGCGGCGCAGTTCGCGCAGCGCGTCGAGGCCGGAGCGCCCCGGCATCATCACGTCGAGCACGAGCGCGTCGAACGGCTGCGCGCGCGCCGCGGCGAGCGCGGCATCGGCGCTGTGCGCGATTTCGACGTCGAAGCCTTCGCGGGTGAGGAAGTCGCGCAGCAGCTGCGCGAGTTCCTCGTCGTCGTCGGCGATCAGGATGCGGTTGCGGGCCATGGCCAGAGGATACCGCCCTCGCGCGCGCCCGACCCGCGCTGCGGGCACGGCGAACAGGCCCTTTGCAGGGTTTTACGCGGAACCCAACTGCCGCTCCCATGGCTGGTAGGGCGAGTCGAGCGCAACGCGCGAGTCCCGCCGCACGCATCGCAGCGGCGGCACGCGCGTGCGCGCGTACCGCCCTACACGCTGAGCGCAGCGCCGCAGGCGCGGAGTCGAAGGGGCTTTGAGGTTCCGCAGGCATTTCGACTTCGCTCGCTGGCGCTCGCTGCGCTCAATGCGAACGGCTTGGTGCTGCGCTCGACGCGAGCGGCTTGGGAGGCCCGTTCGCTCATGGAAACCCGTTCGTCCTGAGCGCAGCGCCGCAGGCGCGGAGTCACGATTTCCGTTCGCCCTGAGCGCAGCGCCGCAGGCGCGAAGTCGAAGGGGCTTTGAGGTTCCGCAGGCATTTCGACTTCGCTCGCCAGCGCTCGCTGCGCTCAATGCGAACGGCTTGGTGCTGCGCTCGACGCGAACGGCCGGGAAACATCCCGTCGAGGCCGCGCCGCCTCACTCTTCCGCGCCCACCGTGCGCAATCCACCCGCGGCCGACTGGTCGACGACCGCCGAGGCACCATGGGTTGCCGAGAGTTTCTTCATGAGCGGCAGCAGCAGGAACGCGACCACCGTGCCGCCGACTGCGAGCAGGCCGAGCTTGTTGAACAGGCTGGTGTAGATCGCGAGGCTCTGCAGCGGGTCGTCGATGTTCTCGGGGATGGCGGCGTAGTTTGCGACGATGCTCGCCGCGTACTGCGAGATGCCGGTCGCGACGAAGTACGCGCCCATCATGAAACCACCCATGCGCGCAGGCACGTAGCGCGCCATCACCGCGAGGCCGAGGCCGCTGACGAGCAGCTCGCCGAGCGAGTAGAAGCCGTAGCCCCAGATCATGTACCACGACGACACCTTGCCGGCGACCGCGGTGCCGCCGCTCATGCCGAAGATGAAGAAGCCGAGCGCGACGACGACGAAGCCGAGCGCGAACTTCGCCGCGATCGGCAGGTCGCGCCCGGTCTTGCCGAAATGCGTGTACAGCCAGGCGAGGATCGGCGACAGCAGCATGATCCAGATCGGGTTGAGCGCCTGGTACTGGCCGGGCGACCAGGCCGGCATCGCGAAGCCGAGGAATGTCCAGTCGAGGTTGACGTTGCGCAGCGCGAACAGCGTCAGCGAGGTCGACATCTGGCCGTAGAAGATGAAGAACAGCAGGGTCTCGACCATCAGCACGAGCGCGGCAAGCAGGCCCGCGCGCTCGGTGCTCGAACCCTTCACGATCATGTACACGAAGATGCCGAGCACGATGGCGCCCGCGACCCACATCGAGAGATCGGAAATCTCCTGGTGCTGCACGACGAACGCGACCGCGAATACCGACGCGAAGCCGACGCCGAGCACCATCGCGAGGCGATCCCAGCGCACCGGCTGCTCGTCCGGCAGCGAACCGATGCCGCGCAGCGTGCGCAGCATCATCAGGTAGTTGATCATGCCGAGCACGAGGCCGCCGCAGCAGACCATGAAGCCCGCGTGCCAGCCCCAATGGTCCTTGATCCAAGGGGTCAGCAGCATCGACACGGTCGAGCCGATGTTGACCGCCATGTAGTAGAGCGTGAATGCGCTGTCGATCTTCGCGTCGTCGCCCTCGTAGATGCGCCGGACCATGTTCGCGGCATTCGCCTTGAACAGGCCGTTGCCGACCACGATCACGCCCATCGACGCGTAGAACAGGCGCAGGTCGTCGGTCGGCACGCTGAGCATCAGGTAGCCGATCGCGAGGATCGCCGCGCCGATCGGCAGGGTGCGACGCGTGCCGAGCACGTGGTCGCCGATCCAGCCGCCGATCGCCGGCGCTGCGTAGACGAGACCGGTGAACGCGCCCCAGATCAGGTTCGCCTTGGTGTCCGCGAAGCCGATCTTCTCGACCATGAACAGGATGAAGATCGACGCCATGCCGTAGTAGCCGAAGCGCTCCCACAGCTCGATCAGGAAGATGGTGGAGAACGAGCGGGTCTGGCTTGGGCGAGCGGGCAAGGCGTTCATCGATGGTCCGGGTGCGGAAGAAAACCGGGCGAGGTTAGCGCAAGCGGTCCGCACGCGCGTGTGCGAACGCACATGGGGCGGAGGGGAGGGCATTTGTGGGGGCGGCGGAAGCCGCGATGCGTTTGTTCCTGCATCACCTTGCACACCATCCCCACCCAATCCTCCCCTTGAGGGGGAGGGCCGCAAGAGCAAGCCGGTAGGGCGGGTCGAGCGCGCCGCGCGAGTCCCGCCGCACGCCTCGCAGCGGCGGCACGCGCGTGCGCGCGTACCGCCCTACACGCGGTGCGTCGCGGTGGGCAACCAGCGCCGCGCGAGCGTGGCGACGAGCAGCGAATACAGCGCGGCGATCAGCGCGGACATCGACACGTCGGACAGGAAATGCTTGGCGAGGTCGATGCGCGCGAGCACCACGTACACCGGGATCGCGACGAGCACGATGCGCAGCCAGCGGATCGGGCAGGCGGCGGCGAGCGGCAGCAGCAGGCCGAAGTAGAACGCCGAGTGGCCGGACGGAAACGACACGCCGCCGGCATGCCACACATGCGACCAGTCGCCCGACTCCAGCACCTGGTGCGGACGCAGCCGACCGAACCCGTCCTTGCCGAAGCTCATCGTGTGCAAGGTCGCGATCTGCACGACGCCCGCGGCGAGCAGCGCGCGCGGCCAGCGTGCATCGCGCGCGATCGCGAGGCCGATCGCGCCGAGCGCGAGCGCGACGCAACCGGCGAGCCAGAACCACAACGAGATGCCGCTGATCGTGTCGAGCGCGGCGAGTCCCCAGGCGAAGACGCGGGCGTTCTCGACACCGCTCGCGCGGACCCATTCGGCGATCGGCCGGTCGAGGCCGAGCAGTCCGAGCAGCACCAGCAATGCGGCGACTGCAGCAGTCCAGGCGAGCAATCGGCGATCCATGAAGCCTCCGGGTCGGAACGGAACGGGCCGGGCCCACGCCGGCGTTATGGCATCATAGCCCGACGTTCCGAGCCCCCAGTCGACCTCCATGCCCAGTACCGAACCGCGCGGTCCGCGCCAGATCGCACGTGCCTTCAAGTGGTCGATGATGGGATTGCGCGCGGCGTGGCGCCACGAAGCCTCGTTCCGCCTGGAAGGCTATCTGTTCGTGCTCTTCTTCCCGACCGGCCTGTGGATCGGACACGGCGGCGTCGAAAAGGCGATCCTCGCCGGCAGCCTCGTCATGGTGCTGTCGGCCGAGCTGCTCAACTCCGCGATCGAGGCGATCGTCGACAAGGCGAGCCCGGAATTCCACGAGCTGGCCGGGCGCGCGAAGGACATGGGTTCAGCGGCCGTACTGCTGCTGATGTGCAATGTCATGCTCTGCTGGGGCTTGATACTCTGGCCGCGCTTTTGGAACTGATCACCGACCCGCAGCTGTGGATCGCGCTGCTCACCCTCGCCACGCTCGAGATCGTCCTCGGCGTCGACAATCTCGTCTTCATTTCGATCGCGGTCAGCGAACTGCCGCCCGAGCGCCGCTCCAGCGCGCGCCGCATCGGCCTCGCGTTCGCCTGCATCACGCGCATCCTGCTGCTGCTCTCGCTCGCCCACCTCGCGCGCATGGACGACCGCACCTCGGGCCTCTTCCGGCTGTTCGGGCAGGTGATCTCGATCCGCGACCTGGTGCTGATCGGCGGCGGCATCTTCCTCGTCGTCAAGGGCGTGATGGAGATCTGGGAATCGCTGACCGAGGACCCGCCCAGCAACGACGCGGCGCGCACCTCGGCGAGCTTTGCGCTCGTCATTGCGCAGATCGCTCTGATCGACATCGTGTTCTCGCTCGATTCGGTGATCACCGCGGTCGGCATGGTCAACCTGCTGCCGGCGATGGTCGGCGCGATCGTGCTGGCGGTGCTCGTGATGATCTTCATCGCCGATCCGATCGGCAATTTCATCGACCGCAACCCGACCATCAAGATGCTCGCGCTCGCGTTCATCATCCTCGTCGGCGCCGTGCTGTTGTGCGACGGCATCGGCGTGCACGTGTCGCGCGGTTACCTCTACTTCGCGATGGCGTTCTCCGCGGCGGTCGAATCGCTCAACCTGTACGCCAGGCGCCGCCGGCGCCGGCGCCGTGCGCTCGACGAGACTCCATCGGCCTGATCCGGCGCGACGCGCGCTCCTTGCGAGGCTAGGCAATGAGAGGTGGTCGCACGCTTCCCCTCACCCCAACCCTCTCCCGCAAGCGGGAGAGGGGGTACGACACGCGCAAGCGGGAGAGGGGGAACGACACGCGCAAGCGGGAGGTGGGGAACGGCGTGCTTGCGCTCCCCAGCAAGCGGGCGCGGGGGAAGTTGATGTGTATTCCCTTCTCCCGCTTGCGGGAGAAGGTGCCGGAGGCGGATGAGGGGAGATCGAACCGGGAACGCAATGTTCCCCTCACCCCAACCCTCTCCCGCAAGCGGGAGAGGGGGTACGACACGCGCAAGCGGGAGAGGGGGAAAGGCGCGCACGCGACGCGACGACTGCCCGGCGTATTCCTGCTGCTCGCGCTTCTCCTCGCGGGCGGCGTGGCGCGCGCCGCGGATGGCGATGTGCAGGCCATCCCCGAGCTGCATGCGCGCGTCACCGATCTCGTCGGCGCGCTGCCGGCGCAACGCCGCGAGCAGGTCGAGCAGCGTCTCGCCACGCTCGAACAGCGCAAGGGCGCGCAGATCGCCGTGCTGCTCGTCGCGACGACGGCACCCGAACCGATCGAGGCCTACGCGACGCGCGTGTTCGATGCATGGAAGCTCGGCCGCAAGGGCATCGACGACGGCGTGCTTGTCGTCGTCGCGAAGGACGATCGCCGCACGCGCATCGAAGTCGGCTACGGGCTCGAAGGCGCGATTCCCGACGCCGCGGCCAAGCGCGTCATGCACGACTACATGTCGCCGAAGTTCGCCGCCGGGGATTTCGCCGGCGGCGTCGACATCGGCGTCGATTGGCTGACCCGGCTTATCGACGGCGAGCCCTTGCCGACCGCACCGGTGGCGTTGTCCTCGCACCAAGGCATCGCCATCAATGCCGACGACGAACCCTGGTGGAGTCCGCTGCAGTTCGTCATCGGCATCATGTTCGGCGCGTTCGTCGCCGTGCTTTTCATCCTCTTCCTCGGCAACCGCAAGCTCTATCTCTTCTCGCTCGGCCGCTTGCCCGAACGCGCACGCACGTACGCATTCGGCGTCATCAACGCGATACCGATCGCGATCCTCATGCGCAATCCGATGGCGGCCTTCGGTGCGTTCGCGGCCGGCGGCTCGCTGGCTTCGCTCATCGGGCTCGGCAAGCCGCCGCGCCGCGGCGGCGGGTTCTCGGGCGGCGGCGGTGGTGGCACCTCCGACAGCAGTTCGGGCGGATCGTCGGGTGGCTCGAGCGGAGACTTCAGCGGCGGTGGCGGCAGTTCGGGCGGCGGCGGTGCATCGGACAGTTGGTGACGCGCAGCTGAAGGGCGCGACTTGCACGCCGCACCAATCCACGCGAGAGTAGCCCGCACACGCCGGCTCGCACCGGCCCAGTCGCCGTCTTCGGAGGGAATATGCGCGCGATCCGTCTGCTCACCCTGCTCCTGCTCGTCGCGATCCTCAGCGGTTGCGGCTACAACTCGATCCAGTCCAAGGATGAAGGCGTCAAGGCCGCCTGGTCCGAAGTGCTGAACCAGTACCAGCGCCGCGCCGACCTCGTGCCGAACCTCGTCAACACGGTCAAGGGCTACGCCGCGCACGAAGAAGAAGTGTTCACCAAGGTCACCGAGGCGCGCGCCAAGGTCGGCCAGATCAACCTCACCGTCGACGACCTGTCCGACGAGAACAAGATGAAGGCGTTCCAGCAGGCGCAGGGCGAACTGTCGAGCGCGCTGTCGCGCCTGATGGCGGTGTCGGAGAACTACCCGACGCTGAAGGCCGATGGCCTGTTCCAGAACCTGCAGGCGCAGCTGGAAGGCACCGAGAACCGCGTCACCGTCGCGCGCAATCGCTACATCCAGGTGATCCAGGACTACAACACCTACATCCGCTCGTTCCCGACCAACCTCACCGCGATGATGTTCGGCTACAAGACCAAGGCGAACTTCAGCGTCGAGAACGAGAAGCAGATCTCGACCGCACCGACGGTCGACTTCAGCAAGCCCGCGCCGCCTGCAGTGCCCGCACCGCAGCCCGCGCAACCGGCACCGGCGCAGCCCGCACAGACGCAGCCCGCACAACCCGCACCGGCGCACTGAGCGGTTTGCCGTCACCTCTCCCGCTTGCGGGAGAGGTCGCCGCGCTCGCGCGGCGGGTGAGGGGAAGCGAGCCGGAACATGCCTCCCTTCAGAACGCCGCGGTGCTCTTTCGGATAAAGGCTCGACACGCTGCATGAAACGTCGTCGCACGCTTCCCCTCACCCCAACCCTCTCCCGCAAGCGGGAGAGGGGGAACGGCGTGCATGCGCTCTCCAGCACGCGGGAGAGGGGGAATGGCGCGGTGTTGTCGCGGCTGATGCTGTTGATCGCTGCACTGCTCGTCATGTACGGCGCGGCCTTCGCCGCCGAAGGCGACGTCAAGGCCGTCCCCGCACTCACCGCGCGCGTGACCGACCTCACCGGCACGCTCGAGGCGAGCCAGCGCCAGGGGCTCGAGGACGAACTCGCCGCGCTCGAAAAAGCCAAGGGCGCGCAGATCGGCGTGCTGATGGTGCCGAGCACCGCGCCGGAAGACATCGCGCAGTACGCAATCCGCGTGTTCGACGCATGGAAACTCGGCCGCAAGGGCATCGACGACGGCGCGCTGGTGATCGTCGCCAAGGACGACCACCGCGTGCGCATCGAAGTCGCGCGCGGACTCGAAGGCGCGATCCCCGACGCCGCGGCGGCACGCGTGATCCGCGAATACATGGCGCCGCGCTTTCGCGCCAACGACTACTACGGCGGCCTGCACGATGCACTCGGCGCGCTGACCAAGCTCGTCAACGACGAACCGCTGCCGCCACCGCTCGCGGACGACAAGGGCGGCGACGGCGAAGGCGGCGACACGTTTGCACCGGCGATCATCGCCGCCTGGTTCGCCGCGCTGTTCCTGCGCGGCCTGTTCGGCGGCGCGCCGGCCGGCGTGCGCGCGCCGCTCGTCGGCCTCGGCGCCGGCGGCATCGGCTGGCTCATCAGCGGCCTGCTTCCGCTCGGCGTCGGCCTCGGCCTGTTCGGCCTCGTGTTCGGCCTGCTCGGCGGCGGCGGTGGCGGCGGCTTCGCCAGCGGCGGCGGCTGGGGCGGCTTCGGCGGCGGCGGCGGTGGCGGCTGGAGCAGCGGCGGTGGCGGCGGCGGATTCAGTGGCGGCGGCGGCATGTCCGCCGGCGGCGGCGCCTCGGGGAGCTGGTGACCATGCGCATCGTCCGACACCTGTTCGCGTCCTCGAAGCGGCATTTCCCGCCGGCCACGCTCGACGCGATCCAGCACGCGATCGCCGCGAGCGAACACCGCCACCACGGCGAGATCGTGTTCGCCGCCGAAGGCAGCCTGTCGCCGCGTGACGTGGCGCGCGGGCGCACCGCACGCGAGCGCGCGCACGAGGTGTTCGCCAACCTGCGCGTGTGGAACACCGAACACAACACCGGCGTGCTGCTGTACCTGCTGCTCGCCGACCACGCGATCGAGATCGTCGCCGACCGCGGCGTCGCGAAGGAAATCCCCGAAGCCGAATGGCTGCCGATCTGCGCGTTGATGAAGGACTACTTCCGCCGCGGCGACTACGAACACGGCGCGATCGAAGGCGTCGCCGCCGTCGGCGAACTGCTCGCCCGTCACTTCCCCGCCAACGGCGAACGCAACGCCGACGAACTGCCCGACCGCCCCGTCCTGCTGTAAACCCTCCCTTCAAGCTGCAAGCCCTCCCCTCCAAGGAGAGGGCTCGGTAGGAATGGTGCCGCTCGCATCCCATGCGAGTCCCGCCGCAAGCCCTCCCCTTCAAGGGGAGGGTTGGGTGGGGATGGTGGTGCTCGCACCTATGGCGGGAACCATCGCGCCCCCCGTTGGAGGACCCATGTGGGAGCGGCGGAAGCCGCGATGCTCCCCCCACCACAAACCCATCACCCGCCCAACACCCCGTCGCACCCGCGCATCCGCAAGCTCCAGCGTTGCACCCATCCAGTGCAACCGATCAAATCCCGGATGCGACCTCGCAAAGAAAACATGCGACCGCGCAAATCGGATTTGCACCCGACCAAATCGAATTTGCGAACGATCAAATCAAACATGCTCGCGAGCAAATGAACAGTGCAACGCCGCACCCGCGATTTGGAACGCCGCACCGAAAACATGCGCCACCGGACCCCGAAAGCTCCGGCCTTCCAAAGAAAATTTGCGACGGAGCAAATCGGATGTGCGCGCACGCACCGAAAAGGTGCAACGCCGCACCGAAACGTTGCGACGCTTCAAATCAACCGTGCGCGAAGCCAACACTGAGGCGGTCGGCAAATTCCAAAAACAAAAAAGCCGCATCACTGCGGCTCAGGCTTGCATGAGGAAAGGTCGCGAGGGCTAGGCCGCCTTCGCTTCCTCCGGCTTCGACGTCCGTGCGAAGCGCATGCCGAGGTCACGCCGCAATGCTTGCAGGCCCTCGCTGGCACCCGTGAGCTTGAGCTGGCCATACACCTGCAACGACGCGACCATCACGTCGCTGCCGAGCGCGATATCCGTATCGGTCGCACGTTCGGCCAGGCGGGTGAGGCGCGCCAGGCGCGGACGCAGCTTGTCGAGCATGGCCAGATCCTGCACCGGACCCGCCGCCACCACGTTGGCCGGCACCAGCTCCGGATTCTGCGACAGCAGCAGCATCGCCTGCCGGCAGAACGCCTCGGACTTCTCTCCCATCTTGCGCAACGACCGCTTCTGCGGCACCGACAGGGCGATCAACCCGCCCAGTTGCGCCTCCAGCTCCGTCAGCGCCGCATCCACGGCCGTCAGCTGGTCATCGGTGAGGTTCAGCGAAACGATGTTCTGGGTCATTAGGCACTACTCCTCTTGGTTTTCGAAGAAGCCGCCGACCCCGATGGCCGGCGACCGTGTGCCACACGGCACGAGGAGTATTGGAACAGGAGGCGGTCTCAGATCCCGCGACTCCGGAACACCGATAGACAAGGGCGGACAGCGGCTCGCAACGTCAATTTCGAGCGATTTGGGCTGCTGTCGTTACACGGATACACGCGAGACCTGCCCGACTGGCTGGAATTGGAACTCTCGCCGTATCAATTTTCCTACATGGATTGTCAGAAATTTCCTACGTGAAAACACGCGAGAGCTTGTAAGACTAACGCTCTGCAGGACTGGGCTACTCGCGACCATGAAACGCAAGCTAGCAGCGTGGGGAGCGTTCGTGAGCGCATGTCTGGCATTTGTTGCCTGCCTGCCTCAATACCAGGACTACGTCCGTCGCGGTGTGCCAGCAAAGAACCGCAATGAAGTTGTTGCGCTCTTTGGTACAACCCAGGGATCTTCCGAACTAGGCCTGATATGCAGCGGTGTGGCGATCAAGAAGGATCTCATCCTCACCGCAGCTCATTGCGCATGCAACAAACAGATCAAGGAAGTCAGATTCGGATATCAAGTCATCCCGGCGTCAGCTGCCGAATCCATTCCGACAGAGGAAAATGAGACGACGATCCGAGCTCGGTGCGATCACATTGCTGAGGATGGAGATCTGGCCACCATCAAGCTCAAGTATCCCCCGCGGACCCACAATGCCAGCGTTGCGAAAATGGCGAGCGACGTCGACATCGGTCGAGTAGTTGAGGGTTCTGGTTTGATCATTACCGGGTATGCACCGACAAACGGGGCTTCAGGGCGTCGAAATTTCGGCACCGCTCATATCATGGACGCTCGCTGCAGCGCCTCTGAATTCTATGGCTGTTTCAAAGGTAGAGAGTTCGTTGTCGGGCCCGTCGGCTACGTCTCCGGCGATGTAGGCGCTTGCCCTGGTGATAGCGGTAGCCCTGCGCTACTGCTGCCGGAAGGCGCGAACGTCGAGGCGTCTGGCGTGATCGTTGGCATAGCTTCGCGAAGCTATAAAGGCGCCGAGGTATGTGGCGGCGGGTCAATCTATGTATTGCTGTCGGGCGCGCAACGAGAGTGGGTCAACCATCAACTTCTGAACTAGGTTTCGCCAGTCTTCCATCGCAAGCTCGCGTCATGGCTATCAATACAGGGGGGAAAGTGTGATGTCCAATCGAGTTTCGGCAGCGGTCTACGTCTTCTCATGTCTCCTTGGCTTTGTCGCCGGATCGTCCTCGTTGCACGCCGAAGCCAGTCGCCCGGGCGTTCAGCAGATGCGAGTGTATGCGTCGAGGAAATGTCTATTTTCAGAACACACCAACGAGGCTGTGTACGCAAAAGTACCGGGTAAAGACTCGCAGTCCACGTTCAAGTCCGCCGCGTTGGTTGCCGCGCTGCTGCCGGGCTTGATAGATAAGGGGTTTGACCTGCTGGTTGGTGCCATTCGGTCGGCTGGCGAGGCGAAGACAGTTCGAGTCGAGACGTATCGCGGACTTCAACTGGTAGGCAGCGACTCCGACCTCACTGGCATCACCGAGAATCCGGGCGATGACTCTGTGGTGCTGCCGGGATGCGTGGAGATCGTTGCCGCGCGCTTCGACAACGCGGATTCAGGAAAGGGTACTGGTCAGCTGGATCAATGCGGTCCCGCACAAGACAAGCGAAACTATCCATTTAACGTCTCCCACCTGGACTTCTTCGTCGAGCTTGAGGTCCATGTTTCCAGTGACGCCAGCGCGATGGCGTTCCGACCGACATGCGCCCTCGTCGACAAGCCCTTTATAGGCGGGTTTGGCTCGCGTGATTACGTGGTATTCGCTGGCTTTGTGAAACCGAAGCCGCAGTCAACGCCGGACGTCGCTATCGTCGAAGCATCGGATGCCACCGTCAGTATGGCGATACTTGGTGGTCTCGATAGTCGTTCTGCGGTCCGATACTCGAATGACGCGCCACTTTCGCCATGGGCTGCGTTTACCATGCCCAAGGTGAAGACTCCGGTGACGTTGGCTGGAATCGTCGTCGAGACAAAGGCTGCAAACGCGTTCCTCACCAGCCTGGCTGATGCGATATCATCGCAAAAAACACCCATTACGGATGCGGTCAAGGCAGAGGTCGTGCCGGCTGCGCAAATTACGGTCGAGAATGCCCGGCTGGAAAAGATGAAGGCATTCAACAGTGCACGCCTTGCCTTCGCTGGTTCCTTGCGAGATGTGCGTGCAGAATGCAGCGGCTATTACAAGGACGGAAATGCCGATTCTCCGTTTCCGGATGTCGCTGCAGCGCTCGAGAAGGCCGGCAAGCTTGTATCGACGTACATCGATATGGCGATCGCAGCAAACAACGCCGGTGCTTCGACCGACTACGATTTCAAACTTGACAAGGCACCTGCGGACGTCGACGCTCTGAAGGCTCTCTGTACGGACATTCGCGGTTGAGAAGTCCTCGTGTTTATCTCCATGGCCGCGGTTGCTTGCGATAACGGATAACGGGGTCAGAGTGCCTTTTGAGGAAGAAAGCCAATAGAGAAGGCACTCTGACCCCGTTTTCTGGCGCACATCCTTAAGCTGGTCGAGCAATATCGTCCTGATCTCAGATGCGGCATATCGAGGCCCTCGGAGGATGGGCGAATAGCATTGGATCACCTCCGATGAGGAGTAAGGGGGCTGGTTCTTTCGGCTGGCAAGAATTTTCGTCAACAAAGGACGGCAGAATCTATATGCGCAATGGAGTTGTGCCTAAGCTGATTCAATCCAGCGAGATGCTCGCGTCGATCAACCAAACAGCCGGGTCATAGCAGAATGCAAATCTATCCGAACGAAGCTGCTGTGCGATCCGACCCCAATGTGAGAGCGTTGGTCGAGCACGTTAGAGCAAAGCAGGGCGAGCTGCTGTTGGAAGAAGCTGTTGTCTTCATTAACTTCCCATTGTTTCGCGAAGACGAGAAACTTCTCGTAGCTGACTTGGTTGTGATTGAATCGCCCCGGAAATCCCGGAGGCTGTTTGGTTTGAGTCACACCTCGATGGCGGACTCGTGCTGACGATAATAGTTTTCTTCGGCTTCTGCTGGAGGAATGTATCC
This sequence comes from Dokdonella sp., assembly GCF_044227025.1. Lineage (GTDB taxonomy): Bacteria > Pseudomonadota > Gammaproteobacteria > Xanthomonadales > Rhodanobacteraceae > Dokdonella_A. The sequence continues at coordinate 74,334 of NZ_JBGAFX010000004.1, read as the reverse complement.
GATGGAGCCGAGCAGGCGGCGATGGTTGTACCAGTCGACCCACTGTAAGGTCGCCAGTTCGATCTGCTCGCGGCTGCGCCACGACTGACGGTGCACCACTTCGGCCTTGTACAGGCCATTGATTGTTTCGGCGAGTGCATTGTCGTAGCTGTCGCCCACGCTGCCGACCGATGGTTCGATGCCTGCCTCGGCCAGTCGTTCGGTGTAGCGGATCGATACATATTGCGAACCGCGATCGCTGTGATGAACCAGTCGGTTCGCCGGACTTCGCGCATGCAGCGCCTGTTCCAGTGCGTCCAGCACGAACTGCGTTTGCTGGCCAGCGGACACCTTCCAGCCCACGATGCGCCGTGCATAGACGTCGATCACGAAGGCCACGTAGGCGAACCCTTGCCACGTCGAGACGAAGGTGTAGTCGCTCACCCATAGCTGATCGGGCCGCTCGGCCTTGAACTGCCGATTCACGCGATCCAGCGGGCACGGGCGCCCGGGATCGGGCTTGGTCGTACGAACGGCCTTTCCACGGACCACGCCGACGATGCCCAGCTCTCGCATGAGCCGCTCAACCGTACAACGGGCCACGACCCAGCGCTCACGTTGCAACTGCTTCCAGACCTTCCTCGCCCCGTACACCTGCTGGTTCTCTTCCCACGCGCGCCTGACCTGCGGCAGCAACGCGGCGTCGCGTTGTAGACGCGCCGGTCGCTTCGTCGGATTGGCGCGGCGCCCCGCGTGCAGGTAATACGTCGACGGGGCGATCGGCAATACCCTGCAGATCGGCTCGACCCCGTACATCGACCGGTGTTCATCGATGAAACGCGTCATCACTTGGATCGGCGGTCGAGCTCCGCCTGCGCAAAATACGCACTGGCCTTGCGCAGGATCTCGTTGGCCTGGCGTAGCTCCTTCACCTCGCGTTCCAGCGTCTTCACGCGCTCTCGCTCCGCCGTCGTCAGACCGGCACGCGACCCTTGGTCGCGCTCGGCCTGCCGAACCCAGTTGCACAGCGTCTGCGCCGTGCAGCCGATCTTGGCAGCAATCGATTCGATCGCCGCCCACTGCGAGGTGTGCTCAGCCTGGTGCTCGCGCACCATCCGAACTGCTCGCTCTCGTACTTCCGGGGCATACTTGTTGGGCTTCTTCATGACTCCATCCTCTCAAAGGTTGGAGCCTCCGGGAAAGCCGGGGCGATTCATGATTTCCCCCTGGCATGGCGTGCTGTTGGTCGGGGCGGTCGATTCGGAAACCGCCTCGTCACGAAACAAGTTAGAAGGTGCTTTCAATCAAGTCTTTTCGCGGCTGGTGCGCTATCCGCTCCTTCGTGCAGGCAGGGCCAAACTTAAGTTTCCCCTGGATGCCTGCGTTTGGATGCCAGAAGGCAAGGCAACAGAAACGGTATTAGTTGGCGTAGTCAGTTTCGAAAACCAACTCAGGACGCAACGGCTGTCAGCGAGAATTGATTCAGACGTCTTCGCCGAACTTGTGTCGACACTAGATGGATCCAAAGCTCTCGTAAAACCGAAGGATCGGCCCACTGCCAACTTCCCAAAGAAGTCAAAGGTCGCGGTCATCGCTGCGCTAGAGGAGGAGATTCGCCGATTCGATCGCGATCAGCGTGTGGCATATATGAGTGATATCGGAGGGCCACAACGCATTCAGGGACTTGCGGGTTCCGGAAAGACGGTTGTGCTCGCACTTAAAGCCGCTCTCACGGCTGTGCGAGAGCCTGACGCTAAGATTGCTGTGACGTTCTATACGAAGAGTCTGTATCAGCACATCAAACAGTTGATCACGCGGTTCTACCGGATGCATGAAGATCGTGACCCAGACTGGAAGAAAATTCAGGTGCTGCACGCGTGGGGCGGCGCGACGGTTGATGGTCTGTACTACCAAACGGCGAGACGATTCGGTCACTCTACGTTGGACTTCGGACAAGCTAAGCGCTTGTCAGCTTCGCAGCCTTTTGCGGCGGCATGTCGCCTGCTGTTGGCGGACCCATCAGTGCGTGACTCATTCGACTACGTGTTTGTCGATGAGGCGCAGGATTTTCCTGCCGAATTTATGAAGCTAGCGCTGCGCCTTGCGAAAGACGAACGGCTCGTGATTGCCTACGATGTCTTTCAAACCATATTCGATGTCGAAACTCCTACCGCTGCGTCGCTTTTCGGCACAGATGGATTGAACGAACCGCATGTCGAGTTTGATCAAGACATCATCCTGCACAAGTGCTATAGGAATCCACGCGAGGTTCTTGTATGCGCTCACGCGATTGGTTTCGGAATCTATGGAAGGAAAGTAGTTCAAATGCTTGAATCCAAGGAGCACTGGGAGGATTTTGGCTACTCAGTTATGGGCGCTATCGAGCCTGGAAAAACGGTCGCCATTGTGCGCCCGCGAGAAAATTCACCTTCTTCGATCAGTGACGCATGTGATCTGAATGAGATCATCTCATGCAGGGTGTTCAAAACCCCTAGCGAAGAGATTGGGTTCGTAGTTGAGGCGATCGGGAACGACGTTAAGGTCCAAGGCGTCCCGCCTGAAGATATCTTGGTGATTTCTGCGGATGACCGAAACACCGGACTGTATTTGAGCGCCATCGCCGAAGGATTGGCTGCGATCGGAATTAGCGTTAACAATATTCATGCAAGAGCGTATGGCGTCCCGGAATTTCAAGAGGATGGATGCGTGACGCTTGCGACTGTCTATAAGGCAAAAGGAAACGAGGCTTATGCAGTCTACCTTGTAGGGGTTGACGCGCTCTTCGAGTGGACTACGCCAAAGTCTCGCAACAGGGCGTTTACTGCTATGACGCGTGCAAAGGGTTGGCTTACGATTTCAGGAATTGGGCCTCCAGCTGAAGCTTTCTACGGCGAGCTTGAGAGAGCCAAAGAAAAGTTTCCTAAGTTGGAATTCATTCAACCAAGAGCCGAGGATCTCGTTTTTATGAAACGAGATTTGTTCGAACCGGATCCCAGTGCTATCGATCGCGAGATCGAGGAGCTTGGAAGTTCGCTCGATCCGGAGGACTTTGAACGAATTCTTCGCAAGAAACTCAGAGACGTACAGTCTAAGGCTCGAAGCCGCAAGCACCTTAAAAAAAATGTATAAGGTCCGCCTACAAGAGCTTTGCCGGGAGGCGCATTTTCCGGTTGCCGAATTCGGTAGCGAGCACTTCGTCGTCACGCCAGGGATAGCTGGTGACTTGCGTATTCTTCCTTATGTTGAGCAGTGGAAGAAGGCGCTTTCGAGCGGTTGGTATCACGTTCGAATGGCTGACCACTCGATTTTCATTTTTTCAGAAGGCGCGAAACCGTCATATGCCTTTCTGCATTCGCCACTTCAGATTGTGACCTTTGCCGAATATCTGGAGGCGCTCGGTGAGCGCGACACTCCTCGGGCGAGAGCGCTGCATCGGGAAGACTACGCGCACGTCTTTGATACCGCATCTTTGCGCGAGTACGTCACGCCAATTCGCTTTGACTATGATGCTGCGAGCTATCGTGCAGGGGCGCGCCCGGCGGCACATATACACATAGGTCTGGACAACGAGATTCGCTTAGCCGCAAATAAGATGTCGGCTGTGTCGTTTCTGTTGTTTGTTATGCGGCAAATGTATCCGAAATGCTGGGAGAGATTGCTCGGCCGACAGAAGCGCGATTGGTTGGTACGGCCAATACGCGGTGAAAGCACTGAGCTGCCCAAGGAATTGTGGAGCCAAGTTGATCGTATTGAATTACATCTGGCGTAAGAAGGCGTACGAGAAAAAGCGTTGGGGCTTGCACGTCTAGCGCCTTTGATCGACTTCAACCTCACCAGGCGTATCTAGCCGGGGTACGCACAGCGAAATAAGACGTACGTCATGTCGGACCCTTTGACCGCGCTATCGCCAGCTCAAAAAATCTCCAGCAAGCTCTTCGCCGGCGGCAGCAGCAACCGTGCACCGTCCTCGGTGATCAGCATTTCGTCCTCGGTGCGGATGCCGAACTCGCCGACGATGTAGATGCCGGGTTCGTTGCTGAACATGTTGCCGGCCATCAGCGGGCGGGTGTTGCCGCCGACGAGGTAGTACCACTCGTGGCCGTCCATGCCGATGCCGTGGCCGAGGCGGTGCGTGAAGTATTTGTAGCCGGGGCCGTAGCCGTGGTCGGCGATGTAGCTGCGCGCGGCGGCGTCGACCTTTTCCGCGGCGACGCCGGGTCGTGCGGCCTTGAGGCCTGCGTCCTGGGCGCCGCGCACGATCTCGAACACGCGCTGCATCTTGTCGCTGGGTTTGCCGAAGGCCATGGTGCGGGTGATGTCGGAGCCGTAGCCTTCGACCTTGCAGCCGCCGTCGATGAGCACGACGTCGCCGTCCTTGAGCTGCACGTCGCGGGTCAGCCCGTGTGGATAGGCAGACGCTTCGCCGAACAGCACGAGCGCGTCGCCTTCGACGCCGAATTCGGCGAAGCGTGCGCTGACGATGCCCGCGAGTTCGGTCTCGCTCATGCCGGCGCGCAACTCGCGTTGCACCTGCCGGTACACCTGCGCGGTGATGTCGTTGGCGACCTGCATCAACTCGACTTCATGCTTGGACTTGACGCTGCGGCAGCCGGCCGTCACCGGCATCGCGCTGGTCAAGGTCAGCGTTGAAAGCTTCTGCTGCAACTGCTCGACCGCGTAGTAGCGCACCGTTTCCTCGATGCCCAGCTTCGCGGTGAGCAGGCCGCGGTCCTGCAGGCCCTGGCGAATGCGATCGATCGGCTTTTCGTGCTCTTCCCAGGTGTAGAACTTGACCTCGTTGCCGAGCTTCTCGCGCGCACGGCCTTCCTCGAACTTCGGTCCGATGAAGAACGGTTCGCCCCGCTGCGTCAGCACCATCGCGAACAGGCGCTCGCTCAGCCACCAGTGCAGCCCGGTGAAGTACGAGAGCGTCGTGCCGCCTTCGACGAACACGGCATCGAGCCCGTTCTCCTTCATGAGGCGCCGCGCGTTTTCCTGGCGGGCCTGGTACTCGTCGGCGCCGATCGGCTTGATGCGATCGCGCATCGCCTTGACCGTGGCCGCGTCGAAATGGGTCTTGGCCTTGTCGGCGCCCTCGTCGGCGAGTGCGCGACGGGACCCGAGCCCTGCCAACGCGGCAGCGGCACCGGTGGAGAAGAAGCGGCGTCTGTCCATGGTCGTCCCGTGGGGTGAAGGGTCGCTGCACAGTATCCGGAAACCTGCGTGTCCGGACCAGCAGGGGGTCGGCCACGCAGGGCGACCTTCGCCTTCAGGGATCGGTGCCCGCGTCCGCGGCGACGCGTGCAAACAGCGCTTCGATCGCGCCGTCCCAGAACGACCACGCGTGGCTGCCGGGCAGCGCGAGCACGTGCGAGGCGGGCAGCGACGGGGTCAGCCGTTCGATGGTGGCGCGGAAGTCCTTGCCGGTGCCGTAGGCGAGCCATACCGACTGCGCGCGCGCGGCGTCGCCGGCCCACGCGTGCAACGTTCGCAGGAGCTCGTGTCGATACGTGCTTTGCGTGATCGGCGCCGGCGCGCCCGGATCCCAGGCGCCGAGCCCGCCCGCCGCGTCGACCTCGCGCCAGTCGCCGACATCGCCGAGATAGGGCGAAAACAGCACGAAGCCGCGGATCGCGCCGGGATGGTCGTGTTCGTAGAAGATCGCGCCCATGCCGCCGAGCGAGATGCCTGCGATCCACACGCCGCCCGGGTGGCGTGCGAGTTCGGGCGCGATGATCTCGTCGTGGAGCTTTTCAACGACGTGGCCGTCCTTGTAGTACGGCATGGTGAGGCCGGTGAGAACGACATCGGTGCCCGGCCACGCCGCCTGGATGCGTTGCGCGACCCGATGATCGACCAGCGTCTCGAGGCGGTCGCCACGCCCGGGCAGGAACACGACGACGCGCTGCGTCGGCTCCGCGGCCGCCACGCGCACCACCGGAATCGGCGCGCGCGGGTTGCCGCCGGTGACGCAGGCGGTGAGCGGAAGCGCGATCAGCACGGCTGCCAGCGAACGGCGCAGTGTTGCGAACAGGGCGGCGTGGGCAATCATCGTGGGCTCCGATCAGGACACGGCGATCGTAGCCGAAGCGGCACGACCGAGGATTGACCGCTTGCTGCGTCCCGCCCTGCGCGACTGTGGGAGCGGCGGAAGCCGCGATGCTCTGCGCTTTTGTGGGAGCGGCGGAAGCCGCGATGCTTTCGGCTTTTGTGGGAGCGGCGGAAGCCGCGATGCTCTTCAGTCCGCAGTGCATACCATGAGAAGCATCGCGGCTTCCGCCGCTCCCACATTGGACCTCACACGCCTCGAGAATGCTTTGGGCGTGATCGCGCGCTTCCCCTCACTCCAACCCTCTCCTGCAAGCGTGAGAGGGGGTAATGCGCAGTGATTGCCGGCGTCACGTCAGTCGCGTGTGGACGGTGGGGGCGCGGGTTCCTGGAAGTGCAGGTGATCGAGCACGCTTGAAAAGTACGCCGCCTGCTGCGCATGCGCCTGCGGCGTTCCGCTCAGCGTTGCGGTTGCGAGGCAGCGTGGCGTCGACGTCATCGCGACGGTCTGCACGAGTCGCGGGCCGCTGGCGTCGTGTGCGCGCAGGTCGATCTGCAACCAGTCGCGATGGCCTTTGCGCACGGTGCGGATCGCGTCCTGATCGAGCGTGATGCCCTGCTTCGACAGGCCGTCGGACATGCCCTTGGCGACGCCGCGCAACTGCGCGCCGACGTCGGGATGGTCGTCCGGTTGCCGCCAGGAGCAGGTGATTTCGATCACCGCTGCACCGTCCGCGCCGTTCCAGCGCGCACGCTGCCGCACGCCGGCCGCCTGGTCCTGCGGCGCGGAGGAAACGCCCGCGAGGCGTTCGACGGTCCAGTCCTGCGCGAATGCCGCCGTGAACGGAAACGCGTCGTCGGCGCGTGCGCGTCCCGTCACGGTGAGCAGACCCACGGCCACCACGGCGATCCCATGCACCGCGCCAAACTGCAGCCACGACCATGGTGCATTCCTGCGGCGCGCGAGCCACCAGGCGAGCAGGGCCGCAACACCGGTTTGCGCAAGCACGCGGCCGACCGCCTCGCCGGCTCCGTCAGGGGTGCGCGGCGCACCGAGCACGCTGAACAGCCCGAGAAGGATCAGCGCCGCTGCGATCAACCAGAACGTGAGCGCCTGCGTGGCGGGGTTTTGCAATGGTCCGGTGCTCCTGCTCATTCGATGCCTACGCTATCAAACCCGCTCGCGAACAGTTCGTCGGTCGCAATCGTGCGTACCACAACGATGTCGTAGTCGTTGCTCGGCGTATCCCACAGCGCGGAGCCGACCGTCATCGCATAGCCGCCTGCGGCACTGGTTCCGACCACCACGTCGCCGCTCGTCGCGTCCGGCGTTTGTCCATTCCAGGTGGCGTAGTCCCTCTCCGTGCGTCCGTGCAGCGTGATACCCGATGCGCTGTATTGCTCGAGCACCTGCAGGCGCTCCAGCTGGCCGGGGCCGGTGCTGCGGGTTTCGGTGATGGCGACCACCAGGTCGTGCGTCATCGGGCGTACCCCGATCGAGTAGGCGTCGACGCTTGCGCTCGGGTCCGGCGACAGGTGGGCGCAGACGCCCGCGCCGCAAAACGCGGTATCGAGGCCATTGAGCGCGGTCGCGCGCGCGAGCAGCAATTGATCCTTGGAATCGGCGTCGATCGACCGCCCGACCATCGCGACCTTGCCGTCGGGAAGCACCGCAATGCCGCCCACCTCGTCGAATGGATTTCCGGGCGGGCCGATGTCGTTGTGCACCGGGATCATGCCGCCATGGAAGCTGGTCGCGAGACTGCCGTCTTCCGGATCGATCGCCATGATGTAGCCGTCGATGTCGTTGTTGGCCAATGGCGCGCGCTGGAACGAGCCGGCCAGGTAAAGACGTTCGCCGCCCGGCACGCCCGCTGGCGACAGCGCCATGTCGTAGAGGTTGACGTTGGCAAGGCTGGCGACCTCGCCCACCTGCAGCACGACCTTGCCGCCGTTGCCGAACGAGCCCATCGTCACGCCGCTCACGGGGTTGATCGCAAACACGCCGACACGCGACGAGGGTGCCGCCGGCGTGCCGCCCGTCGCGATGCCGGCGACGAGAAGACTGGCGGGGTTGGGACCGGACGCCGGTCGGTAGCGGATCCGCAGCGCCTTGTCGTCCTTGTTGGTATCGAGGTCGAACCATTTCGTGACGGTGCCCTGCGTGCCGAAGCCGGCGCAGGCCACGCCGCTGGCATCGACGCAGGTCACCCCGAAATCGTTGTCGGGCGCGGCGCCCGTGTGCATCCAGCCGGAGAAGTAGAAGTGCAGGGCCGACGCGTCGACGGTCATGTCGGTCACGTACGACAGCGGCGTGGTGACCAGCATCTTGCCGGCATTGCCGAAGGTCGGATCGAGTGCGCCGCTGCTGTCGATCTTGCTGATCACCGCATCCCAGGTGCTGCCGTGCTGGTGGATTCCGAACACCAGGAAGCGGATGCAGCCCACGCCGCAGCGCACCGGAATGATGCTGCGACCGCGATCGAGCTTGCTGTTGGCGTCGTTGAAGTCGATGCGGTTGAAGCCGAGGCCCGCGTTGAAGGCCGGGTCGAATGCAAGGTCGCCGACGCCGGCCAGTCCGGTCGGGTTCATGGCCGGATTCTGCGGCGGATGCCAGGTGGCATCGCTCGCCTCCTTCCATTGCGCGCTGGCCACGGTCGGCAGCAGCAGGCAGGCCATCACTACATGTCGCACACGCATGGTCGTTTCCCCTGGATGTGAGCGCCGATCGCTTGTCGAAAGGCGCCTTGGTCTCCAGGTAAACACCAAAACCCGGGGGAGGATGACATGGGGGCCGATCGCGCTGCGGGAGCGGTGGGAGCCGCGACGCTCTTTGGGTAAAAGCATCGCGGCTTCCGCCGCTCCCACAAGAAGCACTGGTGCGCCTCCTGCTGTCGTTTCGAAACGGCACTCTGACCCCGATATCCCGGTTTTGAATGGTCATGGTGGTTGTTGGAAAATGCAGCCGACACCCATCTCGCAGGAACCGCAATGCATCCCTACGACACGATCGTCAGCCGCGACGTCGATGCCTTTCCGCTGGGCGAGTTTTTGGACTATCCGCGGTTGATGTCGGTGGACTGGCGAGAGGAAGAACCGCGGATGCTGAGCGCATTCTTCACGGCGACGGGCCTGCCCGCCGACGGCACGACGCTCGAAATGGACGATCGCACGTCGTACTACCAGCTCGTCCGCGGCAGCGACCGGGTCGACGTTCCCTGGGGCGATGAGGTCTCCGCGCAGCATTCGATGCTGGTGGCACTGCAGCGGGTCTTCGGTGCGAGTCATTCGATCCGCTACTTGAACCACGGTTGCGCTGACACTGCCAGCTTCGTGGTCGAGACGAACGAGGACTGGCGACGCCTCGAAAGCGCGAACCCGCACGTCCGCTGGTTCTTCACCCCGATCGAACGCCTGCCCGACGTGTTCAAGAGCGACATCGACGAGCTCGTGCGCGTCGGGGAGACCTACGGCGGGGCATGATCCGGTATCGGCGACCGCCCTGTGGGAGCGGCGGAAGCCGCGATGCTCTCTTCGGGTAAAAGCATCGCGGCTTCCGCCGCTCCCACAAGAGCACGGTTGCTGCCTGCTCCTCGTTTCAAAAAGGCACTCTGGCCCGCTACAGGCGTGCGATGCCGAGGATGATCTCGATGACGATGAGCACCACGATCGCGAGTTCGAGCAGCTCGGCGCGGCTGCTGGATGCTTCCTCGTACAGTGCGGTGTAGGTGTCGCGCACGATCGACAGCTTGCGGTCCACGGCCGCGACGAGCTTGGGGACGCGAAACAGTTCGAGCGCGGAGGAGTAGATGCGCGCGAGGTAGACGTCTTCCGTCACCTGCAGGGCATTGTCGACCTTCTCGGTCAGCTCGGTGACTTCCGCCACGAGGGTGTACAGGCTTCGCGCGAGTCGCGCGAAGCGCGGTGCGGCGAACGGCCCGCGGCGAGCGGCTTCGACCTGGTCGTACATGCGCGGCAGTTCGTCGTCGAGCGATTCGTCGTAGTAGCGGAATTCCAGCAGCTGCGCGTTCGCGACTTCGATGACGTCGGCGACGTCGGGATTGCCTTCCGGGTCGTAGATGAAGGCGCGATCCCAGGTGAGCACGACGAGGTCGTCGTCGAAGTAGGAATAGCTCTGCTTGAGCAGCTCGCGCTTCTCGCCTTCGGCGAGCTTGCGTCGTTCGCCCGACAACAGCGCGGCGAGGTCCACCCGCTGTTGCAGCGCCGTGGCGGACAGGGATTCGCTCAACGCGTGAGCGACGGCAATCAGGTAATCCTCCTGCAACGTCGCCGGCGTCGGTCGCACCAGCGCGGGGCCGACGATGGCCAGCGTGCGATCGAGCACTTCGCGCCAGACGGGGGTGGAAGCAATCGGACCGACGGCGGTCTGCACCGCTTCGACCAGGCGCTCCAGCCCGGACCATGGCTGGTCCAACACGGGAATGCGCAGCGTGATCGCGACGACACCGAAGTCGTACAGGCGCACCGAGACGTGTACCGTCGTGGTGAAACCGCCGATGTCGAGGTCCAGCGATCCCATCCGGAACAGGACCGGCGGATCCCCGAACGAAATCGCCTTCTCGGCGACCTGGGTCAGGCGACTGCGATCGCTGCGCGCCTTCGCATTCGACGCGTACAGGGCTTCCGCCGAGGCAAGGTCGATTGAATACGCGACGTCGAAAAGACGCAGCGCGAGGACTTCACCTCGTCGCACGAGCAGTTCGGGCATCGTAGTCCCCCTTGGCGATCGCACAGGTCGATGCGAGGTACGTTACCCGGTATCCGGGGCGGCGCGTAGGGTGGGACTTGCATGCATGCGCTCCGCATCGAAGGGCGTCCCGCGTGCTGCGTCCCACCCTGAGCGACTGTGGGAGCGGCGGAAGCCGCGATGCTCTCGTTGGGGAAAAGCATCGCGGCTTCCGCCGCTCCCACAAAAATACTGATGCCGCGCCCTGCTTTCGTTTCGAAAAGGCGCCTGATCCCGTTGTCTTCGCGGCATCGAAGGGCAGATCGCCCTCCGCATGGCCACACCGGGGCTGATTACCTCAGCGCATGTGCAACGCGAAACCCGGTGTCGTTCCGGCGGCTGTCCAGTGGCAACGCGGAGGTTCGTCGCGCGGAACGCAGGTCGATGCCGTAGTCATCCCACGAGCCGCCGCGCGCGCGATGCGTTTTGCATGCGTCATTCCTCGCGGGGCGGCCGTCGGGTGAAAGGTGATCGTAGGCGCCGGCGATATGGCAGTCCTCGACCCACTCCCAGGCATTGCCGGTCATGTCGTACAGGCCGAATGCGTTGGGTCGCAGTTGTCCCACGGGGCGCGTGAAGCCGGCGCCGTCGGCGCATTCGATGATGTGCGAGCCGGGCTCCCCGTCCTTTTGCGCCTGGGCGAGGGCCTGAGCCCAGGCCGGCAACGCCTGCAGCAGGCTGCGATCGCCGCCGTTGGCGTAGGCGCACGAATCCTGTTCCGCGTTGCCCCAGTAGTACGCGGTAGTGGTGCCGGCGCGCGCCGCGTATTCCCACTCGGCTTCGTACAGCAGGCGATAGGGTTGGCCCGTGCGCGACGCGAGCCAGTCGGCGTAGTCGCGCGCATCCTGCCAGGTGATGCAGACGACCGGGTGATGCGGCCCTTGTGCGAACCCGGGTGACTGCCAGGAGGCCGAAGGTGCACGATCCCAAGTACCGTCGGAGCCATCGCCGTGCGTGTCGCAGCCGGCGGGCATCGCGCGCTTCGTCGCCTTCACGAAGGCGGCGAACTGGCCGACCGTGACCTCCGTCTCGCTGACGGCGAAGGCGGGCATCGACAACCGACGTTGCGGCCCTTCGTTCGTGTGGCGACCGGGTTCGTCGTCGGGCGACCCGATCAGGAACGTGCCGCCGGGGATGCTGCGCATGCGTGGGGAATCCTGCGCCGCGAGCGCCGGCCGCGGGACCCATCCACCTGCGAACGCGGCGAGCAACATGGCGAGCACGAGGGTGTTTGTCCGGGCTTGCAGCATGACGCACGACTCCAGCATGGGAGGAAGGCAGGGCAGAGGTTCACTATGTGGATGCACTCGAAGAAACCCTCTGGCCGCGGTATCGACCGCCCGATGCGCGCGTTGCTTTCAATGGCGGCGTCATCACGTTTGGTCGGCGCCTCATTGCATCAACGGAGGCCGGTGCGGCAGGCGACCGCCCTGTGGGAGCGGCGGAAGCCGCGATGCTCTCGTTGGGAAAAAGCATCGCGGCTTCCGCCGCTCCCACAAAAAGCCATTGCAGCGCGTAGGATGGGACGCAGCCGCGCAGCGGCGAGTCCCACCGCACATCGTGCGGGGCGACGTTCGGTGGCTTGCAGGCACGCGTTTCGCATCAGCCGTTGTCCCGCGTGCTTCGTCCCGCCCTGCGCGACCACGCCACGCGACGGCTAGTCGAACCCGTTGGCAAAGATGAGATCGCTCGCGCCGCCGCTGACCGTCGCCACGCCATAGCCCGCGAGCGTGAACGTGAGTTGCGCGGCGATCGGTTGCAGCGTCGATGCCTGCCACAGCGATCCGTCGCTGCTGCGCACGAGGTCGTAGGTGCTGGCAACGGTTCCGGGCAGGTTGATCGTGATCGACTGCGTCGATGCGTTGCCGTTGAGGATCACCCAGGTGAGGCTGCCGTTCGCGGGATTCACGTATGCGCTTGCGACGACGTCGGTGCTGCCGGTGACGGTGACGGGTGCGCGGCGGCTGCCGGGGCGGATGGTGCGCGAGTAGTGCTTCAGCGCGACGTACTTCGGCGAGTTTGCCTGCAGGGTGTTGTCGGTGAGGGTCTGATCGGCGACGGCGCTGCCGTCGCTCATCTGCCAGTACACCCACGCGCTCTGTTCGCCCGCGACGAGCGCCTGGTGCACGCGCAGCGCGAGGCCGAACGCGCCTTGGCCGGGAAAGCCGGACGCGGGCGCGCGCCATGCGGTCTGTTCGCCCGAGGTCTCGGTCATCCACGACAGCTTTCCGTGGCTGGCGTAGCCGGCGACATTGGCGGGAATTCCGGGCGAGGGACTGGTGGTCCAGCCGTTCTTCCACCACAGCCATTGCTGCGGCGTCGCGTCGGCCGCGCTCGCGCCGTCGGCGGCGTAGCCGTGGATCGCATAGAGCGCGACCGCGCTTTCGGCCGCCGGATCCTGCGCCATGTGCGAAAGGTATTGCAGGTTCTTGTGGACCGGGCCGCCGTATTCCCACATGCCGTGGGCGTCGCCGCCGAGCAGGTCTTCCGGGCCGATGATGCGGATCGACGCGAGGTCGGGATACGCGTCGAGTTCCGCGCGCACGCGCTTGAGTGCGGCGATGTACTGCGAGGACAGCGGGTAGAACGCGCTGTTGTAGAACGTCTCGAAGTTGAGTTCGTTCTGGATGCTGATCGCGTAGAGGTGCACGCCGTAGCGGTTCTGGAATCCGCGCAGGTACGCCGCGGTCGAACGCGCGAACTGGGTGAGCGCGCTGGTCGGGCCGGTGCCGTCGTTGAACACCGCGAGCGGCGTGTCGGAGGTGTCGAGCATGCCGCCCGAGAAATTGCCGGCCCAGATGAACGGCCATGCGCTGCCGCCGACCGGCAGCGGATAGCCGGCCGCACCGATCGTGTTGCCGGACGACACCTTGAGCCACGGCGCCGGCGACCAGATCGACCCGATGAGCTTGAAGTCGCCGAGTGCTGCAGCGTGCGACTGGCCGAGTTGCGCGAGCGTGCCAGCGACGTGCGGCATGCCCGATTCGAAATCGAACAGGCCGATGTTGGTGTCGATGTTCGGACCCATCACCGCGATCGGCGCATTGCGTCCGGCGAACAGGCGCGAGTAGTCGTTCGGCCCGGTGTAGGTGCGCACGTTGTTGCCGTCCGGGCCCGGCAATGACGGGCTGTTGTGGAACCACGGCGAGTTGTAGGTGAAGTCCGAATACGGTGCGCGGAACGTCGGCACCAGGTCCATGCGCTCGATCGTGAAGCGCGCGTCGTCGAAGTACAGCGACTGGAACCACGGCTGCGTTGCATCGTCGCCCGAAAGGCAGGTACCGAAACCGTCGATGCGCTGCCGCAGGTCCGACGGGCCGATCGATGTCGTCAGCGTGACGGCGCCGGCCGACACGGAACACAGCGCAGCGAGCGTGCCTGCGAGCAGCCTTTTCATCGACGGTCTCCGGTTGGCCGAGCCGGATTGATGCTAACGGGCAGGCCGTCGCGTCATCGCGACGGGGGTCACAGGTGGGGTATTGGAACGGAGTGCCTTCGCCTGCGGCTTGACCCCTTAGGACCGTTCATCAAATATGTCTCGCGATACTCAGGCTCCAGATCAAAGGCGCGCGTCGCATGCACGAAGTCGAGAAATGGTCTTCCGGAGATTTCGACCGCATGTCATGGCACGACGTCCATGTGCATGGTTTTCGGCTGGTCGAGAACGAGGGAGGCAGTGGCTCCGCCGAGCTCTTCCTGGATATCGATTACATCCTTGAATGGCGCAAGGCCGAGAGCGGATTCGAATTCGTCGTGGCGCAGGCAACCCTGCAGTTCCATGAGGTGTTCGGTCTCAAGTTCGTTCTCGACTACGCGACGCCGACCGCCGGCATGTGCGCCTTCTCCCTCGATGGCATCCAGCGCGAGCAGGTCACCTATCCAACCGGCTACACGTCTTTCCACTGGCGGCTCGGCATCAACTGGCCGAACGGCTGCATGGAGTTCAGGTCGCCCGGTTTTTCACAGTGGCTCACGGGTCCGAGGTACACCCAGTCCACCCAGTCGCTGGATGCGTCCCGGCGCAATGTCGCGACATCCAAATGATCATTCATTAACCGATGTCCTTCCAAATGACGCCGGACGTCAAGGGTCTTCTAGTCCTCGGGGGCTTGTTGCTGGCAATCGGTGCAGTGATTCTGGTGTTCGTTCTCTTCGTATATCGCCGTTTGCGGCCGCGCTCGCGCGACACCCATCGCATCCAGGTCACCCGCCTCGGTGTTTTCTTCGGTGTTGCACAAGCTGTCGCGATGTTTTCGATCATTGGTTGGGGCACATTCCACCCGGAAACGTTTTTGGGGAAGGTTGTGGCGCACCATGGCGGGGCGTTTGCGATCATCCTCCTTGTCAGCATCGTCGGGCAGTTCATCTGCGTCGCTCTCGCTCGCGCAGGTGTAGTCTTTTTCTACCGCTCGCAAGAGCGTGGCTGACCCTGGAAGGCCGCCACGATCCAAGTCGGCTTGTCGAAACCCGCGTTGCCCGTTCGTCATCCTGAAGGAAGTATCCGACCGTCCGTCACCCGGCATGCAGGAGGTCCCCATGTGCAGGAACATCAAGACTCTCTACAACTTCGCGCCGCCGGCGACGAACGACGAGATCCATGCCTCGGCGTTGCAGTTCGTGCGCAAGCTGAGCGGCTTCAACACGCCGTCCAGGATGAACGAGGCCGCGTTCAACCGCGCCGTGGAGCAGGTCACTGCGGCGGCAAGCACGCTGATCGGTTCGCTCGTGACGCTGAGTCCGCCGAGGGATCGTGAAACGGAGCGGCTGAAACTCGCGGCCTTGTCGGCGAAGCGGTTCGGGCGCGGATGAGGTCTGGCCGCCGCGGCCGATGCCTGCGGACACCGTGGGGCGGGGCGGGCCGGATTCTGTAGGAGCGACTTCAGTCGCGATGCTTTTTCGACCGTCAGGGAGAGCATCGCGGCTTCCGCCGCTCCCACAGAGACCACCGAATCCGCAAAGCGGTCGCAGGAGCGACTTCAGTCGCGATGTCTGGAACAGGGCGAGAGAGCATCGCGGCTGAAGCGGCTGCTACACCACCGCACCTTGCATCGCTGTCACATGTCGCTGCAGGAGCGCACCCTGTGCGCGACTGGGATTGGAGAGACGCCGCGGGCACGCGGGTCGCCCACAGGGTGGGCTCCTACCGGTCTTCCGCTTCGGCGAGGCTCCAGCACAACGCGAGCAGCGACATGCCGACCATCGCGAGCAGCATGATGATCGCCGATGACGTCAATTGGCCCGCGATCCATGCGCGCCAACCCGTCGACAGCACGGGTGACGATACGAGGCTCGACCAGCACGTGAGTGCTCCCGCCGCGATGCCGAGCCACAGCGGCCAGCCGATGCGACGCGGGCGTGGCGGCAGTCGCGCCATCACGCGCGCGCTGAAGCCGTCGTCGGGCACGGGGCCATCGAATCCCTTGCGCAGCAGTGCTTCGATCGGATCGTCGTGTTGCGTGTTCATCGGATTGCCTCCTCGTCGGCGCCGGTGTGCCACGGCGCCAGCCATGTCTTCAGTTTCGCCTTGCCGCGCAACGCATGTGTCTTCACGGTACCAAGCGGCATCGCCAGCACATACGCGGTCTCGTCGTGGCTGAGGCCGAGTTGCACGCAATGCAGGAGTACCGTCTGTTCGGCCGCGGACAGGCGACGCATCGCCTGTTCGACATCCATCTGCAGGTCGACCGCGGGCAACGGTGCGGGCAGCTGGTCCGCCGCCTCGTCGCCGTCCTCGTCGAGCGACCACGACCGCTTGCGGCGCGCCTGCAGGAAGCAGGCGTAGGCGATGCGGTAGAGCCAGGTCGAAAAACGCGCCTCGCCGCGGAACTGGTCGAGCTTGCGCCATGCGAGCACGAAGGTTTCCTGGGCGAGGTCGTCGGCCGTCGCCGCGTCGCCGTGCAGCAGGCGACGCAGCTGCGCGCGCACGAGCCCCTGGTGGCGACGCACCAGCTGTTCGAACGGCTGGTGGTCGCCGGTCAGCAGGGCGCGCGCGACCAGTGCCTGGTCGACGCGCGCCTCGGCGGCTCCGTCATGCACGTGGCTGCTCGCGCTGGTTCAACCACCAGCTCGCGAGGTAGCCGAGGCCGATCATCAGCGGCAGCAGGCCGAGGCCCCACAGGCTGCCGATCGACTGGCCGTCGTCGACGTGGCCCGGCAGCACGAGCAGCGTCACCATGAGCCCGAGGCCGGCGCTGACGAGCACGAGGCCGCGGCGCCGTTCGCTGTAGGCGAGCTCCGGTTCGACCAGCAACTGCGGCGGCAATGCGACACCCTTGTCGGCCAGTTGCAGCAGCATCTGATAGCGCGCCTGCGTGCGGCGGGTGCGGTAGTGCATGAGGATCAGCGCGACGAGGATCGGGGCCGACATCACGACGAGCGGGATGACGAGAAGTGCGGTTTCCATGAACGTGCTCCGGGTGTGCGTGTGGGTGCTGCTGGGGATGAATCGTAAGCCGTGCGAGGGATCAGGGTTTCGCGCCGTCCGCGGCGAGCAGGTCGGCGATGTGCTCGGCGAGCATCCATGACCGGCCGGGGCCTTCGTTGCTGGTCACCGCGACCGTTGCGCCGGTTTCCCAGACCATCTGCAGGTTCGCATCGGTGCCCTGGATGCCGCCCGCGTGGCCGCGGATGTGGCGCTCGTGCGAAAGGCGATCGCCGAAGCCCGCGGCGTAGTTGCCGGGGCCGGCCGGCACCGCATCGTCGAACATCTTCGCGAGCGTTGCAGGCTTGACCAGCTTGCCGTCGCGCAATGCGCCGGCGAAATGCAGGAGGTCGGTGTTGTTGGCGTATCCGCCGCCGGCGGGGCTGCCCTTGAAGCCGGTCTTCAGCCAGTCGGCCTTCCATTCGGTGGCGAATACGCCGTCATGGAAGTAGCCGACCGCGAGCTTCGGCGTGATGTCCTCGATGCGGTCGTAGCCGCTCGCGGTCATGCCGGCGGGTGCGAACACGTGGCGCTGGATGTAGTCGAAGTAGCCTTCGTGCGAGACGTTCTCGATGATGCGGCCGAGCAGGACGTAGCCCGCGTTGCTGTAGATCGAATCCTTGCCCGGCTCACCGGCCTTGGGCTGGCGCGCGATGAGGTCGAGGTAGTCGGCCGGATTGACGAACGTCTCCTGGTGCTCGAAGAACTCCGGCACGAAGAAATCGCCGAGGCCGGCCGTGTGGTGCAGCAGTTGCCACACGGTGATGTTCTTCGCCGCCGCGTGGTCGGGGTATTCGGGCACGAGCGCGTCGAGCGTCGCATTCCACGACAACTTGCCGGCCTCGACGAGCTGGGCGATCGCCACCGCGGTGAACATCTTGCCGATGGAGCCGACGTGGAAGCGCGTCTGGTGGTCGACCGCGACGCCGAAGCGGCGTTCGGCAAGGCCGCGGCAGGTGTCGACCACGGTCTCGTTGCGATCCACGACCGTTACGCAGCCGGAGAAATCCGACGTGCGCACCATCTGGTCGAGCGTCGTGTCGACGAGTTGCTTGAGCGCCTCATGCGATACCGCCGCCTTCGGCCATGCGGCATACAGCGTCGGATCGTCCAGCGGAAACATGCCTGCCTGCGCGAGCTGATCGGCATGCGCGGGATCCGCCGCGAGCACGAGCACCGCGCGGCGGCCGCCGCGATGCGCCTGAATGGCGACCTGGAGCATGCCGGGCATGTGCGGGTCGCTGCGCACGTCGATCACGTCGACGCCACCGCTGTCGCGCGCGGCTGATACGAGATCCTTGAGGAAATCCGCCTTGTCGCTCGCCGGGATCGCGGACGACAACACCGTCAACGCCCAGGTACGCACCTGCTCCGGATTGCCGGTGTTGACGCGACGGATGAGCTCGCCGCCGAGCTTGCCGACGGGCGTGGCGTCGGAGAGGGTCGCGGGCGCAGCGAGCGCAGCGGAAGAGAACAGCAGGGTTGCGATCGCGAGCATCGGGCGGACGAGGCCTGCGCGGATACGCGGCATCGCAATCGGGGTGGGACGGGTCATCGGTGCACTCCAGTGGGGTCGGAAGCCTTGCGGGACCGCGGTCGCAGCGGTCGTCGCAGGCATGGATGCGCCGATGGGGCCGGCTGGATTCAGCGGGTGCCGATGTTTTCGGCGTGGGCACGCTCCTGATAGGGTGCGGTGGACAGTGCAGGGCGAGCCCGTGTCGCTGCCGCACGTATCTCGCCGATCCGGGTGGCGACGAGGCGAACGCGCGCATGCGCGAGAAGCAGCTCGGCGCGCATCGCGTCGCGTCGACGGTGGTGTGCTGCCGGTTGCTGGAGTCGGCGTGGAAGCTCGAGGTGGAAGCGATCGCGGCGGCGTGATGCGGCAGGGCGAGCACGCGTCAAGACGCGTGCGGCGATGCCGGCACGCGCCGATGACCTTGGTGCGCTACCTGCTGGCGTCGATGTCGTCGTCAGCCATCGAGTAAGGATCCCGGCGGTTCAAAATCGTCGTCGAACAGCCGATCGAGTTCGTACGCGCCGATGTCGACCACGCCGCCGCCGACGCGCGGCGCGTCGAGCAGGTCGGTGCTGCCGACGCCCGGGTCCGCGCCGTTGTCGCCCATGTTGGCCAGTGGCGAGTCGGCGGCAAGCGGCACGTCGACGCAGAGCGCGCCGCAGTTGCCGAACAGTGGATCGACCGACAGGTTGCCGGAGGCGTTGGCGCCCGGGAGCGAGGTGTGCGTGCCGATGTCGTTGTGGTACAGGCGATGGCGTTCGCCTTGCAGCATGTAGAGGTCGAAACCGGCGCCATCGTTGCCCCAGATGATGTTGTTGCTGAACTCGACGTGCGAAGCGGCGGTGCCGGCGTTGGAATACACGATGAACCCGGTGTTGCTGCCGACGTAGGTATTGTTCGTGATCGTGTTGTTGACCACGTAGGCATCGCCCGTGATGTTGAGCGCGAATGCGACGGTGCCGTCGCTCACGTTGCCGTTGAACAGGCTGTTGCGCAGCGTGAAGGTGCCCCAGCCGGACACGGAGAGTCCGCCCGCGGACGTTTCGCCGTGCCCGAGCAGGAAGCGCGAGGCTTCGACGCGCACGTCGGCGCCGCCGCCCTGGTCGTACATCACGATGGTGAGGTTGGCGCCGCCGCCGACGAACACGCCCGCGGCGCCGCGCATGAGGGTGAGGTGGTCGATCACGACGAGGTCCGCTCCGCCGAGGTCGAGCATCATCACGCGTTGCGCATTCTGCGCATCGAGCAGCGTCATGCCGGTGCGCATCGAGCAGGTGCTGTTGTAGCCACCGCTGATGATGACCGGCAACTGGTCCGCGCCGGCGCCCTGGCTCGAATAATGGAGGGCGTCGCTCAGCGCATACACGCCGGCCCGCACCTTGATGAAGTCCGCTTCACCGTTGGACTCGGCTGCATCGAGCGCCGCCTGCAGTTGCGTCGGCGTGGCGACGCAGTACGTGACGGTAGCCGATGCGGGCACGGCGGTGCACGACAGCAGCAGGCAGAGCAGGCGGCGGAAGCGGGTCATCGGTCGTCCGGATACACCGGGACAGGGTCGGTGCCTGCCATGAGGAACACCGTGGAAGGAGCGGGCGAACAAATCCTGCAGCGCGGACCGAAGTCGCTCCCACAGGCGCGCGGGAGCATTGCGACTGAAGTCGCTCCTACAAAGCAGGGGGAGCGCCGCCTTTGCTTCCTGTAGGAGCGGCTTCAGCCGCGATGCTTTGCAGTTTGTAGGGTGGGCTCAAGCCCACCATTTCGCGCGTCGCGGATCAAAGAGCCGGTGGGCCGGGGCCCACCCTTACGACGGCGACGTTGCCGGGTCGGCTGGGGAATCGCTTGCGGCGCGCACGCGGTCCCTGCCGTCGTGCTTGGCCTGGTACAGCGCCTGGTCGGCGTTGCGCAGCAGGCGATGCGCGTCGGCGGAACTGCACAGCCGTGCGCTGGCGACGCCGGCGCTGATCGTGACGCGTTGGGTGAGGTCCGAGCCCGGGATCGGGACGTCGAAAGCGGCGATCGCGCGCCGGAAGCGCTCGGCGAGCGCGACGCCGGCGGCGAGGTCGGCGTCGGGCAGCAGGCAGGCGAATTCCTCGCCGCCGTAGCGCGCAAGCAGCGCGCCGGGCGGCGCGCACGCGCGCATCACGCTGGCCACGCGACGCAGGGCTTCGTCGCCGGCGGGGTGGCCGTAGCGGTCGTTGTAGTCCTTGAAATAGTCGACGTCGACGTAGATCAGCGCGGCGCGCGCGCCACCGTCCGCATGCGGCCCGTGTTCGAGCGTCTCGAGCAGGCGGCGGCGATTGGCGAGGCCGGTGAGTGCGTCGACGTAGGACAGTTCCAGCAGGCGTGCATTGGCGTCGGCGAGTTCGTGCGTGCGCTGGTCGACGCGCGATTCGAGCGCCTGGCGCTGCATGTGCAACGCATGCGTGCGCCAGCGCACGATCGCGTAGCCGAGCAGCAGCAGCGCGATCGCGCCGGCCGCGCGCGCCCACGTCTGCTGCCACCAGCGCGCCGCCATCTCGATCGGCAACTGGATCGGCGTGCTGAGATTGCCGGCATAGTCGCGTGCTTCGATGCGCAGCACGTAGTGCCCCGGTGGGAGCGCGTTGAACGTGCGCGTGTTCTGCGCGGTCCACTCGCCGGGTCTGGCTTCGTAGCCGAGCAGCTGGGTGCGGAAGCGCGATTCGCCTTCGCGCTGCCACGACAGCAGCGCGAATTCGATGCGCACTTCGTGCGTCGACGGGTCCACGTGGACGGTGCCGCCGTCGACGCGGTGGTCGTCGATGTACGCGCCGATCAGCTTGAGCGCCTTCGGCGATTCGTCGCGCGCGGCGCGCTGCGGGTCGTACACGATCAGGCCGCCGAGGGTGCCGGTCCAGTAGCGGTCGTGCGCGTCGATGAACTGCCCGTTCGTGTTGCATTCGTCGTGGATCATGCCGTCCGTGCGCGTGAACACGCGCGACGCGTAGCCGCCCTCGATCGGCGTCAGTTGTTGCACGCCGTTGTTGGTGCAGACGTAGATGCGCCCCTGCGAATCGCTCAGCGCGCTGTACGCGTTCGGATCGGGTGGCGGCGGCAGGTCCGCCGGCAGCACGCGCGGATGTTGCGGATCGGACAGGTCGGCGCGCGCGATGCCGCTGTTCGACGTGCCCATCCACAGGATCGGCCGCCCTTGCGCATCGGCGATCAGCGTCGCGTCGATCAGTTCGAGGTCGGGCAATCCGGCATCGCGGCCGAACAGCGTCCAGGTTTCGCGATCGAAGCGCGCGAGGCCCTGGTTGGTGGTCGCCCATATCCACGAGTGACCCTGCGCGTCGATCTGCTCGACCAGCGTGCCGATGCGCGACGGTTCGACCGCGCCGCCCGCGCGGATCGCGCTCCACTGGCCGTCGCGCAGGCGATACGCACCGGATTGGCGCGTGCCGACCCATTGCTCGTAGCGGCCTTCGACCGTGCGCGTCAGCAGTGCGGTCACGCTTTCGCCGGGACTCTTGTTCCACGGCGTGTCGATCGTCTCGAACACCGGGCCTTCGCGTACGCGCAGCAGGTATCCCTCGCGCTGGCCGACCCACAACGTACGCTCGCCGTGCTCGTCCGCCGCGGCCTTGATCAGCCGCACGGTCGGCACCGGCAGTGCTCCGTTCGCCGCGGTGAAGGTGCGCCAGCGACCCTGCTCGTACAAGCCGATGCCGTCGTCGCTCGCACCGACCCACAGGCGTTCCTGGCCGTGGCCATCCGGTTCCACCAGCACGGAGAACACGCCGGTCGCGTGCGCGCCCATCAACGAGGCGGTGAGCCAGCCGTTGGCGCCGATGATCGTGCGCGAGACGCCCGCTTCGGTCGCGAGCCACAGCACTTCGTCGCCGTTCGGGCTGCGCCATGCGCTGAGGCCGCGCACGACGTCGGATGGCAGGCCGTGGCGGCGGTCGAACGCCTGCGCGTGGTCGCCGTTGATGCGCACGAGGCCGGAGCGTGACGACACCCAGATCGCGTGGTCGCCGTTCGGCAGCGGTGTCCGCGCGATGTCGTAGACGTCGTTGGTCGGCAGTTCGCCGCCTTCCTTGCTCCAGTGGCGCAGGCCCTCGTCGCTGAGCCGCCACACACCTGCACCGAACACCGAAATCCACAGGGCCTCGTGCCCGCCTTGTCCGGTCGCGAGCAGGTATTCGACCTGCGCCGGGTCGAAGCCGGGCGCGCGAAACCGTTGCCAGGCGGACTGCACGCCTGGACGGCGCTCGCGAAACCACAGTCCGTCGTTGCCGCTGCCGACCCATTGGCGTTCATATCGGCCGATGCTGAAAGTCTGCGCCATCGACAGGATCGCGCCCTGCGGCAGCTGCGCGTTGTCAGGATCGAGCATCCAGCGACCGTCACGGCGCAGCATCACGCCCTGGTCCCAGGTGACTGCCCACAACGTGGCGGAGCCATCGGCTTCGCGCATCTGCGCAAAGCGGCGGATCTGCTGCGAGGGCAGGCCGCTGCGCCGGTCCTCGACGTGCCAGCGCGTGCCGTCGTAGTGCGCCAGGCCATCGTCGCGGAACGCGGCCCACAGCGTGCCTTGCGCATCGAGCGCAAGGCTGTCGGCCGGATGCGCCATCGAGGCGTCGCCGCTCGGCTCCCAGCGGCGACCGTCGTAGCGGAACACGCCCGCGGGCGAAGCGAGCCAGACGAAACCCTCGCGATCGGTTGCGGTGGCAACCGTGACCGTCTCGGGCACGCCGTCTCGCGGCGAGAAATTCGTGAAGGACGGGGCACCGAGATCGAACAGGTCGAGCGCTTGCGGCGCCGCAGGTGGCGCAGGTTCCGCCGCGAACGACGAGCCGATCAGGCACAGCAACGACACGACGGTGGTGGAGATCTTCAGCATGACCGGCGCGTCCTGCACGAATTGTGCCGGACTTGCGTGCCCGGGCGAGAGGAGGGCATCGCGGCTTCCGCCACTCCCACAGGAGGGCCCGCGCGCTCGTTGCCTCTCGGCGCCTGCTCGGCGGTGCGGAGGATGCCGGGCCCTTGCGGGAGCGGCGGACGCCGCGACGTCCTGTTGCTGCGGGATGCGTGCGATGCCCGTGTAATCGCCTGCGCGTTTGCGCGAAGTCTTCGGGTACGCACGCGCCACTGGATGTGCGTGCGTACCGTCGCGCAGGCGGACGGCGATTCCTTGCCTGCAGTGAACGCCGCGAGGCGAATCCGCCCGTGCAGGGCCATTGGAAGCTGACATCGCAAGGAGAAGGTCATGAGTCCCCTCGGTTCATCGCGCACGCGCGCGACGTCTTCGTTCCCGCTTGTCCTGGTCGGAGCCTGCGGCCTGGTCGCGTTCTTCGCATCGAACGCGATCGCCGCGCCACCCACGCCACCGCCCACGCAGCCGCAGGCCGCGAGCGCGACCCGCGGCGTGGTCAAGCGACCGCAGATCGCGAAGACGCAGGTCGCCTGGCGCAAGTCGTTGCTGCAGCTCGAGCGTCCTGCCGAAGGTTGCTACGAATCCTCGTTCCCGCGCGTGGAGTGGCGTCCGATCGCCTGCGGTGAAGCGCCGACGTACCCGATGCCGCCCGCGCGCGGCATCGCCAAGCATTTCGTGGTCGGCGGTGGCGGCAGCAACGATTTCGCGGCGAATCCAACCGGAACGATCAGCGCGGTCGAAGGCACGTTCCCGAGCATCAGTGGCGGGCTCACCGAGAGCGGCCCGATCGGCAACAGTGGAGGGAACATCGCCAATACCTACACGCTGCAGATCAACACCAACCAGTTCGCGAGTTCGGCCTGCGCCGGCAGCCCGAATCCGGACTGCAAGGGCTGGGAGCAGTTCGTGTACGAGAACAACAACGTCTCGCACCGCGCGTTCATCCAGTACTGGCTGATCCGCTTCAACACGACCTGTCCCGCCGGCGGCTGGCAGCAGTTCAGTTTCAGCGGCGACACCGACATCTACTGCTTCCGCAGCACCACGACCGCGTCGCTGCCCGCGGGCGTTGCGGTCAGCGACTTCGGCACGTTGTCGATGGGCGCCGCAGTGACGAGCAGCAGCGACCAGGTCACCGTGACCGCCGGTGCCAACGCGGTCACGCGCGTCGGCATCAATGCGGTCGCAGCCGCGGCCGGCTGGACCGACGCCGAGTTCAACGTGTTCGGCGACGGCGGCAATTCCTCCGGCGGCGGGCAGGCCGGCTTTGGCGCGAACTCGAGCATGGTCGTCAAGACGACGGTGCACAACGGCACGCGCAACGCGCCCGCGTGCCAGGCGGAGAGTTTCACCGGCGAGACCAACAACCTCACGCTGGTCGGCATGAATCCGATCCCGACGCAGGCAGCGCCCGCGATCGAATTCACGCAGAGCAACATCCCGGGAACACCCGCGGCCTGCGTGACCGCGGACGGCGTCGGCGACACGCACCTCAATACCTTCGGCGGACTGCTGTACGACTTCCAGGCCTCCGGCGACTTCGTGCTCGCCGAAACCGGCAAGGACTTCGTCGTGCAGGCACGCCAGGTGTCCGGTGCGCCGACGTGGCCGAATGCGACCGTCAACAAGGCGGTCGCGACGCGCATGGGCGACACGCGCGTCGCGGTATGCACCGCGCCGGCGCGCATCGCCGTCGATGGCGACGCGCGGGAGATCGGTGACAACCAGGTGCTGTCGCTGCCGAGCGGCGTCGACATCCAGCGCGTCGGCAACGTCTACGTGATCATCGACCAGAAGGGCAATTCGTTGCGCGCGGTCGTCAGCGACTCGCATATCGACGCGACCGTCGGGCTCGGCCGCTGGCCGACCGAGGTGCATGGCCTGCTCGCGAACGGCAAGGGCAAGGTCAACCAGATCGAGGCGCGCGACGGTGCGATGTTCAACAGCCCGTTCGCGTTCAATGACCTTTACCATCGCTTCGGCGACAGCTGGCGCGTGTCGCCGCGCGAGTCGGTGTTGTCGGCCTGTGGCGAGCCGGGTGAACGTGGCATCCCGGACCGTCCGTTCTACAGCAAGGACCTCGACCCGCAGCTCGCCCGCCACGCGCGCGCGGTCTGCATGGAGCAGGGCGTGAAGGATCGCAACCTGCTCGAAGCCTGCACGCTCGATGTCGCCGTCATCGGCAAGGACGACGCGGCCAAGGTGTTCGTCAACCTGCGCAAGCCGATCGCGATCGGGCGCGTGAAGCCGCCGCGTGGTGGCAAGTACGACGACCCCGGTCGCGCGAAGTAGGCACAGTTGCCGAGGCGCCCGGTGCTCCTTCCGGGGAGCATCGGGCCTGATCGCGCGAGGACGTCATGCGGTCATCCGTGGCGTGGCAGGAAGACGAGGGGAGTGTCTTCGCATGCCAGGAGCATGCGAGGTGCTTCGTTTGGAATCGGTGAGCCATCCGGGCTCCCGCCGGAAAATGCTCGTGCATGCTTCGATGGGAACTGCGGAGCCATCCAGGCACCCGCCGGAAAATGCTCGTGCATGCTTCGATGGGAACTGCGGAGCCATCCAGGCACCCGCCGAAAAATGCTCGTGCATGCTTCGATGGGAACGGCGGAGCCATCCAGGCACCCGCCGGAAAATGCTCCTGCGTGCTTCGATGGGAACTGCGGAGCCATCCAGGCACCCGCCGAAAAATGCTCCTGCATTTTCGGCGTGTCGGCCATCCATGGCCGGCAAAAAAAAAACCGCATTGCTGCGGTTGTGGGAGTCACGCATGCCAGGCGGTATGGTTCCGCCTTCCTTGTTGTCGTCCGTTGCAGGGGCAGCCGGCCGTGCCGGCCGCCCCTGCGGATGCGCGGGCTACGGCGTGTATGTCGCCGTCAGCGTGATGCCCGATGCCGCGGTGTAGCCATAGATGCGGATGTAGTACGTGCCTGCGGCCGGGGACGACAGCGAGCACGTTTCCGTGTTGCCGCTGGCCCACGAGCGGCAGGTGTAGGTCGACGTGGTCGGTGCGGAGCCGAGCCGCACGTACAGGTCGCCGTCACCGGTTCCGCCGGAGGTCTTCACGGTCAGGTTCGTCTTGCCCGCGGGAACGACGATCGTGTACGTCGTCGAATACGCATTGAGTCCCGCCGAGATGCCGCTGACCGGAACACCGCTGGTGAGCACCGTGCCGCCGCCGCCGGTGGTGTAACTGCCGGTGAGGCTGAGGCCAGTGAAGCTCGCGTACGCGCGCACCATCACGTAGTACGTGCCGACCTGCGGGGCTGCGAACGTGCAGGTCTCGCTCGACGAGCCGGTGTACGGACGGCAGTCGTAGCTCGATGTGGTCGGCGCGCTGCCGAACTTCACGTAGAGGTCGGCGTCACCGTTGCTGCCGGACGTGACGAATGTGAGGTTGCTCGCACCGGCCGGCACGGCCAGCGTGTAGACCGCCGTGTTGTTGCCGCTGGTCGCCGACAGGCCGGTGACCGGAACGCCGTTCGACAGCACCGTGCCACCACCGGACACCGTCACCGACGATGTCTTGGTGTTGGTCGCGCCGCCGTTGTCGGTGACCGTCAGCGAAACGCTGTAGGTGCCGCCCGTCGCGTACGTGTGGCTCGGGCTGGTCGCGGTCGAGGTGCCCGCGTCGCCGAAATTCCACGAGCGCGATGCGATGGTGCCGTCGCTGTCGGTTGAACTGTCGGTGAAGTTCGCGGTGAGGCCGCTCGTCGTGAAGCTGAAGTTCGCGACCGGCGGGACGTTGGTCGGCGAAGTGACCGTGACCGACGTGGTCTTGGTGTTGGTGGCGCCGCCGTTGTCGGTGACCGTCAGCGAGACGCTGTAGGTGCCGCCCGCCGCGTAGGTGTGGCTCGGATTGGTTGCGGTCGAGGTGCCGCCGTCGCCGAACGTCCACGCGCGCGATGCGATCGTGCCGTCGCTGTCGGTCGAGCTGTCGGTGAAGTTCGCGGTGAGGCCGTTGGTCGTCACGCCGAAGTTCGCGACCGGCGCCACGTTGCCGCCACCGCCGCCGCAACCGGCGAACTTGAAGCTGCCGATGCGCGTCTTCCAGCTGAAGCTGCCGTTCGCGGAGTAGTACTCCTGGGTGTACCAGAACGTGCAGTCGTCGACCGGATCGACCGTGAGATCACTGTAGTCGCCCCAGCGATTGCCCGAGCCGGTCTGGCTGCCGCCGCCGTCGAACAGGTGCGTCTCGGTCTGGGTGATCGTGTTGAGCGCGTCGCCGGCGAGTCGGCCCGCGTAGCGCAGCTGCGGATTGATCGTGCTGCTCGATGCGGAGTAGGCGAGCGCGAGGTTGCCCTGGCCGTCCATCGCCGCGCTGCCCATCCAGCGCCAGGTGGTATCGGGTTGGTACGTGCTTTCCTGGAACTTGGTCGGCGTTCCCGAGGTGGCATTGCGCAGTTCGAACCAGCGGATGCCGGCGACGTTGTTCGCCTTGACGGTGTAGTTGCCGACCAGCGATTCATGGTCGCCGAAGTTGCGGTAGGCGAGGCGGAACATCAGGCGGTCGTCGAGGCCGTTGAGGTAGTTAGCCGCGCCGCCCTTGGTCGGCACGCAAGCGGCCGTGGCGCCGCAAGGCTGCGTGTACGCCGCCGCGGCCGGACTGCCGGCGAGCGTGAACGTCGTGTTCGCCGGCGTCACGTAGTCGGCGTGGAAGCGGTAGGTGTTGTATGCGTTGGTGTCGGGGTACTCGACGAACACTTCCGGCGCGCCGGTCGGCGGCAGGGTCGAGCCGTCGAGATCGGCCGGCATCAGCGGCGCGTTGCTCGAGCCTAGCGAGGTCGTCGTTACATAGGCGGCGCTGGTCGCGCCCGCGATCATCGCGGCGCGATCGAATGCGAACGGCTGCGGACGCAGGTACGCCGTGCCCGCTGCGTTGAACACGTTCATCGCCATGTAGTAGCCGTCCGGCCACACGCCGAGATGCGGATAGTCGTAGAACTCCGAACCGAGGTGGTAGCCGTAGCGCTTGTAGCTGCCGGTCGCGTCGGCACTGGTCGACACCGCGATGCATTCGTCGGTGATCGTGCTGCCGCCGGCGAACTGGGTGATGACCCATCGATCGGCGATCTGGTCGTACAGCACGATCGGGTCGCCGTGGCCGGACGTCTCGCAGACGCCGCCGAAGCCGGCCCAGATCGAGGAGGTCGCGCGCGGACCGAGTAGCGAGGCGCCAGTGGTCTTGTCGAACACCTGGTAGCCCGCATTCGTCATCTGCACGTACTGCGTGCGGCCGATTTCGCCGTTGGTGTCGGGCGGCGCGCAGCCACAGGAGCCGACGCCCATGCCGTCGAAGCTGAGGATCGGAGCGGGCATCGCCGCGTTCAGGCCAGGCGCGCCGAGCGCCTGCACGATCGGGTCCTTGCCGTCGACATGGCGACCCGGGATGCGCCAGTTCTCGGCGGCTTCACGTTCGTCCGACGAGCGATCGCTGACGGACCCTTTCCACTCGGGCAGGTAATACAGCGGCAGCGACGTGTCGCTCTGGTAGGACGTGCCGTAGACGATCGTCTGGCCGTGCGCGTTGAGCACGCTGGCAGGCTGGAATTGCGGTGGCAGGCGGTTGTAGTTCGACGCTGTCGCGCTGCCGAGCAGCGACAAACCAGCGAGCGCCGCCGCGGCGAGCAGGCTGCGCCGCAGACCGAGTTCGAAATTCACGATTTTGATCTCCCCATCAAGTACGCGTGGGCAACGCCGCGGCGTGCCGCGGCACCGTCGCAAGCTCCGTTGCTCCCCGGTCGCGTCCGTCCCGCTCGCACCACCCCTCTCTTGGCGGCGCGGGAGACTCGTTCTGCGAAAGATCCTGGCAAGTGCCCGGATCGCGGGTACCGGTCTCGTGTCGGCCTACGACACAAAACAGTCCGACCATAGCACCATGTAACATCCGTCTGGAAGCGGATATCAATGCATCTTGCGACCTATTTCACGAACGGGCGGATGTTGCAGTGCGACATGCTGGGTGCCGGCTCGAAGGCCGATGCGGGAGCGGCGGAAGCCGCGATGCTCCGTGAGCCGGGGCTGCACGAGCGCCCGCTTGCGGGTTGAAGAGCATCGAAGCGGGCGCCGCCGCGGAACCAGTCAAGGCATCGCGGCTGCCGCCGCTGCCACGGACCGGGCTTGGGAGGCCTACCTGCGGTGGTGCGCGAGTTGCTCGACGAGTTCGGCCGGATCGCTGATCGGCGGCAGGCAGGCGGAACCGCGGCAGACGTAGGCGATCCCGCCGACAGCGTGGGATTGCTGCGCGAGGACGCCTGGCAGCCGTGCGGCCGATGGGATGCACCAGCGGTCGATGCCCGCGGCGTCGGCGTGGGCGATCGCAGCGCGCCAGCGCTCCCGCTCGTTCTCGTCCGCACGCAGCACGACGATCGTGCGCGGTTCCAGGTACTCGCCGAGTGCGAGCAACATCGCGCAAGACGCGTGCGGCAACTCCGCGAGCGACGACCATGCGGCGCGCAGGCTGCGCTCGACGGCCTCGAGGTACCGCGTCTCGCCGAGCAGGTGGCCCAACATGAGCAGCGCGCGCGCGGCGATGCCATTGCCGGCGGGCAGCGATTCGTCGATGAATGGCTTCGGGCGTTGCGGCAGCGCTTCGGCATCGTGGGCGGTGAAGAAGAAGCCGCCGCCGTCGCGATCCTCGAAACCTTCGAGCAAGGTGTCGGCCAGCGCGATCGCCCAGTCGAGGTCGCGCTCGCGCCAGCGCAGCTGCAGCAGCGCGAGCAGTGCATCGAGCAGGAACGCGTGGTCGTCGAGATAGGCCGGGAAGCGCGTGCGCCCGCCGGCATGGCTTGCGTACAGGCGGCCATCGAGCCACAGCTTGTCGTGCAGGACGTCGAGCGCGCGCTCGGCTTCGGCAAGCAGCGGAGCGGTTTTCATCCAGCGTGCGGCGCGCGCGGCCCCGCCGATCGCGAGTGCGTTCCACGCGGTCAGGATCTTGTCGTCGAGGCCCGGGCGGACGCGTTGCGCGCGCCGTGCGAGCAGCTTCGCGTTCGCACTGGCGAAGCGCCGTCGTGCCATGTCGATGTCGATGCGCAGATGCACCGCAACCTCGGCGAGCGGTCGCCGCATCCGCAGGTGCCAGGCATGCCCCTCGAAGTTCGGTGGCTGGTCGAGGCCGTAGTACGGCGCGACGAGTGCGTACTCGTCGGCATCCAGCGCGCCGCGCACTTCATCAGGCTGCCAGACGTAATAGCGGCCTTCCTCGCCTTCGGAGTCGGCGTCGTACGAACTCCACAACCCGCCGCCGGGTGCCTGCAGGTCGCGAGCGAGCCAGTCGGCGCAGGCGCTGGCGACCGTCGCGAACGCCGGCTCGTCGAACAGGGCGGAAGCGCGCGCATACAGCGGCAGAAGCTGCGCATTGTCGTACAGCATCTTCTCGAAGTGCGGGATGTCCCATTCCGCATCGACGCAGTAGCGGAAGAAGCCACCGCCGAGATGGTCGGCAAGTCCGCGTTCCGCCATGGCGGCGAGCGTGTGCCGGGCCATCGCGCGCGCGTCGTCGCCGTGCGACAGCAGCAGCTCGATCTCGCTCGCATGCGGGAACTTCGGCCCGCCGCGATGCCCTCCGTTGACCTCGTCGAAACCCTGCGCGATGCGTGCGAGCGCGGATCGGATCGGCGTGTCGTCGAGGTTGCCCGCGTGCGCGTTGCCCTGCGCGTGCTCGGCGAGGAAGCGTGCGAGCGCGCCGTTCTGCGTGCGCATTTCGTCCGGCTTGTCGTCGTGCCATGCGCGCACGCCCTCAAGTACCTGCGCGAACGCCGGCATGTTGTAACGCGGCGTCCTTGGAAAATAGGTCCCGGCGAAGAACGGCACGAGGTCGTCGGCGGTGAGGAACATCGTCAGCGGCCAGCCGCCGCCGCGGCGCGCGAGCGCCTGGTGTGCGAGCTGGTAGACCTTGTCGATGTCCGGCCGTTCCTCGCGATCGACCTTGATGTTCACGTACAGCGCGTTCATCAGGCGCGCGGTGGCCTCGTCCTCGAAGCTCTCGTGCGCCATCACGTGGCACCAGTGGCAGGCGGCGTAGCCGATCGACAGCAGGATCGGCTTGCCTTCGCGGCGCGCGGCGGCGAGCGCTTCGTCGGACCACGGCCACCAGTCGACCGGATTTTCGGCGTGCTGGCGCAGGTAGGGACTCGTTTCGGAGGCGAGGCGGTTCGGCATCGCGCCACAGTGCACTCGCGCGCCGCGCCTGTAAACAACGACGCCCACCGGACTAGACTAGACGTTCCCCAATGCGGACTCGCCCCATGTCGCAGAGCGTGCACGACTTCCACGATGACCCGCGCAATGCGGGCATCCGCATCTGGATCAACGGCACACTGAAAGCACGCGTGGAGGCGATGGTTTCGGTGTTCGACAGCGGCTTCGTGCTCGGCGACGGCGTCTGGGAAGGCTTGCGAGTGGCGGACGGGCATCCATTGTTCCTTGATGCGCATCTCGATCGCCTGTACGAAGGGGCCAAGGCGATCGCGCTCGACATCGGCCTCGATCGGGCGGCATTGACCGATGCGCTGTACGCAACGCTCGCCGCGAACGGCATGACCGATGGCGTGCACCTGCGCCTGATGGTCACCCGCGGCACCAAGCGCACGCCGTACCAGGATCCGCGCGCATCGGTCGGGCCGGCGACGATCGTGATCCTGCCCGAGTTCAAGTTGCCCAAGCCAGAGACGCTGTCGCGCGGCCTGAGCCTGTTCACCGTGCACGTGCGGCGCGGTTTTCCGGACGTACAGGATCCCAAGCTCAACAGCCACAGCAAGCTCAACTGCATCACCGCGTGCATCCAGGCGATCGAGGCCGGCGCCGACGAGGCGCTGATGCTGGATCCGCACGGTTTCGTCGCGACCTGCAACTCGACCCACTTCTTCATCGTGCGCAAGGGCGAGGTGTGGACCTCGAGCGGCGATTACTGCCTCGGCGGCATCACGCGCGCGAACGTGCTGCAGGTGTGTCGCGAAGCGGGCATCCCCGCATTCGAGAAGAATTTCAGCCTGACCCAGGTGTACGGTGCGGACGAGGCGTTCTGCACCGGCACGTTCGCCGGCGTGGTGCCGGTGCGCAGCGTCGACGGGCGCCTGCTCGGCGACGGCAACGCGGGTCCGATGGTCGGACGCCTGCAGGCGCTCTACCGCGAACTCGCAGCGCGCGACGCGGCCGCGAGCGCGGCGCGGCGAAACGCATGAACCCGCTGCGCGTCGCGATGTGGAGCGGTCCGCGCAACCTGTCGACGGCGATGATGCGCGCGTGGGAAAACCGTGGCGACTGCGCGGTCAGCGACGAGCCGCTGTATGCGCATTACCTCGAGGAAACCGGGCTCGATCATCCGGCGCGCGAGGAAGTCATTGCCGCCGGCGAAACCGATTGGCGGCGGGTTGCCGCATCGCTTGCGCACGGCTCATCACCCGGCCAGCGACCGGTCTGGTACCAGAAGCACATGTCGCACCACCTGCTGCCGCACATCGACGTCGGCTGGATCGCGCAGTTGCGCAACGTGCTGCTGATCCGCGATCCGCGCCTCGTGGTCGCCTCGTACGTGAAATCGCGCGCAAGCGTGACGCCGGACGACATCGGCCTGCCGCAACAGGAGCGCCTGTACGAACACCTTGTCGCGCTTGGCGACGTACCGGTTGTCGACGCCGGAGAATTCCTGCGCGCGCCGGAAGGGCACCTGCGTGCGCTGTGCGACTGGCTGGGCATTGCATTCACGCCGCGCATGCTCGCGTGGCCACCGGGTCCGCGCGACAGCGACGGCGTCTGGGCGCCGCACTGGTACGAACGCGTGTGGGCATCGACCGGTTTCGAAGCGGCTCCGGACGAGGTGCCCGCGCTGCAGGGACGCTATGCAGATGTCGCGGAAGCGTGCATGCCGATCTACGAGCGCCTGCGCGAGGTGCGCTTGCGCATCGACGCCTGATGGTCGCTGTGCCCAGATCGAACCCTTCGACTACGCGCTTGCGGCGCTGCGCTCAGGGCAAACGGGGTTTTCGGGGTGGGGAATTCCTGATCCGTTCGCGTTGAGCGCAGCGCGCAACGCGCGCGGAGTCGAAACGCCGGCGTCGGGCGCAACGGCGAACGGCTCTGCGGCGATTAGGTGTCCGGTTGTGGGGCAGGCGTGGACGCGCTACCGTGCGCGGCCTTCGCCTGCGCCGGCCTGCACCGTGACCGATTCGATCGAACTTCCCGCCCTGTACCTCAAGCGGAATGAAGACGCGCGCCTGCGCGCGGGCCACCTGTGGGTGTTCTCGAACGAGGTCGATGTCGCGCGTTCGCCGCTCGGCGCGTTCGAGCCGGGTCAGGCCGTCGCGATCGTCGACTACCGCGACAAGCCGATCGGTGTCGGCTATGTCAATCCGAATTCGCTGATCGCCGCGCGGCTGGTTTCGCGCGGGCTCGATCATGCGCTCGACCGTTCGCTGATCGTGCATCGCCTGAACATCGCGCTCGCGCTGCGCGAGCAGCTGTACCCGCAGCCGTACTACCGGCTGGTCTACGGCGAATCCGATGGCTTGCCGGGCCTCGTGCTCGATCGCTTCGGTGACGTCGTCGTCGGGCAGATCGCGACCGCCGGCATGGAGCGTCTCAAGGACGCGATCACCGACGCGGTGGTGAAGGTGCTCAAGCCGCGGCAGTTGTGGTGGAAGAACGATTCCTCGATCCGCACGATGGAACAACTGCCGGAGTACGCCGATCTCGGCCATGGCGAGTACGGTGGCGAAGTCGTCGCGCGCGAGGGCGACCTCGAGTTCGTGATCGATCCGGTCGGCGGGCAGAAGACCGGCTGGTTCTACGACCAGCGCGAGAACCGTGACCAGCTTGCGCGCCTCGTCAAGGGCAAGCGCGTGCTCGACATGTTCAGCTACCTCGGCGGCTGGGGCCTGCGTGCCGCGGCGTACGGAGCAAGCGAAGTCGTCTGCGTGGATGCATCCGCCGCCGCGGTCGAAGCGACGCAGCGCAACGCCGAGCGCAACGGACTCGCCGAACGCGTGACGGCGATCCGCGCCGACGCGTTCGATCACCTGAAGGCGCTGCGCGAGGCGCGCGAGCGCTACGACGTGGTGATCCTCGACCCCCCGGCGTTCATCAAGCGCAAGAAGGATTTCAAGGAAGGCAGCCTCGCCTACCGACGCCTCGCCGAGCTCGGCATGCAGGTGCTGAGCAAGGATGGCATCCTCGTCACCTGCTCCTGTTCGCACCACATGCCGCGCGCTGCTCTGCTCGACGGTGTGCAGCAGGGTGCGCGCCACCTCGACCGTCAGGTGCAGATGCTGGTCTCGCTGCAGCAGGGGCCGGACCACCCGGTGCATCCGGCGATTCCGGAGACCGACTACCTGAAGGGCTACGTCCTGCGCGTGCTGCCCGCGTAGGGCAGCGCGCACGTACGCGGCTTCCGCATGCGGGGCGCGCGCGTACGGGCATCGATCCGCGTAGGGCGGCACGCGAGCGTGCCGCCGGCCCCGCACGAAGTGCATTGCCCGAACCGCTGCGATGAATCAGTACCCGTCGAGGCCGTCGATGAAGATCGCATCACCCTCGAAGCGCGCGACCGCGAAATCGTAATCGTTCAAGCCGATGCCCGCATCGCGCTGCCATAGGCGCGAACCGGTGAGCACGATGCGACCGCGGTCGATCAGCAGCGCGCCGCCGGTATTGTCGGTCGGCTGCGCATCGTCATGGTGTTCGAACGCGATGGCCTTGACCCAGCTCGGGTTCACGCCGACCGTCGCGAAACTCAGGTCCGCGGTGCCGTCGGCGAGGAAACGGCCGACCCAGAGCAGGCGGTCGGGATCCGCGCTGCCAGGCGCGCTGGCGGTCGAGCCTGAAACGAGGATGCGGTTGGTGTCGAAGTCCACCGCGAGTCCGCCGACGGCGAGGTCCTCGAGCAGGGTTCCCCGCACGTGGTTGCCTTCGTTGCCGAATGCCTGCGCGGGGAACGCGCCGTCGGTCTGCAGGCGCGCCAGGATGAGGTCGGCGCCGGTGTTGTCCGCAGCAGTGCCGGCCATTATGAGGTAGCCGTTGCGGTCGAACTTCAAGCCTCGAACCTGTTCGTCGAAACGCGTCGCCGTCAGCGTGAAGCTGAGCGTGCGCTTGCCCTGGTACGCCTCGCTGCCGGTACAGGCGGTCGCGTTCGGGCAGAACGTGGTATCGAGCGCGCCGCTGCCGCTGTTGATCTTGGCGATCGCGAAATCGTGGTTGGAGAACACGTTCGTGTACGCGTAGCCGCCGACGTAGAGCCACGTACCAGCGAGCAGCAGGGTCGTCGCACCGTCGTCGTCGCCTCCGGCGTGGTTTCCGTCGAGGTCGAAGGCGATCGTCTGGATGCCGTCGCCGCCGCCGAAACCGCTGTCCGGCGCAGCGTCGGTTTCGCGCAGGCGCATCACGAAGAAATCGTAGTCGCCCGTGTCGTTGCGCTGCGCGGATCCGGCAAGGTAGATGTAGCCGGTCTCGGACACCGCGATCGCATTGACGTTGTCATCGCCATTGACCGAATAGTCGACCGGCACGACGCGGCAACCGTCCGGACCGAGCTGCGTGTCCGGCGTGCCGTCGGCGGCGTAGCGGCAGACGAACGGATCCTCGTCGAGCGGGTTCATCGCCTGCCCGCCGACCACGATGCGTCCCGCGAAATCCTTCGCCGCGACCGTCACCGTCGCATTGGCAGGCAGGGGCCGCGTGAGATAACCGCCACTGCCGAAGCCCGCGTCGATCGCCCCATTTGGCAGGAGGCGGGCGAAGGCGACGTGGCCGTAGTCGGCGTAGCCGACGACGGTATAGCGGCCGGCCGCGTCGACGAACGTCGCGACGGCATGGTCGAACCGGCTTGTCGACAGGTCGAACGCGACGGCGCGCTTGCCGTCGCCGTCGAAGCGCAGGTCGAGGTCGCCGTCGCGGGCGGTGCAGACGGCGGCGCCGAGCAACAGGATGGCGGCGATGATCGGGCGGAACATGGCGAAACTCCTCGGGTTTGGGGCCGGTCCACGCGGGCGCGCTCCGTGCGCGCATCGCGACCGTCGCTGGCAGTTACGCAAGCGCGCGGCAAAAGCGGCAATTTGCGATCACGGCGCTCCCACCCGTGCGCGGCCGCCGGCCGTCGGGGGCGTGGCTCGACGGGTGCGACGCGCGAGCGACCCGGCAGGGTTCAACGCGCGATGGGCAGGTGCGCGAGCAGCGCGCGCGTCGCGACGGTCTCGGCATCGTCCCGGCCGAGCTTCGCTTCCTGCACGGCGAGCGCGCGTTCGAGCAGCGGACGCACCTGCGTCGCTGCTTCGCGTTGTGCTTCACGCACGAGTGCGAGTTGCACGAGGCAGGTCGCAGTGCGCGGGCCGTCGGGATAGTCGTCGGTGTCGAACGCGATGAAACAGCGCTCCAGTTGCTCGCGCGCACCGGCGAGGTCGCCGCGTTCGCGCAGCACGCGGCCGAGCAGAGTCGTCGTCCATGGATAGAGCCGCGCGTCACCGTTGTTCGCTTGGGCTTGCAGCGCGACGTTCGCGCGCAGCAGGCGTTCGGCTTCGTCGAGCCGCTGCGTGCGCTCGTACAGCAGCGCGAGCGTATTGATCGGCGATTCCCGTTTGCGTGGCGGATCGAGGCGCTGCGACATCTCGTAGGCCTGCAACAGCAGCGGCTCCGCGGCCGCGAAGTCTCCGGCTTCGAGCAGCGAACCGCCATAGCCGGTCAGCGCCGAGCGCGTGTCCGAATGTTCGGCGCCGTACGCGGCGCGCCAGATGCGCCAGGCTTCGCCGAACGACCGTGCCGCGTCGGTGTAGAGATGCCGGGTGTACTGGCTCACACCCTGGTTGTTGAGCGGCGTGGCGACTTCGGCGTGGTCAGTGCCGAACACCGCGCGTCGTGCTGCGATGTTGCGTTCGAACAGCGCGTCCGATTCGTCGTACTGCGCCGAGTTGGCCAGTGCGAATGCAAGTTCTCCCTCGGTCGACAGCGTGAGCGGATGGCGTTCGCCGTGCACGCGACGATGCAGCGCGTACGCCTCGCGCAGGTGTGCGATGGCCTGTTGCGGCTGCGACACCGCGGCTTCCGCCGCGGCGAGTTCGTGCAGGCGCGACGCGACGATCGGGTCGTCGGCATCGACTTGTCGGGCGAGGGCGAGCGCTTCCGTATGCGCGGCGAGCGCCTCCTCGTTGCACGTCTGCAAGCGGCGCAGGTTGCCGAGCGTGGCGAGCGCGTCCGACAGGTTTGTCGCGCTCGCGCGCGGGTCCGCACGCAGCGCATCGACAACGCGCTCGATGCGCTCGCCGGCCGCGTCGAGGTGGTCCGTCTCCTCGTCGATGCGCACGCGCCGCAGCTCGCCTTCGATGCGCAGCGGGTCGGTCGGCGCGTGCGCGGCGAGCAGGTGCAATGCGGCGTCGGCGCTGGCCGCCGCCGCGTCGTAGCGGCCATCCTCGAATTGCGCTTCGGCAAGGCGCAGCCACGCGCGCGCGAGCTCGTCGTCGTCGCGGTCGGGACGCGCGAGCAGCGCATCGCGTGCCTGCTCGAGCAGCGCGATGCCACGTGCATCGTCGCCGAGCGACGTGTAGATCGCGCCGAGGTCGGACAGCAGTGCGCCGCGCACCGCGGGCTGGTCGGCGAGGCCGGTCTCGGCGCGCCGTGCGCCGAGGTCGAGCACCTCGCGCAACGGCACGTCGCGGCCACGCGCCTGGTCGGGATCGACGGCGGCGAACAGTCCGGTCGTGAACTCGCGCACTGCGCGCGCAGTTTCCGCGTTGCGCGTGGCGATCCGCGCTTGCCACAAGGTCGCGCCGATCCCGGCCACCGCCGTCACGCAGAGCAGCACGCTGGCGGCGAGGCCGATCCGATGGCGTCGCGCGAACTGCATGAGCCGACGCCAGGGCGGCGTTGGGCGGCTCAGCAGCGGACGCCGTTCGAGCCACGCGCGCAGGTCCGCGGCGAGGGCGTCCACGCTGGCATGGCGTTGCTCGGGGGACTTCGCGAGTGCGATCGAGCAGATCCGCGCGAAGTCGGCGTCAAGCGCGGAACGCAGGCCTGCCGGCGTGGTGCCGCGCGCGGCGGCGAGTGCGGCGGCATCCGCATTGGCCCGGTTCAGCGCGCGCGCGGGTCGCTCCGGCTCCTGTTCGAGGACCGCTTGCGCGATCGCCTGCCGCGTGGCCGCGGGTGTCCGGTACGGCAGGAGGCCGGTTGCCAGCTCGAACAGCAGCACGCCGAGCGCATAGACGTCGGTCGCAGTCGACACGGCTTCCCCGCGCACCTGTTCCGGCGCCGCGTAGGTCGGCGTCATCAGCAGCATGCTGGTTGCGGTCGATCCGGTGTCGTCGTCCTCGAGCAGCTTGGCGATGCCGAAGTCGAGCAGCTTGACGCAACCCTGGTCGTCGACGAGCACGTTCGCGGGCTTGAGATCGCGATGCACGACGAGGTTGCGATGCGCCCAGGCGACGCCTTCGAGCACATCGAGGAACAGGCGCGCGCGCGCGCGCAGCGGCAGCGCGCGCGCGTCGCACCAACGGTCGATCGGCTCGCCTTCGACGTACTCGAGCGCGAACCACGGGCGGCCGCCTTCGTCGACGCCGCCGTCCAGCAGGCGTGCGATGCGGTCGTGCGCGAGGCGCGCCAGGATGCCGCGCTCGCGCCGGAAGCGCGCGCGGGCCTCGGCTCCGTCGAGGCCGCCGCGCACGCGCTTGAGCGCGACCTGCTGCTCGAAGCCGGGTTCGTCACGGCGTGCAAGCCAGACGATGCCCATGCCGCCGCGACCGAGTTCGCGCACGATGCGGTACGGGCCGATCCTTGCGGGCGGCGCGTCGACGTCGTCGATGCCGGCGGCGAACAACGGCGCGCCCCAGGCGGCCGCACCGCCGTCGAGCGGTGCGGACAGCTCGTGCGCGGCGAGCAAGGCCTCGACTTCTGCGCGCACCGCGGGTGGCACCGTCGTTCCGTCTCCGAGCAGGCGCGTTCGTGCTGCGGGCGTGGAGTCGAGGCAGGCGTCGAACAGCGCCTTCACTTGCGGCCAGTCGCGATGCACGTGCGCTTCCTTCGGCGAGTCCTGGACTACGTGTTACGCAATCGGGCGCTCGAACCGGCGAATTCGTCGCCGAGGCCGAGTTCGCGCGCGAGGACCGCGCGCGCGAGAGCCCAGTCACTGCGCACGGTGCGCTCGGACAGATCGAGTTCGGCGGCGATCTCGGTGAACGTGAAGCCGCCGAAGAAGTGCCATTCGACGACCTTCGCGGCGCGCTCGTCGTGTTCGGCCAGCCGATCGAGCGCGTCGTCCACGAGCAGGAGTTCTTCCGCGCGCCGATCGGCGATCTCGTGTGCGTCGTCCAGCCCGGTGTGTGCCTCGCGCCCGCCGCGCTTGTCGGCGAGCCGGCTGCGTGCCTGGTCGACGAGGATCTGGCGCATCGCGCGCGCAGCGAGGCTGAAGAAGTGGGCACGACTCGCGAGCGCTCCCGCGTGGTGCGCAGCGAGTTTTGCGTAGGCTTCGTGCACGAGCGCGGTGGTATTGAGCGTCGCGCCGGGGTTGCGGCGCAGCTCGGCTGCGGCGATGCGCTTGAGGTCAGCGTAGATCTGCTCGAAGGCAGCTTCGCGTGCGGACGCGTCGCCGCCCTGCGCGCGGTTCAGCAGCTCGGTGAGATCCGTCTGGGCCATTCTTGCTTCCCCTCCGCGCAGGTTAGCACGGGCCCTCGAGGGCCGGAACCACGCGACGGACGGGCGTCGATCGGTCGCTCCACGCGGATGCGTTGGCGGAGCCAACCGGGCACAATGCGCGCCTGCCGTCAGATCGCCTTCCCGTGTCCCACTACTTCGTCGACATCGACCCCATCGCGTTCTCGCTCGGCCCGGTGCAGGTGCACTGGTACGGCATCATGTACCTGCTCGGTTTCGGCATTGCCTGGTGGCTCGGCCAGCGCCGACGCGCCGAGGGGCGGCTGCCCGTCACGCGCGACGAGTTCTCGGACCTGTGCTTCTACCTGATGCTCGGCGTGATCCTCGGCGGCCGCATCGGCTACATGCTGTTCTACAACACGGCCGAGCTGATCGCGCATCCGCTCAGCCTGATTCGCGTTTGGGAAGGCGGCATGTCGTTCCACGGCGGCCTGCTCGGCGTGCTGGTCGCAGGCCTGGTCTGGACGCGTCGTCGCAAGCTCAATTATTTCGACACGATCGATTTCGTCGCGCCGCTGGTGCCGATCGGGCTCGGTCTCGGGCGGCTCGGCAACTTCATCGGCGGCGAGTTGTGGGGGCGGCATACCGACCAGCCGTGGGGCATGATCTTTCCACGCGCACTCGACGCGCTCGACAAGACGCGAGACGAACTGCATGCGATCTATCTCGCCGGCGCGTTGAACAACGAGGCACGGCACCCGTCCCAGTTGTACGAGTTCACCCTTGAGGGCATCGTGCTGTTCACGGTGCTGTGGCTGTATTCGCGCAAGCCGCGGCCGCGCTATGCGGTGTCGGGCCTGTTCGCATTGCTGTATGGATGCTTCCGTTTCTGCGTCGAGTTCGTGCGCGAGCCGGATGTGCAGCTCGGATTCCTCGCATTCGACTGGCTCACGATGGGGCAGATCCTGTCGCTGCCGTTGATCGCGGTTGGTCTGTTCCTGTTGTGGCGGTCGCGCTTCGCACCGACGCTCGTGCCGCCGCCGGCCGCGAGCATGTCGCAGCCCGTTCCCGAGAGAAAGGCCGCCTGATGCGCGCGTACCTCGACCTGCTGCGCCACGTGCTCGAACACGGCAGCGAGAAGGCCGACCGCACCGGCACCGGCACGCGCAGCGTGTTCGGCTGGCAGATGCGCTTCGATCTTGCGCAGGGTTTTCCGCTCGTCACGACCAAGAAGCTGCACCTGAAGTCGATCGTGCACGAGCTGATCTGGTTTCTGCGTGGCGAGACGAACGTGCGTTACCTGAAGGACAACGGCGTCTCGATCTGGGACGAGTGGGCCGATGCGGATGGTGAGCTGGGTCCGGTATACGGCCGGCAATGGCGTTCGTGGGCATGCCCGGATGGGCGCGTGGTCGACCAGATCGCATGGGTGGTGGATGAGATCCGCCGCAATCCCGACTCGCGGCGCCTGATCGTCAGCGCCTGGAACGTCGCCGACCTGCCGAAGATGGCGCTGCAGCCGTGCCACACGATGTTCCAGTTCTATGTCGCCGATGGAAAGCTGTCGTGCCAGTTGTACCAGCGCTCGGGCGACATCTTCCTCGGCGTGCCGTTCAACATCGCCAGCTACGCGTTGCTGACGCAGATGGTTGCGCAGGTCTGTGGTCTCGCGCCGGGCGATTTCGTGCACACGCTGGGCGACGCACATTTGTACTGCAACCATTTCGACCAGGCGCGCGAGCAGCTTTCGCGCGAGCCGAAGGCGCTGCCAAGGCTCGTGCTCAATCCCGACGTGCGTTCGCTGTTCGATTTCCGCTACGAGGATGTCGCGATCGTCGACTATGCGCCGCACCCGGCGATCAGGGCACCGGTCGCGGTGTAGCTCCGCAGTCGCGCGTGCAGCGGAAGTACGCCGCCGCGCCCGCATAGTGGCCCGTCATGCGGAAATGTCGCAGCGCGTTGCCGCCACGCCTGCCTGTCCATGAGCCGGAGATGCTCCGTTTCGGTGCCGTCGGATTCGGCGCGCAATGCCGGAAGTCACCGCGTTCCGCTGACAACTGCCATCGCGCGCGTCAGAATAGGCGGATGAGGATTTCCCTGGTTGCCGCGCTCGATCACAATCACGCCATTGGTCGCGATGGCGCGATGCCATGGCATCTGCCGGACGATCTGAAACGGTTCAAGGCGCTCACACTGGGCAAGCCGGTGTTGATGGGCCGCAAGACCGCGCAGGCGATCGGCCGCGAATTGCCGGGCCGCACCAACCTCGTGCTCACGCGCGCGGGCACCGCGCCGTTCGTCGGCCAGCGTGTCGTTCATTCGCTCGATGCAGCGATCGATGCTGCGCTGGGTGCCGACGAGCTCGCCGTAATCGGCGGCGGCGAAGTCTATGCGCTGGCGTTGCCGCGCGCGACACATCTGCATCTGACCTGGATCGATGCTGCCACTCCGAACGCCGACGCGCATTTTCCGCAACTCGATCCGCGCGACTGGACGGAAACGTCGCGCGAGCACCGTGCGGCGGATGCGAAGCATGCGTTCGCGATGGATTTCGTCGACTACGAGCGCGCCGCGCTTCGCTGATCGTCAACGCGAACGGCAGGACGGGCTGTCGCGAAGATGCGCGCTCAGGAACGCGAGCGTACGCATTCGATAGTCGTTGCCGGCGAAC
The DNA here is from genome assembly GCF_044227025.1 of Dokdonella sp. Taxonomy (GTDB): domain Bacteria; phylum Pseudomonadota; class Gammaproteobacteria; order Xanthomonadales; family Rhodanobacteraceae; genus Dokdonella_A. The sequence goes on along the minus strand of NZ_JBGAFX010000004.1, from coordinate 31,492 downwards.
GCGGCAAGGTCGACATGGCCCGCGCCAGGCACACTCCAAAACTGTTTTGGTTCATGCGCCGCTGCGAACAGCGCCTGCGATTGCTTGAGTGGAGTGCGCGTATCGACCTCGCCTGCGAAGATCGAGACGGGGGTGCCGACATCGGAGATGTGGTCTATAGGGCGGAGTTGGTCGGCGTCGATGCCGAGTCGCCATTCCGCTTCGACACGGAGCAGCGGCGCGAGCCAGCTACCTGGCCAGCCGAGGTAGGCGCGAAGGCGCGCCTCGAGCGCGGCATCGATCGTCGGATACACCTGTTCGAGCTGGAGCGCGTCGATGAGGAGCCGCGGGCGCGCCAGGATCGCCGCAGCGCCACCCATCGACGTTCCGATCGCGCCGATGCGCTCGCCCGGAGCGCGCGACCGCAGCAGCGCGATCGCAGCGCGGGCGTCCATGCTTTCGCGCAGGCCGAACGTGATCGCATCACCATCGCTTTCGCCATGCGCCCGGAAGTCGAACAGCAGCACCGTGTAGCCCGCTTGCGACAACCAGCGTGCGCGGTCGACCATGGCGGTTCGATCCGCGTGTACGCCATGCAGCAGTGCGACCGAACCGCAGCCAGGGGTGCCGCGCATGAGCCAGCCACGGACCGCAACGCCATCAGCGGTTGTGAATACGACGTCTTCAGACCGGAGGTCGGGCGGCGCGGCTGCGATCGCATGCGTTTGCGGGCGACACAGCAGAACGACGACGAACCAGCCAGCGCTTGCCAGCAGGAGGCTGGTGATGGCGATGCCGATCACGACGTGCCTGATCGCGCGCATGCGAAGACCGATTGCGAGTTTGGCGGGCTGAGAGTATCCGCGATCGGAGTCTCGATAGCGGGCTTCCCGACACGCGGAAGCCCGCGACCGTTCAGCGCATGCCGCCGGACACCAGCAGCGATTCGCCGGTCATCCAGCCGGAGTCGGCCGAAGCGAGGAATACCGCGATCGACGCGATGTCCGCGGGCTGGCCGAGTCGCCCCAGCGGCGTCTGCGCGACGATCTGCTTCTCGAAGTCGCTACCGATGATGCCCGCTGCGTGCGTGCCCTCGGTTTCGACGCCGCCGGGATTGATTGAATTCACGCGGATGTTGCGTCCAGCGAGTTCGTGGGCAAGCACGCGCGTGACGACGTCGACAGCGCCCTTGGTCGCCGAGTAGATCACGCTGTGCGCCGGCGCCGAGGTGCTGGCGACCGAGCCGACGTTGATGATGGTGCCACCCTGTCCATCGAACAGCGCGACTGCCTCGCGCGCGGCGAGGATCGTGCCCAGCACATTGGTGCCGAACTGGCGGTTGAATTCCTCTTCATTGGCGTCCTCGAGCGGCGCGAAGCGGTAGACGCCGGCGTTGTTGACGAGGATGTCGAGCCGGCCATAAGCCTGCTTCGTCTCGGCGAACAATCGTTGCACGTCGGTGCTGCGCGCGACGTCGGCCTGGATCGCGATGGCCTTGCCGCCTGCCGCCTGGATCGCGGCGACGACGCGCTCGGCGTCCGGCTTGCTGGATGCGTAGTTCACCACCACCGCGGCGCCTTCGGCGGCCAGGCTCTTCGCGATCGCGGCACCGATACCCTTCGAGGCGCCCGTGACGACGGCCACCTTTCCTTTCAGCTTGCTCATTGGGGTCATGTCCTGTTGTTTGATGATTAGATGAACGTCTAATCGTCAAACGACGTGCGGACGGCCTCGCCGGCTTCAAGGGGAGGATTCAGATTTTTTCCAGCTGGTCCAGGTAGGCGCGCAGGACGTCACGCTGCAGGGTAAGGTTTGCGAACTTGCCGTCGCGCGTGATGCGGATCAGTCCGGCAGTCTCGAGTTCCTTGAGGTGGTGCGAGAACGTCGCCGCACTCACTGGATGCTTCTGCAACAGGCAGCTGCATTGCATAGGTTGCTCCGACGCACCGAGCTGCTTGAGGATCTGGTAGCGACGCGGTTCCGCCAATGCGCGCGCGATGCGTTCGAACTGTCTTTCGGCGAGGCGGACGGGTCTGGCGGCAGGCATCGCGCGGGACTCAATCCATTTCCTTGCCCGGTGCCGGCTTGCGATCGGACTTGATCGTGACGTACTCGGGTTCCTCGGTGTCGAGACGCAGAGCGGTCAGCCAGCCGCCCCAGACGCAACCAGTGTCGATCGCGTGCACGCCGAGGCCGGCGAAGCGGCCGAGCGTGGACCAGTGGCCGCAGACGATCCTGAGGTCGCGCTTGACCTGGCCCGGTACTTCGAACCATGGATACAGGCCGGGGCGCTGCGTGCCCGGTGCGCCCTTGTCGGCGAAACCGATGCGACCGCGCACATCGCAGTAGCGCATGCGCGTGAACACGTTGATGCCGGCGCGCCAGCGGTCGATGCCGCGCAGCTTCGGCGTCCACAGGTCCGGCTTGTTGCCGAACAGCTGCTTCATGAGGCGACGGTAGCCTTCGCCGCGAAGCTTGTCCTCGATCTCCCGCGCGAGTTCTTCCGCCTGTGCGATGGTCCAGCGCGGAAACAGCCCGGCATGCACCATGGCGCAGCCAAGCGTGCGGTCGACGTGCAGCAATTTCTGCTGGCGCAGCCAGCCGAGCAGTTCGTCGCGGTCCGGCGCGAACAGGATCTCGCGCAGTTCCGGGTTCACGCGCGCCTGGTCTTCGCGCTTGCGCTCGGCGATCGCCAGCAGCGAGAGATCATGGTTGCCGAGCGAGACGATCGCGCGCTCGCCGAACGCCTTCACCGTGCGCAGCACCGCGAGCGACTGGCCGCCGCGGTTGACGAGGTCGCCGCAGAACCACAGCGTGTCGTTCGCCGGATCCAGGCGCAGCTTGTCGATGAGGCGAGTCAGTTCGTCGTGGCAACCTTGCAGATCACCGATGGCCCAGACCGCCATCAGTGCAGGGTCCGCGGGATCGACAGCACGAACGCGGGGATCAGCGCATCGAAGTGGGTGCCGTCGTCGGCGATCATCTGGTAGCTGCCGTGCATTGTGCCGAGTGCGGTCTCGAGCACGGCGCCAGAGGTGTATTCGTAGTCGTCGCCTGGACGCACCCACGGTTGTTCGCCGACCACGCCGTCGCCGCGTACCTCGTGCACCTTGCCATTGCCGTCGGTGATGACCCAGTGGCGTGACAGCAGGCGCGCGCCGACCGAGCCCTCGTTGACGATCGTGATCGTGTAGGCGAACGCGTAGCGGTTGTCCCCGGGCGCCGACTGGTCGTCGAGGAAGCGGGTATTGACCGAAATCGTGATGTCGTAAGGCTTTCTGCCGCTCATGGGGTCGGATTGTCGGGGAGGCCGGCGATACGGGCAAGCTCGACGAATGCGGCCGGGGCAAGCTGTTCGGCCCGGGCCCGCGGATCGACGCCGGCGCGGGAGATCTGTTCAGGTGTGAGCAGGCCGTACAGGGCGTTGGAGAGCGTCTTGCGGCGCTGGCCGAAAGCGGCCTTCACGACGCGTTCGACCATCGCCGGGTTCGCGTCATGGCGCTCGTGCGGTGCGCGCGGGAGCAGGCGCACGACCGCCGAGTCCACCTTCGGCGGCGGACGGAACGCCGCCGGCGGCACTTCGATCAGTGGTTCCACCCGGCAGGCGAGCTGCAGCATGACCGACAGGCGTCCATAGACCTTGCTGCCCGGCGCCGCCGCCATGCGCTCGACGACCTCCTTCTGCAGCATGAAGTGCATGTCGTGGATCGCATCGAGCTGTTCGATGCAGTGGAACAGGATCGGCGAGGAGATGTTGTATGGCAGGTTGCCGACCACGCGCAGCGGCGCGCCGTCGGCAAGCCGGCGCAGGTCGACCGACAACACGTCGGCGTTTACGATCTCCAGCTCGCCGACGCCTTGCGCGGCCGCGTGCAGGCGCGGAATCAGGTCGCGGTCGAGCTCGATCACGGTGAGCCGGCCGAGCGCACGCAGCAGCGGCAGGGTCAGCGCGCCGTCGCCGGGTCCGATCTCGACGACGCGCTCGCCCGGTTTCGGCGCAACCGCCTGCACGATGCGTGCGAGCACGTTCGCGTCGTGCAGGAAGTGCTGGCCGAAGCGTTTCTTGTGTACGTGGCGATCATTCATGCGCGCATCGTAGCGGATCGCGCCGGCGACCAAACCCGCGTCGAAGTCGAGCGTGCCCGGCTGTGGCTGCTAGGCGGCGAATTCAGGATACGGCGAAAGCAGGCTGGCGAGTTCGCGCACGACCGCATCGGCGCGTGTTCCCGGCGGCGTTCGCGCATCCGCGCGGCGCAACACGAAAAAGCTCTTGCGCGCGGGTGCATAGCCGGCGAAGAAGCCGCCCAGGACGGCGTGCATGCGGCGTTCGACCTCGCGGTCGCGGACCAATCCGTTGGCTTCGAGCCGGTTTTCCCACCAGGAGGGGCTGGCCCAGATCAGGTGGCCGTGCAGCGGCCAGCCGAGCGCGTCGCAATGCAGGTGTCGCCAGTAGACCGATGGCCCAGCGCTCCTCCATTGCGGGAGATGCGGCGGAGCGACTTCGCCGAACACGTCGTCGGTGCCGAACATCGGCGAGTTGAGCAGCAGGTATCCCTCCTGGTCGAGCAGGCTGACGATTCTTTCCAGATAGCGATCGAGCCGGGTGGGATTGAGATGCTCGAGAATATCCATTGCGAGGACGACGTCGAACGGGCCTTTGAGGTCCAGTGACAACAGGTCGCCGAAGCGAATCCGGCTGCGGATCGACGGATACGCGAGCACGAATGCCAGGTGGCTGAGGTCGATTCCGGTAACGTCGATGCCGCGCTCGTGCAGCAGGGACAGCACCGTGCCGGTGAAGCAGCCGATTTCGAGGCAATTCCGCGCACCGAGGCCGGCGACAGTCGACGCGATGACCTGCTTGTCAAGATCGATCGTCGGCGACCATACGCCGAAACTGTCGTAGTACCGGTGCTCGCCGATCTGGCCTTCGATCCAGTCGAAGCCGTCGTCGTCTTCCAGGGCGAGCACGCACGTGCCGTCTTCGAGGCGCTGGTAGCGTGCGGGAAACTCGGCACTGAGGTCAGGCAACTGCGATGGCGGAACGCGCAGCAATCCGCTCTTCTTGACGAATTCGTCGGAACTGGCGACTCCCTTCGCGATCTCCGCCAGCGGCGCGCCAGCACGCATCGCGGCCACGTTGCCGCGCAGGCCGCCTGCATCGGGCTCGCGCTCGAGAAGCCCCCGGTAGAGCTCCGTGACGAGTTCCTCGGCCGTGGGCGTGCTTGCCGACATGCCTCGCAGGATGCGCGTGAATGACTTGATCATGGTTCCTTCCCGTTGGCGAGCCGCAATGCGAGGCGCGTGGCGGCGAACAGGCTGCCCGGATCGGCGCGGCCCGTGCCGGCGAGGTCGAGGGCAGTGCCGTGGTCGACCGAGGTGCGCAGGTAGGGCAGGCCGAGCGTGACGTTGACCGCGTCGCCGAAGCCGGCGTGCTTGAGCACGGGCAGGCCCTGATCATGGTACATCGCGAGCACGGCGTCGTAGCGTTCGAGTTGCGTCGGCACGAATGCGGTGTCGGCCGGGATCGGGCCCTGCACGTCGAAGCCGGCCGCGCGCAGTTGCATGATCGCCGGTGCGATGGTGTCGATTTCCTCGCGCCCGAGGTGACCTCCCTCGCCCGCGTGCGGGTTGAGGCCGAGCACGGCGATGCGCGGTGCGGCGATGCGGAAGCGCGTGATCAGGTCGTCGCACAGGATGCGCAGCGTGCGCACGAGGCCCGTGCGCGTGATCGCCGTAGGTACCGCGGCCAGCGGTAGATGGGTGGTCGCGAGCGCTACGCGCAGGTCGCCACCGGCGCGCGCGCCGCCTTGTGCGGTGAGCATCATCACGACCTCGCATCCGGCGCGCGCGGCGAAGAATTCGGTGTGGCCGGTGAACGGGACGCCGGCATCGTTGATCACGCCCTTGTGCACCGGCGCGGTCACGATCGCATCGAACTCGCCGCTGCTCGCGCCGTCGGCCGCACGCGCGAGCGTCGCCAGCACGTAGCCCGCGTTGCGTGGGTCGAGCCGGCCCGGCACGCTTGGCTCCGACAGCGTGAAGGCGCACATGCGCAATGTTCCCGGCGCGCGTGCTGCGACGGTTTCGGCAGGATCGTAGGCGCGCAGGTCGAGTGCGACGCCGGTCGCACGCGCGCCGGCCGCAAGCAGGTCTGGATCGCCGATCGCAACGAGGTCGGCGGCAATATCGCTCGCGGCGAGCCTGGCGATCAGCTCGGCGCCGATGCCGGCGGGTTCGCCGGCGGTCAGCGCGATGCGCGGCAGCGTGCGGGAGTTCATTTCGCGCGCCGCCATCCCCGGCGTGGGCATGGGCGACGGGATCTTGTTATGGCGTGGCGCCCGACCCGGACTTGCCGGCGTCGCCGCCGGGCAGGCGGATGTCGATGAACGCCTCGCTGCGGATCTGGCGCAGGAAGCTGCCGTACTCGTCCTCGGCCTTGCGCTGGAACAGCATGTTCTTTGCTTCGTCGCGCTGCATCTCGCCGGCCTTGTCGGTCTCGCGCTTGTCGGCGAGTTTCATGATGTGCCAGCCGGCGGGGGTCTGGAACGGCTGCGACACTTCGCCCGGCTTGAGCGACTTGACCACTTCGTCCACCTTGGCGCCGTAGGCTTCGCCGGAAAACCAGCCGAGGTCGCCGCCGAGCGCGGCGGTGGCGTCGTCGTCGGAGGATTCCTTCGCCACCACGGCGAAATCGGCGCCACCGGCGATGCGCCGGCGGATGTCCTCGATCTTCTTCTTTGCCTGCTCGTTCGACACCAGCTCGCTGGACTTCACCAGGATGTGGCTGGCCTCGTATTCGGTGACGACGTGGCTGTCGCCGCCACGCTTGCCGACCAGCTTGATGATGTGAAAACCGTTGGGGCCGCGCAGCGGCGCCGAAGTCTGGCCTTCCTGCAGCTTTTCGGCGGCGTCGAGCATCGCCGGCGGCAGCTCGTTCGCACTGCGCCAGCCGAGGTCGCCGCCCTGCAGCGCGTTTTCGGCGTTGGAGTAGCGGATCGCTGCAGCAGCGAAATCCATGCCGCCGTCGATCTGGCGCTTGACGTCGTCCGCCTTGACGCGGGCCTCGTCGATCTGCTCGGGCGTGGCGCCGTCGGGTACGTTGATCATGATGTAGCCGAGGTGCAACTGGCCCGGATGCAGGTTGCCGTTCTTGAGCAGGCTGTCGATTTCGGCGTCGCTGACCTGCACGCGGCTTTGCGCCACGCGCTGGCGCAATGCCTGGACGATCAGCTGCTCGCGCACGTTGTCGCGAAAACCGGTGTAGTTCATGCCCTGGCTTTCGATCGCGCCGCGCAATTGGGTGACGTCCATCTTGTTCTGCGAGGCAATCTGGGTCAGCGCCTGGTCGATCTGCGCATCGGAGACCTTGACGCCGGTCGAGTCGGCACGCGCGACCTGCAGTTTCTGCAGGATCAGGCGATCGAGCAGCTGGCGTTCGAGCACATCGTGCGGTGGCAGCTGCTGTGGATTGGATGCGTACTGCGTGGTGACCGCCTGTACCTGGCGGTCGAGCTCGCTCTGCAGCACGACGTCTTCGTCGACCACCGCGACGATGCGGTCGAGGGGCTGGCCGGTGGCGGCCTGCGCGGCGACGGGTGGGGACACGGCGGGGACCAGCAGCGCGAAGGCAAGGCCAAGCAGGGTTCGGTTCATCGGGAGTTTCCGGGATGGTCCGGCGCGCGTGGCGCCGGGAACAGGGAAGGCAGATCCGGTTCGCAAGCCCCGCAGTGGCTGCGGTGGCGTCCTGCGAGGCCGGCGGTCCGCCGGCAAGTCATTGATAACCTAGGATACCACGGCGCAGGAACGAGTCCGTCTGCTGGCCGAGCGAGCCGATGCCCTTGAATTCGAGCTCGAAATACAGCGCATTGTCGGCATCGCCGTTGACGTTGCGGATCCAGTGCCGCGCGATCACGCGCCAAGCGACGCAGCAGGTGTCGTGCTCGATGCCGAAGAAGCGTTCGAGCGTGCGCCCGCCGCGACCGTGCGGATCGGTCGCGCTCGCGAGCGGATTGTTCAGCGCGTAGTTCTCGCGTGCGATGAGGCGCCAGCCGGCGGTCAGCGGGATCGCGGTGGAGAGATCGACCTGTTCGAGGAAGTCGCGCCGGTAGCGGTACGAGAAATTCACTACGCCGCCGTCGCCGAAGCGGTTCTGCAGCGAGAACGTCGACAGGTCCGTCTGGTGCGTATTCGGGTTCCACTGCTGGTCGAGCACGATGCGCCAGCGGTCGCTGAGGTGCAGGTCGATCTCGCCGGCGTAGGCGGAGCCGCCGTAATCCGTCGGGTTGCGCCCCGGGATCTGTACGCGCTGATCATCGAAATAGCGGATCTGGCCGATGCTCGCGGACACACGCTCCGTCCCGGTCGCGTCCTCGAGGAAGCGCGTGGTCAGCGCGAGCGAGAGGTTGTTCGCATCCATCTGGCGGTCGGCACCGACGAAACGGTTGCTGCGGAACAGCTCGCCGAAGCTGAACGGGATCTCCTGCGTGTCGAACAGCGGCAGGTCGTCCTGGTTGCGGTACGGCACGCGCAGGTAGTACGCGCGCGGCTCGAACGTCTGCGTCCAGGCCTCGTCGCCGAACTGCAGCGAGCGCTCGAACACGAGGCCGCTGTCGACGCTGACGATCGGCACGCCGCGGCTGGGATTCTTGCTGTCGATCAGTGGATTGCCGCTGTCGGAAAGGTTGCCGAGGTTGTAGCTGGTGTAGCGGTAGCCGAGCTCGGGGCGCACGAACCACGCGGCGCCTTCGAGCGGCAGGTCGAGGTGCGGATAAAGGTCCACGCGACGGCCTTCCAGCGCATGATCCTTGGAGAACGCGACCGCTTCGGCGTCAATGCCGCCTTCGAGCAGCCCGACCAATGCATGCTGGCCGTTGAACGTCATGCGCGGCAGGCGCCGATACGGTTCGTACTGCGAGTCGAGCGTCGGGTCGGTGATCTGGTAGGAATCCCCGCCGATCGACGCGCTCCACCACGAGCCGTGGCCATTGAGGTATGCGCTCGATGGCAGGAAGCTGACCGCCGAGCTGTACAGGCCGCGACCAAAGTCCTCGAAGTAGCGGTTGTCGGAGACGCGGTTGAGGTTGACGCCGGCGCCCCAGTTCGCACTGAACGTGCTGGTGTTCTTCCACTGGTACCACCAGCGCGTGTCCGGGATCGACTGGCCGTATTCAACCGATTCATCGTCGGCGCGCCGGTCGTTTGGCAGGATGTCGGCGGCAAACGTGCCGCTGCTGCCGTCGGTGAGATAGCGGAATTCGCCGCCGAGCATCACGCCGCGCTCGGTCATCAGGCGCGGCGCGATCGTCGCATCGTAGTTCGGCGCGAGGTTGAGGTAATACGGCAGGGTCAGGTCGAAGCCGCGCCGCTCGCCATAGCCGATGTTCGGAAACAGGAAGCCGCTGCTGCGCCGGTCGTCGAGCGGGAAGCGCGCGTACGGCAGCCAGAACACCGGTACGTTGTGCACGCGGAATGTCACGTCGCGCGCGCGCCCGACGCCTTCGGCGCGATCGAGATCGATCTCGCGCGCGGCGAACGCCCACTGCTGGTCGTTGAGGTTGCAGGTCGAATAGGTCGCGCGGGTCAGGCGTGCGTGGTCCGCGTCATCGACCACCGCGACCTGCGCGACGCCGTTGCCGCGCGCCTCGATCAACTGGTAGCGCACGCCGTCGAGCGTGCACTGGTCGAGATCGGTATTCCCCTTGGCGTTTTCCGCCGACATCAGCAGGCCACGATCCTGGTACGTCACCGGACCGTTCGCGGTGAAGTCGGTCGTCTCGCTGTCGTAGGTGATCTTCTCGGCGTGCACGAACAGGTCGAGCTGGCGAATCTCCGCCTTGCCCTCGAGCACGTAGTGAGTCTTGTCCAGCGTGCTGACCTTGAGCGCGCTCGCATCGCGTGGCGCGAGCTTGCGATCTCCCTCGGTGGGCAGACCTGCGACGTAAAAGTCGAGCAGGTCGTTCTTGCCGCACATGCCCCAGTCGAGCGGCTTCTTCGGGCACTTGAGCTGGCCGGCCGGGCAGGCGGGCGCCTCGTCGGCCTTCGCGGTGGCGAACGGCAAGGCGAGGAGGATGGCGAGCGCGAGGTGGCGCCGGCTGGCGGAGGCGGGAAGGCTGGGCAGCACGGGGCTTCGTCTTGGCGATGCAGAACCGCTACTTTGCCGAAACTGCCGCCCGGCAGCAAACCCACCGGCGCGCGCTTGGCGCATCGCTTTGAAATCCGTGGATTCCGGCAAGCCCCGGCACCCGAACCGATCGCCCTGGGCGCGGGCCGCAGGCTGGTCGAAGCGGCTTCGGATTCGTCGGAGCGTTTCGACTGCGGTCGCTGCCGCTTTCTGCGCTCAACGCGAACGGTTGGGGAAGCTCGCTCGCTCGTGGTCAGCGTGAACCCGGCCCCTGCCGCAGGCCGAGGTCGAACGGTGCATAGCCTTGAGGCAACGCGAACGCCGACTCTGCGATCGGCGCGTGGTCGATGCGCAACGTCGTGCGCCCGCTTTCATGGCCGTCGCGGTAGCAGATGCGCTGGATCAGCACGCGATCGTCGACGGCCTCCTGCGTCTCGCCGGCGTCGAAGCTGCGACTCCATTCATGCATCGCCTTGCTGAAGCGCGCGATCCGACGAGCCTCCACCGGATTGAACGGCAGCGCGGCGACCGGTGCCTGGCAGTCCTCGCGCAGCATCTGCTCGCCGCGCAGATGCTGGCGGCGCAGGCAGGTGATATCGCCGACGCGCGTCTCGCCCGCGTCGCGATCGATCCTCGGCAACGGCCGCGGCGGCGCACTGTCTTTTCCAGTCGGCAGCATCGAGCCGCCGGCGGCACCCGCGAGCAGTTGCTGCATCTGCGCCTGCTGCTCAGGCGGCATCGCGGCCATCTGCTTCTGCAGCATCTGCTGCATGCCGGCCGGATCGATCGCGGGCATGCGGCCGTCCTTCATGGCCGCTTCGAGCTGCTGGCGATCCATCGGCCTGCCGTCGGCGCCGATCATCGCGGCACCCGGCGTCGAGGCGTTGCCGCAGGCAGGGGCATCGTCCGGCAGCCGATCGCGCGCCGCAGCGCCGTCCATTCCCGGGCACAGCGATTTCGCCATCGCGAACATGTCGACACCGGTCTCCCTGCGCATCTTCGTGTTCAGGCTGGCCATGATGTCCTTCTGCAGGTCGATCGCGTCCTCGTCGAGTTCGGCCTGCATGAAGCGACGCTGCCCGTGGTCGACGAAGGTCACGAGCTTCTCGGCGCCGTCGTAGATCATGCTGCTGTCGCTGCCCTGGTGCGTATCCATGCGCAGCCAGGAGTCCTTCATGCGCACCTGGTCGAAGTCGCCCGCGCAGCCGGCGTCGCCGCGATAGCCGAGCGTGGTGTCGGCGCCGGCGCAACACGGCAGCACGCACCAAAGGAGCACGGCGGGCAGGGCACATCTCATCGGAACCTCCTTGCACTCATCGTCGCGAGCCATCCGGCCGGAAGGTCTTGCGCGTGCCTTCGCGCCGCTGGTCTTCGCGCATCTGGTAGGTCGATGCGCAGGCGTCGCGCCGCACCATCACGCACTCGAGATAGTCGATGATCTCGAGCACCGCGCCACGCACGGCTTTCGCGTCGGCCTCGTTGTCGATCATGCGCATGCCCGCATCGGCTTGCGCGAGATCGATCGTCACGGCGCGATCGCCGGTATGCCCTTCGATCGTGCGCGCGTAGGCGACCTCGCCACTGCTCGTGTCGACCACGCGCAGGTCGAGCGCCAGATACGCCCCGTGATCGGTCTGCTCGATGCGCGTGCGCCGGAACAGGCCGCCGCTGACGCGCGTCTCGGTATCCGGTTCGAACGCGGTGATGGTGCCCATCACGAGGTATTGCGCGCCAGTGAGCTGGCCGATCTTCGCGCCCTCGCCGGGTGCGAGTCGCCCCGAAGCGGCGAGGTTCTGTTCCTCGAGGATCGCATTGAGCTTGCGTCGCTCGACCACCGTGAACACGTCGCGCGCGGCCAGTTCGCTCGCGAGGATATTGGTGACGACGCGCCCGATCCCGCCCTGGAACGGCATCGCGCCGGTTTCGTCCTGGAACTTCAGCACCGCCAGCACCGGTTTGGCCGGATGGGATTCCTGTGCGTGTACGATGCGCGCGGGCGCAAACGACGCGACGAGCGCCGAGAACAGGGTGATCGCCGCCGCATTCATCGCTCGCATGCGTGTCCTCCCGGATCGCCTGCCCGACAGTGTACGCGCCTCGCCAGTCGCCTTCAGCCAAGCATGGCGCCGACGTGCGCTGCACTCGATTCGGCCAGCGCGCCGAGGTCGTAGCCGCCCTCAAGGCTCGATACGACGCGCCCTTGTGCGTGGCGCCGGGCGAGGTCGAGCAGGCGCCGGGTGACCCAGGCGTAGTCGTCCGCTTCCAGTTCCAGTCCGGCCAGCGGATCGAGTCGATGCGCGTCGAAGCCGGCCGAGATGAAGATCAGTTGCGGGGCGAATTCGTCGAGCGCGGGCAGCACGATGCGGTTGAACGCATCGCGGAAATCGATGCTGCCCGCACCTGCCGGCAGCGGCGCGTTGACGATGTTGCCGGCACCGGTATCGCCGCGCGCGCCGGTACCCGGATACAGCGGCCACTGGTGCGACGATGCATACAGCACGCGCGCGTCGCTCCAGAAGATGTCCTGCGTGCCGTTGCCGTGGTGCACGTCGAAGTCGACGATCGCGACGCGTTCGAGGCGATGTACCGCGAGCGCCTGCGCGGCCGCCACGGCTACGTTGTTGAACAGGCAAAAGCCCATCGAGCTCGACGGCGTCGCGTGATGTCCGGGCGGGCGCACCGCGCAGAACGCGCGCTGCAGCGGCGTGGTCAGCACGGCATCGACCGCGGCGCAGGCGGCGCCGGCCGCGCGCAGCGCCGCCTCCGCCGAGGCGGGTGACATGACGGTGTCCGCATCGAGTCGGCACCAGCCCGTCGCCGGCACGTTCGAAAGAATGTCGTCGACCAGGTCCGCACGATGCACGCGCTCGAGCTGGGCGCGCGTCGCACGCGGTGCCTGGCGGCGATCGAGTGCGGCAAATCGCGGTGCGTCCAGTGCATCGAGCACCGCGGCGAGGCGCGCCGGTGATTCCGGATGGCCGGGCCCCGGATCGTGCGCGAGGCAGCTCGCGTGGGTGTAGAGCGCGACGCTCATGCGGGCAATGCCAGCACGGCGGCAAGCGCGTCGCGCGCACCGGCCTCGCCGATCTTCTGCGCGGCGGCGCGGGTGGCGTCATCGAGCCAGTCCGGGTAGTCGACCTGCGCGACTCGATGCGCGCCGTTGCCGCCATGCACCTCGTGCAGGCGCGCGAGATGCGCTGGCGGGAATTGGTCGGCCAGCCGTGCCAGCGCAGGCCACAGCCGCGCATGCACGAAGGTGATCTTGCCATCGACGAGTCGGCACACGAGCACGTCGTCGGCATCGCGCACGGCGCGCGTCGCCGCGAAGATGCGTTTTCCGCTCGCGTGCGACCACCAGTTGCCGACCAGTTCCTCGCCGGCGATCGCATCGGCCAGCGAAGGGATGGTTCCGCGGCGACTGGATTCGAGCACGATCCCGTGTCGTTCGACGAACGCGAGGGCCTGGAGAGGAGCCTGCGCGGCAGAAGCCGTCCGGGCTGCGAAGCCCGCTACGCGGTCCATTTTTTCGCCACCTCGTGGCCCGTAGAACCACTACGGGCCGACGAATCGTCGAAAAACTGTCCTCGCGCAGCGGACTTCTCGCCTCGAACGTTTCTGCCGCGCAGGCTCCAGGGCGTCATCGCGCGTTCGATCCTACCCGCGCTTGCGCCGCTCGTGCTGCCACAGCACCTCGCCGTGGCCGGATGCGCGCGCAAGCACGCGCGCGAGCACGAACAGCAGGTCCGAGAGGCGGTTCAGGTAACGCACCGCTTCCGGTCGCACCGCATCGTGGCGCGCGAGGGTCACGACTTCGCGTTCGGCACGACGGCAGATCGTGCGCGCGAGGTGGCATTGCGCCGCGGCCATGCCGCCGCCGGGCAGGATGAAGTCCTTCAATGGCGGCAGGTTCTCGTTGAACGAATCGAGGATCTGTTCGAGGCGATCGATGTCGTCCCCGCGCACCATGGCCATGCCGGGGATGCACAGCTCGCCGCCGAGGTCGAACAGGTCGTGCTGCACCTGGGTCAGCACCTCGCGCATGCGCGCGTCGATGTCGCAGGCGAGCACGATGCCGATCGAACTGTTCAGTTCATCGACCGTGCCATAGGCGGTGACGCGCGCCGAATCCTTGCCCACGCGCGTGCCATCGCCGAGGCCGGTGGTGCCGTCGTCGCCCGTGCGCGTGTAGATTTTCGAGAGTCGGTTGCCCATGTCTCTGCTCCCTCTCCCGTCGGGAAAGGGCCGGTGTCAGCGGGCCGCGCGCGACGCGGAGGCGCCGACGAGCGCCTTCGCCGCGACCACGGTCGCGACATGCAATGCCGCCGCGATGCCGATGTACATCAAGGTCGTCTGCACGAACGGCAGGTACCAGTCGCCGAGGTTCTCGATCCAGCCGCCGAAGCTGCGCGCCGGCACGCTCGCGCTGATCCAGTAGAAACTGCCGTTGGACACCAGGTAGCACGCACTCGCCGCGACGACGGCGCTGGCGACCAGCAGGCCGAGGTCCCGCAGCTGCAGCCCGTGGCGGTGGGCGCGCAGCCAGGCGCCACCGAACCACAGCGCCGCGTAGCTCGGCACGAGGAACCAGTAGGCCGGCGAGACGCAATAGTGGCTCCAGAAATCGATGCCCTGGCTGCGGATCACGTAGAAATCGGTCAGCACCGCCAGCGCCATCAGGAGTGCGAACGCCAGCAGGCTGGCGGCGCGGCCGGACAGTCCGCCTGGGGTGGCCGTCTTTTCGGCACCCGCGGCGGAAAAGTAGAAGCCGGCGACGAAGAAAACCGCCCACGACGCGTCCGGTACTACGGCGAAATGATGGCTGCGCGTGGCGGCCATGAGCAGGCCGAGGATCAGGAAGATACCGAGGCGCAAATCATTCGAAAGGGAAGGCTGGGGCAGGCTCATTGACGGGTCCCGTTGGGCAAGCCGGCAGTTTAGCCGGCGCGGCCCCGCTTTGAAACGACGGACGGGGCCTCCTTGGGACAAGCCGCTCGCGTCAGAAGAATTCCTCCATCCAGCGCACGAACGGCTCGCGCTTGCGGCGCGCGATGCGCCGGAACGCGATGAGGAGGCGGTCCTCGAATTCATCGGCGGCCATTTCGCTCGCCTCGACCGCAAGGGTCTCCTCGACACCGCCGACTGCGTTGCCGCGGCCCGTGGCGAGCCATTCGAACGATACGCGGCAGACCGAGGCGATGCGGTCGAGGTGCTCGACCGTCGGCGAGGTTCCGCTGGGAAGTTCCCACTGGGCCACCGCACTGGCCCCGACACCGATCGATTCGGCCAGCTTGGCCTGGGTGAGGCGCGCCATTCTTCGCGCATGGCGTATGCGGTTCGGCCTCGGGCCGGTGAATGCTCGCGGTTGCCGTTCGTCCATGGCGCATTCCTTTAGTGCGGCTGTTTCTTCAGCTCTATTGAGCGAACTTCCTCAGGCGTCCTCGCAGCCTGCATGCATCACGTCTGTTTTTTACCGTCTGCAGCCACCTCGTCAGGAAAGCTGCTGGACCTGGAGGGAATCTCCGACTTGTTGGCGCCGCGCCGAAGCGGAGAATCGACCACAAGCAAAGAGTATACAAAGCGTAAGGGTTTGGCGGAAACAGCTCGTAATCGCCCAAACCGGGTTCTCGTAGTCGCCGCCGGTCCCCTTGCCGGCAATTGGAAGCGGCCACTCAATGGTAACGGGTCCTGACCGGACCCGGTAAGGACATCAAACCGGATTTCGTACTCAAGCAAGGGAGAAATGAAATGACCGTGCATCTGAACAAGAATCGACTCGTGGTGCTGCTTGCAGCGACCCTGTCCGCGAACGCGACAATGGCGGCCAGTCCGGTCGGCAACGCGTCTGCATGGGACCTGGCGGTGCACGTCAACCTGATCGGCCTGGCCCAGCTCGATGTCGGGGCGCAGACCAGTGCCACGCTCACGAACGTACTGGCCAGCGCATCCGACTCGCAGACGCTGCCGTCGGCGGCTTTCTCCAGCCCGCTCAACCTCATCACCCTGTCGACGGGGACACTCGCGTCCGATGCAGAATACGTCGGCGGCAACATGTCGGCCATCGCCGCGCGAAGTTCCGTCGAGGACCTCGCCCTCGGAGCCGGCGCGAGCGTGCTGTCCCTCAATGCGGGCGTCGTGACGTCGACGAGTTCGCTTGCCGGTATCTGTCCGGACCCGGTACGGGCCACGTCGTCGCTCCTGAATGACTTCCTGTTCTTCTCGAACTTCGATACCGGCAACCTCGTCTCCGGCGGCGGCGGCGGCGGGGACGGTGGCGGCCTCGGCGGCCTGCCGCCGGGCGGTGGCACGCTCGTCGACCCCGTCGTCTCGATCCTCGGCATTCCGGTGCCAGGCCTTCCGCTCAATCCAGCCCCCAATACCAACGTCGACCTCGCGGCACTCGGCATCGTCGGCGCCACCCTGATCCTCAATGAGCAGACCACCACCGGCGACGGTGTGCATTCCCTCGCCAATGCCACGAATGCAATCCATCTCACGCTCAACGTTGCGCAACTCGTGACTGCCGACGTGATCATCGCGCACAGCGAGGTGTCGCTCGCGTGTCCGTAAGCACGGTCGGTCCACACCCCGGCTGACCTTGCTCGAAGGCCGACCGGATCCCAGGACGGGGTCCGGTCGATGGATCCGAATCGCTCCAAGGGAGTTCCCCGGTGATCATCAAACACATTCCGGCCCATGCGCTCATGGGCTACCAGACGCTTGCGCGCGAATGTGACCGTTCGGCCCAGATGCGCGCGCTCGGCGAACCCATGACCGACGAAGAACTGCACGCTCGCGCCGAGCTCATCGCGAAGGTGATCGAGACGCGAAACAAGTTGAATGCGCTCAATCACAAGGTCGAGGAACTGCAGCTCGCCCTGCAGCGGTTCGCGGCCCGGCGCGCGAGCCTGTCCTGATTGGACCCGACCGCGTCCCTGTCGCGGTCGCGCAATCGCGCTAGACTTGCCGGCCAGCCAAGCCGACGGGTCGACCCATGCAGGAACCAGAGGCGTCGGATGAACGGAACCAGCCACCGGTTCTCGACGCAATCGAGGCGCGCATCCTTGGTTGCCTGATCGAAAAGGCGGCGACCACGCCGGATGTGTATCCGCTGACCGAGAACGCGGTCGTCGCCGCGTGCAACCAGAAGACCAGTCGCGAGCCGGTCATGCAACTGGAAACCGGCGCGGTCGCGCATGCCCTGCGCGTGCTGGAAGGCCGGCACATGGTCAAGGTCGCGCCCTCGTCGCAGCGTGCGCTGCGCTACGAGCATCGCTTCGACGCGATCTACGGCACTACGGCGCGTCAGCGCGCGGTGCTGTGCGTGATGTTGCTGCGCGGACCGCAGACGCTGGTGGAACTGCTCACGCGCAGCGATCGCCTGGCCGACTTTCCGGGCTTGGACGACGTGCGCGATACGCTCGACCGACTGGCGCAGCGCGAGCCGCCGCTGGTGGTGCGGATTGCGCGCGCGCACGGCCAGCGCGAGGACCGCTACATGCATCTGCTGTGCGGGCCGGTCGACGAAGCGCATTTCGCCGCCTCGGCCATGCCGGAACCGCGCGCCTCGTCACGCAGCGAACTTGCCGACCGCGTCGAGACGCTGGAAGGCGACGTCGCCTCGCTGCGCGCGGAACTCGAGGAGCTGCGTCGCACGCTCGGCTCCGGCTGAACGCCTGTCCGGTCTCTTGATGCTCGTGTGGGAGCGCTTGAGGTCGCGATGCAGTTCGTTCCGACGGCGAAAAGCATTGCGCCAACCCGCGAAAGCATCGCGGATTCCGCCGCTCCCGCGCGGAATTCCCGTTCGGTGCTGCGCATCCCTGCGGTCCACCCCATGCAATGATCCGTCGGCAAGGCGGTTTGCGCGTAGACAGCCGCCACCCTTGAGGCGCCGCGAGGAAGACCGCAACCACTGGCGCGCGGCGAAGGAATATTGACGTGCGCGCCGCCGTCGCGATCGTCTGCATCGGCTTCGTCTCGATCGTCGCAGCGAACGCCGGGTGCGTACCGCGCATGCCACTGCGTGGAGGAAAGATTCTCGCCGAACGCGGTGCGACCGGCCGCGTCGATGTCCTGGCGCGCGCAGGCCGATCATCCTGCGGCTTTCAAGGCTGAAGTCGCTGGATGCCCGCGTTTGCGGGGAGGACGACAATTGTTCGGAGTTCCTCAGTCGAAGCCGTTCGCGAAGATCGAATCGCCGGCCGCGCCCATCGCCCAGCCGAAGCCGACGCTGACGCGTTGCTCCCAGCCCCACTTGCGCCACGGCGCGACGCGATATGCGGTCAGGCCCGACTGCGGGCCCAGCGGACGGATCCAGTAGTTCACGCCGATGTCGTAGCTGAAATACAGATCGGTCGCGCGCTGGCGCAGGCGCGCATCCGGCTGGCCGGTGAGGTCGGCGAAATAGCCGGCCCAGGCGAGACCCGCGGCGACATCGAGCGCGTGCTCGATGTCTTCATAGTTGCGCTGCCCGTCGCTGCCGTCGATAAGCATGGCGTAGCGCGGCAGGGCGAGCGTGTCCTCGTAGGTGTCGTAGCTGTGCTCGAGCGTGTCGACGGTCGCCACGCGCAGGAAATTGCCGAGGCGACGGACCAGGTTCGCGGTCGGCAGGTCCTCGGCGGTCGCGTAGGCGCGCAACGCCGCATCGACCAGCAGCACGCTCATCCAGCTCGATGCACCGTACGAGGTTTCGTCCCAGTCGTAGTCGTGCTGCGTGCCCAGATGGTACAGGCCACCGTCGACGAAACCGGCCGGCTGCGGGATCTGTCCGTTGGCGCCGTCCTGGTGGCGCACGAGTTCGGCGATCTCGGCATTCACCTTGTCGCGCCGGGCGATGCCACCGTCGAGTTCCCACGCGATCGAATTTGCGAGCAGCTTGAATGCGGCGTGGCGCTCGGTCCAGAATCGATCCGGGTTGGTCACCCACACGTCCGGGAAGGTGTCGTGCGCGGCGAGCATCGCCGGCAGGTGCGACAACTGCGTCGCGTCGCCGGTCAGCCAGGCGGTGTAGGCGAGGTTTTCCGGATAGACGTACTTGGTGTCCTCGCCCTTGAGCGAGAACCAGCCGTTCGCGTCGATGTGGCCGGCGTAGAAATCCGAGGCGCGGACGGCTTCGCGCAGTGCCTTGAGCGAGCCGCCGCGGAAATACAGCGCATACATCGTTGCGCTGCGGTCGTACAGCCACGGCTCGTAGTCGGTCTTGTACGGGCACTGGTTCGCCGCCTGCACGCCGGGATCCTCGTTGATCCCGGAAAAGAAATTGTTCTTCAGGGCATGATCGGCTTCACTCCAGCCGGGCCAGTGCTCGGTCGCGTCCATCGTCGCCGGATCGTCGCGCGTCGACGTGATGCTGGCGTCGAATGGCAGATCCTGCACGCCCTTCAGCACGCCCTTGGCGAGCCATTCCTTCGGCAGCACGGCATACACGTCCGGTTCGCGCACCGCGTCGGCGGCGACGAACGTACCGCTGCCGACGACGTGCCAGGCAGTGCGCGGCGGCAGCAGGCTCGGTCGGTTCTGGGTGCGCGCGGCTCCGCCCCAGCTCACGCTCACCGACTCGCAGGCGCTGCCGGCGAATGCGTATTCGATCTGGATGCGCGCGACGCGCACCGAAGCGCCGTCGATCGCCGCGTTGCTGCGATGGCGCCACGGCGTCATCTGTTCGACGAATGCCGCGATCTCGTTCGCGCCCTTGAGGACACGCACGCTCGCCAGTTGGGCACTCGTCAGCGACCCGCGCGGCAACGGCAGACCGAACGTGACGAGATGCGGCGAACCGCTCGCGACCGCTTCGGTCGGACACAACTGCACCGGGATCGAGCCCGCCGGCACGGGCGCCGCGATGAATGGCGCAGCCGCCGGCATGGCGGCCGCCGGAAACAGCATCGACAACCCAAGCACGAACCGACGCATGACGCCCCCCTCCCTAGTCGCGGAACGGCAGCCTAGTCGCCGAACGGTCGGCATGTCCGCGACCTCGCGCGCAAATCCGCGAGCGCATCGGCGGTGAAGGCACCACCAGACGGCGCCGAAGCACCGCGTGCTTGACGCGGCGCGCCCGCGCGGCTCTAATACGCGGCCCCGCTGCGGTCGCGTCCGCGACTGCACGCAGCAAGACATCCTGGCCGGGTAGCTCAGTTGGTAGAGCAGGGGATTGAAAATCCCCGTGTCGGCGGTTCGATTCCGTCCCCGGCCACCATTCATTTCAATGACTTAAGTGGCGAGCGCCGCAACCGTCTGCGCTTGTGGCTCCCTTGTGGCTCCCGCATTTCCAACGTCGCGGCGGCTCCGTGGTCGGGTAGGCTTCGGTCATGACCGAACAGCCCACGACGGATCCGTTTTTCGAAGCCTTAGCGGCCGCTCCTCGCCCCTTGCTGCTCACTGAAAAGGACGTGGCAGCGTTGCTTCAATGCTCGGTGCGTCTGCTTCAACAGTGGCGAGCCGAAGGGGTCCAACCGCCGCTGTGGATCACCTTGGGCTCGAAGCTCGTCCGCTATCCGGCTCAAGCTCTAGTGGAGTGGGCCTCAACCCTCGCCGGCGGCCAGCAGCCATCGCGTGCTGCGGCTCTTCCCACCACCGCACCTCCGACACCCGTCCTTACTGCTGGGGAAGTCAGCGGACTGGACGAACCTCTTTTCCGTGGAGGCCGTCGGCGCTCGAAGCACGCGTCGTTCGACTCGTTCCTGATGACCGGACTACCACGGGATGAATGGCTGTTCCGACGATGCGAGGGGAAGCGGCCTCAGGATTTCCTCGCGTCACTCGATGAAGAACGTTCCGACGCTGACGACGTGCAGTGGTTGCGCCTGGACGCGTTCCTGGATTCGGTGCGGCGGTGCGCCGAGACCGATGCCGCCAGGAACCACCACGACAGCCTCGAAATGGACTTGGGATCAGCGACGGCGCAAGGCCGGCTCCGCCGGCTCAGCCCCGGCAGTTGAGCTACGGCATCAATGGGCCTGAGCCAATAAACTTGTCGGTTAGCTGCAGGAAAATCATCATCGTGTTACATGAAGAATCGGAACTGATATGGCATTGTGCCGAGCAAGGGCATCCGCTTCACAACGCGAGCCAAGACCTTCGCGTATCCCAAGGTTACCGGAAGGTGATCGTAGAGCGCGTCGTTGTTCCAGTCCATTTTCGACAAGGCCAGCATAGACCGAGCCGACTCATCCCACGTGCCGTGTCCCGCATGGCGCACCAAGCGCAACGGCTGCGGGGTGCTGCGAGAGCCTTGGAAATACGAGCGCCGCTTGCCAACGTTGGGCACGTCGCCATGAACCCAAAGCAGCGCATCCCGTGGTCCTAAACCGACTAGGCTTCCGCGGGCCACTGGGAATCCCGCCGGCCTGCCTTTCTTCGACCCAAACTCATGGTCGATTCGAGCAGCGCGCCAGCCGACGTCTTCGACGACCTGCACCAAATCGACGGCTTCGCAGAGATGGAAGGCCTCCATTGCACCGTCCACTTCGTCACGCTTGAACTCAGTGGTCTTGTGGACGAAAACCCGGCGCGGCGAGCGCCCCGCATGCTGACGTCGATAAAGGTCCATCGATCGAGTCATGACCCGAAACATTTCGTTGCGGCTCAAGTAAGGGTTGTCACGCTGGACCGTGGCTTCACGCGTATCGTAAGCCACGAACTCAAGCCCGGCCCCTTCCGCATCGAACACTTGGCTGCAGCATGTGACGAAATGTGGACCGTCCGTTGACCCCGGCCGCAACGCGTAAGAGATGCCTATGTAGGCAGCCTCGGGATCGGTTTCAGCGAGCTTCCACGGGACGCCACCGGCCTTTGCGTAGAGCGCAAGGCTGATGCGCCACATAACGCTGGCCCGGTGCGGGTAGGCGATGGCCTTGTCCTCGCGCACGATCTGGAGCGGGATGCCTCGGCGCGCCGTCATGGCCTTCAAGTGATCGTGCAGATCGAAATCCTCATCGGCGGCCCCGACGTAACCTGCGGCCCACCGTTGAGGGATGTAGACGAACAAGACATCGAAGTCATGCCGGTGGACTTCCACACGCTGGATGGCACGGACCAGATGCTCCGCCAGAGTGATGTGAGGTCTTGCTGAACTCTGGAAGTCGTGCTCCAACCCGGGATCCAGCTTCACGTGGCAATGCGTTGGCGCCCCTTCCATGCGCAGGCGAAACACCTGCTCAAACCCAGGGTAGTCCGGCAGGTAGTCGACGCGCTCGCTGGCCTTTGCAGGAGCACGCAGTTCTTTCATGAACGAGAACAGCACTTGCCCATCAGCAGCGGGAACAACGGTGGCGACGCGGATGGGATCGGGGAGCAGTTGCTTTGAATAGGGGCCGAATGTCATCAAGCCCACGAGGGGGTGAGCGTGACGATCCTTGGGGCGATCCGGATGAAACAACAGCTCTGGCTCAGGCAGCCATACGTGCGGGGCGATCTCACTGCTCATGCACTCACTCTTTTTGAAAACGCAGTTGTGGTTCCGAGGCGAAAAACCGCGTCCACGCCGTCTCCGATACCAAGCGCACGAAGAACACCGCCCGCGCCGGAAAGCTGGTCCGCCCAGAAGGCAATCAGGTTGTTCAGCTCGCGGTTGTATCGCTTGACGGACCGCTCACGAGCAAAGTCAGTGGCCAGGGCGCGGTTCTCGTCCGTCAAACCGTCGAACATCGTTCGTGGCTCCATCAACAACCAAAGACTATCGGCGGCCCAGTCGAGGCGCACCGCGACGGCCTCCTTCCACGCCAACGTTGGATCCCCGGGGACCACTCCGGACAGTCTGCCTACGATCTGCTGCAAGGGCTTCCAAACCGCGTCTTGATCGTTGGCCGGCGCCATCAAGTCGGCTCGACCTTTGCGCTGCACGCTGAGTGCCCTTTCGCGGGCCAGCGCTCTCACCAAAGCGTCGCGCAGGAGGCCGCGCTCACCCGTTTCTCGATATAGTCGGTCCGACGCGATGGTATGGAGGTCGAACTCCTGAATTCCATGAGGCTCGAAGGCCTCGCGAACCGCGGCATCCCTTCCGAAAGCAAGCACCCCTACTCTCGTTCTGGCGACGAGAAGGTCCACTCCCGCTCGCTGCACTGCATCCCGAACGGCGGCGTAGCCTTCGATGTCGCACACCACCTTTCTACAAACGGTGGCCTTCTCGGTAACCTGCAGAGCATTGAATCGAAGCACCGGAAAATGCTTCTTACCTTGCAAGCTCGGCGGGGGTGTCCAGCGTTTTCTTTCGCCCTGAAATCCGTCCAACTGCGTGGTATTGAATCGCCCCGGCTTTCCCGGAGGCTCCAACCTTTGAGAGGATGGAGTCATGAAGAAGCCCAACAAGTATGCCCCGGAAGTACGAGAGCGAGCAGTTCGGATGGTGCGCGAGCACCAGGCTGAGCACACCTCGCAGTGGGCGGCGATCGAATCGATTGCTGCCAAGATCGGCTGCACGGCGCAGACGCTGTGCAACTGGGTTCGGCAGGCCGAGCGCGACCAAGGGTCGCGTGCCGGTCTGACGACGGCGGAGCGAGAGCGCGTGAAGACGCTGGAACGCGAGGTGAAGGAGCTACGCCAGGCCAACGAGATCCTGCGCAAGGCCAGTGCGTATTTTGCGCAGGCGGAGCTCGACCGCCGATCCAAGTGATGACGCGTTTCATCGATGAACACCGGTCGATGTACGGGGTCGAGCCGATCTGCAGGGTATTGCCGATCGCCCCGTCGACGTATTACCTGCACGCGGGGCGCCGCGCCAATCCGACGAAGCGACCGGCGCGTCTACAACGCGACGCCGCGTTGCTGCCGCAGGTCAGGCGCGCGTGGGAAGAGAACCAGCAGGTGTACGGGGCGAGGAAGGTCTGGAAGCAGTTGCAACGTGAGCGCTGGGTCGTGGCCCGTTGTACGGTTGAGCGGCTCATGCGAGAGCTGGGCATCGTCGGCGTGGTCCGTGGAAAGGCCGTTCGTACGACCAAGCCCGATCCCGGGCGCCCGTGCCCGCTGGATCGCGTGAATCGGCAGTTCAAGGCCGAGCGGCCCGATCAGCTATGGGTGAGCGACTACACCTTCGTCTCGACGTGGCAAGGGTTCGCCTACGTGGCCTTCGTGATCGACGTCTATGCACGGCGCATCGTGGGCTGGAAGGTGTCCGCTGGCCAGCAAACGCAGTTCGTGCTGGACGCACTGGAACAGGCGCTGCATGCGCGAAGTCCGGCGAACCGACTGGTTCATCACAGCGATCGCGGTTCGCAATATGTATCGATCCGCTACACCGAACGACTGGCCGAGGCAGGCATCGAACCATCGGTCGGCAGCGTGGGCGACAGCTACGACAATGCACTCGCCGAAACAATCAATGGCCTGTACAAGGCCGAAGTGGTGCACCGTCAGTCGTGGCGCAGCCGCGAGCAGATCGAACTGGCGACCTTACAGTGGGTCGACTGGTACAACCATCGCCGCCTGCTCGGCTCCATCGGATACATTCCTCCAGCAGAAGCCGAAGAAAACTATTATCGTCAGCACGAGTCCGCCATCGAGGTGTGACTCAAACCAAACAGCCTCCGGGATTTCCGGGGCGATTCAGTTGCAGTTTTGAACCCTGCTTATGGTGGAAAAAGCGCGTCCTGCATTGATGCAGGATACCGGGAGAAACCTATGAACGCTTTGCCGGCCAAGCGAGTCTTGGCCACAGCCGCCCAGGTCGCGGCCTTGAATGCTGTCCTCGCCCGCGTCCCGACCGCCGACAAAGAAGCCGACCAGAGCTTGGCCACGAGCCTGCGGCTCCACGGTCAGCTTGCGCCCATTCTTCGCCGTGGCGGCCAGATTGTGGACGGACGCCGCCGCATGGCGGCGCTTACCCATGCGGGAGCCACGCCGTGGATCATCGACCTGCCCGTCGATGCGGCAACGTCAGGGCAGGCGCTCCTCGGGCGCTCCTTCTTCGAGCTCAATGCCTGCCGGCGCGAGTTCTCGTTGGGCGTTCGAGCCGCGATTGCCGACGCACTGGCAACATTGAAAAAGGGAGCAAACCAGCACGGCGCGATCACGGGCATGAGCCGCGAGGATGCAGCACGCGCCGTCGGCGTCAGCGCGGACACGCTCGACCGCTACCGCAAGATCAAGGCCATCAAGGACGTTCACGAGAAAGTGCTATCGGGCCAGATGTCCTTGCCCCAAGCGGTGCGCACTGTGGAGAGTCGGGCGATTGCAGCCGAGGTCAAGAAGACCATCGCGGCCTCGGGCGATGCTCAACAGCACTTGGACCAGCTCTCGGTTCGGAACGTGGTCTTCAACTTGCTCTATGCCGACCCACCGTGGGACTACGAAGTCAAAGGAGGCCCTTCGACATACCCTGCCGCCCCGTCCCGACACTACCCCACGATGCCGCTGGCGGCCATCAAGGCCCTGCCAGTCGCACGAATCGCGGCGAAGAACGCAGTGCTTTGGCTCTGGGCCCCGAACAGCTACCTGCAGCGCGCGATGGACGTCATCGAGGCGTGGGGGTTCGAGTACGTCACGTCCGCCGTGTGGGTCAAGCGCAAGGGCTCGCCGACGTGGGGTGCGGTCCGGCCGATGCACGAGACGCTGTTGATGGCGCGCCGCGGCCAGGGCTTGGTGACGAAAGGCCAGGCCGCAATGAAGAGTGCCTACATCGACGCCGACGTCGTCACGATGCACTCGCGCAAGCCGGTGCACTTCGCGCAGGAGCTGGAGCGCCTGTACCCGGATGCGGGCAAGCTGGAGCTGTTCAGTCGGCATGCGAGGCCTGGATGGGTGGCACTGGGGAACCAGATCGAGCGCGTGCCGCGGACCGACGGCGCGGCGAACGATGATGATCGGCGCGCAAAGAATCCGGCCAAACGTGAAGCGGAGTCGGTCACGAAGGTCAGCAACCAGAAAACGAACCGGTCGAAATCCGGGAAGAACGCAGCGAGCAAACATGGGTGAGACGCCCTCCATTCCCACTGGAAAGTACAGGCAGCCGCCCCAAGCTATCGTTGTCTAACTAGCACGCGACCTTCACCGCGCGCGTACATCCGTTCGTGCCATCGCAATACATCACGATCTTGTAGCCGTCCCTGCATGCGGTTTCCGCGCACTTCTCGCCGGGATTGAGCGTGCCGCAGTCGGCGACCTTTCGCGCCTCACCGAAGATCGCCTTGAATCGCTCCAACTCGTCTGCGCTCAGTTCCTTGTGGCCGAGGTCGAGAGCCTGCTTGAGAGTGTGCGGAATCGCCATTTGATTTTCTCCTATTCAATCACTGGCCTTGAAGGGAGGAACTGATTGCGTGTCCGATGAGCGCGGCTTGATGCACGGCCTGGGCTTCGGCGTCCAGTTGAGGCTTCTTGCCGTCCGTCTTCTTGGCCAATCCCAACGTGATCACGAGGGACTGGGTCTTCGTCCGGCTGCCGCTCAGAAACGATGCGCCTCCCTGCGCGCCCGCAGAGAAGCGAAGCAACTTCCACGAGGGCGTCAGGTTGGCTGCATAAGCCACGACAAACGTTATTTCGTCGCTGAACACCGTGAATGGAGAGCCGGTCGGCGGGTATCCGGTACTTCCAGGAACGGACGCCACGAACATCTTGTTTTCGATGAACTCCGCGATCTTCAAATCGCTATGCAGACGAACGCCGTCTTCGTTGTCACACGGTCTATCCATAGGAAGCTCGTGATTCTGCAGAAGATCCGCAAACGCGTACGTGAACTGAATGGTTTCCTTCCGGGTTGCTCCGGCGGACCCGGAAAAGCCGAGCGACGTCGAATAATTCTGAGAAGTGGTGACGTTCCCGTTCGCAAACGCGGTGATCGCGTTGGGGCGAACATCGTTGAAGGTGATTCCGGGCGCAATCCCGCCCTTTTCATCGACGGTGATCGAGAGGCTCACGGTCGCCCCCCAGTCCTTGATCCAGTCGATCGGCTGCCCCAGCGTCGGCGGGTGGCTGACTACGTACTGCACGCCTTTCGTCAGCTCGCATTTGACTTGGTTGACGATCATGTTCTCGTCGATTTTCTCCGCGTCGCGATCCCGCGCCAGTGGACGCAACTCCGGCACCCTGAGGCCGCATCCGCTCAACGCAACCGCCGCTCCTAAAGCCATGCATATGACAAAGGTGCTCTTCATACGCTAGTCCGTCCTTTCCAAAAACGTGGAACTCGCACAAGCTTTTCCGGCATCCAATCGGCCGCCGCGCGGTCACGCATCCCGGAGGTCGACCGCACGTGGAACGTAGTTCCATGTGCCTGGCTCCCGCATCATCACGAAAAAGTCCGGCATGGTGTCCTGGTGGACCGCATTGCGTATATCAGGGAATTTATGCGGGTCGAGCTTTTCACCAAAGAAGACATGCGTGATCCGCCCCGGAATGCGATGGGTGGCATTTCCGCCACCGGGTGCGATCAACCGAAATTCGCGCTCGTAGGCCCAGTCGACATGCTTCGTCCCGTACAACAACGTCAACATCTCCACGACGTTGTCCGACGACCGATCAAAGAACTGCATGGGATCGACCTTGGGCAGTTCGGTTTCATAGGCGACGGGGAGCGGTATCAAACCGGTGCTACTCAAATCTTGCTCGTCGAACGTGATGCCGATGCATATTCCACTATTCGATCGTGCATAGTGCGCCCACATCAGGCGGTTGTCGGGGGTTCCGGCCAACGAGCAGACACCGCACGCCTCGCCGATAGCGTGATTCCGTCGAGCTGCTTCGCGCAGTTCCTTCTCCAGATAGTCCGTAAGCGCCATGCCGTCGACGTGGGGGATATGCTGGACAATCTGCTCCGTCGTCAGTCCCTGTTGCCTGTAGAAGTGTATGAATCCGATGGCGTACAACCTTCGATCTTCCGGCGTCGCCTGAGTCAGAAAATTCTTAACAAACCGGGGCGTCGGTTCGAAGGGCGTCCCTCCTGCGTGTCGCATCATCGCGTCCAGCAATCGTTGAGCGACGCGCGTGATATCGAACCGCGCCTCATAGGCCTTGACGACTTCGTGCGCTGAAAGCGGAATGTAGTAGGGAACATTGAACTCGAAGGTGTCGTTCAGGGACGCGGGCGTCGCAAACCACATTGTCGACGTTCTTAGGATGTCCAGCGTTCGCTCGCTCAACTCTCTGTACTTAAACAGCGTGACGGGAGGCATATTGAGTCCCCTGATGCGAATTTCACGCGAGCGAAACGACGGCTCTTCTCTCCGAGCGAGCGGCCTATTGCCTGTTACTTGTGCGCTGCGCCTTTGGATCCCCCGAGAACAAAAGCAAGCGTGCGGGATGGCGTTCCGATCAACCGCCACCGCCTGGTTCGCATCAGGCTGATACGCTTAGTCTCTCTCCGTCGTTTGGTGCTCGTCAACTTGCCGAATGCCAATACGGTCTGTCGACGTCGAGGCGGTGCATCAGGGATATGCCTCGCCCATGAAAGCATATTATGAGTTCGCTTCTTCAATCCGGTGTGATATGCGCTTCTTGCGCTGCTTGACATCCTCGCCGCCAGCCTCCGTCACAATGGCGCTACGGCGCGTCAGTGAAAGCTGCTTCACCATCTGGGGCGGAAATCTAAAAGTCGATGGTAGGAAGCTTGCTCAGACGCCAATCTGAATTGAAGAGGGCGGCGACGCAGTGACTAGCTGGCTCCGATGAGCCCAAGGCGTTTCAGACCATGTAGGCGACGTCAGCACACGCTTGATTCGGCGACGAAGGCACGCACCAGGGCGCTCATTCCACGTCGACTCGCCATAAGAGCGGTGATCGTCGAATCGCCCGCATCTTTCGAAGACGACAGTTGGGACCGCCTCGTGAAATAACGTGGGCTCGTAAGGCAGGGCAAACCCTTGTTGCAAATCAGGTCTACGACTTCTTGGCCAAGAAACGGGATTGCTGGTTTGCATCGTAGATTTCCTGCGTCACCGGAGGTGGGTTTCGCAGCGCCAACCTCGCAATCCGCTGCAGCAGTTTGACGATCGGTCGGTTTTCGACTTTGCGCCGAGCGTCGGCGGCGAAGATCTGATCGACCAGTTCGTCACTCAGCCTCATCTTGTTGAGGTCCGCGGATGTGCGCTGTCGATAGAGTCGGGTGAGTGCAGAGCCCGGTTGCGGACTCTTTCGGCACAGGGTGATCTCAGCGCGCCGAAATACGAACGTTCCCCCGCACGCCCGCGTTAGGCAGAGGGCGAGTTCCGTGTCCGAGAAGTTGTCGAACTCGAACGACGTCTTCCAGACGTGGATGTACTCGGGTCGTGTCACCCGGTTTCGATGACCGAAGAAGGACCGCATCTTGCCACCTTCTCGCTTAAGTTTGACCGCGTTGTTCTCGTTGTCGAGCACAACGATGCCGAGCGTCTGGTGGTGGTGCAGATAGTCGATGAGCCGCATGATGGCCCTGTACCCGTCTTCCCTCGTGCCCGTCGCGTTGTCCACGCCGCGTACGGCGACCACCTCGATCCATGCCTTGTAGGTCGTGTAGCCGAACAACCGCTCGAAGAGCAGATGCACAGCGCGCTCGTCGCTTTGACCCTCGACGAAGAGCACGAGCTTGGGTTGAGGGTTTAGCCCGTAGTCGTTGACGACGAACTCCAGGTACCGTCGTTGATTGCTGCGGACAGCCAGCTCCGGGATGTAGTTGATCACCGTCCCGGCCACTTCATTCGGCGGCGGCAGTTCCTCGTTGTACAAGTCCCGATGAAGCGCTCGCAGCATCAGGGAGCCACGTCGCAGCGTCTCGGCGAGCAGGGCTTTACCCTTCAACCGTTCGCGCTCGTCGACGGCGACGAACTGCACCAGCGGGTACCACCGCGCCAATGGGTCCACGGTTTCCTGGGAATGAGCGAGCGTCTCGTATGCATGACGGAGGCGCGCGGGAGTGAGGTTGAAGCGCGACGCGACGTCAGCGGGGTCAACGCGCGCCGCATGATCCTCTGCACTCTTGCGCGGATCGCCGACCTCAATCCAGCTATCCCAAGACGTGGTGCTCCGCATGCGCGTCGACCGCATATCGCTCATCGCGGCCGGGTAGTACCGGTTCGAGATGTACTGGCAGAGCAACGCGACCGCAGGACGGAAGGCATGCTCGCGCGCGCTCGTGAGTGAGGATCGCGTCCATTCTACGACGTCGGCGACGGAGCGCTCCCAGTTGGCCGGCAGCTGCGGCCCTTTTGTGAGCAGTTGGTCCAATTGAACGGGAAGTGTGAGTTCAGAAAGTACGATCCGCAGGTAGTCCAGTTGGAAAACCGAGTAGTAGCCCTCCTGCGAGCGATCTTCGTCTCGGGGAATCTCGTGGCGGATTGGAACGAAGGTCGTGTCCCACGCCCATCCGCGCTCGAACCAATCGTCCCCGTCACCATGCGGGATGCGCATGGGAGGAACGTCTTCCTCCGGCGTTTTGACGCGGAACACGGGTGCGAACAGCCCGAGCCGCTCCAAACGCAACAACCGCGCGGGATCCACATCCAAGGAGCGCGCTTGGCTAAACTTCGCGAAATCGGCCGTTTTCAGCAATGGGCGCGCGAGCACAGCTGCCGAGCCCACGATCGCCCTTCCCGCATTGCTCGGGATGCTCAGCAACTTGGAACTGTCCGCGTTCTCGCTCATACAGCCCGCCTGTGCTTGCCTTAGTGCCGCGCATTAAGACATCGTTTCGTCGCTGCTGAGTGATTTCGGTGACATGAAGTTACTAGGGAAAATTCAAGGATTCCCTAGTAACCGATCCACTTATCCCTAGGAATCACTACGTTGCGTCGGTGACGTCACCGAAGTCCGGTCACCGAACTCAACGCCCACCGCAACCGCCACCTTCGCAAGCATCGTGGCAAATCCAATAGGAAAAACAACCCTGCCTTCCGCATCCAGGACGCGCCCGCGTGCGTCGGTGCGAAGGCCAATGGTTCCGAGGCGCCGTCCATCGAGCGCCGCCGCTAGCGCGGCCTTCTCGGTGGCCAGCAACTCGATGCGCGCCGCGCGACCCAATCGAGCGTTAGGCAGGTCCCCGGCCCCTTCTCCGGGTTCCAGCGTGAGAGTGGCGGACGCATTGGCAATCGCCTGCAGCGCATTCGCTTTCCGGCGCCACCGCTTCGCCTCCTCGGCCCAGTGGCGAGCGTCGGCCAGCGCCGTGCGAACGCGCGCCCGTTGGAGCGGCCCACTGACTCCGGCCAAGATTGCGGCTTCGTCGTCCTGCGCACCCGTGCTCGCCGCACGCATCGGAACTGTCGCTCGCTGGTGCGCTCCGATGAGTTCCCGGTAGGGTGCCCCGTTGGGATTCGCGATGGCCGCGCGTCCCGGGCCTTTACGATTGGCGGACAGTCGGCCGATCGTCTTCACGCTGAAGTCGTGGCTTCCATGTTCGCGCTGCAAACGGCATACCTCGTCGACGACCAATAGGGATCGCTGCCGACGCGGATCTGCATGAAGCGCCCGCAAGCGCGCCAGCACCCCGTCGGGCGT
>NZ_JBGAFX010000009.1:0-76587 GCF_044227025.1 Dokdonella sp. | reverse complement strand
TACAACCATCGCCGCCTGCTCGGCTCCATCGGATACATTCCTCCAGCAGAAGCCGAAGAAAACTATTATCGTCAGCACGAGTCCGCCATCGAGGTGTGACTCAAACCAAACAGCCTCCGGGATTTCCGGGGCGATTCAGTCGCCGAACTGAAGCTCGATGGGAGGAAGTGTCATGCGGTCGGACGCTTGAGGCAAGTGGCCGCTGCCACACGAGAGTTCAGATTGCCGCGCGTTCGCTGCAGCGATTCCACCATGGCTGGAACGCTTTGCGTTCAATGGGAAGCCGGATACGACCAACGGACGTCCCCGAGGGACACGACTGCAATCGCAACGCTTGCCGAAGCACCAATCACTCGGTCACTTGCAAGGGGAGTCCATACACGCACAGTTAAGCACTTGGCCTGCGAACCCTGAGCACGATTGCTATTAGCCAGAACAGGCTGCTTAAAACAGGCGCGAGCTCTACTGAGAAGTAGCCGCCGAGCTGGCGAAAGCCGCTGAATGTGTAGCAGCAGCCTGAGGTGAAGCCCCAAGAGATCGTTGGGAGGGGGACGAGGATGAGAAAGACTTGGGCAAAGAGTAGCGACAATGCTCCAAGGACAAGGAATAGCGCTGGCTTCGGATCGCGAAGCTTGAACAGCCTGACGGCATAGATGATTGCCACAGCTGACATGAGAAACCACATGCCATGCTTTAGGAAATCAATGACGATGAACGGAACCATCATTGCTGTGCCCAACTACATGTAGACCCCGGAACCGGGGTGTTGCGCGGCATGGTGCTTGCCGTGGCCATGTGCGTCAACCCGATTTCCTGCATCACATTGGATGCGGGGCGCAACGGGGTCGAGGGGCAAGCGCATGCGTGGCGGTCCAAGGGTCGCCATCAAGCGGTCTTCAGCCAGTTCACCCGTGCCTCGCCGTTACGCCCTTCGGCGAGTAGTGTCTTCAGAGCGGGGAGCCATTCCTGCAGCGTGCGGTCGAAGTGCCACGGTGGATTGACGATCGCGAGGCCGCAGCCGTTGAGGCGCAGGCCGGAATTGTCCGGATGCAGCAGCAGTTCGGCGACGAGTACATCGGCCTTGCCGGCGCTGCGATGCAGCCAGCGGTGGAACGGCAGGATCGTTTCGCGCAGCTTGATCGGGTACCAGACCGCATAGGTCGCGTTCGGCCAGCGCGTCCACGCATCCGCGAGAGCCTGCTGGATCTGCGTGAACTCGGCGCCTTGCGCCTCGAACGGCGGGTCGATCAGCACGAGGCCACGCTTCTGGGGTGGAGGCAGCAGGGCTTTCATCGCGGCGTAGCCGTCGCGCTGGTGTACCGCGCAGCGCGCGTCGCCGCCGAGTGACCTGCGCAGCGCGGCGGCTTCTTCCTCGTGCAACTCGCACAGGATCGCGCGGTCCTGCTCGCGCAGCAGGCGTTGCGCGATCAGCGGCGAACCCGGATAGCACGCGATATCGTTCCCGCCAGGCGGCTGGAATGCGCGCACCAGGTCGACGTAGCGCTGCAGGGCAATCGGCAGGGCCGGAGCGCGCAGCAATCGCTGCACGCCATCGACGTGCTCCTGCGTCTTCAACGCCTCCTCGCCGCGCAGGTCGTACATCCCGCGCGCGGCGTGCGTGTCGACGTAGCAGAGCGCCGCAGGCTTCGCCTGCAGGGCGTCGAACAGGCCGATCAGCGCGGCGTGCTTGAGCACGTCGGCGAAGTTGCCGGCATGGAAGGCGTGGCGATAGTTCATGGGCGCGCGTACCATTGTCGTTCGTGATGCATCCCTTCGCCAGCCCGTTGTTCCGACTCGCCCCCCTCGCGCGTTTGCGCGCGGTGCGCTTGCTCGCCTGCGTGCTCGCGGCGGCGATTGCGTTCAGCGGATTCGCGGCCGCGGCAATGCCGCTGCACGGAGCCGCCCCGACGCAAGCAGGGGAAAGCGCGTGCGCGCACCATGCGCCGGCGCCGAAGGTCAAGCATGTGCACCGCGCCGACGGCTGTTGCGGCACGGCCTGTGCCTGTGCGTTCGTGCATGCGCTTGGGCCGGCCGCGATGCCTGCCGCCGTCTACGCGCTGGCCGACACGTCGATGCCGGTGCCGTTGCGCGAGGGCGTCGAACGCCAGCGCGCGTCACCCCCGCTGCGACCTCCGATCGCCTGACAACGCGCGTCGTGCCTGCGTTCGCCGGCCGGGTGCCGGCGCGCGCGCCTTGCCCGTGGACGCAGCCGCGTCCCCATCGCATCGGAATTCCACATGACCTTGTTCCCCAGCCGCGCGAGCGGCTCGCTTCTCTTGCCGGCGCGTCGCCGCTTCGTGCAGGGAGTCGCCGGCGGCGCGCTCGCGATCGCCTGCGGCTGGCCGCGCCTGCGCGCGGAAGAACGGACCGGCGTTCTCGCCGGCGACACGTTCGACCTCGAGATCGGCGCGCGCACGGTCGACTTCACCGGTCACGCGCGCAGTGCGGTCGTCGTCAACGGTGGCCTGCCGGGTCCGCTGCTGCGCTGGCGCGAGGGCGACGCCGTCACCCTGCGCGTGCGCAACACGCTGGCCGAACGCAGCTCGATCCACTGGCATGGCATCGTGCTGCCGGCGGACATGGACGGCGTGCCGGGACTGTCCTTCATGGGCATCCCGCCCGGTGGCAGCTACACCTACCGCTTCACGGTGAACCAGGCCGGCACCTACTGGTACCACAGTCATTCGCGCTTCCAGGAGCAGGTAGGCCTGTACGGGCCGATCGTGGTCGCCCCGCGCGCCGGAGAACGCTTTCCGGCCGATCGCGAGCACGTCGTATTGCTGTCGGACTGGACCGACACCGATCCCGAGCACATCTACGCGACGCTGAAGAAGCACAGCGACTACTACAATTTCGCCAAGCCGACCGCAGGCGACTTCCTGCGCGATGCGCGCGCAAGCGGGGTCGGCGCGGCCATCGATGCGCGCAGCATGTGGAACCGCATGCGCATGAATCCGAGTGATCTTGCCGACGTTTCGGGTCACGTCTACACCTATCTGATGAACGGAACGACGCCCGCAGCGAACTGGAGCGGCCTGTTCGAGCGCGGCGAGAAGGTTCGCCTGCGTTTCATCAACGGTGCGTCGATGACGTTCTTCGACGTGCGCATCCCGGGCCTGAAGTTGCGCATCGTCGCGCACGATGGCCAGGACATCGAGCCGGTCACCGTCGACGAATTCCGTCTCGCGCCAGCGGAGACCTGTGACGCGATCGTCGAGCCCGCGGAGGATCGCGCCTACACCGTGTTCGCGCAGGCGATGGACCGCTCCGGCTACGCGCGCGGGACGCTGGCACCGCGCGCAGGCATGCAGGCCGAAGTGCCTGCGCCCGATGCGCGCGTGCTGCTGTCGATGGGCGACATGATGGGTTCGATGGACCACGGTGCGCATGCGATGCCCGGCATGAAGGGCATGGAGGGCGGCTGCGGCGCCAACATGGCCGGCGGAATGGATCATTCCGCGATGCCCGGCATGGATCATGCCGCAGGCAATGGCGTGAATCACGCGCCGTTCGAGTTCGGTCCGTTCGTCGACATGCTGGTCGACACGCCGCGCACGAACCTCGACGATCCCGGCGTCGGCCTGCGTGACAACGGTCGGCGCGTGCTCACCTACGCCGACCTGCATTCAGTGACGGCGCCGATCTCGCCCGAGGTGGAGCGCGAGATCGAACTGCACCTGACCGGCCACATGGAACGCTACGTGTGGAGCTTCAACGGCCAGAAGTTCTCCGATGCGGAACCGCTGCGCCTCGCCCACGGCGAGCATGTGCGCATCCGCCTGCTCAACGACACGATGATGGCGCACCCGATCCACCTGCACGGCATGTGGAGCGAACTGGAAACGCCGCAAGGCGAGTTCCTCGCACGCAAGCACACGGTGGTCGTGCAGCCGGCGCAGCAGGTCAGCTATCGCGTCAGCGCCGATGCGCACGGTCGCTGGGCCTACCATTGCCATCTGCTGTATCACATGGAAGCGGGCATGTTCCGCGAAGTGGTGGTCGCATGAGCACGCGTCGAACCGCGCCTGCACTGGCGACGGTACTGTGGCTTGCCGCGACTGCCGCGTCGGCGCAGGACGCGCACGAACATGCGCACGCGCACGCCGGCATGCATGCCGATCACTCGGGGCACAGGCCGCCGGCCGGAGCCGAAGAGACGTGCGACGACACGCACCGCGGCGCTTCGACTTCGCGGCCGGATGGCCGCTGCGCTCGGCGCGAACTGGGTGGTGAAGCGGCCGGGCATCTCGAAACCGCTCACCCCGAGCGCAGGCCGCAGGCCGGAGTCGAAGGGCCGCGCACGGACGCACTCCCGTCATCGGGTCACGTCGCGCCACCGCCGCCAGCCGCCGCCATGCATGCGATGACCGCCGCGGAAATGATCGACGTCATGGGCATGGACGACCGCGCAAGCTGGAGCCTCGTCGCATTCGATCGTTTCGAGCGGGTCGAACGCGGCGCCCTCGCATGGAGCGCGCGTGCCAGCTACGGCGGTGACGTCGACCGCTTCGCGGTGCGCACCGAGGGCGAGCGCGTCGACGGTCGCGCCGAACACGCCGACGTGGAATTGTTGTGGAGTCGCGCGCTCGCGCCATTCTGGGACAGCCAGATCGGCCTGCGCCGTGATTTCGGCGAAGGGCCCGAGCGCAGCTGGGCCGCGTTCGGCGTGCAGGGTCTTGCGCCGTACTGGTTCGAGGTCGGCGCGACCGCCTATGTCGGCGAACAGGGCCGGACCGCGTTGCGCGCCGAGATCGACTACGAGTGGCTGTTGACGCAGCGCCTCGTGCTGCAGCCGCGCCTGGAGATCAATGCGTACGGCAAGCGCGATCCCGCCGCACACCTCGGCGCCGGCTTGTCCGACGCCGAGTTCGGCCTGCGCCTGCGCTACGAGATCCGGCGCGAGTTCGCGCCCTACATCGGCGTCGAGCGCCGCCAGCGCTTCGGCGCGACCGCGGACTATGCGCGTGCGGGTGGCGAGTCGAGCGGTGACACGCAATGTGTGATCGGTGTGCGGTTCTGGTTCTGAACCACGCGCAGATGTCGCAGTCTGGCGGCACGCGCGCTGCGCGTACCGCCCTACGATGCTGTCAAGCCCTCCCCTTGAAGGGGGAGGATTCAAAGCGTCCCGCATGGACACCATGCCGGGCCTTATCATGGGCGCCATGCCGCGCAAATCCGCTACGCCTCCCCGCAGCCTGTTCGCCGAACCCGAAGGGCTGAAGCCGCTGGCCGAGCGCATGCGGCCGCGCACCCTCGACGAGGTCGTCGGCCAGCCGCGCCTGCTTGCAGCGAATACGCCGCTGCGGCGCGCGATCGAGTCCGGCCACGTCCATTCGATGATCCTGTGGGGGCCACCCGGTTGCGGCAAGACCACGCTCGCGTTGCTGCTCGCGCGCTACGCCGAGGCGGAATTCCAGGCGATCTCGGCGGTCATGTCGGGCTTGCCGGACGTGCGCAAGGCGCTCGCCGAGGCCGAGGTTCGTTGGGGGCAGGGGACCCGCACCGTGCTGTTCGTCGACGAGGTGCATCGCTTCAACAAGCTGCAGCAGGACGCGTTCCTGCCGTACATCGAGCGCGGCGTGATCGTGTTCGTCGGCGCGACCACCGAGAACCCGTCGTTCGAACTGAATTCCGCGCTGCTCTCGCGCTGTCGCGTGCACGTGCTCGACGCGGTCGCCGCCGATGCGATCGAGCAGGCCTTGCGGCGTGCGCTGGAGGACGACGAGCGCGGCCTCGGCAAACAGAAGCTGAGCGTCGGCGCGGATGCGCTGGCGACGATGGCGCAAGCCGCCGACGGCGACGTGCGGCGCGCGCTGACGTTCCTCGAAATCGCGGCGGAACTCGCGCGTGACGGCCATATCGACGACGCGACGCTGGGGCAGGTACTTGCCGACCGCACGCGTCGCTTCGACAAGGGCGGCGAACAGTTCTACGACCAGATCTCCGCGTTGCACAAATCGGTGCGCTCGTCCGATCCGGATGCCGCGCTGTACTGGCTCGCGCGCATGCTCGACGGCGGTGTCGATCGCGCCTACCTCGCGCGGCGCATGACGCGCATGGCGGTCGAGGACATCGGCCTCGCCGATCCGCGCGCGTGGCGCATGGCACTCGATGCGTGGGAGACCTACGACCGCCTCGGCAGTCCCGAGGGCGAACTCGGCCTGGCCGAGCTGGCGCTGTATCTCGCGGTCGCGCCGAAGAGCAACGCGGCGTACGCCGCATTCAACGAGGTGCGCG
This sequence comes from Dokdonella sp., assembly GCF_044227025.1. Taxonomy (GTDB): domain Bacteria; phylum Pseudomonadota; class Gammaproteobacteria; order Xanthomonadales; family Rhodanobacteraceae; genus Dokdonella_A. The sequence continues at coordinate 70,350 of NZ_JBGAFX010000009.1, read as the reverse complement.
GCGTCGTGCGCAAGTCGGGCACGCTCGAAGTCCCGATGCACCTGCGCAATGCGCCGACGAAGCTCATGCAGGGACTCGGCTACGGCGCCGGCTACCAGTACGACCACGAGGCCGAAGGCGGCGTCGCGCTCGACCAGCAGTGCCTGCCGGATGCGATCGCCGGTGCGACGTTCTACACGCCGACCGAGCGTGGCCTCGAGGGCAAGTTCCGCGACAAGCTCGAAGCACTGCGGGCGGCGCGTCGCGCTGCGCACAAGACGTAGATGCGTGTTCCGAAAAGCTGCGATGCTCATGGGGCGGTACGCGCCGGCATGTGTCGCCACCGCCTCAAACCAGTCCTCAGCCCTGAGCATCAAGCCCTCCAATGCAAATGATTCGCGGCATCCGTTCCCTTCCGCGCACCGTCTGGCTGGTCAGCCTCATCAGCCTCGTCAACGATGCCGCGAGCGACATGATCTATCCGCTCGTGCCGCTGTACCTGGCGTCGGTGCTGATGGCGGGACCCAAGGCGCTCGGCCTCATCGAAGGCATCGCCGAAGCGGTGTCGAGCCTGCTCAAGCTGTTCGCCGGCGTGCTCGCCGATCGCAGCGGCAAGGTGCGCGCGTGGGTGATCGCCGGCTACGGCATCGCCGGTTTCGCGCGACCGTTGATCGGGCTCGCGACGAGCTGGTTCGGCGTGCTTGCCTGCCGCTTCGCCGACCGCGTCGGCAAGGGCCTGCGTTCGGCGCCGCGCGATGCGTTGATCAACCTCAGCATCGAGCCGAACCAGCGTGGTCTCGCCTTCGGCTTCCACCGCGCGATGGACAACCTCGGCGCGGTGATCGGGCCCCTGCTCGCGGCGTTGCTGCTCGCGCTCGGCGTCGGGCTGCGCAACGTGTTCCTGCTCGCGGCGATCCCGGCCGTGCTCGTGCTCGCACTCGCGTTCGCGGTGCCCGAACCGGAGCATCCGGCGTCGATGGCGAAGCAGCCGTTCCGCTGGACCCTGGCCGGGATGCCCGCGCCGTTCCGGCGTTACCTGTGCGTGCTCGGGCTGTTCACGCTCGGCAATTCGTCCAACATGTTCCTGTTGCTGCGCGCGAACGAACTCGGCGCGAGCGCGATGCGCGTGACACTGATGTGGGCGTTGTTCTCGTTCGTCGCCGCCCTGTTGTCGACGCCGCTGTCGGCCTTGTCGGACCGCTTCGGTCGCGCGCGCATGCTCACGCTCGCCTGGACGGCGTATGCCGCCGCCTACCTGCTGATCGGCCTGCTGCCGGCGGCGGACTGGGCCTTGTGGCTCGCGTTCGGCGCTTACGGCGTGGTGACCGCATCGCTCGAAGGAACCGAGAAGGCGCTGGTCGCCGACTTCGTCCCGCGCGAACGCAGCGGCACCGCGTTCGGCTGGTATAACCTCGTGTCCGGCATCCTGCTGCTGCCCGCGTCGCTCGTGTTCGGCTGGATCTGGCAGGGGGTCTCGCCGTTCGCCGCGTTCGCATTCGGCGCGGCGTGCGCGCTGGCCGCGGCTCTGCTGCTGCGGTTCTGGGTCAGTGCGGAAGCCACGGACTCGGCCCGCTAGCCCACCAGCCGACCCCTGTCGTCGATTCCGCGCTCGCGCGTTGATGCTGCGGGGCCGGTGGGGAGGCGGCCATTCCAGACGTGCAAGGGGGAGTGCCATGTTTCCCGTGGGTGTTCGTGCTCGCGGCAGGGTTATTCTCCGCGCAGGCCGCCTGAGCCGCGGCGCCCGTCGCAAACGGCCATTTCCCCCGTCGAACGCGCGGTTTCAGCGGGCGCAGTCGCGACGCGGTAGAATGACCGGTTGCGCGACCGGTGATCCTCCCGGTCGCGTCCATTCCCGGATTCCCATGAAGACACCACCAGGCCTGCAGGCGCTCATCGACGATGGCGTCATCGATGAAGTGATCCGCCCGCTCAAGAGCGGCAAGGAAGCGGCCGTGTACGTGGTACGCGCGGGCGGCGACATCCGCTGCGCCAAGGTCTACAAGGACATGCGCCAGCGCAGTTTCCAGGCGCGCGCGCAGTACCAGGAAGGACGCAAGGTGCGCGGCAGCCGCGAAGCGCGCGCGATCGCCAAGAGCACGCGCTACGGGCGCAGGGAACAGGAAGACGCCTGGAAGAACACCGAGGTCGATGCGCTCTATCGCCTTGCCGATGCCGGCGTGCGCGTGCCGAAGCCGTTCGGTTTCTTCAATGGCGTGCTGGTGATGGAACTGGTCACGGATGCGGAAGGCCACTCGGCACCGCGCCTCGGCGAGGTGGAGCTCTCGCCGGAGACTGCGCGCGCGTACCACGCGTTCATGATGAACCAGATCGCGCGCATGCTGTGCGCGGGCCTGATCCACGGCGACCTCTCCGAATACAACGTGCTGGTCTCGCCGCAAGGCCCGGTCATCATCGACCTGCCGCAGGCGGTCGACGCGGCCGGCAACAACGCTGCGCTCGCGATGCTCGAACGCGACGTCGACAACATCGGCGCTTGCCTCGGGCGCTTCGCGCCGGAATTGACGGCGACACGCCACGCGCGCGAGATGTGGGCCTTGTTCGAGGCCGGCGAGTTGCGACCGGACAGCGTGCTGACTGGCGTGTTCGCGATCGACGAGACCCCCGCCGACGTGGATGCGGTGATGGATGCGATCCACGATGCGCGTGCCGAAGCGCTCATCCGCCAGCAGGGACGTGAAGCCGCCGAGGCTGCCTGACGCGCGCGCCAAGCAACTTGCTGACGAGCAGCAGGTTAGAGCCGCACGCCGAAGCGCGCGGCGAGCAGCACGGTGAGGAAGTACAAGCCGATCGTCAGCACGCAGGCAGCGCCGAGCGCCCACCAGAAGCCGATGCCGTGACGCAGCAGGTACGGAAACGCCAGGAACATCGGCAACGACGGCAACACGTACCAGAACGTCGCTTCGGCATGGTCGGCGATGCGCGCGACGTTGCCGGTGTCGTGCCATAGCCACAGGATGGCGAGCAGGGATACCAGCGGCAACGACACCACCAGTGCGCCAATAGAAGGGCTGCGCCGGGCGATTTCCGACACCACCATGATGATGACGCCGGACAACAGCGCCTTGAACACGAGATAGGCCATGGCGCGACTATACGCGTGCGACAACGCGCTTTGGCGCGCCGTTTCCGTTTCATGCGGCACGATGGTGCGCCAAGGCGCACCCTACAGCGCGTTGCCGCAGGCGTGTCCGGACGCCCACGCCCACTGGAAGTTGTAGCCGCCGAGCCAGCCGGTGACGTCGACCACCTCGCCGATGAAGTACAGGCCGGGCACGCGTTTGGATTGCATCGTCGAAGACGACAGTTCGTCGGTATCGACGCCGCCGAGCGTGACTTCGGCCGTGCGATAGCCCTCGGTACCGCTCGCGACGAGCGGCCAGTCGGCGAGCAGCGCCGCCATCTCGCGCAGCTCCGCGTCGCGATACTGGCGCATCGGCTTGCTGCTGAACCAGTGCTCGCACAGGCGTTGCGCGAAACGCTTCGGGATCCGTTCCGCCAGCACGTTGCGCAACTCGGTCGCGGCGCGTTCGGTGCGCTGCGTTTGCAGCCATGCGTACGCGTCGTCGCCTGGCAACAGGTCCAGGCGCAGGTCGTCGCCCGGATTCCAGTAGGAAGAGATCTGCAGGATCGCCGGCCCGCTGATGCCGCGGTGTGTGACCAGCATGAAGTTGCAGAACGCACTGCCGTTGCAGCGCGCCTCCACGGGCAGCGCGACGCCGGCCAGGTCGGCGAGGCGTTCCTGATGCTTTCCGCTCAGCGTCAGCGGCACGAGGCCGGCGCGCGTCGGCAGCACGGAGTGGCCGAACTGGCGCGCGAGCTCGTAGCCGAACCCGCTCGCGCCCATGCTCGGGATCGACAACCCCCCGCAGGCGACGACCAGCGCGGACGCCGTGAAGGAACCGCGCGCGGTATCGAGGTGAAAGGCCGCGTCGCCATGCCGCACCCGCTCGATAGCGCACGAAGTCTCGATGCGCACGCCTGCGTCGGCACATTCATCCAGCAGCATGCGCACGATCTGTTTCGACGAGTCGTCGCAGAACAGCTGGCCGAGTTCCTTCTCGTGATACGCGATGCGATGGCGCTCGACCATCGCGATGAAATCCGCCGGGGTGTAGCGCGCGAGCGCGGATTTGCAGAAGTGCGGATTCGCCGAGAGGTAGTTCGCCGGCGTCGCGCCGGTGTTGGTGAAGTTGCAGCGGCCGCCGCCCGACATCAGGATCTTCTTGCCGACGCGGTTCGCGTGTTCGACGACCAGCACGCGCCTGCCGCGCCGGCCCGCGGCGATCGCGCACATGAGGCCGGCCGCGCCGCCGCCGATGACCAGGGCGTCGAACGATTCCGCCACGGTCAGTAGGCCGGCTGCCTGTCGCCCATGCGCAGCACGGGATCGATGCCGATCATCTCGCTGTCGGCGCTGCCGAACAGCTGCACGTGGCCGTCCTGGATGTTGCACTGCAGGCGCATGCTGCGCCCGGCGATCGCGGTGAGCGCCGCCGTTGCCGACGACACGTCGATCACGACCAGGTTCTTCGAGCGCGCCAGCGCGGTCGCGTTCTTTTCCCACCATACATCCGACGCGCGTCCGCCGTAGTTGACGACGATGACCTCGCGCGCACGTCCGCACGCCTTGCGAACGCGCTGTTCGTCGGGCTGGCCGAGGTCGATCCATTGCTCGATCTCGCCGCTGCGATCCTTGCGCCAGAGGTCGGGTTCGTCCTCGCTGCTGAGGCCCTTGCCGAACTCGAGGCGCTCGTCGGCGTACAGTGCGAATGCGAGCAGGCGCACCATCAGGCGTTCCTCCGTCTCGGACGGGTGCCGCGCCAGGGTCAGTGCGTGGGTCGCGTAATAGTGCCGATCCATGTCGCTGACCTGCAGCTCGGCCTTGTAGATGGTCGCGTTGAGCGCCATGCGGTTACCTCGGAAGGGAAGCCGCGCATTGTAGGCGCAGTGACGTCATTCGATCACAATGCGGGCGATGCCAGCCCCTGCCTCGATGATCCGCCTGCCGCCACGCAACGGCGTACAGCCGAGCTGCCTGCAATTGCCGCCGGGGCCATGGGCGACGGTGCTCGACGGCCTGTGTGCGCACTTTGCGGAGGTCGACCGCGAGACGTGGTCTGACCGCATCGCACGCGGCCTGGTCACCGACGTGCAGGCGAAGCCGATCGACGAGCGCACGCCGTATCGGGTCGGGATGGAAATCCAGTACTACCGTGAAGTCGCGACCGAGCAGCCCATACCGTTCGTCGAACGCATCGTGCATGCCGACGCCGATCTCGTGGTCGCCGACAAACCGCATTTCCTGCCGGTGACGCCGGGCGGCGGCCATGTCGCCGAAACGCTGCTCGCGCGCCTCACGCGTCGCCTCGACAATCCCCATCTCGTTCCCTTGCACCGGCTCGACCGCATGACCGCGGGGCTGGTGCTGTTTTCCGCCAATCCGCGCACGCGCGCGCACTACCAGGCGCTGTTTCCCGAGCGCACCGTCGCCAAGCACTACGAGGCGCTGGCGCCGGCGTTGCCGTCGCTTCCGTTCCCGCTGGTGCGTTCGACGCATATGGCACGAGGTGAGCCCTTCTTCCTCATGCGCGAGGTGGCCGGCGCGCCGAACTCGGAATCGCACATCGACGTGCTGGACCGATCGGACGGCGGCATCTGGCGCTACGCGCTCGTTCCGGTCACCGGCCGGACGCACCAGCTGCGCGTGCACATGGCCGGCCTCGGCGCGCCGATCGTCAACGACGACTTCTATCCGCAGCCGTTGTCGTCGGACCGCGCCGGACGGCCGCCCGACGATTACGGCAAGCCGCTCAAGCTGCTGGCCAAGCGCCTCGCGTTCGTCGATCCGCTCAGCGGCGAGCCGCGCGAATTCGAAACATGCCTGCACCTGTAGGGGCGGGGCTTTCTCGGAAGCAACTGTCTTTCGTGTGGGAGCGGCGGAAGCCGCGATGCTCTTCCTTTCACTCGGCGAAGCATCGCGGCTTCCGCCGCTCCCACAAAATCCAGATCCGCTACATCGACCGGCCGCCGACGAATATCCGACGTGCGAGCGTGCCGCCGATCCAGTAGCAAAGGTCCGCCGGCCGTTCGGCATCCCACACGACGAAGTCCGCGCGGCGACCGACGGCGAGCGTGCCGCGATCATCCAGTCCGAGCGCGCGCGCGGCATTCACGGTCGAACCGCGCAGCGCTTCCTCCGGCGTGAGCCGGAACAACGTGCAAGCCATGCCCATCGCGAGGCGCAGTGACAGCAATGGCGACGTGCCCGGATTGAGGTCGGTCGCGACCGCGAGCGGAACGCCGGCGGCGCGCAGCGCATCGATTGGCGGCAGCTTGGTCTCGCGCAGCGCGTAGTAGGCGCCCGGCAGCAGCACGGCGACGGTTCCTGCCCTGGCCATTGCCTGCACGCCGTCGTCGCCGGTCCATTCGAGGTGATCGGCCGACAAGGCGTCGAATGCCGCCGCCAGCGCGGCACCATGCAGGTCGGACAACTGGTCCGCGTGCAGCTTCACGCGCAGGCCGTGCGCGCGCGCCGCTTCGAACACGCGGCGGGTCTGCGCCGGCGTGAACGCGATCCTCTCGCAGAACGCGTCGACCGCGTCGGCGAGGCCGGATTGCGCCGCAATCGGCACGACGTGCTCGCACACGTAGTCGATGTACTCGTCCGCGCGTCCGGCGTACTCCGGCGGCAGCGCATGCGCCGAGAGCAGTGTGGTGCGGATGCCGATGCCGAGGGTTTCGCCGATGCGTCGCGCGACGCGCAGCATGCGCAGCTCGCTGTCGCGGTCGAGGCCGTAGCCGGACTTGATCTCGATCGTCGTTACACCGTCGGCAAGCAGCGCGCGCGCACGCGGCAGCGATTGCGCGAGCAGGGTTCCTTCATCGGCTTCGCGCGTCGCGCGCACGCTCGACGCGATGCCACCACCGGCGCGCGCGATCTCCTCGTAGCTCGCACCGTTGAGTCGCTGCTCGAACTCGTTGGCGCGATCGCCGCCGAACACGAGATGGGTGTGGCAGTCGATCAATCCCGGCGTGACCAGCGCGCCGTCGGCGCGCGCGACGTGCTCGGCGAGACGTTCCGGTGCGTCCGGCAGGGCCGCGTGCGCCCCTGCATAGGTGATCGCGCCGTCGCGCCAGCCGAGCGCGGCGTGCTCGATCAGGCCGTATGGCGTGTCCGACCGCGTCATCGTCGCGAGACGACAGTCGAGCAGCAGGCCATCCCATTCGGGGTTCATGCGTCGCGGTCCATCGGGGAGAGTGGTCGCGCGATTATCCCGCACTCGGACGTGGGAAGGCGCATGGGATGCGCTCCAGCGGGAGAAGACCACACAAAAAAAGCGGGGCGAGGGAGAGCGGAGCGCGATGCTCCGCCTGCCCCCGCCCCGGCCCTCTCCCGCGTGCGGGAGAGGGGAACATCATGCGCAATTCGTGCTCAGTGGTTGAAGCCGTCCGCGAAGATCTGGTCGAGCGACAGGCGTGCGGCACCGAAATCGTAGTTGGCACCGGTCTTCTGCCAGCTGCCGGCGACGTAGATGCCGTCGTGGAAGACATGCACATCGGCGACGATGTCGGTCTGGTGGACCACGCCGAAGTCGATCGGGGTCAGCAGGGAATCGCTGCTGCCATCCGGACGGTAGCGACCGACCAGCCAGTCGGCGTCGCCGCCGGTGGAGGTGTAGGTCGCGGCGATGACGTAGCCGACGTTCGGCTGCGTGGCGACGCTCTCGAACGTCATCGAATCGCCCGCGGTCACCACGGTGTAGCCGCTGGTGCCGTCGCCGCCGCTGAAGCTGGAGTCGTAGGCGCACGCGGCACCCCTGCGCTTGGCGATCAGGCCACTGTGCACGGTGCCGGACATCTGTGCATAGCCGACCGCGACGAAGTCGTCCTCGAGGCCGCCGCCGTTCGGCACCATGGTCAGGCCGAGCAGTTCGGTGTCGCGCGAATTGCTGCCGTCGACTTCGAAGGTGCATTCGTTGCTCTGCGAAAGCTGCTCGACCGTGCCATCGGTGTCGAGACGAACGATCACCGCGGAGCTGTCGTTGCCGCCGACGACATCGGTCTTGCCGACGCCGACGATCTTGCCGTTCGAGGCGATCGCGACCGCATTGATCTGGTGGCGCAGGAAGTTCGACGAACGCGCCAGCTGGATGCCCGAGTTGCTCAGGCCGAACGTGTGATCGAGCGCGCCATCGGTGTTGAACCGCGCGAATGCGGCGTAGGTGTCCGTCACGGTGTTTACCGCGGTGGTGCCGGCCATCACGATCTTGCCGTCCGCCTGCACCGCCATCGCGCGCGGGATGTCGCGGCTCAGCGACGGGCCCGGATCGAACGAGGCGCTCACGCACGAGGTCAGCGTCGAGTTGAACAGCAGCGGAACGCCGCCGGTCGAGAATGCGCACAGCACGAAGTCCCAGTTGTCGGCGGTCTTCTTCTTGTAGCCGCCGACCAGCAGGCTGTTGCCCCTCATCACGATGCCGGCGGTATTGAACAGCTCGCCCTGCGAGCCCTGCGTCATCGCGCGACCATCGGTACCGAAATTCGTGTCGATGAGGCCGTTCGGCAGCAGGCGGGTGACGCCCATGCGCGACACGCCGCCGGCATCGAACACGGTACCCGAGATGTACATCGCGCCGTCCGACCCGATCACGCTGGCGGACGCGATGTCGGCCTTGGTACTGCCGAAGTCGAATGCGATCGGCGACTTGCCGGTGCCGGCGAAGCCCCAGCTCGCATCGAGTGCGCCCTCGGCAGCGGCTGCGCCGGCCTGCAGCAATGCGCAGGCGAGCAGGGTGCGGCGGATGAACAGGTTGGCGGTCATGGGTGTGCTCCCTCGTGCGCATCGGAATGAGCGCTTGGCCTTGCATACGGCGGACGGGTGGGAGAGGGATCATGGTGCCGGCGGGAAGATCCCTCGACTCGCGGCCGCGCGGGATTTCGCCGCCCGGTCACTAGCCCGGCAGTCATGGGATCAGCAGGGAGGTGCAATGCGACAACCCGCTGCGGTCTTCGATCAGCGGATTCCGGTGGCGCATTCCGTCGTGTCCACCCGCGGACGTTGCTGATCGACCCGGTGCAATGCATGTCGCAAGGCACCGGGATGCCCGCGGTGCGCTTGAGCGACAGGAATGCCTTCGAAAAAAAAAGGGCCGCGTCTCGCGGCCCCTTTTTCGTTGCATGCCTGGTGTTGCTTACCGGACGACGGCCTCGAAGCCGTCCTGGAAGATGACGTCGCTCACGGCAACTTCCGGGATCAGGCACCACTCGGTCAGCGTGCCGGTATCGCCGCCCGCATTGTCGGACACATTGAGTGTCCAGGTGCCGGCCAGCGACAGGCCGTTGAACGGCGCGAGGCCGGGGGCATTCGGCGACAGCGTGCCGCCCAGTGCCGGCGGCGTTGCGCTGCAGGCCGATTCGACCGGGCTGCCCGCGGCATCATCGAGGATCACGTCGATGTCGTCGGCGTTGCAGCCGAAACCCGAGCCGGTGTAGCCCGGACGATCGATCACGGCGGAAGTCGCCGTGTCTTTCGACAGCGTGAACTTCAGGTCGCCGACCCAGGTGTGCGTGGCCTTGATCGACACCGTCAGGCCGGACAGCACCGATGCGTCGGTCAGCGTGATCGTGTCGTTCGCCCCGGTCGGGTTGTTGTCCGGGATCGCCAACGCCGGGGTGCTGCAGATCACGTTTGCGGTCGTGAAGCTGAAGGTCGCCGATACGGTGCCGTCACCGCAGCCATTGGTCGGCTTGACGCGCCAGTAATACGTCGTCGCCGGATTCAGGCCGCTGGCCGCATAGCTCGTGGTGGTGATGCCGGAGTGCGTCGAGACGATGCTCGTGAACCCCGCGTCGGTCGCGATGTCCACCGTATACGACGCCGCCCCCGCCAGCGCGGTCCAGCTGAGCGTCGGGCTTGTTGCCACGCCGGTCGCACCATTGGCCGGTGCCGTCAGGGTCGTGGTGCCGGACAGCGCGGAGGCGATCGTCAACGGCAGCGACTTCTCGACCGAATCGGCGCCGCTGGTGCCGGTCACGGTGATCGTGTAGCTGCCCTGTGCGACGCCCGACAGTCCGCCGAGTGTCAGCACGGAAGCGGCGGTCGGCGGCGTCAGGCTCGTCGGCGCGAACACGGCCGTGCTCGGCGCCGGGTTGCCGGTTGCCGTCAATGCGACCGTACCGCTGAACCCGACATCGTAGGTCGCGGCGAGGTTGACCGTGGTGCTGTTGGTCGTGGTGCACACGGAGACCGACGCCGGATCGAGCGTGAAGTTGAACGGCGACATGCCGATGCCTTCGATCGACGTCGCACCGGTGTTGAGCGGGTCGAGGTGGTCCTTCATGCGCGTGCCGAGCGAACCTTCGCCTTCCCATGCGACCGAGAGCTGGCCGTAGAAGTCCGAAAGGTTCGCGCCGGTCGCGCCGCAGGCGGACGGGCCGCCGCTGAGCACGCCGACGAAATGCTGGCTGGCGTTGTAGAGCGGCGAGCCCGACGAACCCGGCTCGGTCACGCCCGGTGGCAGCGAAGGCGGTGGCGAGACGATGTTCGGCAGGACCGGCGGGGTCGGATCCCAGAATGCGTGCCAGTGGGTGTTGGTGCCGCCGCTGATGCCGCCGAGCTGGAAGTTCTGTTCGACGAAGGTGATGCGCTTCTCGTCGACGTTTGGGTGATGGATGCTCGCGCATTCGCCGACGGTGGACGACGCATTCGGGCCCGGTACGCAGGTCGCCGGCGTGCTGCCGTGGTCCCAGCCGGCCCAGAAAAGGTTCCATGCCGGATCGGGCGTGCCGTTGAGGCGCACGACGGTGTTGTCCGAGCAGACCGCGCCGTTGGTGCAGTCGCCGCCATCGAACGGGTTGCGCGTGCGTGCGAGGAAGGTCGAGCCGCTGCTCGTCGTCGTCGGGCGCGGCACCGGCGTGCCGCTCGCGCCGCTGCCCGGCGTTCTGCAGGTCGGTGCTTCGTAGTTCCAGTACACGACGATGCCGGCAGGGTTGTTCACGACTTCGCAATGGCTCGCGGTCATGAACAGCATGCTGCGGTCGTTGGCCGTGTTGTTGACCAGCGAGCCGGTGCAGGTGTCGGTGCCGGAGATCGTGTACGCACCGACCGAGCGGCGCGGCTTGTTCCACGGATCGTTGCTGTCGAGGCAGGCGACGTCCATGTTGCAGGAACCGGAACGGATCGCGTCGGGCGAGCAGGCCGACTTGCCTTCGCCGGTGACGTTCAGGCGCGGCTGGTCGTAGCCCTTGGCCTGGGTGCCGAAGCCGCGGTAGCCCTGGTTGATCTTGCCGAGTGTCACGTCGACCTGCGCGCGTTCGCTGCTGGCGACGTCGATCTCGATCATCACGTCGGTGCGATGATCGGCGTCCACAACTGGCCGAGCGCGTTGTGCGAGACCGCATCGTACGGACCGGCGAGCTGGGCATGATCCTTGTTGTCGTAGATGTACAGGCGCGCGCTGGCCGGTACGTGGAACCGGGTGAAGCCGAAGTTCAGCGAGGTCGCGGCATCGGCCTGCACGCGGTAACGCCAGATGCTGCGCTCGCCGTGCTGTTCCCAGCTGCCGCCGGATTGCACGTTGACGGCGCTGTCGTGGGCGATCGCGAAGCGCATCGGACGGCCGCTTGCCTCGCGCAGTGCATCCTCTTCGCCGATGGTCTTGAGGTCGAGTGCGCTGAAGCGTGCGGTCGCGACCTGGTCGATCGATTTGACGTTGCCGGCGAAACTTGCTGGCGCATTGGCGTTCGGTGCCGCCGCTGCGATGCCGCAAGCCATCGTGAGGGCGGCGGCTAGGTAGCTGTACTTGAGCATCGTGAATCCCCGTTCAAGACCAATTTGACACCCCTGTCCGCCCAGCCTAGCACCGAACAAAGTGCACCGGTTCCGTCTGTGGACCGAGCGAGTCGCCACGCGAGTGATCGCGGGCGTCGGGTGGAAATGCCGGCGGGGCGCGGCTAGTCTCGCCGCTTCGCCGTCCATCGGGCCGTTCATGTCGCCGACCTTCCATCACGCCACCCGCGCCTGGTTGCCGCAAGGCTTTGCCGCCGACGTGCGTTTCGGCTTCGACCCGACCGATGCGACGCTGCGCACGATGGAAACCGGTGGCGCGCGCGACGGGGCGGCGGCGCTCGGGCGCATCGTCGTGCCCGGCATGCCGAACCTGCACTCGCACGCGTTCCAGCGCGCGATGGCGGGCCTCGCGGAACGCAGGGAAAACCCCGACGACACCTTCTGGAGTTGGCGCGAGGTGATGTACGCGTTCGCCGGGAGGGTCGGGCCGGAGGACCTGCGTGCGATCGCGGCGCAGCTGTACGTGGAGATGCTCGAAGCCGGCTACACGCAGGTGTGCGAGTTCCATTACCTGCATCATCAGCCCGACGGCACGCCGTATGCGGACCCCGCCGCGATGTCGCTTGCGCTGATCGAGGCGGCGCGCGAAACCGGCATCGGCCTGACCTTGCTGCCGACGCTGTACATGACGGGCGGCTTCGATGGGCGTGCATTGTCGGCGCGCCAGCAGCGGTTCCGCCACGACGTCGACGGTTTCCTGCGCCTGGTGGAGCGACTGCGTGCGCGCGAGACGCAGCGGCTCGCCGTCGGCATCGCGCTGCATTCGTTGCGCGCGGTGCAGCCCGATGCGATGCGCGCGGTGCTCGACGGCATCGCCACGCTGCCGCCGTCGGCGGCGCAGCGGCCCGCATCGACGATGCCGGTGCACATCCACATCGCCGAGCAGATCGGCGAGGTGCAGGACTGCCTCGCGATCCGCAACGCGCGCCCGGTGGAGTGGCTGCTCGACAACGCGCCGGTGGACCGCCGCTGGTGCCTCGTTCACGCGACCCATCTCGAAGCGGACGAGATGCGCCGGCTCGCGGCGAGTGGCGCAGTGGCCGGCTTGTGCCCGACCACCGAGGCGAACCTCGGCGATGGCCTGTTCCCGTTGAAGGCCTACCTCGACGAAGGCGGCGTGCTCGGCATCGGTTCCGACAGCCACATCTCGGTCTCGCCGGTCGAGGAATTGCGCTGGCTCGAATACGGCCAGCGCCTCGTCACGCGGCATCGCAACGTGAGCGCGAGCGCGACCACGCCGAGCACGGGCGAAACCCTGTACGCGCGCGCGCTCGCCGGCGGTGCGCAGGCGGCCGGCGGCGGCATCGGCGCATTCGAGCCGGGCATGCGTGCGGATTTCGTCGTGCTCGACGACGGCGCGCCGTTGCTCGCCGGCCGCGATCCAGTACGGGTGATCGACACCTGGTTGTTCGCCGGCAACGTGAATCTGGTGCGCGACGTCTTCGTCGGCGGTGAGCGCGTTGTCGAAGGCGGCCGGCATCTCGAGCGCGAACGCATCGCGCGGCGCTATCGCGACGTCGTCGACCACCTTGCCCGGAGCCTGTAGGAGCGCTGCAGGCGCGACCGGTGCGCTCGGCATGCCCAGGCGCCTGTCGCGGCTACTCCGCTCCTGACTCCGCGCGCAGCATCGGCGCCACCACGGAGAAATCGCCGTCGTTCGGTTGAGGCACGATGCCGAGCAAGTGGGCTAGCAGCGGGTACACGTCGACGTTGTCGAACTCGGGTACGACCAGCCCGCGGCGGAAAGCGGGGCCGTGCGCGATGAACAGCGCCCGCATCGCGGGATCTTCGTTGTCGTAGCCGTGCTCGCCGGCGGAATAGCTGCCGCCGCGCCGTGCGTACGCGTGCGACGTCACGATGCCGCCTTCGTCGGCGAGGCAGAGCAGGGACGGGATGCGGGGATGGCTGCCGTAGTGCAGGCGCGCAGGCACCTCGCCCTTGCGCCAGCAGGCCATGTGCGGATGTGGTTTGAGCAGTGCCTGTTCGACCGACGCCTTGCGATCGGCACGCGGCTCGATGCCGGCGAGGATGCCGTAGCTGACGACGTCGATGTCCGTCAGCGGCACGATGTCGTCGAGCCAGGTGCGCAGGTCCGCGCAGGTCGCCGCTTCGCCATGGTCGGACACGATCACGAGGTCGACGCGTTCGAACAGGTTTCGCCGCTTGAGGCCATCGACGAGGCGTGCGAGCGCCGCGTCGATCTCGACCAGCGCCGCATCCACTTCCGGCGAGTCCGGGCCGTTCGCATGCCCGAAATGATCGACCTGCTCGAAGTAGAGGGTCAGGAAGCGCGGTCGCTCGGTGACCGGCAGGTCGAGCCACTGCAGTGTCTGGTCGACGCGGCGCGAAGGCGAAAGATCGCCGTCGAACGGTTTCCAGAAAGTCGGATACACGCCGCGGATCGCCACGGTCGAACCTGGCCAGAACATCGTCGCGCTGCGCATGCCCTGCTTCTCGACGCTGACCCACAGCGGCTCGCCGCCCCACCAGGCGGGATCCTCGATCGTCGACTGTTCCTTGTAGACGAAGGACTTGCCGATCGAGGTATCGGCCATGCGGTTGTTGACGATGCCGTGATGATCGGGATAGAGGCCAGTGACGAGGGTGTAGTGGTTTGGAAAGGTCAGGGTCGGGAACGCGGGCTTGAGCGCTTGCGCGCGCACGCCGTCGGTGGCGATTGCGGCGAGCGTCGGTGTGCGCCCGCGGTCGAGGTAGTCGGCGCGGAAACCGTCGATCGAGACGAGGATGAGCGCGTGCGGTGCGTGCGGATCGCCGGCCCGCCGCGGTGCGTGCGCGCAACCTGCGACGCATGCAACGCACAGCAGGGCCAGCAGGACGGATCGACGCATCATCGGCAACCGGGCAGGCGAAACGCCTATCCTCGCCGAAAACGCCCCGGCGCTCCAAGCGTCACGTGATGGAAATGTGGATCGCGGCGAATTCGACGCCCGCGATCAACCGTGCAGTCGCGCCGGCCCGAGGCTGCCGTCGACCTGGGCGAGCGCCGGCGACGCCACGCAGCGACCGTCGCGACGAAGCTCGAAGTTGCGATAGCGCTCGAGCATGCCGCCGTACACGTGCAGTGTCACCGCTGCGCGGCGCGCGGACAGGTTGGTGCAGCGATGCGCGTGGCCTTCGGTGCCGAGGAACGCGCACGACTGTCCTTCCTCGAGCACGCTGGTGCCGACATGGTGCAATCCTGCATCCTCTACGAGTGCGTAGTCCTCGACGCTCAGCGCACCCTGCAACACCATCTCGATGCCCCACAGTCCGGAATGATCGTGGATCGGGGTCGAGTAGCCGGCCGGCCAGACCATGATCAGGCCGGTGTAGCGGCCATCGCGTTCGCGCTCGTACAGCCAACGCGTGAACTGCTGCGGATGCTCGTCGCAGATCGCGCGCAGCAGGCGCCGATCCTTGGCCGAATACCACGCCGCGTCGCGCAAGCCCTCATGCACGCGCTCGAGCGAGAACTCGCCGTCGAGACAGGTCGCCATGTAGGCGCGGATGCTGCGGGTGACGTCCAGATCGATCGGCAACATAGGTGGCGCTTCCCGTGGTCCAGCCCTGTGCGCGAACTGCATCACAGTTTCCGTTAATTCCGTGCTAAGAAGAGCCGATGGAGTCGGCCCGTTCACAGAGTCGACTTCAAGACAACGTCGCATCCCGTTGAACGTAATGCACACTTGGCGATCGAACATTTCGACCGCGTTGACCCGGAGCGTATCCGATGCATCTGTTCGACCCGTTGGCCATCGGCAATGTCGTCCTGCGCAATCGCATCGCGATATCACCGATGTGCGAGTACTCGTCGGTCGACGGCCTGCCGAACGACTGGCATCTCGTGCATCTGGGCAGTCGCGCCGTCGGTGGCGCCGGCCTGGTATTCACCGAAGCGACCGCGATTTCGCCCGAAGGGCGCATCTCGCCGGCCGACACCGGCATCTGGAACGATGTGCAGCGCGATGCGTGGTCGCGCATCGCCGCATTCGTCGCGGCGCAGGGAGCCGTGCCCGGCATCCAGCTCGCGCATGCGGGACGCAAGGCGAGCACCGATGCGCCGTGGCGCGGTGGCAAACCGCTGCACGCCGAGCACGGGTGGACGCCGCTGGCGCCGAGTGCGCTCGCGTTCGACACCGGACATCCGATCCCGCACATGCTCGATGCGCGCGGCATCGACGCGGTGGTCGCGGATTTCCGGGCGGCGGCTCGGCGTGCCGCCGCCGCCGGTTTCGAGCTCATCGAGATCCACGCCGCGCACGGCTATCTGCTGCACGAGTTCCTGTCGCCGCTTTGCAACCTGCGTGACGACGACTGGGGCGGTTCGCTTGCCAACCGTGCACGCCTGCTGCGGCGCGTGGTCGGTGCCGTGCGCGATGCATGGCCGCGCCCGCGCCCATTGTTCGTGCGCGTGTCGGCGACCGACTGGGCGCTCGGCGGGTGGGACATCGACGAATGCGTCGAACTCGCGCGCTGGCTGAAGCAGGACGGTGTCGACCTGATCGACTGCTCCTCCGGCGGCGCGGTCCCGCATGCGAAAGTGCCGGTCGCGCCGGGCTACCAGGTGCCGTTCGCGGAGCGCATCCGGCGCGAAGCCGGTATTGCCACGGGTGCAGTCGGCCTCATCACCGATGCGCGCCAGGCAGACGCGATCATCGCACGTGGCGATGCCGACCTTGTGCTGCTCGCACGCGAAACCCTGCGCGATCCGTACTTCGCGCGGCGCGCTGCAGCGGAGCTCGGCGTGAAGATCGAACCGCCGCCGCAGTACGCACGCGCCTGGTAGCCGGGCGCCCCCGCTAGGCGTGGGCGCGCTTCCCGACCGGCGGGAGGAACCATGCGAGCAGGCCGATCGCAGGCAACCACGCGCACAGCGCGTATACCGCCTCGATGCCGATGTGATCGGCGAGTTCGCCGAGCACGGCGGCACCGAGGCCGCCCATGCCGAACGCGAAGCCGAAGAACAGGCCGGCGATGACGCCGGTGCGCCCGGGTACCAGTTCCTGTGCGTACACGATGATCGCGGAGAACGCGGAGGACAGGATCAGGCCGATCACGATGGTCAGCACCGTCGTCCACAACAGGTTCGCGTGCGGCAGCAGCAGGGTGAACGGCAGCACGCCGAGGATCGAACCCCAGATCACGTAGCGGCGACCGATGCGATCGCCCAGCGGGCCACCGATCAGCGTACCGGCCGCGACCGCGCCGAGGAATGCGAACAGGTGCAGCTGCGCATTGCTGGCGTCGAGCTGGAATTTCTGCATCAGGTAAAAGGTGTAGTAGCTGCTGATGCTGGCCAGGTAGAAATACTTCGAGAAAATCAGAACGCCGAGCACGAGCAGGGTCACGACGACGGTGCGGCGTGGCAGGCCGCTGCCGCGCTGCGCCCTCGCAGCGACGCGGTGCGCGCCGATGTGCGCGCCATACCAGCTGCCGATGCGCGTCAGCAGCGCTATCGCGACCAGCGCTGCGGTTGCGAACCATGCGATGCTGCCTTGCCCGCGCGGCATCACGATGAAGGCGGCGAGCAGCGGGCCGCTGGCCGAACCGATGTTGCCGCCGACCTGGAACACCGATTGCGCGAAGCCGTGGCGGCCGCCGGACGCCATGCGCGCGACGCGCGAGGATTCGGGGTGGAACACCGACGAACCGGAACCGATCAACGCCGCCGCGCACAGCAGCAGCGGGAAGCTGTCCGCATGCGCGAGCAGGAGCAGCCCGCACAGCGTGAAGCCCATGCCGGTTGCGAGCGACCATGGCATCGGATGGCGATCGGTCCAGATTCCGACGACCGGCTGCAGCAGCGACGCGGTGAGCTGGAAGGTCAGGGTGATCAGTCCGATCTGGCCGAAGTCGAGCGAAAAGTTCTGCTTCAGCAGCGGATAGATCGCCGGCAGCAACGACTGCATCAGGTCGTTGAGCAGATGGCAGACGCTCAGCATCACGAGGATCGGCAACGCGGTCTGCGTGGTCGATGCGACGGTCGAAGGTGTCGTCGGCAGCGCCGAGGGTGCGTCGACAGCGCGGGAGGCGAGGGTGTCGGTCATTCGGGTCGGCAGTCAAAGGGGAGCGCGTCCGTCATTGTCGATCCGTTGATGCTGCGGTGCAACGCGCGACGGGGATGGTTGCGGTTGCGCAGGCGCCGGACGGCGCAATGCCTTGATCGAGGGCCGGGCGATGGCGGGCCCGCGGCCGCGTTTCGACCCGCCTGTGCCGACTCGCGTCCGTCAGGCGCCGAGCGGCGCGATCATCACGCGGTCGGTCTGGCGGTCGCCACCGACATCAAACAAATGGGCGCCGACATCGACGAAGCCGGCCTTTCGGTAGAACGCGATCGCGCGCGGGTTGCGTTCCCACACGCCGAGCCACAGATGGCGCGCGCCGAATTCGCGTGCAACGGCGCGAACCTGCTCCATCATGCGCTGGGCGATGCCGAGGCCATGCGCCGGTCGGTCGACGTAGAAGCGATGCAGCTCGATGGCATCCGCCTCCATGACGCATGCGGGCGCTGATCCCTGCCTTACCTGTGCGTAGGCGACGAGCGTGTCATCGAGGGTCGCGAGCAGGGTGGCGAAGTCGGGATCGCGCAGTTCGGCCGACTGCTGCGCGATTCCGTACGCCTCCGCGAGGTGTGCCTGCATGTGCGTGGGGTCGTTGTCGGCGCCGAATGTCTCGAAAAACGTGCGTGCGGCGAATTCAGCGAGCGCAGGCGCGTCGCCCGCGAGGCCGCGACGAAATTGCAGGTGGGTGGTTCGCATCAAAGTCCGTCCGGGTTGTCGGCGGGATGAAGTTTCGGCCTCGTGCCACCCGCATCACAGGTCCAATCAGCGTCGCTGCGATGGGACTTGCGCGCCGAAGTCCTTCGCTCAATGTCGCGTCGACGAAGGGTCGGCGGGCTCGCCCGCGAAAACATCCGCAATGTCCTTGTCGTCGAATACGTAGCGGCGATTGCAGAACTCGCAATGCACTTCGACCGAACCCTGTTCGGCGAGTGTCTCGTCGCTTTCGGCGCGCCCGAGCGAACGCAGCATCGTCTCGACCCGTTCGCGCGAACACGTGCAGGCGAACGCGATTGGTTGCGCCGGCTGCAGCCGCACCTCTTCCTCGTGGAACAGGCGCAGCAACAGCACTTCGGGCGGCAGCTCCAGCAGTTCGCGTTCGCTCATCGTCGCGAGCAGATGGCCGACGCGGTTCCATCCGTCTTCGTCGGCCGCTCCTGCGCATCCTGCGCCCGCGGCACTAGCGCCTCCATGCGCGTCGGTCAGGCCAGCACCGCCTTCGCGCGCGACCTTCTGCAGCAGCAGGCCGCCGCAGCGTCCGCCGGACTCGGCCAGCACGATGCGCGTCGGCAACTGTTCGGAGCGCTCGAAGTAGTGTTCGAACGCACTGGCGAGATCGTTACCTTCGAGAGGCACCATGCCCTGGTAGCGCGTGTCGGTGATGCTGTTTTCGATCGTGATCGCGAGGTGTGCGTCGGGCTCGAGGCGGACGCGCGTACCCGGCACCGCTTCGTCGCAGCGCGCGATGCCGCGCACGAAGCCGTCGTGGGTGCATTCGGCGAACAGCAGGCGCAGGCTGCCGCTGCCCTGCAACTGCACCGATAGCCGGCCATCGAACTTGATGCCGCTGGTGAACAGCGCGCTCGCCGCGACGGCCTGGCCGAGCAATTCAGCGAGCGCGCCTTCGTAGTCGCCGTTCGAGCGCAGGTCCTGCCAACTGCGTGCGAGGCGCACGAAGGCGCCCCGCACGCCTGCGCGTCCGAGCTGGAAGGTGTGGAGGACATCGAGGGCAAGCGGCTGCCCGGGGGCGTGGGAGGTCTGGTCCATGCGTGAATGATCCGCTAGTTCGGACCCTGCATGGAAGCGCATGCGGCCGGACGCCCGATCGGGCCTCCATTCGCATTGCTGCACATCGGCCAGATGCGCTCACCGCACGCGTCGGCGTTCCAGAATGATTCCAAAGAAGACGGCGGCCGCTGGGCCGCCGTCGTTGCAGTCCTCATGCCGCATCAATCGCGGTCGTGGTGCTTGTAGTGCTTGATGACCCATTCGTTGCGCTCGTACGGCTGTTCGGTGTCGAGTTCGATGTCGACGCCACCGTTGGTGATGTAGGAGCGGAACGTTTCCGGCAGCTCGGCGCCGGATGTCCAGGTGTCGCCGTCGCGCCAGTAGTACACCTTGGTCTCGGGAGCGAAATAGATGTCGTGATCGCCGTAATAGACGTAGCGATGGTTGCCCTTCTTGACCACGGTCGTGGTCGTGGTCTCCGTCGTTTCGGTCTGCTGGGCGACCGCCGGCAGCGCGGTCAGCGCGATCGAAGCAGTCGCAATGATCAAGCTGGTACGAAGGTTCATGTGTGCTCCTCGTTGGCAATCGGAAGAACTCCAGTGGCAAACCACCGTTGTCCGTCGATCGAGCCTACGCCGCGCGGCTGAACGCGGACGGCGATGCGGCATGAACGGGACAGGCCGCATTCACGCGCCTGAACCGACGCAAGGGTTGCGCGGCGGTGCGCGGCGCGCCCGCCTGCTAGGCCGCGACCCGCGCGCCGAGCGCGCGCAGGAGGTCGTTCGCCGCGCGAAGGCGTTCGTCCGCGCCTTCAAGCGGCATCTTGAACTTCAGCTTGTCCTGGCCGTCGAGCGCATACACACGCGGCTGCGACTGGATCAGCTTGATGATCGTCAGCGGCTCGACCGTCGGCTGCGGACGGAAGATCACGCGTCCGCCGTTCGCTCCGAGTTCGAGCTTGCGGATGCCGAGTGGCGTCGCCGCGAGCTTGAGCGCGGTCACCGCGAACAGGTTCCGGACCGGATCGGGCAGCAGGCCGAAGCGGTCGATCATCTCGACCTGCAACTCCCCGAGTTCATCGGCATTGCGCGCGCTGGCAATGCGCTTGTACAGGGTCAGGCGCGTGTTGACGTCGGGGAGGTAGTCGTCAGGGATCAGCGCCGGGATGTTCATCACGACCTCTGCTTCGTGCTCGCTGGTCAGCTCGAAGTCGGGCACCTTGCCCTGCTTGAGCGCGCGCACCGCGCGATCGAGCATCTCGCTGTAGAGCGAGAAGCCGACTTCCTCGATCTGCCCGCTCTGGTCCTCGCCGAGCAGTTCGCCGGCACCGCGGATCTCTAGGTCGTGGGTGGCCAGCGTGAAGCCGGCGCCGAGTTCGTCGAGCGAGGCGAGTGCTTCGAGGCGCTTCTCCGCGTCGGCGGTGATCGTGCGGCCTTCCGGCAGCATCAGGTAGGCATAGGCGCGATGGTGCGAACGCCCGACGCGCCCGCGCAGCTGATGCAGCTGGGCAAGGCCGAAGCGGTCGGCGCGGTTGATGACGATCGTGTTCGCGCTCGGCACGTCGATGCCGGATTCGATGATCGTGGTCGCGACGAGCACGTTGAAGCGCTGGCGATAGAAGTCGAGCATGATCAGCTCGAGTTCGCGGTCCGGCATCTGCCCGTGCGCGATGCGGATGCGCGCCTCCGGCATCAGTTCGGCGAGTTCGCGGGCGGTCTTCTCGATCGTCTCGACGTCGTTGTGCAGGAAATAGACCTGGCCGCCGCGCGCGTGCTCGCGCTGCATCGCCTCACGGATGGTGGCCGTGTCGTACGGCCCGATGAATGTCTGCACGGCGAGCCGATGCGCCGGTGGCGTGGCGATGATCGAGAGGTCGCGCAGCCCGGCCATCGCCATGTTCAAGGTGCGCGGGATCGGCGTCGCAGTCAGGGTCAGCACGTCGACCTCGGCGCGCAGTTTCTTCAGCGCTTCCTTCTGGCGCACGCCGAAGCGCTGTTCCTCGTCGATGATGACGAGGCCGAGGTCCTTGAAGCGCACGTCGGGCTGGACCAGCTTGTGGGTGCCGATGATGACGTCGATCTGGCCGTCGGCGAGCTTGGCCAACGCCGCGTCGATTTCCTTCTTCGACTTGAAGCGCGACAGCACCTCGACGCGGATCGGCCAGTCCGCATAGCGGTCGCGGAAATTCTGGTAGTGCTGCTGCGCGAGCAGCGTGGTCGGCGCGAGCACCGCGACCTGCTTGCCGGCGGTTGCCGCCACGAACGCGGCGCGCAGCGCGACTTCGGTCTTGCCGAAGCCGACGTCGCCGCAGACCACGCGATCCATCGGTCTCGCGGCGGCGAGGTCGGCGATCACCGCCTCGATCGCGCTTTCCTGGTCCGGTGTTTCCTCGAACGGGAACGCGGCGGCGAACTGCTCGGCCATCTCGTGGTCGACCGCGATCGCAGTGCCGCGGCGTGCTTCGCGCTGCGCGTAGATCGCGAGCAGTTCGGCAGCGACGTCGCGCACCTTCTGCGCCGCCTTCTTCTTTGCGCGTTCCCACGCATCGCCGCCGAGCGCGTGCAGCGGCGCGAGCTCGGGCGCGGTGCCGGAGTAGCGCGAGACGAGGTGCAATTGCGCCACCGGCACGTACAGCTTGTCGCCCTTGGCGTACTCGATCGCGAGGAATTCGGACGGTTCCTCGCCGTATTGGGCCCGACCACCGACATCGAGCTTGACGAGGCCCTGGTAGCGGCCGACGCCATGGTCGATATGCACGATCGGCGCGCCCGGCACGAGTTCGGAGAGATCGCGCAGCACCGCTTCCGGATCGCGCGCGGCGCGCTTGCGCCGGCGCACCTGCTGCGCGCGCTCGCCGTACAGCTCGCGCTCGGTCAGCACGGTCAGCGCGGGTTCGGTCAGCGCGAAACCCTGTTCGAGCGGCGCGACGGTTATCCCGAACCGATTCGTGTCGGAAGCGAACTGCTGCCAGTCGACGTAGGTCTGTGGGCGCAGGCGCGCCGCTGCGAGCTGTTCGATCAATCCCTCGCGCCGACCGGCGGAATCGGTCGCGATCAGCACACGCCCGGGATAGGTCGTGAGGAAGTGGCGGAGGGCGTCGCCGGATTCTTCGCCCTTGCGGTTGAGTGGAAGGTTCGGCGCGGGCTGCGTACCGATGTCGACCGCGTGATCCATCCGGCGATCAGCGGCCGCAGGCCGCTCGATACTTCCCTCTACCGCCTGCGGGAGAGGGTGGCGCGCAGCGCCGCGTGAGGGAGACGTGCCCTTCGCGACCACCTCGACGCGCAGGGCGACATTGAGGTGTTCGCGCAACTGCTGTGGCGGCAGGTACAGCTCGGTCGGTGGCAATACCGGCCGTTCGACGTCGTGCGCGCGCTGTTCGTAGCGTGCGCCGGTCTGCGTCCAGAACGCGTCGGCTGCGTCCAGCGCGCCCTCGGCGAGCACGAACAGCGCATCGCCGGAGAGATAGTCGAACAGCGTCTCGGTCTGCTTGAAGAACATCGGCAGGTAGTACTCGATGCCGGCGGGCGTCGCGCCTTCCTTGATGTCCTGGTACAGCGGGCAACGGCGCGGGTCGATCGGGAAGCGCTCGCGCAACGCGTTGCGGAAAGCCTTCGCCGATTCCTCGGTCAGCGGGAATTCGCGCGCCGGCAGCAGGCGCACCGAATCGACCTTGTGGTCCGAACGCTGCGTCTCGGGATCGAACGTGCGGATCGATTCGATCTCGTCGTCGAACAGCTCGATCCGGTACGGCGTCGGGCTGCCCATCGGGAAGATGTCGAGCAGGGCGCCGCGCACGGCGAAGTCGCCGGGTTCCTGCACCTGCGGCACGTTGCGGTAGCCGGCCGCTTCGAGGCGGCGCTGCTCGCTGGCGAAATCGAGCTTCTGCCGCAACTCCAGCACGAGGCCGGAGCCGCTGATGTAGCTGCGCGGAGCGAGACGCTGCATCAGTGTCGCGACCGGCACGACCAGCACGCCGCGCTTCAGCGACGGCAGTCGATACAGCGCGGCGACGCGCTGGGAAATGATGTCGGGATGGGGCGAGAACAGGTCGTAGGGCAGGGTTTCCCAGTCCGGGAACTGCAACACTTCGAGGTCGTCGCCGGCGAACACCGCAAGTTCGCTTTCGAGCGCGTGCGCCGCATGCGTGTCGCGCGCGACCGCGACCACCAGGCCCGCGTGCGTGCGCCCGGCCTCGGCCAGCGCCAGTGCGAGCGCCGCGCCGTGCGGGGTCGTCCAGTAGCGCCGCTGGCGGTTCGAGGTCGGCAGCGGCGGGGAGATCAATCGATTCATGCGGTTCCGGAAACGACGGCAGCGCCGAGGCGGCGAAAACCGGCCCAGCGCGAGGCCGCGCAGTGTAGCGATGCGCACCCCGGTTCGGTAGGCCGGAGGTCATGTGGCGTCTTTACCCGGTGTTTACCAGCCCCGGTCGGAACCCGCGCGCCGCGATCGGTCAAACTACGCACTGTGGCGGGCGCTGAAGGAGTGATGCGTGGTCGAGGAAAGCAGGCGCGGTTGGATGCCGTCGGTCGCGTTTCGCGCGGTCGCCCTGGTGACGCTCGCCTTGGTGTCCGCCTGCTCGCGCGAACAGGCGCCGCCGAAGCGTGCGCCGGTTCCGGTCACCGCCGTCACGGCCGCGACGCGCGACATGCCGGTACTGGTGAGCGCGCCGGGCAGCGTGGAGGCGATCAACAGCGTCGCGGTCAAGTCCCTCGTCGATGGCCAGTTGCTCGAAGTGCGGATCAGGGACGGCGCCGACGTCCACGCCGGCGAATTGCTGTTCCGCATCGATCCGCGTCCCGCACAGGCCGCGCTGCAACAGGCGCTGTCGGCGCAGGCGAAGGACCAGGCGGCGCTCGAACAGGCGCGCTCGCAGGTCAAGCGCTACCAGGATCTCGCCGCGAAGGGCTATCTCTCGGCCGACCAGATGGAGCAATACCGCACCAACCTGCAGGCGGCGATCGCGAGCGTGAAGGTCGACGAGGCGAACGTCGCCGCGGCGCGAGTCACGCTCTCCTACACCGACATCCATGCGCCGATCAGCGGTCGCATCGGGCGCATCCTGATCCAGGCGGGCAATGTGGTGAAGGCGAACGACACCAACCCGCTCGTCACGATCAACCAGATCGAACCGATCTACGTGTCGTTCTCGTTGCCTTCGGCTTTGCTCGGTCGCATGCAGGTGGCGCAGAAGGGAGGTGCGCTTGCGGCGCAGGCGCGCGTGATCGGCATCGACCAGCCGGTCGAGGGCAAGGTCGCTTTCATCGACAACGCAGTCGATGGCGCGACCGGTACGGTCAAGCTGCGCGCCGAGTTCGCCAACGACGGCCATGTGCTGTGGCCGGGCCAGCTCGTCAACGTGAACCTAACGCTCGGCCATGACGCAAACGCGGTGGTGGTGCCGCAGCAGACGATCCAGAACGGCCCGGACGGGTCCTATGTATTCGTCGTGCGCGCGGATCACACGGCGGAACAACGCGCGGTTGCGGTGGCGCGGGTGGTGGCCGGCGAGGCGGTCGTGGCACAGGGACTCGCCGCTGGCGAGACCGTCGTGCTCGATGGCCAGTCGCGCGTCGAGGACAAGACGCCGCTCGCCGTTGCTGCGCCATGAGGCCCTCGCGATGAGGTCGCCGCCATGAACGTGTCCGAAGTTTTCGTCCGCCGTCCGGTCATGACCACCCTGGTCATGATCGGCATCCTCGTGTTCGGCATCGTCGGCTATCGCCAGCTTCCGGTGGCCGCATTGCCGAACGTGGACTTCCCGACCATCCAGGTGTCGGCGAACCTGCCGGGCGCATCGCCCGAAACGATGGCGTCGGCGGTCGCGACGCCGCTCGAAAAGCAGTTCTCGACCATTCCCGCGCTCGATTCGATGACCTCCTCGAGTGCACTCGGCTCGACCAGCATCACGCTGCAGTTCGCGCTCGATCGCAGCATCGACGCCGCCGCGCAGGACGTGCAGGCGGCGATCTCGTCGGCGTTGCGCCAGCTGCCGACGCAGATGACGACGCCGCCGACGTTCAAGAAGGTGAATCCGGCCGACTCGCCGGTGTTCTACGTCGCGTTCACCTCGAAGACGCTGCGCCTGTCGACGCTCGACGAGTACGCCGAGAACACGCTCGCGCAGCGCATCTCGACCGTCAACGGCGTGGCCCAGGTCAATGTCTACGGTTCGCAGAAATACGCGGTGCGCATCGACCTCGATCCGGATGCGCTCGCGGCGCGCGGGCTGGGTATCGATACCGTGGCTGGCGCGATCGGCAAGGGCAACGTGAACCTGCCGACCGGCACGCTGTACGGGCCGAACCGCATCTACAACGTGATGGTCGGCGGACAGCTGTACGACGCCGCCGCATTCGGCGAGCTCATCGTCAGCTACCAGAACGGCGCGCCGGTGCGCCTGAAGGACGTCGCCCGAGTCTACGACGGCGTGCAGAACGACAAGGGCGGCGCGATCATCAACGGTGAGCAAGGCGTCGTGCTGGCGATCCAGAAGCAGCCGGGCACGAACACCATCCAGGTCGTCGAGGACATCCGCAAGATGCTGCCGTCGTTCCAGCGCTCGTTGCCGGCCGGGGCGCAGCTCGACGTCATCTACGATCGTTCGCAGAGCATCCGCGAATCGGTTTCCGACGTGAAGTTCAGCCTGCTGCTCGCATTGTGCCTGGTCGTGCTGGTGATCTTCGTGTTCCTGCGCAACCTGCCGGCGACGTTGATCCCGTCGCTCGCGTTGCCGATGTCGATCGTCGGCACCTTCGCAGTCATGTACGCACTCGGCTTCAGCATCGACAACCTGTCGCTGATGGCGCTCACGCTCGCGGTCGGCTTCGTCGTCGATGACGCGATCGTGATGCTGGAAAACGTTTCGCGCCATCTCGAGATGGGCAAGGACCGCCTGACCGCGACGCTCGACGGCGCGCGCGAAATCGGCTTCACGATCGTCTCGATGACCCTGTCGCTTGCCGCGGTATTCATCCCGGTCATGTTCATGGGCGGCATCATCGGTCGCCTGCTGAAGGAGTTCGCGGTCACGATCGTCGCCGCGGTGCTCGTTTCCGGCTTCGTCTCGCTGAGCCTGACCCCGATGTTGTGCAGCCGCATGCTCAAGCCGTTGCATGGCGGCACGCACGGGCGCCTGTATCAGTCGTTCGAGCGCGCGTTCGACGCGATGCAGGCGTTCTATGCGCGTACGGTTCGCGCCGGCGTGCGCCATCGGCGCTTCGTGCTGGGCGTGTTCTTCGCGCTGGTGGTCGCGACCGGCGTGCTGGCGGTGCATGTTCCCAAGGGTTTCCTGCCGAACGACGACACCGGGCAGTTGTTCGTGTTCACCCAGGCCGCGCAGGACATCGGCTTCGACGCGATGCTGGAAAAGCAGCGCAAGGCGGCAGAGATTCTGCGCAACGACCCCAATGTCGAGAACGTGATGGCGTTCGTCGGCGCCGGCGGCAGCAGCGCGACGCTGAATCTCGGGCGCATGATCGTGAACCTGAAACCGCCGCATGAGCGCAAGAGCGCCGACGAGGTGGTGCAGGAGATCCGCCCGAAACTCCAGCAGATCGCCGGCTTGCAGGCTTTCGCGCAGAACCTGCCGCTGATCCGCATCGGCGGCAAGCTCACCAACAGCACCTACCAGTTCGTGCTGCAGGATACCGACACGAAGCGCTTGTTCGAGTGGACGCCGAAACTGGTGGCGGCGCTCGCCAAGCTGCCCGGTTTCCTCGACGTCAACAGCGACATGCAGATCGCGAATCCGCAGCTCGATGTCAGCATCGACCGCGACGCCGCTGCCGCGTACGGCGTCACGCCGGACGCGATCGAGAGCGCGCTCTACTACGCGTTCGGTCCGGCGCAGGTGTCGACGATCTATACCGCGTCGGACCAGTTCTGGGTGCTGCTGCAGGTCGATCCGGCTCGCCAGGCCGACACCTCGGTGCTGTCCTCGATCTACGTCACGCCGAACTTGCCACCGAAGGCGCTGGCGGGCGACTCGACATCCAGTCCCTCATCGCGGCTGGTGCCGTTGTCGGCGGTGACGCAGACCGGTCATTCGGTCGGACCGGCGACCATCAACCATCTCGGCCAGGTCTCGGCGGTGACCGTGTCGTTCAACCTTGGCCCGGGCATGTCGCTCAGTGATGCGGTGTCCGGCGTCGACCGCGCGGTCGCCGATCTGCGCATGCCGGACACGATCACGGCGTCGTTCCAGGGTACCGCGCAGCAATTCCAGGATTCGCTGTCGGGCATGGGCATGCTGCTGCTGCTCGCCGTGTTCGTGATCTACCTCGTGCTCGGCATCCTGTACGAGAGCTTCATCCATCCGCTGACGATCCTGTCCGGGCTGCCGACCGCGGTGTTCGGCGCATTGCTGACCCTGATGGTGTTCGGCAAGGACCTTGACCTCTACGGTGCCGTCGGCCTGATCATGCTCATCGGCATCGTGAAGAAGAACGCGATCATGATGATCGACTTCGCGCTCGAGAAGCAGCGCGAGGGCGAGGATGCGGAACGCGCGATCCTCGATGCCTGCGTGGTCCGCTTCCGCCCGATCATGATGACGACGTTCGCGGCGCTGATGGGCACGCTGCCGATCGCGCTCGGTTTCGGGGCCGGCGCTGAAGCGCGCCGCCCGCTCGGACTCGCGGTGGTCGGCGGCCTCGTCACGTCGCAGTTGCTGACCCTGTACATCACGCCGGTGATCTTTCTGTACTTCGAGCGCCTGCGGCAGCGCATGCGGCGTGGCGACGAAAAACACGGCGAGGCAGTGGCAGGCTAGGAGCGCACCCCGTGCGCGACCGCCATTGCCAATGCGCATCGCGGGCCGGTCGCTCGCAGGAGATGGATCCTGCGGTCCCGGCGCGCGCGGGCGTCATGCCGTGGGCGATTGCCGGCGACTGCCGCGCGCGCGCCGCGCAAGGTCGAAACGCACACGCACGAGATCGGGTTCGTCGGCGATCATCTCGCGTCGCGCGCCGAGCTGGCTGGAGAAATCGAGCATCAACGAGTTGTCCGCCAGCACGGTACCCCACAGTTCGCGCAAACCACGCCGACGCGCCTCGGTGAACAGGCGACGCATGAGCGCGCCGCCGATGCCGATGCCGAGCATCTGCGGATCGACGATGAGGGCGAACTCGGCCGACTCGCCCGTGGGCGTCACGTGCAGCCGCGCCTCGCCATGCAATTCACCGTCGTCGTCGACCACGACATAGGCGGCTGCCGTCGCGGCATCGACATGCGCGAAGCGCTGGGCCGCCTCGTCGGTAAGTTCGTTCATGCGATGGAACGTGCGCTGGCGCACCTGATCCGGCGTCAGGCGCGCGAAGCCGCGCTTGAGCGCCTCGACGTCGTCGGGTCGCAGCGGCCGCAGGCGCAGGCGGCGGCCGTCGCGGGTCGTGAATGCGCGGCCGCGCGCACGTGCGGCCGGAGCCGGTGTCTGCGCGGGAGCGTGAGGGGGCGAAGGTTCGTTCATCCTGCACAGCATGCCACGGGCGCGTTGCGCATGGCGCCGGCTCGCGCATCCATGCATCGGCGCCGCGCTCGGTATCATAGCCACCCGGCTCCGGTTACGATTGCGACTTTTGCGGGCGGTGCGCGATGACAGCGAAGGTGACCGGGATGCGCGACACCGACCTCGACGCGCTGTGCGCGCGCTGGCCCGGCGCGACGCGCTCGATCAAGTGGGAAGTCGACCTCGTCTGGAGCGTCGCCAGCAAGATGTTCGTGGTAATGTGCGCGCTCGGCCCGGATCGGGGTCGCCTGTCGTTCAAGGTCGACTCCGACCGTTTCCTCGAACTGACCGAACAACCGGGCATGGCGCCCGCACACTACATGGCGCGCGCGTTCTGGGTCAGCGTGACCGAGCCGGAGCGCTTCACCCAGGACGAACTGGCCGGATTCGTGCGGCGTTCGTACGAACTGGTGCGCGCGAACCTGCCGAAGAAGACCCAGGCGGCACTCGGGGAGCCGTGATGCCGGTGGCGGCGCGCGCCCTGCGTTGTCGGCGCAAGCGCGTGTCCTATACTCGTGCCCGGGGGACCCGGGTGGCAACGCGGACGTAGCCGTGGACGAGTCGATCGATGCGCTACTGGCCAGCGCGAACGACCGCGATACGCAGGCGCTGAAGGCGCTGTTCGCGCGCGTCTACGCTGAGCTCAAGCTGCTCGCGCGCAAGCAGCTGGCCATTGCGCCGGGCGCCACGCTGAACACCACCGGACTCGTCCACGAGGTTTACCTCAAGCTCGCGCAGCCCGAGCGTCTGTCCCTGCTGCAGGGACGCCGGCATTTCTTCGCGCTTGCCGCCCGCGCGATGCGCCAGATCGTGATCGATCGCGCGCGTGCGCGCATCGCCGACAAGCGCGGTGGCGGGCAGGTCCAGTTCGTCGTCCTCGAAGAAGCAGGCGATGTCGTCGGCGGCAGCGAACTCGCGCCCGATCAGTTGCTGCGCCTGGACCATGCGCTGACCGAGCTCGCAGCCGACGAGCCGCGCCTCGCCGAACTGGTCGAACTGCGCTTCTTCGCCGGCATGGACGTTGCCGAGATCGCCGTGCTGCAAGGAGTCAGCGAGCGCACGCTGAACCGCGATTGGCGGCGGGCGCGGGCGCAGCTGCATACGTCGCTGTTCCCGGATACCTGAGCGCCATGCGTCGCAGCCTCGCCGAGCTGTTCGATCGCTGCGTCGAGTTGCCGCCCGCCGCGCGCAGCGGCTATCTCGATGTCGCATGCGCCGATGACGCGACGTTGCGCGCGGAGGTCGAGCGCCTGTTGCGCGCCGACGCGCGCGCCGAGGGTTTCATGGAACATCCGCCGGCCGATACCCAGCAATGGCGCGAAGGCGCCGATGGCGCGCAGCCGTCGCGCTTCGGCGCATGGCGCGTCGTGCGCCGCCTCGGCGCCGGCGGCATGGGCGAGGTCTGGCTGGCCGAACGCGGCGACGGCGAGTTCGAGCAACGCGTCGCGGTCAAGCAGGTCGCGTGGCCGACGCCCGGGCTGCTGCTGCGGTTTCGTCGCGAGCGGCAGATCCTCGCGCGGCTGGAACACCCGTCCATCGCGCGCCTCATTGACGGCGGGGTCGGCGAGGACGGCACGCCGTACCTCGTCATGGAATACGTCGAGGGCATGCCGATCACGGATCATGCGCGCGAGCGCGCGCTTGACATACCCGCGCGCCTGCGCCTGTTCCTGCGCGTGTGCGAGGCGGTGCAGTTCGCGCATCGCAACCTCGTCGTGCATCGCGACCTGAAGCCTTCGAACATCCTCGTCGACGCGGACGGCGCGCCGAAGCTGCTGGATTTCGGCATCGCCAAGGTGCTCGATGACACCGACGCGCAAGCGCCGACGCGAACGGCCGCGCGCCTGCTCACGCCCGACTACGCCGCGCCGGAGCAGGTCGCGGGCGCGGCGGTGACGACCGCGACCGACGTTTATGCGCTGGGCGTCGTGCTGTTCGAACTGCTCACCGGTGTGCGGCCCGCGCGCGACGGCGCGGGCGAGATGAAGGCGCCGGGTGCCGTCGTCGACGCGGCTACCCGGCGCGCGCTGCGCGGCGACCTCGACCGCATCGTGCTGACCGCACTCGCGTCCGAGCCGGAGCGGCGCTACTCCTCGGTCGAGGCGCTCTCGTCCGACCTCCGCAGTCACCTCGGTGGCCGTCCGATCGCGGCGCGCAGCGGGGCCGGCTATCGATTTGCGAAGTTCGCGCGGCGGCATCGTTACGCGCTCGCTGGCGCACTGATCGCGTTCGCGTTCTGCATCGGCGCGACGCTGGTCAGCCTGCATCAGGCGGCACTGGCGCGCGAGCAGGCCGATCGGGCCGAGGCCGCGCGCGGTTTTCTCGCCGGCGTGTTCGAGCAGGCGGCGCCCGACGAGAACGAGGGTCGGCCATTCACCGCGCAGCAACTGCTCGAAAAGGGGGAGGCGCGCCTCGCCGACGAAGCCGCCAACGCGTCGATCGCGGCCGACATGACCGGCCTCATCGGCAGCCTGTACTGGAACATAGGCAATTACGAGCGCGCGACCCCGCTGCTGGAGAAGGCGGTCGCGCTCGGCGAGAACGGGGGCGTCGCCGCCGAAGTGCGCGCGCGCAATCTCGTGCGGCTGGCCTCGAGCGAGGCCGAGCGCAGCCTGTACGAGCCGGCGACCACGCATGTCGAGCGCGCACTCGCGCTCGCCGCCGGTGCCGGCGCGCCAAAAGACCTGTCCGATGCGCGTCGCCTGCAGGTGCGCGTGCTGACCGAGCGGGGCGAAACCGCGCGAGCCGAATCGGTCGCGCGCGAACTGCTGGCCGGGGATATTGCCCGCCTCGGCGAGGGGGCGCGCGAGGTGGCACTGGACTGGGCCTTGCTCGCGCACGCGCTCGACGAGCTGTCGCGCTACGACGACTCGATTGCCGCCGAGCGGGCGGCGCTCGCGATCGACCGCCAGCGACTGGGCGGCCGCAGCACGACGGTCGCCGCCGATCTCAACGATCTCGGGTTCGCACTGTCGCACAAAGGCGACTACGTCGGCGCCGAGCAGGCGCTGCGCGAAGCGCTCGACATCAAGATCGAACGCTACGGCAACGATCATCGCGAAACGCTGGGCGCGCGCGCGAACCTGTTCATGGCGATCGAGAAGCAGGGGCGCTACGAAGAGGGTCTGCGCGGTCGGGTGGCGCTTCTCGACGACCAGCGCCGGGTACTCGGCGCGCGCCATGCCGACGAGATTGCACGCGCGCAGAACATGATCGGTCTCGATCGCATCATGCTGGGCCGATTCGCCGAAGCGCAGGCCGCGTTCCGCGAATCGATTTCCACCTGGAGCGGCATCGAAGGCGCGACCGAGGAAGCACGCGTCGGTCCGCTCGGCAATCTCGCCCTCGCGCTGCAGTACGGCGGCGACTATGCGTCGGCCGAAGAGGCGCTGCGCGAGACGCTGGCGATCGACCGTCGCAGCTATCCCGCCGACTCCGAATGGCTGAACCAGGATCGTGGCTACCTTGGCAATCTGCTTCGGCTGCGCCACCGTCCTGCCGAAGCGCTCGATGAATTGCGCGCGGCGCTGGCGGCAGTGAAGGGCGCGAGTCGCGGTGCTGATCCGGTCGTCGCCTTGTTGCACGCGCAGCTCGCCGAAGCCGAGCTCGATGCGGGTGACGCGGTGAAGGCGCAGGCGACGGCGTCCAAAGCGCTCGAGCTCGCGCGCACAGCGCTGCCTGCGCACAACATCGGACTCGCCAATGCGCTGTTCGCACTGGCGCGTGCGGAACTCGCGCTCGAACGCGGCGCCATTGCGGAGCCGTTGTTGCGCGAGGCGCTCGCCGTTCGCAGTCCGTTGGCGCCCCACGATCCGCGCGTGCTCGAAATCAAGGTGGCGCTGGCCCGCGCCATCGAGGCGCGCGGTGCCGACGTCGAGGCGGCGGCGTTGCGCGCGGAGCTGGAACCCTTGCTCGGTGCATCCGGTTCGCTCTACGCTGCCGACCTGCGCAAGCGCCTGGCCGTGCGCTGAGAGGCTGTGCAGCCCTCCGCGCCGGGCGTTTTCCGCGTCCCCCGATCACGGAAACCTGCATGTCCGGCAAGGCCGATTCCCTCAAGACCATCTTTCTCGCGCTCGGCGCGAATTTCGCGATCTTCGTGACCAAGCTCGGCGCCGCGATCGTCACCGGTTCCGGTGCGATGGCCGCCGAGGCGGTGCATTCACTCGCCGATTGCGGCAACCAGGGCCTGCTGCTGATTGGTCTCAAGAACACCAAGCGCCTGCCGTCGCCGGACTATCCGCTCGGTCACGGCAAGGCGATCTATTTCTGGTCGTTCCTGGTCGCGCTGCTGCTGTTCTCGGTCGGCGGCGCGTTCTCGCTGTACGAGGGCCTGCACAAGCTGAACGAGCCCGAGCCGCTGCGCTGGCCGTGGCTGGCGGTCGGTGTGCTCGCGTTCGGCATCGTCGCCGAGAGTATTTCGATGTGGGGTTGCCTGCGCGAGGTGAACAAGGCGCGCGGCGAACACAGCCTGTGGTACTGGTTTCGCGAGAGCCGCCAGAGCGAGCTGATCGTCGTTTTTGGCGAGGATCTCGCCGCGCTGCTCGGCCTGGTGATCGCACTTGCCGCGGTGTTGCTGACCATGATCACCGGCAATCCGGTGTTCGATGCGCTCGGCACGCTCGCGATCGGTGTGCTGCTGGTGCTGGTTGCGATCTTCGTCGCGGTCGAGGTCAAGGCGCTGCTGATCGGGCAGAGCGCCGAGCCGGAGCTGAAAGCGGCAATCAACGAATTCCTCGAACAGCGACCGGAGATCGCGCGTCTGTTCAATGTCATCACCATGCAGCTTGGCCCCGACGTGATGGTCGCGATCAAGGCCGAGATGCGCGGCGATCTCGCTGCGCGGGAACTGGTCGCGGCGATCAACGCTGTCGAGGGTGATCTGAAGGCCAGGTTCCCGGAGATTCGATGGTCGTTCTTCGAGCCGGACGTGGCGGATTGATGACCGCGCAGGCCGGATCGACCATCGCCGCCTCCAAGGCCGGGGACGCATGCGCGCCGCAGGCACCGACGGGTCGCGCGTGGCCGTGGCTGGGTTACGTCCTTGCCTGGCTCGGCATCGGCCTGTGGCTCGGCATCAATGTCGTGATCGGCCAGCGCAACAGCGGCAGCCGCGTTCCCGCGTGGGAGCCGATGACGTGGGAACTCAGCAGCGCGCTGGTGATGGCGGTGCTGGCGATCGCGGTTTTCCGCTTCGAGCGGCGCCACCCGCTTTCCGGCAGCGACTGGTTGCGGCGCATTCCCGTGCACGTACCCGCCGCGATCGTGTTCTCGCTGCTGCATACGTTCGGCATGGTCGGCATTCGCAAGCTCGTCTACGCGCTGATGGGCGAACGCTACGACTTTGGTGATCCGCTGCTCGGTATCGCCTACGAACTCCAGAAGGACCTGATCACCTATGCATTGATCGTCGGTTTCTGCGTGGCCTGGCGCGCGCTGCGCGCGCGACGCGAACGCGAGCTGACCCTGGTGCAGCTCGAGCGCGATCTCGGCCAGGCGCGCCTGGCCCAGCTGACCGCGCAGATCGAGCCGCATTTCATCTTCAACACGCTCAATGCGATCTCCAACCGCATGCACGAGGACGTCGAGGCGGCCGACCGCATGATCGCCGCGCTCGCCGTGCTGATGCGCGTGGCGCTGAGCGAAACCGGCGAGGCGCGCGTGCGCGTCGTCGACGACGTGGTCTGGCTGGAGCGCTACTTCGAGCTCATGCGTGAACGCTTTCGCGGCAAGCTCGAAACCGCCGTGCGGGTCGATCCGGCCGCGCGCAACGCGCGCATTCCGCGCCTGTTGTTGCAGCCGCTGGTCGAGAACGCGTTCGAGCACGGCCTCGCTTCCGGGCGCGGACGGGTCGACGTCAGCATCGACGTCGACGGCGAGCGCCTGCGCTGCGTCGTCGCCGACGATGGTCGCGGCCTTGCGCCCGGCTACACGCCGGGTGTCGGCCTCGCCAACGTGCGCCATCGCCTCGAACTGCTGTATCCGGGCCAGCACCGCTTCTCGATCGCGCCCGGCAATGTTGCCGGCACCTGCATCGAGATCGAGTTGCCGCTGCTGCTCGAATGAGCGAGGTGCGCGTCGCGATCGTCGAGGACGAGCCGCCCGCGCGTGCGAAGCTGCGTCGCCTGCTCGCCGACCAGCCGGGCTATCGCATCGTCGGCGAAGCCGACGACGTCGTCGGCGGCCTCGCGCTGCTGCGCCGGGAGAAGCCCGATCTGCTGTTCCTCGACATCCGGCTTGGCGACGGAAACGGCTTCGACGTTCTTGCGCGCGCCGCGCCGCCGTACCCGCTGGTCGTCTTCACGACCGCTTACCATGAACATGCGCTGCGCGCATTCGAGGTCGCCGCACTCGACTACCTCTTGAAGCCGTTCGACCGCGAACGCTTCGCGCGGGCGCTCGCACGCGTCGATGAACGCATGGCCGAGCGCAGGAACGGAGATGGCGAGGCTGCCGACGAGGAGCGCCTGCGCCGGATCGGTGGCGCGGGCGGCGTGGCGAGGCTCGCCCGCATCGTCGTGCACGAGCGCGGTCGCTCGCTGATCGTGCCGATCGCGGACGTGCATCGGCTCAGTGCCGCGGGCAACTACGTCGAAGTGCACACCGCGACGCGCCGCCACCTCGTGCGCGCGACCCTGTCGCGCCTCGCCCAGCGGCTCGATCCGGCCGAGTTCCTGCGCGTGCACCGATCGCACCTCGTGCGTGCGGATTTCATCGCGGCGGTCGAACCCCGGGCGCATGGCGACCTCAGGCTGACCCTGCGCGATGGTGCCGAGCTGATGTTGAGTCGGCGTTGTCGCGCCCTGTTGCCGGAAGGGTGGTTCGGTTCGTGACGGGTGCAGGCGGGCGGTAACCCGACTGCAAACGATGCGACGACGTTCGACAAGCCAATGGCGGCTGCATCGGGTCGTGCGGCATTTGACGATGCGCGCGGCCCGGAACACCTGCCTCGCTTCCCGCTGCTTGCTCCGCCCGCCTGCGGCACCGATGGTCCATTTCGTCACACGGTCGTTGCCAAGGGCGTCGTGGTCGACTTCAATCGACTATCGAACGGGAGGCTACGATGCGGATGCTGGTATGGATGGGGCTTGCTTGCGCAGCGACGGCGACGGCCGCGCCGTTCGAATGGACCGCCTACGGCGGCGACGGCCATGGCCAGCGACATGCGCCGCTGGCCCAGATCACGCCGGGGAATGTCGCGCAACTCGAAGCGGCGTGGACGTTCCGCACCGGCGAGCTGGGCGACGGCTTCGCGCGCGGGCACGATGCGCTGACGTTCGAGGCGACGCCGCTGATGGTCGGCGGCACGCTGTATTTCAACACCGCGACCGGCAAGGTGTTCGCGCTGGACGCGGCGAGCGGCGCGCAACGCTGGCAGTTCGACGCGAAGGTTCCACGCGAGCACGACTATTCCGAGATGGCGACGCGCGGCGTGAGCTACTGGCGCGACGCGCAGGCCGACCCGCATGGTGCGTGCGCGCAACGCATCCTGTTCGCGACGATCGATGCGCGCCTGATCGCGCTCGATGCCGCGAACGGTGCGCGCTGCAGCGCGTTCGGCAAGGATGGCGAAGTCGATCTCTCCAGGGGCGTGCGTCTGTCCGAACGGCGTGTCGGTCAGTATTCGGTCACCTCGCCGGCCGCGATCGCAGGCGATGTTGCGATCGTCGGTTCGTCGATCGGCGACAACGGCGGCACCGACCTCGAGCTCGGTGTGGTGCGCGCATTCGATCTGCGCAACGGCCGCGAACTGTGGCACTGGGATCCGATCCCGCGCGCGGCGAAGGTGCCGGCGGACGCGGCGAATCCGGATTTCGGTGAAGTCGATGCGCAGCAGGCGCACTGGACCGGCGCGGCGAACGCGTGGGCGCCACTCGCGGTCGATGCCGAACGCGGACTCGTGTTCATCCCGACCGGATCGGCCAGCCCCGATTTCTTCGGCGGTGTTCGCCCGGGCGAAACGAAATGGGCAAATTCGGTCGTTGCGTTGAAGGCGGCGACAGGCGAGTTCGTGTGGGGACGCCAGCTCGTGCACCACGACCTGTGGGACTACGACGTCGCCTCGCAACCGATGCTGATTGACCTGGAGCGCGACGGCCGCACGATCCCGGCGTTGGTGCAACTGCACAAGACCGGGCAGGTGTTCGTGCTCAACCGCGAGACCGGCGAGCCGCTGTTTCCGATCGAGGAACGCGCGGTGCCGCAGGATGCAGTGCCCGGCGAGGTGCCGTCGCCGACGCAACCGTTCTCGTCGATCCCGCCGCTCGTTTCGCATGCGCCGGTCACGCCGGACGACGCGTGGGGACTCACGTTCTGGGATCGCGGCCGCTGCCGCGAACAGATCGCCGCGCTGCACAGCGAAGGCATCTACACGCCTCCGGCTACGAGCGGGTCGATCGAGCGTCCCGGTTACGCGGGTGGCTCGAACTGGGGTAGCGGTGCGTTCGATCCGCAGCGCAAGCTGCTGGTCGCGAACGTGATGGACATTCCATTCGTCGTGGCGTTGATTCCGCGCGCGGAGCTGGACCAGCAGTACGACTCGGGCAAATACGCGGACTGGGAATTCGCCTCGCAGCGCGGCACGCCGTACGGCATGCGCCGCACGCTGCTTAAATCGCCGCTCGGCGCGCCCTGCACGGCGCCGCCCTGGGGCAGGCTCGTCGCCGTCGATCTCGCCAAGGGCACGATTGCGTGGACGAAGCCGCTCGGCACCTCGCGCGACCGAGCGCCGTGGCCGTTCTGGGACACAGAAGGCGCACCGAACATGGGTGGACCGTTGACGACCGCCGGCGGACTTACCTTCATCGGCGCAACCAGCGACAACTTCCTTCGCGCATTCGACACCGCGAGCGGCAAGGAAGTCTGGACGATGCGCTTGCCCGCGGGCGCGCAGGCAACGCCGATGAGCTACGAGATCGGCGGGCGGCAATTCATCGTCATCTGCGCCGGCGGCCACGCCAAGATGGGCACGACGCGTGGCGACTACGTGATCGCGTTCGCGCTGCCGCGCGCGTCCTGACGTGAGTCCTTGCGGGCGGCCTTTTCCTTGTGGGAGCGGCGGAAGCCGCGATGCAGTTCAGCCGTCGAGCCACGAAAAGCATCGCGCCTTCCGGCGCTCCCACACGTCGGTTTCCCTTGGCATTGCGGCACCCGATCAGCGGATCACGCCACCGATGCCGACACCGAAGCTCCAGTGCCCGTGCTCATCGGGGAATTCGCGCGGCCAGCGATGCACCTCTTCGGGCGCGATGCGCGGATGCACGACGTCGCGTTCCTGGATGCGGTGCACTTCGCTGCCGACGATGTGCCCGCGTACGCTCAGCCAGCGACCCGGCGGATAGTCCGCTGCCTCGACATAGCCGGGCATCGCGAGCACGAAGCGCCCGATCGACGGCGCGCGCGTGTCCGGGCGCTGGTTGCGGTCGAGTGGATAGGCGACGACCTGCACCGCGGTCGTTTCCGCGAGATTGTCGATCGCGAGGATCTTTCCGCCCCAGACGACCGTCGCATCGTGGTAGCGTTCGGGGGCCGCGGCGACCTCGGCCGGCGGCGGTCCCGGAGGCGGGGCGCCCTTGAACGCGGGCGTGGCGCAGCCGGAGAGCGCCACCAAGGCGCAGGCAAGGGCGATCGAGACGGAGCGGGCCATGGGCGGACACGAAGATCGGATGGTGGATGGCATCCTATTCTCCTGCGATCGCGCGCGCCTGGATGTCGCTGCGATCCATGAATTCCTGAGTCGCGATTCGTACTGGGTGCCCGGTATCCACCGCAATCTGGTCGAACGCAGCATCGCCAATTCGACCTGCTTCGGCGCCTATGATGGAACGCGCCAGGTCGCGTTCGCACGCGTCGTCACCGACGGCGTCGGCTTCGCCTACCTGTGCGACGTGTTCGTGTTGCCCGATGTGCGCGGTCGCGGCCTGTCGAAACACCTGATGGATTACGTGATGGCGCATCCGGACCTGCAGCGCATCCGTCGGTTCGTGCTCGCGACCCGCGACGCGCACGAGCTCTACGCGAAGTACGGCTTCACGCCGCTCACGCATCCGCACCGTTTCATGGAGCGCTACGACCCGGATGCGTTGTCGCGCTGAGGCGCCCACGCACCGGTTCCGGACGGCGACAGCCATGCGCGCGCCTGCCGCGCGCGCCAATGCTCGTGGCCGAGCGCATCCTCGATGCGCGCGAGGGCATTCGCCAGGCGCGCGCGGCCGTCCGTGCCGCGGCCGAGACGGATCGACGCCGCTCCCAGCAGCGCGTCATCGAATGCAAGCTGCCAGGCGTGGGGGTCCAGGTCGGCGAGATCGCGTGTGCGTGCCGCGAGCGCGCTGGTTGCCGCGCCGGCCGCATCACCGCGGTCGAGGGCGAGTTCGGCTTCGCTGCGCAGGATGCTGCCGGGCAGTTCGGTTGCTCCGCCGGCGTGTACGCGTGCAATCGCGGCGTCGATCTGCGCGCCTGCACGATCGAGGTCGGCGGGCGTGCGCGGCATGCGCATCCACAATGCAGCACGCCCGAGTTCGACGTTGTTGCGCGTCGTGCTTTGCGGTTTGAGCACTTGCGCATACACCCGTTCCGTCTGGTCGTATTCGCGCTCGGCATCATCGCGCCGCTGCAGCAACGCATAGGCGCCCGCGCGGCGCAGGTGGACGTGCGCGATGCGCAGTCCCGGCGGCTCGTTGTTCGCCGCAAGCATCGCTGCGGCCTGATCAAGCATGGACAGCGCCTGCACCGGGCGGTCGAGATCGAGGAGCACGCTTGCATGCAGGCTCATCTGCTGTGCAAGCCCGATCGATTCGCCGCTGACTTCTCGCCGCAAGGCGATTGCCTTGCTGTATTCGGCGTCGGCCTCGCGTGCGAGGCCGACGTCGGCCAGCACGCTCGCCAGGTTGCCTTCGGCGGTCGAGTAGTCGGCGCTGCGGCTGCGCCCGGCTTCGGCCAGCAGTGCGAGCGCGCGCCTGAATTCCGGGATCGCTGCCGGCGCATTCCCGGCGGCGGCCAGCACGTTGGCGTAGTTGTTGTGCAGCGCCGACTGCCGGCTCGGATAGCGCACGCCAAGGTGGTCGATCACGTCGATCGCTTCGCGCGCCAGTGCCAGCGAGAGCGCACGATCGGCATGCTCGTGCGAACGCATGCTGGCATACGAGAGGCAGGAAGCAAGGCTTGCGCGCCGGCTGCCTTCCAGCCGGCGCGCATGCAGGAGGCCGCGGTCCAGCCACCGTTGCGCCTCGGCCTGGTGATCGAGTGCGATTTCCGCCGCGCCAAGTCCGCACATCGCGTCGATGGCCAGCTCGTCGGGTGCGTCGCCGGCCGCTTCGGCGAGGCCACGGAACGTACCCGCGGCACCCGCGTAGTCGCGCCGTTCCAGCTGCAATTCGGCGATCACGTTCTGCGTCATCGCCCGGACATCGGCGCGCATGGCCGGTTCCTGCGCGAGCAGCCTTGCCGCGCGTTCGATCATCTCGTGTGGGCGCAACGGCGCGTCGGCCCTGCTCTCGCTGAGCAGGCGCACGAGGAAGTCCCTGGCTGCATCGCTGCGTTCCGCCAGATCGAGCGCGCTGTCGCGTTCGTGCATGGCGACGCGGGCTTGCCAGAGCGTCCCGCCCGCGCCGAGCAGCAGCGTTGCCGCGAGGCCGACGGCGACGCCCACGCCGACGCGGTGTCGACGCAGGAAGCGATGCGTCCGGTAGAGCGCGGATCCGCGGCGCGCCGACACCGGACGCAGGGCGCGTGCGTCGTCGAGATCCGCGAGCATTGCTTCGACCGTCGCGTAGCGTTCCTGCGGGTCTTTCGACAGGGCCTTCAGGGCGATCGCATCGAGATCCTTCGAGCGCTGTCGCAGCGGTGTGCCGCCTTGCTCCAGCGCAACCGCGCTGGGTGGCAACGGCATCAGGTCGCAGACCCGGCGCACCACATCCGCCAAAGGCAGGTTCGAATCGCCGAGCGGCGTGCGCCCGGTCAGGAGCTGGTAGAGCAGGGCGCCGAGCGCGTAGATGTCGGTGCGCGTCGTGATCGGCGCCCCGGTCACCTGCTCCGGCGCGGCGCAGTCGGGCGAGAGGGCGTGTTCAGCGGTGGCGCCGGCCTCCTCGTCGAGCAACTTGGCGATGCCGAAGTCGAGCAGCTTGGCGTGGCCTTGCGCATCGACGATGGTGTTCGCGGCCTTCAGGTCGCGATGCACGACGAGGTTTGCGTGCGCGTACGCGACCGCCTCGGCAATCTGGCGGAACACGGCGAGGCGCGCATCGAGCGGGGGCGTGCGCTCGACGCACCAGCGATCCAGTGCAAGGCCGTCGATGAACTCGGCGACCAGGTACGGACGTCCGAGCGCATCGATACCGCCGTCGAGCAGGCGTGCGATGTTGGGATGCTCGAGTCGGGCGAGCACCTGGCGTTCCTGCACCAGGCGTTCGCGCATCCGCGGCCGATCGACGCGTATGAACTTGACCGCGACGTTTTTCTGGAACGCACCGTCATCGCGCATGCCCAGCCACACTTCGCCCATGCCGCCGCGACCGAGCGGATGCCGCAACCGCCACGCGCCGACCTGCTGGCCACGGGCGGGTGCCGCCGGATCCTCACGCGGTTCCATGAAGCCCGTGGATCCCTCGATGCTTTCGAGCC
This sequence comes from Dokdonella sp., assembly GCF_044227025.1. Lineage (GTDB taxonomy): Bacteria > Pseudomonadota > Gammaproteobacteria > Xanthomonadales > Rhodanobacteraceae > Dokdonella_A. The sequence goes on along the minus strand of NZ_JBGAFX010000009.1, from coordinate 28,595 downwards.
AACTGGCGAGCACGCGCGCGGCTTCGGGATCCTGCCTCGCCACGTCGGCCAGTGCGGCCACGCGTTCGTGCGTGTCGAGATCGAGCAGGCCGTCGAGCCGGCTTTCGAGCCCGCCCCAGCGCAGCGCGTCGGCTTCGGGGGCCATATCAGGCGCTTCCGAGGTGCTGGTAGAGCCAGCCGCGTGCCTTCAGCCAGTCGCGGCGCACGGTGCTTTCATCGACATCGAGCACGTTGCCGATCTCGGCGTCGCTGAGGCCGGCGTAGAAGCGCAGGTAGACCACCTGGGCAAGACGCGGCCGAACGGCATCCAGTTGGTCGAGTGCGGCATTGATTTCGAACAGGCGTTCGGCGTCGCGATGATTCGAATCGACCTCGCGGTCGACGGCGCCGAGGGTGTCGTGTGCTGCACCGGCGCCCCGCTTGTCGGCGAGGTGCGCACGCGCGTGATCGACCAGCACCTGGCGCATCGCACGCGCTGCGACGCCGTAGAAGTGCCTGCGGTCGGCGAATTGCGGCAGGGCGGTGCGCTCGAACTTGAGGAAGGCCTCGTGCACCAGCGCCGTCGTCGACAAGGTATCGCTCGCGCGCACCGACATTCGTTCGCGGTGCGCGACCCGGCGCAGGTCGTGCTGCATCTGCTCGAACAGGCGCGACACCCCGTCGCCGCGACCGGCCAGGTCGTGCAGCAGTGCAGTGACTGCCGTCAGTGCGTCCCCGTTGATGGATGTTCCGTTCACGGCCGATCCGCGCTGGAAGCCGATGTACGGCAAGGCTAACTCATGCCGTGGCGGTGCGTGCACGGAATCGGCGCGATTCCCCGTATGGAGGAGATCGGCGCCAGCGGGTGCCGAAACAGGAGCAAACATGAACAGCCATTCGAAGGTCATCGCGCGAAAGCTCGCGTCAGCCCTCGTCGTTGCAGCGTTCGGCGCCTTCGGGCCGCGAGCGCACGCGGCCACCACCTACCTATGGCCAAACCTGAGCGGCATCGGCGCCTGCCAGGCGACCCTGCAGGCCTGCATCGACGCCGCGGCGCCGGGCGATACCGTACTCATCGGCAACGACGAGCTGCTGCTTCCCGACGGCTACACCGCAGTGGACGAAAGTCTTTCCATCTCCAAATCGTTGACCCTGGCCGGTGCCGCCGGAATCGACGCCGTGTTCGCGCCGGGACGCCGTATCGACGTCGATTCTCCGACCAGCGGCGCGGTGAACATCGACATCGAGCACCTGGTCCTGCGCCATGGGCAGCTGAGGGTGACCCATCGCAGCGACACCGACAGTTCCTACACGCTGAGCCGGTTGCGCTTCGAGGAAACGAGCACCAGCACGGGCGAGGGAGCCATCCAGGTGGGCGACGCGGGTACCGGCCCGGCGCACGTCGCAATCGGCGACAACGTCATCGAGCTTGGCGGCGCGACGACCACCTTGTCGGGCGGCGTCGGCGCTTACAGCCTCGGGGGCGAATGGCACATCAACGTGTTCCGCAACCGCGTGCATCTTCGCAACGTTCCGGCCACCGCGATCGCGCTCTCCGCGAACGGCTTCGGCAGCATGGCCATCAACGACAACGTCATCGATGGCGGCGGCTACCAGAAGGGCATCCGCGCGGCATGGAACCCGGGCAGTACGGCCAACACCATGGACGTGCTCGACAACGTCGTCGTCGGCGCGCGCGGACCGGCCGGTGGTGAAGCATCCCTGATGGTCGCGCTGACGAACACGGCGCTGCGCCTCGTCAACAACACCGTGGTCGGCAACATTCTCGGCGTGGAGGTGAGCCGCTTCGGCGCCGATTCGAGTTCCGGACGCGTGGCGAACAACCTCGTGGCCTTCAATGTGGCGACCGGCCTCGCCATCGACAGCGGCCTGGCTGGCGCAGTGAGCAACGGTTACAACCTCGTCCACGGCAACGGCGGCGACAGCTTCACGCCGGGTCCGGGCACCGTGAACGGTGACCCGTTGCTCGCCAGCCTGGTCAATCCGCGCCCGTCAAGCCTCGCTTCTCCGGCGGTGGACACCGGCAACACGGCCGACGTGCCGACAACGCTGTTCGGTTACGGCTTCGATGCGGATGGCGAGTCGCGCGTGGTGGCCGGTGTCGACATCGGCGCCTATGAACTGAGCGTCGATCGCAGCGGCACGCATCGTTCCACCACCGCGAACACCATTCCAGGCGGCGACTACACCCGGATCGACGAACCCATGTGGACGCTGGCGACCAATGCCGTCCTGCTGGCGACGCCCGTGCGCGCATCTTCGGCGGGCGCGGAGTCGGCCAACACACTCGGTGTATTCGAGGACGACGGCTCGCCGTCGCACTGGTCGATCTTCCATGAGAATGCTTCCCCGCTGAGCGTCGGTCGAGGTTTCAACGTGTTTGCGCCGATCGACAGCCGTGCTCACTACGTGCACACGAGCACAGCCGGCAATTCGAGCGCCAACTACACCATGCTCGACGATGCCGGGTTGAACGGCCATCCGGAGGCCGTTGCGTTCGTCACGCACAACTGGAACCCCGGCGGAATCGGCGGCACCTACCACGACCACCGCATCGGCCTCGAGTACTTCGGAGCCCACTGGTACGTCCGCAACGAGGACCTCGCCGACATGGCGATCGGCGTCTCGTTCAACGTCATCGTCACCGACCTGTTCACGAGCCAGAACTGGATGGTCGCCGAGGTTGGTGCCGCAGCGGCGACTGAAGTCAGGCTGGAACATCCCCTGCTCGACGACAATCCGTGCGTGGCGGTGCAGGTCACGCGCGCCGACGGCAACTACAGCGCCGGCACGGTGCTCGACGACGTCCCCTTCGTGGTCGGCTATCGCGCCGGGCTCGCCGGTGCGCCTGGTCACTGGTACATCGAGGCAGTCGGGGCGGGTTCGCCGATGTTCCCCGCCCATGCCGCGTTCAACGTGATGGCGCAGGGCGCGCAGGGTGATGCATGCCGAGACGACCGCATCTTCACGGATGGCTTCGACGGCTAGAGACGCGCTGCCGGTCCGGGCGGGGGCGTGCCAGCGTCCCTGTCCCGCGCGAGCAGCAGCGACAGCACCGGCGGCGTAACGATGGAGGTCAGCAGCGACATCGCGACGATGACCGCATAGGTCTGGTTGGAGAACACGCCCGCGGCAAGGCCGAGGCTCGCGATGACGACGCCGACTTCGCCGCGTGGCACCATGCCGACGCCGACGATCAGGGCGCTGCGTGCTCCCAGCGACAACGCGCCGAGGAAACCGCCGACGAGCTTGGACACGATCGCGATGAGGGTCGCGATCGCGAGCATCCACAGCGCGTCCGCGCTCGCGAATACCGACAGGTCGATCTTCGCCCCGGTCACGACGAAGAAGAAGGGCGTCAGCAGCGCGAGCAGCGGCTGCATCTGGTGTTCGAGCTCCTCGCGCTGCGGTACTTCCGACGCGATCATGCCGGCGAGGAAGGCGCCGATGATCGCGGCGAGGCCGAATTCGGTCGACAGATACGCAAGCCCGAGGCAGATCGCGAGCGCGATCGTCAACGGCGACAGCGGATTGATCGGTCGGTCGAGCCAATGCGCGCGCCGGCGCATCACGCGGCTGCCGACCCAGCCGATCACCACGACGAAGCCGACGGCCTGCGCGAGCACGAACAGGAGGCCCTTCACGTTGATGCCTTCGCCACCCTGCAGCGAGGTGACCACGCCGAGCAGCAGCATCGCGAGGATGTCGTCGATCACCGCGGCGCCGAGGATCACCCGCGCCTCGATGCGGGTCAGCACGCCGAGTTCCTGCAGCACGCGCGCGGTGATGCCGGCCGACGTCGCGACGAACGCGGCGGCGACGAACAACGACCGGGTCCATTCGAAGCCGTTGCCGTGCGCCCACAGGGCCCCGAGCGCGAACGGCACGACGACCCCGAGCACGCCGACCAGCAATGCACTCCTGCCGACCTTCTTGAGGTCGTCGAGGCGCGTCTCGAGGCCGACCGCGAACAGCAGCAGCACCACGCCGATCTCGGCCAGCACGTCCAGCGGGGTGCCCGCGGCTATCTGCTCGGGCCGGACCAGTCCGAGCGCGGAAGGCCCGATCGCGCAGCCGGCGACGATCTCTCCGACCACGCCGGGCAGTTTCAGGCGCTGCGCAATCTCGGCGCCGACTTGTGCCGCGACGAAGATCGCGAACAGGCTGAGCAGGATTTCGGCGCCGTGCTGCATGTCGTCCTGGTCTGGTTGGTCGGAAGGGAAGTGGTTGAACGGCGGAGTCGAAGGATCGCGGGCGTATCGACTTCGCTCGCCATCGCTTGCGGCGTTCAACGCGAACGGAGGAAACAGGTCGATCGCCGTTTGAAACCCGTTCGCCCCGAGCGCAGGCCCGCAAGCGCGGAGTCGAGGGTTTCGCTGCGAGCAAGTTCCCGCGTTGCGTTTTTTTCGCCTTCCACCGATGCTACACGAAGCGCCTGGTGGCACCTACGCTGCCGCGCTGCGGGGAGACCGACGGTGCCCGAACAGGAACAGGCTGCGCGCGAGTCGATGGCCAAGGTTGATACGGCCTGGTTGCGCATGGAGCGGCCGACCAACCGCATGATGATCACCGGCGTGCTGATGTTCGCCGGACCGCTCGATTCCTCGCGGATCAAGGCATTGCTGTGCGAACGGTTCCTCGCGTTCCGCCGTTTTCGCCAGAAGGCCGTGATGTCGGTGAACAGCGCGTGCTGGGAGACCGATGCGGACTTCGACATCGATGCGCACGTGCGCGTCGCGCGCCTGCCCGGCGCGGCGGGCAAGGCCGAGCTGCAAGCGTTCGTCAGCGAGCTCGCGTCGACCTCGCTCGACATGTCGCGGCCGCTGTGGCAATTCCATGTCATCGAGGACTACGCCTCGGCGGAGGGAAGCGGCGGCGTGCTCGTCGCGCGCATCCATCATTGTTACGCCGACGGCCTCGCCCTGGTGCAGGTGCTGCTGTCGCTGACCGACACGGCGCCGCAGCCGGAAGCGCGCGCCGAACTGGCGAAGACCTGGCTCAAGCGCGAACGCGGCGGCGTGCTCGAACGCCTGCTCGAACCGATGCAGGGCGGCCTGCACAAGGTGGTCGCGATCGGCGAAAGAACCTGGGCCAAGCTCGCCCAGATGATGGCCGATCCGGCCGTCGCCGCGGAGTTCGCGCACGAAGGCAGCGAGATCACGCGTGAACTCGCGATTGCGCTGACCCTCGCCGATGATCCCGTCACCGCGCTCAAGGGCGAGCTGGGCGTCGCCAAGCGCGTGGCGTGGGCCGAACCATTGCAGCTCGAAGAGGTGAAGACGCTCGGAAAGGCGCTGTTCTGCACGGTCAACGACGTGCTGCTCGCGTGCGCTGCCGGTGCGATCCGCGGCTATCTGCGCGACACCGGCGAGGACGTCGACGGCCTGACCATCCGCGCGACCGTGCCGGTGAACCTGCGCCCGCTCGAACACGCGAAGAAGCTCGGCAATCATTTCGGCCTCGTGTTCCTCGACCTGCCGATCGGCGAACCGAATCCCCTGCGCCGCCTCGAACGCGTCGCCGCATCGATGCGCGACCTGAAGGGGCGTCGCCAGGCCGTCGTCGCGTTCGGCCTGCTCGCCGCGCTCGGCATGGCGCCCGCCGCGCTGCAGGGTCCCGCGCTCGAGTTGTTCAGCCGCAAGGCGACCGCCGTCGCAACCAATGTTCCCGGTCCGCAGCAGCCGCTGTTCATGGCCGGCGTCGAGGTGCGCGAGCTGATGTTCTGGGTACCGCAGACCGGCTCGATCGGACTCGGTCTGTCGATACTCAGCTACAACGGCCGCGTGCATTTCGGCGTGATCGGCGACCACAAACGCGTGAAGGACCCTGACGCGATTGTGCAGCGCTTTGACGCCGAGTTCGAGAAGCTGATGCTGTTGGCGCTGATGGAGGACTGGAGCGACGACTTCGGCGCAGCCGATGCGGCGGCGACGCTCGGTCGCTACATGAGCGGTTCGGCCCGGCCGGACGATGCGCCAGCGCCAACGGAGCAAACGGCGCCGGAGTGACGCAGTGAAACCGTCCACTGGCAGCCGGCGCGCGGCCCGCTTGCGTGCACGTTCTTGACCCTGCAACAAGCCGGCATGACAATCGCCGGCACGGCGGCGTGGGGTCCGCCGTTTTTGGGGGAATGTCCATGTCGAAGCAGTACTGGATGCCGGCGCTCGCGTTGGCACTCGCCGCTTGTTCGTCCGGGGGCGATCGGGCGCCGACCGCCGAAGAGCTCGAGCACGCCGACGCCGTCGCGAAGGAAGCCGAGGCGCAGCTGCAGAAGAACGAAGCCGAAATCAGGAAGGGCATGCGCGACATGCTCGCCGCGCTCGGCAAATCGTGCGATCGGGTCAAGGAATTCGAACAGGTCTCCGACACGCGCCTCAACATCACCTGCAGCTACAACGGTGACACCTTGCACTACGTCGTCGACCAGACGACCAAGACGGTCGAGGAACGATAGCGCCGGCTGGCGCCCTTCCGGACTCCGCCAGGCGCCAGATTCCGGCCAGAATTCCGGCTGCTCGCGGACAGTCGCGCGCGCCACGCTGCTGGCGCCTGGGGGACCGCGGTCGCCTTGTTCGGAGTAGCGCATGGAATCGAGCTGGATCATGGCGGCGATCGCCGTGTGCGCGTCGGCCGTCGGGGTGCCTGCCGACGTACCGAAACCGGCGGCGCGTTCCTACAAGCCCGTGGCGGTGGTGGATGCGCGCGGGCTCATCGACGTGTGGGCGCTGCGCCGCGATGTGGCCGAGGCCGAGACGCACTTCGCCTACGACGACACCGATCACTGCTACCCGGAAGGCGACGAGGGCGACGGCAGCGATGCGCCGCCGGACCCCGCGGCGAGCGCGCGCGCGGAAGCGGCATCGAAAGCCTGCATCGCGACAACGCAAGCGGCGTACGCCGAGTACGACCGCTATCGCACCGCGTTCAACGCGGCGTGGCTCATTCCAATGCGCAAGGCGATGCAGCACGGCGACATGATCGCGGAAGTCATCCTGCGCCAGTGCGCGACGACGCCGGTGCTCGATCGCAGCGGCATCGAATCGACCTGCGACGAGGATGCGGCGCGCAAGGCGATCGCCTACGCGCGCCTCGAACAGATCGGCTTCGTGCCGGCGACGGATCCGGCGCGGCGTATCGTCAACTGGCAGCAGCAGGCAGACGGCAAGGGCGCGTTGCGCGAGAACCAGAGGCACGTCCTCGATGCGCTGCGCCATGGCGCGATGGGTTTCGACTTCATGGACATCCGCGCCAGCGGAAACGTTGCGCGCGACGCGCAGGAGCTCGATGCGTTCCGGCGCTGGGCGGTCATCCAGGCCGTGATGCAGGATGCGCCGCGTGCGTTCACGATCGTTCCCTACACCACCAGTGCGTCCTGGGCGACTGCGACGTTCGGTGACCTGCGGCTCAACCGCAAGCCGCTCACGCCCGGTTACCTCACTTGGGGGCGGCAGCTTTACTACGGCGGCTCGCCATCGACGTGGAGCGGTCCCGACTACTGGCGTTTCGGCCCGACGATGATCTACCAGAACAACATCCAGATCGCCGTTTCCGGGCCGGACGTCGCCGAATTCCGGCGTGACCTCGCCGACACGCTCGCCCAGGCCGAGGCGGAGATCGACCGCACGCTCAAGCAGGATCCGCGCTGGGCGGTGTTCCTGCTGCATCGCCTCGGCCATCACGAATGGGTACCTGAAGGCATGCAGAGCGAGACCGGTCGGCTTGACGCGAGCTGGGATGGCGAGTGGGATCTCAAGCGGGAGGCGAGCAACTGGATCGGCCCGATGCCGGCCACACGCGGCCGCGCACGGATTCGTCGCGATGGCGACGGCAATGCGAGGATCGATATCCATGCGGAGAACGCCGCCGAGCCGATGCGCGACGTCGAATCCTGCGCGTTGCGTTACAGCGGCGGGCTCACCTACACGCCGCAGTTGACCCCGGCCGGGCAGAGCCCGCAGCTGACGACGCTCGGCTACTTCTACAGCCGCGCTACGGGCGGTTTCAGCGTCGACGGTGCGAACGCCGCGGCGGTCGCCCCGTTCGATCCGCGCAAGCGCTATCGCCAGGTACTGATGCAATGCGCCAACGCGGAATCGGACGACAGCGAGCGCGTGCGCTTCCTCCTCCTCGCCGGCGACGTGCTGGTCGAATTCGCGGTGGCGCCGTCCGATACAGGCCTGCATGTGCGCCACTACGAGCGCGTGCGCTGATCCAGGCTTTCGATCTGGCGCGCGGGCGTCGCGTCGCATGACGGTGCTGCCTTGCTAGACTCCGCCGCGATTCCCGAGTTGCGGAGTGCGAATTCCCCATGACCGATTCCAAGCCACCGCTCGCCATCGACGCACTCGATGTCCCCGAGCCCGCCATCCGGACCAGCTACCCCGAGCCGTTCGCGACACTCGTGCGCGGACGCAGCAAGCGTCGACTCGGCGAGGTGTTCGGCCTCACCACGTTCGGCGTCAATCGCCTGACGTTGGCGCCGCACTCGACCTCGGCGGTGCGCCACCATCACTCGCGCGAAGACGAGTTCGTCTACGTGCTCAGCGGCAGCGTCGTGCTGGTGTGCGACGAGCGCGAGATGGTGCTCGGCCCCGGCATGTGTGCCGGCTTCAAGGCCGGCAGCGGCGTCGCCCACCAGTTGCAGAACCGTGGCGAGGAAGAGGCGGTGTTGCTGGAAGTCGGTTCGCGCATCGACGGCGACGAATGCGTCTATCCTTTCGACGACCTCGCCCTTGCGTGCGCGGACGGGCAGTGGGTGTATACGCACAAGGACGGCACGCCGTATCCGCGGCACGTCGATTGACCGGTGCGGTGGTTCCGCCGCGCCGATTGCGCTATGTTGCCCAACGTCCGGCCAGCCTGTGGCGGGCGCCACATGTGCTGTCGCCGGCAGACGTGGAGGAGCGGCCCATGAATTCCTTCCTCAAGGTGCTTGCTTGCGCCGGCATCGGTTTGTTGTTGTGCCGATCGATCGCGCTCGCGGACGAAGACAAGGGTGAGAGCAAGTCGGAGATGGCGGCAAAGAACCGCCATGCGACGCCGACGACCGCGCAGATCGATGAACATGCCACGTTGGCGGCATTGCTCGACAAATCCTCCGTGGACGCGTGGTCGAGCGAAAAAGCCGCGCGTCTCGAAGGCGTGCTCGTGCAGGTCGAAAACGAAGAGGATGGCGACACGCACATCGTGCTCGCCCCGATGGGCGAGGAGAAGAACACCGCGCGCTGGGTGATTGCCGAGGTGACGCGGGCTTCGCGCGCGCATCACAAGGACCTCGGCCTGGCCAAGCTGAAGGGCCTGCGCGGCAAGAAGGTCGCGGTGACGGGATGGTTGTATTACGAGCCCGACACCGACTCGGAGGATCCGCGCGGCACGCGTTGGGAGATCCATCCGGTCACGTCGATCACGGCTTTGTAGCGCAGGCGGATTGCGCCGCGCACGCGCGGCGCTCCCTGCGGCGGAACGGCCTTCGCGGAAAGGGCGCATACTGGACCCCTTCCGCGGAGCCGTGTACATGAAGCAACAGCCTGTCGTCATCTTCCGCTTCAAGCTCGGCAAGGGCGAGAGCATCGGCCCCGCCGCGTTGCGCACGTTGTGGGAGCGCGCAAGCCAGTGCACGAACGTCAGCGTCGGTCGCCAGTCGATCGGCACCGATGAGACCGCCAAGCCTATCTATTCGCTGTATGCATCGCAGCCGCTCGGCGACCTGCCGCAGGTCGAGCGTCGCCTGCTCGACCTGCTCGAGGCATCCCGCCTGACCGCGGCGATGATGCTGACGCCGCACTGACCCGCGGACGCTGACGCGCCCGCGCGGCGGACACGTTGCCTCCACTGCTCGTCAGGCGGTCAAGCCGCCGTGCGATCCTTTTTTCGCCGATCTGCCGCGTCGACGATGAGCGGCGTTTGTTGCGAAACGGAAGCTGAAGTGGGCGCACGCCCATTTCATGGTGGTTCAAGCAGTCGAACGCACAGTCGCGGCACGACTGACCTGCATCAGTCGACCGGGAGACGCCATGAACATCGTGCGCAGCCTGCTGTTGGCCACCCTGATTCCGATCTGCGGATCGGCCCAGGCGATCGATCGGGACGGTGCGCAATTGGAGCTCGCGCAGGCCACAACGTCCGTTCAGGCCGCTGAACGGGATGACGCCGCGAGATACGCGCCCGCCGATCTCGCCGAAGCCCATGTGATGCTCGACCAGGCGCTGCACGCCGCGGATGACCGCGCATGGATGGAAGTCGCGATCTATTCCGAGCGAGCGAAAGTGAACGGCGATCTCGCTTCGGCGCGCTCGCGCCAGCAGCGGGCGGAAGCGGCGACTGCTGAAATCCAGCGAGGCCTCGACGCATTGCAGGCCGGAACTGTCAATGGAGATGCGCCATGATCGCCTTGATGTGGCCCCGGATCGCTCACGCAGCGTTTGCCGTCGTGCTGCTCGCTCTCGGCGCCTGTGCCGCCACGCCACACGGACCGCCTGCGGACGTCGTGCGCCTGCAGGCCGAACAGGACCGCCTGCATGCCGATCCGCGCGTCGCCGCGAACGGCGGCGCCGAGCTCGCCAATGCAGATGCCGCCGTGGCGACGCTCGCCAGCAACGCACGCGCGCTGTCGCCCCGCGATTACGAGCAGGGCCTTTACCTCGCCGACAAGCTGCTGCAGATCGCCGAAGCCAGCGCCCTCGCGCGTGACGCCGAGCGTCGCGGGGAACAGCTGGCGATGGAGCGCGAGCGCGTCGGTGCGCGCACCTCGGTTGCATTGGCGACAGGAGAGCTTCGGCGCCGAGACGTGCGCGGGCCGATGCAGGACGATCGTGAGCGCTTGTTCGAAATGCAACGTCGCCTGCCGAACAGCGAGTCTGCGGTCGACGAGCGCGGACTCGTGGTGCGCCTGGCGGACTTCAACTTCCGCAATGGCGACGTTGGCCTGACCGCAACCGGGGAACGCTCGCTGGAATCGCTCGCAAGGGTGCTCGACGATGAGCCGCAGATGATCGCCAGGGTTGTCGCTTTCGGTGGCCGTGGGGATCAGCGTGATCGCGCGCTTGCCGTGCGCGACTACCTCGCCGCGCGCGGAGTCGAGCCGACGCGCATCGACATTCGCGCCGCGACGAGCGAGGCACCTGCTGGCGGGTCTCCCGGCGACGTGCTGATCGTCGTGCGCGAATGATGCGATTGCCCGGTCGATCCGGGTCACTGCGGAGGAAAGACCATGAAGACCACCATGCTTTGCGTTTCTCTCGCCTCGTTGCTCGGTTGCGGCCTCGTGTCGGCGCAGTCCTCCGCTCCGACCGCGCCCGCATCCGCTCCCCCCGTCGGCACCTCGATGCCGCCACCGCCGGGCACTCCGCCCGTGAACACCAGCGCGCCGCCCGTGAACACCACGCCGCCACCGATCGGCACGGCGCAGAACAACGGGCAACCGAATCGGGACACGCAACGGGATGTGCCGCGCGACGCCAACGGCAATCCGCTGCCTTCCACGGGCACCATCACCGGTGCGCGCCAGAATGGTCAGCCGGCGGCGCCGCAGCCGCTCGATTTCGGCATGCTCGACACCGACAAGGCGGGTGCGCTCAAGATCGAACAGGCGCGCAACGACGCGTGGCTGAGCCAGCATTTCGCGGATTGCGACGCGAACCACAACGAGGAAGTCACGAAGAGCGAATACGAGAAGTGCACGGGTCGCTGATGCGGCGCTGTGTTTCGCGCACCTAGAACGGATCGAAGCCCCACGCGAAGATCGCGTCCGGTGCGATGATCACGTGGTCGCCGTCGCGATCGGCCGAATCGTTCGATGGATGGTTGGCCGCATCCTCGTCGGCGAGTCCGTCGCAATCGTCGTCGACGTAATTGCCGACGATTTCCGTCGCGCCGGGGTGGATGCTCGGCACATGATCGTTGCAGTCGCCGTTCGCGAGCGAAAAGGTGTCGCCGTCCAAGTCGGACACATCGCCGGACGGGTTGTTGTTGGCATCCTCGTCGGCGAGTCCGTCGCAGTCATCGTCGTACCCGTTGCCGACGACCTCGGCGTGGCCGGGGTAAACCGCGGCATCGAGGTCATTGCAGTCGCCGCCACCGCCAATGGATCCGAGCAACGCGGCAGGCGCGAGCACGTGGACCGTCGGCGATGCCTGCACGGACGCCGCGATGGCGATGGCGAACGCGCCGAGCAGTATCGCGAGTTGCTTTCGAAGCATGCGGCGGTTTCCGCCAATGCGCACGCTGGAAGGCGCGCTGCCGAACGCCGGCACCGTGGATCGCATCGAAACCATCACGGACTCCCCTCCCTGATTGGCGTGCGTAGTATGCGCCGTTCCGGACGCGCGGCACAGGCCGCGGGCGAAGCGCGGGGCAGGAGTTGCATGGACTCATCGTCAAGGGTAGTTTTCACGGACAGCACGCGATTGCGAGGTCGTTCATCATGCGCACCGTCCATCTCTCCGTCCTGATAGGCTGCACGGTCGCCGCCACGCTGCCGCTCGTGGCTTCAGCGTTCGACCCGATGCTCAACAACGGTGCGACCTCGCAGGTGCGCGGTTCGCAGCCACGCGACAGTGCGCGACCCGGCGAGGTGTTTTTTGCCAAGGGTGTCACCGCCGTGCGCAAGGACGACTACGCATTCGCGATCAACATGTACGAAGTATCGGCGTCGTGGGCGTACAAGCCGGCGCAGTACAACCTCGGCGTCATCTACACCAAGGGCGAGGGCGTTCCCGAGGACAAGCCGCTCGGACTCGCCTGGCTCGCGCTCGCGGCGGAGCGTGGCGACAAGGATTACGTCGCGGCGCGCGATCTTGCCTATTCGCGCATGACCGATGAGGAATACGAACGCGCGAACGCGATCTGGCGCGATCTGAAGAAGAAATATGCGGACGATGTCGCGCTTAAGCGCGCCAAGCAGAGGTGGGTACAGGTGCGCAACGAGGCGACCGGTTCGCATATCGGCGGTGGCACCGGTCCGGTCCAGGTCGGGGGGCGCGACGCGACCGGCATGACCGTGGTTTCGAATCCGGAGAACCCGCACTCTGCGAAGGCGAACAGCAGCACCCAGAACGCCTTCGGCATCACCGGTGCCGGCGCCGTCGATGGCTCGATCGCGTACCGCCAACTGCGCGAGAGCGACAACCCCTACGATCCGAAGTTCAGGGAACCGGAAGGCCGCGTCGATGTCGGCGACGTGATTCCGATCGGCGACGACGTGCGACGCAGTCCCGCGGGCGGACCCAGGCGCTATCTCTGAGGCCGTCCGCTACCCGGACGCCGGCATGAGGCATCGATACCGTGTCTTCCGGCGCATGACGCAAGCCCGCGACGCAGGGTAGGCTTCCCCTTTTTGCGGATCGGGGAAGGGCAATGCGTACGCTTCTGAAGTGGCTGCTAAGGCTGGTCCTGCTGGTGCTCGTGCTCGGCGGTGCGCTGTTCGTGCACGTCTGGTACTTCAAGCCGTATTCGATCGACTGGTTCTACGGCCGCGTATTCGCCCAATTCGCGTTGCAGAGTCCGGAGTTGCTGAGCAACCTGCGCGTGTTGCCGCCGTGGGCGGACTTCTACAGCAGCAAGTTCGATGACGCCTCGCCCGCGCACGAGGCCGAAATGGCCGAAATGGTGCGCAACGATGTCGAGACGCTGCACCGCTACGACCGCTCTGCGCTCGATCGCGAAGGCCAGCTTTCCTACGACGTGCTCGACTACTTCCTGACCATGCAGGTCGAGGGCGACACATTCCGCGACCACGATTTCCCGGTCAACCAGTTGTTCGGCGTGCAGTCGACGCTGCCGGACTTCATGGCCCAGACGCACCAGGTCAACAACCGCCACGATGCCGACGCCTACATCGCGCGGCTGGACCTGTTCCCGCACAAGTTCGCGCAGGTGCTCGAAGGCCTGCGCCTGCGAGAGGCGAACAAGGTGGTGCCGCCGAAGTTCACGGTGGACGAAGTGCTCGCGCAGATGAAGGCGTTCGTCGCGACGCCCGCGAAGCAGCACACGCTGTACACGAATTTCAAGGAGAAGCTCGACAAGATCGCACCGGATGCGATGAGCCAGGCCGATCGCGATGCGCTGCTCGGCAGGGTCGAGTCGTCGATCGAGCGCAACGTGTACCCGGCCTACAGCACGCTGATCGACTATTTCGCCGCGCTGCAGCCGAAGGTCACGCGCAACGACGGCGCCTGGAGCCTGCCGGACGGCGATGCGTACTACGCCTATCTGGTGCGCATGCACACCACGACCGACATGACGCCGGAGCAGGTGCACACGCTCGGCCTCGCGGAAGTCGCGCGCGTCACGACCGAGATGGATGCGATCCTCCGGGACAAGGGGCTCGTCGACGGCCCGATCGGGCCGCGCGTGCAGCAGCTCGCAAGGATGCCCGATGCGACCTATCCGAACACGCCGGAAGGCAAGAAGGCGATGCTTGAGCAGTATCAGTCGATCCTCGACGACGTGAACGCCCATCTCGGCGACGCGTTCCACGTGCGGCCCAAGCTCGGCGTGCAGGTCAAGGCGGTGCCCGAGTTCTCCGAGAAGACCGCGCCGGGCGCGTACTACCAGCCCGGCTCGTTCGACGGAACGCGCCCCGGCACGTTCTTCGCGAACATGCGCAACACCGAGGAGAACCCGAAGTTCGCGATGCGCACGCTGGCCTACCATGAAGGCATACCGGGCCATCACTTCCAGATCTCGATCGCGCAGGAACTGCAGGGCGTGCCGTTCTTCCGTCGCGTGCTGCCGTTCACCGCGTACGCGGAAGGCTGGGCGCTGTACGCGGAACGCCTCGCTTGGGAGCTCGGTTTCGAGAAGGACCCGCTCGACAACCTGGGCCGACTGCGCGACGAAATGATGCGCGCGGTGCGCCTGGTGGTCGATTCCGGCATCCACTACAAGCATTGGACGCGCGAGCAGGCGATCACCTACATGATGGACAACACCGGCATGTCGGAGACCGACGTCACCGCCGAGATCGAGCGCTACTTCGTCGACCCGGGCCAGGCGCTCGCGTACAAGGCCGGCATGCTGAAGATTCTCGAATTGCGCGAGAAGGCGAAACAGGCGCTCGGACCGAAGTTCGTGCTGAGTGAATTCCACGACCAGGTGCTGGTGCACGGCTCGCTGCCGCTTGCCCTGCTCGAGCGCGTGGTCGACGACTGGATCGCGGCGAAGAAGGCGGGATAGAGGGAGCCGATCGGTTGCGGTCGTTGCCGTCGGAGGAACTGAACGAACTGGGTCCCGGCTTGTGCCGGGACGACGAAGATGAGGCGCCCGGGCGCAAGCGTCAGCTGCCCCGCCCCGCGCAATCGGGATGCCATTCGAGTTGGCGCACCTCGCATTCCACGTTCCATTCGTCGCCGTGGACTGCGAGGAAGCGCCGGGTCAGTTCGAGTGCTTCCTCCATCGACTCTGCTTCGAGCATGGCGTAGCCGCCGATCACTTCCTTGCTCTCGCTGAACGGGCCATCGGTCGTACTGAGCTTGCCGTGCTCGAAGCGCACGCGCTTGCCTTCCGCGGTCGGACGCAACCCGGCCGTGTCGACGAGCTTGCCGGCCCTGGTCATTTCCTCCATCAGCTTGCCCATGTCGGCCATGAGCTCGGCGCTCGGCACCACGCCCGAGTTTTCGTTGATTCGTACCATCGACAGGAATCGCATCGTGCTGCTTCCTCCAGGGTGAAGTGCAGGAGTCGGATTCGCCGACCCGCGGCGGGCCGACTGGCCGGCTCGCGTCGATGACGACGAACGGCGGAGACGGAAATCGACATCGCGGTCGGGTCGTCGCCAGGCCGCGACCGCGCCGATGGACGCTCGCTTGCGGGCGCGATCACCGTTACCCTGCATGGACGTACCCGTCCTGGAATCGCATGCATCACCTGCCGGCTGGCCTGCGCATCGTCCTCGCCGCGATCCTGATCGGTTCGAGCACCGTGCTGCACGTGCTGCCGCTGTTCGCGGTCGCCTTGTTCAAGGCCCTGCTGCCGTTCAGGGCGGTGCGGGTCGCCTGCAATCCGCTGCTGACCGGGATAGCGGAGAGCTGGATCGGCTTCAACAGCCGCATGATCGACCTGTTCACGCAGACGCGCTTCGTCGTCGACGAGGGTGATGTGGACTTGCGCCGCGATGGCCACTACCTCGTGCTCGCCAACCACCAGAGCTGGGTCGACATCCCGGTGTTGCAGAAGGTGTTCAACCGGCGAATTCCGCTGCTGCGGTTCTTCCTCAAGAGCCAGCTGTTCTGGATTCCGCTCATGGGCCTCGCATGGTGGGCGCTGGATTTCCCGTTCATGAAACGCTACACGCGCGAGCAGGTCGAGCGGCGACCGGAGCTGGCCGGCCGCGATATCGCCTCGACCCGGCGCGCGTGCGAGAAATTCCGCTCGATCCCGGTTTCGGTGATGAACTTCGTCGAGGGAACCCGCTTCACGGTTGCCAAGCATGCCGCGCAGCAATCGCCGCACCGGCACCTGTTGAAGCCGAAGTCCGGCGGCGTCGCGTTCGTGCTCGACGCGATGGGCGAGGGGTTGCAGGCGATCCTCGACGTCACGATCGTCTATCCGCAAGGGCGTCCGACGATGCTCGACCTGTTCGGCGACAAGGTCAGGGAAGTACGCCTGCAAGTGCGCGAGCGACCGATCCCGCGCGAGTTCGTCGGCGGCGACTACCAGGGCGACGCGGCATTCCGCGAGCGCTTCCAGGCATGGATGAGCGCGCTGTGGGAAGAAAAGGACGCGACGATCGGGCGCATCGCCAGCGGCGCCGGGCCGGCGGTGTAGGAGCGCCTCGTGTGGGAGCGGCGGACGCCGCGATGCGCCTGGCCTGTCTCGCGAAGATGGCGCGGCTTCCGCGGCTCCCACAGAGGTCGCAATCCCGTGCATGGGATGTGGATTCGCAAGGCGGTTTGCGCATGCCTCGGCCAAGCCGCGATAATCCGCGATCCATCCACGTTTCCGCGGAATTCCCATGCTCGATCCGGCCCTCCTGCGCGGCCATCTCGCCGACACCGCCCAGCGCCTCGCGACGCGCGGCTACACGCTCGATACCGCCGCGCTGGAGGCGATCGAGTCCGAGCGCAAGCGCGTGCAGACCGAGACGCAGGAGCTGCAGAACCTGCGCAACACGCGCTCGAAGGCGATCGGCATGGCCAAGGCCAAGGGCGAGGACACCGCCGCGCTGATGGCCGAAGTCGCGGGCATCGGCGACCAGTTGAAAGCGAATGAGCAGGCGCTCGCCGAGGTGCAGGAGCGCCTCGCGACAGCGTCGCTCGGCATCCCGAACCTGCCGCACGAGTCCGTGCCCGTCGGAAATGACGAGGGCGGCAATGCCGAGCAGCACCGCTGGGGCACGCCGCGCGCGTTCGATTTCGCGGTCAAGGATCATGTCGAACTCGGCGCGCACAATGGCTGGCTCGACGGCGACACCGGCGCGAAGCTTTCCGGCGCGCGCTTCACCGTGCTGCGTGGCGGACTCGCGCGACTGCATCGCGCGCTCGCGCAGTTCATGCTCGACCTGCACACGGGCGAGCATGGTTACCTCGAATGCAACGTGCCATTGATCGTCAACGCCGATGCGATGCGCGGCACCGGCCAGTTGCCGAAGTTCGAGGAGGACCTGTTCGCGACCGAGGTCGGCGAGACGAAACGCTACCTGATCCCGACCGCGGAAGTGTCGCTCACCAACATCGTGCGCGACGAGATTGTCGAAGCCGACGCGCTGCCGTTGCGCATGGCCGCGCACTCGCTGTGCTTCCGCGCCGAAGCCGGCTCGCACGGGCGCGACACGCGCGGCATGATCCGCCAGCACCAGTTCGAGAAGGTCGAGCTGGTGAGCATCAGCAAGCCCGCCGACAGCTTCGACGAGCACGAGCGCATGACGCGCTGCGCGGAGGTCGTGCTGGAAAGACTCGGCCTGCCGTACCGACGCATGCTGCTGTGCACGGGCGACATGGGCTTCACCGCAACCAAGACGTTCGATCTCGAAGTCTGGTTGCCCTCGCAGAACACCTATCGCGAAATCTCCTCGTGCTCGAACTGCACGGATTTCCAGGCGCGCCGCATGCAGGCGCGCTGGCGCAATCCGGAAGCCGGCAAGACCGAGCTCGTGCACACCCTCAACGGTTCCGGCGTCGCGGTCGGCCGCGCGCTGATCGCGGTGATGGAGAACTACCAGAACGCGGATGGCTCGATCGGCGTGCCGGAAGCGCTGCGCCGGTACATGGGCGGCGTCGAGAGCATTGCCTAGGACGTGCCTCTGAAGCGCGCGCCCAGGCCTCAGCCCAGCGCCTCGGCGCGCGAGCGCAGCAGCACGCGTTCGCGTTCGTTGCGGGTCAGGGCGGCGGCGCGCTCGAACTCGCTGCGCGCCTCGTCGTTGCGACCCAGGCGGGCGAGGAGATCGCCGCGTACGCTCGGCAGCAGGTGGTAGTTCTGCAACGACGGCTCGTTGGCGAGGGTGTCGATGATCGCGAGCCCGTCGGCCGGCCCGTTTGCCATTGCAACCGCGACGGCACGGTTGAGTTCGACGATCGGCGAGGGCGAGACACGCGCGAGCAGCGAGTAAAGCGCGGCAATGCGCGGCCATTCGGTGTCGCCGGCGCTGCGCGCGCGCGCATGGCATGCGGCGATCGCAGCCTGCAGCGCGTATGGGCCGAGCGAGCCGCCGAGCTTCTCCGCGCGGTCGAGTTCTTCGAGGCCGCGTCGGATCGCGAGCTGGTCCCATAGCGCGCGGTTCTGCTCCAGCAGCAGGATCGGTTCGCCGGAGGAGCCGATGCGGGCGCGTGCGCGCGAGGCCTGGATTTCCATCAGCGCGACGAGCCCGTGTACTTCGGCGTGCTCCGGCATCAGGCCTGCGAGCACGCGCCCGAGGCGCAGGGCGTCCTCGCACAGCGCCGGTCGCATCCAGTCGTCACCGGCGGTCGCCGAGTAGCCTTCGTTGAAGATCAGGTAGATGACTTCGAGCACGGCCGCGAGCCGGTCGACCAGCTCGTCGCCGCGTGGAACCTCGAAAGGCACGTTCGCGGCGGCGAGGGTCTTCTTCGCGCGCACGATGCGCTGCGCGACGGTCGCTTCGGGCACGAGGAATGCGCGCGCGATTTCATCGGTGGTCAGTCCGCCGAGCAGGCGCAGGGTCAGCGCGACGCGCGCTTCCTTCGACAGTACCGGGTGGCAGGACGTGAACACGAGACGCAGCAGGTCGTCGCCGATATCGTCATCAAGAGATTCGATGAGCGTGGCGTCGCCACCCTCCTGGTGCAGTTCGATTTCGTGGCCGAGCTGCTCGAACTTGCGATCGGCGAGCTTGTGCCGGCGCAGGGTGTCGATCGCGCGATGCTTGGCGGTCGCCATCAGCCAGGCGCCGGGGTTGTCCGGTACGCCCGACTGCGGCCAGCGCTCCAGCGCACTGACCAGCGCATCCTGCGCCAGCTCCTCGGCGAGGCCGACGTCGCGGACCATGCGCACGAGGCCGGCGATCAGGCGCGGAGACTCGATGCGCCAGACAGCGTCGATCGTGCGATGGATGGCGGTTGTCATGGGCGGGGATGAGACCATCCCCGCCGGCGTCGCACAAGCTGCAACTGCGGGCAAGCGATGTTGCGCCGGTTGCGCCTGCGCAACTCATGGTCGGACGTCAGTTGCGCGCCGCGATCTCGGCGCGCAGGCGCTCTTCCTGTTCGCGCAGTTCCGGGGTGAACTCGGCGCCGAAGTCCTCCGCTTCGTACAACGGGCGGATTTCCAGTTCGGACTCGCCGCTGTCGAACGGATTCGGGCATCGACGCGCCCATTCGATCGCTTCTTCGAGCGAGCGCACCTGCCACAGCCAGAACCCCGCGACGAGCTCCTTCGTTTCCGCGAACGGGCCGTCGATGACCGTGCGCGTCTTGCCGGCGAAGCGCACACGCGCACCTTCGGCGCTCGGCTTGAGCCCTTCACCGGCGAGCATTACCCCGGCCTTGACCAGTTCCTCGTTGAACGCCCCCATCGCTTCCATCAGGGCCTGGCTCGGCATCTCGCCGGCTTCCGAAGCGCGTGTCGCGCGGACCATCACCATGCAGCGCATCGTCGTCTCCTCGTTTGCGAACCGGCGTCCGTTCGGTCGAACGGCTCGGCCGTGTTCCTGTCCTGGACGACGAACGGGCAGGGCCGGTTTCGACATTCGGGCCGGAGATGTCGGGAACGGCCCGACGCGCCGTTTTCCTACATACATGGGCGATGGGAGCGCCCAGAGTAGCGGCAGCCGGAACCGGCCATCCAGCGCGGATCGGGAGCGGCGATTCAGTCTCAACCAACCGGGGGAAAAACGCATGAAACGCTTTGCATGGATAGTGGCACTCGGGCTTGCATTCGGCAGCCTCCAGGCAGTCGCCTTTACCACGATCGGTGGTCCCGCCACCGGGTTGTGGGCTCACGCAGGCGACGGCGGACGCGGCTTCAACATCGACATCCAGGGCAGCACGATGATCGTCACGACGTTCATCTATACCCAGAACGGGGCGCCGATCTGGTACCTGTCGTCGGGGACCTACAACCACGCGACAGGCCGCTTCCAGAGTTCCTACGACAGTTATTCCGATGGCCAGTGCTTCGGTTGCCCGGCGTACCAGCCGACGGCGCACAGTGGTGCGGCGGGCCCGATGTCGATCCAGTTCCACACCAACCAGACGGCGACATTGACCACGCCGAACGGCCCGCTCGAGATCTCCAAGTTCAACTACGGGTTCGCATCGCCGCGCGATCTGCTCTACGGAGAATGGGTATTCACCATCAACGCTGGCGGGCTCGTCACGGGTGACTGGATCGTGTTCGACCACCAGTACACCGGCAACGACGGCACGGTCTACGCTGCCGGCCATGCGGACGGTTCGTCAACCCACGTCGCGCTCGGTTCCTATTCGAGTTCTCTCGGCGAGTACATCATTACCGCGCTGCAGTCGGGCAGCTACGTGCATTCGTATGCGCTCGGCATGGATGATCATCGCGGCCTTGGTGCTGGCTGGGTCCACTTGCTGAGCAGCAACCCGACCGGCAACGGCTCCGGCGCAACGGCTTCGCGAGTTCTCTACGAGGGCGAGCTCACGTCGATCAATGCCAATGCGCCGGCGAATCCGGCCGCCGCAACCACGGACCAGCAGGCTCTGGTGGCAAGCGACAAGCAAGCGTTGGCGCCGGAGTTGGCGTCCGAGGTCAGCCGGCAGCAGGCTGCATTGCGCGAATTCCTCGAATCGTCGCAACGCTGATCCGGGTATCGTCAGTTCGCGACGATGTTGTAGCCACGGCCGGCCATGCAGCGCGAGACGATCTCGCGCTGCTCGTCCGAACCCCAGGCGGCGCCGTTGATGCCGCCGCTCGCGGCACCCCAGGCGGCGACATGGGCAACGTCGTCGCCGCGCAGGCCGACGGCGAGGCCGAAGAGGGCGCCGAGTACCGCGCCGGCGGTCGCGCCGCCGACGGCTTGCGCCGCCGCTGGCCGCTGGTCCGCGAGGTGTTGGCAGTCGGCGACGTCATCGTCGTAGTTGCCGCGGCTGACGCCGGAATCGACCAGCGGCCGGTACTGCGTGGAGGCGCAACCGCTGCACAGGGCGAGGGTGAGCAGCGAGGCCGCGAGGGTCGGTTTCATCGACATTCCAGTGGGCGAGTGGTGCCGAAGGCGAAGCAGGATTCGTGCCCTGTGCTGGCTCTTTACGCCCGATTCGCATTGCAGGCCCCGCCAATGTTCAGCCAAACCCGCCGCCGTGTCGAGCCAGGCCCGTTCTTCGGGCGCAGGGGTGCGACCGAGCACGGCATTGCGATGCGGGAAGCGTCCGAAGCGCACCATCGCATCGCGATGCGCCCATCGGTCGCGAACGCATGCCGCCGTCTGTCGGCCTGGATGAGCGGATCGCGCTAGAGGACGGTCACTGCCCCCGGACTCTTGTCGCGGGGAGTGAGGGCGAGCCGACGGTGGTCGCACCGATAGCGGTATTCGGTTTCGATCGAACCGTCTTCCCGATGCAGGACCAGCAGCGCGTTGCCGCCCTCTGACGCCAGTTTGCGGCCATGAAGCTGGCCGGCCACGACCGCATCGGCCTTCGTGTTGAACGCAACCAGCGATCGTCCGTCGCGCTGGATATGCCACGCGGCAGGCAATGTCTCATAGACGACATGCATAACGAAGTGAGCCATGCGTTTCCCCGCTACCGATACGACGTTCCCGACCATGCATCGCGATGGCCACTGCATGCTGGTGTTCGTGGGAATCTGAGGGGGATCCACTCAACAGGCCCTGAACGGTCCCGCGAATACGGTGCCTCGGGTTCAGTTGCGAACCGCGTGCCCGAGCGCTCCGGGTGCGAGCCTGTCTTGAGCCGCGGCCGACGTCGTATCCGCAGAGGTCGCGACGAGGATCGATGTGTGGTGCCGAAGGCGGGACTCGAACCCGCACGCTTTTAAGGGCGGTGGATTTTGAGTCCACTGCGTCTACCAATTCCGCCACTTCGGCAAGGGCGCGCGCGGACCGTGGGCCGCGCGGGTCGCGCAGTATACGGCAAGCGCGCGTATTGCTGCATGTGGTCGCAGGAGATCAGTGCGTGCTGTCCAGCACCAACTGGCACTGGTCGCATCGGTACCAGCCCGATCCGGTCGGGTAGAACTTCGAGCAGTTTTCCAGCGCGCGCCGGTAGATGTGCAGCGAGACCGCGTTCGCGTCCTCGCTCGGATTGAGGATGGTGTGGTACTCGTGCGGCGGGATCAGGCTGCCGGCGGAACCCGCGCCTGCGTTCATCGTGCCGCGCGGCTCGAAGCGGTACTGGCCATCCTTCGATTCGACCAGTTCGTACGGCGTGATTTCGAGGAACCCCTGCCAGACGCCCTCTACGCACCACTGCCCGGCATGGTCGTGGATCGGAGTGCCCTGTCCAGGGCCCCAGGTCATCGCGACCACGCTGTAGCCGTGTTCCTCGCTGAGGTACAGCTCGCGTCGCGCATAGTGGTCGTCCTCGCGCTCGAACACACACGCGGGGAGTTGCACGTCCGGGCTGCGGATCAGCCTGCACAACGCGTGGCGCAGCGCGTCGGTGGTCGCTGCCTCGTCGGGCAGCACGACCGCGGCGTCGATCGCGGCGATCAACTGGCGCGCACCGGGGAATTCGAGCGAGAGCATGGCTGACCACAGATCGTTGCGATCCCGCCATTCTACCCCGTGCCGGAGACGCGCGCAGGCACTGCATCGCAGCGCTCGGTGCTTCGCCAGGAATCCAATCTCCGCACGCTCGCACGAGCGGCGCAGCGCCTCGACCCGTTTCGCGAATGCGGAAGGTCTCTCAGCGGGTGCCCAGGAAGCGGGCAATGGCCGCGCCGAAGCGCGCGATGTCGACCAGGAACGCGTCGTGTCCCTGCGGACTGTCGAGCGCGACGAACTCGACCTCGGCGCCGGCGGCGCGCAGGCCATCGGCGATCTGTTCCTGCTGCGTCAGCGGAAACAGGATGTCGGTTTCCACGCCGATCACCAGCGCACGCTCGACATCGATGCGTTTCAGCGCCGCATCCACCTTGCCGCCGCCATGTTCGGCGATGTCGAACCAGTCGCTCGCGCGCGACAGGTACAGGTAGCAGTTGGGATCGAAGCTGCGCACGAAGCGGCGCGCATGCCCGGCCAGATACGATTCGACCTGGAATTCGACCGCGAACGGGTCTTCCTCGCGCTGTTCGGAATCGAGGCGGATGCGTGCGAAACGGCCGACCCATTCCATCGCGGAGCGATAGGTGATGACGCCGAGCTTGCGTGCGATCGACATGCCCGCTTCGGGATAGTGATCGTCGTCGTAGTGGCCCTGCTTCCAGTTCGGGTCGAGGCGGATCGCTTCGCGCTGCAGCGAGCGGATCGCGATCGCGAACGGCTGCGCCTGCGGCGCGGTCGAGATGCTGATGTGGTCGCGCGCACTGCCGGGGTGCTGCACGAGGTAGGCGAGGGCGCTCATGCCGCCCATCGAATTGCCGACCAGGCAGGCGAGGCGCTCGATGCCGAGGCCGCGCACGAGTTCGTGGCTGGAGTTGGCGACGTCCTCGAGGGTCAGCTCGGGGAAATCGAGGCGATAGACCTCGCCGGTCGCCGGGTTGACCTCGGCCGGGCCGGTCGAACCCTTGCAGCTGCCGAGCGTGTTCGCGCAGATCACGAACCAGCGGTCGGTGTCGATCGGCTTGCCCGGGCCGATCATCTCCTCCCACCAGCCCGGCGAGGGATCCTCCGCATTCGACGCCGCATGCGCGCTCGGCGACAGGCCGGTCAGGATCAGGATCGCATTGTCGCGTGCCGCGCCGAGTGTGCCCCAGGTCTCGTAGGCGAGGCGCGCACCGACGAGTTCACCGCCGCGCTTCATGCGGAATGGCGAGGATAGGTCGAACCAGCGGCGGGCGTCGGACATGGCAGCATCGGGGCGAGCGGGACGCGCAATGTAGCGGGACGCAGCGGTTGCGCCAACCGGCGCGTGTGTTGGGCTTCGCTTGGATGTTTGTTTCTCTCGCGAGGACCAACCCGCATCCGTGCGTTTTCCACTCGCATCCCTGCGAGCCGGTCACCTTTCTTTGCTTGCCCAAGAAAGGTGACCCAAAGAAAAGGCACCCGCGGCAACGCCCGCCGGACATCCTGCCCGGCGGGTCAGTGAACGTCGGCCGAGGTTCGCCGACAGCGCATCCATGCACTGACGGCGAACGCGCGCGCATCGTGCGCGCGCCCCTGCGGGCTGTTTCGTCCGCCGTTCACCGTTGCCGAAGGGGCCCCGGTAGAAGCGGCGCGCTCCTGCGCGCTCCTGCGCGCGCATCGCGTGCCGCCAATTCCTCGCCCTCAGCGCCGATCTGCTATGTTTCCCGCGCATCCATCGGGGGAACGATGCCGAGCATCTACAAGTTGAAGCCCGCGTTCCAGGCGCTGTTGCGTCCGTTGGTGAACGCGCTGGCACGCGCGGGCGTGACGGCCAACCAGGTGACGATCGCAGCGGTCGTGCTGTGCATCGCAGTCGGCACCGCCGTCGCCCTTGTGGAAGACCCGCGCATCCTGCTGGTGCTGCCGCTCGCGCTGTTCCTGCGCATGGCGCTCAACGCGGTGGACGGCATGCTCGCGCGGGAACACGCGCAGCAGTCCAGACTCGGCGCGATCCTCAACGAACTCGGCGACGTCGTCGGCGATGCCGCGATGTACCTGCCGCTTGCGCTGCGGCCCGGCTTTCCGGTAGCCGCGATCGTCGTATTCGTGCTGCTCGGCGTCATCGTCGAGATGACCGGGGTGGTCGGCGTGCAGATCGGCGCGAGCCGGCGCTACGACGGTTTCGGCAAGAGCGATCGCGCGTTCGTGATCGGCGCATCCGGCCTGGCGCTCGGTCTCGGCTGGCTGCGGGTCGAATGGTTCGGCTGGCTGCTGTGGGCGTGCGCCGCGCTCGGCGTCGCCGCCATCGTCACACGCGCGCGTCGCGCGCTGCAGGAACTACGTCCGAAAGGAGATGCCGTTTGAAGCTCGAATCGCTGCACCTGTGGATCCCGCCGAACGTGCTGTGGACATTCGGCGCGATCGTCGCGCTGCTCGTCGTCGCTACCGTCATCGTCGCGATCATGCGGCGCGGCGACGTCACGCGGCACGTCGAACTCGCCGCGCGCGTCAACTCGTGGTGGGTGCTGGTCGCGGTGTTCGCGGTCGCACTGTTGTTCCGGCGCGGCATCGCGATCGGTTTCTTCGCGATCCTGTCGTTCCTCGCGCTCAAGGAATACCTGTCGCTGATCCCGACCCGTCGCGCCGACCGCGGGGTGCTGTTCTGGGCCTACCTGTGCGTGCCGATCCAGTACTGGTGGGTGTGGAACCAGTGGTACCA
Source organism: Dokdonella sp. (assembly GCF_044227025.1). GTDB lineage: Bacteria > Pseudomonadota > Gammaproteobacteria > Xanthomonadales > Rhodanobacteraceae > Dokdonella_A. The sequence goes on along the minus strand of NZ_JBGAFX010000009.1, from coordinate 2,778 downwards.
CATGTTCCTCATCTTCATCCCGGTGTGGGCGTTCCTGTTCATCGCGATGCGCATGGTGCTGCGTGGCGAGACGAAGGATTTCCTGCGCGCGGCCGGCACCATCCACTGGGGCCTGATGATGATGGTGTTTGGCCTCAGCCATCTCGCCTACCTGCTCGTGCTGCCCGACGGCAAGCCTTCCGTCGGCGCGCACGGTGCGGCGCTGCTGCTGTTCGTCGTGCTGCTGACCGAACTCAACGACGTGCTGCAATATGTGTGGGGCCGCACGCTCGGCAAGCGCAAGGTGATCGAGCCGGTCAGTCCGAAGAAGACGGTCGAAGGCCTCGTCGGCGGCGCGCTCACGACGACGGTCGTCGCGGTGCTGCTCGCGCCGGTGCTGACGCCGCTCACGCGCATGGATTCGGTCGCGGTCGGACTCATGATCGGCTTCGGCGGCTTCCTCGGCGACGTCACGATCTCCGCGGTCAAGCGCGACATCGGCGTGAAGGACACCGGCACGATGATTCCCGGCCACGGCGGCATCCTCGACCGCATCGACAGCCTGCTGTTCACCGCGCCGCTGTTCTTCCACTTCATGGCGTTCTTCTATTTCTGACGAAGGGCATCGCGCTTTCCGGCGCTGGACGCGAGAATCAAAGGGCACGCGATGGGCTATCTGCTGCGGCTGTTCTTCTACGGCGTGCTCGTGCGCCTGGTCGTGTTGTTCGTGCTCGGCCTCAACGTTCGCCATCGCGAACGCCTGCCGCAGAAGGGTCCGGCGATCCTCGCCGCGAACCACAACAGCCATCTCGACGCGATGGCGATGATCAGCCTGCTGCCGCTGCGCCTGCTGCCGAAGGTGCGTCCGGTCGCTGCCGCCGACTACTTCCTGCGCAACAGGCTGCTCGCGTGGTTCGCGCTCAACGTGGTCGGCATCGTGCCGCTGAATCGCCAGCGCACCCACGAGAAGGAGGACCTGCTCGCACCGATCGCGGCTGCACTCGAACGCGGCGAGATCCTCGTGTTCTTCCCGGAAGGGTCGCGCGGCGAGCCCGAGCAGATCGCCGAGTTCAAGACCGGCCTCGCGCGCATCGCCGAACGCCGTCCCGACGTGCCGGTCATCCCGGTCTACACCTATGGCCTCGGTAGGGCATTGCCAAAAGGCGAATGGATGATCGTGCCGTTCTTCGTCGACATCTTCGTCGGCGAGGCGCTGCACTTCGACGGCGACCGCGGCGCGTACATGGAACGCTACCGTAGTGCGATGGCGCAGTTGGCGTTGGAGGAGAAGCACGCGGACTGGACCTGACGTTGGCACGGCGTCGGCGGTTCGCGTGTGGGCACCAGTTCGGAACAGCCTCATTGTCGCGTGATCGCCCCGCGAGCCGCGTTCCGGGGGAATCGCGCATCGGATGAACGTGTCGGTGCATGCCGGCGCGTTTGTGTCTGGGCGAAAAGCGCCCAACCAATCTGTTCAAGCCACCGCATCGGCACCGGTGATATCTCCCGCTTCCGCGGCGATAACCGGTTACGCCCTCGATTCCGCTGGATAACACACACGAATTTCGCCGCAGCAATTGCGCGCAAGTGCACGATGCGCATCAAGTAATCGCCTTGACGGGTGCGGGATCGACGTTTCAGGATATGTGTTACGCCCCGGATCCGGGGTCTAATTGTAGTTAGAGGTCATGGACACATTCTCGGCGCGCCCAGAAAACATCATTGGCAATGTTGCCCTGGCAAGTCTTCTGGCGGGCATGCCTCTGGGCCTTTTGTTATCAGCCGTCGCTGCGATTTTCTATCAAGACCAATATTCTGGCATCGAGATAGTCAAGAACATTGCCCTTGGTGCAATTGTCGGGCCTGTTTACGTCTTTGTGTGCGGCCTTGTTATTGTCGCCCCACTACTCGCGCTGTTAAGGCTCCTCGGCTATGGCGGACCGTTCTTCGTCTATGCCATTAGCATCGCTATCGGAGTCCCATTTTTGTCCAATGGTGTTCTTTCCGGGTTGGCGGTGATTTCGATGGCGGTTGCGGCCAGTTACGTGTTCTGTCGGTTTGCTTATTCTGGTCAGCTAGAGTCACTCACTGACCTCTAACTACGCAATCAAGGCGACCTCCGTGAAAATACTGGTTTCAAGTTTTGCATCCGGTGCGTCGGCACCTTATTTTGGTTGTTAGCCCTCAGATCGGAATTCTCGGAGGCCTCAGTGAAGCTCATGGTCGCTATTGTTGTCGGGTTGTTTCCCCTGGCCGTCTTCGCCGGAAACACTGGGGTTATTCCGGATGGTCCTGACGCATACATCATCATGCGTACTGGAAAGACTGGCTTTGTTTCGTCGAGCTCTTTGCAAAAGAAGGCCTATGAGGAGGCATCAGACTTCTGCACCGAGAAATCCCAGGTGATGGAAACGATCTCGATGGACTCAAAGGCCGCAAGACCCTTTGGAGGATTTCCTGAGGCCACGCTACGCTTCCGCTGTGTGAGTAAAGGCTCGCCTCAGCCGCAGGTCGCGGATGCGCAGCTGAGTACCGACGACAAACTTGCTCAACTTGAGCGCTTGAAGCGCCTACTAGACTCTGGTGCGCTCACCCAACAAGAATTCGATCGAGAAAAGGCAAAACTGCTCGGTCAGTAACATGTCGCTGTAGGCTAACAATGAATCGCCCCGGCTTTCCCGGAGGCTCCAACCTTTGAGAGGATGGAGTCATGAAGAAGCCCAACAAGTATGCCCCGGAAGTACGAGAGCGAGCAGTTCGGATGGTGCGCGAGCACCAGGCTGAGCACACCTCGCAGTG
>NZ_JBGAFX010000008.1:0-88935 GCF_044227025.1 Dokdonella sp. | reverse complement strand
GCCTACGGCAGTTGGGCAAGTGCGCCAAAGTCGCCATTACCGCCTGCATGCGTGTCTTGCTCGTCCGACTCAACGCCATGGTGCGCGACAAGGTCGAATGGAAAATGCCTGTGACTGGGTGAAGACAGTTGCTCCCACAAAGGCGGAGGAGAGGACCGTGTAGGAGCGGCTTCAGCTGCGATGCTCTCGAGCATCGTTGTCGTGTGCCTATCGCGGCTGACGCCGCTCCTGCAACGCGGCTCTGGCTCTGCGCGCAGGAGCGCGCTGCTTGTTGCTCTTCGGGTCCCCTTCAGCGCCGGTGGACGGCGGACGACAAGGCCCGCAGGGGCGCGCGCAGGACGCGCGCGCGTTCGCCGCGATGCAGGATGCATCGTCGGCGAACCCCGGCCGACGTTCACGCACCTTCCGCGCAGGAAGCGCGGAAGGCGGTGCTGTGGGGGTGTCCTTCTCTTTGGTTTCTTTCTCTTGGACAAGCAAGAGAAAGAAACCGGCCCGCAGGGATGCGGGACGAACACGCAGGGATGCGGGTCGGTTATCGCGAAAGAAAGCGAGACTCCCGAACAACGAAAGGACACCACAAAAGCGCCCTCACCCTACCCTCTCCCGCAAGCGGGAGAGGGGAAGCCAAACGCAAGAGCACGTTCGCGAAAGAACCAACTTGAACCCCCGCGCCAGCGCTAGAACTCGTACGCCCCCACATCGATCCCAGCGCCGTGCGGTCGCGGCCTGTTCGCGTCGAAATCATTCGTGACGAGCGACGCGGCAGTCGCATCGCCCGCATCCACCGCCGGACTCGTCGCGGTTGCGATGTGGAAATCGGTGCCGGGAGCAACGAGGTGTGGATCGGCGTTCAGCGGGTTCGTGTCGAAGCCGAAACCCGTGTTGCCTGCGCCGAACCACAGGTTGCGGCGGATCACGCCGATCGGGTCGTCGAAGCCGACAGAACCGCCCGCATACGCGGTGCCGGTGCGCGCCCAGAAGATGTTGTTGCGCACGTCGAGCGCGTCGGCGGGGAAGCCCCAGTCGTTCATGAGCACGCCGTAGATTTCCGAATCGAGCGTGTTGTTGTTGTAGAACGTGTTGTTGTACACGCGGCAGCCGTGCAGCGTGTTGGTGTTGAAACGCAGGCCGGCGACCTTGGCGTCGGTGACGAGGTTGTCGAAGATCGCGATGTCGTCCTGCGAGCCGTCGGCGATGTTGATGCCGAACTGCGTCACGCGCTGGATGCGGTTGTGGTGGATGCGCACGTGGTTGATCGAATCCGAGCCGTTGCCGCCGTTCGCGAACAGCTGGATGCCCTTGCCGCTGTGGATGTCGTGGATGTCGTTGTAGCCGATGTCGTACGAACCGTCGCCGTCGATGTAGATGCCGTGCGCCTCGTTCTCGCTGCCCTGGATGTCGTGGATGTGGTTGCCGAGCCAGACACTGCCGTCACCGTTGCCGGTGATGCCGCCCATGCGTGACGGGCTGGCGCCGCCGGTTACGCCGGTGAACGCGGTGAGTTCGTTGTTGACGATGCGCCAGTGGTCGCCGTGGATCTGCTGGCTGACCGGGCCGTCGTAGCCGCCGCCTTCGACCTTGAGCCCGGCGATGACGATCCACTTGCCCGCGAGCGGATAGTTCTCGCCGTTGAGCCCCGACAGCGCGCCGCCCGCATGCGTCGCCGAGTCGGCGTCGATGAACGCGGTCTCGCCCGGATACGCCATCAGCGTGATCGGCCCGGTGCCTGCGCCGGTCGGCGGCGTGCCGGAACTGCGATCCGGCACGCCGTTCGCGCGGATCATGAAGCGCAGGAAGTAGTTCTCGAAGCCGACACCCGTGTAGGTACCGCCGCGCAGCACGAGGAAATCGCCCGCGCGCACCTGGCCCCAGGCGCCGCCGCTGAAGTCGCCACCGGTCTGCACGCTGCGGTACGGCTTGGCGATGTTGCCGACCTGCGCAGTCGCATCCACGCCGTTGGCCGCGTCGACGAAGATCATGCGCCCCGGATTGATCGTGAAGACGTGATCGGTGTTGGACGGAGCGCCGTCGACGACCACCCGCACCGGCAGCTGTGCACCGGTGACCGCATCGCTGCCGAGCGCGCCGAGCTGCACCGTGATCTGCTGGATGTCCGCGCGCCCGCGCGAAGGCCCAAACGTGCGGTAGTCGGCGACTTCGCCGGTGCCGACGAACACCCTGACGTTCGTGCCCGGCACGCCGCTGCCGAAGTTCCTGCCGAACACCGACAGGTAACACCCCTTGCCATTCTCGCCGCCACTGGTCGGGCCCGACACGATGTCGGTGTAAAGCACGACCGGCGCAAGGCGATCGAAGCCGTCACTGAAGACGCGATCCGCGACCGCGGCGAAGGAGGGCGACGGCAGCACGAGCGCAGCCGCGAGCAGGAGGGCGTTGCGGATCATTCCGGGGACTCGCTCGCGTGACGGGAAGTGGATTCGCGAAGTATCGCATCCGCCTCGCGCGCATTTTGCGAAGAGCGTCCGTGTCCCGCGTGGCCGCAGCGGTTGCGCGACACTACGGGCACATTCCGGATGCTTTCCCCTCTCCCGCTTGCGGGAGAGGGCAGGGTGAGGGGAACCCTGCGAACGCGCTTACCGCGCCCGCCTAGTCATCCAGCGCAAACGACCCCGTCATCACCTCGCCCTCGCGCACGAAGCGATTCACCGACACGCCCGCCGCCGTCTGTCGCGACGATTCGAGGCGGAACGCCGCCGGCCGCACGCCGTCGTCGTAGAGGCGCTTGCCCTTGCCGAGCAGGATCGGATACTGCAACAACACCAGCTCGTCGACGACATCCGCCGCGAGCAGCTGCCGCACGAGTTCGCTGCTGCCCTGTGTGAGCAGGTTCGGTCCGTTGCCGCGCTTCAGATCGCGCAGCGCGCCGACCACGTCCTTGCCGAGCGCATGGCTGTTCTCCCACGCGAGCGATTCCGGCCGATGCGTCGCGACGTGCTTCGCCGCGCGATTGAACCCGTCTGCGAACGCGCGATGCGGCGCATCCGCCGGAACCTTCGGCCAGTACCCCGCGAAGATCTCGTAGGTCGTGCGACCGAGCACCAGTTCGAACGGCTCGTTGAACACCCCGCCCATCGGCTCGCTCGATTCGTCCGCATACGGCACCACCCAGCCACCGAGCGAGAAACCGCCGCTCGTGTCCTCACCCGGTCCACCCGGCGCCTGGATGATGCCGTCGAGACTGATGAACGCGGGAACGATGAGCCTGCGCATGGGAAACTCCTTCAGGGAAAGTGTGGCTTCATTTGCTTCGACGAATGGCGATGCCACCAATCGACATCGTCGAGCGATGGCCGTCGAATCGTCTTTCGTAGGGCGGGTCGAGCGCGGAGCGCGAGTCCCGCCGCACACCGCGACCGCCGGCCCGGCGGCACGCGCTGCGCACGTACCGCCCTACCAAAGTCTGCGGGAGCGGCGAAAGCCGCGATGCCCGTCCTACCGCTCGCAACACCTTCCCTGAACCGATGTCCCCGCAGGAGCGGCACTCCGACGCCTGACTCCCCGCGCGCGCTTGATCCAGATCAACGTGGCGAATCGGCGCTTTCGCTACACTGAACCCAGTTGCCCGACCTTCTCTTTCGTCGGTTGGCTGCACCGTCCAGGCATAGCCTGCGGCGCGCTTGCCGAAAACGGCGCCGATGAACGGTTCAAACCCAGGGATTGGACCTGTGGGGAGATCGTCATGTTGCGTCATCTGTTGCACATCGCACTGCTGCTGATTGCTCCCGCACTCGCAGCCCAGCCGGCGTTCGTCGAGGTCACTCCCTCCACCACCCCCTGGTTCGTCAATCCGGACAGCGAGGACTTCTGGGTCAACGCGGTCGCTCCCGCGGATGTCGATGGCGACGGCCACGTCGATCTCGCCGTGCTCGGCTTCTACGTCGTCTACAACGTGAGCGTCGAGGACACGTTGCTGCTGTTCCACAATGACGGCATTGGCGCCGACGGAAAGTGGATCTTCACGCCCACGCAGGTGCCGCTCAACGGCATCGTCGCCGGTGCGTCCGACCTGGCCTGGGGCGATTTCGACGGCGACGGCGACCACGATCTCGCCGTGGGTTCGGAGGGCGCAACCGCGCTGTATCGCAATGACGCCGGCACGCTGGTCCCGGTCAACGCGTCGTTGCCCGGCTACTCCGAGGACTCGGGCTACGAGGACACCTACGACCTGCGTTCGCTGACCTGGGCGGACTTCGACAACGACGGCGACCTCGATCTGCTGGTTCCTTCGGTCTACGACCCATCCACGTTCTCGTTCCGCACCGCGTTGATGCGCAACGACGGCAGCGATGGCCTCGGCGGCTGGCTGTTCACCGACGTTGCCGCGGCACTCGATCCGACCACGCACGCCCAGACATCCTGGGCCGATGCGGATGGCGACGGCGACCTCGACCTGTTCGTCGCCAATGTCGACCCGTTCACCGAAACCGGTTTCATCAAGCTGTTCAACAACAACGCGGGCCAGTTCACTTCCAGCGACCCGCTCGGCATCCGCGTCGAACACGGGCTCGCCGACTTCGCCGACGCGGACGCGGATGGCGATCTCGACATCCTCGTCGCCGGCAACATCCTCGATGTGGACCAGACCTACAAGACCGTGCTGCGCATCTATCGCAACGAGGGCACGGCGTATGCGACGGATACGCTGATCGACGCCCCGAACGCGGACTGGCTCGACCTCAACGCGGCCACCTGGGCCGACTACGATTCAGACGGCGACGTGGACCTGCTGGTGACCGGCACCTTCGTCGGATCCGGCGAAATCGTCGGGAAATCGGAAATCTTCGGCAACGAGAACGGTGTATTCGCGCCGCTCGGCGTGCAGTTGCCGGCGCCGATCGGCTCGATTGGCCGCGGCGGTGCATTCACCTGGTTCGACATCGATGGCGACGGCGATCTCGACTACCTGGTCGCCGGCGCGTTCTACGTTCCTGGCGGCAACGGCCTCGTCGAGGCGCAACTGCACGTGTTCCGCAATACGACGACCGCGACGAACGCGCCGCCCGCGGCCCCCGACGGCCTGCGCGTGGATCCCGCCGGCAGCGGCGTCACGCTGGCGTGGAATGCCGCCAACGATGACCACACACCGAGTGCGCAGCTCACCTACGATCTCGAGTTGTGGCGCGACGGCGTGCCGGTCGCATTGCCGGAGCGCCTGCCCGAACCGGGCAGCGTCAGTACATCGACGCATTGGACGTACGGCAACCTGCCGAATGGCCAGTACACCTGGCGCGTGCGCGCCGTCGATACCGCCTATGCGGGCGGCGCCGGATCCACTGGATCGTTCACCGTGCCACTGACGGGCGATGCCGTGTTCGTCGATGGCTTCGAGATCGGCGGGCTTGCGATCTGACCCTCCAGGCGAATCACGTCCCATCGAAGGCCAGCGTCGGATGAACAGGGCGCGGGCCTGGGGCCGGCGGCGATGCAAGCTCGTCGATGCGCGACCGCTGCGGCCGCTCGCCGCGGCACGCGCCGCCACCGTCGCGTTCCATTGCGCACCCCGACGATGCGCTATCGTGTCGGCACGTCTTCGACTCCGGCATTGGACATGCGCATCGGCCTGCTAGCGGACCTGCACGCCAATCGCGAGGCGACCGAAGCGTGCGTCGACGCGTTGCGGGACGCGGGTTGCGCGCGCCTTGTGTTCCTCGGCGATCTCGTCGGGTACGGCGCCGACCCCGCGTGGGTCGTCGATTTCGTGCGAGGCGAGGTCGGGTCCGGAGCGGTCGCCGTGCTCGGCAACCATGATGCGGCGGCGGTCGGCGGCGTCGGCGGCGGCACCATGCACGCGCAGACCGAGGCGGCGATCGCATGGACGAGTCGCCAGCTCGATGACGGCCAGCACGCGTTCCTCGCCGCATTGCCGCTGCGCGTGCGCGAGGACGACCGCCTCTACGTGCATGCGAACGCGTGGGCGCCCGAAGGCTGGGCCTACGTCGGCACTGCGCTCTCGGCGGCGCGCAGCCTCGCTGCGACCGACGCGCGCCTGACCTTCTGCGGGCACGTGCACGAACCGGCCTTGTATCACGCGCAGCAAGCGACCGCGCACCACTTCGCGCCGACGCCGGGCGTGCCGATCCCGGTGTCCGGGACGCGTCGCTGGCTCGCGATCCCCGGCTCGTGCGGCCAGCCGCGCGACCACAATCCCGCCGCCGCGTGCGCATGGTTCGACGTCGACACCGCGTCGCTCGCGTTCCTGCGCGTTCCCTACGATCACGAACGGGCGGCGGCGAAGATCCGTGCCGCCGGCCTGCCGACGGCGTTCGCCGATCGCCTGCTCGCAGGAACCTGATCGATGCCGCTGCAACTGCATCCAGGGCTCGTGATCGGCGATTTCACTTTGGTCGAGCCGTTGCGCGCGGGCGGCATGGCGACGCTGTGGCGCGTCTCGCATCCGCAGCAGGCATTTCCGCTGCTCGCCAAGCTGCCGCATGTCGGCTACGGCGAAGACGTGAGCCGGGTCGTGAGCTTCGAGGTCGAGCGCATGCTCATGCCTTCGCTCTCCGGGCCGTACGTGCCGCGTTTCGTCGCGAGCGGTGAAGCCGGCGACCAGCCGTGGATCGTCATGGAATTCGTGAGCGGCGAGACGCTGCTGCCGCTGCTCGATGCGGCGCCGGTGCCGCCCGAGCGCGTCGCTGCACTGGGTGCACTCGCCGCCCTCGCACTCGACGACCTGCACCGCCAGCACGTCGTCCACCTCGACATCAAGCCGGGCAACCTCATGCTCCACGTCGACGCGCAAGGGCGCGAGCGCATCGTGTTGCTCGACTTCGGCCTCGCGCATCATGCACACCTGCCCGACCTGCTCGCCGAGCAATTCCGGGTGCCGATGGGCACGGCCCCGTACATCGCGCCGGAGCAGGTGCTCGGCGTGCGCAACGATCCGCGCAGCGACCTGTTCGCGCTCGGCGTGACGCTGTACTACCTCGCGACCGGCGAGACGCCGTTCGGTGCGCCGACCAGCGACAGCGGCCTCAAGCGGCGCTTCTATCGCGCGCCCGTGCCGCCGCGCGCGCTGCAGCCGGGGATTCCGCGCTGGCTGCAGGAGATCATCCTGCGCTGCCTCGAAGTCGACCCGGACGCGCGCTATCCGACCGCGGCGCAGCTCGCGTTCGACCTGCAGCATCCCGAACAGGTCGTGCTGACCGAACGCGCGGAACGCACCCACGACGACGGCGCACTCGGCTCCGTGAAGCGCTGGCTGCGTGGTTTCCGCCTCGATGCCGAAGACCTGCGCGCGAAGCGTGCGCGCGACGGAGCGCGCCCGCCGCTGATCGTCGTCGCGGTCGACCTCAAGCAGGGCGACGCGGCGCTCGACGCCGCCCTGCTCGACGTCGCGCGGCGCACCGTCGAAACCGCGCCGCACGCGCGCCTCGCGTGCGTGACCGTGCTGCGCACGCCGCGCATCGGCATGGAGACGAACATCGACGCAGAGGGGCGCAACCGCCACGTCAAGCGCCTCGTCGCGCTGCGCCACTGGGCGCGCGGGCTCGCACTGCCGGACCACCGCATCACGTTCCATGTCCTCGAATCCAGCGACGTCGCGCAGGCTATCGTCGACTACGCGCGCAACAACGCGATCGACCACATCGTCATGGGCGCGCGCGGCGTCACCGGCGTGCGGCGCCTGCTCGGCAGCGTGTCCGCGCGCGTCGTCGCCGAAGCGGACTGCACGACGACCGTCGTGCGCGCGGCGCGCCAGGACCCGGAACACGAACCCTGACGCCTGCCGTCACGCAGCGCCTTTGCCTTCCCCTTCAAGGGGAGGGTTGGAGGGGGATGGTGGTGCTCCAATGGACATCGGTACCAACACCATCCCCCTCCAACCTCCCCCTTGAAGGGGGAGGCTTTCAATAGCGCCGTTGTGGGAGCGGCGGAAGCCGCGATGCTCCCGCTCCTGTAGAAGCAGCGGAAGCCGCGATGCTCCACGGGCAGCGTGTAGGGCGGTACGCGCACGCGCGTGCCGCCGCTGCGAGGCGGCGGGACTCGCGCGTTGCGCTCGACCCGCCCTACCGGCTGCGACCATCGATGCTCGTGTGGGAGCGGCGGAAGCCGCGATGCTCCTGCTCCTGTGGGAGCGGCGGAAGCCGCGATGCTTTACGGGCAGCGTGTAGGGCGGTACGCGCACGCGCGTGCCGTCGCTGCGAGTCGGCGGGACTCGCGCGTTGCGCTCGACCCGCCCTACCGGCTGCGACCATCGATGCTCCTGTGGGAGCGACGGAAGTCGCGATGCTCCTGCTGCTGCAGGAGATCGGGAGCCGTTCACCGTGCGGCGTGCACGATGGCGCCGATGCAGGTCCGCACACGCAGAGGCGGCAGAGCGCAGCGAGCATTCCGGGCGGACTCGAAACTCCGTTCGCGTTGAGCGCAGCGAGCGAAGCGAGCGGAGTCGAAACGCCAGCGCAGCGCGACGGCCGTTGGACCGCAGGCTGCAGCCTGCGCACAGGGTAGGGCCAATGTGTCCGGAACAGGCAACGCCTTGCGATCCGCCGCGCCGCCCGCACATTCGGCCGCAATGCCGAGGTGAATCATGAGTGCCGTGCCGTCGTTGCTGTTGCCCTGTCCCCATTGCGCGTCGATGAACCGCGTGCCGCGCGATCGTCTCGCGCAGGCACCGCGCTGCGGTCGCTGCCACGAGGCGCTGTTCACGGGCGCGCCCGTTTCGCTGACGGCGGCGACGTTCGACGCGCATGCGCAGCGCGGCGAACTGCCGCTGCTCGTCGACTTCTGGGCGCCGTGGTGCGGGCCGTGCGTGAGCATGGCGCCCGCGTTCGCGGCCGCTGCGACGACCCTCGAACCGCAGCTGCGACTCGCCAAGGTCGACACCGAAGCCGAGCCGGCACTCGCGGGTCGATTCGCGATCCGCAGCATTCCGACCCTGATCCTGTTCGCCGGTGGCCGCGAGGTTGCGCGCCATTCCGGCGCCATCGGCATGCAGCAGATCGTGCAGTGGGCGCGCGGCAACCTTCCGACCCGATAGTTTGGGCAAGCGACACACGGACGCGAGGCTCGCCGAATGCCCGCGCCAACGGGCGAAACGCGCGTGCGTGGATGTCCAAGGGCGAGCGATCAACGCGGGCGCACGCACCTCCTTGTAGGAAATTTCTTACAAGCGGCAGGGTTGAATACTGAGTTCCTTTGTTGCTTACTGCACCATCGACGCCACAGGGGGCGAAGACGGTGACGGAAGGGAGCCCGCGACTTGCTGTCGCGGCAGCGGTGGCGCCGCGCAGCACGCAGGTGCGGGCACGCGCATGCCACTGAAATTCAACCGCACGCGCCGGGACGACGCATTGTCGCGCGTCGATCCCACGCGCTTCGAGGCCCTGGTCGCCGATCACTACCGCGCACAAGGCTGGTCGGTCGAGCACGTCGGCGCCGATGCGACCGGGCGCTCCTACGACGGCGGTATCGACCTCAAGCTCCGTCGCGGCCACGACTACTTCATCGTGCAATGCAAGCGCTGGAACGCGTACAAGGTCACCCACAACGCGGTGCATGAACTCATCGGCGTGATGGTCACCCACGGCGCGACCGGCGCCGTGCTCGTCACCTGCGGCGAGTTCACCCAGGCCGCGCTGGCCGCCGCGAGCCGACAACTCAACCTGCAGCTCGTCGACGGCGCGACGGTGCGCGAGTGGATCGACCTCGCCGCGCTCGAAGCGGAACTTCCTGCGCAAACGCTCAAGGATTCCGGCACCCGCGACGATTGGTCGGACGCGATCCGTGCCAATGCGCCGAACCGACGCACGCGCCGATCGTCGGACAAGGACAGGAGCGCAGTCATCCTCGCCGCGGCGGGCATCGCTGTCCTGTGGGGATTCGTACTGCTTCTTCCGTCGCGACCGGTGGATTCCGCATCCACGCAGGCCGCGCACGCCGCGACAGTCCGCGGCGCTTCCGTAGACGCGCAAACAGCCGCGACCCATGGCGTCGTCCCGCCTGCGCCGCCCGTGCCAGCGTCGCCCGTGCCAGCGCGCGCAGGTCGCCTCACCACCGCTGCGCAACCCATCATGCGGGCAAGCAGCCAGTTCCTTCGCGAAGCCAGCGTCCCCGACGTCACGCGCCCCGTCGACCACGAAGCCGCGCGCATGGCCGCGAAAGCCGTGCCCGGCGTGCGCACCGCGCTGTGGCTCGACCGCGAGAACTTCGTCGTCATGGTCGACGGCAGCCAATACCGCTCGATGGCGATGATCGACCAGGTCTGCGTCGCACTGGAGCCGCTCGGCGACACCCTCGGCGTCGTCGTCCACGTCCAGGACGTCACCGCGCAGCATGCCGACGGCGCCACGACGCTGTCACGCAACTGCCAGTTGCCGGAAGGGCAGCGCGCGTTCCTGCAGAGGAAGCGGCAGGTGGATGTGGTGCCGCCGGAGGTGAGGGCGCGGTTTAAGGATCAGCAGGCCAGCAAATGAACCTGGCCCCTATTTCTCGCCTTCCAGAAAGAGAGCGACATCGTCAAATTTTTTGCGGCGACTAGCGGTCGCCAGAGCGCCGGCGCGAGGCCGGTTCACAAGAGGGGAAAGGCATGAAAAGGATAGCGCGGATTGCGGGGCTATTGGCGGCAGTGACGCTCGTGGCCGGATGCACGAATGCTCGAATTTCTCGCGGCTTCACATCGGGCGCCATCGGGTGCACGAGCGACGAGATCACGATCTACAACGAAACGGCAACCGGCCCAATGGGAAGCATGCACGCCTGGGAAGCCGAGTGCCGCGGCAAACACTTTGTGTGCTCGTACCACGAAACGTCGGGCGTCCATTGCACCGAAGCCCTGGCCGGCACGACTCCGGAACCCAGGCTGCCTACCGAACCCAACGAGCTCCGCGCCCGCATCGAGGCGCTGCGGGAGGGCGAAGGTGCGATGTCGCCGTCGCTGCAGGAAGACGCGACATCATGGCTTGAGCGCAATCAGGCCGCCACGGACGCCGATTCCGTGGAGATCATGGTCGATCTTTGCAGCCTTATGAGCGATCGAGGGTCGAAGCCCTTCGCGGCGAGGCTGGCCGCAATCGAGAGGGGTGCGGCCAGCAAGGACGTGCGCGCCGGATGCCGCGACGCGCGCGAAGAAGTCGAGGACATGGACTGAGGGACGGGACGATGGCTCGCGGATGAAGCCGGCCCTTGGATCACGAAGCCGCATGCCTGGCCGCGAAAGCCGTGCCCGGCGGCCGCACTGCGCTATGGCGCGGCCGCGAGAAATTCGTCGTCATGGTCGAAGGCAGCCAATACCGTTCGATGGCGATGATCGACCAGGTCTGCGTCGCACTGCAGCCACTCGGCGACACACTCGCCGTTGTCGTGAACGTCCAGGACATGACCGCGGAGCACGCCGATGGCGCCACGACACTGTCACGCAATTGCCAGTTGCCGGAAGGGCAGCGTGCGTTCCTGCAGAGGAAGCGGCAAGTGGATGTGGTGGCGCCGGAGGTGAGGGCGCAGTTCAAGGATCAGAACGCCACAAATTGAACCTGACCCCATAGTGAGGCAGGGCGCGGGGCGTGCTTCAGCTTTCCGTCCGAGTTTAAACACATCGAAGAGAGTTTGGAGAAGCAAACATGCTTCAATCGTTAGAAGTTGAATCACTCAAGAATCAGATTCGGGATAGCTTCCGGATTCGCGAGAATCATGATCCCATCTACGTAGATCTCGGCGGGAATCTTCAACGATTTGCGAGCGCTCAGCATCAAATCCTCTTTGGTCGGCGTGGATCTGGTAAATCATGCTTGCAAGTTCATTTCCTGAGGCAGGCTGAAAGTGATGGCGAATACCTTGCCATATATGTAGGGATAGACGAAATAAAGAAACTCGGATTCCCGGATGTGCTGATCAGGATACTATTAACTATTTTCAAGCGGCTGCCGCAAGCCAAGGGCAAGTGGTTTGGGTTATTTGGAAATCAGCAGAGCAGGACTATTAAGGAGCTGAGTCGGCTTTTGGACGAGCCAGACGATGCCGATGTGAGTAGAAAAGATAAAGAAAAGTCCGCCCAAAGAGCAAAGATGGGCGCGACGTCGGCTGTAGCTACACACATTGAAGCATCAGCTGAGCACGAGAGTGAGGTAACGAAGACGTTTAAGAGCAAGAAATTAGATCATCTTGAGCGACACCTCCAGGACTATAAGGAAGCGCTTAGTGCCTCTATGAAGGGGAAGTGGGGAAGGGTGTACATCCTCGTGGATGATTTCTATCTCATTAAGAGAGATCTCCAACCGCGCGTGATCGACTACCTGCATCGCCTTTGTCGTGGCACCGACGCGTACTTGAAAGTGGGAACCATTCGCCATCGGACGTCGCTTCGGATACATGAAGGCCAAACAATAGGAGTGGAAATTGGCCAAGATGTCGAGGAAATTAGCTTAGACAAGACCTTTGAGAACTTTGAGGACACCAATACGTATCTTCACGCAATGCTCGGGGAAATGGCTGCTTCTGTTGATCGAAATGTGAGCGCCAGTGATCTATTTAATGGGGATGCTACGCGCGCGATTACGCTCGCGTCGGGCGGTGTGCCCCGTGACTTTCTGAATATCCTTGTGGGCGCTATCGACATGTCGGTGAGAGACGGTAGAGCCGATCGGCTTACGCCGACGTACATCTACAAAGCGGCTGCCATGCATTCCTACAAGAGCAAACTGGCGAACATCCAGGAGGAAGCCGGCTACGATGCGCAAGCTTTGGAGCAGGTTTTTGTTGATCTCATTACGTTCTGTCTAAAAGAGAAAAGAAAGACTGCCTTTCTTGTGGGGCATGAGGACTCGCGTAGCCATCCTGAGCAACAGGAGCTGCTCCTGCAACTTTTGGACTTCAAGTTGATTCATGTAATCTCGCAAAATACTTCCGCTGCTTCGGGGCGCCAAGGAAGGTTTGTTGCCTATACGCTCGATTTCTCTATATTCATGGAGCCTCGGCGTCGAGGAATAGAAATAGTCGAATTTTGGCGCGTAGATGATCAGCGACGGCCAGTTGGTGTTCGCGAAGCGCCAGACTATCCGCTAGAGAGAGCGGCGAGGGCTGCCTTAAGTCGCGGCGCGGTCATGCCCGCGGCTGAGGACGTGGTTGAATCTCTAGAGCGCGATGAGAATGCTGGCAATCCCGCGACTCCGCCGGTCTCTTAGTGTGTTCCTTTCGTGGTCTCGCGTCTGCTTGTGATTGACTCACCAATAGGCCACGCCGCGCCCTCAAAAAAATGGGACGCGGGAACTATTCGTTTCAATCCATCCGGTCCTTTTCGATCTGTCTCGTGCCCTTGCAGCGAGGATAGGTGCTGCATCCCCAGAATGAGTCGCCATTGGTTCGATTGCGCCGCAAGACCATACTGGCCGCGCAGGTCGGGCAGTTGGGCACGGTAGCGGTGACGGTGCGGTGTGGCTGAGATGGGCGCGTGACCTGAACTTCGCGAATGAGGCTGGCGAGACGCGATCCATTGATGAGCTCGATCGGCTTGCCCCTGGCAAACGCTTCTGCGTCGGTAGTGAAGTTCCCCGCGCACACGATCTTGACGGCGTCGACGTGGTGATGCGCGGCGAGACCCCACATCTCGCGCACCACGGCGACATTAACCTGCGTCTTGCGCCACTGCTTGCACTGGACCAGCTCGCGGCGGCCGTCCTTGCGGAGAACGAGGTCCACACCCCCATCGGTGCCGCCGAGGCCCGTGTGCTCGACCGCATATCCTTGACGACGAAAGGCTTCGCCCACGAGCCCTTCGAACTGACGCCAGCTCATCGCACCCAGGCTTTCCACACCCCTCTGCGCGTCGAGCAGCTGACTGCGCTTGCGTTGTGCGAGCCAGGAGAAGAATGCCCCGAGCCAGCAGATCGCGAGCAGCATCCCTGCGAAGAGGGTAAGCGCACCGTTGGACAGGAACTGTCGCCCCACCGCCTGCGTAAGAGACGATGCACTCGCAGTTAAGTACCAGCCTATGCCGTAACGGATACCGAAGAACATGACGATGCCGAGGACGATTCCTACCGGCCACGGCAATGAGGCTAGCGAATCGAGAAGTCCCTCCTTGCGCCGAGCCATAGAGCCTCCTCTCAAGTTTGTGTGGACATTACGCCGACGCGGAATTTGAATCGCCCCGGAAATCCCGGAGGCTGTTTGGTTTGAGTCACACCTCGATGGCGGACTCGTGCTGACGATAATAGTTTTCTTCGGCTTCTGCTGGAGGAATGTATCCGATGGAGCCGAGCAGGCGGCGATGGTTGTACCAGTCGACCCACTGTAAGGTCGCCAGTTCGATCTGCTCGCGGCTGCGCCACGACTGACGGTGCACCACTTCGGCCTTGTACAGGCCATTGATTGTTTCGGCGAGTGCATTGTCGTAGCTGTCGCCCACGCTGCCGACCGATGGTTCGATGCCTGCCTCGGCCAGTCGTTCGGTGTAGCGGATCGATACATATTGCGAACCGCGATCGCTGTGATGAACCAGTCGGTTCGCCGGACTTCGCGCATGCAGCGCCTGTTCCAGTGCGTCCAGCACGAACTGCGTTTGCTGGCCAGCGGACACCTTCCAGCCCACGATGCGCCGTGCATAGACGTCGATCACGAAGGCCACGTAGGCGAACCCTTGCCACGTCGAGACGAAGGTGTAGTCGCTCACCCATAGCTGATCGGGCCGCTCGGCCTTGAACTGCCGATTCACGCGATCCAGCGGGCACGGGCGCCCGGGATCGGGCTTGGTCGTACGAACGGCCTTTCCACGGACCACGCCGACGATGCCCAGCTCTCGCATGAGCCGCTCAACCGTACAACGGGCCACGACCCAGCGCTCACGTTGCAACTGCTTCCAGACCTTCCTCGCCCCGTACACCTGCTGGTTCTCTTCCCACGCGCGCCTGACCTGCGGCAGCAACGCGGCGTCGCGTTGTAGACGCGCCGGTCGCTTCGTCGGATTGGCGCGGCGCCCCGCGTGCAGGTAATACGTCGACGGGGCGATCGGCAATACCCTGCAGATCGGCTCGACCCCGTACATCGACCGGTGTTCATCGATGAAACGCGTCATCACTTGGATCGGCGGTCGAGCTCCGCCTGCGCAAAATACGCACTGGCCTTGCGCAGGATCTCGTTGGCCTGGCGTAGCTCCTTCACCTCGCGTTCCAGCGTCTTCACGCGCTCTCGCTCCGCCGTCGTCAGACCGGCACGCGACCCTTGGTCGCGCTCGGCCTGCCGAACCCAGTTGCACAGCGTCTGCGCCGTGCAGCCGATCTTGGCAGCAATCGATTCGATCGCCGCCCACTGCGAGGTGTGCTCAGCCTGGTGCTCGCGCACCATCCGAACTGCTCGCTCTCGTACTTCCGGGGCATACTTGTTGGGCTTCTTCATGACTCCATCCTCTCAAAGGTTGGAGCCTCCGGGAAAGCCGGGGCGATTCAATTTCTGGACAAGCCTTCGAGTAGCGGAAGCGGTCGGCATGTACAAGCAAATGCTGTCGCGCGATGATGCGAAATGTCCAACGAAAAGGCTTCCCTTGATCAACGAATGCGCCAGGCGGCGTTCGATCATGTGTGGATGCTTTCAGCGACAAGAGATGCCCTAACGTCGAAAGACTTGGGTGCGGGCTTCGTTTTCGAAGGCAACCGATATCCGCTGGTGAATCCACAGCGCGGCATCTTCAAGCCGCGTGAGATGCAGCATCTGCTGTCGATCCGCACCGTATTCCCGCGACCCGGCGCAAAGGTGTGGTACGACGACCAGCGCAATGTTCACGACAAGATCTACGGTGGCGAGGACTTCGTCGAGTATGCGTTCATGGGCACGAATCCGGATGCTGCCGACAATCTATGGCTGCGCGACGCGTGGCAGCAGCGCATTCCAATCCTCTACTTCATTGGCGTTGCGCCAGGGCAGTTCATGGCGAACCGTGCCTACATCGGCGGTTGGGACGCAACGCGCCTGAGAGCGCTGGTAGGCTTCGGAGATGCCGTTCGTGCGGAAGCGGATCGCTTGCCAGACTCGGAGCCTGCGCGTCGATACGCATTGCGTGCGGTGAAGCAGCGACTGCATCAAGCGACGTTTCGCCAGGCAGTCATCACTGCATACGAGGGCCGCTGCGCGCTGTCGGAATTACCTGAGCCGATGCTGCTCGATGCCGCGCATATCATCGCGGACAGGGATGAAGACATGGGGCAACCTGTCGTCCCCAACGGGTTGCCGATGAGCAAGCTGCACCACGCCGCGTTCGATGCGCATTTGCTCGGCATCGACCCGGACTTCCGCCTGCACGTGTCCGACCGTCTGTTGGGACAACACGACGGCCCAATGCTTGAAGCGTTGAAGCAATTGGACAAGCGGATGATCCGGCTGCCTCGCAGAACCACGGACCAACCGAGCCGCGACCGCCTCGCGGCAAGGTTCGATGTGTTCCTCGCGAGCCGGTGAGCCGCGTGGGTGTACGCGCACCGCGGATCCTGTCTCGCCGCTCCGACCATGCCGCCCGGCCTCCCGGCCCCGCTGCTCGAAGCGCCGCTGATCGATCCCGGCGCGCCGAGCGAATTGCCCGGCGCATCGAGCGATCTTGCGGAACACTCGGCCGTCGGACTCGGAGGACCGGGCATGTTGCTCGACTCTTCGGCGCGGGTGCTCGACATTCCGGGCACATCGCTCGGCATTCCGCGCGCAGTGCTCGGCGTTCCGGGCACATTGCTCGAATCGCCGGGCTCGATGGGCGAAAGGTCAGGCTCGATCGGCAAACGGAGCGGCGGGTTTCCCGAACGTTGGGGATCGCGCGTCAACGTTTCGCGATGCGGGGCGGATCATCGGGGCCGGCACGACGTCGGCTCGGGCGCCTGCCATCGGCGGGCAAGAAAAAAGCCGCATCACTGCGGCTTGCTCCCAAACGGGAAAGGCGGAGAGGAGCGGTCAGGCCGCTTTCGCTTCCGGAGTACGCGGTTTGCGCGCGAAGCGCTCGCCGACGGACTCGCGCAGGGCTTCCAGGCCCTGGTTGCGTCCGGTCACCTTGAGCAGCGCGTAGCCCTGCAACGCGGTCTGCATCACGGCGGAACCGACCGCCGTGTCGGTATCGGCGATGCGTTCGCCGAGTCGTTGCAGACGCTGCATGCGTGGACGCAGTTCATCCAGCGCTGCCAGCAGTTGCCGGGAATCGGCCAGGCGAACGCTCTCCGGAACCAGCTGGGGGTTCTGACCGAGCAGGGAGATGGTCTGTCGGCAGAACGCCTCGGACTTGTTGCCCATCTTGGTCAGCATCCTGCGCTGATCCGCGGTAAGGCCGACGAGGCCGGCGAACTGGGTCTCCAGTTCGGTGAGGGCCGCATCGATCGCGGCGAGCTGGACATCGGTGAAGGACAGCGAAACACTGGCTTGGGACGACATGGCGACTCCTCTTGATTGCCCGACCGCCCCGATGGCGGCCGAACCCGTGCCCCTTGGCACGAGGAGGATTGGAACAGGGGCGCGTCCCGCCCGATGAGACGGAGTGAAATTATTTTTCGGACCCGTGACGGGGCAGGGGTCCGTCCCGGGCGTCGCCGCGACGGCGCGGCATGACCTTCGTCACCCCCCATTCACCCCGCCACACGGCATGATGGGGTTGGGTACCGACTCGGGGAAAGGCTCATGAAGTCCGCATTGCTCGCACTCACGATCGCTGCACTGGTGGCGGGTCCCGCCACGGCCCAGGTGCCGACCGGCAAGATGGGCGAGCTTCGCCCTGACCAGAAGAAGTTCCTCGACCTCTACAAGGAACTGGTCGAGACCGACACCTCGGTCACGTCGATTCCCAATCCCGACAACGGTGGCTGCACGCGCGCCGCGGCGCAGATTGCGGCGCGCCTGAAGATGGCGGGTTTCAGCGACGACCGCATCACGCTGTTCTCCGTGCCCGAGCATCCGAAGGAGGGCGGCATCGTCGCCGTGTATCCCGGCACGTCGAAGACGTTGAAGCCGATCCTGCTGCTCGCGCACATCGACGTCGTCGCGGCCAAGCGTGAGGACTGGGTGCGCGACCCGTTCAAGCTGGTCGAGGAAGGCGGTTACTACTACGCGCGCGGGATTTCCGACGACAAGTTCATGGCCGCGACCTGGGCGGACACGCTGATCCGCTTCCAGCAGTCGGGCTACAAGCCCGCGCGCACGGTGAAGATGGCGCTCACCTGCGGCGAGGAGACCGACACCGCATTCAACGGCGCGCAATACCTCGCCAACAACAAGCGCGACCTCATCGACGCGGCGTTCGCGCTCAACGAGGGCGGCGGCGGCGATACCGACGGCAAGGGCCACATCATCGACCAGTCGATCCAGGTCGGTGAGAAGATCTACCAGGACTACAAGCTGGTCGCGACCAATCCCGGCGGGCACAGCTCGCAGCCGGTGCGCGACAACGCGATGTACGCGATGAGCGAGGCGTTGCTGAAGGTCCGCGACCACGAATTCCCGCAGGAATTCAGCGACACCACGCGCGTGTTCTTCGAGCGCGCGGGCGCCGCGCGCAAGGATGCCTTGGGCGACGCGATGGTGGCGCTCGCAAAGGATCCGAACGACGCCAAGGCGGCTGCGCTGGTCAACACCGACAAGGGCTACCACTCGATGCTGCGCACCACCTGCGTCGGCACGATGATCGACGGCGGGCACGCGGTGAATGCGCTGCCGCAACGGGTCGAGGCCAACGTCAATTGCCGCATCTTCCCCGGACATACGCCGGCCGAGATCGGCCAGCAACTGGCCGATGCGATCGGCAACAAGGCGATCTCCATCGACCTCGCACGCAAGGACAAGCCGCTGGCGAAAATGCCCGCGCTCGACCCGGCGATCATCGGCCCGATGGAAAAGCTCAGCGCGAAGTACTGGCCGGGTGTGCCGGTGGTGCCATCGATGTCGACGGGCGCGACCGATGGCCTGTACCTGTCGGCGGTGGACATCCCGACCTACGGCGTGCCGGGCGCATGGGGCGATCCCGACGGCAACGGCGCGCATGGCCTCAACGAGCGGCTCGAGGTGCGTTCGGTCTACGTTGGCCGCGACTACCTCTACGACCTCGTGAAGGCGCTGGCGAAGTAGGCACATCTCGCCGCTCCCACAGGGGCCGCGCTCGCTTTTGTGGGAGCGCCGGCAGGCGCGATGCTCTTCGCCGATTTGAAGGAAAAGCATCGCGGCTTCCGCCGCTCCCACAGGAGCCGCTGGGCCGCTCCCATAGCGACTGCTCCCTCAGGGTCGCGCGCTCTTTTGTGGGAGCGCCGGCAGGCGCGATGCTCTTGGTTGATTGAAGGAAAAGCATCGCGGCTTCCGCCGCTCGCACAGGGGCTGCTCCCATAGCGACTGCTCCCACAGGGGCCGCGCTCGCTTTTGTGGGAGCGCTGGCAGGCGCGATGCTCTTCATCGATTGAAGGAAAAGCATCGCGGCTTCCGCCGCTCCCACAGGGGCTGCTCCCACAGGGGTCGCGCTCGCTTTTGTGGGAGCGCCGGAAGGCGCGATGCTCTTGGTTGATCGAGTGAAAAGCATCGCGGCTTCCGCCGCTCCCACAGGAGCCGCTCCCATAGTGACTGCTCCCACAGGGGCCGCTCCCAGGTGCTTCGCGTCGCTGCTGCGTCAAACCGACAACTGCGCGTCGCCTTCGAGCACGATCTGCCGCATGTGCGGTCGTTCGCCGGCACGCCACAGCGGCACTTCATGGCGCACGCGATAGCGCAGCGGTCCGCCGTCCTCGCTGGCGCTGCGCTCGATCGGGCGCGGGATGCAGACGAAATCGGTGGTCATCGTGTCGGCGTCGACGCGCACGGTGGCGTAGCCGTGGCCGCCCATGTCGACGAAGGACAGGTGCGGCGCCAGCTCCGGATTGCTGGCCGCGTGCGCCCTGGCGAGGTCGCCGCTGCGCGCGTATTCGAGTGCGGCACGCACGCCGTGGTGGAGCAGCAGGTTGGCGTTGCATTGCGGCGGGCCACCGCCGGCGTTGGCGAGGTAGAGCGGGCGCAGCGGATCGTCGGCCTTGATGTTGTGTTCGTTCGCTTCGGCCATGCCCGGAGAGCAGAGCGAGCCGCCGACGAAGGTGACGCCGACCGGTTCGAACGCGGCCGGTGGCAGGTCCTTGGCCGCGTAGCCGGCCCAGAAGCTGTGGCGGTCGCCGGACACGATCGCGAAGCCGGTGATGCCGGCGTCGCGCACGGCGTCGTAGATCTCGCCGCGTTCGTGGTACGTGCTGCCCCAGTCGCCGACGGACATCGTCGCGTAGCCCGCGCCTTCGGGGTATTTGCCGAGTGCAGGCGGCAGGTGTTGCGGATCGACGCGCCAGTCGGGCGTGCCGAGCGAATTGCCCCAGATCTTCCAGGTCGCGGTCGCGCCGCGCAGTTGTTCCAGGAACCATGCCTTCTGTCTGGCGCCGAGCACGGTCTGCGCGGCCTCGCCGGCGCGGTAGTTGGCGACGTGCTTGTCGCCGAATGACAAGGTCGCCGGCGGATGGCCGTTCGCGTAGTCACGGCCGGCGTCGACCTGTTTCCACAACTCCTCGGGGATGAAGCCGAGCGTGTCGCCTTCGAACAGCGGATTGATTTCTTCGCGGTCGCCGGGGTCGCGGGAGCGGAAGCTGTGCTGGTCGGTGAGGATGAGATCGATGTGCCGACCCCAGCGCAGGGATCGATAGGCGATGAGGCTGTCGATCGCGGCGAGGTTGTTGGGTTCGGTTCCCAGCCCGTTGTCGTCGAACGCCTTCACCGGCGTGTCGATGACGTGCGGTGCCTTGAACGCGTCCAGCGAAGAACCCGGCGGCAGCACGCGTGCGGGCTGGTACTCGAACCAGACCTGGTTCGCCGCGACCTTGAGTGTCTGCGCCGGTATCAACCCGTCGGTGCCGGGGAACTGCTGGATCGACTGCCAGCCCTGCCACGAGAATTCGTGGTTGTCCCACATCGCGACGAACGGCCAGCGCGCGCGTGCATCCTGCAGGTCCGGGTTGCCGAGGTAGCCCTGGTACAGCGCGCGGTAATCCTCCAGCGAGTCCGGCACCCAGAAGCGGTCCTTGGCGACCTTCTTGCCCTTCGGATACTTCACCGGGAACGTGATGCGGCGGTCGTAGCGATGGCCGTCCTTGACCTGCTCGGGGTACTGCACGACCTCGTAGACGAAGTCGCCGAGGTGCAGCACGAAGCCGATGCGTTCCGCGGGCGCGGCGCGTTCGTCTTCGAAGATCATGCGGCGATAGCCGTTCAACGCGCCTTCGCAGATGTCCTGGCAACTGACGAACGCGAAGCGCGCCGGACGCGGATCGTCGCGTCGCGGCGCCGTCAGCGTGCGCCCGATGCGACTGCCGTTGCCGTCGGCGTCGACGAAGCGGTACCAGTACTCGCCGGCCGGCTGCAGGTCGGCGACGAGCACGCGGCAGGTCCAGTCCGACTCGGCCGACACGCGCGCCATCGCGGTCGCGAGCACGCGCGTGAAGGCGGCGTCTTCGGCGATTTCGACGCGCAGGCGGGCGTCCGTGCGCCCGTCCGCGTACGGGCGGCGCGTCCACAACAGCACGCTGTGCTCGTCCGGATCGCCCGAAGCGACGCCCTGCGGATACAGGTCGCGGCGTTCGCGCCAGCCGCTCGTGGAAGGGCGAAGCGGCGTGCAGCCCCAGGCCAGCGCCGCGCCGAGGGTGGCGGCGAGTTTCAGGAATTCGCGGCGATCGAGTTCCGGCATGGCATCCCCCATGGCGACGGCGAATGGATGGAACGGGCACGAACGCTAAACCCACCGGGCCCCGGGCGAGCGTGCCGAAAGTCGGAGCAGGGACGACCTGGCTGCGATAAGGTGGCGGCCTGGAACACCGGATCGCGCGCGTTCGCGCCGGCCTGTCTGCAATCCCCCCCTTTTGCGTATCTGCGTACTGAACCCTCCCGATGTGGCCCGCGAACGGGCGCTCATCGATGGAGGCGGGCAAACGCCCGCGACCGCTCACTGATCTGAAACGAAGGGGAAAAGCATGAAATCGATACGAAGCGCGCCCGTGCGCAGCGGACGCACCTCGCGGCTGACGCGCGGTACGCTGGCGGCACTGCTGTGTGCGGTGGCGATGCCCGCCGTGGCGGATGTCTACAACGTCGACATCGCGAGCGACGTCGGCCAGGATCCGGCGATCACCAATCAATGCGCCGCCCTCGGCAATACCTCGCACTGCACCTTGCGCGCCGCAATCGCGATCGGCAACACGCGCTCGGGCAGCCACATCATCAACATCGGCGTGCCGACGATCACGCTCGTCAACGGCAGCCTGACGCAGCTGCGCGCGCCGTTCACCGTCAACGGCAACCACGCGACGATCAACGGCAACGGCCACGGTTGCTTCGACCTGACCGATTCGGGCACGCCAGCGGTCGGCCACACCGACGGCGCGACCGGCTCGCAGCTGCTGAACCTCGTGATCGGCAACTGCAGCGGCGCCGGCATCAGCGCGAACGGCCACGATTACGTGTTCAGCGGCAACTATATCGGCGTCAACGCGACCGGCCTGCTGGCAATGCCCAATGGCGGCGACGGCATCTCGGTGTCCGCCTCGCACGTCTACCCGGACACGAGTTCGAACTTCCTGCTCGGCCTGTACCAGAACTTCCCGGTGCAGCCGGTCGACGCATCGGGCATCAATGCGTTTTCCAACAACCTCGCGACCGCGCTGGCGTCGCTGCATCCGGTACGCATCAGCAACAACGTGATCTCCGGCAATGTGCAGAACGGCATCGAGATCTTCAGCGAGAACCTCGCCGCGGTCACCGTCAGCGGCAACATGATCGGCACCGACGTCAGCGGCAACATCGCGATTGCCAACGGTGCCGACGGCGTGCACCTGGTCGGCTCCACCTTCGGCAACCTGATCGGCCCCGGCAACGTCATCAGCGGCAACGGTGCGAATGGCATCCGCGTCGACGCGGGTGCGGTGTTCCTGCCGAACTTCATCATGGGCAACCGCATCGGCCTCAGCGCCACGCTGCAGAGCGCGCACATCGGCAACGCGCTGAGCGGCATCGTCGCCGACACCAAACCCGACACCGATCCGACCAGCTTCAACCCGAGCAGCATCGGGCTGATGATCGGCCCGGCCAACGTGATCGCCGACAACAACGGTGTGAACAACAACGCGTTTCCGGACACGCTCGGCAACGACAGCGCCGGCATCGTGATCACCGGGGCGAGCAACGGCATCAAGGTGCTGCACAACACGATCGGACTGGCCGAGTTCCCGGTCGGCACCACGCTGGCCTCGACCGCGTACGGCAATTCCGGCGACGGCGTGATCGTGACGACGACCGGCAACGAGATCACTGCCAACGTGATCGCCGCGAATGCGCGCCACGGCATCGTCGTGAAGGGCAGCGGCACCGCGAGCACGCGCATCGCCGGCAACTCGATCGGCGTCAGCCCCGCGTTCGCCGGCAACGTCGCGCTCGGCAACGGCGTCGACGGCATCCACATCAATGCCTCCAGCGCGACCACCATCGGTGGCCCGGCCGCGGCCGACACCAACATCATCGTCGCCAACAAGCGCAACGGCATCAAGCTGCGCAACGGCGGCGGCGACCAGAACGGCTGGAGCAACCTGTTCCAGCGCAACCGTGTGTTCGGCAACGCGAAGGCGCTGACGGGCGTCGACATCGATCTCGAGCATCCGGAAAACGCGCTCGACGGCCCGCATGCGGAAATCCCGCTGAACTACGCCAACCGCGACCAGGCGCCCGCGCACATCTGCGCCGGCACCGAAGTGTCCGGTGTCTGCGCCGGCTCGGTCGGACCCATCAACAACGGCAGCACCACGGTGCAGTGGACGATCAGCACGCATGGCGTGGCGAACTTCCGCCTCGAGTTCTATTCCATCGATGCGGCGACCACCACCGCCGCGACGTCGATGACGTTCCTCGGCGAGCAACTGGTCAGCACGACCGTGGGCGGCGTGCCGGCAAACAGCGGCGCCTGCACCGGCGGACGCTGCACCGCGACGCTCGTCAGCGTCGCGCCCGGCCGCCGCATCGTGATGACCGCGACCGACATCACGCCGCTGACCGACACGCCCGCCGGCGGCAGTGGCTGGCAGGCGCAGCTGCGCTGCTTCGCCGGCAACAACGGCATCCTGCTCGCGGCCTGCACCGCGAACGACACGTCCGAGTACTCGAACGTGGTCGTCGTCACCGGCAACGACCGCGTCTTCAAGAGCGGATTCGAAGCGCCGTAGCGCTGCCTGAGCTTGGAGCCCTCCCCGTCGCGGGGAGGGCTCGCCAGCGCGGCGTCGATGCGGTCGCAGGAGCGCGGAAGCGGCGATGCCTGCAGCCCGTGGGGTGGTACGTGCGCAGCGGGTGCCGCCGGGCGCCAGCCGTTCGCCGCGTCAGGGATCGACGTCCTTCTCCAGCGCGCGCCAGCCGGCATGGCCGAGCCCGCGCAGGGTCTCGATGTTGCGTTCGTAGATCGCGTCGGTGTCGATGCCCGATTCCACCGCGCGGTCGATGCTCGATTCGCGCAGCAGGTGCAGGGTCGGGTAGGGCGAGCGGTTCGTCGCGTTCTCAATCGCCTCGGCGGGCACGTCGGCGAACTGGTAGTCCGGGTGGAAGCTCGCGACCTGGATCTCGCCGTCGAGTTCCATCTCGACCAGCACGGCATCGGCGGCGTCGAGGAAGTCGTTGTAGTCGGCGAAGTCGCCGAGCACGAACGGATGCACGAGCAGGCTGGTTTCGTACTGCGTCGCGTCGGCGTCGCGCAGCCATGCGAGTTCCGCGCGCAGGTCGTCGGCGAGTGCTTCCGTATCGCGCGCGCCGCTCACCTGGATGCGCAGGCGGTCCTGCACGTACGGCGCGCGTGCGAACGGGCACAGGTTGAGGCCGATCACCGCGCGTTCGATCCAGTGCCGTGTCGCGGCAACGACTGCATCGTGTGCCGGTGGCTGCGATGCATCCGTGCGCGCGCCGTCGCTCACAGGCGTGCCACGCGCACCTTGCGTCCCTTGATGCCGCGCGCGCGCAAGCGCTCCAGTGCCTTGCCGGCATCGGCGCGGCGAATCGCGACGTAGGAGCGCGTCGGGAACACGTCGATCTTGCCGACCGCAGCGGCGACGAGCCCGGCGTCGCCGGTGAGTGCGCCGAGGATGTCGCCGGGACGCATCTTGTCGGTGCGGCCGGCGTCGATGCGCAGGGTGACCATCGCCGCATGCAGGTTCTCGGCCTTGCCGCCGGCAGGCCTGATCGCTTCCCAGCACAGCGGCGAACCGGCGAGCGCTTCGAGCGTGTTCGCGCGCGGCATCTCGCGCGGCGTGACGAGGTTCAGCGCCAGGCCCTTCGCGCCCGCGCGCGCGGTGCGGCCGATGCGATGCTGGTAGATGTCCTTGTCGGGCGGCAGCTCGTAGTTGATCACCGCCGCGAGATCCTTGATGTCGAGGCCGCGCGCGGCGACGTCGCTCGCGACGAGCACGCTGCAGCTGCGGTTGGCGAAGCGCACCAGCACTTCGTCGCGATCACGCTGCTCGATGTCGCCGTGCAGCGCGAGTGCGTCGATGCCGGCGTCGCCGAGCGCTTCGACGACGTCGTCGACGTCGCGCCGCGTGTTGCAGAACACCACGCTCGACTCCGGCTTGTACTGCGCGAGCAGCGCCGCGAGCGCGGCCGGCTTGCGCGCGAGCTCGACTTCGAAGAACCGCTCGTCGATTTCGGGTTTCTCGGCGGCGCCCCCGATCGTGACTTCGAGCGGTTCGCGCAGCAGGTCGTGTCCGATGCGGCGGATCTCTTCGGGGAACGTGGCCGAGAACAGCAGGCCCTGGCGCTTCGGCGGCAGGCTGCGCACGATGTCGCGGATCGCTTCCTCGAAACCCATGTCGAGCATGCGGTCCGCTTCGTCGAGCACGAGCGTCTTCACCTTCGCCAGCGACAGCGCCTGCTTCTTGATCATCTCCTGCACGCGACCCGGCGTGCCGACGACCACGTGCGAATCCTTGCGCAGGCTCGCGAGCTGCGGTCCGAGCGCGACGCCGCCGGTCAGCAGCAGCACCTTGAGGTTCGGGATCGCGGCGGCGAGGCGGCGCAGTTCCTTCGCGACCTGGTCGGCGAGTTCGCGCGTCGGGCACAGCACCAGCGCCTGCGGCTTCACCAGCGTCACGTCGAGCCGGTGCAGCAGGCCGAGACCGAACGCGACCGTCTTGCCGCTGCCGGTCGGTGCCTGCGCGATGACGTCGCGCCCGGTGATGATCGCGGGCAGGCTCGCCGCCTGCACCGGCGTCATCTCGACATAGCCGAGCGTTTCCAGCGAAGCGTGCAGGGCCGGGGGAAGGGGAATCGCGGAGAATGGGTTGGGCATGCGCGATTCTCGCAGGTCGGGCAGGATCGTGCGCGGCACGACTGCAGGGCGCGTCGAGCCGCGCAGCGGCGAGTCCCGCCGGATGCGGAGCGGCGGCACGCGCTCTGCGCGTACCGCCCTCCCACCAGACCCGCGTCACTGGGCGTGCGGTAGGACCACCTTCGGTGCCGCGACGAACGGCTTGATGCCGAACTTCGGGTATACCTCGCTCGGATAGTAGAAGTGGCCATCCTTGACCACCATCGCGATCGTCTTGATCGCCTTGAGGTCCCGGGTCGGATCGCCCCGCACGAGGAAGAAGTCGGCGTGCTTGCCCTTCTCGATCGAGCCGCTGTGCTGGTCCTCGCCGAGGTATTTCGCGCTGTCGAACGTCGCGCGCTTGAGGATCTCCGGCGCGGTCATGCCGGCTTTCTGGTACAGCTCCAGCTCGCGGTGGTAGCTGAACGAGCCGCCGGTGTCCGTGCCGAACAGGATGAACACGCCGCGCTCGTGCAGGCGGCGCACGACGTCGACGAGCTTGTCGAACGCGCCGCGGTAGGCCGCGTCGTCACCCGGCTTCGAGGTGTCGGCGAGCTGTTTCATCGCGTCGCGGCGCGCGCCGACCGGCAGGTGGTCGATGTAGTCGACCGCGCCTGGCGGCGTCTTGCCGTCGCGGCCGAGCAGCAGCATTTCGTGGATGCCGAGGGTCGGATCGATCGCCTTGTGCCCCTGCGCCATCAGGTCGATCGTGTGCTGCACCTTCGGCCCGTCGAGGTCGAGTGCGGGCAGGCGCTTGAGCGCGGTCAGTCGGAACAGCGTGCGCGTGTCCTCGTCCTTGCCGATGACCCAGCCGAGCGCGAACTGGTTGATGTGGGTCGTCTCGTCGTAGCCGGCCTCGATCATCTGGTCGACGGTTGCGAACGCGGGCACGTGGCCGGCGACGCGCATGCCGAGGCGATGCGCCTCGGCGACGATCGCCGGTACCCACGCCGGGTTCATGCTGTTGTAGACCTTGATCTGCCAGTAGCCGCGCGCGCCGTACCAGCGCACCGCGTCGATCGCCTTGTCCTGGCTGTCGACGACGAAGCCGTTGTTCGCGCTGAACGGGCTCTTGCCTTCGATGAAGCCCGAGCGCACGACATGCGGGCCGGCGACTTCGCCGCTGTCGATGCGTTTCACCAGCGCATCGAGCACCGCGTTGTCGTTGCCCATGTCGCGCACGGTCGTGATGCCGGCGAGCAGGTTCAGCAGCGCGCCGTCCTGGCCGAGGTGCGCGTGCATTTCGTGCATGCCGGCGACGAGGGTCCCGCCGGCACCGTCGATGGCGACCTCGCCAGGCGTCGCCGGGCTGTCGAGCGCTTCGACCGCGGCGATCCTGCCGTCGTTGACCAGCACCGAAACCGGATCGGTCAGCGCGCTCGTCGTCGGGTCGAACACGCGCACGTTGCGGATGCGCACGGGTGCGCCGTAGTCGTGCCCGACCTCGCGCTGCATCGCGACGTAGCGTTCGGTGGTCCAGTCGGCGGCGAGCTTGCGCAGGCGCACTTCCTCGCCTTCGTAGCCCTCGCGCACCACGATGCTGGTCGGCGACACCGCGGCAAAGAGGTTTCCATCGGGATCCAGCAGCATCGTCTCGGGCGTCAGGTCGATCCCGGACAAGGTGTAGCGCGTGACCTTGAGCGGACCGCCGGCGCCGGCGACATCGAGTACGTCGCCCTTCTCCAGGCGCAGGGTGCCGCCCGGCAGTGCCGGCATGGTCATGCCCGGGCGCTTCAGCAACGCGGTCGCATAGACCTGGTCGCCCCACGGACTGCCGCTCTGCGCGACATACACCGCGGGCGCGGTCAGCGTGGCGCTGCCCTTGCCGGTCGAGTCGGTCCAGCTTGCGCGCGAACCGCTGCGCGAGAAGCGCTCGTCGACCTTGCTGCCGAACGTGGTCGTGCCGCTGACCGTCCACGACTCCGGCAAGCCATCCTTGTCGAACGTGATCGTCTCCGCGATCGTCGGTCCGCGCCCGTTGTTCTTCACGTCGTAGTCGACCGTGCTGCGGTTGCCCGAGGTCGTGACGAACACATGGCCGACGTTCTTGCCGCCGAAGATGGCCGAGTAGCGCGCCCCTTCCGCGGCAACGGCGGCGACTGGAGCAAGCGAGCACGCAACGGCGAGCGCGAGGCATTTCCTCATGGTGGGACACTCCGGCAGATGGGTGAGTGGTGACGACGCACGGCATTGTGAACGAACACGAGCGGGCCTGCGCCGCCGCGGGCGGTTGGGGGTGGTGCGTCGGTTCGAAATCCGTTCGCCCGGAGCGCAGGCCTGAAAGGCCGGAGTCGAAGGGTATTCCAGTTCTCGCGAGCGTTTCGACTTCGCTCGCTCCCGCTCGCTCCCGCTCGCTGCGCTCAACGCGAACGGGTAGGGCAGAAACGCCCGGCCCGGCAACGGATGGCTCGCGTCCTTGCGTTCCACTAGCTCGTGCTCCTGTTCTTCCCATGCTTCGTTCTGCAAGCAACGCCCGAACCGAATCGGGTGGACCGCTGCGCGCGCCCGCGATAGGCTGGCACGCACCGAGGCGAACGCCACACGTGGGGCAGGTGGCCTTTGATGCGACCGCTGTTGTATCTGCTGAGCCTCGCGCTCGCGCTGCCCGGTATCGGGCTCGCTGCTGCTTTCCTGATCCTCGGCAACGCGATCGCGACCCGATCGCTGCTCGGCTTCCTCGGCGTGCTGCTCGACACGTTCCTGTGGTTGTTTCCATGGGGCGTGCTCGCCTGCATCGCTGCATTCGTGTTGCTCGTGATCGGCGGTGTCACCGTGCGCTTCCGCTGGTTCGCGAGCGCATGCGTGGCTGCGTTGGCAATCGGCAGCAGTCTTGTCGTGCTGGCGCTCGACGTGTCCCACGGCAATTTCTCGCCGGGGCAATTGACGTTTTTCGTTCCCGCGCTGATCTCCGCGTCGATCGGCATCTGGCTTGCGGTTCGCGAGTGGCCCGGGTACGGCGCTGCGCGCGATCCGGCCTGATGCATCGGGTGCGCCGCTGCCGTTGGGCGATGCGTGCTCGCACGCGCAACACAGGTGGCCTTCATATTGTGCCGGCTACACTGGCGCGTCCGATCCGGATGTCCGCTGGATGAGCATGTCGATCCGTTCACAGAGAAAGCAAACGCGTGCGCTGTCGCAAGTCGCCGAACTGGCGCGCATTTCCCCGCTGGTCGTCGCCCGCCGCACCGCGCGGATGACGCAAACGGGGGAGGCCGCGACGAATCAACGCGAGGCCCGTCTCATGGTGCAGGAGAAGGTGAGCGCGTCGATGGAATCGATGGCTAGCATGACGATGGCCGTGCTGCGCATCCAGACGCAGTTCGCCGCACTCCTGATGCGCCCCTGGTTTGCCGCGGGCGGGGTTGCCACGAGTGACGGTCGCAGTCTCACCACGCTGATGCAGGCCTCCGCCGCCGATCTTTCGACGAGCGCGGTGTCACCGTTCCTGCGCAAGGCAAAAGCCAACGCGAAGCGATTGGCGCGTTGACGTTCGAGGGCGCGAGAGGAACCGCTGGCGGCCGTCGCGAGTCCGTTTCTAGTGTGCCGGTTCCAGCAGCAGCAGCGGATCGACGCGCACGTCGAACCAGTTCATGCCCCAGTGCAGGTGCGGTCCGGTCGCCCGGCCGGTCATGCCGACGGCGCCGATGACCTGGCCCTGTTCGATGCGCTGGCCGACCTTCACGTCGATGCGCGACAGGTGCAGGAAGTTCGAGCTGACGCCGTGGCCGTGGTCGAGCAGGACCGTGCCGCCGGTGAGGTAGAGGTCCGGGTCGGCGAACGTGACGATGCCCGGGGCGGGGGCTTTCACCGGCGTGCCCTGCGCTGCCGCGATGTCCATGCCGGAGTGGGGCGACTTCGGCACATCCTTGCCGTCGACGACGTAGACGCGCTGGTTGCCGAAGCGACCGCTGATGCGGCCGTCGACCGGCCACGCGAACGCCTGCGTGAAATCCGTGCGGGCGTCGTCGCGATTGCGCGCGGCGACGACGCGCGCCTGTTCGCGCTTGATGCGTTCGGCGATGTCGGGCGGTGGTTCGACCGTTTTCGGCGGCGCGCCTTCGATGCGCTCGACCGGGAAGTCGCGCGTTGTCACCGGGATCGCGACCCGTTCGCGCTGGCCGTCGCGTTCGGTGATGTCGATCGTCACCGGGCCCTGTTCGTCGCGACCGACGCCGAACACGATCTCGCCGCCGGGGCCGACTCGCAACGTGTGACCGGCCACGCGTACCTTCGCGTGCGGATTCACGATCGTGCGCACGAGCGCGCCCTGCGAGACCTGGTCGGGGAACGCGGCAGCCGCCGCCGTGTGCTCGAGGAAGGTGGCCGCGACGAGCAACGTCGTGCGCGCGATCGAAGCCATGTGGGAGCGGCGGAAGCCGCGATCCGTGTGCAAGGCGGAATGAAAAAGCATCGCGGCAGCCGCCGCTCCCACGCCAGGCAGTCGCGAGGTCGTCGCGCGCGTCACCGCGCGAACTCCAGGCGCATGCCGCGCACCTGGTCGTCGAGGCGGCCTTCCTGCCACGCGAGCTGGCCGTTGACGAAGGTCGCGGCGATGGTCGAGCGGAACGTGTGGCCCTCGAACGGCGTCCACGAGCACTTCGAGAGGACTTCCGCGGCGCCGACGAAGTGCGGCTTTTGCGGATCGACCAGCACGAGGTCGGCGCGGTAGCCCTCGCGCAGGTAGCCACGTTCCTTCACGTTGAACAAGGTCGCCGGGGCATGCGTGACTGCCTCGACCACGCGCTCGAGCGTCAGCGCGCCGTCGAACACGCGTTCGAGCGCGCATTGCAGTGCGTACTGCACCAGCGGCAGCCCGGACGGCGAGCGCGGGTACTTGTTCGACTTCTCGGTGGCGAGGTGCGGCGCGTGGTCGGTCGCGAGCACGTCGATGCGGCCTTCGGCGAGCGCGCGCGTGATCGCGTCGCGGTCAGCGGCGGTCTTGATCGCCGGGTTGCACTTGATCAGGCTGCCGAGGCGCGCGTAGTCGGCCTCGCAGAAATGCAGGAAGTGCACGCAGGTCTCGGCGGTGATGCGCTTGCCGGCGACCGGGCCGGGTTCGAACAGCGCGCATTCGTCGGCGGTCGAGATGTGCAGCACATGCAGGCGCGTGCCGTGCTTCCGTGCCAGCGACATTGCGAGCCGGGTCGACTTGATGCACGCCTCGCGCGAGCGGATCAGCGGATGCTGCTCGATGGGAATGTCCTCGCCCCAGCGCGCCTTCGCGGCTTCCTCGTTGGCGAGGATCATCGGCGTGTCTTCGCAGTGCGTGATGATCGGCACCGGCGTGTCGCGGAAGATCGCGTCGAGCGTGGCCGGGTCGTCGACCAGCATGTTGCCGGTCGATGCGCCCATGAACACCTTGATGCCGGGCGCCGACTTCGGGTCGAGCGCGCGGATGTCGGCGAGGTTGTCGTTGGTCGCGCCGAGGTAGAAACCGTAGTTCGCGCGCGACACCTGCGCGGCGCGCGCGTACTTCGCTTCGAGCGCCTCGCGGTTGGTGGCTGGCGGCCGCGTGTTCGGCATCTCCATGAAGCTGGTGATGCCGCCGGCGACGCAGGCGCGCGATTCCGATTCGATGTCGGCCTTGTGGGTGAGTCCCGGTTCGCGGAAATGCACCTGGTCGTCGATCATGCCGGGCAGCAGCCAGCGGCCCGCGGCGTCGAACACGCGTTCGTCGCCGCGCGAAGTCAGGCTCGGCCCGATGTGCTCGATGCGTCCGTTGCGGATGCGCAGGTCGGCGTGGAAGCGGCGTCCCTCGTTGACGAGTTCGGCATTCGTGATCAGCCAGTCGGTCATGGGCGTTCCTGTGGGTGTGCCGTGCAACGCGTCGGTCGCAGGCGGAAATGCATCGGCACGGGATCGAAGCCGCCATTGCACAGCGGCTGGCAGCGAATGATGCGCCAGAATGCGAGCCAGCCGCCACGCAACGTGCCGAAGCGCGCGATCGAAACGCGCGCGTAATCGGAGCAGCTTGGTTCGAAGCGACAGCGCGCGCCGAGCAGCGGGCTCACCCAGCGCTTGTAATACTGCAGCAGCAGAATCGTCGGGCGAGGCATGTGCGCGTCCGGCAGGCGCGCGCAATCGCACGTCGCGGCAAGGTTTTTTGGCGGTTGCCGGGGGGTAGGACTTAGGCTATAACACGCGACCGCCGAATCACAAGATGGGCCGAGGAATGGCGAAGAACAAACCCGATCCGCGCAAGAGTGCCAAGGCGAAAGCTGCCAAGCCCGCCGCGAAGCCTGTTGCGAAGGGCAAACCGGCCGCAGCGAAGAAGGTCGCCAAGCCCGCTACTGTGAAGAAGGTGGCGAAGGTTGCCAAGGCGCCTGCGCGCGCCGCCGCGAAGCCCGCTCCGGCCAAGAAAGCCGCGCCGGCGAAACCGGCCAAGCCCGCAAAGAAGGTCGCCAAGCCGGTGCCCGCGAAACCCGTCGTGGTCGCGAAGCCGGCGCCAGCGCCCGCGAAACCGAAACCCGTTGCCGGCAAGGCGACAGAGCCATCCAGGAATTTCGTGACTACAAGCAAGCCCGCAGCAGCAAAATCGAAAACCAAGGCCGAGACCGCGGCCGAGAACGGCGTGACCATGCAGGACGGCCGCTACGCGTTGCCGGCCACAGTGCAGATCGAACTTCCGCACGGCTACAAGCCGACCGCGAAAGAGGAGTACATGAGCCCGCGCCAGTTGCAGTTCTTCCGCAACAAGCTGTCGAAGTGGCGCGAGGAACTGGTCGAGGAAAGCCGCCAGACGATCGAAAGCCTGCGCGACGAAGTGCGCGATGTCGGCGACGAGGCGGAGCGGGCGACGCGCGAGACCGAGAATTCGCTCGAGCTGCGCACGCGTGACCGCTATCGCAAGCTGATCGCGAAGATCGACAAGGCGCTCAAGCGCATCGAGGAAGGCCGCTACGGGTTCTGCGAGGAAACCGACGAGGAAATCGGCATCGAGCGCCTTGAGGCGCGACCGATCGCCACGCTCAGCCTCGACGCGCAGGAACGTTGGGAGCACCGCCAGAAGCAGATGGGCGACTGAGGAACCGGGGCGGGAGCCCTGGTCCACGGTCGCGCAAGCCAGCCCCCAGGCCCAGCTTCGAAATGACTGCTCGCCGCTACTTCGGTACCGATGGCATCCGCGGCCGCGTCGGCGAGTGGCCGATAACCGCGGAGTTCATGCTCAAGCTCGGTCGCGCGGTCGGCAGCGTGCTCGCGGCGCGTGGCGCTGCAGTCAACGTGGTGATCGGCAAGGACACGCGCGTGTCCGGCTACATGTTCGAGTCCGCGCTCGAGGCCGGGCTGGTCGCGGCCGGTGCGGGCGTCAGCCTGCTCGGCCCGATGCCGACGCCCGCGGTGGCCTATCTCACGCGTTCGCTCCGCGCGAGCGCGGGCATCGTCATCAGCGCCTCGCACAATCCGCACCATGACAACGGCGTCAAGTTCTTCTCGGCCGAGGGCGAGAAGCTGGACGACGAGGTCGAGGCCGCGATCGAGGCCGAGCTCGACGCGCCGTTCACGACGGTGAGTTCCGAATCGATCGGCAAGGTTGTGCGCGTGCGCGAAGCGGTCGTGCGCTACGCCGAGTTCTGCAAATCGACGGTGCCGCCGGCGCTGAACCTGCGCGGCATGCACATCGTGCTCGACTGCGCGCACGGCGCGACCTACCAGATCGCGCCGACCGTGTTCAGCGAGCTCGGCGCGCAGGTCAGCGCGATCGGCGTGCAGCCGGACGGTCTCAACATCAACCGCGACGTCGGTTCGACCCACCCGCAGGCGTTGCAGCGCGCCGTGGTCGCCGCCGGTGCCGATCTCGGCATCGCGTTCGACGGCGACGGCGACCGTGTGCAGATGGTCGATCGCCACGGCGCGATCGTCGACGGCGACCAGCTGTTGTACGTGCTCGCGACCGACTGGCATGCGAGTGGCCGACTGCACGGCCCGCTGGTCGGCACCCTCATGAGCAACTACGGCCTCGAGCGCGCGATGCGCGAACTCGGCGTGCCGTTCATTCGCGCGAACGTCGGCGATCGCCATGTGTTGCAGCAGCTCAAGCAGCAAGGTGGCGTGCTCGGCGGCGAGGCGTCGGGACATGTCCTCACGCTCGACCGTACCAGCAGCGGCGATGCGATCGTCGCCGCGTTGCAGGTACTCGACGTTCTTCGGCGCAGCGCGCGCGACCTCGACGAGGCGGTCGCCGGCATGCGCAAGGTCGCGCAGACCACCGTCAACATCCGCGTTGCCGGCGGTGCCGCAGCGCTCGTTGCCGATGCCGGCGTGCAGGATGTGTACGAGCGCGTGCGCGCGGAGCTGGAAGGGCAGGGCCGCGTCGTGCTGCGCCCGTCCGGCACCGAGCCGCTGGTGCGCGTGACGGTCGAGGCGGGCGACGCCGCGCTGGTCGAACGGCTCGCCGCCGGGCTCGCGGACGCCGTAAGATCGGCAGCTGCCAAGAAGAACGCCTGAACGCCATGACCGCACGCATCCCGACCCTCGACATCCGCCGCTATGACACCGACCGCGACGCGTTCGTCGCCGAGCTCGGCGCGGCGTACCGCGAATGGGGCTTCGCCGGCATCCGCAACCACGGCATCGCGCAAGCCGCGATCGACGGCGCCTACGATGCGTTCAAGGCGTTCTTCGCGCTGCCGGCCGACGTGAAGATGAAATACCACGTCAAGGGCGCAGGCGGTGCGCGCGGCTACACGCCATTCGGCATCGAGACCGCCAAGGATTCGAAGTACCCGGACCTGAAGGAGTTCTGGCACATCGGTCGCGAGATCGCACGCGACTCGAAGTATGCCGACGTGATGGCGCCGAACCTGTGGCCGAGCGAGATCGCCGGCTTTCGCGACTATGGCTATGGCCTGTTCGAGGCGCTCGATGCGCTCGGCTCGCGCGTACTGCGCGCGCTTGCACTGCACATCGACTTGCCGGAGGCGTATTTCGACGACAAGACGAACTTCGGCAACTCGATCCTGCGCCCGATCCATTATCCGCCGATCACCTCGCCGGACATCCCGAACGTGCGCGCGGGCGCGCATGAGGACATCAACCTCATCACCCTGCTGGTCGGCGCGAGCGCGCAAGGGCTGGAGGTGAAGTCGCGCAAGGGCGAGTGGGTGCCGTTCACTGCCGATGCCGACACCATCGTCGTCAACATCGGAGACATGCTGCAGCGCCTGACCAACCACGTGTATCCGTCGACGACGCACCGCGTCGTCAATCCGCCCGGCGAGGCGGCGCGCCAGCCGCGCTATTCGGTGCCGTTCTTCCTGCATCCCAATCCGGATTTCATGATCGACGTGCTGCCCTCGTGCATCGACGCCGGCAACCCGAGCCGCTATCCCGAACCGATCAGCGCGCACGAGTACCTGCAGGAACGGCTGCGCGAGATCAAGTTGATCTAGGGCGGCCGGCAGCTCGGGAGTGGTGTCATGGGCGGATGGCTCGCAAAGTACTGGTGGCTGCTCTGGTCGTTGTTCGTCGTCGCCGCGTTGGTCGTATTCCGGATGCGCAAGCGTGGCGGCGACGAATCCGCCCCGCGCAGGGCGTGGTTCGGTCTATCTCCCGACACCGATCCGGCAAATCCTCGCCGGCGTGATGTGACGCCTACGCAGATCGTGCTGGTCGGAGCGGGTCTGCTGGCGGTCGCATTGGCGCTGGCCATCGTCAAACTGGTCGGCCCTTGATGCGGACCTTCCGCTCGGCTTCATCGTCACTTGCCGTAGTTGTGGTGATCGCGATGGTCGTCTGGGTGCTCGCCCCCGGCGTGGCCGGCGACTGGGGGCGCGACGACTACTTCCAGCTCGCCTTCGTGCGCCTGCTCGATTCACCTTGGCCGTTGTTCACGCACGATCATTTTCCGGTGCCGGGATCGGTGTTCCGGCCGCTCGGGTTCGCCTCGATGTGGCTCGGCGTGCACGCGTTCGGCAGCGACTATGCCGCGCATGCGTGGTCGGACATTGCCCTGCATGCGGGTGTCGCGCTCGCGCTGTTTGCGCTGCTGTGGCGCATCGGGATCGCGTCGCTGCCGGCGTTGCTGGCAACGCTGCTTTTCGCGTTGCATCCGGCCACCGTAGGCACCTCGCTGTGGTGGTCGGCGCGCTTCGACCTGCTCGCGAGCGCGTTCGTGCTGCTCGCGCTGAATGCGGCATTCGCGTATCGCGTCAGCGCGCGGGCGGGTACGCTGGGCCTGGCGCTTGGCGCGGCGATGGCGGCGATGCTGTCGAAGGAAATCGGCCTGGTCGCGATCGCGGCGATGGTGATTGTCTTCGCGCACTGGGCGATCGTCGAACCGGCGCAGCGCCGCCGCGCCCTGCTCGCGATCGCTTCCGCGCTGTCGTGCGCCGGTGTCTATTTCGGCTGGCGCGCCGCCGTGCTTGGCACGCCGGCGAGCGGCCTGACCGGTGCGTTGCCGCTCGGAGCCGCGATCGCCAAGGGACTTTCCGACTGGCTGCATCAGGCGCCGGGCTATTTCACCTATTGGAT
Organism: Dokdonella sp.; assembly: GCF_044227025.1. Lineage (GTDB taxonomy): Bacteria > Pseudomonadota > Gammaproteobacteria > Xanthomonadales > Rhodanobacteraceae > Dokdonella_A. Next base: position 52,169 of record NZ_JBGAFX010000008.1, on the reverse strand, counting down.
GCGCCTCGGCCCAGTTGCGAAGGTGCTGCTGGTCGTCGTGCCGACGGCAATTCTTCTTTCGACGTGGCGTCAGCGCGCGCGCTGGCGCGACGACCTGGCGCCAATGCTGTGCGGCGCCTGCCTGCTGCTGCTGCCCGCGCTGCTGCAGGCACCGGTTGCCGCATTGAATGCGCAGCCACTCGGTGTCGGCGAGTCCGTGGTCGAAGCGGCAATGCAATCGCGCCTGTACTACCTCGGGATTGCCGGCGCGGCGCTGGTCCTTGCGGTGCTGCTCGATCGCGTGCGGCGCACCGCTGCGGGCGTGCGCTGGCCGGCGCTGGTGGCGGTCACGGCGTTCGCGCTGCTCGCCCTCGCGGGGGCAGCCCACCAGGATGCACGCTCGTTCGCGCAGCGCTCCTCGCACAACGCGAACATTGCGCACGCGGCAGTCGCGGCGGTCGACGCGCTGGCGTTGCCGGATGCACCATGTCATGTCGTCTTCCTCGGCATCGACCCGCCACCGGAGTGGGGCATCTTCGTCTCGATGGATGCGGTCGTGAAGGCGCTGGACACGGATGTGCCACGGGTCGCGCGTTGCTGGTTCCACGCGAATTATCCGACCTGGTTCTTCCTGCAGCCGACAGCGGCCGACGCGGCCGATGCGCTGCCATATCCGCCGCTGCGGCTCGACACGCGCGAGTTGCCATGGCAGCGGATCGGAAGCGTGACCTTCGCCTATCTGCAGGCGCCGGCACGCATCGCCGCGGATGATCGCCTGCGGATGCGCTTCCTGCGCTGGGATGGTGCTCGCTTCGACGACGTCACCGCCGACGTTGCACAAGGCCGCCTGCCGGTCGGGATCGACGGGCCCTGATCGTGGCCGGTCCCGATCCATTGCACGCCGAACCGGCCGCGAGCGGCGCCGCCGCGCCGCGCCTCGCGTTGGCGTTCGCCGCGTTGGCGATCCTGCTGCTTGTGTTCGCGCTGCGCTGGCGCGTGCCGATGATGCTCTGGGACCACCTCGACCTGGTGCCGATCTACCAGCGCTTCGTGGACGGAACGCTCGATGCAGGGGACTTCTTCCGCATCCACGGCGGCCACCTGCATGCGGGCGCCTACGCGGTCCTGCTGCTGACGACCGCGTTGTCGCATGGCGGAACCTGGCTCGATGGCGTCGCCAGCTGGCTGTTCCTGCTCGCGTATGCCGGCGTGATCGTGTCGTTGCTGCGAGGCCTGGTGCGCGAACGCGTGGTCATGCTGCTGATCGTGTTCCTCGCGCTGTACCCGGGACATCTTGCGAACCTGCAGTGGGGCTGGCAGGTCGCGGTGTTCCTCTGCCTCGCCGGCATGGCCGCGACGATCGCGCTGCTGGCGACGCGCGCGTTGCGCGCGTGGCACGTAATCGCCGCGATCTCGTGCGCGGGCGTCGCGGTCGCGAGTTTTGCGGTCGGCTTCGCGGTATTTCCTGCAGCCATCGTCGTGCTCGCCCTGCGACGCGACCTGGCATGGCGCACGCGCTGCGGCTGGATCGGTGTGTGGGTCGTGCTTGCGCTGGCCGCGATGTTCGCGCTGCGGCGGGGTGGGCAGCCAACGCCGGCATGGATCCAGGTTGCGTCGTACGCCTGCAACTTTCTCGGCGCCGGCCTCGCGCGCTACGCGACCGACCTCGCGCCCTGGCTGGGCCTCGCGGGGATCGCCAGCGGATGCATGGCCGCGTGGACCTTTCGCGCGCGCGCCGGTGCGCCGGCATGGATCGGCCTGCTCGCGGTCGGTGCCGCGAGTGCGCTGCTGACCGCCTACGGCCGCGTCGACGCCTACGGCGCGGATCAGGCGTTCGTGACCCGCTACGTGAGTTTTTCGAGCGTGTTCTGGATCGGCTGGCTGGGCCTGATGGCGCAGTTTCCGCGCAATACGCGCCCGCGCGCGATCGGCGCCGGGATCGTCGTGTCGCTGTTCGCCGTGCTCGCCGTTTTCAACGCGCTGCACCTCATGAAGAAGGCGGCGACCGTCGCCGCGCGCGCGCAAGTCACGGCCCAGACGATCCGGCAGACGTATCCCGACGTGCCGGAGCCGCTGCTCGCGGAGATCTACTTCGACCAGCCCGCTGTCGCGCGCGAACGGCTCGAACGCCTGCATGCGTGGGGATTCGCGCCGTTCGATCGCTAGGCAGAGTCGCGAAAACCCTTGCCGCCGCGCGCGATCAGCGCGTGGCCGAGACGGTCCGGCAGCAGCTTGAACAGGCTCTTGATCGCGCGATTGACGCGTCCGCTGATGCGCACCGAATCGCCGCGCGCGACCGCGGCGAGGCCGTCGCGCACGACCGCGTCGGCGTCCATCCACAGCCAGCGCGGCATGCCCTTCATCTGCTCGCGCGTGCCGGTGACATCGTGGAATTCGGAATGGGTGAAACCGGGGCAGAGCGCGCAGACCTGGATGCCGTGCGCGCGGTTCTCCAGCGCGAGCGCCTGCGAGAACTTGATCAGGTACGCCTTCGATGCCGCATACAGGGTGTGGCCGGCGGGCGCGGGAACGTGGCCCGCGAGCGAAGCGACATTGATGATGCGGCCGCGCCTGCGTTCGCGCATCGCCGGCAGGAAGCGGTGGCAGAGCTCGGCAGGTGCGGTCATCAACACCTGGATGAAGTCGGCGTGGGTCTGCCACGGGCGCGACAGGAATGAACCGGTCACGCCGTAGCCGGCATTGTTGACCAGCACGTCGACGGCGAGTCCGCGGCGCGCGCATTCGTCGAACAGTTGCTGCGGCGCGCGCGGATCGGCGAGATCGCAGGGAATGCAGTGCACCTCCACGCCATGGCGCTCGCGCAGTTCCGCCGCCAGCGCTTCGAGGCGATCCGCGCGTCGCGCGGTCAGCACGAGACTGGCGCCCTCGTTCGCGAGCTGGCGCGCGAATTCCGCGCCGATGCCGGCGGAAGCGCCGGTGACGAGGGCGAACAGCGGTCGGGTCATGGGAGCTCCTGCGGATCGACGCGAGGACGCGAGGATCGCACAGGCGTAGCGGATTGGGCCGCGAGTGCCTGCGCGCCGCGGACTGGGCGCCAGTCCGCGCAGGACGCATCCCCATGTGGGTACGGCCCTTGTGGCAGCGGCGGAAGCCGTGATGGCCTCTCGGATCGAAGCGAACAGCCTCGCGTCTTCCGGCGCTCCCACAAGAGCGGATCCGGCGCTCCCACAAGAGCAGATCCGACGCATCCAGGCGCATACGCGTCTTTTCCGTCGTCGGGTTGTCGCCCGCCGCGGCGCACGGCTATCCTTGCGCGCCTTTCGATCAACCCGGAGCCGTCATGCGTCGACCGTTCGTCGCCGGAAACTGGAAGATGCACGGCTCGCGAGCGCTGGCGGGAGAGCTGGTCGCGGGCGTTGCAGCGGGGCTGGGGGCGTCGGTCGATGTCGCCGTGCTGCCGCCGTTCCCGTATCTGGACGGCCTCATCGCGGCGCATCGCGGCAGTCGCATCGCGTTCGGTGCGCAGGACCTCAGCGAGCATCCGGAGGGTGCCTACACCGGCGAGGTGTCGGCGGCGATGCTGCACGACATCGGCTGCATGTACGCGCTGGTCGGCCATTCCGAACGGCGCCAGTATCATGCTGAGTCCGATGCCCTGGTCGCGCGCAAGTTCGTCGCCGCACAGGCGAAAACGCTGGTTCCGATCCTGTGCGTCGGCGAGACCCTGGCCGAGCGCGAAGCCGGCACCACCGAAGCGGTGATCGGTCGCCAGCTCGAGGCGGTGATCGAGCGCGCCGGGGCCGGTGCGTTCCTGCGTGCCGTGGTCGCCTACGAGCCGGTCTGGGCGATCGGCACCGGCCGCACGGCGTCGCCGGAGCAGGCGCAGGCGGTGCACGCGTTCATCCGTGGCAAATTCGCGGAACGGGATGCTACAATCGCCAACTCGCTGCGACTCCTGTACGGGGGCAGCGTAAAACCCGCCAACGCGGTCGAGCTGTTCGGCCAACCTGATGTGGATGGCGGATTGATCGGTGGTGCATCGCTGGTGGCGGCGGATTTCCTCGCCATCTGCGCCGCTGCCGCAACGTAAAGAGTCGAATAATGCTGTCGATTGTTGCCAACATCTTTTATGTGCTGATCGCCATTGCCATGACGGTCCTGATCCTCCTGCAGCGCGGAGCTGGCGCGAATGCGGGATCGGGCTTCGGTGGTGGCGCGTCGGCGACCGTCTTCGGTGCGCGTGGCTCGGCCAACTTCCTGTCGCGCAGCACGGCGGTCCTTGCCGGTTTGTTCTTCCTGCTCAGCCTCGGCATGGGCATCTATCTGGGCCGCGACAGCGGAACCACCCAGACGGCCAGCGACCTCGGCGTGATGGCCGGTGTCGCGCCTGCGGCCAAGCCGGAATCGGCGCCCGCTCCCGCCACCAGCGGGGATGCGGCACCGGCACCGACGGCTTCGACGCCAGCAGCGGCTCCGGCACCGGCGGACATGCCGGCGCCAACGGCCGTGACGGCGGAAAAGCCGGCGGCGAAAGCCGACAAACCGGCGGAAACGCCGAAGCCGAAGCAAGAGGGGAAGGGCGGAAAGTAAGCAGTGCCCAGATGGCGGAATTGGTAGACGCACTACCTTGAGGTGGTAGCGACGCAAGTCGTGGAGGTTCGAGTCCTCTTCTGGGCACCACTCGATCTGTCGGACAAGTCCGGGCGCAAAGCCCGGACTTGTTACGATGGATCTTCTTTACCGTCGTCGCGCCGGCTGCGCCGTCGCGATCGCTGATGCGCCCACGGCGCGGAGGTGTCTGTGCTGGCCGAGTATTTCCCGGTCCTGTTGTTCCTCGCGGTGTCCGCCGTGATCGGCATCGCGCTGATCGTCCTCGGCAACCTGCTCGGTCCGCGCAAGCCGACGCCCGAAAAGGCCTCGCCCTACGAATGCGGCTTCGAGGCGTTCGAGGACGCGCGCATGCGCTTCGATGTGCGCTACTACCTGATCGCGATCCTGTTCATCATCTTCGACCTGGAAATCGCGTTCGTGTTTCCGTGGGCGACCGTGTTCGGCAAGCTCGGCCTGCTGGGTCTGGTCGAGATGGGCATGTTCCTGCTGCTGCTGGTGATCGGTTTCGTCTACGTCTGGAAGAAGGGAGCGCTGGAATGGGAGTGATCGATCGCATCGGCGAGTCGATGCACAATCCGGCGCCGGTCAACGTCGTCGACGACATCCTGCGCCCCGGTGACGACAATCCGCTGATCCAGCGCGGTTTCGCCACCGCGCGCCTCGACGAACTGGTCAACTGGGCGCGCACCGGCTCGATGTGGCCGATGACGTTCGGCCTCGCCTGCTGCGCGGTCGAGATGATGCACGCGGGCGCCGCGCGCCTCGACCTCGACCGGTACGGCGTGATCTTCCGCCCGAGCCCGCGCCAGTCCGACGTGATGATCGTCGCGGGCACGCTCGTCAACAAGATGGCGCCCGCGCTGCGCAAGGTCTACGACCAGATGCCCGACCCGAAGTGGGTCATCTCGATGGGCAGCTGCGCGAACGGCGGCGGCTACTACCACTATTCATACGCAGTCGTGCGCGGCTGCGATCGCATCGTTCCGGTCGACGTCTACGTGCCGGGTTGCCCGCCGACGGCGGAAGCATTGATCCACGGCATCCTGCAATTGCAGAAGAAGATCCGTCGCACCAACACGATCGCGCGTTAGGCGGGAGCAGACATGAGCGAAACAACGGCAGACAGTGGCCGCTCGGCCTTTGCGCAGACGATCCAGGCTGTGCTCGGCCAGAAGCTCGTGCGCATCGACGAGGCGCGCGGCGAAACCACGATCGAGGTGCTGCCGGAGAACTGGCTGGCCGTCGCCGCGCTGCTGCGCGATGACGCCGCCCTGCGCTTCGAGCAGCTGATGGATCTGTGCGGCGTCGATTATCTGTCGTGGGGCGATGTCGAGTGGGATACCAGCGACGTGTCGTCGACCGGCTTCTCGCGTGGCGTCGAGGGCGAAGGCCCGGGACGTTTCGGTTGGGCCGATCGCCCGCGTCCGGCGCACATCCCGCACCGTTTCGGCGTGGTTGCGCAGCTCCTGTCGATCACCCACAACCGGCGCCTGCGCCTGCGCGCTTACTGCGCCGACGACGATCTTCCGGGCCTGCCATCGCTGATCGGCGTGTGGCCGAGCGTGGACTGGTTCGAGCGCGAAGCGTTCGACCTGTACGGCATCGTGTTCGAAGGCCACCCGGACCTGCGCCGCATCCTCACCGACTACGGCTTCGTCGGCCATCCGTTCCGCAAGGATTTCCCGCTGATCGGCAACGTCGAGGTGCGCTACGACCCCGACAAGCGGCGCGTCGTGTACGAACCGGTCACGTCGGTGGAACCGCGCGTGCTGGTGCCGCGCACGATCCGCGACGACTCCCGCTACGAACAGGCGCGGGCCGAGAAGGCTGCGGGTTCGGGCAAGTGAAATGCTGTTGCCGCGGATTTGCGCGGGATGAGCGCGGACAAGCCTGAAATGAAGAATCGTTCGTACGAGAATCTGTTTTGTCCGCGTCGATTCGCGTCGATCCGCGTCGAGGGTTTTTGAGTCATGCAGGAAATCAAGAACTACACGATGAACTTCGGCCCGCAGCATCCGGCTGCGCACGGCGTGCTGCGCCTGGTGCTGGAGATGGACGGCGAGACGATCGTGCGTGCCGATCCGCACATCGGCCTGCTGCACCGTGCTACCGAGAAGCTGGCGGAGTCGAAGCCGTTCAACCAGTCGATCGGCTACATGGACCGCCTCGACTACGTCTCGATGATGTGCAACGAGCACGCCTACGTGCGCGCGATCGAGAACCTGCTCGGCGTCGAGGTCCCGGAACGTGCGCAGTGGATCCGCACGATGTTCGACGAGATCACGCGCATCCTGAACCACCTGATGTGGCTCGGCTCGAACGCGCTCGACCTCGGCGCGATGGCGGTGTTCCTGTACGCGTTCCGCGAGCGCGAGGAACTGATGGACTGCTACGAGGCGGCCAGCGGCGCGCGCATGCATGCGACGTACTACCGACCGGGTGGCGTCTACCGCGACCTGCCCGAGGTGATGCCGAAGTACAACGAGTCCAAGTGGCACAAGGGCAAGGACCTCGAGCGCCTGAACAAGTGGCGCGGTGGTTCCATGCTCGACTTCCTCGATGCGTTCTGCGAGGACTTCCCGCGCCGCGTCGACGAGTACGAGGAACTGCTCACCAACAACCGCATCTGGAAGCAGCGCACGGTCGACATCGGCATCGTTTCGCCCGAACAGGCGCTGGCATGGGGCATGAGCGGCCCGATGCTGCGGGGTTCCGGCATCGAATGGGACCTGCGCAAGAAGCAGCCCTACGCGAAGTACGCCGAAGTCGACTTCGACATTCCGGTCGGCGTGAAGGGCGACTGCTACGACCGCTACCTCGTGCGCGTCGAGGAGATGCGCCAGTCCAACCGCATCATCAAGCAGTGCGTCGACTGGCTGCGCGCGAACCCGGGTCCGGTGATGGTGCGCAATTTCAAGGTCGCGCCGCCTTCGCGTGTCGAGATGAAGGACGACATGGAAGCGCTGATCCATCATTTCAAACTGTTCACCGAGGGCTATTCGGTGCCGGCCGGCGAAACCTATGCCGCGGTCGAAGCACCGAAGGGCGAGTTCGGCATCTATCTGGTTTCGGATGGCGCGAACAAGCCGTTCCGCCTGAAGTGCCGCGCGCCGAGTTTCGTGCACCTTTCGTCGATGGACGCGATCGTGCGCGGCCACATGTTGCCGGACGTGGTCGCGATGATCGGCACCTACGACGTCGTTTTTGGAGAAGTCGACCGATGAAGGCGACGGGCAACTACGAAGCGGTCAAGGACGTCGATCCGCAGGTCGCGTTGAACGCGCACACGCGCGAACACATCGACCACTGGGTGGCGAAATTCCCGCCGGATCGCAAGCGCTCGGCGCTGATCCAGGGCTTGTGGGCCGCACAGGAACAGAACGGCGGCCACCTGACCGACGAGCTGATCACCGCGGTGACGAAGTACCTCGGCCTCCCGCAGGTGTGGGGCTACGAGGTCGCGACGTTCTACTCGATGTTCGAGACCAATCCGGTCGGCCGCAACAACGTGGCGGTCTGCACCAACATTTCATGCTGGCTCAACGGCGCCGAGGACATCGTGCGCCATTGCGAACAGAAGTACGGTATCAAGCTCGGCGAGAGCAGCAAGGACGGCCGCATCTACCTCAAGAAGGAAGAGGAATGCCTGGCTGCGTGCTGTGGCGCGCCGATGATGGTGGTCAATGGTCACTACCACGAGAACCTGACCCTCGCGAAAGTGGATCAGATCCTCGACGAATTGAAATAGGACGACGCTGTAGGAGCGGCGGAAGCCGCGATGCCTCTGCTGCAGGGAACATCGCGGCTTGCGCCGCTCCCACAAGGTTTTTTTGAAATGTGCGGCCCGGACGGCCGCTCTGGCTCCACGATCAGGATGATCGCAAAGGTGAACCAAATGGCATACGGTCCCGCACCCAAGGAACACCAGGTCGTCTACACGACGCTGCACTTCGAGCAGCCGTGGACGCTGGACAATTACCTCAAGGTCGACGGCTACAAGGCGTGGAAGAAGATCCTCGCCGAGAAGCCCGACCCTGCGACGATCATCGACGAGCTCAAGAAGAGCTCGTTGCGCGGTCGCGGCGGCGCCGGCTTCCCGACTGGCTTGAAATGGTCGTTCATGCCGAAGGGCACGATGCAGAAGTACATCCTCTGCAACTCGGACGAATCGGAGCCGGGTACCTGCAAGGACCGCGACATCCTGCGCTTCAACCCGCACTCGGTCGTCGAAGGCCTCGCGATTGCCTGCTATGCGACCGGTTCGACCGTCGCCTACAACTACCTGCGCGGCGAATTCCACCACGAGCCGTTCGAGCACATCGAGCTCGCCCTGAAGGATGCGTACGCAGCGGGCCTGCTCGGCAAGAACATCCAGGGCAGCGGCATCGACGTCGACATCTACAACGCGCTCGGCGCGGGCGCGTACATCTGCGGCGAGGAAACCGCGTTGATGGAATCGCTCGAAGGCAAGAAGGGCCAGCCGCGGTTCAAGCCGCCGTTTCCGGCGAACTTCGGCCTGTACGGTCGCCCGACCACGATCAACAACACCGAGACCTACGCCTCGGTGCCGGCGATCCTCAACAAGGGCGCCGACTGGTTCTTGAATCTCGGCAAGCCGAACAATGGTGGTCCGAAAATCTTCTCGGTGTCCGGTCACGTCGCCAAGCCGGGCAACTACGAGATCCGACTCGGCACGCCGTTCAAGGACCTGCTCGAGATGGCGGGCGGCGTGCGCAACGGCCACAAGCTCAAGGCGGTGATCCCGGGCGGTTCGTCGATGCCGGTGCTGCCGGCCGAGACGATGATGGCGCTGACGATGGACTACGACGCGATCCAGAAGGCCGGCTCCGGCCTCGGTTCGGGCGCGGTCATCGTCATGGACGAGACCACCTGCATGGTGCGCGCGTGCCAGCGCATCGCGCGCTTCTACTACGCCGAATCGTGCGGCCAGTGCACGCCGTGCCGCGAAGGCACCGGCTGGATGTACCGCATGCTGACGCGCATCGTCGAAGGCAAGGCGGAACTCGCCGACCTCGACGTGCTCAAGGCCGCCGCCGGGCAGATCGAAGGCCACACGATCTGTGCGTTCGGCGAAGCCGCCGCATGGCCGGTGCAGGGCATGCTGCGCCACTACTGGAACGAATTCGAATACTTCATACGGAATGGCCGTTCGATCGTTGACGCCCCGCTCGGAGTCGCCGCATGAGCGCGCAACCCGCAGCCCCCGCGATTCCGCCGGATCACGTCACCGTCGAGATCGACGGCCAGTCGCTGGTCGTGCCGAAGAACACCATGATCATTGCCGCGGCCGACAAGGCCGGCATCGCGATCCCGCGTTTCTGCTATCACGAAAAACTGCCGATCGCCGCGAACTGCCGCATGTGCATGGTCGAGGTCGAGATGGGCGGCAAGCCGATGCCGAAGCCGCAGCCGGCCTGCGCGACGCCGGTCGCCGACGGCATGAAGATCCAGACGCAGTCGCAGCGCGCGCTCTCGGCGCAGCGCAACGTGATGGAATTCCTGCTCATCAACCATCCGCTCGACTGCCCGATCTGCGACCAGGGCGGCGAGTGTGAATTGCAGGACCTGTCGGTCGGTTATGGCCGATCGGTGTCGCGCTTCGTCGAGAACAAGCGCGTGGTGCCCGACGAGGACCTCGGCTCGCTGGTTGAAACGGAGATGACTCGCTGCATCCAGTGCACGCGCTGCGTGCGCGTGATGGCCGATGTTGCCGGGACCTACGAGCTCGGCGGCATGGAGCGCGGCGAGCGCCTGCAGATCGGCACCTACGTCGGCAAGCCGCTGATGAGCGAGCTGTCCGGCAACGTCATCGACGTCTGTCCGGTGGGCGCGCTGACCAACAAGCCATTCCGCTTCAAGGCGCGCGCGTGGGAGCTCATCGCGCGCGAATCGATCGGTTACCACGATGCGCTGGGCACCAACCTCTGGCTGCACACGCGCCGCGGCGAAGTGCTGCGGGCGGTGCCGCGCGACAACGAGGCGGTCAACGAGTGCTGGGCATCGGACCGCGACCGCTATTCGAACGACGGCCTGCGTGCGTCCGATCGCGCGCAAAAGCCGATGATCCGCAAGAATGGCGAGCTGGTCGAAACGAGCTGGACCGAGGCGCTCGCCTTCGTCGCCGACCATCTGCGCAGTGCGCGTGGTGAAGTCGGTGCGCTGGTCGCGCCGCTGGCCTCGAGCGAGGAAGGCTGGTTGCTCGGCAAGTTGCTGCGCGGCATCGGCAGCGACCACATCGACCATCGGCTGCGCGCGCTCGATTTGTCCGACGCGCCGACCGCCACGCCGTTCGCGCTTCCGGTCGCCGCGATCGAGAGGGCGAATGCCATCCTGCTCGTCGGCTGCAATCCGCGCCACGAAATTCCGCTGCTCAACCATCGCATCCGCAAGGCCGTGAAGGGCGGGGCGAAGGTGTACGCGATCAACCCGATCGACTTCGACTTCAACTTCGAACTCGCCGGGAAAACAGTGGCCACGCCGCAGGCGATGGTCGATGCACTGGTCCGCCTCGCCAGGGCAGCGAACGACGCTGGCCATCTGCCGGAATCCTCGGTGCTGGCGCAAGCCGTCGCCGCTGCGAGTGCCGACGCGCCCGCGCACGCATGGTTCAAGCAATTGGCGGATGCGGCAAGCTCGGTCGTGATCCTCGGCGAGTCTGCGGTCAACCATCCGAATGCGTCGTGGCTGCGCGCGGCGGCGCGGTTTGTCGCCAAGGCGACCAATTCCGCCTGCGATGAGATCCCGGGTGGCGCGAACGCCATCGGCCTTGCGAACGCCGGCGCGCAGCCGCGCACCGGTGGTCGTGATGCCGCGGCGCAACTCGCCAATCCTCTCAGGAACCTGATCGTCTATCACGCCGGTTCGCAGGACACGAGTGCGCCCGCCGCGTTCGATCGCGCGCGCACCGAAGCGGCATTCTGCGTCTACATCGGCGCCTACGCCTGCAACGGCGTGCGGCGCACTGCACATGCGATCCTGCCGATCGGACTGCCGCCTGAGATCGACGGCAGCTACACCAATCTCGACGGCACGACGCAGGTGCTCGCGGCCGCGGCGAAGCTGCCGGGCGATGCGCGACCGGGCTGGAAGGTGCTGCGTGCACTCGGTTCCGCGCTGTCGGTGCCCGGTTTCGAATTCAGCGAGATCAGCGAACTGCGCAAGCAGATGGTTGCGGATGGCGCGCCGCCGGTTGCCGCGGCGGGTACGCTGCGTCCGCGCATCGAGCCCGCTCACGGTCGCCTCGTGCGCATCGCGACCACCGCGATCTATGCATCGGACGCGGTCGTGCGCCGCTCGCCCGCGCTGCAGGCGCACCCGCTCGCGCGCTCCGCGCGGGTGACCCTGCATCCGGAAGATGCGCTCGCGCTCGGCCTCGGTGCCGGGGCGATCGCGCGCGTGTCCGGCGCCGAACTTCCGGTCGAGCTGTCCACCCGCGTGCCGCGCGGAGGTGCGTGGATCGAAGCCGGCCTCAAGGGTTCGGCACAGCTGCCGCCGCATGGCGCCTCCCTCGACATCAGCAAGGCCTGACGACGCATGGACTCGATCATCGCCGCCTTCCACTGGTTCGTGTCGACGTTCCCGACGTTGTCGATGGCGCTCGGGCTGCTGTTGCTGCCGCTGTTGCCGTTGATCATCGGCGTCGCACTGTATGTCTGGTGGGAACGCAAGGTCATCGGCTGGATGCACGTGCGCATGGGGCCGAACAAGGTCGGTCCGTTCGGACTCGCGCAGACGTTCGCGGACGTGTTCAAGCTGCTGCTGAAGGAAGTCGTCTATCCGGCGAATTCCAACAAGGCGCTGTTCCTGCTCGCGCCGCTGTGGGCGCTGATCCCCTCGTTCGCGGCGTGGGCGGTGATCCCGATCGGCCCCAGGATGGCGTGGTCGAACGCGAACGCGGGCCTGTTGTTCCTGCTCGCGATGACCTCGATGGGCGTGTACGGCATCATCCTTGCCGGTTGGGCGTCGAACTCGCGCTACGCGATGCTCGGCGCGATGCGTTCGGCCGCGCAGGTCGTCTCGTATGAAATCGCGATGGGCTTCTCGCTCGTCAGCGTGCTGATACTCGCTGGCAGCCTCAACCTGTCGGACATCGTGCAGGCGCAGGCGGGCAGCAAGGGCGCGTTCGAGTGGTTCTGGCTGCCGCTGCTGCCGATGTTCATCATCTACTTCGTCTCCGGCGTCGCCGAGACCAACCGCGCACCGTTCGACGTCGCCGAAGGCGAGTCGGAGATCGTCGCGGGCTTCCACGTCGAATATTCGGGCGCGCCGTTCGCGGTGTTCTTCCTGACCGAATACGCGAACATGATCCTGATTTCGTTCCTCGCGCCGATCCTGTTCCTGGGCGGCTGGTTGTCGCCATTCCCGGTATCGTGGGGATTGCTCGGCGAACCGGGCTGGTGGTGGCTGTGCGGCAAGGCGTTCCTTTTCGCGACCGCCTATGTTTGGTTCCGCGCGAGTTTCCCGCGTTACCGCTACGACCAGATCATGCGGCTCGGCTGGAAGGTGTTCATCCCGATCACGATCGTGTGGGTGTTCGTGGCGGGTTGCATGAAGTATTTCGGCTGGGTCACGGCAGGCGCTTGAGGCGATAGTCAATGAATCGAGTCACGAGCTATCTCAAGAGTCTGATGCTGCTGGAGCTGTGGGCCGGCCTGTGGCTCACGTTCAAGTACCTGTGGCGCCCGAAGTACACGGTGCGCTACCCGATGGAGCACATCCCGAAGTCGAACCGCTTCCGCGGACTGCACGCGCTGCGCCGCTATCCGAACGGCGAGGAGCGCTGCATCGCGTGCAAGCTGTGCGAGGCGGTGTGCCCGGCGCTCGCGATCACGATCGATTCGGCCCCGCGCGAGGACGGCACGCGTCGCACGACGCGCTACGACATCGATCTGTTCAAGTGCATCTTCTGCGGATTCTGCGAGGAAAGCTGCCCGGTCGACTCGATCGTCGAGACCTCGATCCACGAATACCACTTCGAGCAGCGCGGCGAGAACATCGTTACCAAGCTGCAGCTGCTGGCGATCGGCGACCGCTTCGAGAAGCAGATTGCCGCGGACCGCGCGCAGGACGCGGCGTTCCGCTGATGAACAAGGAACCGACCGCATGAGCTTCCAGCTGATCTGCTTCTACGCGTTCGCCGCCGTCACGGTCGGCGCGGCGCTCGCCGTCATCTCGGTGCGCAGCCCGGTGCATGCCGCGCTGAGCCTGGTGCTTACGTTCTTCTCGACCGCCTGCGTCTGGCTGCTGGCCGACGCCGAGTTCCTGGCCATCGCGCTCGTGCTGGTCTACGTGGGCGCGGTGATGGTCCTGTTCCTGTTCGTGGTGATGATGCTCGACCTCGACCTCGATCCGCTGCGGGAAGGCTTCGTGCGCGCGCTGCCGGTCGGATTGCTCGTCGCGGTGGTGATGCTGGTCGAGATGCTCGGCCTGATCGGCGTGCGCTCGATGCAACTGCCCGCACCGACCGAGCCGGCCGCCGCGGCCGGCATGTCGAACACGGTCTGGCTTGCGAACACGTTGTTCAGCCAGTACCTGCTGCCGTTCGAGGTCGCCGCGCTTATCCTGACCGTGGCGATCGTCGCCGCCGTGCCGCTGACCCTGCGCCAGCGTCGCGGCGTGAAGACGCAGGATCCCGCGCGCCAGGTGATGGTGCAGGCGCGCGACCGCGTGCGCATCGTCAAGATGGATGCGGTGAAGCCGGCGGTCGCGCCATCCGACAAGGCCGGGGAGGCCACGCCATGATCACGCTCGCGCATTTCCTCACGCTGGGCGCAGTGCTGTTCTGCATCGCGGTCGCCGGCATCTTCATCAATCGCAAGAACGTCATCACCCTGCTGATGGCGATCGAGCTGATGCTGCTCGCGGTCAACACGAATTTCGTCGCGTTCTCGCGCTTCCTCGGCGACGCGTCGGGACAGGTGTTCGTGTTCTTCATTCTCACGGTGGCGGCAGCCGAGTCCGCGATCGGCCTCGCGATCCTGGTGGTGCTGTTCCGCAACCGCGCGACGATCAACGTGACCGAAATCGATTCGATGAAGGGGTAAGCGGGAGCCGTCATTCCGGCGGAAGCCGGAGGCGCTGCACAACTGCCGAAGGCCGGTCATCCAGCTCCTGGACCCGGTTGGCAGGATGGAAAAACTGGATCCCGGCTTTCGCCGGGATGACGAGCAGAAGAATATGGCTTTGAATTCCAACATCCTCCTCCTCATCGTGCTCGCGCCGCTGTTCGGCGCGCTGGTCGCGGGTCTGTTCCGCAACCAGGTCGGCCGCGTCGGCGCGGCGGGGATCACGATCGCCGGCGTCGCACTGTCGTGCGCGCTGTCGTTCCACGTGCTGTACCAGCTGGTCTGGGGCGGCGCCGTCACGTTCAACGAAAACCTCTACACCTGGTTCCAGGTCGGCTCGATCGGCGCGCATGTCGGCTTCCTCGTCGATCGCCTGACCGCGATGATGATGGTCGTGGTCACGTTCGTGTCGCTGATGGTGCACGTCTACACGATCGGCTACATGGCCGAGGACGAGGGTTTCCAGCGCTTCTTCAGCTACATCGCGCTGTTCACGTTCTCGATGCTGATGCTGGTGATGAGCAACAACTTCCTGCAGCTGTTCTTCGGCTGGGAAGCGGTCGGCCTCGTGTCCTACCTGCTGATCGGCTTCTGGTTCAAGCGGCCGAGCGCGATCTTCGCGAACATGAAGGCGTTCCTCGTCAACCGCGTCGGCGATTTCGGCTTCCTGCTCGGCATCGCCGGCGTGCTGTTCTGGTTCGGATCGCTCGACTATGCCGAAGTGTTCCGCGTCGCCGGCAGCGAGGAGATCGCGGCGCGTACGGTCGAAGTTTTCGCGGGTCACCCGTGGCATGTCGCCACGATCGTCTGCATCTGCCTGTTCATCGGCGCGATGGGCAAGTCGGCGCAGGTGCCGCTGCACGTGTGGCTGCCCGATTCGATGGAAGGCCCGACGCCGATCTCCGCGCTGATCCATGCGGCGACGATGGTCACCGCGGGCATCTTCATGGTCGCGCGCATGTCGCCGATCTTCGAACTCAGCGAAACGGCGTTGTCGTTCGTGCTGGTGATCGGCGCGACCACCGCATTGTTCACTGGCCTGATCGGCATCGTGCAGAACGACATCAAGCGCGTGGTCGCGTATTCGACGCTGTCCCAGCTCGGTTACATGACCGTCGCGCTCGGCGTGTCGGCCTACGCGGGTGGCGTCTACCACCTGATGACGCATGCGTTCTTCAAGGCCCTGCTGTTCCTCGGCGCCGGTTCGGTCATCGTCGCGATGCACCACGAGCAGGACATGCGCTACATGGGCGGCCTCAGGAAGTACATGCCGATCACCTGGATCACTATGTGGCTCGGCTCGCTCGCGCTCGCGGGCGCGCCCGGCTTCGCCGGCTTCTTTTCCAAGGATGCGATCATCGAGGCAGTCGGCGAGTCGCACCGCTGGGGATCGGGCTACGCTTATTTCTGCGTGATGGCTGGCGTGTTCGTGACCGCGCTGTACAGCTTCCGCCTGCTCTACAAGACCTTCCATGGCCAGGAACGTTTCGTCGTCGACGCGCACCATGGGCATCACGACCAGCACCACGATGATCATGGCCACCATGAGCCGGGCCATCTCGCGCATGCGCCGCATGAATCGCCCTGGGTGATCACGCTGCCGCTCGTGCTGCTCGCAATTCCTTCGGTGGTCATCGGCTGGTTCACGGTCGGTCCCATGCTGTTCGGCGGCTGGTTCGGCAAGTCGATCCACGTCAGCGGCGAGGAAGGCCGCGACGTGCTGGCCGAGATCGGCCGGGAGTTCCACGGTCCGCTCGCGATGGTTCTGCATGGCTTCATGCAGCCGCCGTTCTGGATCGCGCTCGCGGGCTTCGGCGTCGCGACGTACATCTGGCAGTTCAATCCCGGCGTGACGGCGCGATTCAAGAATGCGCTGCGCCCCGTCTACACGATGCTCAACAACAAGTACTGGATCGACGAGCTCTACCAGGCGGTGTTCGCGCGCGGCGGCATCGCGCTCGGCTGCGGCCTGTGGAAGGGCGGCGACGCCGGCCTCATCGACGGCGTTGCGGTGAACGGTTCGGCCGCGCTGGTTGACCGCGTCTCCGCCACCGTGCGCTGGTTGCAATCCGGCTATCTCTATCACTATGCCTTCGCGATGATTCTCGGCCTGATCGCGTTGCTTGGCGGCGCGTGGTGGGCAATCACCCACGCGGCGCTCTGATCAACAGGGACTGAACACGACCATGCCCGCTTCGCATCTCCTTAGTCTCCTGATCTGGTTGCCGATCCTCGGCGCGATCGCCGTGCTTGCGTTCGGGCGCCAGCCGGGCGTGGCGCGCTGGCTGTCGCTGCTCGTCGCGCTCGCCACCTTCGTCTGCGCGATTCCGTTGTGGACCGGCTACCTGCCGTCGGTGCCCGGCATGCAGTTCGTCGAGAACGTCGCCTGGATTGGCGCGCTCCGCGCGAATTACGCGCTCGGCGTCGATGGCATCTCGATCGCGCTGATCGTGCTGACTGCATTCACCAGCGTGCTGGTGATCATCGGCTCGTGGGGGCCGATCGACAAACGCGTGTCGCAGTACATGGCGGCCATGCTCGCGCTCGAGGGTTTGCTGATTGGCGTGTTCGCGGCCACCGATGCGCTGCTGTTCTACGTGTTCTTCGAAGGCATGCTGATCCCGATGTTCATCCTCATCGGCATCTGGGGCGGCCCGCGGCGCGTGTACGCCACGCTCAAGTTCTTCATCTATACGTTCCTCGGCTCGATCTTCATGCTGGTCGGCCTGATCTACCTGCACATGAAGACCGGCCAGTTCTCGCTCGAGGCGTTCGCGCATGCGGGCCTCGATGCGAAGGAGCAGGCGTGGTTGTTCTTCGCGTTCCTGATCGCTTTCGCGATCAAGGTGCCGATGTGGCCGGTGCACACCTGGCTGCCTGACGCGCACGTCGAGGCGCCCACCGGTGGCTCGGTCATCCTCGCCGCGATCATGCTGAAGGTCGGCGGCTACGGTTTCATCCGCTTCTCGCTGCCGATCACCCCGGACGCGTCGCAGGAATACGCCTGGGTCGTGATCGCGATGTCGCTGATCGCTGTCGTCTACATCGGCTACGTCGCGCTGGTGCAGGAGGACATGAAGAAGCTGGTCGCGTACTCGTCGATCGCGCACATGGGCTTCGTCACCCTCGGCATCTTCGTCGCGCTGGCGCTGGTGCGCGTCAACAACAATCCCGACGGCGCGCGCCTCGCGGTGCAGGGCGCGATGGTGCAGATGATCTCGCATGGCTTCGTCTCCGGCGCGATGTTCTCCTGCATCGGCGTCATGTACGACCGCCTGCACACGCGCATGATCCGCGACTATGGCGGCATCGTGAACGTGATGCCGTGGTTCGCCGCGTTCATGGTGCTGTTCGCGATGGCGAACTGCGGCCTGCCTGGCACGTCCGGCTTCGTCGGCGAGTTCATGGTGATCCTGGCGGCGTTCCAGGATCGCCCGTTGATCGCCGCGGTAGCCGCGTTCACCCTGATCATCGGCGCCGCCTACACGCTGTGGCTGGTCAAGCGCGTCGTGTTCGGCGAAGTCGGCAACGACAAGGTCGCCAAGATGCAGGATCTCGACGCGCGCGAGTGGATCGTGCTCGGCGCATTCGCCGCCGGCGTGCTCGCGGTCGGCGTGTACCCGAAGCCGCTGATCGATCTGATGGAACCTGCCGTGCAGCAGCTCGTGCAGCAGCTCGCCCTGGCCAAGATGTGAGCCACTCGACATGATCCAGTTCAATCCCGCCGACCTCGCGACGCTGCTGCCCGAGCTGTTCCTGCTCGCAGCGACCTGCGCGATCCTCCTGATCGACCTGTTCCTGAAGCCGGCCCAGCGCGGCGTCACGCACTGGTTGTCGCTCGTCGCGCTAGCGGTCACCGGATTCCTGGTCTGGCGCGACGCGCCGGGGCAGGGGGCGAGCGTCGCCGCCTTCAACGGCATGTTCCTGCGCGACGGCGTCGCCACCGTGCTCAAGGTGTTCGTGCTGCTGACGACCGGCCTCGTCTTCGTGTACAGCCGCGACTATCTGCGCGAACGCAAGCTCTTCATTGGCGAGTTCTACCTGCTGCTGCTGTTCGCGACGCTAGGGATGATGCTGCTGGTGTCGGCCGGCAACCTCGTCACCGTCTACCTCGGCTTGGAGCTGCTGACCCTGAGTTCCTACGCGCTGGTGGCGCTGAATCGCGATTCGGCCATATCGAGCGAAGCAGCGATCAAGTACTTCGTGCTCGGCGCGCTCGCGTCCGGCCTGCTGTTGTACGGAATGTCGATGATCTACGGTGCGACCGGCACGCTTGACCTCGCGAAGATCCATGCGGTCGCGGATTTCTCCGCCAACAGCCCGCATCGGACCCTGCTCGTGTTCGGCCTGGTCTTCCTGGTGGTCGGCTCGGCCTTCAAGCTCGGTGCGGCACCGTTCCACATGTGGTTGCCCGACGTCTACCAGGGCGCGCCGACCGCGGTGACCCTGTTCATCGGCTCGGCTTCCAAGCTCGCCGCGTTCGGCATGGCGTGGCGCCTGCTCGACGGCGCGATGGGCGGCATGAGCGCGCACTGGACCCAGATGCTCGGTGTGCTCGCGGTACTGTCGCTGGCGGTCGGCAACGTGTTCGCGATCGCGCAGACCAATCTCAAGCGCATGCTCGCGTATTCGACGATTTCGCACGTCGGTTTCCTGCTGCTCGGCTTCGTCAACGGCAGCGCAAGCGGCTATGCCGCCGCGATGTTCTACGTGATCAGCTACGCGCTGATGACGACCGTCGCGTTCGGCATGATCATGCTGCTCGCGCGTGCCGGCTTCGAGGCCGAGGAGATCGACGATTTCAGGGGCCTCAACCAGCGCAATCCCTGGTACGCAGGCATGATGGCGATCGCGATGTTCTCGCTCGCCGGCGTGCCGCCGCTGTTCGGCTTCTTCGCCAAACTGATGGTGTTGAAGGCGGTCATCGACGCCGGCCAGATGTGGCTCGCGATCGTCGCGATCGTGTTCGCGATCATCGGGCTGTACTACTACCTGCGCGTGGTCAAGGTCATGTATTTCGACGAGGCGCGCGACAGCTCGGCGCTGGGGTTGCCGGGCGACCGCACGTTCCGCTGGGCGCTGTCGCTGAACGGCCTCGCCCTGCTCGTGCTCGGGATCGCCTGGGGACCGCTGCTCGACTGGTGCAACCAGGCGCTTTCGGTGACGGCCGCCATTGCCCGGTGATTGCCGGGCTTGCCGGATCGTTGCAGGGCCGCTACACTGCGCAGCTCGGTGCGGGGTGGAGCAGTCTGGCAGCTCGTCGGGCTCATAACCCGAAGGTCGCAGGTTCAAATCCTGCCCCCGCTACCAGGTCTAAGGAATCAGGCCGCCTAGAGCGGCCTTTTTTCTTGGGTTTTCAGGGTTCGGTCGAGGGATGTCCCCAAGCCGCACCCAGGCGCAGGATGCGCCGGCCGCCGCAAGGCGGTTCCGCCGATGTTGGATGCGACACAACGGCGAACTACGGAATGGGCCTCGTGCCCATTTTTTGTTTCTGCCCCCTGGAAAACATGACGAATCAGGAACTCAGCCAGCTGCTGGAACCCGCGATCGCCGACCTCGGCCTCGAACTCGTCGGCATCGAGTTCGCCACCGGCGCGAGTGGCAGCCTGCTGCGTGTCTACATCGATGAATCGACACGCGGCGTGACGATCGACGACTGCGAGCGTGCCAGCCGCGAGATCTCCGCGCTGCTCGACGTCAACGACCCGGTTGCCGGCCGCTATACGCTGGAAGTCTCCTCGCCGGGGCTGGAGCGACCGCTGTTCACGCCGGCACATTTCGAACGCTTCGCCGGCGAGCAGGTCAAGATCACGGTGAACCTGCCGATCGACGGGCGGCGTCGGTTCCAGGGACGCATCGATGCGGTCGATGCCGATCGCGTGGCGATCGAGCAGGACGGCAAGACAGTCGCGATCGCGCACGCGAACATTGCGAAGGCGCGACTGGTCCCGGACTATGCGGCGCTCGGCCTGAAGCCGGCGCGCAGCGAGGAAGCGGTGCCGGCGAAACCGGCGCGGCGTCCCGCGAAGAGAAAGGTTTGAGAGCGCCCCGACGGGGCGCAACCGTTTTATTTCAAGGCCATTCCGGCCGCTGATGCGGACCGGTGACGGAGTCGGTACATGAGCAAAGATCTGCTGCTGGTCGTCGATGCGGTTGCAAACGAGAAGGGCGTGCCGCGCGGCGTCATCTTCGAAGCGATGGAGGCCGCGCTCGCGTCCGCCGCGAAGAAGCGCTACGCCGAGGAAGACGTCTCGGTGCGCGTCGCGATCGACCGTGAAACCGGCGACTACGAGACGTTCCGGCGCTGGGAAGTCGTGGCCGACGACGTCGTGATGGAGTCGCCCGACCGCCAGCTTCGCCTGATGGATGCGGTGGACGAGGTTGAAGGCATCGAGGTCGGCGGCTACGTCGAACAGCCGATCGAGAACCCGGACTTCGGGCGCATCTCGGCGCAGGCGGCCAAGCAGGTCATCGTGCAGCGCGTGCGCGAAGCCGAGCGCGCGCTGGTCGTGGATGCCTACCGCGACCGCGTCGGCGAACTGATCACCGGCATCGTCAAGCGCGTCGAGCGCGGCAGCGTCTACCTCGACCTCGGCGGCAATGCCGAAGCGTTCGTGGCGCGCGACCGCAGCATCCCGCGCGAAGCGGTGCGTACCGGCGACCGCCTGCGCGGTTATCTGTACGAAGTGAAATCGGAGCCGCGTGGCCCGCAGCTGTTCGTGTCGCGCACGGCGCCGGAATTGATGATGGAACTGTTCAAGCTCGAAGTGCCGGAAGTCGGCCAGGGTCTGGTCGAAATAAAGGCCTGCGCACGCGATCCGGGCGACCGCGCCAAGATCGCCGTGCTCGCGCACGACCATCGCACCGATCCGATCGGTGCATGCATCGGCATGCGCGGCTCGCGCGTTCAGGCGGTGTCGAACGAACTGAACGGCGAACGCATCGACATCGTGCTGTGGAACGACAATCCGGCGCAGTTCGTCATCAACGCGATGGCGCCGGCCGAAGTGCAGTCGATCATCGTCGACGAGGAAAAGCACTCGATGGACATCGCGGTCGCCGAGGACAAGCTGTCCCAGGCGATCGGTCGCGGCGGCCAGAACGTGCGCCTCGCCAGCAAGCTCAGCGGATGGCAGCTCAACGTGATGACCGCCGATCAGGTGCGCCAGAAGAGCGAGGCCGAGCAGATCGCCGCGCGCGACCTGTTCATCGCCAAGCTCGAAGTGGATGCGGAGATCGCGCAGATCCTGGTGCAGGAAGGTTTCTCGACGGTCGAGGAAATCGCCTACGTGCCAACCGCCGAATTGCTCGGCATCGAGGGTTTCGACGAGGACATCGTCGAGGAACTGCGTGCGCGAGCACGCGATGCGCTGCTTACCGACGCGCTCGCGGTCGAGGAGGGCATGGAGGAGCACAAGCCGGCGCAGGACCTGCTCGCGGTCGAGGGCATGGAAGAGGGCCTTGCGTTCGAACTCGCTTCGCATGGCATCGTCACGCGCGAGAATCTCGCCGACCTCGCCACCGACGAATTCATGGAGCTGGGCATCGAGGGGATCGACGAAGACCAGGCCGCGGCGCTGATCATGGCCGCGCGCGAGGACGCGGTCGCGTAACGGCCGGCGCGGAACGGGCGGCGCGCATTCAGCACGCCGTCCTTGAAGCAGGAGCACGATGGCGCTGGTGCGAAGCGCTGCCGGAACGGTCATTACCGCACGCGTCGCAGGGCCACGGAGTACGAAATCGATGTCGGACGTCACGATCAAACAGCTGGCCAATGTCCTCGGCACACCGGTCGACAAGCTGCTCGCGCAGCTTGGCGAGGCGGGCATGAAATTCAACGACCCGGACCAGGTCATCAGCAGCACCGAGAAGGTGAAGCTGCTCGGCTTCCTGCGCCGCACGCACGGCAAGAAAGAGGAAGCGCCGGTCGAAGCGGCCGCTTCGCCGCGCCAGATCACGTTGAAGCGGCGCACGGTCAGCGAAATCACCGTGGTGCCGGGCCAGCGTGGCGCGAGCGCCAAGACGGTCAATGTCGAAGTGCGCCAGAAGCGCACCTACGTCAAGCGCAGCACGGTCGAGGAAGGCCAGTCGGTCGACCCCGAGCGCGAGGACGCCATCCGCAAGCTCGGCGAATCGCAGCTCAAGCGCGAAGCCGAGGATCGCGCGCGTTCGGAAGCGGATCGTCGTCGCCACGACGAGGACGCGAAGATGCGCGCAGCGGAAGACGCGCGCAAGGCGGCTGCGGAAGAGGACTCGCGCCGTCGCAGCGATGAAGATGTTGCGAAGGCCACGCCGGCCGAAGCCGCCCCGCAGACCGCCGTACCGGCAGCGCGCGAAGGCGCGCATCCGCCGCGCCCCGAGCGTGCGCGCGAGGCGGCGGGTCCTGCCAGCCCCGGTGCGGGCGCCGGAGCCGGCGACGGCCAGCATCGCCACAAGCCCAAGCATGGTTCGCATCGCATGCGCGAAGAGGGCAGCTCCGACGACTCGGGCGGCGCGCGCTATTTCGGCAACGAACTGCACCTGTCGCGCGAAGGCGCGGCACGCCGTACCGGTCGCAAGCGCCCGAAGGCACGTCAGGTCGAGCAGAGCCGCTCCGGTCCCGCGCATGCGTTCTCGCGGCCGACCGCGCCGGTGGTCAAGGAGATCGCGGTGGGCGAGACGATCACGGTCGCCGATCTCGCGGGCAAGCTCGCGGTCAAGGGCGCCGACGTAGTGAAGGCGCTATTCAAGATGGGAGTGATGGTGACAATCAACCAGGCGATCGACCACGACACCGCGGTACTGGTCGCGGAGGAGCTCGGCCACAAGGTTGTCGCCGCCGAAGACACCAGTGCCGAGACGACCCTGCTCGCGCAGCAGGCCGGCGATGACGCCGTGAAGGCGGCTCGTCCGCCCGTCGTCACGATCATGGGTCATGTCGACCACGGCAAGACCTCGCTGCTCGACTACATCCGGCGCACCAAGGTTGTCGCCGGCGAAGCGGGCGGCATCACCCAGCATATCGGCGCGTACCACGTCGACACGCCGAAGGGCGTGATCACCTTCCTCGACACCCCGGGTCATGCCGCGTTCTCGTCGATGCGTGCACGCGGTGCGCAGTCGACCGACATCGTGGTGCTGGTGGTCGCTGCCGACGACGGCGTGATGCCGCAGACGGTCGAGGCGATCCAGCATGCGCGCGCGGCGAAGGTGCCGATCATCGTCGCGATGAACAAGATGGACAAGAGCGACGCGAATCCGGATACGGTCAAGCAGGGTCTCGTGCAGCACGAAGTCGTGCCCGAAGAGTGGGGCGGCGACGTGCAGTTCGTGCCGGTGTCGGCGAAGACCGGCGACGGCGTCGACAACCTGCTCGATGCGATCTCGGTGCAGGCCGAGGTCATGGATCTCACCGCGGTGCCGGACGGCCGCGCCAGCGGCGCGGTGATCGAGGCGAGCCTCGACAAGGGGCGCGGCCCGGTCGCGACCGTGCTGGTGCAGCAGGGCTTGCTCAAGAAGGGCGACTTCCTCGTCTGCGGCATCGAATACGGTCGCGTGCGCGCACTGTTCGACGAGACCGGCAGCCAGGTCGAATCGGCTGGTCCGTCGATCCCGGTGCAGGTGCTCGGCCTCTCCGGCGTTCCGCAGGCGGGCGACGATTTCGTCGTGGTCGCCGACGATCGCCTGGCCAAGGAAGTGGCGCAGCAACGCATGCACAAGCGCCGGGAGACGCGCCTGGTCAAGCAGGCCGGCAACCGCATGGAAGACATGGTCGCGCAGATGGGCGAGGGTCAGGGCCAGTTGACCCTCAACCTCGTCGTCAAGGCCGACGTGCAGGGTTCGGCGGAAGCGCTGCGCGAATCGCTCGGCGCGATCACCACCGATGCGATCCGCGTCAACGTGATCGCCTCCGGCGTCGGCGGCATCACCGAATCCGATGCGACCCTCGCGGCTGCGTCGAAGGCGGTCATCATCGGCTTCAACGTGCGCGCGGACGCATCGGCACGCCGCATCATCGATGCGAACAACCTGGACCTGCGCTATTTCTCGATCATCTACGACGTCATCGACCAGGTGAAGCAGGTCGCGACTGGTCTGCTCGGCATGGAAGTGCGCGAGGAAATCATCGGCACCGCGCAGGTGCGCGACGTCTTCCGCTCGTCGAAGTTCGGCGCGGTCGCCGGCTGCATGGTCATCGAGGGCACGGTCAAGCGTCACAAGCCGATCCGCGTGCTGCGCGACAACACCGTGATCTTCCAGGGCGAACTCGAATCGCTGCGCCGCTTCAAGGAGAACGTCGACGAAGTTCGCAATGGCACCGAGTGCGGCATCGGCGTCAAGCAGTACAACGACGTCAAGCCGGGTGACCAGATCGAGTGCTTCGAGCGCATCGAGGTTGCGAGGACGCTGTAGGCCATGCCCGCAAAATCCTTCAATCGATCCGATCGCGTCTCGGCCGAACTCCGGCGCGAGATCGCGTTGCTGGTGCACGCCGCCGTCCGCGAGCACGCATTGCCGTCGGTGAGCGTGTCCGATGTCGAGGTCACGAGGGACCTCGACATGGCGACGGTGTTCGTGACCGCGTTGATTGGCGACAAGGGCCCCGAAGCGACGAAGGCGCTGAACGAACTCGCGAAGGAATTCCGCCGCGAGCTTTCGCGTTCGATGAAGCTGCGCCGCGTACCCGAGCTGCGCTTCCGCTACGACGACTCGGTCGACAAGGGCGAGCGCATCGAGTCGTTGTTGCGCGGCGAGGCGGGAATCGGGAATGGGGAATAGGGAATCGTCGAGGGCGGTGCGCAGCGTGGCTCCTGGCGATTCCCGATTCCCGACTCCCCGTTTCCGCTCCATCAGCGGCCTCCTCCTGCTGGACAAGCCGCAAGGTCTTTCCTCGAACCAGGCGTTGCAGAAGGTGCGTCGCCTGTTCCGCGCGGAAAAGGGCGGGCACACCGGCAGCCTCGATCCACTCGCGACCGGCCTGTTGCCACTGTGCTTCGGCGAGGCGACCAAGATCGCCGGCCTCCTGCTCGGCTCGCGCAAGGCCTACGAGACCGAATGCCTGCTCGGTGTGACGACCACCACCGATGATGCCGAGGGCGAGGTTGTGCGACAGCGGCCGGTACCGGCCATCGACGAGGCGACGATCCGCGCCGCGCTGGGGCACCTGAGCGGGCGCATCGTGCAGGTGCCACCGGTGTATTCGGCGCTCAAGCAGGCGGGTGAACCTTTGTATCGGCGGGCGCGCCGCGGCGAGGAGGTCGAGGTGCCGTCGCGCGAAGTCGACGTGCACCGGTTCGATTGGCTGGGCCGCGATGGCGACCGCCTGCGCCTGCTGGTCGAGTGTGGCTCGGGGACGTACGTGCGCAGCCTGGTCCGCGATCTTGGCGAGGCGCTTGGCTGCGGTGCCCACGTGACGGCGTTGCGCCGGATGTGGGTCGAGCCGTTCATGCAGCCGGCCATGTTCACGCTGGAACAGCTCGAAGCGATCGCCGCGCGCGGCGAGGAGGCGCTGGATGCCTGCCTGCTGCCGCTCGAGCGCGGATTGGCCGCAATGCCGCAGTTGCCGGTGTCGCGGGCCGAAGCGGCCTCGCTCGGACAAGGCAGGCGACTGCTGCGCAACGACGTGGCCGCCACGGAATTCGCCTGCGCGATCGACCCCGACGGCCGGCTGGTCGCGCTGGTCGAGGTGGACCCCACCGGAGAAGTGCGCGTGCGGCGCGGTTTCAGCGCGGGCGCGCTGGCGGCACAAAGCCCGGCCTGAACGGCTGTCGGGGGTCGCCGTGCGAGCGGCCGGGAACGGAATTCCGGACGACCCGCGCTCCATTGGCCGGGAAAAACGGGTTAGAATAGGGAGCTTTATTTCGTCCCGGTCCGCCGGGGATTCCTGACGCGGCTCGCGCTTTGGCAATGCGTCCAAGCTGACCCGCGCCGTATGTTCCATCAAAGGGCAAACCCATGTCTCTCCCAGTCGAACAAACCAGCAAGATCATCGCCGACTACGGTCGTGGCAAGAACGATACCGGCTCGCCGGAAGTACAGGTCGCCCTGCTGTCCGCGCGCATCGAGCACCTGTCCAGGCACTTCGCCGACCACGACAAGGACCATCATTCGCGTCGCGGCCTGCTCAAGATGGTGAACCAGCGCCGCAGCCTGCTCGCCTACCTCAAGAAGGCCGATGCCGAGCGCTACAAGACGCTGATCGAGCGTCTGGGCCTGCGCCGGTAGGTTGCTGTCCCCGTCGCGGTTTGCTCGTGCGTTCTGCATGGGCGCCGCTTGACGAACCGCTGGACGGGGACTGCGTTTCGCGTTGCATGAACTCCAGAGCGGCCATCCCTGGCCGCACTTTTCAAATGAAGCACAAGCGCGTTCCATGGGGAATGCGCCTTCCCAGACAGGACAACTAACGTGGCGAAAGTAACCAAGTCGTTCCAGTACGGCGCTCAAACGGTCACGCTGGAAACGGGCGAAATCGCCCGCCAGGCCTCCGGTGCGGTGATGGTCAGCATGGGCGGTACGGTCGTGCTGGTGACCGCGGTGGCGGCGCCGAAGATGCGCGAGGGGCAGGATTTCTTCCCGCTCACCGTCGACTACGTCGAGAAGTTCTACTCCGCCGGCCGCATTCCGGGCGGCTTCTTCAAGCGCGAAGGCCGTCCGACCGAGAAGGAGACGTTGACCTCACGCCTGATCGATCGTCCGGTGCGTCCGCTGTTCCCGGAAGAGTTCAAGAACGAGGTGCAGGTCATCGCACAGGTCATCTCGCTGAACCCCGATATCGATGGCGACATCCCGGCGCTGATCGGTGCATCGGCCGCACTCAGCCTGGCCGGCATCCCGTTCAAGGGCCCGATCGGCGCAGCGCGAGTCGGTTACGCGAACGGCCAGTACCTGCTCAACCCCACCCACACCGAACTCAAGACCTCCGACCTCGACCTCGTCGTCGCCGGTACCGCGAATGCGGTGCTGATGGTCGAGTCCGAAGCGAAGCTGCTCAGCGAAGACGTCATGCTCGGCGCGGTGATGTTCGGCCACAAGCAGATGCAGGTCGCGATCCAGGCGATCGCCGAGCTCGCCACCGAAGCGGCGAAGCCGTCGTGGAACTGGCAGGCGCCGGCGCGCAACGAGGCGCTCGTCGCAGTGCTGAAGGGCGCGGTCGGCAACAAGCTCGAGCAGGCGTTCCAGATCCGCGACAAGCTGCAGCGTCGCGACGCGATCGCCGCGATCAAGGCCGACGTGATCGATTCGCTGAAGGGCGAAGCCGAGAAGAACGCGTGGGCTGCCGTCGACATGGCGAAGGAATTCGTCGAGCTCGAGTACCACACGTTGCGCGACAGCGTGCTGAAGACGAAGGTGCGCATCGACGGCCGCAAGCTTGACGACGTGCGCGCGATCACCGCGCGTGTCGGCGTGCTGCCGCGCACGCACGGCTCGGCGTTGTTCACGCGCGGCGAGACGCAGGCGCTCGTCACCGTCACGCTCGGCACCACGCGCGACGCGCAGATCATCGACGCGCCGGAAGGCGAGTCGAAGGATCCGTTCCTGTTCCATTACAACTTCCCGCCGTTCTCGGTCGGTGAAGCCGGTCGCTTCGGCGCGCCGAAGCGTCGCGAAGTCGGCCACGGTCGCCTTGCCAAGCGTGGCGTGCAGGCAGTCAAGCCGACGATCGAAGCGTTCCCGTACGTGCTGCGCGTCGTCTCCGAGATCACCGAGTCGAACGGCTCCTCGTCGATGGCCTCCGTCTGCGGCTCGTCGCTCGCGATGATGGATGCCGGTGTCCCGCTCAAGTCTCCGGTCGCGGGCATCGCGATGGGCCTGGTCAAGGAAGGCGCCGACTTCGTCGTGCTGTCCGACATCCTCGGCGACGAGGATCATCTCGGCGACATGGACTTCAAGGTGGCCGGTTCCGCCGATGGCATCAGCGCGCTGCAGATGGATATCAAGATCGACGGCATCACCGAAGAGATCATGAAGGTCGCGCTGGCGCAGGCCAAGCAGGGCCGCCTGCACATCCTCGGCGAGATGAACAAGGTCATCACGACCTCGCGCACCGAGATGAGCGAATACGCGCCGCGCCTGATCACGATGAAGATCCACCCGGACAAGATCCGCGAAGTGATCGGCAAGGGCGGTACCACGATCCGTTCGATCACCGAGGAAACCGGTGCGACGATCGACATCAGCGATGACGGCACCGTGATCATCGCGTCGGTCAACCGCGAGGCGGGCGACGCGGCGAAGAAGCGCATCGAGCAGATCGTCTCCGACGTCGAGCCGGGCCGCATCTACGAGGGCAAGGTCGCCAAGCTGATGGACTTCGGCGCGTTCGTGACGATCCTTCCCGGCAAGGACGGCCTCGTGCACGTCTCGCAGATCTCCAACGAGCGCGTCGAGAAGGTTTCCGACAAGCTCAAGGAAGGCGACATCGTGAAGGTCAAGGTTCTCGAAGTCGACAAGCAGGGCCGCATCCGCCTGTCGATGAAGGCGGTCGAGGAAGAAGGCGCTGCATAAGAATCGCGTGAATGAAAAGCGGGCTTTGGCCCGCTTTTTTTTTGCCCGCGTTTGGCGATCACGCGCGCGATTGCTGATTCGATCGCAGGCGCCGCGACGCGGCGTTGGACACCGCCGCACAACGTGCTGCTAAACTCGCCCCGATCGTGAGGAGAGTGGTCCTGCATGCCAGCATCGATGCGCCATGAAGATTTTTCAGCCTTGTTGGGGCGCGCGTGTCGCGTGCGTTCACTCGACCGCGAGGGCGGCGCAGTCGAACTCGTCGGCACTCTCGCGGAAGTCGGTGAGCGCCGAGAGCGCCAGGGTTATGAGCAGTTCGCCTTGCTGTTCAAGGTGGAAGAGCCCGGCGTGCCGCAGCAGGGCAGCTACGCCGTCGAATTCGACGGCGAGGATGCGCGCGAGATCTTCCTCGTGCCGGTTGCGCGGGAAGGGCTGCGGATCGCCTACGAAGCGGTTTTCAACCGGGCGGTCGGAGCTGCCTGAGCGGGCAGCTTCCGGGGACGAGCTCAGGTGCGGTTGAACACGACCTGATAGCTGCGGCCGTCGCCGAGGATCGGCGAGATGAAGGCCTGGAACGTCTGCACGCCGCTCACGCTGAAATCGTAGATACCTTCAGGCAGGGCGGAGCGCTCTGCACTGCGGAACACCAGGGTGAAGCATTGCGCGCGAGCAATCCGCTCGTCCGCGTAGCCTTTCGCACTCTTCAGCGGTACCACCTTGGCAAGTTGCAGGCCGACTGCGGGCTTGCCGTCGCGCGCGAGGCGGAATCCCTTGCCGACCAGCTGCGCGAACGAGGAATAGTCCATTTCCGACAGGTTCTTGGCCGAGGACGTCTTTGCCGATGCGGCCGCGACCAAGCTGGATTCGCCGAGCGCGAACATGGCCGCGCTGACGCCGAACAGCCGCAGGAATTGGCGACGTGGCTGCGACATGGCGAATCCCCCTGGATGACGAACGGCAGTCTAACGGTCGCCGTCGACAGCGGCAAGGCGGAATTGTGCTTGAGTTCACAGCGCCTGAACGCCTACCATGAGCAGGTCCGATGCGGTAACGCCGGATGCAACGGGGGAACACCTATGACTCAGCCGTTCATAAGCGAGATCCGAATGTTCTCGTTCGATTTCCCGCCGCGTGGTTGGGCGACCTGCGCCGGACAGATCCTGCCGATCCAGCAGAACCAGGCATTGTTTTCGCTGCTGGGCACCACATTCGGCGGCAACGGCGTCCAGACATTCGCGTTGCCGGACATGCGTTCTCGCGTGCCGCTGCACCCGGGACAATTGGCGGGTGGTTCCAATTACGTGCTTGGTGAGCAGGCGGGCACGGAGAGCGTCACCCTGCTGCAGACTCAATTGCCGCAGCACAACCACTTCATGCAGGCGGCCGGTGCCGCGACCACCGGGGATCCTACCGGCGCGATGCCCGCCACGCCGACTGCGAACAAGGCATACCGCGGCGGGCCTCCCAACGTGCAGCTCGCCACCAGCACCAATCCCAGCGGCGGCACCCAGCCGCATCCGAATATCCAGCCTTACCTGACGGTCAATTTCGCGATCGCCCTGCAGGGCATCTTTCCTTCCCGCAACTGAGCACTCGCCATGTCGAATCCATTCCTTGGCGAGATCCGCATGGCCGGTTTCAACTTTGCGCCGCGCGGCTGGGCGTTCTGCGCCGGACAACTGCTGCCGATCTCGCAGAACGATGCGCTGTACGCCCTGGTCGGCACCACCTACGGTGGCGATGGCGTGACTACATTCGGTGTGCCCGACTTGCGCGGACGCGTGCCGATCAACCAGGGCCAGGGACCTGGGCTCAGCAACTACGTGTTGGGCCAGATGGCTGGAACGGAGTCGGTGACACTGATCACCGCGCAGATTCCCTCCCATGTGCATGTGATCAACGCCGCCAGTAGCGGCGCGCGCAGCTCGAGTCCGTCGGGCAACCTGCTCGGCAGCGGAGAGGCGGACATCTACAACCATGATTTCGCGAACACGGTGGCCCTTTCGCCGAGCGCTCTTGCGCCGAGCGGCGGCAACCAGCCGCACGACAATACGCAGCCGTTCCTGTGCATAAACTTCATCATCGCCCTCGAGGGCGTCTTCCCGAGCCGGAACTGAGGCAGCCATGACCGCACCTTTCGTCGGCGAGATCCGCATGTTCGGCTGCAACTTCGCGCCGCGCAATTACTCGTTCTGCAACGGCCAGCTGATTCCGATCTCGCAGAACACCGCGTTGTTCTCCCTCCTCGGCACGTACTACGGCGGCAATGGCACGACCAATTTCGCACTGCCGAACCTGCAGGGGCGTGTGCCGATGGGATTCGGACCGGGCCCGGGTCCCGGTCTGACCCAGCGCGACCTGGGTGAGATCGGCGGCAGCGAGGGCGTGACGTTGCTGCAAACCGAAATGCCGGCGCACACCCACGGCGTGCCCGCGCAGAGTACTCGCGCGGATCGCGCCAACGCATCGGGTGCTGCGCTCGCTGCCGGTGCCGACCAGGTGTACTCGACCGGCAGTCCATCCGGAACGATGAGTCCGCTGGAGATCGGCCTTGCTGGCGGCAACCAGCCGCACAACAACCTGCAGCCATTCCTGGCGGTGAATTTCTGCATCGCCCTGCGCGGCATCTTCCCGGCGCGCAATTGAGCATGTCAGGCGCGCCATGTGGTCACAAGATCGCCTTGCGCGATCTGCGCGCCGACGACGATGATTTCCTGTACCGGGTGTATGCGGGTACGCGCGTCGAGGAGCTCGCGCCTCTCGGCTGGAACGAAGCGCAGGTCGAGGCATTTCTGCGCATGCAGCACTCCGCACAGCGACGCGACTACTGGCTCAACTACGACACCACCCGTTTCCACGTCATCACCTGCGACGGTGTCGATGCGGGCCGCCTGTATGTCCAGCGCCGCGACGACGAGTTGTGCATCGTCGACATCGCGCTGCTGGCGAAATTCCGCGGACGCGGGATCGGCAGCCTTCTGCTTTCGCAGCTCGAGGCGGAAGCCGACGAGGACCACCTCGTCGTTCGCATCCACGTCGAGCACGGAAATCCCGCACAACGTCTCTACCTCCGCCACGGTTTCGTGTTTTGTGACGAAGCCGGTGGCTCGATCTACCGCTTGATGGAACGCCTGCCGCGCGATCGTGACGCGAGCCGGGCGGCTTGAACAGGGGCAAGCACGCATGATCGGCAATGCAACGAGGCGACACCTCACGGCGCCGTGGCTGGCGCTCGGGTTCCTGCTGTGTGCCGCGCCGGCCGGAGCCGGGGTGGTCACCACGCTCGCGGACAGCGGCGTCGGCAGCCTGCGCCAGCAGGCAGGCGCGGGCGGAAGCGTGACGTTTGCCGCCGGCCTGAGCGGCACGATCAACCTGACCAGCGGGCGGATCGACGTCAGCGGAACGACGATCACCGGCCCCGGCGCGAACCAGATCACGGTCAGCGCCCTCAACGCGAGCCAGGTCTTCCAGACCTCCGGTACGACCACGGTTTCGGGACTGACCCTGACGGCAGGCTCGGCCGGCGCCGGCGGGCAGGGCGGCGCGATCTCCAACAGCGGCAACCTGACCCTCAACGCGGTCGCGATCACGTCCAGTGCAGCCAGCGATGCCGGCGGCGCGGTCTACAACACGGGCACGCTGACGGTCACGTCGAGCACCTTCAGCGGCAACAGCGTTACCGCAGGCAATTGCGCCGGCGGCGGCGCCATCCGCAGCGAAGGACCCGGCTCGGTGCTGGTGGTGACCAACAGCACAATCACGGCGAACACGGCTGCTTCGTGCAACGGCGGCGGCATCAGCTTCAACAATGGCACGGCGACGATCACGGCCAGCACGATCACCGCGAACAGCGCCGGTCTTGGTGGCGGCAATGTGTACAAGGGCAGTTCCGCCGCCAGCCTGACCTTGACCAGCAGCGTCGTCAGCGACGGCACGACCGGCGGCGGCACGCCGACCAATCCCGACCTGCACGGTGCGCTCAGCGGCCTTGCCTCCAGTGGCTTCAACCTCGTGAAGGCGCGCGGTGACAGCGTCGGCTACATCGCCAGTGATCTTGCCGATGGCACCAGCCCGCTGCTCGGAGCACTCGCGAACAACGGCGGGCCAACCAGCACCCAGCTGCCGCAACCGACCAGTCCGCTGCTCGAGGCCTCGGCGCCGTGCCAGGCCACCGACCAGCGGGGTTTCACGCGCCCGCAGGGCGCCAGCTGCGACATCGGCGCGGTCGAGTATCGCCAGTCGCCGCTGACTGCCTCGATTGTCGGCAGCGGCAGCGTGTCGGCCGGCGCGACGCCGGTGCCGACGATCGGCACGATCAGCAATTGCAGCGGAAACTGCACGGCGTACTACGACGGTGAAACGCAGCCGACCGTCACGCTCACCGCGACACCGAACGCGAACCAGCTGTTCTCCGGCTGGAGCGGTGCGTGTGCCGGGACGAATCCGGTCACGACCGTGGCGATGACCGGCGCGCGGACCTGCGTTGCGACGTTCGTGCCGAACACGTTCACCGTCACGTCGAGCGTCGCCGGTGGCAACGGATCGATCGCTCCAGCGGGTTCGCAAGTCGTCAATGGTGGCAGCGTGCTGGTCTTCACGCTGTCGCCTGCGGCGA
Organism: Dokdonella sp.; assembly: GCF_044227025.1. GTDB lineage: Bacteria > Pseudomonadota > Gammaproteobacteria > Xanthomonadales > Rhodanobacteraceae > Dokdonella_A. The sequence goes on along the minus strand of NZ_JBGAFX010000008.1, from coordinate 18,434 downwards.
ATTATCACGTTGCGAACGTCGATGGATCCTGCGGCGGCGCGTTGTCGGGTCCGAACAACACGACCTACACGACCAATGCGATCAGCGCGAATTGCACGGTGGTCGCGCACTTCACGATCGACCAGCATGTCGTTCTCGCCAGTGTCGCGGGCGGCAACGGCTCGATCAACCCGCTTGGCCCGGTCAACGTGGACCACGGTTCCAGCGCAGTGTTCACGCTGGCGCCGTCCGCGAACTACCACGTGGCCAGTGTCGACGGCACCTGCGGCGGCGCGCTGTCGGGTCCGAACAACACGACCTACACGACCAACGCGGTGACCGCGGACTGCACGGTGGTCGCGCACTTCGCGATCGACCAGCACGCGGTGACGTCGAGCGTCATCGGCGGCAATGGCACCATCAGCCCGGCGGGTACCCAACAGATCAACCACGGTGCGACCACGGTGTTCACGCTTGCGCCGGCAGCGAACCATCACGTCGCCAATGTCGATGGAACCTGCGGCGGTACGCTGTCGGGTCCGAACAATACGACCTACACGACCAATGCGATCACCGCGGACTGCACGGTGGTCGCGCACTTCGCGATCGACCAGCACGCGGTGACGCCGAGCGTCGTCGGCGGCAACGGCACGATCAGCCCGTCGACGGCGGTGCAGGTGGACCACGGTGCGACCACGGTGTTCACGCTCGCGCCGTCCGCGAACTACCATGTGGCCAGCGTCGACGGCACCTGCGGCGGTACGCTGTCGGGTCCGAACAACACGACCTACACGACCAATGCGATCACCGCGGACTGCACGGTGGTCGCGCACTTCGCGATCGACCAGCATGCGGTGACGCCGAGCGTCGTCGGCGGCAACGGCACGATCAGCCCGTCGACGGTGGTGCAGGTGGACCACGATGCGACCACGGTGTTCACGCTCGCGCCGGCTGCAAGCCATCACGTCGCCAGCGTCGACGGTACCTGCGGCGGCACGCTGTCGGGGCCCGGCAACACGATCTACACGACCAATGCGGTCACGGCGGACTGCACGGTGGTGGCACACTTCGCAATCGACACACACACGGTCGGTGGCACGGTGAGCGGCCTGGTCGGATCAGCGATGGTGTTGCGCCTCAACGGCGGCAACTCCCTGCTGATCGGCGCCAACGGCAACTTCGTGTTCGCCCAGCCGCTCGATGACCTCACCGCCTATGCGGTGACGATCGCCCAGCAGCCGACCGCTCCGGCCCAGGTCTGCACGGTCACGAACGGCAGCGGCACGCTGGCCGGCAGCGACATCACCAATGTCGCGGTCAATTGCCCGACGCCGCTGGCGCACCTCAGCCTGAGCCTCAGCGACAACCGCAGCTACGCGCGCTACGGGATGTTGCTGAACTACATCGTCACGCTCACCAACGACGGCACTGGCGATGCGACCGGCATCAACCTCGCCAATGTCTCGCCGCCGCAACTCGACACCGCGGCGACGACCTGGACCTGCCAGGGCGCCGGTGGCGGTGCAACCTGCACCGCGAGCGGTAGCGGTGCGCTCAACGACGCAAACGTCCGCGTGCCGATCGGCCGCACCCTGACCTGGATCGTGACCACGCCGGTGCGTCTGGATGCGAGCGGCGGCAGCGTCGCCTACACCGTGAACGCCTCGGGCGGAGCCAGCGCCAGCGCCACCGACCGGGATACATTGGTGATCATGCGCACCGGCATGGACGTGGCATACGGCGATGGCGCGGAGTCGGTGAGCGATCCCGCCAGCGTGGCCTGCACGCCCGCCGGCGCTGCGCAGCAACGCTTCGACCTGACCACGACGCGCGCATTCGCAATGCCTGCAACCGCCAGCGCCGCGATCGACGTCGTCCTCGTCGCGCATGCGGCGAACGGTGCGGGACTGCGGGTCGAGCGCCTGAATGTCGGTGCGGCGCCGCGCGTACGACTCGTCACGATCGACAAGGCCGGCGTCGAGCACGCGACCGCATGGGCGACCACCACGCCGCAGGCGACATTGACGATGGGTGTCGCAACCAGCGGCGATCGCTCGGTGCTGCTGCTCGACGGCTCCGACATCGCGCTCGAGATCGCCTTGCCCGAGGGCGTCGATGCGACCGTGCAGGCACAACTGCCGACCCGCGACTGCACTCGGTAACCGGACCTGCGATCCGGCGCGACCTCGCGCCGGATCCGTCCGGCATCAATCCTTGTCGTCCGCCATCGCGCCGAGCCGGACGACGCGCTGCAGCGTCTCGCCGTTGCGGATCACGGTCAGCGTGACCGAGCGAGTCGTGCTGCGTTTCAACCGGTCCTGGAAGTCCGCGCGATCGGCGATGGGCTTGCCGTCGACGGCGAGCACGTAGTCGCCGGCGATCAGGTTCGCGCGCGAGGCGGGGGTGCCGCCGATGACGGTGCCGATCGCGATGCCGCCGTCCACCGCGAGTGTCGTGCGCTCCTGAGCGCGCAGATCGCGAAATGTCGCGCCGAACGAAAGCTTGAAGCGCACGTAGTAGTCGGCGATCCAGACCGCGTCCTCCGTGCCGCGCGGCGACGCGAGCAGGACGCGCTCGGCGCCGATCGCGGCGGCCTGCCGCGATGCCTCGGCGCGCGCGTCCGTTTCGCGGTCTCGTCCGATCAACTGCACGGGCATGCGGCTGCGCCCGATCCGCACGTAGCCCTGCGCCGACAGCCGGTTGTCGCCCCCGCCGTCGTCGTCCACGTCGATCCGCGCGCTCGCAGGCGCCGGCGTTGCGCGCATGCGCGCAACGGTCGCCGCATCGCGGCCGGGAGTTTCCTCGTAGCTGATTCGCTCAGGCGCAGGCGCGATGGTTTCGCTGCTGGCGGCGCCCGGCGGCGCTTCCGCGGGCGTATACAGCGGATGGCTGGCACAGCCGGCGAGCAGCAGCAGGGCAAGCGGGGCGAGTCGACGGGTCATTGCGGGTTCCGCGGGTCGGGGGAGGGCATTCTCGCCCCGTTCGTCGCGTTGGCAAAGTTTGCAGGTCCGCCTGCCGCTGTTTGCTAGGATTGCGCGCGCCTGCGGAGGGAACCCTCGTGTCGCTGCTACGCATCTATTTCCGTGTGATCGCCCTGCTTGCGCCGGAGAAGTGGCTGGCGATCACGCTTGCGCTGGCCAATCTCGCGCTCGCCGGCGTGTACTTCCTCGAACCGTGGCTGTTCGGAAAAGTCGTCGATGCGCTCGCCGCGCCGGAGAAACACGGCGCCTGGCGCCTGATCTGGTCGTGGGCCGGAGTCGGCCTCGGCGGGGTGGTCGCCAGCGTATGGGTCTCGCTGTACGCGGACCGCCTCGCGCACCGGCGCCGCCAGGCCGCGATCGCGAGCTTCTTCGAACATGCGGTCGCGCTGCCGCTGGCTTTCCATGGCCAGCACCACACCGGCCGCCTGCTGCGCATCATGCATGGCGGCAGCAGCAACCTGTTCGGACTCTGGCTCGGCTTCTTCCGCGAGCACCTGGCGACCCTGCTGTCGATCGTCGTGATGGTGCCGCTCGCACTGCACATCAACTGGAAGCTGGCGTTGCTGATGATCCTGCTGATGGTCAGCTTCGCGGTGTTCAACGCGATCGCGATGCGCAAGACGCACAAGGCGCAAGGCGAGGTCGAGGAACTGCACCACGAGATCTCCGAACGCGCCGGCGACGTGTTCGGCAACGTGCTGGTCGTGCAGAGCTTCACGCGGCTGGCGGCCGAGGTCGCCGCGGTGCGCGAAATGATGCGCCGTGCGCTCGCGGCACAGTACCCGGTGCTGCGTGGCTGGGCCTGGTTGTCGGTCGCGAATCGCGCAGCGAGTACGCTGACGATCGTCGCGATCTTCATGCTCGGTACCTCGCTCAACATCAAGGGCGAAGTCACGGTCGGCGCGATCGTCAGCTTCGTCGGTTTCGCGATGATGCTGATAGGGCGCCTCGAGCAGTTCGCCGGATTCGTTTCCAGCCTGTTCTTCCAGACCCATTCGCTCGGCGATTTCTTCGCGGTGCTCGATACGCCGGCGATCCTGCAGGACGACCCGTCCGCGCCCGACCTGCCACCGATCCGCGGCGAAGTCGCGTTCGAAAACGTTTCGTTCGGCTACGACGTGTCACACCCGGCACTCAAGCACCTGAGCTTCCGCATTCGCGCCGGCGGCACCGTCGCGCTGGTCGGTCCGACCGGGGCCGGCAAGACGACTGCGCTCGGCCTGCTCTATCGCACCTATGACCCGAGCGAGGGACGCATCACGATCGACGGTGTCGACATCCGCGAGGTGAACCTGACGTCACTGCGCCGGAACATCGCGGTCGTGTTCCAGGACCCGGGCCTGTTCTATCGCTCGATCGCCGACAACCTGCGCATCGGTGATCCGGATGCGAGCCAGGAGGAGATCGAAGCGGCCGCGCGCGCGGCCGAAGCGCACGATTTCATCGTGGTCAAACCCGAAGGCTACGCGACCCTGGTCGCCGAGCGTGGCCGCTCGTTGTCCGGTGGCGAGCGCCAGCGGTTGTCGATCGCGCGCGCGATGCTGAAGGACGCGCCGATCCTGATCCTCGACGAGGCGACCAGCGCGCTCGACAATGCGACCGAGGCGCGCATCCAGCGCGCGCTGACCAAACTGACCGCCAGCCGCACGACCTTCGTGATCGCGCATCGCCTGTCGACCGTGCGCAATGCGGACATCATCCTCGTGCTCAAGAACGGCGAGCTGGTCGAGCAGGGGCGCTACGCCGAACTGGTCGCACAAGGCGGCTTGTTCGCCGAACTCGATGGCCAGGGCCGTTTCGTCGCCGACGCCGACGACGCCGGGGTGAGCGCCGAGGACGCGCCGGGCTGAGCGCGGCGCCAACGCTCGGTTCGCTCCGGGCGATCCTGTTTCGACTTCGCGGAACGTCATTCCGCTGCGCTCGACACGAACAGTCTGGATCCCGCAGGCGGTATGCGCGCGCAGGCGCGGGGTGCGGCCGCAACCTTTCAGGCGGCATGACTTCCGGCCCGTTCGCTAGTGTGAACTGAACACTATGATTCACACAGGTCTATGAAGAGCTGAAGGTCACAGCGATGGTCGACACCGAGACCCACCTGTGGAAATTCCACAAGGAACTGAGCGCAGGCATCGTCTCGCTGGTGCTGCTGGCGGTGCTGGCGCGGGCGAAGAAGCCGATGTATGGCTACCAGATCGCAAAGCAGCTCGACGAAACGGGCGAGGGCGTGCTGAGCGGCAAGCAGAGCGCGCTCTATCCGGTCTTGCGCAACCTCGATGGCGCCGGCTTGCTCGCCAGCGAGGTCGAGCCGTCGGTGGCGGGGCCGCCTCGCCGCTACTACCGCATCACGCCGCTCGGGCGGAAAGTCCTCGACGAGTGGAGCTACGCGTGGACCGCCACGCGTGATTTCGTGAATACCGTGCTGGAGGGAACATGAGTACGCCGCAGACCATCCGCGAATACCTCGAGCAGTTGCGCGTCGCGCTCGGAAACGCCGATCCGGCGCTGCTGCAGGATGCGTTGTACGACGCAGAGGATCACCTGCGCTCCGAGTTGGCCGAGAATCCCGGCAGGTCGGAAGCCGAGGTGCTGGCGCGGATCGCGAACAGCTACGGCGCGCCCGAGGAGGTCGCCGCGATCTATGTCGACAAGGAACAGGTCGTGCAGACGGCGTTGCGTTCGCCACCGCCACCTGCGCGGCGCAGTGCGCTCGGGCGCTTTTTCGGTGTCGCCGCGGATCCGCGCGCGTATGCGGCGTTGTTCTACATGCTTCTTTCCATGGCGACCGGGATCTTCTACTTCGTCTGGGCGGTGACAGGCGTTTCCCTTTCGATCGGCTTGTCGATCCTGATCTTCGGCATCGTGTTTGCTGCGCTGTTCTTCGGCAGCGTGCGGGTGCTCGCATTGGTCGAAGGGCGCATCATCGAAGTCATGCTCGGCGAACGCATGCCGCGCCGACCGCAATACCAGGACCGCAAGCTGTCGTGGCGCCAGCGCGTGGTCGCGATGTTCACCGATCCGCGCACCTGGTCGACCCTGCTGTACATGGTGCTGATGCTGCCGCTCGGGATCCTCTACTTCACCCTCGCGGTGGTCGGCATCGCGCTTTCGATCGGCATGGTCGCGGCACCCATCGCGGTCCTGCTCGCACAATCGGGTGCGATCGAAGGCGGCATCTACCTCGATGGCCAGTCGATCCTGCCGCCGATCGTGCTGCTGCCCGTCGTGCTGGTGCTGGGTGCAGTGCTGCCGTTCGCGCTGCTGCACCTCGCGCGCGGCATCGCGCACTTCCAGGGGGCGTTGGCGAAGCATTTGCTGGTGAAGTCGGCCGGGTAGTGTTCGCCGTGGAGCACCGCGAACAGCGGTGCTCTCGAGCTCATCCTGCAGCGCTTACGGGTTCATGCCGGCGGGGTGCGGGCGGTGCCGATGATCGCCTCGCGTGCGCGAAGCAGGCGCAGGATGTCGCGGCCGCCGACGCGCAGGGATTCGTCACCGCCACGGCCGAGGTCGTGCAGCAGGGTTTCGAGGCACTCGATGCCGGAAAGGACCTGGTTGGCACCGAGGCGCTCGATCAGCATCGCGGTGAGCGCGTCGATTTCGGTGAAGCGCACTTCGTCGCGGCGGTCGCGCACGAGCAGGATCAGCACCGGCTGCGGCGCCGGCTCGGTCGGGACGAAGTCCGGGCCGATGTGCTGCACCGGATAGCGATAGGCGAGCACGCGCAGCAGCGGTGACAACACAGGCACGCCGTTCAACACGTCGCCCTGCGCATCGCAATCCAGCGCATCGATCTCCGCCTCGTCGAGGCTGAGGGCGAGTTCGCTCCATTCGTAGTGCGCCAGTTCGAGCAGGAACGGCGGGTCGCCGGCCGCGGACTCGGCGCGCTGTTCGAGGTGGCGGATGAATTCGCGCGCGATCTCGGTGAACAGCGGGGTGCGCGAATGATGGTCGCGGTAGAAGTCGCGTACGCGCCCGTGCCAGGCGTCGTCGTCGTGCAGGCGGCGGATGACCGGGAAGTTCGCCGCCAACAGGGATTCGATGTTGTTGTAGAAGAGTTCCGTGTAGATCGCCATGCGGCGCGGTTCGACGTCGGCCGGTGCCGGAGCGCGTGCCGGGTCACGGATGTGCGCGGCGAACGCGTACTGCGCCGCGCGCGTGGCGGCGGCCTCAGGCGCGGCGGACATCGCGTGCCTCGACCTGGTGTTCGGACTGGATCGCGCGGATCGAGCGCACCTCGCCGACCAGTTCGGCCAGCGGCGGAAAATTGAAATCGCGCTCGACCAGGGTGGGGCGCACTCCGAAGTTGCGGTAGGCGCGCGCGAGCAGCTGCCAGACCGGATCGATGATCGGCGCGCCGTGCGTGTCGACCAGCAGGTCCGGGGCTTCGACGTAGTGACCGGCAATGTGGATGTAGGCGATGCGTTCGCCCGGCAGTGCATCGAGGAATGCGCCGGCGTCGTAAGCGTGGTTGACGCTGTTGACGTGGATGTTGTTGACGTCGAGCAGCAGGTCGCAGTCGGCCTCGGCCAGCACGGCGTTGATGAAGTCAATCTCGCGCATCGCCTGCGAAGGCGCGGCGTAGTAGGAAACATTTTCGACCGCGATGCGCTGGCCGAGCACGTCCTGTGCCTGGCGGATGCGTGCAGCGACCGCGTGCACTGCCTCATCGGTGAATGGAATCGGCATGAGGTCGTACAGGTGCCCGTCGTCGGAGCAGTACGAGAGGTGCTCGGAATAGATCGCGATTCCGTGCGTGTCGAGCAGGCGACGAATGCGCACGAGCAGGGTTTCGTCGAGTGGCGCGGGGCCACCGAGCGAAAGCGAGAGACCGTGGCAGACGAACGGATGCCGCTCGGTCAGCGCGCGCAGTTCGCGCCCGAGCCGGCCGCCGACGCCGATCCAGTTTTCCGGCGCGATCTCGAGGAAGTCGATCGCATCCTGCGGTTCCTGTGCGGCGAAGTGATCCCGCAGCGGGCCCATGAGGGCCCGCCGCAGGCCGAGTCCGGCACCTTTGGGAGCGGGACTTCGGTTGCCCATGTCCTTACTTCTTGCCGCCGCAGGAACCTTCCGCGTCCTTGTGGCCGCCACACGAACCTTCCGCGGACTTCGCCTTCTTCTCGCCGCCGCAGGAACCCTCGGCCTTCTTCTTGTCACCGCCGCAGGAACCTTCCGCCTTCTTCTTGTCCGCGCCGCACGACGCTTCCTTGCCCTTCTTCATGGAAGCATGGTGTGCGTCCATTTCGGCCTGGTCGACGAAACCGTCGCCATTGGTATCGACCGACTTGAAGTGCGACTCGAGGTCGGCCATTTTTGCCGCCTTCGCCTCATCCATCGACACCTTGCCGTCCTTGTTGGTGTCCATCTTTTCCACGCCGCACTTGCCTTCGCCACACTTGCCTTCGCCCGCCGCGGCGAGCATGTAGCCCGACGCAAGGTCGCTGGCCTGGAACGCCGGGCTGGCCGCGGCGAGCTGGCTCAGCGAAAGCGAACCGATGAACGCTGCGCCGATCGCGACGCCGAGGGTGTTGCCGATCTTGCTGGACATGCGAGTGATCTCCGTGAGTGTCTTCGGGCTTTGCCCGTTGGGTTTCGCCGATGCGCCGGCGTCTTGCTGGTCCACGTTAGCCGCTTGCGCGTTAACGCGGCGTATTCGACCGGCAGTCGCACCAATCGATTGCACGGTTCACCGCGGTCGGCGAACGGTTCATCCGATTGCTGCGCTGCAATGCGTCGTCGCCCGCACTTGACCGTGGCCCGGTCCGGATTCTTTCACGTCGGATCGCAATCCGCTCGTATCGCCGCACGGGGCGCAGCACGGACCGGGACGGCGGCCGGGAGCTGTCAGCGCAGCACGCGCACCTGCAACTGCGCCCAGGCGCCGCTCGTCGCGAGGGCGGTGATGGTACGCACGCCGGTCTCGGCGAACGCATGCTCGAACGTGGCACTGCCGCGCGTAGTGCCGGCGAGGCGGCCATCGATCAGCCACAGCACGTCGCCGCCGGAGCCGAACGCGCGCAGGTGGAGGGTGGCGGGCGTGCCGCTGTTCGGCGCGCGTGCGATCGCGCTGCCTTCGGCGACCCCTTCGATGCGGATCGGCTGGATCGCGTCGAGGCCGTCATCCGCGCAGCCGTGCGCGAGTGGCGGCAGGGTCGCGCGCCGGCGCAGTTCGCGCGGCAACCACGGATAGGCGAGCGCGGGCCAGCGCGCGATGTCGACTTCGCGTTCGTGCTCGCGCGTACAACCGGCACTCAGCCGCTCGCCGCTGCGCGCATCCACGCGCAGATGCACGAGGCCGGCACTCCAGGTGTTCGTGTCGCGCTCGGGCAGGGTGGGCGGGACCACGCCATCGAGGGTCCACGCCGTATGCTTCTGGTGGCACAGCTCCGCATGGGCCGGATCGAATGCGAGGCCGAGCGGCCAGCACACGTCGAGCTGGCGCGCGCTCGCCGGCGGCGGTTCCGGTGCCGCTGCGAGCGCGTTGCGCGGCAGGCTGTCGACGACCTGGAACATCAACGGCAATGCGGTCACCGCGCCGTACTGCCCCGGCAGCGGCGTGCCGTCCGGGCGCCCGATCCATACCGCGACCGTGTACTGGCGCGTGGCACCGACCGCCCATGCGTCGCGGAAGCCATAGCTGGTCCCGGTTTTCGACGCGACGCGCGGACGCGTGCCGGGATCGAACGTACCCGGTGCGTAGCCGGGTCGCGGATTTGCTTCGAGGATGTCGCGCACGATCCACGCCGCGCCTTCCGACAGGATGCGCCGGTCGATCGTCGCGTCGCCGCCGGCATAGCGCACGCGCCCGGCGATGCCGCCACGGTTGAGGGCGGTGTACGCGCCGACGAGGTCCTCCATGCGCACGCCGGCGCCACCGAGGATCACCGACAGGTTCGGCGTGGCGCCGCGCGGCAGGCGCAGGTCGAGGCCGGCATTGGCGAGGCGCGCGGCGAACCGGGTCGGGCCGATGCGGTCGATCAGATCGACCGCCGGGACGTTGAGCGACAGCCGCAAGGCTTCCGCCGCACCGACCGGTCCGTTGTAGGCCATGTCGAAATTGCCCGGACGGTAGCCGTCACCGAACGATTGCGGCGCATCCACCAGCAGGCTTTCCGAATCGATCAGGCCGTCGTCGAGGGCGAGGCCGTACAGGAACGGCTTCAGCGTCGAACCCGGCGAACGCCACGCGCGCACCATGTCGACGTGGCCGAGGCGCTGCTCGTCGCCGAACTCGGCCGAACCGACGTAGGCGCGCGCTTCGAGCGTGGCGTTGTCGACCACCAGCAGGGCGGCCGAGGTGCGCTCGGGCAGGCGCGCGAGGTAGTCGGTCACGCGCGCCTCGAGCGAGCGCTGCAACTCGGCGTCGATCGTGGTGGTGATGCGGCGTTGCGCGGGCTGTTCGGCGTGCAGGCGCTCGGCCAGCAGCGCGGCGCTCAATGGCGGCTGCAAGGCGCGCGCGGCCACCGACTCGATCATCGCGTCGTGCACCTGCGCCGGACTCCACACGCCGAGCGCGGCCATGCGCGAAAGCACCTTGTCGCGCGCGACCCGTGCAGCGTCGGCATTTCGATCGGGGCGCAGGCGGCTCGGCATCTGCGGCAGCACGGCGAGCAATGCGGCTTCCGCATGCGACAGCCGCGATGCGGGTTTGCCGAGATAGGCCCAGGCAGCCGCCTCGACCCCTTCGATGGTGCCGCCGAACGGCGCGCGGTCGAGATAGAGGGTGAGGATTTCCTGCTTCGACAGATGCGCTTCGAGCTGCACTGCGCGCAGCATCTGGCGCACCTTGCCGAGCGCGCTGTGCGGCGTGCCGTCGAGGATGCGCGCCACCTGCATGGTCAGCGTCGAGCCGCCGGAGACGAGGCGCCGGTGCACGATCCACTGGCCGAACGCGCGCGCGAGCGCAAGCGGGTTGACACCTGGATGGCGGTAGAACCAGCGGTCCTCGTAGGTCAGCAGCGCCTCGACGTACAGCGGCGAGACGTCTTCGACGCGCGCCGGATAGCGCCATACACCGTCGCTGTCGGGGAACGCGCGCAACGGCCGGCCATCGCGCGCGAGCACGATCGTGCTGCCGCCCGACGGATCGGGCAGCGGCAGCGGGAACAAGCGGTCCAGCAACAGGGCGAGTGCGAGCAGGCACAGCAGGGTGATGGCCGATTGCCGGAGGAACTTGCGTGCACGCAGGTTCATCGCCTTAGCCCTCCCCTTCAGGGGGAGGGTTGGGTGGGGATGGGTCTGCTTGGCCGCTGCTTCGATCCGGCATCGAGCTACGGCTCGATCACCTTCACCGATGCCGGCGTGCTCTTGCCGATGCCGCGCACCTGCGGCATGTACATGTCCTCGACCAGCGGCGGCGGTACCTGGAACGTGCCGGGCGTGACTGCGCGCACGAGATAGAACACGTGCGCGGTCTGGCCCTTGCCGAGGTTGAGTGCGGCGACGTAGCGATCGTCGCGGAATTCCTCGTGGCGCACTTCGGCCGCCTGCGCGCGATCGGTGATGGTGATGCCGTCGACGACGACGTCGGCCCACTGCTTGGCGTCGGTGAGATTGAAGTTCTCGATCTCGAGGCCACCCGGCAGCAGGTCGACCAGCAGCGCATCCGGCATTGCCTCGCGCGCTTCGAGCTTGAGGCCGACGATCAGGCTGTCGCCTTCCTTCAGCGGGCCCGGTTCCCACGGCTTGCCGTCGAGGGTGTAGAACTGGCGCTGGATCCACACGTAGTGGTCGTCGAAGGCTGGCGCCGCCTTCGGAATGCCGGCGACATCGGTGGCGACATACAGCGGCAGGTCGCCCTGCGGCGTGAAGCGCACGCCGGAAGCGATCTCGGCGCCGCCGAAGGTGCGGCTCCACAGGCGATCCGGGCTGATCTCGCTGCTGTTCGCGCCGATGCCGAGCGTACCGGAGACGACCTTGTCGGCATCGCCGCCGAGCAACGTCTTGCCGAGGCGCGCAATCGCGATCTGCTCCTGCGTGCTGAGCCAGAGCCAGCGGTAGCCGTACTTGCGTTGCGCGGCGTCGGCCTGGTGGTCCTCATTGGTCAGGGAACGCGCGATGTCGAACACGCGGCCGTCGTATTCCGGTTTCGACAGGCCGTAGCGATGCACGAGCTCGACCATCAGCGCCGTGTCGCGCAGCTTCGAGCCGTAGTCGCCGAGGTACCAGGGCCGTTCGACCTTCATCGCGAACGCTTCGGCGATCGCCTTCTGCGCACGCGGCTCGTCGCCCATCAGCTTGAGCGCGATGCCGAGCTGGACCAGCGGCAGTGCGGTCACCGATTTCGAGCGCTCGTTGTCGTACAGCGCGCGCAACGTGCCGAGCGGCGCGCGGTTGACGCGCGCGAGCACGTAGCCCGAATACGCTTCGTTGGCGAAGCGCAGGTGATCGCTGTGCTCGTAGCCGTAGAACGGATGGCCGCCCGAGAGCAGGTCGTCGTTGAGGCGCTTGAGCGCTTTCTGCAGCATGTCGTCGGGGACCAGGAAGCCGGCGTCGCGCGCGTCCTCGAGGAACTCGACCACGTACGGCGTGATGTACTCGTTGACGTAGCTGTCGCCACCCCACATCGAGAAATGGCCGGAGGGGATCTGCATCGAGGCGATGCGGCCGATCGCGCCATCGACGCGCTCCTTGCGCTGGTCCGCGGGCAGGCCGTCGACATGCAGGCTGGTCGCGGTCTTCTCGTCGAGGATCAGCGAGCCGTAGCCCTTGCTGGTCGTCTGCTCGATGCAGCCGTAGGGGTACTTCAGCAGGTCGCGCAATGCGGACGCGAACGGCAGCGGCGGCAGGCTCGACACGGTCAGGCGCGCGGCGATCGAGTCGGCGAGCAGGCCATCGACCGCATCGACAGGGAAGGTGACCGGGTCGAGCTTGTCGAGCGAGCGCGCCGAAGAACGCATGACCGACGGCCATGCCGCGCGCACGACCATCTCGAAGTGGCGGTCGATCTTCAGTTCGCCGCTCGACGCCTGCACGTTGATCTTGCCGACGCCGTAGCCGTCGAGCGCGTTGAGCGCGAAGCTCAGCGTCGTCTTGGCGCCGTCGGCAAGCTTGACCTTGCGCTCGCCCTTGTCGATCGCGAGCGGTTTCTGGGTCGACACCTTAACCACGAACTCGCGTTCACTGCCGGAGAAGTTCTGCAGGTCGAGCGTGAGCGCGGACTTGTCGCCGGGTGCGAGCACGCGCGGTGTCGAGATCTCGGCCACCAGCGGCGCGCGCACGATCGTCTCGGTGTCGTTGCCGCCGTACTGGTTCTCGCCGAACACCTGCGCGGTCACGCGAACGGTGCCGTTGAAATCCGGCACCTTCAGCGCGACCTTCGCCTCGCCCTTCGCATCGAGCGCAACCACGCCGGAGAAGAGGTCGACCGTCAGCACCTTCGCGGTCGGCCGGCGCGCCTGCGGCAGGGCCGCGAGCGCCATGTCGCCGCCGTAGCGCAGCTTGGCGGTGTTGCCGTCGAAGCTTTCGATCACGCGCGAGTACAGGTCGTACGCATCGATGCCGAGCGCACGCTGGGCGAAGAACCACGCATTCGCGTCGGGTCGCGCGAAGCGCGTGATGTTGAGGATGCCGACGTCGACCGCGGAAACGGTGACGTAGGCCTTCTTGCCGGCAAGCGCGGGCGCCTTCACCGTGACCGGCAGGTCGGCCTCGGGCTTCATCATCTTCGGGGCGTCGATCGCCACGTCGACCTTGCGGTCGGCGCGATCCATCGGCACCCACGCTTCGCCGACCGCGCGTGCGGGCGTGATCTTGTCCGTGGCCGAACCGCCGCGGAACACCAATGCGGTCACGTACACGTCGTGGCGCTCGAAGTCCTTCGTCACCGGGATCTCGAACGTCGCACCGGGTTTCGCGTCGATGTTCTTGGTGTAGAGCAGGTGGTCGGACTCGACCAGCAGCACGCCCGGCCCCGCCTGCGGCGGCGTGATCGTGACCTTCATCGTGTCGCCGGCGTGGTAGCTCGGCTTGTCGAGCGCGAGCTTGACCTTGTCCGGGCGCGCTTCCTTGCCGCGGTTCTCGTCGTTCCAGCTCCAGCCGGCGAAGAACGGCAGGCGCGTGGTCAGGCCTGTCGCGGGGTCGAGGACCTCGACGCGGTAGTTGCCCCATTCGACCGGCACGTCGAACTTCGCGACCTTGCCGGCCTCGACGTCGATGTCGCGTTTCTCGGAGTCCTCGTAGCGCTGCACGTAGTCGAAATGCCAGCCGCTCTCCTTGTCGAAGCTCCAGTGGTAGTCGCGGTACTCGCGCACGAGGGTCAGCTTGAGATGCTGGCCGGCGAGCAGGTCGCCAGCCGCATTGCTGCGGATCAGCTCGAAGCCCGCGCGACCGCGCGCGTCGGAACCCTCGTTGATGTCGAACAGCGGGCGCACGCCGACCAGCGCGTCGGCCGGCCAGACGGTGCGCTTGAGTGAGCGCGTGACGGTGCGGCCGCCGCTCTCGTAGACGCTGCCGGCGAGGATCGCCGCGACGGGGGCTGCGGGCTTCGCGCCTTCGGCGATCTCGACGTCCTGCTCGAGCTTGCCGTGCTCGTCGAGCGCCTCGTCGATGACGTCCTTCGCTTCCTTGGGCAATTCGATCGTCGGATCGCCGAAGAAGTAATCCTTGTGCGCGTCGACCGGATGCTGGTCGGCCGCGACGGTCAGGCGCGCGGTGAAGCGGTTGCCGGACGCGGGCGCGCCGTAGAGGTAGTCGCCCTCCACCGCCAGTTTCAGCGGTTCGCCCGGTTTGAGCACGGCCTGGCTGGTGGTGAGGTCGAGCTTGAGGCGCTCGGGCAGGAACTCCTCGATGCGGAACGTCAGGCCCTGCGCCGCCTGCTTGTCCTTCGGATCGGTGCGGAACTCCACCTGCCAGCGGCCGGTTGGCGCATCGACCGGGATCTCGCGCGACCACTCGAAATAGTTGAGGTCCTTCGGATCGAGCTTCGTCTCGGCGTAGGTGCGCCCGTCCGGTTGCTTGAGGGTCAGGAACAGCGGCTGCGGCTTGATCGGGTTGCCGTCGTAGTCGCGCAGCAGTGCGGACAGCGCGATCGTCTCGCCGGGGCGATACAGGTCGCGATCGGCCCAGGCGAACACGTCGAACCAGGTCTGCTTGCGGCCGGCGACCGCGAAATCGGAAAGATCGAGCGCGGGCTGGTTGAACGGCAGCAGCGAGATGTCGTTGCCGCTCTTCGCCACGAGCACCTGGTCGGCCTTGAGTTCGTAGGCGAGTTGCGCGTTGCCGTTCGCGTCGGTCCTGCCGGCGACGACCGATTCGCCCTTCGAGTCGAGTACCGACAATTCGACGTCGCCTTGCGGAGCACCGCTCTTCAGCGAGGCGCTGTGCACGAACAGCGTGTCCTTGTAGGCGCGCGTGTGCAGGCCGATGTCGCTGACGAAGAAGTAGCTCGTCTCGTAATCGTCGTTGAACGTGCCGGCCGCCTTCATGACCGCGAAATACAGGCCCGGCTTGGCCAGTTCGGCGATGTTCTGGATCGGCAGGTAGTTGAGGCTGCGCTCGTTGTCCTTTCCGGGCAGGGCGAAGCGGTTGGAGTAGACCGAATCGGCGATCTGCGCGACCGGCGATCCGGGGCGGCCCCAGCCGTAGCGTGGATCGAGCTCGTAGGAACTGCGCTTGCCGTTCTTCTGGTACGCGGCGAAGAAGTTCGCGAGTTCGTCGTCGTGCACGCGCAGGAATTCGACGTCGACTTCCTTGACGTTGACCGAGATCACCGGCAAGCCGCGCGTCTCGCGCGCCGGCAACACGTTGCCCTGCGAGGCGAACGACGCGTTCGGCTCCATCGGTCCGGTGTAGACGTCCTTGCGCACTTCGCTGCCGAGCGTCTTGCCGTCGGCCGCGGCGAGTTCGGGCTTGAGGCGCACTGCATAGCTCTGGTCGGCTTGCACGAACGGGAAGCGCAGGGTGGTGCCGTCCTCGTCGAGCGACCAGCTGCCTTCCACCGCGGCGCCCTTGGGATCGGTCACCGCGATCAGCGTGTCGAACGCCTGCGTGCCGACCAGCGGCTGGCTGAATTCGAGGGCGAGTGCGAGCTGGCCGTCATGCTGTTCCGCGCGCGCCGACGCGAGCGCAAAGCCTTCGACCTTGGTGGTCTTCGACGGCTCGGCCGCGACCGGCTTCTTGCTTCCCTGTACCTCCGGCGGCTTGTCCGACGGACGGTTGCAGGAGGCGAGCGCGGCGACCGCCGCTACGAGCAACGCGAGGCCGGCGAGTCGCAGGCGCGACACGGGCGAAAGCAGTTCCATTGTGAATCCCCCGGTGGATGGCGATGGAAGTATACCCGGGCAAGCGTGACACCCCGATATGGCGGCATGCGGGCGAACGCGGGCGCAATGTAGCCGGAGTTGCGTCCGTGCGCGGGTAGGGCTGCGCAAAATGCGTTACGGTTGGCGTTCGTCCCGTGATCCATTCCGCGAATGTCGACCGCCATCGTCTGGTTCCGACGCGACCTGCGCCTTGCCGACAATCCGGCGCTGGCGGCCGCACTGCGCATGCACGACGCGGTGCTGCCGGTGTACGTGCATGCACCCGACGAGGAGGCGCCGTGGCAACCGGGCGCCGCGAGCCGCTGGTGGCTGCACCATTCCCTCTCGGCACTGGCCGCCGACCTCGTGCGGCGTGGAGCACGCCTGCATCTGGTCGATGGCCCTTCGCTCGACACGCTTCGCAGACTGGTCGCCGCGACAGGTGCCGACGCCGTGTACTGGAACCGGCTGTACGATCCCGCGACGGTCGCGCGCGACACGCAGATCAAGCAGGCGCTGCGCACGGACGGGGTCGAAACACACAGCTTCAACGGCGCCTTGCTGATCGAGCCGTGGGACCTGGTGACCGGCGGCGGTACCCCGTACAAGGTGTTCACGCCGTACTGGCGCAACGCGCGCTCGCGTCTCGAGCCTCGGCCACCTCCTCCCGCGCCGCGCCGCATCGACATGCCGCCGATCGAAACCGGTTTGCCGCTCGAGGCATTCGGTTTGTTGCCGGGCGTCGCCTGGGACGCCGGCCTCGCCGCCGCCTGGCAGCCCGGCGAAGCGGGGGCGCTGCGACGTCTGGAAACGTTCTGCGCCGCTGCCGTCGCCGACTACCCGGGCGAGCGCGACATTCCCTCGCACGAAGGCACTTCGCGATTGTCGCCCCACCTGCACTTCGGCGAAGTCTCGCCCATGCAGGTCGCCTGGGCGTTGCTCGATGCAGCGCGCGAAAGCGCCGCAGCCGGTGGCGCCGAGAGCTGCCTGCGCGAACTCGGCTGGCGCGAATTCTCGCAATACCTCATCCACCATTTCCCGCATTCCACCGAGCGCAATCTCAATCCGCGCTTCGATGCATTCGAATGGCAGGACCCCGATCCATCGCTGCTCTCGCGCTGGCAGCGCGGGCGTACCGGCATCCCGATCGTCGACGCCGGCATGCGCGAGCTGTGGACGACCGGCTGGATGCACAACCGCGTGCGCATGCTGGTCGCATCGTTCCTGACCAAGAACCTGCGCATCCACTGGTCGCATGGCGCGCGCTGGTTCTGGGACACGCTGGTCGACGCCGACCTCGGCAACAACACCCAGGGCTGGCAGTGGACGGCCGGCACCGGCGTCGATGCCTCGCCGTATTTTCGCGTGTTCAATCCCGTGACCCAGGGCGAGCGTTTCGATCCGCAGGGCGCCTACGTGCGGCGCTGGGTGCCCGAGCTCGCGCCGTTTCCCGCCACCTCGATCCATGCACCGTGGCGGGATGCCGGGCGCCTGCGCGCGAGCGGCTACCCGCCGCCGATGGTCGATCTGGCAGTGTCGCGCCGGGCTGCACTCGATGCGTATCGCGATCTGCGGGCTTGAATCGCGTTCGCGCGGACCTGCGCAGCCGGCGCCTGCAACGCAGGCGCGACCGCAAGGAATTCGATGCCGATCACCTCAGCGTTCGCACGCCCACCCAAGAAGTCCATGCGAACAGTCAGTCGGCATTTGGGGCCAGACGCTTGGCGAAGAAGAGATCCGAGTAGCCAATGGGATAGTCGTTGATGCGTGCCAGCTCCTCGTAGCCCATGTGCGCGTAGAAGCCCGGTGATTGGAAGCTATGTGACGAAAGCAGGGCGATGATGCAGTTCTTGTCCATGGCGTTCTTCTCGAACGCTTTCAACAATACACCGCCCAAGCCCTTGCCACGGTGTACTTCCGCAACCCACAGATAGGACACAAAGCAGCAACGACCCCAGGTGAACCCGGAAATACCACCTACAACCGTTCCTGACTCGTCCCTCTGCGTCGCGCCGAACGACTCCCCATCAAAGTAGCCGGTCGCCTTTGAATTGAACTCGTGGATCCGCTCGGCAAGGAAACGTTCGAGATCCTGGCAGTCTGAATCGCCCCGGCTTTCCCGGAGGCTCCAACCTTTGAGAGGATGGAGTCATGAAGAAGCCCAACAAGTATGCCCCGGAAGTACGAGAGCGAGCAGTTCGGATGGTGCGCGAGCACCAGGCTGAGCACACCTCGCAGT